>NZ_CP150222.1:4472500-5219956 GCF_037969915.1 Paenibacillus sp. FSL R7-0216 | reverse complement strand
AGACTGTCACTCCTTTTAAATCTTCCAATTGTGGCTTAAGCCATGCAGAAAGAGGTCGAAAAAACATAAATAAAGGGGAATTTTATCCCCAGTGTTAAGTAAAGTATAATCATTTTAAAACGATAAAATTTCGAATTGTTCACAATGTTATCCACAGCCTGTTAATAAATCGGCGGATAAACTTAGATATTCACAACGAAAACAATATAATCATAGCAAAAGAAGGCCTGTTTTTCAATGAGCTGTCTGCTTTTATCCACAAATTCAATAACTTGTGCATAATTATCATGCACACCACTACATATTGTTTATAATTTGTTTAAAATTCGACAGGGAGTCCCAAAATCTCAAAAAAAATATTCACAGGTTATTACAAGAAAGCTCGAACTACCGAATTTGATGTGTATAAATCAACCGGCAGGGATAGACAGTTAGCTTCGTTCTTCTTGGTAAAAATAAAAATCCGACCAACCCTTACGGGTGGTCGGATTTTTATCATCTATCATCGAGTGAATTATTGTTCGGATTGTTGCTGCTGGAACTTGGCGATCGCCTCGTAATCTTCCTCCAGCTTGCGCGAAATGCGAATATAGATCGGCAGCAGCTGTTTATAAATTGCTGCATGTTCCGGATTTGGCGTATGCTGATGGGTGCCACCTACCATTTCTTTGACGACTTCGAAGGAGTCGATTTCCCCTAATGCATACAAGCCGAGCACTACTGCGCCCAAGCAGGAGCTCTCATAGCTCTCCGGGATAACGACCTGTTGGTCGAAAATATCAGCCATCATTTGGCGCCACAGTGGGGAGCGGGCAAAGCCGCCCGTCGCTTGGATTTTCTGCGGCCGTCCGATTTGTTCTTCCATCGCCAGAAGTACCGTATAGAGGTTGTAAATCACGCCTTCCAGCACGGCCCGGATCATGTGTTCCTTCTGATGGTGCAGCGTCAGCCCGAAGAAGGATCCACGCGCATGCGGATTCCACAGCGGTGCCCGTTCGCCGGCCAGGTACGGATGGAAGAGCAGCCCGTCCGCGCCCGGACGGACACGCTCGCCGATCTTGGTCAGCACGTCGTACGGGCTGATCCCCAGCCGTTTCGCCGTCTCTACCTCGGAAGCGGCGAATTCGTCCCGCACCCAGCGGAAAATCACGCCGCCATTGTTGACCGGCCCCCCGATTACCCAGTGCTTATCCGTCAGCGCGTAGCAGAAGATTCGGCCCTTGGGATCGGTCCTTGGGCGGTCGACAACGGTGCGAATCGCCCCGCTGGTACCGATCGTGACGGCGACGACGCCGGGGTCGATTGCATCGACCCCAAGATTGGACAGAACGCCGTCGCTGGCACCAATGACGAAGCGGGTGGAGGGTGCGAGTCCCATGGCGCTGGCGTAGCTTGGCGCCAGGCCTTGCAGGATGTGCGTCGTCGGCACGAGCTTCGACAGTTGATCTGGCGTGATGCCGGCCAGCCGCAGCGCTTCTTCGTCCCAATCCAGGCGCTCCAGATTCAGGAGGCCGGTCGCCGAGGCGATCGAATAGTCGACGATGTACTCCCCGAACAGCTTCAGGAAGATGTATTCCTTAATGGAGACGAACTTGCGGGCTTGTGCGAACAGTTCCGGCCGTTCATGACGCAGCCAAAGCAGCTTGGTCAGCGGGGACATCGGGTGAATCGGCGTGCCGGTGCGCAGATAAATTTCGTGACCACCCAGCTCGTTCTTCAGCTTCTCTGACCAGTCCGCACTGCGGTTGTCCGCCCAGGTGAGACAACGCATCAGCGGTTTGCCCTCGACATCCAACGGGATTACGCTATGCATCGCTGAGCTGATGGAGACGAAGCCAATCTGTTCAGGAGCGATCCCGCTCGTATTCATGACTTGACTCACCACCGCGATCACCGCGGCAAAAATCTCCTCGGGATCCTGCTCCGCCACCGCTGCGGAGGGCGTGTATAGCGGATATTCTTCATTGGCTGTGGCGATCACTTGACCGTTGCGTTCATATAACACGGCTTTCGTGCTGGTCGTGCCGATATCCAGGCCAATCATATGCGTCAAAGAACCCATATCCTACCTTCTTTCCAAGTCAATTCTTCTTATTTTCATTGTAATGAGTTTTGCCTCAAAAAATAAAGCTCAGCCCGAGGAGGTCAAATCCCATTCTGTATACTTGTCGACAAGAATAAACGGCCAAAAGGGCCCGGGGTACCGTCCCAGCTCGAATTATTGAGGGATGCTCGTCTGAAGCGTGCGGTGCGAGTCGGCGAAGTATTCCTCGACGTTCTGCCCGATAATGTCGGCGTCACGGGACTCTAATGCCTGCAACAGCTTGCGGTGTTTCCCGATCACATAGTCGATTTTGTCCTCACCTTGCGACAAAACCTCCCGCGTCGTAATCAACATGACCGTCATCACGATTTGGCGGATGCTGGTCCAAAGATGCATGATGCGGGTATGGTTCGCTCCAGCGATAATCGTCTCGTGAAAACAGAGATCCTGATAGGCGAATTCTACGACGTCCCGGTGTTTGCCGGCCAAGACCATTTTATCGATGATTTGCGATAGCGGAGCAATCAGGGCCTCTGGACCTTCCGCCATCCGCTGGGAGGCGAAGCTTTCAATTAAATAACGAACATCGTACAATTCGTCCACGTCCTGCAAGCTAAGGCCATTGACGACCGCACCCATGCGTTGTAGGTGGATCAGACCTTCGCCGGAGAGCGTTTTTAGCGCCTCGCGGACCGGGGAGCGGCTCGTGCCGAAATCCGCGGCGATACGATTTTCCGACAGGACCGCGCCCGGCTTGATCGTACCTGCTATGATTTGCAGCCGCAGCTCTGCGGCGATCGATTCGCCGAGTGAACTGCCTTTCAACCAGGAAGAAGGGTATTGCATGCGATATTTCTCCTATTCCAAGGGATGTCATCCCGCTTGATGATCGATGAAACCTAAATACTTCGATCATAGCATGAAATTTGTCGGATGGGGAATCTCGCTCTAGGTTTTTGGAGGAATTTAAATGATTTATTTAGCCGATTCTACCGCATGTCCGCCAAATTCGTTGCGCAGCGCCGCGACTACTTTGCCGTGAAACGTGTCCTCCTGGAGCGAACGGTAACGCATGAACAGCGACATTGCGATCACCGGTGCGTTTGCTTGCAGATCCAGCGCCGTTTCAACTGTCCATTTGCCTTCTCCGGAAGAATGCATGACACCGCGGATCCCTTCCAGCTTCGGATCTTTGGCAAAAGCGTTTTGCGTCAGCTCCATCAGCCAGCTGCGAATGACCGAACCATTCGACCATACCCGGGCGACCTGCTCGAAATCGTAATCGTAAGGGCTTTTGTCGAGCAACTCAAAGCCTTCGGCAATGGCCTGCATCATGCCATATTCAATTCCGTTATGGACCATTTTGAGAAAATGGCCGCTCCCGGAAGGTCCGGCATATAGATAGCCGCCGCTAACGGCGATATCACGAAAGATCGGTTCCATCAACCGGAAGGCCTCTTCCTCGCCGCCGATCATAAAGCAGCCGCCTTGCTCCGCGCCTTCGACCCCCCCGGAAGTACCGACATCGAGGAAGTGAATGCCCTGCGCCGCCAGTTGTTCCGATAACTCCAGCGAGTTTTTGTAATGCGAATTTCCGCCGTCAATGACGACATCGCCCGGTTCTAACAAAGGGGTTAGCTGATCGACGACTGAGCGCAGCGGAGCACCGGCCGGAACCATTACCCATATGAATCTTGGCGTTTCTAGAGCAGCGACGAGTTCCTCCAGGTTGGCGGCGGGGACCGCGCCTTTTTCGGCCGCGCCTGCAACTGACCGCGGATTCATGTCATGAGCCACAACGTCATGTCCGTGCTCCAGCAGATTCAGAACGAGATGAAAGCCCATTTTTCCAAGTCCAATCATGCCTAATTTCATTGAAGTAAGCACCTCATTTCGAATTATTGTATACTTGTATACAACTTATAAATTGAATATACTCCGATTCGATTTGGCTGTAAACCATCTACAAGAAGGCGTTTCTTGACGGGTTCTTTCGGTTGAAAGTACTTTTCCACATGTGCATAACTTATATGCGAGGAGGTTATCGGGAAGGCTGTGGAAAAGTGAAGCGTGATTTTTTTTCGTTACGAGGGCTGTGGATTGTGGATAATGGGAAGGGAATAGCGGGAGATGGCGAGGGAAGTTCGGTTGACTTTTACTAGGCGGTGTGGTTAAATGTATAAAGGCATTTTCTGTGGATATGAAAATGGTAAACATACAGATAATGATAATCCTGTAAGGGGGTGCGATAAATGAAACCAACTTTCAAACCGAATGTGAGCAAACGTAAAAAGGTTCACGGTTTCCGCAAAAGAATGAGCACGAAAAACGGCCGCAAGGTTCTAGCTGCTCGTCGTCTCAAAGGCAGAAAAGTACTGAGTGCGTAAAGCGTGCGTAAAGACCACCACGGTGGTCTTTTTTTTATACTTGAGCCTAGCGCGAGAGTTACGGCGACGTTTGGTCAATACTAATTTAGAAGTGATGAATCAAGGAGATTGCTCGTGCATAAACAACTTCGATTGAGAAACCGCGCCGATTTTAACCGCATCTACCGGTTTGGTAAGTCCTTTGCGAATCGTCAGCTGGTGGTGTACTGGTCCAATAAACCGGATATTGAACGTTTTCGCCTGGGGGTATCGGCCAGCAAAAAAATCGGAAATGCCGTCGTTCGCAACCGGATGCGGCGGATGTTAAAGGAGATCGTCCGACTGCATGAAACGGAAATTCGCGACCATGTCGACCTGATCCTGATCGTGCGTAATGGGGCCGTTGGAATGGAATATAAGGACCTCGAAAAAAGCGTGCTTCACGTGCTTCGAAAAGCTTCGCTGCTGCGGGCTTCCGGGCGTTAGGCAGGCTTGTTTCTTTGTCCCTTCAAATATGTTATGATTTACGTTGAATGGATAGGTTAAGAGAGGGGTTTTAAAGTGTCGCGATTGATGACTAACCGAAGAAGATGGCTTCTTCTCCTTCTGGCGGTCGTGATGGTAGCGGTTCTCGCGGGATGCGCTCCGCAGAATGCTCATTTGGCAACCACGACGGAAAATATGAAGGATAGCAATTCGTGGTGGACCGCGAACGTGGTTTACTATTTCTCGCTCGTACTGGATACGTTTGCAAAATGGTTTAATGGTGCTTATGGCGTAGCGATTTTGATTATGGTGCTGATCGTTCGGACGTTGATCCTGCCTTTGACACTGAAGCAGGTCAAGAGTTCGAAAGCGATGCAGGCCATTCAGCCTCAGCTCCAGAAAATCCGTGAGCAATATAAAGATAATCCGGAGCTACAACAGCAGGAGACCATGAAGCTATTCCAGGAACACAAGGTCAATCCGATGGCGGGTTGTTTCCCGTTGATCATTCAGATGCCGGTGTTCATTGCGTTGTATAATTCGATTTACTACAACTCGGCGATCCGAGAGCATTCCTTCCTGTGGCTGCAGCTCGGCGAACCTGACAAATTGTTTATCTTGCCGGCGGTCGCGGCTCTGACGACTTTTATTCAAACGAAGATGATGTCGAGCGTGAATCCGCAGGGCATGCAAGGCCCGATGGCGTTTATGATGTGGGTCTATCCGATTTTGATTTTTGTCATGGCGTACAATTTCGCCGCTGCGTTGCCGTTGTACTGGATTTTCAGTAACCTGTACACAATTGCGCAAAACTTCTTTATCTACCGTAAGAAAGATCCGGCTTTGGCTGCGGCTGCTGTTACAGCAGGCGGCGGCGGTTCATCTTCCGGCTCTGGGAACAAGAAGCGAGGCGGCTCCAATCTAAAAGCCGGTCATCCCGGTAAGGGTGCCAAGGAGGCCAAAAAATCGAAATGAATAAAATCGTGACGTCGGGAAAAACCATTGAAGATGCTGTAAGACAAGGATTGGCCAAGCTCGGCACCACCGAGGATAATGTCGCCGTGAACGTGTTAGAGCAGCCATCAAAAGGATTCCTGGGACTGTTTGGGGGAAAGGAAGCAAAGGTTGAGCTTACTTTGGTTGAGGAACCTGCCCCTGTATCAGTACCCACCCCGAATAGGGCTGCTTCGGCACCTCGTTCGTCTGCTTCCGTGATAGAGGAGAAGGCGGCGGGAAGCGAGAAGGATCCCTACGCGGAGGCGGCGTCATTCATCCGGGAGGTCGGCGTAAACATGGGCTTGGACGTCAAAGTCGAAGTCTCCCATGGCAAAGACCATACCGTGTTGAACATTTCGGGCCATGATTTGGGTTTAATGATCGGGCGGAGAGGGCAAACCCTCGACGCGCTGCAATATTTGGCGAATATCATCGCTAACCGTTATTCCGACAGCTTCATCCGCATCGTCCTCGATGCCGAAAACTTCCGGGAACGCCGGAAGAAAACGCTGGAGGAGCTTGCCGTCAGATTGGCCGGACGGGTCGTTCGAACGCGTAAAGAGGTTACGCTCGAACCGATGTCGCCGCAGGAGCGCAAAGTGATTCATTCCAAACTTCAGGATCACCCGGAGGTCAAAACTTACAGTAAAGGCGAAGAGCCGAACCGGCGGGTCGTTATTACTCTGAAGCATAGTAAATGAATGAGACGCAATGACGTTTGCTCGGCGTAAGCTGGGGGACGTCATTTTTTTATCCCCAGGCCTCAACCCACCCCACCCCTCCCTTACCGTAAGGGAGGGCGTCCGAGGGCCTGCTGCCCTCTGGGCTCCCGCAAACTGGAGGAACGTAGGAGGGAAAGAGGCGCTCCTGCTCGCTGTCCCCTTCGGGGATACGCTTTACTTCGGTGTGTGGAACGCTTTTCCCCCCTTCGGGGTACGTCTTACTGTTGAGCACCCGGGATACCTGGTAAACCGTTCTGCTCATGACTACTGCTGTCGGCGCACCCGAGGGGATGTGGAGGTGGGAGCGGCTTCTCGCCCCTGCGGGGCCCGCCTCTACTTTAGAGTTCCTGCCTGTGAGTGAGAGGCTCTGAGGGGAGCGTCGAGTACGGTTTGCGGTGGTAGAGAAACTACATGCAAGGAGGGCGCTATCCCTTCGGGATGCGCTGACGTAGGAGTAAGACGTGAGGGCGGATGCTTCGAAGGGATCGAGGAGTAGCGGCAGGCGCTTGAAGTGTGACTATGTGCAAGGAGGGCGCTGTCCCTTCGGGATGCGCTGACGTTGGAGCAAGACGTGAGGGCGGATGCTTCGAAGGGATCGAGGAGTAGCGGCAGGTGCTTGCGGAGTGACTATGTGCAAGGAGGGCGCTGTCTCCTGCGGAGATGGCGCTGACACTCGGAGCAATGCGATGCATGAGGATGCTCTGATGGGGTGAGTGAATTGGGGGCGGAGAGGGGCGTATGAATCCGAAGAAGCGGAGTGTTCGCCTTTGTGAGCGGATTTCTACAACTTCTGAATTTAGTCCAATCCAAGAAATCCGCGAACAACAGCGATCGTAGGATCATACGACCAGCGGAGCTATGAAATTCACGAACGGTTTTAAAACAACTTGCGAGGTGAAGCAAAATGCTTAGCGATACAATTGCAGCGATATCGACAGCGGTGGGCGAAAGCGGCATCGCCGTGATCCGCGTCAGCGGACCGGAGGCCATCGCCGAAGTGGGGCGGTTATTCCGCGCCAAGACGGAGCTGCCGGAGGCGGAGAGCCATACGGTACATTATGGCTTCATCGTGGACCCGGCGACGGGCGACAAGCTCGAGGAGGTGCTCGTCAGCGTCTTTCGCGCGCCGCGCTCCTTCACAACGGAAGACGTGGTGGAGATTAGCACGCACGGCGGGATCATCTCCGTCAAACGCGTGATGGACCTGCTGCTCCAGCAGCGAGGCATTCGCCTCGCAGAACCGGGCGAGTTCACGAAACGCGCGTTCCTGAACGGCCGGATCGACTTGTCGCAGGCGGAGGCGGTCATCGACCTGATCCGATCCAAGTCGGATCGGGCATTCTCCGTGGCGCTGAAGCAGGTCGAAGGCCAGCTGTCGCGCCAAATCGGGATGCTGCGACACACATTGATCGAGACGTTGGCGCATATCGAAGTGAACATCGATTATCCGGAGCATGACGTGGAGTCGATGACGATGGCGTTTATCAAGGAGAAATGCACGGCGGTGTCGGAAGGCATCGATGCGCTGTTGAAAACGGCGGAACAGGGCAAGATTTTGCGAGAGGGAATTACGACGGCGATCGTCGGTCGCCCGAATGTCGGGAAATCCTCGCTGATGAATGCCCTAGCCCGCGAGAATAAGGCAATCGTCACCGACATCCCCGGAACGACGCGGGATGTGATCGAAGAATATGTGACGATCAATAATATCCCGCTGAAGCTGCTCGACACGGCGGGGATCCGCGAGACAATGGACGTAGTCGAGCAGATCGGGGTGGAGCGGTCCAAAGCGGCGGTGAACGAGGCGGACTTGATCTTGCTCGTGCTCAACAGCGCCGAGGCGCTGCATGAGGACGAAGTTGCGTTGATGGAGCAACTGAAGGGGCGGTCCACGATCGTTCTTTTGAATAAAATCGATTTACCGCAGCAGTTGGATCAAGAGGTGGTACGGCGTTATTTTTCCGAGGAAGCGATCGTCGAGTTGTCGGTCAAAACGGAGGAAGGGCTGGATCATCTGGAGGAAGCGATTGCCCAATTGTTCTTCGGCGGAAAGCTGGAGTCGAACGACCTGACGTATGTAAGTAATGTGCGCCATATTGCCTTGCTGAAGAAGGCAAAGCAGTCCCTTGCGGATGCGTACGAGGCGGCGGACAGCGGGATTCCGATCGATATTTTGCAAATTGACGTGAGGTACGCTTGGGAGCAGTTAGGCGAGGTGATCGGGGATTCGGCGCCGGATGCGTTGATCGATCAGATTTTTTCGCAATTTTGCTTGGGGAAATAAGCGTTCTCTAGTATCAGCAGAGCCGGTTCATGGTATGATGTTACGGATAGAGTTTGTAGGGTGTAGGGTAAAGGAGGTTGACGATACATGGGTTATGCTGCCGGAAACTATGAGGTGATCGTGGTTGGCGCAGGGCATGCTGGCTGCGAGGCGGCTTTGGCTGCAGCGCGGATGGGATGTCGAACGCTGATGGTTACGATCAATTTGGATATGGTTGCTTTTATGCCGTGCAATCCTTCGATTGGAGGTCCGGCAAAAGGCCACGTCGTGCGCGAGGTTGACGCCTTGGGCGGCGAAATGGGCCGTAATATCGACAAAACGTTCATCCAGATGCGGATGCTTAATACCGGGAAAGGCCCGGCCGTTCACGCGCTTCGCGCGCAGGCGGATAAATTCTCCTATCAACATACGATGAAGGAAACGATGGAGAAGGAGCCGAATCTAACGATGCTCCAAGGGATGGTTGAGGAGTTGATCGTCGAGGATGGCCAGTGTGTGGGTGTAATTACCAAGACCGTCGCGGAGTATCGGGCTCAAGCGGTGGTACTGACGACCGGTACGTATTTGCGCGGCAAAATCATCATGGGCGAGCTGATGTACGAAAGTGGCCCAAACAACCAGCAACCTTCGGTGCGACTGTCGCAAAACTTGAAGGAGCTGGGCTTTGAACTGGTGCGTTTCAAAACCGGGACGCCGCCGCGGGTGCATAAGGATACGATCGATTTCTCGCAAACGGAGATACAGCCTGGGGATGAGAAACCGAAGTTTTTTTCCTATGAGACGAAAGAATCGGACAATGAGCAGCTCCCTTGCTGGCTGACGTATACTTCCGAAGAGACGCATAAGATCATTACGGATAACCTGGATCGTGCGCCGATGTTCTCCGGGGTGATCGAAGGCACGGGTCCGCGGTACTGTCCGTCTATCGAGGACAAAATCGTGCGGTTCAGCGACAAGCCGAAACATCAGATTTTCCTGGAACCGGAAGGTAAGAATACGTCGGAGTATTATGTACAAGGCTTCTCCACTAGTATGCCCGAGGAGGTTCAGCTAAAAATGCTGCGTTCGGTGCCGGGTCTGCAAAACGTACAAATGATGCGCACCGGTTACGCGATCGAATATGACGCGGTTGTACCGACTCAGCTGTGGCCTTCCTTGGAGACGAAACGGCTGCCTGGGCTGTTTACAGCGGGACAAATCAACGGGACCTCCGGTTATGAGGAAGCGGCGGGACAAGGTATTATGGCCGGGATTAACGCTGCCCGTAAAGTTCAGGGGAAGGAACCCGTTGTTCTTGATCGTTCGCAAGGTTATATCGGCGTATTGATCGATGATTTGGTGACGAAAGGCACGAATGAGCCGTATCGCTTGCTTACCTCGCGTGCCGAATATCGCCTGCTGCTTCGTCACGACAATGCAGACTTACGTCTGACGCCGCTGGGCCATGACATTGGCTTGATTTCGGAAGAGCGGTATGCGCGGTTCTTGGATAAGAAAGAGAAGGTTGAGCAAGAGATTGAGCGATTGAAGTCAACGAAGGTTCGTCCTACTGATATCAACCCGCTGCTCGAGTCGATCGGTTCGGCACCGATTCAGGATGGCAGCAACTTGCTCACGATTTTGCGGCGTCCGGAAGTGTCGTATGCTCATATCGCTTCATTGTCCCCGTCGGAGATCGAACTTGATGAAGAGATGCAGGAGCAAGTTGAAATTCAAATCAAGTATGCGGGTTATATAGAGAAGCAATTGATCCATGTTGAAAAGTTACAAAAAATGGAAAAGAAGAAAATACCCGAAACGATCAACTATGATGATATTCAAGGCTTGGCGATAGAGGCACGGCAAAAGCTGACTAAAATTCGTCCGATCTCGATCGGTCAAGCTTCGCGGATTTCGGGGGTTACACCGGCCGACATTTCGATTTTGCTGGTGTATTTAGAGCATTATAACCGGGTCACGGCTGCAGGAGGGTAACCATTGGATTCGATACAAGCCCAATTTTGCACACTGCTCCAAGGTCATGGCATCGAGGTGTCGGACGAGCAGTTGAAGCAATTCGAACGATATTACGAAGTGCTAGTTGACTGGAATGAAAAGATGAACCTCACCGGGATTACCGAACGAGAACAGGTGTATCTCAAGCATTTCTATGATTCGATAAGCCTAGCGTTCCATGTCCCGATGGGGGAGATGGGGTCTATGGCGGATATTGGCTCAGGGGCGGGTTTCCCCGGCATTCCGTTAAAAATTTGTTATCCACATTTGCAGCTAACGATCGTGGACTCTCTAAATAAACGAATCCAGTTTTTGCAGCATGTGGTTACTGAACTTGGTTTATCCCGAGTACAATTGCTGCATGGACGCGCTGAGGACTTGGGGCGGCAGGAGGAACTTCGCGATGCGTTTGATCTGGTCACGGCCCGAGCTGTTGCCCGGATGGCCATTCTCAACGAGTTTTGTCTGCCATTTACTAAACCTGGTGGATTATTCGTGGCTATGAAAGGAAGCAATCCGGTGGATGAAGTGAAGGAAGCGGCCCGTAGTTTGTCTGAATTAAAAGGGAAGTGGGTCAGCACTCCCGAGTTTTCACTTCCGCTGGAAAATTCGGAACGTCATTTGGTCATTATTCAAAAGACAGCCCCAACACCAAAAAAGTACCCCAGAAAACCTGGAACACCGGTCAAGATGCCGCTGATTTAAATCATAAGCTATGCCCCTTAGCAAATTGTTCCACGTGAAACATAGCTAAGGGGGATTTTTTTGTCTTTAGGCCGATAAATCTATCTTCTTTTCTTAAACTTCTCTCAATTAGAGAATAGGATTATAGAGGAAAAAGTGGTAGAATAGATATATCAGGTTTTATATTGCATTTCGTTTGGAGTAATGTCATCCCGGGGGATGATTCGTAAGGCGGTTTGGCCTTATGTCACTATGAAACTAGGTGGTAATTGACGGAATGAAAGAACAATTTTCTAAATTGTTTGGGTTAACCGAACGAAGCGGCGGAGATGAAGTGAGACAAATTCCGGTGGAGGAAATTGTCGGCAGTCCTTATCAACCGCGGACGATCTTTGACGACGAGAAAATCGATGAGTTATGCCAAACGATTCGTACGCATGGCGTGATTCAACCGATTGTCGTTCGTTACCGGAATGAGAAGTATGAAATTATCGCCGGAGAGCGCCGCTGGAGAGCCGTCAAAAAGCTGGGTTTAGAGTCCATTCCTGCAATTTTGCGAGATTTCAACGATTCGCAAGCGGCATCGATTGCCTTGATTGAAAATCTCCAACGAGAAGGGCTCACCTCGATAGAGGAAGCTATAGCTTACCAAAATTTGATTGATTTACACCAGTTGACGCAGGAAAGCCTGGCACAACGCCTTGGAAAGAGTCAGTCAACCATTGCTAACAAAATCAGACTGTTGCAGCTTCCGGAGGGTGTAAAGACAGCGCTGATGGAACGGAAAATTACAGAACGTCATGCGCGTGCTTTACTGTCCTTGGACTCGGAAGAATTGCAGTTAAAGGTCCTGGGTGAAGTAATTAGCAAAGAGTTGAATGTCAAGCAGACAGAAGCTCGCATTACCTTCTACAAAGAATTGGACAAAAACAAAAAGTCTCCATCGAAACGAATTTCTTTTACGAAAGATGTTCGTTTAGCCTTGAATACGATCCGCCAATCCATTGACATGGTCACCGGATCGGGCTTGCAAATCAAAACGGAAGAAAAGGATCATGAAGATCATTATGAAATTGTGATTCAGATTCCAAAACGTTCATAAATTCACTCGCTGACCCCAACCGCGAGGTTGAAGGTCAGTTTCTTTTTCGGTCTTGAACGATAAGCGTTATGCACATGTGGATAAAGACTGTTACGGCTGATATTTTTATCGATCGGCAGCTGTATTCACAACGCATTGCTATAGGTCTTTTTGTAGCAGCAGCCTAGAATGCGTACATGAGGACTACAAAGAGATTCTTCTATTATATTGAGGTGAACTGGATTGTCTAAAATCATAGCCATAGCTAACCAAAAAGGGGGCGTCGGAAAGACGACGACTTCCGTCAATTTGGGGGCGGGCCTAGCTGCCATCGGAAAGAAAGTACTACTGATCGATATTGACCCTCAAGGCAATACGACAAGTGGTGTTGGCATTAATAAAGCAGATGTAGCGAATTGCATCTATGATGTGCTGATCAACGAAGTTCATCCGAAAGAAGCTATCGCACATACCGACATTGAAAACTTGCATATCATTCCAGCAACGATTCAATTAGCCGGTGCTGAAATCGAGTTGGTTCCAACGATATCACGGGAAGTCAGACTCAAAAAGTCGCTACAACCGATTCGTCATTTGTACGATTATATCTTGATCGATTGCCCGCCATCGCTTGGGATCTTAACGATCAACTCTTTGACCGCAGCAGATTCCGTACTTATCCCTATACAGTGCGAATATTACGCTTTGGAGGGATTGAGCCAACTGCTAAATACGGTACGATTGGTTCAGAAGCATTTGAACACATCCCTGCAAATTGAAGGGGTCTTGTTGACGATGTTTGATGCTAGAACGAATTTGGGCATTCAAGTGATTGAAGAGGTCAAGAAGTATTTCCAGCAGAAGGTGTACAAGACAGTGATTCCACGCAATGTGCGTTTAAGCGAAGCTCCATCCCATGGTCAATCCATTATTACGTATGACCCTCGATCGAAGGGTGCGGAAGTTTATCTTGAGTTGGCAAAGGAAGTGGTATCTTATGAATAAACGATTGGGCAAAGGATTGGATGCTCTGATCCCAGCACTATCGATCCAAGATGATGATAAGGTGGTCGAGATTCCACTCAATCAGCTTCGTGCCAATCCGTATCAACCACGCAAAACTTTCGACGAAGAGGCAATACGGGAATTGGCCGAATCTATTCGGCAGCATGGAGTCATTCAACCGATTATTGTGCGTAGCGTGCTTAAAGGGTATGAAATTATCGCTGGGGAGCGGCGGTTCCGCGCTTCGCAATTTTGTGGAAACGCAACGATTCCTGCTGTAGTACGGAGTTTCTCTGATCAGCAAGTGATGGAGATTGCCCTTATTGAGAACCTGCAACGGGAGAACTTAAACGCAATGGAAGTGGCCGTGGCGTATCAAGGGCTGATGGATCAATTCCAATTGACCCAGGAAGAACTTTCGATGAAGGTGGGTAAGTCTCGTTCACATATTGCTAATTTCTTACGGTTATTGTCTTTACCGGAGGAAGTTAAGGAATATGTTTCACGTGGAACATTGTCGATGGGACATGCTCGAGCATTAGTTGGACTAAAAGACCCAACCACGATCAAACAATTAGCCCAGCAGTGCATCGATCATGAGTGGAGTGTTCGAGATCTGGAGGATGCGGTACAACAACTCGATCGCAAGAAACAAGAAAAACCGAAAGCAACCGGAAAGAAACGGGATCCTTATATCGATGAGGTAGAAGAAAATTTGCGTGAACGATATAAGACGACCGTGAAAATTAAAGCAAACAAGGATAAGGGAAAAATCGAAATTAACTATTATAGCCAGCAGGATTTGCAGCGATTACTGGATATGCTGAGCTAAAGGATAAATGAAATGACATATCCATCTTTTGGATAGCCTGAGCAAGAGGGGCTCGATAAAAGAAGGGTATGTCATTTCTTGGTCTGTCTCTGATCTTATGAATGAACACTTGTGGAGCTTAACGCCCGAGGAGGAGTTATCGTTGCGCGAGACAAAATCGGTCATCTACCTAGATCATGCAGCTACATCTTGGCCAAAACCTCCTAGGGTAGGAGAAGTCATGTTGGAAATACTAAACGGATCAGCTGCCAATGCAGGACGTGGAAATCATGGGATGGCGTTGCATGCAGGTAGGGTACTGTATCAGACCCGTATGAAGCTTGCAAAATTGTTTGGCGTACTTAATCCGAACGACATCGCGTTCATGTCCAACGCAACTTCTGCTTTGAATTTAGCCATTAAAGGTTGGTTGAAGCCGGGGGATCATGTTATAGCTACGTCGGTCGAACATAATTCAGTAAGGCGTCCTTTGGAATTTTTAAAACGGACAATAGGTATTGAAGTTGATTATGCCGAGGTGGATCGTCAGGGCCAGTTGGATTTGCTTCAGGTGGAGAAACTTTTTCAACCTCATACACGTTTACTTGTATGTTCTCATAGTTCGAATTTGCTGGGTTGCATTTTACCGATTCAAGAGTTAAGTCGGATAGCTCATGCAAATGGAGCGATTATCTTGGTTGATGCAGCTCAAACGGCGGGTTGTTATCCAGTGGATGTGCAAGAGATGGGGATTGATCTTCTTGCTTTCCCGGGTCACAAAGGATTGCTCGGGCCTCAAGGAACCGGAGGCTTGTACATTCACCCGGAAATTGATTTGGAACCGCTGCTGCATGGAGGGACGGGAAGCCAATCCGAGGAAAGCGAGCAGCCTTCCGTTCGACCTGATCGTTATGAAGCGGGTACTGTAAATACTCCGGGGATTGCCGGACTAGGTGCTGGTGTAGAAACGGTTCTGGAATGCGGGGTGGAGCGGATTCATCAGCATGAATGGAAGTTAACGCAGTATTTAATGAAGGAACTGCAGGCCATCCCGGGTATTCGTCTGATCGGTCCGCAAGTGGGACAGCCTCGAACAGGCATCGTTTCCTTTACGATTGAAGGAAGAGATGCATCTGAGGTCGCGTTCACGTTAGACAAGGAGTATGGTATCGCCGTTCGCGCCGGTTACCATTGCACGCCTTTAGGACATCAAACCGCTGGGACCTTACAAGGTGGCGCCGTCCGTGCAAGTGTAGGTTATAGGACGACAGAGGCAGAGTTACGAATGTTCATTCATGCAATACTTCAATTAATTAAATGATCTCAAGCATAGAGGAGTAGACAGTCGCATGCGGGAATGGAATGATCTCATCTTTGAGCAATTAAGCTGGATCGTCGGAGGTTTGGTTCTCCTGATTCTGTGGCTATTGGTCTGGAATCTGATCCAAGGAAGTAAGCTGCGCAAGATGAAGAAAAGATACGAACTGATGATGAAAGGTGCCGGCGTTGAAGATCTGGAGAGCTTGTTGATCGATTTAAAAATGCAGCAGGGTAAAATCGAAGACCTCCAGGAGGAACAAAAGCAGCAGCTCGCGCAAATCCAAAAAAGAATGCCTATGCAAAAGTCGAAGATCGGCATTAAACGGTATAACGCTTTTGGAGAAAAAGGGAACGATTTGAGCTTCTCGATTGCGTTCGTCAACGATCAGCAAGATGGTGTGGTCCTCACAGGGCTTTACAATCGAGATGGCTCTTTTGTATATGCCAAGGGCTTGGAGAAAGGGGAGTCACCGCATGCACTCTCTCCGGAAGAGCGTGAAGCTATAGCTCTCGCCGGGCTAGAGAAATCGAACCCCGGGTCCACTCCTTAATCGCGGTATACAAGCAATTTGAGATAATTTCGGAAAGCCGCATGACTAGACTAAGACGCGTATTTTGCAGAACAAAGTATTCCATGAAGCCGCCGACATTGACGATGCCCGTTAGATGGATATCGCCGACCGGCGGTAATTCTTTATTTACGCCTGCGCCGGGACGAAGCGGTCCTTGGACGACCTGAATGGATCCCACGCTGGACGTTTGGCCGAGACAAGCGTCAATGCTAATAATATACGGATCAACGAAGCGAGAGTGGATTTGGTCCAGCGTTTCTTTTAAATTCATCGCATGTACAGGCTCTTCTAAGGTGCCATAAAGGTGGAAGTGCGAGCTGTGATACTTGGCCAATGCGCTACCGACCAGAGGCCCTAAGCAATCACCGGTAGAACGGTCCGTACCAATGCACACGATGACCATATCTTGCCCAGGGGTAACCTGTCCAAAATGCAAAAGCAACCGGTGAATAATCGCCGAATGAATGCCGGGTTCGGTATGCGGGATTTTTAAATAAGGAATTTCTTGCCCTGGAATTGTCGGTTGAAGCTGTGACATGGAATCTTCCTTTCCACTGGGGGATCATGTGCGTACGAAGCGCACTTCAAAGATTTAGTAGATAGTATATGGAAGAAACACATATTATATACTCATACGAAAGTCTCATTGGGGAAAAGGAGAGGAATCGAAGTGGAAGAAGAAGATTGGTTAGTGATGGCCTTTGATTCAACCCAGCAAGCGCTGCGCGCCGAAATGCTTTTGGAGTATGCCGACGTAGACATTGATTTATGCCCCACGCCTAAAGAAATCACCGCCGGGTGCGCGTTATCGATACGGTTCCCGCAATTATCATTGGATGCGGTTAAAGAGATTATTACATCCGAATCAGTAGAGATTCGGGGAATTTACTCCCGTCAAGGGATGGGCTATGATAGCATCAAGTTATGAAATCTGAGAAGGATTGATAGATATGCTATTGGCGAATGAAACTGAAGTGATCCAGGATGCTGCCGAAACGGTAAACACCTGGAGAGATAATATGTGGAATTGGTTTACAGATATGGATATGTGGACGAATGTTCTCTACGCGGGGATAAAAATCATCATTATCTTTGTCCTCACTCGTTTGTTCGTTCATATCGTGTTCCGGTTGATCGATCGATCATTGCAGAAGCGAGAAAAAAGCCGGCTGCAGATGAACCCGCGGCGATTGATTACGGTGGGAGAGCTGCTGAAAAATGTCACCAGTATCACCAGCAACTTCATTATGGTGATGTTGGTGTTGGGGGAGATTGGTTATGATTTGGCACCGCTGTTAGCGGGCGCCGGTGTTCTTGGGCTGGCGATAGGTTTTGGTGCCCAGAGTTTGGTGAAGGATGTCATTACTGGGTTCTTTATTATCCTGGAGGATCAGTTTGCCGTTGGGGACGTGATTCAAACGGGCAGTCTGAAGGGAACGGTAGAAATTATTGGTCTACGTTCCACGCGGCTGGTGAGTTGGACGGGGGAGGTACATATCATTCCAAACGGGATGATCACCAATGTGACGAACTTTTCCGTGGGGACCGCATTGGCAGTGGTCGATTTGCCGTTCAGCAACACTCGGAAATTAGAAGGGGCCGTAGAGCTGCTCCAGGGGGCCATGCAGCGATTGAGCGAGGAACAGGAGCATATCCCTCAGGTACCAAGCGTCCTGGGCATCCAGTCCTTAACGGCAAGCGAATACGTCATTCGGATCGCCGTGGAGTGCCCCCCGGCTGTACGTGCCGATGTCGAGCGGCAGATTCAGACCTATGCCAAGGAAGCACTGGAGCAGGCAGAGATGAACGCGTAACACCGGAAGGCCTCATGTAGGAATAGGACATAAGTATAGAAGATGGGATAGGGGGAATAAGCGATGGAGCGTAAATCATTTCAGTTGGGCGATATCGTGCAAATGAAAAAAAACCATCCTTGCGGCAGCAATGAAATGGAAATCATCCGAATGGGTATGGACATCCGCATCAAATGCGTAGGCTGCAAACACAGCGTTTTGGTGCCCCGTGCCAAGTTCGAGAAGAATATGCGTAAAGTGCTCCGCTCGGCGACGCCCACACAAGAGGAGTCGGGGCAGGACGGACAATAAACGTCAGAGGAACAAACAATTTATGGGATGAAGGATGCCTCTATTGCATTCGGAATGAATTCATGGTACAATCATTCTTGCTGTGGAGAGGTACCCAAGAGGCCCAAGGGGGTTGACTCGAAATCAACTAGGCGTCGCAAGGCGTGCGTGGGTTCGAATCCCACCCTCTCCGCCATTTACTTAATTAGACGAACTCTTACGTTTATGCGTAGGAGTTATTTTTGTTGTATAGAATTTTGAGCCTAATCAAAAGGAAAGAAGGACCCTTTCGGGTCCTTCCTCTGGTTGACGGCGAACTGATTTTGGAATTCTTTTCTCAGCGACAAACAGAAACCTTACGATGTTTGCCTTAGCAAGCACGAATCAGGGAAGAGGGGTCTTCGCTAACTCGTGATCTGATGCTTCTACAAGTCGTGAACAAGATCTCCTTGCGGTTTGTTTCTCGCGGAATCCTCTAAACGGACCAACGGAACCACACCTCTCTTGCTCGCCGTCGATTGTATTATGTGCAGGATTCGTTTTTCTATACACATGAATTTTAATGGGTCAAAAATCCTTAATGGACGCGGGCCTTTTCTTCCTTTTTCCACTTGCGGTCTTTGTTTGACGTCTCAGGGAATTTCTCGCCCTTCTGCAACGTAATCCGCTTTGGATGTTGTATCTGCGTATGGAAGCTTCGCGCCTCACCGACTTCCACGTATACGCCCGGGTTTGGAGCGCGCATGCCTTCCTCAAATTCCGTTTGTTCACCCATCTGGCGTTCCTCCTTTCAGCCTCACATTGGAATTCACGCTTATTGTTTGTCAGAGCGGCTTAATCATGTACCGCGAAGGACCGATAATTATTTACAAGCATAAAAGCGATGTGGAGGAAATGTTTAAGTCATGGGAAGCGGATGAGAGGACTTGTCATCATGGTCTTAAAGAAGGCAAGTATTGGGTCCTTGCACAGCTGACATCAATTTGATATACTACTATGGTGCGAGTTTACGCTCGCTCCTTGCTCCTAAACGAGTTACGTATTGGGGGCCATAGTCCAAGAGGAGGTGAATCAGATGCGCAAATACGAAGTGATGTACATTATTCGTCCTGACGTTGAACAAGAAGCTGTTCAAGCTACAGTCGAAAAATTCCAAGGCATCATCCAAAACGGCGGTGAAATTACCAAACATGACGTGATGGGCAAACGCCGGCTTGCGTATGAGATTAACAAGGTTCGCGATGGAGTTTACGTTCTCGTAAATTTCACAGCTACCCCTGAAGTGGTAGCTGAGTTGGAACGGATCTTGAAGATTTCCGACGAGGTTATCCGTTATCTCATTACGAAAGACGTAGCCTAATTCAAGTTTGAGTAACCATTGCCCGAAGGAGGGGATTTGATTGTTGAACCGTGTCATACTCATCGGACGTCTTACCCGGGATCCAGAGCTGCGATATACGCCAGCCGGCGTAGCGGTAACTCAGTTTACGCTTGCAGTGGACAGACCGTTCACCTCGCAAGGGGGCGAACGCGAAGCGGATTTTATCCCGGTCGTAACCTGGAGACAGCTTGCCGAAACTTGCGCGAACTATTTGCGTAAAGGCCGGTTAACGGCTGTGGAAGGACGTATTCAAGTACGGAACTACGAGAATAACGAAGGTAAACGCGTATACGTAACCGAAGTTATTGCCGATAATGTCCGTTTCTTGGAATCGAACCGCGAAGGCGGTGCAGGTGGTGGCGGCGGTACGCGGGAGGAAGCTCCATTCGGAGGCGGCGGCGGTGGCAATAGCAACCGTGGCGGTAATTTCTCACGCGGCAATCAAGATGATCCATTCTCCGACGACGGGAAACCGATCGATATCTCGGATGACGATTTGCCATTTTAAACACGGAAAGGACTGACAAGCATGAGCTTCAAGCAAAGAGAAGGCGGAGACGACAAAAGACCGGCTCGCCGTGGCGGCCGCAACAAACGTCGTAAAGTGTGCTACTTCACTGTGAATAAAATTACTCACATTGACTATAAAGATACGGAGCTGCTGAAGAAATTCATCAGCGAACGCGGCAAGATTTTGCCTCGTCGTGTTACTGGCACTAGCGCTAAATACCAACGCCTTTTGACGATCGCGATCAAACGCTCCCGTCAAATCGCATTGCTTCCTTACACAACGGAATAAGCAGTGATCTGCTAAAGAGACAGCCGAACCTTAGGGTTCGGCTGTTTTTTTGTTTAGAAAAGGGATGACTAAAGAACCACCTATCGAGTACTTACGACATAATTCTAGTAAATGGAGGGGAGATTCAGTCGATTCGTGACGAGATAGATAGATAAACATCGAAAATTGTTAACATATCTGGTTAAGTACGAGTAAGAAAAATTAACGTTCAACTTTTTGCAAACGCTTCATATTCAAAAATTCTATAAAATATTAGTAATTCAGGGGTAAAAAGGAGCCAACAAACGATTAAAAAAGATATTGACGTGAGATATTTTCACATGTATTATGAACAATAATTCAACTGGTGTTTTTCCCTTGCTGGGGACCGGCTAAAGACCCTTATTAACCGTTGGTTTATACCGAACCTATGTCACCCTTTATTACAAATGGCTCATGGAATTCAACTCCTTAAAGGCTAGAGGTCATGGTAGAGGTAGTGCCAAAGGTTAATAGGTAAGTCGTTTTATTCCAGGCTGTAAGCACGGTTAGAAGTGACGGAAGAAGATAAAGGGGGAGATTGGAGGACAGATCCAGACGAAAGTGAAACTAGACGAAACTGCATGTTCTCAACTTCATTAAACAAGGAGGAGTCAACACACATGGTGGCTAAGAAGAGAAGTTTATGGTCCCTTTTACTTATTTTATCCCTCGTAGGAATTTTGTTTACGGGCTGCAGTACCAATAACACAGCTTCCAATACGCCGACTCCGACAGAGAACAACACAACTCCAGAGAATACAACGGAGCCTGAAGCAGAACCGTCGGCCGATGAGCCGGTGGATGGCGGTACGATTACATTGAGCACTTTCTCTGACGTCGTCAGCTTGAACCCTATTTTCATTAATGATACTTCTTCCGGCGATGTAGCTCAGTTCCTGTTCGCCAAGTTGTACGACTTGGATCGCGAAGGGAATGTCGCTGCCGAACCTTGGTCTTTGGCATCCGAGCTCCCGCAAATTTCAGAGGATGGTTTGACATATACCGTTAAGCTGAAAGATACAGCGAAATGGAGCGACGGACAGCCGGTAACGGTAGATGACCTCATCTATACTTTCGATACGGTTCGCAATCCGGAAGCAGGTGCTCCAGGCATCAGCTTATTCGATAAGGTTGAGAAAATCGATAAAGTAGATGACCATACCGCAAACATTAAATTGAAACAAATTTATGCTCCTTTCCAATACACGCTGGTGACGGAGTTGGTTCCAGCCCATGTCCTTAAGGATATTCCTGTGAAAGAACTTCAATCTAATGCTTACGGCACCGATCCAGCGAAGACGGTCACGAATGGACCATGGAAGTGGACCGCTTGGAAGCAAGGGGAAAGCCATACACTTGATGCCGATCCAAACTATTGGGGAGCCGTCAAACCGCATATTGCCCAAGTTATTTATAAAATTTATGCCGATCAAAATACGGAGGTTCAGGCATTACTCAAAGGAGACACCGATCATGTCAGCGCCATCCCTGTGACTCAGGTTGAGGTCGTTAAGGGAAATGACAAGATTGACGTCATTCAGAAGCCGGGACCAACGTATGAATATATCAATTTTAACTTCGATTCGAAAAACTTCCCTGAAAAATATGGTTTATTCGAAGGGCAGAAGACAAGACAGGCCATTGCCTACGCGATCAATCGGCAAGGGATGGTTGATAATGTATTGAAGGGCGTCGGCGCATTGATGAATGCCCCGTTCCTCCCGGATACATGGGCCGATCCGAAAGATGCCGCCGTTAACTATGATTACAATCCTGAGAAGGCCAAACAATTGTTGGCAGAAGACGGTTGGGTAGCCGGCAAAGACGGGATTCTTGAAAAGGATGGACATCGTTTCTCCTTCGAATTGCAGTACAATGCCGGGAATAGCCGTCGTGAGCAGGTGTCGGCAATCATCCAACAGAACCTGAAAGATGTTGGCATTGAAGTGACTCCGAAGGGGATCGATTTCGCAGCTTGGATTGACCAGAATGTAACGCCAGGTAAATATCAAGCGATTCTTCTGGCCTGGTCTTTGAATACGCCAGACCCTGATTCCGAGAGTATCTTCTCTTCGAAGTATTTCCCGCCAGCAGGACAAAACAGCGGTTGGTATAAAAACGAAAAACTCGATCAATTATGGGTGGATGGATACTCTACAGTAGACCAAGCAGAACGCCAAAAGATCTATAAGGAAGTAGCCAAAGAGATCTCCACTGACTTGCCTTATGTATTCCTGTACCAATATGGTAGTGCGATTGGGACGGGACCAAGAGTACATTGGGCTGAGGATGACCGACCTGAACCATCATTGGGTTATGGTCAATACTTCCATGCTATTAAATGGTGGGTAACCGAATAAGAAGTTGTACGGATACAGGAAATAAACCGCAGGAGGGGAAAGGGAGAATTCTCTTTCTCCTTCTCCCTTTCAAGGAAGGAAGTTTCCCTGCGGCTTTATACCTATTAAATGTGGGAGGATAAAACGATGACAGAATATCTGATCCGTCGCTTACTGCAATCGGTTCTAGTTATTTTTTTGATCACTGTCGTCACCTTTTTGCTCATCCATGCAGCACCGGGCGGTCCAACTCAAGTCATGCTTGCCCCCGGTTTGTCGCCGGAAGCTTTTGAACAGCAGAGGCACAATATGGGGCTGGATCAACCGATTCCCGTCCAATATATTCGATGGGTCGGAGACTTGCTGCAAGGCGACATGGGTTATACGTTTAAAAACCATTTGCCGGTTGGTGATTTGCTCTGGCCGCGGATCGCTAACACGCTAATTTTGATGGGCGCAGCTTGGTTGCTTACGCTTGTTATCGCTCTACCTTGGGGCATTTACAACAGCACGAAAGTGTACGGCATTTCAGATCAGACGGCATCCTTTATTTCTTATTTAGGTTTTGCCATGCCGACTTTTTGGTTCGGTATCCTGTTACAACAATGGTTCTCCCTTGGCTTGGATTGGTTTCCGCTTTCGGACATGCATAGCCGCGGCAAGGAGGGAAGCGTCTTTGATTTGTTCATGCATCTGGTATTGCCAGTCACCGTCCTCTCTTTGGGCTTCCTTGCTTCTTACATTAAATACGCTCGAGCCAGTATGTTGGAAGTGTTAGAACAGGATTACATTCGAACTGCCCGTGCTAAAGGGGTAAAGGAAAGGAAAGTCATATTCCGCCATGCCCTGCGAAATGCGCTCATCCCGATCATTACGATCTTAGGATTGGATTTGCCGATCCTTGTAGGTGGGGCGGCATTGACTGAAAATGTATTTAACTGGCCAGGGATGGGGCGCCTCTATGTTGAGATGGCTACTGCACGGGAATATTCCGTGTTAATGGCGATTACGATTGTCACCGCCGTGGTGGTCGTCATCGGCAGCTTATTAGCGGATATTCTGTATGCCATTGTGGATCCGCGAGTTAAATTGGGAGGAAAGGGGACAAAGGCAGCATGAGTGATATGAAGGTAACGATATCGTCGAGAACATCCCCGGACGTAGTGACGCCAGAACCCAATCCATCGCCTAACCTCAAAGACTCGGCAACCTCACTTTCAGCGAAGAAGCCTTTAGGGCCTTGGGGGATGTTATGGAGGAAGTTTTCGCGGAATCCCTACGCGATGACTGGATTTGTGGTATTGCTTATCTTTATCCTCGCCGCCGTATTTGCGCCGTGGATTACCAAGTACGATCCGGCAAAAATCGATATGATGTTTCCGAATCTCAAGGCAGGGGCTGAGGGTCATCTGCTGGGAACGGATGAATTGGGTCGTGACGTATTCGCAAGGTTATTGTACAGCGCGAGAATCTCCTTGTTAATCGGGTTTTCGGTCGCCTTGGCATCGGTGGTTGTAGGTTCGATTATCGGCGCTATTTCCGGTTATTTTGGCGGATGGGTGGACACGGTGTTCATGCGGATCGTTGACGTCATGAACTCGGTACCTACGTTGTTCCTCAACATTTTGGTGCTGGCGATCTTCGGATCGGAAATCAAGTATATGATTTTGATCTTGGCTTTTACTAGCTGGATGAGCATCGCTCGGCTGGTGCGGGGGAACTTCCTCCAACTGCGGGAGATGCAGTACGTGGAGGCCGCTCGTGCGATCGGGGTGTCCAACACGGGCATCATATTCCGTCATTTATTGCGAAACTCTACGTTCCCGATTATCGTCAACGCGACCTTGATGGTCGGTGCGGCCATTCTTAGCGAATCGGCCTTGTCTTACCTTGGTTTAGGCATCCAGCCGCCGGCCACCAGCTGGGGGCTCATGCTGAGTAATGCGCAGGAGTTTATGTTAGTTGATAAAATGCAGGCCGTATACCCTGGATTGTGTATCTTGATTGTCGTCCTTGCGGTGAACTTTATCGGTGACGGTATCCGCGATGCGCTGGATCCAAGACAGAATCTGAACAAATCCCGGAGGAGGCTGGCAAAATGGCGGAGAAACTTCTCGAAATCCGAAAACTGACGGCGGGCTTTTTGACGGAGAATGGGGTCGTTAAAGCGACGGATCGGATTTCGTTATCCATAGGCAAGGGGCAGACGGTTTGTCTGGTAGGCGAATCGGGCAGTGGGAAAAGCGTCACCTCGCTCGCCATCATGCGCCTGATCGATTACGCCGGCGGGACGATCATGGAGGGCAACATCTCGTTCCGGGGACAGGAATTAGCAGCTAAGAAACAAGATGAGATGCGAAATATCCGCGGCAATCAAATCGCTATGATCTTTCAAGACCCGATGTCGGCCCTGAATCCGGTATTTACCGTAGGGGAACAAATCGCCGAGAGCTTGCGGCTGCATCAGAATAAATCCGCAGGCGAAGCCTGGAACATGGCCATCGTTCTACTTAGGCTCGTCGGCATCCCTGCACCGGAAATTCGTGCCAAGCAGTATCCACATGAACTGTCAGGCGGGATGTGCCAGCGGGTCGTTATTGCCACCGCTCTAGCCTGCAATCCAGAGCTGTTGATTGCCGACGAACCGACGACCGCACTGGACGTGACCGTTCAGGCGCAAATCCTGGATCTGCTGCGGAAGCTGCAGGCTGAACTCGGCATGTCCATCCTGCTGATCACCCATGATATGGGTGTAGCGGCGGAAATGGCAGATCGGGTAGCGGTCATGTATGCGGGGGCAATCGTTGAAGAGGGGCCGGTGGAGGATATCTTCAACCAGCCCAGCCACCCGTACACTGTGGGGCTGCTTCAATCCATCCCGGGCTTTGAAGGGGAACGGGGTGGAGAGCTCTACACGATCCAGGGGACCATTCCGCCGATTGGCCAGTTGCCTTCCGGGTGCCGGTTCCACCCGCGCTGTCCGCATGCAACGGAGGTGTGTCGGCAGAAGGAACCTCCTGAGTTTATGATTGGAGCAGATCATCGCGCTTCCTGCTGGCTTTATGAAGATAAGCCGGTACGTCTGGACGATTCCCATAGCAGTAGAGACGAGGTGAAACCCGCATGATGACGGAAACGGCAAATGTAGAGGCAAAGCGACCGATCGGTTCGAAATCCGGGGAGATCCTGGTGGATATCCGCGGGATCAAGAAGTATTTCCCGATTCACAAGGGCCTGCTCAGCCGAGTTGTCGGCCAAGTGAAGGCGGTGGACGATGTGTCCCTGGCGATTCGCCAAGGGGAAACCTTTGGACTGGTTGGGGAATCCGGCTGCGGTAAGTCGACATTAGGGCGTGTTATCCTTCGTTTGCAAGGAGCCACGGAGGGCGCAGTGGTATACCAAGGCCAAGATATCCATTCATTACGGGGTCCCGAGCTGCGGAAGCTTCGCGAAGAGATGCAAATTATCTTCCAAGATCCGTTTGGTTCATTAAACCCTCGGTTTCTGGTTAAAGACATCATCGGTGAGCCGTTGCGCGTGCATCGCAACATGTCTCCGAAACAGATAGATGCGCGAGTTGTTGAGCTCATGGAGCTGGTCGGATTGGATGCCACCCGGCGCAATCGTTATCCGCATGAATTCTCCGGCGGGCAGCGACAGCGGATCGGCATTGCCCGGGCAATAGCGCTTAACCCGAAGTTCATCGTGGCTGATGAGGCGGTGTCGGCGCTTGACGTGTCCGTCCAATCCCAAGTGATTAATCTGCTCATGAAGCTTCAACGGGAACTGGGCCTGACATTCCTCTTTATTGCACACGGGCTTAACGTTGTCCGACATATTTCTGACCGGGTCGGCGTCATGTATCTGGGTAAGCTGGTGGAGGTTGGAGAGACGGAGACGTTGTTCGCGTCGCCGCTGCACCCCTATACCGCCGCTTTGTTGTCGGCGATTCCAAAGCCGGTGCCGGGCCGCAAGCAGGAGCGGATCGTGCTGCAGGGGGATGTTCCCTCCCCGGCGAACCCGCCTTCCGGCTGCCGCTTCCATACCCGCTGTCCGTTTGCCCAAGAGCTTTGTTCCAAGGTAGAGCCGCAATTGGTTGAGGCAGTCCCCGGACGCCAAGTGGCCTGCCATTTCCCGCTGCAGCCTGGGACCGTATTGTCCTAAACTTCAGCGAAAGCAAGTTAGCTCTACAAATCGATCATGGTAGAGGCCCGATCTCCGGAAGGAGCGGGTCTCTCTTTTTTGCCACCTCAAACCTAATTTGGATGCCTGCCTGGTTAGCCGACCAGCATCTGCATGTACCCTATTGTTGTACCCGAATTCCCCGATGTGTTATAGTACGAAGCGGTAGAGTTGTTTTGAAAAGTGATAGATAGAGACGTGCAGAAAAGTAGACTCGTGACGAACTCATAGATGAAGATATGCGAAATCAACCAGAATGGCGATGGAGGCGTAAATCAATGATCGAACGACAGAAAAGGCATAAGGCAAAACCAAAGAAAAATCGTAGAAAAGTGGCAATCCTTTCACTGGTGATCCTACTGGTGATTGGGGCAGGGGGATATTTATTCCGTAAACCCCTCGCCGTGATGGCGTTTGACTTGTTCCTGTCAGGGAAAGTCGAGGAGACTCTGGAGCGATCCTATTCTCCGCTGGAAGGGGAAGAAGCGCAGGCCGTGCAGCCGCAGGAAGAGAACATGAAGCCGTTCAGCGTACTGCTGCTCGGCGTGGATCAACGAAATAACGAGCCGGCTCGTTCGGATACGATGATCTATGCGGTGGTGCGCCCAGAGGATGCGAAGGTGCTGTTGGTATCCATCCCTCGCGACACCTACACAGAGATTGTGGGCAAGGATAAGGAAGACAAGATTAACCATGCGTATGCTTTTGGCGGAGAGAAAATGGCCAAGGACACGGTGGAGCATTTCATCGGATATCCGGTCGATAACTATGCGGCCATCAACTTCCAGGGTGTGCGGGATATCGTTGATGCATTGGGCGGCGTCGAGCTGCCGATTACCAAGGATATCGTGAATAAGCAAGCGGATCATGAGAAGTTTACGATTAAAGCGGGGAAACCGCTGTACGACGGCACGGAGGCTTTGAACTTCGTCCGTTACCGCGAGGACAGTGACTTTAACCGGACGAAACGGCATCAGGTGTTTCTAAACGCCATGGTCGATCGAATGTTAAAGCTGAATCAAGTGACAAAAATTCCTGAATTGATGAACCTGATGGGCGATAATTTTAAGACGGACCTGCCGCCAAGCCAAATCATCGATTTGTCCAAGCAAGTGCTGCTGGGCGATGCTTCTCCGCAAATTAGCGGATTTACGATTATGGGCGAAGGGATGCGGCTGAACGGCATTTATTATGACAAGGCCAACGAAGAAGATGTGAACTTTGCTAAAGAGATGATCGACAACTGGCTCAACCCGGAAACAGAAACGTCCGCCTTGATAACGCCAGAATCGCGGGACGCCGAGAAGGCCGCGACCGAGTCAAATGGCACGCAGGGAACGGCAACCAACCAGCAATAGCAAGAATGAGTCATCTTGGGGCATCATACTTTAGATTAAACCGCTTTATAGGTTTATATCAAACCTCGGCAGTCCGGTGTTCCGGCTGCCGATTTCACACGGCCCGTCCCGGAACATATCCCGTTTCGAAACGTATCAATTAGGGGAGTCTGAATGAAGGATGAGGAGGATTTTGTTCTCATGAATATAGCGTTTTTTTTGCTTCCGAAAAATGACGTGGTGACCGTAACGCTGGATTCCACCTTGCGGCAGACGTTGGAACGCATGGAATTTCACCGATATACGGCTGTGCCGATCATCGACCGGGACGGTGCGTATGTCGGCACGGTGACGGAAGGCGACTTACTTTGGCATATGAAAAATTCCGATGGTAGGATCAATTTTGAGACCGCTTCAAAATTTTTGCTCAAGGACGTTCCGCTGAAGATGGACATGAAACCGGTACGGATCGATGCGGATATGGAGGACCTGATCAATCTAGCGAAGGTGCAAAACTTTGTGCCTGTCGTTGACGACCGGGGCCGGTTCATCGGGATCGTCCGGCGCAGCCAAATTATCGAATATTGCGAGAAGTTCGTGACCCGAAATGCGGCACAACCCCAATAAATCCTAAAGGTTTGCGTCTTTTGTCGCGGTTGCATTATGCTATAATGAAGAATAAAGCTTTTTCGGGGAGGGTGGAAGCTGTCCGCCATGCAAAGGGAAATGGATGTGGCCAAACGTGCCAAGGTGATTGAATGGCTCAAAACGGAAGTAGTCGATCACGTATCCCGTTTGTTTAAAGCATTATGGGAAGGCAGCACGACACGGGTTATGGACAGTCTTGCCAGTCTGATTGTCAGCAGTTATATTTTGGGGCGAAGACTAGGTGTTTCCTATCGGGATATGGATGACAGCATCTTGGAGAAACTGAAAAAACATAAGCAGGAGGGTCACCAGCTCGAGGATTGGTATCAAGATATTTCTACCCTGGAAGAACATATGCGTAAGAGGTGAACCCATTTGAAGTTACGCTGGACATCGGTGGCCTGGAGCGCCGCATATTTGCTGCTTCTGCTGTCACTTGCAACTCCGCTTACCGTGATTACGATGTTTTTTCTGATCGTGCCGGGCATCTTGTTGTACACGACCTTGTCGACAAGGGTGTTTCTCGTGCACGTAGCGGTGGTCTGGCTAGCGGCTTCGCTGATCTTCGGACCGGTTATTCTGCTGCAGGCCGTTTATTTTATTATTCCTTCGATCGTGATGGGCTATTTATATAAGAAAAGAGTTCCGGCCTTTCGCACGATCATGACGGGAGCCGGCACCATTTTGCTGGAATTTTTGCTGGTCCTTCTGATCAGCACGGTGTTCTTTGACTTTAACCTGGCTACGGCGATTGAGGACCTGGTCAATTCGGCCATGGCTCCGTTTACGAATGTCGCCGACAGCTCGCTGGCCGGCGGGATCGTCTGGTCACCGGAGATGAGTCAGCAGTTTTCCAGTCTCACGGTGCGAATGATTCCGTTTACGATGATCGTCTGCTCGCTTCTGATCGCTGCGGTGGCCCATGCCATCTCTAGGCCGACGTTATCCAGCTTAGGGCATGCGGTGCCGAAGCTGCCGCCGATCCGCGATTGGCGGTTGCCGCGTTCGCTGATTTGGTATTACCTGATTGGCGTGCTGCTGCAGTGGTTCGGCGGAGAAGCTGTTCAGCAGGGGTTCATGGGCACGATTTTGTTGAACCTGATGCCGCTGTTGCAATTCCTCTTTATGGTTCAAACGGCAAGCTTCTTCTTCTTTGCGGCCTATCACCGCAAGTGGAACCCGGTCATTCCGATCCTGTTGATCGTAGCGATGTTGTTTATTCCGCCGCTGCGAATCGTGGGGATTCTGGACATTGCATTTCCGCTACGGGATATGATTACGAGATCAAGACGATAGGGTGAGAAGGCATGCCTAATATTTTGCAAAAACGTTGGTACGGGTACCAGACCGTATGGATGTTCATGCTTCAGTTGCTGCTCGTCATCTTCGTCTCCTACTTTAACTGGATTTTGGGGCTAGTCTGCTTATGCCTTGTCTGCGTGTTGACTTACAGCATGCTAAGGGCGGAGCGGCAGTTCCGCAAAGAGCTGATCCGCTACGTGACCGATTTGAACTACCGGATCAAACGGGTAGAAGGCGAGGCGGTCAGTAAACTGCCGTTTGGTCTGATGCTCTATAGCGAGGAGCGGACGATCGAATGGCATAACCATTTCGTAGCCGGCATGTACGGTAAAGACTCCGTCGTAGGTCTACCTTTGTCCGAGCTACTGCCGCAGCTCCCTGCGCCAAGCCGCGACAAGAAAGATGGCGGCGGTGCTCGGACAACCGCGGAGACGATGGTTGGGGATCGACATTACGAATTGGCCATCGATACGAATGAACGACTCATTTACATTCATGATATGACAGAGTTGGCGGTGCTGCGCAGTCGGTACGAAGACGAACGGGCCGCGCTGGGCATCATCCTGCTGGACAATCTAGATGAGGCTACCCAGGGGATGGATGACCAGCAGCGGACCGCCTTGATCGCCCGCGTAGCGACGGCGATCACGGAATGGGCCAAACAGTACCGCGTGTACCTGCGGCGGCTGTCCTCCGAGCGATATCTGATGATCCTAAATCAGAAATCGCTGGACGAACTGGAGCAAAGCCGGTTCGTGATCTTGGACGAGGTCCGCGAAATGACCGCGGACCTGAAGGTGCCGATTACGCTCAGCATCGGCCTCGCATTTGGTGCCGAGCGCTTCAGCGAGCTGGGCGAACTCGCCCAGTCCAGCTTGGATATGGCGCTCGGCCGCGGGGGAGACCAGGCCGCCGTGAAGGCCGGTCAGCGGTTGTCCTTCTATGGCGGCAAATCCGGCGCCATAGAGAAGCGGACGCGCGTCCGCGCCCGCGTCATCGCGCATGCCTTGCGCGATTTGATGCAGGAGAGCGACCGCGTCATCATCATGGGCCATCGCGTACCGGACCTCGACGTGATCGGCGCCTCCATCGGCGTGCTGAAGGCCGCCGATATGTACAAGGTCGAGGCCCACATCGTGCTGGATGGCCCGAACCCGGCGATCGAGCGCCTGATGGAGCGCATCGGCAAAGAAGAGGCCCTGCTCCGGCGGTTTATCACGCCGGAGCAGGCCCTGAATTTGATGACCGAGCACACGTTACTCGTGCTCGTTGATACGCATAAGGCTTCCATCACGATGGAGCCCCGGCTGGTCGAAGAAGCGAGCCGCGTCGTCATCGTGGACCACCATCGCCGCGGGGAAGAATTCGTGGCCGATGCGGTGCTCGTCTATCTGGAGCCTTACGCTTCCTCGGCGTGCGAGCTCGTTACGGAGCTGCTGCAGTACATTCACGAGAAGGTGGAGCTCAGCCCGCTGGAAGCGACGACGCTGCTCGCGGGCATCACCGTCGATACGAAGCATTTCGCGCTTCACACCGGCTCTCGGACGTTTGAGGCTGCGGCGTTCCTCCGTCGAAACGGGGCGGACACGGTGATGGTGCAGCGATTGTTGAAGGAAGACTTGCAGGAGTACATCGCCAAGGCCGACATCATCAAGCATGCCCGCATGATCCACGGGCATATCGCCTTGGCGGTGACGGAGACGAACCGCAAAATCCCGCAGCTGTTGATCGCCCAAGTGGCGGATACGCTGCTGAATATGACGGGCGTACTTGCTTCGTTCGTGATCAGCGAGCGGCCGGACGGCCTGATTGGGATCAGCGCCCGTTCGCTCGGGAGCATGAATGTCCAGGTGGTCATGGAGCGGCTCGGCGGCGGAGGACACTTGACGAATGCAGCTGTTCAATTGGAAGGAACCCAGACGGAAGCGGAGAAACGATTGCTCGCCGTGCTGGATGAAATAGAGAAGGAAGAGGGGTTATTCGAATGAAAGTGATCTTTTTGAAGGATGTCAAAGGCCAAGGAAAAAAAGGGGAAGTTAAAGAGGTATCGGAAGGTTATGCACAGAACTTCCTGATGCCACGGGGACTGGTTCGCCCGGCTACCGAAGGTAATGTGAAGACGCTGGAGCAGCAAGCGGCATCCGAACTGAAGCGCAAAGCGCAGGAGAAGGAAGAGGCAGTCCAGCTCGGCAAGAAGCTGGAGGAAATGACCGTACAGTTGAAAGCGAAAGCTGGCGAGGGAGGCCGCTTGTTTGGCGCGATTACCAGCAAGCAAGTCGCGGAGGCGCTGGAGAAAGCCGGCGTGAAGCTCGATAAGCGTAAAATCGAAATGCATGATCCGATCCGGACTCTAGGCGTAACGCAAGTGCCGGTGAAGCTTCACCCGGAAGTGAAGTCGACGCTTAAGGTTCACGTTACGGAGGAATAAGATGAGCGGAGATCTGTTTTTTGACCGGATCCCCCCGCAAAACCTAGAAGCTGAACAAGCGGTACTCGGGGCGGTACTGCTGCAATCGGAAGCGCTCATCTCCGCGATGGAGCGGGTGCGGACCGAGGATTTTTACGATAAGCCTCATCAATTGATCTTTGAAGCGATGGTTCAGCTGGGCGAGGAAGGCAAGCCGATCGACCTCGTCACGCTGACCTCGAAGCTGAAGGACCGCGGCGAGCTCGAAGAGATCGGCGGCGTCAGCTATTTGGCCAAGCTGGCCCATGCCGTGCCGACGGCGGCCAACGTGGATTATTACGCACGGATCATTGAAGAGAAATCGATGCTGCGGCGGTTGATCCGTACGGCGACGCAAATCGTCAGCGACGGTTATTCCGGCGGCGAAGACGTGGCCGATATGCTCAGCGATGCCGAACGGCGCATTCTGGAGATTTCCAACCGCCGCTCGGGCAGCGGGTTTATCGCCATTCGCGACGTGCTGATGGAAGTGTTCGATCGCGTTGAGTTGCTGCATCAGAATCGCGGAACGACAACCGGGATTCCATCCGGATTCGTGGATTTGGATAGAATGACCGCGGGATTCCAGCGCAGCGACTTGATTATCGTAGCGGCGCGGCCATCCGTAGGTAAAACGGCTTTCGCCTTGAACATTGCACAAAATGTGGCGGTGCGCGCTAAAGAGACCGTGGCGATCTTCAGTCTGGAGATGTCCGCAGCTCAGCTGGTACAGCGGATGATCTGCGCCGAGGCCAACCTTGACGCCAGCGTCATGCGTACCGGCGATTTCAAGAGCGATGACGACTGGTCAAAGCTGACGATGGGCATTGCGGCCTTGTCGGAAGCGGATATATATATCGATGACACTCCGGGGATCACCGTTGCCGATATCCGGGCGAAATGCCGCCGGCTCAAGAAGGAACGCGGCCTGGGCATGATCGTGATTGACTACCTGCAGTTGATTCAGGGCCGGGGCAAACCCGGCGAGAACCGGCAGCAGGAGGTCTCGGAAATTTCCCGGACGCTGAAGCAAATCGGCCGGGAGCTGGAAGTGCCTGTTATTGCTTTGTCTCAGTTAAGCCGGGGCGTCGAGCAGCGGCAGGACAAGCGTCCGATGATGTCCGACCTTCGGGAATCCGGTTCCATCGAGCAGGATGCCGATATCGTAGCGTTCCTGTACCGGGACGATTACTACAACCAGGAGACAGAGAAGAAGAACATCATCGAGATCATCATCGCGAAACAGCGGAACGGCCCGGTTGGGACGGTTGAGCTCGTCTTCTTGAAGAACTTCAACAAGTTCGCCAACTATGAGCGGGCTCATGCGGACGCCTTTGCGGGGTAGCCTAAGTACGGAACTTCTTCATATGGAACTCATCAATAATCGATCATCATCTAGCTATATCGGATTCTAAGGGCTGACCTAATGCGTCGCTCTTTTTTGCTGGATTCATGAATTAATTCCGAACATTTGTAAAATGCGATCGAATAATCGTTCGCTTTTTAATTTGACTTTGAAAATGGAGACTGTTAAACTGGTATTGCTGCGTTAAAGCGATAGATCAACTTCGGTTTGACGGCAGCGGAACGTTTGTTAGCGCGTACAACAGGTGTAATGTCGCATCGGCCTAAGGTTTGCAGGGAAGCATCAGCAATCGAAAGGCTGTCTTTTGCAATGTTCAAATACAGGTGCTTGACGCACCAGGCGGGGGAATGTACATGTCAACGGTAGTCGTTGTGGGAACGCAATGGGGAGACGAAGGTAAAGGTAAAATCACGGATTTCTTGGCGGATAGCGCCGATGTGGTGGCCCGTTATCAAGGCGGTAACAACGCCGGTCACACCATTCTTATCGACGGCAAGAAGTACAAACTCACCTTGATTCCGTCAGGCATCTTCAATCAAAATAAACGTTGTGTTATTGGAAACGGGGTCGTCATCAATCCGGCGGCATTGATCGAGGAGATCAATTACGTGGAAGAGAACGGGTTCAGCGCGAAGAATTTGGTCATCAGCGACCGGGCCCACGTGATTCTGCCATATCATTTGGTCCTGGATGCTTTGGAGGAAGAACGCAAGGGCGAGAACAAGATTGGAACAACCAAGAAAGGGATCGGCCCGGCTTATATGGATAAGGCCTCCCGCAGCGGGATTCGGATTGCCGATTTGATGGATGCGGAGGAGTTCGAGGCGAAGCTGCGCCATGCAATGAAGGAGAAGAATCATCTGATCGAGACCGTCTATGGCGGCCAGCCTCTCGACGTGGAGGAAGTGCTGAAGCAGTACCTGGAATACGCAGAAATCATTCGTCCGTATGTAGCCGATACGTCGGTGATTTTGAACGAAGCAATTGATGCGGGCGAGAAGGTATTGTTTGAAGGCGCGCAAGGCGTCATGCTCGACATCGACCAAGGGACGTATCCATTCGTGACCTCGTCCAATCCGTCGGCAGGCGGAGTCTGCAATGGCAGCGGCGTGGGTCCGACGAAAATCCACCAGATTATCGGCGTGGCTAAGGCGTACACAACTCGTGTCGGCGACGGCCCGTTCCCGACGGAGCTGTTCGACGAAGTTGGCCACATGATCCGCGAAACCGGCCACGAGTACGGGACCGTGACCGGGCGTCCGCGCCGGGTTGGCTGGTTCGATAGCGTCGTTGTCCGCCATACGCGCCGTGTCAGCGGGTTGACCGGGTTGTCCCTGAACTCGCTGGACGTGCTGACTGGGCTGAAAACTGTGAAGATCTGCACCGGGTATAAATACCGCGGCGAGATTATCACGCACTACCCGGCTAGTCTGAAAATGCTTGCCGAATGCGAAGCGGTGTACGAAGAAATGCCGGGCTGGTCGGAGGACATTTCCGGGGCGAAAACGCTGGAGGATCTCCCTGAGACCACCCGCAATTACGTCAATCGCGTATCCGAGTTGACTGGTGTACCGATTGCGATTTTCTCGGTCGGCCGCAACCGCAGCCAAACGAATCAAGTGCTGCCGATCTACGAATAAGCAAAACTTAGACTATGAACCTATAGGAGCCGCCGATAGAGGATGGAAACATCGCGCTGTCGACGGCTTCTTTTTCTAGTTTTGCCTACTAAACCAAGGTTGAAATCGGGTTTCTCCGTCCATACTGAAGGTTGAGAGACTAGATTCTTAGGCAGTAGGAGGATAAAACGATGAAATGGCTCGGATGGATCTTGAAATTATGCGTAACGATTGTAGCGGTCAGTCTATTGACCGTTGCCACGACGGGATATATCGTCAATTCGTACATCCAATCGCTTATGAGCAGTTATAACCTGCCGGTCGCCGGACAGGCTCCTGGTTTTGGTGGGATCATGAAGGGGATGTTGGGGTTCGGTAAGGATTCAGACCGTACCGGTAAGGTAGAGGGGGAAACCGATCCAGGGGATAACGCAGACAAAGTCGACAGTAGCTCCGTCGCCGACGCCAACTCGAACAAGACCGGGGACAATTCGACAGATCCGTCTGGCGGTGGTGGAGAGAAGAACGGGACTCCCAGTGGTAAGACGACGGAGACTAGCGGGAATCCCCCATCCGGGAGTACGGGCAAGGATGCCAACGAGACGGATCCGAATGGGAATGCGCCGGAGGACGCTTTGCCGGTCATGGGCGGAATGAGTGCCGGCGATGCCTTAGGCGAGGACCAGCAAGTCGTGGTGACGCCGGATGATCTCGTCGCCAAGAAGGAGGAGCTGCCCGATAAGCAGAAGGAGGAGATTTTTGCGATCCTCATGAAGAAGCTGCCGCAGGAGGAGATGCAAATTTTAACCGTCGCTTTAGAGGGCGGACTGACCGAGACGGAGATGATGAACATCGAGCAAATGCTATCTAAACATCTGGACAAGACGGAATATGCCAAGGTCATGGAATTGTTAAAAAAGTAACGCCAAACCCCCGGTATACAGGGAATGTCAGCGTTAACATTCACAGGATTGTAAATTAAAAAAACCGGCCGAGATGCCGCCAAATTCGCGATAACCCGCTTCGTTAAGCGGGTTGTTTGCATTTTGGCCCAAGGTTGAAATCCCTTGCTGGGCTGTGTTAAAGTTAACAATAGCGGTAAAAGGTTAAAATTTTGAAACCATTTTAAGTCGAATCGAGTCGATGAATAAAGGAGATCGGTATGAAAGGTTTTACGGGAAAACGTTGGCAGCTGTGGCGCGGAGAAAACTCTCGAACGCAGGAGCAACACAGCCGCCCGGAAAACGATTCAGAGATATCCGAAGCAGAGAATGGGCGGAAATGGCCCCATCTTCTTAAATCCCGCAAGGTCGCCCTGGCAGGGGCAGCGGTGGTATTGATCGCCGGTACGGTTTATTTGGCAGGGCAGCAATATGTCAAAGCCAATACGGTAGCTTATTACCGGGTTTATGTCGGCGGGAAGGAAATTGGCACGATCGCGAGCGAATCGCAATTACAGGCTCTGATTAAACGCAAAGAGCAAGAATATAAACAGAAGTACCCGGAAGTGGAGATGGCGGTGAATACCGAGGACATTACCACCAAACCGGAACAGGCCTACAAAGCGGAAGTCGATGCGGATTCGACACTCAATGAGCTGTACGGGATGTTGACCGGCTATGCCAAAGGCGTTGAGCTGAAGGTGGACGGCAAAGTGATTGCTGTCGTGAAGGATCAGGAGGCGGCACGGGAAGTGCTGGACCGGGTCAAAACGCAATATGCACCGGATGTGGCAGCCAGCACACTGGCAGCGAAAGTAAAACGCACCGGAGGCAGCGCGACGGCGGGGGCCAAAACAAAGGCATCCAACACGACGCTGGAAACGGTGGAAATCGCCGAAGAGGTGGCGCAGGGTGAGATCAAATCAGATCCGAACAAGGTACTGAGCCCTGAGGAGGCTGTACGTAAGATTCTTCAGGGAGACGAGGAAGCCATTCAATATGAGGTACAGGAAGGGGACTCGATCTCGTCGATTGCGGCCCGTTTTGATGTGTCTCAGAAAGAGTTGTTCGCGAACAATCCCGGGATTGAAGAGCTGACGCTGCAGATTGGAACGTTGCTGAATGTGAAGGCGGTCCAACCGGCGCTGACGGTTCGCACCGTGGAGCATGTGACGGAAGAGATCATCACCGAACCGCAGGTGGTCGTCAAGACGAACGCCAGCATGCGATCTGGAGAGACCAAGGTCGTCTCGCCGGGGAGCAGCGGCCTGAAAACGATGGAGTATCGGATCACGAAGGAAAACGGCATGGTCGTGGATGAAGAATGGTTAGGCCAGGAGGTCACCAAGAAATCGTCGCCGAAGATCGTCGTGCGCGGCACGAAGGTCGTGCTGGGCGAAGGTTCCGGGCAGTTTGCCTGGCCGGTATCCAGCGCCAAGATGACAAGCAGCTATGGAGAGCGCTGGGGGCGGACGCATAAAGGCGTCGACCTCGTGTCCTCGAAACGCAATATCCTCGCTGCCGATGACGGGGTGGTCTCTTTTGTCGGGACGAAGACGGGCTACGGCAACTGCATCATCATCGATCACAAGAACGGGTATGAGACGCTGTATGGCCATTTAAGCAAGATCAGCGTGAAGAAAGGGCAAGTCGTCGAGAAGGGCGACAAGATCGGCGTCATGGGCAACACCGGGCGCTCAACCGGTACGCATCTTCATTTCGAGATTCATAAGAACGGCAGCATTCAGAACCCGATGAAGTATCTATAAGATATAAGATCAGTCCCGCAGCCCGTGAGGGAGGCGGGCTTTTTTTTGCCTCAACCCTTATTTACCCCGAAATCGGCGTTGTCAATCGTTACCGGATCGGCGGATAGCTGATGCGGCGTCAGATATGGTAAGATAGAGGGAGCAAAAGCCCATGGCTGAAAGTTGGGGTGAACGAAGTCATGCAAGGAAAAATTCTGGTCGTGGATGACGAGAAACCCATTGCGGATATTTTGAAATTTAATTTGGAAAAAGAGGGTTACGAGGTGGTTCTCGCCTTCGACGGGATTGAGGCCACTCGACTCGCGTTCTCCGAGCAACCGGATCTGATCCTGCTCGATTTGATGTTGCCCGGCAAGGACGGAATGGACGTGTGCCGGGAGGTGCGGGCGAAGCTCGAAACGCCGATCATCATGCTGACGGCCAAGGACGGGGAGATCGACAAGGTGCTGGGGCTGGAACTGGGCGCCGACGACTACGTCACGAAGCCGTTCAGTACGCGGGAACTGTTGGCTCGGGTGAAGGCGCAGATGCGCCGTCAGCAGAAGGCGGCGGCGACCGAAGGTGCGGAGGAGACAAAGCAAGGCATCAGCTTATTTGAGCTGTTCATCGATACGGACATGTACACGGTCCATAAGAACGGCGAACCGCTGGACCTGACGCACCGGGAGTTCGAGCTCGTGCATTACCTGGTTAAGAACGCCGGGAAAGTGATGACGCGTGAACACCTGCTGCAGGCGGTATGGGGCTTCGAGTATTTTGGCGATGTTCGTACGGTGGACGTGACGATTCGCCGGCTGCGCGAGAAGATCGAGAAGGATCCGAGCAAGCCGGAATACATTTTGACGCGGCGGGGATTGGGGTACATGATGCGTAGCTCCAAGGCGGGTGGACTCTAGAATGAATCTGCCCTCTTTTTTTCGCACCATCCAGGCCAAACTGATCATCATCTACGTGCTCCTCATCCTGATCGCGATGCAGTTGATCGGGGTGTATTTCGTGAGCGCGATGAAGACCTCGCTGACCAGCAACTTCACGAAGGAGCTGCAGGAGCGGGCGGAGCTGCTCTCTGTGCTGGCGGCGCAAAACCTGGGCGTGACTGGAGAGTCGGCGGAAGAATCGATGGAGAATTTGCGCGTGCTGGTGAACAACCTGTTTAACATTGGCGGGGCTGAAATTCAGGTGCTTGATGCGAGCGGCAAGGTGTTGACGACGTCCAAGCCGTCCCACGCCGATTACGTGGGCACGAAGAACACGCAGACGGTCGTGAGCCGGGCCCTGCAAGGCATCCGCGACAACGAGGAATATATCATCGATGAGGATAACGTCCGGAAGAAGGTCGTCGCCAAGCCGGTGGTCAGCAGTGGAAAAATCGTCGGCGCGATCTACATCGCGGCGTCGATGAGCGAGCTGTACAGTACGATGGAGCGGATTAATAATATATTTATTTCCGGGATCTTGCTGGCGCTGGGGCTGACGGCGGTGCTTGGCGTCATCTTAGCGCATACGATCACCTCGCCGATTAAGGAGCTGACCCGGCGTGCCACGGCGGTGGCCGAAGGGGAGTTTCACCAGAAAATGCCCGTGCTTGGCAACGATGAGATCGGGCAGCTCAGTAAGGCATTTAACTATATGACCAGCCGACTTCGCGATGCGCTGGCGCAGAACGAGGAAGAGAAGGAGAAGCTCGCCTCGATCCTCACGAACATGAGCGACGGAGTGATCGCGACCGACGAGACCGGACGGGTCATCTTGATGAACCGGCGTGCGAGCGAGATGCTGGGGACACCGGATACGGCGCTCGACCGGGCCGATATCATGTCGCTGATGAACCTGCCGGAAGAGGAACGGGATGTGCTGGAGCAAGGGACGATGCACTCAACGATTCTCGAAAATACTGGGCCGGACGGCGATGTTTTCCTCATCCGGGTGACGTTTACGCCGATTCATCGGCGGGAAATCGGGATCATCGGCACGATCGCCGTGCTTCAGGACGTCACCGAGCAGGAGAAGCTGGAGGCCTCGCGGCGGGAGTTCGTGGCCAACGTGTCGCATGAGTTGCGGACGCCGCTGACGACGATCAAGAGCTATACGGAAGCGCTGGAGGACGGCGCAATGGAGGATTCGGAGCTTGGGCCGCGGTTCGTGTCTGTGATTCAGAATCAGACCGAGCGGATGATCCGCCTCGTCACCGACCTGCTGCACCTGTCTCGCTTCGATTCCCAAGAGGCCGAACTTCGTAAGCAGCCGACGAACGTGATGGAGATGCTGGAGGATGTGGCGGATCGGTTTTCTTTTCAGATGCAGGAGAAAGGGATCAAGCCAACGTTGTTTATCGCCAGTGACGTGGATACGGCTTGGATCGACCGTGACCAGATCGACCAGGTGCTGGACAACCTGATCTCCAATGCGATGAAGTACACGCCGGAAGGCGGCACTATCACACTGGAAGCACACTTGACCGATGATCGCCAGTTGGCGATTTCGGTACAGGATACCGGGATCGGGATTCCTAAGAAGGACCTGGACCGGATTTTTGAACGGTTTTATCGCGTCGATAAGGCGCGTTCTCGGAATATGGGCGGGACGGGCTTGGGATTGTCCATTGCCCGGGAAATTGTGCGCGCCCACGGCGGAACCATATCTTTGCAATCGGAATTCGGCAAAGGCACCAAGGTGACCTTTACGCTGCCGGCAGAGAAGCAAGGAGGCGAAGCGCGATGAAGGAAAGGGTCAAATCGCTGGCGCTGGCCTTGCTGGTCGCGTGCAGCCTGGTACAGAGTTATTTCCTGATCTATCAATTGCCGGGCAGCAATCCGGTGGTCAAATCGGAGAGCGACTACATCCGTACGGAGAATATGGGGACGACCCAGGAGGCCGATGTGATGCTCTTTCCGGCGCAAATTGCCGTACATATGGGCGAGGAGCGGCACACCGTGTTTTACCCGGATTCGACGTTTTACAATCTGATTTACAACCGGCTGAAGGGCCGTCAGTTCGAAGGTTTCCAGCGGTATGACATCGACAATATCCAGTGGTCGGACATTCGCAGCAAAGATATCGGCGTGGAGCTGGAATTTGGCGGAGGCGTGCCAGTGCAGCTCCTGCAGAAGGTCATGCAGATAGCGCCGGACCCGCTGTTTGACGCGGAGAACGTCAACCGGCTGCTGATCTTCAACACGGGAACCGATGACCAGGTGCGCGTCTTTTTCTTTAGCTCTCGGGGTGACGTCGTGTACGAAGCGACCAAAGCCGACTTGACGGTGCAGGACGTCCAGCAGCAGGTCGACTTCGGAAAGGACTGGGTGCCATATACGTTGACGGACGGCTACTACGTTCCTGAGGAGCCGATCGATCTGGTGGAAACCGGCTTGAACATTGGGTTATATACCACAGAGCAGATGCAGAGTTTGTTCTTTGATCCGAGCATCACCCGTTATATCCGGGAAAAAGACGGCTCCGAGATTTACACAGACAGTAAACGCAGCCTTCAAGTCAAACAAAACCGGAACTGGATCAATTACACCGATCCAGCCGCCCCCTCGGCTGGCGAGAACAGTCCTAGCAAAAACGTGCTGTCATCGATTGACTTCGTTAACCAGCACGGCGGCTGGAATGGGAAGTACCGGTTAGAGCAGACGAGCGAAGGCATCGAGGAAAACCAGCAACGGGTCGTGTTCCAACAGTATTACGGGACTGGGCAGTTTGGCGCATTCCCGATCATCGACTTGCCGACGTTCCATTATGGGGCGATCACGCTCGAGATGCGCCAAGGTACGATCGCCGGATATGAGCGTTCGTTGATCTACGGCTCCGGCGGCAACTGGGAGAAGAAAGTTGTCTCCCTGCCGGGCGGCAAGGCGCTTCGTGAGCAAATTGCAGCGCTTCGGGCGGAGGCCGGCATCGCCGGGTTGTACCCGGCGTACTTGCCGTCGCTCACTGAAAAGGGCCTGCTGCTGAAGCCAACTTGGGTCGTCGAGCTCAGCAATGGCGCGACCCGGGTACTCAGCTTGGGCGCGGTGGAGAAGACCGAGGCGGGTGTGAATGAGGGTGCCGGCGTAGGCGGGGATGTTGGCGTTGATGCTGGTGGTAACGCTGGTGCCGGTGCTAATGGGAATGCTGCTGCAAATGATGCTGCAAATGCAAACGAGTAACTTAGTCATTTCGTAGCCTCTTCCACGTCAAACGTTACTTTTTAACGGACTCAGGAGGCGCTATTGGGCCAAAGTTTGGGGGATCTTCGTGCTATAACGGACCCAGGAGACGTTATTCGGCTGGGTCGAGCCCAATTTGTTTCGATAGAGTGCGAATAGGGTCACTGGAGTCCGTTAGGCTGGGATATCGACGGGAAATACACCATTAACGTCACTACGGTCCGTTACGTCACGTTTCGGTACGGTATGAGAGAATCGAATCTATACGAAAGGGGGACGAACCATGGATTGGGGTCGGGCGAAAAACGTATTGATTTACGCCTTTTTGCTGTTGAATCTGGTGCTGGGTTATCAGCTGTGGAACGATCTGCGCGAGCAGGCCGACTCCAACCTGGATATCACCGCCCTGGAGAATAATACGCAGCAAGCGATGGACGAGAAGAACATTCGTGTGCTTGCCAAGATTCCGATGGAAACGCCGGAGCTGCCGAAGATCGCCTACCGGTTCGTGGACGATTCGCAAAGCGGTAAACTGACCGACCTGTCGGTGCCGGTTGATAGCAGGCTAATTTTTACGCCGAGGGATTTGGCGGCTGCACTGAAGGCGAGCTTGCCGGACATCAGCGATTATCGATATGACGAAGTGGCGAGCAGTTCAGACGTGTTTGTGTTGCATCCGTTGGTCGACGGGAAATGGCCGCTTTTCAAAATTGAGCTAAAACTGTTCAATAGCAATCAGAAGATCATTTCGTACCAGCGCCGGGCGATTGAGATCACCTATCCGGAGGAGGAGAAGCCGCAACGCGTGCTGTCCGCCTCGAAAGCGCTAGGGAACCTGATCGAGAACTTCCTTCCGGAAGGCTCGGTCGTTACGGAAGTGGAGTTGGGCTATTACGGCGAGGTGTTCGATTCGGATGCCCATCTGCCGGCCGCGCCGGCATGGAGGTTTATGCTGGAGAGCGGCAAGGAGTATTACGTGCAAGGCATCAGCGGCGATGTCATCAGTCCGAACACAGAGAAAACGAAGGAGTAATGGGAGATTATGGGGATACGATTTTCGGTGCTGTCGAGTGGTTCGACGGGCAATGCAACGTTAGTTGCGAACGGGGAAGTCACGCTGATGGTCGATGCCGGCTTTAGTGCCAAACGCATCGATGAGCTGATGATGGAGCGCGGGGTGACCGGGCAGGAACTGACGGGAATTCTGGTTACGCATGAGCATTCGGACCATATCAAGGGCCTAGGCGCGGTGGCGCGAAAATACAATCTGCCGATCTATGCAAACGAGAAGACGTGGGCCGCTATGGAAAAAGCAATCGGGAACCTCGCGGACGACCAGCGCTGCATCTTGGGTACCGGGGATACTCGCGATTTCGGCTCGCTCCGCGTGGAGTCGTTTGCCATCTCGCATGATGCCGCCGAGCCGGTGGGCTACAACTTTTACGATGGCAAAGAGAAGCTGAGCGTATGTACCGACCTCGGCTACGCCAGCGACAAGGTGAAGGAAGCGATCTGCGACGCTGACGTGTTGGTGCTCGAGGCGAATCACGATATCGAGATGCTGCGGATGGGACGTTACCCGTGGAACATCAAACGCCGCATTCTCGGCGACCTGGGACACTTGTCCAACGATGCAACCGGCGAGTTGATGAGCGAGATCTTGAACGGCCGCCTGAAGCGGACGTATCTGGCTCACCTTAGTCGCGAGCACAATATGCTCGACTTGGCCAAGATGTCCGTTCGCGGCGCCATGGAAGACCGCGGCTGCTTCTTCCGGGACAGCGAGTTCAAGCTTTGCGAAACGTACTATGACCGACCCACGCCGTGGGATGTGTTGAGTGAGCGGTAGGTGGCGGCGGGAGGGGACCGATTGATGTTTGGAACCCGCCTAGGTTGGGCTAGCGTGTATATGTGGACTCATTCGTTGAATTATATATGATTTTTCGAATACAATGTGCTGCGGATGGAACCAAATTTGAAATTGTATACGATATTTCATATAGATTCTGGCCGATTGACCTTCTGGGACGAGAATGTGTATGAAAATTCGAATACATTCCGTCGAAAACGGCATAAACGGTAAAATGTATTCGGCTTTTCGCATACATTTATAGATTCTGACAAGCAAACCGCCCGGGGATGGCGAACCCCGGGCGGTATTTATTATGCTATAGTTCCCACCCCGGCAAATACGCCTTGGTGTTATTCAGCATCGTCGTGAACAGCTCCTCCGCTTGGTTCGGCGTGAGGCCGGAAAGCAGCGGGTCGTTCAGGAACGCGCGGTAGGCCAGATCGCGGTCTTTATTGATAGCCGCCTTGAGGATGGCCTCCTGGTTGTAGACATGACGGGTGACGAGATTGTTGATGTCCTCCGGCAGGCTGCCCGCCAGCACGGGCTGGACGCTGTCCGCACTGAACACGGCATTCGTCTCGACGACGGCGTTCAGCGGCAGTGAGGTCATCTGGCCGCGGTTCGGCAGATTGACGTTGGTGATCATCGGGGCGCTAGCGCCGGTTAAGCTGCGCAACATGGCAATGCCTTCCTCGCCGCTGGATTTGAGCGAGAACGACTCCTCGCCGGCAACAAGCCGGCGGCTGCGCTCGCGCAGCTTCTGCAGATTGTCGATCCGCCAGGCTACGGTTGTCAGACCGAATTTCCACTGCTTCACGTGCTCGGGGCTCCGCAGATACCAAGTGTTCGGCATGAATTCGGCCAAATGGCGGTCACCGGCGGCGGCAATCAGGCCGAAGCGGCGGAACAGGTCGAAATGGATGCGGTTCGCCGAGGTGAAGCTGTTGTTCATCCAGTGGTCTTTTTGACCATGGGCGCTAAAGCCTTCTTCAGCATACTTCTCGGCAAAGGCCCGGTAGATCGGGAACAGGTCGGTACCGCGATAGGAAGCCCGGTCCAGCCAGGTGAAATGGTTGATCCCCAGCACGTTCACTTCGATATCTTGGCGGCGGACATCGGTCAGCCCCTCCATCTCCTGCAGCATCTCGGCGAGCAGCTCTTGCGTGCCGAAGACCTCATGGCAGCAGCCGAAGGCTTTGATGCCCGGAAAGACCTTGTACAAGGTGCGGGTCAGCACGCTCATCGGGTTCGTGTAATTGATGACCCAAGCGTTTGGCGCATGGTCGCGGATCGCTTCGGCGATCTCCACGTACATCGGGATGCTGCGCATCGCGCGAATCGCGCCGCCCGGGCCGACGGTATCGCCAACGGATTGGTAGACGCCGTAAGCTTCCGGCGTATGTACGTCCGATCGCATTTCCTCGAACGTTCCGGGAAGGATGGAGATGATCACAAAGTCGGCGCCCTTCAGCGCTTCCGGCAGCGTCGGTACCGCCTCGTAACGCCAACATCCGACCGCATCAGGATGATTTTGCAAGCGGTTACCAATCACTTCATTCGCTTGCGCCGCTGCTAAGTCGATATCGTATAAGGCCACATGCCCCGAAAGCGCCGGTTCCAAAGCCAAGTCGCTCATCAGTCCCCACGCCCAGCCGCGCGAGCCGCCGCCAATATAGGCGATTTTCAAGTTTTTGACCGTTGTTGCTTCTTGCATATCTCGTTCACTCCCCTTGAATGATGTTACAATAAACATAGAGCAATAATAGAAAAGTTACCGCACGAATTTTGTTAATTTGAGCTGTTAGTCTACATTTTTTGCTGTTAATTAAACGAGGGGGTTAGCGATTTGACGATGGAGGGGCAGTTGGCGCCGATTCGCCGGATGCTGTTCATTGAGGCGGCGAAGCAGCCGGGACGGTTCTCGATGGAGGGGGAGCATTTTCACGATGCGTGGGAAATTTATTATCTCGTGTCCGGGGAACGGTGTTATTTCATCAAGGATCAAATCTACCGCATTTGCGCGGGCGACCTCGTGCTGATCCCGGTCAACGTGCTGCATAAAACTTCCCCGTCCGGGAAGCTGTCGCAATCCCATGAGCGGTTGCTGGTGAACTTCCGCACAGAGGCGGTGAGTATGTTGCTTCCCGGAAGGGAGGAAGAGCTGGAGCAGCTCTTCGAACGGTATCCGGTTCTGCGTTTAAGCACCGAAGAGCAACATCTCGTGCAGCCGCTTTTGGCCCGTATGCTGACGGAGCAGAAGCAGCAGGCGAGCGGGTATGAGGAGTATGGCCGCCTGCTGCTGGCCGAACTGCTGCTCAACCTGCTCCGCATGGCGCAGGGACGGCCAACCCACGATGGGGAAGAGGGAGGCGGGAAGCGCCCTTACCGGGAAATCTCCGAAGTCGCCCGCTACATCAATGCGCATTACGAAGAGAATCTAAGCCTCGGCGAGCTGGCCGGCCGTTTCCACCTCAGTCCCTATTACCTGAGTCATATTTTCCCCCGGGTCACGGGGCTAACGCTGGTCGCCTATATCAACCGTGTCCGCATCGAGGAAGCCTGTACGCTGTTGGGTGAGACGGAGCTGCCCGTGACCGATATCGCGTATCGCGTCGGCTACCAAAGCGTGACCCACTTCGGCCGTGTATTCAAGAAGTCCAAGGCGGTCTCGCCGCAAAGCTACCGGCGGGAGCAGAGGATGTTTAGCGGCGGGCATACGGCGCTAAAGGGCTGAATGCAGCCGTAGGGGCTATGACAGCGAGGATCACAGGAGAGGTACTAATGAGGTGGAAAGGGCCGAATGGGATCTAAAGCTCTGTGCATGTAGTGAGCGCATGGATTGTAAGTTAGATGCAGGTTTGGCTCAGTTAAAATCCGAAGGGAATACTCGAGAGTAGCTCCGTCCTCAGAAATGAGTCAGATCGCGGAAATGTTGCATTTTGTGCAACAAACAGAAACTCCCCTCCCATAAACAACGGGAGGAGAGTTCTTAGGTTACGATACGATGAGGTTTACAGCGGGAAGAAATTCGGCAGATACTCTTTGTTCGCCTCCAGCATCTCGTCCAGCAGCTTAATGGCGACTTCGACCGACGGGACCAGCGGGTGGTGCGCCAGCGCTTGCAAAGCAAGGTCGCGGCTGCCGGTGACGGCGGCGTCGATGGCGAGCTGCTCGTAGGTTTTGACCGCATGGATCAAGCCCTTGGCCATGGGCGGGATAGTCGTCAGCGGGAGCGGAAGCGGGCCGGTCTTCGTAACGACGCAATTGACCTCGATGCTGGCGTCGTCCGGCAAGAAGTTGAGGATGCCGTTGTTGGCTACGTTCAGCGTCTGGATGTCGTTGGTCCCGTTATAAAGCGAACGCATCAGGTTCACCGCCGCTTCCGAGTAATACGCACCGCCGCGCTGCTCCAACTGCTTCGGCTTCTCCTTCAGCTCAGGATCGCTGTAGAGCTCGAAAAGCTCTTCTTCGACCCGCTTCACGACTTCGGCACGGTTTTGCCCCTGATTCAGGGACTCCAGCTGCTCTTCGAGCATCGCGTCGGTCATGTAGAAGTACTTCAGATAGTAAGAGGGCAGGGCACGCAGGGAACGGAGGAAATCCGGGTTCCATTCGCGGGCAGGGACGTTCTTGGCACTATACCCGGCCGTGTCCGCCAGCATTTCGTCCAGCTTGTCTTCGCCGTTCACATCGATCCGCGATACCCAATGCAAATGGTTCAGCCCAACGAATTCGGCATACACCCGATCCGCGGTTACACCGTATTTGCTGGACACCTGCTTGATCAAGCCGATCGGCGCATTGCAGAGCCCGATGCTCTTCACCTTGGAATACTTGAGAATGGCTTCGGTCACCATACCCGCCGGGTTGGTGAAATTGAGCAGCCAGGCGTCCGGCGCCAGCTCCTCGATGTCGCGGCAGATCTCCAGCAGCACGGGGATCGTGCGCAGCGCCTTCAGCATGCCGCCGGGGCCGGTCGTCTCCTGGCCGATGACGCCGTATTTCGGCGGGATCGACTCGTCGCGGGCCCGGGCATCCAGCATGCCGACACGCATCTGTGTGCTGACGAAGTCTGCGCCCGAAATGGCTGCCCGGCGATCCGTCGTCAGATGAACTTCGATGGGTAAGCCAGCTTGCTCAACCATCCGTTTGGCTAAGTTTCCAACGATATTCAGCTTGCGCAGGCCCGGCTCAATGTCGACCAGCCACAGCTCCCGCACCGGCAGCTCCTGGTGGTGCTTAATAAAGCCCTCGACCAGCTCGGGTGTATACGAAGATCCGCCGCCGATGACGGCGATCTTTAAACCTTGCTTTGTTGGTGCCAAGAGGGGTCACTCCTTTATCTTGTCATTTAAAATAATGGCGTCAAAATCACGGTATGCGGCCATTCGCTCATGCACTTCGCCGGAGACGGTTAGGCCGTCCTCTTCCATCGCCGACCAGACGGCGCCGACGACTGGCTCCGTGGCCAGCGTCACGACGGAGGCCTGCGGCGCTTCCGCCCGCACGGCTTGCTCGATCGGCCCGCGGATCCAGCCGCGGTCGCCGCGCGTCAGCAGGCTTCCGGCCAGGACGACGTCAAACTCGTCGTCCTTCATCCCCAGCCTGCGGATCACCGCCACGGCCGATTTGCCCAGCTCGGCTCCCTGGCGGTGCAGGATCTCCAGCGCGACCGCATCGCCCTCGGCCGCCGCCGGGAACAACAGCCGCGCCGCGTCCACGGGGACATGCTTCCCATGATCCAGGAAATCGTTGAACATGTCGTCCACGCGCGCGTACCCCAGCATCTCCAGCAGTAGTCCGGTCAGCACCGTCGCCTGCTCCCGTCCGTCCCAAGCGCGGATGACGGAGCGGAACACCTCGATATTCAGCGCGCCGCCGCCGCCAAAATCGCCATACATATAGTCGAAGCCGCCGCATTGAACATGCTCGCCCTGCAGGTTGCGACCGGCCGCGTTCGTGCCGGTGCCGCAGATCAGGGCGATGCCGTACGGGCGGTTCGTGCCCGCGCGCAATCCGATCATCGTATCGCAGTTGATCGTATAGTTCGTGAACCCGATATTCCGTACCATCGGGTGGAGAATCCGGTAGTCCGCCTCACGGTCGGCTCCGGCAAGCCCCAAATAGGCGTGCCGCAGGTCCTCCATGCGGAGTCCGGCTTCGCCCAAAGCCGTCAGCGCGGCGTCCCGGATGCTGGCCGCCGCCTCAGCGGCGCCTGTCTGATGGTTGCCGTTCCCGCTGCGGCCTTTGCCAAGCACGCGTCCGTGCTCATCGGTCAACAGGGCATAGGTTTTGGTGCCGCCCCCGTCGATCCCCAAGTAATAAGCCAATCGTCGTCACTCCTTACGGACAGTAGTTTCGCGGAGGATCAGCTCCGGATCGATCCGCTGGCCGGCGCCTCGCTTCATGCGCCCATCAATGCGCTTCAGCAGCATGTCGGCTGCTGCCAGCGCGATCTGGTCCGCCGGTTGCCGGACGGTGGTGAGCTGCGGCCGGAGCTGGGATGCGATGTATTGGTCGTCGTACCCCACGACCATCACCTGACCCGGCACGGAGATGCCGGCCTCCATCAAGGCGTTCATCACGCCAAGCGCGATATTGTCATCCCCGGCGAAGACAGCGGAGGGGAGGCGATTCGCAGCGATCCAACGCTTGCACGTGTCGTAGCCGAAGGCGATTTCAAATTCGCCGGTCACGATCTCGAACGGTTCAAGCCCCTGCTCCGAAAGCGCCTGCAAAAATCCGCTGCGCCGCTCCCGGGTGCTGCGGAACATCTCCTCGCCGCATAGATGGGCGATGGACATATGCCCTTGCTCCAGCAGATGCTTCGTGGCCATATATCCGCCTTTGAAATTATCGATCGTTACAGAGAAGCTGTCATTATCCGGCTTCTGGTTATCAATCAGCACATAAGGAATGCCGCGCCGCTTCAGCTCAACAATATAATTGTCCTCCTCCATCGGAGAGAGCAGGATCAAGCCGTCGACGCGGTCTTCCTGGATTAAGTAATGGGTGTCGCCACTGCCGATCCCGGTCGTAACCGAAATCGCCAGAAAATAGCCGTGCAGGGCGAGCACCTCGTTTAGTTCTTTTACCACTTGATCGAAAAAAGAGTCCTGCAGCGTCGTCACAATCACGCCGATGATTCCTGTCTTTCCGCTGGCGAGGCTGCGGGCGGCCGCATTGGGGCGGTAGTCCAGCTCCTTCATAGCGTCCAGCACCTTCTGGCGATTCTTCTCCCGCACGGTTTCCGCCCCGTTCAGGACACGGGAGACCGTGACCACGGACAACCCGGATTTTTTGGCGACGTCAAAAATGCTAACCTTCATCTCTATATCTCCTTGCGGCAGTTTTTCCGTACCCTTAATGTCATCTTGTTAGGTTTAGTATATATCAGGCCGGGTGACGCTGTCCGCTTGTTCTGGGCTGCCCGCGGTCAGGAACTCGGGTTATCGCTTGAGAATTTCCGTAACCTTCGCTTGAATCGTTGGCATCACTTCCTCTACGGTTTTATGGCCGGTTTCGATCGGTTGCATTTCGTTGATGAACATGTCGTTGATTTGCGAATAGTTCGTAATGAGGTGGTTATAAGACTCGAACCCGTATTTCGTTGCGCCTTCATACACCTTTTTCACGTCCTCCGGGTCAATGCCTTCGAAATGCTTGTAATAGGTTTCAGCCGCCTTCGTGTTCACCGGCGGATTGCCGCCGCTTAGCTCAATCGACTTCTCCTGAACGTCATCGGTCAGCAGGAATTTGATCCACTCAAAAGCTTCCTTCGGATGCTTGGAATCCTTCAGGATCAGCAGCGGGTCGACGAACAACGTGCTGCGTACCTTCTCGTTACCGCCCCATGGCACAGCCGCTACCCCAATTTTGAACGGAAAATCATTCGCCCCGGCCAGGTTCCAGGAACCGCCAACGGACATCCCGATTTTGCCGGCAACGAACGGATCGCCGTTCTGCCCGGCAACGCTCTTGCTCCACTCGGAGTTCGGCGACACCTTATCCTTGAAAATAAGATCGAACAGCTTGTTATAAGCTGCGATCACTTCCGGGGAATCGAAATGCGTCTCCGAAGGTACGCCGCCGTTCGTCCAGGTGTCTGCGGAATAAGGCTCCGCGCCGAAGTATAGCGGACGCATGTCGCGTTCGGCCCAGGTGAAGTCGACGCCGTATTGTGTTTTGGCGATGTCTTTGGAGATGACGGTCATTTGCTTGGCGTCCTCGACCATTTTATCGAACGTCCAGCTCTTATCCTCGAAGTCGCTTGGCGGATAAGGAATCCCGGCCGCGTCGAACATGTCCTTGTTGTACAGCATCAGCGTGACGTAGATATTGACGGGAATGCCGTATGTGCGGTCCTTGACCTTATAGATGTCCATCAGGTGGGAAGGAATGCTGTAGTCGTCTGCATTGAATCCGTCTTCGGCCATCAGATCGGTCAGATCGAGCAGCATGTCTTTGTTGTAATACTCTGCGAATCCGCCGTAACCGTAATGGCTGGTCACGTCCGGCGAGTTGCCGCCGGCGATCAACGTCTGCAGTTTGCTGTCGAATTGCTCGTAGGGAGCTTTCTCCACTTTTACTTTAATATTCGGGTGGGTGGCCTCGAATTCCGGGATCAACTCCTCGATAAACGTGCGATCCGGCGAATCGATGGTATAGTGCGTGATCGTAACCTTCTCGACTTTGCTCCCGGCATTGCCGGAGTTCCCACCGGTGCTCGTACCCGAGCCGAGATCGCCGGCCGATTTGCCGCCGCTGCAAGCGGACAGGATCATGCTGAGGAGCAGGATGGTCCCCAATAAAACGGATAACTTTGGCTTTGGTGCTGCGGGGTTCTTCGTCATAAAACCGATTCCTCCTTGGGTTAGGTTGTGGACGCCGCCCCTTGCGGCAGTTTAGGACTTGATGCCGGTCAATACGATCCCTTCGACGAACTGCTTCTGAGCGATGGCGAACAACGTGACGATCGGCACCATGGCCAGCACGGACGCTACCATCAGCAGATGCCACGGCGGGATGCGGAACCGCGACGAGGTGAGGGAGGCCATGCCCACTGGAAGCGTAAACAGCTCGGATGAGCTTAAGTAAAGCACGGGAGTCAGCAGGTCGTTCCAGCTGTAGATAAAAGCAAAGATCGCCACGGTTGCCAGCGCCGGTCCGGAGAGGGGCAGGGCGATTTTGTACCACATGCCGAGCTCACTGCAGCCGTCGATCCGGCCGGCGTCGAACAGCTCTTCGGGCAGGGTAGAGAAGAACTGGCGCAGCAAAAAGATGTTGTACGCCGATCCGAAGAACGCCGGCACGATCAGCGGCAGGAACGTATCGATCCAGTGCAGCTTGGAGAACAACACGAATTGCGGGACCATGATCGCCGGGTACGGCAGCATCATCGTGCTAAGCAGCAGCATAAACCAGAAGCTGTTGCCCCGTCCGCGATAGCGGGCGAACCCGTAGGCGACCAGCGCGGAGGAGAGCAGCGTGCCGACGACCGTCAAGACGCCGATGATCAGGCTGTTCTTATACAGCGTACCGAACTGCAGCGTATCGAAAATCTCCACGTAATTGCCGAAGCTCCAGCTGGTCGGAAGAAAGGTCGGTGGAAACTTCAGCATTTCCCGGTGCGATTTCAGCGAAGTGGAGACCATGAAGAATAAGGGCAGCAGCATCAGGAACGTGGTGGCGACGAGCAGGATGAAGCTGACGATTTTCACCGGGTCCGGCTTGCGGCGGCGGGACCTGACGGAGGTGGAGCGGGAAGTTGGCGAGGTTGCCGGAATAGAGCTCATCTATCTTCCTCCTCCTTCATAGTGAACGTAGCGGTTCGAGACTTTCATGATGAGGGCGGTGCACAACATGACGGCAATCAGCAGCACCCAGGCCAAGGCCGAGGAATAACCGGCGCGGTATTCTTTGAAGGCGCTGGTGTACAGGTTGTAGACATAAAACCAAGTGGAGTAGTTCGGTCCGCCTTGCGTCATGACGAACGCTTGGGTGAAAACCTGGAACGAATCGATGATGCCCATGATGAGCTGGAACAGCAAGACGGGCGAAATCATCGGCAGGGTCACGTTGCGAAAAATCCGCAAGCGCCCGGCACCGTCCAGCTTCGCGGCTTCGATCAGGCTGGCCGGCACGCCCTGCAGCCCCGCGAGGAACAGGATCATACCCGATCCGGCGGTCCAGAAGGTCATGATGATGAGCGCATAAAGGGCAGTATCGGGGTCCATGAGCCAGGCCGGGCCGTGGATGCCAAACCAGGACAGCATGTAGTTGAACAGTCCGATCTGCGGATTGAAGATCCAATACCACAACAGCGACATCGCCACGCCGGAAACCATGCTGGGAAAATACATCGCCGTCCGGAAGAACCCCCGAAGCGGCATCGTCTGATGAAGCAGTAACGCGAACCCCAGCGACAGCAGCAGTTGCGCCGGTACGCTGAGGAAGGTGAACTTCAACGTGACCGTCACCGATTTCCAGAACAAATCGTCCCGGAACATCTCGGCGTAGTTGGCGAATCCAACGAATTCGGGCGGGTGGATAATGTCGTAGTCGGTGAAGCTGTAGTATAGCGATGCCAGAATCGGATACAAGGCGAACACCAGGAAGCCTATTAACCACGGGGAGATGAACAGGTACATATAGAATGTCCGCCGCCGGCCTTCACGATGAATCACAGAACCACCAGCCTTTCTTCTAAAAGTTTAAGCGCTTTAACTTTTGGGCGGAAGAATGAAGTAATTGTCGAAGTGTGTGAGATCTGAACGAGGTGAAAGTTAAAGTGCTTTAATTCTTATCCTGCGATTAACCCTATCATAGAGGATGGGATGGAAATAATCAACCCTCTTTTTGCAAAATGGAATCGCTTTCTGTTAGGTAATGTAACATTCGGGATAAAAAAGTGGAGAAGATGTGAGTGAAACTTTGAGTTAAGGCTCGCGTTTGGGGTAGCGAAAACAAATCTATGTTATGTAATGTGACATTAATGGATCGGGGGGCGGTAGCTATGAACGGGAAGGAGGCAACAAGAATCAACTGAATGGAACGAGTAACTCGAACTAACTGAAAGGAACCGGTAACCCGAACTAACTGAATGGAACCGGTAACCCGAACTAACTGAACGGAACGGGTAACCCGAACCGGTCGAATCGCTAACGCTTAGGAGAAACGCTAAATGGGCAAAAACGGGAAGGTGCAGGATGTAACGCGGATCAGAGAGCTTATTTCCCTGATTCATAGGAAAAAGGGGGCGATTTCGCCAATATAAGCACGCTGGCAAGCGTTAAAAGTGAAATGGTCCGATTTGTACCCATATAAGCACTCTGGTCAGCGTTAGCGACAATCTCCCCCTATTCACGTCACGATAGGAGGGAAGATTTAATATGCAAACCGGTCCGGTGATCGGCCGGTCCGACACCTTGGCGATTACCTAGTGACTCGAGCTGAGGTATCAGCTTAGACGGTGGGGTACGGAGGCGGGGTTAAGAAACCGTCGATCTCCAGCGCTTTTTTCTCAATTTCCTCCCGGGTCAAAATCCCTTTCTCTATGAGCAGCTCCATGATGGCGCTTAAGGTCACCAATTGGTGATAGTGCTCTTCCTTCATATCCGCCAGTTTGGCCAGCACATTCACTTCGTTCATCGGCGTTGAGTAGTAGGAATCCATGGAATGACCTCCTTAATTGGACGCGCGAGGTGCGCGATTTTCATTGTTTATTGCCTACAAATCTGCGACTGAATGAGGGTTGCGGGATTGCCCAAAAAATCCCGTTATTTCCCTGATCAAATTCTGCTTCCGAACCATCAAAATATGGTAAAATAAATCTATCAATCTATCGCATTAATATAGTGTAGTCATGGGTAAGGTCAAACATTCCAATTTTCAGAAAAAAAAGCGGCAATTTCCCGAAATTCAGGCAACATCTCCCCGGTTCATGACGTTAAAGAAATAAAAGGAACGTGCGAATATGGCTTTGCCGTAACGGCATAAAGTTGAAGGGGACCTATGCTTGAGGCGGATGGCATGAAGGAGATGCCAACGCGGTTTTGGGGAAGAGCGACGGAGGGAGAGAATAGAGATGGGATGGTTTGACGATGACTTTTATTCCACCAAGGTTCCGGGGCGGCGCGTGCGCTTGTCCGAAGGCGGCGGCCTGCGGCGTTGGCGCGGGGGGCCGCGGAAGCAGCACCACCGGCCGGTGCTGTCCACGCTACAGATCTCTTTAATCTCTTCCGTTCTTAGCGCGGTGGTGGCCGTGCTGTTATTCAGTTTCATTACGGGACTTCCTTCTTCATCGACTCGCCATGCCGCTACCGGTAGTGCCGTCTTGCTCTCGGATGCCGGTGATCCCTATGACCGGATTAGCTCGGCGGCAGCCAAGGTCGCGCCTAGTGTGGTGAGCATCCTCAACCACGGAGGCGAGGTGTCGGATTTCGATCCGGAGCATGCGGCGCTGGGTTCGGGTGTGATTTTTAAGAAGGAGAAGGGCAAGGCCTATATCATAACGAATGCGCATGTGATCAGCGGCGCGAACGATCTGGAGATCGTGAAGAGCGACGGCAGCTCGCGTAAGGCGGAGGTTGTCGGGCAAGATTCCATCAACGATATCGCCGTGTTAGAAATCGACGGCCAAGGCATCGATACGGTCATTGATTTGGGCGATTCCCAGAAGCTGCGCGCCGGGCAAACCGTCATTGCCGTTGGCAATCCGTTGGGGCTTGGGGGAACGTTGACCTCCGGGATCGTGAGTTATACGAGCCGAATGATTCCGGTGTCGCTGAACCAAGACGGCGTATACGACTGGGAGCAAGAGGTCATCCAGACGGATGCGGCGATTAACGAAGGTAATAGCGGCGGGGCGTTGGTTGATTTGAACGCTCGGCTGATCGGCATTAATACGATGAAGATTTCCGATACCGGCGTGGAGGGACTGGGCTTTGCCATTCCGGTCAATGAAGTGATGAAGACGGTCGACGATCTTTTGCTGCACGGTAAGGTCGTTCGTCCGTATATGGGCGTCTATACGTTGGATCTCAACAACCGGTTCTCCCCGATCTCTGATGAGCAACGCCAGGACCTCAAACTGCCGAGCCATGTGACGGAGGGGGTTATCGTCTTGGAGGCCCATGGGCCGGCGCTGGAAGCGGGCCTGAAGCTGAATGACGTCATTACCCAGCTCGACAAACAGCCGATTCAATCCACTTTGGAGTTACGCCGATATCTGTATGAGAGCAAGAAGATCGGCGAGGATCTGGAGGTTACGTATTATCGTGATGGGAAGCTGGAGAAGGCGACCCTGAAGCTGACCGATAAACCGTCCGAGGCGGAGATCGAACAAGGATTGGACGAAGATAAATAACACTTTCACAGGAGAGATTCCGAAGACATGACAGCCGTAGACAGAAACGACTGAAGTGTGGTCGGGGTCTCTTTTTGCATGCGGAGATCGAAGGAGGATGGACATGGCTGCAATCGATTCGTTTACGGGTAAGGATCGGCGACACCTGTTGGAGCAAATGGCGAACCCGGCTGAGCCGCTGGATCTGCTGGTCGTGGGCGGCGGGATCACCGGGGCCGGAATCGCCTTGGACGCGGCGGCACGGGGGATGCGGGTTGGACTTGTGGAGATGCAGGACTTTGCTGCCGGGACGTCGAGCCGTTCGACGAAGCTGGTGCATGGCGGACTGCGTTATCTGAAGCAGTTGGAGATTGGCGTCGTGGCGGAGGTTGGGCGCGAGCGAGCGATCGTGTACGAGAACGGCCCTCATGTCACCACACCGGAACGGATGCTGCTACCGATTTATCGGGGCGGCACGTTTGGTCGATTCAGCACGTCGCTGGGGCTGCGCGTGTACGACTTCCTCGCGGGAGTGAAACGCGGGGAGCGGCGAAGCATGCTGACGGTGGCGGAGACGCTGGCGAGAGAGCCGTTGCTGAAGGAGGACGGTCTGCTGGGCGGCGGTTACTATGTGGAGTACCGCACGGACGACGCTCGGCTGACGCTCGAGGTGCTCAAGGAGGCGGCGGCCCGCGGGGCGATGGCGGTCAACTACGCCAAAGTGACCGAGTTCCGGTACGAAGCTGGGCGGCTGATCGGTGCCGAGGTTCAGGATCTGGCCGGCGGGCAGACATATGAGCTGCGGGCACGGAAGGTCGTCAACGCGGCGGGGCCGTGGGTGGACGCGTTGCGCGAGATGGACGGGTCGAAGCAGGGCAAAATGCTGCAACTGACCAAAGGCGTGCACCTGGTGTTCGACCAGGGGCGGTTTCCGCTGCGGCAGGCGGTGTATTTTGATACGCCGGACGGCCGCATGGTGTTCGCGATTCCGCGCGATGGCAAAACATATGTGGGCACGACGGACACCGTGTATCACGGCGAGCTTGCCCATCCGTGCATGACGAAGGCCGACCGCGATTACATCCTGGATGCGGTTAACGGGATGTTTCCCGGGCTGGCCGTTACGGCGGCGGACGTGGAGTCCAGCTGGGCCGGGGTGCGGCCGCTCATCTATGAGGAGGGTAAATCGCCCTCGGAAATTTCCCGCAAGGATGAAATTTGGGAGTCGGCATCCGGCCTGATCACCATTGCCGGCGGCAAGCTGACCGGCTACCGCAAGATGGCGGAGCTGGTCGTTGACCGCGTGTCCGCCAAGTTGAAGCGGGAATTCGGCCGGAGCTTCCCGCCTTGCTCCACCCGGACGTTGCCGATCTCCGGCGGGCAGGTGGGCGGCTCGCAAGGACTGCCCGGGTTCGTGGAGCGCAAAGTGCAGGAGGCGGCGGAACGTGGGATCCCGCAGGAGCTTGCCGCCAAGTGGGCCGCTCGATACGGTGCTAACGTCGATCGGCTGCTGGCGATCGCCGCAGAGATGTCGGCTTCGGGCGCGCCTGCCGCGTCGGCCGATTCGAGGCGGCTCCCGCTGGAGGTGGCGGTTCCGCTGCGGTATGCGCTGGAAGCGGAGATGGCGATGACGCCGGCGGATTTTTTCGTGCGAAGAACAGGGGCTTTGATGTTTGACATCGCTTGGGTACGTCGCTGGAAGGAACCGGTCACCATGGAGATGGCCCGATACTTTGGCTGGTCGGAGGAAGTGAAGCGGCGTTGGATGGCGGAGCTGGACCGGGCGTTGGAGGGGGCGGTCGTTCCGAAAAACCCGGAGGGAATAGATGGAATCTCAGGTTAGAACTAGAAGATAATGTGATTTAATAGTAGGAACAAGGAATTTGTCCTTTTTCTGTCGAACTACTTCTTAGAGAGCAAGCAATCTATCGAAGAGGGAAAGAGGTCAGGGGTTCATGAAGAAGGGATGGAAACGCGGAATTTGCGGATTGGCGATTCTCGCGGGATTAGGTGCAGCCTGGCTGGCTTCGGGACCGGCGGTTCAGGCTGCGGGTGTAGAATTTAAGGACGTCCCGGCCTCCCATTGGGCTTATGACAAAGTCATGTGGGCGAAGAACAACGGCGTGACGGACGGTTATCCGGATGGAACATTCCGACCGGCTCAGTCGGTGACGGAAGCGGAGTTCCTGAGCATGCTAGTACGGGCCTATCCGGAGATCAAGCTGGATGCGGCGAAGGGGCAGGAGACCTGGTATACCCCTTATTACCAGTTAGCGTTCGAATTAACCTGGCCGGTGAGCGATCAGCCCAATGAGCCGATTACGCGCGGGTCGGTGGCCCGCTTGATGGCAGCTTTTTACGGGCAGAGTTTGAGTGAAGATGAGGCGGTCCAGTGGGTGCTTGCCCAAGGCTTGGCCCAAGGCAAAAGTGGTGCCGGCGTGCAGGGCTTCGCAGCGAAGGACGCGGTGTCGCGGGCGGAAGCGCAGACGTTCCTGTACCGGTTGAAGCTGACGCTGCCGAAGGCGACAAGCCCGGATCTGATCAAGCCGGAGATCCAGCTGCAGGGCGTGGGGATCGGGGATTCGACGGACCGCGTGATTGAGCTGCTTGGTGAACCGGTGCGCAAGGACGTAACCAACTTTGGACTGGAATGGTATATCTATAATAAGGATTACAAGCATTATACACAGGTTGGCGTGGCCGACGGCAAGGTGGTTGGTTTATTCGGCAATCATGAGGAGTGGCGCTTCGGGCCTGAGGCGGAGAAAGGGCTGGAGACTTTGCGGAGCAGCCTGGCCGCGATCTGGGACAAGAGCGAGGATCCTCCAAGGGAGTACGTGGAGACGTATACACCGAGAGGGTTGTACCTTAATCTGTATCTGGACAAGCATGAGAAGTACCGCGTGGACGGGGTGCTGCTGATGGACAAGAAATTTACGGAGACGAATGTGTACGCGCCGTCTACATCGGAGTCGTTGAAGGCGACGGAGCGGGAGATTTTTGACTTGACCAACACATTTCGTGTGCAAAGAGGGTTAGGCGTGCTGAGCTGGAACGAATCCGTGGCCGAGGTGGCGCGCTCGCATAGTCAGGATATGGCGGAGCGGAATTATTTTGAGCATGATAATCCGGAAGGGAAGTCGGCGGGCGACCGCATGATGTCTCGCGGGATTCCGCAGTTCCGGGCATGGGGCGAAAATATCGCCGCCGGATACCTCGATGCGATCGACGGGCATTATGGCTGGCTTAATTCCTGGGGCCACCGGGAGAATATGCTGGAGCCATCGTTTACGATGCTGGGTGTCGGTGCCGTGGACGGGCTGGATAGCAGCGATTACGATACGTATTATACGCAAAACTTCTATACGCCTTTGTAAACCGGCTAGGGAGCCGGGAAGCTGGGTTTGATAGGGTGGGAACCGTCTGGGGGATGTGACCGGGGCGGTTCCTTTTTTGCGCGGAGTATGGTAGAAAAGATAAAGGACAACCTGTTAATACGGAAGCCGGCCGCGGGAGTGCGGCGCATAAGAAAGGATGCTTGGACTATGTACGTCGTATGCAAAGATCATGTGGAATTGGCCATCGATATGTTCGTGGATGAGTTTGAGGAAGCCCCCGATGTGGTTGATTTGGAGCACACCAAGTTTATTGACTGGGAGCCCCCGGTGAAATGCCAGGAATGCGACCATGAGGCGCGGTTTTTGGTGGTGTAATGTTGTTGTGTTGCACAATTGAATGAGGGACGACGAACGGGGCGACGGCATGCAGGTGACGGGCCCCGCTGTTTTTTTATATAGGGTGACGAGTTTAGGACGATAACGGAGGATGAACTCAAGTGCTGATTCAAATCGTGGCGGTCGGCAAGTTGAAGGAAAAATATCTGGTGCAGGGCATTGCGGAATACGCGAAGCGCCTGGCGCCGTATGTGAAGTTTCAAGTCGTGGAGGTGCCCGACGAGAAAGCGCCGGAGACGATGAGCGAGGCGGAGCTCATCGGCGTGAAGGAGCGCGAGGGCGAACGCATCCTCGCGCAGATCAAGAGCGACGCGCATGTCATTGCGCTCGCGATTGGCGGCCAGCTCTGGAGCTCGGAGGAGCTGGCCGGTTGTCTCGATCAGCTCGGCACCTACGGGACGAGCCATGTCGTGTTCGTCATCGGCGGGAGCCTTGGGCTCGCCGATGCGGTGCTCAGCCGCGCGCAGCAGCGGCTGTCGTTCGGGCGCATGACGCTGCCCCACCAGCTCATGCGCCTGGTGCTCACCGAGCAGATTTATCGCGCGGTGAAGATCAATCGGGGAGAACCGTATCATAAGTAGGTAATGTTTTTTGGGCAAATAAAGAGCCTTTTGGATATAAGGCATAGAAGTGAATCCATTATGTATTAGACCCAAAGCTGGGTCTAAATCAGGCATGTAGGCAATGAAGGAGAAGTGTACATGCTTTAGGTTGTTTTTGGTTGCTTCAATCTTTTCTATAGATGCCTGAAGCAGTTTGCGAAGTTCGAGCGGTTCAAGCTTCTCTTTTAGTAAGAAAAAGTCATTCAATTGTTCCTTCAGTATATCAATGGTTAATGGTTCTACACTGATTGGCAATGGCTTGTCGATAGTTGCGTGTAATGCCTCGATTGACTTTTCTAGTCTAGCCATCTCGTCACGAATCTCTCTGATACGTTGAATTGCTTCCTCCTCGGTAAACAGAGCGGAACCAAGGGCTACAGCATCCTGTATTTTCTTTTTCTGTTGCTCAAGTTGTTTTAACCGGTCATTAACTAATGAAAACTCATCAGGCTTATCTTTTGGTTCAAGTTGTGACTTAATCTGATTGTTAATTTGGTCTGTAAGTTTTTTCAGAATTTTATCGGAGTGCAGAGCTTTACTGAGTCTTTCAAAAACGGCTTGTTCAAGCCAATCGGCAGGAATATGATTAGGGTTGCATACCGCCCGCCCCTTGTTATGATAATTACCACAAACATAATAACGTTTCTTCGTACCGTCTTTCCGCTTTGAGCCTAAGGCACTTGTCATATAACCACCGCACTCGGGGCATTTTGCCATACCGGTTAAAGGAAACGTCCCAGTATACTGTCGGGGTATACCGGTTGCATCGCGCTCAATACGCTCATTTGCTTTATCCCATATCGCTGCATCGATGATTGGTTCATGCGAGCCGGGAACAATGAGAAGGTTTGGGTTAGATCCTTTTCTACGATCCCTTTCCCAATTAACTACCTGGTTAAATCGTATAAATCCTTTATAAACCGGATTCTTTAGAATAGTGGAAACAGCAATTATAGAGAATGTCTTGCCTGTCTTTGTCTTCCTTCCCAAGCGATTTAAAAAGTTGGCAATACGCTTTGTCCCCCATCCTTCATTGACATATTTATCAAAGATAATTCTTACTGTCTCAGCTTCATCAGGGTTCACGAAAAGGTGCTTATTAGCATTATCATAGCCTAATACTTTGCCGCCATTCCAAAGGCCTTCTTTGGCTCGTTGAGTCATTCCTAGCTGAACATTCTCAGCTAACTCTTCGCGTTGATACTGGGCAACAGATGCCAAAATGTTAAATTGTAAGTTAGCGCTTGGTGTGCCATATTCGCCTTCCTTAATGCTTATGAAGCGAACCCTGGATCTGCTAATCTCCTCAACAAGCTTAAGAGAATCCGATAAGGAGCGGCTTAATCGGCTAACTTTATAAGTGATAACAGCATACAATTTCCCTGATTTCACATCATTCATCATTCTGTTTAGGTTGGCTCTTTTCGTAGTTTCTTTACCGCTAATGCCTTCATCAACGTACGGAGTAATTGTAATGTCGCTGCCAAAGTATCTTCTAGCCACATCTCGACCTTCATTTTCTTGAGCCTCGAGGGAGAAGCCTTCAGCTACCTGTTTACTTGTTGATACACGGATATAGAGTCCAATCACTCGGTTAGTTTCATTTTTCACGGTATATACCTCCACATGTTGTATTAATTCATGATTGTGTTTAAGAATAAAAGTCCTACTCTTGAATTGCATTCATTGCTTTCATTCTTTTTATAGCTTGGAGAATGATAGATGCAATTACTTCTAAGTTATCTTCCTGTTCTAATTCATGTTGATCATGAGTCATGGATCGGACTGAATCATTAACATAAGCCTTCGACATGATCTAGCCTCCTAGTGCACTTTATTTTAGAGAACTTTAACTGGCTTGATTATTGAGCCAGGCAAAGAAAGCTTCACGTTGAACTCGCTTAAGGCGTTCACCGAGGCGAATCAGCGGAAATCCCGGAGCATTCATAATTTCATGTGCAATACGCTTAGAGACCCCTAAAATTTCTGCAACATGATCGACTTCAAGCACAACGGGATACGCATCGTGGTTTAACTGTTTCATTTCGGCCCCTCCTTGTTCCAAGATGACTTGCTTTGTTGGGGATATAATATTCTTCAATGCTAACTTGTCCAAAGTACTTAGTGTCATATGATTGAGCATTATATGGTGTAAAGTCATGTAAATCATATTCAAGCATCAAATCGGCGGGTACCCCGTGATATTCAAGCGGTTGCAACAGATTTCTGCTACGTAAATAAGTGTGGGATGATTGCAATCGAAGGTCACTAATTTCTTTAGTCATGTAGCTGGTGAGTCTTTCAATTGCCTCAGGCCCGTTAGTAATTACTTTTGCTTTCGAGTGTCCAACCTGCCAAAGTTCGGTAAGTTGTTCTGGGCTAATGGAGGAAATATCAGTGACTACATGATAATGAATGGAACCATTATGCTGAAATTCCGTGACTCCCAAATATCTAAACTTACTAAACCGTCTGCGCATACGCTTGATGAAGTTGTCCCATTCCTTCCTACAGACAGCAAGGTCATGAAAATTACATGGCTTCTGAGGGTCAAAGGTAAGTGTGATAAAAGTGGAGGTATCCAGGAAGTTACATGCATATAGACGCTTAAACATGGTCTTTGCTCTACCATTTGAAACTTTCTTGTGTTCAACCCGCATGTCACTGGGTGACTCATATCTAAAGCGTCTACCTCCACGCTTTCCAGTCAATGTTACAATGGGCTTTTCATATTTGAAAACTTGTACCAAGTTGCCGCTGACAATGACCTTTGTGTATATTTCATTATTGAACAAGGTAATATAACTCCTTCCTGAGCGGTGAAAATAATCAGTATAGTATCAAGTCAATTTATTGTATTTCCCTTACCAGGCCTGGTGTTTTGGTGCTGATATTAGTTTAAGGCTTTGCACTGAAAGACGTCATCTTCAGCCCGAATCGAGCAAAGATAACTGACATTAACCTAGATGGACAAAATATATAGGTTCAAGATTGAATCAGATAATTCCTCAAAAAACCTGCTAAAATCTCAAAATTCCTTTAAAATGATCATTCGTAGATTTAAATGAGAACAAAGGCACCTAAATAAACAGGCTCTTTTCTAAGTGCAAGATAATTAGATTTAGCTGAGGATATTAGGAGTCTCAATGGGCACGGAGAAGTGGGGAAAGATTATCCCAATAGGAAGTTGAGGATTGTGTCAAAACAACCCCATTAGGTGGGGAGTTTACTATTATTTATTTAGGGGAACTTGGGGTAATTCAGCAATAATTATCAAAATCATTAATAATCACCCGACCGCGATAAAGGAGCATGATGAGCTCTTAGGTAAAAAAAATTAATAAAAAAATTTTTCCGGGGTAGTTACTTGTTAGAGATACAGGGGCCCTCTCGTTTCGAGCCCCACCCTTTTTAGTTAGGTGCTTTTTAAGATCTCTCGAATATTAGCAAGTTCATTTTTGGCTAAAAGGATTAACCTAGGGATCTTAGCTGTATCGTTACAAACTCTTACATATATTTCAAAATATTTCGCTCTTGGTTCTTCGAGAAATTTTAAGGACTCCGCCTTTATTGAATAATGCTCCTTTAGTTTTATAAGGTCGTTTTTCTGTCCCCAACAATGAATACGGAATATTATAATTGCAAAATTGTTGCCCTGATGTTTAAACCAAAAATCAATGGATAGATTATTGATATCCTCATCTACAGATAGGTGTTTAATTGCCGTATTTGCAGGGAAGTCGAAAATCGAGTAGTTTTCTAAGGTTTTGTAGCTACCTTCAAATACTATTTCATAATCTTCATAGAAAGCATACGGAGGGCTCTCACTTCTAAGTTCATGATTATCTACTAAAATAGTTTTAACAGTATTATCATGTCTTGTTATCCAAGTTACACCTTTGTTCAGACCGCCCATTTGTTCCCCCCCTTACTCAATCCCTTCTAAAACGACCAATCTCTCCATACAGGCAATCGCCACAAGGAGATGCTTGTCGTCCGGATTTGCAGTTGTTATGTACTTTTGCATTAAATCACCTATCCAATAAAGTGGACGTAGCACTTTAACAATAATAGGACTTGCTATAATAAATAATTCAAATCCAACCGAAAATGGTAGAAGTAGTTTTAAGATCAGGATGATAGGTAATGGGATTAATACTAAAAAAATAGTGAGAGTAAAGATTACAAGGTTAGTGCCGCAATAAGGATGGATCCGACTTTGCTTTTTAACAGATTCCAAGTTAAGGACTAGTCCCTTTCCCCATGCATGCGCCACCATGTGTTCCGCTGCATGATACTTTCTAACTGTACTTATTTTTGACCACATTGTCTTTTTACTAGACCATGCCCTAAAGCCATAGAATAGAACGGGTGCGGTACAACCAAGTAAAAAATAGATATTTATATTTTCTAAGAATGAATTAAAAAATATTAAATAAAGAAAAAGTACGACAAAAGGAATCGCTAAACTGCGATCATTAAAAATCAACGCAATTCCCCTTACAAATGGAATCATTCGTAGAATTTTATATATCTTATGACTTTTTACTTCGCCTGGTTTGGAATCAGTAACTGTAACAGCCCCATCAGGTGAATACTGAGCCTCAACAACAAACTTATCAGAATAGAAGCATACCCCCTTCGAAAATGCGTGACCACCTTTTAGATTCAAATTCATCATCCCTTCCAAATAGACCTAATGCACTTAATGAAGATGATTTGAGCTGTCTTTCCGTACACTAAACACTAGATTAAGTTTTTCTTCTCCTGTAATTTCAGTGATTGAGGTACGGATTAACTTCTCGTAACGATGACTGATCCACTCATGGTGGAGTATGGTTGAAGATTCAATGACAAATAACGACTTCTTTGGGTCATAGAAGCCAGTAGTGTCAGAAAACCATTCCTCAAAAGATGGGCCGGAAATTTTTTGTTTTAGTAGATCGAGAACCTTAACCAAATCATATTTATTCTCCTTGTTTTAAGTTTAATAGGCATGGTTGGTAATACTAGCCTACATTCTAGAGCACAAGTTGAGGGCGTGTCAATGAATAGTATAGTAACTTTATAAACGTAAGTAATGTAGGGCGTTACAATTTTAACTGGTGCCTGAATGGTAATGCGTTACATTGATTGGCTGCTCAGAAATTTCAACTTTGTTGCAAGAGATGCTATCGTAAAAGAATTTAGGTGGAGACTTTGGACATGGTACAGGATCAAACTAAATAGCTAACAGTAACAACCATCTGGAGGTTTTATGGGATGAAGAGGAAAGTGTTAATCACAGAGTTTTGTTTTCAGTTCTGCTGACCGGACCATAAGTGCTGCCAACTCAAGATACAATGTTGTTATTGATAGTCACACTCTCTCGGCTAAGCCGGTAGAGAAAGGAGTTACTTATATTGAAGATCAGTTTGCTATTGTAGCAGCAACTGAAGGTGGATAAAGGGGCTCAGCCTTATGTGAAAGGTAAGTTCGATGTTTATTCAGAATAGAGAGGCTCTTGACGCTCGTGTAAGTGAGGTATGTGCTACTTCTTAATTCTGATCCTTTTTGGCTAACAGGATACTCCCCCTCAAAAGACACCCTCATGAATAGGGGGGGTTGTATTTTTCTGGTACTTTATAAAAAAAGGACAGGCCTATGGCCCGTCCAAAGTTACTATGTATTTGTTTCTGCTTCTAACAAGGTAACACTGTATCCTGTTTGTCATTAAGAACAGGCGTGATTATTTTTGTTACCAGGTTCCTTTTCAAGTACTGTATTGTTTTTTGCTCCGGTTTCTTTTTTTTCAATTTTCTTGTTGATTAAGAATATGGACTGTGAAATCAGGACCCTGTTTTCTTGTCCTAAAAAAGTTCCTTATATATATTATATACCGGAAAACCTGGGGAAAAAGAACCTTGTCACAGAACGTTCGCATAATGTTCACGGAGTACTTTCAAAATAAACCTATGATTACCATCACGTTTTTGTTGTGATTCATTGCAAAGGCAATACTTGATCATCCATCCTTAACTTACTGATACAGACGATAATAAGGAAGGACAAGGGTTGTGTTTAAATTCCCTATTTTATATTTCATATGAAAACAGTTTATATAAGATGAAATACTCCTACTTTTCTATTATTGTTCTATTGCATTGTAACCTCTTTTGGCTATAGAGAACAAGAAGTATCGTGTTATATAATTAAGGATAAATGATGGTTGTAAGATGAAATAACTTTTTGTCGAGGGACATTATGTATCTATTACGGTAATCTTATAAAAATATAAAAAGAAGTAATCCACCCCAACCCTACCAAGTTGATGGATTACTTCTTTCGCCTTAGAGGTGGATGAGACCTCGACTGGCTATGTGCCCGCCCACTTGTCTTGCCATATACTTTTTTACGACTTAAGTATACCAATAATTGGGGTTGGGTCAAGATGGCTTTTATGAATAGAACAATTTATGGAACTGATATATAGAAGTTATCTAAAGTGGGAATTGAAGCCGTTTTTAATTGAGAGATAAGCTGTCTCACTGGAGAAGTTTTTTTGTTTCAGGAGCCTCAACCCTTCGGGTACGAGAGATAAAGGGCATTCGCCTGACGGCGAAAAGTTCTCGGTTGAAAATAAAAATTATGGAGAGTGGTTAGGATGAATAATGGGAATGAAATTGATCGGGTAGTTTATGAATTGCTACTAGAAGAAGCAAGTAGGTACGGATTTGTTATTTGTTCATTTCAGAAATTAGTGAAGGACGTAATGAATAAAGTTTCGGGTTTAGAGTTTGAAAAAGAACAGGAAGAATTTATATTACATTCTATAAAGAGGTCGCTCAGTAAGTTGGAATTAGAAAATAACCTGTCGATTACGAATAGACAAGGAGAGTATTTAGAGATTGTTTTTAATGATTTTGACAGCTTAACAAAGTTTGGAGTTTTTAATAATAAAGTAATTGACCGTTTCCGTGAGATTCTTGAAAAGAAAGAAAATCAAATTAATCGTCTCCAATTAGAGAAAAGGCAATTATTTAAAGAGCTAGATAGACTCAATGGGGAAATTAGATTACTTCGCCAATAGGGTAGTCCGCTATTAATCTGAAATTATATTTGAATGCAGTATTAATTTTTCTCTTCCCTTATAGAAAAGGACCGGTTTATATGTAGTTAATTGACATGTGGGTGCATCATGCTAAACTTTTTTAGAGGTTGATTTACGGCAACTCAAAGAAAAAAAGATATTTATTGAGCTCGGAGTCAAGCATTACCAATGTTGGATCAATATAAAACGTGTTACATGTTACAGGACAGAAATAGGAGGAGAACTATGAACCCTGTAGAAATTGAAGCAGCAGTCTCCGAATTGGCCGACCAGCCTTTTGACAAGGAGGAGTTCCCATATGCCTTCCTGAGGGCATTTGGAAACAAGGAGACGACAATTAGGCGCCTACGGTCGAGGGAATCGAATAAGTCGGATATAGGCGGAGTTTTACAGACGAATAACATTCATATCGCGGTCGCTCAACCTGGCGAGGTTGCCAAGACCATTGCTTTACTTAAAGAGAGTAGGGCCACAATCAAGTCGAAAGCACGATTTATCCTTGCGACTGATGGCGTGGATTTCCATGCAGAAGAGCTTGACTCTGATGATCCACCGCTCGTTTGTAACTATCGTGATTTCCCAAATCATTTTGGCTTTTTTCTGCCACTTGCCGGGATTACAACTGTAAAGCAGGTACGTGAAAGTTCCTTCGATATCCGCGCAACAGGCCGCTTGAACCGGCTCTACGTCGAGCTCTTGAAGGATAATCCACAGTGGGGAACAACAGAACGGCGTCATGAAATGAACCACTTCATGGCTAGACTTATATTTTGTTTTTTTGCCGAAGATACCGGCATCTTTAGTGGGACACGTCTTTTTACCGACACTATTGAGCGGATGAGCGCACCGGATGCTTCTAATACTCATGAAGTGATTAGTGAAATCTTTCGGGCTATGAATATGAATAATCCTGAACGTGAAAAAGTGAGACTTCCACGCTGGGCCGACGTGTTTCCTTATGTTAATGGAGGACTCTTCTCCGGTAGTGTAGATGTCCCAAGGTTTAGTAAAATTGCACGCGCCTACCTTCTGAACATTGGTAGTCTCGATTGGACCAAGATAAACCCAGACATCTTTGGTTCGATGATACAGGCTGTTACGGACGACGAGGAGCGCGGTGAGCTTGGCATGCACTACACAAGCGTGCCGAATATCTTGAAGGTGCTTAACCCGCTTTTCTTGGATGATTTGAGAGCACAACTTGATGCAGCTGGTGAAAACCCACGTAAGTTGCTTAACCTGCGCAAGCGTCTAACAAGGATCCGGGTATTTGATCCAGCTTGCGGCTCCGGTAACTTCCTAGTCATCGCCTATAAACAGATGAGGGAGATTGAAAATACCATAAACGAACGACGGGGTGAATATGGGCGTGAAAGTGAGATACCCCTCACTAACTTCCGGGGCATTGAGTTGCGTGACTTTTCAGCTGAGATAGCGCGTCTCGCCCTCATCATCGCTGAATACCAATGCGATGTGCTTTATCGTGGTCCGACACTCGCACTTGCCGATTTTTTGCCGCTCTCTTCCGATAACTGGATTACTTGCGGTAACGCTCTGCAGTTAGATTGGCTTAGCGTCTGTCCGCCGACTGGGACAGGTGTTAAGCTCAAAACCGACGATCTTTTCAGCACGCCTTTGGATCAAGCGGAGATTGACTTCGAGAATGAAGGTGGAGAGACTTATATCTGCGGAAATCCGCCTTATAAAGGCGCACGTGAGCAATTACCCGAACAAAAGGAGGATTTGAAACGGGTTTTTGAAGGCCGCGTGAGCAGTTGGAAGTCCCTTGACTATGTGGCCGGATGGTTCATAAAGGCAGCAGACTACGGTATACGAACCAACGCTGTTATCGCGTTTGTGGCTACTAATTCTATCTGTCAGGGCCAGCATGTGCCGATCCTTTGGCCGTTTATTTTCGGGACGGGACACGAAATCGTGTTCGCCTATACGAGCTTCAAGTGGGAAAACCTTGCCAGCCACAATGCGGGAGTGACTGTTGTGGTTATTGGAATCTCGAATCACCCAGCAAAGACGCGGAAGTTATTTTCGATTCAAGACGACAACGGGGTGATTGTTAAAGAAGTCGAGAATATTAATCCCTATTTGGCGGTCGGGCCAAATATAATAGTGTCCAAGTTATCTAACCCGATTTCGGATTTGGCAGAGATGAACTATGGAAACTATCCTGGGGACGGGAATTATTTGACACTTAACCCGTTAGAGGCATCGGAATTATTGGCTCAAAGACCCGATCTCAAGGCTATTATTCGGCCTCTCTTCGGAGCACAAGAATTTATCAATGGCTTGAGAAGATTCTGCCTTTGGATTGATGATGATGTTTTGGATCTGGCCTTGAGTGACCCTATGGTCGATAAACGAGTTGAAGCGGTGCGAGAGAATCGTTTGAGAAGCAGGGATACTTCTTTAAACAAGCTCGCGAAACGGCCGCACCAATTCAGGGATCGCAATGTTGCTAAAGGTCATATGATTTTAGTACCGACTGTGTCGTCTGAACGGCGGGAGTATATACCGACAGACTTAAAGGGTTCGGATTCAGTTACAACTAATCAAGCCTTCGCTATCTATGATGCCCCTCTTTGGAACATGGCCATAATTGCCTCTCGACTTCACTTGGTGTGGGTTGCAACTGTCTGCGGAAAGTTAAAAACTGACTTTCGCTATTCAAACACCCTTGGTTGGAACACGTTTCCGGTTCCTGTTTTGACTGAAAAGAATAAGGCAGATCTGACCCGCTGCGCCGAGGACATCCTGCTGGCCCGCGAAGCACATTACCCGGCGACAATCGCCGAACTCTATGACCCCAAGAACATGCCTGCTAATCTACGCGAAGCACATGAGCGTAACGACGAAGTATTGGAGCGCATTTATATTGGTCGTCGGTTTCGAAACGACACCGAACGTCTGGAAAAGCTGTTTGAGCTTTACACCATGAAGACCACCTCTAAGAAACATACCATAAAGGGCAAGAAGGGGGTAGAAGCATGACTAACGGAAGCAAAACAATCCCAACTATCTCTGTATCCTACGTACGTAACGGGAACTCAACTAAGGCCAATGAACTGGGTATGCGGGCGATGCAGGAACGAGCCTATGAACGTCGAGGCGAACAGTATCTACTTATTAAGTCACCGCCGGCATCCGGAAAGAGCCGGGCACTGATGTTTATCGCCCTCGATAAACTTCAGAATCAAGGACTTAAACAGGCGATTATTGTAGTACCAGAGAAATCAATTGGTTCTAGCTTTAACGATGAGCCGTTGAGTCAGTTTGGTTTTTGGGCCGATTGGAGTGTGGAGCCTAAATGGAACTTATGTAACGCGCCTGGTTCGGATAATGGTGGCAAGGTCAAATCAGTTGGTGCATTCCTAGAAAGCAACGATAAGGTATTGGTTTGTACCCATGCTACCTTCAGATTCGCTGTCGATGAGTTCGGAGTAGAGGCGTTCGACAACAGGTTGATCGCCGTGGATGAGTTCCACCATGTTTCTGCTAACCCTGATAACAAACTAGGCTTGCATCTTGGGCAGTTCATAGCTCGCGACCGCGTACATATCGTGGCGATGACCGGTTCCTACTTCCGGGGGGATGCTGAGGCAGTGTTGGCTCCGCAGGACGAGTCGAAGTTTGATACCGTCACCTATACCTATTACGAGCAGCTCAACGGTTACGAGTATCTGAAGCAACTTGACATCGGCTATTTCTTCTACTCCGGATCTTATACGGATGATATCCTTAAAGTGCTCGATCCGAATGAGAAGACCATCATCCACATCCCGAACGTCAATTCTCGAGAGAGTACGAAAGATAAGATTAGGGAAGTCGAGCACATTATTGAGGAGCTGGGAGAATGGCAAGGGACTGATGCTGTGACCGGCTTTCAGTTGGTTAAGACGCCAAGCGGACGAATCCTACAGATCGCTGACCTGGTAGATGATGACCCGAACAAGCGCGATCGGGTGGCTACTGCTTTAAAAGATCCTGAAAATAAGAATAACCGTGATCACGTAGACATTATCATTGCCCTAGGTATGGCAAAGGAAGGCTTTGACTGGATTTGGTGTGAGCATGCACTTACAGTGGGCTATCGTGCGAGTCTCACTGAAATTGTGCAGATTATAGGCCGAGCAACTCGCGACGCGCCAGGCAAATTTCGAGCCCGATTTACCAATCTGATTGCCGAACCGGATGCGTCTGAGTTGGCTGTTACCGAGGCTGTAAACGATACACTAAAGGCCATTGCCGCCAGCTTGTTGATGGAGCAGGTCCTTTCACCTCGCTTCGAGTTCAAGTCCAAGAATCCAGCGAGTGGTCCGGTACAAGGCTTTGACTATGGAGACGAGGGTTATGAATCGGGGAAGTGTAATGTCGGCTTTAACCCAGAAACAGGTCAGTTACAGATCGAGATCAAGGGCCTTTCCGAGCCCAAAAGTGAGGAAGCCGTACGTATATGCAGAGAGGACCTAAATGAAGTCATCGCTACATTCGTTCAGGACAAGAATACCATTGAGCGCGGATTATTTGATGAAGAAATAGTGCCGGAGGAGCTAACTCAGGTTCGGATGGGCAAGATTATTAAGGAGAAGTATCCCGAACTCGGAGAAGAGGACCAGGAAGCGGTTCGTCAGCATGCCATCGCTGCTTTGAACCTTGCGCAACAGGCTAAGCAAACTGTACTTGGGAGAACGGAAGGGAGTAGCGAGCCAACTGCCAATACTGCTCTAATCGACGGAGTTCGCAAGTTCGTGATGGATGTGCGTGAACTGGATATTGATCTAATCGACCGGATTAATCCATTCAGTGAGGCATATGCGATTCTCGCCAAGGCGTTAAGCGAGGATAGCTTGAAACAGGTAGCGGCTGTTATTGCAGCTAAGCGTGTAAGCATACCCTACGAAGAGGCTAGAGCATTAGCCCTACGGGCTGTGCAATTTAAGAAGGACCGCGGTCGACTACCGGACATAAACGCGCAAGATCCTTGGGAGAAGCGTATGGCGGAAGGTGTTGCAGCCTTGCAACGCTATTCCGCAAAACAGAAGGCCTCAGAAGGTCGTGGAGGAGGGATTTAGATGTCTAACCTTTCTGATGACGAACTTCTCAGAGAACTTGGTGTGGAATATGAGATTGTAAAGGAACGCTCTTATACACCTCGTGAGGAACGTATTATTGCCGGGTTTGAGGAAATCCAGCAGTTTATCAAGCAATATGGCCGTGTTCCACAGCATGGTGAAGATAAAGGTATCTTTGAAAGGCTTTACGCTGTACGACTTGATCGCCTTCGTGAACAAGAGGAGTGCCGAGCTCTTCTTGCTCCACTTGATAGTCAAGGATTACTGACTAAGGTGGAAATTGAGCCGGTCGACCCAATAAAGTCAATGGATGATGATGAACTACTTGCCGAACTGGAAGGATCTATTGCTCCAACAGACATTACAGAATTGCGACATGTTCGCTCCCGTGCTGAAATACAGGTTGCGGAAGAAATCGCAAATCGTGAGAAGTGCGAGGATTTTGACAATTTTCGGCCTCTGTTCGAAAAGACTGAGATTGAACTCAAATCTGGCATTCGACAAGTACGACCATTTGGTAGGGACGCGAGTGTTAACGTTGGCGACTTCTTTGTTCTGGGCGGACAACTAGTCTATGTGGCTGAGAAGGGTAATGAATTTAAGGCTTCAAATGGTCATCCAGATGCGCGGCTTAGGGTCATCTACTCAAACGGAACCGAAAGTAATCTATTGCTCAGGTCCTTGCAACGTGCATTATATAAAGATGACACAGGTCGACGCTTGACTGATCCTGATTTAGGGCCTCTGTTCAGCGAGACTTGGGATGAAGGCGATATCGAAAGCGGTACTATTTATGTCCTTCGCAGCTTATCCAATCATCCCTTCGTTTCGGAGCACCGCGAGCTCATTCACAAGATTGGAGTTACGGGAGGTGAAGTAGAAACTCGTATCGCCAATGCGGCTCACGATAGCACCTATTTGCTGGCGGATGTTGAGGTTGTTGCTTCATACAAATTGGCCGGCATCAACCGTAGGAAGCTGGAAGGGCTACTCCACCGAATCTTTGCACCCGCTCAACTTGACCTTACTATTCATGACCGTTTTGGCCATCCAGTACGGCCACAGGAATGGTTTCTCGTGCCGCTACACGTGATTGACGAAGCGGTGAGTCGTATTCGGGACGGCTCGATTACTAATGTGATTTATGATCCAAGGACAGCCAGTTTGGTTGGGTCTGCTCAGTAAAGTTGGGTTTCTCACATATTGTGTGTGAACTCAGCAAAACCTGTAAGAAAATTGAGTATAATTTGCCAAAATTAATGAATATTTGGATTTGAAACGTAAGCTGTTCCATTGGAGCAGCTTATTTATTTTATGTAAAACAAATTTAACCACTCAGCGCGGATTTTTTTAATACGGGCAGCAGTCTCTTTTGAAACAGTTAAGTGAAGTTCATGTATCCGCTTGTTTTTGAGTTTAATTTGTAAGGACAGCTGTTATACTCATCTGTCTCTTCGTCTACGAGGAAGTAGTCATTATCATTAGACTCAAAAACAAAACAAATTTATAGGGGGGGTCGGCATTACGTAATAGTGATTTTCATTAGGGACTCCTGAGATATCATTTACCATATTATATTTTCGAATAACGACCATTTACAGATAGTTCTCAGAGAGGAACTTTAGATGGGTTTATAGAACTATTCAGTAATGACATTTAAAGGGTTTGCTCACCGCTTTATGGCTCTAATTAATGTTAAATATAAGGCTGATGAAGGTGGGTGTTTAGGCTGCATACAAAAGGAAATATTAAAAATAATTAGTTTGAAGTTTGCTAGGGTCTTATTGTTAAATCATTTTGAAAATTACTCATGTAGGGTGATATTTAGAGGCCTATGTTAAAGAAGTGGGTGGGATCATGAACAAATTAATGATGAAATGGGTACTAACCGAACAAGAAGATGCGGTATTATACGATTTGGCCAGTACAACTGCCTGTAAAGTAAAAGGTTTTCGGGAGATTACAAGAAACAACATTAAGCAAATAAGACCTCAAGTTGTTAATGAATTACAGAAGGGAACCAAGGCCGTTAAACTTAAAAAAGAGTTGCAAAAACATATCAATGAAATGTTAACCGAAGAGGTCGTTACAGATCTTAGAGTAAAAAATTCAGAAGAACTTAAGGGGCTTATTGATAACAAGAAATACAAATTAGCTGATGTCCTGCTTGCTCTGATAACGGGGGAAGCGGAACAGGTCGTTCTTGCAGAAAGTCTTTTTAATTCGACTTCGGAACAAAGGAACCTTTCACAGTATGAGCCGCAAACAGATTCCATATCAGACTTACAGAAGGAACACAAAATTATTGAGAAGGACACTCGCTTTGCTGATACATTCATTCTGGAGTTGGAAGAACAGCTTTCCAAAGAAAAGGATAAATCGTGCCAACTCGAAAAGACCTTGAAGGAGCTTAGAGAGAAAAGAAAAGCAGAGATACAAGAATGGAAAAAGGAACGGAAAAGATTCATAGAAGAAATAAAGACACTAAATACAGAAGTAGAAAATAAAAATAAACAAATAACTGAACACAAGGATGCTATTGATAGGTTAAGGGGAGAGGTGGATGAGCTTCAAGTAGAGATAAGAGATTTAACCAAACAGGTTGAAATGAAAACAACGAGAGCCAACAAACTACCTGCACAACCTGTCAACCCGACAACAAATAAAATGAAGGTTGTACTGTTAGGTGAAAATATTAATGAATCCCTATTACAGACACCAAGATACGCAGTTGAATTGGTGGGAAACAACCAAGTTGAGGATTTCCTTCATCAAGAATCTCAAGCAGATGAGATTTGGATGTTATCCTTTCAGATTTCTCCACCAAAGCAGCGTAAACTACGAAATGCCTTTCCAAACAACAACATTAAAGAGTTTGCAACATTAGTAGAGCTCCAAGCACATATTAATAAAAGGTGAGGTAATACTTCATGAATAAAGAATGGAATGTAGATTTTGTAGGACTACTAGCAACCGAAGAAGAAATACAGAGACGACCTATTATCATAAACTCTCAAAACTCACTGCAATTTTTCGTGAGGTTGATTTCCGATACCCCCTATGGATTCCCAAATGTAAACTTATTTACTTGTTATTCAAGTGATTTGGCAAGATACGGTTTTGAAGATGATTACTATCGGCCTGACGACGAACGGAAGGAAAAGCTGGAGCGATTTTTAGATGATTACATGGTTATATTTAGACCCCTGAAGAGAGTCCTACCGAATCACAATGAGATCTATGTGGGCAAAGAGGTGCGGCTCATCCGGAAGTCTGATAGTTATGTTCACGGGACCACATTCATTCCTGTTCCTGTCTTTAGTGAGGAAAGGCATGATTGTTCTTGGGATGATTTTATTCAAAAAATATTAAATAATAAGTTTGTCGGAAGAATTGAAAGCATTTCGACCGAGCCAGATGATACCCCACAGTTTGTTCTTTGGAAGCAGAGAGATATGTACAGTATAATTGGGGAGTTTGATAAACATCAGTATGCTCATGGAGGGTACTGCTTAAATATAACTGGGCAGCTAAAGATGAGAGAATTTGAGGATGATTGGTTAGAAGATTGCTATGGGACGCCAGAAAACCCTACATTAATGTTTATTCCACTAAACATATATCAGAATATGAGCACTTTCATGGAAGTAGCAACTCCGCTTGATAGTTTCCAGGACGCAACGTTGGAGATTGCCACGGCCGCAGCAACGGTGGTTGCTGAGACACCTGTGGAGAGAAACAAGGAAGAGGCCACTCCGGCAGTATCAAATGCAGTATTGAAGGAGCTAACGGAGGATGAGGCAGACACTTTATTCTACACGGATAACGAAGAGTATCGGTTTATGGATCATTTTATTCAAGTCACTAGAGAAATGGGTTTGCAGTACTCCGAAAGGGATCTATACAATTTCCACACTGCTATGAAATCGAATACGCTCAACATCATCGCAGGGATGAGTGGGACGGGAAAGTCAAGGTTGGTCCAGTCCTATGCCCGTGCCCTGGGTTTGGATAATGATGATCAATTTGTCATCATTCCGGTGCGCCCTTCATGGACCGATGATTCTGATTTGATCGGGTACGTCGATGCCATGAACATGGTATATCGTCCAGGGGATTCTGGGTTGATTAACAACTTGATTCAAGCGCAGAAGGAAGAAAACCGAAAGAGCAAACTGTATCTGATTTGCTTTGACGAGATGAATTTGGCTCGGGTAGAGCACTACTTTTCTCAGTTCTTATCTGTCCTTGAGATGGAACCTCAGCGTCGATTCTTGCGACTCTACAACGAAGATTTAACTGGCAGATTGTATAACACAGCACAATATGAGCCAGTTCTTACAATTCCAGAGAATATCATGTTCGTGGGGACCGTTAACATTGACGAATCGACGTATCATTTCTCCGATAAGGTCTTGGATCGTGCGAATGTTATTTCATTAGATGTTTTACCGTATACCGGTCTAAAACATTTGAGTCAAAAAGAGCGGAAAACTCAGGGACGAAAGACTTCCTATTCTTTTGAGGAATACAACAAATTTCGCCAGACGGAAGGTTTTACGTTAAGTGATCGGGAGGCGGAGTTCCTCTGGACGATGCATCAAATGCTTCAAGAGTCGAATAAAAATCTTGGTGTTGGCCCTCGAGTTGTTCGTCAAATCGATATATATATTCGTAATTTGCCGGATAATCCTTACATCTCTAGGAGAGAAGCTTTGGACATTCAAGTGGTTCAGCGCATCTTTACAAAGCTTAGGGGCCCGGAAGGCTTGTTGAAGGACTTAATTGGGAAGGTTGATACGAACGATGAAGTGATAAGTAGTAAAATCCTCGAGATATTGAACGAATACAAGGACATTTCCGATTTTGCAGAAACAAGAAATGTACTGATTCATAAAGCGAAAGAGTTGAGAATTAATGGCTACTCCATTTAGCCAACTCCCATTTGAGCTATCCTTTAAGGTAGGCCATAAGCTGGAAACAGTACATCGGTTCTACTATAATGAACAGGGTTTTTATGAGCACATTGAAGAGCCCTCGGTGGTGCTTATTGAGAACCTCGAGATTGCGATCGAATTTACTTCATCCAATGAAAAAGCCAGACTATATATGTACGGGTTGGAGACAATACCTTACCGAGGGGTTGAGTTTGATGAGAAAGGTGAGGCCTTTTTATTCCCAAATGAAGGGGGTATTTCCCTATTTACTAAAAATTACTATCCTTTGATACCAGGGACATATCAAATTCGAATCGAGATTGAAGATAAAGTTTGGTATGCCCCTTTCACAATCCAACCGAAACAGCTTTCGAATAACCAGTTAGACGTCATGCGCGAACAACTGGAGGGTGTTATCCGAGGGCTTGCGCTTGATTTTATTAGCAAGCAGATTGGTAAGGGTCAAAAACTAGGAAAATCGTTGCCGCCTCGGTTGCTGATGCAATTCATGATTATCTCGAAGCATTTCCCAAATGTTATGGCGGCGCTTAGTGATCTTTATACAAAGGTCAATTTCCGAATGCGTAAGGAATATGATGTTGTCCGGTCCGATCGAGCGAACGTTATCGACGAAGTAACAGTGAGGCATCGGTTAAAGCACCCAGAGGTTAAGGGCTATCTTAAAGTACCCGTACGAACTATAGATTATAATTTGCCTGAGAATATATGGATAAAACATATCATACGACACCTAATAAAGGTACTGAATGATTTTGTGCTCTCAGTAGAACACTATTCTGCAAATCTACAGGATGAGATCGACCAGCTACAGCCGTTCGAATTTCAAGATAGTACAAAGATTGTTCTAGAGCAGAAGAGTAAAGTGTTTCACGAGCTCCAGAACTATTTAGAGGTGGTGCAACGGATGAAGATAGGCTTTCAACTTATTACCTCTGCACACTGGTACGATCAGTTGCATGAGAAGCCGCTCATTACTGTACCATATGTACTAACGAAGGATGCACGGTACCGTTCTATTTATATGCTGTATCGGGAACTCCAAGATGATGAGCTAGAGATTACGCTTGATCCTTTGTACTCCTACCAATGGAAACGTACAGATAAGCTTTATGAAATGTGGGGTTATGTGGAACTGCTACGGATTTTAGAAGAGGAGCTGGAGTTTAGCCCTATTCGGGGATGGATTTACAACCTATACTTTAACGGTGAGGGTATGTTAATCCCATCGCTACCTGCAGGAGAACGAGTGATTCTGGAGAGGGACGAGCTCGAGCTGCACTTCGTGTATGATTGTGCTGTCCCTTTAACCAGCAGAGAAACACAAATGTTTGTACATCCGCTCTATGTTCGGCAGCAATATAACCGTCCGGATGGCCGAATTGATGTATATAGAAAAGGGACATACTGCGGATCCATTATGATGGATTTTAAATATCGTCCAAGACACAACTTTTGGGAGAATGACAGGGTGAACTCGATTGCGCGTACCCGCGAAATGAGCCAATTGATTGCTTACAGTGACAGTCGCTCTAATTTTCTTTTTGGCGAGGACAGACTCAACATCAAGCCGTTGCAACGGCTCAGTCCAGTAGCGGAAGTATGGGCGTTCTACCCAGTCAAAGAGGGACGCGAAGAAAGTTCGAGTTCTTCGGATGATCACAGTTTGCGATTGATCCCACTTAGCCCGGGAGATACCAATGTGCATGTGGCTGGCGAGTTTGAACGCGTTCTTAATCAACTTTTGCAAGATAGTGAGAGTTTTATGTAAGTCGTTGGGGATGGTCTTATTTAGAGAAGCATAGGACTGCTCAGGCATGAGCAGTCCTTCTTCTTTATCTCTCGGATACAACCGGGCTATAATTTTGTGAGACAATGCCTTGTGCGCAAACTAGGCACGACTGTGGTCCAGTATCGTAGAAGTCAGAACATACATACTTTAATGCCCAGTTTCCAAATGGGGACAAGTATTGGTCTATTCAAACCGATAAAACTATTCATTCTGCACTTTAGTTACGCTTATGTTAATGTTTCGTATCGAACGTCACAGTATCAATATTTGCTTGTTGTGTCTGTCTGTGGGGACAACTACATTCACTCTTCGCCGTTAGCCCCGCCAAGGTGAACGGTATTATAATCACGCAAATCTTTTGGGGGAGTAACTTTGGGGATTCCTTAAGGATCAAATTGTAAGTTGTTAGCTGTACTGAATGTTCGCTGGCTTGCAATCCATCCTTAATCATTGCTTCAATTTGATCATGGTTAGCAAGAGCCCCGTTTGGGGTGTTCAAAAAGTGGTATAGCATCAGTATTTGTTTACCTTAGTATAAATACAAGGAATACCTTTTCTCCTCCTTTTTAGTAGCCCCTTTTCGTATCCACACGTTACCTTTAGATCGGCGCGGTGAACCGTATCATAAGTAGGGGTATGCTTGTTGCTAGTCTCAAAAGGTTTTTTCCCAGACATTGCTTCTAAAAACAGCTTCAAAGCCAAGTTTCTTATAGAAGTCCATAGTGGATCCGACGTAAGCGGATTTCGCCCCGTATCCAGCGATCCGGTGGAGTCCTTCCGTAATGACAGCTCGAGCTAGCCCTTTCTTACGAGCAGTAGCTATGGTCCCGACGGGTTCCAAAGCGCCATGCTGATTCTGGCTGTCGAACCATAGCGTACAGAATGAAACGACTTCTCCTGATGTGTCGACGACGGACAGATCCAAATCCGGTCGATAATCGGGAGCTAACTTCATCCGTTCGAAAGCTAGGGGGACAGTTCGATCACGAGCTTCTTCAAAGTAACCGAATGCTTTGGCATGAGCAAGGGCCTTTGCTTCACTCGAAACGTCCGGTCCGGATTGAATACGATAACCTTCGGGGAGTTCAACTGACCCTAGTTCTAGATTATGTAAAGAAAGAATTGACATGGTGTCATCCCAATCCATTTTTCTATAGCCTCTCAACTGTGCGATGGATTCCCGTATGGAGTCACCATCTGGAATTTGTAAACGTATGACTCGACACCCCTTGTCCTGTACAGTTAAGGTACTCTCTGCAAAAACGAACATTTCTTCAAGTATCGCCGAAGACAAAGGGAATCTGATTTGAAAAAAGGCTTCACCTCTCTTTTCACCTTCCGAGTTAACGACCCCGACGATCATACCGGTTTCATCTTCCCAAACTCCCACTGTTTTTTCCCAAGTGTCGAACGTTTCATGCATAGTATGGCTGACCATTCTGCAGAAGTTCCATCTGTCGATAAGCCAATTACCTAAACTGTTTGATTCTTCGAAGCTGGTAACAAGCATGTTACGGATTTTCGTGAAATCTTCTGTCTGGTAACTGCGAAATTTGACGTTCACATCCTCACCGCTTTCGTGTGAATTGATCCATTTCCTACACCAACCGGCTCAAGATCAAACACATCATATCAATAATTGGATAAATCAGGAATATAAAAAATTTTAAACAAACTTGCCGTTACAAACAGTGCGCCGAACCGTATCACAAGTAACGGCTAGTTTTTTTGCGGAATTCCTTTCCGAGCTTAGGTTTGATATCTGTGTGCAGGTACCTGCTTTTGCCTGATATGTGGCAAAGCAGCGACAAAATTTGCTTACTTGACCGATGAATCTTGCGGTTGGATTTCGTCAAATAAATGTAAAAGAAAAAACCAAAGCAATTAAAATAATCCAGCGATTGGAGGTACTCCATCATGAGAAAAATTATTGTGCTAGAACACGTCTCCCTTGATGGTGTCATTCAAGCCCCAGGCGGACCAGACGAAGATAACAGTGGCGGTTTCGCGTATGGCGGGTGGGTAGCGCCCTACTCTGACGAGATCCTTGGAACGCTCCTGAGCAGGCAGATGAATATGCCCTTCGACTTGTTGTTAGGGCGAAAAACCTATGAAATTTGGGCGCCATACTGGCCGAAGCATGCGGACGTATGGCCAGGGGTTAACAAGGCGACTAAGTATGTAACCTCCAATACCTTGACATCCGGGGAATGGAAGCCGTCCGTGTTATTAAGCGAAGATATTGTAGAGAAAATTACCCGAGTCAAGCAACAGCAAGGGCCGGATTTGCACGTATGGGGAAGTAGTGATCTCATTCAGACGCTTATGAAGTATGATTTGATCGATGTGTTCTGGCTGATGATTTACCCGGTAACTTTGGGCAGTGGAAAGCGATTGTTCGCTGGGGGTACGATCCCGGCGGCATTCAAGGTAACTGAAAGCACAGTTACCCCTAATGGCGTAATAGTTGTGAATTACGAGCGCGCAGGTGAAATTGAAACCGGAAGTTTTTAACGATTCGTATAAGTAAGGAAAGGGACTAACTTGCCGATACAGACAACGCGGTGAACCGTATCATAAGTAGGGCGAAAAGTAGGGCGAAATTTTGCCGGGGTCCAATTATAGAGGTGGTTTAAAAATATAAAATTTGTGATGATCAAAATCTTGCTTACCCGTATCTATTTATGGATTTTTATCGTTAATAGATTGAAAATGAGGTTAAAGGAGAGTGCTTGATCAATATGGAAAAAATCGTCTCGTTTGTATCTAGTATTTTTATTCCGGTGACCGATATCGCTCGTTCGGAGGAGTGGTACGTTCGAATGTTCGATCTGGAGAAGATTGAGCAGACCGATTATCGAGTCGCACTCGCCTTCCCTAACGCTCAGACATTGGTTTTATTATGGAAAGTGGACAAAACGCAGCCTGTCCAATTCTACACCGGCAAACACCAGATGCCTTATTTCAATTTCACCTCGTATGATATTAATCATTCGTATAGAGAGCTTAAGGCGAAAGGGGCGAAATTAAGCGAAATCTATGAAGAGGATGAACACACGTTTTTCCAAGCATTCGATCTGGACGGAAATCCCGTTGATATTGTAGAAGAGACAGGACAAACGCCATATTTTGATCACAAGAATCATTTTAGGAAGCGGCAATAGTGCCGCAAGGGGGTTGTCCGGACGCGGGATATGAGACGTTTGCGGAGATGACACTTCCGCTGCAAAGTGATCTAAGACGCTATTGTCTGGCTAAGGCGGGCTCGGCGTGGGATGCGGACGATTTACTGCAGGAGTCTCTGATTAAAGCCTATCGTTGGCATACCCGATTTCCGAGCAGGGAAATTTCGAAGCCTTTCTTGTTTCGAATTGCCGCCAACGCGTGGGTGGATATTTGCCGCAGCCGCAAATTTAAGCCTCTGGTCGGACAAATCGAGGAGCAAAGCAGTTCCTATGACGAATGGAGCAAATGGGATGTACGGGAGGCGCTTGAGCTGTTGTCCGAGCGGCTCAAACCTAAGCAGGTCGTGCTTATTTTGCTGATCGATGTATTTCACTTTACCGCGAGGGAAACGGGAGTGCTGTTCAAACAATCCGAGGGTTCGGTCAAGGCGGCTCTGAAGCGGGCGAGGACGAGGCTGAAGACGGCCGTGGAACGCCATCCCGAATATTGGGATGATTCCGTGCTCACTGCTCCGCGTGGCGGACTTAGCATCGAGGTGTTCGAAGCGTTAGTAGACGGGTTTCGCCGTGCAGACCCTTTTGCCATATTCCGATCGTACCAGACGATGATTGATGAAGGAGCTCTGGTGGATCGGATCGAATGGCGCGGAAACACGCTTTATTTTACGATCATAGATCCAGACGGCAATGTATTGGTGTTAACCGGGAAGTTGCCATTTCAGGAAGGATGGTATCATTCTGAGATCGAGGAGTGATTGCAATTGTTAAAACTGTTGCAGCAACAATATGATTGGATCAGATCCGCTAGACAAGATATGCTTGCGTTTTTAGAGGAGCTTCCTCTACAAATCCTGCATCAACCGGTTCCCGAATTTGGGTATGGAACGATCATTCGAACCCATCTTCATGTCGTCGATTGTTATAGGTATTGGCTGGAATCTTTCGCGTTCAGGAAATTAAATGATCATTGGGATGTGTACGTACATGAGACTGCCGACGTGAAGTTCGTTCGTAAGAGATTTGCGGAAGTGGATGAATTGGTGCAAGTCTTCTTACGTGAATTTGACGATCATTGGTATGAATCGATCGAGCAAGACGAGAGCTGGCAGGGTTACCCGAAGGAACCCACTCCATTGTTGCTGTTAACTCATGCGGAGACGCACGAATTTCATCACAGAGGTCAAATTGTAACGATGGCAAGACACTTGGGTTACCCGCCTCCTGCTGACGATCGTTTAGGCGGACTCTTTACCTAAATCCCAAAGACTGAATAAAGGCGAATCGATGATAACGCGAGGATCCATGAGGCCTTGAGGTTTTAGCAAAGTTAGCGAAGAAAATTCCAAAGCAAGAGTAAAACCTACTATTAATTGTACTCCCCACCAAACAGTGTTAATCTGAAATTCGGCAACCTTAAGTTCACACGCTGCCGCACACCCCACAATACCCGCCGTTATGGCGATTCAGAAAGGTAACACCATGATTAAAATAGATAATCTATCCTTCTCTTTCCCGCAAAAAAAACTCTATCAAAACATTTCCTTCACGCTCGAAGAAGGCCAACACTGTGCCTTTATCGGCACGAGCGGCAGCGGGAAAAGTACACTGATTGAGATGCTGATGGACCCGGAAAGACATTTGTTCGAGGGCAAGCTGGAGATCGACCCGGATTGTAGAATCGGGTACGTTAGCCAATTCTCGCAGGTGGACAAAACGAAAGAAATGACCGTTTTTGAATATATCGGGGAAGAGTTTATCAAGATCCAGGACGAACTCACCGCGATTTATGCTGAAATGGCAACCACGTCGGATATGGATTCGCTGATGGAAAAGTATCAATCGGCATTGGACGCACTCGATGCATTAGGCGGGGATGATTTCGAAAGCTCGATTAATAAGCAGCTGAATCTCGCCAATCTGATGAAGCTGAAAGACGCCAGAGTAACTTCCTTGAGCGGCGGGGAATTCAAGCTGATTCAAGTCATGAAGGAAATGCTCGGCAACCCGGATTTGATGATTATGGACGAACCGGATGTGTTTTTGGATTTTGAAAACCTCAATGCGCTCAAAAAATTGATCAATTCCCACAAAGGCATGCTGCTGGTCGTTACGCACAACCGCTATCTGTTGAATCATTGCTTCAATAAAATCATCCACCTCGAAAACATGGAGATCCAGGAGTTTGACGGGCGGTATATTGATTATAACTTCTCGCTGCTTCAGACCAAGATTGAGCTGCAAGAAATCGCGATCGCCGAAGCCGAAGAAATCGAGCGATACGATCACATCATCGACAATCTTAGAGAGATCGCAACGAATGTTGCAGACGCGTCCAGAGGAAGGGCGTTAAAAGCCAGAGTTAAGTTTCAGGAAAGATTGGAAGCACGCCGAATCAAAGCGCCGTTTGTCGAGATCAAGCAGCCGAATATTCGGTTTGATCTCGATCGTGAAGTGGAAGACGCCACTGTTGTAAAGGTTGCCAATTACAGCGTGACCTTCGACGAGCTGCTTCTGCACAACGTTAATTTCGAGATCCAATCTACAGATAAAGTCGCGATCATCGGCCCGAACGGCACAGGGAAAACGACTTTGCTCCGCGAAATCTTCAAAAACAACCATGACTCCATCGAAATCAATGCAGGTGTGAAAGTGGCTTATTTATCGCAGCTTCAAGACGAAACGCTAAAAGACTCGAATACGATCCTTAATGAATTCATCGACGCTGGGTTCAAAACGTATGACGAGATTAGAGCGTATCTTGCGAACTACGGCTTTGAAGGCGAAATCCTGGATCAGAAGATCCAATCCTTATCCGGTGGAGAAAAAAACCTGCTTCAACTGGCTAAAGTCGCTGGTAGTCAAGCCGACCTGCTGCTGTTTGATGAACCGACCAGCCATTTGGACCTCTATACGCAGATTGCGCTGGAGAAAGCCATCGAAGACTACAAAGGCGCGATTTTGATGATTTCCCACGATTTCTATTCAGTCGTAAACGGCATGGATTATGTGCTGATCATTGACGACAAGACGATTAGAAAAATGAGTATGCGGAAATTCAGACAGATGATCTACGCCAGTCATTTTGATAAAGACTATTTGGAAAAGGAACAAAAGAAAAAGGCCATTGAAATGCAGATCGAACTAGCTTTGAAAAATACGGATTTTGAAACGGCAAAAGGCTTGGTCGACGAGTTGGAAGACATCATTAAGCAGCTTTAGACGGCAACGCTCATGGTGACGGTAGAAAAAGGCCAAAGAAGACACTGATGAATAATCTCTCAGTGTCTTTTTACTGCATACTTATTGAATTCACTATGGACTGGTAAAATTAAGTAATGAATAGTCCATATACTGTAAAAATTCGCCGTTAGAGTGTTGCGGTGAACCGTAGCATAAGTAGGGCGAAATTATTACTGCAAGCATTCCGAGCGCAGCGAAGTGGCTTATCACGCGATATGATTACATGTATCCCAATGATTAGAGAAAGGAGATCATGCGATGTCCAAAAATGGAAATATGCTATCCATCCTCTGGATGCTGAATACAGGCGCCCAAATCACAGCAAAGCAGATGTCAGAAAAGTTAGAAATAAACATAAGAACAGTTTACCGCTATATCGATGCGCTTTGTGCCAGCGGGGTGCCGATTATCTCCGAATCAGGCCATCATGGCGGTTATCGGTTGCTGCAAGATTTCATCCGAGCACCCCTGCTGTTCAGCATGGAAGAGCAAAAGGCGCTTCTTCACGCTGCTGTTTTTGCGCAAGGGGCAGGTTATCCTTTTGATGAAGCATTGAACCATTCAGTTTTAAAATTGAAATCGTATTCGAATCAAGAACAGCTCAGCGAGCTTAATCGGCATTTGACCGGATTCGAAGTGATAAGCGGTAGTAATGAGCTCGTAGCTAAACAAATATTATCAGAAATAGAGCAAGCGGCTGCCGATGAATACTCGGTTGAGATCGAATATCGCTCAGGCAGGGAAGAACAACCGAAGAGTAGGACCGTTGATCCGTATGGAGTGGTTTATTGGAACAATAAGTGGTATACGGTTGCCTTCTGTCAGCTCCGGAATGAGATTCGTAGCTTCAGGGCGGACCGAATCATCAGTGTGAAACGAACGGAGTTTGGATTTAAACGTCCGGCGGCTTTCTCGGTACGTTCTTTTTTCCTGGAAAGGCTGCTACCTGATTTAGGAGAAGGTGAAGGACCCACTTGCGTGATTATTGAGGGCAGGGAGGCATCTTTGGATGATCTATGCCACAATTGGTTTATGCAACACTATCTTATCGAAAGAACGACCAACCAAGCGCGTTTTTTACTGGACGAAGAGATCATTCATAAATACGTTCCGTATTTTTTGCTTCCCTATGGGAAGACGATAAAGGTGCTTGAACCGACTAGTTTTAAAAATACAGTACAGACCATTCTGCAAGATCTTATTGTTTTTTATGAAGAATGATCTTCACTACCGGGAATTGTCAGTGAAGTTATCCTAGAATGAAGAAAGAGTTCTTCATTAAGGGAGGGAATAAACAAATGGCAGGCGATGAGGCCCCTAGTAAGCTGTTCCGGCATCGACAAGTAGAGAGAGAAGGCGTAGCGATTCATGTGGTTACTGGAGGAACGGAGCAAAAACCTGCGATTTTGTTTTTGCACGGTTGGCCGCAGAATTGGACGGAATTCGAGGCAATCATGATTCCGCTAAGCGAGAACTATCATGTTGTTGCGATAGACCTGCCTGGAATCGGAGATTCAACTACGCCTTTGATATCAAACGATAAGCGCAATATAGCCAAGTATGTGCGGGGTGTCGTTAAGGAACTAAACTTAATTGAACCTACTTTGGTTGGTCATGATGTAGGCGGGCAAATTGTATATGCATATCTCCATGCTTTTCCGGGCGAGCTTGCTCGTGCTGTTATTATGAATGTCGCCATACCCGGTATAGATCCTTGGAGTGAAGTGAAGAGAAACCCGTATATTTGGCACTTCGCATTTCATGCTATTCCGGACTTGCCGGAAAAACTAATAAGCGGGAACCTCTCCGATTACTTTGCTTACTTCTACGATGCGATTGCCGCTAAACCAGGTTCTATCAGTGAATACGCAAGAGCGAAGTACGTTGAAGCCTATACCAGGCCGGAAGCCCTTAAAACCGGATTGGAGTGGTATCGATCCTTTCCGCAAGATGAGAAGGACAATATGAATTTTAAAGATTCTATATCTACACCCGTTCTCTATTTAAGGGGCGACCGGGAACACGCTATTCTAGAGAACTATCTTAGAGGACTTCGCGAATCGGGGCTTCATAAGGTAACAGGAAGGATTATTTCGAATTGCGGGCATTGGGCACCTGAAGAACAGCCCGATGAGGTTGTGTCCGTATTACAGGAATTTATGGCCAGCGGCGACGGTTCCCTCAAAAATGGTGAAAACCGTTGAATTTCTGCTTTTAACTACTACGAAGGGCGCTCCTCTGGGTGCCCTCGATTTCGCTCTATAGATGATATGGTGAACCGTATCACAAGTAGGGCAAACCATATTATTGCGACTTCACTATGAACTAGTGTGTAGGTTAGCCTACCGTGATGTTTGAGCAGAATATCGGGTCACCAATACAGGGATTATGGTCATGGGCGTACAACCTTCGTCATGGACATATGCATATAGCACTGCTATAATGGACGTATGAACACATATGACAAAATATTGGCAGCTGCTCTTAAGGTACTCGAAGAGGAGGGCGGAGCCCAATTCTCGACGCGAGCCGTAACTACGATCGCGCAGGTTACGGCTCCTACACTCTACCATCATTTCGGCAATGCCGATGGACTCCTGAGTGCAGCTATAGTGGAAGCGTTCAAACAGTTATTTGAAAGCAAGATTGCCGCGGTGGAGTCCACCATTCCAGAGATGGCTCTTCGCCAAGGATGGGATGACTATGTCCGCTTCGCGGCAGCCCGTCCTCGGATTTATGCGGCGATGATGGGACGGTTGCTCGAGGGCGCCCATATCGAGGCGGCAGAGCATTCGCACCAAGTACTAGTGCAAAATATTCAGAGAGTCGATGCCGAGGGCAAACTGGCTGTGTCAGCCCAGGCTGCGGCAGATTTGGTCTGGGCTTCCGCGAATACGGCCTCTTGGCTGTATGTGACGGCCCAGATTCGCAAGACACCCCCACCTCAACCGGACGTCGTTGATCTTATTCGGGAAAGCGTAATGCAGATCATTTTGATTCAAAGGCCGAACGCCGATTCGAAATGAGATTGGGTGACAGCGCCTGGAGCCCCCAGGCAGAGCATTAATTATTAGAAGACGCATAAAAAGATCGCCTATCCAACCTGGACCTCCAGTAGGATGGCGATCTTTTTTAGGTTTGGAAGATGCGAGCATAAGTTCTCTTAGATTTGTGCCATGGTACTTCGTGAGCGCCGAGTGCATCACGCGACGCCGCCAAAACGATGTTCGGACCGCAGGACAACACTTCAAAAATAGATATAGCACTGCTATAGACAGCTTTGTATAGCGATGCTATAATGCTGGTATAACAGTGCTATACCGTGATCCATATCTTATCAAACCTTGGAGGGTTACTATGTCATTCAAAACGCAAGAACTGGTCGTCGTCACAGGTACGTCCAGCGGCATCGGTAGGGCTACCGCTGAGCAGCTCGCCGTTGAGGGATTTCACGTTTTGGCGGGGGTTCGTCGTCAGGAAGACGCCGACAAAATCAAACGCCAAAATATCGAGCCGGTGATCGTCGATGTTACCAAGGTCGACACACTAAAGGCGCTGGCCGAAAGGGTGGAGCAAGATCCGCTTGGTCGCCCTTTGCGGGCAGTGGTCAACAATGCCGGCATCGCCGTTAATGCACCTCTTGAGATGGTTCCGCTCGATGAATTTCGCCGTCAGTTCGAAGTCAGCGTGATCGGGCAGGTCGCGGTTATTCAGGCGCTTACCCCGGCCTTGCTGAACAGCGGCGGACGCGTGGTTAATATCGGTTCGCTTGGGGGCAAGGTCTCCATGGCTGGTTTCGGAATTTATTCGGCTGCAAAGTATGCGATGGAAGCGATCAATGACAGTCTCCGCAGGGAGATGTCCTCGTTTGGCCTCAAGGTAATCATGATCACACCGGGTGGTGTCAGCACGGGCCTAACGGAGCAAGGGATTGCGACAGCGGAGCGGCTGGCCAAGTTGATGACGCCGGACCAGCATAGGCGTCATGATCGTCTTTTTGACGCCGTGAAGGCTCAGGCTGAAATGTGGGCAAAGGACGGGATCCGTCCTGAGAAAGTGGCAGCAGTGATTTCACGCGCAATCCACGAAAAGAAGCCACGCACCCGCTATACAGCTGGTCGCGATTCGGCACTGCTGACCCGACTGGTTCGTATTCTCCCAGACAAACTTCTCGATCGGATGCTACGCAGCCAGATGAAACTGTAGTAACGGGAGGACAAATGGTGTCACAAAAACAGTCTGAACATGCCATTATTGTAGGTGGATCTTTAGGTGGTCTTATGATGGGGCTTGCGTTGTCTCGTTCTGGTTATACAGTTACCATTCTTGAACGTGCAGATTCATCATTAAGAAATGGGGCTTTTATTCGTTTACAAACAAAGCCTTATAGTAAGAGTAAAATTGAACGAGAATTAAGATACTTGGCATCCAAGGGTAATAACAATGTTGAAGCCTGGTCAGCCATTCAAGAACGTTTGCGCAATGCGGTTGCTAAAGAACCTGGCATTACCCTTCAGCACCGTACACGAATTGTTAGGGTTGGGCAAAATGAATCATCAGCTTGGGCTACCAGTGAAGAGGGGCAGACGTTTAAAGGTGACTTTTTGATTGGCGCAGATGGATATCGCAGTATTGTCCGCCGCTATTTAAATCCTGACAAACCATTTGCAGATTATGCCGGCTATCTAGTTTGGGTAGGGAAGGTGGACGAAGAACTGCTGCCAAAGAAAGACTGGAAAAAACGGCAACTTTCGAGTGCTTATTTCAACCATAGTGCCGCCGGTACATTGACAACTGCGGTGATGCCAGGTAAAAAAGGGGGAACCGATCCTGGCCAGCGATGGATAGGTTATTGCTGGTTTGATCATTCGCATAATCAATTGCTGACTGAGTTAGGCGTGTTAAAGGACGGGATTGCCCAGCATTCCTTATACGGTGAAGCTATTCCCGATTCGCTGCTGGAAGAACTATTACAAACCAGCCGGGCCAATTGGAGTAAAGAAGATGATGCCATTATGCAAATCGCGATTAAGGACCGCAGTTTAATCGGGGCGCCTGTGAATGAATACATCCCTAATATATTGTCAAAAGGAAGAATAGCCATGATCGGCGATGCAGCTCATACCATGTCACCAATGACAGGCGCAGGCTTTAATGACTCGCTTGATGATACGGTTGCCATTATGGACTCCATTAAACAGTATCCGAATTCGATATCAAGAGCTTTGGGTGAATACCAAACACGCCGTTTAGATGTGGTTCGTCAAGATGTTCTTGCGGGCCAAGGCTTTAATCGTTCTTTTGGACGTGCTTAAAAATAGCGTGCAACTTAGGAGGAATTAGCATGAACGATACAAAGAACCCTTACGTTACTGTACTCTGGGAGGCGAGAGCTAAGGCAGGGAGAGAAGCCGAGATGAAGGCTTTCATGACTGCGGCTGTCACCCCGTCGCGCAACGACTTGGGCAACATTGACTACGAGGCTCACGAGGTAGAAGGCCAGCCTGGCACATTCATCATCTACGAGCGCTGGGAAAACCGGGATGCCCTCGATCGGCACCTGAGCGCCCCCCGGATGCAGGAACTGGTGCCCCAGCTCTTAGAACTGATGGAGGGATCCATTGAGGAAGGGATTCGACTCCTGCAGCCGTTTCGCCCAGCGCAGTAGAATGCAACACCGAGCGGAACTTATAAAGTCCTGTGGAGGAGGAGGTAAAACGTTGGCAACGATCGATGATTTTGCAGCACTAGATATTCGTGTCGGAACGATTAAGGAAGCGGAGTTTTTTGAAGAAGCAAAGGTCCCTGCGATAAAGCTTAAGATTGATTTTGGACCGGAGATCGGGATGAAATCCTCAAGTGCACAAATAACTAAGCGTTACAAGGTTGATGAAATTGTAGGAAAGCAAATTATAGGAAACGTCAATAGAAAGCTGGTTGGTTAACTTCCTTGCGCTGCATTCGAGACCGTCTCCCAGGCTTCCCAGATAGCTAGACGTTCAGCATAGATGTCGCGCGCCACAGGCAAGACTTCCGAACCGAGCGCAAATCGTAGTGGGGGTTCCGCTGCGTCCACGATCTTGAGAACGGCTTCTGCCGTCGCTTGAGGGTTGCCGCGTTTTTCGCTGGATAGACGCGAGAACACCTGCCTCCGTACATCGGCATAGACGTCCATTTCCGGTACTCGCTTACCTGAAGCGCCAAACTCGGTCGCATAGGCACCGGGTTCGAGCAGCGTTACCTTAATCCCAAAGTCCTTGACCTCTTGCGCCAGGCTTTCGTGGAGTCCTTCGATCGCCCATTTGGAGGAGCAATAGAAGCCGATGAGCGGCCTTGCTTCGATCCCAAGGGAGCTTGAAACACTGAGCAAATGCCCGCTACCCTGCTTTCTCAGCAATGGCAAGGCGGCTTGGATGACTCGAAGATAACCAAAGTAGTTCGCATCAAACAGAGCGTGGACCTCGGCTTCGCTTGCCTCCTCGACCATTCCGACCAAGGTGTAACCGGCATTATTGAGGACAACGTCCAGCTTGCCGAAATGGGAATGAGCCTGCTGAACGACCTGGCGAACCTGCTCAGCATCCGTTACGTCGAGTGCCATGGGAAGAACGAGGTCTCCGAAACGTTCCTTCAAATCGGCAACGTCCTCCAATTTGCGGGCGGTAGCTGCAACTTTATCGCCACGCGTGAGTGCGGCTTCTGCCCATATGCGTCCTAAACCGCGAGAGGCCCCGGTGATGAACCAAACTTTTTTATCCATGGTATACTCCTCCTTTAAATTCCCTGTTCGGTGTGGGATACTTAAATTAAAGCACCGCAATACGAGACTGTCAAGTTCCGGAACTAAATAGTATCGAAAAAGAGGGTTGAATTCAATGAAAAGTGAAGAGTCCGTCGGGACCCAATTAGCTGACAAAGCAGCGGAAAAGCCAGAGAAAACATTAGGCCGAAAACGAGATCACACGCGGGATGCTAAAATCCTGGAAGCGACCATCGACATCCTCGCTGAAGCCGGTTTTGATGGAATGACAATGGACATGGTCGCAGCTAGAGCAAAGGCCGGAAAGGCGACGGTGTATCGCCGCTGGTCCTCCAAAACCGAGTTAGTCCGAGATGCCTTAACCTGGATGAATCGAAATCATCTTGAGCTTGACGTCTTGCCCGATACGGGAACCTTGCGCAATGATCTGCTTGCGTTATTGAAGCCGCAATCGATCGAGGAAGGTGAACGCAAACTTCGAGTGCTCGCAGGCCTGGGCTCCTTTTTTTCGCAGAATTCCGAATCCATTAAAGGAGAGATCTTTGAACCGTGGGCAGTAGTGAATCGTGAGCTCATGCAGCGGGCCATCGGCCGCGGTGAAATCTCCGCCCGCGCGGATATAGAGATGGCTTGCCAGGTTATAACTTCAATGGCTTCTTATCGCGGACTCGTACAGCACAAAACATTCGACAAGCATTTCTACACTTCGCTCATCGACGGCGTCGTACTCCCGGCCCTCAAAAATCCGTTAACATCTCCAAATGAAACGGAATAGGGAAAGCGAGAATCGTAAGAAGTTGGGTATAATGATATGATGGTTTAAGCTCGGAGTACGGGCACAGCAAACAATCTAATACAGGCAAAGGAAGTAGACTATAATGATCAATATCACCATTCCCACCCCTGATGTCACCATAACCAAAAAGGTTAATCCTCAGGAAAGTAACATTTACGGCTTCACCGAATTTCACCTGATCACTAGAGAGTTAGGTGGGATTTTCATGTTTTACAACGATAAAGATGAATTGTTGTACGTCGGAAAAGCCAGAAAGCTAAGACCGAGAATAAAAAAACATTTTGAGGATGCCGTATCCCCGATCAGAATGCATAGAGACGAAGTAACGAAAATCGAAGTTTGTATCGTGGAAGATCCTGTCCACAGAGAAATTTATGAAACGTACATCATTAATGAAGGCAAGGCCAAATATAACGAAGACAAAGTATTTTTCAAGCAGGCCTAAAATGACAAGTAATCCTAAACGTTACCGTTTCAGTGAAGCGCCAATCTGGAAAGTCCAGCGAGAGTATTATGAAGAGAAGGGAACGAGGGCCTGGAATAATGACCAAGTCCCCCAATATATAACGAGTAATCCCATGATTGCTGCTGCCTATGCAGAAATGATCTTTGGGTTTCTTCAAGATCGAGTGAATAGGGGAGATGGCTCTGAGCCCGTGCATATAGTGGAGCTTGGAGCAGGAGCGGGACGTCTTGCTTTCCATTTGCTAAACGAATTGTGTCAGTTAGTAGACTACGTCGGGATCTCGCTGCCTCCGTTCCGCTATATCATGACGGATTTGGCCATGGACAATGTTATGGCTTGGAAGGCGCATCCCGCGCTTCAAACGTTTATTGCCGAAGGATTACTGGACTTTGCGCAATTTGATGCTGTGCATGATTCAGAGCTGAACCTCATTGTAACAGGCACAACCATTCGTGAAGGAGATTTAAAACAACCCCTAATCCTTATTGCCAACTACTTCTTCGATAGCATACCGCAGGAATTGATTTACATTGGAGAGGGGAAGGTTTATGAAACGGATGTTTACGTTGAGCAACCCGAACATCATGATTCGCTTCAACCCGCAGAATGGTTAGATCAAATCCATTTAAGCTATGAGCATCGACGAGCGCCTGAGTACGAACAGGAAACCTATCCTTACCGCAATGTGATTTCCATTTATCAGGAACAACTTGAAGACTCGCATATTTTATTTCCTGCTGCCGGTATCGCTTGTTTGGAGCGTTTGAATCGGTTATCCCCGTCGGGTTTTCTTTTGATCACAGCAGACAAAGGAGATCACTTGCTGGATAGCTGGGCTTTTGCAGAACCGCCCGAGTTGATTTTACATGGAAGCTTTTCATTAACGGCAAACTACCATGCGATGAAGTATGTCTATGAACAAAAAGGAGCTGAGGCGTTATTCCCTCCGCATCATTATAAAAATATTAATGTGGGCTGTATTCTCTATCTTGATAAACCATTGGATTATCATCATTTGCGATTAGCCTACCGTCGTTGTATCGAACGCTTTGGTCCTGATGATTTTTTTAATATGAAAGGGTGGGTGGATCGCAATCTAGATAGCATGGAGTTGCAGCAAATCTTAAGTTTCTGGCGTTTGGGCGGTTATGATGCGGAATTTTTCATTCAGAGCACGAAGCGGATTTCCAGCCTGTTGCCAGAATCCAATGAAGACGAAAAGCAGGATTTGCTTAGTGGCATTCAACGGATGTGGTCCTCGTACTACGTCATGGAGCAGCGATATGATCTGGCGCTCGATGCGGGATTGATCCTATTTGAGATGGACATGTACGAACCCTCCAAATATTATTTGGAGATTTCGGTACACGAAGAGCAAGACGAGGTCGTATCCACTGTATTTTATTGCCTAGCCATTTGCTGTTTCGAGTTAGACTTCATTGAAGACGCAAAGAGGTACTTGCAAAAGTTGTTGGAACTTGAACCTGATAATGAAGAGGCATTAGCGATGATGAGTTATTGATGATGCGGTTACTGCCGAAGGGAAGGATCGATCCAGTGTAAGGCGTACCCCATAGACCGCTTAATTTACCGTCTTATTGACAAAATCAATCTCAGTTCGGATCCCTTTATGGGCATCATTCCACAGGCCCTTTGTCAGGCGAATGCGCAGCAGACAGGTGTTAGGGTCTTCGTCGTTATTGGCTTCGTAATACCACTCGGCAAATATTTTGCGCAGCTTGGTCATCATCTCGGCGTTTTTCTCGTCACACACCCAGCCCAGGTTTTCAGCGATCCCATTGGCTGTAAAGTTTTCGACGATGATACAAACGGCGACTTCGGGGTTTTGGGCGATCTGCTGCATCTTGTTTGAAGTTGCGTAGGTGACGGTGTAGAACGCGCCGTCCTCATAATAGGCGTCCACAATACGGGCGGCGGGGCGGCTTTTGCCATCGGCCCCCGGCTCCAGCGCGATGGTAGACAATGAGATCAGACCGTCCTTGTTGCCTAATTTATCTTCCAGCAGCTTCATGGCTTCGTCGTACTTGTTCAATTTAGTCCCCCCCAAATTGGAATAATGCTTATACTATTAAACATATCATTGCAAAGTCTTATTTCATGTGAAAAATATTACGATAACAAGCGAGTAGAAAGGAGCATCATCCTATGGAAGTAACCGCACAGGAAGTGGCAGAATGGATGGTCAAGGAAATCAGGTTTAGGGGAAACCTATATCAGACCGATGCGATTGAATATGTGAAGACCCATTTCGGCGAACAATTCGTTTTCGTGAATGAGAACGGAAATGCATCGCTGTCTAAAGAGGTAAAGAAGGCTTTTCGCAAACTTCACGGCGGCAGAATTGCTTGGGACCGCGACGGATTCTTTTGGGCTTGGACCTGAACTCAGGGGGGCTGGTATCCATCAATTTATATCCCCGAGAATATAACATTCCTCAACTGAACGATCAGACTTTTAAGTTCCTTCTCCCTCTCCAAATAGGACAGCGAGGCCTGTATTAACGGATGATTCGCTGCCTCCTTGCTAACCTCCGTCTGGATGAAACGGGAAAGCTCCCTTATTTCCGATCGATGTGCGGCACCGGCCGGGATCGTATTCATGGCCGTATCCATCTCCCGAAACAGTTCTGAAAGAATCTGCTCCTTCTCACCCTGCCGGTCCTCGAATCCCCAGTTTAAATACCTCTCGAATGAAGTTTGGTTCAGCATAGACTTAGGCTCGGACGTCGTCATATGCTTAACGAGCACATGGAGCTTGTCCAAGATGAACTTCGCCGTTTCCTCGAGGGATAACGACCTCTCCTCATACACAATCCAAAATAGATATTCCTTCAGAATCGCCCGATAGATGGCAACCAAATCCCATAGATACGGTTGGATTTCCTCGCCATATACATGCAGCAAACACTCTCTATGCCATCGGATGAGCCGGCCCCTAACCTTGTGTCTGAGCGGCTGGAACTTGGGATCCTGTTGAATAGGGAGCTCCGTAAATTCGACCAGAATATGTTTGTACTCCATAAAGTAGCGGAATCGCAAAACGATCTGCTGAACAAACTGTTCTTCCGGCGATAGTCCGGGAAGACGTGTCAGCTCATCGACTTGATCAAAATAATGGTTATGACATTGATTAAATACCTCGCTAAAGAGATCCTCTTTGGAAGGAAAGAATTTATAGACCGATCCTTTGGAAATACCGCAATCATCGGCAATATCCTGGATCGTCGTCGAAAGAAACCCACGTTCCTTAAAAAGCCTCGTCGCTGATTGTATGACTTCTTCCCTTGTCACATTCATAAAAAAATTCTCCCCCTTGACGTACTATGAATCATAGTACAAAATATAAAACATCAAGTCAAATGACTGTGAGTTCACGATTGTTAACACGCAGTCAAAAAATAATGATGGGGAGAATGTCAGTATGGAAAAATTATTTGATCCGCAAAAAACAGCGCTAGTTGTCATTGATCTTCAAAAGTGGTTGGGGAACCAATATGCCCCTTATTCCGCCGAGCAAGTGGTATCCAACGCCGCCGACTTGGCAGATGCCTTCCGTAAGCAAGGCTCGATGGTTGCCCTGGTCCGGGTATCCAGCAAAGACCTGAAGGATATCCCTAAACCGAAGTTGGATACCCCTGCACCTGCACTGAATCTGCCTGAGGGATGGGATGAGATCGTCCCGGAAATGCGGGTCGCTGATACGGACCACATCATTACCAAGAAGCAGTGGGGGGCCTTTTACGGGACGGAGCTGGACCTGCAGCTGCGCCGCAGGGGAATCGATACCATCGTGTTATGCGGCATCGCAACCGGACTTGGTGTGGATACGACTGCAAGGGAAGCATTTATGCATGGTTATCAGCAGATTTTTGCAATTGATGCAATGACCGGGTTTTCCCAAGCCGAGCATGATTACGTGAAAAACTATATTTTTCCGCGTATTGGGCGTACTCGGACCACCCAAGAAATCATCTCTGCCCTTACTGAAAGGGAATCCTAAGGCTATTGCAGGAGGTTGATCTCTATGATCCCAAGGGGAAGTCCCCAGAACGATCGGATGTACCCCTGGTATGTCCTATCCGTAACCAGCCTCGGTGCGTTTCTGGTTCTGGTCAATATCGGAACGCTGAATGTCGCATTGCCGGAACTAAGCCGGCATTTTCATGCAGATGCAGCAACTTCTAGCTGGATTTTACTTTCCTACATGTTGGTTAACACCATTCTGATTTTGGTTTTCGGTCAAATTTCGGATATTTTGGGGAAAAGAAGGATGTACTTAATAGGGTTGGCCGTCTTTACCGTGACCAGTCTGCTTCTTGGCTATTCCCCGAACGCAGGGGTGCTCATTCTTCTCCGCATCATACAGGCTGCCGGAGGAGCTCTCGTGGTGACGAACACTACGCCTTTGATAACCGAAGCTTTTCCCCAATCGCAGCTTGGTACCGGTCTAGGCCTGAATATCTTGTCCGCTTCCATGGCGCAGGTGCTAGGGCCCGTCGTAGGCGGCCTGGTAACGACGGCTTGGGGCTGGAGGTGGGTATTCTGGTTCAATGTCCCCTTCGGTATCATGGCCTTCATCTGGGGGCTCCAAATTCTAAGGGAGAAGCCGCTGACAGAGCCTCGAACCAAAGTCGATCGATATGGGGGTATCCTTGTCTTTATCGCTTTAGCTGGTTTAATCCTAGCTCTATCCAAGGGGGGAGAGTTGGGCTGGGGAGACAAGCAAGTGATTGGAGGTTTTGCTGTATTCGCGGTAATAACTCCAATATTTTTAGGGTATGAGCATCGATCGGCTTCCCCTTTACTGGAACTAAGTCTTTTTAAGAATTGGATGTTCGCTATGGCGAATATCGCCACCTTCTTTCATTCCTTTGCTCGCACGGCGGTTGCCCTGCTTTTTGCACTGTACTACCAATTTGCCTTCCACCAAAACGCACTGGATGCCGGTCTAAGGATTCTTCCCATTACGATAGGGATGTTGATCATATCTCCCGTTGCCGGCATGTTAACCAAGAGAATCGCTCTTCGAGTCCTATCCTCGCTTGGAATTCTTCTATCCATAGCAGGACTTCTGCTGCTCTTATTCGTTCTCGGAGGGAATTTCCCTTACGCGGCCACCGCATGCGGGATGCTGTTAATCGGCATCGGGACGGGCTTATTTCTGACTCCGAATACGATGGAGATCATGTCATCCGTTCCTGAGAACAGCCGAGGGGTGGCAAATGGGCTGCGGTCCATGCTCTATAACTTGGGCCAGGTCCTGAGTACGGCCCTTTCTTTAACCATTGTCAGTGCGGCGCTGCCGGCTCATATGAAAAACGTGCTGTATTCCGGAAAAAACGCTGCGATTTCGGACGTTGATTTTGCATTCATCATTCATGGCTACCGCTGGGTTATCATCGCATTGCTATGGACTTCCCTATTGGCTCTTGCAGCATCGTGGTTTCGTCCTCAACCGAAAAACAGAGCTTACAAAGGCTCTTCCGTAGCCAGCTGAATTCGAGCATGGGGTGCCGTAGAAGGGAATGGGGAATATGGAGATGCCGTATTACAAATGGTCGTAAAGCAGAAGATCCTCTTAATAAGTTAAAGGAGATTAGATTACTCTAATCTCCTTTAAACGATCTTCTTTTCTTCGTGTGCCTTGAATTAGCATCCACAATGATCAGATATTTGATCAACTTTTGTTGTGTCTGAGACAGGAAAGTTCATTTCTTGCCATGCCGCTATTCCTCCGGTCAACTCTTTAACTTGATAACCTTGCTCCAATAAAGACTTTGCTACTTTAGCCGCAGTATTGCACCAGACATCCCAGCAATAAACGATAATTTCCTTATCCTTGGGTACTTCATTTAATCGGCTGGGCAATTCTTGTTCAGGTATCACATGAGCATCCTTAATGGTTACACTTCTTACATGAATGGGGCCGTTTCTAACATCCATTAAGAAGTATTTCTCCGGATCCATTTGGTTAGATCTCATATAATCCATAGGGCTAATCGTTGCTTCCAGACGTGCATTAAAATAATCAAGTGCATTCATATTTAACATCTCCTGTTCTTTATAGTGATCTCCAAACTTTAACAAGCGAGTCTTTAAGTAATTGCTTTTCTTGCTGAGATAAAGGAGCTAAAACGTCTAATTCGATCTGGTTTAAAAATTCCCAACGTGAGTCTAAAACCTCTTTTCCCTTTTCAGTGATCACAAGACTATAGGATCTTCGATCATTAGGGTTCTTTGTACGCTCCACAAATCCTAAAGATTCCAAATGGTCCATGTGGCTTACCATCGTGGTCCTGTCGATTTGTAGGTTATCTGAAATCTCTTTTTGTGATGAATAAGGGTTCTCCTGAACAAATAAAAGTACCCCATATTGTCTTGCATGAATATTGAAGGGGAGAAGTCCTTCGGCAAACTTATTTTCCATTTGTTGCAGAACTTTTCCAAGCAAAAAACCATAAGATTGATTCCATTTATTCACCCCAACAATCACCTCCTGTGATAATCCGTATATTATATAATCAGCATAACTGATTAATTTTCAAATCGCAAGTGTTTATTGAAAGATGTTTTGTACCATTCCGGGTTATGACTAGGAATACAAATAGCTAAAAGCACAAAAGGCCATCCTTAGGGGGTGGCCTGAATTAGAGATATTGTGACTTTATTTCTTCAAGTTGTTGGAGATAACTTTTCTTGAGCTGTTCCGGAAATTCAATTTTTACATGTTTTCCATACGAACAAAGATAATGCGTCATGTAGTCGAGCTCAGCTTCATTATAGCCACCCGTCAGATAAGAGATCCCATCCTTCTCTTCAAGCACCATATTCGGGTAATGATGCTTTAAAAATAGTTCTTTCCCAAACGAAGTTAATTGAGCGCGAAAAGGGATATTATGATAATTTCTTTTGTGTTCCTCATGAGAAATCTTCAGTTCTTTAAGGGAGTGGGTATGTTCAATTTCTTCAAGAATTTCGCACTCTGACATATAATCACAGCGATAGGTTCCCCACATTCCTTGGTTTACCTCATAAGCGCTACAAAACCAAATGCCATTGCGATAAAACAATTCATAAACCTGAAGATCAATTTGAATGGTTTCATGTTGAGAGTAGATCATTCGAACCACTTTTTCTTCCATAATCGCAGTTAAGATAAGCGCAAGATATTCTGGCGGATGAATTGGAGCAACGCTATAATACCGAACCACCTCAAGCATCCGATCAAGATACTCTTGCTGGCTCTTAGGTAAAGTGGCCAATAATTTCTGTCGGATATGGGGATATGATTTTTCGAAAGGTGTGCTTGAGAGAATGCTTAGGGCGTTCAATGCGAAAAAAATAGCTCGAATCTCATCCTTGTTGAAATAAACTGGGGGCAGCAGGGTTTGGTTAATCAATTTATAACCACCGTATCTGCCGCTTTCTGTATAATAAGGCAAACCCAACCCAGCCAATTCTTCAAGATCTCTTAGTGCCGTTCTTTTAGAAATATGAAACTCTTCCATCAAGTCTTTTAAGCGAAATTCGTGTTTATTGCTCAAAAAAATAAGTTCCTGATTGAGACGTTCTGCTTTTTTCAATCTTTCCTCCGCCTTTGTTTAATGGTGTCTAATATTGTCACCTTTTAAGGGTACACTTAGTTTATCAAAAACAAAGGAGTTTTATAGATGAAAACTTTACTTATTAACGCACATCCTGATTTTACAAACCACAATCACTTTTCCGTTCAATTGCAACAAAAATTTATTGATAAGTACAAGAATGAATTCCGAGACGAGGAACTGACAATCATTCATCTTTATGACATGGATATTCCGAGAATTGAAGCAGATGGATTGCTTGCGATTTGGAACAAACAACAGTCTGACATCGCCCTAAATCCAACTGAAGCGGAGATTGCCGAACAGTCTGCTGCATTATTGACCCAATTCAAGGACTACCATCGGATCGTCATTTCAACGCCGCTGCATAACTTTAACATTACATCTCGGCTAAAAGACTACATGGATAACATCCTCATCGCTCGAGAAACGTTTAAATACACAGAGTCGGGCTCTGTGGGACTGATGACCGATGACTATCGATTGCTTCTGCTGCAAGCCTCAGGTGGTATCTATACGAATAACGACCGTTATACTGCATTAGATTTTGCCCCTAATTATCTAAAAGAGATGTTTACGAATATCATGGGCTTTAGCCAGTTCGATTTGGTTCGCGCTCAAGGAACGGATATCTTGTCTGCGGACAAGGTGTGGGAGCAAGCAAATAGAGATCTCGAAAAGGCTTTTAGACATTTTTACGAAAATTAATCGTCATTTAGGATCAATAGCTATAAACTCGTCAATCGTTTCAGGGGTGTGTTTGCCTTCTTTTCCGTGGAAAAGGTCAATATTAACGGTAACATCCATACAACCCAGATAGGTTCCGTTTTTATCCCGTACAGCCATGAATTTTTGATAAATTTGGCCGGATTCCCCAGATCGTTTCGGGAACCAAAATTCCCATTCATCGCGTGCTCCTGAACGAAAATCATTCAACAATTTTTCAACGTGGTGCGCCACTTTGGGATGAAGTTCAAGCACATGGCGACCAATGGCTTCTTTACGACGACCATGGACACGATTTGGATTATTTGAATACCAGCGGAAAATATCGTTAGCATCGCAAAAACCCATTTCAAACGGCAATAGATTAATAATCGAATCCAAAGTGCTTGCTTGAATGGCACCCGTTTCAAAATTGATGATCGCTTCAGGACTAATTAATTCTGACAATTTATCTTTAGACATATAAAAACCTCCTTTATGGAATCTCCCTTTAGGAGATGGATCTATTAGCTAATAATGATAGCATGAATAATAATTCAAATTGTGACTTGTTTCACAAAAAACGAAATGGCCAGGATTTCCAGAGTCACACATCCGCTTCACCTCAAATATGATGGGTCTAGAAATTGAATGAGGTGAGCAAATGGCAGTCGTGAAATCCAGGCAACAGGATATCGATATGTTGGCAAGGTTGCTCCGGGCCGAGGCGGAGGCCGAAGGCGAAACGGGCATGCTCCATGTTGGAGCAGTTGGCATTAACCGAATCAGAGCGAATTGTTCCGATTTCACAGGAATCCGGACCATTCCCCAAATGATTAACCAGCCGCATGCATTCGAAGCGCTGCAACATGGGATGTATTATCAGAAAGCAAGAGATAGAGAACGCCGTCTGGCGCAACGGGTTGTAAACGGAGAACGGAGTTGGCCAGCCAAATTCTCGCTATGGTATTTCCGCCCAGGATCGTATGACAACCCCGGACCCTGTCCGCCAACTTGGTATAATCAGCCGTTTGTTGGTCGATGGAAGAAACATTGTTTCTATGAACCGACGGCGGAAGAATGCGCAAATGTATATAATACGTTTTAAAATTAGGTAGCAAAAGGACAGTTAGGGCACATGGAGTAGCCTTAACTGTCTTTTTTTTATTCAGTGATCCTATTGGATTGCAAAATCGATAAAAATGACGCCAGCTGTTTCTGTGATTCGGGCTTATTGAACAATTAGGCCGATGAATAATGCAATTGTTTTTCGTCTAAAGAAATGAGAATCCCAAAAACAATCTTTGAAGTGTTTGAAATGTCATTAACCTCCACACAAGCAAAAGCACATGCTAGAAAGGGACAAGTCGATTCCGTTAGTGAGCCGAGCGTTATGTCCTTCATTAGTGTAAGTTCACCATTCCCAATACCCGTTTCAACCAGCTGAGGCACCCAATCGGGTGCCTTCGATTTCGCTCTATAGTTGATACGGAGAACCTTACCCCAATTATCGGCAAGTTTTTCTGTCGAAGCGAGCAAGAGACTGAAAATACATGTGCTATTGCAACTTCTCAGAGTCTTATAAGTTATTAAATAGCTCGATTTTATAATCGAGTTTCTCCAACATCTTATCAAGCTCCTTAGCAACTTGTTTCTCGAAAATTTTTAAGGTGTGAGAACAATTTTCTCTTCAAACTTCTTATTCCATTTAATTGTAATGATGATATCCTCCCCTTTCCTTGGCAAGAAGTTGGTGTCTATTGAAGGAGAAATGACCTTATCACTGAGGTAACTATCAGTCTCAGAAGTTATAGTTCCACTTAGTTGAGAAACGTTACTGGGACTAGCTATATTATAAGCGACATCAAAAATCAATTCTTTAGAGTTGCGTGGTTCAATAGTACATTGGAGCAAATATTTCGATGCTTCGGAACTTTTTTCAGTCTCTCTTATAGTATAATTAGCCGTCCAATGGTCACTTTGTCCTTGTAAAGAAATGATCTCCTTGCTTATTTTATTGTCAGTTTCCTGCTTAGGATTACTATTACACCCAACGAATACAAAAATAAAAATTAATAAAACAAGACCAAATTTGATTTTCATAATTACCTCCTAAATTTTGTAATTATAACTACCAATGTTTTCAATATTAGTATATAATAACATTGTAATTATAACCTAAAAAGGAGGATATTTACATATTTTTGAGAAAAAAATGATTCTTTTTCTTAGTTCCGTCTTATTAGTTACTTCTTATGGTTCGATTGCAAATGCTGAAACAAATTGGTAATAATGAAAATTATCAATTTGTTCAGTCCCATCATGATAATGAGCAATTTATGGTAAAGAATATCCTTGATGCAAATGGACAACTAGAGAACTTGGAAACAGGAGAAGTTTACGAACTTGAAGTAGGAGAGATCAAAGTACAAAAGCTAGATGACTTTATGCGAATCCAAACCAACGAAACTGCCACACAATATAAAGCTGAAGCTGTAATAAGTGCAACAACCCACACGCAATCTGGTAATAAGACTGACGACAGTATATCACTTAAGGTCTATGCAACTATTTATTATACTTCTTATTCGAAGGATGGCTTTACTTATGTTGGAATGGATAAAATTGATTATAGATTTGATCTACTCGACAGCTCTGTAACAGTGTCTAATAAACGAATTTTAGTTTCACAAAATGGTGGTGATGGTTATACAAATGGAGGCAAGGCTGTAACTAATCAACAAGACACCTTAAATGCATTTGATTCTGATACGATACTTGTAAGAAATTGGGGTTGGGATGCAGTTCTGAAATATGGTCTCGCTTATGCTTGTGGTATCAATATTACGGCAACATTACAACGCGGTACACATTCGAGTTGGAATTTCGTATTCAATTTTCCGGTAACCTAATAGTTGGATTTTTATCTTATTGAGGAATCATACTTGTTTTTTTGGGGAAGGCTTTAGGTAGTAGGTTAGTTAGCTAATAGATTTATTATACTTAACGACGTTGACGCCCATAGATATGTGATGGGCGTTTTTTCTTATCAAAGTCGAGGATCAACGCTGGACTTTATTCAGTTTTAAACTTAGGAGCGACTTCTGATGCAAGCTTATTTTTGACATTACACTCAAATTCTAAGTCCCTAGACCAACCCATGCATAAGGGAGCTTTAGTCTACATTGAAGGGTCATCACTATACAAATGTAATTCGCTCGATTATTAAATTAGTAAAATTCTCAGGACTAATTCCCCCGATCTATTTTGCTTTCTAAAGCAGACTTCGTTCGTAATCCCTTAGTCGATCGCCAACAAAAGGTAAGGGCGTCAGCGGCCGCTTAACGTTTGCCAATTGCTGCCCGGGGACGCTGGAACTGCTGGCGCGCGAGTTCAACCTCTGCCCTAATAACGCAGTCCTCAACATGATCGTTGAACAACCCCATCGCTTGCATGAAAGCGTACATCGTCGTCGGGCCGACGAATTTCCAGCCTTGCTTTTTCAGCTCTTTCGACAGCGCGATCGATAGCGTCGAAGTGGATGCGGTCTGCGGCTCCGCAAGTTGACTCTGGTCGGGCTCGTATTTCCAGAAGAAGGCGGCCAACGAGCCCTCCCGTTGGACCATCTCTTGCGCCCTCCGTGCATTATTGATGACCGCCTCGATCTTGCCCCGATGGCGGATAATGCCTTCATTCCCGAGTAGACGCTCTAAGTCGCGATCTGTATAGTCCGCGATCCGGTTAAAGTCAAAATCATGGAATGCAGCACGGAAGTTCTCACGTTTCACTAGAATCGTTCGCCAACTCAGGCCCGATTGGAAGCCTTCCAGGCAGATCTTCTCGAACAACCGGCGATCGTCGTCGACCGGGAACCCCCATTCGGTATCGTGATAATCAAGAAATTCCGGGGCGGCGCCGCACCATCTACAACGCGGTCTACCGTCCTTTTCTGCTATGATTGTGTTCATGGGTTTCCTCCTCATTCGAGTCTGCCAGCAGCGAGCTCAACCAGTCGCACAGGAGCATCCAGGGCTGATTGAAATCGCTGAACACCATCGCAAGTCGGTGGCTCAAGTCATTTTGCGCTGGCATCTGGAGCGCGGGATTATTGTGATCACCAAATCCTATTCCGTAAGCCCTACAGGCCACATGGTCAACCCGATTTACGTGAGGTTAATGAAGCTATTCATACGTCCATAATACCGAATGAAGAAACAACTATCACGCAATAGCTCGCGGTCGCCCTGATGCAGGATCAGAGACGACCGCGGCTCGTTGTTCTTTTCCTATGATCTGCTAAATGAATCCTCCATTAACACGGATAGTTTGTCCCGTAACCCACTGCGATTCTTCACTCGCAAGAAAGAGGATCACACCTGCTATGTCCTCGGTCTCTCCTAGACGTCCAAAGGCGTTCATGTTGGCTAGTCCCTGGATTTGCTCGGGTGTTTTGCCAACCGTGAACAGCTCGGTATTAATAGGGCCAGGTGCTACCGCGTTAATCGTTATTTTTCTAATTCCAAGCTCCTTTGCCAATTGCCGTGTGAATTGTTCAACGGCTCCTTTGGAGCCCGCATAAAGACTGTATGCAGGGAACATCTGACCTGCCACTGAAGTGGACAGGTTGATAATGCGGCCATTCGCGTTTAAATGCTTAGCGGCAAGCTGGCAGGAAAAGTAGGTCCCTTTGACATTAATCGCAAATAGCTGGTCGTAATCCGCTTCCGTAACATCGCTAACAGGTTTTGTAATGACGATCCCCGCGTTGTTCACCACAATATCAAGCTTTCCGAACGTTCTCATTGTTGCTTGATAGAGTCTCTCCAACTCGCTCAACCGGCTGATATCGGCCTGAATGGCCGCGGCTTCTCCGCCATTTTTTTGAATGCTCTGTATAACTTCCGCCGCCTGATCTGCACGATTCGCAAAATTGATCACCACCTTGGCACCATGATTCGCCAGATACTCGGCAATCGTTCTGCCGATTCCTCTGGAAGCTCCAGTAACCAAGGCCACTTTGCCGGCAAGCTTCTTTTCCATTTTGGCAATCTCTCCTTTCCAATGTGATTTAAAGGGGAATTTTAAGCAAACGGGTAATCCATAACGACGATTCCTTCAACAAACGGGCCAATGGATTGCAATAAACTTTGATGCAAGGGATGCTGAATATAATCTCGGCAAGCCTGTTGATCGTCAAAAGTGACACGGATCCCCAGGGCAAACCCTTGCATATGCTCGAGTTCCTCCGTAACGTTAAACCCCGCGCTAAGTTCCGCGATCCCCGGAATGTTCCCTTTAAAGTCATGCGCGCGCTTTATAGCACTTTCAATTATTTCATTCGATTCATCGGGTTTAAATTTCAATAGCACGATATGCTCAAACATCTGACTGCCTCCAAGTTTTCCGTTTATTTTTGACTTTGGAGATGCTTCAATTGGGAAAGATCCTTCATCCATTTCATGAAATTGTCGGTTACAAGATCAAGGTACTGAATGGTAGGATCATCAGTCAGCTCACCCTTCTCGTTAAACTTCTCATGAACAAGACCAATGTACACTTCATTTCCCGGCAACAGCGGCGAGGAAATACCGGATGCGAACAGAATGTCACGCAGATGGCCCTGTGCTTTGACCGATCCCAACAATCCCATGGAGGATCCGATGATCCATGAGGGCTTCCCGATCATGACTCGATCCACACGGGATAACCAGTCCATCGCGTTCGCCATGACGCCGGGAATGCTCGAATTATATTCTGGAGTGATCCATAACACCGCGTCGGCGGCAGCGACTTTCGCCTTAAAATCGATAACCTGCTGGGGTGGAACAGACTCGATATCTTGATCGTAAAAGGGGAGGTCCCGAATGTTCAGCACATCCAATTGAAATAGATGCTGGTAACGGTTTTGAATATAACGAGCTAACTTCCGGTTGTATGAATCTTTGCGAATGCTTCCGACAATGGCGGCTACTTTCATTTTCATCACCTCAATGATAGAGTCTGAATGGAGTTGAACAGGTGGGGCCGATCATCTTCGTCAATCCATTCTTGCTATTCCTCCTAAGGAGGACATAAACTAGTCTAAAAGGATCCGAAGAGGCTAGGAAGAGATCTAGTTATCGTAGGATTACGAATCCTATGTTCATTTATGGGCAGGAGGCATGGAGAACATGGCAAATAGATTGGACCGTTATGAGGAACTGTCCCGTTTTTTGCGTTCACGCCGTGAACGAGTAACCCCAGAGCAAGTAGGGCTGCCGAATTCCGGACGCAGACGTACACCCGGACTTCGCCGGGGCGAGGTAGCTCTGCTGGCAGATGTGGGGCTGGATTGGTACACCTATTTGGAACAAGGTCGTCATATCAACGTATCCGCCGAGGTCCTTGATCGAATCGCGAAAGTATTTCGCTTAGATGAATCGGAACGCAGTCATCTGTACCACCTTGCCCGTAAGCAATCTCCCTTGACCGGTACGAAGCAACCCTCTATGGTAACGCCGGAACTTCAGCGTTTTTTAGATAGTCAAAACCTTTCCCCTGCGAATGTCATGGATGCGCGCATGAACATCATTGCCTGGAATGATGCCTATTGTGCTTTAAATGGCAATCTCACGGTGATGTCGGATAGGGAGCGGAATTTGGTCTGGATGACGTTTACTTCTCCTCGTTTCCGTTATGTGAAAGGAGACCAATGGGAGCTGCATGCTCGGCGAATCGTTGCTAATTTCCATGCCGGGTATGCGCGTCACGTCGACGATCCTTGGTGGCCTGAGCAGTTCGAGGCACTTTCACAGGCTAGCAGGGAGTTTCGAGAATTCTGGGAATCTCATGAGGTTCTCGATGCGATTGATGCTCCAAAGAAACTTCATTGTCCGAATCTCGGGATCTTGAATTTTGATCTCGTTTCGTTTCATTACTCGAATGATCCAACTATGACTGTTTCCATTCATGTCCCTCATCCGGATGGCACGGTGAGTAAGATGCAGAAACTGTTATTCGATTATCAGAGCCAGCATTCGGATCAGTTGGAATCTTCTCAATGAATTTAGTGAGCATCGCAACCTTGAGAACGATCGAAAAAATATCTTTACCGATCGTTCTCAATGTGGTACAACTCATATTAAGAACGATAATTCTCAATATGATGCAGCTAATACAGAGGAGAGGATGCCATGGAGATGCTTAATGTTATTTTTTTGCTATAACTAGAACGATCATTCCCGTAAAAACTTCTGCCAAGCTGCAAGCAAAAAAAAAGAAAAAGGGGAAATAATCCATGTCTAATTACACAGCACCTAACTTGACGGTCACTTCCGGCAATCAAACCACTTTCACTTATCGTCGTTTCGGCAAAGCCGATACGACCCCAGTTGTATTCCTGCAACACTTCCGCGGAAATATTGATAACTGGGATCCGGCGCTTGTTGACGATATTGCGGCTGAACGTGAAGTCATTCTCTTTGACAATGTAGGAGTTGGAGGTACGACAGGATCTACACCAGGCACCGTTACTGAAATGGCTCACGGTGTTTTGGAGTTCATTGATGCGCTTGGATTAATGAGTGTCGATTTGTTCGGCTTCTCTTTGGGAGGCTTTGTTGCTCAAGAAGTCGTACTCCTCCGTCCCCATTTGGTAAGACGTCTGATTCTTGCCGGGACTGGGCCGCAGGGCGGGCGCGATATGCACGGCTGGAACAACGAAATAAACAGTCACGCTTACAAAGATGTTCAAGGCGCTGACGACATATTCTACTTATTCTTTGCTCCGACTACGACAAGTCAGGCCAAAGGCCTTGAATTCGTAGGACGTATCTTCACCCGGACCGAAGACCGCGACGAGATGCCTTCGTTGCAAGTACGCGATGCACAAGCAAAGGCGATCATCGATTGGGGCATTCCGGATCTGAGTAAACTGGCTCGTCTTGCAGGAATAAGGCAGCCCACGCTTGTCGCGAACGGTAACCATGACATTATGGTGCCTACTGTCAACTCCTACCTGCTTGCCGGACACATACCCAATGCAGAGTTAATGATTTACCCTGATGCAAATCACGGTTTCTTATTCCAGTATCCGCATGAATTCGCCGAGAGAGTGAATGCCTTCCTGAACAAGGCGGCCTCAAACGCCTAACAATGTTAAATCCTGCAAGTTGTGAAGGACGCCCGATTGGGGCGTCCTTCATTTTGCTATATGGATGATGATACGGGGATTGACCTTGGACTTTACTCCAATGTTATGATCTAACTGGAAAGGAGGCTAAGATGAAAATCAAGGAATTTGCGAACAAATATCAAATCCAAACGGATACCCTTCGTTTTTATGAGAAAGAGAACTTATTGAATCCAATCCGACGGGAAAATGGCTATCGGGAATTTGACGATGAATGTGAAAAACAGATCCAGCTTATCATCGTATTAAAGCAATTGGGTTTTAGCATAAAGGAAATTCAACAATTGCTTCTAATCCGAGACGACAGATCGATATCGACAGAATGTAAGGATACTACCGTGATGTTGTTGAATCAAAAAATGATGAATCTGGAGGAAAAAATCCGGTTTTACCAACAGGCCTTGAAAGTCGTGCAAACCATTAAGGAACTTGCAAGTGAAGTGGAGTATCTAGAGAATATAGACGATATTGAAAAATTATTACTTCGTTTATTTCAAAATGATGAATAAGGAGGAGAGATAAGATGACGAATAAACATATCGTTCATGTTGAATATGCGCTTGCCTTTGCACTTTCTTTATTCATTTACATTCAGCTACACTTTCCTATTTGGCTGTTTGCTGCTCTTTTATTCGTTCCCGATCTTACCATGCTTGGTTACGCCATGAACAAGAAGATAGGTGCGATGGTTTACAATTTCGGGCACACCTTTATTTTCCCACTGTTATTAGCATCGGGCTCCTTATATTTGTCAAACGATAATCTGCTATTAGGGTCGGTGATCTGGATCGCTCATATCTGTATGGATCGAGCCATAGGGGCGGGGTTGAAATACCCAGATTCATCATTTACGAATACACATCTACAAAAGATTTAATGAGAAGCTCGCTGTCACCGCAGCGAGCTTCTTTATTTCCTATTTGCTGTAGTAATGGCCTTGTTCAAGGTCTGGGATTAGAGCAGGGGACACCCAGATCGTAAAATAAAATTGACATGATGTATAGTTTAGTATACATTATGTTTAATCAACTTTACTTTATTGAAGGCGGTGTCTACATGACGTATCAGGAAAAGAAGAGCATCGTATCGTTAATCAGCACCATACTTATTTTTACAGTGTACTGCCTGTACAAGTACCCGGAGTATCCCAATGAAGTGCTGGATTCAAATGTAACTTTCCATTACTGGGGATCCTTCGTACTGGTGTTAACCTTGGTTTCCATCGCAGCACATATCGTGATCAGCATCATTTTTAACATCCTCTTCCGAATAACGACGGGTGAAAAGGAACCTGCTTTCGCGGATGAAATGGATAAGCGCATCGACTTGTTGGCCTTTCGAAATTCATTTGCTGTGTTTGTCCTTGGTTTCCTTCTAGCCATGGGCTCATTGGTGATAGACCAGCCCTTGAAGGTGATGTTCATCGTCCTCATCGTCTCTGGATTTCTATCAGACGTAACCGGTTCAATTTCGAGACTGTATCACTACAGAAGAGGAGTTTAAGATGGGTAAAATTCTTGTTGGCAATCACATCAGAAAAATACGGTTCAATCATCATGAAATGACTCAGCAGCAGTTGGCCGACAAGGTTGGTGTAACCAGGCAAACGATTGTGGCTCTTGAAAAGGGAAACTACTCCCCGTCACTGGAGCTGGCCTTTCGTATTGCTCGGGCCTTTAACTTGCCGTTGGAAGAAGTATTCTTTTATGGAGAAAACTCAGAGGAGAGGTGAGGGAATTGGATTTCTCAACGAAGACTGCATCAAGGATCACAGGTGTTCTTTTTGTTATTGCTGCCCTTACGGCTATACTAGGTGTTATTTTGTATAAACCGCTCCTGAACGATTCGGACTACCTGATTCAAGGCGCCGCACATGCGAATCAGGTGGTTCTGGGGTCGCTTATGGAGCTGATCCTTGTCGTTTCAGCGATAGGTACAGCGACCATGATGTTCCCCTATTTGAAACAATATAGTCGAACGATTGCGATTTGGCATGTTTGCTTCCGGTTTTTGGAGGCCATTGTGATTACGGTAGGGGTCATCAGCGTAATGTCCTTGTTGGCCTTAAGCCAGGACTATGTAGCAGCGGGGGGGCAGGATATCGCTTCCTATCGGGTTTCGGGTACATTGCTAAAGGCCGCGCACGATTACACATTTTTGCTAGGACCTAATTTTTTTCTGGGAATCAATACGATGATGTATAGCTACATTTTTTATAAGTCGAAGCTTGTACCCAGGTTTATCCCGATATTGGGTTTGACCGGGTCAGCCTTAGTTCTGCTTGCTGCCTTATTAGAAATGTTTGGGGTCATTGATCAAGTCTCGGCTTGGGGCGGGATCTTGGCGCTCCCAATCTTCGCCAATGAAATGATCCTTGCAGTGTGGCTCATCTTAAAAGGGTTTAATGAGTCCGCAACCCATTCACGGTTTCGAACGCAAAGATAAAGGAGAAGAAGATGAATACGAAGCAACGTAAGACGATTTTTGTCATAACGCTATCCTATACTATTTTCATTCTTTTTTTTATGTTTCTCGCTTTTGGCAGAGCAGATACGGTAGATCGGGAGACGGGTTACACCTTTATGTTTATGCCGGACGGTTTTTTTAGACTGCCGGATTTATCCGACCTTCTACATCCTACGCTTATGGATCTTGTGGGCTTTGGGAACGTTGCTGCCTTTGTTCCTTTTGGTATTCTAATTCCGTTGTTATATCGGACTGGTTTTCTTCGGTTTATGAGCCTATTCATCCTGTCTATCCTCGTGCTGGAAACCGTTCAGGCCTTCACTTTGCTCGGCAGCTTTGACATTAACGATGTTATTCAGAACTCATCCGGCGCGGCAGTTGGATTCGGGGCGTATAGATTGGGGTTTCGTACCGAAAAGGTCAGAAGAAACCTAGTTGTTACAGGCATCTCCGTTGTTGTCCTGCTCATTGGGGTTTGGGCGAGCTTCGGGCTTGTCGACAAAGCGTTCACGAAAGAGCAGGGCCCTTTTGTCGCGCTTAACGAGCTGAAAAGCAGCAGTACCGATTCATCAAAGGGAGTCACGCGAGACAACTTTCAAATTGGTGGACAAAACGTAGTACCTCAATATAATGTGTATAGCACGGAAGATAAAAATACGGTGACTTACACGTATTCGTTAGGCGAAAAGGAGCTTTATATCTACTTGAATTATGGGATTCCCGATCAAGAGGATTTTCAGGGGAGTTTACGGCTATCCGCTGACGGACAGGAGTACCTGTCCACGTCCGCAGAAGCTCTGGGCCATGAACTTGGGATGTCCTCCATCTACTTGCAAGGGGCCCATGAGCTCACGATTACCCTAGAGGGGAACGTGAAATTATGGGATGTCGGATATCAGGAGATGAAGTACCCATGGAATCGGTGAAGGGGCAAGGGAACAGTCGATGAACAAAACGGATCGGTTGTTGGCCATCGTGCTCGAACTGCAAGGCAGGCGAGTGTTACGTGCCGAAGATTTGGCGGCACAATTTGAAACCAGTGTGCGGACCATCTATCGCGACATTCAGGCGCTCAGCGAAGCAGGCGTTCCGATTATAGGTACTCCAGGCACAGGGTATTCCTTAATGGAGGGTTATTTTCTGCCTCCGATCCGTTTCACAATTGAGGAAGCCATGACCTTGCTTATAGGAACTGATTTTGTCGAGCAACGATTTGATGATGCATATCGGGATAGAGCTATTGTGGCTAGGAAAAAAATTGAGGTCACTCTATCAGAGCGTGTTCGCAATGAGACTTCCCGGATCCGCAAGTCGCTGCGCCTTCTCTCACCTGGCAAACCGCCAGCTTCGTCAAACGAAAGGGAGAATCTCGATGAGATCCGCCGAGCTCTATTCAATGGACGAAAGGTCCGATTTCATTATTCGAGAAAATTTCCGGATTCCACGGGGAACCGCCATAGCGAACGTACAGTTGCTCCTTATGGCCTTGTACATGTTGAAGGAGCCTGGATGCTTGTGGCCTGGTGTGATCTACGCCAAGACATCCGCCATTTCCGGTTGTCCCGGATGACTGAGTTGATCGAACTGGATGAACGTTTCGAAATCCCTGAGCATTTTGACTTAAAGGAGTATACACCCATAGACGATCGTCACTTGCGGGTATGCCTTCGATTTACGCCTGACACCGCAGATAAGGTGAAGGAATCAAACTATCCTTACGTAGAGGATATGAAAGAGCATCCAGATGGAATGGATGTGGTCTTACGCGTTCGTCAGTTGGATGAATTGCTGCCATGGGTGCTTGGCTGGGGGGCGGGCGTAATCGCATTAGAACCCGAATCGCTCCGAGATCGGATTCGTGAGGAAGCCCAAAAAATGCTAAACCGCTACTGACATGATGTTGTCAGTAGCGGTTTTTTATAATTGGACATGTAAATGTAAAGGAGACAGATATGAGGAAGGATGATCATTTGTGAATTTTGCTTCTGTACGTATCATTACGGACGACGTGGATCGTCTTGTCGAGTTCTATGAGAAAGTCATGGGGGTTTCGGCGGAGCGGCCCGCGCCTGTATTTGCCGAGCTCGCCTTGCCCTCATGCACTCTTGCCATCGGCCACTCCCATACAACGCAGCTATTCGGAGTCGGTTCCGCTGTGGGGGCCCATAACCGCACGGTCATTCTGGAATTCCTCGTCGACGATGTCGAAGCCGAATATGCGCGCTTGAAGCCATTTGTCGATGATTGGGTAATGGAACCGACCACGATGCCGTGGGGGAACCGTTCTATGCTGTTCCGCGATCCCGACGGCAACCTCCTTAACCTTTTCAAGCCGGTGACCGAGGAAGCGATTCAAAGGTTTAGTAGGAGACCTTCTTAGGTTTTTAACTTACGACAAATTGGATCCTATAAAATCAAGCCTGCGATGGGGAAAATTTCACTTGCCCTATGCTGGCAACCGCGTTGCCGCGAAGCAACAATATGAGCTTTTGCGAGATATGCTGCAAGCGGAGTTTGAATGGCTCAATTACTTATCGTTACAAACAGCGCGCTGAACCGTATCAAACCCGGTTGGGCGGGTACGATCGAGGGTAGAAAACGTGGAAACCGCGGAAGCCTGGACCGAATAGAAAAGTTCCAGGCTGCTGCGGTTAGTCCAGAATATTCTTCCCTAAGCGATCTGTAGAATAACAAGGTGTGCGGAATCGGGCCTCGTTCCCCCAGCCAACGGAGTGATTGTGAGTGCCGTGGAATTCCCTGCTGGATTTCGAACGGTGAGAACGGAATTAATGAGTGATGTCTGCACAAGTGCCATACCTACGATTTGCGAAGTTCCTGTCGCACGTCCGACTACCGTATATGCCAGGTCATCACCGTTTAGTGTTAAGAGCAATTGACCTGCTTCATTTACATTCACCTGAAACAAAACTTGATAGGTACCTATCGCGGCCAGGTTAAACGAGCTGGCATTTATGCGAGTAATCGCAGTCCCGCTGAGGGGACCATCTTGCGGAAAACTTACGTCCGTGTTTGGAGCAACTGTTGCTGCATTGTCCGGCGGCATCAATGCAAAGAAATCTGCAAAACCTAGAACTCCTCCTGTCGGCCCTGCTGGCCCCACTGCTCCGGCCGGTCCTGTTGGGCCCACTGCTCCGGCCGGTCCTGCTGGGCCTACTGCTCCGGCGGGTCCTGCCGGCCCTACTGCTCCGGCGGGTCCTGCCGGTCCGGTCAATCCAGCTGCACCGATGGCTCCCGCAAGTCCTGCGATTCCTTGGGGTCCCAGTGCTCCTGCGATTCCTTGTGGGCCAAGAGCGCCAATTGCCCCGATAAGTCCTGCTGCTCCTTGTGGCCCCAGTGCTCCTGCAAGTCCTTGCGGTCCGAGTTCGCCAATCGCGCCTACAAGTCCTGCGATTCCTTGCGGCCCAAGCGCTCCTGCGATTCCCTGTGGGCCAAGAGCGCCAATTGCCCCAATAAGTCCTGCTGCTCCTTGGGGTCCCAGTGCTCCTGCAAGTCCTTGCGGTCCGAGTTCGCCAATCGCGCCTACAAGTCCTGCAAGCCCTTCAGGTCCAAGCGCTCCTGCGATTCCTTGTGGACCAAGAGCGCCAATTGCCCCAATAAGTCCTGCTGCTCCCTGGGGCCCTAGTGCTCCTGCAAGTCCCTGCGGTCCAGCTTCAGAGATGGCTTCTGCAAGCCCTTGAAGCAATACACGTCCTTTAGGCGGAGGACACCTTTTACAAACAATCTTCTTGGCTACTCGAACACGATGTTTCTTTGGTTTTCTTTTCGGATGACACACAGTTAAGGTTTTCTTTTTGCACCGTTTTTTTAAATCGGGACAACTCACCACGACACCTCCCCACTAAGATTATTCAGTGTACGTGAATTGATTTATTAGGCATGGACGAATGGCCTGTTATGAGCTAGACAAATAACTATTTTCAGGAAAATGGGTGAATAAAAATTTCCTGAGAACAAACAACGTCGCTGTGCAGCGATTGCATTTAATTACGGTGTTTATGGATTTCATGTTTTTCTTCCGCTCTTCTATGTCGCGCTTGGGGTGGCCTCCTGGGCGCTGTGTCCAAAAAGCCGCAAACTCTAAAGGGAGTGATATACTAGTATCAAATCGCTGCTGAAAGATACAGGAGGTCTGGACCATGGAGTTTGAAGAAATATTTACGGTACATGTTCAAATCGAGAGTTCGATCCATTTGAACCATCGTGATGGAGATTCCGTAACCATGATTTCTTTTAAGGGGCGGGTCACAGGGAAGTATTTTGAAGGAGAAATCCTTGCCGGAGGGGTAGATACCCAAATTATTGGAAAGTTGGATCATCCTCATACCTTATCAGCTAGGTATATGCTTGAAGGGAAGGATCACACAGGCGAACGATGCAAGGTTTATATTGAGAATAACGGAAATATGAATCACAAGTTGAAAAATGTATTGTTCAGGTCTTACCCTAAAGTGATTACGGACAGTAAGGCTTTAGCCTTTTTAAATGATGACATCCTAGTTGCCGAGGGAAGTTCAACGGAGTCTGGTTTAGATATTAAGATCTATAGAGCATTGTAAATCGGATGAATGGAATCCTCGAATGCTGGTATATTCCCCCTTATTTCGTGTGACACTAGTTCAAATGTTATGGATAAGGGGTGCGGTAAAGTGATGAGTGAGTATCAACCCGGACAAGTTGTGTATGTCATTATTCGAAACCCGCATGTACAGGGAGTCGCCAATGTGCAGGAAGCAGCTGTCGTGAGCGATCCCAATTCACCAGGAGATTTTGCACTATTTGTTTACGAAACGTATTATCCGCTAAACGAGGAGATCGCTGTGTATTCAACAGCGAGTGAAGCGGAAACGGCCTATCGAGAAGCATTCGGGTTATCGGATGCGGAAGCCTATTATGGTTAAGCCATTCGTCCCTCAACTCGTATATGTGGAGCCCAGGGCATTGGATTATCCACTAGGTAGAGAATTGCTGGCCAAATTCGAAAACATGGGTTTGGATATTCGGGAAACGACCTCGCATAACCAAATCCGAAACCTGCCGGGGGACAACGATTTTCAAAAATATCGAGTGGCGAAGTCTACGCTAGTCGTCGGAGTGAGGAAAACCTTAAAGTTTGATACGTCCAAGCCCTCCGCAGAGTTTGCCATTCCGTTCGCCACAGGATGCATGGGCCATTGTCATTATTGTTACTTACAGACGACGATGGGAAGTAAACCGTATATTCGGACTTATGTCAATATTGACGATATTTTTGAAGCCGCGGACCAATACATGAAGGAAAGAGCCCCTGAGATAACAAGGTTTGAAGCCTCATGTACGTCGGACATCGCAGGGATTGATCACCTAACCCATACGCTCAAGAAAGCCATCGAATATTTTGGCGCGTCAGAGTTGGGACAGTTGCGCTTCGTAACGAAGTTCGCTCATATCGATCACTTGCTGGATGCCAAGCATAATGGTCGGACCCGGTTTCGCTTTAGTATGAATGACGATTATATCATTCAAAATTTTGAACCAGGCACATCCAGACAAGCGGAGAGGATGGAGGCAGCGAGAAAAGTGGCGGAGGCAGGATATCCATTAGGGTTCATTATCGCTCCGATCTATTTGCATGACGGATGGAAAGAGGGGTATAAGGACATGTTCGAGAAACTAGAGACCATCCTTCCCTCTTCTTCAAAGAAAGATTTGACGTTCGAATTGATACAGCATCGATTTACCAAGCCGGCGAAGCGTGTCATTGAGAAGAATTATCCGATGACCAAGCTGGAGCTTGATGAATCCAAGCGGAAGTGGAAGTGGGGACGATATGGGATAGGGAAATACGTCTATACCGATCTGGAGCAGGAGGATATGAAAGAGACGCTAGGTGGGTATATCCGCACTTATTTTCCTGACGCCACAATTGAATATTTCACATAAGGGAACGGGATCCTCGAAGGGAGGGGAAAAGCATGGATATAAAATTCGAGACGCTCACTTATGTCTTAAGCGAACGGTTCAAGAGGGAGATCATCTCAGCCGACTACCAGACGATGCCGTTAAAGGGCGGAACGGTGGGAAATGTGTACCTGGTCACGGGAGTTGCCGAAACCGTGGATGGTGAAGAGTTGCCGTACCGTATCGTGTTGAAAATTCAGAAGAAATGGGAGCGTTACGGCGACCCGGGTTCATGGCGTAGAGAGTATGATCTTTACGCGTCTGACTTGGAAACGACGTTCCCGGATGCTTTTCGCTGGCCGACCTGTTATTACGCCGAGATGAATGCCGAAGGTAGTGAATTCCAGCTGTGGCTGGATTATATCGATGGTGTATCGGGTCTAGACTTGACGGGTGACATGTATGAACAGGCCGCGCTGGACTTAGGGCGTTATCAAGGCAAGCTTTATGCGGAACAGCCCGCCGTGTTGCAGAGCTTGACCAACCTGAGCCATGCCGATTTTATGAAGAATACATACCTGCATTACCGGGCATGGCCGGTTGTCTACAATTATATCCGCTCGGAGGATTGCGAATTGCCGCAGCACGTGCGTCAAATGCTCATCGACATCGATGAACACGCAGACGAGATCATCGCCCGCATCGAGAAACTGCCCCTCGTGTTATGCCATCGGGATTTCTGGGTGGCCAACTTGATCTTTGCCGACGGGAAAATCACGCTCATCGACTGGGATACCAGTGGATGGGGCTACTTGGGCGAGGATATCGCCAGTCTGATTGCGGATGAAGCGGATATCGATCACATGGTTGAATATTACCAACGATGCGTCCCCGCGTATTACAAAGGTTTTGCGGAGTATGTGGATGTAGCTTCTATCGTCGATGATTGCGTCTACGAGATGATTCTTTTCTTGTTCGGCTATAGGCTTGTGGATTGGGTTCTCCATACAGAGGACGAGAACGAGAAGATGAAGCATGTAGAGACGCTCCAGAAAATCTATGAAATGAAGGCGGCTTCTCCACCAGCTATAGTATAATTACTTATTATGAATAACTGGAGGAAGGGGCGCTAGCGTTGGCAAGAACGAAGGCCTTTGACACGAATGAAATCTTGCATAAAGCCATGAATGTCTTTGGAAATCGTGGCTATGAAGGCACCTCGCTGCCCGATTTGATTTCAGGGCTGGGCATTGCCCGCCAAAGTATATATGACACGTACGGAACCAAATGGGATCTCTTCTTCGCAGCGGTTAAGCATTATATGGATCAGAAGAATCGGGAGTTGCAGCAGCATTGCGAGGGGCCGGGAACGGTCGTTGACAAGGTGGAACTCGTATTTTTGACCATCATTAAAGTCCTAGTTGATCCCGAACTGCGTTTGGAATGCTTCATTATTAGCAGCGCGATTGAGCAGGCGCCTCATCATGAGGAACTGGCGGTTTATCTGCAAGAGAGTATAGAGCTGTCGGAGCTGACCTTCTACACGATGCTGGAACGGGCGGTGGAGGAAGGGGAAATCGGCTCAGAGGTCAACATCCGAGACCTGGCCCGGTTCCTGGTGCATGAGCGGATCGCCTTGATCACGTCAGCCAAGCTGGGAATAGAAGAACCGAAGCTGCTTGGACTCCTGCAGATGGTTCTAATGGTCTTTCGGACGATACAAGGCACTAAACGGTAGATCTTATTCAAACATATGAACCTCAAAAGGCTCTCCCAGGTCATCATAAATGGTGACGGGAGAGCCTTTTATCTTAGGATAATACTTTAGTTAGAAATGATGACTTATGTTCTGAAATAAACTGCTCTAGAGAACGCGGCTCTCGCCCGGTCACACGTAACACCGTGTCCGTAACCTGATCCTCCAATCCATCGAGGCGAATACGGATATCCATTTCGGCCAGGTTTTTGGCATAACTCTCCGGCAAACCAGTCGCCATATGCCTCTCTGTAAGTTGCTCCGGTGTGATATGAATATGGGCAGCGTTCAGGCCGGTCACGCTGCGGATCACTTTGGCCACATCGTCATAGGTGAGGGATTCTGGACCCGTAATGATAAGCTCCCGGTTAGGGGGTTCCTTGTCCGTCAGGGCATGAAAGCCAACAGCGGCAATATCCTCGGCGTCAACGAAACCGATCTTGCCATCCCCAGTTGCCGTATAAAGGTGTCCGCTTTGGCGCAAGGAATTTCCGTGTCCGTGTCCGGGATCCGTAAAGTTCTGCATGAAATAGGAGGGGCGCAGGACAGCCCATTCGGGGACATGCTCATGCAAGTAACGGTGAACCGCTCCAAAGACAGGGCCATCCTCCGGAATCGAGGCGCTGGATAACAGGACGTAGCGCCTTACCGAAGCGTCAATAGCCCTGCGGATAAAGGGGATCATGACTTCCTCAGGGTTCATACTTGGAGGTGCGATCAGGTAGACAGCATGGACGTCCTGCAGGATTTGATCGTGGTTGGAGCCATCGAACCAATCGAAACGGACCGATTCCCCGGTTTGTTGATCCCCGGGCTTGGGTAAGCTACGTCCGGCTCTTCGAACCAGAACGCCCTGATTTTGCAGCAGCTGTGCGATGCGAGAAGAAGTCTTGCCTTGTCCTCCGGTTAGTAGAATACGGGTGGATGATTCATTAGGCATATCGTGATCTCCTTTAGTTCTCATTAAGGTCTAGTATTAAGTTGCGGCTAATGGATTCCAGTAGTCTTGATAATGAACGATCCTGCCATTCTCCTGAACCTTGACTACGGAAATATAGCTTTGTTCATAAGGTTGGCCAGTCATAAGGAGTTTTCCACTCGCTTCGAACTGAGCGAAGAACACCGGGGCATCGGCCGCTACATGAATGACCGGCGGGGTGAATGAGGTGATTTCAAGCACCTTCTCCAAATTCTCCAGATACGGCTTCAGCGCCGCCTTCCCGTCCAGACGCCTAGGATTCGGTTCCTGGGCATAAGGAAATTCGAAGATGATATCGTCCGCAAACAAATCGAGAAATGCATCATAATCCTTTCGAATATAACGATCCGCGAAGAGTTGAATCAGCTGCTCAGCCTGCCCGTTAGTCAAGGTATTCATTTCGATTGCCTCGCTTTCTAAAGAGAATGGAGCCTTAGCAAAGGGGGAAGCTCTAGACTCACTATATCACTTTCCGGACTGAACGGTCAAATATATTTTGACTGAACAGTCCGGAAAGTAAATGACTCATCAAGATTGCCAAGCAGCTGATTCCCGGGGAACAGTACTAAAATGGGGAGGAGAAGGGTGGAAATACGATGAGGCAAAAGAAAATTATTAATCGCTGTTCATTCGTCGATAAACTTGTTACGCGGGGCTGACGATGCCCGATTCCGCGAAGCGGCAATCAGCATCGGAATAGCGATCAGAAGGCTGACCATCACCGGCACAATAGAACCTTCAAGTCCAAAATCGCCTCCGGTGAAAAGTGGAGCGCCGCTCACGGTTACCGTAAACAGGCCGGTTGCAGGGTGACCGGATACAGGTATGCCAAGCAAAGCTTCAAGTGCATTCCAGGCAAAGTGCAGCCCCATGGCAAACCACAGGTTCCGACGCCACAGGTAGGCGGCGCCGAGCAGGACGCCTGCTTCAATGGTGATCGCGAACGCGCTCCATAGAGTTGCCCCGGTATTCCCGAGGTGGGCTACCCCAAAGAATAAGGAGGTTACAGCGAGTGCCGGCCAGTTACCCAACCATTGGCGAATCGCCTGGAACATCAGCCCGCGAAAGATCAGCTCCTCAATAATGGCTGCGCTTAAGGCACTTTCAATGGAAGCGAGTAGAATCAGATTCGTATCCGCAGCAGGGGCCCATTGAAGAGAGTAGCCCCCCAGAATCACAATCATCAAAGTAGACACAAGAATAAAGATGGCCCCGATGAGGAATCCTTTGCCCGCTTCCACGCCTGCGCGTTGTCTGGATAGTTCAGAAATGGACCGACGAGCTAAGTACTTCATCGTGAGCCAATAGACGAGGATGCCCCCGATGCTAGCCGTTAGAGTTAACAGAAGGGAGGATATTCCCTTTACATCCCCAGCTAGCAGCCGGAATAATACATCTACGAGAATGATCCCAATCGTGCCTGCGACCATCCAAGTGAGGGGGAAACGTAAAAATGAATTTGCCTTGTGTGCAGAAGTGTTCTTCATGTCTTGCTTCAGCTCCTCTATTGCTTAATGGTTAGGAGTATACGCTGAAAAAGTCATAAAGAGGCAGTGCCATTTCGTCATGATTTTGGTCAGGACCGGGTTATAAAGAATCCATGATTCCTGAATCTCGGGCTTTACGTGCGGCTTCCCGTCTCCCTTTCACGTTCAGCTTCGAATAAATCGTGGAGACATAATTTTTAACCGTCCCTTCACTAAGAGACAACGCTTCAGCAATGTCTTGATTGCGCAGGCCGGAGGCCAGCTTATGCAGCACGCTCATTTCGCGGGGGCTGAGTCCGTACTCATTACTCTCTGCGGCCGGGCTGTTGCTCATCTTTTTGACCATTTTACTCGCCATCTCCTGCGTGATTAGGGTCCCTCCCGCATGAACCACCCGGATGCCGGCGGCCAGGTCCTTGGGATGAATGGCTTTGAGCAGGTAACCCTCCGCACCATGACTTAATGCCGCCACTACATATTCGACTTCGCGATAGGAGGTCAACATGATAATTTGGATGGTTGGGAACCGCTCTTTAATCCGTGCCGTTGCGGCAACACCGTCCATGACGGGCATATTGATGTCCATGAGTACCACATCCGGCGGAGACTGCTCACAGCATTCAATGGCTTCTTGCCCGTTCTTGGCTAACCCCACAACCTCCAAATCCTCTTCCATCGAAAGGACAATATGGAGACTCTCCAAAATTAATTCCTGATCATCGGCAAGCAGCACTTTAATTTTGGACATACCGCATAACTCCTTTGAGTGGGATTTCACATCTAACTTCGGTGACCGTTATATTCTCCTCCTTAGAAGAAACCCGCAAGCTGCCCCCCAGTTGTTCGATCCGATGGTTCATCGTAGTCAAGCCGAAGCCGTATTCCAGCTTATCCATGGGTTTGCCATTATTTCGAATGATTAATTGCAGCATCGACTCGGAAAATCGAAGCTCCAGATCCAGTTGGGACGCTTTCCCGTGTTTGAGTGCGTTTGTAAAAGACTCCTGAATGACCCGAAGGATCGCTTGTTGCCCTTCAAAACGCAAGAGAGGCTCGGTACCGACCAGACTCAAATTCAGGACAATTCCCGTATGCTCCCGGAAACGGTCCACAAGCTCTTCGACCTGTTGTGTAAGATTGGACTCTTCATCTCCCATCTCGTGAACCCAATTTCTCATTTCGTCCAGATTTTGTTCGGTCAACTCTCTTAAACGAATTAATCGATCTTTGGCTTCGGCGGGCTTGCGATCCAATAGGGCAATGGAGGCGTCCAGACTCATGATGAGGGAGATAAAGGAGTGTCCCAGCGTGTCATGAAGTTCTTTGGACATGCGGTTGCGTTCTTCAAGCAAGGTCATTTTCTCGATCTCAGCGGCATAGAGGGTTAACCGTTTATTTTGCTGCTCGATCTCAGCGGCCATTTCGTTCTTCTGATGATACGCTTTGGCTACGAAGCTGACCCATATCCCGATGAAGCAGAATAACAGATTGTCTACTCCCATACTAAGGGTCTGCTCCCAAGATGATCCCAGGTAGGTTTGAAAAGTAAAAGGAATCAAAGTCACGGCAGGAATGATCCAGAGAGTACGTTTATTCAATAAATATCCCATTGTAAGACTCGGCAACAAGTAGTCTGCTTTTGAAGCCAGATCCGGATGGAAGACGGAGTTTATATAATAAGAACCTCCGAGCAAGAGCTCCAGGATACAAAACCATCCTTTGCTCATTCGCCGCCCAGGGAACCAGAATAGCATTGGGACGATAAATGCAATCATCAGCCAGATGAAGTTTAACCAGGTTTGGCTCGAAAGTTCACTTACGGTGAAAAACCGGGACAACAGCAATAGATAATGGTAAGAACGGAGAGCGAAGACGCCCCAGTCCATGAAAGAGAACACAGCCGGCCTCCACCACGCGAGAATGGATTTAAGGTGACGGTTGGCTTGCATAAGACGACTCCTCCTTGACAAGCATCAGTGCTCATTTAACTACAAACGGAGCGGTGTTCCGCATGCGCGTAGGACTGTTCTAGTAAGGATAACACCTTTCTCATCAGGTTGGCGACATTGAATATAAATTTGGGATTATAGGGATGACCCCTATAATGGGGGAGTTGAACTATGTCACTGATCTTTATAGCGGCTCTCTAGCCTATTTCAATAGCACAGGCGATTAGGTAAGAGTAGATTGATTTTTCTGGGAAATGGCGATAAATTCCATCCAATTTCTTTTGGAACATACCATTGAATGTGTCAGTGACATATAGTAAGGTTATGTCAGCTTAAGCTAATGGCTTGGTAGATCACGCGCGGTCTACCAACTAAAAAATAATAAAGGAATGTCCGGACATGAGTTCTGAAAGCACTTCCAAAAAAGAGAAGCGACAGCTGTATTTGCAGGTTGCGGAGAAAGTATGTTTGATAAGCTCCTTGCTTTAGATTGCATCCATTCCTTCGAAACCTCGGAGGCGCTGAAGACGCATCCGGCTCGTTCCAGCATGTCCGCCATAATATAATCAATCCCAATAACGAGGACAAATCAATGAGCTCAATAATAGAGCCGCCGGCCAAGGCGGCCGGTTCGGCAAGGTGCTTGTTCATCTGCAACGGGAGCATATGTACACCAAGGAAGATCGGATGTAACCTATAGACCTCTTGAGGATTCGTTTCACAGAATCGCAAGCTATAAATCCTGACCTCCGCGAAGCCATCTAAACAGTATCATGTTTTGACATGATATAGGATTATGATGAATTCAAGCAGGAGATGGAGTCACACGGATACCAGTTGCTACGCGAAGAAGTGAACGAGATCAAAGGAGGAATAGGAATGAATACGATGATCGGAACTGAAAGTAATACGAAGGTAGGGTCCCGCCCTAGTGGAAGGATGGCCGCTTATTGGGCCGTCACCCTCATTCTCGCATTCTCGATTGCCTTAAGCGGCATCGGGCAATTGATGCGCTACGGAGGGAATGTCGAGTTAGTGACCAATATTGGGTTCCCGTTATATGTCACGAACATTCTGGGAGCTTGGAAACTGCTTGGAGTCATTGCTATCGTTATGCCGGGTTTCCCCCGGCTCAAGGAATGGGCTTATAGCGGAATCTTCTTTCTGATGACGGGCGCTGCCTTATCTCATGCGTTCGCTCATGATTACGGCGATTATGGATTTCATGTGATCTTGCCGCTCTTCTATGCCGCGCTTGCCATGGCCTCCTGGGCGCTGCGCCCGAAGAGCCGCAGACTTTAACATTCAAACGGTTATGAAATGAGTCCAGTGACAATCCTGGGCTCATTTTAGTCAACACAATGACACCGATGAACTTCCTGCATGCCTTTCGTCTATATAAGCAAGAAACAAAAAATAGACGAAAATCAGGAAAGAGGTGTCCATGAACATGATTACAAATCCATCAAGAACGGTTCAGCTTACTCCCTATATTACTTTAGAGGGACGCGCGAGAGAGGCCATTCAGTTCTACGAAGAGGCGATCGGAGCTAAGGTCATTTCCATGATTACTTACGGCGAGATGCCGGAAATGCCCAATACATTCACTGACGAATTGAAGCGTCTTGTGGCTCACGCCAGGTTAAAAGTGGGTGACGCGGAGATCATGCTTTCGGATACTCCTGGGGGTTCACCGCTGGGGGATGGTAAAAGGGTGACCATTTGCATCACGACGAACCATGTCGAGCACTCCAGAGCCATTTTCGAGGCTCTGCGGCAAGACGGGCAAATCAATGTTCCGTTTCAAGAGGAATCCTTCAGCCCTGGATTCGGCGATGTCACGGACAAATTCGGCGTGACGTTCCAAGTTTATACGGAGACTCGTTGAAACGGATCATTAAAAAAATAAAATGCACGCCAAGCACCCTGACATGATGTTGTCAGGGTGCTTCGTTTAGGATGGGTATAGAAAGCACAACAAACGAACCCATTTCGAGGAGGAAATTGTTTATGACGAATTCTAAACCCATCCTTACTGAGAGAAGCACTGAAATCCGGCCGTTTCACCTCTCTGTGCCGCAAGGAGATCTGGATGACCTTCGGAATCGTTTGGCCCGGACACGTTGGCCGGATGCATTAGGCGAGGCAGGCTGGAAATATGGGGTTTCACTCGACTATGTGAAAGAGTTGGCAGCTTATTGGCAGAAGGAATACAATTGGCGAAAATTCGAAGCTTGCATCAACGAGCATCCTCAATTCACGACAATGATCGATGGAGCCAATATTCACTTTTTACATGTCCGTTCGCCTGAACCGGACGCCTTTCCACTGTTGCTTACTCACGCCTGGCCCAGTTCGTTTATCGAGTTCTTGGAATTAATCGGTCCGCTCAGCGATCCGCGCAGTCACGGCGGCGATCCGTCGCAAGCCTTCCATTTGGTCATACCTTCCGTGCCTGGTTTTGGGTTCTCGGGACCTGTTCTCGAAGCGGGGTGGGATATCGCTCGTATTTCAAGAGCATGGGATGTCTTAATGAAGCGCTTGGGTTATGCGGAATATGGTGCGCACGGCAGCGATTGCGGCGCACTGGTGTCCAGAGAACTGGGTATTCAAAAGCCGGATGGGCTGCATGGCATTCATGTGCTGCAGCTGTTCTCTTTCCCTTCCGGCGACCCGGCGGAGATGGCGGACTTATCGGAAGAAGATCAGCAGAAACTTCAATTTCTGGCTAATTTTCAGGAAAGGGCGGGGTTTAACTCAATCCAATCTACACGCCCACAAACCCTCTCCTACGGGCTCTCGGACTCGCCGACGGGTCAGCTTGCTTGGATTGCCGAGTTGTTTTGCGGCTTTGGCGACCATGTCGATTATATCGACCGAGATGCTTTCCTGACGAATGTCACTTTGTATTGGCTGACGAATACGGCGGAATCATCCGCTCGTTTGTACTACGAGAATGCGCACAACCAGGGGCACGAGCCGCAAGGAACCAATACGACTCCAACCGGTGTGGCTGTGTTCGGAGATGATTTCAAATCGATCCGCCGATTTGCTGAACGTGATAATACGAATATTGTGCATTGGTCGGAATTTGAACGTGGAACCCATTTTGCCGCAATGGATGCACCGGACCTTCTCATCCCTGACATTCAGGCTTTCTTTCGAAGATTCCGTTAATACTGGTCTATAATGATGGTTTAGTAGAAGGGAGCTGTAAACATGGAGACAGAGGACAAAGTGCGAAACGAAGGGTTAACAACCGAGAAGGCTACCGGAAAAGTACTGAATGACCGTGAGTTGAATCGCGCGCTGCTTGCCAGGCAAATGCTGCTTCATCGTGTTAAGCTCCCTGTCTTAGAGGTCGTCGAGAAGCTCGTTGGATTACAGGCACAGTCCCCGAATGCCCCTTATTTCGGTTTGTGGTCGCGGCTAGAAGGTTTCCGGCACGAAGAGCTGTCCCAACTGATGCGGGATAGACAGGTTGTACGTATGGCACTCCTGCGTTCGACCCTGCACCTGGTCTCTGCCCGCGACGCTTTGCAACTACGCCCTTTGCTGCAGTCCGTCATGGACCGCAGCTTAAGGGGATCCTTTGGCAAACACATTAAGGGGATAGACCTAGAAGCGCTTGCTGCGGCAGGGAGGGCAATCGTGGAAAAGGAGCCCCTTACGTTTAATGAATTGGGTAAGCGATTAGGTGAACAATGGCCGGGGCTGAATCCGGAAGCAGCAACGGCTGTGATCCGAAATCGGGTGCCGTTAGTACAAATCCCTCCTCGAGGCATATGGGGGGAGAGTGGTCAAGCTGTACATACGACAGTGGAGGCCTGGCTCGGTCAACCTCTATCCTCATCGCCAGATCTAGATGGGCTCATTCGAAGTTACTTGGCCGCATTCGGACCTGCCACTATCAGGGATATTCAAGTATGGTCAGGACTTACGCGAATCCATGAAAGGATCGAATCTCTTCGTCCGCATCTGATCACTTTCCGAAATGAACGAGGCGAGGAGTTGTTCGATCTGCCGAATGCCCCTCGGCCCGATGCCGATTCGCCGTCTGCACCGAGATTTCTAAGTGAGTTCGATAATATGCTGCTGTCCTATGCGGACCGCAGTCGAATTATGAATGATAACGACCGCAAACGTGTATTCACGTCGAACGGAATCATCCGTGCAACCCTCCTCATTGACGGCTTCGTAGCCGGAACCTGGAAGATGACTAATGGGCGTGGAGGAGTTGTTCTGCATATCGAACCCTTCCGCGCACTTTCTAAACGAGAATTAGATGCTCTATCTGAGGAGGGGGTTCGTCTGCTTTACTTCGCAGCCCCGAATGCGGTTGCCTCTGATCTTATTTTTCACTAACCCGTTGGATATAGAAGGCTTCGGTATTTGAAGGTATAATAAGGCCAGAGATTCGAATTCCCGCACCGGAGGTCGTGATATGAAACTGGACCGCTTGCTTGCGATTACGATGACATTGTTGAATCAGCCCCGCGTCAGCGCTACGGACATGGCCAAGCGATTTGAGGTTTCACTGCGAACGATTTATCGCGACATGGAAGCAATCAATCAAGCGGGAATCCCCATCGTGTCTTTTGCCGGATCGGATGGAGGGTATGAGATTATGCAGGGCTATCGATTGGAGAAGCAGGTCTTATCATTAGATGATTTCTCGTCCATCTGTTCCGCCTTGCGCGGGGTACGTTCTGCGACGGATCATTCCGAAATCGATCTTTTAATCGAGCGAATTGGTGCATTAATGCCTGAGCAGAACATCACCAGAGATCCGATTCATGTGGATCTCGATTTCAAGCCGGCCCCCAACGATAAAGTGCATATCGCTCCGTTACATCAGGCCATCAAAGACCTTCAACTCATCACTTTTAACTACCTGGATAATAAAGGTTCGGAAACCGAGCGCACACTGGAACCGATGGGGCTGTTCCTTAAGGGATATATTTGGTATGTCTACGGCTATTGTCGGACTCGAAAGGATTTCCGCGTATTTCGCTTGTCCCGTATTGGGGAGCTGAGGATTTTACCGGAACATTTTGTGAGGCGAAACTATTCGCTGCAGGATGTCGAACAACAGTTCATGAATCAAGCAGATTTCAAGAAGGTACGGGCGGTACTCCGCTTTCAACCGGAAATGAAGACACGGGTGCGCGATGAATTCGGCTTCGATCAAGTCCTCGTCAATTCGGACGGAACCTTGTCACTCATCACCTATTTCTCGTCCATGGAACGGGCGCTCCAGAAAATCCTGAGTTACGGCAGTGGGGTAAAGGTGATAGAACCCGCGGAATTAATCCTGAATATGCAGCGTCAAATCGAGAAGATGTCTCAGCTCTATGGCTAAGACTGAGATCTAGATAAAAGAGGGTGCCCCGAATGGCAGAGCAATTGCTCTGCTTTCGAGGCACTCTTTTCTGTTTATTTTATCGTTCTAGGCTTACAGATCAATTTTCCAGTTGCCCATCCTTTTAGCGACTTCCGGATCGCGGTACGATAAGAAAAGACTTTCCCGAGTATCCAGTGCGGCAATTTGATCCATATCCTCAGGGCGGAGCTCAAAGTCGAAAATGTTGATGTTTTCGGCAATCCGCTCTTTGCGTACTGATTTGGGGATCACAACGATCCCTTGCTGAACCAGCCAGCGCAATACGACCTGGGCGACGGATTTGTTGTGTTTTTCCGCGATCAAGTTCAATACTTCGTTGCTGAACAGGTGATTGAGACCTTCAGCGAACGGGGCCCAGGATTGGTGCTGCACGCCTTGTTCCTTCATAAACGCGGCGCTCTCGACCTGACGGTAGAACGGATGAGTTTCGATCTGGTTGACAGCGGGCACGATGTCGTTATGCACAATCAAGTCCATCAGACGATCCGGCAGGAAGTTGCTGACCCCGATCGCTCTGATCTTGCCTCCGCGATATAGCTCCTCCATCGCACGCCAAGCGCCATAGTAATCGCCGAACGGCTGGTGAATCAGGTACAGATCGAGATAGTCGAGCTGCAGCTTCTTCAGGGATTTGGCAAAAGACAGCTTGGCTCTCTCGTAGTCGGCGTCCTGGACCCAGAGCTTGGTCGTGATGAACAATTCCTCGCGCGGAATCCCGCTGCGCTTGATCGCGCGTCCGACCGCTTCCTCGTTGAGATAACCGGAGGCGGTATCGATCAGGCGATAACCCGCCATTAACGCATCATATACGGCATTCTCGCATTGTTCCGCATCGGGAACCTGGTAGACACCGAAACCGAGGATCGGCATTTTTACTCCATTGTTCAAGGTTACGGTTTGCATGGTAATTCCTCCTCTTACTTCATATCCGGCAGACGGCCGTCCGGTTCGGGGACTCGGCGGGTTTCCGCCTCCGGCCGACCTGCACACAGTAAGGTTACCGCCTTCGTGTTACACGAAGTCAACCGTCTGAAAAAAGTTTTCGGATATTGAAACAAGGCTCCTCCAATAAATGTTACGGTAGTATAATAGATTGAATACACCTTAGAGAACTGAGAGGAATGACCTAAACATGCCGATCCAATACCGATTTTACGAAACGCTGACGGACTCCGCTCTTTTAGAAGGGGTATGGGATTTGCTATACCGTTACGATCATGAATTTATACCGCCGCTGTCCGCCCGTGAGCATACGGATCAGTCCGATTTAACCAATGGCTCCGCGGGAACTCAAGAGCCGAAGCGATACTTTGAAGAATTGAAAGAGCAATCTTGTTGGCTGGCAGAGGATCAAGAACGAGTGATCGGGTTCATGTCCTTTCGCCCGCATTATGTGTATGAAGATAGGGATGACCATGTGGACACGCTTTATGTCACGACCGTGATTGTGGATCAGACGTATCGAGGCCAAGGAATCACGACGCACTTGTATGCGGAACTAGAGAGAATTGCGAAGCAAAGGAAACGACCCATGATGACGAGGACTTGGTCAACGAACGAAGGCCATATTCGAGTCTTAAACAAAATCAGCATGCAGGAAATCAAGCGGATCAAAGACGGACGAGGCCCTGGGGTGGATACCGTTTATTACCGCAAGGATATTTAGGAGGAAGAGACAACATCATGAACAGCAAACGATCCTTATGGCAGAAGCTTCAGGCCTACAAGCTTCACAACAATGTGTATGTCGTTATGATGTTAGCCGTAAGCGTACTGGGCTCCATCTTGATTTACGTATCCCCAATGCGACACAACCGCTTCGTCCCAGAGTTAGCGCTGGCTTGCGCGACTTCGTTGCTCGCCTCCATCTTCTCCCTCATCTCCGATATTTATGTCAAATATAAAAATCAAGAAAACGATAAGCTCCTGGAAGGGATCCACGAGTTTGGCATCAATGATCTTCATTTCAATAAGCTGCAGCTGTTGGAGCATTTGCTGAAAACTTGCGACCGGGAAGTCTGGGTCTCGGGATACCGCTTGATTCTGACTAGCAAGATATCCCCCAGCTTGTCGCAGGCGATCAAGCAAGGCGCTGTTCTCAAGATCTTGATCTCCCCTCCCTGGATGGACGGGTTCCAATTGGTTTACGGTGAGAACGATCGGGTAATCGACAACTACTGTAAAGTGTTCAGTGCAATCGCCAAGGCTTGCCGAGAGGCGGGTCGTCCCGTTGAGCAAGTGTGCGAGGTGCGGTTTACGAGGAAACCGTTGTTTAGCGATACTTATAAAGTAGATCTACATATCGTGACCGGGCCTTACATGCATAATCGGGATGAAGACGATCAACGGATTACGGCCAACGATTTTTTCACCTATAATTTGATCAAAAAAAGTCGTCTCTACCATTTAGTCGAGAACGAGTATATGACCTTGTGGGAAGAAGCGGACAGCGTCCTGACATGGGAAGATTATGCGAAGGTTTCCGAGCAAATTCGAATTCAAGACCTGCGGGAAAAGGAGAAAATTGAACTCATGAAAGAGGCTAGCCAGCCGATGGGTTCCGTCAGGGAGAGAAGTGTGAAAGTCGGGTAATAAATCGCAAACGGACGCGCGTAACCTCTCGTTGATGGTGGATAAGTGGTGTGGTTATAATAGGGGTATGTCAAACCCAATAAATCCCACCAAATTCTATATCCCTGCCCCTAGGTCGAGAACGGTGATACGCCGGAGGTTAACGGAGAAATTAAACAAGGGTTTGCACCGTAAATTAACCCTAATCTCTGCACCGGCGGGCTATGGAAAAACGACGCTAGTGTGCGAATGGCTAGCCGGTTGCGAGCGCCCTGCTGCGTGGCTTTCGCTTGAACAGGGCGATACCGAGCTCACGCGATTCTTGACGTATTTGATTTCCGCGCTTCGGACTATAGAGGAGGATATAGGCGCGGGCGTGCTTTCCATCCTCCATTCCCCGCAGCCGACACCAACCGAGTCGATCTTGACGGCTCTTCTCCATGAACTTACGGCTATTTCGACTCCATTTCTCTTGGTCCTTGATGATTACCATGCGGCGAGCTCGAGAGAGATCGACGAGGCGGTAGGTTTCCTTCTGGACCACCTTCCCCCTCAGATGCACCTGGTCTTAACAACCCGCGAGGACCCCGCGCTTTCATTGCCGCGGTTGCGGGCTCGGGACCAATTAACGGAGCTCCGCGCTGCCGATATGAAGTTTACGTTTCCCGAAGCTGAAACCTTCTTTAACCAGCTCATGGATCTGCAGCTTACTGCGGACCATATCACCGAATTGCAATCTCGCACCGAGGGATGGGCTGCCGGGCTGCGAATGGCTGCGCTCTCTATCGAAGGAGATCACAATGCCGAGCGGCTTCTTCAGTCCTTCACGGGCAATCATCATTTTGTGCTGGATTATCTAATGGATGAAGTTCTGCAGCGTCAGCCTGAGGCTGTGCAACACTTTCTACTGCGAACTTCACTCCTAGACCGAATGTGCGGATCGTTATGCGATGACATGATGCTCCAACCGGAGATTTCCAGTCATGAAGTGTTGATTGAGCTGGATCGCAGAAATTTGTTTGTTGTGCCCCTCGATCATGAACGACGATGGTATCGATACCACCATTTGTTCGCGGATCATCTTCGTCGGCGGCTGTTGGATCATACGAGTGCAAGCGAAATCACCGAATTGCATCAGCGGGCAAGCCAATGGTATGAAGAACATGGCTTCGAGATCGAGGCGTTTCATCATGCCATAATGGCTCGAGATGTCGAGCGATGCTTTCGTCTGCTTCAAGGCAACGGGATGCCGCTGCATCTGCGGGGAGCTGCAAGAATGACGATCGAGTGGCTGGAATCGTTGCCTGCCAAGGAACTCGATGGAAGACCCGAGTTATGGGTGTATTATGGCTCCGCTCTATTGATTGCCGGTCAACCGACAGGGGTCGAGCGCAAGCTCCGATCGGCAGAGATGGCCTTGGAGGACGTGGAACCAGACGCCGGCGTCCTGGACCTGATCGGATGGATTGCGGCTACCCGCGCTACGCTAGCCTCATTACTACTAGCGGATCAACAGGATGCCGCGGAACCTAATCTTTATACGGCCGAAGCGGTGATGCAAGTCTCGGAAATCGAGGATAAAACGGAGGACCTTGTCGGTTTGATTGCGCCTGCTTGGAATGCGGGAATAAGTGAACCGGGCGTATTAGATCAAGTCATCCTCCAATCCCGACGTGCGCTTGCCTATTTGCGACCGGATCATCTCCCCGTCCGGACGGCGTCCGCTTGGATGCTGGGCGTTGCTTGTCAGCGGCGGGGAGATTACGATGAGGCTTGCGAGGCTTATCTGGAAGTCATCGCGAACTGCCAAGTGATGGATCACCAACTGATGGCGGTCATGGCGATCATCGGAATCGCTCAAATCAGAGAAGTAGAAGGGCGGCCCGATCTAGCGGCAGAGCGGTACCAAGAGGCTCTGAGGCGCGCTGGCGATCTGCCGCACCCCGCTAGGAAAGAAGCCGAAATAGGCCTGGAGCGCGTACGCCGTGTGCTCGAGTCCGGGAGAAAGCATAACCGGATCGAGCCGCTTAGCCAACGTGAAATAGAGGTACTGCAGCTGATGGCCCAGGGACTTTCCAATCGGGAAATCGCCGAGAGGCTTTTCTTGGCCTTGGATACGGTGAAAGGCCACAACCGAAGGATTTTTGAGAAACTCCACGCACAGCGACGCACGGAAGCGATCGCCCGCGCCCGCGAACTCAATTTAATAAGCGACACGACAAAACCACACTAAAGTGTCTACAGGCTCCCTCCTCTTCGAGTTATACTGCTCTTAATTCGCAATGAGAGGGGATTAAGCATGAGGAAGGCAGAGCGTGTGGCGGGGGTTTTATTTTTCTTGTCGACCGGCGCATTTTTGGTGGGGAGCGGGATATTGGATCCGATTTTGCATCGAACGGACTTGCTCGTCGGTGTGGGTTCCCATCGAACGAGCATGCTTACAGGATTGTTCCTGGAGTTCATTAACGCTATCGCGGTTGTGGGGATTGCCATGTTGCTGCAACCAACGTTAAAGAAATATCATGAAGCGTTTGCGTTCGGCTACTTCGCTTCTCGGGTCATGGAGTCAGCCATGTTGATGATCAGTTTCATCGGACCGCTCCTTCTTCTCGCGTTAAGTCAGCAGTCCGTAACTGCCGAAGCTTCCGGTGGTGCATACCTACAAACTTTAGGGAGCTTAGCGGTGGGAACCCATGAGTTATTATTTGATCTCGCCATGCTTGTACTAAGTTCCGGCAGCTTGTTATTTTGTTCGATTCTTTATCAATCGAGACTGGTTCCGCGATGGTTGTCTGTGATTGGCTTCGTAGGCTATACGGGGCTGCTGGCTAGCAGTTCTCTGTCTCTGGCCGGCCTGGATGCCGGACAAATTCTTTACCTCCCCGGTGCGATCTTCGAAATCGTTTTGCCGGGTTGGCTCATCGTGAAGGGATTTCATCCGCAATCCCAATCTACGGCCTAAATCTCCTAGCTGAATAACTAGACCCGATGAATTTGGCAACGGGATATCGTCTAAATAGATGGACATTTGAAAAATAAGAAGTAGGGAGCTGATAAGAATGAAGAAATCAGGATGGGCGAGTCCAATTACCGAAATCACCTTGTTTGTAGCAGATCTGCAGCGGTCGAAGGCGTTTTATCAAGAGACGCTTCAACTGGCGATTCATTATGAAGATGCCGACTGCGCGGTGTTTGATTTTGGAAATACCTGCATCAATCTCTTGAATCAGAACAATGCCCCTGAATTGATCGAGCCGGCTCAGGTTGGTCGAAACGGGGAGGGGCCCCGGTTCCTGTTCACGATCCAAGTGTCGGACGTCGACCGGATTTGCAACGAGCTGGAAGAGCAAGGCGTCAAATGGCTAAATGGTCCGATCACGCGTCCGTGGGGGCGGCGGACGGCTTGTTTTGCAGACCCGGACGGTTATGTATGGGAGATTGCGCAGGTGCTCTAACCCTCCCTTCCGGTATTTTTTTATGCTGAACTAGCAGAACGTGGGAGGATTTTCCTAGGATATATGGAATGATATGATGTACCCGCGTGGGTGATCCGTTCGGGGAGTCAATGATGGAAATGAGGAAATTGAACTGATGTCACAGATTCGGTTGGGCAATACCCGATTAACAGGGGCGGATGGCGTTCGCGCGATCGCTTGCTTGTCTGTCATCCTACATCATTTGTCACAACGTCTAGCGATGCCCGCGCAAGAGAAATGGCTTCAAGAAGTGCAGTCGGTTGCCCTGCTTGGGAATAGCGGGGTCAGCTTGTTTTTTGTGTTAAGCGGATTTTTGTTGTCATTCCCTTTTTGGAGTGCTTACTTGGAGAAGGAGTCATTTCCGAGCATCCGAACGTACACGAAGCGCCGCGCTGCGCGTATTATGCCCGGCTACTATGTTTCGTTCCTGGTTTGTCTGCTCCTCACCTGGAGCCTAAGCATTCCTACGGAGTTCATGTGGCGGCGAATCCTCACGGGTTTCACGTTTACGGCGGGCTTTCACTATACCACGTTCTTTCCGTCCGACTTGAACGGGCCGTTCTGGTCGATCAGCTTCGAGGTATTTAGCTACGTGCTGATGCCTTTGTTTATGGCTATCTTGTTCCTGCTCGGCAAGCGACGTTCGTTTGGAAAGGCCATGTTATTCTGGTTCATCGCGTTCGGATTGGTGCTTGTTGCCAACTCGCTCGTTCATCAGTGGTTTACTCCAAGCGAGAACGGTCGGGGTTGGGACTTTGGTCAGATTGGCGGGGCAAAATTCTGGATGCCGAATTACAATCCAATCGGATTCTTCGGCCACTTCACCATCGGCATAATGGCGGCAGGCGTAACGGTAGCGATCATGCAGCGCGGTGCCGACATCGAACGGTTGCGTAAGCGCGGGCTGTTTGACGCCGTCGGGGCAGTCGCTTTGGTGCTTGCGGGCTTGCTGATCTGGCGCATGCGTCACCTCGGTGAATTTGACTTCAGCCTCCAGCAGCAGCCGTACTATTTCCCGACGTATGCCATTTTGTTCGGTATTGTGCTGTTGTCCGCACCGTTCAGCTTGGGCTTAGGGCGTTGGCTGGATAATCGGTTGTTCCGATTCATCGCCAAGATCTCATTTGGCCTGTACATATGGCACTACTTATTTATTATTTTGATCGAAAAATACGGCATTCCGGACTATCACTATTTCGGCATCGAAGACGTGGGGCGATGGCTCGCCATCAGTGGTTTCGTTGTCCTCATCTCGTTTGTTGCGGCAACGATTTCTTATTATCTCATCGAGCAACCGTTTATCAATTGGTCGAAAGGCAAGCCGTTCTTTCGGCGTAAGCGGACGGAACCGAACGAAGTTCATGTCGCATGAAGAAGTGATTATCGACGAACCTGCCCTTGGCAGGTTCTTTGTCTTCGTTGATAGCGTCAGGAATCATACCCTTGACGGAAACATCGGGTCAGGTGTGCCGCATCCTCTCATGGTTCCTGACAGTTACATTCATAAAGGGTTCACACGGTGGAGATAAATAGGAAGGATGCAAACTGATGCATGGAAAGGGCGGTAAAATATGGGCGATTCGGAAGACAATCAACACATTGAAAAACATTTTGCGTCATCCGATCTGATTCGGGATATTGTCATTGGCATGGCGGACGGACTAACCGTTCCCTTTGCGCTAGCTGCCGGATTGTCGGGGTCCGTTTCCGGTACGGATATTGTTGTAGTAGCCGGAATCGCAGAAATCGCGGCGGGGTCGATTGCGATGGGATTAGGCGGCTATTTGGCTGCGCGAACGGATCGTGAACATTACGCGACTGAATTAGAAAGGGAACGCCGAGAGATCCAGGAGGTCCCGGAGCGGGAAAAGGAAGAGGTCGCAGAGGTGCTCAGAAGATGGGGGATCCCAGAATCAAACGTCCAATCGGCCACGGATTCCATTAGCCGGGACCCGGACAAATGGGTCGACTTTATGATGAAGCACGAACTCGGACTGGAAGAGCCGGAACCGAAAAGGGCCAGAAATAGTTCCATAACCATCGGCTTATCCTACATCATTGGCGGATTGATCCCGCTATCTCCCTACATGTTCATCCATCAAGCCAATACGGCGCTAATGACTTCTGTGATTGCAACCTTAATCGCATTATATATATTCGGCTATATTAAGGGGCGGTTTACTGGATCCAAGCCATTTAAAAGTGCATGGCAAACCACTCTTGTAGGAGGAGTAGCGGCGGGGATTGCCTTTTTCATAGCCAATATCATATCCTAGCGTGTAGCCCTTGATCTTATCGGTTTTTCGGGACGCTTATCAGCATGAACGCCAGGAAGGGACTCCTTAGGGGGTCCTTTTCAATTTGCCCTTTGTCGCTCCCCCGCAGAACACATCATCTTCACATATTCTCATGAAAATTGAAAGAAAATTGGGGTCTATATTCAAGGTAGAGATTAGCAGGGACAATCAATGGGTATGAGGAGGATTCCTAGTTATGAGCAAAAGTAAAAAGGTGTGGATTCTCGCCGTCGCCGCGATGGCAGCAGCCTTGTTTCTCATCGTTTATCAGATGTTAGTTGTGAAGGAGATCGCGGGATATCGCCACAGACCGGGGCCGGCGGAAGAGATATTCAAATCGTTAGGTACGGTTACGGTTTTTGTTGGAGCAGGAGGCTTCTGTTGGCTATGGTTCAAGAAACAACGCAAAGCTCCTCAATGGATCATCCGGAGAGTCGGAGCCCTGCTGCACCGATTGCATCAGCCTCTTGGATGGCTGGCCTTGGGACTGGTTGCTTTTCACGGGGGTTACTTCCTGATTACGGACATTCAAAACCGCGATATCTATTCGGGTATCGCCGCGTTCCTCATTCTGCTAGCGATTGCAGGATACGGCTTCTTCATCAAAAGAATTCGCAATAAGTGGATGCGCCTCGTTCACCGCTCGCTAGGGATCGCATGGGTACCTGCACTGTTTATTCATGCGGGAGGCTCTGCTGTTATGGCCACATTCCTAACAATTATGGTAGGCGTATTGATGTGGTTTTTTGGTAAAATAAAGGCAAAGCAGGCGGGTTAATTACGCGTTCGAGGTGGCGGAAATCATGCGCACGATTTATCTGGTTGAGGATGAAGAGCATCTTAATCAACTCCTGAAGAAATATTTGGAGAAAGAAGGGTACAAGGTCGTCACGTTCTTCGAAGGCGAATCGGCACGGCAACGAATAGCCGACTTGCCCGATTTGTGGATATTGGACATCATGCTTCCGGATATGGATGGGTATCAGCTCATCAAGATGATTAAAGAATTTAAGCCTCAAACCCCCGTTATATTCATGTCGGCAAGAAACCAGGAGCTCGATCGCGTAGTCGGCTTAGAGTTGGGGAGTGACGATTACTTATCCAAGCCATTTTTGCCTAGAGAGCTGGTCATTCGAACCAACAAATTGCTGCAGCGCCTAGACGTCAATAAAGCAGAAAATTCGCCGGAATTACGGTTGGAGGATTATCGGGTTGACCAGAGGCAAAGAACCGTCTACGATCATGATGACGAAAAAATCAGTCTGACCAATAGAGAATTCAATCTGCTGCTGTTTTTTATTCAGAATCACAATACCGTTGTCACCAGAGAGCAGATTCTTGAAAAGGTCTGGGGCGATCCCTACTTTGGCTCTGACCGAGTGGTTGACGACACGATCCGACGATTGAGAAAGAAGTTGCCTAGAATGAATCTAGAGACCATCTATGGATTTGGCTACAACTTGGAAATGAAAGGATGAGAATGAAATCCCTTACCCTGCGAATATGGGTCATTCTGTCGATCGTCATTTTGATCATCGCGTTGGTGACTTCACTGGCTTTTATGTTTGTTACGAATGGTTTTGAAGATGAGGATGCCAAGCATCTACTGGAGCTTACGCATCAGATCGTACTGGATTCGTTAAAGGACAATCCTGGGAATGAAAGTACGGTCGAAGCTGCGGGTCACCACTACCGGCATTTTGTATTTAATCTGACAGATGGGCAACTTACGCCTATTTTAGGAGAGGCGCAGATCCCGGATCCTTTAGTGAACCAATTGGAGAGCCTAGTTAACCAGGATAAAGGGCGGGTAACAGACGAGACGATCGGTCGGACTCACTATCTCCTTCGAATGAGTCCGATTGGGGAGTCGTCCTACCTCATTTCCTATACGAACACCGATGAGCGCGAAGACATACTCAAGATCATCTTCATGGCCTTTCTGGTCACCCTGTTGAGTTTGCCCATCTCGAAGTTGATTGCTAACAATATAGCCAAGCCGTTAAAGAAGCTAGAGGTATACACTAAACGGGTTGCGAATAAAGAGTGGAATAGTGAACTTGAAATCAGAAGCAAAGATGAGATCGGGAGATTGGCTATGGCAATGAAAGAAATGAAGGACGCCTTAAGAATAGCGGATGAGGAAGAACGGAAATTCCTGCAAAGTGTTTCGCATGATTTAAAGACGCCGGTCATGGTCATAATGGGTTATGCTCAAGAAATCATCGATGGGATGTACGAGGATTCTCCAGAGGAGTCGGCGACCATTATCAAGAATGAAGCGACTCGTTTGGAGAAGAAGATCAAACAAATTCTATACTTCAATACGCTTGACTACGTCCTAGATAATGAAAAGGAATATGAAGAATTTTATCTCGATAAGCTGCTAACTTACCTCGTCACAAATTTTCAAGCGGTAAACCCGGAATTAAACTGGAGCTTAGCGTTGAGTATCAAGCAGGCCGCCATCTTTGGCAGCCAGGATCGGATACGTGTGTCTCTAGAGAATGTGTTGGAAAATCAGCTTCGATTCGCTAAGAAGACCGTCGAAGTGACGCTCATGGATTCGGAGCGGTTTTGGGTCATTGAAATCAAGAATGACGGCCCCTCCATTTCGGAACAAGATATCCATCATATCTTTAAATCCCTCTATAAAGGGTCTAACGGAAACTTCGGTCTCGGTTTAAGCATCTCCAGTAAGATCATTAACTACTACGGAGGAAGCATTACTGTGGAGAACCATGATGGTCGGGTGTGCTTTAGGATCTCTTATCCTAAGAGCGGTTGGAGAGATCCAGATAATACATGAAGGAGGAAGGAAGAATGAAATTTCTGTGTTTGGGTTACTTGGATTCAACCCAAATGGATGGTCGCCCCAAGGAAGAAATCGAGGCGGTCATGCAGAAGTGTCCGCCTCACCTCGAGCAACTCTATAACAGCGGTCAAGTGATACTAGATGCGGGTCTCTCCCCCAAAACGAGGCGCTTGCGCCGGGCAAACGGTGCGATACAGGAGATGGAAGGTCCTTTTGCCGAAGCGGGAGAGACGATAGGCAGCGCCTTTCTGATCGAAGCTCGGGACATGGAGGAAGCAGCCCGAATAGCCTCTTTACATCCGGCAGTACAGGTTGACGCAGGTGAGCTTTTTGGATGGAGGATCGAGATCCACCCAGTCCACTACTTCAAATCTACAGAATAGTCATTCTTGGGTCGAAATTCGCTTCTTCCCTACAGCCCCGAGGAAAAGAACGAATTCATCCTCTCCGTCTAACCCTAACACCTCATCGATGAGGTTTTGGTCATAGATCCCGATCGCGCAAGCCCCGGCATCAATCGATTCGCTTGCCAGGTAAAGGTTCTGGGAGACATGACCAATATCGATGAGGATTTTTTTGTGCGCGGAGATATCATATTTCCATTCCGAACGGTAGGGAATCGTACTCCATGCGAACAGGACAGCCGCTTTTTTCGTAAAATGGGGGACAAAGGGCTGCTCTAAGGTAATCGCATCAATTTTTCGATCCATTTCGTCCAGCTCAGACACAAACAAGAGCTTGTGCTCGACCGGTAGGTATCGGTAAATTCCTTGGCGGATGCCCTCTACCCGCATAATGAAAAGATAAGTTTCAAAAGTATGGGTTGCGCCGCTGCACGGTACCGTACGAAGGGTAAGTCCGGTCTTCGTGGTACTCGTAATGCCTTGAGTCGCCCATAAGAGATAGGATAACTCCTCAAGCTGTAAACTTTCCGCCGAATAAAACCGGGTACTTCTTCGGTCCTTGATGCAATCATAAATATTTGATCTACTGACAACCTCCTCGCCTGGCTCCGGAAGGTCAATCATCTCGGAGGTAGAGGAGTAAGGCTTCACGATCGCGGGTTGGGGTAAGCCCTTTATCTTATCTGTTTTCACATGCTTAAATTCAAGGAAATTGGACTTTAAGAAGTTTCGTTGCTGTTCATATCGTCCCATGCTAGATCCTCCTAGGATATTTCTACTCGTTAAAAAGTATACACCTCTAGATCGGCGAACTTGTGATATGAATCACGTACTCGTTCTCAGATCGAAAACGGCGATCCTCCGCTCTCGGAGAATCGCCGCTCGTCTTATTGATCTATTGTGCTGCGGGTTACCGTATTCCCTTCATAAACCCCTGGATTTTGGAGGAGAAGGAGAAGAGTAGAACGCTGAGGAGGATGGCCGCTCCTCCAATGACGCCAAAGTACGCCATTTCGGTGTCGGGCGAATAAAATTTAACCACTTGCGCATTCATTGCTTGGGCCGCCGCGCTGGACAAGAACCATAAGCTCATGGTCTGGGCGGAGAAAGCGGAGGGCGCCAACTTGGTCGTTGCTGACAGTCCGACAGGAGACAAGCACAATTCTCCTAGCACCACGATGAAATAACTCAGCACGAGCCATAACGGATTAACCAAGGCATTCTCGCCGCCAAAGTAGGCCGGTAAGAGGATGACCAAGAAGGATAATCCGGCGAATAACAAGCCAAAGGCGAATTTCTTCGGGATCGACGGCTGCCGTTTGCCGAGCTTCAACCAGAACCAGGCAAATACGGGAGCTAGCGTGATAATGAATAATGGATTTAAAGATTGAAACCAAGCGGGTGAAATATGAATTCCGGCAAAATCCAACTGCGTCCGCTTATCTGCATAATTGGCAAGAATGGTCGACCCTTGTTCTTGAATCGCCCAGAACATGATCGCCGCAATAAACAGCGGAATATAAGCAATGAGTCTGGAACGTTCAACGCTTGTCGTGCGTGGGCTGCGGTACATCACAATAAAATAGGATGTTGGAATCACAATCCCCAGAATGCCTACGATCACGATAAACGATTCAAAGGTCAGCCAACCTAATGGGATGGCGATGGCGACGATCGCAGCAAGAAGCAATACGCTGATCCCGATTCGGCGAAACACCTTTTTTCGTTCATCCGGTGATAACGGACTAGGTACGAATGTGCCTGCAAGGCCGAGGTTTCTTTTTCTCGTATAGATAAAGATAGCTAATCCAAGGAACATGCCGACGGCAGCAATGCCGAAGCCCAAGTGGAAATTGTAATCCATGCCGACGGTGCCTACAATGAGCGGGGAGAGGAAGGCGCCCAAATTGATCCCCATATAGAAGATGCTGAAGCCTGCATCCCGGCGCGAGTCTTGTTCACTATAAAGTTCTCCGACAATGCTGGAGACGTTGGGCTTCAACAAGCCCGTACCCAATACGATCAGAACCATGGAAACAAAAAACAAGGAGACACTTCCTGGAATAGCCAGGGCAATATGCCCCAGCATGATGAATATGCCGCCGTAAAATACCGCTTTAGATGCCCCGAATACCCGGTCCGCCAACCAACCGCCAATAATTCCGGACATATACACAAGCGAGCCGTAAATGGACATAATGGCGAGAGCCATGCTCTCCTCCATGCCGAGTCCGCCTTGACTCAATTCGTAGTACATATAATAAACCAGAATCGCTTTCATTCCATAGTAGGAGAAACGCTCCCAAAACTCCGTGAAGAACAGGGTAAACAATCCCTTGGGATGCCCAAAAAATCCTCGTTGCGGAACGCTCTCCACAATCTTTTGCTTGTTTAAGTCCGTCATGCTGTTATTTCCTCCCTAGGCGGCAATCAATGGTGTGCTTGAAATGCAAATGCACGGTACTAAGAATCAGAATACCCAGTAATGGCCGTTTTCAACTGGATACGAAAAAACAGTATAACACACGTAGGATGGGCTTAACTATAAGATTGGTTGCACCCTACTTGCTTAACCCCCCAAAAGAATATAAGGTGAAGGGGGTGAATGCAATGAACAAGAACGTAAAGATATTGGTTGTTGAGGATGATAATGAAATTAATCAATTATTGTGCGAAGTGATTGCGGGTAGCGGCTATGTTCCGCAACCGGTGTACTCTGGCACGGAAGCCCTGTTGTATTTGGAGAAGGAGCAGGAATGGAGCATGATTTTGCTCGATTTGATGATTCCGGGCCTGAGTGGCGAAGAGCTTCTTCAGCAATTAGGACCGGAACGACGGCTTCCTGTGATTATTATCTCTGCCAAGGGGGAGCAGCAAACGAAGGTTTCTGCCTTACGCATGGGAGCGGATGACTACATCACGAAACCGTTTGACGTTGAAGAAGTAGCTGCAAGGATCGACATTCATCTTGGCAGATATAGACGAGTCGCGGCACCCGATCCGATCCGTCAATTGACGTATAAAGACATCCGTCTGGACGTAGATGCGAAGAAGGTGACGGTGAACGGTACCGATGTTATTTTAACCGCGAGGGAATTTGCCATGCTGGAACTCTTGATGACCCATCCGAAGAAAATATATACGAAACCGAATTTGTTTGAAGCGGTATGGGGAGAGGCTTACTTGGGCGATGACAATACCCTAACCGTACATATGAGTAATTTAAGAAAAAAATTGGCCCAAGCTAACCCGGAGGCCGAATATATTGAAACCATCTGGGGGATGGGGTATCGATTGAAAGGGTGAATTAATAGTTTCTTAAGGTTTCGGTTAATCTTCTATTAGGATCTTGTGGTTAGAATGAACATCATCAGATCAGATAGGAGAATGTGTTATGAACAAGTTTCTAATTGCAGCGATGACCCTCGCACTCCTCGCATCACTACTTTATTCCCCTCCATCCGTCCATGCTGCGCCTGTCCTCGACAAGGACGCGATAGACGACTATGTTCAACGTTATTTGGAACGGAACGGACTGCCAGGTGCATCGGTTGTTATGGTTAAGGATGGCGAGATCCTCTACGCGCAAGGCTACGGACATGATTCCGAAGGAAGCCCAATAACGGAGCACTCATTGATGAGGATCGGTTCTGTATCCAAGTCTTTCACCGCATTTGCGGTGTTGCAGCTCGTGGATGAAGGATCGGTCAAGTTGGATGATCCTATCATCCGATATTTGCCCGAGTTAACCATGGAGGACGAGAGGTTTGGGCAAATCACGATACGCCAACTGCTCAGCCATACCTCTGGGATTCCCAGCCCAACCATTGTGCCTAAGGCAGACACCTTGGAGAAGGGAGTTAAGCGTGTGCAGCAGTGGAAGCTTCAATCCAATCCGGGGGAACGACATTCCTATAGTAATGCGAATTATTGGATCTTAGCCTGGCTGGTTGAGAAAGTAAGCGGCATGAAGTTCGCTGCGTATCTGGACACGAGGGTATTCTCTCCGCTCGGCATGAACGACTCGCGCTCTCCAGTGAATTCGGGGGATGCGGTGCCTGGGCTGCCACGCGGGTATGTCACGGCCTACGGAACGGCCATCCCCATATCCGAGATGGAGCAAATGTTTACGGGATCCGGGAGTATCGTGACTACGGCGGTTGATATGGGAAAGTGGCTCTCTATGCACACCCATGACGGAGTAAGCCCCTCGGGAGAAAAATTGTTGTCTTCCTCTTTACTAAAGGAGTCGTATTCCCCGCAGCCCGGAAGCGAACATTACGGCCTAGGCTGGTCGATCAGTTCTTCGGAGGTTACGCCGCAGCGTGTCCAGCATAGCGGAGCTTTATCCAGCTATCAGGCTCAACAAAGCATCCTGCCTGGCAGCGGCTACGCCGTCGCCGTCATGCTGAACAGCTTCACAACGACCTTTGAGCATGCCTACGAGATGAGCGCAGGAATTATCCGGCTGACCGAGGGACAAGCAGCACCGAACAAGGCACCTGTGCCTACGATGATTGATTTATCACTTGGCGTTCTTACCTTGCTGTATCTCATTTTGGGAATCCGGGGGATATTGCGCAGTAAAAAGTGGTCCGATCAACGCCGGCATCATTCGGCCTGGCGATACGGGTTGCGATTCATTCCTCAGCTGATTCCGCTTGTGGGAATTGGATGGCTCCTGTTTGTCGTACCGCAGTTGCAGGACAATAGCTCGACGATTTTGGACGTGTTTCGATTATGGCCGGCTTTGGCGATTCTGCTAGGGATTAGCTTCTTGTTCGCGGTATGCCTTACAGGGATGAGGGTGTATTACCGGCTACGGCTTAAAGGGGGCAAATCCTAGTGGAACAGGCTGTTCTGACAACCCATGATTTAACGAAGAAGTACAAGGAACAGACCGCACTGGATCAGGTGAATTTAATCGTGGAAAAGGGAGATATCTACGGGTTTATCGGGCAGAACGGGGCGGGCAAAAGCACGCTGCTGCGAATTGTGACTGCATTGGCCCGGCCAACGAGCGGATCCGTCACCTTGTTCGGGGAAACCAGCGAGGCAGGGTTGATTGAAGCCCGGAAGCGCATAGGGGCGATCATTGAAAGCCCGGCCCTATTTCCGGATATGACGGCTCGCGATCATCTTGAATATTATCGTTTGCTCCGCGGTATCCCGGGCAAGGCATGTATCTCGAAGGCGCTGGCCCTTGTCGGACTGGAGGATACGGGGAAGAAAAAGGCCAGGAACTTTTCACTCGGCATGAAGCAGCGCTTGGGCTTGGCCATCGCCTTGCTTGGCGATCCTGAGCTGCTGATTCTCGACGAACCTACGAATGGTCTTGACCCTGGAGGTATCGTGGAACTTAGAGAGCTGGTCAAAAAGCTGAATCGCGAGTTGGGGTTGACGATTCTGATCTCCAGCCATATCTTGAGCGAGCTTCATCAGATGGCAACGAAGTATGGCATTATCCATAAAGGTAGACTGCTGGAACAAATTACCCATGAAGAATTAAATGAGAAATGCAAGAAACATCTTCGCATCCGGGTCGACGATGTCAGCAAAGCCGTTGCCATTCTCGAAATGGAACTTGGCACTCGGGATTATGAGGTTCTGCAGGACGGTACGATTAAGCTCTACAGCTTCTACCACGATGTCAAGAGGGTATCTCTGGCTCTAACCCACAACAACCTAGTGATTGAGCATTTTGCGCCAGGCGGGGATGATTTGGAGAGCTATTATACCAAACGAGTGGGGGGGGAACTTCATGATTAATTTATTGCGTGCGGAGCTGTTCAAGCTCAGCAGAAATAAAGTATTTTGGACGCTGACCCTTATCGTAACGGTTGTCTTTGCCCTCTTGCATTATCTAATCACCGTCGGGTGGTGGAAGATGAGTACCCCGTTTACGGATGCGGGTCTGGAGATATTCTCTTCGCTAGCGCTTGCAACTACCCCGTTCTACTTCATGCTGTACTTGAGCACGCTCGCCGGATTTTTCGTGGCGAACGATTTTACGATCGGTGTCGTCAAGAACATCGTCATGAGCGGGAATTATAGAAGGCATATTTTTGCGGCCAAGCTAATTATACTCTCACTCGGATCCGTATTCTTAGCTGTGGTTTGTCCGCTCTTGATCATCATTGGCGGGAAGCTATTATTCGGATTTGGGTCAATAACGGATCCGTCGTCTTTAGGGTATCTGGCAAGATCGATGGGTTTGTTCCTCCTTCATCTGCTTGCCCTCACGGCCTTATTGATGCTGATCGCCTTGCTTGCGGAGGATAGCGGGAAAACCATTATTATTTCCGTCGTCATCGCCGTTTTGAGCTCCATAGCAGAAGTTCTGAGGCCGTTACCGGGCGTTCTGGAGACAATCTATCAGTATACGATATTCCACCATCTGATCGACTCCTTCCGGTTTGGGATGCCCATCGTCGATGGGGTCCGGTCTTTGTCGGTTGGACTCGGCAGCATGGTCATTCTGGCGTGCTGCGGAAGTCTCGTGTTTAAGAGGAAAGAGATGAAGTAAAGATGGCGAGGAGGGAGAAAATGATCTATATCGCGATCGTAGCAGTTCTGCTTATGTTCATTGTTCTCCTTCGCCTTGTGATGATCAAGAAGGAAATCAGACGCTTATCACGTCAAGTCGAACGCTACCATCAAGGCCTAAGCGGGAAGAAGGTCGATATTGCGCTGCTGGACAAGGATTTCGAACAACTTGCGGAAAGTATCAATCAATTGATTGACCTATCGGTTCAATCGAACAGGGATCGAATCCGAAGCGATCGCGAATTGAGACAAGCGATCGCGAATATGTCCCATGATTTAAGGACTCCGCTTACTTCAATCATCGGGTATGCCAAGTTATTGGGGGCCAGTACCGTCGTAGAGGATAAACGCCGGGAATATACGTCCATGATCCAGAACGCTGCGAATCGTCTGCATACTTTACTCCATGATTTCTTCGATTTGTCTCTTGTGCAATCTTCCGATTATCAGCTTCAACTAGAGCCGATGCCTCTAAATGGATTGTTGTGGGAAGTCCTGACCGGGTTCTATGATCAATTTAACGAGAGGCAGCTTCAGCCCGATCTGCAAATCGCGGAGGATCCCCTGATGGCTAATGTAGATGCGTCAGCGGTTAAACGCGTATTCGAAAACTTAATCAGCAACGTGATCCGGCATGCGACCGGGGAGGTATCGATTAGCCTGAAGGGCGAGGGGAATCAAATCGTGCTCATCTTCAAGAATAAGGCAGCGCACTTGACCGGGCAGGACATCGACAGGCTGTTCGACCGATTCTACACGGCGGATCGATCAAGAGCAAGCCGGACAACAGGCTTGGGCTTATCCATTGCCCAAAGTCTCATGTTGAAGATGAACGGGCGGCTGACCGCGGAGCTCCATAACGGGTACGTAGAGATGAGATGCGAGTGGACGGTTCAAGAAAGCTGAAAAATATCGCCGTCCTTGATCCTACAGGGGATCGGACGGCGATAGGTGTTTCGTCTTCAATGTTACATACGTGGTCGAATCACCATTTCATTCACATCGACGGTTGCCGGCTGTTCGATGGCATAAGCGATCCCGCGGGCAATGGTGGAAGCGGGAAGCGCTTTATCGTGTCACAAATCATGAGGCCTCCTCGTCTTGAGTTCAGCTTGAAGATAAGGGAGGCCCTTTTTATGGAAAAATGGGATGTTACAGTGATCGGCGGCGGGTTAGCTGGTTTGACGACGGCGGCCTTTTTGGCAAAACAGGGTTTGCGGACCTTGGTTCTGGAACAGAGTTCGAGATGGGGAGGACGTGCATCAACCGATGAGAAAGACGGCTGCTTGTTTAATATGGGCCCGCACGCGCTTTATAGCCGGGGGCAAGGACTTCAAATTCTGCAAGAGCTCGGACTTGATCCTGACGGGAACGAAGCGGTTCTTGGCGGCCGTCTTGTTACACCAAACGGGATTCATGCTCTGCCGGTATCGGCTCGGGAACTGTTGAAGACCACCGTATTCTCCTTTCGAGAGAAATTGGAGTTCGCTCGGGTGTTGACGAAAGTCTCGAGGGCCACTCTGCCGGGAGAATGCATGCATTTATCCTTGGAAGAGTGGGTCAACCAAATCACAAGCCAGGAGACCGTAAGAGAGTTTCTGTACTGCCTGTTTCGGCTCGGAACTTATTCGAACGCGCCGTCGCGGGTGAGCGCGGGAGCCTGCCTTCGGCAATTTCAGATCAGCAAGGGCGGGGTCCGGTATCTGCATGGAGGATGGCAAGCGATGATCGACTCCCTCACGGCCTTGACCCAATCGGCTGGAGCTGTCTTGCGTACCGGACAAAAAGTCACTAGCATTACCGGAGCTCATCCCGCTATGAGAATCCACCTCGCGGACCACACGGAAGTCGAAACCCAATCTATCGTCGCAGCGCTTGACCCCCAGGTGACCCATCAACTGACGGGAAAGGTGCCGAATTCGCATCTGGCCGCTCTTTGTGAAAGATTGATTCCTGTACGGGGGGCGGCTCTCGATCTTGCGTTACGCAGATTACCCGATCCTAATATCAACTTCGCGCTCCATCTCGACCAACCGTATTATTTCTCTAACCATTCCAACGTTGCCAGATTAACGAGAGATGACCGGCATGTCGTTCTGCACCTCTATAAATATACAAGTCCGGACGATAACCCCAATGCCGAGCGCGACCGGAAGGAGCTCGAGGAATTTCTTGACCTGCTCCAACCGGGATGGAGAAAAGAGCTGATAACCTCCCGCTATCTTCCGCGGATCCCCGTTACCTACGGCCTCCAAACGGTGGAACGGGCTTGCTCCAACGGGGAGGAAACCCTCGTGTCGGATATCCCGGGCCTATATCTAGCGGGCGACTGGACTGCGGGTGACGCCATGTTGTCTGATGCCGCCATTGTCAGCGGGAAGGCAGCGGCTGAACACATCCTGCATAGGAAAATGTCATTGGCGACACCGCCCCCTCCTTCGTCTATACTGAAAATGGAAGCTAGTAAAGAGCGACACTAATCACGTTTTCAGGAACTAGGGGGGAACCAGGATCGACACGAACGACCTTTACATCGAATACAGGCCACTTCTGTTTTCGCTGGCTTATCGAATGCTTGGCACCGTCATGGATGCAGAAGATACCGTGCAGGAGACCTTTGCTTCGTATGCGGGATTGAAAGAGGTAAGCGCCATTCGCAATCCTCGGGCTTACCTCTGTAAAATGGTGACGAACCGATGTATCGATTTTTTGCGTTCTGCTAAGCAACGTCGTGAAGTCTACACGGGTCCTTGGTTGCCGGAGCCCGTCGTCTGGCGTAACGATAACGACGGGGCCGGTCATGACCCGATGCATGAGTTGCTAAGCCGCGATGATTTGACCATGGCTTACCTGTTCATGATGGAGACACTTACTCCGACAGAACGTGCAGTCTTGGTTTTACGTGAAGCCTTTCAGTATGATTATGGAGAGATCGCGAGCATCGTTGGCAAGACCGAAGCCAATTGCCGAAAAATACATTCCCGAGCGAAGCAAAAAGTTCAACCGGAGGCTGCCGATCGCCGCGTCGACTACGAGAAGGATCAGACGGTGTTAAATCGTTTTATCTCAGCCCTTTCCATGGGCGACACGAACACGTTGCTTCAGTTGCTTACCTATGATGCGACCTTGCTCTCCGATGGTGGCGGGAAAGTCTTGGCCGCGGTTAATCCGATTGTTACTTCGGCCCGTGTGATCGCCTTTTTACAAGGCATCGTCCGCAATTCCCCCTCGAACAGCACGATCGATGTGGTCACCATTAACGGTCAACCGGGGCTTCTGTTAAAAGTCGAAGATCATGTGGTCGGCACCGTATCATTCGAACGAGAAGGTGAACGGATTCGGAGAATATTCATGGTCCGGAACCCGGACAAATTGCTACGAATCAACCCTTGATACGTAAGTCAAAAGGCGGGAACGGGGAGAGTCCCTATCCTGCCTTTTTCGCATGTGGCTATCGAATTTACCTAGTGTACTAATGCTTCCAGTTCCGGCTGCAATTTATTTCGCAGCGCATACAGCATGAGGGCTCCAACAAGGAACGCGGCGGCATCCGCGATGACTAGTGACCAGACCACGCCGTGGAAGCCGTTCATTTGATTGGCGATATAAAGTACGGGAATCAGTGTGACGCCTTGAATCACCGACATGATCAAGGCGGCGGCTCCTTGTGCGGTTGCTTGGAAGATCCCTGTAAACAAGGAGGTCGTTCCAGAGATGAATAAGGATAAGAACGTGACATGCAGGATGTAGCTGCCCATTTCGATTAGGAGCGGATCATTCGTGAATAAGCCGATCAAGTGGTCGGAAATCAGAAAGACGATGACGCCGAACAAGACCGCTAACACGCCAATGGATTTGATCGTAAATCCGATGGTTTGTTTCATTCTTAATCGATTCGCTGTGAATGTAAAGGCAATCAACGGCACGACTCCCTCGCATAACCCCATCAGAATAAACTCCGGAAACTGCAGCAAACGCGATGAAATCCCGTAAGCCGCTACAGCTTGATCCCCATATTCAACGAGAAAATGGTTGAAGATCAGCGACATCGCACCCAAGAAGACACTCATAATAAAGACGGGAATTCCGATTTTGAGCACATTGCTGAGAATTTCCTTGTTCACCTTGAACCAGTTGAAGGAGACGGTTAAGAATTGGCTCCTAACCCCCATATGGAAGGCGTAGAAAGCACTCGCGACCAGGTTGGAAACAACCGTAGCCGACGCCACGCCGATGACCCCCCAATGGAAAACGAAAATGACCAGCGCATCAAGCACAATATTTACGACAACACTCAGTATCATCCCCACCATCGACGTGATGGCCGCCCCTTCTGAACGTACGATGTTCTCCAGCGTGAAGAAGAGGATAACGAAGGGGGAACCGATAAGCATCATCAAGACATAGTCCTTCGTGAAGCCGAAGGCGTCAGGCGTTGCCCCTAAGCCATGGACGATCGAGTCGATCAACGGGAGGCCCGCGGCAATGACGATCAGACCGAGAACGAGGCTGCTGTAAAAAGCGAAGGAAGAAACATGCTTCACATCTTCATATTTTTTCTCGCCGAGCAAACGGGAGATGAAGGTGCCCCCGCCTATACCGATCAAGTTGCCTAACGACATGATGACGGCGAATAAGGGCAAGGTTAACGCGAGCGCGGTTAACATTGCGGTATTACCTAGTGTGCCAAGGAAATAGGCATTGAGGATGGAGTAAATCACGCTCATTGACGTACCTAACATCATTGGAACGGCAAAGTGAGCTACGGCTTTGGCGATGGGGGCCTTCTCAAAGTAATGGAGGTTCTCTGCATCCATGTGGATCACCACTTTCTCTTTTTTTGATCAATCTAACACTGTTAGTTTGAACCTTACAGTGTTAGATGATATCATGGACCTAATCGAACTGTAAAGCATAAACTTACACTGTTAGATAAAAGGGCGGATTTTAATGAAAAAGCAGCAGCCTCAAGTTTCCGAGGATCGAATTTTAGAAGCTTCATGGGGACTTTTGGGAGATGAAGGGATTGAGAAGTTCAGCTTGAGACGATTGGCCGACCGGCTGGGGATTCAAGCTCCTTCTCTTTACTGGTATTTCAAGAATAAGCAGGACCTCTACCAGCGTCTGGCCAACCAGGTATCCAAAATCATCCTGGAGGAGTTTCATTCCGAGGGGGACTGGAAGGAGCAACTGACGGAGCTTGCGGTAACGGTGCGGAATGTCTTGAGCCGGTATCCGTGCTCCACGCAACTGATGATGATGACGCTGCCCCACGAACCGGATATTATCCGGTTCAATAACCGAATGCTGCTCTGCGTGGAATCGACGCCGCTGAAGCAAGAGCAGAAGCTGCAGGTTATTATCACGCTGGTGAACTACATCTACAACTTTGTTCTGGACGCCTATCAGCATGAGCGCAACGTCTCGGCGATCCTTAAGAATCAGGGGGAGCTTCCGGGCGAGGAGATGACCCGGCTTCTGGACTCTCTGAGTGAGGAGGAAGCAGGGCTGTTCCGCACGATGTTTAAGAACGAGCTGTTCGAGCTGATGGGGACGGATCGGGCGTTTGAGTTTGGGTTAAAGGTGATTTTGCTCGGGGTTGAGCAGGTGATGAAGGAGCAGGAGGAATAGAGGGGGAGAGCAACATCTCAAATTTCAAAGGTATTCGCTTTAAATGGCTTCTATTCCGGTGACGAGAGGTTTAGTACAATCGAATCCGTAGGCGCTGAAAACGCTTACCATTAATCGCTACGGATACGGAGGTCATCGAATGCAGAAGAACCCATTGTCCCATCGCATGGCAAGCAAAACCATCCAGCTTGTGGATGCGTCCGGAAATCCCGTCACAGGGAAGGAAGTCGCGATTCATCAGACCAACCATCAATTCCTGTTTGGCTGCGGGATTTTTGACGTCATTCAGGTTGCCAATCGAAACGTGCCGGAGGATCGGCTTGCTTATTTGGAGCAGAAGCTGGACTTATTCCTAGATGTGTTTAACTTTGCAACGTTGCCTTTTTACTGGGGGATGTTTGAGCCGGAGCAAAGCAAGCCGCGGACGAAAGAGCTGCAGGCGGCTGCACGGTGGTTGAAGAAACGGAATATTGCCGTTAAAGGTCATCCGCTCTGCTGGCATACCGTCACAGCGCCATGGCTGCTCGATTTAAACAATGAGGACATCTTGAAAGCGCAGTTTGCCCGAATTGAGCGGGACGTAGCCGACTTCAAAGGCTTAATTGAGATGTGGGATGTCATCAATGAAGTGGTGATCATGCCGATTTTCGATAAGTACGATAATGGGATCACGAGAATCAGTAAAGATTTGGGCCGTGTTGGGATCATTAAAGAGATGTTTGCGAAAACGCGGGAATCCAATCCGGGTGCTACGTTATTGTTAAACGACTTCAATACCTCGATCAACTACGAGATCCTGATTGATGGATGTTTAAGCGCGGGAATTCCGATCGACGCCATCGGCATCCAGTCGCACCAGCATCAAGGGTACTGGGGACGCGAGAAGCTGGAGGAAGTGCTGGAGCGCTTCTCCCACTTTGGCCTTCCGATTCACTTTACCGAAAATACGTTGACTTCCGGACATCTGATGCCGGCGGATATCGAAGATCTGAACGACTATCAGATTCCGGAGTGGCCATCCACCCCGGAATTCGAAGATCGGCAGGCCAGAGAGGTCGAAGAAATGTACTCGATTCTGTTTCAACACCCTTTGGTCGAGGCGATTACTGCCTGGAATTTCAGCGATGAAGGGGCCTGGCTTGGCGCACCCGCCGGTTTGGTCAGAACAGACAACACCCCGAAACCTGCCTACGACGTGCTGAAGCAACGGATTAAAGGCGACTGGTCTACCCAAGTAACCGCGCGTACCGATGAGAGCGGGAAGGTCTCCTTCGAGGGATTCCTTGGAGAGTATGAGCTGGCTTGCGCAGGCACAAAAGTTACCTTTAAAATAGAGAAAGAGGGTGAACCCGAACCGCTCATCCTCAATTGACACAAACATCAAGAAGAGGCCATCCTGTCTAAGGGTGGCTTAACTTTTTTCAATAAGAAGCCTTATTTCACTCTCTTCTTAACTGTTCCATCCGGCCTCCTCTCTGCTGCAATCCTTCCATGATTTCGGCTGGCGCCTTTCTAAATGTCATATCCTCACCCAGGAACAACAGCCATTGGATCATATCCGATAACTCTTCCACTTGATTCACTTGGACAACCATCTTTAGCATGGCGGTGGTTTGATAGGGATTAGTATAGGAAATGAATGCTTTTAAGGGGTGGTACTTTTTGTATTGAGCTATGGCTTGGGGACCCAGCTCCAGGATCAGGTTGAATTCTTCCTCGTGCTGGCTAAGCATCTCCAGAATCTTCTTCCGACTGACTCTCTTCTTAGGGGAGTAGGTCTCGACATGGGTGAGCTGGTCAACGGCGAACAACTTTTTCTTCTCATCCTGCAAATCAAAAACTTCCATCAGCCAGAGACTTTTTTCGTGATAAAGATGCAAGAGATAGACAGGATAAGAGTTACGTTCCTTCTCTTCCTCCACGGTAATCCATAAATAACTGTCGAGAAGCAGGTTTTGGATCAGTTTCTCCAACATGGGGTGAGGGAGGTCCGAGAGCTCTAGCAGATCAGGATTATGCGGGTTGGTGCCCTCAAACAGCAGAATTTCATCCAAGAGCAAAAGATCGTCCTGCTGATTCTTGGAGATCAGCCCCAGCAGTTTTTCGGCTAAGGATTGGCGGCTCTTGAGATAGGGAAGCTGTGCATTTCTTGTGGCCATGAAGGCAATGAACAGGGCTTTAACTTCCGTATCGGTAAAACGAACGACGGGGAGGATCGAGTTATGCATCACCGAATAGCCGCCATCCCTTCCAACTTCGGCAACCAGCGGCATCCCTAAGGCTTCGATTTCCCGAATGTCTCGGACTGCGGTCGATCGGGAGATGTCGAATTCCCGCATGATCTCGGAGATGGTGAAGTGCGACCGGTTGTTGATATACCGCATGAGGGTGTTGATCCGTTCAACTTTTTTCATCAGGGCTCCTAAACAGGTTCATTTTTTGACATGGTTTAAAGTTATGATAAACCCATCAAGAACAGAAAACAAATTAAAAGAAGGTAGGTATGAAACATGACGAATTATCTCTTGGAAGAAAAGGACAGCTTCACCGTATTTGGACTTGGCACGGAGTTGAAAAGTAATTATACGGACTATGTCGGCATCAATCAGGAAAAATCAAACTTCTGGCAAGCCGTGAACGAGGATGGAAGACTGGATCAGCTGAAGGCGATCGCCGAAAACGAGTACGTATTTGTCGTGAATGAAGCGGTAAACAACAAGATGATGCATTACGCCGGCGTGTTGAGCCATGAAGTGTTGCCGGCCTCGGAAGGCTCCCGGGTCATTCAATTCCCGAAAGGGGAGTACTTGATTGTGAAAGGGGAAGGGACGACAGCCGATGAATTAAGCAACCAGCTGGCGGGGATCGCCTTTGGTCAAGTCTTGCCGGAAGTCAATCAAGTCGCCTATGTTGGAGGGCCAAACGCCACGGTATTGATGGGGCAAGAGAACGACCGCGTCGTGGGAGAAATGTGGATTCCCGTTGTTCGAAAATAGAGAAGAGGAGGAGGGGCAAGCATGTCCTATATCGTTGATTTCAAAAATGTATCTACCGTCGGTTTGGAATCCTCTCCTGTAGCAGAGGCGCTAGCCGGGCTGCGAGCCAACGAAGCGCGTTATTTCATGAACAAATATAAGCATGAGTTTACGGTTGAACCGGCCAGCGAAAGCCAGGAAACCCTGGACTACGTGAACCGGGTATTAAAGGAAGAACGCGGCATCGAGTTTGCCGCCAAACCGTTAGAAACGTCGCTATTCCAAGTGGAGAACATCCGGTGGGCCTTTGTCTTCTATGAGGATGGCCTTGGGGTTAACGTCCTGTATACCTTGGACGATCCCAAGAAGCGGGCCGTCGGGTTTAAGCTGTCCGAAGGGATGGAGGTCCCGAAAGAGCTGGAGGAGAAGAAGTTTAAGTTTGCCCGGCAGAAGTCCAAATTGGCCGGAACAATCCGGGGCTCGTTCTTCGTGATTAAAGGCGAGTATTGAAACGATGATGTTACCCTGAACGTAGATACTTGAGAAAAACAGGGCCCCCGGCTGAGGGGGCCCTGTTTTTACGTTTGATTGTGAAATGAGGTTTTTCATGTATAGTGAGAATAAGTGATCGTATAGCTGGACAAAGGAGGTACTAGCACGATGAAGATTATCGTTTTTGGAGCTACAGGCGGTGTAGGTCTGTCCGTGGTAGAGCAAGGGCTTAAGGAAGGGTTCGAAATCACAGCGTTTGTAAGGAATCCAGCAAAGTTAACCCTCGCGGATGAGAACTTACACGTTGTTCAGGGGAATGCCCTGAATCAAGAGGAGGTGTCTGCCGCGATTGCGGGTCATGATGCGGTTGTGTCCTGTTTAGGCTCTAGTCAGGGAATGAAGAAATCTACCGAACTTCAAGAAATGGTGAAATGTATAGTTCAGGGGATGCAGGAGCATCAGGTGAAGAGAATCATCTATACCGCATCCGCAGGGATCCACCAGGAAGTGCCCGGCATTAGCGGGAAGCTGGTCATGACCATGTTGAAAAATCCTCTTGCAGATCATCGGGTTGCCGTCGATTGTATTCAAGCACATGATTTGGACTACACCATTGTTAGACCGATGGGGCTAACGGATCAACCCTTTACAGGAAAGTACAGAGAGTCGGCGACGGGCGTACCCGAGAAATCAAGGTCCATACCCCGTGCCGACGTCGCACACTTTATCGTAAAAGCGCTAAAAGATCCTCGCTATAACCATAAGTCAATTGGACTTGCCACATAAAGATTCTAACCACGTCCCAGCGCTAGCTATGACTTACTCGTGGATACCAAAAACACCGAGGAGATCCTCGGTGTTTTTGGTCGATCGCCTGTTGCTGAACATTGGCCATTATTTTATAGAAACCGTCTTATTACGTACGGGCTTGAAAAAAGACAGCAGGTAAACCACTAAGCCGACCGCACCAATCCCCAAAATGATGTTAAAGGATTCACCGGTATAGAAGCCGCTGCCGAAGTAGAAAATTTCACGCAAGCCGTCACCCGCAAAACGAATCGGAATCCATGGACGAACGAAGGTGACGAAGAAATCGGGAATCATTTCTTTTGGCATCATAATCACGCCCATTCCCAGAAGCATCACAACCATGAATAAAGTAATGGCAGGCTTCCCAATCCAGGCGGTCACAGCGGATACCAACAGGAAGAAACAGAAGGCAGCAAAGGATACAAACGATCCAACCAGGAAGTAGCTAGGCATATTCACGCCGGCGATTGAGCCTAAGGTAGCCACCGTAAATCCGGAGAACAAGGCAATAATCACGCCAAACAGAATCTGGCTGCCCATTACACGCACGGATTGTCTAGGAGTGAGTCTTTCCTTCTTAGCCATTTTGGATGTTGCCAAGAAGAGGATGAAACCGCCGATCAACGCTCCTACCCAAGCAGGCATCGCCATCAAAATGGGAGCACTGCCATTTGCCGTAGCCGAAGTCACTGCATTAAATACCTTCTCCTCCGGGACGATCGGGTTGACGATTACAGAGGCTTGGCTTGCATCAATTTTCTGATCATTCATTTGATTCAAGAAGCCAGCGGAGTATTGTTTGCTTATTTGTCCGATTAAAGCATTTAATGCAGACTTCGCATAATTCGCGCCTGTCATGTTGAAACCCTGGTTTACGTAGATCTTCAATGTAGCTGCGGCGTTGTTGGTGACGGCGTTTTGTACGGCGTCGTTATAACCCTCAGGTACCACTAAGGCTGCATAATACTGCTTATCTTTAAACAAATCCTCAATGTTCTCTTCCTTCTCCGTGGAAAAGGCAACGACAGGATCTTCGCCGTTGATCCCTTGACTCATTTGTTCGACAGCTGCCCTTACAGCATCGACATGTGCACCCTCATCATTCACAATAAGTGCAACGGGAAGGTTCGTAGCTTTGGGATCTCCTTGAACGAATAAATTGACGGAGAATAGAGCGATAATTAAAATAACGGCGATTGGAGCGGCCCAGGCGAGTTTTTCTTTAAATAATTTCAATAGATGTCACCCTTTCTAAGTAATCAACAAGTTGTTTAGTGGCACTCCGATATCTTATAATTTTATAGTTGCACAAGCAATGAACAGATTTGCTGAAGTTGTTGGATTTGAAGAAGAGGGTGGACTTTGACATGAGTATCTATGAGGAGAAGAAACAAAAAACAAAGCAGCTGATCCAAACGACGTTTATGAACCTCCTGGCGGAAAAATCGTTCGACTCCATTACAATTGGGGATATTACGAAGAAGGCCGAAATCAATCGAGGGACCTTTTATTTGCATTACTTAGATAAGTTCGATTTGCTGGATCAAATGGAGGAGCAGTTATTTTCGGAGTTGGGAACGCATATTGATAAGCTGCAATCTCATTATTTGTCGGCCCCTACCTTTGAAAGAGAGCAGGAGCAATTAGCGATTGCCTTGTTTAGCTTTATTGAAATCCATGCCCCCCTTTTAAAAGCTTTTCTTAGCGATCATGGCCGGGCCGGTTTTCATATTCGCTTCAAGAACGCCTTTTCGGAAAAGGTGCGTCTGAATCTGGAACAGCATAGAAGTTTTTATGAAACGTTAACGGTTCCTAAAGATTACTTTATCTCTTTTATCACCTCGGCTTTTTTAGGGCTAGTGGAACAGTGGATTCAAAATGAATTGGACAAAACCCCTGACGAGATGACGGCTTGCTATATCGAAATCATAACCTTTATTCAAGGGAAATAAAAAAGGACCAGGGCCCCGTTTAGGGAGCCCTGGTTTTGTGAGTCTTTTGGCAAGATCGAGAGGTTACTCCGGCGTACCTTGCGTAACTCCGTGAACATAAGTTTGCCATGGGGTGTCGAGCGCCCCTTGCCCAGGGTTATAGGTGAAGAAGTACTCGACGGTATCCCCTTGGCTCAGGTTGTTGACCGCGTAGGTATAGTTACCGTTTCCCACCGAGGTCATGGCTACGTTCAATTGACCACCGTTATTGACCTTATAGTGCAGATCAGCGAAGGTAGCACCGTTGACGTAGAACAACAGGTTATCGCCGGTCTTCTTCAATCCCTTCACTTGATCGCCGATCACGACGGTGGAGGGGGTGCCGGGATCTCCGGGGTTTTGACCGCCGCCGTTGCCGTTATCCTTATAGACACGTACATAATCGACCTGCATCGTTGCCGGAATATCGCCTGGGCTTGGAGCTATGCCGCCGTCGAAGTTTCCGCCAATCGCCAGGTTCATGATGAGATAGAAGGCCTGGTCGAAAGGAGCATTCGGATTGTTTGGCGCCGCCGCGGAATACCATTGATCCCGAGTGGCCTTAAAGAAGAACTTGCCGTCTACATACCATTTGATGTTGTCCTCTTCCCACACAACGGAATACACGTGGAAGTCATTTGCGATGGTTTGCCCGGAAGGGAAATGGTATTCGCCCGAAAGATGCGTATTGGCTGGCCATTGTCCGCCGAAGTGGATGGCTCCGGAAGTCATGCCGGGCAGGCGTCCTCGGGCTTCCATCACGTCGATTTCGCCGGAAGCGGCCCAGGTGCCGTAGGTTTGATCCTGCGGCAGCATCCAAAGGGCCGGCCAAATGCCGTTCCCCGTAGGCAGCTTCGCGCGGAAATCAACCCTGCCGTATTTGAGAGCAAAATGGTCCTTGGTGTTAATCTTGCCGGAAGAGTACGGTGCGGTCCGGCCGGGATCCTGCGGGAAGGATTTGGGATCGTTCAGGGCCCGGATATTCAACTTCCCGTCCTGGACGAAAACATTTTGCGGACTATTCGTGTAATGCTGCAGCTCCGCGTTGCCCCAACCCCAGGTACCAGGATCGTTATTAAGATAGTACCCCTGCTCGTAATTCCATTTTCCCGTATCCAGCCCAGATCCGATGAATTCGTCCTGCCAGATCAGCGTCAGGCCAGAGATAGCCGGATCGGTTGGCGAACTGAGTGGAATATCTTCATGATCGGCATCATCTGGCCGCGGTGCATCCGGATTTCCGATGAACGAGTAGGTGATGAAGTTGTTGCCGATGTTCCCGCCCTTTTGCCCGTTCAGGGGATATCCGATGCGGATTTGCATGTCTTGATGGATGGGTTGGAACCATAACCCATAGATGTGGTCGGCCCAGTACCCCCATTGGTTTGCGCTGGATAGGTTATTATAACCGCTTGCGGAATAAACGAACCCGCTTAGGCCGGAGTCCGCCAAATCGACCCATTGACCATTAAGGTTGATTTGGTAGACGAAATTCCCCAGTTCGGTGGCGATCGGGGCGCTGCCGTCGATTTTAGGCAGAGGCAGACCGATGGCACCGCTTACATCTGCGGTGAAAGTCGTTCCCTCAAAGGGAGTAAGGATATACGAGTTTCTGACGGGCTCATTAAAGTTGATCGTATATACGATGTTCACCAATGAGGTTTTCGATTCCAATTTGACGTTAATCGACTCCGTCACGTTAAACCAGTAGCCGCCGCCTCCATCGGTAAATTGGCCGAAGTTCTGGTCATAAATCCAGCCGCTGGCCGCATTGTTATCGATATCGATCCAAACGCTGCTGTTTACCGGCTTGACGTATACCTTTAAATCATCGGCTACCGCCGCATATGGAATGGCCGGATCGTTATTGAAGACGGGATAAGTGAAGCCGGCCCCGCCCGTCGTCCCTGCGGTGAGAACCGGGCCTTGCGTCGGCGTCATTGCCGTAATGGTGGTTTTGTTGATGTTTTGAAAGACGAGGTTGTATCCGAGCGTTACTCCGTTGGCTTTCGAATACAGCTGAACCTCCGTCGTCGCGGAAAGGGTGAACCAATAGCCGTTGAAACCGCCGTCACTCCAGTGACCCCAGTTCTGGTTGTAGACAAAGCTGCCGACACTGTCGATATCGATCCAATTGCCGTTTACTTTCACCTTGACGCCCAAATCCTGGGCAACCTCGCTCCAGGTGGCCGAGCCTCCATTAAAAATCGGCATCACAAAGCCGTAACTGGCTTGCCCGACACCCGATTTGGTGATCACCGGACCGTCTGCCGCCGAGAAGTAGCTCATCGAGGTAATCGTCGTCCCGGCTGCCTGAGCTTTAGGCGTTGGCAACAGACCGACGCCAGCGGCTAGAACGACCGCCAGGAATAAGCCGAACACCTTGCGAACCAGCAGCCTTTCCGTCAGTTGAGAACGTTTCATAAATACCCTCCCTTTATTATCATCATTCTCCCAACCTACGCTATCATAGGAAAATACTTACATAGGAGAACGCTTACATTCTATCAATCCGGGCATTTGATGGATAGGTTCCATATTTCGGGTGAGGTGCCACTTTTTTTAGGGAAGCAAGAAAAATTCGCGGGGTCGCCAGTTCAAAGGCCGAACAAAAAAGCCCAGGGAACGAAATTCCCTGAGCTTGGTGTATGCCTATTTTTACAAAGACCTTATTCAACATCATAACAAATCGCCAAGAAACAGTCTATACTTTTTTTTCCAAACGTCTTATGCTAATCGGGCAAGAATTAGTAGGGGGAGTGCTCGGATGAACGATATGAATGATTTGCTGCAGGGGAAGCTTGGGGATTGGACGGAACGCATCTTCGGAACGGGATATCGCCCGGAAGAGGCGAACCAGATGCACGGCGGAGCCCAGAAGGCAGTATACACGGTGCGTTGCTCGAATGGCTTTCGCTTTGTGCTGTATGTATGGGATGTTAGGATGAATTATTTTCGCGAAGAATTGGAGCAGAAGGAGGCTGCCGAAGCGATATCCGGTTATGGGGGCGAGCCATTTCGAACGGTGAACGAATTTATGGAGAAGCTGCAGGTTCGCACGCCGAAGCTGTATCACTTTGAGTCGGGAGCTACCACGGGCGATGCGGACTTCGCCTTTGTCGAGTACGTGGATGGAAGGGAGGCTTCGGATTTCTTTCAGGCTGACGCCAAGATTCAGGGGCGAATCTTTGAACCGCTCGCGGACATGCTGAACCGATTGCATCGGCAAACCAGAACGTACTGGGGAAAACTGCAGGAGCCGTTGGCGCAGTCGGCTTCCGGATGCCATTTACCCATGTTGGCACAGGCTCGCCGCGAATTGGCGTATTTAGCCGAGAATGTACCGGTGTTCCGGAACCGTCACGACAGGTTCGTCGAGGTCATCGAAGGATTGGCCGGAAAAATTCAACCAAGACCTACCTACAGTTTCATCCATGCGGAACTAGGACCCAACCATGTGCTCGTGGATCGAGAACTCCGGCCCTGGTTCATCGATATCGAGGGCGCCTTATTTTTCGACCCTGAATACGAGCATAGCTTCATGGAATTCCGGTTCGACAACTATGATCAGTACTTGAAGACCGGCGGACTGGACCCGCATCGGATGGCGTTCTATAAGCTCTACCATCATATCTCTTACAGTGCCGCTCCCTACCGGCTTCTCCAACGGGGATTTCCGGATGCGGAAACCGTGAAGGAAATCATGGAATTTAATGTACAAAGCGCCCTTCATTTTATTTAAAAAATGATATATTTGAGGGAGATTTTTGTTAATATGGAAATCAGAACGAAGAAAGAATGAAGTTTGCCGAGACGGAGGAATCGAATGCCGAAACCGGATACTTTGACGGTGATTGAACAGTATCAGTCGAGTCTGAAGGAATATACGTTAGAACAGCTGCGTTATAAAAGTGAAGAGAACGTTTGGTCGGTTGGGCAGATGTTCCACCACGTGATCGGCGTGGCGGAGGAATACCTCGGGTATATTCGGGCTTGCGCGTCTGCAACTGGGGGAGAGCAACCCGGAAGCAAGAGCGCTGACGGAACGAGGGCGTTTGAGGAGAAGATGTGGCCCAATGTCCGCGTGAAGCTAGAAGAACCGGTGAACGCCACCCGAAACCCCGAGAGCAAGGACGAACTTGCGGCCGGCTTTGAGCACATCCTTAAGGATTTGAAGGACTGGGCGGCTCGCGTGCAGGAAGTACATCCGGCATACAAGGTGCAGCATGGCTGGTTCGGCTGGTTGAATGCCCTGGAATGGTTCGAGCTGGTGGGCATGCATAGCCGGCATCATCTGCGCCAGAAGGCCGAGCTGGATCAACGGTTGGTTGAAGCAGGACTGCGCTAGATCAAGTCCATGAAATTCCTATTTTCCCCACCCAAAGGAGGCTTATATGAACGGGACCACCCTGGACCTGCAGTTATTGGAAAAAATGAAGCCGGAGCTCACCGCGTTCTGCTACCGAATGCTCGGATCGATCGATGACGCGGACGACGCGGTTCAGGAGATTTATATCCGCGTTTGGCAAAGCTGGAGCTCGTTCCGGCAGGAATCCTCGCATAAGACATGGATCTATCGAATCGCCTCCAATTTATGCCTGGATAAACTTAGACAGGCCAAACGCCGGGTGCTTCCCGTCGATCTGTCCGATCCGGCGGGTTCCATTAACGAACCCCGGGAGACGTTGCCCGATTCCTCATGGATCTGGCTGGCTCCCGATTTCGGGGAAAATCCCGAGGATGCGCTCATCCGCAAGGATACCCTGCAGCTCTGCTTCATCGCGCTCCTGCAGACCTTGCCGCCCCGCCAGCGAGCCGTATTGATTCTGAAGGATGTCTTCGACTGGTCCTCCAAACAGATTGCGGAGACGCTGGGGATGACGCCGGCGGCCGTGAACAGCGCGTTGCAGCGGGCCCGGGAAACCATGGACCGAACCCGGCTCCGTTCCGACGAGCTTAGTCGGATGGAAGGCGAGCCGGATCGCGAGCTGTTGTCGCGGTATGTGGAGGCCTTTGAGCAATTTGACGTCGACCGGCTGGTCGCGTTGTTTCACGAGGAAGGGTGCATGTCCATGCCGCCGTTCCCGATGTGGGTCCGCGGCAAAGAGGATCTGTCGAAGTTCTTCACGCTTACGCGTTGGCATTGCGAGGGTTCCCGGTTTTTGCCGGTCAAAATTAACGGCGGGTATCCGGCGCTTGCTCAGTATATGCCAAGCAAGGAGGGCTCCGGCCTGGTGCCTTGGGGGATTCATGTCCTTGAAACGAAAGAGGATCGCATCCTCCACGTCCAAAATTTCATTAACACGAAGTTATTTTCCCGATTGGGGCTGCCGGAGCGATTGGACCGATGAATTTCAAATTCGGGTTACGTCTATAGGAATGTAAAGTAAAAACAATCCTGTTGAAAGAGGTGCCTTTGAGAAATGGAAACGAACCAACCGACGAAAGTAACCGTTCAAGCGGTCATTCAAGCCCCTGTTGAAAAAGTATGGAGCGATTGGACGGAGCCGGAGCACATTACGAAGTGGAATCAAGCCTCCGACGATTGGCATGCGCCAAGAGCGGAGAACGATTTGCGGGCGGGCGGCACGTTCCTGACCCGGATGGAAGCGAAGGACGGCAGCATGGGTTTTGATTTTGGCGGAGTTTATGATGAAGTCAAAACGCATGAATTCATTTCCTACACCTTGGGAGATGGGAGACGGGTGGAGATCACCTTCGCCGCAGAAGGCCAAGGGACGAAGGTCGTTGAAACGTTTGATGCCGAAAGCACGCATCCGGTGGAATTTCAGCAAGCCGGCTGGCAAGCGATTATGGACAATTTCAAGATGTACGTGGAACAATCCTAAGAAACGGAAAGGGCGCCCAATGGGCGCCTTTTTTCGAATGGAATCAAGGAAGTATAGAATAATCGCGGAAAGCCCCCCAGCTTTCTTGTCTAGCAAACAGGGGATAGGAGGATACAAAGTTTACAATGACAGGGGTACGATCCAATTCGGGGTATACATCAAATAAGTACCTGTCCCCGTATCGAATGGCGGTGAATGCAAGGGGGAGTTCGCGTCGAAAAGTTTCGTAGCGCCTGGCTGATGCGCTTTGGTTATATTCACCTTGATCGATATATACTGACACCGCATAAATCAAGGAACCCCCGTCTAGGCGCCATTCGCCTAATACCTCATCTCTTATCGAATTGACTTTATCCCAAGCATACTCCAATCCAATCGTTAAAAATAACGCTCCCGTCGAATCCGAGTGAGTTAAGGTGTGACGCCGAGGCATTACCGGTTCCGTAGAAGTGATGCCGTCTCTGTAACAAACAAACAGTTTATCCGGGTTGAAATGGCCCAAGAAACTCTCTCCCTTATTCGCTTTATTATCGTTTATGTCGGTCTCCACGGATTCATTCGTCGATTCTGGAGCACGACAAAAAACTCCAATAGACGTATTTGTCTGTTGGAGCTACACTAGGGTAGGCGACAAAGAATACATCTAGTAGGAGCTTGTTTAACGTGACGATAACTGAACGTATCCCTTCGTGGAAGAAACTTAGTCTTTTTGCCGTGACCTGGCCCATCTTCATCGATTCGGTGTTAAGGATGATGCTGGGCACCGTGGACGTGTTTATGTTGAGCCGGATTTCCGATACGGCAACAGGCGCGGTGGGCTTAGCGAATGAAATCATCTATTTCTGCATTTTGATGTTTGGATTTGTCGGCATCGGGACGAGTGTGGCGGTCTCCCAGTATATCGGCGCCGGGCGAGAGAAAGAAGCGAGCCGCGTCTCGGCATTGGCGATTTCGATGAACCTCATTTTCGGGATTCTCGTCAGCTTTATCCTTTTTAGCTTTGGGGAGCCTCTCCTGCGGCTGCTTAACCTGAATCCGGAACAGATTGGCATCGCAAGCCATTATTTGAAGATCATCGGTGGCTTTATGTGGATCGAGGCGTTGTCTTACGCGGTTTCCTCGGTCATCCGTTCAAGCGGGAACACCAAAAGCGTGATGTACGTGACGCTCGGCGTGAATCTCCTGCACGTTACGGGGAATTATCTGCTCATTTTCGGGAACCTGGGCTTTCCGGAGATGGGTGTTACCGGCGCGGCCATATCGACCGTGATCAGCCGGTTCGTCGGCATTATCGTGCTGTTCTTCATCTTGTACCGCCGAGTTGCTGCGCCGATTCGCGGGAAAGATTACGTGACCTGGAACGGGACTTATGCCAAACAGATTTTGAGCGTCGGGTTGCCTGCGGCGGGGGAGCATCTCGCTTGGCAATCGCAGTACCTCATGATCATCGGTTTCGTGAACATGATCAGCATCACGGCCTTAAATACGCATGTTTACGTGATGAACATCTCGAACTACTTTATGGCGTTGGCCGCGTCGATCGGGGCGGGGACGGAGATTATCGTTGGTCAAATGGTCGGTGCTGGCGAAATGAAGGCCGCCTATAAGCGACTGATGAAGAGCGTACGGATCAGCTTCCTGTTAACGTTGGCCATCGTGGGGGTGGCCTCAATTTTCCGCCATGACCTCATTGGCATGTTCACGGATGATCCTGCGATCATCGCAACCGGAGCAAGCATCTTCTTGCTCTCCATCGTGCTTGAGCCCGGCCGGACCTTCAACATGGTCATCATCAATTCGCTGCGCGCCGCCGGGGATGCCCGTTTCCCTGTTCTCATGGGCGTATGCTCGATGTGGGGCGTGTCGGTTCCACTGGCTTACTTGCTAGGGGTTCACTTGGAGATTGGGCTGCTTGGCATATGGATTGCATTTGCCGTGGATGAATGGCTGCGGGGTTTAATCATGCTGCTTCGCTGGAGAAGCCGCGCCTGGGAGAAGAAAGCGCTCGTCAAGCCGGTTTCCGCAACGGAAGACGGCCTTGGAGCACCAGCCTAACACGTACGGAACTATTGGACGAAAAGAATACATGCGGACTCGATGGATGGGAAGTGGGACAAGGACGAATGGATCGTTCTCTCACTTCGCATCCATTTTTCCATGCATCCGTTCGACGGTTTTGTCCTAACAAGACCTTTGACCGGATGTGTTGTTAATTGAATCGTTTATACGTACAATGAGGAAAATACGAGTTCGGATCGCAGTCAACGCAACCGCTCATGACAAGGATGAAGTCAGATGTTCGATCTTCTCATCACGGAACAGCAAGATACGCCCTTATACCAAAGGATCTACGACGAAATAAGGGAGCAAATCCACATTGGCCGGCTACAGGGTGGCATGAGGCTTCCTTCGGTCCGTTCGCTTGCGGTTCAACTGAACAGTAGCAAGACGCCGATCGAGACGGCGTACCAAATGCTGCTTGCGGAAGGGTACGTGCTCAGCGTTCCTCGCTCGGGGTTGTACATAGCGGATTATGACCGGCTGTTCCCGACCGAACCGTCGAGACCTTTCAACAGTTCGCCGACGCCGGGCAGACCGGAAGAACCACTCCATTTGCCGGCACCCCCGACCGCTGTTGATTTTAACCCGACGTCCCTAGACCCTGCTTTGTTTCCGTTCCGAACATGGAGTAAGTTGCTGAAACAATCTCTAGAACATTTTGCAGGGGACATGGGGAAGTATGGAGATCCGCAGGGGGAGTGGGAGCTGCGAACAGCCGTAGCTCAATATCTGTGGAGCTCTCGAGGAGTAAATTGCCTGCCGGAACAAATCGTCATTGGATCCGGCATGGCCTACAGCATCGGAATCTTGATCAAACTGCTGCCCGGCTTGAAGCGGGTTGCGATGGAGGAGCCGGGGTATAATTTGGTGCGTGATCAATTCGTGTTGAACGGATACGGGATTGATCCCATTGAGGTACGGAAAAATGGAATCGAAGTGTCCGATCTTTGGACAAGTTCGGCACAGGCCGTATACGTAACGCCATCCCATCAATTCCCTACCGGCGGTATTTTGCCGTACCCGGATCGGGAACGGTTACTGGATTGGGCAGCGGAACGAGGAGCTTATGTTGTCGAAGATGATTATGCAGGCGAGTTTCGCTATTCGGGCAAACCGATACCGTCCCTGCAAAGCTTGGATCGACGCGATCGGGTGATTTATATCGGGACGTTCTCAAAGGCGGTCACTCCTGCCCTGCGTCTCAATTACATGGTATTGCCGCCTGCTTTGCTGGAAACCTTGAGATCCATGCCGTATGAAATTCTTTTCGCGCCATCCCGTATCGAGCAATGGGCGATGTACCTCTTTATAGAGCAGGGTCACTGGCATAGGCATATCCGTAAAATGCGCAACACGTACCGGAGAAAGCATCGCCATCTCCTCGCGTTGATTGCTTTGCATTTAGGCGACCTTGTGGAGGTAACGGGGGAGCACGCCGGACTGCATCTTCAACTGGCCGTAAAAACCCGGCAATCGGCTCAAAGCTTAGTCAAATTGGCGGCGGGGGCCGGTGTGGCCGTATATGATTTTCATAAAATGTGGATGGGGGAGAAACCGATAGCCGAGAAATTCCCCAACGTATTCCTGGGATTTGCGGGGATTGGCCTGCAGGAGATGGAAACCGGCATTCGGTTATTGCGCAAAGCCTGGTTCGAAGGATTTAGTGACGATGCCACACCTTAAGAGGTTAAGGTTGTCGCTGGGTTCGAACGTTTTCTGCTGCTTGTTCCCGCTAGGAAAACGCCGCTCAGAATCAGGACAAGCCCTGCGATCATCCGCCAATGAAACGGCTCGTTGAGCAGCTTGACGCCCCATAGGAGCGAAAATACGGGCAGCAGGTAAGTGACGAAGGTTGCAAACGTCGGCCCGCCATGTTTGACGAGCCAATAAAACAGGATGTAGGCTAATCCTGAGCCCAGGATGCCTAAACCCATCATGGCCCCGAGATTGGAAGGCTCCAGCATACGGGCATAGGGGATCGGCTCCAAGCACAGGGCAAATACCCCGCTGCCGGCCATGGAGAAGAGCAGTGTCCCAAAAGTGGCTTGATATGTCGAGAGGGTGCGCAATAGCCGACCCGATAGTTGGGAGCCGGTGCCGTAGAACAGCGATGCGAGGAGCATACCTGCAACCCCCCATGCGCCGGTTTCGGACACGGTACCCGGATGAGGTTCAAGGATTAGGAGCACCCCTACCGCGGCTGCAGCCATTCCCATCCACTTTGTCTTATGCATCGAAGCTCCGAAAAACAAGGTGCCTACCGCCAAGGAAAAAAGCGGCGTCGTCGCGTTCAGTACGGAAGCCATGCTGCTCGAAATATGGGTTTCGCTGAATGCGATCAAGGCCCAGGGGATGCAGGTATTCACCATTGCCATCAAGGCAACGGGCCGCCATGGAATTTGCCTCCATTTGAAGGGGATCCGAAAGAGCAGCATCACGGCCGTTATCGCTAGACAACCTAGGGCGGAGCGGAAAAATACGATGGTCCAAGGGCCAAAGTCCGCCACTAAGAGCTTGATAAAATAATAGGAGCCGCCCCAGATAGCACCCAGCATCAATAGGGCAAGGTAACGGGAACGCGGGGTGCTCATGACCGCGGGCCCCTTGGATTTGATTCTAGCGGAAACCGGTTGAATAGCTGCCTGAGTTCTCCGATCAATCCATTTTGATACGTGATCCCCGAGTCGGCGCGGTAGAGCTCTCCAATAGCCTTATACGTTTCATTCAGATTTTCCTGATAATCGGAGGCTTGGGGATTGGGATGGGATTGCTTGAACCCGTCCATCACGGCTTGAATGTAAGCGGGGCGCGCCCCCCATCGGCCGAGCACGCGGCCGTCTTCATCCATAAAGACGGCGATGGGCTGCGCTCGTCCTCCGTTCGTGAGGAAGAGGTCCATTACCTCAAGGTGCTCTTCCATGAGCAGGACGCCGGCCTTGATATCAGCATGCTCCATCACTCGAAATAACACGGGAACGTTCCAGATGACATCCGGACACCAGTCCGTGCAGAGGATCAGGCAGGTCATCTTGGCATGCTCGCCGAAGCGAAAGAAAAATTGACGATCTTCATCGCTCCCCCAAGTAAAATGGTCATAGATCTCCCGGAATCGCTCTTTGGTGTTCGCGATCCCGCTTAAGGGCATCTGTCGGTCCAGCATGTTCTCCATGAACTGTTCCGGAAGAATGCCTTGACCGAGAAGATGTCGTAGAATTAACGGTTGCTCCATTTCGATATCACCTCATTTGTAGGATAAGGTGAATATAAACGAAATCTGACCGCTAATAAACGGTCAGATTTGAGATGTTTGTAAGAGACAGTTGTTTTTACTTGAATAAGCGAGTTCAGCTTTACGAGCAAGAACCCCCCGTTCCCGGGGGGTTCTTTGTCATGACGGCGGGAGGTTCCCGGACGAGCCGGGTTTGGTTCTTTCCGCCAACTTTGTAATCGAGGTGATGTCTTCCTCCGTTAATGGATCCAGGAAATACTTGCGGATGCCTTGGGAGACTACCGGTCGTGCGTCCTCTAAGGCGGATCTGCCCGCAGCCGTAAGCAATACCTGGACGCCGCGGTCCGTATCCAGCGGTTTTCGCTCGACCAGCCCACGTTTCTCCATCCGCGTAAGGTGGTGGGATAAGCGGCTCTTATCCCAGTCCATGGAATCGGCTAGTTCCTGCTGCCGCAAGCTGCCTTCCCCCAGGAGGTCAAGCCGGTCCAATATGCCGTAATCCCCCTCGGAAAGTCCCGTTTGCTCCGTCAGGTCTTTGATGACATGGCCGAAGATCCGTTTGAAGGAGCCCTTCCACAAGTTCCATATTCGCATTTCTTCTTCGGTTAACTCGTTCTTCTTCATAGCCACATCATAACACGGTTGACGTGTCAACCACAATATGATAAAGTGAGAGCGTTGGTTGACGTATCAACCTAAAATGGATTCAACAATAAGGAGCGTGCACTTATGGAATATCTCAAGCTTGGACGATCGGGGTTGGAGGTATCGAGACTATGCCTCGGCTGCATGGGTTTTGGCGTACCTGAAAGGGGGACCATCCCATGGTCCCTGAACGAAGAAGACAGTAGACCGCTCATCAAGAAGGCGATTGAAGCGGGGATTAATTTTTTTAGCACCGCCAATATGTACTCCGACGGAACCAGCGAAGAGATTCTAGGGCGTGCGTTAAGCGATTATGCCCGCCGGGACGAGGTCGTCATTGCCACCAAGGTATTTGTTCCGATGCGCAAGGGTCCCAACGCGATGGGGCTCTCCCGCAAGGCGATCCTGACCGAAATCGATCACAGTCTCAAGCGGTTGGGTACGGATTACGTCGATTTGTACCAGATTCATCGTTGGGATCCGAATACGCCGATTGAAGAGACGATGGAGGCGCTTCATGATTTGGTGAAGGCCGGGAAGGTAAGGTACATCGGCGCTTCCTCCATGTCGGCCTGGCAATTCGCCAAGGCTCAGCACGTTGCCGAACGTAACGGTTGGACCCGGTTTATCTCCATGGAGAATCGGCTCAATCTGCTGTATCGCGAAGAGGAGAGGGAGATGATTCCCTTATGCATCGATGAGGGGGTGGGAATCACGCCGTACTTGCCGCTAGCCGCGGGGCGGCTGACTCGGGACTGGAGCGAGCAGACTTCGAGATCGGAGAAGGACGCGATCGCCAAGGCCTTGTTCGTCAAAACCGAAGAAGCGGACCGCAAGGTCGCGGAGAGAGTCGCGGAGGTCGCCGCGAACCGGGGCGTTCCTCGAGCCCAAATCGCACTGGCATGGCTGCTGCAAAAAGAAGGGATCACAGCTCCGATGATCGGGGCGACTCAATCCCGCCATCTCGACGATGCCGTATCGGCGTTGTCGGTTCAATTGACACCGGAAGAAGTCGTGAGTTTAGAGGAGCTTTACGTGCCGCATCCCCTGGCTTAAAGGAAACGCAAAAGAAGCCGCTTCAACCGGAAGCGGCTTCTTCATTTTTGCGCACTCGCCCCATTACTCTATCGAGTCCTTCGTGGCTTGATACAGCTTTTCCGTATATTCGTCGATCTCGTCCCGGGACATGCGCAAACGCTCTGCTGACGAGCCGTATCCAATCTCCTTCTTTCCCTCGGCTAAGCCCTTGAAAATCCCATCCGTGAAGGCATCCAGCGGTTCTCCGTGCGTATGCAATCCAGACCCCCCGAGATCCGTGTTCACCGCGGGCGGAGCAATTTCAATGACTTCAACCGATGTATCGGACAATTGATGTCTCAAGCTGACGGTGAAAGAGTGAAGCGCCGCTTTGGTAGCCGAATAAACCGGGGCAATCGCAAAGGGGGTAAACGCCAGCCCAGAGGTGACATTAAGAATCGCAGCGGTTTCTTTCTTCGCAAAATACGGAGCGAACAACATGGACAAATGGACAGGCGCCTCGATATTCGTGGTCACCTCCTTGCCATAGTCGTGCCAGTGGTCTCTCGCATCTGCTTTCAGCAGGTTATATCGCAGCTGGATGCCGGCATTGTTGACCAGCACGTTCACGTCCGGATAGTTCGTTGTCACCCAGTCAAACAGCGCCACGCGATCGGATTCTACCTCCAAGTCGCAGGCTCGGGTAATCAAGCCGGGCACTTGCTCCCGGGCTTGCTGGAGCACGCTCTCCCGTCGGCCGCACACGATGACGGTATTACCGGATTGCGCGAATCTTTCCGCAAAAGCCAACCCGATCCCGGAGCCGCCGCCGGTAATCAATATCGTATTTTCTGAAAGCTTCATTTGCTTTCCTCCTCAAGTTGTTTTTGATAACGTTCGATTTTATCGTCAATCCCCAGCAAGTGCTCGTTCATCAAAGCGATCTCTTCCGTCACCTTCTTCTTGTGGTTCACCAGCATCTCAAGCCGGTTCTCGATGGAGGCATCCCCTTCGACAACCCATTCCATATACTGCCGAATGCCGCTGATGGGCATGTTGGTGTTCTTGAGGCAAATCACGATTTGAAGCAGCGCCAATTGACGTTCTGAAAATAAGCGTCTGCCCGCCTCGTCCCGTTCGATAAACGGGAGCAGTCCTTTTTTCTCATAGTAACGCAAGGTGGATTCCGGAATATCGTAGGTTGCTGAAGCTTCGCCAATGGAATAATACTTCATGATTGGAGGCCCCCGAATCTAAGGTTTCTTGTCGACATGACTATGATACGACTTAAACTATGGTTTAAGTCAACAAGTTCGTTTGCATTTACGTCAGCCTGCTCGGTTACAGTATAATAGGGGAGGAGTGAAAGACCCCAAAGAGAGGAGCCAAGGGAAATGGCACAATCATTACAAGGTAAAGTCGCGATCATCACAGGCGCAGCTAGAGGGATCGGGAAAGCAACAGCCGTGGCCTTAGCCAAAGAAGGCGTAAACGTAGGTTTAATCGCAAGAACGGAGTCGACATTGAAAGAGGTCGCAGCCGAACTGCAAGGGTTTGGAGTCAAGGTCGCTTATGCAGCGGCCGATATTGCCTCGAAAGAACAAGTGGAGAAGGCCGTTGAAACGTTGAAGAACGAGCTGGGCCCAGCGGATATTTTGATCAATAACGCGGGAATTGCTACGTTTGGGACGGTGCTGGAGATGGACCCGGCCGAATGGAAGGGGATCATCGACACGAATGTATTGGGTACATACTACGTGACCCGAGCGGTACTACCTCAACTGGTCGAAAAAAATAGCGGAGATATCATCAATATCTCCTCGACGAATGGACTGAACGGGGCAGCGACCTCGAGCGCCTACAGCGCCTCGAAATTCGCCGTGATCGGGTTTACGGAGTCCCTTGCTCAGGAGGTTCGCCGCAATAACATCCGGGTGTCGGCTTTAACACCAAGCACAGTGGCAACCGATTTGGCCCTTGAGCTGAATTTGATTAAGGACAATAACGACTCCAAGTTCGTTCAACCGGAAGATCTGGCAGAATTTATTGTCAGCCAATTGAAACTTAGTCAACGCGTTTATGTGAAGACGGCCAGCTTCATTGCGACGAACCCGTTTTGAGCGGTGGAGCCAGCGTTATTAGGCTCATAAACAGGAAGCCCCCTTGTGGGCTTTTTGTTTTTTTGTAGGGGAACGGTTGATCTGCTGGCAGCGAATATGCGAACATGAGGTTATACGACGAGAAGAGGGGGCCCGCCTCGTGGCCAAATGGGATAATATGTTGTCCATGTTATGGATGCTGCGTTTCGGCAGGAAGCTTACGGCGGCCCAGATCGCAGACAACCTGGAGATCAGCGTCCGCACCGTGTACCGGTATATCGATGCTTTATGCGCCAGCGGCGTGCCGGTCGTTGCGGAATCGGGCCACGACGGAGGCATCCACATTCTGGACAGCTTCAAGGAAACGCCCTTGTTCTTCAACTCGGTAGAACTAAAGGCGCTTGTCGACGCGTACAAATTTGCCCAGGGCGCCGGATATCCGTTTACGGAAGAGCTGGAAAGCGCGTTGAAGAAGGTGGAGAACAGCCTGCATGAAGAGCAGCGTCAGGATCTTTCGGCGCAAACGAGCGGATTTGACGTGATATCTCCGGCGCGCCCTCCCTTCTTGATCGCAGCATTGCGGGACTTGGAGCAAGCGGCGAAAGAGGGGCGGACGGTCCGCATCGTGTACCGCAAGGCCAACTCGGAGCGGGAGGAAGAACGCGACGTTGATCCGTACGGGTTGGCTTTTGACCGGAACGAATGGTACGCGGTCGCGTTTTGCCGACGGTCGAATGCGATGCGGACGTTCCGCGTGGACCGCATCGAGCGATTAAAGCCGACCGAGGGGCAGTTTGAAAAACCGGAAGGCTTCTCGGCATCCGATTATTTCCGCGACCAGACCGAGCAGGGGCGGGAAGCGGAAGGGCCGTTGGTCGTCGTTCGTATCCAAGGATTACCGGACAGGCTCAACGAGGTGTGCAGCCATTGGCATCTACGCCACTATTTGACGGAACGCACCGACCGGGAGGCGTGCTTTGCGCTCGACGTTCCGACGATGAACAAGTACCTTCCGAAGTATCTCATCACGTTCGGGACGGCCATCCGAGTCCTTGAACCGCCGGAGTTGAAACGCAGAATTCAGGAGACCGCCTCCGGCATCGCCAAACATTACTTGGATGAAACCGATTGATCTTCGCTGACAGCATTTGTCATGGAACCCGGTATATGATAGAGACACGGCTTCAGCGGAAGCGGCAGCCTAACGACGACAATGACAAGGAGCGTGAAACGATCCATGCAAAGACCTTCGGATCAATGGCTTAACTATCATGTTTGGGCGAATGACCAACTGTTCACTCATTTGGAGCAGCTTCCGGAGGAGGTATTCCATGCGGATGTGACGAGCGTATTCCCGTCCGTGGCTCAGGCGTTGGGACATATTTACCTGTTCGATCAGCTTTATCTGTCCGTGCTTGAGGGCGTTCCGAGCGAGGACATTTTTCCGAAAATGCCGATCTGGTCAGAGGAAACGAAAGGCAAGTCCGTAGGCGAAATACGGCAGCTGTTCGCCGGCGTCGCCGATCGGTTCCGCGATCTGCTGCAGCATACGCCCGACCCGGATATGGCGATGACGATCCACCACCCGAAATATGGCAGCCTGGATACGCGTTTCTCCGATATTCTGCATCATGTGGTCAATCACGGGACGTATCACCGGGGGAACGTGACCGCGATGCTGCGGCAGCAAGGGTATGCCGGCGTCCCTACGGATTATTTGTTCTTCTTGCTGGGGCGGCAGGCGGGAACGCCGTCGCTTTAACCATCAAGCAAAAAAAACCAGCCCATTCAGAATGGGCTGGTTTTCCGTCTTCGTATGCCGAGATATTGAAGTTATTTCGTTCTTTCTTTCAAAGAGGCCACTTCATAAGTGATCAGTTGGCTGTCGAGAATCGGGGATTCCTTTTGCTCGGCACCGGCACCGGGTTCCGGACGTTTATGCGCCTCCTTGAAGCTATCACTGTTTCTCCAAGCCGTGAAATCCTCCATGGTCTCCCAATGCATGTTCACATTCAGCTCATCATGATCTTCGTGTTGTGCCAAGAGAACCTCAACTTTCACCAAGCCCTTCGTTTGGTCTAGCGGTCCGGAGGCCGTGAAACCTGGAGCCATGACGGCACCCATCCCTTTTCTGACTTTGATTCGGTTCGTGATGACGATCATCTTTAACCTCTCCTTTTTCTCATGGATTCGTTTATTTCGCCCGTTCAGCTAGCAGCAGCTTGCCATCTTCCATGTGATACACTCTATCGCAGTATTCAAGCATGCGCTCATCGTGGGTGACCATAATCGCCGCAATCTTGCGCGTCTTTACTTGATGCGAGATCAGATTGACGACCTCATGCGCCCGCTGGGTGTCTAGGCTGGCTGTAGGTTCGTCGGCCAAAATCACGTTGGGATGATTCATCAACGCCCGCGCAATCGCGGTGCGCTGTTTCTCGCCGCCAGAGAGCTCTTCCGGGAAGCTCTTCAGCTTCGACCCGAGTCCCAGTTCCTCCAGCAGCTTAACAGCGAATGCTCGATCCTCTGCTTTTATCTTGCCCGCCATCTTCTTTACTATGAGAAGTTGATCAAGAACGTTAAGATAGGGGACCAAATTGGAGGACTGCATAATAAATCCGATTTCCTTCAACCGAACACTGGACAGCTCTTTATCGGAGAATGTCGAAATCGGTTGTCCATTTAAACGAACTTCTCCTTCGGAAGCTTTGAGCAATGCCCCGGCAATCGATAAAAAGGTGCTCTTCCCGGATCCGGACGGGCCGACTACAGCGACGAACTCACCTGGCTCGACGGAGATCGATACTTGCTCTAAAGCGGTGACCTTGTTGCTTCCCTCGCCATAATATTTCGATACCTTGCTGATTTCCAAACCTGTTGTCATTATTCCACCCTCCCAAGCGCTTGAAGCGGATCAATTTTTGTGATTTTGCGAACCGATACCAGGGAGCTTAGCACCGCAATTACCAGAAGGACCACCGAATACACCACGACGAGATTCGTCTCCAGCTTGAACGGCATCCCCTTAGGCATAATAGCCGCGGTCCCATACGCAAGAAGAACCCCGATGACAATGCTCACAAGCGAGAGAACCGTCACTTGCGACACGATCGCTTTGCTTAGGAATCCATTTTTTGCGCCGATCGCCTTCATAATGCCAAATTGATTCGTTTTCTGCATCGTCATGACGTAGAAGAATACACCCAACACAAATGCGGAGATGACGAACAAGAAGGCCAGCATCATGAGGATCGTGCCATTCTCCTCCTTATAGCCCGGCATGCCCTGTACCGCTTTGGCACGCGTCACGGTGTCCGTATTCCCAAGCTTGTCGTTGATGGTATCCGGGTCAATTTTGGATCCCTGCAGCATGATGGCATTGACAGGACCTTCAATCCCTTTGTCGGAGCCGGGCGCGGCGAATGCAATGTTGCGCCATTCCGGCATCGGAATAAATACGGCCGGCAGATGGTTATAGGTTTGATTCTCAACAAATCCCATAATCGTCAAAGCCTCTGTAGAACCGTCCAATTTGAACGTATCTCCGAGTTTAAATCCTTCTTCCTTCATCGAATCATTTACGATGACACCAGTTAGTTGATCATTCGTAAGCTTATCGCCCTCAATGACCTCCGGCTCTAGGAAGCTGCCGGGAACTATGCCTAAGATTGCGATATCGACTTTATCGTCATTCTTCGTGCTATCGCCTTTCAGGGCCGTCGCCATCGTGCTTCCCATAGGAGCTGCCGCAATGACGTTCGGCAGTTTCCCGGCTTCCTCTACCAACTGATCGGATAACAGGGATTTACTCATGGAATTCTGGGAGCCTTGCTCGAAGACCACATAATCGGCTTCCATATTCTTAAACGCTGACGCCGCCAGCGAAGATAACCCGTTCCCCAATCCCGACAGGATAAAGACCAGCCAAGCCATCATGACAAAAATAATGACAATCATCGAAAATCGCAGCTTGCTATGCATGATTTCTCTCATAGCTAAAAACATGTAATTCAGCTCCTCACTCTGTATTATGACACTAGTGTCAAATTGGATATCAGATATCGCTTAATGACTACCTCTTGATTAAACACCATTTTGACACCTGTGTCAAAATTAAAATATGGAAGGACTTCGCCCTTACTGCTTGGCCCCACCCATCCATATTTGAAACAGCATCCTGCTCCACTCGGGGACGGGAACGTTCATCATATTCGGCGTGTTGATGAGATTGAAGAACATGCCGACATGCACAGGCAGGGGGATGTCTTCTCTGAGGTGCTTCTCCTGCTGGGCTTTCTGAAACAGACGGGTGAGCTGGACTTTAAGAAACTCGTGCGCGGATTCCACATATTCGATATCCCTGCGGGCGGCCTCCGATGCGGTTGTTTTGATTTTGTACGCATCGGCTAAGAGCTGATGCAACTGGAACTCCTCGAGGTAGATGTTAAGCAATTCCTGAAGGGCTCGCATGGAGTCGGTTTCGTCAAGCGCAGAGGCTTTCTCTAGGATGGCCCCAATGCTTCGTTTCATGCAGGCTGCAATGATCTCATCCTTATTGGCATAATATTGATAGATCGTACTTCGTGCACCGGGTAAGTGTTCCGAGAGCAGCTTGAGGTTAAACCCGTCATAACCGCGCTCCAGCACCAAACGTTTCGTTAGGTCTAGCAGCTCCGAATGGGAGTAGGATTGTTTTCTGGCCATGGGTCATTCCTCCTTTCTTCACTGCGGTGTAAAGCTTAATTATCCTTCTTATCCTGCTCCAACATGCGCAATAAATTTTCTTCCGTACCCGTTCCAGGCACGGGAACAAAAAAACACCAATGTATCCCCGGATTGTTATCGATCGAGGCGGAATGGACCTTAAACTCCATCATCTGGGTATCCAGAAGACGAAATAATGCGGTGGACACCCGCTTTTGTTTTATTTCATACAGCTCCCAGAAACGAGAGAATTCTTCGCTGTGCCGTTTCAGACGTTCTAATCTTTCCATGTACAGCGGATGATCTTTATATAGATCTAAGTTGGCCCGAAGCGTAGCCGTGCTGAATCGGACAAATTCCTCCCAATTCACCAGCCTCTCACGGTAATCCGCACTGAAAAAAAGGACGTTCAGCATATACCGTTCGTTCTTGGGTAGACGACCGAAATCGGCGATAATCAGTTTAGCTGCCCGATTCCAGGCGATGACATCCGTACCTTCGTCTGTAACGAAGGAGGGATACACCATTTGGTCGACGATGGTTTGCATGAAACTAAAATCCGCCCCTTCGCGATGGTGCACAACTCCAGCGCTGGCTGGGTCGAGATTGGCGAGGCCGAATAGATATTTTCGCTCGTCTTCGTCCAACATCAAAGCGTTGCTGATATTTAATAACACTTCAGGTGAAGGGTTAACCTCTCTGCCTTGCTCCAGCCAAGTATAATAGGTTAAGCTGACATTCGCGAGATAGGAGACTTCTTCTCTTCGCAGGCCCGGGGTACGTCTACGTCCGGGAAGTGGCTTGATCCCGACGATGGAAGGCTGCAGCCGTTCCCTACGGGATTTGATGAATTCCCCCAATGCGGACGAGGTCCGATTTACATTCACATTTTTCACCCCCCAAGACCATTATAGTCCCAGTTCCGTGACTCTTGCCACAAGAGATCGCCTTTACCGGGTAATCCCATTAATAGTATAAATATGATGTGGCTGGCCTCCTCCTGGTGAAGATAAGATGAAGATCATTGAAGACACGAAGTGTTGTCCTTAGGAGGGGGGTTATTTCATGAATAAGTATGAATATTCTAATAAGTTGGCCTTAGTCACCGGGGCTTCATCCGGGATCGGAAAAGTTTATGCCAAACAATTGGCGGCAAGGGGCAGTCACGTCGTGCTGGTCGCAAGATCCCAGGATAAATTGGAGGCCATTGCAGGGGATATTAAACGTCAGTACGGGGTGCAGGCGGTTGTTTTGGCATGCGATTTGTCCCAAGCGGATGCGCCTCGTCAACTAGCCGATCAAATTGCCGAACTGGGCTTGACGGTCGATATTTTGATCAACAATGCCGGGTTCGGTACACATGGACGCTTCGAGGAGCTCGACCCGGGTCGTGAGCAGGAAGAAATCATGCTGAACACGGCGTCGTTAGTCGATCTTACGCATCGTTTGCTGCCCCATATGTTGCGGCGGGGGGACGGAGTCGTCGTGAATGTGGCTTCGATGGCCGCCTTTATGCCTTGTGCATATTCGGCCGTTTATGGGGCAACCAAGGCGTTTGTCATTTCGTTCTCTGAAGCGCTGTGGGCGGAAATGCGGGGAAGGGGCGTTCGCGTGCTTGCATTATGCCCAGGGGCAACCGATACAGGATTCTTCGATGCGGTTGGCAGTACAGACATGGCTGCAGGCAACAAGCTCTCTACACCGGAAAAGGTAGTGCAGACCGGATTTCGCGGGATTGACCAAGGGCGCAGCTATATCATTGAGGGTCGATCCAATTCGTTTATGGCTCAAATGATCCGATTTGTAAGCCGACGCCGAGTGGCCCTGATCATGGAACGCATGACAAGACCGAAGAACTGATGGAAGGAATGTTATTGACAAAATATTTATCCGCGAGTAGTATTTGAAAAAATTGAATAATTCGCAAGCTATGATGGCTATGGATCACACTATAGTCGGAGCAGCTTCTGGAGAGACTGCGGAGATTCCGCGGCGCCGAAGGGTTCACAATCTCAGGCAAAAGGACAGAAGAGTACTAAATAATTGTTTATTTAGGTTATTTATTATTCTTATGACCCGGAGATTGGAGCGCATCCAATCTCTTTTTTTTAGCGTTATTTGTTCAATATTTCACATGTAGTCAATCATGAAGGATTAAGGGGGAGTTAGGGGTGGCGCAACAAGAATTAAAGAGAGATTTAGCCAATCGACATGTTCAACTGATCGCTATAGGAGGAACGATTGGGACCGGGTTATTCCTAGGATCAGGGAAAGCGATCCAACTGGCCGGCCCTTCAATCGTTTTTGCCTATTTACTTGTGGGGATCGCCGTATTTTTTGTCATGCGAGCGCTGGGAGAACTGCTGTTATCGAAAGCGGGATATCAATCCTTCACGGACATTGCCGAAGACTATCTTGGGCCCTGGGCCGCGTTCGTTACAGGATGGACGTATTGGTTCTGCTGGATCATGACGGCGATGGCGGATGTCATTGCTGTTGGGGTGTACGTGCAATATTGGTTTGATATCCCGCAATGGGTGCCGGCGGTGATTTGCTTGATTATTTTGCTGGGACTTAACCTGTTAACCGTGAAGAATTTCGGCGAGTTGGAGTTTTGGTTTGCGTTGATTAAGGTTGTGACGATTCTCGTGTTAATCGCCATCGGTGTGATTTTGCTGGTCATCGGATTCAAGACCGATGCTGGAGCCGTAACCGTGAAGAATATGTGGGGGCACGGAGGGCTGTTTCCCAACGGAATAACCGGTTTCTTGCTTTCCTTCCAAATGGTCGTGTTCGCCTATGTTGGCGTGGAGCTCGTTGGGGTATCCGCTGCAGAAACCTCCGATCCGGAGAAAAATATCCCATCCGCCATCAATAAAATTCCGCTGCGAATTTTATTCTTCTACGTTGGCGCCTTGATCGCCCTCTTATGTATTAACCCCTGGACCGGGCTGACTCCGGCGGAGAGCCCGTTCGTGAAGACGTTTAGTCTGGTCGGCATTCCGATTGCTGCGGGGGTCATTAACTTCGTCGTGTTGACCTCGGCCGCCTCCGCTTGTAACAGCGGGATGTTCTCCACCAGCCGGATCCTGTACAACTTAAGCAAGAACGACCAGGCCCCCTCCCGGATGGCCAAATTGAACAAGAACCATGTGCCCGGGAACGCGCTGCTGATTTCCACGCTGGTTATTTCCGTCGGGGCGTTGTTAAGCAAACTGATCCCGGGGCAGGCTTTCGGCATCGTGACGACGATCAGCGCCATTTGTTTTATATGGGTGTGGGGCGTGGTGCTCGTGTGCCATATTCGTTATAAGCGAACGCAACCGGAGCTGCAGGCCAAGTCGAAGTTTAAAGCGCCGTTTACCCCTTTTATCAATTATGCCGTTCTCGCGTTGTTTGCGGCGATCCTGCTGATTATGTTGTTTGCGGATGAGACGCGTCCGGCATTATTGTTAACTCCGCTATGGTTCATTCTATTGTTCGTATTGCATGCGATGAGAAAGCGCAAGGAACAGGCAACCTCTACACCCTTAGAGCAAACTCATCTATAACGGCGGTTCCAGCTTTGCAACTCGAATCAAATTTGCAGGATTTACCGGTGATATGATCGGAGTGAAAGGAGGAGGACTTCCATGTACGAATGGAATGAGACGGTTCAACGCATGGTGGACTGGGTGGAGACGCACATCACGGAAGATACGTCTCTATTGAAGATGTCAGACGCGCTGGGATATTCCCCGTTTTATTGCTCCAGACAGTTCAACCAGTACACGGGGGTGACCTTGCGGGATTATATCTGGACGCGAAGAGTCAGCCGTGCCGCCATGGAGCTCCGCGACACGGATCAGCGGGTTCTGGATATCGCCGTAAAGTATGGATTTTCATCGCAGGAGGCGTTTACGAGAGCGTTCGTGAAAGCCTTTCAGCTCACCCCTGCGGCCTACCAAAAGGCGCCAAGACCCATTCCCTTAGCGATTCGTCAGGAAGTATTCTCGCCTTATCACTATTGGATCAAGGAGCGGGATCACATGAGTGAAATTCACTTGCAGCCGGCGGATATCAAAGTCGAGTTCATTCCGGCCCATAAGTTTATCGGGATCTGGGATTTGACCGTCAACAACTACGGGGATTTCTGGGAGAACGGGCACTCCTGCGACGAAGTCAGCGGAACCTTAGAAAGCATGTCCAACCATACCCTGAAGGGGCAATTAGGGCAGACGGCGGGGTGGTTTTACCGGGACGGCCAAAAAGGGTATCTGTACGGCATCCCGGTTCCCCTGGAAGATGACGGACCGATTCCGGAAGGAATGGAGTGCCGGGAGATTCCGGAGTCGGAATACCTGGTGTTCTTCCACCCGCCGTTTGACTACCTAAAGGATAACGGAGCGGTGATGAGCGCGGTGGAGGAGGTTGCTTGGAACTTTGATCCCAGCCAACTGGGGTACGAATGGGATGAAGAGCTCAAGCAGGACTATCAACGGCATTACCCGGAAGGTTACGGATATGCCGTGCTGCGACCGGTTAAGAAGAAGGGATAAAGGGGAAAGGCCATCCTGCTGGATGGCCTTTTACTTATTTCTGTTGCCCCTTCACCCGCTTCAATGCCGCAACGATCAGGAAGCTGATAATGACGAGCAGAAGCCAGGAGCTAATCTTGCCGAGATGGACGAGATGCCAGCCATCGGATTGGTTCGGGTACCTCCAGGCGCTGAAGAACGTGGCGACATTCTCTGCGACCCAGATAAAGAAACCAATCAGCACAAAGGAGAGGGATAACGGCATCCGGTAGAGTTTGCCGCCAACCTCGTAGGTGACCCAGGTCCGCCAGAAGACGAGCAGCACCAGCGCCGACAACCACCACCGAACATCGATCCAATAATGGTGGGTGAAGAAATTCAGGTAAATGGAGGCGGCCAGCGGGACGACCAACCAGAGCGGGGGGAAGCGGACCAGGTCCACCTTCAGACGTCGCCAGGCCTGGCACAGATAACTCGCCACACTGGCGTACATGAACCCGCTGTAGAGGGGCACGCCGTTTACCTTTGTCCACCCTTCATCGGGATACGCCCAAGAACCCATATGAACCTTGAACAGCTCCAGCGCCAAGCCGATCAAGTGGAAGACCGTGATGACCTTCAGTTCGTCGCGGGTTTCCAGTCCTGAACGAACCATCCAGACCTGCATGGCGAGGCAGATCAGCAGCAACCAGTCATAACGGGGGAGCCAAGGCAGCGGAAGAAACTGCGTCAAAGCCAGCGATGCAAAAATCACCACAGGGAACACGCAGGACAATGCCTGCTGCCAGCCGAAGCGCACCAACTGCCGAAGGGCATGATCAAGGCGTTCACCTACGCGCAACTCCCCTTTGTTCAGGGATTGACTCAGGCTACTCCTCATCGTTTCGGTACTCCATAATATCACCGGGTTGGCAATCCAACGCCTTGCATATCGCTTCCAAGGTGGAGAAACGAATGGCTTTGGCCTTCCCGTTTTTCAATATAGAGAGGTTGGCCATGGTGATACCGACCCTCTCCGAAAGCTCCGTGACACTCATTTTCCGTTTTGCCAGCATGACGTCGATATTGATAATTACACCCATGGGTTCCCTCACCTCAGATCGTTAAATCGTTTTCCGATTTGATGTCGATAGCATTTCTTAAGAGCCTCTGCAGCACGGCCGCAAAAACGGCAATGACGAGGGAAGCGAAGCAGATGACCAATCCGAGAGCGGCGAGGCCCGGAGCATCGTCCTTCTCCGCGATGATGAATAGGACTGGCAAGATGACCGCATATAAGATGCAGATGGTGATGGCGCAGTTTCTAATCCGTCTTAAAGCCATCACCGAGGCTTCAGAAAAGGCAGTATTCTTGTCGATATAACTTAACAGCCTCAGTGTCTGGTATAGCGCATAGAAAAAGGGAATAGCGGAAGCGTACATGGCAGTGAGCAGGGTCAAGTATATCAACGGCGGATAATACTCCACCAAATCCTTGGCAATCGTGGGTACCCCAATCACGCATACGGCAAGGATGGCGATCCCCATCAAGAAAACGACCCCCCTTAAGAAAAGGGTAGAACCTTGTTCACGTTTCATCATTAACAGCACCTCGCGTAGTGATAGTGTCGAAGCTAATTTAGCATGTTTTTTATCGATAATCAATAAATATTTATTAATAAATGAAATGTATATATCGAGAAATGATACTTTTGTTAAGAGTGCCTGATAAGTTCTTTTTGGATGGCTTCAAAAAATCAATTATTAAATATCTTAGAAATTAATATTTCAATCCCTCACTATTGTTGTTACACTTAAATCAAATCAATTATTACGGAAAAGGTGTGGGCCGGCTCGTCTCCAGACTTGTAGCGAGAGCGATTCGAGAGCGCTTACATCCTTTCAGCAAAATAAGGGCATAAGGGACGGTAAACATGAATCACGGACAAACAAGTACAGACGTTATTTTGATTGGTGCCGGAATTATGAGTGCGACGTTAGGGACCCTGCTGAAAGAATTGGCGCCGGACTGGAACATCACAGTGTTTGAACAACTTGCCCGGGCAGGGGAGGAAAGCTCGAACGAATGGAATAATGCGGGAACGGGTCATGCCGCGTTGTGTGAGTTGAACTATACCACGGAGCGGCCGGACGGAACCGTCGATATTAGCAAGGCGGTTAAAGTGAATGAACAGTTCCAGGTGTCAAGGCAGTTCTGGTCTTATCTGGTTCAACGCCATCTGATCCGGAATCCGCAGGATTTCATCATGCCGCTGCCTCATATGAGCTACGTGCGTGGGGAGCAGAATGTTGAATTCCTCAGAAGACGTTACGAAGCCTTATCCTCGCATCCGCTGTTCCAAGGGATGGAGTTCTCCGATGATCCTGGGAAACTGAGAGAATGGGTTCCGTTGATGATGACAGAGCGAAAAGCCCAAGAGCCGATTGCGGCAACGAAGATCGATTCGGGCACGGACGTGAACTTTGGTACCTTAACGCGGATGCTGCTGAATCATTTGAAGGAACAGGACGTGGATATCCGTTACAAGCACAGCGTGAAGAAGCTGAAGCGGATGCCGGACGGGTTGTGGGAATTGAAAGTGAAGGACTTGAGCAGCGGCGTGACCCAGCGCCATACCGCCAAGTTCGTCTTTATCGGTGCTGGCGGCGGGAGCTTGCATTTATTGCAGAAATCCGGCATCCCGGAAGGGAAGCGGATCGGCGGCTTCCCCGTCAGCGGGTTGTTTATGGTGTGCAACAATCCGGAAGTCGTTGAGCAGCACCATGCCAAGGTTTACGGCAAAGCCTCGGTTGGGGCACCGCCGATGTCCGTTCCGCATCTGGACACCCGGTTCATCGACAATCAGAAGGCGCTGCTGTTCGGGCCTTTTGCCGGCTTTTCGCCGAAGTTCCTCAAGACCGGCTCTCTATTCGATCTCATCACCTCCGTCAAACCGCATAATCTTCTGACGATGCTGGCCGCCGGGGTAAAGGAGATGTCACTGACCAAATACCTGGTTCAGCAGCTCATGTTGTCCAAGGAACAACGTATGGAGGAGCTGCGGGACTTTGTCCCGGGGGCCAAGAGCGAGGATTGGGATCTGATCGTCGCCGGTCAGCGGGTGCAAGTCATCAAGGATACAGTGGAGGGCGGCAAAGGAACGCTGCAATTCGGCACGGAAGTAGTCAGTGCCGCCGATGGCTCGATAGCCGCATTGCTTGGCGCTTCCCCGGGGGCTTCGACCGCGGTGCAAGTTATGCTGGAGGTTATCGAGAAATGCTTCCCGCAGCAGTATGAAACCTGGAAGCCTAAGATCAAAGAAATGATTCCTTCATTTGGCTATTCGCTGTCGGAAAATCCGGACCTCTTCCAGTCGGTTCATCGAGCAACTTCACAGGCACTTGGATTATCGGAAACCAAGCCACAAGCCGTTTCGGTATCATAATTTGTTCTGCATCATGTTGAAGAGCTAAGCCGGCGTCAAGCCGAGCTTAGCTCTTTCCATTAGTTTAATAAATTCGCGGCCAGCCAGGGGTGGATCACAGGCAGAACAGTGTCAGGCTGCATGGCTTTCGTATGGTCCATCTCGTTCCCCGGTAAGATCGCCACATCCCAGCCGAGCTGGCGTAACGTTTGTTCATGCTTGCGTAATGTCCCCGCGATATCGACAGTTACACTCCCAAAGTTCTCGCCATACACGATGCAGTCCGCTTCGCCGGCAAAGGTAAGTCTCGGAAGGGTTATATTCTCCTGCACGGAGGTGTCGTCGAAATCGATCAAGCTTAGATACAGGGTCAAAAATTGCTTCGTTTGCTTCGGATCGAGTGTCACCTGAACCTGATCCCAGTCGAATTCTTCCGGGCTGCCGAAGTCCTGTAGGGGTTCTTTTGAAGACGGGGAGGGGCTCAGCGCTTGTTCATGAGTTTTGGCTGTGACGGTCAACATTTCTCGGTAGGGTCCTCCATAAGGCGGAAATCCCCCCATGATCAAGCTCTCCAGCCGGTTCGTCCGAATCGCCAGCTGTAAGCCGGCTAGGGCCAGCCAGGAATAGCCGTAGTAACTAAAGGTTTCGACCTGCATCTCGTCGGCGATGCGCAGGAAATCGAGCACGATACGATCCGGCGTCAAATGATCGGGCTCAGGGTGTTGAAACCGATGCCCTTCATAATCAAAATGCAGAACTTGAAACTGATCGGACAAGCCCTCTACAAAGCGCTTGCCTAACTCGGGATCAACGCCCCATATCCTAAGGCTTTCCGCTTCTTGTCCGTAGGCGGATTTTTTGGCTATAGGCAGCATGATCGTTTTGCCTCCGGTTTTTCCGGTTAGGCCGACTTCCAACGTTGAACCATCGGCTAAGGTGACAAGCTTCTGATGTTTCATTCCAATCGCTCCCTTGCATGTGATACCTTCAGGATATAACATTCATGCAATCTTTCGGTTTTGTGCCGCGAATGCCTGATGTTATGATGATTATAACGACACTAGGTTAACGTAGCACTTTAAGGTTTTACTTTAAGCAAAGGGAGTGGGCTTATGCAGGAAGTCTATACGCCAGCACAAATTGCGGAACGGCTGAACGTAAGCACAACCACATTAAGGCGATATGAAGAACAAGGGTTAATTCCAGAGGTCTTGAGATCGGCGGGCAACCATAGAATCTATACGAAGGTCCATATCCAAGCGTTTATCACCATTCGATCGTTGTTAGCCGGTTATGAGATCCCTGTCGTTTATGAGGTGATGCGAAGAATCAAAGAAGGCAGCGTCACGGAAGCCTTGTGGCTGATCAATCATCAATTGTACCAGGTCCAGGAAGAGAAGCAGAGGGTGGAAGGGCTGTTAACCATGATCCGGCAGGCGGATTTCCGTTCGTATAAGAACCGGAAGCTGACCGAAGCGATGACGATCGGGAAGGTGGCAGAGCTGGCGGGGGTGAATCCCTCGGCGATTCGGCATTGGGAGAAGGAGGGGCTGATCACCTCGACCCGGCACCCGGAAAGCGGATATCGCCTATTCTCCGTGCCCGAATTGCGTAAGATTCTGGTCATCAGCAGTTTACGTAAAACGATCTATTATATCGAGAACCTGCGGGATATTTTGCAAGACATGGAAGCCTTCCGTTTATCCAAAGTCGACCGTTCCTTCCAAGTGGCTCTCGAGAAACTAAACCAGAAGCTCACGACCCAATACCGAGGAATCGCAGAGCTGATGGCTTATATCCAATGTCTCTCGTAATTCGAGCGCCTGGGAAGGAACGGAAGAGGGTTGTTTATTTCTTCGACGAGGCGTTCACCTGCTGAAGCAATTGGATGATCGTTTCGTTTAGGCGGTTTATCTCCTCAGGCTCCATATCTGAAGCAGCAAGCAGGGACTGCGGAACACAGGCTGCTTTCTCTTGCAACGCTTTGCCTTTCGGGGTAATGAGCACATTCACCACGCGCTCGTCGGCGGAATCGCGGCGTCTTTCGATTAGCCCCGCAGCTTCCATCCGCTTCAACAAAGGCGTTAAAGTTCCGGTATCCAGATCTAACGCTTCTCCGAGCTCCTTAATGGTGCTCTTCTCCCTCTCCCACAAGGTGACCAAGACCAGATATTGCGGATAGGTCAGCTCCAGCTCATCCAAATACGGGCGATACAGCCGCAGGATGGCGCGGGAGCAGGCATACAGCGAAAAACAAAGATGTTCCCCTAACTTCAAGCTTGGCTCATTCGTTTCCATGATGCACCTCGATTGCCTTTAATGTAAGTTTACAAACATCATAACAGAAGCAAGAAAAAGAAACTATATTTCTTACGATTTAATTGTTGACAATATTGCGGAGGGCGGGTAAGATGTGAATATAAATATTTTGCACAATATAATTTTGAAAAACAAAACGTGGAGGGATTAACAATGGCAAAAGTTACGGTTGGTCAAGAGAATGGAATTCCGGTGGAGCTTCATTACGAGGATGTAGGTTCGGGGAAGCCGGTGATTTTGATTCACGGTTGGCCGCTGAGCGGAAGATCGTGGGAGAAGCAGGTGCCTGCTTTGGTGGAAGCCGGCTACCGGGTGATTACGTATGATCGCCGCGGGTTCGGCCAGTCGTCGCAGCCTTGGAACGGTTATGACTACGATACCTTTGCTGCTGATCTGCATCAATTGATCTTGTATCTGGGCTTACGCGATGTCACCTTGGTCGGATTCTCGATGGGTGGCGGAGAAGTGGCTAGATATATCGGAACCTACGGGACGCAGCGGGTAAGCAAGGCGGTTCTGGCTGGGGCGGTTCCGCCGTACCTGTACAAATCCAAGGATAACCCGGACGGCGGGCTCGATGACGCCGCCATCAAGGGATTCCAGGACGGCTTACTCACGGATCGGCTGGCTTTCCTGGACGACTTCACGACGAATTTCTTCGCGGCTGGAGGTCGAACCGACCTGGTGAGTGAACCGTTCCGCTTATACAACCGCGACATCGCTGCCTTTGCCTCCCCGAAAGGGACGCTGGATTGCATCGCTGCATTTAGCTACACGGATTTCCGAGGGGATCTGGCTAAATTCAACGTACCAACCTTAATCCTTCATGGTGATTCGGACGCGATTGTACCGGTAGAGTTTAGCGGCCAACGAGCGCACGAGCAAATTCCGGGCAGCCAGCTTGTGGTGGTCAAAGGCGGCCCACACGGATTTAACGTGACGCATGCGGAAGAATTTAATGCGGCGTTGGTGAAATTTCTTCAAGGATAAGTAAAATAAGAAATAAGGGCACCCAAGAGGGTGCCCTTTGTTTTGTTCTATAGAACCGACTGCAGCAGGAAGTTGGCCAGGAACAGGAACGAGATGACGAACATGGAGACCGACAGCTGTTCCCGCTTCTTCGAGAACATCTTAAGCAGCGGATACGCGATAAAGCCGAAGGCGATACCGTCGACAATGCTATACGTTAAAGGAATCATCAGAATGACGAGAAACGCGGGAAACGCTTCGGAGAAATCGCTGAAATCGATCTTCGTGATATTCGTCAGCATGAGTCCGCCGATGATAATCAGGATCGGGGCGATCGCGGCGTCCGGGATGATTTTGATCAAGGGCATAAAAAACAACGAACCCAGAAATAACAACCCGGTCGTGACCGAGGTTAACCCGGTTCTTCCGCCTGCGGTAATGCCGGCCGCAGTCTCGACCGTCGATACCGTCGGGCTGGTACCCAAGAGTCCGCAAGCCACCGCGGAAATCGATACAGATTTAAGCGATTTCCCATTTTTCTCTGGAGCTTGAAGCATGCCGTCGACTTGGGAATGGACGAGCCCGATATTCTCGAAGACCAATACCAGAACCAGCGAGAAGCAAGCCGTTAAGAACGGAATGCTGGCCATATGACGGAAGTCCGCACTCATCCAGACGTTACCGTAGCTTTGAAACGAAATCGGCTCCGAGGCGAACGAACCCAAATCCACGATCCCGAACAACCAGGCCACCAGCGTTCCTACAATAATGCTGATGAGAAAATTCCCGGGAACCTTCTTCAAGAACAGAAACAGCGTAAGAATCAGGTTGATGATCGAAGCCAGAACCAGCGGGGACGATAGGTCGCCGAGCGCCACAAAGTGGCTGGTGTTGCCGGTGACGATGCCGCTCTTCTGCAAGCCGATAAAAGCAATAAACAGACCGATTCCTACGGAAATGGATTCCTTTAGGGAAACCGGAATAGCCCTGGAAATCAGGGAGGACAAGTCTGTAAAGGCGACCACGACAAACAGGATGCCCGCAAGCACCGTGGCACCCAAGGCTTCTTGGTAGCTGAGTCCCATCGAACCAACGATCGTATAGGTAAACAAGGCGTTGATCCCCATGCCGGGAACGAGAATTAATGGCGCGTTCGCCACGAACGCAACCAGCAAACAGCCGACAAGCGAAGACAGCACGGTGGCCAAGATCCCGGCCTCGAGCGGAATCCCCGCATCCTTCAGAATATTGGCGTTGACGGCGATAATATACACGATGGAGAAGAACGAGGTTAATCCTGCGACAAGCTCTTTTCTCACATTCGTTTGGTGTTGCTTAAGCTGAAATACTCCTTTCATGAATCAATCACACTTTCAAAATATCCCTCTCCCACCCGCATCAAACGAAATGAACCTGAGTTACTTCGTTTATGCCAGAGGCTATTATACCACGGTTTATGACGGATTGCCTTTTACAAGTTGTTCCTTGGTGGGGATTAGGTCCGGCGAATGAAGGCATGACGGCGATTGAGTCTTAAGTCCCGTAAAAAAATAGGACCAAACTACCGATAACAAGATGTGTCAACATCATGACATTTTTAACATCAGGAGGGGAACATGAAGAGAAAGAGTTCGTTCGTAGGGGTAGTTTGTCTGTCGTTGGTTTTGTCGTTTTGGGTTTCATCTGGGCCTCCGGTTCAGGCTGGCACCGATTACAAGCCGATTGAATCGATTACGCTGAGGGAGTCGCCTTTCTCGATTGGAGAGGGCTGGACCGTTAATGCAAGCTTTAATTCGAATGCCCCCTATGCGTTAGCTAAGGGGAAAAAGGAGTACCTCGCCGTTGGCCCTTACGGCACGGTGATGAAGTCTACGGACGGGGTTGCCTGGAAGGCCTTGTCGAAGTTCGGGAGTTATCATTTTACCGCCATCGACTGGGATGGCTCCAAATACGTCATGTTCGGCAGCAACACGGAATATGCTAGTCGCCTGTATGAGAAGCCCTCTGAGGGATTTGTCTCCACGGACGGCCTAACATGGACGAAGATTGATTTTGATCCGGGCGAGACAATCTACCAATTGACATGGGGAGAATCCGGATTTGTCGCGGTGGGGCAAAAGCATATTTTCTACTCCAAGGATGGGGAGCACTGGGAAACCAAACGCACGCTGTTTAATGATTATGGCGCGGATATCCTGAGGTATGTGAACGGGATTTATTTGATTTCCAACCAATACGAAGATCCATTTGTCCTCGTCTCGAAGGATGGGCAGAATTGGTCCGCCAAAACCTATAACGCATCCGCCGGGATTCAGGATATGATCTGGACCGGGAAGCAATACCTGGGTGTCGGTAACGGTATCTATACTTCGCCCGACGGGTTTACTTGGACGAAACAGGCGAAGTCCCCAAGCGGCGCCGAGCTGATGACGATTACCTCCGGACATGGCCTGTACATCGTTACCGGTGCTGCAGGTCAAACGAGCGGGGTCAACAAAAATGTAGCCTATACATCCAAAGACGGCGTGAGTTGGAAGAAGACGGATCTTTCTTATCTTCACGCGAATATCTACATCATCTATCCGGTAGCCAGCGGTTTTGCAGGAATCGGTTCCAATGATCGGCAGGATTTCCCCGATAGCACCTACGCTCTGTATACGAAGGACGGCAGCTCGTGGAGCTACCGGTTGACGGGCTCGCAGACAGGTGGGGAGCTGGGAGGCATCGCGACCAACGGGAAGAGAACCGTGGCCGTTGGGTTGGCTGGCAACGTAATCTATACCGATGACGGGATTACTTGGCGGGGCGGCAATCCGTTTGCCTATCGGGACAGGCTGGGTAGACCGAATTTATACGATGTGGTCTGGGGAGCAAACAAGTTCGTTGCAACCGGTCATTACGGTATTTACTACTCCACGGACGGCTATAGCTGGAAGAAGGCCAATGTACCTCTCAAAGATCAGTATGGTCAGTTGCGCAATATTTTGTGGACCGGTAAGTTTTTTGTAGCGTCGGATCAATCCTATGGCACTTATACATCTAAGGATGGGGTGAAATGGACTCGGGTGGCTAGCGTGAGCAATGGAAACTGGCTGACCTCGATGGTCTGGGACGGCAAGCGTCTGCTAGCTGCTTTCCGCGTGCATAACTACAACACCGGCGTCGGGACAACCAAGCTGATGCAGACGACGGACGGGATGAATTGGAAGCTGGTGAAGACGATCGATTTGAATCAGACCTACCTGGCTTGGAACGGCAGTTCCTATGTGGCATTAGATCTTTATAATTCTACGAACACATGGGTGTCCAAGGACGGATTGAATTGGTCAAAGAAACAAATGACGTTCCCGAACGGCAGTTTTGATGCCTTGGACTTCTTAACCTCATTCGACGGTAACTTCTTCGCAATGGGAACGGACTATGATGAGGTTAACGGGGACGGGGAGTATGTTCCTTACCGCGTGTACTATCTGTCCAAAGACGGAGTGCAGTGGAAGAAGGTGGCGATTCCCCCAATCTATCAAGGGATTGACGGAGCCGGCACGCAAAGAATGTTCGATGGAATCAAAGTCTATGGCAAATATATCTTCGTTGGCGGAGATGACGAGATCATGTACGTAGACCGGCTGACGGGCTCGAAGTAGAATTGATGAAAGCTGGATGGGCATGGGGGGGACCTCATAACCCATCCTTTTTTTTGCGGTGATATCGGGTTTGGTATAATCAGAGGTGTGTGTTCCATGAATGACTATGGCTGGATCATAACGCAGCGTGAATTGGATCGAACGACTACGGTAGACGATTAGGGATGTGAATAGATGAAGTATAGGGACATCGTGCAGGGCCGGCTACAGCGGCGGGTGAACCGTTTTATTGCCGAGGTTATGGTGGGCGACGCCGTGGAACAGGTACACGTAAAAAATACCGGTAGGCTCAAAGAGCTTTTGCTGCCGGATACCGAGGTCTTGTTAGAAGCCTCCGATCGTCCGGAACGGAAGACGAATTATTCCTTGATCGCGGCTGCCCATGACGGAGGCTGGGTGAACGTAGACTCGCAAGCACCTAACCCGGTGGCGTTCGAGGCGCTGAATGCGGGGGGAATCGTAGAAATTGGCCCCGTTACTCGTGCGAAGCGGGAAGTTACGTATGGGGACTCTCGGTTTGACCTGTATTACGAACAGGGGGAGAAACGTGGGTTCATTGAAGTTAAAGGTGTCACGCTCGAACAGGGAGGCATCGCCATGTTCCCGGACGCCCCAACGGCGCGGGGAACCAAACACGTGTTGGAACTGGCCAAGGCGATCCTAGAAGGGTATGCCGGGACAGTTCTGTTCGTTGTGCAAATGAAGGGCTGTCACGCGTTTACCCCTTACCGAGAGATGGATCCGGCCTTTGCGGATGCGCTCAAAGAGGCCTCCCGGCAAGGCGTCCGTATCTTGGCTTATGAAGCCATCGTGACGGAACGGGAGATCGTGTTAGGCGGCAGCCTCCCGGTTCGTCTGTGAGTGTTGTCTGTAGCAAGGCGGCCGAATTGCAATCTTCCTGACTTTATGATGAAATTTACGAAGGCGGACTTTTCGCCGATCTGAGCCTATTGCGAACAGGAAAGGGGATCCCCATGAAATTAAGAGTATCCGCTGTCCAATATCATCTGCACACCATTGGCAGCTTCGACGAGTTCGCCCGTCAGGCCGAACATTATATTAAAACCGCGGAGGAGTTCAGCGCGGATTTCGTGCTGTTCCCTGAGTTTTTCACCACGCAGCTCATGTCCATCGGATCGCCGGACGGCAGAGCGCTGACCATCCAGGAGCTGCCGGACTTCACGGAGCAATACCGCACCCTGTTTAGCGGGTTGGCCCGGCAAACCGGGATGCATATCATCGGCGGGACGCATGTGATTCGTAAGGGGGATCAGTTGTACAACGTGGCGCATCTGTTCTACCCTGACGGGAGAATCGCGGAGCAAGCCAAGCTGCATATTACCCCCACCGAAGTAACCGAATGGAACATGACGCCGGGCGACGGCCTGGAGGTGTTCGAAACCGAGAAGGGCAAAATCGCCATGTTGACCTGCTATGACATCGAGTTTCCGGAGATCGTCCGGATGGCCAAAGCGAAAGGCGCGGATGTCATTTTCTGTCCATCCTGCACGGACGACCGCCATGGCTTCCATCGGGTGCGCTATTGCTGCCATGCGAGAGCGGTCGAGAACCAAGTGTACATCGTCGCCACCGGTACGGTTGGTTCACTGCCGACGGTGGATTTCATGCGGGGCAACTTCGGACAGGCGGCGGTAATTACGCCAAATGACGTTCCGTTCCCGCCGCGCGGCATCCTGGTGGAGGGCGAGATCAACGGCGATATGATCGTGACTGCCGATCTGGATTTAGAACTGCTTTATCAGGTTCGCGAAAAAGGCTCCGTCACGACCTGGCGGGACCGGCGAACGGATCTGTATCCCGACTGGAAATAAATCTAGAATAACGCAATTGTCCGTGGAGGCGAGACGCGATGTATCGCAAGGAATGGTATGTGTTTGATCAAGGCCGGCCCGTGCCGGCCGTGATTCGAAATTATGAAGAGAAGGATTTCCCGGGGTTGATCCGCATTCAGCAGGAGAGCTTTCCGCCCCCTTTTCCTTCGGAGTTATGGTGGACGGAGGAACAGCTGAGCCATCATGTTCAGCTGTTCCCGGAAGGCGCGTTGTGCGTCGAAGTGAACGGCGAGTTGGCCGGATCGATGACCGGGCTCAAGGTCGACTTCGATCCCGGCAAGCCGGAGCATTCCTGGGCGGACATCACCGATAACGGGTACATAAGGAACCACCGCCCCGAGGGGAACACGTTATACGTCGTTGATATCGGCGTGCGACCGGCTTACCGGCAATGGGGCCTGGGAAAATGGTTGATGCTGTCCATGTACGAGCGGGTGGTACACCAAGGTCTCCAGCGTTTGCTCGGCGGCGGGAGAATGCCGGGGTACCACAAGCACGCGGCAGAGATGACGGCTGAGCAATATCTTGGCGCAGTCGTGAGCGGCGAGCTGAAAGATCCGGTGATCACCTTCCTGCTGCGATGCGGCCGTACGCCCGTTGCGGTTGTACCCGATTATTTGGAAGATGAGGAATCGCTAAATTATGCGGCACTGATGGAATGGAAGAATCCATTTATCCAATCTCTACTTGAATAGGAGGCGTTAGAAGCCCATGGAATTTACTCGAATCACGAATATTCAGGACCCTTTGTTTAAATCCATGCATCAGCTGATGCAAGACGTATTCCCACCGGAGGAAGTGCTGGAATTCGACCTTTGGAAAGAGCCCCTGGAAGACCCCGGCATTCGCGTATTCGTCGCGGTGCATGAAGGGCGGGTTGTCGGAGCAACGGAGTATCGGTACTACGAGGACTTTAATGTGGCGATGACCGACTTCACCATTATCGGCCAAGCGGGCCTTGGCATCGGTCGGTTCCTGGCGGATCGCCGGCTGCGCGATTTGCACGCCTTGGCGGAGGCAAACGGGAAGAAGCTGCGTGGCATGTTCGCGGAAATCTACGATCCTTACCGGGTGGAGCATCACGAATTCGGCGGAGTGAAGCCGATGGATCCGTACGTGCGCCGCGAAGTATTGTCCCACCTTGGTTACATGCGGTTGGACTTCCCATACGTGCATCCGTCTTGGAATAATGACGGGGAAGCGGTCAGCGGGCTCGATCTTTGCTTCCTGCCGATGGACGGCAGCGACGATAGCCTGGAATCGGGGTTGATCGTTCAATTCCTGGAGCGGTATTACACGGTGCTGGAGAACAAACCGCAGGCCTGGTACGACATGGTGGAAGGCCTAAGAGCTCAAAATAATATAAAGCTGCGGCCTATCTAATTCATGGGATTGCAGGAAACAAAAAAGGTCGATCAGGAGCACGCCCCCTGATCGACCTTTTCCTATCTTGCAACGGGTTCAGGAAGGGATATTCAGCGCAGTTTGAATATTCTGCAAATCCCGCCCGATTTGATCCTGAAGTTCATAGGGCTGATAGAAGCCGCGCCTCATCATGTAGCCCATAATCATCTCATGAGCGTCGATGGCCTCCTCTAGTTGCTTGGTCAAGACATTCCGGACCTCCGGTGTGGCGCACTCCGTGACGGCCATGGCATAGTTTCGGACGGATGTCTTTGCATTTAGCAAGTAGTCCATAGCGATGACTTCGTCGGTCAGCTTATCGAACCCCATCAAGTGTTCGAGCACCGGGTTCATAGGTCCCTCCCTCCCGACGGAGCCGGAGACAGAAGTCCGCTTAGTTCGTGCAATTGCTGCGTGGATACTTGAACGTCATGTTGCAAAATCTGTTTTAGCTCCGGGTCCGAGACCAGCAGCTGCATCGTTTTTGCCTTGGTTAAGGCAATCGTTTTAGAGGCAGCCAGCTCGTGGACTTCCAGGGTTTCATGTAAAGCTTGATTCGCTATATTCATGAGGGTTCCTCCTCCTGCTTTGGTGTTGGTGAGTTACGGCTTTAAAATCACCTTGATGCAAGCATCGGTCTTCGTATCAAACACTTCGTAGCCGCGTTTAGCTTCATCCAGTGGGATCACGTGGGTGATGATGTCACCGGGATCGACCTTGCCGGAAGAGATCAGCTCGTACATGTGCGGCATATAGTGGATGACCGGAGCTTGACCGGACCGGATGTTCACGTTGCGTTGCATGATGTCGCCAAGCGGAAACCCGTTATATCGGCCGCCATATACGCCGGTAATTTGAATCATTCCGCCTTTGCGGACCGCTTGCGAAGCGATCACCAGAGCGCTCATGGCTCCCCCATGCAGCTTCAGGCCACTGGCCAGAAATTCGAGGTTCGTCATTTTTCCGTCCATGCCCACCGCATCGATGACGACGTCTGCGCCGCCTTTCGTGATTTCCTTGAGATAGGAGCCGACGTTCTCGTATTGTTCGAAATTGACGGTTTCCACCTGATTCGTCTGCTTGGCATGCTGCAGCCGGTAATCCACGTAATCGACGGCAATGACCCGTTTCGCGCCTTTCAACCAGGCAAATTTCTGTGCAAGCAGTCCGATCGGACCGCAACCCAATATGATGACGGTATCTCCTTCCTTCACCCCGGCGTTATCGACGCTCCAATAGGCCGTTGGCATCGCATCGGAGATGAGCGCCAGCTTCTCGTCAGGCTGTTCGCAGCTCTCTGGTATCTTATAATGAGTAAAGTTCGCGTACGGCACGCGCAGATACTCGGCCTGGCCACCGGGATAACCGCCCGTATTGCCGGAATAACCGAAGTAAGCGCCCATATCACCGTGTTCGTTGGCGTTATCGCACTGGCTCTCCAACTGATTTTTGCAATAAAAGCATTCCCCGCAAGCGATCGTAAACGGGATAATGACCCGGTCCCCCTTCTTCAGATGGGTTACCTCGGGGCCGACCTCTTCCACGATCCCCATCGGTTCATGACCGATGATATAGTCCTCCTGCAAATTCGGGATCATCCCATGGATCAAGTGAAGGTCCGAACCGCAGATCGCCGTACTGGTGATTTTGATGATCATGTCATCGGGCTTTTCGATCTTCGGGGCGGGGACTTCTTTGACGATCACGTTTTTGATTCCCTGATAGGTTACGGCCTTCATGCTTGGCTCCCCTCCAAATGCTCATCCGGCGTCCGATCGAACATGCCGATGCGCCGTGTATCCGCAGGGAATAAATCCATCTGTCCGATGAGGATGGTGTTCTTAGCCGAAAGTTGGTCCAGTTGGTATTGCTCGGTTAAATCATAGGGATGGAACCATTTCTTGCGTATCATCAATTCGGTGATTTCCTGGTGCATGGCAATGCCCTGCCTTAGCAGATTGCGCAGCAAAATCCGGGCTTCGGGTGAGGCAGTTTCCGTCAGGGCGATCGCAATATTGCGCACACCTTCCTTGGCCCGCATCAGGAAGTCGACAGCGAAGGTCATGTCAGCGATTTCTGGCATATTTAGCGCGTTTATCGGATCCAAATGATCGTTGTTCATCTCGACGCTCCTTCTATTGGATAATCGGCTCGGGCCGGCTTTCGGGAACGGGGGCTTGAAAAGGAACCTGGCCATATAAAGCCTGCAGATCCTGAAGGGCTTGGAGCGTTTGCTCCACGTCCTTTTGCATCAAATCCTTGAGCTCCTGATCGAATACGAGACCCTGCATCAATTTGGATTTCGCCAAGCACAACGTCTTGAAATTGAGGATTTCATGAAGATCTATCGATTCATGGGGGGCTAAAGCTGGCTTATTCATGCGGCTCGGACAACCTCCTGTTTTTAAGGGATAGCTTTCCCTGGGTTTGGAGAGTTATGCCGAGAATGGATATAAAAAAGACGGTACCCGTCATGGACCGGCACCGTCTTTATTACGTTGTTAAATCGGGATCACCAGTTATTCCCCGCTCCTCGGATGATGTGGAAGTTCGGCGATTGGTTCTCGCCATAAATGGCCGTGACGCCCGGGTTATTTACCTTCACATTGGTGAAGCGGGCTTCACCGACGGCGGGCCCTTGCCCGTCCTCGGCCTTGACGACCAGCTTAATGCCATAGCGGCTAGGGTTGTTGATCGTAATGTTCTCCAGGCGAACGTTCTGCATCGGCAGATTCTCCGGCGATTTGGATTGGAACATGAGGCCGAAATAGACCGGGTTATTGATGTCCACGTTCTTCACCACGATGTTCTTAAGGTCTCGGTCGCCACCGAAGAACCAGATGGCCCCGAAGTTCTGATAATCGTTGATCTTGTCGTCGGCCCCAACGCTGGTCCAGAAGTCCCCGCCGGTGCGGTCCAGCGTGACGCCGTCAATCACGGTGTCCTGGTCGCCGAAGCCCAGCGTATTGTAGCCAAAGCTTAAGCTGCTGATGGTAACGCCGGGATAAGTGAGCGTATCGGCGCCGTACAGGTTCTGGAACAGGTTGTTCTGGCCGCCGTAGACGGCGAAGGCCGCGGCTCGGCGTACATTGACGGCGGTGAGGTTAGTATATTTATTGCCCACATTATAAGAACCTCCAGCGTCAATCGCGCTAAATAACGCAAACGAGTCGTCGCCCGTACCGCGGGCATAGTTGTTGTCGATTACATTATAGGAAGAGCCGTTGGTCATGTTGATGCCGTCTGCGAACATGTTCTTGATGCGGTTGTTTTTGAACGTATTGTAGGAGGAGTTTACGCCCCAATACAGACAGACAAAGTGTTCCGCCCAAACGTTCTCGATGGTCACGTTCTGCATGCCGTTGCCGTCGATGAATTTGCCTGGGCCGTCCTGACGGTAGATATAGTTACCCCAGGCGGACAAGTTCTTGATGGTTGATCCGTTGGCGGCGGAGCTGATATTAAACCCAACGTCCGTGTTTGTTTGGTCTTGCGGAGCGACCAGCTTGGTGTGCCAAGGGCCTGCCCCGATGATCTCCGTCGCCCGGCCGTACAAGAAGATCTTGGACGAGATCGTCCACTCTCCTGCAGGGATGAAGATCCCCTTCTTGGACGAATCCTGACGGAATTCGTTCAGCGCTTGTTCAATTGATTTGGTGCTCGACACCTGAACGTATTTGCTTGGATCCGGGTTGGTTGCCGGCGGAGCAACATTCTCCGTTTCAATCATATCTACGTAAATCCAGGGGACGTCCCCGGCGTCCTTCTGGATCTTGATCTTGGTTCCAGCCGGATAGACTTGGTCGAGCATGAGCTGGGAATCCTCGTACAACCAGTAAGCCTTAGAGCCCGAGTTATCATAGCCAAGCCGTCCGAGCGTGGAAGGCGTTGCATACAAGTAAGAGAATTTGGACGTTACGGTGAAGTTGCCTTTGTCCACGCCGTTCGCGTAAATGCTGACCGTACCGGTGGTGTTTTCGGCTACGGCATTACGTAATACGAATGCGTTGGCTGGCGAAGTCAAGGTAAATTCCACGTATTCCCCCGTAGCATCAAGTTGAACGGCCGATCGCCCGGATGCCTCGCCAGCGAAGTCGCCCGGCGTAAAGTTCGGAGCGAGTTTGGTTCCGTTCGTGCTGTTCGAGGAGGCTTCAGCCTCCAGTATGGAGAACGGCATGTTGGCGCCCCGTCCGGAATATAAGCTCGCGGTGCCGGTATTGTTATTCCGTTTCACGGCGACTTCGTTTGCGTCTGCTGCTACAGTAGTCGTTACTGTATAGCTGCCGTTGACTGCGGTCCAGGTTCCCAGGGTAACGTTGGCTGATGCTCCCGGCGCAAGGGCTCCGCTGTAGGAACCGTTTAGCGACTGCACGGTTGTCCCTGAGCTAGTCTTCAGCTCCAAAGTGATGGCGTGTGCACCACCCGCCGAAGCGATTGTCCCCTGGTTCTTCAGATTCACGGTAAAAGTGACGGTGTTGCCTGCGCTTGGATTCGATGGCGTCCATGCCGCGGTCGCGATCAGATCGGAGCTTTGCACCTGGCCAATCGTCAACAGCGAAGCGTGGGTGTAGCTATTATTCGCATCGTTGGTTTCGATAACGGCATTGCTCTCGTCTATCTTGGCGGTGACGGCGTAAGAGCCGGCTTCCTTCGCTCCGATCGTTGCGGAGACATTAGCCGTAGCGCCAGGAGCAAGCGCACCAACAGAAGCCGTGCCGACAAGGGTACTGCCCAGGTAGAAGTTCACGCTGGTAGCGCTCGATGCAACGGTACCTGCATTGCGAACGGTGGCGTTTAACGTAACGGCTTGCGTCTCGTCTGGGGATGCCGGCGACCAGGAGATGCCGGTCACCGTCAGATCCGGATTCGGCGCAGGCGTACCGAACACCTGGAATTCAGCCACTTGTCCGCCCGGTGCGCCGGAATTGGCCGTAAACCGCAATTGTACCTGACTCACCGTGGCGCTGACAGGAATCGTGATGGTATTTTGTGAAGTTGGGTTAAATGTATAGGAAGTCGCCGAGACCAGGTTCGTAAAGGTCGTCGAATTTTGGTCGTGTCCCAGCACTTGAATCGTTTGCGTACGTGTCGCCCATTCGCTGGAAGGATTCAGCTTGAGGACAATCGACGTGATGTTGGCGTTGGCGCCAAGGTCCGCGGTGAGCGTGCTCGGGTGACCGTTGCCTTCCCAATAGGTGGTCGTATCGTTATCATTGGCATTCGCCGCGACGAATGTGAACGTCGATGAGGAAGCCGTCATCGTCTTGCCAATGGCGAGATTGGATCCGTCTCCTCCTCCCGATCCGGTCCGCGTCACGGTATTGCTTGGTGTCGACGCATTGCCGGCCGCATCCTTGGCTACGACGGAATAGGTCACTGTAACGTCGGCGGGTTGCGTATCCGTGTATGTCAACGTCGATCCGTTGACGCTGCCGCGAAGCTGGCCGTTGGCGTAGACGTCGTATCCGGTTACGCCGACGTTATCGGTTGCGGCGCTCCAGGTCAGTTTTATGGAGCTGGAGGTCGGCTGCGTGAACGCCAGGTTGGCCGGAGCGGTTGGCGGCTGGGTATCTACACCGCTGTTCCCCAAAGTAAACCCGATCCAGTTGATATTGAAGTCATTTCCGCTGGCATAGACGCGAAGGGTTTGAGAGCCTGCATTTAGCGTGACGCTGGCGGTCACGGTCTGCCAATTTTGCCAGCCGCCGGTGTTCGGCACTACAGTCGTAGCTAGCGTCGTCCCGTCGGATTGCAGCTGGATTGCTCCTGTCCCGGCATTACTCGCTACTCTATATTCCACGGTGTACGTGCCTGCATTGAGGACGTTTACGTTATAATCCAGCCAATCCCCGGCATGAATCCAGCCGACGTTCAGCCCGCCGCCCGTATCCGAGGTGGGTTCCGTCTGAATGCCGTTCATCGCGCTGAAGTTCTCGGCTTCGATCTTGCCCGGAATCGTGGAAGGGGTAGCCGGGGAAGCGCCGTATACCTCTACTTCAGAGAGTTGCCCTGCCGGCCAGGCGGTGTTCGCCGTGATCTGAATTCGCACGTAGCGCGCGCTGGCGGACGTAAGGTTAATCGTCACCGTGTTGGCGGCGCTCGGATCAAACGTATAGCTGGCCGAGGCCTTCAGATCAGTGAAGCTAGATCCGTTCGTACTTCCTTGCACGGATAAGGTCTGAGAACGGCTCTCCCAGCCGGACGGTAACTTCAAGACAACCTGATCGATCTGTACAGCGCTGCCGAGATCGACCTGTACCCACCCGGGAAAAGCATTATTCGTGCTTTCCCAATACGTGGCGACATTCCCGTCGGTTACATTGGAAGCATGGTATACATCAGCATGGCCGGATTCCGCTGCGGGTTTTCCTGCAGCCAAATTCGGGCCGCCTGCCGCATGGGCCGGTGCGGTCCACCCTGCCGAACTGAAGAACGTTGCTGCGAACAGGGTCATGACACAAATCCAGGCAATGATGCGTCTTTGGCTTTTCACGATTTCATTCTCCTTTCAGAATAAAGATCTTACGAGTCTTACATCTGGTAGAGTCTTCGTGGTGGACCAGCGGGGACTTACTTTACGAAATCTGCACAATATACCAATGTAAGCGATATCAGAAAAAGACGCATTCCCCCCTATTCACGCTAATCGGTATAGGTACCGCATCCCCATCATAAATCAGGATTGATTTCCAAATAAAGGTGTATTTCTATGAGAATGGTGTGCAGGATTAAGATCATTGGCTATCCCAACGGATGTATGCCGGTTTTCAGATTCTTGCCCCGTTCAAGGAGAGGATAGATATAATGAAATCAGAAGGGATTCCCGGGAGGAGCGGATAGGCATGAAAGAACGTCTGATGAAGTACATGAACAAGTTTACCTCCTTAACGGAAGATGAACAGCGGGCCATTCTTTCAGATCTCCGGGTGGAGGAATTTGAAAGAGGAACTCTCCTTTTACGGCAAGGGGAACCACTGGATAAGTGTTATTTCGTATTGCTCGGCTGCGTGAGGCAGTATTCGGTGGATGAGGACGGGAAAGAGGTTACGTCCAACTTCTATACAGAAGAACAAGCCATAGCGTACTTCAATCGACCTAAACAGGGCAGCACTTCCGATTATTCGTTGATCTGTTTGGAATTTTGCGTTTTGGTTGTGGGCCAGTTAGACGCGGAACAAGGGATGTATGAAAAATATAAGCAATTGGAGACGATGACGCGAAGGATGATCGAAGAGAACTTTGGAGAGGTGCAAGATCAGTTCGCCGCGTTTATCGCCTCCACGCCCGAAGAGCGCTACAAAAACCTTTTGCTGAGCCGGCCCGGGCTCGCCGACCGGGTACCGCAGCATCAATTGGCGAGCTACCTAGGCATGACCCCCGAGTCGCTAAGCCGGATGAAAAAAAGGATCCGCTAAACGCCGGTAGAAACCCTTAGTTCTTTGCGGTCACCTTCCCTCCCCTAAACAGTAACCAGAGACCAAAACCCAATTCGCCGAAGATCATAGGCACCTTGAAGATATACTCCATGACGACAACGATAGGATCGGATGCGGATAGAAACATAGGAGCGAGATGGATGAGAATATAACCGGCGGATGCCAGAAGCAATAAAATACTGATGATTTTCGGGATATGGTCCGATGAAATAGCTACATAACCCACAATCAGGAGATGTCCGCCAAAAATGATCAGCCCTACCGACCAGATGGACTCGAACGCATCCAGGAATAGCATCGTAACGGCGGGAAGCTGTCCTTGGCCCAACCCGGCGAATTTTTCTGGAGAACCAGAGAGCAGCGACACGAACAATAAATTCAATATGGAAACTCCTAAGATTGCCGCGTAAGTCAGTCGAAACCAAGCGCTGAGCAAGGCCAAGGCCTCATGAACAGGCTTCAGGAAAACATAAATGGCCCAAGCGGCTACGATATCGCAAATCAGGATGAGGATCCAGCCCGCGATTTCGCTTTTCAACAGCAGATTGGCGGATCGAAGATGATTCCATGTGGCGCTGGCGTCGCCATTGCCTGTTAGGCTTTCATGGACAAAGCCATAGGAGAACGATGCCGCGATGGCCATGAGGAGCAGTGCCGCACCTCCGATTCGAGCCGCTTGGTGCCGAAACCCTCGTTCCTTTTCCAACGTTTCCATTTCATACAACCCCCTAAAATGACTTGAAATCATTCATCATTTTAGCCAAAGGGGCTGGAAGGGGCATTAACTTAAGTTAATTTTTCATTCTTGGTTCGCAATTTCTAATCCATATCAAAAACGGAACCGCCCCATTCGATTGAAAAGGCGGTTCCGTTTCTTTTAAGCGGCGACTTACGCCAACCGCATTTTGAAATCTTCATATCCAAACTCATGCAGGATTTCGCAGTCGCCATCCTTATGCTGCAGCACAAGTGCTGGCAACGGCATGCCGTTGAAGGTGGTGTTCTTCACCATCGAGTAGATCGCCATGTCGCCGAACACCAGGCGGTCGCCAGGCTTCAGCGGCTGGTCAAACGAGTAGTCGCCGATATTGTCCCCGGACAGGCAGGTTGGCCCGCCCAGCCGATAGGTATACGGCTTCTCGCCGGCTTCGCCCGAACCGAACAGCGGCGGACGGTACGGCATCTCGAGCACGTCCGGCATATGGCAGGAGGCCGAGGCATCTACAATGGCGATGTCCATGCCGTTCTTCATCGTATCCAGCACGGTCGTGATCAGGTAACCGGCGTTCAGCGCCACGGCTTCGCCCGGTTCCAGATACACTTCCAAGCCGTATTTGTCCTGCATCCGCAGAATGCACGCTTCCAGCAACGGAATATCGTAGTCTTCCCGCGTGATGTGATGACCGCCGCCGAAATTGATCCATTCCATTTGCGGCAGCCATGTTCCGAACTTCTCTTCAATCGCATCCAGCGTGGTCGACAAATCGTCCGAGTTCTGCTGGCACAAGGTATGAAAATGAAGACCAGACACGCCCTCCAACAGTTCCGGACGGAAATGCTCGAGCGTCACGCCAAACCGCGATCCGACGGCGCAAGGGTTGTAGATGTCGTGCCCCACCTGCGTGGAGCATTCCGGGTTAATGCGCAAACCGATTTTTTTACCGGCCGCCAGCACCCGATCCCGGTACTTCTCCACTTGGGAGAACGAGTTAAAGATCACGTGATCGCAGAGCTCGATGATTTCGTCCATCTGATCGTCCCGGTAGGCCGGGGCAAAGACGTGATTCTCCTTGCCCATCGCCTCGTGACCGAGCCGGGCTTCGAACAGGCCGCTGGATGCCGTCCCGCTCAAATACTGGCCGATCAGCGGATAAGTGGTGTACATCGAAAATGCTTTTTGCGCCAAAATAATCTTCGCGCCCGTCCGCTCCATAATGCCGCCCAGGATCTTCAGGTTTTGTTCCAAAAGTTTCTCATCGACCACATAACAAGGTGTTGGCAGTTCCTCGAAGCGCATATTATCTAACGTACTCCGTTTCTTTGCGCTCTGCGGAGGTCTCCTCTTCCGGGAACGCGTCTACCAGCTCCGGATTGAAGCTTTCTTGCCAAGGCAGACCCCATTTGTTCAGCGCATCCATGAATGGATCCGGATCGAACTCTTCGATGTTGTAAACGCCCGGTTTGTTCCAAGTGCCGTTCATCAGCATCATCGCACCGATCATCGCCGGAACGCCGGTCGTGTAAGCTACGGCTTGGGAGCCGACTTCTTTGTAGCATTCTTCGTGGTCGCACACGTTATATACATAATACAGCTTATCTTTACCGTCTTTTTTGCCTTTGAAAATACAACCGATGTTCGTTTTGCCTTTCGTACGCGGTCCAAGCGAAGACGGATCCGGCAGTACGGCTTTCAGGAACTGCAGCGGCACGATTTGCTTGCCTTCGAATTCGATCGGCTCAATCGAAGTCATGCCGACGTTTTCGAGGCATTTCAAGTGCGTGAGGTAGCTTTGGCCAAACGTCATGAAGAAGCGGATCCGTTTAATGCCTGGAATGTTAAGGGCCAGGGACTCGATTTCCTCATGGTGAAGCAGATACATATCCTTTTCCCCGATTTCAGGGAAGTTGTAGACGCGTTTGATTTCCATCGGCTCGGTTTCGATCCATTCGCCGTTCTCCCAGTAGCTGCCCTTCGCGGACACTTCGCGGATGTTGATCTCCGGGTTGAAGTTCGTCGCAAACGGATAGCCGTGGTCGCCCGCATTGCAGTCGAGGATATCGATGTACTCGATTTCGTCGAAGTGATGTTTCAGGGCATACGCGGAAAATACGCCGGTTACGCCTGGGTCAAAGCCGCTGCCCAGCAGTGCGGTGATGCCGGCTTGCTCAAAGCGCTCGCGGTATTCCCATTGCCACTTGTATTCGAATTTCGCGGTATCTTCCGGCTCATAGTTCGCCGTATCCATGTAGTTCGTCTTGGTTGCCAGGCAGGCGTCCATGATCGTCAAATCCTGATACGGCAGAGCCAGGTTCATCACCACGTCCGGTTTAACTTCGTTGATCAGCGCGATCAGTTCGTCGACGTTGTTGGCATCGACTTGCGCCGTCGTGATTTTCGTCTTGCCGCCGTCCAGCTTCGCTTTCAGTGCGTCGCATTTCGACTTCGTGCGGCTGGCAATGCAGATTTCCTCAAAAACCTCGCTGTTTTGAACACATTTGTGGATGGCTACAGCAGCGACGCCGCCGCAGCCGATGATCAGTGCTTTTCCCATTTTTCCATCTCCTAACCTTCTTCGAATTTTGGCATAGCGGGCGTGAAACGTAAAAAAAGCAAGCGAACATACGCATACCTGCGCATCATCACTTGCTTCTGATATAGTCAATATTAAGTAAGCTCCAGAATGACGGACGAACGCCCGTCTGCATCGCCGTACGAAACCATCGCACGAACGCACGTAGTGGAAGTCTTAATATTCAATATATCATGCTTTGATCAGAGTCTATTTAGCAAATAATTCGCCTTTACCACTCTTATTGACCGTTTCACAAGTTGATGTGCATATGCACTGGTTGTAAAGTAACCAACTTATAAAATTTGAGCTTTTAACTCAATCAATAAGGCAACTAAGTTGCCAATCGGCATTTGACCCGGCTGTCCGTATGGCCTTAACTCTCTTGTAGGAAAGTGGTCAAAAATTATCTGCTTGGAAAGACTCGCGATATATTGAATACAACCTTTCCAAAAATCATGCTCCTTTATATTAGCAGGAACTGTTTCGGACGGCAATAGCTAATTTAAAATAAATTTTTCTTGAGTTTTAGGGTGCTTTACGTGGGTTGTTCGTCTGTTCGCGCGTCTGCCCGTCCATCTGCCCGTTCGTCTGCTCATCTGTCTTCCCGTCCGTCTGCCCGTCCATCTACTCATTTGTCTGCGCGTCCGTCTGTGCTAACGCTTGCCACGAGTCTTATTTGGCAAAAGACAGGGGGGCTGGCGTTCTGACGCTTGTCAGCGAGCTTATGGACGGAAAATAAGATGTAGAACTCGAAAAATCGACCCAATAGAGTTCCAGGTAAGCGTTACGCGTAGAAAACTTCCATTTTGGCGCGAATAGCGTTTGTCACAAGCGTTACACGACTAGGCTCATTCCGTCGCACCCAGTCGAACCCGTAACCCCCCGTAACCCTCCGTACCCCCCATCGCACCCCGTCGCACATCCCTAATCACCAACTTGACGCGAATCAAGGAAACCCTTTGGCATCCAGGTTACGATGAAGCCATCGATAACCGAAAGGAGATATGCCAAATGGTCAACGTGAAATGGAAAGTAGAAGAGTTAACTTGTCCGAGCTGCATCAAGAAAATCGAAACCGTACTGACGAAACAGCCGGGGGTACAGGAAGCTAAAGTGTTGTTCCACTCCAGCCAAGTGAAAGTTGAGTTTGACGAGAAACAGGTGCAGGAGGAGCAACTGAGAAACGCAATGGCGAAGCTGGGTTACCCGGTCATTGGGGGAGGTCAGAGCGATGGCCAAACCTCGTAAAGCGGCAGCGTTGTTGGCGTCTGGGCTGCTTCTAGCCCTGGCGGGCGGGTTCCACCTTCTGGGCTGGGAGGTTGCACAGAATGGGGCGTTGCTGCTGGCGTCTGCGATATCCGGATGGACGATCGCGGTCAAAGCAGTTCAATCGCTTCGGATGTCCGCCTTCAGCATCGAGCTGTTGGTGACGATCGCGATGATCGGAGCGGTGATCCTAGGCGAATACGTCGAGGCGGCCGCAGTGGCCTTCTTGTTCCGGCTGGGGGCGTACCTCGAGGCGATTACGCTAGGCAAGACGCGCTCCGCCTTGAAGGCGTTGGTCGATCTGGCCCCAGCCGAAGCTATCGTCCTGCGGGACGGCACCCAGGTCAAGTTGCTCGCGTCCGAAGTGGTCCGGGGGGACCGGGTGCTTCTGCCTTCGGGTAGCAAAATCGCGGTCGACGGCCAGGTCGCTTCCGGTCAGGCCCTCGTTAACGAAGCTGCGATCACTGGAGAGCCGGTTCCCGTCGCTAAGCAGGTTCACGACCGCGTCTTCAGCGGAACGACCGTGGATACCGGATACCTTGAAGTCATCGCGGAGCAAGTTGGCGAAGACACGACCTTTGCCAAAATCATCGAGCTTGTCGAAGAAGCCCAGGAGTCCAAGGCAAAGACGCAAAAGTTTCTCGACAAATTTGCCTCCTACTATACGCCGGGCATGCTGGCGCTGGCGGTTCTGGTTTACTTTATCTCTCGAAATCCGGAGCTGGCGCTAACGTTTCTGGTGATCGCTTGTCCTGGGGCACTGGTCATTTCCGCTCCCGTGTCCATGGTGGCCGGACTCGGTAACGGAGCCGCGAACGGATTGCTGGTCAAGGGCGGAGAGGTTCTCGAAAACCTGGCAAAGGCGGAAGTCATCGTATTCGACAAGACGGGAACGTTGACGGAAGGCAGACCGGGCGTGGTTGCGGTACACACCTATGGCGGCACGCAGGAACGCGAGCTATTGATGCTGGCCGCCGCAGTCGAGTCTGCATCGGAGCATCCGCTTGGCCAGGCCATCGTGAACGCGGCGAAGGAGCGGGAAGTCGAGCCCGCCGAGCGGCCGGAGCGGGTGGAAGTGCACAAAGGAAGCGGGATTAGCGGAACGGTTGGCGGAAAGGCTGTTTTAGTTGGAAAACGGGAGTGGATGGATCATTTAGGCGTTGCGAAGAACAAGGAAGCGTGGACGGAGGCCGAACGCCAAGAGAAGCAGGGCTATACCGTCGTGTTTGTGGCAACTGACGAGAAATTGATCGGCATGGTCGCCATCACCGACCCTGTGCGGCCCGAAGCGAAGGAAGCGATCCGGGAACTCAAGCGGCAGGGGGTGAAGCGGGTCTTGATGCTGACCGGCGACAATCGACATGCCGCCCAACACGTCGCGGATCGGGTGGGGATCGACCAGGTTTACGCAGGGCTTTTACCGGCCGATAAAGTGGCACATATCCAGGAATGGAAGCGTCAGGGGTACCGCGTCGCCATGCTTGGCGACGGCATCAACGACGCTCCGGCCATCGCCGCTGCTGACATCGGGATGGCAATGGGAGGGACGGGAACGGACGTTGCGATTGAGACGGCGGATGCCGTCATCATGACCGATCGGCTGGATAAACTGGTATACGCCCGCCAGCTGGCGAAACGCACGGTCCGCAACATGAAGCAAAACGTATCGTTTGCCGTGGCGGTGGTGGTTCTGTTGCTGGCAGGCGTATTAACGGAGCATATTTATCTGGCTTCCGGTATGTTTATTCACGAATTCAGCGTGCTGCTGGTGATTCTGAATGCACTTCGCTTGACGCGGCGCGGGCGCAGTTCCGGCCGGAATAAGGGGCGGGACGCAGAACCCAAGGCAATTACAGGCGTCTAAGTTGCTCCAGGATGTCCTCCGGATCGGGGCGTTTCATGAAATCCGGCTCGACATAGGCGGAGCGGACGATACCCGATTCGTCGATCATAAACGTGGATGTAACTGGCAAGATCCAGCGGTTGGTAGCATTGTATTCAGCTAGATCCAGGTTGAATTTGTTAAGAAAGATGTCCTGAATGTAGTCCGGTACATCGTACAGAATGTTATAAGCCGCCGCGGTTAATCCGTTCGTATCGCTCAGGACCTGGAATTGAAGATCTTCTTTCTCTTGCTGAGTCAGTGTATTATCGGGACTTTGCGGACTAACGGCAATCAAACGGCCGCCGATGGCTTCGATTTGCGGAAGCACCTTCTGATACGAACGTAGCTGCATATTGCAGAAGGGGCACCAGCCTCCCCGATAAAAAGTCAGCACAACCGGACCTTGGGACAATTCGTCGTACAGATTCACGGCTTGCCCAAGCGAGTTGTTTAAAGTAAAGTCTTTAGCTTTTTGGCCCTCCGACAGACCGAACGCATTGCCCGCTTGCTGTTGCCCATTGATCAAGCGGAATAACTCGTTATACACATCGGCTGGGGTATTTGCAATAAACTCTTGTCTCATTTGATCCAGGGTTTGCGTGAATGTCATCTTCATACACCTCATTTAGGTAGATACGGCGGCCCCTCCGCTGTACGGGGTGGGGACTTCCGTTCGTTCTATTTTGGAGTGACCACTCCATTTTTAAGCTGATCTCATTTTATTTAAATTTTTTTGGATTGTCAACTCCATTTTTCAGAAAAGGAGGATGTTCCTCCTTCGCAGATCACACAAAAACCCCGCAACCCGGCGTTTACCGCCGGTTACGGGGTCCATTAAAAACGTAGATTAACCTCCTTTGCTGTGGCCGATTCCGGGTGCAAGCCCGGGTTGTCTCTTTTTACTTGGAGACCGAACGGCGCACCGTCATCATACGAGATAGGAACGGATATGCTCCAAGATCGCATCGAGCACAGCCTCTAGCGCACAGATATCCTTGCGGACCTGCGTCATCAGCAGGCCGCCCTGCAAGGCAGTCAACAGCGCCAACGCCAGCCGGTCCGGGTCAGCATCAGCGCGCATTTCTCCACGTGCATGCATCGCGCGCAGCCCTTGGCTGATCGCCTGCTCCCACTGCAGGAAACACGCGGCAAGCGCCGTGCGGGCTGCCGGTTCCATGTCCGCAAGCTCGCTGGCCAGCGAACCGATCGGGCAACCGCCTTGATACTCTCGGTCAACCTGCAGTTGAATAACGGCGTCGCGCCAGGTTTGCAGCGCCTCCATGCTGTCCAGATGGCTAAGCAAAGGCTCTTGTGCGCCCAGCACCTGCTCCGTCTGGAACAGGATGACGGCCTGCACCAGCTCTCTCTTCTCTTTGAAGTAGTGATAAAGCTGGGAGGAGCTGACCTTGGCCTCCTTCTGTACATCCTCCACGCTCGTTCCGGCAACGCCGCGTTCGAACATCAGTCCGGCGGCGGCCGCGACGATGCGGCTGCGCGTTTCTTTTCCCTTCTTTGTGAGTTTCTGTTCCGAGTTGATTGTTGTCATCGTGTTCTTCATGAGCTTAGTATATCAAAAATGGAGTTATCCATCCAGAAATGAATGACGCCTTTCCGGTGCACACTAGGGATCGAGATATGTGTCACAAAGGAGGTCAAACAAATGAAACTTGAAGCAAGGGGCGGCATCCGTCTCATAGGGAGATTGGCGATGCTGCTTGCCCTGTTGGCATTTTCGCTTTCGTTCGAGGCGGGAAGCGCAGAGGCTTCCCGGCCGGAAGGGGAGGGCATCTCGGCCTCACTGTCGGCAGCGCTGCGCCAGGGCGGCTACGTGATTTACGTCCGGCACGGCGAAGCCAACATCGGCGAGGACCAGCCAGGGCTGCGGCCGGAGGACTGCGCGACGCAGCGCAATTTGTCCGCCGTCGGCCGCGACCAGGCGCGCCAATTCGGCGACGCGCTGCGGGCGCGTGGCATCCCGGTGGCGACGCCGATGCTGGCCAGTCCGCTGTGCCGGACGCGCGAAACCGCCGCGCTGGCCTTTGGCCCCGCCCGGGTGCAGGCCGTGCCGGCGCTGCTCGGGCTGGCGCGGCTAGGCGCCCCCGGCGGGGCGGCAGCGCCCGCGGAGCGGGAGGCGACTTTGCGCGCGCTGGACGCGCTGCTGGAGGAGCCGCCTCCGGCCGGCGCCAACCGCGTGATCGTCGCCCACAGCTTCCCGCCGGGCGTCGGGTTTGGACCGCTCCCCGAGATGGGAGCGGTCATCGTGCACCCGCGCGGCCGGGGGCAGGGCTACGACCTCGTGGCCCGCGTCCCGTTGGACGCTTGGGCCAGCCTGCGGCCCGGTAGGCAAACCCGCAGAAGCTTCAGGCCGTTATTGAGGCGGCCTGAAGTTTTTTTCAAGGCAGCATTCCGCTAACGGACCGTAAAGACTTTATTGTCCAATTTCCCGGAGATTTCCCGTGCTTACGGACGGGAATGACGTTATTTCGGGAACGCTAGCTAAATTCGCATCCATTTGGAGCCTATAAGGTCTTTGGAGTCCGTTAGATTTGGGGAGAGTGTCATTTAGCACCAATAACGGCTCTCCGGTCCGTTAGCCCCCTTGCTTTTTAACCCTATTCCCCCACTTCGCTTGGTTTACCCCCTCCCTCTTTACTCTTCGGCATCGCTTATTGTCTTTACCTCACCCGCTCATCATAGCCTTGCGCCTATATGCTTGCGTTTCCGGAAACATATGTTACTATTAACATAGGTTAATGAAAACAGGAGTGAATCAAATGTCGATCAACTATGCGATTCTTGGGATGCTGAGCGCCCGTTCCCTGACTGGCTATGACTTGAAGAAGATCATCCAGGATTCGCCGTTCATGCCCTGGTCGGGCAACAACAATCAAATCTACAAGGCACTGGTGGAATTGCTGGAAGAGGGGTGGGTGACCAACGAGGTGCACCATCAGGACAGCGCCCCGTCGAAGAAGATCTATACGATCACCGATGCCGGGCGGGAAGAGCTGAAGGCCTGGGTGCTGTCTCCGCCGGAGCTGCCGGAGTTCAAAAACACCTTCCTGGTGCGCCTCGCCTGGGCGGATTCGCTAGATCCCAAAGAGCTGAATGCACTCCTCACGGGGTATGAGCAGGAAATTTACCTGCAGATCGCCGCAGAAGAGGAGAAGCTGCGCAGGGGTGAGTTCTCACCGCGCCGCACAACCCGCGAAGCCTATCTATGGGAGCAAATCCACGGCCGTGTCTTGGAGCAATACCGGAGCGAACTCGACTGGATCCGCCAACTGCGCGAAGACCTGGGAATCCGTCATCCGAAGGAAGGGGAGAACCATACCATGAACTATCAACTTGTGGAAAAAAACAATCAAACGATCGTCGTCGTGTCGTCCACCGAACCGCCGATCGCGACCGGTAAGGACGCCATTGGCCTGATCGAAGTGTGCATCGAGCATAACGCAGGACGGATCGCAGTTCATGCCGAGGCGTTGTCTGAGGACTTTTTTAAGTTAAGAACAGGAGTGGCCGGAGAAATTCTGCAGAAATTCGTGAACTTCTCGCTCCGCGCCGCCATTATTGTTGCCGACGGGAGCTTGATTAAAGGGCGGATGAAGGAGTTGCTCGCCGAATCCAATCGAGGCAACATGTTCCGAGTATTTGCCAGTCAAGCCGAAGCGGAGGAATGGTTGGCGGGAGAATAAGAAGAGGCTTGTACGCCTCCCAAGTGGGCCTTGCTGGTGATGCATGTCCCGGAGATGGTATAATTTGCTTATGGAAAATGCGCTTGGGAGGCCAATCGATGAGAGAAGAGCTATTGGAACAATTGCAAACGTGGCATGAAGAAGATGAGTACGAACAGATCGTTCAAGCCATTATAGACGTGCCGGCGGAGGAAAGAGATTATGAGCTCGTAAACCATTTAGGGCGGGCGCTGAACAATCTGGAGCGGTATGATGAGGCGGTCGAGCAGTTCCTGACTGTTGCCGCGGAGGGCCAGGAGGATCCGCTTTGGCATTACCGGATCGGCTTGGCGTATTACTACTTGGGCCGGTACGACGAAGCGCGGACGGCGTTCGAGAACGCCGATCGGTTGGAGCCGGGAGACGAGGACACCCTGGAATTCCTGAGCTGGATCGAGGAAAAGACGGCCGAGGGCGCATCTGGATCGGAAGCGACTCCAAACGAGGCAGCATCTGAGACGGAAGCGACGAAGCCGGAGGCCGGGCAAACCTTGGCGGCACCGGTTACTTTCGAGGGTGACTTCGACGCGGCGAGCTTCTGGGATGACGGCAATCCCGCGGCCGAAAAGTACGTCTCCGCACCGCCAACTGACGCATTAATCGAGTCCGTGGAGGAGTCGCTTGTTTTCCGTCTGCCGGCTTTTTACGTGAACCTGATGAAAGTGCATAATGGCGGAATCCCCCGGGGCCGATACTTCCGGAGCGAATCCGGCGAGACCGTCGAAATTTTAGGTCTCATGGGTATCGGGCGCGAGAAACCGCACTCGCTGTGCGGAGCCGCCGGGAGCCGCGCGACGATCGAGCGGGAGGGGTATCCCGAATTCGGCGTTGTCCTCTGCGATACGCCATCCGACGCCGGGGTGGTTATGCTCGACTACCGCGAATCCGCCAACGACGGCGAACCCGAAGTGGTTTACGTCGAGAAAGCGAGCAAGAAAGTCACCCGCCTGGCGCCGAGCTTCGAGGCGTTCGTCCGCGGGTTGACGGGCGGGGCGCAGCAAGGTTAGCCGCCAGGTTCAAACCATGACGGGTCACGCGAGTGTGTGACAGTTGCTCGCTTAAAATGCGGCGGTCCGTACGCGAGTGTGGGTCCGGATTCCCAAAGAGGTCGTCAGGATCCTAGGTCCTGGCGGTCCCTTTTTGCCGCATGGAGTCGATTTTTCAAATATAATAGGCCTTTTCCACCTCAGACGAGCAATTGGATATGATTTATCGAATACAATATGGGAAATCATCACCGAAAGGCCCATTGTGTATGATATTTCGAATACAATAAGCCACTTTGCCCTTTCAGCGACCTATTATATATGATTTTTCATATACAATAGGCCTTTTCCGCTTCAGACGAGCAATTGTATATGATTTTTCGAATACATTATGGCGAATCATCGCCGAATGGCCCATTATACTCGAAATTTCATAGATAATCCTCTCGACTCTCGTTGAGAATAGGGTATAGGGAGTTCCTCGTTCCGCCTAAAAAGGGTAGAATAAGAGGAGAAGGAGAGGTACCCCATGGCACAATTAGTCTATAAGCAAATCATAGACGACCTGAAGGAGAAGATTTTCTCCGGACAGTTTGCGAATATGAGACTGCCGGACGAGCGCAGCCTGAGCGAGACGTACCAGGTGAGCCGGAGTTCGGTGAAGCGCGCGCTGACGAAGATGGAGCATGACGGCATTATTTTTAAGAAGCGCGGTTCCGGCACGTTCATCAATCCCCTATACATAAAAAATGAGTCCATCTTCAACTACGAAGGCTCCAATCTTGGGGTCACCGACAACTTCCAGATGCACGGCAAGAAGCCGAAGGTGAAGGTGCTCAGCTTTGAGGTGATTCCGCCGACCGAGGAATTGCAGCGCGATTTGTTTCTGGAGCCGCATGATTTCGTGTACAAAATCGTCCGTCTGCGCCTCTTCGACGAGGAGCCGTTTATGATCGAAACGGGGTACATCCCCATCAAAATCGTGCAGGACCTGAACCAGACGATTATCGAGGGATCGATCTTCAACTATTTGGAGGACTCGCGGAACTTGGCCGTGACCAAGTCGTTCCTGTCGATCTACGCCGAGCCGTCCAATTCGCAGGACCAGGAGCTGCTGCATTTGGCACCAAATGAGCCGGTCAGCATTATGGAGGGGATCTTTTTCTTAGATAATGGCACGCCGTTCGAGTTCTCGCACATGCGGTTCCACTATAAATATTCGAAATTTAATACGTTCGTTTCGGTACAAGAGAAATAAGTGCGGAATGACATCCAAGCAGGCTGAACCAAGGTTCGGCCTGCTTTTTTTTATCCGGTGAGGGAAAATGGGCATACTAAAGGCACTGAAAGATGCAGCGGCGGACCGATCAATTTTCATAGTATGTTCAATATTTCACGTAATTGGACCGTATCAATTTTTAAAAAGGTCGTTATTATAGAAGTATAGGTGAAAACATTCACAAGGTTAGAATCGAACGCAACAGAACAAGATCAGAAAAAGAAAAAACAAAGGGAGTGGAAGAAATGGCATTTACGATGACGCAAGTCGATTATTCCTCCAAAACGTACCTGGCCAAGCTGGACGCTTATTGGCGCGCAACGAACTATATCTCGGTGGGGCAGTTGTACCTGAAGGACAACCCGCTGCTGCTGGAAACGTTGAAGGATTCGGATGTGAAGGTCAAGCCGATCGGGCACTGGGGCACGATTCCGGGCCAAAACTTCATTTACGCCCACCTGAACCGGGTCATCTGCAAATATGATCTGGATATGTTCTACGTCGAAGGACCGGGTCACGGCGGGCAAGTGATGGTATCGAACTCTTACCTGGATGGCAGCTATACGGAAATCTATCCGGAAATTACGCAGGATCTTCAAGGGATGAAGAAGTTGTTCAAGCAATTTTCCTTCCCGGGCGGGATTGCTTCCCACGCAGCACCGGAGACGCCGGGGTCGATTCATGAAGGCGGGGAATTGGGGTATTCGCTTTCGCATGGCGCAGGCGCGATTTTGGACCACCCGAACCTCATTTCGGCGGTCGTCGTAGGCGACGGGGAAGCCGAAACCGGACCGCTTGCGGCTTCTTGGTTCTCCAACCGGTTCATCAACCCGATCACGGACGGGGCTGTTCTGCCGATCTTGCACTTGAATGGATTTAAGATCAGCAACCCAACGATCCTGTCTCGTCAAACGAACGAGGAAATGACCGCTTATTTCAAAGGCATGGGCTGGGAACCGATTTTCGTAGAAGGCGAAGATCCGGAGTTGATGCATCCGGCGATGGCGAAGGCGCTGGACACGATCGTTGAGAAAATCCAAGCCATCCAGAAGCATGCGCGCGAAACCGGGGACGCTACTCGTCCGGTATGGCCGATGCTGGTATTCCGTTCCCCGAAAGGCTGGACGGGACCAAAGGAATGGGGTGGCGTGCCGAACGAAAATTCGTTCCGTGCCCACCAAGTACCGATTCCGGTAGACCAAAAGAACATGCAACACGCTCCGGCTTTGCTGGAATGGATGAAGAGCTACCGTCCGGAAGAGCTGTTCTACGAGAACGGTCGTTTGAGAGACGAACTCGCCGAAATCCTGCCGAAGGGCAACCGCCGCATGGGCAAAAATCCAGTTACCGACGCCGGCCGTCTGGTGAAGGATCTGCGCCTCCCAAATTTCCGGGATTATGCCCTCGATAACTCCGTACCGGGTAAAGTTGTCGCTCAGGACATGGCTGTGTTGGGTAAATACGTAGCCGAGGTCGTTCAACTGAACGAAGCGAACAAGAACTTCCGCATCTTCGGCCCGGACGAAACGATGTCCAACCGCCTCGGACCGGTGTTTGACGTCACTAAACGCCAATGGCTGGACGCCGTGAAGGAGCCAAACGATGAATTCCTGGCTTCCTATGGTCGCGTCATCGATTCGCAGCTGTCCGAGCATCAGGCGGAAGGCCTGCTGGAAGGGTATGTGCTGACTGGGCGCCATGGCTTCTTCGCCAGCTACGAAGCGTTCCTGCGCGTAGTTGATTCGATGATCACTCAGCACTTCAAATGGCTGCGCAAAGCAACGGACCATGGTTGGCGCGGGAAGATCCCGTCCTTGAACGTCGTGGCAACCTCCACGGTGTTCCAGCAGGATCACAACGGATATACGCACCAAGACCCAGGTTTGTTGGGCCATCTGGCTGACAAGAAGCCGGAGTTCATCCGCGAGTATTTGCCGGCGGACGCCAATACGCTGCTGGCCGTGTTTGATACGATCCTGAACGACCGTCAGAAGATCAACTTGATCGTCTCCTCCAAGCATCCGCGTCCGCAATGGTTTACGGCTGACGAAGCAGCGGAACTGGTGGAAAAAGGCTTGAAAGTGATCGACTGGGCCAGCACCGATCAAGGCGGCGAGCCGGATATCGTGTTCGCTTCCTCCGGCACGGAGCCGACGATGGAGAGCTTGGCCGCAATCAGCATTTTGCATGAGAAATTGCCCGATCTGAAAATCCGTTACATCAACGTTGTCGACCTGTTGAAGCTGAGAAGCCAGAAGCTGGATCCACGCGGCTTGTCCGATGCTGAATTCGACGCATTCTTTACCAAAGACAAACCGGTTGTGTTCGCGTTCCACGGTTATGAAGGCCTGATCAAGGACCTGTTCTTTGACCGCCACAACCATAATCTGCACGTACATGGTTACCGGGAAAATGGCGACATCACAACGCCGTTCGATATGCGCGTAGTGAACCAAATGGACCGGTTCGACCTGGTCAAAGAAGCGGTTTTGAACCTGCCGAACGCCGAGCAATACGCTTCGATCGCCGACGAAATGGATGCGATGGTGAAGAAGCACCACGCGTACATCCGCGAGGAAGGCATCGACCTACCGGAAGTGGAAAACTGGGTTTGGAAACCGCTGAAATAAGCGGATGCATGATTAAGCCTGCTCCCCTATAGGGGGGCGGGCTTTTATGTTCGAAATGTTGCAATACATACAACATTTGTTCCGCCATCCGCGCCCAGAATGGTTAATTTTGCCCTTCTCGGTTCACTCTAACGGGGTAGCTAGCAGTACCCATCCACCCCCAATAACCAACATGGAGTGAACTAGATATGACAAATGACCAAACGGCGCACCAGGAAGCCGTGGAAACCGTCCGGAAGTTGATCAAAGGCATCGAGATCGCCATGCTGACCACCGTCACGCAGGAAGGGCTGGTGTCGCGTCCGATGAAAACCCAGGAGGTCGAATTCGACGGCGACCTCTGGTTTCTGACGAAAGAGGAGACAGATAAATACACCCAACTCAAGCAGCATCCCAGCGTCAACGTGTCGTACGTGGGGAACTCCTACGTTTCGGTACGCGGAACTGCCGAGGTGGTCAACGACCGGGCGAAGATCGACCAATTCTGGAATGCGGCCTACGCCAAATTCCTGCACACCACCAGCGATGACCCGAGTCTAGTCCTGATCAAAGTGAAGGCCGAGGCGGCGGAATACTGGGAAACGGGCAATCTCGTCAAGATGGTCAAGCGTATGTTCTCCCAACTGACCGGCAAAGAAACGGAAGCCGAATTGAACAAGACGGTGAAGTTGTAGTACCTCGCAAAAAGGAGCAGCAGGATTTTTTATCCCGCTGCTCTTTTTTTCATCCTATTCGTTGCGGACTGGCAGCTTCCGGAAGGCTTTTCGCCTCATCAGCCATTTCTCCAGGTAATACACGGCGATGACCATTACGGCGATGATTCCCAAGTATTCGGCGATTACGCCAAAAACGTTCGGACCCGATCCGACCGATCCGATCCCGCGCCCTTCGCCTCGTAATCCGCCACTGGGTTTCCCGGAATGGTCCAAGCCCTCGCGGGATCCTCCTTCGTCGCCGTCAGGCCATTGAGGTCTTTCGCCGCTCTCCCGATCGAAATCACCATCCGCATCCATTTGGCCTCTCTCCCGGTCACCGAAGTCACCCGCGTGTGCCGTCATCGATTTCAAGCCCAATACGTTACTGATGCTCTGCACATGACCGACGAAGTTTGTGGCGTACATTTGATAAACCCCAAATACCAGAAGGAGTGCCACAGCCACTTTGGCGAGGACCCCTAACCTCGGTTTCTTCATGCGGTAATGAATAATTTGGTGGAACACGCCCACGGCCCATTTCCAATGCAGGCCAATATGTATGGCCACCAGGATCAGGACGAGGTAGGACACGGACATATGGGTCAGTTTAAACCAGGACTCGTTACCGAGGTGGATATTGGGGAATACCACCCGGGAGATGAAGATCCCGCTGATGATCACGAATCCCATGGATGCCAGCAGAAGCAAATTCAGGACATAGCTGAATCGCGTTTTGAGCGGCAATTTGCGGTCGAAGAGCTTCATCGTGATCTTGGCTACCCAACGCCAATTCAGCAAAATATGGGTCAGAATCGCGCCGCCCATGGCGACACCGGCGATTTCATGGAAAGGGAGCCCGCCCAGCACCTGTTTGTTGAAGAAAAGGACAAACGTCAACGCCATCAGCAGATCTAGTCCGAATTTGACGTACATGATTTCCTTTTTCTTACGATCCCGCGGTGGGGTCTGTCGTTCCTGCATGGACTATTCAGCCTCCTTGGCGAAGTTCTTGATCTGGACCAAGGATACGCTGCGAACCTTTAATGAACCTTAAAAACGGGAAGGGGCACATCACAATGAACCGAAGGTTAAGGAGGGATCGACCGAGTAACTAATTGGCGATGCTGATGCTGCCGGGCCGAGATTTGCAAATTTTCTTCATTCGGGTGGCTTCCTCAACGATTTGTTCCATGTTCTCGAAGTTGCGGATCCGGTTTGTTACCACGGCGATAGAGATCGATACGAGTGGAATTGGGCCATAAACGCCAGAACGTCCCTCGCCCAGGACGTAGTTGTTCTTCAGATCTTCTTTGCTATAGAACTCCTTCTTCAGGGCTTCGAAGCCATCGATGATTTTGGTGCATGCGTACGGATAGTTGTGATGGTTCAAGATGGCGATGAAATCATCCCCGCCAATATGGCCGAGAAAAGACCCCTGGCCGGAGAAGGGCTCACGCAGCAAATTCGCCGTAGCCTGGATGAGCGCGTCGCCCATTTTGAAGCCGTAACTGTCGTTATAGGATTTGAAATGATCGAGATCGATGTAGAGGACGCTGAATTGCTCTTGCCCGGAAGATTGCTGCAGGCGGTCGTCGATCAGTCGATTGCCGGGGAGCCCGGTCAGTGGATTCAGGAAACTCGCCATCTCCGCTCGGATGTTGGCAACTTCCAATAGCAGGCGTCGGATGCTGACAAACCCATGCAACTTCCCGTCCCGCAGGACCAGAACGCCTTCGTATAGCTCTTCCTCAGAACGGTTCATCGCCCGGATACTGACTTCCGTGATGGGCTCGTCCCATTCAACGACGAGGGGATGAGGGTTTACGACGAGCATGACGGGGCGGCCCATATAAATCTGGTAGCCGTATTGTGTGCCCAGCAGTTGGTAGAACCGAGCTCGCATCAATATTGCCGGACGACCGTTTTCGTCAATAACCGCTATGCCTTCCAGTTTGGGAGTTTGCTTAAAAAGATGGTTGACCAAGCCGCATTTCGTGTCGGGAGCGACGATCGGGATCGTCTCCGCAATTTCGCCGATGTTCGTCAACAAGTCGTACACCCTCCCTCTTATCCACCATTACTGTACGATTTCTCGCAAAGCATCATTACCCATTTCCGTAGCCGGTCTACCAAGTGCATATCCTTGCCCATATTCGATACCCACCCGTTGGAGAAATATTCGTTCTTCCGGCTCCTCAATGCCCTCGGCAATGATATGCGTGCCGGATTCGGCCGCAAACTCCTGAAGCAGCATCACGATACGTTGTTGATTAGGGTGAAGGTGGAGATGGCGAATCAGGGATTTGTCGATTTTAATAAATTCAGGCTTCAAGCTCACGATGGCCTTCAGGCTGTTGTAACCGGAGCCGGCGTCGTCGATGGCGATGCGAAACCCTTGGGAACGGTAATGAGATAAAATGCGCTCGAAGGCAACGTAGTCGTGTACCGCTTGTTTCTCCGTCAGTTCAAACACAACCTGTTGCGGCGATAAGCCGTACCGGGACATGAGTTGGATCGTTTCGCCGCTCCGGTAACCGGGGTCCGACAGCACCTGCGGATGTATATTAACGAATACAATGGTGTCCGCCGGTTTGCGAGAACGGATCAAGGCAAGCCGGAAGCGGTTGAAGGAGATATCGCGGCAAAAGCGTTCGAAGGCAAACACCTGGTCCGTTTGCCCGATGAAGTCGTAGAACGATTCGGTATGGGGAAACAAGGCCGATACCGGCGGACGGTTCAGCACTTCATATCCCAGGCAGGTTCCGTTCTGCAGATTCAAGATAGGTTGGAAAAACGTCGTCAGCGTTTGGTTGCGGATGATCTGCTGCAGGGCGTAGAACCTTCGGGAAGACAGCCAATATTGGCGGGTGGCGTGATAAAAATAGGTCATGTAATGATACAGACCGCTATTCACCTCGGTAGGAGAGAGCGGCGTTTTCATGTCGGATTCATCCTTTAGTTCCATATAATCGAGACCGGGACTTCGCAAAGCTTGTCTCTATAGTCCGATCGTATCACGCTCCGACCTTTTTAGCGTAAACGGAATGTTAGCGTCGCGTAAAATCTGGTCATCACCCATGTCGAATGTGGAAAAAAGCCGCCGATCGAGACTAACTCGATCGGCGGCTCTCTTGACGAGTGGTGCCTTGGGGATCGTTATTTCACCGGAATCGCGATCTTCTGTCCGATCCGGATCAGATGCGGGTTGGACAGTTTGTTGTATTTAGCCAGAGCCTGCCACGTTGTGCCGTGCTCCAGCGCGATGTCGTACAGGGTGTCGCCTTTCTTGACGATGTAGACGGTGTCCGTCCCGGCCGAAGGAGCTGGAGCGGGAACGGGCGTCGGCTTCGTCGGAGCAGGAGCAGGAGCAGGAGCCGGTTCAGGTGATGGAGCTGGCGCAGGCGTCGGTGTCGGTGCCGGGTTGGCCGACTCGGTAGTCGAGCTCAGTTGGAAGGTGGCATAACCGTCCTTCGTGTCGGCCAGGTACTTCAAGCTGCCCGACTTGGAAGCCGTCTCTTTGGCGGCTGGTGAAGTTGCGAACGTGACGTTGGCCTTGCCGAACGGAGCGAGCGACCAGTTGCCGTCCGCGGTCGGGTTGATCGTGCCGTTCTCGCGGATGTAGTCGATGATCACCTGGCGGTTCTCATCCGGCGAGGCTAGAATGATCCGTTTGCCGTCCGGGTTCGCGAATTTGCTGGACGACGCGCGGTAGTTGTTGCTGGCGACAACGAATTTTTGCGCCGGATCGATCGGTTTGCCATTATAAGACAGGTTCACGATGCGGCTCGATTTCTCGTTCAACACGCCGCCCTTGGCGTCGTATTTAGCCGGCTTCGTCACGTCGATTTGATACGTCACGCCGTCGATCACGTCGAAGTTGTACGTTGGGAAGTCATAGTTAACCAGTTCTTGAGCTTCCGTCTTGGCCGGATCGATTTGGTTGAACTGCCCGGCAGACCATTCGAGCCATTCCTTCAACTCAGCGCCGGTCACCAGCACGGCATTCACCGTGTTGGAATACAGGTACAGGTCGGCCACGTTCTTGATGGCGATGTCGCCTGCCGGAATGTCGGTGTAGTAGTTCGCGCCTTGGCGTCCGCCGGCTTTAAACGGGGCTCCGGCCGACAACACGGGCACGCCTTCATATTCTGTGCCCTGCAGATGCTTCTCTACGTACCATTTTTGCGCATTGGTAACGATTTGGATCGAGGGATCGTCTTGGATCAAAGCGAACCAGCTATTGATCGGCGCGCTGGTTTTGCCGACCGGTCCACGGACATACTCCAGCGTGTGCTCGTGATCCTCTTGGATTGCATCCCAAATCGTTGGGTCCGCGTCCACCAACGACTTCTTATTCACGGTGTCGAAGATGGGCTTTACGGCCACTTTGGAGTTCTTCACCGACCAGGCATCGCCGGATCTCTCCAGCGTCAGGTCGATGATTCCGAGGTTGTTGCCCCAATACCCCGGTTCGACGGCCGGTACGCCGTTGATCGTGCCTTTGGCCAAGTCGACGCCCGTCTTACCTTCAAAAGAGGCATCCGGGAATACCTTATGCGCGTGGCCGAACAAGATCGCGTCGATGCCTTCTACCTTGCTCAGGTACAGGACCGAGTTCTCCATCAGCGGCGTTTGCGGGATGTCCTCGAAGCCGGAGTGCGGCACCGCGATGATGAGGTCGGCGCCTTCTTTTTTCATCTGAGGCACGAATTTCTTCGCCGTCTCCACGATATCCTTCGTGACCAGCTTCCCTTCGAGATGCGCTTTGTCCCAGGATAGGATTTGCGGCGGTACGAAGCCGATGATTCCGACCTTCAGCTTGTGCTTCGCGCCCGTGCTGTCGGTTACCTCTTTATCGAGGATGAGATAAGGGGTGAAGGCGTTCTTGTCGTTCGATGGATCTTGATCCTTATCGTCCAGATAGATGTTGGCATTGACGTAAGGAAAATTCGAGCCTTTGACGGCGGTCTTGAGGAAGTCGAGGCCATAGTTGAACTCGTGGTTGCCGAAGTTGCCGGCATCATAACCGAGCAAATTCATCGCTTTGTAGACGGGATGGGTCTCGCCCTCCTGCAGCTTGTCAACGGTTGCAACGTAATCGCCCAGCGGGTTGCCCTGAATCAGGTCGCCGTTATCGATGAGCAAGCTGTTCTTCGCTTCCGAGCGAGCTTGTTTGATCAGCGTAGCCGTCTTAGCCAAGCCGTACTCGTCGGTTGGCTTGTCCGCAAAGTAATCATAGTTAACAATGTTCACGTGCAGATCGGTGGTCTCCAGGATGCGAAGCTCGACGGTCGCCGCTCCGGTACTGTCCGCTGCAGATGCCGAGAACGGCAGGGCTGCCAAACTAGCTGCCAACAGGGATGAGATCAGGATGAATTTCAGACTGCGAGGTTTGTTCAATTTCATTCCTCCTTCGAATTTGGGTACTCCCTGACATGGGTCATACGAAGCCTTGTGCCGAAAAATTATTTTAAATTGACTTTAATATTTTATATGAATTGGTAGGGATTGTCATGGGGAAAATTTCTATTTCACGAGAAAGAGAAAGATAACAGATTGTGCAGGAGGTACAAGGTGGGGGATCACATCTTTTGCGGCAAGGTGCGGTGCAAGTGTGGAAGGTCTTCATGGGCCAGACTGCAAGGGCGAGGCGTCGTTCGCTAGTGCATTTGATATGAAAAATCATACACAATTTCGTTTTGGATGAATGGAATCGGAAATCTATATGAAAAACCGAATAGAATGAGGCGTTTCCGCAGACTTCCGATGAATTCTATATGAAAAATCGCGTACAATCGGCCATTTCCGGTATTTCTATCAAATTGGATATGAAAAATCGAATAGATTACCGTTGGAAGCCCGGAAATAGGAAAGGCGACCGGAGGTTAAAGTCCGATCGCCTTCACTTTAGGATTCTTCAGCGGGTTGTGCTGCCATCTCTTCCGTTTTTTTCGATCCGGCCGCTCCTTTTCGGTTGGGCATGAAGATCGTGACCGCCAGTATCAAGACGCTTAGCACAGCCATGCACAGGTAGGCGTCGTTCGTGCCAAGGATCGATGACATCTCCTTCAGTTGGGCCTTGGAAAGTGCCCGGCCCGATTCCATCAAATCGGCGGCGTGGAATTTGGTTCTCGCCGTATAGATCGTGACGACCAGCGCCGTTCCGATCGCTCCCGCCACTTGCCGGACCGTGTTCGTCACGGCGGAACCGTGCGTGTTCATGTGCTTCGGTAGAGCGTTTAATCCAGCGGTGTTGAGCGGCATCGTGAGGAAGCTCAACCCGATGCGCAAGACGATCGTTCGCACGACCAAGTAGGTATAGGTCGTCGTTTCGGTTAAATGCGTCACTCCCCAGATGGCGGGAATCGTGAAGAGCAAACCGATGATGGCGATAGGCTTGACCCCGAACTTATCCAATAAGCGTCCGGAAACCGGTGACAATAATGCGTTGATCAAGGCCCCCGGCAACAGAAGCAAACCGGTCTCCAGCACCGAAAATCCCCGGCTGGCCTGCAAGTAAATCGGCAGCAAGATCATATCTGCATACATGACCATCATAATCAATACGCTGATGATCGTCGTGACCGTATACATCTTGTCCTGAAACACTCTCAAGTTCATAAGCGGGGTGGAAGCCTTCAATTGTCGCCGGCAGAACAGGAACAGAAAAATACCACCGACGAGGAGACAAGCCAGCACTTCGGCACTCCCCCAGCCTTTATTGCCCGCGTTGCTGAAGCCAAACAGAATACCGCCAAAGCCTATGGTCGAGTAGACGATGCTGACAAGATCCAGCTTCGGTTTCGAGGTCTCCGAGACATTCACCAAATATTTCAGGGCCAACGGAATGACGAGGGCGACCAGCGGCACCATCCCGATGAAAATCCAGCGCCATGATAGATGCTCGATGACGAAGCCGGCTAAGGTTGGCCCGATCGCTGGAGCGACGATCATGGCGAGGCCGATGAGCCCCATGGCCGCTCCGCGTCCTTCTTTGGGGAACACCACCAATACAACCATCATCAAGAGGGGCATGATAATGCCGGCACCTGCGGCTTGGATCAGCCGTCCTGTTAAGAGAAACGGAAAGCTTGGCGCGATGGCGTTGATGAATGTTCCGACCAGTAGTAGGAGCATGGAGCAGATAAACAACTGGCGGGTCGTAAACCGTTGCATGAGGAATGCCGTGACCGGCACCAAAATCCCGTTTACAAGCATGAAGCCGGTAATCAGCCACTGAACGGTCGTCGCGGTAATCGCGAATTCCTTCATTAGATCGGGCAACGCGACGTTGAGGATCGTTTGGTTCAGGATCGATAAGAATGAGCCCAATAGCAGGACGGGCATCAGGATTTTTTTATTCACCTGTGGGGTTGAGGGATTCAAGGTCGGGCTCCTTTCAAAAGGTCATTTATTGACGTAACGTCGACTAATTGATACTCTGTCGATAAAACATAGTATCATGCGAGCCGGTAAAAGGCCATTTACACTTTACGGAGAAGTGTAGACTATGCGACAGGGGGACGGAACGATGTCGAATAAGTTGCAGATGATCATCAAAGGAGAGATGAGATGTCGACCAATCCAGAAGAGAAGGTAGATCCTCGGGTCACGCGAACGAAACGCCTGTTTAGGGAGGCGCTGATTGCGTTGCTGCAGGAGAGCGCCGATCCGCATAAAGTCACTGTCCAGGGTTTGGCGAGTCGTGCGGGATTGAACCGGGCTACGTTTTATTTGCATTACCGCGACGTGGAGGATTTGCTGGAGCAGTTAACGAGGGAAGTGCTGGACGAGCTGGCCCGAAGAATGCGTCCGCTCACCGAGAGCGGCCCGTCTAAGGAGCAATCGCCTCTGGTTTCGTTTTTGGAGCAAATTTACGAGAACGCGGCATTATTTCAGGTCCTCATGGAAAATAAGGAGTTCCGCCACCGGTTATTCGCGATGCTCACCGATATCGTTTCGATTCGAAGGGAGCGGAGGAAGACGGCGGATCCCGCGAAGCAGGTTCCCATCCAAATCGTTGCCGCCTCATCGCTTGGCATCGTTTCTTGGTGGATCGAAGAAGGCACCCCGTATAGTCCAAGCTACTTGGCCGACCAAATCAACCAGATGTATCGAAGAAAGTGATCGGCTGCAGAAAGCTTGCGAAGAAGACCTTGCTTGATCGCTGCGAAGCGCGGGTGAGGTCTTTTGGCTAGAGGAGCTACTTCACATCATTGACACAGGAGTTTACCGAGAGAAGTCGAATGTATCCTTTAGCGGAGGAGTACGTATGGATTGAAGCCCAAAGGAGGAGAGATGGATGTCGGTAGGCATTCTAGCGCATTTGCTCGGGAAGCAGCCCTTTCGGGAACTGGCGGCGAAGGTAGCCGCATATGAGTTTCCGTATGTGCAGTTGGCTTTGTCCAAGGCCATTTCGGATGTGGATTGCTCGTTGGGAAAAATAAGCCCGGGATTGGCCTCCGAGATCGGTGGCGCTTTTGCGGATCAGGGCGTCCGGATTGCCGTACTCGGCTGCTACGCCAGCCTGATCGATTTGGATGACGAGAGTTACCGGCACAACGTGGACCGGTTTAAAGAGCATTTGCGGCATGCGCGGCATTTCGGCGCGCCGATCGTGGCGACGGAGGTGGGCAAGCCGGCGGATCGAAGCCGCCTGCCGGAGTATGAGGAGCGCCTCAACCGCGCATTGGAGGAGCTTGTAGAAGAAGCGGAGCGCTGGGGCGTGACCATTGGTCTCGAAGCCGCCCAAGGTCATCTCATCGATTCGCCGGAGACGATGGCGCAAACCCTGGAACGCTTCCCGTCCTCCTGCGTTGGCGTCGTCATCGATCCTTGCAACTTGATGAATGCCGATAACTTTACCCGCCAGGATGAAGTCATTCAAACGGCCTTCGACCTGCTGGGCCCCCGCATCGTGAGCGCCCACGCCAAGGATTTGCAGCGCAGCCCGAACGGCTTGCTGATCGAAACCGCCGCCGGGCTTGGGGAGTTGAATTACCCGCTGTTTTGGAAGCTGCTGGAGCAACACAAACCGCGTGGATTCGTAACATTGGAAGGCGTGACAGAAGAGCAGTGCGCCGAGGCAGCAAGATTCGTACACGAAGGGAGAGCGCAAGGATGAGGCATACGAAAGAGAGTTTATTCAAGCAACTGGAGGCGTTAGGCCTGGACGGTACGGGAACGGTGCTGGTCCATTCCTCCATGAAAAGCTTAGGCGAAGTGGAGGGCGGAGCGGATACCGTGTTGGATGCTTTTTCGGCGTATATGGAGCAAGGGTTGCTCGTGTTGCCTACCCATACCTGGTCGTACATCAATCACGATCAGCCTCGGTTCGAGGTCGAAAATTCACCGGTGTGTGTGGGCATTCTACCGGAACTCTTCCGTAAAAGGCCAGGGGTCATTCGCTCGTGGCATCCTACTCATTCGGTCGCCGCGTTGGGGCGGGAGGCCGAGGCGTTTACGGCGGAGGATCATCTGTTCGATACGCCTTGTGCCCGAGGTTCTTCGTGGGGGAAGCTGTTGGACCGCAAAGCGACGATTCTGCTGGTGGGGGTTGATTTGAAACGGAATACCTTCATTCATGGCGTCGAGGAATGGGCGGATATCCCGGGTAGAATGACGGACGACCACGAGATGTTATACACGATTACGCCGGATGGCACGGAGATTCCGGTCCCTTCCCGCAGGCATTGCGGGTTGCCTTGGTCGGAACATTTTTGGAAAGTCGAAGAAGTCCTTGAGGTTCGCGGCGCGATGCGTAAGGGCAAACTGGGGGATGCGGTTGTTCGAGTATGCGATGCGGCCGCCGTGGCGGAAGTGATCACGGAAATGTTAAGGGAGGAGCCGGATTTGTTCTCCGATAACGAGCCGCTGAAGAACCCGGAGCGCTGGATGGGAACGACATCGCATATTGAATAGCAGGAGGAGAATCAGATGAAAACGATCACCGTACAGAAGCTGGTGGACACGTTCCGTTTGGAAGTGCTGGCAGGGGAGGAGCACCTGGGTCGCGAGATCGATCGTCCCCGGGCGCATCGGCCGGGGCTGGAGTTCGTGGGATATTTCGATTTTTTTCCGATGAACCGGGTGCAGGTGCTGGGACGTAAGGAGATCAATTATTTGCTGACGTTAAGCGTGGAGGAACGCAAGCTGCATATCGGGAATATCGTCAAATATCACCCTCCGTGCTTCATTGTGACGTCCGGACAACAAGAGATTCCTTATTTGGAGCTGTACTGCGAGGAGGAGGGCATTCCGCTGCTGCGTACGGAGGAGACCGCGACGGAGTTTATCGCCAAGCTGGACGGTTACCTGGTCAAGGCATTGGCTCCGGAGATTTCGATTCACGGGGTGTGCGTGAACGTATCGGGCATCGGCATCCTGCTTCGCGGCAAGTCCGGGATCGGCAAAAGCGAAACGGCGCATACGCTGATCCGCAGGGGGCACCGTTTTGTCGCGGACGATATCGTGGTGTTGAAGAAATTGAGCCCCACCACGCTGCTCGGAACCCATAACGAGACAACCCGCGAATTCCTGGCATTACGCAGCATCGGGCTGATTAACGTGGTCCGCCAATACGGACGCCGGGCTTTTCAGGATGAGACGCGGATCGTCTTGGATATCGAGCTGGTGCCGTGGCAGGAGAATGCCCTCAACAACGAACTGGAGACGGTGCCGCAGTTCACGGAATACTTAGGCGTCCAAATCCCGCATATCGAAATCCAGCTCCAACCCGGCCGGGACGTCGCCGGCCTGATCGAGGCCGCGGCGAACAACTGGTACTTGAAGCAATTAGGTTACAGCGCGGTAGATGAGTTTATGAAGCGGATCGAGGGGGAGATGGGGGTGTAGGGGCGGGGGAGCGCTTATGTCTTCATCGACGAGCGAACTTTCTTCCACTTGCGGATTTTGCTGCGGAAGGATTTGAAAGGCGCTACGGTATTGATGTGGACCCATTTCCAAATCGGCCAGTTGGATGGGGTTGAAGCAGCCCACCTTCTGCCTCCCGGCGCAAATAATTCATCATCGCTGAAGCTCTCAAGCCAGGGCGTCAGCTCATCGACAGCCGCTATAAACAACGCCTTGAGTTGGGATAAGGTTTGGTCCCGATACGGGTCATAGAAGCTTTGATATAAACCACCTAATTGATTCCACTTAAATCCGGGCGCGGGAGTAACGACTTCTTTGCCTTCCAGTTCGTTGCGATCCCACCCGCGAATGAGATTGATCCAGCCCAGCTGATAGGCAATCATCTCCTGTGGCGTACGGTCCACTTCCTCCAACCGCAAGGCTTTATCCGTTTCGGGGATTCCTTCGAATTCCGCGATAAAAAGCTGAGCGGTTTTTTGGATTTCAGAGATTAAGGCTTGTTTGTTGGGGTATCCTTGCATGGCTGGATTCCTCCATGTGCGATTTTTATACCTATTATAACTCTCAGCGATCAGTTAAGTTTCACTATTTACAAACCAACGGTCGGTATTTATAATGAAATTACATAAAATTTGAAGTATGATCTGGAGGGTTGGTTTTGAAACAGGAGGAGCGCAGACAACGAACGTTAAGACAGCTGATCGATGCAACGAAAGCGTTGATTCAGGAGAAGGGATGCCATTCGATTACGATGCAGGACATCATGGGCAGATCCAGCCTGTCTAAAGGCGCGATTTTCCACTACGTCAACAGTAAGGATGAACTCTTTGTGATGCTTCTGCAAGAAGGGCTTGAAGAAACCAACAGACGCTTCATGAATGAGATCGAGGAAGGTCGGCGGAACTTTGATGATCCGATGCAGAAAATCAAGGACAGCATTGTCGAATACGAAAATCCGCAGAACGTGACCAACAAAGTGCTCGTGTACTTGTTCGGCAAAGAGGAGGATCCGGCGGTCGCGGTGGCCTTGAAGCAGTATTACGACCGATCCGTTTTCTTATCTCAACTCTGGATTGAAACAGGTCAGCAGCACGGCGTCATTCCCAAAACGGTTGAGGCGGACAAAACGGCGGAATTGTTCACCTTGATGACACTCGGCTTCCGAATTCGCGCAAGAATTCCGAATGTGCAGGCGATAGTTAAAGCGCAGGACTTAACCGCGCTGATGACGGACATTTTGAACCCCGGCAAAAACGGGAAGAGAAAGGATGAGCGGGCGTGGGAATTTGGTTGACCTTGCATGTTCTTGGTGTCTTACTGATGGTTGGGAATATCGTAACGGCGGCATTTTGGAAAATACGGGCCGACCGGACTCGAAATCCACTAATCATGCACGATGCAGCTAAGAATGTAATGATTGCGGACTATATTTTTACGATTCCCGGGCTTGCCCTGATCGTCCTTTCCGGCGGCATGATGACGGGGAGTTTGGGCTACTCTTTGGCGGGTCTCAATTGGCTGACCTTCTCCTTGGGCTTGTTTGCCGTGACCGGACTGATCTGGCTGCTTATCCTCATTCCCATGCAGCGCAAAATGATCCGCCTGAGCGCCGATGGCATTGAGAGTGGCACCGTCACAGCGGAATATCATAAGGCCTCTCGAAATTGGGCGGTGTATGGCACGATGGCTACCTTGCTGCCGCTCGGGATTCTTTTTCTCATGATCACCAAAGGTTTCTAATGCCATGGGATTCGCTTAATCTGAAAATAAAGGAGGTCTGCTCATGGAACCCCTGATTACCCTTATCGTTGTTACGCTGGTGATCCTTGCCCTGGGAGCTGCGGGAATCAAACGACTGCGCCCTTGGCCGATTGCCCTCCGGGGCGGGGTTGCAGCGATGTTTGTGTTGACCGGTACGGTGCATTTCGTTTGGATGCGGGAGGAGCTTATAAGCATGGTGCCGCCCATTTTGCCTTACCCTGGATTTATTGTCACGCTCACCGGTGTTTTGGAGTTGGCGGGAGCTATTGGCTTACTGTGGCGCCCGACGATCATCTGGGCGGCGGGAGGACTCTCGCTTCTCCTCCTCTGCATGTTTCCGGCAAATGTAAATTATGCCCTTTCCGGCATGGCGACAGCCGCGCATGATGCGGTGCTTCCCCGTACGTTGATGCAAATCGTCTTTCTGTCAGCGACCCTGGCAATCATGGTTTATTACTTGCGTCACCGAACCCCGAACTCGTAAGACGGATTTAGGCGGGATTTGACGAATCTTCCATTTCGTAATAACTTGGGAGTAGGAAGAATGTACCAAGGGCCAAAGCATGGCCACACCAAGAGACGACAAGAGGCGGGCCCCGAATCAAGGGGGAGGACCGCCTCTTTTTTGCGCCGTTTACGCGCGGCTCAAACGCTATTACACCAAGGATAGGAGTACAAACATGAATGAAGAGCTGATCCAAATGCTGCTCGCTTTTCGGGAGGAGCGGAACTGGGGGCAATTCCATAACCCGAAGGATTTGGCGATCTCGCTGAGTCTGGAGGCGTCCGAACTGCTGGAGAATTTTCAATGGAAATCGTCCGAAGAGGCGGTATCGCAGAAGAGACAAGACATCGCCGACGAACTGGCCGACGTGCTGATTTACTCCGTGTATCTGGCCGATGCGCTGGACCTCAACATCGAGGAGATCATTCGCGACAAAATGCGGCGGAACGGCGCCAAGTATCCGGTGGACAAGTCTTTTGGCAAGATGACGAAATATAACGAGCTATAGGAGTTATGTACAGCTAATGAATATGGGTGCGAGTTTGAGAAACCGAGCATGATTGGTAAAGACATTGCATGTCCGTGATGCTGGAGTTGTTGGGAAATTTAATGATTGCGAAACACGAGGAGGTGGTCGGTTGGGACTTCGAGGATGTAATGTTGGAGTCCAACCGATTGGATTATAACTGCAGGGTCGCCGCTTAATGAAGCGGGTTTGGAGTGCTATTTTTTAAAAAGATTAATTAAAGGCCTCATTTCGTTCTTCTAAACTATTGAGAACAACATTAGCTATTGTTGATTTATCTAAACCTGCTCCAGGTAATTTCCGAGATGATAGATAGCCCTCAACATAGTCGACTAAGTTTTTAGTTGTCGTGGACCGTGTTTAGTGGTTGGTTGGCTTTAGTGGCGTTTGGGAACAGTCCGATCGTGCAGACCTTGATTCATGGGTTGGGGGGCTGAGCGAAGGCGGGAACCGGCATCTTTTATTCTCTGGGCAGGGCCTAGGACAGAAATAAGGAGCCGGACGGCCATCCGACTCCCCGCACAACATTTTGGGTGGGAAACCTCAAAGTGCTTGGATCAATAACCCGCACCCCTGGCGCTAACCTGGACGGGTTATTTTCTTTTATGTGAAGCATCAGCTACTCCAACGTAAAATCAAGCTTCATCTGAATTTCCAATCCGCGTTTGAAATACAGCGTATATTCCCCAGGCCCCCACTCCAAATTTTTGAGTCGCATTTCAAAGGCAGCCAAGTCAGCCGTTTCTCTTTCTTTTTGAACTTGAAGAACTTCGCTGTCCCCGCGTTTGGTTACATATAACTGAGCCTGACGAAGGCTCTCCTTCTTGTCCGGGTAAATGGCCATGGCGATGAGAACGGCATTGTTTTTAAAATGATCCGAATGATCATTCATCCTGGCGAACTCCTGATTTGGAACGTGTCCAAGTTGAAGATCATATTTCGTGTTTCTGCCGAGTTGAGGGTACAGGTACAGGAAAAGAATAATAGCACTGACGCCTAACACCATCGTTAATAGAATCAATCTCCGCTTCAAATGTCGTCCTCCTTTCCCTAATTCGCTACGGCTTCCTGGCTAAATACAAATCGAGGGTATCGTGTAATTCAACCTTTCCGCCGTAATGGTTGATGGCCTCAATCATCTCTTGCTCTATACGCACGCGGAGCTCCTCCGGGAAAGCCCGATGGTCCGAATACGTATTTAGGAGGGCCACATAGCTTGGCGCATCAAAAGTTCGGGTCTGATGATAGATTTTGAAATTCACGTCGGCGAAACCATATTGTTCGAGGGTATGAACCATTTCTAAGCTTTTCTGTTCGGTATGCGGCGCAGGTTCTTTCGAGGAGGGCGCGTATTTCGCGTAGATGTGCTGCATGGCTTCATGCAGGTCATCTTTCCGGGCCGGGAACGGACGATTCCAGAATAACGCAAGCACGCCTCCGCTTCGCAAGAGCTGATACGCTTTGGGATATCCGATTTCTTGCGGGATCCAGTGGAACGCCGTGGCGGAGTAGATTAAATCGTATTGCTTAGGCTCCAACCTGACGCTTTCAAAATCACTCTGAATCACGCAGAAATGGGGAAACCCCGAAAACTTCTCCGCAGAAAAGTTGGCCAAATTTTCTCCGAGTTCGATGGCGGTAATCTCGCAGCCGGCGTTCAAGAAAGGAAGGGTGGCTTGGCCCGTTCCGATGCCGACTTCAAGGGCCCTCTTACCCTGGTTGAGGTCTGAATACCGAATCACATCCTGAAAAAGCTCCTCCACATACGTGGGGCGCATCTTCTCATAGTTTACGACGTCCTCATTAAATTTCAGGCGCAAATCCATGAGTAACTTCCCCCTTCACACCTCGTGATTCAATCCAATTTGGAAGAATGATACTCGACCCATTTCTCAATTTCGCTTTTCAAAAAAATATAACTTCGGTTGGGGAGCTCCATGCGAGGTAAAAACGAGTAGGTATCATAAACGTTCCCATTGAAATTTCCCCGCTTCTTCCGGTCCAATTCCAGAATGTCTTGCAACTCACTCCTGGTGATTCCTAGGTAATCGGCTAATTCGCTTTCCGTCAATATCGACTTATCTTCGCTGACTTTCTGTTCCTGTATAGCCGGATCGGGCTTATCTTCTCCACGCTCGGCCAGCAGATAACATCCACCTAGAAACGCAGCAGATAGAATCAGGCTGCAGATGATATTGCTGTATTTGTGCATCCAATCGCCCCCCTTTTTTGTATGTTCGTCTATAGAATTCTGCTTATCAGAATAATTACAGCAATGACCCCGGCTAAAATCAGCAGATTTGTGGTTTGTCTCCAAAACCCGGGGACACCGGTGGAGTGTAGTTTATGTTTATTCGTATCAAAGTTAGCTTTAGCGCCGTGCGGATCAGCCGGATGGGAAAAGGGTTTTCCATGATCATCATTCATGAATAGATCCTCCTTTCGTCATTGAACTGATTATACCAATGATTTACTTTCTCGACATCGTTATAAGCTATACTATATTCAAACGATATGGGAAATGGGGTGCCGAATGAACGAGGAACGGAAAGACGAGGTCGGGCGGAGGTTTCTGTTAACGCCGGAGATTTCGCGGGAAGAGCTCGGCGGGCTGGAGATTCAGGAGCTGATATTTCTAGTGCATGCCGCCAAGCGGTTTAAGGCGGAAGAGGCCTTCCCGGATGTGTATTTGGACGAACGGATCAAGGCCTTTACGGGCGTACTCTACGAAAAAGTGAAGCAGGCCGAAACGCTGGTTCTCGCTTGTGATCAGGCAACCGGATATCCTTACTTGGACGGGGAAGACCGGGTTTGGATGTTCTCGCAGGAGGCGTATGCCGCGAACGCGGAGGATTATTTCCGTCAGCAGCACTTGATGCTGGAGATGAAACCGATCAGCGGGGAGGATGTGCTGAGGACGTTCGGGCAGCTTCATCTTCTGGGATTGCCGAAAATCCTTGTGGACAACGGTCAGTATCACATCGAATTGAACCGGGATGAGATCGTGCCTCCGCCGGATTGGACGGGGACGCCGGAGATCAGCATTCCCGTGACCAATCCAGGGCTGCAGCGGGCGATGATCCGTTTCTTCCAGACGCTGCATGCGCCGACGGGTGACCCGGAGGCACGCGGGCGGGAGCTGAACGCGCTGGAGGCGGAAATGCTTGATGAGCTTTTGCAGGCGAAGTATTTGCTGCCCATGCAATTGAAGGAGTCCGATCCTTCGCCCGCGGATGAGCAAGGCATGAAGACGTTGAAGCAAGGGGCCATCCTTCAATTCGGCGTGTTAAGCGCGGAGGACGGTTCGGCTTGGCTGCCGGCGTTTACCGATTGGCCGGAATTCGAGAAAGTTTACGACAAAACGGTCTGGAGCAGCAACATCGCGGCTTACGACGACCTGCTGGCGGTGTCCGAAAATATGGATGGCATCGTCCTCAATAGCCGGGGCATTTCGCTGCGAATCGACGCGAACAACCGGGAGCGGATCGAGGCTTTCCGTCAGGAGCGAGGCATACAGTAGCAGAAGTCCGCGCAGCCAGCAGTTGCCTGTCTTTTTGCATAAATCGCCGGTCTTTGGCACAACCTTCCTGGATGAAGTGATTCGTTCAGAGGAGGCGATCCACCCGATGATGTGGTTATTTGTTCTGATTTGTCTCGTCGTGCTCCTAGCCGTTGGATTGAATTTGTTCCAGAAGCTGTACCCGCCGTTTGGCGGCAAGCCGTCACCCGCAGACCTGAAGCGCTATCGGCAATCTCCAAACTATAAAGGAACGAAATTCGAATATCCCCTGGAGACGAAAATGTTCAAGCCTTCGCCGGGCAGCATGATTACGGCGCTGCGCGAGTATGTGCAGCGGAGCCCCCAACTGAAACCGGATCGGCCGTTGCCTCAGGTCAAGTTGGATCGGCAGACGTTCGAAGATCTCCAGGGGGATACGGTTGTCTGGTTCGGCCATTCCGCGCTTTTCCTACAATTTGGGGGAGTACGGTTTCTGTTGGATCCGATGCTTGGGCCCGCCACGTCGCCGCTCGGCGGCGGCAAAAGATTCAATCGCGAGCTGCCCATCGACTCGCTGGATGAGCTTCCGCCGATCGATGTTGTTCTTCTGTCCCATGATCATTACGATCATCTGGATTACGGCACGATCCTGCAGTTGAAGGACCGGGTAGGTCGCTTCATCGGGCCGCTCGGCATCCGTTGCCATCTGGAACGGTGGGGCGTGGCCCCCGGACAAATCGAGGAATACGACTGGTGGGAAGAGTTGGAGCTCCAGGGCGTTCGGTTGGCGTGCACGCCAGCCCGGCATTTTTCGGGGCGGAGGCTGTTCAAACAAGGCGGCGGCGGCCTATGGTGCTCCTGGGTGATTGCCACGCCGAAGAAGAGGGTCTATTTTAGCGGGGATAGCGGATATGGACCCCATTTCAAGGAAATCGGCGGAAAATACGGCCCGTTCGACCTCACCCTCATGGAATGCGGCCAGTACGATGACCGGTGGTGGGATATCCACATGCGGCCGGAGCAAACGGCGCGAGCTCATCTCGATGTGAGAGGGAATGTGTTGCTTCCGATTCATTGGGGGGCTTTTTCGCTGGCGATGCACAGCTGGTACGATCCGGTCCGTCAGCTGTCCATGGAGGCCAAGCAGCGGGGCATTCCGCTAACCACGCCAAAGCTCGGGGAACCCGTTCGGATCGGGGCATCGGAAGAATATCCGACGGAAGCTTGGTGGAAAACACTAGAATCGGCGCGTAAAGTGGGTGGGTTTCGCGGAGCGCGTCCATCCAGTACAATGAAGTAATTACGTCCTGCAGGGAGATCCGGCCGGGACGACAACCCTAAGGAAGGAGAAGCCGATGAGCCAATCAAACGGAAATCCGCAAACCGGATGGAATTTCGACAATACCTACGCCCGCTTGCCGGAGTTCTTCTTCACGAAGCAAGAGACCAAGCCGGTCCGGTCGCCGATGCTAATCGTGCTGAACGACTCGCTCGCGGCGGAGCTCGGCTTGAACCCTGAAGCGCTGCGAAGCGAAGCCAACGTTGCCGTCTTCGCCGGCAACCGGCTGCCGCCCGGGGCGGAGCCGCTGGCCCAGGCTTATGCGGGCCACCAGTTCGGGTATTTCACGATGTTGGGGGACGGCCGGGCCCTGCTGCTCGGCGAGCAGATCGCGCCTAGCGGCGATCGCTTCGACATCCAGCTCAAGGGCTCCGGCCGGACGCCGTATTCGCGCGGCGGCGACGGGCGCGCCGCGCTGGGTCCCATGCTGCGGGAGTACATCATCAGCGAGGCGATGCACGCGCTGGGCATTCCGACGACCCGCAGCTTGGCGGTGGTGACCACCGGGGAGACGGTGGTCCGGGAACAGGGCTTACGCGGGGCGATTCTCACCCGCGTTGCGGCCAGCCACGTGCGCGTCGGCACGTTCCAGTACGCCGCGCAATTCGGCGAGCCGGCGGACGTCCGCACGCTCGCCGACTACGTGATCCAGCGCCATTACCCGCAGCTGGCCGAGCTCGCCGACATCGGCGAGTCCGGGCGCTATTTGGCGCTGCTGCGAGAGGCGACCGGGCGCCAGGCCGCCCTGATCGCCAAGTGGCAGCTTGTCGGGTTCATCCACGGCGTGATGAACACCGACAACATGGCCCTTAGCGGCGAGACGATCGACTATGGGCCCTGTGCCTTTATGGACGCGTACGACCCCGCGACCGTATTTAGTTCCATCGACCGTCAGGGCCGATATGCCTACGGCAATCAGCCAAACATCGCGGTATGGAACCTGTCGAGACTCGCCGAGAGCCTGCTGCCGCTGCTGCATGAGGAGGAAGATCAGGCCGTCAAGCTCGCCGAAGAGGCGCTCCATGGCTTTGGCTGGCAATTTGAAGCGGCCTGGCTGCAAGGCATGCGGTCGAAGCTGGGCTTGTTCGGCGAACAGGAGGAGGATGCCACCCTCGTCAAAGACCTGCTCGATCTGATGCACCAGCACCACGCTGATTTCACCAATACGTTCCTCGCCTTGACCTTTGGTCGGCTAGAGGAACCGCCGATGGCCGGTACCCCTGAGTGGTCGGGATGGCTGGAGCGCTGGCAGGCGCGGCTCGCCGCGCAGACCGAATCGCAAGAAGCGGCCCGGGAACTCATGCGCCGCAGTAATCCGGCGGTCATCCCGCGCAACCACCGGGTGGAGGAAGCGCTCGAAGCCGCTGTCGTGCGGGACGATTATGGCGTGATGCAGCGCCTGCTTGAGGCGCTGGCGCAGCCCTTTGCGCATACGCCGCAGCAGGCGGAATACGCGGAGCTGCCGAAGGCCTGCGACCGGCCGTACCGCACGTTTTGCGGAACCTGAATCCAACCCCAAAGCTGTCTCTCTCAGGTCACGGTAAGACCTGCGGAGACAGCTTTTTTTACGTTCCGCCCACGAACTGCCGCGCATCGTCTACCTCCAACAACCGAACATTGCGCTTCAATAATGCTTTATCACTGACGATCCAGGTATGGTCTTTGGAGTTGCGTTGGCGGATGGCAAGGAAATGCCGTGGGCTGCCGGCATAGATCTTGAAGCCTTTCGCCCGGCAGGACGCGCAGAATCGAACGCATTCCCCGCGACTTCGGTCGGGAAAACGAACCTGTTTGAACACCCGACGTCGAACCAGCAGGGTAGCACCCTGGACTAAAGGGACGTAACGACCGGCCATCGCAGGGTAGCGGAACAGCAGGCGCGGTTCGCCGCTCAGTTGCATGTAATGGGCTCTTTTTCCGACAATGTCGGCTTTGGTCTGGCGAAGAATGCGTACGCTGTCCGTCAGATAACGGGGTGCGTAATAATCGTCATCATCGAACTTGGCAATCAACGGGTGCTTGGCGAGCTTGACCCCTAAGTTCAGGCAAGCCCCTAAGGAGACGGAATCCGGCACGCTGACGATTCTGACGTTCGGAAACCGACGGGCTGCCAGCTCGTACTCGCTGATTCGCAGGTTGGGGTGATTCAAGATCACGATCAGCTCTTTGTGCGGATGCTCCTGCCGGGCATAGTTTCGGAACAACGTGTCCATACAGTTTCGCCGTTTGGTACAGGTAATGATCGAAACTCCGGTTTTCATTACAGAACACCCTTTGGTTTTTGATGTACAAATTTCTTGTAATTCCGGACGTTCGGAATCTTTCGGTGGTGGGAGATCAACTCTTGCTCACTGATGACCCAGGTATGCCCTTGGGAGTTTTTGCGGCGGATCGCCACGAAATTGCTTTTCTCACCGGAATACACTTTGAATCCCTTCTTCTTACAGTGGAGGCAAAACACATCGTCTTCCCCCACATTCAGCTTAGGAAATGGAACCCGATCTATGACCGCCTTCCGAAATACTAACGTTGCGCCGGGCAACCGAGAAGTAATCCGGTTCTCGTCATGGGGAAAACGCAGGATCAGCGTCTTTGAGCCGTTTAAGTACATGTAATGCGCTCGTTTACCAATGACGTCTGCTTGGCTTCTGTGCATGACCTGCAGGCTGGCCGTAAGATAATAGGGGGCATAGTAGTCGTCGTCATCGAACTTGGCAATGTAAGCATATTTCACTTTTTTAGCGGCGAAGTTGATGCAGGCGCCGAGGGACCAAGATTCAGGAGCGCGAAAGACGCGAATGTTCTTCGATTTTTTCGCCATGCGCAAATAAGGCTCCAGCGGGATGTTGTCTTTGTTGATGACAATAATCAGTTCTTTCACGGGGTAGAGCTGTCGGTTGAAGTTATGAAACATATTCTTGAGATAGCTTCGGCGATTGGTGCAGGTGATCACGGAAACTCCATGTTGTGGTTTCATTTTGGGGATTCCTCGGCCGGTCTCCATATCATCGCTCCTCTGGCTCGTGGTCTTGCCAACCCATGGTTCTCCCTTCCACAATATGTCTCATAGCAACAAGGGTAACGGCTTACCCGCAAAATGGGGAAGTACCTTGTCTCCATTTGGCAACACGCCCCGCGATGCAGTATACTCTCCTTGAATCGATCCATGATCAACTCTTTACGTAAGAAAAGGCGGTATTATACATGTATATAGCTTTAGGTATCGTGTTGGTTCTCCTGATTGGCATCATGTTGTTTCTAAGGCTGTATCCGGCCTTCGGCGGGAAGGCCTCCCCCGCCAAGCGGGCGCGTTATGCGCAATCTCCTCAATGGCAGGGCAAGAAGTTCGCCTACACCGAGCCCACTTCTTCCTTCGAGCCTTCCTCGGGCAACATGGTTTCACTGTTGCGGGATTACTTGCGCGGGAACCCGCGGGTGAGACCGGACCGGATCCTGCCGGTCGTGAAGCTGGGGCGCGACGCGCTGGAGGACCGGGATCGCGACCGGGTCGTTTGGCTGGGCCATTCGGCGCTGCTGCTGCAGCTCGGGGGCAAGCGCCTCCTGCTTGATCCGATGCTGGGCCCGTCGCCAACACCGGTCCCGCCCTTCGGCGGCAAGCGGTATAACCGGCAGTTGCCGTTCGATCTGGAAGACCTACCGGAGGTCGATGCGGTGATCTTGTCCCATGACCATTACGATCATTTGGATTACGGCACGATCCGGAAATTGAAAGATCGAGTGGGACGGTTCATCGTCCCGCTGGGTGTTGGCAGCCACTTGGAACGGTGGGGCGTTACGCCGGAGCGGATCAGCGAGCATGATTGGTGGGAGGAGCTCGACTGGAACGGCTTGCGGCTGGCTTGCACTCCGGCCCGTCATTTCTCAGGCCGGGGGCTTGCGAACCGGGACAGTACCTTGTGGTGCTCCTGGGTGATCGCGTCGCCGGAGCGGAAGGTTTTCTTCAGCGGGGACAGCGGGTATGGTCCGCATTTCAAGCAAATTGGCGACAAGTATGGACCGTTTGATCTGGCCTTGATGGAATGTGGCCAATACGATCCGCGCTGGAGCGACATCCATATGCTGCCGGAACAGACGGTTCAGGCCCACGCGGATGTACGGGGCGGGGTGCTCCTACCGATCCATTGGGGGGCATTCACCTTGTCGCTGCATGATTGGAATGACCCGGTCCGCCGGGCAACCGCGGAAGCCGAACGCCGGAACGTGCCCGTCGCCACGCCGAAAATCGGCGAGCCGGTGGATATCGGAGACCCGGCCTACCCCAAGGAGGCTTGGTGGGCCTAAACGGCAGCCTGCCAGTAAACAAACAATTAGCGGCTTCGCCCGAGGAGGGTTTGCGCCTTGGGGGGGCCGTTTTTTATTTTCTTAAAGGTTGTAACGAAATCACGATCTGCGAGTCTTATGTTGGGTAAGGTGGTGAACGCTTGGACGAACTTGAACAAATTTATGATGTTTATTTTCGGGACGTGTATCGGTTTGCCTTGTCGTTAAGCCGAAATGAGCAGGTGGCGGAGGAGATTACGCAAGAGACATTCTTCAAAGCGCTACAGCAGCTGGATCGGTTCCAGGGCACTAGCAAAATAAGCGTTTGGTTATGTCAAATTGCCAAGAACACGTATTTCACTTATCTGGACAAGCAGAGAAGGTTGGACCCGGAAGGGAGCTTGGAGCACGCCGACGGCCGGATCAGCTTCGAGCAACGGTTCGTTGACAAGACGGAAGCCCTGCACCTGCATAAGTTGTTGCATGGCCTGGACGAACCCTATAAGGAAGTGTTTATGTTAAGAGTCTTCGGGGAATTGTCATTTGATCAAATTGCCCAAATCTTCGGAAGAACCGAAAGCTGGGCCCGGGTGACCTTTCACCGCGCCAAGTACAAAATCAGAGGTTGTGGAAGGAGGAACAAGGATGAGTCGGATCTCGTGCGAGGTCATTCAGGATTTGCTGCCGCTCTATTACGATAAGGTGTGCAGCTCGGCTTCCCGGGCTTTGGTGGAAGAACATCTCACTGCGTGTGCTGAATGCAGGGAGCTGCTGGATCAAATGAGCGGGGACATCGCGTTGCCCCTCCCGGAAAGCGGTTCGGGAACGAGCTTGAATGCTCGGCAGTTGGAGGAGAACGGGTTAAGACGGATCCAGGCCTCCTGGAAACGTTCCAAGACATTTGCCTTCGTCAGAGGATTTCTGCTGGCTGCGGCGGCCTGCGCCATTCTCTATTTGGGGTATTTAGGTCTAACGGAGTGGAACATCACGCGGGTCCCTTCGAAAGTCATTCGGATCACGGAGGTGAGCCAACTGCACAACGGAAGAATTGCTTACCACGTTAAAATGACGGACGGTTACGCCGTTAACCAGGTCAAAGGGGTATGGGATGACGACCGGTTATATTTGGTTCCGGTTCGTCCGTTGATCAAAACGCGGAAATTCGCCGACATATCCCTTGCGAACACGTACGATACCCTCAATCTTGAGCAAATCCGCGCCAATCGGAAAGCGATGGGCAAGTCACCCGATGTCCGGGCGATTTATTATGGTTCACCGGAAGAGCCGATTCTGCTCTGGGAACAAGGAATCGAGCTACCTCCGGCAAGTGCCGCGCTTGAAGCGCAGTTCCAGTTTAACTAAGGGGCGACAGCGTCAGCCCCTCATCCCTTTCCATACTCCCGGAACGTCTGCTTCATGATCTTCTCCTCCAGCCGAATGCGGTTGAACAAAGTGAGCAGATGCAGCACAAACAACGGCGTAAACACGATCCAGGCCTGGGAAATGATTGCGAAGCTAAGCACTTCCGGGATAATGTTCAAATAATAGTTCGGGTGCTTGATGCGTTTGAACAGCGGGGTTTCCACGAGCTGGTGGCCCTTGGCAATATAGATTTTGAAGGTCCAGAAGCGACCGAGCGTACGGATGACATACACAAGCACCGCCATGGCGAATACATACACGGCCAGGCCGATATAGGTGTGCGTGCCAATAGGTACCTCCTCGATGAAGGCATAACCCATCGTGCCGAGGTAAATCAGAAACTGCACGACGATGAGCGCACGGCTGTTGGTCTTGCCGTATTCGAGGCCCCCGTGTGCTTTGATTCGAGCTTCGTTGCGCCCTGAGATGATGGCCGAAGGGATGCGCAGCAAAGTAAGTACAATCAGAATCATGCCGGTCACCATATCTGTTCCTCCTTAGGTCGTGCGAATAAGAGACGCTTATCCACTATACTGCCTAAATGTTAGGGTTATGTTAAAAAGGCGCTTCAGGCGTCGGCCTAGACTTCATCATCCTACATGAAATCAAAGAAATAACGCGTCACGTGAAAAAAGATCGGCGAGGTATACGTCAGACTGTCGACCAGGCTCAGGTAGCTCTTCTTTAAGGCCTGCGCTTTGTCGTCGTCGCCGATGAGCAAATCCCGTTTCAGGACGGAGACGGTGGTGCTACCGATAAAGCCGCCCAGCCCGATCAGCATGCCTGCGAACAAGCCAAACTTGGAACCCAGCGGCGTCAGGATCGGGGCCAAGAGGGAAGCGGCGATGGACGTCACCGCAAACGAGCAAACAAAGCCCTCCCAGGTTACGTACGGATTCGCCGTTGGCACGACCTTGCGCTTGCCGAGATACGAGGAAGCCGCATAATGGGCGATATCGTTTAACTGGGTCAGGACAACCAGGAAGAGCACCAGTCCCGCACCATATTGCGGCGTGGCGAACGGGAAATACGCGAGATGGCTCAGACCGAACACCATCAGCATCAGTCCCCACTGGACCCGGCTGACGCTGCGCAAGAATCCGGCCGTTCCTTTGTTAATCATGCGGGGGAGCGGCAGGAATAGGAACACGTACACCGGGATAAAAACGATAAACATGCCGTACCACTCGATCAGGATCCAGTAAAACTGCGCGGGAATCGCGAGATACGCCCATAAGAACAGCCGACGCTCGGATTTGCGCGAACGGATCATGGAGAAGTATTCTTTTAGCGCGAAAAAAGACAGCAGCATCACCGCCAGCAGCGAAACGACCGGGTTAAACAAGGTCGCGAGGCAGAGGATCAGCCACATGCCCCACCAAGTGCGCAGGCGTTGCCGAAAGGCCGGGAACCCCTCGCCGGGATGCTTCCGGTCCTGTATAAAGCAGATGGAATGAATGACCGCCAAGACCACAAAGATCACAATCATCGTCCATTGCAGAGGGTTTAACATGCTAAATCCCAACTTCCTTAGGAGGTAGATTCCACCAAAGGAATCATATGTTATTATGGAGGAATAGTCTACAAATAGTCTACCGTAGATAAGGGGAATTAAAGTCGATGGCCGCGGATCGCTCGGTGTTTATTTTGCTAACGAATACGGGGACGCTCTTCACCAAAATGATCAAGGGATACACAAGAGCGCCCTATAATCATGCTTCGATCTCGTTTAACCGCGAGCTGTCGGAGCTGTATAGCTTTGGGCGGAAACACCCGAACAACCCGCTGAACGGCGGATTTGTGAAAGAGGATATCAAGACCGGTACATTCAGTAAATATCCGAACACAACCTGTGTCATCTACGAATTGAAGGTCACCCCGCGCGAGGTGGAGAAAATGGAGCGCGTGCTCCAGCTGTTTATCCGCAAGCGGCAAAAGTTCTTATACAACATCCTAGGTATCATTGGGATCGCCTTGAAGGAGCCGATCGAGTTCAGCAACTCGTATTTTTGCTCGCAATTCGTTGCGGAAATTCTGGAGCGGTCGGGGATCAAGCTATGGAACAAGCTTTCTGCGTTGGTGACGCCGGATGATTTTCGGCAGTGCGACCGGCTGCAGCTTATTTATGAAGGAAAGCTAAGCGAATACGAGCCGTAGAATAAAGAAAATTTCTTCCGTCCCCTTCCTCTCCCCGTAGGGTTGTGGTACCCTGATATCAACTTATTAAAGTTGTTTAAAAAGTGGAAGGAGGTGCCCTATGAACGAGCTGCCGGCTACACCTAAAGAGATGAAGCAGGTGATTCGCAGCGGCATCCGTTCCACCTTGCTGGCCATGGGCAGCGCGACGAAGGCGGAGCTAAGCGGGAAATTGGGCGTCAGCTTTCCGACGGTCAGCAAGTTTCTGGCCGAATTGAAGGAGGCTGGGGAGATTACGGCCATCGGGATGGACGATTCCAGCGGCGGCAGGCGGGCGGAGCGGTATGTGTACAATCCGGATGTCATGCTAGGGCTTGCTGTATTTCTCGAGCGAACGGAAACGAATTACGTCATCTATAATTGCTCCGGCGAAGTGAAGGAAGAGGGCCACGCCCCCAGCATGCTGGGAGATGCAGGCGACAGTCTGGCCGAGCTGATTGAGGAGCAAATGAGCCGATTTCCAAAGATTCGTTCGCTGGCAGTCGGCGTTCCGGGGGCGGTCAATCAAGGGCGGATCATTCATATCCCGGCCTACGGTGCGCTCCAAAATTTCGATTTGAAGGGCGCTCTGGAGAAGCGGTTTGGACTTCCCGCTATCGTGGAGAACGACATGAACGCCGCGGTGCTGGGGTATTACCATCATCTCGATACGAGCGATAATCCCTCATTGGTCTATCTCTATTTCGGTCAGAATGGACCGGGGTCAGGGATCTTGATCAACGGCGATGTCGTTCGAGGCAGCACGTTCTTCACAGGAGAAGTCTCTTACGTTCCTCAATATGAGGAGAAGAATTTCGGGCATGCCTTACAGGCGCGGCCCCATCTTGGGCCCGGCCAGGCCAGAATAGGCACCGCAGGAGTGGATGCGGTCAGCCGTCTGGTCGCGACCTGTACCGCATTGATCAACCCGCATACCATAGTGTTTTGCCATGATGAAGTCAGCGTGTTCTTGCTGAACGAAATCAAGGCAAGGAGTGCGCGGTACGTTCCGGCCGAGCATCTGCCTCGGCTAATGATGAGCGATTGGCGGCGGGATTATTTGAACGGACTGCAGCATCTAGGACGACAATTGATGATTTCGACAAGCGGATAGGAGAAGGAGATTGAAACATGGCGACATTCTTTTTGTTGATTATTTATTTGGCATTCATCAGCTTGGGGCTGCCCGACTCGCTGCTGGGCTCAGCCTGGCCGATTATTCGGGGCGACCTGGGTGCGCCGCTGGGTACCGCCGGCGTATTGTTCATGATCGTAGCCGCGGGCACGATCGTGTCGAGCTTGGCCAGCGGCTCAGTCCTGCGCCGGTTTGGTACGGGAAAGGTGACGCTCGCCAGCTGTATCATGACCGCTGTGGCTTTGCTAGGCTATTCGTTAGCCCCATCGGTGTTCTGGCTGGGCGTCTGTGCCATTCCGCTGGGTTTGGGCGCCGGGTCGGTTGACGCTGGCCTTAACAATTACGTAGCGGCCCACTACAAAGCGCATCACATGAGCTGGCTGCACTGCTTCTGGGGCGTCGGCGCGACGCTGGGGCCCGTGATCATGGCTGGATTCATCTCCGGCGACGGTCATTGGCGAAACGGTTATTTGACGGTAGCGATCATTCAATTTGCCCTGGTTGTCATTTTATTCTTCACGCTGCCGCTTTGGGACCGGGTTGCTCAGTCCGCCGGCGATTCCAGGAAAGAAGAGCTTGGCGAACGGGAAGCGGAGCCGTCGGATGCGGGCCGAGTCAAACCGCTGCGGATCCCTGGCGTCAAGCTGGCGCTGGTTTCCTTTCTGTTCTATTGCGGGGTGGAGGCGACAGTGGGCCTTTGGGGCAGCAGCTACCTCGTCGGCGTCAAGAATATCGGGGCCGCAACGGCTGCGAGCTGGGTATCGATGTATTACGCCGGGATCACGGTTGGTCGGTTCATCGCAGGGTTCGTCACGTTCAAAGTGAGCAATCGCGTCATGATCCGCACGGGACAAATCACAGCCTTGTTTGGCGCGGTGCTGCTAATCCTGCCTTTACCCGCGATCCTGTCGCTGATCGGTTTCCTGATCATCGGCCTGGGCTTGGCCCCGATTTACCCATGCATGCTGCACGAAACGCCGGTACGCTTCGGCAAGCAGCAATCCCAGACGATTATGGGGGTTCAGATGGCGGTCGCCTACACCGGCAGCACCTTTATGCCGCCCCTGCTCGGGTTCCTGGCTTCGCACTCAACGATCGGGGTTTTCCCGATATACATCGTGTTGTCGGCCGCCGCAATGTGGTTGTTCTCCGAACGGTTAAACGTCTTTCTGAAAGCGAGAAGCCGCGCAGCGCAAGGTAGCGTGATTTCTTCGCGATAATAATACCGGAACTTGGAATACGAAGGAGCTTTGTCAAAGGGGAAGCCCCCTCTGGAAGGCTCCTTTTTCATGCAAATCACCCATGATTTGAATGATCCGCTTCTCAACCGGAATACTAACTTCATCATGAATGAGGTGCGTAAAGATGAAGTTTCCGATGCGGTATAAATCGAATAACAAGGCGGTTCCGAGAACGAAATCGGCAACCCCGAACCGGAACGATCAGGCGGGCGAAGTCGCCGCCCATCTCTCGAGTAACGAACGGGTGCTGAAACAAGTCTTCTCCAATAGCTCCGATATCCTCTTTCGTACGGTCACCCTTCCGGGTCAAACCCGCCTTCTATTGGTGTATGTCGATGGGCTTGTCAACACGAATATGCTAGATCAAGTCGCGCTGCAGCCGATGATGTTCGAGGGTTTACCTGGCGATGCGGAGAACGGCGGGTCCGGATCGCTAAGTGACTTGTTGACCAAACGGCTTGTTGCCGTTGCCCAGGTCAAGCCGGTCCAGCAGATCGGTGTCATCGTGGAAAGCATTCTAAAAGGCGACCTCGCCATGTTGATCGATGGGGAGAACCAGGCGTTGCTGGTTGGGTTACAGGGCTTTGAGAAGCGTGCCATCGAAGAACCGAGCGCCGAGTTGTCCGTTCGCGGACCGAGGGACGGATTCACGGAAGCCTTGCGAACGAATACCAGTCTGATTCGCCGACGGATTCGCAGCGAGAAGCTGAAAATGGAGTCGCTCACCCTCGGCCAGTACTCGAAGACCGATATCGTCATTGCTTATCTAGAGGGAGTTGCATCGGAGTCGGTATTGAAGGAAGTCCGCCAGCGGCTTCACCGCATCGAGATTGACGGGGTGTTGGAATCGGGGTATATCGAAGAATTCATTGAAGACGTACCCTGGTCTCCTTTTCCCCAAATCCAAAATACCGAGCGGCCCGATATCGTCTGTTCCAGCTTACTGGAGGGGAAGATTGCCATTTTCGTCGACAACACGCCGTTTGTCCTGATTGCCCCCATGACCTTTTGGTCCGGACTGCAGGCCGTGGAGGACTATTATGAGCGTTCCATTTATACGTCGTTTATTCGGCTCATTCGGTTCGGCCTGTTGAACATTTCCTTGCTGCTTCCGTCGTTGTTCGTCTCATTGACTACCTTTCATCAACAACTGGTTCCGACGAGTTTATTGATTAGTGTCGCTGCCGCCAGGGAGGGGGTTCCGCTGCCGACAGTTATTGAGACGTTATTGATGGAGTTCATGTTTGAGGGCCTGCGGGAAGCGGGCATACGCCTACCGAAGCCGATCGGTTCGGCGGTCAGCATCGTAGGTGCGCTCGTGATTGGACAAGCGGCCGTTCAAGCCGGCATCGTATCCGCTTCCGTCGTGATTATCGTCGCCACGACGGGCATCGCGTCCTTTGCGATTCCGCGATACAATCTCGGGACGGCAGTCCGGTTGCTGCGTTTTCCCATGTTAATTTTAGCCGGCGTCCTGGGTTTGTACGGGGTTATCGCGGGCCTCTTTCTCATCGTTATCCATCTCCTGGGCCTTCGATCGTTTGGAATTCCGTATATGACACCGATCTCACCGCAATTCCCTGAGAACATGAAGGATGTATGGATACGCGCGCCAAGGTGGAGCATGCATCAACGGCCCTTGCTCTCCACTGGGGGAAATAAACAACGCGTGCCGAAAGGCCAACGGCCGAGTCCGAAACGGGGGAGGACAGAGCCATGAACCGGATGCGGAAAGCCGGAGTCTTCGCTTTAGCCATGCTGACGCTGTTGTTGACGGCGGGGTGTTGGGATAGCTCGGAGGTGAATGATCTCGCCTTGGAGTTGGCCTGGGGAATCGATTCGGCTAAGGACAAGGGAGTCATGATCAGCGCTCAGGTGATCGCCCCTTTTCGGATTGGCAGCGCGCAGAAAAGCAGCGGCGGGGGAGGCGGTGGCCAGGATAAGCCATATTTCGTTGTGACCGGCACCGGGAAAGACACATTGGATGCGGTACAGCAAATGCAAACCAAGCTGTCCCGTCAAGTGTACCGCGCGCACCGACGCGTGATCGTGATTGGCGAGGCGCAGGCCAGAAAGGGGCTCAAAGAGGTGCTTGATACGTATAGCCGCGACCCGAATCTCAAGCTGCGCAGCGATATTTTTATCGTAAGGGGAGGGACAGCCGAGGAGTTTCTGAATGTGGCCTACCCGCTGGAGGACATCCCAGGTATGGGAGCTTTAAAGGAATACAGCCAAATTGGTACGCTAAAGGAAATGGGTCTGATCAACCTGATGATCTCTTCGATTAGTGACGGAAATTGTCCGGCATTGCCGGCCATAGCGGTAGGTTTTGATACGCCGGGGCAAGAGAGTGCGCAACAGGGGGGGAGCTCGGGCGAGAAGGGCTTTCATATTGCGGGAACGGGGATTTTCGACAATGATCTGAAGTTGCTGGGATTTATTGACGTGAACGAAGGCAAAGTGTTGCGATGGATAAAAGGAGAGCTCGGAAAGCTTATCGTTACGTCCCAGATCGCAGGGGATAACGGCAAGATCAGTATGGATCTGAACAAGTTGAACAGCAAAGTTCAACCGATATTCGAAGGCGACAACATCAAAATCCAGGTCACTTTGATCGGTCAAGGGATGATTCGGGAGAACAATACGGGCTTTGACCTCACGCAGCCGCATAATCTTAACCTTGTTCAGGAAGCGTTGGAGAAACAAGTCGAAACGAACGCTTATCAAACGATCACCAAGGTGCAGGATAAGTTTGGAACCGACGTTTTTGAATTTGGCGAAGTCATCCATCGCAAGTACCCGTCCCGTTGGAGATCCTTAAAGGACAACTGGAACCAGGAATTTCGGAAAGCCGAAATTTCTGTTAAAGCAAAGTTGACGATCCGGAAAATTGGCGTAACAGGACCCTCGCTGCACTTGAAGGAGCGAGAGATTAAGAAATGAAGGGGCTATCGGTCATTTCCTCTGCACCCTGCTACGAATCCACGACAAGATGAGCAGAATAGCCGGTAGGATTAAAAACATCGGTACCCAGAAATAAGGAACCAAAACTTTATAATGCTGGAGATAAATATGCTCGGTAATATTCTTGGACATCGTCATCCCCAGGATTAAGGCGACGAGGGTTGCCGGAATAATCATGATGCGGTAGCTCTTCATCTTCGTTAGCTTTTGGAAGCCTTGGAGTGCGGTGAGCAGGTTGATCACGCTTTTCAACAGGGCTGTTGCAAAAAAGTATAGAACTCCGAACATCTGCAGGTTTTCAACGAAATTGCCTACGCTGATCACGCCAAGTAAGGTATAGAGCGGATAGACAAAACGGGAAAACAAATCGCTATATACCAAAATAGCCAAGACATCAAAGCTGGCAATCATCAATCCGGCCAGCAAGGTGGCGAGTAGGGTGATCTTCGTGATTTTTCCTTGGTCTTTGACATCCGGCCAGAACATGGCGAGGGCAATGCTCTCACCGAATCCTTGGGTGATCCCGTTCGGATAAGCGACATTCCATACGGGGCCCCAGCCCTCATCCAACATCGGTTGAATATGATGAGGATGCAGGACTCCCGAGCCGAAGAGCAGTAAGGTTTCCGTTATGAACATGAGGATGACAATGGGAAAAATCAATTCCCCCATCCTTGCGGTGACCTCGATTCCGCCGTAACAGCAATAGGCGGTAATAAAGGCAAAAACGCTCGTAATCACGAGCAGCGGTGTTCCGGGTAAAATCGCAGTCGAAACCATGTCCCTCGTGTCCGCAATGATTCGCCCCGTGAGGTACAAATACATGAGCGGATATAAGAAGGCAATCGGCGTACCCAGCCAGCGCCCCAGTTGGGCCGGGAACCATTCTACCAAGGTAAGTCCCGGGTTCAGATGTCTTAAAGCTGTGTACACCCCAATCACGACTAGGCCGAGTCCTAATGAGATAAGATCACCTATCCAGGCATCCCGGCCTGCCGCGCTGCCGAATCCGAAAATGATGGTCGTCCCCAGTTGGTAGATAAAGGTCATTGCAAGCAATTGATAACCGGAAATTTTATACACCATATCCCTGCTCCCTCTAAGTAGCCGAACATCAGAAAAAAATAGATGCTACTCATTGTAACCATTGGAAATATGGCACAAACCCGGGGGAAGTGATCTAGTATTTCTCCGCTATAAATACGCCATGCGACAGATGGTTCCGGTAACGCTGGAGAAAGGCTTCGTTCTCCTTAAAAAACGTCCGGACGGCGGGATCCTGCAGCGCCTCCAGGTCGAGGAAGCGGTGCGGGTCCCACGCATTCTGCCAGTCGAAGGACGAATTTTTACCGCCTTGGCCTTGGGTCGTGTTAGGGCCAGGATTCTCGCTTTCGTCAGCTCCAGTACCCGGCACCCAAGGTCGGACGCTACGGAAACCGGCATCCTGCATCATTCGCATCCATGCGGCGGCGTCAGGTAAATGCGGATTACCGTAGAGCTCGCGCATCTCCCGCTCCAGCGCCGGATGGGGTTGCGTTCGGTACAACTCGCGGTCCCATGCCTCCCCGCCCTTGCGCAGAACGCGATGATATTCCCGGAAGGCCTTCACCGGGTCGGCGGCAAACACGGTCACCGATTCGGCGATCACCGCATCGTAGGTGTCCGATCGCAGCGGGATCGCGGTAATATCCCCTTGAATCCATTCGATTTGCAATTGTTGTTGCTGCGCCCGACGCTCGGCTTTCTCCAGCATGATGACGCTTTGATCCATGGCCGTGACCTGCGCCCCCAACTGAGCCAGCAGGCAGGCCGTCCTGCCCGTTCCGCATCCGACCTCCAAGACGCGCATTCCTGGTACAACGCCGACAGACTGAATAAAGTCGAGGGTACCCTGGTACCCCCCCGGATGCGCCGAACCTTCCCCAACGGCGGCGATGATTTCGTGATAATTCATCCCTTTGTTGCCCCTCCTTTATGAAGCTCCGCCACTCCTCTCACAGCAGAATATGCCGACGCGTCTCCGGCGCGATTAAGATGGGCGTGCACCCCGGAAGGAAGGCTCTAACGATTGATTTTATTTCAAGGATCGGGACATTCGCCCTGTGCAAATCTCCCGGCGGCGAATAGGATAAATGAGCATTCGAGAGGGGAGGCACGAGTCCATGCAGCAGATTTATCCGCTTGGCGTCGACGCCTGTAAACCACACGTCGGCAAAACCGTTTGTGCGATCCTTCGAGACGGCCGCTATTATATCGGCACGATCACAGACGTGAACGAGAACGGGATCCAACTGAACGGGGGTTTCACTTCGGAAGCCAATGTTCTCTCCACCCAACCTGCCAAGGCCAAGAAGCAACTGCAGCAGTTGAAATCCAAAACCAAAGGCGCCAATAAGGCCGTCATCAAAGCCAACGAGCAAGCTCAAACGAAGGCGTTGGGTTACGGGCCGGGCTATCCGGGTTATCCAGGCTATGGAGGCTATCCGGGTTATGGTTACGGCGCCTATGCATTTGATTGGGCGGCGCTTGCTTTACTGTTCCTGATCCCGTTTCTGTTTATTTAAAGAAGCTTGTGTGGTCATGCGGCCATCAGAGTCAATTTCGTTCTGGCGAAATTCGGCTCTTTTTTTATGCGATAAAGGGTAGAAAACGCTTCAAAAATGGGCTTTCCGTTGTATAATGAACATAGTTGTAGACAAGTAGACAAGATTATGCGGAAAAGAGGTTGAACCATGTTCAGAGCCACGGAGGACCAGGAATTCTACGAGTTGCTGAGCCCTACGCTCCTGCCCAAGGCGTCGGGATTCCTATGGAACGAAACGATGATGATTCACATGAACTGCCGCGGATATGCGGTAGCCCAGTTTATGCAACCGGAACCGGCGAAGTATTCGCATGCGCCGAATCTGGAAGCGAAGACGTTCATGCAGCCGGAACAACCCTACTATGCGCACCACCCGGGTCGTTTCGTGTTTGTGAAGGACGAGGAGAACGAAAGCGTGTTTTCGGCACCCTACGAACCCGTGCGGGTAAAGACCGACAGCTACTCTTTTGCGCTCGGCCAGAGCCGGATCGTCTGGAAGGTGGAGCATCAAGGTGTGTTGGTTGAAATGAGCCTCAGCTTACCGAAGGAAGATCCTCTGGAGCTCTGGCGTGTCAAGGTGACGAACGTGTCGCAGCAAGCACGGAAGCTGAGCGTCTATCCTTACTTTACCGTGGGTTATATGTCTTGGATGAACCAATCCGGCGAATACCTTGAGGACCTGCGGGCGATCGTCTGCTCTTCGGTGACGCCTTATCAGAAATATCAGGATTACGATAAAATCAAAAATTTCCGCGACAAAACCTTCCTGATCGCAGAGCACTCGCCGGTTGCCTGGGAGGTAAACCAGGAGGCGTTCGAAGGCGAAGGGGGGATTACCCGTCCTTCTGCTTTGGAGCAATCCGAGCTGGCGAAGGGAGACGCGCGGTACGAAACACCGGTCGCGGTCATGCAATACCGGATGGAGCTGGAAGCTGGCGAATCTCGGGAATACCGCTTCCTGTTCGGACCGGCCCGGGATGAGCGGGAAATTGCGCAGATCCGGGAGGCGTATTTCGGGTCGGGAGAAGATGGGTTCTCGGCGGCAGAACGCGAATACGATCGATATATCCGGGAAGGCCGAGGTTGCATGACGATATCAACGCCGGACAAGGATCTCGATCTGTTCGTCAATCGCTGGCTGCCGCGGCAGATTTATTACCACGGGCAAACGAACCGTTTGACCACCGATCCGCAAACCCGCAATTATTTGCAGGATCACATGGGCATGAGTTACCTCAAGCCGCAGGTGGCGCGGGCTTCGTTCCTGACGGCGCTCAGCCAGCAAAAGGCGAACGGCGCTATGCCGGACGGCATTGTCCTGCACCCGGACGCCGAGCTGAAATACATTAACCAGGTTCCGCATACGGACCATTGCGTCTGGCTGCCGATTTGCCTGAGCACGTATTTGGACGAAACGGGAGACTACTCCATTCTGGAGGAGAAGGTGGCTTATGCCGACAGCGGGGAGACCGAGCCCATTTATGCTCATATTGACAAGGCCATGCGCTGGCTGATGAATGACCGGGATGAGCGCGGGCTGAACTACATTAACCAAGGTGACTGGTGCGACCCGATGAACATGGTCGGCTACAAAGGCAAAGGCGTGTCCGGCTGGTTGACCATCGCCACGGCCTACGCATTCCAAGTGTGGGCTGACATTTGCAACAACAGCGGGCGGCCGGAGGTCGCGCGGGAATACCGGGCGTCTGCGGAGGAGACAAACGCAGCGGTTAACCGCTACCTGTGGGATGGAGAGTGGTATGCTCGGGGCATCACGGACGATAACGTCGTATTTGGGGTCAGCAAGGACCAAGAGGGTCGGATCTTTATCAACCCGCAGGGTTGGTCGATGTTGAGCGGCGCGGCCGATGACGAGAAGCGCGAGAAGCTGATGCAGGCGGTGCGCGAGCAGCTGGAGACGCCGTATGGCGTGGAGAAGCTCGCCCCTTCCTACACGGCGATGCGCGAGGACGTCGGCCGGGTGACGCAGAAGCACCCGGGCTCGGCGGAGAACGGCGCGGTGTACAATCATGCCGCCGCCTTCTACATTTACGCGCTGTACGCCGTGGGCGAGCAGGAGGACGCGTTCCGTCTGCTGCGCAAAATGCTTCCCGGCCCAGATGTCCAGGACATCGTGCAACGGGGACAATTGCCCGTGTTCATCCCGAACTACTACCGGGGCGCTTATCGCCAGTTCCCGCGTACGGCGGGGCGTTCCAGCCATCTGTTCAACACGGGGACGGTGCCATGGGTTTATCGTTGCCTGATCGACGGACTGTTTGGCGTGCAGGGTACGAAGGACGGCATCCGCGTGAATCCCCAGCTTCCGAGCCATTGGAACGAGGCGACGGTCACGCGCGAATTCCGGGGCGCTACGCTGCATGTCGAGATCCAGCGCGATGCATCCGCGTCGCAGACGGAAGTGTACGCGGAAGGCGAGCTGCTGCCGGATGGCGTGCTGCGGAACGTGCAGCAGGGTAAGACTTACCGAGTGCAGGTGAAGCTCCCGGCCGGGGCCTAATCGCGTTCCGAAATAGCAACAAGCGCAAGTGCCAGGGAAGGGGTCCCTAGCGCTTGCGCTTTTTTTTATGCTTCAGTTTCAGTTGTAAACGGGAACGCAGGTAACCCCTCGCGGTTAACCAAATTCGCTTTGGCCGGGTTGTTGCTCCAGGCGTACCGTACATGGATCGGCGGTTTGACCTGCTCATGCCGCACGACCACGGTATCTCCGTCGATAACGGCCTGCGCCGGTACGAACGCCCCGTCGGGTCCGCAGACGCTGAATCCCTGCAGCGCGTTCCCATCCCGCGGGGTCAATCCGCCGCCGACCTCGGTAAAATGCAGCCGCAGCGCATCTCCCTGACGCTCCATCCGCACGAATATCGGCCCGCTGGCTACCAGCTCCGTTTCCCCGTAGGCGAGCCTACGAGCGCAGAGGGCCAACCGCTGGCCAAGTGACTTTTTGTCCTGCGGGTGCAGGTCGTTGTATTCGCCGAGGTCGATCGCCGTAGCCAACGCGGTGCGAGGAACGGCCAAGCCTTTACGCTGCTCCTCACGCAGTTCCGCCCAGTCCGTGTATGGATCGCCTTCGGGTCCAAAGTTGGCCAGTTGGACGGCGATCACCGGGAACTCGCCGATTCCCCAGGCTTCGCGCCAGTCCCGCACCATGTCCCGGAACAGTTCAGCGTAACCTGCAGGCCGGCCCGTGTTGGACTCGCCTTGATACCACAGCACCCCGGCGATGGTGAACCGCCGCAGCGGCGCGATCATGCCGTTGAAATTGCCGGCCGGCATGTAGTGGAAGAACGTCTGCGGTTCCAACGCCTCCGTTACCGCACCCACGCGGTACCTCCACGATCCGCGCAGGTCCAGCTCCTGACCGCCGGCCTTGAGCTTGTAGGGCATATCATGGACGAACGACCCCGTGTTATGCGTTGTGATGACTCTTACAGCAAGGGTGTTTTTCCCCGGTTTTAACACGCCCTGCGGCACGTTATACCGTCTCGGCGGGTACATGTACCCCGTGTTCCCGACGAGCACCCCGTTTACGTACGAATCGTCCGCATCCACGATGGTGCCGAGCGCAAGCTGCGCTTCGCCTACCGTCATCGCCACCGGCACATCGATCTCCTTACGGAACCAGACCGCCCCGCGTACGGACTCCAAGTCGCTGCCTGCCCAAGAACCCGGTACCTCGAACTCGCTCCACTCGGAAACGTCCCAATCTGCCTGATGCCATCCCTCGCGCAAACCAGCGTCCGCCTCGTTCAGCTTTGCGTACCACTGCCCGTTTCGATCCTCGTCCCGTTGCTTAGTCGCCCGTACATAGGCGTCATCCTTGCATTGCTCCAGCGTCGCCTCGTAACCGCCGATCTTCCTTAGGGTCGGCTCCGATATCCATGCTTCGATCGGCGTGCCGCCTACCGCCGTTTGAATGAGACCGATCGGCACGCCGTAGCGTTCGTAGATCTCTTTGGCAAAGAAGAAGCCTGCGGCGCTAAACCCAAGCAGTCCCTCCGGATTGGCCGTTACCCATGCGCCGCCGTCCAGATCCTCCTGCGGACCGTGAAAGTCGTAGCTCTGCGGCACTGCAAACTGGCGGATCATGGGCAAATCCAGGCCCCGGATTTCTTCCGCGAGCCGATCCAGTGTCCGTCGCACCGGCAGCTCCATATTGGATTGGCCCGCTAGTACCCACACGTCCCCGACCAGCACATCGCGAAGGACGCGCTTCTCCTCGCCGGCGGTGATCACGAGCTCATCGGGTCCGCCGGGAGCAAGTTCTTCGAGCTGCACCTCCCAGTTGCCGCCGGGATCCGCATCGGTGCAGGTGGTCATCCCGCGGAAGCCGATTTGCACTTTCTGCCCACCGCTGCTACATTGTCCTCGGAGAATAACCCTTGCATCTCGCTGCAATACCATGCCGTCGCTATAAATACCGGATAGTTTCATGGGCGCTCATCCCCTTATCGTCAAGTCTCTCTTCCTTATCATACCTAGGGAGCGCCCGTTCGGACTAGCTGCTTATGAAAGCCTTTTCCTCCGAAATGTTAGGTTGGCGTCCTCCCGCATCTCTCTGGCAAGGCCTGAAACGAACCTGCTGCGATTTCATGCAAACCGTAAAGCTTCGTCACAAGTTCACAACATTCGTCTGTTATGATGCTGGGGACAATCATTTAAAAAGGAGTTCTAAGATGAAAAAAATAGGACCTAAAGGCCTGAAATGGCTGAAAATCATCCATCTGCTGCTGGTCGTCATGTTTTTTGGCGGAATCCTTAGTTCGACGGCGCTTAATCTGCAAATCGATTTGCAGAATTACAATGAATCGTATTTAGCCTACAAGGGCTTGATTCTCATCAGCGATCATGTCGTCCGGTACGGCGCGATCGGTACCCTGCTCGTAGGGTTCGTCTATGGGTTTTTCACGAATTGGGGATTTTTTAAGCACCGCTGGGTTGGCGTTAAGTTCGTGCTGTATCTCGTGCAAACGATTATCGGCATCTTTGTAGTCGATAAGCTGATGGTGGCCAATATGAGGATGCTGGAGACGCAAGGGGCACTGGCGTTAAGCGATCCGGGCTTTCTGCAAAATCATGAAATCAGGCAGGTCTTCGTTTGGTTTCAGGTCGCGGTTACGATATTCATCATCATCATTTCGGTCTGGAAACCATGGAAGAAGAAAAAGGCCTAATCCAAGAAGGGGGTGCCCCAAAGTTTACTTTTGGGACACCCCATTATTTTGAGCGGTTCACGCACTCAACAAAAAGCATTTGCGCTGCGCCGCGGTCACTTCATTCATTTGATTGGGCTTAGCCCACATCCACCCGGTCAATATTACGGAAGCTGAGGTAAGTGATGAGAATCCCCAACACCGACAGAGACAGCGGAATCGCAATGATGGAACTGAGACTGAAGCCGAGATTGCCGGAGCATACGATCAGGACGATGACAATCGACGATACAATCGTGGCGGGAACGGATTTGTTTCTCAGGCCGATGACCAGCGGCAATAAGCACATTCCGGCAGCCCCGAAGGCTTGCATCAGCACGTTGAGGCCATGGTTGAGGAGCATTTCCGTTTGCAGCGGATCAGACAAATACCCTGTGATTGAATTGATTCCGATAAAAATAGCGTCAACCAACAGGTTGCCTATAATTACATTGGCAAAAGTCCAAACAAACACCATCGCCAGCTTAGCGAAAATCAACTTTTTGCGGTTAACGGGATAGGCAAACAACAGAGCAATCGTCTTGTCTTTGAATTCACTGATCATGAGCTTCGATAAGAGCACGGAGGCGTAAACGATGAAGGTGGCCCGAACGAGCAGATCAATCATGGACAGCAATTCGGCTTGACTCCGAAACGAAGGGTCTTCGACATTCATGGGGTCAGCAAAATAAATGACCGCCACGGATCCGGCAATGCACAGGTAGGCGATGAGCGCCCCCCAAAGGTAGCTGGTTAGGCGGCCCTTCTTGAGTTCCAGTTTAATCAGTTGAAGCATGTCTTTCCCCTCCTTTGAGCATCTCGAAGAAATACTCCTCCAGGCTATGATGCTTACGGTTGATCGATTGAATCGGCACATCGTTGGCAATAAGACCTTTGGTCAACGCCTCTTGGGACAGCTTCGGATCATAGATGCGGATGAGGTTGTCTCCGATTTGCTTGAAATTCTCAACACCCAACGTATCCACGAGAACAAAGGCGGCCAGATTCACGTTCGAGGTCACGATTTCCACGTATTCGGTCGTGGAAGCATGCACGGATTCCATAGAGACTTCGCGAAGCAATCTCCCCCCGTCGATGACGCCGATGGTGTCCGCCACTTGTTCGATTTCCCCGAGCAAATGGCTGGAAATGAGTAACGCGATTCCCCAATCGTCACGCAGCCGACGAAATAATTGGCGCATCAGCTGAATGCCTTCAGGATCTAGACCGTTGATCGGTTCATCCAGGAGCAGCAGCTCCGGCCGGGTAGAGATGGCCCGTGCGATCCCGAGCCGCTGCTTCATTCCGAGAGAGAACTGTTTGACCGGCTTATCCTGGGTGCCGATCAACTGCACCATCTCCAGTGCCTCGCGAATGGCGTCTTTCTTGTAGTAACCCATATACTCGGCATGCAGCTCCAAATTTTGCTCTGCCGTCAGCTTCTCGTAGAACACCGGCGTTTCAATCAAATGGCCGATGCGCTTCAGATGCTCTGTTGCCCCAGGTAGGAGCTTCTCCCCGAAAAGCTCAATTTCGCCGCCGGTGGGTCTGACTAACCCCAGTAACATCTTCATGACGGTTGATTTGCCGGCCCCGTTAGGTCCGAGAAATCCGTAGATCTCGCCCCGGCGCAGGGTCATATTTACGCCGGAAACCACTTCCGTCGTTCCGTAGCTCTTGATGAGTTGATGCGTTCTTACGATTTCTTTCATGGTCTCACTCCCCTTGTTTCTTTACCCTTACTCTTAGCGTAATCGGGGAAACTCTCTTTTCTATGTCATAGATCTTACTTATTTCTTACTTCGGAACAATCGTTCCTCCCTCAAGCCCGCTTCGATCGAGGGAGGGTGACGGTAAAGCAAGTGCGTACGCCCGGCGTGCTCTCCAGCTCGAGGGTACCCTTCAATCGCTCGGCAAGCCGCTTGGCGATGGTCAGGCCGAGCCCGCTGCCTTGCATCTTCCGGTTGCGCGAGTCTTCCATGGTATACATTCGCTCGAACACCCGAGCTTGTTCGGTTCTTGAGATGCCACGCCCTCGATCGATCACTTGGAGGGTGACGTGGTTCTCCGAAGATCGAAGCGATAACCCTAAATAGCGTCCCTCCGCTCCGTATCGCATCGCGTTAGACAGCAAGTTGTCCAGTATACGGGATAACGCTTCTTCATTGGCATACACCCATATGGGGCTCTCAGGCAAATCGATATCGACCTGAAATCCTTGCTCAGAGAGAAGGTCGAAATAAGCTAGGATTCGCTGACGACTGATCTCTCCTGCATCGATCACCGACAGGGGGAGATCCAAATCGCCCGATTCCAGCCTGGCTAAATCGAAGAAAGTGTTGATGAGCTCATGGACCTGAGCCGTTTTCTTATGGACCTCCCCAAGCATCCTCCGGCGTTCTTCCTCCGGCAGGTCCGTCTGCTGAGAGAGCATTTCGGCATAGCCCATGATGACGGTCAGCGGCGTCTTTAAATCATGCGAGACGTTGGATAACATCATGCGCATCGCCCGCTCCATGCCGGCATAATCCGTGGCCGATTGACCTGCTCGGTCAAGCAGGCCATTGATCGTTTGCAACAATTCCCGCAGTTCGGGAAGGGGAGTTAGGGTAAGAATACGTTCCTGCGTTATGGGATGCCGGGGATCGTTGAAGGGCATGAGCTTGCGGTTGATGTAAGTAATCTCCTTTCGAAGCGCAAGGTTTGTCCTATGTTGATTGAGGTATAATATCGCCAGCACGGCGATGGGGATGAACAGCAACCACCCGTAATCCGTCATTCACCCTTCCCCCAGTCGGTACCCAATTCCCCAAAGCGTTCGAATATACCGGGGATTTGACGGATCGTCTTCGATCTTCTCTCGCAGCCTTCTCATATGTACGTTAATGACGTTATCATCATTGAAATATTCCTCGTTCCAAACCAGTTGATAGAGCATGGCCTTGGTGTATACCCGTGTCGGATGCTGAAGGAACAGCTTCAGTATATGAAACTCTTTTGACGTCAGTAAGATCTCCTTGCCTCGCTTGGTGACCGTAAAATTGCCGGGGTCGACCGTCAAGTCGCCGACGGACAATAACTTGAGGTCTGACGCCTGCCCGGATTCATCCGGGTTCGAATATAATGTTGCCCGTCGGATGGAGGCTTGCACGCGGGCAGCCAACTCGATGAGCGAGAAAGGTTTAGCGATATAATCATCGGCACCTAGCCGCAGGCCCAGTGCCTTCTCGACTTCGTTGTCCTTCGCGGACAAGATCAGAATGGGGATGCTGCTCTCTTTTCGAATATGCTCTAGGATGTCGAGACCGCTTCGTTTAGGCAACATGAGATCCAGTAAAACCAGATCATAGCTCGCGGATGCGAATTGACGGAGCGCTTCCTCGCCATCCTGAGCCAAGGTGATCTTATAGCCCTCTTTGGACAGGTAATCCTTGACCATCGCGCTGATGGCTGGATCGTCTTCAATCATTAGTAGATGGCCTTCCATGATTTCGCCTCTCCTCTTGGAATTTACCCCCTATTCTAAGCTAGGAGATGTTATTCCACAAGCAAAGTTCGTGTGCACGGGATACGAGTATGCGATTTAAGAAAAACTTTATTTTTTACCCCCAATCTTCTTAAACAATGTGACCTATGCTAAAGAGGAAGAAAAGCTAGGAGGTACCCAAGTGAAAAAATGGATGATATGCCTCATGGTCCTGGTACTGCTGGGATTTGGGGTTACGAAATTTAAAGCGAGTATGGCCCGGACGCCGCAAGATACGACGTCGCCGTTACAGGTCGATAAATCCTATAACGTTCCGGAATCTTCCTCGGTGGTAGAGGGATTATCGATCGACGTCACCAAAGAGATGGTTTATCAAGGCGATTTGCTGCTGGTGAACAAAGACCATCCCGTCCCGAAAGAGCTGCATCCCGAATCGGAGGCGGTCAGTCTGATTCGGAATGCCGAGCTGATCAACGGGTTCGGGGTGTTGGATAATAAAGTGTTGTTGTCGCCGCGGATGGCAGACCGGTTTGCAACGATGGTTCAGGCTGCCGGGGAGGAAGGGATCAATCATTTCCTGATCAGCAGCGGGTACCGGGATGAGCAGAAGCAGGACGAGCTATACCGCCAAATGGGCTCAAAACTGGCTCTGCCCGCCGGATACAGCGAGCATAACCTCGGCCTGTCGCTGGACATCGGATCTTCTCAAGCAGAGATGAACCTTGCTCCCGAAGGTCAGTGGTTGAAGGAGAATGCGTGGAAGTATGGATTTATTTTGCGGTATCCGGACGACAAAACGGCGATTACGGGCATTCAATTTGAACCTTGGCATTTCCGGTATGTCGGCCTGCCGCATAGCGCGATCATTCACGAAAATGGGCTCGTGCTGGAGCAATACATGGATTATTTGAGAGAGCAAAAGGCGGTGAGTCTAACCGTGCAAGGCCATAACTATCAGGTGTTCTATTATCCGGTTACAAAGGATCAGACGATCCGGGTGCCGGCACAGGGAAAATACGAAATATCCGGCAACAACATGGATGGGATTATTGTAACCGTACGGGATTAGACAGGCGGCAAAAAAGACATCATGAAAGCGAGGGGAAAGAATGCAAACGGAAAGTTGGTTGAAATACGCAAGCGTTCGGGTGCTGTTTGCCTTATATCTAAGTCTCTTGGTGAAAATCATCCTGTTCAAGTTTCACGATATCGAACTGGGTTTCCTCTGGGAACAATTGCAGGTTAGCTTGCACTACCCGAGAATGGTCTTCCGGAGATTGCAGGAGGGCAATCTCGTTCCATTGAAGGAAATCACCCGAAGCCTGGAGGTCATGACGCCGCATGACTTGGTTAACGTCTTCGGCAATGTGATGATCTTCATCCCGTTTGGGATTCTGCTGGGGATCATGTTCCGGGAAAAAGGCATTAACGGCGTGGAGACGATCCTTTACGCATTCGTGGTCAGTCTGAGCCTGGAATGTGCCCAACTGTTGCTGGCGATCGGCCGGTTTGACGTGGACGATCTGCTCTTAAATACAGGAGGAGCATTGCTCGGTTATTTCATGTACATTGTGTTTTCCGCGGCGCGAGATTCGCATGCCGTGGTGCGGACAGGAGAAGGTTGAATATTAGAGTGATAGCGTAGGGGGGCTGCCGGAATCGGCAGCCTTTAGTTCGTTTAGGCGGAGGACATCCTCACAAACTTTTTGTAAGCTGCTTGACAAAAGGAACCTAGACGGATATCATTATCTCTAGTTCGAATAATCCGAATTTAAGACATTGGAGAAGTTCGGGAATGATACTTGGTGGTGTGACATATGAGTTTTTGGGGTAAATTATTAGGTAGAACATCTCAACCAATCGAGGAGGAAAAAATGATGTCTAAGTTGAATATTGGAATTATCTTGGGAAGCACGCGCGAAGGTCGCGTAAGCCCGCAAGTAGGCGAATGGGTGAAGAAACATGCGGACGCTCGGGGCGACGCAAACTATGAAATTATCGACATCGCTGATTTCAAACTGCCGCTGCTCGGGGAAGCAGACGCAAGCGAGCAAGCCGCTGCTTGGAATAACAAGCTGAACGGCCTGGACGGCTTCGTCTTCATCGTACAAGAATACAACCACAGCATTACCGGCGCTTTGAAGAACGCGCTTGACTATGCGCGTGAAGCTTGGAACAACAAAGCAGCCGGGATCGTCAGCTACGGCTCCGTGGGCGGCGCTCGTGCCGCTGAGCATCTGCGCGGGATCCTGGGTGAGTTGATGGTTGCCGACGTGCGTGTGCACGTAGCGCTGTCCCTGTTCACCGACTTCGAAAACTATAGTGTCTTCAAGCCGGCTGATCTGCATCAAACGAACTTGAACGACATGCTGGACCAAGTGTTGGCTTGGAGCGGCGCTCTAAAAACGCTGCGTTAAGATCCGTCCCGATCTTCTATATCCCCCCTGTGCCTCTATTTAATGGCGCAGGGGTTTTTGCATGAAGGCCGGAGGGGTGCCATTGATGTGAGGTTTGTCATATCGACGAGGCTGCCGCTTTTGCTAATTGTAGCTTAGGAGGTGGATGACGCATGAAAGTCAATTATCCCTTGAAGGGGAATGCAGATCTCAAGGAAATCAAGGAATCCCTTAAACCGTTTGGCGGACGCTGCGCCAAAATCGTAGAAGGTACGTTGGAATATCAAGTCAAGGATGAGAACGAAAAAGCCGCGTATGAAGCAATGAAAGAAAAGGGTTATATCAGCTAACCCAGTGATAGAAACAAGAAGGCGTCCCCGCCACGAAGTTATGGCATGGGGGACGCCTTCTTTTATTGGAAGAGGTGCACGTAGAACGTGGTGGACTGGCCTAAGGTGCTTTTGGCATAAATCCGGCCTTTATGCTGCTCAACAATCGACTTCGCGATCGCCAGCCCCAGTCCATAACCGCCTTGTTTGCGCGCCCGCGAGGCGTCCGTCCGGTAGAAGCGGTCGAAGATCCGCGGCAGATGCTCGGGCGGGATACCCTCCCCGGTGTTGGTGACTGCCAGGATCACGTCATTATGCGGCTTCTTAAGCGACAGGATGATCTCCCCGTTAGGATTGGCATACTTCACCGCGTTATCCAGCAGGATCATGATGACCTGTTTGATTTGTTCCGGGTTACCGTAGGCGGTGAGTTCGGGTTCGATGTCGTAGTTCAGGACCAATTCTTTCTCGAAAATAACCGCCTCCATCGTCAGCAGCACGCTTTCCACTGCCTCGCTCAGATCAAATCGGGAGAACAGGACGGTCGCTTTGGCATCGTCCATTTCGGTCAAATACAGCAAGTCGCGGGTTAACTTGGACATTCGCTCGGTTTCCGACTTGATATAGTGCAGCCACTTGGCCTGCCGGGAGATCTTCTCCTCTGGATTGGTCAGCAGCACGTCCGCGTTGGTGTTGATGATGGCCAGCGGCGTCTTTAATTCGTGCGAAGCGTCGGCGATAAATTGCTTTTGTTTATCAAAGGCTTCCTTGACCGGCGCGATCGCCCGATTGGCAAAATATCGGCTGGCAAAATACAAGGCGATCAGCATCCCCACCCCCACGGCGGAGAAGGTATAGATCAGATTGGTCAGGATCTCCTTCCGGGCCGTCACGTCCAGGAAGACCAGCATATACCCGTTGCCGATGGGCCGCACGTTAAAGATCCAGCGGCTGCCGTCCAAGCTGAATTGCCCGGTTTCGCGTTGCTCGGCCGCCGCCTCCTTCAGCGCCTGTTGGTAGAACGCCTCATCCATCTCGAACTTGGACATATAGGAGACGAGCCCAAAATCGGGGTCGGCCAGCAGCATAAACGACACGGAGCGGTCCATCGGGGCTTCTCCGGATCGATTCAGCGGCCCGCTGCCGCGAGGTGAACTACCATCCATGTCCCCGCTCATGCCGCCCCCCATGCCTCGATCATTGAGACCTGCACCCATCCGCATCTCGTTATGGCCGGGTGATTTTTCATAAGATTCCATGACTTGGCGCAAATCCATGTCGATATCGGTCTGTACGTTGCGATAAGTGATGATATAAATGGCTGCGAATGCCACCAGCATCATAATGGAAATCGTCAGCAGGTTGACGATCAGAAACCGGTTCCTGAGTTTCGTGAACATTAGGGGGTCACCTCTAGAACGTACCCGACGCCCCGGATCGTGCCGATCCGGACGGCGGAATGGAGGAACGTAAATTTTTTACGCAAAAAAGAAATATACACTTCGACGTTGTTATGCTCCACCTCGGAATCAAATCCCCATAGCTTTTCGATGATCTGTTCCTTGGAGGTTACGGCCTGCTTGCGGTTGATTAACAGCTCCAGCAGTTCGCATTCCTTCAGGTTCAGCTTGATTTCCTTCCCTTGGGAGGAGAGCTTTAGGTTCGTCGTATTGAGTTCGATGTCGCCGAATTTCAGGGCATCCTCCGGGATGACCTCGCCTTTCCGCCGGAGCGCGGCCCGGATGCGGGCCAGCAGCTCTTCCGTCGAAAACGGCTTGGCGATGTAATCGTCGGCCCCATAATCGAGCCCGGACACCTTATCCTCAATCTCCCCTTTAGCGGTCAGCAGGATAACGGGGGTGGAGATGCCCTCAGCGCGGAGCGTCTTCAGCACAGTGAATCCGTCCATCTTCGGCATCATCACGTCCAGCAGCAACAAATCATAGATGCCGCTCTGTGCGTTATCCAACCCCGCCTCGCCGTCATGAACCACATCCACGGAATAGTGGTGTTTTTTTAAGATCTGAGATAGGGCTTCGGCCAAATGAACCTCATCTTCAGCAATTAATATTCTCATCTGGGATGCCTTCCTCTACAGGTTATTCACAAATCTAGGGCTACTCTAATGTAGCCATTATATCAGGATAACCTTTAATCAACCTTAAGCGGGAGCTCGAAGTGGCGGGTAAGCCAAATTAGTGATCAGGTAACTGGATCTAAACAGACCACGCCGGCGCTTGCGCTGATCAGGAACGCTATTGGGGCAAATTCGGCGTTCTAGAAACTCTAACGCTTCTGAGCAACGCTATTTCGGAGAAAACCCCCGATTTGAGCCCCGAAAACAGCAAATAAGCTCTGTGATCCGCGTTAGAATTGGAAAACGGCGATTTTGGCTGATATAAGCCGTGTGGCAAGCGTTAGAGGTTAAGTAGGTTGAAGTTGCTGTTGTTGTACCTGAGGCGAAATAAGGTTAGCTGGTGCAGGCATGTCCTAAGGGGCTCGAAGTGGCAGGAAAGCAAGTAACTAAATGTGTTGTGGTCGATCGTGGAGGAGCTTGGGGCGCAAATAGTATAGATTCTGCGAATCTCTGGAGTGAACTAGTTGCAGTCACGTGTAACGGACCGAAATGACCTTATTTGTTCATTTTCTGGTTATTTCCCGCTGTAACGGACTCCATAGGCCTTAAATAGTCGGTTCGACGTCAATTCAGCTACTTTAGTACGAAATAAGGTCACCTGGGTCCGTTAGATTCGAGCAAGTGTCTATACCCAACAATTAGCGTCTCTGAGGTCCGTTAGCGCGGGAGTAGCCTTTGCGGAGTGAGATTATTACTTGGCACTTGGAGGTTACGTGAGCAGCGGAGGGCCCGGCTGGATGCAAGATTCGACGCCGGATAATCGCCCCCGAATACGCTTCGTGATCCCGAAGTTGATTGTTTGGACTACGACTTACCGTTGAGTTAGATCAGCTTATGCGCGTACCATTTCTTCCCGCGGAACCGCCAGAGGAAAAGGGCCCCGCGCACGCCCCATTCGCTGCACATCGCCAGCCAGACACCCAAGATGCCAAGGCCAAGCACGATGCCGAGAATGTAGCCGAGAATGACCCGGAACAGCCACATCGTCAACATCGAGGTGATTGAAGTGAAACGTGAGTCGCCCGCTGCCCGCAGTGCGGATGGCAAGATGAAGCTGATCGGCCAGAGAGGGATCTGGGCAATGGAGCTCACCAGGAGCACAAGGAAGATGTCGCCTACAATTTCGGTTGGCGGAGCGAAGATGCTTACGAGCGGTCGGAACAATGGCAGTAGAATCAAGCTGATGATAGCCAGCGACCCCGAGCCGAGCCAGAGGAAGGACTTGATGAACTTCCGCGCATCGCCTACGCTACCGCTGCCAATGCATTGGCCAACCACGGTTACGATCGTAAGCGACAGGGCGCTGGCGGGAATTTGGAACACCCCAGCGAGGGAACCGCCGATGGCATTTGTCGCAATGGCGTAGGTGCCTAGACTAACGATAAATACCTGAGTTAGCAGTTTACCGCCATTAAAGAACAGCTGCTCGGCCGCGAACGGAATCCCGATGAACATGATTTTGCGCAGCATTTCGAGAGGGAAGTGGAATAGGTCGCGTAGTTGCAGGTGCAAGGAGGCTTCCATTTTGAACAGATAATACAGCGCGCAGATCGCGCCTGCAAACCGGGCGATATTGATCGCTAGCGTCATGCCGAAGACGCCCATATCCAGAAGGGTAATCAGCAGGATGTTCAGCAGCACGTAGAGCAGGTTCATAATTAACGACAGGGTTAAAGAAGCCCGAGTTTTGCCGATGCCCCGCAGGGCGGAGCAGACGGCCTGGACCACAGCTAATCCTGTGTAGGAGATGCTGCTGCCGATCAAATAGACGCGGGCGTTGTCCAGTACATCCGCGGATGCGGCGCCGAACAGCAGCTTCAGAATCGGATTATGAAATCCGATCAGGAGCAGGGCGATCCCGACGGCAAGCAGGGACACCGAAGTGACCGTTGCCGCTGAAGCGCGGGAGACATTACGGTCGTTGCGGCTGCCTTTGTATTGAGCGACCACCACCGTACCCCCGGTCGCGACGGCGACAAACACGCTGATCAAGAAGATATTCAGCGAGTCGACGATGTTGACCGCGCTGACGGCGGCGACGCCGGACGAGCTGATCATGGCGGTATTGACTAAGTTGAGGCCGATGATAAATGCCTGATCGATCAGAATCGGTAGAAACAGAGCGAAGATCTGCCGGTAGTCCATGGACTCGCCGGACAGATGCTTTTCCAGGAAGACGTTATTTTGTAGACGCGCGAAAATGGGCTTCAATAGACATCACTTTCTTTTCTATATAGTTAGAAAACAGTTTACCCCTATTATCGGACATTTCGTCACAAGGCTAAAGCAACAAAGCAACCCCGGCTTTCTTGACCGGGTAGGGTTGAAGATACCATTATCGGAAGAACGATGTCAATGCGATTACGCATCCTTCTGGCGGGGCGGCAGCTGCAGGGCATGCGATTTGGAAAATGCGGTGGTAGGTGTTACCATGGAGGGGATTGGGCGAATTTGATTTGGGAGGGGATTGTTTTGAAAGCGCTATTTATCGGAGGCACCGGGACGATCAGTTCCGCGATTACGAGACAGTTGGCGGAGGACAGCTCCTGGGAGTTGTACCTGTTGAATCGGGGGAACCGCAGTAAAGAGTTGCCGTCCGGCGTACATGTCATTGAGGCCGATATCCATCAGGAAGCTGAGGTGGCTGCAAAGCTCGAGGGTCATACTTTCGATGTGGTGGCGGACTTCATCGCCTTTGAACCGGCGCAGTTGGAGCGGGATGTTCGATTATTCGCTGGGAAAACCAAGCAGTTTATGTTTATCAGCTCGGCTTCGGCGTATCAAACCCCTTTGTCGGATTACAGAATCACCGAAGGGACACCGCTGTCCAATCCTTATTGGGCCTACTCCCGCAACAAAATCGCTTGCGAGGAATATTTGATGCAGCAGTATCGCGAGCAGGGATTCCCGATCACCATCGTGCGGCCGAGCCACACCTATGATGAGCGTTCGATCCCGCTGGGCGTTCACGGCAACAAGGGTTCTTGGCAAGTGGCCCAGCGCATGCTGGAGAACAAACCGGTCTTGATTCATGGCGACGGTTCGTCGTTGTGGACGTTAACGCATAACAGCGATTTTGCCAAAGGCTTTATCGGGTTGATGGGCAACCTTCATGCCATCGGCGAATCGGTCCATATCACGTCAGACGAAAGCGTAACTTGGAACCAAATTCATGAAATCATTGCGGATGCCCTGGGCGTGAAGCTGCGTACGTTGCACATCGCTTCTGACTTTCTTGCGGACAACGGGCCTTACGATTTCCGCGGCGGGCTGCTGGGCGACAAGGCAAATACGGTCGTCTTCGACAATGCCAAGCTGAAACGGCTGGTGCCTGGCTTTACGGCGACGGTTCGTGTGGATCAAGGCATCCGACGGACGGTGGAGCATATCCTGGCGCATCCTGAGCTTCAGGTGGCGGATCCAGAATTCGACGCTTGGAGCGATCGAGTTGTCGGAGCGATGGAAGCGGCAACGAAGCTGATGAGGGAATAGGCGGGAGGCCCCGATAAGCATGGTACGGCAACCCACGTTTGTGTTGGCGTCGGATTCTTTTAAGGAGAGCATGACGGCCAAGGAAGTATGTCTGGCGATGGAAGAAGGGCTGCGCAAGGCGTTTCCGGACGCGCGTTATGTTCATGTTCAGATGGCTGACGGCGGAGAAGGAACCGTTCAAGCCTTGGTTGACGCCACAGGCGGGCGGCTGTTCTCGCTGGAGGTGACGGGGTCGCTCGGCGAGCCGGTTACGGCGCAGTACGGGCTGCTGGGCGACGGGGAGACGGCGGCCATCGAATTGGCTTCGGCCAGCGGGCTCCAGCAGGTGCCGACGGATCGGCGCGACCCGCTGCAGACCACAACGTACGGCAACGGCGAGCTGATCCGCGCTTGCCTCGATCAGGGCGTGCGCCGGATCATCGTGGGCCTTGGCGGCAGCGCCACGAACGACGGCGGTGCCGGGATGGCCGAGGCGCTGGGCGCGCGGTTCCTGGACGCGTCGGGCCGGTCGCTGCCGCGCGGCGGGGGCCGCCTCGGGGAGTTGGCGCGGATTGACGTATCCGCGCTCGATCCGCGGCTGCAGCAGACGCGCCTGATCGTGGCTTGCGACGTCGACAACCCGCTCTGCGGCGAGCGCGGCGCCGCCGCCAGGCCGCTGGGTCCGGCCAGGCCAGCCTCGCTGCGCCCGCTTCGCCGCCCAAAAGGGAGAAATGTTGTATTTCCTACAACATTTCTCCCTTTTTTCTTGCCCCTGCGGGGCAAATGTTGCAAAAGCTGCAACATTTAAGCCCGCCCCGGGCCGTACCGCTGGTAAATGTTTCACTTTATGCAACATTTCACTCCCCCGGCCCGCCAAGTAGCCCGGAATGTTGCACAATATGCAACATTTCGGGCCAATTAGGCCTATATAGCAGGAAAATTGTTGGATTATGGAGAATAACTGGTAAAGCTGCTAGGTCGGGAGTAGGAACTCCGAGAAACTAATTATTATTTAAGTGTCACACACCTCAGAAATCACCTTCACGTTTTGCGCACTCTTCTACAGCCTGATAACTCCAACATACCTTAGTTCTACCATGACATGTGTCAACACCATGATGAATTCGCCAACTCGATGAGAAAGGAATAAATGCTGTGACCGCTAAAATATTCGTTCACGAAGTAAGCCGTGCCAGTCTGGTTAACGGTCCGGGTACTCGTGCGGTCGTATGGGTACAGGGCTGCAGTATCGGTTGCCCTGGATGCTTTAATCCCGAGACGCATGCCGCTCATTCCGATTCGGATGGGGGAAGCGACCCTGAGGAACTGGGCAAATCGTTGGGACACCTTGCGGTTGATGGCCTAACCGTATCAGGTGGAGAGCCGTTAGAGCAACCAGAGGCCGTTGCTGCGTTAATCGAAGCTTTCCGGAAGGTGAATCCCGGAACGGTGCTTATTTTTAGTGGTCTTTCGCCTAAGCGGATATTTGCTTCGCCAGAGGCTCGACAAACGATCCTGCTGGCGGATGCGGTGCTGGCCGGTCCTTACGTGGAGGGGGATCGTTCATCCGGGATTTGGAGCGGCAAGCAGCTGATTCTGGTCACAGACCGAATCTATCCGGAGGAACTGACACCGGAAAAGCGCTTGGAAGTATCGCTACAGTCCAGCGGGCAGATTCGGTTGTCCGGATATCCAGGCCTGATGGAGCGGGGATTATTTTCGAAACTAATGAAAGTAGGGTTCCAAGATGATGACAAGGGATGAATTCACTCAGGAGCTAGAAGTACTGATTCGTGCGCGTTATGGCATTATTCTGATTAATACGTTGGAAGAAGAACGGGCTGTGGACATCCTCAAAGCCATGGCTCGCAAATTAAATAAGCGTTTGATGTTGTGGTCCTGCACTCGCGGACTAATTACAGAGAACGATACGGCAGTCGATCCGGAGACAGTGGACCTCATGACGGCGATTGCACGTGTCGAACAGTTGGCTAACGAGCCTTCTTTGTTCGTATGGCTTGACCTCCAATCCACCCTGAACAGTTCACCGGTATACATCCGCCGCTTCAAGGAGCTGTCACAGGAGATCCGGGAACGCATGCCGTCCAACTCCATTATTGTAGGGCCGCTCATCGATATCCCCGCCGAGTTACAAAAGGAAGTTACGATTATCGATATGCCGTACCCTGGTCTGGATGAGGTAAAAGCGATCATTTCGCAATTTGCTCGGCAATATTCCGATCGCACTGACTTAACCATCGATTGCTCTGAACCTACATTAGATGCCCTAGGTAGAGCGGCAATCGGTTTGTCCAAGACGGAAATCGAAAATTGCCTTGCAAAGTCGCTGGTGAAGCATAAGAGGATTTCCATGGAGGACATCGACTTTATTTTGGAGGAGAAGAAGCAGAACATCCGTAAGGCGGGTATTTTGGAATATGTAGAAACAGAGAATCTGGAAACCTCTGATATCGGCGGATTGGATAATATGAAAAAATGGCTGGAAATCCGTAAGCAGGCTTACACGCCGGAAGCGGAACAGTTCGGCATCGGTTGGCCCAAAGGTGTTCTGCTCGTCGGGGTGCCGGGTTGCGGAAAGAGCCTTAGCGCAAAATGCGTAGCCGCTTCATGGAAAATGCCACTGCTCCGTCTAGATCTCGGTCGTGTATTCGGCATGTACGTCGGTACCTCCGAAGCAAATATTCGTATGGCTTTATCGATGTGTGAAGCAGTTTCCCCGTCAATTCTCTGGATCGATGAGATTGAGAAGGCGTTGTCCGGTCAAGCCAGCAGCAATCAGACCGACGGGGGAACGACGTCGCGGGTATTCGGCACGATTTTGACTTGGATGCAGGAGAAGAAAAGCCCGGTATTTGTGTTTGCTACGGCAAACAATATCGCCAGCCTGCCGCCGGAGTTACTGCGGAAAGGCCGGTTCGACGAGATTTTCTTCGTTGATTTGCCGAACGAACAGGAGCGTGCAGAAATATTCCGCATCCACATTAAGCGAATTGGACGTAATCCGGATCAGTACGATATAGCCAAGATGGTGCAACTGTCTGGTGAGCAGACCTTTGGTGACGGTGTCCGCTTAACCGGTTCGGAGATCGAAGCTTGCGTTAATCAGGCGTTGTTGGAGGCTTTCTTCGTGAAAAATTCAAAAAATCATCCGGATAGCGATGTCACTTCGGCGGACATCGAGCGGGCGATTCAGCATTCCGTGCCGTTGAGTCGGGTCCGCAAGGAAGACATCGGTTATATGCGTTCTTGGGCCACAGAGAATGCGGTGCGAGCTAGTCTCTCACCGGAGCAGGTACAGCCTGCTGCGACGGCGGCGCTGGGTACCACGGGATCCGGGGAAGTCACGGGCGGACGTAATATCGACTTTTAGAACGGAGGAAGCATATGAGCCATTGCACGACGTATCCTATGGTTTTTCAGGATAAATGCCTATTGTTTAAGGCCATGCGGGACTTGGAGATGGAACCGGAGAACGTTGCATGGGAGATGTACGGATCGAGCCTATTAAAGGGTTTGGGTATTGGGGGAGAATCGATCGGAAAGCTCCTGACCGGAAGCAAGTACGGCCTGAATTTAACCTTCGAGGAGACGGAGCAAGGCCTCCAGCCGATGTTTGAAACGGATGCCTTATTCGGCGAAGAACGCGCGATAGTAGAAGAGAGGCTTTTGTCTGAAGTGGAGACTGCTTACCTGCGCTGCGCGGTGGAAGAGACCGCGAAGAAATATCGGGAATCCGGGTTATTCGCAGAAGTTCGGGAGAAAAGAACCGAAGAAGGCGTCTCGTTCGTCCTGAAATTCGGCACGGGGAATAAATCAGTCACGGTCACAAAAAGCCCGGACGGGGTCATCGAAGAAACCGTTCAAGGGGTTATGGGGCGTTCCTGCACAGATGCTACCGCTCCGCTCGAACGTCTGCTCTCCAGCGCTAATACGCCTGTCGAACGGACATGGACTCCGGCTTATCAAGCAAACGTGGAGGATCGGGAATTGAAGGTATTAAGGTTAACTCGGTAGAAGCAATTTGAGAGGCTAAAGGGCGTGAGAACGTGGAAAAAGAAGCGCTAAAGCAATTGAAAAGTAAGTATGCAATATTGTGGTTCGGAAATCTACTTTGTACTTTTCTCATGCTTTTGTTGCTGGCCATGGGAGAGGTTTGGTTGGGTCTCATGTGCGGAGCATTTGTTCTGATTTGTATATGGCCGACTATCATGTACGGTAAGCAATTAAAAGGAAACATCCCCTTATACCGGACGGGAAAAGGCTTTTGGTATTATCGTCTTTCTCCGCAGCATAAAAAGACTTACTTGACGGTCAGCCAATGGGTGTTTTTTTTCCTGGCAGTGGTTTTTTGGATCCTTGATTTAGGATCGTCTGTATACGGAACATCAACACTAATTGGCGGCATTTTGTATATTCAATTCAAGACAAAGAAGCGAATTAAGCTGCATACGTCGGTGGATGACGTTACATTGTATGAATTGCTGGAGCTAGGTATCGTGAAAGCGGAGGAGTTCGTGACCGGACTTTATAAGGACTTTGAAACTTGGACGAAAGTGCATCCGAATGCGAAGATTCTCGCCATGACGGAAGATCGTCTTATAATTGTTCGAATGATCACGCCAGAAATTGGAGATCGGTACGATGTACCGCTACGTGAGATTGCTGGTGTGTATGTCATTTCGAATGGGCGTTATGGCCAAGGCCTCATATTGACGATCCGCTTATCCAACGATTCAAGCATTCGCCTGTCGTTGCTTGGGAACACCGTGCAGGATTCACCGGAGCAATTCATGTATGAATTTTTAAATACCCTGGATCATGCCAAACTGGGGACAGGCAACAAGCCAACGCCGATATCTCCGCCACTTCATCAACGCTCCCTCCTTTCATACCCTAGTTTTGCGGATGGGGTAGCACGTCCAGTCATTCGTCAGTTGGATTTGTTCGAATGGAACGAGGCTCCCGCGGGACAAGCAGCAGTGAATTTCCCCGATCGTTCGGCTGGCTCGGCCCCTTATGAGGAGTCCAGGAACCGGCGCAAATTGGACTTTTAACAACTCGATTCGCATTCTTCAGGAATAGGTGTCTAGCGAAGCGCACAGTTTATGATGGCTGGGCGCTTTTCTTTTGCTCATATAACAAAAGTATAGTAAAATACAAAAATATAGTTAACTAGATGAAGCGGAGGAACAAATCATGGAAATCGGAATCAGCACGTTCGTGGAAACGACACCGGATGTCGTTACTGGCGAATTGATCAGTCATGCGCAGCGGCTGCGTGAGGTAGTAGAGGAGATCGTCCTAGCCGACAAGGTCGGGCTCGATGTGTTTGGTGTAGGGGAGCATCACCGCAAGGATTATGCCGCTTCTTCGCCGACGTTGGTGTTGGCCGCAGCTGCGCCGCAGACGTCGCGTATCCGGCTAACCAGTGCCGTTACCGTGCTGTCTTCCGATGATCCGGTTCGGGTGTTCCAGGACTTCGCGACGCTGGATGGCCTATCGAATGGGCGCGCGGAGATTATGGCCGGTCGGGGTTCTTTTATCGAGTCCTTCCCGCTGTTCGGGTACGATTTGAATGATTATGAGGAGCTGTTCGAGGAGAAGCTGGATCTGCTGCTAAAGCTGCGTGAGTCGGAAAAAGTAACCTGGCAGGGCAACCACCGTCCAGCAATCCATAATCTGGGCGTCTATCCGCGCCCTGTGCAGAACCCATTGCCGGTATGGATCGGCAGCGGCGGCAACACGGAATCCGTCATTCGTGCCGGTGTGCTCGGTTTGCCGCTGGTGCTGGCGATCATTGGCGGCCGGCCGACTCAATTTGCGCCGCTCGTGAAGATCTACAAGCAGGCTGCCGCCCAGGCAGGGCATGACGTCTCGAAGTTGACGGTCGCCTCCCATTCGCATGGCTTCGTTGGCGACCGCAATGACGTGGCGGTGGAGAAGTTCTTCCCCTCGACACAGGCGGCCATGAACGTGATCGGACGGGAACGCGGCTGGGGCCACTACGGCCGGGCCAGCTACGATGCCGCCCGCAGCCTGGAAGGTGCGCTGTACGTTGGTGACCCGGAGACGGTGGCGAACAAGATCATTTACCTTCGCAAAAATGTCGGCATCACCCGCTTCATGCTGCATTGCCCGCTCGGGACGATGCCGCATGAGGATGTCATGCGGTCGATTGAACTCCTCGGCACTGAAGTGGCGCCTCGAGTACGGGAGGAAATCGCCCGTTGGGAAGCCGGGGGCGGGGATCTTCAGTAAAAAGAAGGAAAAAACTAGCCCATGGAGAACTTAGTAGGGTAAATCACTGGGCACTGATTAAATCTCAGGTTAAATACCTTGAAGGGGCTATTTTCGTGGACCGTGAAGCGCTAAGAAAACTCCAATTACGGTGGATGTTAAGCTGGATCCTGATTCCGGTAGGCTTCATTTTAACCTACTTTGCCGTGAAAATCGGCTTTGTGGAAGTGGATTTGATATTCACGATATTATTGGTTTGGACGGTCGTTAGGTTGATCCGTTTACGTAAATTCATCACTGGAAAGATCCGCTTATACAAGCCCGACCAAAGCTTATGGTTTTATCGTATGAGCCTAGATCAGCAGAGGGGTTTCCTGACGGCGGGGCAATGGCTGAGCGTATTTGCGTTCTTTTTTCTGTGGATCGGGGTAGGGAGCTTCTTGGTTGCCGTTATTATGATGATTATGGGCATGTCCAACTACACGATCAAAAAGCGGAGAATGAAGGCTCACCTCGAAGTCGACGAAGCAAGTCTGTATCGATTGTACGATTTGAGAATCATCCCAACCCAAGAGCACATAACGGCACTTTACAAGGATTTTTCATATTGGACTGAGCTACCAGAACAATCTAATGTTATGGCGTTGACCGCCGATCGTTTGATTATAGCCAGGCTTGTTTCGGGGAGAATGGCAGAGCGTTACGAGTTGCCGCTTCGAGAAATTGCTGGAATTGCCGAGATCAATGTGCTTTTTATAGGTAAAGTTGTGGCAATTAAGATGACGAACCATGCTGTAATTCGATTTGCACTAAAAGGGCGCAGCAACGAGGACTCCCCGGAGGTTTTCCTCTCCACTTTAGTGGATTTGCTCGATCACCCTCCGTTATTTGAGCGGCCTAATCCTGTCGAACTCTATGAACCTCATACGGAAGATGTATCGCCCCTTGAGTCGCCTCCAAGGGAACAACCGTTGGATCCGTCCCTTGATTTACCTGCCTCCACCCAGTCGGGCGAACCCGTTGAGCCAGAGATAGCGGATCCCCCACGCCCACAGCAGCCTATAGAGGTGGAAGGGGAGGCACCGAGCAAGGATTCCAACACAAAGCCACTCGAGGGTCCAAGACGTTGGCTTGATTTCTAAGGGCAGCCCCCCCTCACACCTCCGCCCGGAACGTCTTCCCTAACGGTTCGCCGAGGCCGAAGTAGTGGCGGAAGTTATAAATGAGCGGGCTCCACAGGCGAGGGTCGATATGATGTTCGCCGATGACGAGGTCACGACGGGCGTGGACGGCCACGGCCCGGGTTTCGACGATCGCGAAGAAGGGGGCATAGGCTGGCGCTCGGAAGTCCTCCACGACCGCTTCGATTTGCAGCGGGCACTCGCGGATGCGGGCGGGCCGCACCTGCTGGGAAGGGATCGATGCCAACCCGCTGGCCGCAAATTTATCGCTTTGATACATAAAACCCTGTGCTGCTTTTTCAATTGGCACGGGGTTTTTTCCGGTTGTGGGGGCTAGCCGCTCGACTTGCTCCCACAGGGAGGGATCGGGTAGATTGATCACGCACTCTCGGCAGCGCTGTACGTTTTCGGCGGCTTTTCCGCCCAGCCCGATGCCAAGAACAATATGGTTGCCGAGCGCCCAAGAAGAAGAGATCGGGCTAATATTCGTGCTTCCGTCTTCATTAAGAGTCGTGAGCAGGACGACGGGCGTACCGTAATACAAAATTTTTGGCTGAATCAGATGTGTGTCGTCGGCTGACGGACTTGCCGCTTTCGAAGTTTGCATCGGAATGACCTCCCGGTTTTATGTGTTTCCCGCTCATTGTATAATGGCAACAATACCATGGGGATCGAAATATGGATGACATCCTCAAAAAGGGGGAGTGAATCGTTATGAAAACACCGATGCATACGTCAGCGGCGGTCATCGCCTCGCTTGTCAGCGACCCTAGTCGGTCGGCGATGTTAACGGCCATGCTGGACGGAAGGTACCATGCCGCCGGAGAGTTGGCGCAAATGGCCGGGGTCCAGCCGCAAACAGCCAGCTTTCATCTGACTAAGCTGACGGAAGCCGGCCTCATTGCCGTCGAGAAACAAGGTCGCCACCGCTACTACGGAATCGCAGGCCCGGAGGTCGCCCGGGTGATGGAATCCCTGTTGTCCATTGCGCCGCCGACACCGATTAAGTCGTTGCGGCAGGCCACGGAGGATCAGGCACTGCGGTATGCCCGAACCTGCTATGACCATTTGGCGGGGAGTTTAGGCGTCCGGCTGACGCAATGCTTGGTTGGCCGAGGAATCCTCGCCGAAGGTGACGGAGGGTTTGATGTTACCACGGAAGGGGAATTGTTTCTGGGTCGGTTCGGGGTCGACATCGACGGAGCCAAGCGCAAACGCCGCTCTTTTTCCCCAAAATGCCTGGATTGGAGTGAACGGCGCCATCATCTGGCCGGGGCGCTCGGCCATGCGCTGCTAGAGCGGCTGATGGAGCTGGGATGGGTGGAGCGAAATCCGCATAGCCGGGCCGTCAAGTTGACCGCGGAAGGGCGAGTAGGGTTAAGGGAAAGCTTGGCTTTGGACATGGACGTTGAGGAAGGAGTCGGCTAACTTCCGAATTCAAAGTTCAGGCATACGAAAAACCATCTCTTACTTGCAAGAGATGGTTTTTTGCCGTTCTGCTATAACCGGCTGCGACGCCGTTGTCTTCTTCGCCCGCGCAGCGTGACGTGAAGCGATCGGGCGCTCCGCCGCTTGGCCTTGCTGCGGACATGAGCGGCTGCTTTACCAATGGACCTGCGAACCCAAGTTCGTGCCCCTTTCTTGCGCAGCGCCCCTTTGCGGATCGAACGTTTGCGACGCCGGCGGGACGAGGTTGGTTTCACCGAGTCAGGCCATAGACTCTGGCAGGCTTGCGTCAAGATTGCCTTGATTTGCTCCTGTTTATGCGGAGCATCCGGCTGGGTATAGATCTGGGTAGCCGCCATCAGCGCCGGCTTCAGCCCGTTCTTCAAAGCTCCGTATTCGGGAGCATCCGGCTGCAGATGAAAGAGCCGGGCGCCGTGAGCTAACGTACGCCGGACTTGTCGCGCGGCAGCACGCTCCGAAGCGTTCTTGCTGCTGCGCCACGATTTGAGGATACGCAGCGTATTTTTATACGCTTCCATCCCCTCGGAAGGGGGCAGGATGGCGAACAAGCTGATTTCCGGATCGGCGTAGCCATGGTTCTGGTAGATGATCCGTAGGTTCTCTCCTTGGGAATCCTCGCTCCGATGAAAGGACGGGTGCTCCTGGTGATAACCGACCACTTCCTCAATGCTAACGAAGGTGCAGCCGCGAAGGTGCAGCCGGTAGCCCAGTTCCCAATCTTCAAGGCCATGCTTCTGGAAGTTCTCATTAAAACCGCCGACCTCTTCAAATAGCCGTTTAGACAAAGAGAGGTTGCGCGTGACCGCCATGAGCCAAGGCGCCACATCGGTGGTCGGGAATTCGCGATAATTCCCCTGAACCGGCTCCCAAGGGGCGACGACCTTTTCCAGTTGGCCGGTTTGGCGGAGAATATCCTCGCGGGTAACGATCTCGATCAGATCCGGTGCTTGCCAATAGTCATTGTTCCACAGCCCGGAAGCTTGCAGAACCTCAGAGGCAGCGAGCTTCTCCTCCCCAGAGAAATCAGGGTACAGGTGGGGATACGCCTTGATGAACAAGATCGGAACCCCGGAGACGACAGCGTTTCGGTGCAGTTGATGATAGGTGTCGTGCGTCTTCACGAAGTCGGGAGTGACCAGGTAATCGGGATCACAAAAAATCAGGAAGTCGCCGGAAGCGGCCTCAACCCCGCGGTTCCGAGCCGCCGACCTCCCGGCCGTTTCCTCCAGGGTGACGGGAACGAGCTGGTAAGGGGGGCGGTACCGGCTTAGACGCTCCAGGGTGTCATCTGTGGAGCCGTCGTCGACCACCACCACTTCAAATTGATCAAGCGAATAGGTCTGGATTTCAAATGCCGTTAACGTCAGCATCAAAGACAACGCCTTATTATAGCTGGGGATGATGACACTATATTTCATTGGACAGGGATCACCTCGGGCATCATGATTTCGTACCCATTATACGAATCCCCAGCGGCGGCGAAAGGGACAAAGAACCACGCCCGGTTACTTTATTTTGATGCGCACTCTTTTTATCGTGGCCCATAGGATTCCCAGCGCAAGACCTGCTAGCAACAACGTACCCAGCAACGAACCCCAAACCGGCAAATGACCTATATAGACGACGCGGTTAAGGAGGTCCTTGAGCTCTAAATCCCACATGGCCTCGGAAGCAAACAGAAGAATCAGGGCCATCACGATATACAGCATGCCCCCCAGCTTGCCGAACCGGTAAAAGCCGGCACCGATCACATAACCCGCCAAATAATAAACGAGGGCGTTCAGGATGTAGACGATTACGGTAAGCAACCAGGAAGCATTCTCCCCCAGGAAGGATACCTTCTCGGGTGCAGGAATCAGCCAATGCTGCAAGCTGCCGAGGACGCCTACACCCCCCATCAACACCAAGGCCACCATAGCAGCAGCCAGTGAGGACCCGCAGAAATAGGCTTTTCGCGTAACCCCAAATCTGGCGTAGAAGCTGAGGAAGCCGGACACCGAAATAATTCCGATGACGAGCATAAACACCTTGGACGGTTGAAAAGCGAACGTGATAAAGTTTTGCGCATTCACTTCAATTAGCGCATACGCCAGGGTGACGAAGCAGATAAACCAGGCGGCCCAGGTCAGCTGAAGCCAGGACATATCCGCAGCAACTCGAAGCGCGCGGTTTGTGTTATTGATCGGCTGGGTCTTAAAGCTCGGATTGGACTTCATGGGAACCCCCCTCCCCGGTTAAATGGATGAACAAATCCTGTAGCGGAACCGGTCCGATGTCGAGACCTTTATTCGCAGCGGCTCTGCGCCGAGCCTCGTCAATCTCCCCGTAGACCATCGCTGCCTTCGTGCTGCCAAGCTGTTGGACATTTAGCACCTTCATGCCGCGCACGAACTCGTCGACATCGGTAACTGCTCCGGTGATAGATGCACCCCGTTCCAACAACTGGTCAATGGGCTCCTTCAGCAGCATCCGTCCTTTGTGTAAAATCACCACATCCTCGAACAAATAATCCATTTCCGAAACGAGGTGGGTGGATAGGATGATCGTCCGCGGGTGGTTGGCATGATCCTCTAGCAGCTGCTTATAGAAAATCTCCCGGGTTGGCGCATCCATTCCGCGATACACCTCATCGAAGATCGTCACCGGTGTTCGGCTTGCCAGCCCGATCACGGCATTCAGCGCCGACTGCATCCCGCTGGAGAGCTTCTTCATCGGTACATCCGTCGGTAAACCGAACAACCGGACCAGTTCTTCGGCATACGCCCGATCAAAATAAGGACGGTATCGCTCGGCAACCTTCAGCATGCCGTTCACTTTTTCGCTTTCTTCACTGTAATTGGTCTCATAAACGAAGCTGACCTGGGCCATCGTCTCGACATGCTCAAACGGGGGATGGCCGCCAATCCGCACCCGTCCTGCCGTTGGCTCCATATAGGAAGCCAGGAGGGAGAGCAGGGTGGTTTTGCCCGCGCCGTTTCGGCCCAGCAGCCCATAAATTTTCCCGGCCTCCAGCTCTAAAGTAATATCGATCAGTGCGGGGTGGCTGCCAAAATGGACACTCACCTGCTCAAGCGTAACGTCAAGGCTCATGTTTAATCCCTTCCTTTGCTTTAGTGATCAGCAGATTCATTTCCCCTTCGGCAATGCCCAGCTTTGCAGCTTCTCGCATCATGGGAAGGACATATTCATCGAGAAATCGATCTTTACGTTCCGTCAGCAGCATTTCCTTTGCATTTTCGGCCACAAACATGCCAACCCCCCTTTTCTTGTACAAAATACCGGCGTCCACCAACAGATTGATCCCTTTGGCGATCGTCAGGTGATTGATTTTGTAAAATTGTACGAGCTGCGTCGTCGACGGAATTTGCTCATGCTCCTTCAGTTGGTCGTTCACGATCTGGTCTTCAATGAGCTCTTTGATCTGCAGAAAAATCGGCTTCTTGTCGTCAAAAGACGGACTCAACGGGAAATCACCTCCGTATCCCTTGGTTGTTAGTTATATGGTTATATAGTCTTGTATATAACTATATAAATAAAATTTCATCTCGTCAATCTTCTTTTCGCCTGGAGCGAGGAACGACGGCTTAGCACCTAACGCTTGCCACACGGCTTATATCCGCCAAAATGGGCGTTTTTCGATTCTAACGCGGATCACAGAGCTTATTTGCCATTTTTGGGGTTGAAATCGGGGGTTTTCCCCGAAATAGCGTTGCTCAGCGTCGTTAGAAATTCTAGAGCGCCAAATTTGCCACATTAGCGTTCCTGGTAAGCGTTAGCGCATGGGGTGGGATCGGTAGAGATGCGCAGTGGCAAATGCGATGTTACTTAGTAAATCTGCCGCCTTGAGCTCCTTATGACCTGCTTGCACCAACTAACTTCTTTCGCCCGAGGTACAGGGAACGGGTAACTTGGACGCTAACGCTTGCCACACAGCTTATATCCGCCAAAATGGGCGTTTTTCGATTCTAACGCGGATCACAGAGCTTATTTGCCATCTTCGGGGGTGAAATCGGGGGTTTTCCCCGAAATAGTGTTGCTCAGCGTCGTTAGAATTTCTAGAACGCCAAATTTGCCACAATAGGGTTCCTGGTCAGCGTTAGCGCATGGGAGTGGGATCGGTAGAGATGCGCAGTGGCAAATGCGATGTTACTTAGTAAATCTGCCGCCTTGAGCTCCATATGACCAGCCAGCACCAACTAACTTTCTTTCGCCCGAGGTACAGGGAACGGGTAACTTGGACGCTAACGCTTGCCACACAGCTTAAATCCGCCAAAATGGGCGTTTTTCGATTCTAACGCGGATCACAGAGCTTATTTGCCATTTTTGGGGTTGAAATCGGGGGTTATCCCCGAAATAGCGTTGCTCAGCGTCGTTAGAATTGCCACAGCGCCGAATTTGCCACATTAGCGTTCCTGGTCAGCGTTAGCGCATGGGAGTGGGGATCGGTAGAGATGCGCAGGGTCAATGAGATGTTACTTAACAAATCTGCCACTTCGAGCTCCATATGACCAGCCAGCACCAACTAACTTTCTTTCGCCCGAGGTACAGGGAACGGGTAACTTGGACGCTAACGCTTGCCACACAGCTTAAATCCGCCAAAATGGGCGTTTTTCGATTCTAACGCGGATCACAGAGCTTATTTGCCATCTTCGGGGGTGAAATCGGGGGTTTTCCCCGAAATAGCGTTGCTCAGCGTCGTTAGAATTTCTAGAACGCCGAATTTGCCACATTAGCGTTCCTGGTCAGCGTTAGCGCATGGGAGTGGGTCTAGGTGGAGAATTTCCACAGCGCCGGCACGGCATCGTACGGCAGGAACCGCATAGCACCACAACCCAAACACAAAAAAACGGGTCGCCCCAGCCAGTAACGACCGGGACAACCCGTTTCCATTTATTTTTTCTCCTGCAAAAAACCCTTAATCTTCTCCAGCGTTGCGGCGGGATCGATATTTTGCAGCAAATAGTCGGACTCTTTCTTGTAAACGACCTGCTCGGAGTAGTTCCGTAAATACTCTTCGATCACCTCGGGCGGGGCCCCCTCCCGTTCCTCGCGCAGCCGAATGTCCTCCTTTGTCACATAGAGGAAAATCCGGATCGCCTGCGACCCAAACCGTTTCCGGAACGCCTGCAAGCCATCATGATTCACGACGACGACCGCCGCACCATGTTGTTCCAGCGCTTCGATTAGTTCATGCTCCGTGATTCCGTAGCTGCCGCGCTCCAGGCGGACGCTTTGGGTAAACGCCTGCCTGCCGAGCATCGTTTGAAAATCCACATCGGAGATAAAACGGTAGTGCTCACCGTCCTTCTCCCCTGGGCGTTTCGCCCGCGTGGTATAAGGAAGGACATAAGGAAGGCCCAGGTCGGTGCTGAGCTGCTTGGCGATACTCTTGCGGCCCGAACCGCTCGTGCCGGTAATGACGATCACTTTGGGCTGCGGAGTGCGCTCCTCCTCCAGGCCCGCGTCATTGGGCTTGTCAGAAGATGCTTCAGCCTCGTTGCGGGCAAGGCCTTGGGTTGTTTTCGAGCCTTTCAGCCATTTCCACATCGCGTCTCCATGCGCGTTATCCGGGTTCGATTCCTATCCTCGCCGGCAGAACCGCATGGATTCACCTCCTTCGCCATGTCTATACTTCCTATGTCGGCAAAAAGAGGAAAAAATTGAATGATCCTGATTCGCTCCACCATTGATCTAAGCAGCTACCTCAAAACACCCGGCGTGCGGTCACGAACCGCTTTTTCCACTGGCCATCAAACGCCTCGATATGGACTCCTTGCTCTTTGGAATAGGTGTGCAGAATCTGATTGTCGCCAATGTAGATGCCGACGTGGCCGATATCCAGACCCCGCGCGCTGAAGAACAACAGGTCTCCCTTGCGCAACTGATCCAGGCTGACTTCCGTACCTTCCTTGGCTTGATCATACGAAACGCGCGGAAGCTCGATCGAAAGAATCTCCTCGTACACCCGATTCACAAAAGAGGAGCAGTCGAACGTTTTCGTTTGGTTGGGAGATGCTCCGAATTCGTAAGGCGTACCTTCAAACGTTTTGCCGTAAGCGATCAGCTCGTCCGCCTGCTTGTCCGCAAGGGTGTCGCTCCGATAGTCGGTGTACTTCGGCTTGGCCGATACATAACCGGAGCGTCCGTCTGGGGTTCGCACCTCCAGCCAGAGCGCACCGGCTTCGCGAACGACATGTAGCTTGCTGCCGGTGGGCAGCAGCTCCTCACCGACCGTTTCGCTCCCGGCATCCGGCGCACTGCGCAGATTGACGCCCCAAGCGACGGTGGTTTCGTATGTAAACGCCGAAGTGATTCGCACCGTGTGGTGATCGCCGTCCCAGACGACATCGCTGCCGAGCGCTTCGCTTACGAACCGTAGAGGAACCAGCGAATAACCGTCCGCGATCTGCCCGGGTACCGGCAGCGTGAGGAGCTGGCCGTTCAACTGAGCCGTGGGGTCGCCAATGCGGTAAACGAGCGTCATTTGGCCTCGGGTGGCCGTGACGGTCTTGCTGGCATCGTCCCAGGCCAGCTTGGCGCCCAGCGCTTCAAACACGTCACGGATAGGGAGCAGGACGCTGCCGTTCACCAGCAAGGGGAGCGTCTCCGTTTGCAGCGGCCGCCCGTCGAGCTCAATCATGATGCCGCCCGTAGAGGCGGTTTGATTCAACGGGGCCGCAGCAACCGCCCCCGTGGCTCCCCAGGCCGGATCTCCCACGGGCTCCGCACCGGCCGTTCCCGCTTGGGCGGACAATACGAGGGAGGCTGCCAACAGCCAGGTCAGTCCGAGTGTTTTATTGTTGAATGGTTTCGTCATTCTAAATCACCTATTTTCTGGATGGATTTATACTATTGGACGAAATCCAAGCAGATTTGTTGTGTGGAAAATGTTTCCTACCCCTCTGGATTCAACGAGGTCAACCGTTCCAATCCGTTCATATACTTGCGCAGCGCATGAGGGATCCGGATGCTCCCGTCTTCCTCTTGATGATTCTCCAAGAGCGGGATCAGGATGCGCGGCGAAGCGACCATGGTGTTGTTTAACGTGTAGCAGTATTGCAGCTTGCCGTTTTGGTCCTTGTACCGGATATTCGAACGGCGGGCTTGGAAGTCGAGCAGTTGCGACGACGAATGGGTCTCCCCGTAGGCCCCACGGCTCGGCATCCACGTTTCGATGTCGTATTGTTTATACGTTTTTTGCGACATGTCTCCGGTGCACACCGCCATTACCCTGTATGGCAGTTCCAACAGTTGAAGCAGTTCCTCGGCGTTTTGGGTGATTTCCTGAAAGAGCTGTTCCGACAGCTCCGGGTTGTTTTCGCACAGCACCACTTGCTCGACCTTCGAGAACTGATGCACGCGATACAAGCCATGAACATCCCGTCCGGCCGAGCCGACTTCGCTGCGGAAACAAAGCGAGGCTGCGGCCAGCCTGACGGGATGGGTGACATCAACGATCTCATGGTCGTAATACGACACGAGCGGAACCTCGGCGGTGCCGACCAGCCAGCGATCGTCCTCGGCCATCCGGTACGTCTGATCCACGCCCAGCGGGAAGAATCCGGTGTTCACGAGCGCCTCCGAGCGTACCATTAAGGGCACCTCCAGCAGGGTGAATCCTTTCGCCGCAAGCAGATCCACGGCCAGCTGCTGTACCGCCCGGTGCAGCAGAACCCCCGTGCCGCTCAGGTAGTAGTTGCGGGCGCCAGCCGTTTTGACCCCGCGGGGAATGTCGATCATCCGATGCTGTTCACCGAGGGCGACGTGATCTCGCGGTGCAAATCCAAACGCGGGCGGTTCTCCGATCTGCTTCACCACGACATTGTCGAGGTCCGACAGGCCCTTGGGCGTATCCGGCGAGACCGGGCTCGGAACAAGCAACATCAGTCGCCGATACTCGCGCCCCGCCTCCTCAAGCTCCTTCTCCAGTCCGCTCAGCCGCCGGTTCAGCTGTTTCACCTCTTCTTTCAAAGCGGCGTCGGCGTCCGGCCCTTGCTCCCGGATCTGTACCTCAATCTGAGGGGTAAGCCGGTTACGCTCCTGCCGTATCCGTTCCACTTCCTGCAGAAGGGCCCGGCGTTGGTCGTCCCAATGCAATAGCTCCGGGACCGATAACTCGATCCCTTTGTCCTCCGCCACCTGTTGAACTTGTTCTTGATGCTCCCGAATCCATTTACCGTCTAACATGGGTGATCCGCTCCTTTTTCGATGAGAATACAAAAAGCGCCCTTCGTCCGATTGGGACGAGGAGCGCTGTATGCTCGCGGTGCCACCCAAATTGATCAAACCGGCCGGGCCGGGTTGATCCCCTTTAGTTCCGCGGTAACGGGCGGACCCGGTTAGCTTAGGAGGAGATGATTGCGCGTTTGGCGCGCGGGTTCCCCTTGACGAAAACGCCTCCGAGTTGGATGCTCTTCATAGGCATGATTCCGAGATATGATTTGTAAAGCAGTATAACGTATATGACGTAGAATATTCAAGTGGGAGGGGACAGGAAAATGAGAAAATTGCTGCTCACCGGGTTTGAACCCTTTGGCGGTGAATCGATCAATCCGGCAGTTGAAGCGGTGCACCGGCTGCAGGGACGTGTGATCGGTTCCTATGAGGTTATAGGCTTGGAACTACCGACGGTGTTTGGCCAATCGATGGAGCGCCTGCTGGCCGGTATCGAGGAAACGGAGCCGGAGGTGGTGATCGCGTTAGGGCAAGCCGGCGGACGAAGGGGGATCTCGTTTGAGCGGATCGCCGTCAACCTAAGCGATGCCGCCATCGATGACAATGCGGGGAACCGGCCGGTGGATGTTCCTGTCGTGCCGGAAGGCCCGGCAGCGTATTGGACCACGCTGCCGGTTAGACGCATGGCCGACCGGCTGCAGGCCGAGGGGATTCCCGCGTCGCTATCGCTATCAGCCGGTACCTTCGTATGCAACCACTTGTTTTACGGGTTGATGCATCATCTCGCCGTCAGCGGCAAGCCCATCCGGGGTGGGTTCATCCATATCCCTTACCTCCCGGAGCAGGCGGAGCGACATCCCGGCGCCCCGAGTATGGCGTTGGAGCAGCTGGTTGCCGGCCTGGAGTTGGCGATCAGTGTGATGGGGGAGTAACAAAATGTTGTACTAATTACAACATTTCTCTCATAGGGCAGAGCCGCTAAGCGAACGCGCCCCCTTCATGCTTCAGCAGCCAGCTTTTACGGGACAGTCCACCGCCGTAGCCCCCAAGGTCGCCATTCGCGTTGATGACGCGATGGCAGGGGATGACAAGGGCCAGTTGATTGGCCCCATTGGCCTGGGCGACAGCGCGAAAGGCCGACGGACGGCCAACTTCGGCGGCCAGCTCGGCATATGAGCGCGTCTCCCCTGGGGGGATTTGCCGCAGCCGGGCCCATACCTGCTGCTGAAACGGCGTGCCCAGTAGGCGCAGTGGGGTAGCGAACTCGGTCAACCGCCCTTCGAAGTACAGGGCGAGTTCCCGCTCGATCGAGCGGATCGGGCCGGTGAATCCCGGGATCACCGCGGATTTTGTCCGCTTGCGGAGCCGCTCGACTTCGCGCTCCAGACCGCGGCGGTCCACGAACTCCAGCAGATACAACGCTTCCTCATCGGCGATCGCGATCATCGGCCCGAGCGGGGTGTCGAGCCACGCCGCCCTTAGCACTCGGCTCTCTTCCAACCGGGTTGGTGCAGCCCCCATAATCCGGGAGAAGGCATCCCGGAATCCGCTGCTCGACTCATACCCCATAGCGAGCTGGGTGTCGATGACCGGTCGGCCCGAACGGATGTTACCGAGCGCCAGACCCATCCGGCGGGCGCGGGCGTATTCCACGAAGGTCATGCCAAAGCGCTTCTTGAACTGGCGGCGCGCCGTGGATGCATCGACGGACAGCTGCCGGAAGTCTTCGTCCTTCCAGCGCTTCTCCGGATGAGCCTCGACGGCTTCTACCAACTGCCGGACCAAATCGGACACGCGGCTCGGGTGGGATAACGGGCGACAGCGTTGGCACGGCCGGAACGAGGCGAGCAGCGCTTCTTTGGCTGTTTCGTAAAATTCGCAGTTTTCGAATTTCGGTTTTCGTGCCGGGCAGGTTGGTCGGCAGAAGACGCCGGTGGTTTTGACGCCAACGTAAAATACCCCTTCATACTCCGTTTTTTTCTCCAATAAAGCTTGATAATACTCTTCCTTCCGTTCGGCGAGAATCATTAAGGCGGGGCCCTCCTTGTCTTCAACTTTGTGTCCCCATTATATCGTTTGCAGCAAGGCGGTGCCGCCGATAATCAGGCATTGATTTTCCGGTCAAGACTTCCATTGTGGGCAAGGGAGATTTGTTATATGATATCATGGTAAATTGGGTGAACGCGCTAGTATTTGGGGGCCATCCGCAGGTCTAACGCTTACCACAGCGCTTAAGTCGGCTCAAATCGCCGATTTTACATTTTATCGCTGCTCACCGTGCTTAAATCTTATTTTTTGAGCCGGAATCAGGTGGTTTAATGGAAATAGTGATCCACAGCGTCGTTAGAAACGGTACAACGAGGAAATCCTTCAAATAGCGTTTCTCATCCGCGTTAGAGCAGTGGGAACAGCCTGCGGGCATCCATGACATGGAGAATCACTAGGAGGCTGCCCCGAAATCTAGTTTGAAACGATAAATAAATCATATTTTTGAGCGTGGAGGAAACGATGTATCCTAAAGACTTCAACTATAAAATGCCAGCCGAATGGGCGGCACATGAACGCACCTTTATCTCCTGGCCGATACAGGAGTCGATGGTTTATCCCGACCGGTACGCCGAAGTGTGCGACGGGTATGCCGAATTCATTACGGCGATCGCTGAATTTGAACCGATCACGGTGGTCGTGAATCCGGACGATTTACAAAAGGTGAAGGCCCGCTTTGAGCAGGATCCAAACACGGGTCGCATCTCTTATCTGCCGATTGAGCATAACGACGCTTGGCTGCGCGACAACGGCCCGACGTTCCTCGTCAATCCGGAAGGGGAGCTGGCCGGGGTTAACTGGGGTTTTAACGCCTGGGGCGGCAAATATTCGCCGTGGGATCTGGACGATGCGGTCGCGCCGCATATCCTTGAAGCCCTCAAAGTGAAACAATTCGACGCGCCATTGGTGCTCGAGGGCGGCTCCATCCATGCGGACGGAGAAGGTACGCTACTGACTACCGAGGAGTGCCTGCTGAACAAGAACCGCAACCCGCACATGAGCCGGGAAGAGATCGAGGCGGCGGTCAAGAGCTTTACGAACGTCGACCAAATCATCTGGCTGAAACGCGGTCTGAGCGGGGACGAAACGGACGGACATATCGACAACGTGGCTTGCTTCGCCGCACCGGGCAAGGTCATCCTGCAAGTATGCGACGATCCCAGCGACGAGAACTATGCCATTACGCAGGAAAATATCGCGATCCTTAGCGAAGCAACGGACGCCCAAGGCCGCAAGCTGGAGATCCTTCCGATCCCGCAGCCGCCGCAGGCGTTCTACGAAGACAGCCGTCTGACGCTGAGTTATTTGAACTTTTATTTCGTCAACGGCGGCATTATTTTGCCGGTCTTTGGCGGGGCTGCGGCGGAAACCGACCGCCAGGCCGTGAAGGTGCTGAGCGAGGCGTTCCCGGATCGCAAGATCCGTACCGTCGACGGCATGGCCATCATCCGCGAAGGCGGCAACGTGCATTGCACGACGCAGCAAATGGCGGCAAGACGCCCATAAACTTTTAGCGAAAGGGGTTCGATCAACGACATGAGAAACGTCAAAGTGGCAGCAACGCAAATGAGCTGCTCGTCCAATAGAGAAGAGAACATCGCCAAAGCCGATCAACTGGTTCGACAAGCGGCGGCGCAAGGGGCACAGATTATATTGCTGCAGGAGCTGTTCGAAACCCCTTATTTCTGCCAAAAAGAAAAGTCTGACTACTACGTCTATGCGACGGAGATGGAGGAGAACGCAGCGATCCAGCATTTCCGTAACGTGGCCAAGGAGCTGGAAGTGGTTCTGCCGATCAGTTTCTATGAGAAAAAGAACAACGCCCGTTACAACTCGCTGGCCGTGATCGACGCCGACGGCGAGGTCCTCGGACGTTACCGCAAGAGCCATATCCCGGACGGACCGGGGTATGAGGAGAAGTTTTATTTTAATCCGGGGGATACCGGGTTTAAAGTGTGGAAGACGCGTTACGCGAAGATTGGCGTCGGCGTCTGTTGGGATCAGTGGTATCCGGAGGCCGCCCGCTGCATGGCGCTGATGGGCGCCGAGCTGCTGTTCTATCCGACGGCGATCGGCTCCGAACCGCAGGACGGCTCGATCGACTCCAAGGATCACTGGCAAATGTGTATGCTGGGGCATGCCGCTTCCAACCTGATGCCGGTGATCGCTTCGAATCGCGTCGGCACGGAAACCGACGAAGAGTCGAGCATCACCTTCTACGGCTCGTCCTTCATCGCTGGGCCGCAAGGCAACAAAGTCGTGGAAGCCGACCGTGCGGAGGAGACCGTGCTGGTGGCGGAATTTGACCTCGACCTGTTGGAGATCCAGCGGATCGAATGGGGGATTTTCCGCGATCGTCGGCCGGATCTCTACAAGATCATCACCTCTTACGACGGCGAGCTTCGCATCGACTAAACCGCATAAGCAACGCCAGATCGTGAAGCCCCCAATTCCACCGTATTTTGTGATTGGGGGCTTTTGCCGATGAGGCGAAGCCGGCGGGTCAAGGCGAGCCGGGTTGAGTGATGTCCGGGTTGGCATCCATGATGGCTTGCGCGATCCCCATCAGACGGGGCAGATAGCGATGTACCTCGTCCGCCCGGCGAAGCAATGCCGCAGTCGATGAGACGCCAAGATCGGACAGCAAGGCAAGGAAATCCGGGGCGAGCTGCTCCCCGAGCTCCGGGGCGTCAGCCGCTAGAATCTTATGGCAGCGCGCAAATGTGGCGGTGATCCAGAACACCGCCTCCTGATGGCGCCCGTTCTGAATCAGTTCGCGGCTGCCGTCGATGGCGACCGGACGCGCGCCGGGAGTAATGTCGCTGCGGAAGGGGAACGGCGTTACGGCCCTCGCCGCAGCCATGTCGAATGTGCGGGCCAACGCTTCCAGATGTGACTGCGTCTGCGCAGCGGTGAGTTCCTCGCACCCGAGGAGCTGAAGCAGCTTGGCATATACCTCGCTGTGCCCATACGCCTCAAGCACCTCTCGGGCAGCCAGGTAACGAAGCCGCACCGTCGGATTGCGAAGGGCGGCGGTCAGCAGGACGTGGGTCGTGATCCCGGTCGGGAACAACCATCCCAAGATCTGATCTTGCCGTGGCGCATCGGGATCGATACTGCGAAGTCCGCGTTCGATTCGGTCAAGCGCATGCTTGCAGCGCCGCAGGACCCAAGGCTTCTCGGTGAAGCGAGAAGCCACTTCGGCCTGCAGTTGGCGAAGCCGACCTGTCGGGTCGGCGATGATCGTATCCGTCCGGAAGCTTCCGGCCAGATGGTAATCCGATAACACGGTTTCGGCCGAGGACAGCTGGTTCCAGGACAGATAGGTGACCTCAAGCAGCACCTGATCGACATGGAATTTCCCCGGTTTGGCCGGAGGTTCCTCTAAATCGGTGACGATGATGAGATCGACGTCGGAGCTCACCGGCAGCTCCGCTTCCTCCGGAAGTCCAACCGTTGAACCGCTGAAGTAAGCTCCCAGGTAACCGGCTTCCCGGCTGGCATTTTGGCCGACCCACCGGGCCGCGGCCTTACGGGCTTCTACGATTTTCATCCGTACCTCCTCGTAATGATGCATGCATGTTTCGATGAGGCTCGAAGCATCCCCGTGATACAATCAGGATCACTAGAGTTCAGGGTGACTTTATTCATATGCCCGGACGTTCAAAGAAAGAAGGGATAAGAGTGGCACGATCGCTGTATTTTGCATTAATACTACTTAGTTTGATTTGGGGAGGGTCCTTTTTCTTCATCAAAATCCTGCTGCCCGACTTCGGTCCCTGGACCGTCGCGTTCCTGCGTTCTACCTTCGGGCTCGCAACAATTACGGGTGTGATGCTCGTCCTGCGCAAGCCGTTTGGGTTCCGCGCGATACCCTGGGTGGCCATGATCATTATGGCGCTGGTCAATACGGCGATTCCATGGGCGTTGATCGGATTCAGTGAGACGCGGCTGACGAGCAGCCTGGCGTCGGTGCTGAACGCAACAACCCCGCTTTGGACGCTGGTGGTAGGCGTCGTATTCTTTCGCGTCGCCACGACCCGCATGCAGTGGGCGGGGATGGGCATCGCCTTCCTCGGCTTGCTCGTGCTTGTTGGTGTCAGCCCAACCGCACTCGCCTCGGTGGATCTGCTTGGGTTCAGCTGCATGCTGGCGGCAACGTTATGTTATGCCGTTGGCACGCATCTGTCGAAGCGACTGTCCGGCGGACTGTCGATGTATCAGGTCACCTTCGGCACGTTGATTAGCGCGATGGCGGGCAGCGGGCTCATGGCGCTGACCCTCGAGCGGGACTCGCTGGCGCCGCTGGCTTCCCTTCCCACGCTTGGCGCGGTGATCGGGTTGGGCGTGTTTGGTTCGGGGGTAGCCTATATTCTGTTCTACTTTATGGTGCAAAAAGGAACCCCGCAATTCGCCACTACCGTCACGTATCTCGTTCCGGCCAGTGCGATTATTTGGGGGTTCACGTTGCTGAACGAACCGGTAAGCTGGCGTTTGCTGGCCGGACTGGTGTTTATCCTCGGCGGGGTGTACCTCGCGAACCGGAGCGGCTCGCGCAGCGCCAGACAGGCAGCCAAGCGGCAGGAGAGCTCGGCTGGTTCTGGTTCTGGCGCTGGCGCCGAATCGGAAGCGGCAGCCCTCCCGGCCAAGCCGTCTCGTTAGCCTCCGACCCGCAAGGCGTGAGGCTCCGGCAAGCGAAACCATTTGTCCAGGTCGATCCGGGGTTCTCCACGTCGATGGTACCACTCGTTGGTTCGTGGATCATAAGTATAGTCGCTGGCCCAATCTCGACCTAGGGCGGCTACCTGACCAAGCGCATATCCGATATAGGCGACTTCGCCCGTCGTCATCATCGGATGCAAGGAGATTCGCACCCAGCCAGGTTTTACCGTGAAGTCGCCGCCGGCGATTCGCCGGGCGATGCGCTGCGAGGCGGTCTGATCGAGTCCAAGCAGATAATGGCCATACGTTCCCGCGCAGGAGCAGCCGCCGCGCGCCTGGATGCCGAAGCGGTCGTTCAGCAGCTTGACGGCCAGGTTATAATGGATCGGCTCCAAGGTGAAAGAGACAATGCCAAGACGCTCACGGCTGCTTCCGCCTAAGACGTTCAGGCCCGGGACGGCTTCAAGCTCCGTCAGCAGCCGATTCGTCAGCTCCCGCTCCCGGCGCAGCAGGCGGCCGATGCCCATCTGCTCCTTGAGTCGCAGACTTAATGCCGTACGGATCGCCTGCATCACCCCCGGCGTCCCGCCATCCTCCCGCGTTTCGGCATCGGACAGATACTGGACTTCGCCCCACGGGCTGGTCCAGGATACGGTACCGCCTCCCGGGCGGTCCGGCGACGCCTCTGCGCACAGCCCCGCATCCATCACCAGCACCCCGCCCGTGCCGGGGCCGCCCAGGAATTTATGCGGGGAGAAGAGGATGGCGTCGAGCCGTTCCCCCGGCGCTCCCGGCGGGTGCATGTCGATCGGAGTATAGGGCGCGCTGGCGGAGTAGTCCACCACGCAGATGCCGCCATGCTGATGCATTACCCGGGCGAGCTCGTGAACCGGCGTAACAAAGCCGGTCACGTTGGAACAGGCGGTGAATGCGCCTATCTTGACGCGTCGGTCCCGATAGCGGCTTAGCAGGGAGTCTAGCCGGCTGGGGTCGACGCGTCCGTCCACCCCTGGCGGGAGGCATACGACTTCGCCAATCGTTTCCGTCCAGGAGATGTGGTTAGAGTGGTGCTCCATATGCGTGACAAAAATAACCGGCCGTTCCCGTTCGGTCTTACCGCTCCGGAACGGCTCACGCCACGGGGCAGGGGCCTTCAGCCCAAGCAGGCGCTGCAGCTTGTTTACTGCCCCCGTCATCCCCGTCCCCTCGAACAGCAGGATGTCGTTTGGACCGGCGTGGACATGGTGCTTGACGATCCGCTTGGCTTCTTCATAAGCGGTGGTCATGGCGGTGCCGGTAAAGCTGGCAGCGGTGTGGGGATTGCCTGCGAACGGACCAAACTCCTGGGCCAGCTTCGTTTCAATCGGCCGATACAGGCGGCCGCTGGCTGCCCAATCGGCATACCGCAGCGTTTGGATCCCGTACGGCGTCATAATTGGATGCCGGTAGCCGATCGTATTTTCCCGGTAAACCTCGAATTCCAATTCCTCTGTCTCCAGCAAGCCGAGTCTCCCCCTATAGGTAATTGTAAATAATCACGCTTTAGGGTATGTGCATTCGCCTAGGGGCGTTAGGGGAAAGGAAGAGAGTTCGGAAAACGTCCACAAAGGGGACGGGCGGCTCGCTGAAGACAACCTCGACTTCAGATAAACAGCTGTATGTCCGATTCCAGTGCATCGCGCAGGTACGTTTGCGCATCGATGATCTCCAGCTCTGGGAGGAACTCCTCCGGCTTGAAGCCCATGATGTCGACCGACAGCTTGCAGCCGTAGAACTTGATGTTCTTCTTACGGGCTCCTTTCAAGAAATGGATCAGCCGGGGGGCTTCCTGGTCTTCGATCATCTCGTTCAGCATCCATTTGCCCAGCCCGCTGTAATTCATTTTGGAGAGGGGCAACTCCTCCGGCCCTTTGGGGGTCATCCAGGTCATCAGCTTTTCGTACAGCGTCTTATCCTCCAGCGTCATTTTCTCCGGATCGCGCACGAGAAACAGGCCCCAGAAGGCAAAAAACATCGTCACCTCTACGTCGATATCCCGCGCGCTATTCGCCAGAATCAGTCCGGCCATCGCCTTATCGTAATCCCCGCTGAACATCAGCAAGTTCATCCTTCTTTGCGCCATCGCAACCAAGCCTCCATCATTGTTGTTGGATAAAGCTGGTATTAGTATGGTTCAGGGGAGGCCGTCTATCCTTGGTTCATAAATCGCTCAAAATTTACTGCAATTTGGGGTCCACCGGGCGATGGCTGATTTCCAAATCCAGTCGTATTCCAAGGGATCAAACCCTCCATTTTTTTCTTGTTTTTCGTAACTTGCACATTCCTCGGCTTTTTATGCAATCCCCTTTTTACTCTTGAGCCACTTCCAAAATCCACCGCTTATCTGTCCTCCTCATTTCCTGTACGATGGAAGGAGTCCAACTATTACATCTGCTAGGGGTTGACATCATGAGTAACAAGAAGTGGACACTGGGCATCGCTGGGGCAATCGCCGGCACCTTGTTATTTAGCAGCATATCCAGCGCAGCGCCTTACACGGTGAAATCAGGGGACTCCCTGTGGCAAATCGCAACAGCCTACCAAATCAGCACAACACAGTTAAAATCGATGAATCAGTTAACCAACGATTGGATTTATCCGGGTCAAGTGCTGCAGGTCCCTGGACCAACGGCTTATACAGTGCAAAATGGAGAAACACTTTGGTTGATCAGCTTGAAATTTAAGGTTTCGTTGAATTCGCTGATTTCAGCAAACCCGCAATTATCGAATCCCAATAATATCTGGGCCGGATTGCAAATCAATCTCCCGGCGGAAGCGAAATTATCCAATACCGTATCCAAGCCAGACCGGTTCGAAAATGGCTTCTTCCCGCTCGCCAAGGGGACGTATACCCCGATGACGAACAGTTATGGCGATGGACGGGCATGGGCTGAAGATGGTACTGCTCAGCGCACGCACGAGGGGATCGACATTTTCGCTGATGAAGGGACCCCCGTCTACAGCGCGATGGCCGGAGAAGTCATGAACTACGGCTGGAGCGAGCTTGGCGGCTGGCGGTTGACCGTGCGGGTCGACGGTTCTACCGCATTTTATTATGCGCATCTGTCGCGTTATGCGAAGGGGATTGGAACAGGCAGCAAAATAACGAAAGGTCAGTTGATCGGTTACGTTGGCAGCACGGGCTACGGCCCGGAGGGGACATCCGGTCTATTCCTGCCGCATCTGCATTTTGGTATCTACCAGACGTCGCCGTGGAAAGCCCTCAACGCCTATCCGTACCTAAGCTGGTGGGAAGCGAATCGTTCCTAGCAGGGCCGAAGGCCCTTGATTCCCGGGGTGCCTTTGAGGTACCCTTTCTTTACGCCGTCTACAACCAAACCGGCGAGACATGTTTTTTAGTTTGAGGTGATCGTTTATGAAGAAATCCGTCTTAGGATTAGCGGCGGCATTAGGACTGCTCTTGCTTGCCGGATGCAGCACGTTTGATCCGGTCGACCAGGCGCTGACCCGACTAAGACCGGCTGAAACCAAGGCGACCTCCGAGCATGTGGACGGCCCCTTCACTGTAGAGCTATCGGTTCCGAAACGCGCTGGTTTAGACGCGAAGTTTACGCTGATCGCTAGCCTGCACAATCTGTCAAAACAACGGTTTGAACTGCAGAGCAAGCCACGGGTGTTTCATTACCTGATTGTAGACAGTGCGGGGAACCGGGTGAACACGATCACCGAGGTGGACCGTGCGGTAGCTCGCAGCATGGGGGGCGAAACGGATATCAACGAGTTTTTCGAAACTCGAATCGATCGGATCGGCACGTATGAAATTTATGCGGTCGCTGAATTTTCGGTCAAAGAAGATGGCGTATACAAGGACCTCACGTACGAGACGGAACATCACCGCATCGAAATCGGCCCCTACAGCTGACAAAGAGCAGACCCGAAGGATCTAAAGGATCCCCGCGGCATCTGCTCTTTTTGGTATGGTTAGAAATCGAAATGGTCGGGGTCCGGCCCGATCCGAAGGTTCTGGTTCAAGGCGCTGATCCGCGCCATATCCTCGGCCGTCAACTCAAAATCGAATACGCTCGCGTTCTCGGCAATGCGGTGCGGCTTGGTCGATTTCGGAATGGTGACCACACCGTTCTGCAAATCCCAACGGAGGATGATTTGCGCCACCGATATCCCATAATGGCGGGCAAGCTCAACCAGTAAAGGATGGTCCAGCAATTGCCCTTGCATCAGCGGGGACCAGGCCTCCATTTGAATGCCGTGCTCGCGGCAAATGGCTTGCACTTCTTGCTGCGTCAGACGCGGATGATATTCGACCTGGTTGATCATCGGTATCGTCTCTGCGTCCGCCATTAAGTCCTTCAGATGATGAACCTGGAAGTTGCTGACGCCGATCGCCTTGACCTTACCGGCTTGGTAGAGCGTCTCCAGCGCCCGCCAGGCTTCTTTGTATTTACCAGCCACTGGCCAGTGGATCAGATACAGATCGAGATAATCCAAACCCAGTTTGCGCAGGCTCGTTTCATAAGCGGCCAGCGTCTCTTCGTATCCGAGGTCGGCATTCCATACCTTCGAGGTGACAAACAAGGCTTCACGCGGGATACCGGTTTGCTGCAAGCCTTCGCGGATGCCTTGTCCAACCCCCGTTTCATTCCCGTAGATCGCTGCCGTATCAATGCTGCGATAACCGTGGGCAATGGCGGATTTGACCGCGTTTACGAGTTCGGGTCCCTCCTCGACCTGGAATACGCCAAGACCCAGCCAAGGCATCTTCACTCCATTGTGCAGCGTAGTGGTATCTTGTAAATGGGTGATCATAATAGTTGAACCTCCTGTTGAAGTTTAGGATGGGCGTGCTTTTCTTGCCGATCTTTCTGTTCCAGAACGCGGCTCCAGCTGGTGAGAAGCACGGCAGCCGCGACCATTAGCGCGCCGATCCACGAGGTGTGGATGAGGCCGATCGAATCGGCGATGACCCCGCCCAGGTAAGACCCAAGGGCAATTCCGGCGTTGAAAGCCGCGATGTTGATCGCAGAGGCAACATCGACGGCGGACGGGACGAACCGCTCCGCTAACATGACGACATACACCTGCAACCCCGGTACGTTCATAAAGGCGAGCAGTCCCATGAGGAAAATGGTGACCAAGCCAGCGGCCTTAAACGGTGCCGTAAACAGTAAGGCGAGCAGGATGAGCGCCTGGACCATAAACATATAGAACAAGGCTCGGACCGGCTGGCGATTCGACAGCTTGCCGCCAACCATGTTACCGATGGCGATGGCGACACCGTAACCGAGTAAAATGACCGCAACGGCGCTTTCCTTAAATCCGGTAATCTCCAGCAGAATCGGCGACAGGTAGGTGTAGACGACAAAGGTGCCGCCATAACCCAAAGCCGTAATGGAGAACAACAGCAACAATCGGCCGTTCGTCACCAGCTTGACTTGATCGCGGAACGCGGTTCGTCCCCCTTTCCGCAAGCCGGATGGTATCAGCAGACTATTGGCGATGAAGCCAACCAGCCCCACGGTGACAATGACGATAAACGCGGCGCGCCAGCCGAGTTGTTGTCCAATAAAGGTACCCAGCGGCACCCCGGTGACCGTCGCGACGGTCAAGCCGGTGAACATGATCGAGATCGCACTGGCTCGGCGGTGCTCGGGTACCAGATCGGCGGCGATCGTAGATCCGATCGACATGAACACGCCGTGCGAGAAGGCGGAGACGACCCGGGCAACGAGTAACATGCCGATGCCGGTCGCTGCAGCTGCCAGGGCATTGCCGATCATGAACACGACCATGATCCCTAGCAGCAGCGTTTTGCGTGACAACCGTGCCGTTAGTGATGTGAGAACCGGCGCCCCGAAGGCGACGCCCAAGGCATATAAGGAAACGGTCAAACCTGCCGTGGTTGTGGAGATGTGCAGATCCTCGGCGATCAAGGGTAGCAGCCCCACGCTAATAAATTCGGTAGTCCCGATCGCAAAGGCGCTAATCGCCAAGGCAAGCAGCGCGAGGGTACTTCGTTTTTTATCCATAAACCTGTCTTTAACCTCCCAGTGATGATGTGGATTAAGAGCGGCTGGCGTCTGCGAGATTTCTGCAGAAGCGAGCGACAAATGCTATTATGGGAGATAGGGTTTATTTTGAGAAGTACGCACTTTCAAGTGATATAGGCACCAAAAAGTAGGGTAGGCACATTTTTGTGCCTATTAAAAGGAGCAAAGACGATGAAAGAGAAGAAATACAATATTTCTGTAGAAGCGACGCTGGAGGTGATCGGCGGGAAGTGGAAATGTGTAATCCTGTGCCACCTGACGCACGGACGGAAACGGACCAGTGAATTGAAACGACTGATGCCCGACATTACGCAGAAAATGTTAACCCAGCAGCTGCGCGAGCTGGAGGCAGACGGGGTTATTCGGCGGATGATCTACCAGGAGGTCCCGCCCCGGGTGGAATATGAGCTAAGCGAATATGGAGAGAGTTTACGCGGGATTCTGGATGCGCTCTGCGCTTGGGGAGAGCAACATATCTGCAAGGTATATGGCAGCTATGATGTTCTGGATGAGAACGTCTTAAACGAACATTTGAAATCGTGAAGCGTCATCGGTTATGCTGTCCATGAAAAGGAGCGATGGATCGATGAAACCCATCACGGTATTGATTGCAGACGACGAGGCGGAAATCGCCGACTTGATTGAACTGCACCTGGCCCGGGAAGGATACCGCTGCATCAAAGCGGCCGACGGACAGGAGGCGCTGGATGTCATCCGGACACAGTCCGTGGATCTGGCCATCTTGGATATTATGATGCCGAAGATCGACGGGTACGAAGTGACCCGGCAAATCCGCGAACAGCATCATCTCCCGATTATTTTCCTCAGCGCCAAAGCAACCGACCTTGATAAAATCACCGGCCTGGTTCGCGGGGCGGACGATTACATGACTAAGCCGTTTAATCCGATGGAGCTGGTGGCCCGGGTGAACGCCCAACTGCGGCGTTTTATTCAGCTGAATCCCTCGGTCGCCGCTCAGGTGGACGAGCCGGTGCTGGAGGCCGGTGGGCTCGTGATCCACCCCGAGCAGCGAACGGTGTTCCTGTACGGCGAACCGGTGGAGCTTACGCCAAAGGAGTTCGATATTTTGGTGCTGCTCGCCAGCCATCCGAAGAAGGTGTTCAGTTCGGAGCATATTTTTGAGAAGGTCTGGGGCGAGGCTTATTATGAAGGCGGGAATACGGTCATGGTGCATATCCGGACTCTGCGCAAGAAGCTGGGCGAAGATCAGCACAAGAACAAGTTGATCAAAACCGTCTGGGGAGTAGGGTATACGTTCAATGGATAACCACATGGATAAACCGAAGTTTCGCAGCTTCCGCTTCCAAATGATCCGATTGTTTGGGCTGAGCATGCTGCTCTCCGCCGGGACGACCTTTCTGATTTACCTGGCGCTGCGGGGGTACTACCACACGCTGCTTCGCGAGGACCCGCTGTATGATGTCCGTCGGATCATGCGTGAGATCGGCGACATCAACGTATTTTTGATTATTTTCATCCCGCTCTCGTTCTTATACTTCTATCTGCTTACCCGGCGTTACGTCGCTTACTTTCGGGAGATTTCCCGGGGCATCAACCAACTGGCGGGAGGAGATTTCACGAATCGGGTCCATGTTCCTTCCGGCGACGAGTTCGGAGAGATTGCACGGGACATCAACCTGGCCAGCGAGAAGCTGCAGCAAGCGGTGGAACGGGGGGATTTTGCCGAGAACAGTAAGGAACAATTGGTGCTGAACTTAGCCCATGATCTTCGAACCCCGCTAACCTCCGTCATCGGATATCTGGACTTCATCTTGCAGGGCAAGGATTTAACCGCCGAGCAGATGAAGCATTACACGACGATTGCTTACACCAAATCGCAACGGCTGGAGAAGCTGATCGACGAGCTGTTCGAAATCACACGGATGAATTACGGCAAGCTGAGTATCCACCGCCGGCCGCTGGACTTGAGCGAGCTGCTGACTCAATTGACCGAAGAGATGTACCCGGTATTTGAAAAAAATCAGCTGACCGCCCGTCTGGAGACGGAGCCGCAGCTGATGATCTCCGGCGACGGCGATCTGCTCGCCCGCGTCTTCGAGAACCTGCTGTCCAATGCCGTTCGTTACGGCAAAGACGGTGAATACCTCGACGTCCGCGTGGCGCTGGACGGGGAAGAGGTTGTCGTGCGCGTCACCAACTATGGGGATTCCATTCCGCCGGACGAGCTGCCTCACGTGTTCGACATGTTCTTCACCGGCGATCGGGCGCGCACGCACCAGGAAGGCAGCACCGGGCTGGGCCTGTTCATCGCCAAGAATATCGTGGAGCAGCATGAAGGCACGATCTCGGTGCAAAGCGATCTGATCCGCACGGAGTTCGAGGTGCGTTTGCCGAAGCTTGGATCTCATGAAAAAACGCTTCGTCATGAAAAGCTGACTTAAGAAAAAGTTTAGGTTTACCCCACTTTTGATTTTAACAGTCCGCCTTATGCTTAAGAGCAAGAACGGCAGGAGGATTGGAAAATGAAAAAGTGGGTTTTTTTGCGTGCGCCAAAAAGCCAAGCCTCCTCGCGATTCGCGAGGTGGCGACGCGGGGATGCCGCCGCAGCCGGGTTGTTCCTGGCGCCGAGCGTGGCCGGGTTCGGGGTCTTCTATCTGATCCCGTTTGGGATGAGTCTCTTGTATTCCTTCCAGAGCGGCATCCCCGGCGGAGGCTTCGCCGGATTGGCGAATTACCGCGAGCTTCTGGCCAGCGATTCGTTCCGGAAGGCAGCGGCCAACACGCTTTATTTCAGCGCGCTTGGCGTCCCCTTGATGCTGGTGCTGTCCTTGATTCTCGCACTGTTGTTAAATCGGCAGATCTACCTGCGGAAGTGGCTGCGCACTTCGTACGTGCTCCCACTGGTTGTGCCGGTGGCGTCGGTCATCCTCATCTGGCAGATGATCTTTGACTGGAACGGCGTGCTGAATTATACCCTCAGCCGCTTCGGGATGGAGCGCGTGGACTGGATGAAGACCGGGGCCGCCCGGTATGTCGTCATCGTGGTGTATTTGTGGAAGAACATCGGCTATAACGTGATTTTGTTTCTGGCCGGCCTGCAGCAGATTCCGAAGGACTACTACGAAACGGCACAGGTCGAAGGCGCAGGGCCGGTCCGCCGATTCTTCGGCATCACGCTCGTTTATTTGACGACCACCACGTTCTTCGTGGTCATCATGTCCATTATCAACTCGTTTAAGGTATTTCGGGAGACGTATTTGCTTGCGGGCGATTATCCGCACGACAGCATCTACATGCTGCAGCATTACATGAACAATATGTTTGTTTCGATGGACATTCAGAAGCTGACGGCTGCGGCGGTGTTAATGGTTGCCGCCATCCTGGCGATCGTCCTGGGCTTGTTCGGGCTAGAACGCCGATACCGACAATTCATGGAATAGAAGGTCGGTTTTTAGGACGAAGCGTCTCGGTCCTGCAAAGCCGACAATAACGCGCATATTTAGGAGGTGCAGGACGTGCAGGCGTTCCAAACGATACGTAAGGTGTTGTTAACCGGGGGGATGAGTCTAGTCGCTGCGATGCTGCTGTTCCCGATCATCATTACGTTCACCAACTCGCTGATGAGCGAACAGGAGCTGGTCATCGATTACGGCAATATCGGGAAATTGACGGAGGCGACCTCAACCGGGGCCGAAACCTTCGTCAATTTGAAATGGGTGCCGGACCAGGTCACATTGGAGCAATACGGTCAACTGTTGGTACGTACCCCCAACTATTTGCTGATGTTTTGGCATTCCGTGGGCCTGGTGCTGCCGATCATCGCCGGACAAACGGCGGTGGCCGCGATGGCGGCTTACGCGCTTTCGAAACTGCGGTTTCGCGGTCGCGACGCGGTGTTTCTGGTGTATTTGCTGTCGATGTTGATGCCCTTTCAGGTCACGCTGGTCCCTAACTATCTCATGGCCGATAAGCTGGGGCTGCTGCACCATTCGGGAGCGGTGATTTTGCCGGGGATTTTCGCCGCATTTGGGGTCTTTATGCTGCGCCAGTTCATGCTGCATATCCCGTACGCCTATATCGAAGCCGCCAAGATGGACGGCGCCGGTCATCCGCGGATCTTTCTGACGATCATCCTTCCGATGGTCAAGCCGGGTCTCGCCGCGCTGGTGATTTTGCTGTTCGTGGATTATTGGAACATGGTCGAGCAGCCGTTAGTTTTCTTGGATCTGCTCCAGCAGCCTTTATCGGTTTTCTTGTCGAGATTAAGCGGCGAGTGGGGGACAGCTTTTGCTGCTTCGATGTTGTACATGTCGCCGATGGTGCTGCTGTTCCTTTATGCCGAGACGTATTTCATCGAAGGCGTGCAGCTGTCCGGGATCAAGGGGTAAGGAGGAGAAGCTTACGTCATGGAGCTTACGAAAGAACAAACCGATCGCAATAGGAAAAAGATGATTTTAATCGCCTTTATGGCTCTGATGGGAGGACTGCTGTTCTTCACCTTGTTCAGCAATACGCTGCAATCGGTGACGTTGCCGAAGGTCCGGACGGGCCAAGCCAAGCTCGGCGGACTTACCTACAAGCTGGAAGCCAGCGGCGTATTGCAGCCGGCCAAGCAGGCGGAGCTTCCTAATCCAGCAGGCTGGAAGGTTCGGAAGGTTCTTGTGAAGGAAGGAGCCCGCGTGAAGAAAGGTCAACCGCTGGTACTATACGACAGCGCCGCTGCTGAGAGGGAGCTGGAAGACGAGTCGGATCAACTCAAGAAGCAGCGGATTGCGCTGCAGACGATCCAGGACCAGTTCATTGAGGCCACGGTTGGCGGTGACGAGACCGGTCTTCGGGAAGCGAAACGCGAGATGGAAACGCGCAAGCTGGATCTCTCCATGCAGGAGCGAAAAATCGAGGGCCTAAAGGAGCAACTCGACCGCCAGCGCGAGCTCGTCGCCCCGTTTGATGGAGTCGTTGCAAAAGTGAATGCGGTAGAGGGTTTGGCTTCGGCCGGACAACCGGACGTGGTCGTATCGAGCGACATCGCGGGCTACCGCTTGGAGATGACCGGCGATGCCGAGCTGATCGGCCGCCTGCAGGTTGCGACCGGGCAGACGCTTGAGGTCGCGGTTGCCGCCTCAGGCGATCAACCCGCTCGTACGCTAGATGGAACGGTTGAGGAAATCGCTGACGCAGGATCACGTATCGCCGGATCAGCGGAGGATCCTGCCGGAACGACGGCGGCGGTTCCGCTGAAACGGCTGCGCGTCCAGGTGGCCGATCCCGTACTGAAAGGGGGTGAGCAGGTCTCGATCAAGCTGGATCAGACTTCCGCGGACCAAGGTTGGCTCCTTCCGAACGAAGCGATTCATCGCGACGGCGATACGCGGTTTATTTTCAAGGTGGAGGAGCGGCGCGGGGCCTTGGGTAACGAGTTTATCGCTCGTAAGGTGACGATTGAAGCAAGCGCAGGGAATGAAGAAGAAACGATGATTCCGGCGGACCGCCTGTATGAGGGGGACCTAATTATTCTGGAAAGCAGTGAACCGCTGCAGGATGGGAACCGGGTTCGTTTGCAATAAATTTGATCTAGGGAGGCTTGACCCATGCAGAAACGGATGGGAATGACAATAGGATTGGCAATCATGATAATGATCGCATTAACCGCTTGCGGCTCCGGTACGGAGAGCGCCGGGGGGAAGACGGCTTCGGAAGGAGGGAAAGCCGCCCTTATCTTATCGGTACAGGAGGCAACCCCGTTTTACGAGGCGTTGGAACGAAAGTTCGAAGCGAAATACCCGGATATTGATTTAACCGTCCAAGCCTACAAACAGGCTGGGGAACAGTGGAAACCCGGAGAGATGGAGGAGTACAAGAAATCGATCAATACGGCGCTGCTCTCGGGGCAGGGGCCGGACGTCATTGAGATGAACAGCCTGCCGATCGGTGATTATGTCGCCAAAGGTCAACTACAGGACATGGATTCCCTGCTTAGCGAGGATACGTCGATTCAGAAGGAGAATCTTCAAGCGAATATCTTGGAGGCCACCAGGGTGAACGGCGGGTTGTACGCCATCCCAGGCGGATACTCGCTGCGGGCATTTATCGCTGACGGCCAAGTATTGAAAGACGCCGGCATTGCGGAAAAAACGTGGACTTGGCAGGATTTTGCTGAGAAAGCGAAGACGCTGACGCAGGGGAAAGACAAAGTGGTTGCGATGGCGGAGTATCCACCGGATATGCTGATGCAGGAGATGACGGTAGATAACTATGAGACCTATGTCGATACGACAGCCAAGCAAGCCAAATTCGATTCCCCGGAATTTGTGGCCCTGCTGCACCAAGTCAAGCAAATGTACGACGATGGCGTGATGACCGCCGAATCGGCCGGCCCCGGGAAGCAATTGTTTTATTCCGCCGTGTTATTCGAGCCGGCTGACGTGATTAAGGTGCCGCATATGTACTTCGAGCATCCGATGCTGATGCAGAAGCCGCATCAACCGGAACAATCGGGCACGATGCGGATCGTACCCTCCTCCCAGTTTGGCATCCGCGCGAACACAGCGGTTCCGGACGAAGCGTGGAAGTTGATTAGCTTCCTCTTATCGGAGGAGGTACAAAAGTTGCCGGAGCACAGTGGATTTTCGCTGCTGAAATCGGTGAACGAAGAGAAGCTGGACGAGATCCAGAAGCAAGTCGCGGACGGCAGCTACAAGCTGCCTGACGGAACAACCGTGCAGGCGGAGGATGAAGAATTCGTCCGTTTCGGGCAAATGCTGGATACGGTGGACCAATTCTCGCAGCTTGACGGGAAAGTAATCGCTATCGTAGGCGAGGAGTCGTTAGCTTACTTTAGCGGGCAGAAATCCGCAGAGGAAGCCGCCAAGCTGATTCAGAACCGTGTAACCACCTTTTTGAACGAATAATGCTGGCTTGAAGTCTGTATCTCTTGAACATTTTGAAATCCCTGTCTCGGAAGGAGGCGGGGATTTTTTTGCTAATATTGTTTGTTGCCTATTGCTGGAAGGTTAACAATAGTGTATGATGCATAGTATAAAACATATTGTATGACACACAGTATACGACAAATAGGATTAGACAATGAGGTGAAAGGATGAACGCCTTACTGAATTCATTGATCACGGAGCTCCGTCGCGGAACGCTGACCTTAGCCGTGCTGAGCCAATTGCGGACGCCGCAATACGGGTATTCGCTGGTTCAACGTTTAGAGCAGTCAGGGATCGTCATTGATCAAAGCACACTTTACCCGCTGCTGCGCCGGTTGGAGAAGCAGGAGCTGGTAACCAGCAGCTGGGACACGTCGGAGAGCCGACCGCGCCGCTATTATGTGCTGAGCGCATTTGGTTTGGAGATTTTCGAGCAGTTGAAGCAGGAATGGGAGAAGACCTCCCAAGAACTGTACACATTGTTAAAGGGGGAGAAGGATGATGAGTCCGTCGGAACTGATTGAGCTTTACATTTACGAAGTTACTCGCCGGTTGCCGGAACAGAGCCGGGGAGACATCGCGCTGGAGCTGCGCTCCACGATCGAGGATATGCTGCCGGAGGATTACGGCGAAGCCGAAGTGAAGGAGGCGTTAAGCCAATTAGGAGATCCAGCGGCGCTGGCCGCGCAGTACCGGGATCAGCCGGCGTATCTGATCGGGCCGCGATACTTTGATTCCTATGTTCAAGTGATGAAAATGGTTATCCCGATTGCGGTCGTGATTGCCCTCCTTTCGTTGATTGCGAACCAAATCATCACGTATTCAGGTGAAGTGGCTCCGGTGGATGCCGCGGCGAGCTTGCTCAGCAAGGCCATACAGACGGTGCTTGGCATAGGTGTACAGACCGTATTTTGGATTACCCTGGTGTTTGTCATTCTAGAACGTACGGGAACCGGCAAGGAATTGCCGCTGAACGGCAAATTCAAGGCTTGGACGCCGGATGATTTGAAGGATGCCCGCTATGTCCCTAAGGAGAAAGTGATCAAGAAAAGCGAGGTTTTCTTCAACCTCATGTGGACGGCGATCTGGGGGTGCGTGTATTTTAATGCGGATAGGCTGATAGGCGTGTATGAGAACGGCCGGTTTGAAATGACAACGCCAGTCTTTAATCAGGAAGTGCTGCTATCCTATTGGCCGTTTATCGTACTCATTCTAGTTCTCGATGTCGCCTTGGCGATCTATAAATGGGTTGTCTCCCAATGGACCGTACCCATCGCGTTCTTCAACGTGGCGAATCATGTCCTCTCCGCAGTTGTGTTCGGGGTGATGATTCGCAATGCCGAACTGCTTGCCCCGGGTTTTGTTACGAAAATGGAGGAGATCTTCGGTCCGCAATCCTTAGGCGTGTCCGGCTTCAATTCCGAATGGGTCATGTGGTTGGCGTTGTTCGCCTATCTGTTAGCTGCGGCGCTCGACAGTTACCAAGGGTTCCGTAAAGCCAATATCTCCAAACCGGTGAAATAACACGACATCAAAAATCCCCGCTCTCTATGGTAAAGAGGGCGGGGATTATTCATTTGTGAGCTTGGCTTAAGCCGATGTTTTTCGGGATCGATAAAGCAGTATGCCTAACAGGACGGCGAAATACAAGAACAGTGCGGCGAAGGTGTATAAGTACATCACCGGCTGCTGTTGCAGGTACCCGACGATCGGGATGTTCAAAATCAGCAGCAGCGGGAACCCAAACATAATCGCGGTTGCGCTGCCCATAACCAAATTATCGGTCGTATTCGACTGGAATTTCGGATCGACGGCTTTGACAAGCGCGAGGCCCGTGGAGATCGTTCCGGTCAGCATCCCGTAGAAACCGAGGATATTCGGCAGCTTATCCTCCGGCAGTACTCGCGGCACTAACCACACCATAAACCACACGGTGATTAACCCGCCTACGGTCGTCAGGATGAGCACCGGCGTCAGGTATTGCTTCAGCGAGTAAATCGAGATCGCGGCGATCGAAGCGGCGATCATGTAATCGAAAGAGAACCCGGAGATCCGCTGCAACAGGTAGTTGTTGGGCGAATGCTCCAATTGGAAGCCCGCCCGCTTCCAGCGATTCAGGATCCACCGGAACAACATCGCATACAGGCTGCCGATCAGGAAGTGGAAGCCGATCAGCAGTTGGGCCAGCGTCTCGCCGTACGTTCCAAGAGGCGTCAACACCGCTTCGAGCCCGCGTATCGTCAAGTAGGTGACGAGATAAATGAAGCCGATGAGCGCGATTTGGTACGTCAGCTTGTCAATCGCGTCGCTGAGCGGAATTTCGCCTTCCTCCGACTTTTCCGTAACCTCGGTTCGTTCTTTGCGGGAATGGAAGGCATTCTGCTTGTATTTGGGATGGTGGATCAAGTAATTCATCAGGATGATCCCCGGAATGACCGCCCAAATAAAGCCGAACCCGGCAATCGTCAGGCCAAGGTTTCCGCCGCCTTCGAGTCCGAGCGCCTCCCAGCGGCTGCCGATCGAATAGGCTTGTCCCGGACCTTGCCCGTAGCCCAGAGGAAGCAGCAGGCCGATGCCTGGGAACATGCCGGGATAGAAGAATTCCGTCAGCAGCAGGAAGAGCCCGAACCCCACCAATCCTTGAATGAGGTACGTGGATACGATTAACATGCCGGATTTCATGACCGCCGGACTGTTGGACACTTCTCGCTCTTTGAGGGAGAGCGCAATGAAGCCGATCGCCATTAGGTGGTAGACGAGCTGACCCAGGCGGTCGATATCAAATCGAAGCCAGCCGAGCAGCTCCGGGCCGACGATCAGACCGAGGATCCCGGCGACCATAGAAGTCGGCACGATAATTTTGCGCAGCAGCGGAATACGGGCCTTGAGGATGGCTGACACGACCATCAGCAAAGAGAGAAGCGTAAAGTCGATCACGAAAGACCATGAATGATCCAATGGGGAACCTCCTAGTTGAGCCGTGGTGTACGCTGAACCAGCGCGGTAATAAATTTGAGCCATTTATAGGCTGAAGTTCTCGGTTGGTAAAACAAGAATCGGTACAGCTTGTCCCCCAAGTAAAATTCAAATTTGTGGTGAAGCTGCACATTCAAGCCCTCCAACTCGGCAAACGGAAAGGAATAGGTCTGCCCTCTCTCTCCCTGAAAGGAAAGGGCAGCTTCCTGATCTGCGCTCCATTGCAGTTGTCCCGTTCCCAGCGATTGAAAGGGCAGCTCCCCTTCCGAAACATACAGATGTACGGGATCGCGCATGACCTGCTCCCAGATTGCCAGATGTCCCGGTTCTTGTATCGCTTGCTCCAGGCGTTTCAGCTGCCAGCGGTTCCAGTCCCGCGTAGTTGAAAAACGTAAAGAGTGGGTGAACGGGGCTAACTTGCCCTGGTGCGTGTAACGCACGGTGTAGCCGCAATCCGTACAGCCGAACAGATCTTGTTCGGAGCGGAGGTGGCATGGAGCCTCGCAGTGCGGGCAGATAAACAGCAGGCGCTCCAGATAATGTGCCGGAGCTTTGCCGTAATAAGCGGCTCCGGTATGAGACTGCCATTCCGCATCGTCATGAGCCAACGCCTCGGTCAGCATCTCATGAATCTGCTCCGGCGTGTGGTTCGTGAACGTGCCGGCTTCCCATTTTTTCACGAGGGATAAGCGAATGGGTCCCCTGCGGTGGCTTTCCGCCCAACGAGGGAACGAGAGATGCCCGCCGGAAATGGTCGCGACGACCACCGGAAGATCCAACAGCTTTACCAGCTTGGCAGTGGAGAAAATCAACGGTTCCGTCGTCCCATCCCAGTTCCGATTGCCTTCCGGGAACAAGCCGATAACCCGTCCGTGCTGCTTGGCCTTCAGCATGCCGCGGATCGTTCGCGTGTCATTTTTATATTTGGTTTTGGGGATCGCCCCGGTATAATTCAGCAGCTTGGCGAGCATCGGGTTGCGGAACAGGGACGCTCCGGCCACAAAGCTGATGGGCTCATCCACGTAGCAGTTGATGTACAGCGGGTCCCAGTTGGTGACATGGTTCGCCAAAATCAGATAAGGCGGCTTCAGACCCACCGTGTCATTTCGCTCGATTTTGATCCGGGAACGGCTCCGGATGATCGCGTACGCCACGGACAACAACACCCGTTGCACCAGTTTCCCCGGTTTTTTCTCTATGCTCACTGGTTCACTTCCTGAAGGGTCATTTTCGAATAAACACATTAATATTGTTATATCATATTTTGGTTTCATTCGTCGGCGAGAACCTATCGGCGCAGAAAAAAAGAACGGCCGGGGGCCGTTCTCGGGGGGAGGCTTAAATAGATGGGATTTGGATGCCCCCGTTTAGATCGATTGGATTGCCGGCATAATCGTTTGGTGCCAATGCAAGGATGCGGAACTTTCCGACGGAAGTCAGCTTAGCAATGGCGGAAGGCGTGAGGTCAATCCGGAATTGCTTGCTATTCAACACGGTTACGGTATAGGCGGCTTCAGAAGGGAAGGGCTCGCTATCGGTGAAGTCCCCGATTGCAGAATAATCCAGCGTGATGCTCGGCGCATTAATCTCGATAGGCATGTCTTCACTGAAAGTCAAGGTGATCGATCCATCTGTATAGGTGGCAGCGGTTACGGTTGGCTTGATTTTGTCGAATATAATGGGAACCTGTACACTACCTAAGTTACCTCCGTGATTATCCCAGAGCGTGAAATCAAGGGAGGCGACACTATGCTCATCCGCGGCCGCTACGGGGATGACGATGGGGCCTAAATTGTTCGGATCTTCGCTCCATTGAAGCAAGTCGCTTGATGAATCGATAACAAGGTTTGCTACCGGATTGTTATTTGAATCCACAACGGTGAAGCAATTTGAGCCTAAATAGTTACCAATCTGCAAAGGGGTTGATCCATTCGTAATTTCAATCCAATTGTTCATATTCCGAGTGTTTGGGCTAGAAGAGTCAGATGTACTATCCAAAAGGGTAGCTCCGCTGTTCAGCCAAAGCTTCGCTCCCGATTTCAGCGACAGGGTTAAGGGGGAGGAAGCTTCAATAAGTTCAATTCCAGAGGAGGGAGCGGATACATTCCCTGCAGCATCAACCGCAAAAATCCGATAATCGCCTGTAGCCAGTCCGGTTGTCGGAATATTTGTGTTGATATTGGCCGAAGCGGCAGCGACACCCCGACCGGAGCTGAGAGAATCCAACTCTGACTTCGTCCGCGGCGTGTAGTTCGCAGAAATGAGATAGAGCGTACCTGACTCACTGCTTCGGGCAACCACAGTATCACCGATCGTAACGGGCGAAGAAGACACGAGTGTCACCGTCGGTGCAGTCGTATCAGGCTGAGGAGAACTGCTTCCTCCGCCGCTGCTTCCTCCAGAACTAGGTGTCGATGGTGTCGTTGGTATCGTTGGTATCGTTGGTATCGTCGGCTTGTCCGGCTGGGTTGGAGCGGGCGTATCGCCCGGGGAAGCTGGATTGCCGCCTTCGTTTTGCTTCTTGATTTCTTCCGATTTCTTCAGGAAGTTGCTGGCGACCAAGGCAACGGCTTGTCTTTCCGCCGTTCCGGTTGGGTTAAACTGACCATTCCCAGCGCCCGCAATTAAACCGAGTTCTACCGCTGCGGCAACCGCGTCCTTGGCATAATCAGCAATCTGGCCAGCATCGGAGAACTCCAGGTCGGCACCCTTGCCGGTGGCATCGACACCAAGGGCCCGCACAAAAATGACTGCCATATCCTGCCGCGACAAACTATTCCCAGTCCCAAATACACCATTACCATAACCGGTGATTAAGCCAGCCTTTACGGCGGCTTCAACATATTGGAAAGCATAGTGATCGGCAGGTACATCCCGGAATGTCGCAGAAGGTGGGACTTGGTTCATGTCCAGTCCCAAGGCCTTTGCGAGAATGATGGCGAAATCCTGCCGCTCGATCTTTCCCGAGGGATCGAATTTCCCATCTCCTTTCCCGTTAAGAATCCCCGCGTTGACCAGTTCTTGAATGGCATCTTTCGCATATGAACCATTGATGTCCGTCAAGTCGGTTGCAGCCTGGGCAGGCAACGCGATTGCACTGAGCAAGGCGGCGCTGGCCATGACTTTGATGTAAATCTTTTTGTTCATTAGTACTCCCCTTTCATTCCCTAAAATTTACAATGATGCCTCGGTTTTTGTCTAAAATTAATATATATTAATTTTGAAATCATGCAATCAAATTTTAATCTATTGATCTGCGAAAATAAAGAGTCCTACTGCAAATAGCAGTAGGACTGGTAGAAATGCCTCCACCGAACTATCGTTATCGGAAATCCGGCGGAACCCGCCGGGCCACGCCGGTGGCAATGGCCGCCTCAATGACCGCTTTACGCACCAGCGGAACGACCTGATCATTAAAAATACTCGGAATAATATATTGCTCATTCCGCTCTTCGTCCGTGACGGCAGAGGCGATGGCTTCCGCGGCGGCCAGTTTCATCGCTTCGTTGACCACACGCGCCCGGCAATCCAAAGCGCCTCGGAACACGCCGGGGAACACGAGCACGTTGTTGATCTGGTTCGGGTAATCACTCCGTCCGGTCGCAAATACGGCCGCATGCGCCAACCCTACCTCGGGATCCACCTCGGGCTGCGGGTTGGCGAGCGCAAACACGATGGGCTGCTCGTTCATGGACCGGAGGTGTTCACCGTTCAGCAGGCCGCCTGCCGAAACGCCGATGAACACATCGGCACCGGGCAGGATGTCTTGCAGCGAGCCGGGCTGACTTTCCACCTGCGGCTGCTCGGCCAGCCATTGCCACATCGGGTAGCGGTACGTTCCGCCTCGGACAATCGCCCCCTCCTTGTCCACCGGGGCGAGCTTCGTCACGCCGGCGGCGAGTAGCATTTTGCATATGGAGACACCCGCTGCGCCGACACCGCTCACCACGACCCGAACTTCGGATATCGACTTACCGATGACCTTTAGCGCGTTGATCAACCCCGCGATCACGACAACCGCCGTTCCGTGCTGATCGTCATGGAAGACCGGGATGTCCAGCTCTTCCGCGAGCCGCTGCTCAATTTCGAAGCACCGCGGTGAGCTGATATCCTCCAGATTAATTCCGCCAAAAATCGGGCTAACCGCTTTAATGGTACGAATGATCTCCTCGGTATCGCTCGTATCGAGGCAGAGAGGGAACGCATCGACCCCGGCAAGCTGCTTGAACAGCATCGCCTTGCCCTCCATCACCGGCGCAGCCGCGTACGGGCCGATATCGCCAAGCCCCAGCACGGCAGTGCCGTCAGTGATGACCGCCACGGTGTTGCGCTTGATCGTCAGCGAGAACGCCTTATTCTGGCTCTCGTGGATCGCCGTGCAGACTTTGGCGACCCCTGGCGTGTACACCTGCGACAGATCGTCGCGGTTACGAATGGGCATCGTCGGCTCAATCGTGATCTTTCCGCCGAGATGCATGAGGAACGTGCGATCAGAGACGTTGATCAGCCGGACGCCATGCAGCTTGCGCAGCGCCTTGACGAAATCCGTTTCCTCCCGATCTCCGGTATCGACGGTAATGTCGCGCACCGAAGACCCTTTGGCCGAGGAGATGACATCGATCGACGTAATGTCGCCTCCCGCACCACTCACCGCAGCGGCGACATCTCCGAAGCTGGCCTGCTTATGGTCAAGCTCTAACCGGATGATAATTAATGTACGTGCCATTGCTTAAATCCACCCCCGCCATTTTACCGCCTCGGTCATTCGCTTCAGCCCAACGATATACGCGGCGAGACGCATGTTCACCCGGCGAGTTGCCGAGGTCTGATAGACCTTGTGAAAAGCGTCCACCAGCAGTTGCTCTAGCTTCGCGTTCACTTCCTCAAGCGGCCAGTAGTAACCCTGATTATTTTGCACCCATTCAAAATAGGATACGACCACACCGCCCGCACTCGCTAGGACATCCGGCACAATCAGAACCCCGCGGTTGGACAAAATTTCGGTTGCCGCATAGGTAGTTGGCCCATTGGCCGCCTCAACGATCAGCTTCGCTTGGATGTTCGGGGCATTTTGCTCGGTGAGCTGGTTCTCGATCGCTGCGGGTACGAGGATATCGCATTCCTTCACGAGTAGTTCCTGATTCGTGATCCGGTTAGGATAGAGGTGGGTTACCGCGCCAAAAGAGTCGCGCCGATCCAGCAGCTCGAGAATATCGAGCCCATTCGGATCGTATAGCGCGCCTCGAGCATCGGCAATGCCAACGATGACCGCCCCGGCGTCGTGCAGAAACTTCGCCAGATAGCTGCCGGCATTGCCGAAGCCCTGGATGATGATACGCGAGCCGCTCACCTCCATGCCGGCCATTTTTGCGGCCTCCTTCAGCACGATGGTCACGCCGAGCGCCGTCGACGATTCCCGCCCATAGGAACCGCCAAGCACCAGCGGTTTTCCGGTAATGAAGCTAGGCGAGTCGAATTCGCGGATCCGGCTGTACTCGTCCATCATCCAGGCCATCACCTGCGAGTTGGTGTACACGTCAGGCGCCGGGATATCCTTGGCCGGCCCAACCATCTGGCTGATCGCCCGGACATACCCGCGGCTTAACGCTTCGAGTTCCCGCATCGACATCGTCCGCGGGTCGCAGGCGACCCCGCCTTTGCCGCCGCCGTAGGGCAGCGCCACGATGCCGCACTTGATGCTCATCCACATCGACAACGCCTTCACTTCCTCGGCCGTGACATCGGGGTGGAACCGCACGCCGCCTTTGGTCGGCCCGATCGCGTCATTGTGCTGCGCGCGGTACCCGGTAAACACTTGAACCGAGCCATCGTCCATCTTCACCGGAATGCGCACGGTCAACATCCGCAGCGGCTCCTTGAGCAGGTCGAACATGGCCGGCGGCTCGTTCATGGTCTCCAGCGCCATCCGGATGACCTGCTGGGTGCCGGTCAAGACGTCCGTATTTTCCGAAAGTTTGCGTTTCCCGTTCATGATCATGGGTTACCCTTCTTCCGTCCCGTGTTGGGGCAATTTTTAAGGTGGTTCAGCAAACAGCTCATTGCCATGAAGTCAGCTAACTCGCTGTTGTAGCTCTAGCGCTTGCCACAAACCTTAAACCGCCTAAAATCGGCGCTTTGCAACTCTAACGCTGATCACAGAGCTTATTGCTCAATTTTGCAGGCGAATATAGGTGTTTTCGCTGAAATAGCGTGTCTCAGGGTCGTTAGAATTTGTGTCACGTCGAATTTGCTACAATAGCGTTCTTCATCAGCGATAGAGCAGGGAGGGCAGTTGGGAAGCGAGCAAGAGGCACCCAGCCCAGCGAGCAAGTTACCAAGCAGGAAATGATCACCGCTTCAGCGATCAAGCCACCGTTCGGCTGTCCGATCATACGTTCAGCACGCCCCGTGGAGGCCGGGCTATTTAACGCCTCCCTATAACTTCCGCGAAGTCAGCTTGGCTTGGGTGAACAGCAGCAGGTAGTCGTAGCCGCCGGCCTTCGAGTCAGTTCCTGACAAATTAAAGCCGCCGAACGGGTGGGCGCCGACCAATGCCCCGGTGCATTTGCGGTTGATGTACAGGTTGCCGCAGTGCATTGTTTCCAGCGCTTCGCTGATGCGATCCTCCTCCCGGGAAAAGAACGCCCCCGTCAGCCCAAACTCGGTGTCATTGTACATCGCGAAGGCCTCACGCCAATCCTTCGCTTTACCGATAGCCAGCACGGGCCCGAAGATCTCCTCCTGCATGATGCGGGCCTTGCCAGCGACGCCGGCGAACACGGTGGGTTCGATGTAGTAGCCGTTACCTTCGGCTTGCCGCCCCCCGGCGAGCAGCTGCCCTTCCTGTTTACCAATCTCGATGTAATCGAGGATTTTGCGGAAGGAAGCTTCATCAATCACCGGTCCGACCGCCTTATTCTCCTCGGGTAAGCCGATCTCAAGCTGCTTCGTGAATCGCACGACTTTCTCCACGACTTCGTCATGGACGGACTCTACGATTAAAGCACGCGAACCGGCGGAGCATTTTTGCCCCTGGTAGCCAAAAGCCGAAGCGACGATCGCCTGCGCAGCCGCATCCAGGTCCGCGGTTTCATCGACGACGATGCCGTCTTTCCCGCCCATTTCGGCGACGAGCCGCTTGATCCAAATTTGCCCGGAGGCCGTCTCGGCCGCCAATTTGCTAATGCGAAGCCCAACCTCCTTCGAACCGGTGAAACTGACAAACCGGGTTTTTGGGTGTGTGGTCAAATAATCGCCAACCTCGGCGCCGCTGCCTGGTATAAAGTTCAGCACCCCGGCCGGCAACCCGACTTCCTCCATTAGAGCGGCAAACTTGTAGGCAATGACCGGTGTGTTGGAGGCGGGCTTGAGCAGCACGGTATTCCCGGAAACAATTGCCGCCGAGGTCATGCCAACGCAGATCGCCAGCGGGAAATTCCAAGGCGGAATGATGACGCCCACGCCCAGTGGGATGTAGGTCAACCGATTATGCTCCCCAGGGACCGGAGTCAGCGGCATTGTTTCGTTGATCTCGCTCAGACGGATCATCTCGCGCGCGTAGAAATTCAGGAAGTCGATCGCTTCCGCCGTATCGGCGTCGGCCTCCGCGTAGTTCTTGCCGGCTTCGAGCACCATCATGGCGGAGAACTCGTGTTTCCGCTCGGCCATGAGCGCGGCTGCCTTCAGCAGGTACTGTGCGCGTTCGCGGGGAGGGACCTTTTTCCATGACTCAAACGTATCGAGAGCAGCCTGCATGGCTTGCTCGGCCAGCTCCCGATCGGCTTTGCTGACCCATCCAATCGTTTCATCGAGATTGCCGGGGTTGATCGAGTGGATTTTTGTATCCGTAAAAATATCCCTGCCGCCGATCCTCAACGGGATCTCCCGTCCCAGTTCCTCCGACTTCACGCGGAAAATCGCTTCCTCCATCGCCAGCAGGGCCGACTTCTGACGGAAGTCAGTAAACGGTTCGTTGCGGAAATCCTCCAGTTTTGCCATTGTGCTCATAGGGCGTGCTCCTTTACAGGTGGATTTTCGGATTACTTAAATAAGTTCTTCAACACAAACCACACATTGGCGGGACGCTCGGCGAGGCGGCGCATAAAGTAACCAAACCAGTCGCTGCCAAAAGGGACGTACACGCGCACCTTATAACCTTCGTGGACCAGCGTAAGCTGCAGATCCTCGCGGATCCCATATAGCATTTGAAATTCGTAACGGTCAGGCGGAACAGCTAATTCATGAATCGTTTGCTTGGCATAGTCGATGATCTGGGAGTCATGGGTAGCAATGGCGGCATAACCGCCGTTCTGGAGGTGGGTAGAAATGAGGCGTTTGAAATTTTCGTCAACGTCCGGCTTGGCCGGATAGGCGACCGTAGGCGATTCCTTGTAGGCCCCTTTAACGAGGCGAAGGTTGGGCTTCAAGGACTTGAGCTCTTCGATGTCGTCTAGGGAGCGATAAAGATAAGCTTGGATGACGATACCTACGTTATCGATTTGCTCGCGCAGGCGTTTGTAGAGGGAGATCGTTTTTTCACATTGGGCAAAATCCTCCATATCGATGCGTACGAACAAGCCGTGCAAGCGAGCCCGGTTCAAGATCGTGGTCAGGTTGTTCAGACATATCTGTTCACTGATCCCAAGCCCCAGCGATGTGAGCTTCAGCGAGAGGTTGGCTTTAACGCCGGCATCAGCGATGGCATCTAGCGTCTTAAGGCACATCCGCGTAGACAGTTCAGCTTCGGCCTCCGTGGAGACGAATTCGCCGAGATGATCGAGGGTGGCCTCTCGGCCGGTCGCATTCAGCGCGCGCACTGCATCGATCGCACCTTCGATGGTCTCCCCGGCCACAAACCGGCCGGCACCGAAGCTGAGGCCGTATCGGCGAGCCATGCGGCTCACGGATTGGCTTTTGGCGAAGGATTGAAACAGGGTTCGGAGTAACGCATCCATAGGCATCCATCCTTTTCCATTTCTCATTGTACACAAAATATACAATATTTTAGATTTTTGAACAATATAAATTGAAAAAATGAACAAAAAAGTTTTTAAGTAACGCAAATATGTTCATTATTGAACACTTTCATAATAAATTAGTAAGTATCTTTAGGGTTGGAATATTGAACCCCGCCTGCTTTCGTGTTAGATTTACAAGTAAAATTTCATAACGTGCGAGGTAATTATGTTCAATCATGAACGAATATTGTTCCGGCGGGAGCTGACCCGTTTCGAGCCGGACGAGAAGATGAGTGTGTTGCTGGCGGCGCTGCAAGGCGGCCAGGCATCGGCCGTTGAGTTGGGTGGGACCCCCTATTTGTTGACGCCGGATGACGCCGGGCTGCTTGAAGCTTATGGCGGGGGGAGTATCAGCGGAGGTCTGCGGCTTGACGGAACGAGGTTCGCCGTTTCGACTGTGATTCGGGAGTCGGACCTGGCTCTCCCGGTCAATGAATTGGCGTCACGGTGGTATGGTGCTGATGCGAGTGGGCGACCCGCGTTGGTCGTAAATGACGAGTTGGAGCCGATCGGTTATCTCCCGCCGGTGGACCTGCTGAAGCTGGCGGCAGACCGGCAACAGCGGGCAGAGGCGTATTTCGATGCGCTGCTGGAGACGGTGAGCGACGCGGTGACCGTGGTCGACCGGAACGGGACGGTGATCGGCTGGAACGCGGTGGCGGAGGAAGTGTACGGCATCGCCAAGACGGACATTGTTGGCCGCACGATCGGAGAGCATTTTGATCCGGACGCGCTGGTCGTGTTAAGCATATTGGACGAGGGCCGGCGGCTGCGCGGGGCTTACCACCGTCCGCGGGAAGGCACGCATGTGCTGATTAATGCGTCACCGATCGTAAAGCCGGGCGGCGGGATTATCGGGGGCGTGGCGACCGAGCAGGACATCACGCATCTCGTGAAGTTGAACGACGAGCTGACGGTTGCGGCATCCCGTCTCTTAACCCAGCGGGCCCATGATGAGGATCCGTTCGCCTTGATCAGCGGTCGCGGGGAGAGTATGGGCAAGGTGATCAAGCTGGCCAAGAAGCTAGCGGAGAACGACTCCGCCGTGCTCTTGATCGGGGAGACCGGGGCGGGCAAGGAACAGTTGGCGAAAGTCATCCATCGGGCTGGCGCGCGGGCGGAGGGACCCTTCTTGTCTCTAAGCTGCGGGGCCGTGCCGGCGGGCCTAGCCGAAGCTGAGCTATTCGGCTATCAGGGCGGCGCCTTCTCGGGACAGCCATCGGGGCAAGCCGGCCGACTGGAATCTGCGGATGGGGGCTCTATTTTTCTGAATGAAATTGAATGCTTGCCGCCGGACGTGCAGGAGAAGCTGGCTCAATACATCAAGCGGCATAAGGTGACGCGAATTGGAGCTTCGGAAGCGGTGCCGGTCTCGGTGCGGATCTTCGCGGGCACCAGTCAGGATCTGGAGCAGCTTGTGCGGGAGGGCAAATTCCGGACCGATTTGTATTACGCGCTGAACGTGGTGTCGCTGAAGGTGCCCCCACTGCGCGAGCGGAGGGAGGATCTGGGCGCGCTCGTGCAAATGTATCTGCGCGTTTTTTCGCTTCAATATCAGAAAGCGCTGCCGACCGTTTCGCCAGAGGTGATGTTGGCGTTCGCGAATTACGACTGGCCGGGGAACGTGAGCGAGCTGCGGGCGGTGATCGAGCGTTGCGTGATCTTAAGCGACAATGAGCAAATTACGTTGGAGCATTTGCCGGAGGTACTGCAGCGGCGGCAAGCCCAGCTGGAGTTCGCGGCGACGGGAAACGCGGATACGATGTTTGTGGGTACCGCGGACGGTTCCGCCACGACCAAGACGGAGCAAACGGATCGGCTGGACAAGATGCTGCGTCCGCGGATCACCCCCGAAGAAGAGATGGAACTTATGAAAGAGGCACTGGAGCGAACGTCGGGCAATAAGAGCAACGCAGCCAAACTGCTGGGCATTTCCCGTGGGACGCTCTATAAAAAAATCCGCGACTATAACTTAGTTTAGAAGACGAGACTTCTGCCACGTCATGGGCCGAACCCTTGCTTGGGCTCCTGCATAGCATATAGCACATTTGCAGGAATAGGGGCGTGACTCCATGATAGGGATAGAGTTGTCGGCGATTCATTATGTATACCTGGCGTTTATCGTCTTGATTATGGCATTGCTGATTAAGCGGCGCGACACGACGATGATTTGCGTGGTGGGGATTTTTACACTGGGGCTGCTGGCGACGGAAACGCTCAGCGGATCGGTGTCAGGGATCTTCAACTCGTTTATCTACGCAACCAAAGAGTTAATGGGTACGATCATGATTATCTCAATTATCGTGGCCATGAGCCGGGTGCTGATTCGCACGGGCATCAATGAGACGATGGTTTCGCCCTTGACGCGGTTCATCCGAACGCCAACGATGGCTTATTGGGGCATTGGGATCATTATGATGGTGACTTCTTTGTTCTTCTGGCCTTCGCCTGCCGTTGCGCTGATCGGGGCCGTCCTGCTGCCCGTGGCTATTCGCGTGGGGCTGCCGGCACTGGGGGCGGCGGTGGCGATGAACTTGTTCGGGCACGGCATTGCCTTGTCCGGGGACTATATTATTCAAGGAGCGCCGAAGTTGACGGCGGATGCCGCGGGCCTGCCGGTGAGCAGCGTCATGACGGCCAGTGTGCCCCTGGTTCTTGTCATGGGCTTGGTCAGCACGGTGACCGCCTTTTGGCTGATGCGCCGCGATCAGCGGAACGGGACGTGGCGTGACGGCTTGGTCGCCGGGAAGGGCACGGGCGGCGTGCTTGGCGAGGATCATCCAGCGAGCAAAGAGGATCGCGCAGCCATCTCATCCCGGGCCAAAAAATGGCTGGCCATCCTGATTCCATTGCTCTTCGCCGTCGATGTCATCGCCATGTTCCTGCTGGATTTGCAGGGTGGCGATGCGACGGCGCTGGTGGGCGGCACGGCGGTATTGATCCTCATCGGCGTGACGCTGCTGGCTCACCGGAACCGGGGCCTGGAGAAGGTCACCACGTACCTGATTGAAGGGTTGACCTTCGGCTTTAAGGTGTTTGGCCCCGTGATTCCGATCGCCGCGTTCTTCTATCTTGGCGACGCGGCGTTCAAGGAGCTGTTCGGGCAGGTGCTCCCCGAAACGTCGCACGGGATCGTGAACGACCTCGGCGTGGCCCTGGCCGACGTCGTTCCGCTGAACGGCATCGTCGGCGCCGTGACCCTCGCCGTCACAGGAGCGATCACCGGCCTGGACGGCTCCGGCTTCTCGGGGATTTCGCTGGCCGGCTCGATCGCCCAGCTGTTTGGGACCGCCATCGGCTCCGGCACGGCCGTATTGACGGCGCTGGGGCAGGTCGCCGCCATCTGGGTCGGCGGCGGCACGCTGATCCCGTGGGCGCTCATCCCGGCCGCCGCCATCTGCGGCGTGAGCCCGTTCGAGCTCGCCCGCCGCAACCTGAAGCCGGTGCTCATCGGCCTCGCCGTAACCACCGTGGTAGCGATGTTCTTGGTGTAACGAGCAGAACTAGGAGGCGGGTTTCCGCCTCTTTTGTTTTTTTGCTCTCGCCTGTCGCGCTCCCAGTAAACCAAACTTGTAGGCTAAACGAAGCGGGGGCCTTAAGCTAACTTATTAACAAATTAATCAATAACTAACTATCAACTGGTCTGCAGATCAACTTATCTCTTAGCGGTAGACACCTGGGTAACATGTACACTAGTTGGAAAACCTCCAATTAAATCGTCCGCATGCAGACGGGGAAAGCAGCTAAGTGGATTTTTAACACCTATTTTCTGGGGGCGGGCTCAAAATCGCAATTTTCCGGCGAAATCAGTACAGAATTTCCACTTAATTTCTTCAAAATGTCGTACACCAGGAGAATTAGTTGCTGTTTTTCTACTTAGCTAAAAATAATCCATCCTGTTCGGTAGGGAGCCGCTGGCGCGCCTTAACCCAAATATTGAATCACCCCTCGAATCAGCTCATATTGCAGGATGCGCTCGCCATTCCCGTTAAGAACGGGTCTAAGCCAACCCTTGTAACAACACTTCTTCAGCATCATCAAGGCAGTGCGATAGTCTACCTCAAAATGCCACTTCACATCTACCGGCCGAATCGGCCGCGCGAGCTGCACGGCGAGTCGGATGAGCTCCTTCTCCGCCAGCAGGCCGCGCGACACGGGGGCGCGCTCCGGGTAGTAACGGCTGAACACCATGCGCAGCAGGTTGATGCAGAGCTCTGGGCGCCGCTCGACGTCGTCGTAGGCGAAGGAGATCACCTGGTAACCCATGGCGTGCAGGAAGGTTTCGCGATTGAGCTCGTGGCTGAATTTTTGACGGTCCATATCGCGAACGTGCGCAGCGTAACCTTTGATCTCGAACAGCAGCTTCAACTCGCCATCCCCCGGAAGCCAGGCGAAGTCGGCAAAATAAAATCGCCCCCGCCAATCGCTGACTTCATACTCCGGATGGAGGCCTTCGAAGTCACCGCGCAGCGGCCACCAGACATTCCGCAGGAACTAGGACTCCGCATGGGCATGTCCACGCTCCAAACGTCCTCGTCGTTCCCCTGATCTCTGTGCCAAATGGGACTTCAGAAAAGCCGCGTCATTTTCCTCAAAACGCATCGAACTCATTCTCCTTCTCCTCCACCTTCCCTAATAAAAATTAAACGCCCCGCATTCGCTCCTTAAAGTTTGGTCCTCAATCGCTTGGGAGCACCATTAACCTAAAGGTTAGGGTGCCCGCCATGGATGATCATCCAAACCGGAGTGGTACGGGACGTGCTTCGTCTTGCGTTCAGTATAGTGCCGGGTGACGGCACTGTCCAGCCTGGAGGTTCATTCGGGCGTGGATCCGCCCTCCGTTTAGGCTGATTGAGCGTACAGGCCTGTTCGCCTTGCGGGTTGATCTTCGTGCAAATGAGACCGGTGAACTTAAGAAGCCGCGCAAAGAGCTTCCCGCGCATTTTGTCATTGCTTTTCCTATGCAACGGACGTAAGCTGATGGGAGGATTGTGGAAGAGTTTGCCAAATTTAAAGAATGACGGCTTGTCCGGGAAACTCATGGCGTTCCTTATGCTAGAGGCATCCCGCTTCCCCGCCCATTCCCTCTTTCTCCCTGCACAAAGGATGAAACTATGCGGGAACCGATGCGTAACATTACTTAGTGTGTACATGGAAAGGGTGAAATGCATTGGACAACGGCTTGAGCGTCAAGTTGTACGAAAAGCTGCCGGATGGCGAGCTGCGGGAATTGGAAGAGCGCGTTTGGAGCGCGAATATGGTGGCCGCGTTGGAGCATGTGAACTACCTGGTCGTCGGCAACCGGGAGTTTGAAACCGTGGAAGGCCGACTCAACGTCGACCAGGGCAAGCTGGAACTGCTGCTCGTTCCGATCGTGCATGAATAAGAGGTTTTTTTCGTAAGGAGGGAATCGGTCTTGGCAAAAGAAGACGAAGTAACACGAACGGACACGGTCGCTGCGAAAGAGGCAGCCCCGGTGAAAGAACCGTTCTCATCGAAGTTTTTTACTCCGGAAGGCAAGCCCATCCGCGTCTTGTCGACGTCGCTTGGCATCGCGCTGCTGGCTAACGCTTTCCTGATTCCGGGTGCCGGAGCAACGGCCTCGGGGAACGGTTCGTCGGCGGATGAACCGAAGCTGGTCGCCTGGTCGACGGAAGAAGTGAAACAGTACTTCGACAAGAATGTGGACTGGAACATCCCACTTCCGTTGGAGGAGGATGGAGAGGGCGCCGAGGGGGCTTCCGGTTCCGGCGGCTCGGGTGGCACCACCGTCATCAACCATTACGGCGGCGGTTTCGGTTGGGACGATATGCTGTTGTACCACCTGCTGTTCAACAACGGATCCAGCTATTCTTCTGGCCGTTGGTACGACAATCATCGTGGTTACTATGCAGGTTCGTCGACGCCGTATAAACCGAAATCGTATTCCAGCGAGACGTTCCAAAATAAACCGATGTCCGGTTCGGTCGTTCGACCCAAAACCTCGACCTCATCCACCGGCTCAATCGTTCGGCGTTCCACTTCATCGAAGGCTGGGGGCATCGGCGGGAAATCGAGCTCGCTTGGCTCGTCGTCTTCGAGTTCGTCGTCCAAATCCTCGAAGAGCTCCTTTTCCGGATCGAGATCCAGCGGGACCAGTAAGGGGGCTTTCGGCGGATGACGGACGGAAACGGCATTTTCGAAGTCGTGGGCCTGCCGCATCCCGACCGGAGTGAGCGGGTCGCGAAGTTAGCCGAGCTGGGGTTCACCTGGGCGGATCTCGAGGAAGAGGAGTACTGGATCGACCAGCTGGTGTTGATGCCGAAGGCGATCTACGAGGAGCTGGAACAGGCCGCCACCGCGCTATGGCGCATTCTCGATAAAGCTGTGCGCTATGTTCATCGCCGGCCTGATTTGTATGAGCTGATCGGCATCCCGCCGATCCTCTGGACGATGCTCGATCAGTTCCCGTTGCCGGAGCCGGGCATGATCAGCCGCTACGCGCGTTTTGATTTTGCCGTGGCGAACGACGGCACCATCAAGCTGCTGGAGCTGAACGCCGATACGCCGACCGGTTACGTCGAAGCTTCGATCGCCACCCCGTGGCTGATGGAGCAGGCAGGGTGCGCCTCGCCCAATACGCGGATGAAGGACCTGGTGGCCGAAGCTTGGGCGCTTGAGCGGCCGGATACCGCTGCCTGCGTCGATTACGGCTGGCATCTCGAGGATTCCGGCACGATCGAGGCATTAGGACGTCACAGCGGACTGGATCTCCACTATGAAGATTGCTTGGAGCTTTGGGTTGACGAGGGGACGCTGAAGAATAAAGATGGGCGTATCATTGAGCGAATGTTTGCGTTATATCCGAAGGAATGGATGGCGGTGGACGATGCCGGCGAAGCGCTGAGCTATGCCATTGAAACCGGTCGTCTGACCATATTCAATGGGCCGCATAGCATTTTGCTGCAATCCAAAGGATTGCTTGCCGCGGTCTGGGGGCTTTACGAGCTGGGTTTGCTCTTTGATGAAGACGAACGCCAGGCCATTGCCAAATACGTGCTGCCGACCTACAACAAGCCGGTCTTCTCCGGTGATTTCGTGTCCAAATCGATGTTTGGTCGCGAAGGCGGTTCGGTGCGCCTCTTCGATGAGGAGGGCAGGCTGGAGCTGGAGGATCAAGAGGGCTTTGACAGCAGCGTGTTGTTCCCTACGGTATATCAAAAAAGAGCCGATTTGGCGCGAATCGACACGATCGTTGGCGAGCGCCATTTGCTGACCGGGATGTTCGTCCTGAACGGGACCCCTTGCGGCCTGCTGGGGCGGGCCGGCGGCCCGATTACCGGCAATACCAGTCATTTTATCGCGTTAGGAGTGAAATAAATGCAAAATTCGAAGCAGCCTTGGGCGCGGCGATTCCTCGTTACGCTGATGCTGGTGTTGTCCGTGGCGGTACTCGGAGCCTGCGGCAATGCGACCAGCGTCTTCTCCACCGATACCGGTTCGGAGTCGGAATTAGCGACCGCCCGAGTACCTTGGGATTATAAAATCGTGGAAGCGACGGTCGGCGATCTGGTGGGCAGCGACATGACGATTTTGCCCGATAACGACTTGCTGCCCAACGACAACAATTACGCCACCGGGGACAAAATCTGGATCCTGCAATTCATGGATGCCGAGATGACCACGGACGAGAACCAGAAGAACGAGGTACGCTTGTCCTCCTGGACGACGTTGAAGTCTTATCCGGATCAGGCGTCCGCCGAGAAGGATTTGGCCGAGCTGAAGGTGTCGGTCACGACCGATGTCGATCTGGTTGGCGTGTACAAAACGGAGTACCAAGGCAAAACGCGGAATTACGCCGTCTTGGAGCTGCCGACCGGGAACCGGATCAAGCAGCCGATCGACGATACGCGATACACTGCGTTGGAGAAAGCGAAGACGGCAACGGTCGTGCTGGAGGAAGTGCATGATTTTGCCGATTATGATTTGGCATTTGCGAAATTTCGGGGGTGGGCGAAGTGACGATCGTAGTGAATATTGTAGTTAGTGTCGTTGTGATGATTTTGCTGCAACTGCTGGGGATGGTGGTCTTCAATTGGATGACCCCGTACCGCGATATGGAAGAGCTCAAGAAAGGGAATGTCGCCGTAGCCCTCGCGCTGGGCGGCAAATTCCTGGGCACGGCCATCATTCTGGGGGTGTCCGCCTTCACGAACACCTCCATCTTGCATATGATTCTGTGGTTCGCTGTCGGTTACGTGTGCCTCGTGGCGTCTTACTGGATCTTTGAGTTGGTGACGCCGGGATTTAATATCTCTGACCAGCTGAAGAAGGGGAATGTCGCGGTAGGCACTTTGCTCTGCTTAGTGTTTATTGGTATGGCGTTCGCCGTCAGCAGCCTGATCATTTAGTCACATGCACTTTTTACTCAAAATCACGACGCGCTTGATGCGTTTACGCAAAACGTCAATCGGACTGATTATCCTGTTATTTGTTACGCTAAGCGCAACGGTGGCTTACGGCCTGGAGCCCGCAACGTTCGGCAATTGGTTTAACGCGCTATATTGGGTGATGACCACCATGGCCACGGTGGGTTATGGCGACTATTTTGCGGAGACTGTCCAGGGTAAAGTATTTACGATGTTTTTGTACATTTTCGGAATTGGGCTGCTGAGCTTGGTGATCGGGAAGGTCATCGATTCCATCGGAACCCTTCAACGGCAGAGAGGAGCGGGGGCTTTGAACTTTCGAGGCGAAGACCAGATCATTCTGATCAATTGGAGCAAAAAAGCGCACTCGGCGGTGGAGGAAATCCTGTGTTATTCTCCCAAGTGCCGCATCGTGATCATCGACGAGATGGATCGACATCCGCTGGAGTCGATGCACCAAGTCCATTTCGTCAGCGGCGATCCGGCTTCGGACGAAATCTTGATGAAAGCCGGCATCGACAAGGCGAAGGCCGCCATCATTTTTGCGGATGCGCGGATTGAGGAATATTCGCTGATTGACGGCAAGTCTCTGTTGATTGCTTCCAGCATTGAACGATTGGCGCCGCAGGTACATACAACCGTAGAAATCATGCAGGAAAAACATATCCAGAATTTCCGCCACGTTCAAGTGAATGAATTTGTATTGTCTCACGACGCCATCTCGCGATTGGCGGTTCGCTCCGCGCTGCAGGAAGGCAACTCTGAGGTGATTCGCCAACTGCTCAGCCGTCAATACGGCGACGATATTTACGAAATCCCCGTGCAGCACGGGTGGCACACGTATGGAGAAGCCTTTGAAGCCCTGCTGAGGCAGGGGGCAACCTTGCTGGCAGACCGTGGCGATTTGGGCATCAACCGCAAGCTGAATCAACCGATTCCCCCAGAGGCACGGCTCTACGTCGTAGCCGATGACGCTACGTATCGGCGGATAGCCGGCTTATCGTCTTAAGCCGCAAGCTGAGGCGCTGAGACGTTACACACAAAATATTCCCCGGGGAATTAATGATCCGGGAATCGACTATAAGTATAGATTCTCAAAATTAAAAGAAACCCCCGTATTTCGCCGACGGATATCGCTTGGCGGATACGGGGGATTTTTGCGTTGGGCTTGGTGATGTGCGAGCGCGGCTCCGTTACAGCAGTTCGTTGCGTTTGCGCAGATAGCCGTACAAAATGACGCTGCATACCGCACATAACAAGGCGCACACGCCAATGAAGGCGTAACCGGCTTGCAGGCCGCGCAGTAAGCCCAGTCCGGTGTCGGCACCGCCGGCAACCAGCTCTTTGATCCCGTCGGTGATCGCGCCGATCAAATAGTTGCCGATGACGCTGCCAACCCCCATCAGCGTAACAATGAAGGTGATGGCGGAATCGCTGGAGGAGCGGTATTTCTTGGCGATCAGCGCCATGACCGTCGGGTAGATCGGGGCGATGCCGATGCCGGCCGCCGCGAACAGAAAGGCCCCGGATTCGCCGACCGCTATGGCGATCAAGGTGAAAATCCCCGAGAAGGCGGAGAACAAAATCAGCGAGAGCGTGAAGCCAATTTTATCCGTGATGGGTCCCAGCGCCAGCCGCGCGAACGTAAAGCACAAGAAGAAGGCGGACAGCATGCCGGAAGCGTTGGTAGTGTTCCAGTGGTAGGCCTTCTCCAGGAAGTTGACCAGCCAGCCGCCAACGGCCATCTCGGATACAACGCCAAAGGAGAGCACCAGGACGATCAACCAGATGGCCGGGTCGCGCATCAGCCGTGTGAACGGAACCCGCTCGCCACCGTGTTCTTCTTCGCCCGGAAACCGACTAAGCAGCGTTGGGATCATCGGGATGACGGAGAGGGATAACATGATCAGGTACATGCCGCGCCAATCGAGCACATGCCCGCCGATCGAGACGGTCATGAGCCCTGAGGCGATCATCGGCGCTACCGTGGAACTCAGCCCATAGAAGAAATGGGACAGGTTCATCATCGTGCCGGTGTTGCCGACGAAGATGCGGGCGGCCAGAATAGCCAGCGCGATTTCAAGCATCCCGTTGCCGATGTACATCAGGAAATAGGAACCCGACAACGCCGGGAAGCTGCGCGAAGCGAAGATCAGTATGCCGGACGCGGCCATGGAGCCGAAGGCAAGCATCGTCACCGTTTTGGCGCCCCATTTGCGGGTCAGGTAAGCTGTAAAGGAACAAGCCAGCAGGTACCCCAGCGAGTTAAGCGACAGGAGCGTGCCAATCTGCATCTCATCGATCCCGAAGTCGGTTTGGATGCGCGGGATGGCGGGTCCTTTAATATTTTCCGAGAAGCCGAAGATAAAGAATCCGATAAAGACGGTTAACAATTGGAAGACATAATTTCGTTTGGTAAAAGAGGTATGGGCGCGGACTTCCGTCATCTCCGCTCCCGATTCAGATGGCGATTTCAAGGCAAATCCTCCTGATGTCCTAAAGTGAAAAAGAGCCGAACAGCCAAATCGTAACACACTTTCGGGCCCCTATCTATCCTCCGGACAAAAAAACACCCGCTGCCTGCGCGCTTGTCTAGCGGCATAAACGGGTGCCTTTCCTCTTAATGGTTAATGTCACATTTGTTCATGATAAACGCGATTTGATTCTCAAGCCGGTTGATTTGCTCCTGCGTTTCCGGATCGGCCTGGCCCGACCCCCGCATCGAGGCTAGTTCTTGCTTTAGTCGGTGTAAGTCCTCGCCTGCGTTGGCGCAGTTATAGTTACTCTCGAGATTATCAAGCATGCTGATTCTCCTCCATTGATTACTCCGTGCTTCTTCCCTATTATGGAGGATTTAGGGAGGGGTTATTCAGGCTGTTCAGGCTGGGTAGAGCTGCCGCCGCCGATTTTGTGCATGAATTCGTTGATCTGCCGATGCATGGCGGTGATATCCTCTACCTCGGCACCGGTTCCGGCAAACAGCCGCATCGGTACGGTGCAGGCTTTGTCCCGCAGGGCTCTGCCCTCACTGGTCAGTTCGATGATGACGCTGCGCTCATCCGCTTTGTCTCGCGTCCGAGTGACCAGGTTCATCTGCTCCAGTTTCTTGAGCAACGGAGTTAATGTGCCGGAGTCTAGGTATAGCATGGCGCCCAGCTCCTTGACGGTGACGCCGTCCCGCTCCCATAACGCGAGCAGAGTGATGTACTGCGTGTAGGTCAATCCGAACTCGGCCAGCAGAGGCCGGTACAACTTCATGATCTCCCGGGAGCACGTATAGAAAGCGAAGCAAAGCTGATTATCCAGTTTCATCAATTCTTCCGTGTTCATCTATATCCACCTGCCAATTAATTGTATGCAATTTATTTTGCTGTTGAGCTATTATAGCATTGCTTTCCTTTTCGCGTAAAGTGGCCTGGGATGTGGGGGAGGAAGTCTAGCGATGGCTGGTGAATCGAAATTGACACTCCGATAAAGATTGTATACAATTAAATTACACTTAATTTAAAAAGGTGCTGGAGGTGCTGTGAATGTCATTATTCGATATAGAAGTCAAAACGATTCAAGGCCAAGTGCAAACGTTGGAGCCCTACCGCGGTCAGGTGATGCTGATTGTGAATACGGCGACCAAATGCGGGTTTGCACCGCAATTTAAAGGGTTGCAGAAGCTGCACGACACATACAAGGACCAAGGATTTTCCGTGTTGGGCTTCCCCTCAAGCCAATTCGCGAACCAGGAGCTGGGGACGGACGAGGAAGTAGCGCAAGCTTGCGAACTGCATTTCGGCGTGTCGTTCCCGTTATTTTCGAAGATTGATGTGAATGGGAAAACCGCTCATCCGCTGTTCAAGCACCTGACGAAGGAAGCGCCCGGCCTGCTTGGCTCCCGGCTGATCAAATGGAACTTTACGAAGTTCCTCGTAGATCAGGAAGGCAAGGTGGTCAAACGCTTCGGTCCGACGGACGAACCCGAGAGTATCGAAGGGCAAATTCGCGAGCTGCTTGGGGTGTAAGCAGAGCGCGGGATATTGTGGCATAACGCGGCACAATGCGGAAGAACAATTCGGTGTAATGGACGGCCGCACAGATTCCTATTGCGCTAACTTTTCTCATGTGTCACACTAGGAGTATCATACAGCAACTGACGTGAGGCAAAGCCTGCCCCGCTTCCTTTCCAGGATGGAGAGGAGCGGGGCTTTTTGTTTTTCACTATGAAATTGTGGAGGGAGTTGTAACATGGGGTTTCAAAGGGAGCACGATACGTGGATTCAGGAGCATATGAAACGAAGAGCCGGTGAGCGTCTGGATGCGCTTCGGCGAGGACATGGGTACGGGAATCAGTTGTTCGTCGAGCTGATATGGTGGCCGCTGGTGGGGCACTTTGACGGATTGCATCCGGAATATGAAGTGAAGGATTGGCGGGGGAGATCCTATTTTGTCGATTTTCTATGGGTGGTTGGAGGTGCGCGGATTGTATTCGAGATTATGGACTATGGCTCCCACGGTACAGATCGGACCAAATATCGAATGGATTTGAACCGGGGGCTGTTTCTGCAATCCCAGGACTGTCTGATCTACTACATAGCATTGGATGAGTTGAAGGAGAACTCCACGTTTATTCTCTCATCCTTGCGGAGTATTCTGTCACCTTACTTGTCTATCGTTCAGGGGAGGTCTGTACGAACCTATACCAAGATGGAAAGGGACCTGTTGCGTGCCGCCATTCGCCATCAACGGATACTTCGCCCAACGGAGGTGGCGAGGGAGCTGGAGCTGCACACAATGACGGTCATTAAGTACTGCCGCATCCTCGTGGAAAAGGGCAAGCTCCGCGCAATAGCGAAAGGGGCTTCCGGCCGCGTTACTTCTTATGAGTATGTGGGCTCGGTATTGAGCCCGGATTTGGTTTGAGTGCTAGGTGCTATGAATATATTCGAAATTTCATATACATTTGCTCCTCGGAGGGAGGGAAAGGCCCATTCTATATGAAAAATCATATAGAATGGGTCGCCTTAGGGCCAAAGTAGCTCATTCTATTCGAAATTTCATATACAATGAGCCATTTAGCGATGATTCGCCGTAATGTATTCGAAAAATCATATACATTTGCTCCTCGGAGGGAGGGAAAGGCCCATTCTATATGAAAATTCATATAGAATGGGCTACCTTAGGGCCAAAGTGGCTCATTCTATTCGAAATTTCATATAGATTGAGCCGATTGGCGATGAATCGTCGTAATGTATTCGAAAAATCATATACATTTGCTCCTCGGAGGGAGGGAAAGGCCCATTCTATATGAAAAATCATATAGAATGGGCTGCTTCGAGGTCAAAGTAGCTCATTCTATTCGAAATTTCATATACAATGAGCCATTTAGCGATGATTCGCCGTAATGTATTCGAAAAATCATATAAAATGCGCCGCGTGTTGGTGGAGCAGCGGGGTTAAACGAGCTTTTTCCGTAGGAAACCGGATATCCAATCCACGAGGGTGATCATCACGATAATACCGAGCAGGATGATGCCGACGCGATCCCAATCCCGCGAGCTGAGGGCGAAGATCAGCGGAGTACCGATACCGCCGGCGCCGATCACGCCGAGGATCGTGGCGGAACGCAAGTTGATCTCGAAGCGGTAAAGCGTGTAGGACAGAAAGCCCGGAAGCACCTGGGGCAGCACGGCAAACCACAGAATTTGTAGGCGGCTCGCCCCCGCAGCGACAAGCGCTTCGGTTGGGCCGTGATCCATGTTCTCGATCTCATCAGCAAACAGCTTGCCCAGCATCCCAACCGAATGCAGCCCCAGCGCCAGCACACCGGCAAAGGCGTTTGGCCCTACAGCCTTGATAAACAGCAGCGCCATCACGATCTCCGGGAAGGTGCGGATAAAGCTGAGCAGCATTTTGCCCGAACCGGAGACGAAACGGGGCTTACTCCGATTGGCTGCCGCCCAGAAGGCGAACGGCAGGCAGACCAGCGTGGATACGAAGGTGCCCAGAATCGAGATGGTCAACGTCTCGAGCAGTCCCCGCAGCAAATCCTCGCCGTCCGGCAAATAAACGTAATCCCAATCGGGCGAGAACAACCCCGAGAGGATCGATTTCGTAATTTGGCCGGCCGTTTCCTTGATTCCATCAAACGGGATGCCGGCAAACGCCCATATATATAAGAGAAGGAGCAGCAGATAGATTAGCCAGCGATAACGGTTCTTTTTGGGCTTCTGTACTTTGTGCCGCAAAGTCGTAGCATTTGTCGTCATAATAATTTCTCCCGCAATTTGGTGCTTGCATAGTCGATCAGTAGTACAACCGCGAGCGTGAACAAAATGATCATGCACGTCTTGTCATACTCCAGGAAACCCAAGGTAACTTCATAGTAATGGCCGATCCCGCCGGCCCCAACCAGACCCAGCACCGCCGCGGCGCGCACGTTAATTTCGAACGTGTACAACACGTAGGAAATGAAGTGGGCCTGAATTTGCGGTACGACACCAAAGATGATGCGCTGAACCGAGGTGGCCCCGACGGACGTCATCGCCTCCAGCGGTCCGCGGTCGATCGTCTCCAGCGCTTCGTAGGTTAGTTTGGCGATCAAGCCGAACGAGAACACCGTCAGCGCCATCATGCCGGGTAGCGGACCGAGTCCAAAGATGGCAACGAAGATCGCCGCCAGCAGCAGGTCCGGAATCGTCCGCACGAGATTCAGCAGGAAGCGGACGGGCTGGTAAATCCAGGCGCTGCTGCTAAGGTTGGAGGCGCAAAGCAGCGCCACCGGTACGGCGAGAATCGCGCCGAAGGTCGTGCCGATCAACGCCATGCGGATCGTCTCCAGCATCGCCGGGACGATGTTGTCGAAGTAGCTCCACTTCGGCGGGAACATCTCCCGCAGCAGGTCAAGCATGTTCGGCGAGCCTTGGATCAGCTTGCCCAGCGAGGCCTCCGTGTCCACGGAGCTTCCCCACAGCAGGAGCAGAATGATCACGGCGGTCAAATAATGCTTCAGCTTGCCGGGAGCTTGAGGGCGATTCCGGTGCAAATCGCCTTGACCGGCGGCGTTAACATTGGCATTGGGTTTGGCACCTCGATGTGAATTCGGGTTCAAGTTCATCAAGCCTGCGCCTCCAGCACCCGTGGTCCCGGGAGTCGGGTAGCCAACAGCTCATCCTGGTCGATGGCGCGGCCGTAGATCTGCGCGAATCGCTCGTCGGTTGCCTCCGATACGGGGCCGTCGAAGACCACTTGACCCGCGCGGAGCCCGATGATCCGGGTGGCATAACTGCGCGCCAGGTCGATGAAATGCAGGTTCACAATCGTCGTGATGCCAAGCTCGACGTTAATGCGCTTCAAATCATCCATGACCTGCTTGGTCGTCAGAGGGTCTAGCGATGCCACCGGCTCGTCCGCGAGGATAATTTTTGCCTCCTGTGCGAGTACGCGGGCAATCGCTACGCGCTGCTGCTGTCCGCCGGAGAGTTGGTCGGCCCGAGCGTACGCTTTTTCCACGATGTTCACGCGCTCCAGTGCCTGGAAGGCCAGCTCCACGTCGGCCTCAGGGAATCGGCCGAACAGGGTGCGCAGCGTGGAATGGTAGCCGACCCGACCGGCGAGTACGTTGCGCAGCACGGAGGAACGCTTCACGAGATTGAAGCTTTGGAAGATCATGCCGATGTCGCGGCGAATCATCCGCAGCGATTTGCCGGAGGCTTGCGTGATCGACTTGCCGTCGATCCGAATATCGCCTTCGGAGATATCGTGCAGCCGGTTCATGGACCGCAGCAACGTCGATTTGCCAGCGCCGGACAAACCAACGATGGCCACGAATTCACCGGGCTCAATCTTCAGGTTGATTTGGTCCAGCCCTTTGGTGCCATTCGGGTACGTTTTGGATACATTGCGCAGTTCTATCACGTTAGGACTCCTTTTGAGAAAAATATTCTGGAAAAACGCACAGCCAGCCGGGAGCGCAGGGCGCTTCGACTGGCTTGCAGGGGGTTATTCGTCAAATTTCGTTCAAAGCCTATTCCGTTTTGACTTTCTCGTTATATTCGCGGACGATGTCGAACACGCTGTCGTTTGATTCAACATAACCTTCATGCGTGTAGATATCCGCAATGATTTGATGGCCTTCCGTATCCTTGCCAATCTCGATGAAGGCATCCTTCAGCTTCTGAACCCACTCCGCGTTCATGTCGGAACGAACGGAGATCGTATCGTTTGGAATCGGCTCTGTGTATGTCAGTACGCGAGTATCCTCGAATACCTTCGGATAATCCTTAACCACGGTGTTACGGGCATCTTGGAAGATGGCAGCAGCGTCTACATCGCCATTAAGAACCGCGATGACGCCTTGGTCATGACCTTTCACCGTGATTGGTTCTACGTCAGACAGCGGATCTAAGCCAGCTTCTTGGAGCTTGGCGGCCGGCCATACATAGCCCGCGGAAGACGTTACGTTTTGGTAGGCGATTTTTTTGCCTTTCAGGTCCTCGACGGATTTGATGTCGGAATCCTTCTTCACGATGATCATCGATTTGTAGAAATCAACCAATTGATCCGTAGGTGCGCCGGTATCATCTTGCACCCCAAAGCGCTGCGCCTGCAAAATAACCTCAGCTGCGCCTTTCTCCTTTGCCAACACATAGGCCGTTGGAGGCAGGAAGCCAACGTCTACTTGCTTGGAAGCCATGGCTTCGATAATCGTATTGTAGTCGGTCGACACGCTGACCTTCACGGGAATACCTAAGCGGTCGGACAGCAATTTTTCCAGCGGCTTCGCTTTCGCTTCAAGCGTATCGGCATTTTGCGAAGGCACGAATTGTACGGTCAGCGTTTCTGGTACGTAGCCGGATTCGGCAGGGGTTTCGGCAGCATCGGTAGCTGCGTTAGTACCCGCGTTTGCTGCGGTAGCATTGGTTTGGCCGGATTCGGCCGATGCGTTCCCGCTGGTGTTAGCTGGAGCGTTGTTTCCGCAAGCACTCAGGATGACGGAAAACGTCAAGAATAAAGGCAAAACAAACTTGGCAATCTTGTTCAAGCGTATGACCTCCACTTAATCTCATTTTTGGATTACGTGATTACTATAAAAGAGTTTTATTAACCTGCCGTCAGAGGTAAAGTTGAAGTTTGTAAAATCCTAATTTTCAGGAGTTTACAAAACTTGCGATATTCGTTGCTAGAATGGAAAGCAATAAGATGAAATCAGAGGTGGATGACATGGATAAGGTTAGGGAGGAAGCAGTCTGCAAAATTTTGATCACGAGCGACGTACATGGCTTCATCTATCCGACGGATTACCGCACGTCCGAGGAACGTCCATTCGGTCTGGCCAAGCTGGCTACGCTCATTCGGCGCGAACGCGAGCAGACGCCCAGCCTGCTGCTGGTCGACAACGGAGATATCATTCAGGGCACCCCGCTGTGCACCTTACACGTCAAAGACAATTCGGATGGCATTCATCCGTCGATCGCGGCCATGAATCTTCTGAATTACGATGCAGCGGTGCCGGGCAATCACGAATTTAATTACGGGCAGGAGCTGTTGCACAAGGTCATGAAAGATTCTCGGTTTCCGTGGCTGTCGGCGGGGATTGTGAATGCGGGAGATCAGAGAGAGCCGGCGTTTGGCAAGCCGTATATTGTAAAGACAACCCCTGAGGGGGTGAAAATCGCCATCTTGGGCGTTACGACCCATTATATTCCGCATTGGGAGCATCCCCGGAACATTGCGGGCTGGGCGTTTCGAGACGCGCTGGACACGGAGAAGACCTGGGTTCCCCGCATTCGGGAGGAAGAGCGGCCGGATTTGATGGTGGTCAGTTACCACGGCGGTTTCGAGCGAGAGTTGGCGACAGGAGCAGCGACGGAACGGCTGACCGGCGAAAATCAAGGTTATGCGATGTGCCTAGAGGTTCCGGGTGTGGACGTGTTGATTACAGGCCATCAGCATCGGATGATCGCAGGCGAGGTTGGCGGGGTGACGGTGATCCAGCCGGGGACGGGGGGACAAGCTTTAGGCAAAATCACCGTCTGTTTCCAGCGCGGGGCCGACGGCCGCTGGGCCGTCCGCGAGAAAACGGCCGAGTTACTCGTTCCCGATGCCGTCGTGGCGGCCGAACCCGAGGTGCTGGAGCTGGTGCGGCCAATGGAATCGGCCACGCAAGCGTGGCTGGACCAGCCAATCGGCCTTGTTGACGGGGATATGACGATCGAAAGCCCGTTCGCTTGCCGCTTGGCGGACAATCCGTTTATGGAATTCGTCAATCAGGTGCAGATGGAGGCGGCCGGCGTGGACGTCTCCAATGCAGCTTTGCTGAGCGAACAATCCAAGGGGTTTGCCGGCAGGATTACGCTGCGGGATGTGCTGACGAACTTTATGTACCCGAACACGTTGACCGTCCTGCGTCTGGCCGGGCGGGACATCCGAGAGGCGCTGGAGCAGACAGCAAACTATTTTGTATTGGGAGAGGATGGCGTAATCACGGTTAATCCGATTTATCTCGAACCTAAGGCGCAGCATTACAATTATGATATGTGGGAAGGGATTGAATACGAGCTGGACGTCGCCAAACCCGTAGGGCAGCGGGTCGTGAAGTTGATCCGGAACGGGGCGCCGCTGCAAGACGAGACGGAGGTCGATGTCGTTATGAACAATTACCGCGCCGGCGGGGGCGGCGATTATGACATGTACCGGGGCAAGCCGGTGGTTAGGGAGATCCAGGCCGATATGGCGGATCTGGTGGCGGAGTACCTCGAGCGGCACGGGACGATTCGGGCTGCCTGCGACGGGAACTGGAAGATTGTCAACGGTATGTCCGGGCTATAGGTTTGCAAAGATTCATCCGGGGAACCGTTTGGGAATGTCGTTCGGGTCAGGCACCTATCGGACATTATTAATCGATCCATATCACTCCTGGCAACCCTCATGGAGCGTAGCGACAGGGTCTGTTACAATAAGAAGATCCAGATCACCACGAGGAGATGTCCCCATGCCCGCTTTCGCTACCCCGATCCTGACCGCCGTCTTACTGATCTTCCTGCTAGTTGCGGCCGTGATGATCGTCTATTGGAGCTGGAGAAACGGGATTTCGCCGATGCCTGCATCTGCCGCCGTCCGGCGGACGGTCGTTCAGGAGCTTATGCGGTTGGAACGTACTGCCGCCCCTAATAGGGCGGCTCCGCTCGTTCCTGTCTGCCCCATCGTCGAAGCGGGAGCAGGTTGGGGAACCTTGGCTCTGGCCATCGCCGGGGCTGATCCCCGTCTACGAATCGTCGGGATCGAGAACTCGATGGTTCCCTGGTTGTTTTCCCGATTGGCCTTGCGGATGGGGGCTTATTCTCAGGTGCAATTTTTGCGAGGAGACTTATACAAGTTCCCTTACGAAACTGCGGGTACGGTCATCTGTTACCTGTACCCTGAAGCGATGCGGCGGCTGGATCCCTTGCTTCGAGCGCGGTTAACCCCGGGGGCGCGGGTGATCAGTGTGTGTTTTGCCCTACCGGGTTGGCAGCCGACGGAGGTCGTCACCTGCCGAGATATGTACCGTACTAAAATTTACATCTACGAGACAGACTAGGAAACAAATTGAACCCAATATGGCAGGAGTGAACGATTGTGAGCGATCAAATCAATGAACAGGAGCTTGTCCAGTTTATCGCCGACCGGTCGAAATCGAGTCTGGACAGCATTCGCTTGGTGCTGAAGCATGAAGCGGATTTCATCAATCAAGCCCAGCAAAATGCCGATGGCGAGGTAGAGATCGACGGGGATGAATTGGTGGATTATGTCCTGAGCCGGAGCGACGTGAAGCTCGACGAATTGACGGTGGAAACCATCCTCGATTTGGAAATGGATTATTTGACGGAGCATGGACTCGCCGGATACATCGATTAGTTAGCGGAAAATAAATATGGCCCAGGCCCCTAAATACTGGGGGTGCTGGGCTTTCCTTTTCTACACAAAACTTACGGGACCCCTTATGATTTAGTGAAAGTTGTAAGGAGGCGAAAACTATGCGTATTCGAAGCATCGGGACAAAAATCAATCTGATTGTGGTCGGCATTTTAGTGGTCGTGTCAGGAACAATCGGCTTTGTAGCGGTTAAGCAAATGGAGAGCGGCATTAGGACGTTCGCTACGGCCAAAGCGCGAAGCGATTTGGAGCTGGTAAACCGCTATCTGGACAGCAAGTACCCCGGTGCTTGGCGCATTGAGGGAGACCAGTTCTACAAAGGCGAAACCGTGATTAGCGGGAATTTCGAAATCGTGGATGAAATCGGGGGATTAACGGAGGACACGGTGACGATTTTCCAAGGGGATACGCGCGTGTCGACCAACGTGATGGTGGATGGAGAACGGGCCGTAGGTACGAAGGTGTCCGATAAAGTGGCCGATGTCGTCCTCAAGGGTGGCAGCAGCTACTACGGGGAAGCGGTGGTGGTCGGCCAAACGTATCAGGCTGCGTATCAGCCGATCCAATCGGAGAGCGGCGAGGTTATCGGCATCTTGTACGTGGGGGCGTCGCAGCACTTAATGAATACCATCCGCGGAACATTTATTCAGCGTTTTGCCGTTGTTTTTGCGGGGGCGCTCGTCATCTCTATCGCGTTGATCTTGGGATATATGCGTGGCATGAAAAAACGGCTTAGCCGGTTGGCCAAAGCGATGGAACAAGCCGGTGCCGGTGATTTTACGGCGACTATCCGCGATGATTCGCAGGACGAAATCGGGTTGCTGAGCGCCGGGTACAACCAGATGGGCGCAAATCTGCAGCAGCTGGTGCAGCAAGGGCTGCTCGCCTCGGACAAAGTGACTGAAGCTGCCCGGAGGCTGCTGACGATCGCGGAGCAAACCAACGATGGCTCGGCTCGGATCGCGGCCTCGATCGAGCAGGTTGCCGCAGGGGCGGAGAGCCAGACGATGAGCACGGCGGAGAATGCCCGCGCTATGGAGGAGATTGCGATCGGCGTCCAGCATATCGCCGAGCATGCCTCCGAAGCCGCCGAGCTGGCGGGGCAGTCCAGACAGCAGGCCGTCGACGGCGGCGAGCAAGTTCGCAGGACGGTCGCACAGATGGAATCGATCGACCGTTCTGTTCAGGCCAGCAGTTCGCTGGTCCGTCTGCTGAACGACAAATCGCAGGAAATCGCTTTGATGGTAGAGGCTATCCGCGGGATTTCCCAACAGACGAATCTGCTCGCGCTCAATGCGTCGATCGAGGCGGCTCGTGCCGGCGAGGAAGGGCGCGGCTTCGCTGTCGTCGCCTCCGAGGTCCGCAAGCTGGCTGAGCAGTCGGAGGCTTCATCGGAACGAATTGTCGAGGTCATGTCGCAGATCGATACGGACATCAAACAGTCGCTGGAAGCGATGGACCTTGTGATCGGAGAGGTCGAGTCGGGCCTTGCGTTAACGCAGGAAACGGATCGCAGCTTTGCGGATATCTCCGCTTCGAACGGCCAAATCGCCGACCAAATCGAGCAGCTCGCCGCGACGGCCCAACAAATGTCCGCCGGGATTGAGGAAGTCACGGCTTCCGTCCACGTCATCGCGGATATCGCCCAAAGCTCGGGCGCTGCCGCGCAGGAAGTGAGCAGCGCTTCGGCGACTCAACTGGCGGCCATCGCAGACATCAACGCCGCATGCGCCTCGCTTTCAGCGGTTTCGGACGAGCTCCAGCAGGTGTTGGGCAAGTTTCGAGTGAAGGGATAGACAGGCCGGTCTCGCTTGCCGATTTGCCGCTGCGCGGACTGCCGAATATAGCTTGAGCGAAACCGGGTCTCCTCTTTGGAGCCCGGTTTTGGTGTCTCTTGGCGGCTCCTCAGGTTTCCTAACGCATACCCGGTTTACACTTGGAGAACGGTGATCCCTCGCTCCTGAAACGGCTTGACGTCGAAATCCGTAGCCTCATTCCCCGTAATCAGGGTATGAATGGAACTATTAGGGGCGACGGTATGCAGGGAGAGCTTACCGATCTTCGTATGGTCGCAGACGACGACAATTTCACCGGCCGCCTTGATCATTCCCTGCTTGGCAGGTACCAGCAGCGCCTCAGGATGCATCAGACCGTGCTGGGGATGCAACGCCGGCGTTCCGATAAACGCCTTCTCCACATGTAAGGACTGTAGTACATGATCCGTGAACATCCCGTTGAGCATGTAGCTTGACGGATACAACTCTCCTCCCGTGAGAATGACCTTAACCCCCGGCGCATCGCGCAGCTCGACAGCTACGTTCATATCGTTCGTGATGACCGTGACATTAGAGCGATTGACGAGATGGGTCGCGATGTGCAGCGTGGTTGTCCCGGAATCAATGATAATGTTCTCTCCGTCTTCCACCAATGATGCCGCATGACGGCCGATGCGGATCTTCTCCTCCAGATGTTGATTTCTTCGTTCTTGAAAAGAGGGCTCGTCGTGCGTCCATTGCTCCATAATGACGCCCCCGTGCGTTCTTCTCAGCGCGCCCTCCTGCTCGATCTCCGCCAAATCCCTGCGAATGGTCGCGCTATGCACGTTAAATTCCGCAGCCAGCATCGCCACCGTAGCGGTCCGGTACTGTCTGACATACTCCACAATGCGTCGTTTTCTATCCGCAGCCAGCAAGCTCCATCTTCCTTCCTCAAGATCAAATGCGCAAAAATGCGCAATTCTTCAAATAACTGATTTGATTTTCATAGGGATACTCCCCTTGATTCTAACGAATAAATATTTTCTGCGTGTTAACAAACAAGAGGGATTCCGGGGAAAGTACGGCTATATTTTTCGACGATTCAGGGAATTTACTGGAGTTCTCACAAGGCATTCCGTTACCGGCAGTCATCTTCCTTCCTATTAAGTGAGGGCTTATTTCTTCATTCTACGAATCCGCCAAAGCCATCTAGATCATATTTACATCCCCTTGAATTTGGTCTTATACTCCCCAAACGAATGATCCTTACAATCGAGATAAGCTCAAGTGAGCAAAAAGAAGCGAAATTTGCGCATTATCTGCTCACTTCTATACACATCAACAATTTGGATAAGGGGGATGACACTTGGCATCCATACAATTTGTGAACGTAAGCAAAGCTTTTGAGAAAAATGCAGTCATCCAGAATCTCAATTTGACGATTGAGGATGGAGCGTTTACCGTGCTCGTTGGCCCGTCCGGCTGCGGCAAAACCACGCTGCTGCGCATGATCGCAGGGCTGGGCCCGCAAACCTCCGGACAGGTGCTGATCGACGGCAAGGACGTTTCTCGCATACCACCAGGCCAGCGCGGCGTGGCGATGGTATTTCAAAACTATGCGATTTATCCCACGATGTCGGTGCGGGAAAATATTGAGTTTGGTCTGAGAAACAACAAGATTCCCAAGGCGGAACGGGTACAGCTTGTGGAGAGCATTAGCGAAACCGTTGGTCTGCTAGACTATTTAGACCGAAAGCCATCCGCTCTGTCCGGCGGACAGCGACAGCGCGTCGCCTTGGCCCGGGCGATGGTCAAGAAGCCGTCCGTTTTTCTCATGGACGAACCGCTGTCCAATCTCGATGCCAAGCTACGGGTGCAAATGCGCATTGAACTGATCGAACTACATAAGAAGCTGGGCACGACCTTCGTGTACGTAACGCACGACCAAGTGGAAGCCATGTCGATGGCCGATACGATCGTGCTGATGAATCAGGGGGAAATCCAGCAGGAGGCACCGCCGCATGAGATCTACCATCAGCCGAGCAATTTGTTTACGGCGCAGTTTATCGGCGTTCCGTCCATGAACATCGGCGATCTTGGTGTGGACGGCGTGAAATTCGGATTCCGGCCCGAGAACGCCGGTTTGTCGGCAGCAACGGCTGCACGGGAACATTCGGGGCTAACGCCGCACTATTCCCTTCAAGGGACCATCGTCACCCGCGAGATGCTAGGAGCCGAAACGATCTACCAAGTTAGATCGAGAGACTTGTCCTTTATGGTGAAATCCCCGGAAGACGCGTATCACGTCGATCAAGAGGTCGTACTTGGCGTTGAGGCCTCCAAGCTGCATTTCTTTGGAGCCGATGAGTTGCGTATCCCCGCTAACGATCCAGGCATTGCTGGTTATTTGGAGGCGCTGAAGGGGAAAAGCCATGGATAAACGACCATTGTGGGAGCGGCTCCGGCCTTATGTGTTGATAGCGCCTGCAATGGCGGGCATCGGTTTGTTTGTCATTTACCCTGTCCTGTATCTCGTCTATCTGAGTTTCTACAAATATAACCTGATGAACAAAGCCAAAAGCAAGTTTATCGGCTGGGATAACTTTCAGCAAATTTTAACGCGGGGCGATTTTTACAAAGCATTAGGGAATACCGCCATTTACACCGCCGGCGTCGTCACGCTAACGGTTGGGCTATCCCTGATCATCGCGGTTTGGCTGAACAAAAAAAGCCGCATTAACTCCCTGGTGCAGGCCGGGATTTTCACGCCGCATATCGTTTCTATCGTCTCCATATCGCTGGTTTGGCTGTGGTTGATGGACCCTGAACAGGGGCTGCTCAATTTTATGTTGGAATCCTTTGGACTGCCCGCTTCCGATTGGCTGCAAAGCTCCAAGACGGCGCTCTTATCCGTCATTATCGTTTCGGTATGGCAAAATATCGGCTACTACACGCTCATTATTGTAGCAGCGCTGCAGAGCGTACCACCCAGCATATACGAAGCGGCTGCGCTCGATAACGCGAGCAGGTTCAAGGTGTTTACCAAGATTACGCTGCCTATGATTTCGCCGCAGTTATTTTTCATCCTGGTCATTATGACGATTGGGTCCTTCAAAGTGTTTGATACGGTCAAAATCATGACCGGAGGCGGCCCCAACAATGCGACCAATACGCTGGTTTATTATATCTACGGATTCCGGACGACCAACATCGGTTATTCGGCAGCGACCGGGACCGTTCTGATGGCGATCATCGGCGTGCTGACTCTGATCTATTTCAGACTGCTGGCTAAGAAGGTTCATTATCAATGAGGAAAGGGAGCCCGCTTGTGAAAATATTTGATTGGAGAAGCCTGGCCTCAGTGTTGGGCGTATTGCTGAAAGCAGCGGTCGTCATGGTATTTATTTTTCCATTCCTATGGATGATCTCTACCTCGCTGCAGACGTTTCGGGAGACGCTGGCCTTTCCGCCGACCTGGATTCCAGCAATCCCACAGTGGAACAACTTTGTAGAAGCAATGAGCGCGGGGCCGTTCTTGATGTATGCGAGAAACTCGGTCGTTATTACGGTGTCCATCATCGTGCTGCAGTTTGCGGTGATGATTCCAGCCGCGTATGCCTTTGCTAAATACCGTTTTCGAGGGAAAAGCGTTCTGTTTGGTTTCGTCCTCCTCGCGTTCATGATACCAGGACAAATCACCTTTATCCCGGTATATCTGTTGATGGCCGACTTTGGGCTGATCCATACGTTATGGCCGCAGATCATCCCGTTTATGTCCAATGCGTTCGGGATTTTCTTACTACGCCAATATTTCATGCAGATTCCGGAAGAGATTATTGAAGCGGCTAGATTGGATAATGCCGGGGAAATCAAAGTGATTTGGAGAATCATGCTTCCTATGGCGGGGCCAGCGCTGGCGACCATTGCCTTGTTCAGCTTCGTCAGTCATTGGAACGAGTATTTCTGGCCGCTCGTCATGACGAACTCTGAGGCGATCCGGCCGCTAACGCTAGGAATCGCCATGCTGCGGGAGACGGAGGGAATCAGCAACTGGCATATTATCATGGCCGGTAACGTTGTGCTGGTTGTTCCTATTCTGCTCGTTTACGCATTCTGTTCACGTCACATCGTTAAAGCATTCGTATACTCAGGGATTAAATAGGCCAATCGGTCGCAGTCCCTTTCAAATACAACAACAATTCATTCATTGGAGGGAAACGAAAAGATGAAAAGTAAAGGGAAATTCATTGTGATCTTAACGCTGTTATTGGGGATCTTAGCCGGCTGCGGAGGAGGGAACTCCACCGCTAATTCAGGAAACTCGCAGAGCGGAACTGCCGCGGATCCGGCGACGACGGGAACGGAAACGGCAGCCGCAAACGCCGGCGGTAAAACGACCGTACAATTCTGGCATTCGCTGGGGGGTAAAAACGGGGAGTACATGGATGCGTTGATCCAGCGTTTCAACGAATCTCATAACGATATTGAAGTCGTAGGGACTTATCAAGGCGGCTATGACGAGACCGTAACCAAGCTGCAGCAAGCGGTCGCTTCCAACACCGCGCCGGATGTGAGCATGCTGGAACGCGCCTATGTGCTCATGTTCGCTGACTCGGACGTGTTGGAGGATCTGACGCCATTTATGGAGAAGTCGGGGCTGAGTGCGGACGACTTTACCTCAGGACTAATGGGCCATTCCTATTTCAACGACAAGCTGGTTTCGCTGCCTTTGAACCGCTCGACCCCCATTTTGCACATCAACAAATCCATGCTGGATGAACTCGGGTTGGCGGTTCCAGCGACCTGGGAAGAGTTAAAAACCGTGGCCAACGCGCTGGTCGTTAAAGAGGGGAAAGAAGTGACGCGTTACGGGTTGTCGATGCCTTACGATACCTGGTATCCGATCGCCATGATTTCTCAGTCCGGGGGGAAGTTCTTTAACGACGAAAATACCTCGACCGGGTTCATCGATAACGGTATCGGCAAGGAAGTATTTAGCTACCTGAAGGATCTGCAAGGCACGGGAGCGTTGTATTATCCGCCGGCGCAGGATTCCGGGAACATCGTCAACAGCATGTTCGTGGAAGGCAAGATCGGCATGATGTTTCAATCCACGGGTTCGATCGGGGGGTTGAGCAGCTCCGTGGACTTTGATTATGTTACGGCGTTCCTGCCGAAAAACGATGTTTACGCGAATCCTACCGGAGGCGCAAACGTTGCTTTGATGGCCGGTTCTTCGAACAAAGAGGCCGCTTGGGAATTTATCCGCTGGATGGAAACCGATCCGCAGGGCGGGCTGCAGTTTATTTTGCAATCGGGTTACCTCCCCTTCACGAAGAAAATGGTGGAATCGCCGGAAATTCAGGATTTGTGGGCAAAGGACCCCAACCGGAAAGTGGCGTACGACCAGTTGCAATATGCCATCGATACCAACAATGATGTTGCATGGCCTGAAGTGATGCACGAGTTCTTTTCGACTATCGAAGCAATCATGTATGACAGTCAGGACATCCAGGCTGCACTGGATGCGTTCAACAAAGAGACAGAACGGATTTTGGCGGAGTAAGGGAGGGAGAAGCGACAATGATCGAGCGTTTAAACCAGGATGCGTCAGTGATGATCGCGGGACACCGTGGATATAAATCCGCTTACCCGGAAAACACGCTGCTGGCCTTCCGCGAGGCCTTGGATTTGGGCGTCGATATGATGGAATTCGATCTTCGCCTGTCCAAGGACGGGGAGATCATGGTGATTCATGATGCTACAGTTGACCGGACGACAAACGGGTCCGGTGCGGTCGGCGATTATACTTGTGAGGAGTTAAAGCGGCTGGATGCCGGAGGCTGGTTTGGCCGAGAGTTTGCCGGGCTGCAAATTCCGACGCTCGCGGAGCTGATCGCGCTGCTGGCGGATTATCCCGATGTACTGCTTAATGTCGAGATCAAGCCAGCGGCAAACGCGAAACAAGCAGCGGACCTGACGATCGCTTTGTTGGATGAAACGGGCTTCCTGCCGCGCGCGGTGTTCACCTGTTTTGACGCTGAGGTATTAACGTATATTTACGATTCGTACGGTCTGAAGACGCAAGGATTTCCTGCGGAATTGATGTCGGGGTTCGTGTATGGGGAGGGCGGAACTTACTCCAAGATGTGGGCGTTAGGGTTGGAAATGAAACTCCTCACACCGGAGCGCGTTCAGGAGTTCCGTGAGCTTGGTTTACTCGTTTGGAGTTACTGTCCGGACGAACCGGAACAGGTGCGGTACAGCGTTGAATGTGGCGTTACCGGCATGACCTGCAATAATCCGCTACCCGCGTTGCATCTCCGCCGGGGCATGCAGATACTGACGTCAGAGATAGGAGACAGGTCCCGATGGTAGAGATGATCGAGGGACTCGTTATTGACTTGGACGGTACAGTGTACCGAGGGAACGAGGCCATCGAAGGTGCCGTTGAGACGATTAGCAGGTTGAAGACCGCGGGAACGAAGGTTGTATTTCTCAGTAACCGCGGGAATATATCCCGGAAAATGTGCCGGGAGAAGCTGAGCAGCATGGGGCTGGACGTGAGCGAGGAGGAAATCCTCCTCGCGTCCACAATTGCTGCACGATATTTGCAGGCCCATGGCGAGGGACGCCAGGTTTGGGTGCTGGGTGAGCAGGGATTGATTGACGAGCTGCGCATCGCGGGCGTACCTCTGGCCGAACGGCCCGAAGACGCAGGCTGGCTGCTGATTACGTTGCATGAACGGCTAACGTATCAGGACTTGAATCTGTCATTTCGTGCGGTGCGGCACGGGGCGCGGATCATCGCTACCAATAGCGACCGGATGTTTCCCGGAGAGGGGGGCGACTGTATTGACGTGGCCGGGATGATTGGTGCGATCGTGCATGCGACGGCTCAAGATGTGGAAATTGTGGTTGGCAAACCCTCTTCTTTAATGGCGGAAGCCGCGCTTGAAACGTTGGGGTTGCCGCCAGAACGCTGCCTGGTGATCGGCGATAGTCTGGAGTCGGATATCCGGCTTGGGCATGCGGCCGGAATGAGGACTGCCTTGGTCCTTACGGGTTCAACCGATCTTGGGGCTGTGAGATTAAGTCCGATTCAGCCGGAGTATATCTGGAATTCGATCCGCGATGTGAGTTCCGTGTTAGGGATTGAACGTTCGAAAATGAATTAAGGGAAGAGAAGGGAAGCCACTTATGACCGATATTTTGCATCGCATCAGGGAACTCGCGGCTGGACTGGGAGAGCCTTACCGTCAGGCAATCGACCTGGACGAAATCCGGGTTGAGACGGGGGCGCTTCAGCTGGCAGCCGACTATGTCACGAAAAAAAACTACCGCAATGTGATTGTTGCGGTGGATCAAAATACGTATGAAGCGGTTGGAAAGCAATTGGTAATGCTTTTGGAAACGGAGAAGGAACGCGGATCTGGGGAAGTGGACGTTTATACCACGATGATCCAGCCTGATGCGGAAGGTGACGTCATCGCCGATGAAGCCTCGCTGATCGAACTGATCTTGGATGTTCAGCGGTGGGAGGCGAATGTCATCGTAGCCTGCGGGGGAGGCACGCTGCATGACATCTGCCGGTACGCCGCTTACACCACGGGTATTCCATTCGTATCCGTTCCGACGGCACCCTCTGTCGACGGGTTTAACTCTAAGGGGGCTCCGATCCTTCTGCGGGGGGAGAAGAAAACGATCCCGGCCATCGGTCCGAAGGCGATTTTCGCCGATCTCGATGTCCTTGTGCAAGCTCCGCCGGAGCTGGTGGCGGCGGGGTTCGGCGACATGTTGGGCAAATACACCTCCTTGTTTGATTGGAGGTTTGGCTCGTGGACGGCTGATGAACCTTATCTGGAGCTGGCAGCGGAGATTACCCGAAAGGCATTGGATAAATGCGTCGCCTCGGTAGATGCCATCGCAGAGCGAAGTGAGGAAGGGATTTGCCTCTTGATGAGCTCGTTGATCGAATCCGGTCTGGCGATGCTGCTGTTCGGGCAGTCTCATCCGGCTTCCGGCGCGGAGCATCATTTATCGCATTATTGGGAGATGGAGTATCTGCGTTTAGGTCGCCGCCAACTGCTGCACGGAGCGAAAGTAGGAGTGGCCAGTATGGAGATCGCGGGCCTCTACCACCGGCTTGTTAATGAGGGCTTTGGGGCGCAGGGGATACATCCTGCTGCGGCGGTTCCGCCGCAAGTCACCGCCTGCTGGGAGCAGATCTGCCAGGAGATCCAACTGATCCCGGATCCGCACCAGCTTGGCGAATTGTTGGCTGCCGTTGGCGGCCCCAATACCATGGAGCAGCTTGGTGTAGAACCGGGTCTGCTGGAACGCAGCTTGCGGGAGGCGCATCGGGTACGCCCGGGTCGGCACACACTGCTGCGCGCATACAACGAGATCAACGAAAAGTTTGCGGAGGAATCACCCGGCAGCGAATAGGGCGCCTATACGAGCGCCTTCTCCGCCCCAAATTGCCGGATCAGCGTCGCGCGGGTCATGACCAGCTTCAGCGGAATCAGCTTGTCCGTATGGCCATCGATCCGTTTGCGGCTGCTTGGATGGAAGACGGTGAGAAGTAATCGGAGGTAGGAGGTCGTCAACGTACGGAAGGCACCCTGTTCGACGCGATGTGTCTCGAAGCCTAGTCCGTGCGTGATGCCCCGATGCAATAAGGTAATCCCCTGCAGCGCCTTTACTTGACTGAGCTGCGGGTTTCTTTGCATTTCGGCGCATATTTGGCGCATCGCGCTTCTGGCGAGGCGGGCAGTCATCAGGGCGACGCGGTTCGCCTCGTTCGATTGCAGCATGGCGAGGATTTGGCGATTGTCCAAATGGAGCTCTCCAATCCAATCGCCGTCTTGAATCCATGTGCCATCCTCGCATTGCATGCTTTTTCCGCGATATTTGGTGACGAACATTTTGCAGATGCCGAACTCTCCGGCGTAGTTGGAGCGCATTCGGCTGAACAGATCGAACACTCGCTCCCAGCTCATCCAAACTCCTTGGATGACTTGCTTGATTATCGTTTGGGCTTGCATCGATATCCCAGCTTTCTCTATAGAATGTGAAGCGCTTACATCAGAATATCCGGCAGTGTGCCGTTCTCCCCCAAGTTTACGGTAGAAAGGTGCAACATTCTAGGGCGGTATGAACGATGGATGGAGAGAATGTTGCCATTTCTACAACATTTTGAGGCTTAGACCGAGATCGGTTCGTAAATGCTGCAGGAAATACAACATTTCTCTGAGAGATCCTCGGACAGAGGACGGATTCGCACCAAGCGGCGAATCGTTACAGGCTCCCCGGCCATGCACGTCCTACTTTACTGGCTAAGCCTTCCGTACCTTTTAGCTAGGCCAGACCTGCGCTCAAGACAACGAGGAGAGCTGTTACGGCTCCAACCAGGCCGCCGGCCAGAACGTCGGAGGGATAATGGACTCCGAGATAAATTCGTGACAGGCCTACGATGAAAGCGAGCGGGAGTAGCACTTGCACCAGACCGGGGGCCGCGAATAGGAACGGGATCAATGTGGAGAACGCTGCTGTCGTATGTCCGGACGGGAACGAGTAGTCCTTGAGCGGATGGATGGAGATCCTCGCGTTCTGCAGTGCTTCGTAGGGGCGGGTGCGCTGGAACCGCTTCTTGATCAGGACTGCCAGCAGATGACTGAGAGTCAAGGCGATCAGGCTATGCCAACCCGCCCGTTGCCAGGAACCGGTAGCGAAGACGACCACGGAGATGGTTAACGCGATCGTAAATGCGGCGCTCCCTAGATGGGTCACACCCTTCAGAATCCGATCCAGCCACGGATGACTCAGCGAATGATTGCACCACAGAAACAGCCGGTTGTCGTATTCGCGCAGCCGAAGATAATAGCGATGTCTCATTCCAACTCCTCCACTTCCCTAAAAAATGATGGGCATCTATCGGCCCCTCGTCCTTCAACCAGGGTAACGTTTACCACGGAGACCGAACCAACGAGCGTCTTTGCTAGCCATGTTGCCGCTGCTGCGCGGGCGGATGCTGGCGTACCGGGCGGATCCAGTAAAATATCATGATGCCAAACAACAGCATGGCGCTAATCCCGACGGTAACCGTTACGTCGAAGCTCTCCGCCATCCAGCCGCCCAGAATCGGGCCCAGGATGACTCCGATGCCCTCGATGCCGGAGAGGACTCCCCAGCCGGTTGCTTTCTGCTCATCGGGAACAAAATGGGACAGAATCGCGTTCCATGCCGGCAGTACGGCAGCATATGCCGCGCCAAGACAGACAGCAAGCAGCATCGTGCTGAACATCTGCCGGGAGTAGATCAATAGTCCGAGGCAGGCGGCCAAGACGCCGAATCCGGCGATCAACAGCCACTTGTGACCCCATTTGTCGGCGAGCCGGCCCATCGGGATGAGCAATAATACGGTCATACAGCCTCCGGCCATCAACACGATGGAATATCCCGAATAATCCAGCGCCAAATATTCAGAAGCAAAACTCGGTAGGACGGGCACCAGCAGGCCGGCTGCTAATGTCTGCACGATCATGCCGGGCACGAGCGGCTTCATCTGAGTCAGCTTACTCCCGATTTGCCGCATTTGCTGCTTAAACGGAACCGTGTCTCCCAGCAATCGGCGGGATGAGAAATCCATCCGTTTCAAGGCAGCTAGCAGCCACCCGGCCGTCCAGCATCCGGCCAACAGCCAGAAAGATAAGGTATAACTGCGATCCATCAGAAAGTTGACGGCGACCGGGCCGAGACCCAGCGAAACAAGCCAAATGGTGTAGATGGATCCCATCTGTGAGCCGCGACTGTCCTCCCGAATTTCGGATAGGCAGAGCAGCCAAACGGGCGACACCCCGATCCCGATCAGACCGGCCCCAAGCACGATGGCCCACGGGGCGCTGACCCCATAGGAGACAAACAGGCCTAGCAGTCCCAGCAACAGAAAGATATTCAGGATCAGCCGAGCCGGGAACCGGTCCAGCACGTAACCCGCGAGCACTTTAATCAGCGTGTCGGCTAAATAGTGGACCGAGATGGCTACGCCAACTGCCGCTAAGGTAATGTGGCGTTCCTTGGCATAAGCGGGTAAAAACGAGATGAGAAAGGCGCTGCGGGCGATTTCCGTCATAAACAAAATGGCAGCGCAGTGCAGAAATGCAGGTGTCAAATGATTTCCTGATATCCAACGAGCAGTACGTTTCATATGGGCGTAGCTCCTTGCTTCATATTCGTGTGCCGGCGGCTGTGCGGCAGGGATAGATTTAATGTCCGTCCGCCAACGCCGGCAGACGGCCCGCCAGGCGCAGCACATCCCGGACGATCGTCTCGGTGGCGCATCCTGCAGCAAGTTCGTCATACTGCTGGAGCATCCGGGCGCGGCGGACTTCAGAATCGAGAAGCTCATGCACTTGCTCCGTCAAAGCCCGCGGCGAAGAGGCTACTACTGCCGCGCCTTTACGCTCGAGGTATTTCGCGTTCTCCCGCTCCTGGCCGGAGAACGGTTTGTAGACCACGATGGGGGTACGGATTTGGATCGCCTCCGACAATGTGATGCCCCCGGCCTTCGTCACGATGCAGGAAGCTTGTCGCATACGGTCATGAATCGCTTCGACGTAACCAAACAAACGCAGCCGTTCGTGACCGGCAAACCGCCGCTCCAAGCGACGCCGCAGCTTATCGTTGCCGCCGCAGACGATGTCCACTTGAACATCCGGCAGTGCCAGAAGCTTCGCGGTGATGAGCTGGATGTCCGGTAAGGGAATATGTGCGCCCATCATAACCAGGACGGATCGAGATCCACCTGCGGATCGAAGTGGTTGCGGACTCATTGAGCGCGTCAGCTCATAAAACGGTTCCCGAACCGGGATGCCGCTGACGACAATCGATTCCGCAGGCACGCCGCGTTCGATCATCTCCCGCTTCAAATCCGCTGTCGCCACGAAATAGCGGTCTGGCCTCGTGAACAACCAGCGGTTGTGCAGGCTAAAGTCGGTCACAACCGTGAATACCGGCACCCGAATGCCGTGTTTTCGCAGCTGATCCGTGATGCCGCCGAAAGGAAAGGTGCTGATGATCGCGTCGGGCCGTTGTTTTTGGAGCAGGTTGACCAGCTTTTTCATCCCTAGCTGATTCCCCCATTTGGCCAAGGCGCTCGTCTGCTGGAGGTCCCGGGTCGCGTAGTAGCTCCACCCGTAATAGTCCAGGCCATATGCGGAGAACCACGGGCTATACAAATAAAGCTGCCGAGAGACGGAATTCATTCCCGGATGGGCCTCGCGGTACAGATCGATCACACGGACTGTACAAGCGCCCGAGAGGGTAAGAGATTGCTTCAGCGTCCTTGCCACCTGGATATGGCCGTTGCCGTATCCGGCGGTCAGGATGACGATGTGCATGTTTTGCTTCATGGGTAGCTGCCGCCTTTCCACCGAAATAGAAACGCACGGGTTCTTCCGTCGAATCATTCCGAGTTCCAGTATATAGGAAGCCTGGAAGAATCAAACCGGCCGTGCGGCGTGATTTGGTTCCGACCTTGGTCCAGTTTGTAGGCCGGACCGCTTACGAGTTGACCGGGTCCTTTCTCGCACTCGTCAAAGTTTAACGTATCTTCACTTTAGGGCACTAATGTTAACGTTCGTTTAAAAGGGAGGGCAATCTGTGTAAAACGGGTGGGGGCGAAGACGCAGCGCATTCGTTTTTTTACCTGTGGCATTCGGGATGACGGATTAGGTATAATTAGAAAATGACTTGAGTTTCTTTAGAAAGAGGATACGCATGAATAAACAATCCATTTATGGTTTGACGAAGGATCAGCTGGCCGCTTGGCTGCTGGATCGTGGACATAAACGAGGCCGGGCTGAGAGGGTCTGGGACGGCTTGTACCGCAAACGGGTTACCGATTACGAAAAGATGGAGGGTGTTCATCCAGAATGCCTCTCCCTGCTTGAAGGGGAATTTGCCATCGAAACCTTGGAGGAGCATATCCGCCAGGAGTCGGTCGACGGGACGATCAAGTTTCTGTTCCGCCTGCAGGATGGCAATCTGATTGAAACGGTGCTTATGCGCCACAAATTTGGCCAGTCGGTATGCGTGACTACGCAGGTCGGCTGCAATATCGGCTGTAGCTTCTGTGCCAGCGGACTGATGAAGAAGAGTCGGGACCTGACGAGCGCGGAAATTGTGGAACAGGTGATGAAGGTGCAATTGCACCTGGATCGACTGGGAAATGGTGAACGGGTAACTCACATCGTTGTGATGGGGATCGGGGAGCCTTTCGATAATTACGACAATATGGCCGATTTCCTGAGGGTTATCCAGGACCCTAAAGGGCTTGCGATTGGCCCGCGCCACATTACCGTGTCGACTAGCGGACTGGCGGACAAAATCATCGAATTTGCCGATTCCGACCTGCAGGTGAATTTGGCCGTGTCCCTGCATGCGCCAAATAATGAGCTGCGCACGCGGATCATGAAGATCAATAAGGCGATTCCGCTCGAGAAGCTGATGGCGGCGATCGACTATTACTTGGAGCAAACGAACCGGCGGCTCACGATGGAGTATATTTTGCTGAAGGGCGTTAACGACGGGACCGAGCATGCCCAGGAACTAGCCGATCTGCTGGGCGATCGGTTTGTGAACGTCAATCTGATCCCTTATAACCCGGTGGATGAGCACAGTCAGTATCAACGGAGCGAGCAGGATTCTGTGCTGGCCTTTTACGATGTGCTGAAAAAACGCGGTCTCAGCGTCAGCGTTCGATTGGAGCATGGTGCAGATATCGATGCGGCCTGCGGACAGCTGCGCAGCAAGCAATTGAAGCGGCCGAGCTGAGCGAACGAAAAGGCGGAAATTTTGAAAGAAAAGGACTTGGAGCATTGCTCCAAGTCCTCTTCTTTTCGAGTAGCCGGAGGGGGCGGGATCGGCATCCAGAGGTGGCGTTGCCACACAACTGCCGCTTCCCTATAGATGGCTTGCGATCACGTTCTCCAGCAAGGCAGCCACCGCCTGAGGTCCGCGTTGGAGCTCCTCCTTCGATAGAGGGACCCGCACGAATCGTTCATCCAGCTCCATCGCCTCGGCGAATAAGCCGCTTAAGCCTCGGGCACGGCGATCGACCTGGAGCACCAGCTCCAATGACTCCCCCCGCGGGAAGAACAGGATCTCCAGCTCGTCGAGATACCCGCGGAACTTCGTACCCGGAACATATTCGAATTCCTGCACGAAAGGCAGGGCACCGCCAAGCCTCGGCGCATAGTCGTTTGTCACCTCGCGCAAGCGAAAACCAAGCAAATCGACGGCGTCCAACACGGTTTGCATTTTCGCATCCGGCAAAACATGGATCAGGTCCTCGTCCTTGGGATCCACGGCCAGATCGATGTCCAGCCCGCTTTCCACCCAAATGGGAACGTTGTGCAGCGTCACGGGCATTTGATCCGGAAGCCGGAATCGGAACGGAAACTGCCTGCGCTCGCCGGCCCGCAGCTGGAAACCTTCGATGACGAGGGATTTGGCGATCGTGCCCGTTGCTCTAATTTTGCGGTCGTTTGACTCGCGTAAGTAGTTGGTTTTCAGCTTTACATAAATGTTGCCGATGGTTTGGTCGGTCTGCCCACCTTCCACATATAGGGTACCACTGATTTCGCCGCCCAGCCGGACTTCGATCGCATCCAGTTCCGTATTGACCTGCGCCGAACCGATCCCCACGCTGGCTAGCATCTTCTTGAAAAAGGACATCACTCCACCCTTCCTTCACCATGTATTCGTAATGAATGACTGATTTATCAAGCCGAGGATTTATGGAAATTATATACGTCCATGGGGCGGTTTCGGTTTCGTTTATGCTAACATATGACGTATAATCGGATCACTGATAACAAGGAGGTTTCCTGATGTTTCTGGAGGTCATAGCAACCTGTGTGGAGGACGCCATCGTCGCGGAGGCAAACGGGGCGGACCGGCTGGAGCTGATTACGGCGATAACGGAAGGCGGACTCACCCCTGGCATTGGTATGGTCCGACAAGTGGTAAAGGCCGTGGACATTCCTGTCCACGTGATGGTACGTCCGCATAGCCGGTCTTTTGTGTACGGGGAAGCCGACGTGCTTACTATGGAGGAGGAAGTCCGGGCCATTGCCGATGCAGGGGCGGCGGGCATCGTGTTTGGGGCGCTAACTGCCGAGCGCAAGATCGATGAGGCTGCGTTAGAACGGATCTTAGTGCTGGCAGTCGGGCTCAACGTAACGTTCCACCGAGCGTTTGACGAATTGGCGGACCTGCCCTCCGGATTGCGTACGCTGATGCAATACCCGCAGGTAAATCGGGTACTGACCTCGGGCGGAACGCGGCCGGCCCCGCAGGCGGTTCCCGCAATCCGGGAGCTGATGGCGATCGCTAATGGCAGCTCGCTGCGCATTTTAGCCGGCTACGGTTTGACTCTGGAGACCGTCTCTCCGTTCGTCGCTGATACAGGCGTTACCGAGGTGCATTTCGGCTCCGCCGTGAGGCAAGAGGGGAACGGGCTGGCTCCGCTAGATCCATCCAAGCTGTTGAGCTTGTCCCGTTTGCTGCACGACCGCAATCAATAGGAAACCCCATAATATACCATATATATACTGGATACCAAACCTTTACTGGAGAGAAAATGTCATTATACTCCATGACGAGGAGAGTTATCCAGAACTTATGCCAACTGATTTGGAGAGAAAAAAGACATTAGCTTTGCGGCTTCTATCCATGTTCTTATGTACTTTGCTGTTGCTTGAAACGGTTCGTGTTCCTGCGCCAGCATCGGCGGCGAGCGAGACCCCACCTTCCGCCCCCTGTGGACCGGGCTGTAATGGATACGATGTCGTCGTGATCGGCAGCGAAATCGAAGGGGTGTTATTGGCGAGGGAAGCGCATGCTGCGGGTTTGAGCGTGCTGATTCTTGATCCGCGCGAGAAGCCGGGCGGGGAGCTGATCCAAGGGCAGATGCTGGTCTTGGACGAGCCCAACGACAACCGCAAGCGCAGCCTGGTCCAAGGCGAGTTGAAGCCCCTGTACGATGGCTATAAGGCCGGGAACATTCGCAAGTTGCCCGCCTTTGAAAGCTATTATCGCAAGCTGATTCGCGAGATCCCCCTGCGCAGCGGCATCACCATCGACGGGGTGGAGATCGAAGATACCGACGGGCAAGGGACAGAACAAAGGAAAACGCTGAAATCCATAACTTACCTGGCCAAGGACGGCAAGTTGTATCAGGTGCAGGCGGGGTATTTTGTGGAAAATACGGATTTTAACGCACTGACCATTCATCTTGGCAATCCACGCATCCCGGGCATGGAAAGCTTGTATAACGGCAAGAAGCCGGATTATATGGCGGCTACCTACATGCTGCGGTTTAAAAGCGTGAACTGGAACAAACTGCATCAAGCGGTGCTAGAAGATTATCCGTTAACGAACGTCGTCAAGAAATATGGCGCCAACACTTATGTGGATTGGGATTTCGCCACCGGTTTCAGCAATCTGACCTATAATTACAGGCCACGGGATTCCCATCTGATGCTCCGGGGCTTAAACGCGACGTATCAAAAGGACGGCGAAGTGATCATCAACAGCTTGCTGGTGTACGATGTGGATCCGGCCGATCCGACCTCCGTTCGTTCCGCCGTCGCAAGGGCGAAGGCGGAAGCCCCTTATATCGCCAAATACTTGCGCAAGCATATCCCCGGCTTCGGTAAAGCCGAGCTGAACGGGTACCCCGATTATTTGTACATCCGCGACTATAATCGATATGAAACGGACTATGTGTTGAACTATAAAGATGTGATGTCGGGCCGGATGTTCTGGGACAACGTGACGGTTGGGGGTTATACCGTCGATTTGCAAGCCACCCGCGTCGTGAAGAAAGGCATTGGCTACGGCAAGCCGGACCGATATGGAATCCCGCTTCGTTCCTTTGAGCTGAAATCGTACGACAACGTGCTGGTGGCTGGCAAGAATATCGGCGCGGAGATCAAAGCTTACGGAAGTGCCCGCATCATTCCCACCACCGCGTTGGCCGGGGAAACGATGGGCATCCTGCTCGGGCGGGAATGGAAACAGGGCCACAAGCGCTTGAGCGAGTTGACCCCGGGCGATTTTCGAAGAATCCATCGGTACTTGAAGAAGGATTACGACATTCGAATCGACCAATGACGGGAGCTGAAGGTCAATGAAGATAGGGTGACCAAGCCTGGTATAGCCGGGATACGCCTTCGTCAATCCGTTCCATTGCAATACCGCCGAAACCTAGCATAAACGACTTCTGCTCCGTTTCCGGCGGCGCGTTCCAGTAGAAGGCAGCGGAGGCGATTCGCACGCCGGCCTCCTGAGCCAGCCGCAGCAGCTCCTTCTCCGGCAGGCTGGATTTCACGCTAAAGAGGAGATGCAGACCGGCGCTATCGCCCGTAACGGCAGCCCGCTTCCCGAAATGATTCGTCAGGGAGGCGACGAGCTGCCGATTTTTTTTGCGATACAGGTTCCTCATCCGGCGGATATGCCGCTCGAAATGTCCCTCCTGCATAAACCGCTGCAGGGTGCGCTGGTGAATCCCCGACGCGGACGCTTCAAACAGGGTGTGGCGCCGTAAGGCGTGAAAGCGGGGCACCAGATGCTCAGGCAGCACGAGATAATGGATGCAGAGATCAGGCGCGAGTACCTGGGAGAAGCCGCCGAGATAGATGACGCGGTCGTTCGGGACGAGCCCTTGCAGCGCCGGTACCGGCTTGCCCTGATAACGAAACTCGCCGCCGTAATCGTCTTCGATCAGGTAGCCGTCGACGGCCTTGGCCCATTCCAGCAGCTCCAGCCGTCGGGATAGCGGCATAATGATGCCGGTCGGAAACTGATGGGACGGCGACACGCTGGCGATTCGCGCTCCGCTAGTCCTCAGCAAATCCGGGCGCAGGCCGTGCTCGTCGAGGGGAATCGGGTGCACCGTGAAACCGAGCGCAGCCAGGGTAGCCGGAACGATCCGGTATCCGGGTTCTTCAACGGCGACGGCGTTGGTCTCTGCGTTCAGCATCTGACCCAGCAGCAGAAGCAGCAAATGCTGTTCCGCTCCGATGATGATCCGATCCGGGGAAGCATGGACCCCGCGGAATCGGCTTAAATATTCGGCGACTTCCCGCCTGAGTTCCGGATCGCCCTGAGCGTCCCCATAGAATAACAGTTCGGCGGTTTCCGGGCGGAAGAGCTGGTTGTATAGCCTTTTCCATATCGTAAAGGGGAACAAGCTAAAATCATTTTTAGATAGATGGAAGTCGTAGAGAGGTGGTAGGGGGCTCCTCGGATTTGGTTCTGAATCTGGCTTTGGCATAGGAGTATCCGTATGGGGCGGGAGCTCGCGTTCCGGATTTCTGCCGGTCAGCGCAAACGACGGATAGGGCTCCGGCAGCTTAACGACGAAATATCCCCGTTTTGGACGGCTCTCGATAAACCCCTCGGCGATGAGTTGCTGGTAAGCCAACTCGACAGGGGTTGTGCTGATGCCCAGAAACTCCGCCAGTTTGCGGATCGAGGGCAGTCGTTGTTCCTCGCGGAGCGATCCGGCGATAATCTCGCGCTTAAACATTTCGTAAATCTCGACATATCGGTAGGACCGCCCGGCCAGACTGCCGTCGTGGGGCTGCGGTAAAATATACATTGGTTAGGATCCCTCCCGTCACTTATCATCCAAACTGTCCTTTAAATTTAGATTTATTTGTATATTTTTAAGTATACAGTACCGTGTTAAGATGCGAAAAGAGAGATGGAAAAGGAGATTATTACGATGAGTTACGCAGGATTTTTAATGGGGGACAAGGTGTATTTGCGCCCGATGAACGTGGAGGATGTCGATTGGTATTATCAAAATTTGCATGAGCCGGAAATGAGAAGATGGACGGGGACAAAGCGCCACTTCACCAAGGAGTTCATCGCCGCCTATCTGGAGCGGAAAGGCCAGGACGATTCCAGCGTATTGCTGGCCATCGTACGGCGGGAGGATGACCGGCCGATCGGGGATATCGCTCTCCAGGACATCGACCCGAGTAACCGCTGCTGCAACATTCGAGTTGCAATTAACCAGACGGCGGACACGGGGAAGGGTTATGGCAGCGAGGCGATGAAGCTAATGCTGGATTACGGATTTGGCGTACTGGGGCTGCACCGGATCGAACTTAATGTTTTTGACTATAATGGGCGGGCTATGCATGTTTACGAGAAGTTAGGGTTCAAACGCGAAGGCGTGCAGAGGGAAGCGTTGTTCTACGATCATGCGTACCATGATTCGATTCTGATGAGCATACTGGAAGACGAGTTTCGGGCGATCCACGTTCGTCGCTAAGCTTATCTAGGCTGCGCCGCCGTAGATAGCGATCTGTCATTCGTCATGGTATACTAATGGAACAAATGTTCTCCAAGAGTATCGGCGGTGACAAACAGCAAATGGCAAATGAATCCATGGTAAATATCGCGGTTCGTACTCTGGTGGAGTATGTGTTCCGCAGCGGCAGCTTGGAAAGCGGCTTCCGCACGGCGGTCTCGCTGACGGAAGGCACGAAGGCGCATCAGCAGGTGCAGAAGCAATACGGCGAAGGCGATCAGAAAGAAGTGTACTTGAAGGCGGAGATTCCCTGTGGGGATCTCCTCTTCGTTGTAGACGGGCGATGCGATGGGCTGTTAGTTGGCGGGGACGGCGGATGGACGATCGACGAGATTAAATCGACGGCTGGCGATTTGGCGGCGATCCGTGAAGATACGTACCCCGTACACTGGGCGCAGGCGAAGTGCTACGCCTATATGTACGCCAAAGCCAACGGGCAACGCGAGATGGGAGTACAGCTGACCTATGTGCAGCTGGATACGGGGGAGCGCAAACAATTTCGGATGCGGGCCGGGTTGGACGAGCTGGAGACGTTCATCCATGACGTCGTAAGGCACTATGCTCCGTACGCCCGTTTGCTTCGTGACCATCGGCGCGAGCGCAACCGGAGCATCGCGGAGCTGGCGTTTCCGTTTCCGGGTTACCGGACCGGGCAACGGAAACTGGCGGGCGCGGTATACAAGACGATTGAGGAAGCGGTGGGTTTGTTTGCCCAGGCGCCGACCGGCATCGGGAAGACGATTTCCACCACATTTCCGGCGCTCAAGGCGATGGGCGAAGGTAAATTGAATCAACTGTATTACCTCACGGCCAAGACGATTACCCGAACCGCCGCGGAGAACGCCTTCGCGTTGATGGAAGCACAGGGGCTGCAAGCTTGGGTGGTGACCCTAACGGCCAAGGAGAAAATCTGCTTCAGCGAAGAAGTCCGCTGCAACAAAGAAGACTGTATCTATGCCGATGGTTACTTCGACCGGATCAACGGGGCCATCCTGGATATCTTGGCGAATGAGACACAGCTCACTCGCCCGGTGATCGAGGCGTACGCCCGCAAGCATCGGGTGTGCCCGTTTGAATTTTCGTTGGACTTGTCTTATGCCGCCGATGTCACGATTTGTGATTACAATTATGTATTTGATCCCAAAGTGTCCCTGCAACGCATGTTCGCGGAGCAGAAGAAGGAAACCACCCTGCTGATCGACGAGGCCCATAATTTAGTCGACCGGGCGAGGGAGATGTATTCCGCCGAGCTGCGGAAATCCGGTTTTCTGGCGCTGCAGCGAGCGTACAAAGAGAAGAGCCCGTCCGTTGCGAAAGCAGCCAAAGCCGTTAACGCCTTGTTTATCGAGCTGAAGAAGCGGGCCGAAGGATCGTCGTTCCAGACCGATTTAGCCGCGCCAGAGCTGTTGCTGGAGCGGGCGGAGGCTTTTGCCGAAGCGGCGGAACGGGAACTGGCACTCGAACCGTCCGCCGCCGGGCAGACCGGCTCTCCGGGGAGTTTGGAGGCAGACGCGCGGGAGCTGCTGCTCCAGGCATATTTCGAGGCCCTGCATTTCGGCCGGATCGGCAAGCTGTACGACGAACGGTTCGTGACCTATACGGAGGTCACCCGGGAGGACGTGCGGATCAAGTTGTTTTGCCTGGATCCTTCTCATTTGCTGCAGGAGATGGGCAAGGGGTTCCGCTCGCGCATTTATTTCTCGGCGACGTTATCGCCGATGGCTTATTACCGCGATATGCTGGGGGCGGGGCCGGACGATTATACGGTATCGCTCTCCTCGCCGTTTTCTCGCGACCAGCTGGAGGTGGTTGTGCTGCCGCTTTCGACAAGGTATCAGGATCGGGAGCAGACCCGAGTTCCTCTGGTTCGCGCTTTGCAGGAAGTAACTCGTGGCCGGCCCGGGAATTATCTGTTCTTCTTCCCTTCCTACGCTTATATGAACATGATTTACGAGGATTTTGCCGCTGTCGCGGAGGAAGGAACGGAGCTGCTCTTGCAGCAATCCGGGATGACCGAGGAGGATCGGGAGCAGTTTTTGGCCGCCTTTGTGCCTAACCCGGCTCCGGGTCGGACCTTCATCGCTTTTGCCGTGATGGGTGGCCTCTTCTCGGAGGGGATCGATCTTGTGGGCGATCGACTGACAGGAGTAGCGATTGTGGGCGTCGGGTTGCCGCAAATCGGCCCGGAGCGTAATTTGATCCGCGACTACTTCCAGACGTCCGGGAGAAACGGCTTTGATTATGCCTACGTATTCCCCGGCATGAACAAGGTGCTTCAGGCCGGAGGACGCCTGATCCGCTCGGAGACCGACCAGGGCCGCCTCGCCCTGATCGACGACCGTTACCTTCAGCCGCATTATGCGCGATTGCTGCCGGAAGAGTGGCGCTAGAACCTAGAAGCTCTTCGAATATTCCCCTCCATTGTGACATATTTTGAACATGTAAGGATAACTTGTTCCTATTGGAGGGGGCGTCGGGTATGGGGATTACGTATCTTAAGGTTTCAGTCGTTTATTTTGTCATCGGTGTATTGCTAGGCATGTACATGTCCATGCAACATGACTATACATTAGCGGGCGTGCATGCCCATGTAAATCTATTAGGTTGGGCATCCTTCGCACTAGCTGGCGTGATTTATGTGTTGTTTCCAGGGGCAGGGGAGAGCCTGCTGAGCAAAATCCAGTTCTGGACGTACTCCATCGGACTTCCGGTTATGATGATCAGCTTATCGCTGGTACTGACCGGTTCGGTACAGTTGGAGCCTTTGGTGGCGATCGGCGGAACGCTTGTCGTGATCAGCGTTATCGTATTCGCGGTCAACGTCCTGACAAACGTGCGGACTAGTGCGTCAATGCGGGGGAAAAAATAAGGCCGCTGCGAAAAATAAGAGGAGGGATCGACGCCGATATCGGCGTCTTTTTTTATGCGATGGTAAAGAATAGGTTAGGGAGTTGACGAAGGTTGCTAGAAGAAGTACTATGATAGTGAAATTGTTAAGAGATATTAATTATTCAAATGTAATAATTATTAATTATTAACTCATAAGGAGGGGATCCGTGCTGAATAAGCGGGAGCGGTTATCGCTGTTAATGTCGATGCAAATGACCCGATTCGTCGTTGGATACGCCAAAATACTCGATCCAGAATTGACGGCTCCCCAATACTTGATTCTCCAAATTTTATCCAGAGCGGGTCAGCAGAATTGCTCTGATTTGGCCGAGATGCTGGAGGTCTCCCTGCCGGCCGTCACCAATCTTGCGAATAAATTGGCGGCTAAAGGGCTCATTGAACGTGTGATCCCGGAAAGCGACCGGCGTAACGTTCTCCTATGCATCACGGAGGCCGGTCAGGAAGTTGAGGAACGCATGGTACAGAAATATAAAGAAATGACGCGTGAACTTTGGGAGGATTTTTCGGAGGAAGAAACGGACTTATTGCTGCGGGCATTCGAGAAAATGTTGGTACAATTCGATCCGAATGAGCATGCTATCTGCTGACATAGAACACAATGTCCGGCCGTATGGGCCGATCAAGGAGGAGTCTAAACATGGGAAGATTGGACAATAAAATCGCGATAATTACCGGCGCTGCCGGGGGGATGGGCAAAGCTGACGCGCTGTTGTTTGCGAAAGAAGGCGCCAAAGTCGTCATTACAGACATTCAGGACGAAAAAATTCAAGCCGTTGCCAAAGAGATTACAGATCAAGGCGGGGTAGCGGTAGCTTTGACGCAGGACGTTACGTCGGAGGAAGATTGGGCGCGGGTTACCGAAACGGCCCTGACGCGGTTCGGCAAAATCGATATCCTCGTCAACAATGCGGGGATCTCCAGCGCAACGCCTTTTTTGGAGACCGACCTGGAGCTGTGGAACAAGGTGATGAACATCAATGTCACCAGCGTATTTCTCGGTCAAAAATACGTCATCCCGCACATGATCAACGGTGGGGGAGGCTCCATCGTTAATATTTCCTCGATTGCCGGACTGACCGGCGGCAGCGGCACGGGGCCTTATACGGCCAGCAAAGGGGCCGTCCGCCTGCTTACGAAAGCGACGGCGGTGGATTATGCGAAGCATAACATCCGGGCCAACTCCATCCATCCGGGATACATCGAAACGCCGATGACCAAAGATTTGATGGCTGACGAGAACATGAGAAACTGGTTTTTGTCGCAAACGCCGATTCCGCGCCTTGGACAAGCAGAGGACATCGCCAAGGGCGTGTTGTTTCTTGCCTCTGACGAATCCTCATACATCACGGGTATTGAGCTTCCCATCGACGGCGGGTACTCTGCCAAATAAGTTGGTTTCCGCTCATCGCCATGACTTAACGGTCGCTCCGGATGCGTTAGTTGCGCATTGCTGGGGTGGCCGTTTTCATTTAGGGTTGACATTTATCTCGATATCATTTATCTTAATATTAAGACAAACGACATTAAGAGTTACCGAAGTCATTTAGGGTTACCCTATGATATACTTTCGGAACAATCAGGGAGGTGAGTGGATATGACGAATCAAGCGAAGAGCGACGACGCGCTGCATTTGTTCGTCGTATTGTCCCGGGCTAGCGAGTGGGTTCATGCGCATAGCGACAAGGGGATTCGGCAATACGGATTAACCCGGACCGAATTCGGCGTACTGGATCTGCTATATCATAAGGGCAGACAACCGATTCAGCAAATCGGCAGCAAGGTGCTGATGAGCAGCGGCAACATTACGTATGTCGTAGATAAGCTGGAGAAGAAAGGATACGTGACTCGTCAGGACTGCCCGGAAGACCGGCGATTGGTGTACGCGGAAATCACCGAGCAAGGACGCCAGTTCATCGAAGAGGTGTTCCCGCAGCATGCCCGCCTTATTGAGGAGGCGGTCAGCGGACTTACTCCGGAAGAGAAGGAGATCGCCGCGATGCTGCTGAAGAAGCTGGGTAAATCCGCACAGGAAGGCTTCAAGTAGCGACTTAACCATTCCGAAGCTCTGATAGGCGGCGGGAAGGGCGTCGGAAGACGTCTTCTCAGCTCAAATATCTTAATATAAAGATTCTCTAAATTCACATAAAAAGGAGTCATGAACATGACATTAGCATTGGCCTTATTCATTATACGTTTGGTGTTGGGATTCACGATGATGGCGCATGGTGCGCAAAAGCTGTTTGGCTGGTTTGGCGGCTACGGCCCCAAAGGAACCGGAGGTTGGATGGAATCGCTGGGAATTAAACCCGGAGTGCTGATGGCGGTATTAGCCGGTCTCGCAGAATTTGGCGGGGGATTACTGGTGGCGGCAGGGCTGTTTACGCCGTTTGGAGCGGCGCTGCTGATCCTCACGATGATCGTGGCGATCGTCTCCGTTCACGCCAAGAACGGGTTCTGGTCGACCGCAGGCGGGTACGAATACAATCTGCTGCTGATCGCTGTTTCGGTTGGGTTGATCTTGTCTGGCGCAGGGGCCTACTCCCTCGACGCGCTGCTTTGATCACCGTTGCAAAACGACGATTTTTCTAATCTGGGAGGAGCCCTAGTCATGAACTCGAATGAACATGATTTTACTACTATCGTTAAATCCCGCCGTTCGGCGAATAAATTCATCCCCGGCGTGGAAATCCAAGACAAGGAACTGGAAGAAATCTTCAATCTCACGAAATTTGCGCCATCGGCGTTTAATTTGCAGCATACCCACTATGTGGTGGTCAAGGACCCCGCATTGAGGGAACAAGTCTACGAGGCTGCGGCCAAGCAATACAAGGTCCGAACAGCCTCGGCGGTGATCCTGGTACTGGGTAAACGGGATGCCCACAAGGACGCAGGAGCGATGAACGAAGGAATGCTGAATTTGGGTGTGCTCAGCAAACAGGAGTACGACCAGCTTGTGTCCGATACGATCGGTTTCTATGAGAACCGGGGCGAGGCGTTCATGCGGGAGGAAGCGATCCGCAGCGCCAGCCTGTCGGCCATGCAGATGATGCTTATCGCCAAAGATCGCGGCTGGGATACATGCCCAATGATCGGGTTTGATCCTGTGGCGATGCGCCGGTTGCTGAATGTCCCGGATAATTACGAGCCGGTGATGCTGATTGCCATCGGCAAGGAGGATACCTCCAGCTTCCGCCCGCGCGGCTACCGTAAACCCGTCGGAGAATTCGTCAGCTATAACCGATTTTGAATCGATTTTCCCAAAATAAGGAGGAGTTACACATGGTACATCCAACTTCAGGAATTCATCATATTACTGCATTTGCTACTGATCCGCAAGCTAACGTTGACTTTTACGCAGGGGTGCTTGGACTCCGACTGGTTAAAAAAACCATCAACTTCGATGCGCCAGAAGTGTATCATCTCTACTTCGGTGACGAGGACGGGAATCCGGGTACCATCATGACCTTCTTCCCAACACCGGGAGCCCGTCGCGGCCGGGTCGGAGCCGGTCAGGTAGGGATTACCACCTTCGCTATTCCGGTTGGTGCCTTGGCTTTCTGGCAGGAACGGCTGCATCAATTCGGCATCTCCACCACTGTGGCAAACCGTTTCGGCGAAACGTATCTCCATTTCCGCGACAAGGACGGATTGCAGCTGGAATTGGTGGAGCGTACGGCCGGCCCGCAAAGCACATGGTCGTTTGGCGGCGTCCCAGCTGACAAGGCGATCAAAGGGTTTGGCGGTGCGGTGCTCTACAGTGTCGCCCCGGAGAAAACCGCTACGTTGCTCGAAACCGTCATGGGTTTGAAGAAGCTCGGTGAGGACGGCGACTACGCCCGCTTTAAAGCGGAAGGCGACCTCGGCGACGTGATTGACGTAAACGTGAAACCGATGGAATACGGGGCGGGCGGCGCCGGGACGGTGCATCATATCGCCTGGAGAGCCCGGGATTTCGCGGAACACGAGGAATGGAGAACATGGGTTGCTGAACACGGCTACCATCCGACGCAAATCGTCGACCGGCAGTATTTCCACGCGGTCTATTTCCGGGAAGAAGGCGGCATTTTGTTCGAAATTGCTACCAACCCGCCGGGATTCGCCAATGACGAAACGTCGGAGCATTTGGGCGAAAAGCTGATGCTGCCAGCCTGGTATGAACCGCACCGTGAAGCGATCGAACAAAATTTGACCCCGTTTGAGGTCCGGGTGCTGAAGGAGGATCAGCAGGGATGAAGCATATCTTCAAGCCGGGTTCGGCAAGCGGAGAAGCGGCGGCTCCAACGCTGCTTCTCCTTCACGGGACAGGCGGCACGGAGCAGGACCTGCTTCCGTTGGCCGAGATGATCTCTCCGACGTCGGCGGTGCTAAGCGTCCGCGGCAACGTGCTGGAGAATGGGATGCCGCGCTTCTTTCGGCGGCTGGCGATGGGCGTGTTCGATGAGGAGGACCTGGTACTGCGCACGAAGGAGCTCCATGACTTCCTGGACGAAGCGTCCGAGCAATACGGCTTCGATCGGGGCCGCGTCGTCGCGGTGGGTTATTCCAACGGAGCAAACATTGCGGCAAGCCTGCTGTTCCATCATGCGGGTGTGCTGAGCGGGGCGATATTGCATCACCCGATGGTGCCGCGGCGGGGCGTTTCTTTGCCGGTGATGGCGGGGCTGCCCGTCTTCATCGGGGCGGGACGGAATGACGCCATGTGCCGTCCGGAGGAAACCGAGGAGTTGAAAGGGCTGCTTAGCGGGGCCGGAGCCCAGGTGCATGTGCATTGGGAGCCATATGGCCATCAATTGACCGAAACCGAAGTTCAAGCTGCGGCGGAATGGTATCGAAATCATCTGTTGAACACTTAATAGATTCAAGGAGGTGCCGTCAATGATATCCATTAACCCGGAGCAGCAAACGGAGAGGGACAATTACAAGCTGCTGATCGGCAGCGTCATCCCGCGGCCAGTTGCGCTGGTGACGACGATGTCGTCTGAGGGTGTGCTCAATGCAGCCCCATTCAGTTATTTTAACATCGTGACGGCCGATCCGCCGATGGTGTCGTTGGCGGTACAGCGGAAAAACGGCGCGTCGAAGGATACGGCCCGGAATGCCGCGGCGACGGGGGCCTTTGTCGTGCATATCGCGGATGAAGCGTACATTCGCGAGTTGAACCACACTGCGGCGCCGCTCCCTCCAGAGAAGAGCGAGGTGGAGGCGGCAGGACTCACGCCCATCGCCAGCGAAGCGATCGCGGTCCCGGGTGTTGCCGAAGCCAAGATCCGTATGGAGTGTGTGTTGGAACGATCTATCCCCTTAGGCGGTAAAGAGCAGGGCCCTTCGGTCGATTTGCTGATCGGCCGGGTGGTTCGATTTCACATCGAAGAGGAGCTGTACGAGTCTGGACGAATCGACCCCCATGGATTGCAGCCGATCAGTCGATTGGCGGGGAACAGCTACGCCCGGCTGGGAGACATTTTTGAATTGGAACGGCCAAGGTAAGTTCTGGGGAAAGTTATTCCCTCCGCGGCAACAGAGGTAAGGAAGTCCGTGATATATCGGGTTCAGGAAAGGCAGTTCGGAGCAGACCGCTCTAGGCTGCCTTTGTTTGTTGGATAAATTAAGTTTCCACGAGAGGAGAAATTGTGCTAGCATAAAAATGAGTACGCTTACATGCCAAGTTTAAGCATTGATATAAATAGGGGAAATCGCGTGAGGGGGAGGGATCGCGGCCATGCGGCAAGTGCTTCTGGTGGATGACGAGCCTTGGGTGCTCGAAGGGCTTCGGACTATGGTGAACTGGGAAAAGCACGGCTTTCAAGTATGCGGCGAAGCGCTGGATGGTCCCGAGGCGCTGGCCAAAATGCAGGAGCTTCGGCCGGATCTAATCGTCACCGATATTCATATGCCGGTGATCAGCGGCTTGGAGCTTATTGAACGGAGCAGACGGTTGTTGCCGAAGCCGCCCAAATTCGTCATCTTGAGCGGGTACGATGATTTCAATTATGCGCTAACGGCCATGCGGCAGCGGGTTGCGGAGTATTTGCTGAAGCCGATCGATGAAGATGAGTTCGAGACGATTCTGGCTCGTCTGGGTCAGTCCATCGCGGAGGAGATGGAAATGGAGCAGGCCTCGTCGCGCAAGCAGTTGCTGTTTAAGAATAACATCTTGAACCGCTTGATTCAGGGGGAGGAAGGAGACCGGTTGGAGCAAGAAGCAGCCGTCGCTCTGCAGTTGGGAGGAGAACCGGAGCTGCTGTGCATGTTGATCGACGCCGGCGCCGGCGGTTATCCATCGGATTTAAAGCTGAGGGTGTCGACGTACTTCTCCAAGAATACCGATCGATTGTTCCTTGACGCCCTGGGCCGGGTCGGGGTGATCGTCCGTACGGACGAATTGCCGCCGCCGCGGCTGGAGGAGATTGGGCTGGCGATCAGCGGCGAGCTATCCGATCTGGATCGGCCGGTGGTTATTGCCGTCAGTGAGGTCGGGAAGGGCATCCGCTCGATTCGAGAGTTATACCTGCAAACGCTGGAGACCGTCAAAGTGAAGCGTGAACGGGGGAAGACCGGCTTCTTTCTACCTTGTCCTCACCCGCAGCCCTCAAATACGGAGGACGCGTTCAGGGGGAAATTTGACCTCCTGCTTGAAGCCGTGTTAGAAGGTGACCCCGTGGCAGCTGGGGCGGCGGTGGAGGAAGCTTTTAGTTCTCTCGCCTGCAGCCAGATGAGCGTAGATTCCATCCGGGTATTTGCAGGCAACATGGAACTGACGTTATGCCGCAAGATCAAGAGAGCGGGCGGCGACGCCGACGCCTTTATGGTTCACATGCAGGAGGATGCAGGAACTCCAGACGGCATGAGTGATTACCCGGCATTGAAGGGTTATTTGCACAAGCTGTGCCGGGAGGCTTCGTTGCTGCTCGCCGGGTTACGGCAGAAGAACGAGAATAATACGATGTTTCAGGTCATTCAGTACGTGGACGAGGAATATCGCAGTAAATTGAAGCTGCAAACCCTCGCCAAGAAGTTCCACATGAACCCGACTTATTTGGGACAGGTGTTCAAGAAAGAAACGGGAAAACCCTTCAACGAATATCTGAACGAGAAGCGAATCGAGGAGGCCAAACGCCTGTTAAAGCGTACTCCGATGAAAATTTCCGATATCGCGCTGCAGGTCGGTTATCCGAATACGGACTATTTTATTAGCAAATTCAAACAGGCGACGGGGATGTTGCCTTCTGTATACAAATCTGAGTTTCTCAATGACGGTTCCAAGAACGAGGCAGGGATAAAGCCGGCCGAATAAGCCCGAGGTGGTGCAAGCATGAGAAGATGGAGATTCCGGAGGACGGTTAACGATATTCCGCTGAATACAAAATTTTTGCTGATCTACCTCATTGGCGTCCTATTGCCGATTTTGGTCATTAACTTGCTGCTTATGGGACGGATGACGGACTTCATCAAAGAGCGCGAGGAGCAGAACCTGGACATTTCCATGGAGCGTGCCCGAAAGGATATTCTTGATTTTATCGATGGCGGAGTAGCCGTCAGCCATGCCCTGAATACGGATAAAACGCTGTACGAGAAGATGGAAAAGACGTACGCCGATCCGCTCGATTTCTATGAGACGTTTGACGAGCAGCTGCGCAATCGGGTCACCAGCTACATTCCGGTCAACAACCAGATATTGCGGATCGGCATTTACACGAGCAATCCCACGGTTGTTCCTGGCGGTAATTACCACATGATCGATGATGAGGTGAGGGGCAGTGAGTGGTACCGGATTTGGCAAAGCTCGACGGATCCGGTGGTCATCGCGGCCTACCGGGCTTCGCAGGTCAATAACCTAGCTAATATCGAATCGTATTTCAGCGTGATCGAGCAGATGGATTACTATGATTCGTATAACATGTTCGAAAAAGTGTTGCGGATCGACATTGACCTCAGCAAGATTTACGACGTCATCATGCGGGAGCGGGACTATCTGGATTTGTATTTGGTCAACGGAAACGACGAGATCATCGTGTCGGCCAACAGCGGATACCGGCAAGGGCAGAACGACGGCTATCCCCGATTCGAACTGACCGCGGCGAATGAGGAAAAGGGCGTGGAAAGCGTAGCGATCGGCAACGCGCGGTACGTCAAAGGTTGGCGTCTCATCGGCATCCCGCAAGGGACGCGGGTTTCGAAGGCGATGTTCGAGATGAGGCTATTCGTGGGGATGCTGGCGGCCGCGATCACCTTTTTCACGTCGATCTTTATTTACGTGATGCTCCGTTCATACCATTACCGGGTGAAACGCTTATCCCGCCATATGCAGAAGGTAACCAACGAGAAGTTTGATCTGATCAACATCGACGAAGGCCGTGACGAAATCGGCGGCTTGATCCGTAATTTTAACATGATGACCGCCCGGATCAATGCGTTGATCAACAACGTCTATAAGCTGGAAATCCAGCAGAAGAGCCTAGAAGCCGAGCGGGTACGGGCGGAACTGAACTTTTTGCAGAGCCAGATGAACCCGCATTTCCTGTTCAATACCCTGAACGCGATTTTGGTCGTCTGCACGAAAAACAATTATTCCGACGTGACGGACATCATCAAGAACCTGTCCAGACTGCTGCGCCGGCTGCTGCGCTGGAAGGAGGATCTGGTTACTTTGGGGGAAGAGATCATGTTCATCGACATGTATTTGAAAATCGAAAAGTTCCGTTTCCGGGATAAGTTCGAATATAAATTCGATATCGAACCGGAGGCGTTGCACTATAAAATTCCGAAGATGAGCATCCAGCCGCTGGTGGAGAATGCCTGCAAGCACGGGATCCAGGCGGTTCAGGGGACAGGTCTCGTCACTGTCAAAGCAAACGTGGCGGACGGTTGGCTGCGCATCGTCATCTCGGATAACGGTAAAGGCATCGAACCCGAGCAGCTGAGGGAAATATTGCTCTCCGTACGCAGCGAAAACACCTCAGGAAACAGCATCGGCATCCGCAACGTTTATCGCCGATTCGAGCTCTATTACAACGACCAGGTTCGATTTAATATCAGTAGCAATTCGGGACAAGGGACGGTGGTGTCTGTCGAGATCCCGATCCGGCTGCTTGAACACCAGAAAGAGATGGACAGGGAGGGGCAAGCATGAAATTCAAGGTGTTACTGGTGGATGATGAGCCGGCAGCGTTGGAAGGCATGCAGCTGTGGATCAACTGGCCGGAGCTCGGCTTCGATATTTGTGGTATCAGCAGCAACGGCGCGGAGGCGCTGGAGCAGATCGAGAAACTGCAGCCGGATCTGGTCGTGACGGATGTGCGGATGCCGGTGATGGACGGTTTGGAAATGATCGAGACCTGGCAGAAGCGAAATATCCGTCCGGTCAGCTTTGCCATCGTCAGCGGGTACAGTGAATTTCAATACGCCCAAAGGGCTCTACGCTTCGGTATTACCCGGTATCTGCTGAAGCCGATTGACGAGGAGATGGCTGCCGAGGAACTGGGGGCGATATATAAAGAGCTGGTGGAGGAACGAGGGCGTCAGCGCATCAACCGTATCGCTTCTTACGAGGAGACGGTTAACTTGCTGAAGGTGTTGTTGAATCAACCAACGAGCCTCCCCGGGGATACCCCGCGGATCGATGTGCTTTCAAGTCTTCGAAAGGCATGGAATGTCTGTCTCATCCAACCCAGAAGCAGCAGTTCGGCGGAGACACGAGAGGGGGTCTCGACTTTTGCCGAGGAGCGGGAAGCGATGTACTTGATCGACTTGGAATCCGGCAGCTTTGCCTTGGTATACGGGTTCGATCCTGACACTGACGGCAAGGATGGCCTTGCTCGAATGAGGGATTTGGAGAACTGGTGCCGAACTCTAGGAGCCTTTGCAACCGTGGGAGCAGGTGCGGAAGGTCTGCTGGAGATTTCAGAAACGTACCGTCAGGCCCAGACGGCATTGATCCACCGCTTTTATACGGATGACTTTGCCGGGATTACGGTTTACCGTGATGTAGCCGGGTTCACATTCCGCAGCCAGTACGATCAAACGGAGCTCGTGGATCGGATCATGGGAGCGCTGCAGTTGTTGGACAAATCCGGCTTGGAGGAAGGTTTGTCCCAAGCGGAAGACCGTTTCCGGGAGAATTCACTTGCACCGGACATCGTGCGTAAATTCGTGATTCACTTGTTCTACCTGATGCTGGAGCACTTGGACGAACTCCCGGACAAGGCGTCGGAGCTGCAGAGTCGATACGATATCCCCGGAAAGGCATCCGCCGTTTATACCATGCGGGAGTTGGTGGACCTTATTCATTCCGTGGGTAAGGAGATCATCGATCTGCTCCTTGAAGTCAAGTCTCAGCGTTCCCAAGGGGTCGTCCAGAACATCAACGCCTATATTCAGGAGCATTTCCGCGAGCCGCTAACGATTAAGAAATTGGCGGAGGTCTTTTACCTGCATCCGGTCTATTTGGGCCAGCTGCTGCAGAAGAGAAACGGCGTTCATTTTAACGAGATGATCCATAATTTGCGGATTGAAGAAGCCGTAAAGTTGCTCCGGGACGGAACCCTGAACAATGGCGAGGTTGCCGAACGGGTCGGTTACGCTAACTACGGTCAATTCCTCAAGCAATTTGAAAGAAGATTACAAATGTCGCCTAATGAATACAGAAACAGGAACTGAGATTTTGAAGGTTAAAACTTTAATTGTGAACTAGTTACGGTTTGGTAGCGCTTTTACAATAAAGATAAGTTGATGAAAGGGCTTACAAAACACCTGAACATCAACAAATCATGACGGAGGTGCTTTACATGGGGGGCAAGACAAAATCAATGCTCCGGCTCAGCGTGATTCTGTTGTTATCGCTCAGCGTCATCCTTGCGGGATGCGGCGGGGGCAAAAACAACGCTACCAAAGCCGACAACAACACCGGCAATCAGGCAGCAACAACCGGAAACAACGCCGGGGATAAGGTTGAACCGTTTGAAATTACCGCATTCATCGGGGAAGCCGGTCAGCAGCCGACGGCCGACAACAAGGTCTACAAGAAGATCAAAGATGAGCTTGGCGCAACGTTCAAATTCGAATTTCTCGCCGGGGACATCAACCAAAAGCTCGGCGTTATGATCGCAGGCTCCGATTACCCGGATATCATGACGGGCAATACGAAATTGACGGCGGCGGGCGCTTATATCCCACTGGAAGACCTCATCGAAGAACACGCTCCAAATTTGAAAAAGCACTATGAAAAATACTGGAACATGATGAAGGACCCGAACGACGGCCATATCTACATTCTTCCAAACTACGGGGCTTATAACGGGGAAGTCAGCACGACCTGGTATTCGGGACCGGCTTTCTGGATTCAAAAGGCCGTTCTGGCAGATGCCGGTTACCCGCAAGTGAAAACACTTGACGAATATTTTGACCTGATCGCGAAGTACAAGGAAAAGAATCCGACCATCAACGGCAGCCCGACGATCGGTTTCGAAATTTTGAACTACGACTGGAGAAACTGGGGCTTGTTCAATGCTCCTCAGCATCTGGTCGGCCATCCGAATGACGGCGGCGTTATCGTTAAAGACGGGAAAGCCGAAATCTTTGCGGACAAAGATATCGCGAAGCAATATTATCAAAAGCTGAACGAAGTCAACGCGCAAGGCTTGATCGACAAAGAAACGTTTACGCAAAACTACGACCAATATATGGCTAAACTTTCCAGTGGTACCGTACTCGGGATGTTTGACCAGCACTGGAACTTCCAAGACGCCGAGAACGTGTTGATTACCGCGAAAAATCACGAAAGAACCTATGTTGGCTTACCGCTGGTCTATGATACAAGTATCAAGGACCACTATTTGGACCGCCCAGCGCTGAATCTGAACAACGGCTTCGGTATCAGCGTCAATGCCGGCGAAGAGAAAGCAATCAAAATTCTCAAGATGTGGGACCGCCTGATTCAGGAAGATTGGCAAAAAGTCATGTCCTGGGGTATTGAGGGCGAAGACTACATCGTCACCGAAGAAGGCCGCTTTATGAAAACCCAGGATCAACGCGACAAGTTTACGGATGCCACCTGGAAGTTGGCTAATAAAGCGGATGCGCTTCACAAATTCAGTCCGAAAATGGAAGGCTATTTCAGCGACGGTAATGCGACCGATGCGGCCGCACAACCTGAAGAATACCAAGCAGGTTTGGAAGAATACGACAAGAACTTCCTGGCAGCCTACGGCTACAACAGCTATGTTGATTTCTTCAGCCCAGCTCCGGAAAACGAGGTTTCTTACCCGGCATGGTCCGTTGACTTGGTGGAAGGCTCCGATGCCAAGATTGTCAACACCAAACAAAACGATCTGTCTACGAAATATCTGCCTAAAGCTATTTTGGCCAATCCGGCCGACTTCGACAAGGTTTGGTCTGAGTATACCGGGGAGATCGGTAAACTCAACATCAAAGCTTACGAAGACCGCATCAATGAAGTGCTGAAATGGAGAATCGACAGCTGGACAGTGAAATAAGGTAATTATTAAATCGGAGAATGGAAGGCGCTGAGCCTTCCATTTTCCGAAAAAATAGGCTTTGTGGGGAGAACAATTATGGATGAGACCTTAACGAAGGAACGCGTCGTCCCGAAAGCAAAAAAAAGAAAAAAACAGCAAATAACCTGGTCCCTTGTCAAGAGTCAGCGGCAGTTGATTTTTATGTCGGTCCCGTTATTGGCTTATATCATATTATTTGCTTATTACCCGGTATGGGGCTGGACGATGGCATTCCAAAATTACAAACCAGCAAGGAGCTTTGCTCAGCAGGAATGGATCGGCTTCAAACAGTTCAAATTTCTGTTTACGGATGACAGCTTCCTCCGGGTGCTGCGCAATACAGTGGCAATGGGTTTCATTAACCTGGTGCTAGGTTTTATAACCGCGATTATACTAGCTTTGTTGCTGAATGAAATCAAAAAAATCTTTTGGAAAAGAACCGTCCAAACGATTTCATATCTTCCGCACTTTTTGTCCTGGATCATCGTTACCGGGATCGTCGCGACGTCCCTTGCTTCGGACGGGATTATCAACGATGTCCTGATGAAGCTGCATTTGATCAAGGAACCCATTTTATGGTTAAGCGAAGGCAAATATTTCTGGGGTGTCGTTGGCGCTTCCCACGTCTGGAAAGAGGTTGGCTGGAATACAATCATTTATTTGGCCGCCATGGCCGCGATCGACCCAGCCCTTTATGAAGCCGCGGATATTGACGGAGCGAGCCGGTACCGGAAAATGTTCCATGTCACGCTTCCCGGCATTAAACCAACGATCGTCATTCTGCTGATCATGTCCATCGGTCATATCCTGGAGGCCGGCTTCGAAGTTCAGTACCTGCTTGGTAACGGTCTGGTCGTCGACTGGGCGGAAACGATCGATATCTTCGTTCTGAAATACGGGATTGCTCAAGGCAACTACTCACTGGCAACCGCCGGCGGTATATTCAAAACGGTCGTTAGCATAACCATGCTGCTCCTCGCGAACTGGATGGCGAAGCGACTAGGGGAAGAGAGGTTGTTATAGAGATGGCGAACCAATCGATCAGCCCAGAGCGAGTATCTGCTGCTGCATTCAATCGAAGAGTAGGAAGAAGCCGGATAGAGCCGATTCTTTTTAATACAATGAATACGATTTTCATGATTTTCCTGGTCATTGTCACCCTATATCCTTTCTTGAACACGATTGTCGTATCCTTGAATGCTGGCAATGACACGATCCGCGGCGGGATCTACCTGTGGCCGAGAGAGTTTACGCTGCAGAACTACAAAGCGGTTTTCGTATCCGGCACCATCTATGATGCATTCCTAATCTCGGTAGCGAGAACGGTATTGTCGACGATCTTGAATATCTTTCTGACGACGATGCTGGCTTACACGTTAAGCCGGCGGGAATACGTATTCCGCAAACCGATTACGACGATCTTTGTCTTGACGATGTATTTTAACGCCGGTTTGATTCCGGGGTACTTCCTGATGAAGGACCTACATTTGCTCAATAACTTCCTGGTTTACGTTCTGCCTTCTATGATCAGTGCATTTAACTTAATTGTCATCCGAACTTACATCGGGACGATTCCTGAAAGTTTGGTGGAGTCGGCAAGAATTGACGGCGCAGGCGATTTCAAAATCTTCTGGACCATTATTTTCCCGCTTTGTAAGCCGGTATTGGCTACAATCGCTTTGTTCGTTGCCGTTGGAGCCTGGAATTCCTGGTTTGATGCTTTTATCTACACCTCTTCGAAACAGGAGCTCAGCACCTTGCAATACGAACTCATGAAGTTGTTGTCTTCCAGTATGAACGCGAACAGTAACCCGGCCGTTGCGGCAGGGGTGGGTATGACCCAAGATACGGCCGCGGCGAGGGTAACTCCGTTATCCATTCGAGCAGCGGTCACCGTCGTCGCTTCCGTTCCGATCCTGTTGGTGTATCCGTTCATGCAAAAATATTTCGTTGTAGGACTTAACGTAGGGAGTGTCAAAGAATAATGGTGAAATCCCCAATCTCTTACACGAATCCGATTTTACCCGGATTTTACCCCGACCCGAGCATCACTCGGGCCGGGGATGATTTTTATTTGGTGAATAGTTCGTTTGAATACTTCCCCGGCGTACCGATCTTTCACAGCCGGGATTTAATCCATTGGAAACAGATCGGCCATGTGCTGGACCGGCCAAGTCAATTGGATCTTCGGGATCGGTTAAGCTCGGACGGTATCTATGCGACAACGATTCGCCATCATGACGGCGTGTTCTATATGATCACGACGGATGTGCGGGGAATCGGTAATTTTTATGTCACGGCCACCGATCCCGCAGGCCCTTGGTCCGATCCGATCCGCATCCCGTATGGCGGGATCGACCCGTCGCTGTTCTTCGATGAGGACGGGAAGGTTTATGTGACGGCGCAGCAAGGTGCAGATTACGACTCCCACGCGATCCAATATGAAATCGATATTGCGACCGGGGAAGCGTTAAGTGAGCCGGTAGTTATTTGGCACGGCGATGGGGGGCCTTGGACGGAAGGTCCGCATTTGTATAAGATTCGCGGCATGTACTACATCATGACTGCCTCGGGCGGTACCGCCAAGGACCATCGGGAAATCATCGGCCGCGGCACCAGTCCATATGGACCGTTTGAGCTGTACCCGGAGCCGATCTTAACTCACCGCAGCCTCGAGCATCCGATTCAATATCTCGGTCATGCCGATCTGATTGAAGACCCGAACGGCGATTGGTGGGCTGTCTTTCTTGGGGTGCGGTTAGTTAGTTCGGGTTATAGCGTGCTGGGACGGGAAACCTTCCTTGCTCCGGTTACCTGGAGTGAAGATGGCTGGCCGATGATCGACAACAACGAAGGTTTGGTCCAGCTCCAAATGAGCGTGCCGCGGGTGCCGGGGAATGGATCGGAGGACGCCGTGGATCCCGCCTTGGTAGGGAAAGACGATTTCGATGGGGATACGTTGTCCCCGGCCTGGACGTTCCTTCGTAATCCGGTGGAGGGCAGCTGGTCGCTGAGCGAACGTCCGGGTTGGCTGTCTTTACGCGGGCAGGCTGCGGGGTTAAACGATGTGGCCCCGGTAGCCTTCGTTGGCAGAAGGCAGCAACAAGTCCAAGCGGAATGGAGCACGTTGCTACAATTCAAGGGGATCCAGGATGGCGAAGAAGCCGGTTTATGTGCTCGCCGGGATGAAGCTGCTCATTACGAGGTGTTTCTAACTAGGGACGACGGTCAGAACAAGGTTGTTGCCCGAGTGACCGTCCGCGGGGAGACACGAATTGCGGTCATCGTGCCGGTGTATACGGACGCGGTGCATTTGAAGATCCGCTCGGACGAGAGCAAGTACACGCTCTGTTATTCCTTGGACGGCCGTCAGTGGACCGAATTGGCTTCGGAGACTGCGTTAGCTTTGTCTCCCGAGGATTATGTCTCAAAGATGTGCTTTACCGGCGTTGTCGTTGGTTTATACGCGGCGGGCAACGGTGCGGCATGTGAGGCTCCAGCCTGCTTCGATTGGTTTGACATCCAGTAATGACACAGGTTGCGAGGAGGTTGCGAGATATGAATCAGAGATCCAGTGCCGAACCGGCATTAAAACAATTGTTCGCAGACGATTTCAAAATCGGTGCAGCGGTCAATCCGGCAACGATCCGGACGCAGGATTCCTTGCTGGCTTATCAATTTAACAGTATTACTGCGGAAAACGAGATGAAATTCGTCAGCCTGCATCCCGAGGAGCAGACGTATACGTTCGAAGCTGCGGATCGGCTAGTTGAATTCGCCCGAGCATACGGCATGGCGATGCGCGGACATACGCTGGTCTGGCACAACCAGACGTCAGATTGGCTGTTTCGAGATGGCCAAGGTGGGACGGTTAGCAAGGATGTGCTGCTGGAGCGGGTCCGGGAGCATATTCATACCGTGGTGGGCCGGTACAAGAACGACATCTACGCCTGGGATGTCGTTAACGAGGCGATTGCGGATGAGGGGGAGGCGCTGCTGCGCACCTCGAAGTGGACGGAGATTGCGGGCCCCGATTTTATCGCCAAAGCGTTTGAATATGCGCATGAGGCTGATCCGCAGGCCTTGTTGTTTTATAACGATTACAACGAATCCAACCCCCAGAAGCGCGATAAGATCTATGCACTCGTCCAATCGTTGCTGGAGCAAGGGGTGCCGATTCATGGCATCGGCTTGCAGGCCCACTGGAACTTGTACGACCCGTCGCTGGATGAGATTCGGGCAGCGATCGAGAAGTATGCCTCCCTTGGGCTTCAATTGCAATTAACCGAACTGGATGTCTCGATGTTCCGTTTCGAGGATCGGCGAACCGACTTGACCTCTCCCGATCCGGCCATGCTGGAGCTTCAAGCTGAACGTTATGAGGCGGTGTTCCGGCTGCTGCTGGAGTATCGTCAGGTCATCAGCGGAGTGACCTTCTGGGGGGCAGCGGACGATTACACATGGCTGGATGATTTCCCGGTCCGTGGACGGAAGAACTGGCCGTTTCTATTCGATGCGGCGCATCAGCCGAAGCCTGCGTTTGAACGCGTCGCGGCTCTTGCTAAGGAGAAGCGATCATGAACGACAGCACGCTATATAAAACATGGCTGCAGTATGAAAGGAAGCCGGAAGGCGAACCCTTCGACCAGTATCGTCGACTGCTGGGGCGTATTGTCGTCAAAGGGGAGCAGCACGGCAGGGTATTCAACACGGCGGTCGCTGAGTTGATAGATGGTGTGCAGGCGATGCTGGGAACGAGACCGGAGGTGCTGCACGAAGTTCCGCTTGCCGATTCCTGCCTTGTGTTGCGTGCAGCGGCGGAGCCTGCGTCTGGGCTTGCTCCTGAGGCGCCGAGCTGGGATAATGGGCGGGATGCTTTCGCGTTGAGATGGGTTTCGGTGGACGGGATAGAACGGCTGGAGCTGGACGGCGGCTCCGCGAGCGGCGTGTTGTATGGCGTATTCCGGTTGCTGTTCGGTATCGCGCAGGGCTGGGAGCCGGCTCGTCTGGCCACCGAGGAACAACCGGCAAACCAACTGCGGATGATCAACCAATGGGATAACGCCGACGGTTCGATCGAGCGTGGATATGCGGGGGCATCGATATTTTATCGAGATGGCGAGATCGTCCGGGATTTACAACGGGTTCTTGATTATGCGCGTTTGCTTGCTTCAGTAGGGATCAATGCGATCTCGATCAATAACGTGAATGTGCATGAACGGGAGACGCGGTGGATCACCGAGGAATACTTGCCAGAGGTGGCCCGCGTAGCTGAGGTGTTTCGCGATTATGGGATTGCCTTGTTTCTGAGCATCAATTTTGCGGCGCCGCTGTCTCTGGGTGATTTGGAGACAGCGGATCCGTTAGATTCGGGAGTTCGCCGGTGGTGGGCGGAGGCCGCGATCCGGATCTACCGGCATATCCCGGATTTCGGCGGATTCGTGGTGAAGGCGGATTCCGAGCATCGTCCGGGCCCGTTCGCTTACGGACGGGATCATGCCGACGGCGCGAACATGTTGGCGGAAGCCTTGGCCCCATTCGGCGGACTGGTGATTTGGCGCTGCTTCGTTTACAACTGCATGCAGGATTGGCGGGATCGTTCGACAGATCGGGCCCGCGCCGCGTATGACCATTTCAAGCCGCTGGACGGGAAGTTCCACGACAACGTGCTGCTGCAAATCAAGAATGGACCGATGGATTTTCAGGTGCGGGAGCCGGTATCTCCATTGTTTGGCGCGATGCAGCACACGAACCAAATGATCGAATTCCAAATCACGCAGGAATACACGGGTCAGCAGCGTCATCTGTGTTATCTGGTCCCGCAGTGGAAGCAGGTGCTTGATTTCAATACGCATGCGGCGAACGCGGGGGCAGAGGTGAAGCATGTCGTGGACGGATCATTGTTCGGCATGAAATTCAGCGGCGTGGCAGCGGTGTCCAATATCGGCGATGACGAAAATTGGACCGGACATCCGTTGGCACAGGCTAACCTGTACGGTTACGGCCGGCTGACCTGGGATCCGGAGCTCTCCTCGGAGCAGATTGCCGAGGAATGGGCCGACATGACCTTCGGCAGCGACCCGGAGGTAACCGGACCGATCCGCGAGATGTTGATGGCCTCCTGGCCGATTTATGAGAGTTACACGGCACCGCTAGGTGTGGGCTGGATGGTTGTGCCGCACTCCCATTACGGGCCGGATGTCGATGGGTATGAGTATTCGCGTTGGGGAACGTATCATTTTGCCGACCGGGACGGAATTGGGGTCGACCGGACGATGGCCACGGGGACGGGATATACGGCGCAGTATTTCAGCCCAAACCAAGAAATGTACGATTCGCTGGAGAGGTGTCCGGATGAGCTTCTATTATTCTTTCACCACGTATCTTACAGTTACCGGCTGCATTCCGGAAAAACGGTGATTCAGCACATCTATGACACCCACTTTGCAGGAGCCGAGGCGGCGGAGGAACTGACGCATGTCTGGGATGCACCGGTGCTTCGTGATCGGGTGGATCCGTTGCGACATGCCGCGGTGGCGAGCCGGCTGGCCGAGCAGGCCGAACACGCCAAGCATTGGCGTGACGTCATCAACACGTATTTTTATCGTAAATCCGGGGTGCCTGACGAACGGGGAAGAACGATTTACTAAGCGGAGAATCGGAAAAAGGGAAACGCTTTATTCTACGGGCGTTTTCGGTGTAATATAGAAAGAGGTCCTTCTGTTGAAGGGCCTCTTTTGAAGCGTGTAGAACCTATTGGAGACTTAGACACCACCAAACCTTAGGAGGGAAGACCGATGAAATATCGGGAGCTCGGAAATACGGGACTGCAAGTCAGCGAAGTCAGCTTTGGCACATGGGCCATCGGCGGGAGCTGGGGGAATACCAATGATGATGAGGCCTTTAAGGGCTTGGATAAAGCGATTGGAGAAGGCGTCAATTTCTTCGATACGGCAGACGTGTACGGCGACGGGCATGCCGAGCAGCTACTCGCCAAAGCGACCAAAGGGAAGGAAGACCACATTCATGTCGCGACGAAATTTTGCCGCGCCGGCGATATTCATGACCTCGAGACCTATTCGGAAGCGCGGGTGCGGGCTTACTGCGAAGCCAGTCTGAAACGGCTGGAGCGCGAGCGCATCGACCTGTACCAAATCCATTGCCCGCCGTTGTCCGTGCTAAAGGACGGTTGGGTGTTCGAGGTGTTGGACAAGCTGCAGGCCGAGGGTAAAATCCGCCACTATGGCGTCAGTGTAGAGACGGTGGAAGAAGGCTTGTTCTGCCTTGGCGTTCCCGGGGTTAAAGCGCTGCAGGTGATTCTGAACCTGTTCCGCCAAAAACCGCTGACGCAGTTGCTGCCAAAGGCACAGGAATCGGGTGTCGGCATCCTCGTGCGTCTTCCGCTGGCCAGCGGCCTGCTGACCGGCAAGTTCAAGCCGGACACGACCTTTGCGGCGGACGATCACCGCAGCTTTAACGCTAATGGCGAGCAATTTAACGTTGGCGAGACGTTTGCGGGCTTGCCGTTCACCAAGGGCGTTGAGCTGGCGGCACAACTGGACTGGATCGCCGAAGGGCGCGGCGACATGGCCCGCGCGGCGATGCGCTGGATTCTCGATCAGCCGGAAGTGACCTGCGTGATCCCTGGCTTCCGCAACGTGCGCCAAGTCGAGGACAACCTTGGTGCGATCGGCGTGCCTTCGTTCAGCGAAGCGGAATTGATGCGACTGGCGGCTTTCTACCAAAACGAAGTGGCTCAGCACATTCGCGGGGCGTACTGACACGGGGCTGTGCCTGGTGCCTGATGACGGGTCCCTGGTGCTGGGACGCTCGGTGACCGAGTTAGCAGCGAAATAAGATGAAGAATGGGTCTTATTTCGCACGATTCGCGTCCGGCAGCCCCAATAGAGGTACAAAATCACCTTATTTATCGGTTTAGCCGTATTACGGGCACTTTTCCAGGGAATAAGGTGATTTTATGGCGTTATTTTTGGCGATTGGGTCAAATACAACGAAATAAGGTGATAATTCACCGCTATTTCGACCATAGCTAAAGAGAAAGCCTCCCATCAGCCTGGAATCAGGCTTGATGGGGGGCTTTTGCGCGTTCTGCGGCGACGGCCTGCTCCAGGCGCAGCGTATCGCGCCAACTGCAGTAAGTCGCCCACGGGCTGCCGTCGTCTAGCAGCGCTTTGCAGGTATAGATGCCCTCCTCGACGGATTCGACACGCCCGGCAAGCTCCAGGCGAACCGCCCCGTTCAGCAGCACCTGATTCACGTAAGCCGGATGGGCCTGGCCTTGCAGCACCTGTTCGGTGATCTGGAGCTGCTTGGTCACAGTCCAGGCCGTATCGTCCTCTTCCGGCAGCGGGGTGTCTAAACCGTAGGTCTCCGGGTCGACTAATTGCAACCTGGCCTCGCCGCCTCCCACCACATAGGTACGTGTCGGGCGGTCGATAAACAGATCCTCTGAGCCCTGAGCGCCTTGGACGATCAACGCCCTCCGGTAATCCAACTGCTCGATAAGCTGGGCCATCCGGTCGAACACCGTGTTGTGGTATACACCGTATACCAAATAAGGCGAGTCGCTGAAGTCCAGGAGCTTCTCGATCGTATTCAGGATCGTCCGCAAGCCTAGCTCCTCGCGGATCGGGCGAAGCTTCGCAAGCGGCGGGCACCAGACCTCCGCCGGCACGAAGCGGACCCCGGCAAAATCGGCTGGACGCGCAGCCGGTGCCCATTCCATCAATCGGCTGTCGACGCCTAACCCGCCAAGCAGATCGGTTAGAGTCACCCCCCATTTCGGCGGGAGTGACGGGGTGCCGTGCAAGGTGACGGGTAATCCCCCTGCTGCCAGCAGGAAGGAGGTAGCGAACGTTGCCATAAAGGAGGTGGTTCGGCCGTCGTAAGGTCCGGCGCAGTCCAATCCCTGCGGAATAGGTGAGCGGTGGGCATGCTTACGGAAGGCGATCACGAACGCCTTCAGCTCCTCAACACTCTCCAGCTTGATCCGCTGTGCCATGAAGAAGGCACCGATTTGCGCCGGTGTCGCTTGGCCTCCGATCATCAGATCGGCAGCCGCGCTCGCCTCCTCGTAAGTCAGGTCGCGGGCGCCTCTCTTGCCTCGGCCTACTTCCTTCAGGATTTCCGTCATCGTCATCGAGAGCCCTCCTTTATTTGCAAGCAAATTAAAAGTTCAAGTGTTTAGCGCCGAGAATCCTCTCAAAATTTCAATTGCTGGTGAGCTTTGACGACCGAGGTCGCCACATCCACCATCCGTTTACGCTCGTTCATCGCTCGCTTGCGCAGCAGATCATAAGCCTCGGCTTCGGATACTTTGTTGACGTCGCACAGGATGCTCTTGGCCATGTCGATCCACTTTCGTTCCTCCAGCCGGGAAACCAATTGGGCCCGTTCATCCTGCCACGTCCGGCGCTCGAAGAAATGCTTGGCGCTGAAGTGAAGCGCCCAATGCAGTTCAGACGCCGTCATGGTTGGGGATAGCAGGCCGTCGACGGGGACCTCGGTTTCGCAAGCCTCCAGTGAGTAACTCGCCGTTTCGGGGCTGCACCACCATAAGAGTGGGAGCGGCCTCCACCTAAGCAGCAACGTGCCCCAGCGTTGCATGCCCTCGATCGGCATATCCAGCACCGCGGCGTCAAATTCCTTGATCCGCTTGCGGATTAACGGTTCCTGACAGGAGGCAAACACCTGATACCCGCTGGTTTTGAGGAGGGTTTCGGGTTCAGCCAAGGGCAAAGACTTCGAGGAATCTGTCGGAGCAGTCCCGGGTAATACAGCTTCGCGAATGACCAATAAGAAGCGCATCGAGAGGTGATCCCTCCTATCCATAACGGTGTGTTTCCAGATCTAAGCGGGTGCTTAGCTTTAAAGCGGTAAAGGAAAGGGCGTCGCTGTCTGGTTGCAGGGAAAGAAAACCTAACATTGAATTTTAAATTTAAAGGGATAAGTGTATTTTCGCGCCTTTTTTCTGAAAAATCAATACATATGTCACATTAACTTACATTAAAAATTTCGATTACTCAATTTTATGTAATATATATTGACATCGTCACCATCCTCTTATATAGTAAATGACAACCAAACGCTGGATTCACAAGAATGTCATTCAAAATTCCATAAAGGAATGCCGGGCACAATGAGGTGCCTGCAAGAAGCGGCAATGGAGCCTGTCTTCGCAACCCAAGGAAAAACGCAAAAGTGCGTCTTTCTAGGGGCGAGACGGGCTTTTTGTGTTTTTCGCGATTCGAGAAAGGGGAGACGGAGATGAACCGAAAGAAAAAAATGGTGCTGATCGGGAATGGAATGGCGGGGATGCGAACAATAGAGCATGTATTGAAGCTGGCTCCGGAAGCGTACGAAATTACGGTTTTTGGCGCGGAGCCGCATCCGAACTACAACCGTATTATGTTGTCCTCGGTGCTGGCTGGAGGAGCCGACATGAAGGAGATCGTGATCAACGATTTGGCCTGGTACGAGGAAAATAAGATTCGGCTGCATCTAGGCGATGCGGTCGTCCAGATCGATACAAAGGAGCGCAAGGTCGTGTCGGCATCCGGATTGAAAGCCGATTATGACACGCTGATTCTGGCTACGGGCTCCAATCCGTTCATCTTACCGATCCCCGGGGCACGCAAAGAAGGCGTGATCGGGTTTCGAGACATCAAGGATTGCGAGTTGATGATGGAGGCGTCCCGCAAATATAAGCAAGCCGCGGTCATCGGCGGCGGCTTGCTTGGATTGGAAGCTGCCCGCGGTTTGCTGCATCTCGGCATGGACGTCTCGGTCGTGCACATCCATCCTTATTTGATGGAACGCCAGCTCTTCGAACCGGCGTCGCGGATGCTGCAGCGCGAGCTGGAGGCACAGGGTATGAAGTTCCTTCTGCAGAAGCAAACGGCTAACATTTATGGCGGACGGCGGGCCGAGGGGCTGGAGTTCGCGGACGGAAGTCGGCTTGAAGCGGATCTGGTTGTGATGGCCGTCGGCATCAAGCCGAACATTGAGCTGGCGAAAGAGGCAGGGCTGGAGGTAGCGCGAGGCATCGTCGTGAACGACTATTTGGAGGCAAGTGTGCCAGGCGTTTATGCCGTTGGGGAATGCGCCGAGCATCGCGGCATCGCCTACGGGCTGGTCGCCCCTCTCTACGAACAAGGCAGTGTGCTGGCCAAACGATTAGCCGGTGTGGATACGGCGGGGTACGAAGGATCCGTGACCTCCACGAAGTTGAAGGTATCGGGGGTGGATGTATTTTCCGCAGGGTACTTCAATGATGTTCCGGGCACACGCTCACTGCGCATTCAAGACGAACTGGAAGGCACGTATCGCAAAATCGTCCTACAGGACGACAAGCTGATTGGAGCGGTGATGTTCGGCGATACAACGGACGGCCCTTCGTTGTTCGCTAAGATCAAAAGCGGCGAATCCGTGGCCGGGAAAGAGAAGGAGTTGCTCCTCGGATATGCTCCGGGGCAGGCGGGGGCAGGGGCCTCCTCCCCAAATGCCAAGTTGGCGGCGATGTCCGACGATGAGATCATCTGCGGTTGCAACGGCGTTACCAAAGGCACGATTGTCGAAGCGGTGAAGGGTGGCTGCGCCAGCGTAGGCGAGATCAAGGCTTGCACGAAAGCATCCGGCTCCTGCGGCGGCTGCAAACCGTTGGTTGAAGGGCTGTTGCATTTGTACGCCGAGGGCAATGTCAAAGCGGTGAAGGAAGGCATTTGCGGTTGTACGCCGCTCAGCCGCGACGAGATCGTCGCAAGCATCAAGCAGATGGGGCTCAAGAGCGTGCGCGAGGTCATGAACGTGCTGGAATGGCGCGAACCCGAGGGCTGCTCCAAATGCCGCCCGGCGCTGAACTACTACCTGGGTATGCTGTGGCCGGCCGAATATGTGGACGAAAAAGAGTCCCGCTTCGCCAACGAGCGTTACCACGCGAACATCCAGAAGGACGGGACCTTCTCCGTCGTGCCTCGGATTTACGGCGGCGTAACTTCTCCGGCCGAGCTCAAGCGAATCGCGGCGGTCGCGGAGAAATACGACGTCCCGATGGTGAAGTTCACCGGCGGGCAGCGGTTAGACCTCCTTGGCGTCAAGAAAGAGGATTTGCCGAAGGTGTGGGAGGAGCTGGACATGGCGTCCGGCCATGCGTACGGCAAAGCATTGCGGACGGTGAAGACCTGTGTCGGATCGACCTTTTGCCGGTTCGGTACCCAGGATTCGATCGGCATGGGCATCCGGTTGGAGAAGGCGTTTGAGCGCTTGAATACGCCGGGCAAAGTGAAGCTGGCCGTGTCGGGCTGCCCGCGGAACTGCGCCGAAGCGACGATCAAGGATTTGGGTGTTGTCGCCATCGACGGCGGATGGGAGATCCATGTCGGCGGCAACGGCGGTGTCAAGGTACGGGCAGCGGATCTGCTCGGCGTGGTGAAAACCGAAGATGAAGTCCTTGAATGGACGGCGGCGTTCCTGCAGCATTACCGCGAGCAGGCGAACTGGAACGAACGCACCGCGCAGTGGGTTGAACGGGTGGGCCTTGATGCCATCAAAGCCGTGCTGGAGCAGGCCGAGGAACGCCAGGCGCTGGCCGCCCGGATCGAAGATACGCTGAGCCGGACGACCGACCCTTGGAAGGAAATCATCGAAAACGAAGAATTGCGCAAAAACTTCGAACCGCTGCGGGACGTGCAATTGCAAAATTCGTAATCTCATATAGGGGGAGAGGCTATGATTACAAAAATTCAGATCGCCCGTTTGGACGACATTGATCGGCTTGGCTCGCGGACGGTGAGGGTTGAAGACAAAGAGGTGGCTATTTTCCGTCTCAGCGACGGCAGTATCCACGCGATTGAAAACCGCTGTCCGCATAAAGGCGGCAAATTGTCGGAAGGGATGGTGTGCGGCTCGGCCGTGCATTGTCCCCTGCATGATTGGAAGATCAACCTGCACAGCGGACGCGTCCAAGAGCCCGATCATGGCGAGGTAACCGTCTACGAAACCGAAGTGGATGAAGCGACCGGAGCTATTTATATATCACTGTAGCGTATAGAGATACCGCCGCAGATAAAGGAGTGGACGAACCATGGATTACGTCAAACCAGGAGAAGTACTTGGAACCATGATCGAGACGGGTGAAAATAAAGCCAACCTTAGCATTCTACAGTTGCTGGTGAAGGGGTTCTTGGGCGGAGCGATCCTGGCCTTCGCAACGACGTTGGCGTTAACCGCAACGCAGCAAACCTCGCTGGGGCTCGTGGGGGCGGTTGTTTTCCCCGTGGGGTTCGTGATCATTGTACTGCTGGGCTTAGAGCTTGTCACCGGCAGCTTCGCGCTCATCCCGTTGGCCGTGCTGGAACGCCGCGTTTCGCTGACAAGGATGCTGTCGAGCTTCGGATGGGTGATTCTGGGACATTTGATCGGTTGCGCCGTTTATGCCGTTTTGTATGGACTGACGATTACGAAAATGGGGACAGACCTGACCCATCCGCTCGTGCAGACGTTGATCCAGACGAGCGAAGCGAAGACACTGGCCTACAAGCATCTAGGCGGCAGTGGCTTAGCGCTGGTGATTATCAAAGCGGTCCTTTGCAACTGGATGGTGACGCTTGGCGTGGTGATGGCGATGACCTCGAAATCGACAGTCGGTAAAATCGTAGCGATGTGGCTGCCGATTCTGATCTTTTTTGCGCAAGGGTTTGAGCATGCCGTGGTCAATATGTTCGTCATCCCGTTGGGGATGCTGCTGGGGGCGAATGTCAGCTTCGCGGATTGGTGGCTGTGGAATCAGATTCCCGTCTTGATCGGCAACTTCCTGGGCGGCGTCGTGTTTACCGGATTGATGTTGTATCTCGCGCAAAAGGGGAAGTTGCAACGCGGAGAAGGGGCACGGGTTAACGTAACGGAGATGGCTGAGCCGGACGGTCGGGCGTTGTCCGTGGCGGGAGAACGCTTATGAATGGCCCAGGGACAGTGAGTATTGTCGGAGCGGGTCCCGGTGATCCAGAGCTGATCACGGTTAAGGCCATGAAACGGCTGCGCGAAGCGGAGATCGTCCTGTACGATCGCCTCATCAGCGAAGAGCTGCTGGCTTACGCCGGCCCCTGCGCGGAGCTGATATACTGCGGCAAGGCGCCGGGACGCCATGCGATGCCGCAGGAGGACATCCACCGGCGTCTGGTCGGATACGCCTTGGAAGGAAAGCGGGTGGTGCGCCTGAAAGGCGGCGACCCCTTTGTCTTCGGGCGCGGCGGGGAAGAAGCGTTGGCGCTGGCGGCAGCGGGAATCCCCTATGAGGTGATTCCCGGCATCACGTCGGCGCTTGGCGCGGCGGCCTCCGCCGGAGTGCCGCTGACGCACCGTGGGGCGGCCGCCTCCTTCGCTTGCGTAACCGGCACCCGCTGCCACGGCGATCGCCAGCCGGTTCGCTGGGACCTGCTGGCGCAAGGCGTTGACACGCTGGCGATTTACATGGGCGTCAGCCAAATTGCCGCCATCCGCAGCGAGCTGCTCCGCTATGGCAAGCCCGCCCAGACGCCGGTAGCATTGATCGAAAGCTGTACGACCCGCAAGCAGCGCACGTTCACCTGCACCTTGGACGACATGCACAAACTAGCCGCCGCCGTGAAACTCAGCAACCCGGCGCTCATCCTCGTCGGCGAGGTCGTGCGCGTCCGCGAGCAGCTGCAGCAATTCGAACACCAAGCGGAGGTGTATTACGGGTCGTAGTCGAAGTTTGGGGAGCGTCATAAGGCGGTTGCCCGATGAAAAAAAGGCCAAAAGGAACGCCGGAGTGGCGCAGCCCTTTTGGCCTTTTTACGATGCAACTTAGGCTTCGGCAGCGCTCAACGCGAGCAGCTCGCTGACCGTGACCAGTCGATACCCGGCGGCCGTTAATTCGACGGCCAGGATGCGCACGGCTTCAACCGTTTGGGAACGGTCGTCGAAGCCGTCATGGAAGAGCAGGATACTGCCCGGGCGGATTTGATCCCGCGTCTTTTCCACAATATGCGCGACACCGGGCATTTCCCAATCTGTGGCCGCGCCGTTGACTGCTCCGATCGCGGGATAACCGAATTCTCCGGCGGTGATCGCAGCAACCTCCTCGGAGGTATCGATATAAGGCGGACGGTAAACCTTCGGTTTTGCCCCGGTCACTTGCTGGATCAGCTCCTCCGTCAGTTGCATTTCCCGGCGGACTTCTTCGGAGCTAAGTTCGGGGAGGTGCGGGTGCGAGTAGGTGTGGTTGCCGATCTCGTGGCCTTGCTCGTGAACGGCCTTCGCGGTTTCCAAGCTTTTTTCGATCTGCGTGCCGATCATGAAGAAGGTCGCTTTCCCTTGTACCTCCTGGAAGATCTCCAGGACCTGAGGGGTATAAATCGGATTAGGGCCGTCGTCGAAAGTGAAGGCAACGGCTTTTTCCCGGAGGGAAACTTCATTGATCACTTGATAACTAGACATGTCTCTACGCATCTCCTTCGGCGTGGAAGTGAAGCTTCTTTTTCTTCTCCCTCCTTTATTCTCTTCGATGCCGCCGTATTCCTTTTTTGCAATTCCGATCCCGTATTTGGCTGGGACCCGGTATAATAAGGGAAATTAACCGCAAAAGGGGTGACGGAATGAGGAAAACCATCTTACTCATCGAAGACGACCGCGAAATCAGTGAGCTGATTTGTCAGCATCTGCGGCAGGAAGGGTTTACGGTTCTCGCGGCATACGACGGGGAAGAGGCCATGGCGATGTTCGAGCGGGAACGCATCGATTTGATGGTGTTGGATTTGATGCTTCCCCAGTTGGGAGGGTTGGAGGTTTTGAGAAAAGTGCGGGAGCGCAGCAGGCTGCCCGTACTGATTCTGTCTGCAAAAGGAAGCGAGCTTGACAAAGCGCTGGGGCTCGGAATCGGGGCGGACGATTATATCAGCAAACCTTTTTCCATGATTGAGCTGACCGCCCGAATTCATGCCGCCATCCGCCGGGTCACGGAGTACCTTCCGCCTAAAGAGGAGACGACAGGCGCGGTTAACGTGCTTCAGTATAAGGACTTAACCCTCGATTTAAATACCTTTGCGGCTACGGCCAAGGGCAAAACGATCCTCCTGACCTCCAAGGAATTCCACATTTTGAAGCTGTTCATGACCCATCCGAACAGGGTGTTCACGAAGGAGCAAATTTATCATTTTGTCTGGGAGGACAATTACTACTACGGTAATGAGAACGTCATAAATGTACATATCCGGCGCCTTCGCGAAAAAATCGAATCCGACCCCTCGAATCCAACGTATCTTCGCACCATTTGGGGGATCGGCTATAAACTGGGGGAGTAACTTGGACATGGAACTGGTTCTCGGTTTGGCCGCCGTCGTCCTCGCGGTCCTCAATGTCAAGCAATATGCCCAAAGGAGAAGCCGGCATCAAACGTTGAGCCGCCTCGGAAACAAGCTTGCAGCCATTGTGGAGGGGCAGACGTCGGAGAAATTATTGTTGGCGACAGAAGAACGAGACATTCGCAAGCTCCTGATCCAAATCAACCGCCTGCTGGACCAAAAGCAAAAGTCGATTGCCGATTACGCGAAAGCGAGACTGGAATTGCGAAAAATGCTGTCTAATATGTCCCATGATTTGAAAACGCCGCTAACGGTCATTTTGGGTTATGTCGAAAAGCTGGAGTTAGAGCTGGAAATGTTGGAAACGGAGCCTTCGGACACCATCCGGCGGCTGCATCGAAAAACGTTAAGCCTGATCGACCTCATCCGTCAGTTTTTCGATCTGGCGCGACTTGAGTCGGGGGACGCCGATATTCCGCTCGGACGCCTCCACATCAATGAAGTATGCCGGAAAAACGTACTCGATTTCTACGGGCTGCTGCAGTCGGAGCGACTGAAGGTGGAAATCGACATCCCGGAACAGCCGCTGTACGTTCTGGGAAACGAGGAGGCGCTGAACCGGATTTTAAACAACCTGATCTCCAATGCGATCCGCTATGGAAGTGATGGCGGCATATTCGGTCTGACCTTGCGGGATGAAGGTGACCACGTGGCGGTGGAGGTGTGGGATCAGGGGAAAGGTATCGCCGAAATCGAGCAAGAGCGGGTGTTTGAGCGGCTCTACACGCTGGAAGATTCGCGTAATCCGGACTTCCAAGGCAGCGGGCTGGGCTTGACCATTACGAAACGGCTCATGGAGGCGATGAAAGGAAAGATCCAGCTTCGAAGCGAGCCCTATCAACGGACGTCCTTCACCTGTGCGTTAAAAAAAGTCGATTATTAACCACAACAAAAAAAGGTGGGGCTTAAGGGATTTGTAAGAAACGCGAAAGAAATATGATAAACCCGTCCCGTATGCTGATGGTATAAGAACGGAAGGGGGCAGAGGGTTGGAATACGTCGTTAAAACGAACGGATTGACAAAAAGGGTTAAAGGCATAGAACTCGTTGCGGAGATCAGCTTTCGGATCGAAAGAGGGGGAATTTACGGACTTCTTGGCCAGAACGGCGCGGGCAAGACGACAATCATGAAGATGCTTACAGGCTTAACGCACCCGACGCGGGGCGGTATAGAGCTGTTTGGAAGTCCGCTGACGCCAAACGGACGGCAGCCGCTGAAGCGGGTGGGCAGCATTATTGAATACCCGATTTTCTTCGAGCATTTGTCGGCATGGCAAAATCTGAGGCTGCATTGCGATTTATTAGGGTATTACGACGACAAAGCGATCCGCCAGGCATTGGACTTAGTGCAACTAACGGATAGCGGGAAGAAGCCCGTCAAGAATTTCTCGCTCGGGATGAAGCAGCGGCTGGGCATCGCCCGGGCCATCGTCACGAAGCCGGAGCTGATCGTGCTGGATGAACCGACGAATGGCCTTGATCCGCTGGGGATCAAGGATATGCGCGATCTGATCCGGATGCTGAACCAGGAATACGGGATTACCTTCCTGGTGTCCAGCCATATCCTTGGAGAAATCGAGCAGGTGGCCGACCGCATCGGCGTTATCCACCAAGGCCGGTTGATTAACGAGGTTGCTTTGGCGGAGCTCCGCCACCAACGATTGGAGTATCTGGAGCTGGTGACGACGGACACGGAACGGGCGGTGTTTCTGCTGGAACATGAGCTCAACGTCGCCAATATGAAAATTGTTGAGGATCGCCGAATCCGGATCTACGACAGCCGTGTTCCGCAGCACGACATCACGAAGCTGTTGGTGGGGCGCGGCATCGGCATTGAGGAATTGCAGAAGCATGCCGGATCGCTGGAAGAATACTTTTACCGTCAGATCCATGGAGGTGGTCAGGTTGGTTAATTTGCTGCGCTTGGAATGGGGAAAGCTTAAGCGGGTGTCGATGATCAGCGAAGTGACCGTCTTTCTGCTGGTGATGATGGTCATGCCCTCTTTTTTAATCCAGGTGGCGAACATTGATCATTGGCATAGTTATGCAGATTTGATTAACCTTTTCGACCTGTCAACGAGGATGGCGTTCACGTTGTATGGGGCCTCCTTGATTAACCAAGTGGTCATCGAAGAGTACAAGAGCAAAACGATTAGCGTTTCCTTTGGTTATCCGATCAGCCGCCGGCGGTTATTTATGGCGAAGATCGTCTTTATCGGGATGGCGGTGTTTGCCGTATCGCTGCTAAGTTTCTTGTTGAGCGGCGTGACGACCTATCTGCTGAACGGAGTGTATCACTTCTTGGAGGACTCGCTCACAGGAGCCGATGTCGCCACATTCCTGTGGCGGATGCTCGTCAGTTCCGCGATCTCCGCGCTGATCGGGCTGGTTCCCTTGTTCTACTTCGGCGTCATTCGGCGGGCAACGATCCCGGCCGTCCTCTGCGCACTTATTCTAATGCAGGCGCAAAACTTCTCGTATATGTTCGACTTCAATCAAGGGTGGATCATTGGGGGGTTAGCCTTGCTGGGGTTGCTGAACGCGGTGCTAACGCTTCGCACCATCGATCGGGTCGGGGATTATTAGTTGATAAAATAAACGTCAAAAACGGTTGGTACAGGAGGCGATCTTTCCGCCGATACCAACCGTTTTTCTAGGTCTTGTCATTGTACCATGTGTGAAGAAAATCCACTTGGAGACGTACTCCCGCAGCTGTCCGCCTTCCCAAGCCAAGGTAAGCTTCAGCTTGTAGCGGCGGGGCGCCGGACAAGGATCCGCAAGCATCAGAGCAGCGGATAAGGCATCGTGCCGGTGCGGGGAGACGTCGGTCCACCAATGCCACGGGGATACGCAGATCTTTACGGATATGTCGTAACCGCTGATGTCAAGCATGTTTTCGGCGATCAGACGGTCAATTGCCGGGGAATGCCCAATCGTCCCCATGAGCACGGCATGGCCGGACTATCCGCCCGGATCCAGCGTCTCCCGCAACCGCGGTTTCCGCCCGCTGACCCGCCCAACGTCGGCCTGCAAATCTCCAACCGCCCGAATCACGTCGGGGTCATCTTCGGGAGACACGTAGATATCGTCTGCCGCCTCTTGGCAAACCAGCCGAAGGTCTGCCGCTTTCTCAAGTGAATACCGGAAATACCGGACATCGCTCGGTCCGAACATCGGGCTCCTTCCGCTTAGACTCCAGAATAAGCCATGAAGCCGCCGTCGACCGGGATCACCGTACCGGTTACGAAGCCGGACGTCTCGGCATCCGCCAGCCACAGCAGGGTGCCCAGCAAATCCTCCGGCACGCCGAAGCGACGCATCGGGGTATGGGTGATGATTTTATTCGAGCGTTCGGTTAACGACCCGTCCGGGTTCGTCAGCAAATTGCGGTTCTGTTCCGTCAGGAAAAATCCCGGCGCGACCGAATTCACGCGAATACCGGATTCCGCCAGATGTACGGCCAGCCATTGCGTCAGGTTATTGACCGCCGCTTTGGCCGCGCTGTAGGCGGGAACCTTCGTCATCGGACTATAAGAGCTCATGGAGGAGATGTTAATGATCGTTGCACCGGGGCGTCCGATCATATCTTTAGCGAATACTTGTGTTGGGATCAGTGTCCCGGTGAAGTTTAAGTCGAGAACGCCGCGAACACCAGGGATGCTAAGGTCAAAAAAACTGGTGACGTCGGGATTGGCGGCATCCTCCGGCCGAAAAATCTCGTTCGTCGTATTGGCGCTGGCATGGTTACCGCCGGCCCCGTTGACCAGAATATCGCACGGGCCAAAAAGCTCCCGAACGGCAGCCTCCGCCGCCTTAACGCTCTCGATGTCCGTCACGTCGCAGGCGAATGCGGCCGCCGTACCGCCGTCGGCATGAATCTGCTCCGCGACGGCTTCCCCTTTGGCGAGCGTGCGGTTCAAGATCGCCACCTTCGCCCCTTGGCGGCCCAGTTCCCGGGCCATCGCCCGGCACAAGACCCCGGCTCCTCCGGTAATGACAGCGGTTTTGCCGGCCAAAGCCGGATGTACTGGCATATTGCTCATCGGATGTTTCACTCCTTTTCGTCATCCATAAAGGATAATCCTCGATCAGTTCAATTGGCTGGCTTGCTTGGCATACGCGTCCCACAAGCCCCACAGATACATAATGCCGAGCGCCCGGTCATATAGGCCGTACCCCGGACGGCATTCCTCGCCCCAAATATGGCGGCCGTGGTCGGGACGGGCATATCCCGTGAAGCCAGTGTCATAATACGCTTTGACGATGCCGGCGATATCGACGGTGCCGTCCTGGGTCCGATGCGACGTTTCCATAAAATCGCCGTTATCGAACACGCGTACGTTGCGGATATGGGCAAAAGGAATCCGGTCTTGGAATTCATGGATCATGGCGATAATATCGTTGTCCGGGTTGGCCCCAAGCGATCCGCTGCACAAAGTGATCCCATTGGACGGGCTATCAACCAGCTTCAGGAAGCGACGCAGGTTCTGCTGACTTGTGATAATGCGCGGCAACCCGAAGATTGACCACGGCGGATCGTCCGGATGAATGGCCATTTGGATCCCGTGCTGCTCGGCCACCGGGACGATTTCCTTCAGAAAATACTCCAGGTTGCTCCACAAATCCTCTTCCGTCACGCCCCGATAGGCCTCGAACAGGGAGGTTAATTGCTCCAGCCGCTCCGGTTCCCAGCCGGGCATGGTTAGCGCGCTGTTTTGGTTAATCACGTTCACCAGCTCGAAAGGATCGATGTCGTGGATACGAGCTTTTTCATAAAATAACGCCGTTGAACCGTCTCCCGACGCCTTATGTAAATCGGTGCGCAGCCAGTCGAAGATCGGCATGAAGTTATAGCAGATGACCTTGACGCCAACCTGGGCCACCTTCTCAATGGTCCGCTTATAGTTTTCGATATACTGGTCCCGCGACGGCAAGCCGAGCTTAATGTCCTCATGCACGTTGACGCTCTCCACAACCTCCAGGTGAAAACCGTAGCGGTCCGCTTGCCGCTTCACCTCTTCGATTTTGTCCATCGGCCATTCTTCCCCTGCAGGCACGTCGTGCAGCGACCATACCAGGCCTTCCACCCCGGGAATTTGCTTGATCTGATCCAGCGTCACCGTGTCATTGCCCTCGCCGAACCAGCGAAATGTCATGCGCATACCTTCACCGCCTATCTTGTTTTTGTGAAGCCTTCTAGCCTTGCTTAAAATAGCCCGGATACCGCTCCTGCAACACCGGCAAATTGGAGACGCTGAGCCGTAAATGCTCCCTCATTAGCCCGTCGGCCCGGTCAGCATCCCCGCTGGCGATCGCCTCAACCATCGCTTGGTGCTGCTCATAAAGATTCTCCCAATGCGGGTCGGTCGTCAGCCATAGCACCCGCGTCCGATTGAGATGGGCGTTCATCTGCTGGATGACGTCCCATGTGCCCAGCTTGCGGCTGCCGGCGAACAGAATGCGATGGAACTCCTCGTCCAGCGCAAACATCGCGTGGTTGTCATGCCTGCGGATGCTGTCCTCTTGTCGGCTGAGGTTGTCGGTCAGCGCGCCCAGCGCTTCCTCCGGGAACCGTTCGCAAGCAAGCCGGATCACGGCGCGCTCCAGCTGTTCCCGCATAAACCGCGCTTCCTCCACGAGCTCGGGATCGATCAGCGATACGCGCGTGCCGCGTTGCGGCAGCACAACCACCAACCCTTCCTGCGCAAGTCGGACGAAGCTTTCTCGAACGGGCGTACGGCTAACTTGAAAGGTGAGGGACATCTCTTTTTCGGATAACGTTGTTCCCGGCGGCAGCTCCAGCGTGACGATCTGCTCCTTCAGCTTGGCATACACTGCGTTTCCCGCCGAACCAGATTGACTCAGCCATTTGTCGCTCATTCCATCACCTCACTAGGACTAGGTCTTGTTGTTACTCTACCTCAACTTGCTTATCTACCATACTTGTATGGTAGTATGGAACCCTAAGGTTTGCAAGCGAAAATTCATCGAATCACTCAAATTATTGAATACGCATACATCCCTATGGCCATTAGGCTTGATTTGGATAAATAAAAGCGCGAAATGCACATGGAATCTCCTAGGGGGAGCGTGTTACGTTTACGTTAATGTCAAGACAAAACAAGCACAAATTGAGGAGGGCTGTTAAGCGATGACGGAGCGTCAAGGAGCATACGATACCGGGAACTATCGGAATTTACTGGCGGAGTACGGCTATGGGGAGGAGACGGTTCAGCGCAGGCTGGACGAAACGTGGAAGCAATTATTTGAAGGGGACGAGGAGACGCGATTCTATTACCCCTCCGGCGAGGATATGGGCTATATGCTGGATACGGGGAACCTCGACGTGCGAACGGAGGGGATGTCTTACGGAATGATGATGGCCGTTCAGTACGGCAGTCAAGATGTGTTCGATCGGCTTTGGAAGTGGACGAAGACGTATATGTTTATGACCGAAGGGGAGAACGCCGGATATTTCGCCTGGTCCTGCGCCCCAGACGGGAAGCGGCTATCGAACGGACCTGCGCCGGATGGTGAGGAATATTTTGCGCTGGCGCTACTGTTTGCGTCCCATCGCTGGGGCGACCGCGAAGCGCCGTTCGACTACGGTATCCAAGCTCGGGATTTGCTAAGAACCTGTCTGCACCAAGGCGAAAATGGGGTGGGTTATCCAATGTGGAACCCGGACAACAAGCTGATCAAGTTTATTCCGAATTGCGAGTTTTCCGATCCTTCCTACCATTTGCCTCATTTCTACGAGTTGTTTGCGTTGTGGGCGTATCCCGAGGACCGTCCGTTCTGGAAGGAAGCAGCAGAGGCGAGCCGTCAATACCTGCATCTCTCATGCCATCCGGTCACGGGGCTTGCGCCGGAGTATGCCTACTACAACGGTACGCCAAACAACGAGCGGGGGTTTGGCCACTTCTATAGCGATGCATATCGAGTGGCGGCCAATGTGGGCCTCGACTGGGAGTGGTTTGCCGCCGATCCTTGGCAACGGGAAACAGCGGGAAAAATCCAGGCGTTCTTCGCCGATAAGCACCCAGAGGATTACCGCCGTTACACGATATCGGGCGAACCGTTTAATGAACCGGCACTGCACCCGGTCGGACTGCTCGCCACCAACGCGATGGCCTCGCTGGCGGCCGAAGGCCCTCAAGCGAAAGCGAGCGTCGAGTTGTTCTGGAACACCCCGGTTCGAACCGGCAAGCGCCGCTATTACGACAATTGCCTGTACCTGTTTGCGCTGCTGGCGCTCAGCGGGAACTACCGGATTTGGATGCCGCAGGGCGAGGAGGCGTGATGGGATGCCTGCGAATTTTCAGGCAGATCCCGTCAGCTACTTAACGAGGCACGGTTGAAGTAGTAACGGACTCCAGCGCCGTTATTTCGTTGATTCGGGAGGATTCCGGATGCTAACGGACCGAGAAGACGTTATTTCCACGTATTCTTCCTTGTACACCACGGTTGGGGCCAAATAAGGGCATCAGGGTCCGTTAGCATGGGAAATAGTCGGGAAATAAGAAAATAACGTCATTACGGTCCGTTACAGTTCCTGCGATGCAAAAAAACGCGAGCCCGGATGACTCCCGGGGCTCACGTAATCTGAGAAATTCGTTGGTGCTCGGCGAAATGTTGTACAATGGGCATCATTTTGCTGGGCTGAACCAACTTATATCGAATAATGTTGTAAAAACTAATATTGCATAAACTACAACATTTCGCAGCGGCGGTGAGGAGTGGGCGGTGACCCAAGTGTGTAGACACGCTCAGTGCACGCGCCAGCTCCCTAAGCACCCGCTAGCTCCACCCACGCCTGCTGTGCGCCACGCGCCAACGCGCCGCGCGCTTCCCGATCAGCCTTTCACGGCGCCGGCGGTCAGGCCGCTGACGATGTATTTTTGACCAAACAAATACAGGATAAACACCGGCAGGGACGTTAGCACCAGATTAGCGAAGATCAGGTTCCACTCCCGACTGTACTTGCCGTAGAAATTGTAGATGGACAGCGGCATCGTCCAGGTCGAACTGTCGGTCAGGAAGTACAACGGAATCGTGATATCGTTCCACACCGACATGAAGACCATGATCGCGACCGTGGCATTCACCGGCAGGATCAGTGGCGTTACGATCCGGAAGAACACGCCAAACACGCTGGCCCCTTCAAGGAACGCAACTTCGTCGAGCGCTTTCGGGATCGTTTTGATAAAGCCGCTGTACAGAAACACGCTAAATGCGGTGTTCAGCGAGGCGTAAATGAGAATGACGCTGGTGATGCTGCCGTAGAAACCAAGCGCCTGCACGATCCGGATGGTCGTGATCGTCGACATCGGGGCGATCAGGCCCATAAAGAAGTACATATACAGCGTATTCGCGAATTTCGTCTCGCGCCGAGCCAAGATAAAAGAGGCGGCGGAAGAGGCGACGATGTTGATCACGGACGAAATGCCAGTAATCAATACGCTATTCCCGAAAGCCCGAGCGATCCCCCCCTCTTCAAATACGCGCGCGTAGTTGGAGAACATCCATTTTTCGGGCAGCTTTAGTGAGAAATCGAGCACTTCGGCGCTCGTTTTGAACGAGCCGAAGATCATGATCAAGATCGGTAAAATGATGAGCAACGATGCCAGTAGCAGAAGGCCTTCGACGATGTAGTTACGAATGGCGAGTTTGCGCGTGAATCCCATTATTCGGTGACCTCCTTACGCCGCATAAAGATGAGCAGCGGGATGGCAATGATGGTTACAGCCACGAACAATAGTGTATTGATGGCCGTACCCAGCCCCCAACTTCCTTCGCCGAAGGACCGCAAAATGATTGTACCGACGACCTGGGAGGCGTTGCCCGGCCCCCCGCCCGTCAAGACGAAGACCTCCGAGAAGACCTTAAGTCCGCCGATGAGCGTGAGCATCAGGTTAATATTGATCGCTGGCAGCAGGAGCGGCAGCGTGATTTTCGTGAACTTCTTCCAGGATCCGGCCCCGTCGATGGTCGCCGCTTCGTAATACTCCTGGGAGATAGATTGGAGTCCAGCCAAGTAAATCGCCATTTGGAAGCCGGCATGTTGCCAAATTGAGATGATAGCGATGGTCCAGATGACGATATGCGGATTGGTGAGCCAAGCCTGGCTCAGGGCGTGGAGTCCGACCGCATCGAACATCCGGTTGATGGCGCCTTCGGTGCGTAAGATCGGCGTAAAGACGATGCCGATGACCAGGATGCTAAGGATGGACGGGGAATAAAAGATCGCCCGCAGCAGGTTCCGCGTTTTCAATCGCATGTTGAGCGCGACCGCCAGCACAATGCCGATCAGGTTTTTCCCGACCACGGTGACGACGGCAAAAATCAAAGTGTTTTTAAGCGCCAGAATCAGCGTTTTGTCGGAGAAGATCTTTCGGAAGTTCTCCCAACCGACGAAGTCGATCGTTAGGCGATCCAGCCGCCAATCGGTAAAGGAATAATAAAAGCCCGTAAACGCCGGAATGACGAAAAAGATCGAGTAGATCAATAACGCCGGTAGTACGAGATAATAGGAATATAGATTTTTGACCGATGCTTTTGATTTCATGTTCTCCCACCCCATTATAGACTGGGGCAGCATAAAACCCCGGACGGGACTTTATGCTGCCTGCCATTCTTCCGATTTAGAAACCGGGGATTTCTTTATCTTTCATCAGTTGGCTGAACTTTTCGTCCCAGGATTTCAAGACTTCTTCCGGCGTTAATCCACCGGCAAATTGATCCTGCAGCAGCCGGTACAATTCGCTGCGGTCTACCAGCATGAAGGCGTCGGTCGTCAGCACGGTTTTCTTCGGCGTGATGTAGTTGTCGACGATCTCCTGCTTGTAGGCCGGCAGTTCCGGCGTGTTGACGTCATTCAAGTTCGATACGTAACCTTTGGAATCGACAATTTTCTGAGCGATTTCCTTGGAACCCATGAAGTTCAAGAACTCCTTCGCTTCTGCCAAGTGCTTAGCTTTCTTCGGAATGAACAGTTGGCCGCCAAGCGGGCTGGCTCCCAGGCTGGCATCCTGCTCGGAAGGGATCGGGAAGACACCCAGGTGCATGTTAGGGTCTTGCTTAAGCACGCCTTCGATCAACCAGTCGCCCATGAACATCATCGCAACTTCCTTGTTCAGGAATTTGCCAACCGCCATATCGTAGCTGTCGCTGAGGACGTCGGTGTTGGTGTAGCCTTTTTTATACACTTCATATTGCTGTTCCAGGAAGGTTTGGAATTCCGGAATGTCGGACCATTTTCTCTTGTTGCTGTTCAATTCATCAAAGAAGGTTGGATCGTTTTTGGATACGAAGTTGGCAAAAGCGGCAGCCGGCCAAATATTGGCGGACCAATTGTCCTTATACGGCATGAATACCGGAGTAACTCCGCTCGCTTTGATCTTCTCGCAAACGGCCAGGAACTCTTCGAAGTTGGTTGGAATCGACAGTCCCAAATCATCAAAGATGTCCTTGTTGTACACGACGCCCTGCATCCCTGTATCCTGGCTGACATGGAAGCTATAGATATGCCCATAAGCGGAAAGGACGTCTTTGTTCAGAATCCGGCTGGCCCAAGGCTCGTTATCCAGAATCTCGAAGTTGCGCTCCAGATTCAAATCCGTGGTGGCGCTGGCCAAGTTGTATTGAATGATGTCCGGTGTTTCCTCAACGGCCAGCTTGGTTTGCAGGACCGTTGTCGTTTGCTCGGCTGGAATCAACTGAAGATTCACTTTGATGTTCGTTTGCTTCTCAAACTCATCCAGCAGATCTTGTTGAATGAAGGCGGAGTCCTGTGAGCTCTTGGAGATCGCTAACTCGATGGTAACTTTGTCTCCTTTGGCGGCACCGGTGTTCGTACCTTCCTTCGCGGCATTGCCGGACTTCGCGCCTCCCGATCCGCAGGCTGCGAGCGATACGGCCAGCAAACCGGCGACAATCGCGGTGGTCGTTCTTTTCATTGTGTGATTCAAGGCAAATCCCCCCGTCTTTATGATGTGGCTTTGAATGCGCTTGCAACTTGATTATAAAATCCAGGGCAGCTAAGGTACATGTCTGAGGGTGACAGATCATGTGTAAAATTGTGAACTTGAAACCGTTGTCATGACGTGAAGCGAAATGGTACAGTTAAACCATCCAACAAACGCATAAGGCACAGCAAGGAGGCCTAAGCCAACGTCATGAGACCTTTTTCCCCTCGCAAAAATCAGCTCAGTCTGCAAAACAAAGTCTTTTTAACTTTTGTGGCCTTGCTCTTGTTTATACTCGGCTGCTTTATCGTATACGTGAATCTGGTCGTCATTAAACCGTTGAAGGAGAAAACGGTCGAGGCCAAGCTGGCAGCGGCGACGAAGGTCAGCCAGCAGCTCGACGATTACGTCGACAGCCAAAACCAGCTGTCTCAGCGGATCTTATCCAGCAAGGACATCTTTGCCATCCTTGAACGAGGGTATCAAACCGATGTGAACATCGAACGGCTGAATCAAAGCCGCAGACTCAAGGATCTGATGTTCCAGGCCATCGGACCAAGGATGAACATCAAGGATATGGTGATTTACGACAAGGCAGGACGGCAGATCGTGTCTTACCTTGGGGAACGGGGCGACGCGGCTTCTTTGGAAGGCTATTTAAAGAAAAGCCTGATGAACGGGAGCTGGAGCGGCAGCGGATTTGTGCTGGAACGACAAGGAGATACGGTCTCCTTTATTCGGCCCATTAACAACCAGAATGGCAAGGTTTTCGGGTATCTCAGCATTCTATTGGACGAGACGTTTCTGCAAAGGATGACGCATGGCATAGGTGCTGGAGAGGTGTATATCTTGGACCAGGTAGGCCGGTCCGTAGCCGGTTCCATGTCGGAAGCGGAGCATGCGGAGCTTACGGCAAGAGATCGGGACAGCGGAGTTTACGCGGATAATTACCGGAATTACGTAGCCTATTCCCGCTCGGAGAGCACCGGATGGACAACCTATCTCGTTACGCCAAAAGGGGACGTGCTGGGGCCGGTGAACTCGGTGAAGTACCTTTCCATCCTGTTGATAACGTCGTTGTTGCTATTGTCTTTCGTCTATATTTATTTCTCTTCGCGAAACCTGTTGTTGCCCATTCGTAAGCTGCGCAGCCAGATTTGGAGGATCAGCTACAGTAACATGAATATCAAAATGGACACTCGTTCGCAAAACAATGAACTGATCTTGCTGAATGAGGCGTTTCAGGATCTCATGGAACGTCTGCAGGAGTCGATCGAACGGGAGAAAATCGCTCTTCACGAGGAGGTCAAAGCGCGAAACTCCGCGCTCCAGGCCCAAATCGCGCCGCACTTCATCCATAACGTGCTCTATTTGATCAGTATCGCTGCCCAAGAGGGGAAGACCGAGGTCGTTTCCGATATGTGCAAGCATTTATCGGACAGCTTGCGTTACATCGTGTCTTCTCCCTACGCTCACGTGACATTGGCCGATGAACTGGAGCATACGCGGCACTACTTGTCGCTCGTACAGCAGAAATACGAAGAGGACCTGGTATGGGAGATTCATGCGGACGAATCCGTGCGGAACGTACAGTTGCCCCGGCTGGTGCTGCAGCCTTTCGTAGAGAATTGCATCGAGCATGCCTTCTCCCGCAGCGACCCGCCTTGGCGGATTGATATCACGGTGAAGCAGTTCAACGGACTATGGGCGGTGGAGATCAAGGATAACGGAGATGGCTTTCCTTCCGGGAAAATAGCTGAGATTATGGATAACCTGCGGGCGGCGGACGCCGATAGAGAGGGAGAAGCACGGGGGACCTCAATCGGCAACATGGGTATCGTGAACAGTGTGGGACGGCTGAAATTGATGTATCAGAACCGGCTGTTCTTTAACGTGTTCAATCACGCCGACGGAGAAAAAGGGGCTACGGTGCAGATCATCGGATCGTTAACGAAAGACTTCTACTGAACAAGGAGGGCACAGCATGTACAACGTGATGATCGTGGAAGACAGCAAACCGATCTTGCGGAACATTCGAACGCTGCTTGGCTCCCTGGAGCTCCCGGTCCAAGTGGTGGCGACGGCGACGAATGGAGAGGAAGCGCTGGAGCTGATCCGACAACAGCCCGTGGACCTGGTGCTGACCGATATCCGCATGCCGAAGATGGACGGGTTGACGTTGATTGAACAAGCAAAGCAACTCCGCCCGCAACTGTTGTTCATTCTGATCAGCGGGTACAACGATTTTGAGTACACGCGCAAGGCCATCAATTTGCAGGTCTTCGATTACTTGCTGAAGCCCATTGAGCGCAAACAGCTGGTGGAGGTCATGAATCGGGCGATCGAGCGGCTGCAAAGCCGGATTCCCAGCGAAGCGGAGCTGTTCAAGGAGATTGTGGAGCCCGGGTTTTATGAGGAGCTGCAGCTTGGCGACCAATTTCGCCATTACGGTAAGGCGCTGATTCTCATCCGGAGACAGCCATTTGCAGGAGGACGAGAGCTTTGGAATCTAGAGGGGCTGCAGCGCAGGCTGGGGGAGTTATTTTCCCCGCATCTGTGCTGGGTGTTTCCAACCCAAATGGCTAGTCAGTTCCTCGTGTTGGTGCAAAAAATGGCCGTGGAGCCCTATTCCTCGGTGTATGAATGCTTCGAGTCGATTCGCCGTACCTTAGAGGCTGAAGGGCTACCGGTATCGGTTGGCGGGCAGCTGCAGTCCGGCGATCCGGACAAACTCCCTGAGTTGTATCATCGCGTATCGGGGATTTTGGATAAAGAGCAACGTATTCACCACGGCGTGGTGATCGATACGGAGACCCCGCATGGGCTCGGCGGTTTGGACAGCCCGGAATTGGATCGGGCGACAGTGGCCGCCTTCACCGAGCTCATCCAGGGTCGGGGGAAGGAGAAGTTCTTGTTAAAGCTGAACGAGCAACTGGCGAAATGGGCCGTCGACAATATCCGGCTCACGGAGCTGGAACGGTTCGTCGCGTTGTTGGTGGATGCCTTCTCCCAAGCCTGGAACGACCAAGGCTCCGGACACCGTTTGGAGCTCGAGGCGACATCACGGGGGTTGCTTTCGGTAGATAGCTTCGAGAAGTTCTGCCAGGGGTTTCAGGAATGGGCAAAGCAATCCTTCGAACGAGTTCAAGCGCAGAACCGGAAAAGCGGAGAGGAGCTGTTTCGGCAGATTGAGGAGTACGTCAGGCTAAACTTATACTCGTATCTATCGATTGCCGATGTAGCCCTCAAATTTCATGTCAGCCCTTCGTATATCAGCCGGGTGATGAAGAATTATGCGCAAAACACGTTTGTGCAGTATTACACGGGACTAAAAATCAAAGAGGCCTGCAGGCTGATGGCCTGCAAGCCGGAAATGCGAATTAAAGAGGTGTCCGACGCCTTGTCTTTCAGCGATCAGCACTATTTCTCCAAAGTGTTCAAGGAATATACGGGGTATAGTCCGACGGATTATAAGGAACGTTGTCCTCCAAACAGTTCCGACAGCAGCTCGTAGGAACGCAAGCGGGCCTTATGGTCGTAGACCTGCGCAGCGACGATGATCTCGTCGGCCTCGGTCTCCGCCAACAGGTGTTCCAGCCGATTCCGCACGGTCTCCGGCGACCCGATCGCCGAATAGCTAAGTTGGCGTTCGACCAGGGCTTGCTCCTGCGGCGTCCAGTCCAGTTGGTCGACCGGCGGGCTAAGCTGCGCGGTGCGCCGGCGGATCAGGTTGAGGAACTGCTGCAGCTGGGAGGTCGCCAGGCGGCGGGCCTCCGCGTCGGTATCGGCGACGATCACGTTAACGCCGATCATCGCGTAAGGCTTCGCCAGCTCCTCCGACGGGCGGAAGTGCGTGCGGTACAGATCGAGCGCCGGGAGCAGGTAATCCGGCGCGAAATGGCTGGCGAAAGAGAACGGCAGACCGAGTTGGGCGGACAACTGTGCGCTGAAGCCGCTGGAGCCAAGCAGCCAGATCGGGATATGCAGACCTTCGCCGGGAATCGCCCGTACGCGCATGGAGGAACCCGAGACGGGCTGGAAGTAGTTCCGCAGCTCGGAGAGCCGCTCCGGAAAGTCCTGCCCGTCGCTGCCGGGCCCGCGCCGCAGCGCATGCGAGGTCAACGGGTCGGAACCTGGCGCCCGACCGAGACCGAGATCGATCCGCCCCGGGTATAGCGACTCCAGCGTGCCGAACTGCTCGGCGATGACCAGCGGCGCATGATTCGGCAGCATGATGCCGCCGGAGCCGACGCGGATCTTCTTCGTGCCGCCGGCGATGTGGCCGATGACGACCGAGGTCGCCGAGCTGGCGATGCCGGGCATGCCGTGATGCTCCGCCAGCCAATAGCGATGGTAACCCCAGTCTTCGGCGTGCCGGGCTAGATCCAGCGAGTTGCTCAGGGATTCCGTGGCGGTGCTGCCGGCCGTGATTGGCGCCAGGTCGAGAATGGAGACGGGAATATGGGATAAACGATGCGATGAATCGTGTGAATGTTGTGGGTTGGGCATAAATACAAGCCTCCTTAGGCATGAAATAGATACGAAAGCCTAATTTCTATTATAATCGAATTTTAAGTAAATGAGAAAAACAATCACCAATCCGATAACAGTTATGAATAGGAGGAAATAACATGAGTGAACATGCTAGCATCACGAATCCCATTTTACGCGGTTTTAATCCGGACCCCTCGATTTTACGGGTCGGTGACGACTACTATATCGCGACGTCCACCTTCGAGTGGTTTCCAGGCGTACAGATTCATCATTCCCGGGATCTTGTGCACTGGCAATTGATCGGTCATCCGCTGACTCGGGTTTCGCAGCTCGACATGCTGGGTAATCCCGGGTCCTGCGGGGTATGGGCTCCGTGTCTCAGCTATGATAACGGTTTGTTTTATCTCATCTACACGGACGTCAAAAGCCGCCACGGCGCATTCAAGGACACCCCGAACTATCTGGTCACGGCTACCGATATTCACGGCCCTTGGTCGGAGCCGGTGTATTTGAACAGCAGCGGTTTTGACCCTTCCTTGTTCCACGACGATGATGGGCGCAAATGGCTGGTGAATATGCTGTGGGATCACCGGAAAGGAAAGAATCATTTTGCCGGCATCGTTCTGCAGGAATATGATCCGCAGCAACAGAAACTGGTTGGCCCGGTCAAGAATATCTTTGTAGGCACGGAGCTTAGGTTAACCGAAGGCCCGCATTTATATAAAAGAAACGGTTACTATTACTTGCTCACGGCGGAAGGGGGCACGTATTACGATCATGCGGTTACGATGGCCCGATCGCGCACGATCGACGGACCGTATGAAGTCGACCCGACCAATCCGATTCTGACGTCGTCGGGTAAACCGCATCTGGCACTGCAAAAGGCGGGGCACGCCTCGCTGGTTGAAACGCAAACGGGCGAGTGGTACATGGTACACCTAACCGGGCGGCCAACGAAAGACATCTATTGCACGCTTGGCCGGGAAACGGCGATCCAACGCGGTGTCTGGACGGAAGACGGCTGGTTCCGGCTGGAGACCGGCGGGAATGATCCGCGGGTCGAGGTGGATGCGCCTGCGTTGCCGCCGCATCCGTTCGAACCGGAGCCGGAGCGCGACGATTTCGACGGCGGTGGGTTCGAGCTCGGCGTTCACTGGAGCACGCTTCGCGTTCCGCCTACGGAGGATTGGTTGACCTTACGTGAGCGCCCCGGCTTCCTGCGCTTGTATGGCCGCGAGTCGATGAACTCGCTGTTCCGGCAAAGCTTGGTGGCTCGGCGGCAGCAGTCGTTTCATTGCCTGGCGGAGACCGTGGTGGAGTTCGAGCCGGAGACGTTCCAGCAGATGGCCGGCTTGACCGTCTTTTACGATACGAATGATCATGTCTACTTGCGGATCTCTCGGGATGAAACGAAGGGGAACAGTTTGAATCTCATCCAAACGAAAGCCGGGGTTTATGACGAGCTGCTGGAAGAGGACATCTCGATCAAAGGCGCTACGCGCTGCTGGCTGCGAGTGACCATCGAACGAGAGTTGGCGCGTTTCGCCTACAGCCTCGATGGAGAGACCTGGCAGGCGGTCGGCAAAGCGGTTGACGTTAGCCACTTGGCGGACGATCCGGCGGAGAAAGTACGCTTCACCGGCACCTTCCTCGGCGTATGCGCCCAGGACCTTAGCGGGATGCGCAAGCCTGCCGACTTCGACTATTTTATTTACAGGGAGCTCGATTAATTCACACCGAAGGGAGAGGACGTGGGATGTATTTAAGAGAGGTGACGCTCCTGAAAGACAATATGCCTTCATCGAGAGAATACCCGTTCTCTCTCCCGTTAGTCCGGAAGTTGAACAAGCTTCGTCTTAGCCGTCCGGTCACGTTTTTTGTCGGGGAGAATGGTTCAGGTAAATCCACCCTGCTGGAGGCGATCGCCTACCAATGCGGGTTTAATCCGGCCGGAGGCGGGAGAAATAACGTCTACGAGGTGGACCGGTCAGAATCTGCGCTCGGCGATTATATCCGCCTCTCATGGAATCCGAAAGTCACGAACGGCTTCTTTCTGCGGGCGGAATCGTTCTATTCGTTTGCCTCGCATATTGATGAGGTTGCGGCAACTCCGTCCTATGGAGGGCGATCTTTACACAGTCAATCGCATGGCGAATCGTTCCTCAGTCTGTTCAAGTACAGATTTGGCAGCCGGGGCATTTATCTGCTGGACGAACCGGAAGCCGCGTTGTCTCCAGCCCGGCAGCTGGCCTTGATGCGGATCATTCGCGACTTATCGGATCGCGCCCAGTTCTTGATTGCTACGCATTCGCCGATTCTGATGGGTTATCCGGATGCGGACATCTTAAATTTCGATGGAGCTCAGCTGGATACGATTCGTTACGAGGATACGGATCATTACCAAATCACGCGCCGTTTCCTCGAAAACCGGAACAGCGTTCTTCACACGCTGTTTGAGGATGAGGACGAGGATGACACGGTTTAGCCGAAATAACTGCAAAAATGCAGTTCTTTAACCGAATAACGCCGATTTACGCGAAATAGCTGTAAAAATGCAGTTTTTGACTGTTTTTTTCGGCCTAACCGCAAATAAGTCCAAAATACCAGCACTTTTGCAGGTATTTTGGACATTTGTCGATTTTACCCGCAAATAACTGCAGTTTTGCAGTTATTTGCTAAGCAACACGACAACAGCCCCCGGTCCGTTGGACCAGGGGCTGTTCAAGTTCCGCTTTAAAAGAAGATCAACCTTTCACCGCGCCGGCGACAACGCCTTTGACGATGTATTTTTGCAGGAAGATAAAGACGATGATCGAAGGCAGCACGGCCATAACCATGGCGGTCATCGCGTATTGCCAGTCGGAGGTGTATTGTCCGACGAAGGTGTAGGCGGCCAGCGTTAGTGTCTTCGTTGTCGGCGAGCCGTTAACCATAAGCAATGGAAGCAGGAAGTCGTTCCAGATCCACATGACGTCGATGATGATGATCGTGGTGGTCACCGATTTCAACAGCGGGAAAATCACGCTGAAGAACAACCGGAAGCCGGAGGCGCCGTCGATTGTGGCGCTTTCGTCGATTTCCTTCGGAATCCCTTTCACGAAGCCGTGGTAGATGAATAGGGCGAGCGGAGCGCCGAAGCCCCAGTACAAAATGCCGAGTCCCCACGTGCTATCGGAGAGATGGAAGTTCTTCGCCATCTGCAGTACCGTCAGCATGATCGATTGGAACGGAATCAGCATCGGCATGATACAGATGAAGTAAATGATCGAACTGGCTTTCGATTTCGTACGGGCCAGCTTGTACGCGGCGATGGACGAGATCAACACGATCCCGGCCAAGCCGAGGACGGTAATGACCGTATTGTTGAGGAACAGCCGCGGGTAGTTGATGAACTCCCAAACATAGCTATAGTTGGCAAAGGTTAATTTTTTCGGTAAAGCGATCACGTCGGTCATGACCTCGGAGAAGCTCTTCAATGAGTTGATGATGGTCAGGAACAACGGATACAGGAACAAGATTGAGAGGAGCACCATCACGATTTCCAGGACGATGCGGCCTGCACTATTCTTTTTCATTACGCCTCAACCTCCCTGCGTTTGAAGATAGTAAGCTGGATCACCGTAATAATCAGCACCGCTACGAATAGAATCAGCGCTTTGGCTGTACCGTAGCCGTACAGGTTGTTCTGGAACGTATCGCGGTAAATGTCGTACGCCACGCTGTAAGTCGTACCGCCAGGGCCGCCGCCGGTCAAGGACAGGATGACGTCAAACACCTTGATCGAGTTGGTCAGCGCCATAAAGACGGAAATCGTAATCGATGGAGCCAGCAACGGCAGCGTGACGTTAAAGAATCTGCGGATCGGGCCGGCACCGTCCACCGTAGCGGCTTCTTTCAAATCTTCCGGAACCGATTGCAAGCCCGCAATGTAGATCACCATGTAAAATCCGATCGATTGCCAGATCGATACGAACAACACCGAGATAAAAGCAAGTCCGGGTTCACCCAACCAGCTTAAGGCGAATACCCCCCAGCCGGTGCTGGCACCTAGCGATTCAAAGCCTTGCATGAAGATGAACTTCCAAATAAAGCCGACGATAACCAAGCTGAGGATGTAAGGAATGAAGAAGGCTGCTCTGAGCCAGGTTGTGGTCTTCAGCTTCATATCGAGCACCAGCGCCAGCAAGATCGCCAGCACGTTGATCAACACGATATAAAGGATGGCGTATTTGATCGTAAACCAGGCCGCATGCGAGAAATTCGCATCGCCCATAAAAATCTGCTTAAAGTTGTCGAGCCCGACAAATTTCGGATGCTTGGAGATCCCGTTCCATTTGGTCAGGGAATAACGTATCGTCATGATGAACGGATAATAGAAGACGGCGATGATGGAAATCAGAATCGGCAACGTGAATACGCCAAACTCCAATTTCTCGCCCCGTTTTCTCCCTAGTTTGAACATAATGGCACCTCTTTTTCGTGACGTATTGTTTAAAGATCGGGTGAGGTTGGTTCCCTGCACACCTTGACTTTTTCGGCTATAATGATTATAAAACAGCGGTATTGCCGCCAAAATGGATTTAAGAAAACAGTTAAGGGTAAAAAGGTGAACTCGCTTTTTTCCCCGACGTACTAGAAATGAGGGGCTATGTTCAACCGCATCTTAAGCATGCTAACGACGCTTACTGACCGGATTTCGCGCAGACTGGTCAATAAGCTTATTTTGTTGTTTACAACGATTATTATTCTGGTGGTTGGGCTCTTGACGGTCATCTCCTATCAGATGCTGGAGCGAGAATCGGTAAACCATAGCATGGCTAGCACGACAAACAACCTGAAGTTGATCAATCAGAAGCTGGAGGATTATCTCGCCGGCATCGAGCAGTTGTCCTTGCCGCAAATCCACTATGAAGAGATCCTGCAGGCGATTATGAACGAAGAATCGGATTATGCGTCGAAAATGTACCTGGAAGATTATTTGCGCGAGCTGTTCTATTCGCGAAATGACCTGGAGAGCATTTATCTGTACCTGATCGATCAGCAGAAATACTACGCCATCACGCGAGAAGCTTATAACATCACGGTTCGGTCGAGCTATCAAGAGGGGATCCCCGAGCAGCCTTGGTACAAGCAGGCGATGGAGAGCCGTCACAACCAGTCTTATCAGTCATTTATCGTTCCCGGGTCCAAGTCGGGGTATGTCATGAACGAGGAGCCTAGCTTTATGGGTTATCACCGTGTCTTGCGTTCCTTGGTGACCCGCGAACCGAAAGCGGTGATCTCGTTCTATTTAAAACCGACGGTCAAGGACCAGATTCTGAAGGATGTTCCATTCGAGAATGGCGAGCACTTGCTGTACCTGGATCCAAACAATGTCCCTTTTCATGTGGATGAGCCTGCTTTCCTGGATCAAGTGGGACAAGCGCCATGGCTTGCCCGGCTTGGGGAGGATGCGTTGATGAAGCCGCTGACCTGGACCGACGAGGCGGGCGATAAGTATTTAATCGTCTATAACATTGAAGCGAACGGGGGCTGGAAGCTGGTTAAACCGATCCCGTACAGCAATATCTACGCAGCCGCCAAGGCAACGCGAAATTTGGGGTATTTGATCGGTTTGATTTTTTTGCTGATTTCGCTCATTCTGGTCGCGTTATTCTCCAATAAAATTACGAGCCCGCTCAAAGATTTGTCGCTTCAGATGCGCCGCTTTAGCGAAGGGACCTTTGACGCGGAAATTCCGGTGAAGGGCCGGGATGAGATTGCCTATTTATCACGGCATTTCAACCGCATGGTACGGCGGACGAACGACTTGATCAATGAACGCTATAAGATGAAGCTGGTGGAGAAGAACGCCATCCTCAAAGCGCTGGAGGCGGAGATTAACCCGCACTTTTTGTATAACGCGCTGCAGGCGATTTCGACCAAAGCGTTGAAGAGCGGGGACGAGGAGGTGGCCGAGATGGTGGATGCCTTGGCATTAACCCTAAGATATTGCATAAGTGGAAAAGACATCGTAAACGCTAGGGAGGAGCTGAAGCACATCGAACGTTACCTCGCGCTGCAGAAAGCCCGGTTTGGCAGCCGTTTGCAGGTCACGGTCGAGTGGGAAGAGGCCCTCAAGGAGCTGCAAATTCCCAAGCTGTCCATTCAATCTCTGGTCGAAAACTCCATCAAGCACGGGCTGGAGAAAATGTCGAGCGGCATCTCCATACGGATCCACGCCGAGCTGGGCGACACCCATGCTGTGATTTCGGTGCGGGACAACGGTCCGGGCATTTCTCCGGATCGCATGGAGCAAATCCAAACTTCGTTCCGCCAGGAATGGGAGGAACAAGAGGGAGAGAACATCGGGCTCAAAAACCTGTATACCCGCCTGAAACTTCTCTATGGCGAAGAAGCCGAGCTGAGCATCCAAAGCGATAAGCAGGGTACGGAGATGCGGATGATGATACCGCGGGGGGGCAGCAGTCATGTATAAAGTGTTGATTATCGACGACGAGGAACCGCTTCGCGAAGCGATTCGGATTTTGGGGAATTGGCAGGACCTTGAGGTTGATGAGATTTGGGAAGCGACTGACGGTAAGGCGGGGCTTGCGATGCTGGAACAGCACAAGCCGGATATCGTCATGGTCGACATGAAGATGCCTGAGCTGAACGGGGTCGAATTCTTGCAAATCGTGGAGCAGGAGTATCCCGAACTGTTGACGATCGTCATCAGCGGGTATAACGACTTTGAATTCACCCGTCAAGCGATCCATGCCAGAGTGGTGGACTATCTGCTGAAGCCGGTCAATCGCCAGGATTTGAACCAGGCGCTTCGCAAAGCGGTTGACGTGCTTCAGGCCAAACGTCAGATCCAAAGCGAATCGATCACCCGGAATATTGCCTTTAATATGTCGCTTCCAAAATTGAAAGAGAAAATCTATCTGTCGATTATTGAGCGCAGCTTTAAGAAGCAAAGCAATCAAGCGTTTCTGCCATTGATTGGGGCCGATCATCAAGATCATCGGTTTGGCGTGCTCGTCCTGCGGATCATGAATATGGAGGTAGTAAAGGACAGCCGGTTTAATCGCGACCGAGAGCTGCTGTATTTCGCCGTGGCAAACGTCATCAACGATGTCGCCGTGGACAGCCTGCAATGCTTCAGCTTCGCCAATCCGAAGCAAGAGCGGGAAATGATTGCGGTCTATACGGCGCGAGGGGGATACCCGCAAGAGATTGCCTTCCGTGCGGGGGAGTTGATGCGGAAAGTGGCCTCCACCTTAAGCGACTTGTTTGGGGTGCTGGTTGCCGGAGGCATCGGGCGATATTGCGAGGATGTGATGGATCTAGCCGCCTCCTATGAAGAGGCGATCTCCGGCATCCAGGGTATCGATTTGTTGAAGCTCAAAGGAAATGCCGTCATCGGGGAATCGGACAAGCCGACGGTTAAGGAGACGTTCTCCTTCTCCAGCCGCATGCCGATTCTGCGCGGGGCCCTGGAGGCGGGCAATCTCAACCATGCCAAATCGGTTATGTCTGAATTCGCCAAGAGTATTCGAGTTTCCGGCTTCTTCAGCATCGGTGCCGCCGACCGGATCCTGCGGGAAATCGTCGTGCTGATGAACGATACGGCTTCGGAGCTTAGTGTTCCGGCGGACAAGCTTCCTTCCTCCGGGGGAGATCGATCGCTGCAGGCGCTGGGGTTGCGAACGGATTTTGCCACGTTTGACCAGTTCGAAGCCTTGCTGCTGGAGTTGGCCGAGTATTATCACGAGCAAGTCCGTCGGTCGATGGCCGCGGGCCGTCCGTTCAGTGTCGAAGATATCAAGGAGTATATCGACAATCACTATTTTGAGGACATCAAAATTTCGATGTTCACGGAGAAGTATTTTCTGAGCCGCGAGTATTTGATGAAGCTATTCAAGCAACAATATGGCTGCGGGATCCACGAATATGTGCAGAAGGTTCGCATGGACAAGGCCAAAGAACTGTTGGACGACTCCATGCTTAAAATCCAGGAAATTTCCGAAATGTTGGGCTATAAAGACAAGAACTATTTTAGCAAGGCGTTCCGGAATTACTATGACCTGTCGCCTTCCGAATACCGTCAACAGCAGGAGGAAAGGGTCAAAAAGTGAACTCGCAGGAGGACTCCACTTTTTTACCCTTAAATCACCACATATCTACATTTTTTCACCCGAGCCTTTTCTTTAGAATAAGGAGCATAACCAATGATCAACAAAAAGAAAGTGGGGGCGTTAGTTAATGAAGAAGAAAATCCTGGCCTTATCGTTCAGCCTGGTGCTGCTTATGGGCCTGTTATCCGCATGCGGAGGCAACAATAACGCGGCGAATAACGGAGCGAACAACGCGGGTGCCGGCAATGGCGCTGCAACGGATGATTCCAAACCGGTCACGATCAACATGTTTACGGCTTCTCCGGAATATACCGATGCGTTTAACGCCTACATTGCGGAATATAAGAAAGTGAAGCCAAACGTGACGATCAACCTGGAGATCATGCAGGCGGACTACAACACGGTATTGAAATCGAGAATCGCGGCAGGCAGTACGCCTGACGTATTCCAAACGACGGCAGGCGGCGATATCGACACCTTTGCAGAATATAGCGCGGATTTGACGGATCAACCGCTGGCTGCTGCCATGACGGACGCCGTTCGTGCGAATATGACTTCTTCCGACGGAAAGGTTCTGGGTCTGCCTGTCAAAGGCAACCTGTTCTCCGTCATCTACAACAAGAAATTACTGGATGAAGCAGGAGTTACCACTTTCCCGAAAACGACGGCCGAACTGGACGACGCGATCGCTAAGCTCGAAGCTAAAGGCATCACGCCTTTCGCAAATGCGTATAAGGAATGGTGGGTATGGAAGCACGTATTCCAGCATTTCGTGAATGCAGCAGCTCAAGACGCTGGCGTAACGACGCAAGACCTGGTCAATAGCTTTATTGCTGGGGATGTCAAAATCAAAGATTACCCTGTCCTGTACAACAACTTCTTTAGCTTCATCGATACGACGGTGAAACATGGTACCGACAAGCCGCTGGAACGCGACAGCAATGCGCAAGTCAGTGACTTCGCATCCGGCAAAGCAGCCATCATGATCGGTAAAGGCGCATGGGACGAAGAAGCGATCAAGAAAATTACTCCGGACATCCAAATCGGCATCGCGGGTTATCCGGTCAGCGACAAAGCAGAGCAAGCAACGATCATCACCGGTGCGGACCAAGCTTTGCGCATTAATAAAGATTCCGCAGTTGTGAACGAAACAATTGAATTCTTTAACTGGTTGTACACGTCCGAATACGGCAAGAACTGGTTCTCTACTGTAGCGAAGGTTATTCCGCCGATCAAGGATGCTCCTCTTCCTGATTTGGATATGCCGAAGCAAATGAACGAAATCCTGAAATCGGAGCCGTCGGGCGACCTGGCGATCAACTACTCGCTGGATACGTTCCATCAAAAATTCGGCGAGATCATGCAAGCCTACATCGGCGGCAGCAAGTCGAAGGATCAAGCGGTAACGGAAATCGAACAAGCTTGGGTACAACTGGGTTCGGCTCAATAATATCGAAAGTCTCGGTTGTTCCTTAAACACAAATGAACCCAGCACCACCTCCGGTGCTGGGTTTTGTTTTTACTTATGACGGTTGAAGGGGAGTGCGAAGGTGATGAGCAGAATCGCGATTCGGGAAAATGGCTTACATCTGGTATTGGAGGTAACCCAAGAGCAGGATGTGCGGCTGCTTCATTTTGGGGCAAATGCGCTGGACGAGGCGCGGATCCGGGAGGAGCGCAAACCGGGCTTCCGCCTGATGGAGCTGCAGCTTACGGGAGAGGACCGGGACGAATACCATGGGCGAACCCATCGGGCATCGTACCCGGGGCTGCGGATGGTTTACGCCGGCCATACGAACGGCCGCAACGAATTCGGGCGGAAGCTGGAGGTTGCCCTGCGCGACCCGAAGACCGGGCTGGAGGCCGTACAGCACGTACAATTTTACGATGGGGTGCAGACGGTCCGGGCCTGGGTGGAATTGTTTAATGCCGGTTCGGCGGCGGTGGGCGTCGAATATGTCTCTTCCTTCGCATTGACCGGCCTGGATAAGGAAGGCGGACAGGATAGGGACGACAAAATGGTATTGTCCATTCCCCATACCGGATGGCAAAGCGAGCTGCAATGGCGGGCTTACCGTTTACCGGAGCTGGGGTTATCCCATTTAACCGATCGCAGCTCCAAGCGGATCACCTGCAGCAATACGGGCTCCTGGTCGGCGGCTGAGCATATTCCAATGGCGGTGCTGGAGAACCGGGAAACGAACACCAGCCTGTTCTGGCAAATCGAGCACAACGGTTCTTGGCATTGGGAAATCTTCGACCAGGTTGATCAGTTGACCTTGCTCCTCAGTGGCCCGACTGAACACGATAACCACTGGTGGGTATCGCTCGCGCCGGGGGAGCGGTTCGTCAGCGTTCCGGTCGCGGTTGGGGTGACCAATGGCGGCTTCGAAGCGGCGATCGGGCAACTGACCGCTTATCGTCGCCGGATTCGCCGGCCAAACGATGATAACCGGGAGCTGCGGATTATTTTCAACGATTACATGAACTGCCTTTGGGGCTCCCCGACGACGGAAAAGCTGCTGCCGTTGATCGACGCCGCTGCGGAAGCGGGCTGCGAATATTTCTGTATCGATGCCGGCTGGTACGCTCCAGGCGAATGGTGGGACGGCGTCGGCGAATGGCTGCCGTCTTCGGAACGGTTCCCGGAAGGGATCAAGTACGTGTTGGACTATATCCGGGGCAAAGGGATGGTGCCGGGGTTGTGGCTCGAGCTGGAGGTGATGGGCATCAACAGTCCGAAGTTGGCAGACACCGATGACAGCTGGTTCTTCCTGCGCCATGGCAAGCGGGTGATGGACCGCAGCCGGTACCAACTGGATTACCGCAACCCGAAGGTAGTGGCCCATGCCGACGAGGTGATTCGCCGGTTAGTGGAGGATTACGGGGTCGGTTACATTAAGATGGATTACAATATCAACGCCGGGATCGGGACGGAAGCGGCTGCGGATAGCTTCGGCGACGGGTTACTGCAGCATAACCGCGCGTACCTCGCTTGGCTTGACCGTATTTTCGCGCGGTATCCGGAGCTTGTGATCGAGAACTGCTCCAGTGGCGGGATGCGGATGGATTACGCGATGTTGAGCCGTCATAGCATCCAGTCGACCAGTGATCAGGAGAACTATGTGAACTATGCGGCGATCGCCGCCGCATCCCCTTCGGCACTGACGCCGGAGCAATCCGCCATCTGGTCGTACCCGCTGCGGGAAGGCGACGACGAGGAGGTCGTCTTCAACATGGTCAACGCGCTGCTGCTGCGCGTGCACCAAAGCGGCCATCTGGCCGAACTGAGCCCGCGACGCCGGGTACTCGTGAAGGAAGCGCTGGATTACTACAAGGCGATTCGCGCGGATATTCCGGAAGCGTTGCCGTTCTGGCCGCTGGGGTTGCCGAAGCAACAGGACGATTGGGTCAGCCTGGGGTTGCAACGGCCGGGAAGCGATAAGGTTTACTTGGCCGTGTGGCGAACCCGCGGGGAGACTTCGTCTCAGATCCTGCCGCTTTCAAAGCTGCAAGGGGAGACGCTGGACATTCGGTGCGCATATCCGCAAGACTTGGATTGCGCCTGGAGCTGGGATTCCGCAGCGGGTCAGCTAACGGTGACCCTGCCGCCTGCACCTTCCGCTCGATTGTTTGAGATTCGTCGCCGCAAGCCGTAACGGAACTCGTATGAAAGATCCGCATCGCTGCTTATCGCAGGGGATGCGGATTTTTTATGTGGGCGGGGGAGTTGGAGGTAGTAGGTAGACCGAGGTTGGACACCGAGTGAGGTTATTCTATCGTGCGGGCATGTTTGGGAGTGGCGGGGGCGATGCTAAGGGGGCTACGGCACGATTCCGGGTTCGACTCCGAATGGGTTGTACTTCTATTGTTGACATGAAACCTAATGGTGTCATATAATCGTTTTATTAGGAAACCATTTGGTTTCATATAGATCCAATAAATATTTTGGCAAAGAGGAGAATAGATGATGGATCAAAATAACACAGGCAAGCTGCCGGACATTCGGCATACGATTCTGCTAAATGCACCCATCTCCCGGGTATGGGAGGCGGTTGCAACGTCGGAGGGGATTGCGGCCTGGTTCATGCCGAATACCTTCCAGCCGGTAGAGGGGTATGAATTTGTCCTGCATGCCGGTCCCTTCGGGGATTCCCCCTGCAAGGTGACAGTCCTGGATCCGCCGCGCCGGTTATCGTTTCATTGGGGCAAGGATTGGACGCTCACGTTTGAACTGGAAGAGAAGGACAATCAAACGGAATTCACGTTGATTCACGGCGGCTGGACCGCCGACCAAGTTACCGAGTTCGGCCAACCGCACGAAGTCGTTCGCGGCAACATGGATCAAGGCTGGGCCGGTATGGTGGGCAAGCTGGCCGAATACGTTCGGGTGTAAGCCATGGGGGAGGCGGCCTCTGCAAAACACGACGTGTTCCAGGCGATCGCGGACCCGACGCGCCGGGAGCTGCTGCAGCTTTTAGGCGGGCGGGAACTGCCGCTGAAGGATATCAGCGGCCGGTTTCCGATGAGCCGTACGGCAGTATCCAAGCATCTGCGCATCTTGGCCGAAGCCGGACTTGTGCAGGAGCGCAAGGTCGGGCGGGAGACGCGTTATCGTCTGGATGCGGATCCGCTGCTGGAACTAAAGCGTTGGTTGGAGTACTACGAGCGTTTCTGGGAGAACAAGCTGTCCTTGCTCAAGCATTATGTCGAAACCGATCCGGACGCAGAGCCGGCGGGGCTTCGCCCCGTTCCTCCGCCGTCGACAGGCAGTACAAACGAATCCCCGGGCCACTAGGCCGGGGATTTTTGGGTTGTCTGCTTCTCGATTTGGTATATAATGGGTTTGTATTCATTCAAATTGTACCTATCCTACCCAATCGTTAAGGAGGTTGTTGACATGAAGTACACGAGTTTGGGAAGAACCGGATTGAAGGTGAGCCGTCTGTGTCTGGGGACGATGAATTTTGGTCCGACGACGGATGAGAAGGAAGCGTTTAAGATCATGGACGCGGCGATCGATGCCGGCGTCAATTTCTTTGATACGGCCAACGTCTACGGTGGAGTTGAGCATCGCGGCTGGACCGAGGAGATCATCGGGCGCTGGTTCGCGCAAGGCGGCGGCCGGAGAGAGAAGGTAGTGCTGGCTACGAAGGTATACGGGGCCATGAGCGATCCGGCAGTAGACCCGAATGAAGGCGCTCCCGGCTTGTCGGCTTATAAAATTCGCCGCCACCTGGACGATTCGCTTCGGCGGCTCGGCACGGACCATATCGAACTGTACCAGATGCATCATGTCGACCGGAACGTGACCTGGGAGGAGTTATGGAATGCCTTTGAGGTAGCGCAAAAACAAGGCAAGATCGGTTACGTCGGCTCCAGCAATTTCGCCGGGCGTGATCTTGTAAAGGCGCAATATGAAGCCAAAACCCGTGGGGCGCTGGGGCTGGTATCCGAGCAGCATAAATACAGTCTGCTTTGCCGCTTGCCGGAATTGGAGGTTCTGCCGGCGGCCGAAGAGCTGGGAATCGGCGTTATTCCGTGGAGTCCGCTGGACGGCGGTATTCTCGGGGGCAATCTGAATCCGCAGCCTGGCTCGCGAACGGCCAGACAGGGTGAACGGGTCGAAAAGCTGCGTCCCCAGTTGGAACGGTTCAGCAAACTATGCAACGAACTAGGCGAATCGGAGGCTACGGTGGCCTTGGCCTGGACGCTAGCCCATCCTGCGGTGACGGCGCCGATTATCGGGCCGCGGACCTTGCAGCAATTCGAGGAGTCGCTGCGGGTTGTTGACGTTGAGCTGAACGAGGAGACGCTGAAGGCGATTGACGAGATCTTCCCGGGTCCGGGCGGAGAAGCGCCTAAAGCCTATGCATGGTAATACGACGAAGGAGAATTTGGTGATGATTCGATACGAACGAGGCACGGAGCTGGAAATGGGGGCGATCTATCAGGCGTTTCTGCGTGGATTTGCCGATTACATCATCCAATTTAACCTGACCGAAGCGGAGTTTGCGGAGCGGTTTTTCGGTCCGGAAGGCAACGCGCTGGAGCATTCCTTCGTGGCTCTTGATGGAGAAGAACCTGTAGGTGTTGTCCTAGGCGGCAACAAGGTTTATGAATCCGTCCAGACCCTGCGCTGCGGTGCGCTGGCCGTAAGCCCGGAATACCGGGGCAAAGGCGTAAGCGCGGGGCTGATGGATCTACACCAAGAAGAAGCGCAGCGGGCCGGATGCAAACAGTTGTTTCTGGAAGTCATCGCCGGAAACGATCGGGCGATCGCCTTTTATCTGAAGCGAGGATACCGCCGCGTTTACGACGTCTCGTTCTACACGCTTCCCGATGCATCCCGATTGGAGGCCCCACTTGGGGCTTCCGCGGGAGGATCGGTAGAGCGGATCGAGTTCGAGGTGTTTGCTGACATGGTGGATGCTTGGAAGTATTTTCACATTAACTGGCAGAACGACTTGGAATACCAGCAACTGAGTTCTTCTAACGCATATTATGGTTTCCGGGTGGACGGCGAATGGGTAGGGGGGCTCTCCATCAGTTCGAGCGGCAAGATCAACCTGCTGATCGTTAGCCACCGGTATCGAGGGAAGAGTATTGCCACCCGGTTGCTAAACGCCGCCCACGAGGAGCTGGGTTTTGTGAAATTCACCGCCTCGACTCCCGACAATGCGCTGCTAGAAGGATTCCTGGATCGGCATGGATTCGTGCGCGATAAGATTCGCCTGCATGAGATGTACCTTCGGTTATAAAAAATGGGCGTACCGGACCTGAAGTGTTGACACCAGACTTGGATATCGTTTATCATCATGTAGACCGATCGGTCTAATCTATGCGGAAAGGTACCGGTGCGCATGTCCAATCAGAACCCAACCCGGCAGCTGCTGATCGAAACGACGGCAAAGCTGTTGCAGAACCAAGGCTATAACGCAACGGGCCTGAATCAAATCACCCAAATGAGCGGTGCGCCTAAAGGGTCATTGTATTACCATTTCCCTGAAGGCAAAGAGCAGCTTGCGTGTGAAGCCGTAAGTTATACGAAGAACGTAACGTTAGCGAGTCTTCGCGCGGTACTGGATGCGACATCGGATGCAGTCGGGGCCGTGCAATCCTTGCTGACCCTCATTGCGGATAACTACGACCGCGAGGATGCGGAGCTGGGGGTGCCGATTGGCATCGTCGCTCATGAGACCGCCCGCAGTAACGAGAATATACGTCAAGCCTGCTGCGGAGTATATAACGCCTGGATTGGCGAATTCGAGAAGAAGTTTACCGCCTCCGGCTATAGCGCGGAAGAATCGGCCGACCTTGCGCTCCTCATCAACGGGATCGTGGAAGGCTCGATCATCATGTGTCTGACGCAGAAGAGCAGCCAGCCCCTGCGTACAGCAGCCCGACTGATTCCGCGGCTCTTTCCATCCTGAACCTTTCGGTTCTAGGACCTTCGGGCGGAGGAGGAAGGAGTTTCGCGGTGTTATATTTTAAATTTTATATATAGAATGGTCTAATAGGAAAACGAGTCAAACTCCAAGGCAAGCCTTGCCTTGTTCATATATAAACCTTACTAGAGACAAAAAGTCCAAAATAGGAAGATGTGGAGGTAACCCTACAAATGAATACGTCAACGCTGACATCGGGTCAAGGATCCGGTGTAGAAGGGATCAGGCGTCTGCCGATTACGATTGCCCTGGTCATTGGGGCCTTTGTGTCCATTTTGAACGAAACTTTGCTGAACGTAGCTTACACCGACCTCATGCAGGAGCTGAAGGTGGGGGCTTCAACCATACAATGGCTTTCTACTTCTTATATGTTAGTGATCGGGATCTTGGTGCCCATTACGGCGCTGTTGATCCAATGGTTTACGACTAGGCAGATGTTCCTGTCGGCGATGATCCTGTTCCTGATCGGAACCGTCGTCTGCGGGATCGCGCCTTCGTTTGCCGTGCTGCTGTTAGGGCGGATCATTCAGGCGATCGGGACGGGGCTGCTGCTCCCGGTGATGATGAACACCATTCTGACGATCTATCCTACTGAAAAAAGAGGCGCGGCCATGGGCACCATCGGCCTGGTCATCATGTTTGGTCCAGCGATCGGCCCTACCTTGTCCGGTCTCATCTTGGACGCATTGGATTGGCGCTGGCTGTTTTATCTGGTCATCCCTTTAGCGGTGCTATCCATCGTCTACGGCGCGCTTTATTTGCGGAACGTCTCGGAACTGACGAAGCCGCGGGTGGATCTGCTGTCTATTCTGCTGTCGACGGTCGGCTTCGGCGGTATCGTGTATGGCTTCAGCCATGCAGGGGAAGGGGAGGGCTGGTCAAGTCCGGTCGTCTATGCCTGCCTGATTGTTGGATTTATCGCTTTGGTTTTATTCGTCTGGCGGCAATTGAAAGTCTCCGAGCCAACCTTGGATGTTCGCGTCTTTAAATATCCGATGTTCGCCTTATCGGCGGTGCTGCTGATGGTCATGATGATGACCTTGTTCTCGACGCTGATTATCCTGCCGATGTACTTGCAAGGAGCATTGCTGCTGGCGCCGTTTGCGGCCGGACTCGTGCTGCTTCCCGGCGGGGTCATCAACGGCCTGATGTCGCCGGTGGCGGGCAGACTGTTTGATAAATTCGGCCCACGCGCGTTGATCGCGCCGGGACTTATCATCGTTATTGCCACGCTGTGGTTCATGCGCGGACTGACGACGGGCAGCTCGACCGGCGAGGTTATTACTCTGCATATCACGCTGCTGATCGGTATTTCGCTGGTCATGATGCCCGGGCAAACCACAGGGCTGAATCAGCTGCCGCGCAGCTTGTATCCGCATGGCACCGCGATCATGAACACGCTGCAGCAGGTGTCCGGCGCGATCGGCACCGCGCTGTTCATCAGCATTTTCTCGCACGGCCAGGAGCGTTACCTGAAAGCAGCGGCCAATCCGCAGGATCCGGCGGAGCTTGGAAACGCGCTGGTGTCCGGGATGCAAAATGCCTTTACGATTTCCATGTACGTCGGCGTGGTGGCGCTGTTGATCGGCTTGTTCCTGCGGCGTACCTACGCGCCGGATGAAGCGCAAGAAGCGGCGGCCGGCCATCCGGAATTCAAGCCGGAGGTTCAACCGGAAGTGCGTTAATCCGTAAGGATGAACTGCATATCTTTCACAGTGCCAAAGGATCGAGGGGGGATTCACCCTACTCGGTCCTTTTATCTTTTTTATGGCAAAAGAGATTTTTAAGCATCCTATCTTACTTTTTTGAATTATACTTCCATTTGATAATCAAGTTTAGTATAAAGACTACAATTAATAATGCTAATAATATATTTGTTGTGGTGAGGGTAATGCTTAATTCGTCAATATTATTAGATATTTCACTTATTCTAACCCCAGAATTCGAATCGAATCTTGTGATGCTATTTGCTATATCCTTAAGATCTTGAATGATTTGAGAACTATCCAAAGCCACCGCTCCTTTCTATTAAAATAAACATTCGCTATATAAAATTATCACAAAAGGGATAAAATGGCGATTTTCCTCTCTACTAATCCATATTTTAGTAGTATTACTTAACTGGTAAAAATATACATAGGAGTTATTAGAAATGAAGCAAAAAAAGTAGAATTTCAGCTCTATTTTCACTGGCCTCTGTATTACTATTCACGTTTGCAGGAGGAGCTTCTGCTGAGGAAGAACAGATCCATACCGTAAAACTAAATGACATCAGCGTTGAATTACCTTAAGATCCTAATTTGTACGATTTCGTTAGGAACGAAACTTCCACTGAAGTAACAGTAACAGTTATTGAGAGATCTTCTGGAAAAGTTGAGACAACAATAGGAGAGTTGAAAGATAACAATTATTTTACTAGAGAAATTGCTCCAGCTGCTACTGACATCAAAACTATTTATCAGGACTATAACGATGGGTTTGCAATTGCGAGACTATACGCTGTTCTTTCAGTCTATAGTTCAGGTTCTTTTGGGCAAATTAATTCTGTGTTAGATACTTATTGGGCTAATGTAGGAGACGGCGTCTATACTATTGAAGATGCCCATGCAAATTCAGTTAGCGGTACGGGAAAATTCCCTACTAATAAGATCTCAGTGTCAGGTACCGCAGTAATTGATGTTGCTTTTGATCAAACAGGAGGTTTTGACCTAGCAGGTATAGGATATAGTTTAACTACTTCAAATCATTTCCGTAAGGCTATTCAAAAAGGTTACACATACACTTACGGTAACTAAAAAAAAAGAAATTTCATTAGCATGTTTCCGGAGCAACTCGATCCTTATGGAGAGAGTTGCTTTAATTATGGTTATGGATGTTTACTTATGACCAAATGTGAACATTCTGGAAAACTTGCGGATTTCGATTGAACATCGGGCGGTGAACAGGGATGATGGCATAGGAACAAGATCCATTCTGAACGGGAGTGAGTCGATGATATCCACATCTTCCCGCATGATCGGCGTGTTGCTGGCGCAAGTCGGCACGCCGTCTGAGCCGACCGCCAAGGCGGTACGGCCCTTTTTGCGCCGTTTTCTATCCGATCGGCGCGTCATCGATTACCCGCCGTTGCTGTGGCAGCCGCTGCTGCGCGGCGTGATCCTGGCCGTCCGCCCGAAGCGCTCGGCCAGATTGTACGCTAGCATTTGGGGGGACGAAGGGTCGCCCTTGATTTCGATCTCGCGCCTCCAGCAAGCCGGCCTGCAGCAGCGGCTCGGCGACCGTTATAAGGTCGAGCTGGGCTTCGCCTACAGCGAACCGGACATCGCCCAGGCGATGAGCCGCCTGGAAGCGGCGGGGGTGGACCGCATCCTCGTCCTGCCGCTGTACCCGCAGTACTCGTCAACGACCACCGCCGCTATCTATGATGCGGCTTGCTTCGCTGCCCTCGGCAAGGATCGGCGCACGGGGCCCTCCGCGAAGCGGTTCGTACCGGAGCTGCGCCTGGCGGGTGCGTTCTTCGACCATCCCGGCTACATTCGCGCAATGCAAATGCATCTAACGTCGCTGCTGCAGCGCCTTCCCCAACCGCCGGACCGGTTCCTGCTCAGCTTTCACGGCATTCCGCAGCGTTATGCGAATGGCGGCGACCCGTACCCGGAGCAGTGCCGGGAAACCGCGCGCCTTTTGGCGGAGGCCATGGGCTGGACGTCGGAGCAATGGGACCTTGCGTACCAATCGCGGTTTGGTCCGGAAACCTGGCTGGGCCCCTCCACGGGAGAACAACTGCAGCGTTTGGCCGACAGCGGGGCGAAACGCCCGCTGGTCTACGCGCCCGGGTTTGTGACCGACTGCCTGGAGACGCTGCATGAACTGGGGGTCGAAGCGAGGGAGGACTTCGCTGCCCGAACCGAAGGCGCTACGGGTGGCGACGGTTTAGTGGTCGCCCCTTGCCTGAACGATCAGCAGGAATGGCTAGATCTCCTAGCGGAGGTCGTGCGCAACAACGCGAAGGGTTGGACGGACACCTGAGCAAGTCTGAAACAGTAGGCCTTTAAAGGGAAGACATGCGAACGGAATGGCTATACTGTCAACAAGAGAGTACATAAGGAAAAGGGGTATCTGTTTTTATGGAACGTTTTTTTAAACTAAAAGAACACGGAACAACCATCAGAACCGAGCTGCTCGCCGGGTTAACCACCTTTTTGGCGATGGCTTACATCCTGGTGGTCAACCCCGCGGTGCTTAGCGCCGCGGGTGTTCCGTTTGATCAAGTTTTCATGGCGACGGTCATTGCTGCCGTAACAGGCACGCTGTTTATGGCGCTGTTCGCCGGTCATCCGATCGCCATTGCGCCCGGCATGGGGTTAAACGCCTATTTTACCAGCGTAGTGGCCAGCACTGGTTTGTCTTATCAGACCGTGCTCGGCACGGTGTTTTTTGCCGGCGTGCTGTTTCTGCTGTTGAGCTTGACCCAGCTGCGGGAAGCGCTAATTCGCGCGATTCCCGATTCGTTAAAGTTCGGGATTACCGCGGGAATCGGGTTATTCATAGCTTTTCTAGGCCTAAAAATGTCCGGTATCGTTGTGGCTAATCCAGATAATCTGGTCACTTTCGGCGATTTGCACCGTTCGGTGACCTTACTGACCTTGTTTGGTGTATTTGTCACGCTTGTCCTGATGGCCCGCCGCATTCCCGGCGCGTTGTTCATCGGTATGGCGCTGACCGCGGTGCTCGGCTATTTCACCGGCCAGCTGAAATTGGACGGCTTTGTCTCTGTACCTCCGGCCCCAGTGTTCTTCGATCTGGATTTGTCCAGCGTCTTTAGCCAAGGGTTGTATACGACCGTATTCGCGTTTTTGCTCGTGACGTTGTTCGATACGACCGGCACGCTGATCGGCGTCACCGAGCAAACCGGCGCAATGAAGAACGGAGAGCTTCCGCGGGCCAAGGCCGCGCTGCTTGCGGATGCGACGGCAACCACCGTCGGCTCGATGTTCGGCACAAGCCCGACGACCGCCTTCATTGAATCGACGACCGGCGTGGCTGCAGGCGGCCGCACAGGGCTGACGTCGCTCGTCGTAGCGGTTCTGTTTCTGTTGTCGATGTTCATCTCGCCGCTGGTCGGAGCGATCTCGGGTTTGCCGGCCATCACCGCCCCCGCGCTGATCATCGTCGGATGTTTCATGATGGAAGGGCTGGCCCGGATTCAATGGAAATCGTTCGACGAGGCGTTTCCGGCCTTTGCCATTCTCTTGATGATGCCGCTCACCGCGAGCATCGCCACCGGCATCGCCGTCGGGTTCATTACGTATCCCGTGATGAAGCTGGTCAGCGGCAAAGGGCGGGAGGTTCATCCGCTGCTTTACGTATTTGGCGTGATCTTCGTGATCCAGCTGGCCTTTTTCCCGGCGCACTAAGGAAATGAAGAAGATTTTGTTACCCGTTTTAACCTGGGTGAGACCCTTTTTTCGGCGGGCCGTCATATAATGAACGTGTAAGCCATACAATGGATATCCTGAGGCGATTCGATCGCCTGATGTGCTGAACATGGAAAGGCGGACCTGAGATGAAAAACTGGTTTGCAGCGCTGCTTCCATTAGCGCTGGTTGTGATGTTGCCTGCGTTCGACGCCAAGGCACCGGCATCGGCAGGATTCCTTGCTGGAGCGGGGAACCAAACAACAGCTGTCGGGACGGCGGAGATCCGGGTCCCGGAGACGATCACGGTCTATTTGAGCGCAGTCGATCTTGGAACCGGCGGTGGAACGCTGACCGGAGATCCGATCTTGTGGTATCAGGGGGAAGAAGCATCGGCCATCTTCGCTGAACGCGAACCGGATGCCGGGATCGATGGACCGCCGGACGGCTATTATATCGTGAATGACACCGAGGAAGCGATCGCGTACCCCGTTTCTCCGAATGCCGAGGTTCGGCTGCAGATTTATGACCGCACCGGTCAGCCGGAGGATATCGAGATCGTGGGGGATGAAGCGGTATCCTTGCAGAAATTCAGCGAGTTGTTCCGGAATACGGATCTGCTCGACCTTAGCCAATTTCCTTATCATCTGACTCTTAAGGACGGCCAAGTCGTGCGGATCGTGCAGCAATACGTTCCTTAACGCGAAACTTCCCTCGCCAAAATTAAGAAGCCCAAAGCCGGAGATCGATTCCGGCTTTTTTTATGTCAATGTTTGTCAACAAAAACGTGTAGCACTATTTTGTGATTGTAGTATAATATTTCCTTAGACGTAGTGCTTTGTACCTAAAGTTTTCCAGCCATTAGGGTTGTGGTATAGCCTCACATCAAGGGGGTAAAGTATGGATGGATACCCATCAAATTCATAACAAGAACGTCTGGATGCTGAGGCTGCTCGCTGGCTTTTTTGCCATTTCCAGTTTGCTCCTCATGATCGTCAACCGGAACCTCGATGCGGAAATCCCGCTTCTGGGCGGTTCGATGCTCTTGGTGCTGGGCGGAATGGTCGGCAGCCGCAAATGGCCGCGTTTTACGATGGTACTGACCATCGTCATGCTGTCCGTTTATCTCAACGTGATGGTCATGAAGGACATGACCGTGACGAGTTATATATTTTTGGGATTGCTGCCGCTCCTCAGCTTGATTTATCTCAATTATGCGGCGGTTGTCTTGGCAGGCACGCTTCACTTGGGATCGGGTCTATATTATGTTTTTGCCCACAGGGAGCTATTATTCAGCGGACAATTGAATCTGAACGACGCTATGTATTTCTTGGTTTACGGATTGTTTATCCTTTTGTTCACGGCCATCTATATCCTGGTAACCAAGAAATTGTCCCAACGCGCCGAAGACAGCGAGCGGCGTTTGCGCGATATCCTTGAAAGCGTATCCGTTGGAATCTGGACCTATGATTTCAGTACAATGGAACTTGAGGTCTCCGACGGTTTTGAGCAAATTACCGGGTATTCGAACCAAAGCTTGAAGGGTCAGGTCACCCGTTTGCAGGCGATGATCCACCCCGAGGACCTAGGCTTGTTCTACGAGGTCCAGCAGGAATTGATTATCCAAAGGTCCAGCTCGGTGATCGAGTGCCGGATCGTTCGGCCGGACGGGGAGATTAAATGGATTCAGGGCCGAGGGCGACCCCATTTCAACTCGCTTGGGAACCTCGTGCGCCTGGAAGGAGTTGTCATCGAAATTACCGAGCGGAAGCATCTGGAGGAAACGATTCATTTCTTGGCGTTTCACGATGAGCTGACCGGACTAGCGAACCGGACGAAGTTTGCCTCAAGATTTGCAGAAGTGAAGGGGCAGGGCGAGCCGGTGGCGTTGATGTTTCTGGACCTGGACAATTTTAAGGAAGTGAACGACACATTTGGGCATGAAGCCGGGGATGAATTGCTAAAGCATATCGCTGGCCGGCTTGTTTCTTTGGTGCGGTCCGAGGATATGGTGTGCCGCTTGGGCGGGGATGAATTCGTCATTTTATTAGTGGACTTGAGTGAGGACGGAGTCTTAAAAGTCATGGAACGCATTCGGACAAGCCTGGCTGAAGGTTATATGTACCGCGGAATCCAAGTTGGCGTTTCGGCAAGTATAGGCATTAGTATGTCGCCGGACGGGGATGCCAGCTTGGAGGACATGCTCCGACTTGCCGATGCCACGATGTATGACGTTAAACGGGGCGGCGACTCCATCCGGCTTACCGCCGAACGGAACATGCCGCTGCCCAGCTGACCTACTTCTTCGTGCCTCTGTTTTCTTTTCGTTCTAAATAAACAGCCCCCAGCCACTGGCTTGCGGCAAACAGCACTACCATACCGAGGATCAGCAGAAAACGGTTGTCCCCTTTGCGCAGCAGCAGTTGCAGAAGGAACAGGGCAACCGCCACCTCGGTCCACATCAGGCCACGTTTACGCAGCGCCTTGAGGTCGTACGTCCCGGAACTCATTTTCCGTAGATTCCATACGGCGACGACGCCCAGAACGAGGAGAAAAATCAATGATCCGATCCAATCTTCTCTAGAAAATATAGACAATATGCGAACCCCTCTTCAATCGGTTGTAAGTACGACTTACTTTGCATTTTAGCTTAACCAATCGGGTCTGGCAAACCGGCGGGGGTTCAAGCCTTGGGCATGCGCGTTTGTCAAGGACATATCCAACAGCCATTATTTTAAAAATAAGATATCTTCTTTTTAACTAGACAAAAAAGAGGATGATGGAGAATGGCGATCACCAAATTTCTCAAGCTGGTCGAAATCCAGACCAAGGCGGCAAGCATGATTCCGCTGTTGTTCGGCACGATTTACGCCGTCTACCGGTTCCATGTATTCGAAACTTGGCATTTTGTGCTCATGCTGATTTCCCTGTTAAGCTTTGACATGACCACGACAGCGATCAATAATTATTACGATTACAAAAAAGCTGCTCGCAAGCATGGCTACGGGTACGAAACGCACAACGCGATCGTGAAATACAACATGAATCCGGCGGCGGTGCTGACCTTGATTATTTTAATGTTTCTCATCGCGGTGACTGCTGGGGTGATCCTGTTCCTTCAAACCGGGTGGCTGCTGCTGTTGCTCGGCGGATTGTCTTTTGCGGTGGGCATCTTGTACTCCTTCGGGCCGATTCCGATTTCCCGAATGCCGCTGGGAGAAATATTTTCCGGCTTGTTCATGGGATTTGTTATTATATTTGTATCGGCTTACGTCCATGCGGGCGACCGTTTGGCGTCGTTGACGCTGGAGGGTGGCACGGTGACGCTGCAGGTCCATTTAGTTGAGACACTGTTGGTATTCCTGATCTCCATCCCAGCGATCCTAGGGATCGCGAACATCATGCTGGCCAACAACATTTGCGATATGGAAGAGGATATCGAAAATAAACGCTACACCTTGCCGGTGTACATCGGGAAAGGACCGGCGCTGATCCTGTTTAAACTGCTCTATTATGCGGCCTACGTGGATGTGGTTGTACTAGCCATCCTGGGGGTTAACCCGTTCATCCTGCTGCTGGTGCTTATTACCGTGGTGCCGGTGTCGAAAAATATCAAAACGTTTACCGCACAGCCTACCAAGCAGTTTACGTTTGGCTTGTCGGTGCAAAATTTCCTGCTGACCAATGCGGCGCGCATTGTCGCGCTGGGCATCGCCGTCGTTCTCACCTTCTGACTCTTTGAACGATGGCGGCGCAACCTCGCGATCCCTGCCTTCGCTTGCGTTAGCTTAACATGAGGCGGAGGCGAAGGACGAGATGGACAAGATTCGGTTTGGCCTAATCGGCGGAGGCTGGCGGGCAGAGTTTTATTTGCGGATTGCCCGCGCGCTGCCGGAGCGTTTTGAAGTCAGCGAGATCTATATGCGGGACGAAGCGAAAGGCCGGGAAGCCACCCAAATCTGGGGCGTCCCGGTTACTTCGCGTCTCGAGGCGTTCCTGGAGCGGCGCAACTTCGATTTCGCCGTGTTGTCGCTGCCCCGCGCAGTCACGCCGGACTTCCTGATCCGGCTCAGCGAGGCGGGCATCCCCGTCTTGACGGAGACGCCGCCGGCGGCCGATTTGGACGGGCTGCACCGGCTCTATGAAGCGGTGGGCCCCGCAGCACAAATCCAGGTGGCCGAGCAGTTCCTGTTCCAGCCGATGCATGCGGCCCGCTTAGCCATTGCACGATCCGGCCTGCTGGGCGAGGTGTCGCATGTGCAGGTCTCCGCGGGGCATGGCTACCACGGCATCAGCTTGATCCGGCAGCTGCTCGGAGTGGGATTCGAGGAAGCGGAGATTCGCGGGGAGCAGATTACTTCCCCGCTGGTGCAAGGCCCCGGCCGCGGCGGGTGGCCGACCGAGGAGCGGATCGTCTCCTCGGCCCAGACAATCGCGCTGCTGCGTTTCGGCGAGCGGACGGCCTTGTTCGATTTCACCTACGATCAATATTTCTCGCCGATCCGACGCCATCGCGTGCTGGTGCGCGGAGACCGGGGTGAAATGGAGGGCACGGAGCTGCGCTATCTCCGTGACTACCGCACCCCGGTGGAGCTGCAGCTGCGCCGGGTGGATGCCGGCCAAGACGGCAGCCTCTTGGGTTATTACCACGAAGGTGTGTTGGCCGGCCCGGACTGGGTCTACGAGAATCCGTTCCGTCCCGGGCGGCTCAGCGACGAAGAGATCGCCATCGCCACTAGCCTGGACCGGATGGGACGTTACGTGCAGGGAGGCCCCTCTTTCTATAGCCTAGCGGAGGCCGCACAGGACCAATACCTCTCGCTGATGCTTGAGGAAGCCGTTCGATCCGGTCAGACGGTGCGAACCGAACGCCAGCCTTGGGCAACAAGGCAACCCTAAACCCTAAACGCAAACAAAGAGCCGCCCGGTTGATGCCGGACGGCTCTTTCTGCGTTTTGACGAAACGGTTAGTGTCGTTTCCTTGGGGCGATCATGACGCCTGCGCCGATGGCGATCAAGGCGATGGCCAGAACGGGCTGACCGAAGATCAGCCGATTGTACAGCGAACCTAGCGAGAACACGGCGAAAAACAACAGCGACAGCACCGTCAAAATGTTGATCGGGATCAGCAGGTACCGGTTGCGGTTGCCGAACCAATAGAACTCGAACAAACCGACGGCCGGGGCCAGAATGAAACCTGGCCACAAATACTCCCAGCTGTTGAACAACGTAGCTAGTTGGCAGACGAGACCCACGGTGAACAGGATTCCTCCGGGGATGAGGAGTCCCGTTGCCTTGCGATCGGTCACCGAGAAATACATCCAGTGGAAGAACAAGCCGAGCGGAAGGACAAATAAGGTGGGCCAGAAGTTGCCGAATAGCGTTCCCGCGCTGATCGCTTCCTTGCGGAAGAAGAGGAGGTAGATACCGAGCAAGATGAGCGCGGGACCGATCCATGATTTTTTATTCAAATTCATATCCAATCTCCTTTGCCTATGTACTTAACTGATAACAGCATACTACAAAAGCGCAAGGATGACTTCAGTCTCTAGGGGAGCCGAGAAACTGGACCTAAGTCCAGTCTAACTGTCGAGAATAAAAACGGCCCGGGGAAGAAACGCTAACCTAAGGAATAGGCAGAGCGACCTTTCCCATCCATTATCAAACGCTCAGGAGGTTAGAACGACATGGAAAATAACAAGCAACAACGGAAACCCGGCACCGGAAACGGCAGCAGCAACGGGCAGAACCAAACGACCGGTAATGGAGGAGAAGCGGATAACGGCCGCTTGGCCACGATCAAGAACCACCGTACCGAAGGCGGAGAGACGTTAAACGAATTTATTTCCGGCGAAGATAAGTACGAGGGATAAGTGGAAAAAAGCCGAAAGCCGCTGCACAGGATCCTGTGCAGCGGCTTTCTTGCGCAGGTTATTTTTGCGTGCTATGCTGCTTGGTCGAAAGCTGACCGGCGGGGTTACCGTGGCCGCGTTTTTTATTCTTGGCTTGCTTCTGTTGCTGATCCTGAACCTTCTCGACGAATTCGTGCAGATTTTCCATGAGGTCGATCGTCTCCTTGGCTGAAGTGTAGTTGTGATCCCATTTTCCTTGATTACTATTCCCCGTTCCCGCGTTTTTCATCAGGCGACGGACTCTATACTTGCTATCGCCGGACAGGTACAATGAAGGGGACAACTACGGGAAAAGAGGGTGCAAACCATGGAACATAGCAACAATCGTCAACTGCGATGGGGGATCGTCGGCGGCGCAGGCATCGCGATCAATGCAGTGATGCCGGCGATTCAGCAGTCTGCCACGGGTAGCCTTGCTGCGGTCGCCAGTCGCAACCTGGACAAAAGCCGGGAGGTTGCCGATCGATTCGGCATCTCTAAAGCATATGGCAGCTATGAAGAGCTGCTTACGGATAAGGATATCGACGCCGTGTATATCCCGCTCCCTAACCATTTACATAAAGAATGGGCGATTCGCGCGATCGAGGCCGGCAAGCATGTGTTATGCGAGAAGCCGATCGCGCTGACGGCCGCCGAGGCCGAAGAAATGGCGGCAGCCGCCGCCAAAGCTGGCGTTATGCTGGCGGAAGCGTTTATGTACCGCCATCATCCGCGTTGGAGTCGAATTCGCGCCATCCTGGACGGCGGCGAGATCGGCGAACTCCGCGCGATCCGCGGGGCATTTACGTTCAACAACGCCGAGGATCTAGCCAACATCCGGTTAAAGCCGGAATGGGGCGGCGGCTCGTTGTACGATGTCGGCTGCTACCCGCTCAGCGCGGCGCGGTTCCTACTCGGCCAAGAGCCGGAAGCGGTCACGGTGTTGGCCCAGTTCTCCGACCGGCACGGCGGCGTCGACATGATGGCTTCCGGGCTCGCGGAATTCCCCGGCGGCGTTGGGCTGACGTTCGACTGCGGCATGTGGACGGAACACCGTCAGCTCCTGGAAATCGTCGGCTCGGAAGGGACGATCGAGCTGCCGTTGGCTTTCACCGCCGGCGGAGAGGACGCCGCGTTTACCGTTACCGTGCGCGGGGAGAAACGTACGGAGAAGCCGGAGGCGATCAATCCCTACGTGGCCGAGCTGGATGATTTCGCCGCCGCTGTGTTTGGCGAACGTCCGCAGAGCTTCGCCCCGGCCGACGCCGTCAAGGGCATGGCCGTGCTGGAAGCCTGCCTGACTTCGGCGAGAGAGAGACGGCGGGTCGAGTTGTAGATGATTTGAGTGAAGGAACACCGGGCATTCGCTCGGCTCAGGACACTCCGGTAGGGGGCTGGGCTCGAGGGAATGCCTTTTTGTCATGTAGCATTTCAATTTTAAAATGGTTGACAGTGCCAAAAACGAGACGGTATAATTCAAACTAATTGATAATGAATATCATTATCATAAATCGTCTGTCCTGCCGGCAGCGAGAAACTTGAACTTCCTCATGGCCAGAGGAAGGACAGTAAGGACGAAGATTATGAAGAAAACTTATATGGCAGTGCTGCTGGTTGCTCTATCCCTTGTCTCTTTGTTTATCGGAGTCGGGGAGCTGTCCCTAGCCGCCCTGCTGCGTTTCGATCCGGAACAATGGGAACTCTTGCGCATCAGCCGGATTCCCCGGTTAATCAGTATTCTCATCGCCGGAGTCAGCATGAGCATCGTCGGTTTGATTATGCAGCAGCTGACCCGCAACAAATTCGTATCCCCGACGACGGCGGGAACGATGGACTCGGCGAGCTTTGGCATTATGGTATCGCTGCTTGTCTTTACGACCGCAGGGCCGCTCGTCAAGATGTCCGTCGCCTTTGGGTTTGCTTTGCTGGGTACGTATCTTTTTATGGCGATTCTCAATCGGGTGAAATACAAGGATGCCATCTTCATCCCGCTGGTCGGGCTGATGTTCGGCGGCATCGTGGAATCGGCAACGACCTTTTTCGCTTACAAATACAATTTGATTCAGAGCATGTCCGCTTGGCTGTACGGAGATTTCTCCATGATCATGCAGGGCCGATACGAGCTGCTGTATATCAGTGTCCCGCTTGTGGTGCTCTCCTACGTTTACGCCAATAAATTTACGGTGGCAGGCATGGGTGAGGAGTTTTCCGTCAATCTCGGATTGAACTACAGACAGGTCGTCAATATCGGATTGGGCCTGGTGGCGCTCGTGACGGCTGTTGTCGTGCTGACGGTGGGGTCGATTCCTTTTCTTGGACTCATCATTCCAAACCTGGTCACGATGTTCCGCGGAGACAACCTGAAAGATAATTTGACCCATACAGCTTTGCTGGGCGCAGTCTTCGTGCTGGCCTGCGACATCTTGGGTCGAGTCATCATCTATCCGTACGAAATCTCGATCGGCCTGACCGTCGGGGTGATCGGAAGCGGGATCTTCCTGTATCTGCTGATGAGGAGAAGGACCTATGAGTCATAACGCCAAACTATGGACCCTTGTCGGCATCGCCGTTCTGCTTGCGATCGTTTTTATGACGATCGATGCGGGAGGACAGTGGGACTACATATTACCGCGGCGGGGCAAGAAACTATTTGCCATCCTTCTCACGGGTACCGCCATCGCCTTTTCCACGGTCGTGTTCCAGACGATTACGAACAACCGGATCTTGACGCCGAGTATCATTGGGCTGGATTCGCTTTACATGCTGTTGCAGACGGTGATCGTCTTCCTGATCGGCGGCACGGCTTTGACGATGATGAGCAAAAATTTGCGTTTTGTCATGGCGGTTGGATTGATGGTTGTGTTTGCGATGCTGCTCTACCGCATGCTGTTTCGTAGGGAAGGGCGCAACATTTACCACCTTCTGTTGATCGGGATTATCTTCGGGACGTTCTTCTCCAGCGTGACTTCCTTTCTGCAGAAGCTGATCGACCCGAATGAATTCCTGGTCATCCAGGACAAAATGTTCGCCAGCTTTAACAACGTCAATTCCGATTTATTGTTGATTTCGCTGGCAGGGGTGCTGTTGGTGGCGATCTATTTTACGAGATTCGCGAAATATTTGGATGTGCTGTCCTTGGGACGGGATCATGCGGTGAACCTCGGCGTCAGCTATGAGTATGTCGTCAAGCGGATGCTGATCGTCGTGGCGGTTCTGATTTCGATTTCGACGGCGTTGGTCGGACCGATTACGTTCCTTGGCCTATTGGTTGCCAATGTGGCGTACCAGTTCCTGAACACCTACCGCCATAAGACGTTGATTCTCGGCGCGTCCCTGATTGGCTTTATCGCTCTGGTTGGCGGGCAGCTGATCGTTGAGAGGGTGTTTACCTTCTCCACTTCGCTTAGTGTCATCATCAACTTTGCCGGCGGGGTGTACTTCATCTATCTGCTGCTAAAGGAGAATAAATCGTGGTAAAGGTCAGTGGATTAACCAAACATTATGGCGGCAAAAAAGTCGTCGACAACGTTTCGCTGGAGATTGCCAAGGGCAAGATCACTTCCTTTATCGGACCCAACGGAGCGGGGAAAAGCACCCTACTGTCCATGATCAGCCGGCTCATTGCCAAGGACGCGGGAGAGATCCAGATCGAGGGCCGGGAAATCGGCAAGTGGAAAAGCGGGGAGCTTGCCAAGAAAATTTCGATTCTCAAGCAATCCAACCATATCAATATTCGGCTTACGGTGCGGGATCTCGTCAATTTCGGGAGATTCCCGTATTCGCAGGGGCGCCTGACGAAGGAAGACGAAGCCTATGTCGACGAAGCGCTCCGTTACATGCATTTGGAATCGATGCAGCACAAGTTTCTGGACGAATTAAGCGGCGGGCAGAAGCAACGGGCGTTCATTGCCATGGTCATCGCGCAGAACACCGAATATGTGCTGCTCGACGAACCTTTGAACAATCTGGATATGAACCATTCGGTGCAAATCATGAAGGTGTTGCGCCGATTGGTGGACGAATTAGGGAAAACGGTGATATTGGTCATCCACGACATCAACTTTGCCTCCTGCTACTCCGATTACATCGTGGCGCTGAAAGAGGGCAAGGTGGTCAAGGAAGGCCCGACAGATGAAATTATCGAACCGTCCGTGCTTCGGGAGGTTTACGATATGGACATTCCGGTTCAGGAGATCGACGGCAACAAAATATGCGTGTATTTTCATTCCATATGACTAGATTAGGGGGAGTTTGAAAAGTGAAGGCGAAGAAAATTACGTTTATGCTTGCTACATTAACGTTGGTATTTGCGCTTGCGGCATGCGGCGCGAACAACAATAGCAGTAATGGTGGGAATAAGGGCGGCGGTAATGAAACGGCGTCCGGCACCAATACGGCGGAGCCGGTAACGGCAGCGCCTGCGGAGAATGAGGAAATGACGATCAAGCATCAACTCGGGGAAGCGACCTTGAAGAAGAATCCGGCGAAGGTCGTCGTATTCGACTACGGTACGCTCGAAACGCTCGATAAGCTTGGCGTAGAGATTGCGGCCGTACCTCAGGGGAATTTGCCAAGCCATCTGGAGAAATATAACGACAGCAAATACACCAACGCGGGTACGTTGTTCGAGCCGGATTTCGAGAAGCTGAATGCGTTGAAGCCGGACGTGATTTTCATCTCCGGACGGTCTTCCGAAGCTTACGAGGAGTTGAACAAGATCGCACCGACGATCTTCTTGGGCGTGGATACGCAGCGCTATATGGAGTCCTTCACGGAGAACGTGAAGACGATCGGTGAACTCTTCGGCAAAGAAGCGGAAGCCGAGAAGGAGTTGGCAGCCATCAATGATTCGGTTACAGCGGTGAATGAGCTAGCTTCGTCTGGCGGCAAGAAGGGGCTGATCATCCTGACGACCGGCGGTAAGGTCAGCGCGTTTGGTCCAGGTTCGCGCTTTGGCATTATTCATGATGTATTGGGTGTCACGCCGGTGGATGAGAGCATTAAGGTCGATACCCACGGGAACTCGATCTCCTTCGAATTCGTAGCCGAGAAAAACCCGGATTACCTCTTTGTCGTAGACCGCGATGCGGTCGTCACTGAGGAAGGCAAACAGGCGACGCCTGCCAAGGAAATCGTTGAGAACGATCTCGTCAAGAAGACGAATGCTTATAAAGACGGCAAGATCGTGTATCTTGACCCGAGTTATTGGTACCTCTCCGGCGGCGGGTTGATCTCTGTGCCGGAAATGATTAAGGAAGTGCAGGAAGGGATTCAGTAAATCAAAACGCGGGCTGCATGGGAATTCCCATTGCAACCCGCTTTTTTGTTTGCTAACGGACTCAGGAGCCCTTATTCCGGCCAGCAACGGTCAATTAGCTCTTAAAAGGACCCAATAAGGGCTTTGGGGTCCGTTAGCAGAGAAATCGACGAGTGAGATGTTAGCGCACGTGCATCTCGTTCGGATGCGAGCCTTTGCGGCGGTTGAGGTTCAAGTCGCTAATCCGCTCCATTTCGGCATCCGTAAGGTTGAAGTCAAATACGTTGAAGTTCTCTTCGATCCGCGTTGGGGTGACCGATTTCGGAATGACGATCGTGTTATTCTGCAGATGCCAGCGGAGCACGACCTGAGCCGGCGTCTTCCCGTGAGCTTCAGCGATGGATTTGACCACCGTATCAGAGAGCACCTCGCCGCCTTGCTCCAGCGGACTCCAGGCTTCAACGAAGATGTCGTGTGTGGCACAGAAAGCTTTCAGCTCGTTCTGAGCCAGATGCGGATGGCATTCCACCTGGTTCAACACCGGTTTGATTTCCGTTTCCTTCAACAGGCGCTCCAGATGCTCGATCTCGAAGTTACATACCCCAATCGCTTTGACGCGTCCGTCACGGTACAGCTTCTCAAGCGCTTTGTATGTCTCTACATATTGATCCACTTGCGGCATCGGCCAGTGAATCAGGTACAAATCGACATAATCAAGCCCAAGTCTCGCCAGGCTTTCGTCATAGGCGCGCAGCGTATTGTCGTAGCCTTGATCGCTGTTCCATACCTTCGTAGTAATGAATAGCTTCTCGCGAGCAATGCCGGCTTGCTTGATCGCTTTGCCGACGCCAACCTCGTTGCGGTAAATCATCGCCGTATCGATCGAGGTATAGCCTACCTCCAGCGCCTTGGCCACTGCGGCTGTAGCTCCTTCGTCCGGCACCTGCCAAACCCCAAACCCCAGCTGGGGCATTTGCAATCCGTTATTTAAAGTTACGAAATCCATCGGTGTCGCTCCTTCTCTGTCTGCTACTTAATTTCAGGGTGAGTATAGCATTCTCGGATAGGGTTTTCAAATGGCGGAGGTGAATCGGAGACGGCGGTAGATTCTTCATCGAGCCCTCATGGAACCTTCATACAGCCCGGAAGGGGACATGTTACTATTTATTATAGATTTTAGAATAAGTCTAAGTGCAATAACAAATTGAAGGGATGATAGATTGAATGGATAACCGGTTGACAACGAATCAAGGAGCCCCGGTAGGCGATAATCAAAATTCACGTACGGCAGGTGGACGCGGCCCCACGTTGCTGGAGGATTACCATCTGCTCGAGAAGCTGGGTCACTTTGACCGCGAACGGATTCCAGAACGCGTCGTACATGCACGTGGGGCGGGTGCCCATGGCGTATTCGTGGCGGAACGCAGCATGGCAGCGTACACGAAAGCCCATTTTCTGCAGGAGGCCGGTCGTGAAACTCCGGTGTTTGTCCGCTTCTCTACGGTCATTCACGGTCAAGGTTCCCCAGAGACGGCCCGAGATCCGCGAGGGTTTGCGGTGAAATTTTATACGGAGGAGGGCAATTACGATTTGGTGGGCAACCATATTCCGGTCTTCTTTATCCGTGATGCGATCAAATTCCCGGATATGGTTCACTCGCTGAAGCCTGCACCGGATACGAACATCCAGGACCCGGCGCGGTATTGGGATTTTATGACCCTGTCGACCGAATCCACTCATATGATGACTTGGGTATTTTCGGACCATGGGACACCGGCGAATTACCGCCAAATGGATGGCTTTGGCGTCCACGCATTTAAATGGATCAATGCCGAAGGCAAGATTACGTATGTAAAATACACCTGGAAATCGAAGCAGGGTGTGAAAACTCTCTCGGCAGCCGAAGTTCAAGAAGTGCAAGGCCGTGATTTTAATCATGCGACACGTGACCTGCACGAGCATATCGCGAACGGAGAATTCCCGCAATGGGAGTTGAACGTGCAATTGATGCCGGTGGAGGATTTGGACCTCTGGAGCTTCGACCCGCTTGATCCAACGAAGGTATGGCCGGAGGATCATTATCCGCTGGTGAAGATCGGTACGATGACGCTGAACCGTAACCCCGATAACTTCTTCGCGGAGGTGGAGCAGTCGGCCTTCTCGCCAAGCGTGCTCGTTCCCGGGATCGAACCATCCGAGGATAAGTTGCTGCAGGGCCGGTTATTCTCTTATCCGGACACCCAGCGTTATCGGCTCGGCGCTAACTACCTGCAAATTCCGGTTAACTGCCCGTATGCTTCCGTACGTAACCATCAGCGGGACGGCCTCATGAATATCAAGCAAGATCCGTCGCCGATCAACTATGAACCCAACAGCTTCGACAGCAGTCCCAAGGAAGATCCGGCCTACCGAGATAGCGTGGTACCGGTCAGCGGACATATCGGTCGCGAGAAAATTGCGAAAACCGACGATTTCACCCAAGCAGGCGAGCTGTACCGGAGTTTCACGGCCGAAGAGAAGGATCACCTTATCGCCAACCTGGTGAACGATCTGAAGCAGACGCCGGAGCAAGTCCAATTGCGTGCCGTGTGCAACTTCTTCCGCGGGGACAGGGAATACGGCATGCGTCTTGCGCAAGGGCTCGGCGTGGATATCAGTAGCTTTATTCCCTCCAATTCCCAGGGATAACGAATCCCTTTTAAATAAAGAAGGCATTTTCCGCACCCATAGGGTTCGGGGAATGCCTTTTTGTGTGAGGAATCTTCCGCTTTCATTAGGAAATCTATGGTAAACTGGGGGCAGTGGAAAGGGGATGAATCGATGACTACAACAAAGGATCCGGTGATTAGACTGACGGATTTACGTATGAGCTACGGAGGACGCCAAGTTCTGAACGGCGTTGATTTGGAGGTGTATCCGGGGCAGATTATCGGTTACATCGGGCCAAACGGAGCGGGTAAGAGCACGACGGTCAAGATTATGCTTGGCCTGGTTGAAGGTTATCAGGGGGAGGTGCAAGTCTTTGGGCAGCATCCCGGAGACGGCGGCATCGATTACAAGAAGCGAATCGGATACGTGCCGGAAATCGCCGAACTTTACGATACGCTGACGGCAAGAGAATATTTGACCTTCATTGGCGAGCTGTACGGGTTATCCGCCGATGACGCAGAGATGAAAGCTAGGCGAATGATGACGGAGTTTAGTTTGGGGGACGTGTTTAACTCCCGGGTTACGACGTTCTCCAAAGGGATGAAGCAAAAGGTGCTGCTCATTTCCAGTCTGCTGCACAATCCGGACGTGCTGTTTCTGGACGAGCCGCTGAGCGGCCTTGACGCCAACAGTGTCATGGTTGTTAAGGAAATGCTTGCTCTACTGGCTGCTCAAGGCAAAGCCATTTTTTATTCGTCTCATATTATGGACGTGGTCGAGAAGATTAGCAGCCGAATCGTCCTGTTAGATGGAGGCCGCATTGTGGCCGACGGCAGCTTTGACGAGTTGAAGGAACAAAACCACGAAGGGTCGTTGGAACAGATTTTCAACCAATTGACCGGGTTCAACGAGCATCAGGATATCGCCGGACGTCTCGTGTCTATCGTGCAAGAGGTGTAGCTTATGGAAGAGATGAAGAGCTTGCGAGTGTTGGACCGATTCCGCGGATTATTCGTGAAAATGGGCGTGGACTACCCCGTGATGCGACGAATTCTTCAGGTCAAGCTGACGATGGACGCTAGAAGAGTGCCAACGATGGTGAATAAATCGAGGAAGAAGCAGCAAGCCGAAGCCGAGGACGGGAATCAGTTCTTGCGTTCGCTTTGGTTATACGTTATTTTTGGCGGACTCAGCTCGATGTTTGTATTGATGGGGGACAATTTGCTGTTTCAGATGAGCATCCTGTTCGGCATTATGATGTTTATGGTCATGACCGCGATGATTTCCGATTTCTCCTCGGTGCTGCTGGACATCCGGGATCGGAGTATCCTGGCGACCAAGCCGGTAAACCGCCGCACGATTACGATGGCGAAGACAGTACATATTTTTATTTATTTGTTTTTTCTGACCGGAGCGATCGCAATTATTCCGCTGGTGGTCGGACTGTTTCGGCAGGGGATCGGTTTCTTTGCCTTGATGCTGCTGGAACTGATCCTGATGGACTTGCTGATCGTGGTGCTGACCGCGCTGCTATATTTGGTTGTCTTGCGCTTTTTTGACGGCGAGAAGCTGAAAGATATGATCAATTACGTGCAGATCGGCATGACAATCACCATTGCGGTGGGGTATCAGGTGTTGGTCCGACTATTTGATTTTACGGCTATGGATGTTGTCTTTAAGCCGGCGTGGTGGCAGTACCTGCTGCCTCCGGTATGGGTCGGTGCCTCCTTTCAAACGGTGCTGCATCCGGGGGGAGGTTTAAGCTATGCCGGGCTGGCGGGATTGTCCATCCTTGTTCCGTTGGCGGCCTTTCTGCTGTACCTGAAGCTGATGCCGGCGCTGGAGCGAAACCTGCAGAAGCTGGCGGAGCCTAGTGCCAAGGTCACGAAGGGTTCGGGGAAGGCGCTGCGCCGAATAGCGGATCTTCTTTGCTCTACGCCGCAGGAAAGCGCATTTTTTCGATTTGCCTGGTCATTGATGGGCACAGAGCGGGAATTTAAGTTGAAGGTATACCCTTCCTTGGGCTTTGCGATCGTGTTTCCCTTTATCTTCTTGTTCTCGAATGGGCTGAATCAAGGGTTGGAGGGGATATCGGGCACCCGGATGTATTTGTTCATTTATTTTAGCGGTATCATGCTGCCCACGATCATCATGATGCTGCGCTACTCAAGCCGATATAAGGCGGCCTGGATCTACCAGACGGCCCCGATTTCCGGTGAAGCGCCGATCTACAAGGGGGCTTTGAAGGCCTGCCTGGTCCGGTTGATGTTGCCCTTGTACTTGGTGGAGGCTGCGATATTCGCAGTGTTGTTCGGAGTTTCCATTCTGCCGGACCTGATCGTAGCAGGACTGGCGATGCAATGTTTCGCCATACTTTGTTTTCTATCCCTACGCAAGGGTCTCCCTTTCTCGGAGCCGTTCGAAGCGGCGGGGCAACAAAATCAAACTTTCGTCATCATGGGGCTCATGCTGCTGCTGGGCGGGTTCGGCTTGCTGCACTGGCTGGCAACGATCATTCCATTTGGGGTTGTTGCCTATGGCGTCCTGATGATCGCAGGGGCATGGTTGGGTTGGAGGATGGCCTTCCGGATGCGTGTTACGGAAAAGGAGGGAGCGCCAAATGGCAACTAACGCCAGCGGGCCGCGGATTCGTCGCGAAAAGACAACCGTGGCCCTGATGATAGCGTTGTATTGCCGTAAAATGCACGGTGCCAACGGGCAGGCCGACCTGCGGCAACCGCGTGCCGCCCGTGTTGAAGCAACCTCTTTATGCGCTGAATGCGCCGAGCTTCACCGATATGCCGAGCAGCGGCTGGACCGCTGCCGGTTCGGGGAAGGCAAGACAACCTGCTTGGCATGCCCCGTGCACTGCTATGCGGCCATCCAGCGGGAGCAAATCCGCAGGGTGATGGCTTTTGCCGGACCGCGGATGTTATGGCATCACCCGATTTTAGCGGTGAGACACCTGCTCGATGGGCAAAAGAAAGCCATTTCACAGGAATGTCAAAATTCAGCAACTACCAAAAAACGTTGATCTGATGCGGTTTTTTTCGCAAAAATAGCAATTGTGACATTTCTCATGTGATTTCTGTCACAAAATTATTATTTTTTGTCCGTTCGTTTTCATCATCCGGTGATAGAATTCACATTAGATAATAATCATTAGAAAGTAGGGAAAAGAAATGCTGGATCCGATTGTGCTTGCTCGCCTTCAGTTTGCAGTGACAACGATTTTCCATTTCTTCTTCGTCCCGGTATCCATCGGTCTGGTGCTGCTCATCGCGATCATGGAAACCATGTACGTTGCCAAGGGGAAAGAAGAATACAAACGGATGGCGAAGTTCTGGGGGAAACTGTTCCTTATCAATTTTGCGGTAGGGGTCGTGACGGGGATTCTTCAGGAATTCCAGTTCGGCATGAACTGGTCGGATTATTCCCGGTTCGTCGGGGACGTTTTCGGTGCGCCGCTGGCGATCGAAGCGCTGTTTGCTTTCTTTATGGAATCGACGTTTATCGGACTTTGGATTTTCGGTTGGGACCGTTTATCCAAGAAGGTCCATCTGCTGTGCATCTGGCTGGTCGCTTTGGGAACGACGGTTTCGGCGCTTTGGATTCTGGCCGCCAACTCGTTTATGCAGCATCCGGTCGGTTTTGAGGTGAATAATGGACGTGCGGAGATGAACGATTTCTTCGCATTGGTCACCAATGGACAATTGCTGGTGGAGTTCCCGCACACGGTTCTGGGCGCTTTTGCCACTGGGGCTTTCCTGATCGCCGGGGTCAGTGCGTATAAAATGTTAAGACGTCAGGATACCGCCTTCTTCAAAAAATCGTTTACGATCGGCATCATCGTCGCATTGATCGCTTCGTTTGGGACGGCGTTGTTCGGTCACCAACAAGCGCAATATTTGGTCAAGACGCAGCCGATGAAAATGGCCGCCTCTGAAGGCCTTTGGGGCAAGTCGGGCGACCCTGCGCCTTGGACGTTGTATGCCCATATCGATTCGAACGATGGCAAGAACAATTTTGAAATCAAAATTCCTTACCTGCTGAGCTTCCTGTCCTACAGCAAGTTCTCCGGCGAGGTCAAAGGCATGCACGAGCTGCAAGCCGAATACGAGCAAGCTTACGGTCCTGGGGACTACATTCCCCCTGTTCGGACGACCTTCTGGAGCTTCCGGATCATGATCGCCGCCGGCTGCTTGATGATCGTGCTTGGGTTGTACGGCGCGTATCTGGCTTGGCGCAAAAAGCTCGATAATCCGAACACCTGGTTTTACCGCTTTATGTTGTGGTCGATTTCATTGCCGTTTATCGCGAACACTTCCGGCTGGATCATGACGGAATTCGGACGTCAGCCGTGGACGGTATTTGGGCTAATGCAGACGAAAGACAGCGTTTCGCCAAGCGTAACGGGCGGACAGATCCTGTTCTCGCTGATAGCCTTTACAGCGATCTATTCGGTGCTCGGTGCCGTGTTGGTTTACCTGTTCGTGAAAGTCATCAAGAAGGGACCGAATGACGAAACGGGAGACGGCGCGGATCATTCGGCGGATCCATTCGGTAAGGAGGGATATCATGCTGTCTCTTAATGAGCTCTGGTTTGTCCTTGTCGCGGTGTTGTTTATCGGTTTCTTCTTCCTGGAAGGTTTTGACTTCGGGGTGGGGATGAGTACCAAGTTTTTGGCTAAAAATGATATGGAACGACGCGTCCTGATCAATTCGATCGGACCGTTCTGGGATGCGAACGAGGTTTGGCTGTTGACGGCCGGCGGCGCAATGTTTGCCGCTTTCCCGAACTGGTACGCCACTTTGTTTAGCGGATATTATACTCCGCTGGTCGTATTGCTGCTTGCCTTGATTGCGCGGGGCGTTGCCTTTGAGTTCCGCGGTAAAGTGGATAGCGGGAAATGGAAGGGGACTTGGGACTGGGCGGTTTTCATCGGAAGCCTGCTGCCTCCGTTCCTGCTGGGCGTCGTATTCTCCGGCTTGCTGAAAGGGTTGCCGATCGGCGAAGACATGGAAATGAAAGCCGGATTGTTCGATATGGTTAACCTGTATACCTTGGTTGGCGGCATTACGGTCGTGATGCTTTGCCTCGTGCATGGGCTGCTATTCGCTTCCTTGCGGACAACCGGGAGCTTGCAGGAACGGGCCCGCAAGCTAGCTCATAAGCTGCTCATTCCGCTCGCCGCCCTGTTTGTGATCTTCGGCGTGATGACGTACTTCGAAACCGACGTGTTTGAAGTGCGCGGTGTGTTGATCAGCTTAGTAGCGGTCCTGGGCGTCGCCGCCTTCGTGCTGGCTGGCTGGTTCATCCGTAAACAAAGAGACGGCTGGGCGTTTGGGATGACGGGCGCGATGATCGTGTTGTCGATCGCTGCGGTATTTGTCGGCTTGTTCCCACGGGTCATGGTCAGCTCGATCAGCGATGCCTTCTCCTTAACGATCGATAACGCGGCCTCCGGGCACTACTCCCTGAAGGTCATGACCATCGTGGCGTTAAGCCTGCTACCGTTCGTGCTGGGTTATCAAATTTGGAGTTATTTCGTCTTCCATAAACGCGTACACGAGAAGGAGCATTTGGAATATTAATGGGACGCGGATTAATGAAAATCACGGGGATCAAGCAGGTCATGGGGTTCATGGCCTTGCTGACCCTGGTTCAAAGCTTTGCAATCATCTGGCAGGCCAAATGGTTGGCGGAGATCGTCTCCGCTCTGTTTGCCGGGGCCAAGCTGCAGGAGCAAGCCGGCGGGGCCGGTTTGTTCCTGCTTGCTTTTATCGTGCGGCAGGTCTGTGGCATGCTGCAGCAGAGAACGGCGTACGCTTTTGCCGAGGAGACGGGTCGTACCCTGCGGGAGCGGGTACTGGAGAAGTTGTTCCAGTTGGGGCCGCGGTTTGCCGGAACGGAAGGAACCGGAAATTTGGTAACTCTCGTCTTGGAAGGCGTGACGAAATATCGTAATTATCTGGAGTTGTTTATTCCGCGCATGCTGGCAACGGGTTTAACGCCGGTTCTGATTTTGGCCTATGTTTACAAGTTGGATCTGGCTTCCGGGATTATTCTGACGCTGACAATGCCGATCCTAATCGCCTTTATGATCCTGATCGGGCTTGCGGCGCGCAAGCAAACCGAACGTCAGTTGAAATCCTATCGCACCTTATCGAATCATTTCGTTGATTCGCTGCGCGGGCTGGAAACGTTGAAATTCTTAGGGCGCAGCAAAGCGCATGTGACTTCGATCGAGCGGGTTAGCGACTCCTATCGGTCGGCAACGATGCGAACGCTGCGGGTGGCATTCTTGTCCTCATTTGCCTTGGATTTCATTACGATGTTATCGGTCGCTTCGGTGGCAGTCAGCTTGGGACTGCGGTTGGTTGATGGCGATATGGTGCTGCTACCGGCATTAACCGTGCTGATTCTGGCGCCGGAATATTTCTTGCCGGTGCGGATGGTCGGTGCCGATTTCCACGCGACGCAGGACGGCAAAGCCGCCGGGGAAGCGATGAATGAGATCATCGCCGCGGTGGACGAAGAGGCGGCTAAGGCCGCGCCGGTTCCGGCGGAAACGGTCTGGACCTGGACACCGGAGAGCACGCTGAGTTTGCGTGGGGTTGGGGTGATCCACGAGGAGGAAGCCCATCCGTCGTTGACGGAGGTGAACCTGACGCTGGGCGGCATGGGCACCATTGGGATTATCGGCGAGAGTGGTGCCGGTAAATCAACGTTGATCGACGTGCTCGGCGGCTTCTTGCGGCCGACCTCGGGCCGGTTCGCGCTGAACGGAACGGAGCTGGGCGATTTGACGTCGTCGGGCTGGCGGGAGCAGATCACTTATATCCCTCAGAACCCGTATATTTTCAGCGGATCATTGGCGGACAATATCCGCTTTAACGCGCCGGAAGCGACGCGGGAAGAGGTGGAGCGCGCGGCAACGGCGGCCGGATTGGACGGGCTCATTCGCGGCTTGCCGGGCGGGCTCAACGAGCTTATTGGCGGCGGCGGCCGGCCGTTGAGCGGCGGCCAGGAACAGCGCGTGGCGCTCGCCCGGGCCTTGCTCAGCCGGCGGCCTATCATTCTGCTCGACGAACCTACGGCGCATTTGGATATCGAGACGGAATATGAACTTAAGAATACGATGCTGCCTCTGTTTGAGGGGAAGTTGGTCCTCCTCGCGACCCATCGGCTGCACTGGATGCGTGAAATGGACCGCATCGTGGTGATGGAGCAGGGCCGAGTGGCGGAAGCGGGGACGCATACCGAGCTGATGGCCAAGCGGGGAGCGTATTATCGGTTGGCATCGGCGCAGCGGGGGGAGATCGTATGAAGCAGGAATCCTGGATTCGGCCCTATTTTCGATGGTATCGCGGTAGGTTTAGCTTATATCTTATTCTGGGCGTGCTCACGCTGCTTTCTGCCGGGATGCTGATGTTTACTTCCGGCTTCTTGATCTCCAAGTCGGCGATGCAGCCTTATAATATATTGCTTGTATATGTACCGATCGTCGGCGTGCGCACGTTCGGAATCAGTCGGGCAGTGATCCATTATGTCGAACGGCTGGTTGGTCATGATACCGTGCTGCGAATCTTGGCGAAAATGCGCGTGCGCCTCTATCGCGTGCTGGAACCGCAAGCGTTGTTCATCCGCTCCCGTTTTCGGACGGGGGATATTCTTGGCGCCCTTGCCGATGATATCGAGCAGCTGCAAAACGTGTATATCCGCACTGTGTTCCCTAGCGTTGTGGCGCTGATCTTGTATGCCGCAGCAGTGATTGCCATGGGCGTGTTCGACGTCGCGTTTGCGCTGTTGTTGGCAGCGTACATTTTCGTGCTTGTCGCGGTGCTTCCTTACCTCTCATTGCGGTTAACGCGGCGGACAAACGAGGAGGTTAAGCGCGAGCGGAACGGGCTGTACCAGAAGTTGACCGATGCCGTGATGGGGATCGGCGATTGGGTGATCAGCGGTCGGACGGCGGAATTCCTCGCGTCGTATGAGCAAGATGAGGCTGCGGTGGCTCGCAAGGACCGTAAACTGCGGGCTTGGGCCCGCTGGCGCAGCTTCATCGGTCATCTCGTCGTCGGCCTCGTCGTGATCTCGATGGTATACTGGGCCGGCGGCGAAACGGCAGCCGGACGGATCGACGCCACGCTGATCGCGGCGTTCGTGTTGATCGTGTTCCCGCTGTCGGACGCGTTTCTGCCCGTGTCCGAAGCGGTGGAGCGCACGCCGCAGTACCGCGTGTCGCTGGACCGGCTCGCCCGGATCTCGGGCGAGGGTGCCAGCGTCAGCGCGCCTGGCGATGCGGTGCCCGCTGCGGCGGGCGATGCCGTCTCGCGCACCGCTGACGTTCGGCTGCGGGACGTCCGCTTCGCCTACGCGGCGGAAGACGCCGATTCGGTAGACGGCGTCTCGCTGGATCTTCCGCAGGGCAAGCGGGTGATGGTGATCGGCCGCAGCGGCGCCGGCAAGTCGACGCTGCTGAAGCTGATCCAAGGCGCGCTTGCCCCTAGCCACGGGACGGTGCAGATCAACGGTATCCCAGCCGCCGCCTACGGCGACCGGATGCCGGAGGTGATCTCCGTCCTGAACCAAAGCCCCCACCTGTTCGACACGACGGTGGCGAACAACATTCGGCTCGGCCGTCCGGCGGCGACGGACGAGGAGATCGGCCGGGCCGCGCAGGCGGCGCAGCTCGGCCCGCTGGTTGCATCGCTGCCGCGGGGGATGAACACGCCGATGCGTGAAACGGGTCGGCGGTTCTCCGGCGGCGAACGGCAGCGCGTGGCCCTGGCGCGGATCCTCCTGCAGGATACGCCGGTGCTCATCCTCGATGAGCCGACGGTCGGTCTCGATCCGCGCACCGAACGCGAGCTGCTGGCGACGATCTTCCGCACGACGCAAGGCAAGTCGCTGATCTGGGTAACGCATCACCTCGTCGGCGCTGAACGGATGGACGAGATCGTGTTCATGGAGCATGGACGGGTCGTCATGCGCGGCAGCCATGCGGAGCTGCTGGCTCGTGAGCCGCGGTACCGCAATCTGTACCGGTTGGATTGTCCGGAGGAGTAAGACACATACTGAGAGTAGGCGGCGATGCTAGGGAAACCGGCGTCGCCGTTTTTTTATGCAGCAAGGTTGGCTGAACTGCAAAAGTGCATTTCATTTCCGTGAAATTCTCCATATGAGCCTATTGAGATGCAAATGTGCAGTTGATTTCAACCTAATCGACCTAGTACGGCCTGAATAGTTGAAAAGAACGCAGTAAACCTCCTATTTTCCTTACGCATATGCCTTTTGTGCTTCCGTTTTCGAAGGGGAGTCGATATAATGGTGTTTAATATATTTCACAAGGTGTAAGCTTTACACGCACTCTATCGGATAGAAACCAAAATGCAGCGGACGGGGTGAGGGGATGGAGCTCAGGCAAATCCAATACTTTATGGAGGCGGCCAAGCTGGAGCATGTGACGGAAGCGTCGTATGCGCTGCATGTGTCGCAGTCGGCGGTCAGCCGGCAGATCTTTAAGCTGGAAGCAGAGCTGGGCGTCGATCTGTTTGTCCATGAAGGCCGCAAGGTGAAGTTGACGCCGATTGGGCGGCAGTTCCTGCAGCATATGGAACAGATGATGAAAGTAATCGAGCAGGCGCAGCAGGAGATTCACGAATATCTCGATCCGGAGCGCGGGACGGTGCGAATCGGCTTTCCGAGCAGCCTCGCTGCAAACCTGGTACCAACGGTTGTATCGGCTTTCCGACGCCGGTATCCGGAGGTCCATTTTCAACTGCAGCATGGATCGTATCGAGAACTCCTGGACTGGGTTGGCGGCGGCGTGATGAATCTGGCCATGATCGGCCCGGTCCCCCAAGGGGAACTGCAAGTGACAGGCGAGGCGTTATTCCGCGAAAATTTCAAGGTGCTGTTACCCGCCGGGCATCGATTAGCCGGCCGCGACTCGGTAGGGCTGGATGACCTGCGGGAGGATGTGTTCGTCTTATTTCCTAAAGGATTTATCCTGCGGGAAATCGTGGTCGATGCTTGCGACAAAATGGGTTTTCAACCGAAGGTTTCGTTTGAAGGGGACGATCTGGACGCGATCAAGGGACTGGTGGCCGCCGGGCTAGGTTTGACATTGCTTCCGGAGATCGCATTAGGGGAGCATATTCCCTCCACGATGGTGTCGCTGCCAATGATGGAGCCGCAAGTGACCCGGGACGTCGGGGTAATCATTCCGGCAAATCGGGAGCTTGCGCCGACCGAAAAGCTATTTTGCGATTTTTTGAAAGAGACATTACCTTCTACTTATGGAGTTTAGAATTCATCGAAAATTGATATCAATAAGGGCCGTGAATTTTATCACTTACACGGTCCTTTTTTATTGAAAATATGTTACAATTTATTCGGATTGTTCAAGGTTGAGATGTGCAAATTTTCACTAACTCGAAACGGGTTAGAGGCATCCAAAGGAGGAACACTATGCATGAACTGAAGTTCGGCAGGGAGTCCTCAGATTATCGCAAAGGAGAATCGAGTATGTCAGAAACAGTTACTGAAACGAAAGCGGAGCAATCTGCAGCCCCGAACGCAAGCGGACAGCAGGAGCTCCTGGAGCAGCTCTTGAAGCCGGAGGTACAGCAATCGTTGACGGCTCTGGTAGAGCAACTTCCGAAATTGAATGAACTCGTAGGGGTTTTGACGAAATCGTATGATTTTGCCAAAGGGGTGGCTGCGGATGATGTCCTGAAGAGCGACACCATCGGCGCGATTTCGGAAATTGCCGGGCCGGTCGTTGGTAAAGTGAAGCACCTGGCGGCGAACGTGATCGAAGCGAAGGATCGCGCCGAGGACAGTCAAGAAGTGATCGGCGTGTTTGGGTTGATGAAAATGCTGAAGGATCCGCAAACCCAAAAGCTGCTTCGTTTCATGAACGCTTATCTTCAAGTCTCCGGTGAACGGGACCGTCATCAAAACTAACGGAGGAATACGATTATGTCAAAACATATTGTAATTTTGGGCGCCGGCTACGGCGGCGTACTCAGCGCATTGTCGGCCCGTAAGTTCATGGATAAATCACAAGCTCGGATCACGGTGGTCAACCAATTTCCGACGCATCAGATCATCACCGAACTGCATCGCCTTGCGGCGGGCAGTATTTCCGAACGCGCAGTATCTTTGCCGCTGGAGAAGCTGTTCAAGGGGAAAGACATTGATTTGCGGATCGCCAAGGTAGAGAATTTTTCGGTCGATAAGAAAGAAGTGAAACTCTCCGACGGCACCGTCTTGTCCTATGACGCTCTTGTCGTGGGTCTGGGCAGCATTACCGCTTATTTCGGCATTCCGGGCTTGGAGAAGTACAGCATGGTTCTGAAATCGGCGGACGACGCCAGACGGATTCACGAGCATATTGAATCGCGCATTCGTGAATATGCTGCTTCCGGTAATGAAGCGGACGCGTCTATCGTAATCGGCGGCGGCGGATTGACCGGCGTTGAGCTTGTTGGGGAAATCGCTGACAAGCTGCCAGAATTGACGAAGAAATATGGCGTGAATCAAAGCGACATTAAGCTAATGCTCGTGGAGGCGGGACCGAAGATTTTGCCGGTACTGCCTGACGTATTGATTGAACGCGCCACAGCCAGCCTTGAGAAACGAGGCGTGAAGTTCTTGACGGGTCTGCCGGTAACCAATGTGGAGGGCAACACGATCGATTTGAAAGACGGGCAAAAAATCGTGGCAAACACCTTCGTTTGGACGGGCGGCGTGCAAGGGAATCCGCTCGTTGGCGAATCGGGGCTTGAAGTGAACCGTGGCCGTGCTTCGGTCAATGATTTCTTGCAGTCCGTCTCGCATTCGGACGTGTTCGTTGCCGGCGACAGCGCCGTTTACATGGGCGCGGATGGCCGCCCTTACCCGCCAACGGCGCAAATCGCTTGGCAAATGGGCGAGCTGATCGGCTACAACTTGTTCGCGTACCTGTACGGCAAGCAAATGAACGGGTTTAGCCCGGTTAACTCCGGTACGCTGGCCTCTCTGGGACGCAAAGACGCCGTGGCGACGATCGGTGCGAGCAATACCCAGCTGCGCGGGTTGCCAGCAACGATGATGAAGGAAGCGAGCAACATCCGGTATTTGTCTCATATCAAAGCACTGGACGCTTTGGCTTACTAAACTCAAGTCGATAAACAAAAGAGTCGCCTGAAGGACGAATCCTTCAGGCGACTCTTTTGTTTTCATTGGATTGTTTATACGATACCGTGAGCCAGCATCGCATTAGCGACCTTCAGGAAGCCGGCGATATTGGAACCTACAACCAGGTTGTCGGCATGGCCGAATTCCTCAGCCGCGTTCACGCTGCTTTGGTAGATATTGCGCATAATGTCCTTGAGCTTGGCATCCACTTCTTCGAAGGTCCAGGCGAGTCTAGCGCTGTTCTGCGCCATTTCCAACGCAGAGACGGCAACCCCGCCGGCATTGGCAGCTTTGGCTGGTCCAAAGTATACGCCGTTGTTCAGATAAACCTCGATGGCCTCCAGCGTGGACGGCATGTTCGCCCCTTCAGCCACATATTTGACGCCATTTGCGACAAGCTTTTTCGCTGCAGCTTCATTTATTTCGTTTTGGGTCGCGCAAGGCAGGGCAATGTCGCAAGGGAGGCTCCAGATCTTCTGGCAGCCTTCTACATACTCCGCAGATGGATGCTCGTTTACGTATTCGCTGATCCGTTTCCGTTCCACTTCTTTCAAGCGTTTCACCGTTTCGAGATCAATGCCGTTCTTGTCGTACACATAGCCGTTCGAATCGCTGCAGGCGACGACTTTGGCGCCAAGCTGCTGCGCTTTCTCGATGGCATAAATCGATACGTTACCGGAACCGGAAACGACGACCGTTTTCCCTGCGAAGCTATCGCCCCGACTCGCCAGCATCTCACTCGTGAAATAGACCAGCCCGTAGCCCGTAGCTTCGGTCCGCGTCAAGCTGCCTCCGTAGGTGAGGCCCTTACCGGTCAATACGCCGGTTTCATTGCCGTACAGCCGTTTGTATTGGCCGAACATGTAGCCGATCTCGCGGGCACCAACGCCGATATCACCAGCCGGTACGTCGGTGTCTGGGCCGATGTATTTGGACAACTCCGTCATGAAGCTTTGGGTAAAACGCATCACTTCAAGGTCGGATTTGCCTTTCGGATCGAAGTCGGATCCACCTTTACCGCCGCCAATCGGCTGACCCGTCAGGGAGTTCTTGAAAATTTGCTCGAACCCGAGGAATTTGATAATGCTGGCATTCACGGACGGATGGAAGCGGAGGCCTCCTTTGTACGGACCAATTGCACTGTTGAACTGTACCCGGAAACCGCGGTTTACCTGTACTTTGCCTTGATCATCAACCCAAGGTACGCGGAAGCTGACCATTCTCTCCGGTTCGACGATCCGCTCGAGAATCCCTTGCTCCTGATATTTCGGATGTTTAGCGAATACGGGTACCAAGGAGTCGAGGATTTCTTTGATGGCTTGGTGAAACTCAAGCTCCCCCGGATTCCGTTGTTGGACGGTTTCATATACCTGATTTACATAATTGCGAGCTGCCTCCAGGCCTGCTTCGCGCTGCTGTGTTAAAGCCATTGTCCACTCCACCTTTCTTGTGTGTATTATCGGATGAGTACGTTCACCATTTCACGATATTTATGACCTCTATTGTAATATTGATGTAAGCTATTAACAAAGCTAATTTGAGATCAAGTTGATGATCGCATGAGATGAACTGGAGCGGATGGACGGCCTTGCGGCCAGATGATCCAGGAGTATTATGCCCGGGGAAGCGGGGGTTCAGACGAAAAAACGGCCGGTTCCGCAAGGTCGATGGATGCGGTACTGGCCGTTTTGGGTCATCCTGATTATTTCTGGAAAGAGTTCCAATTCACGACTTGATCTACCGAAAGGCGTGGCGTTGGATGAGCCGCTTTTGCCGCTTTGCCGATCGCGATCAGCAGGATCGGTTTCAAGGTTTCCGGGACCTCGAAAGCTTCAACGAATTTTTCGGCGTTATATCCGCCCATTGGAACCGTATCGTAGCCTTTGGCTTTGGCGATCAGCATCAACTGCATCGACACCAATCCGGCGTCCAGTAAGTTGATTTGGTGCAATCGTTCCGGGCCCATGCCGCCATAACCTTTGTGCAGACGCTCGACAAAATTGGTTTTGATCTCTTCCGTCATGGCGCCAAGCTTAACGGCCTCGGCGTAGATTTCCTCGGCGCGCTCGTAGGATTGGAGATCGCCCAGTACGGCAATCACGGCCGCGGAATCAACGACCTGCTGCTGATTGTTGGCGATCGGGAGCAGCTTTTGCTTCAGCTCAGGCTCATCGATAATCAGAAAACGCCAAGGTTGCAGATTGGATGAGGACGGAGCGGACAAGGATAGCTCTACGATTTCCTTCAGCTCTTCCTTGGAAATTTTCACGGATGGGTCGTAAACGCGAACGGAATGTCTTTCCTGCAGTACGGTATAAAAATCATTTAAATCAACTTGATTGAGCGTGCTCATTTTCAGGCTCCACCCTTTCTATATTTCATTCTTCATGTGATCAGTATAATTCTCAACTGTTATAAACACAAGTACAGTTAGAAGTGAATGAAGGATTCGAAACTTGTGGTTAGTTAGGATAACCATTATCTTAAAGAGGTAGTTCATCGACTTTGAAATTTATTTCCAGGGAGGTTTCACATGACATTGCAGATCGGAATCGTAGGTACGGGTTGGTTTAGCAAGGTGCATGGTGACATATTGGCAGGAATGGACGGCGTCCGGGTGACGGCCGTTACCGGAACGACGGCAACCAAAGCGCAGGCCCTCGCCGACCGTTATCCGGGGGCGATCGGATTTGGCAGTTTAACGGATATGCTGGACTCGCAGAAGCTGGATGCCGTCTATCTTTGTATCCCGCCTATGGCGCACGGAGACATCGAAGCCGAGTTGATCGAACGAGGCATTCCCTTCTTCGTGGAAAAGCCGCTTGCTGCGGACCTGGCCACACCTCAGGGAATTCTTGCGCGTTTAGAGCAAAAGCCGCTCGTCCACGCGGTAGGCTATCATTTTCGTTATAAAGAATCGATACGCAGGTTAAAGGAATCGCTGGAGGGCCGGACGATTGGTATGGCGCTGGGAGCATGGATGGGCGATATGCCGCAGGTGGCCTGGTGGCGAAGCCAAGAGGGCTCAGGCGGGCAGTTCGTGGAGCAGACGACCCATATCGTTGACCTGCTTCGCTATACAGCTGGAGAGGTTACGGAGGTTTATGCCGCCTATGGGAATCGCGTTGTACAGGAACACTTTGATAACGTGACCGTGCCGGACGTCGGTACCGTCACGATGAAACTTCAAAGCGGGGCGGTGGCCACGATCTCCAATACCTGCATCTTACCGGGGGGCGTATCCGAAGTAGGGCTGCATCTATATACGGATTCTGGCATTCTGGCCTGGAGCCCAGAGCGGTTGGAGATCCATCTCCCGGGAACCAAGACGGCCTACACCGGACAGGATAATCCCTATGTAGCTGAGACCGAGGCGTTTATCCATGGCCTGCGTACCGGCGACACCTCGCGGATCTTGTCTGATTATGCCGATGCCGTGAAAACTCAGCGGATCACCTGCGCCGCCTTGGAGTCGGCTCGGACGGGGAATCCCGTATCTATTCACGAGTAAAAAGAAAATTTGAACTAAATGTGATTTTTTTCGTTGTGGAAAGATAAAGAATTACGCAATTGTAATCCGAATCACAATTCCCCTCGTGCCAAAATCTTATCCTGAGTCTGTCTAGAAGGAAAGGAGAGACGAGGGGATGAAGAGAAATCAAGCCCAAAACTCATTTTTGAAAGGGATTCTAATCTGTGTCCTTTTACTAAGCTTCACGGTGCTCATTGCCGGAGGATATTGGATTTTTAAATCGCAAGCGCCTACGCCGCTTAAAGTCGTGAATACCGCAGGCGAGGTATTGACGACCCAGGAGCAGATAACCGGCGGGCAAGCGGTATTTCAGAAGTATGGCCTGATGGATTACGCCACCGTGCTAGGACACGGTTCGTATTTGGGACCGGATTACACGGCCCAATCGCTGAAAATGGTCACGGACGCCATGCACGATCAACATGCGCAAGCGGAGTACGGTACGACTTACGCCGAACTGGATCCGGAGCAGCAATCGTTGATTTTTGAGAAGGTTAAGGCGGAGATGAAGCAGAACCGCTACGACAAGAACGCCAAGACCTTGGTGTTGACCGATGGCCAGGCCGAAGGGTTGGAGCGAGTCCGCGCCTATTATGACCAGGTCTTCACGGAAGGTGACGGACGCGGCATCCAGCCGAATTTGTTCGAAAACGAAACGATGCCGGAGGAAGGGCGCGCTTATGTGGCGCCGGGGGATATGCGCAAGCAAATCGCCGACTTCTTCTTCTGGACCGCTTGGTTATCCGGTACAGAGCGGCCGGGCGACACGATTACGTATACGAATAACTGGCCGTATTTCGAAGATGCGGGCAACACGATGAGTTATTCCGCCGTTCTTTGGAGCGGCATCAGTATGACGCTTTTCGTTTTGGTGCTCGGATTGGTGTTGTATTTCTACAACCGTTATAAGCTGCACATGCATGAAGCCTATGAACCGGGCAAATTCCCGGTGTTGGACCTGAACCGCATGCCGGTGACGGCTAGCCAGGTGAAGACGGCAAAATATTTTCTCGTTGTCGTGCTGCTATTTCTGATTCAAGTTGGTTTCGGCGCGCTGCTGGCGCATTATTACGTTGAACCCAACAGCTTCTTCGGGTTGGACTGGATCGTCAAACTATTCCCGTTCAATATCGCTAAATCCTATCATTTGCAACTGGTTATCCTTTGGGTAGCGACGGCTTGGCTGGGGATGGGGATTTATGTAGCACCGCTCGTTGGCGGCAAGGAACCGAAACATCAGGGGTTACTGGTGGATATCCTGTTCTGGGCGCTGGTAGTGCTTACAGCGGGGAGTACAATCGGCGAATGGCTCGGAGCGAAAGGCTATCTCGGCAACCTGTGGTTTTGGCTGGGTCATCAAGGCTGGGAGTACCTGGAGTTGGGCCGTTTCTGGCAGGTCCTGCTTGTTATCGGGATGGGGATCTGGCTGTTCATTGTGTATCGCGCCATTCGAAGCGCTTTGCGGAAGGAAACCGATAAGGGTGGCTTAACGCACTTGCTGTTCTATTCGGCGATCGCCGTTCCATTCTTCTATATCTTTGCGTTCTTCTTTAATCCGTCGACGTCCTTCACCTATGCGGACTATTGGCGCTGGTGGATCATCCATTTGTGGGTGGAAGGGATTTTCGAAGTGTTCGCCGTCGTTGTCATCGGCTTCCTCATGGTGCGAATGAAGCTGGTTACTAAGGAATCTACGGTGCGCTCCTTGTTGTTCCAGTTAATTTTGCTGCTGGGCAGCGGCGTGATTGGGATCGGCCATCACTATTACTACAATGGCTCGGCCGAAATCTGGATTGCCTTGGGTGCCGTATTCTCGGCGCTGGAAGTGATTCCGCTGACGCTGTTAATTCTGGAGGCTTACGACCAATACAAAATGATGAAAGACGGTGGTCAGACGTTCCCGTACACTTCTGCTTTCCGGTTCCTGGTATCGACGGCCATTTGGAACTTGGTCGGCGCAGGGGTGCTCGGTTACTTAATCAACCTGCCGGCGGTGAACTACTTCATGCACGGCTCTACGTTGACGACGGCTCATGCCCACGGTTCGATGATGGGCGTATACGGGATGTTTGCGATCGCTGTACTGCTGTATACAATGCGGAATATCGTGAAACCTGAGCAGTGGAACGACAAGTTGCTGCGTATCTCCTGCTGGGGGCTGAATATCGGTCTAACGGGGATGATCGTGATTACCCTGTTGCCAGTGGGTTTCATCCAGCTGAAGCATTCGTTTGATTTTGGCTTCTGGTCGGCGCGAGACTTCTCGTTCTATCAGCAGGATACGGTAAGCCTGCTGCTGTGGCTGCGGATGATTCCGGATACGATCTTTATTGTAGTGGGAATTCTGCCGCTGGTTTATGTGGTTGTACGTTCCATGTTCCACCTGCGCAAACCGAACGTCGCTGAAGAAGAAGTATTTGAGTAGGGGGCGGGGAGTATGGAGCATTCAACCCATATGTTGCGCTCCTTCCCCTTATTTCAGGGGCTGTCCCTGGACGAGGTGGCTCGGATCGGAGCGCTTACTGTTCCTAGGCTGCTAGGACGGCGTGTGGCCGTATTCCGGGAAGGAGACGAGGTAGAGGCGGTTTATTTTGTGGTGAACGGGCTCATTAAGACGAGCCGGACGGACGAGAAGGGCAATGAGCAAATCTTCTCGTTTCTGAAGCACGGCGACATGTTCCCGCTCACCGGCCGATTCGATGCAGAAGCCTCGCCGGTGACGGCCTCGACCGTCGTTGAGACCAGCCTGCTCGCGATCCCGCTCCGCTCCTTCGAGCAGCTTCTGGCGGGCTCGCCCGAGCTGGCATTTAAAATGATGGGGCTGATGAGCGGTAAAATCCGCGAGCTGCAAGGTAAACTGCTTAATTTTAATCAGCGGAGCGTAGAGGATCGGGGGATCTCGTTTCTGATTTACCTCGCGGAGCATTTTGGCATAGAGCGGGGAGGAGAAGTCGTCGTACCGATCCCTGTAACGCACCAGGAGTTGGCCAGTACGATTGGATTTGCCCGGGAAACGGTGAGCCGTCTGTTGACTAGCCTGCGCAGGGAAGGCATCGTTCAGGTCAGCCGCAAAGGGTTCGTCGTTCGAGATTTGCAGGCTTTGAAGGAAAAGGTGTGCGTCAAGGAGAATTGCCCCCATTGCCGGGAACTGAAGCGTCTCGAGCAAGGGTGAGGTATCGAGTCGTTATGCACTTGCTTCACAAGTTGGGTGAGCGCTAACGCCTGCCAGAAGCCTTATTTAGGCGAAATCAGGGTGGAACTATTTCTAACGCTGATCGGGAGTCTTAATGGGTGCGAAACCAGCCGTTTTAGCATAAAAATGGTTGAATAAACGTTGTGACAAGCGTTACATCTTTTTAGATGGGGTTTTGCGGCAAATAACGATGCTCATAAGCGTTACAGCCGGCGTAGGAAGCAGGCCCCTGTGTCCAACTATACGCACAAAATAAAACCCCTCGCTAACTCGCGAGGGGTTTCATTTATTTTATTCCAACGTGATGTTATACGTTACGATGTAGGACTCCTGTTCCGATTGGTCCACCTCTACATCCCCTTGCAGCAGGTGAATGATTTGGAGCAGCGGACCGGTCAGGCGGCCGTTGTAAATCTTCGTAGGCGCCTCTATAGGCGTCTCCGTGCCGTTCACGGTGGCCGTATCGGCACCGACAGCAACCTTGACCTCACGTTCGCCTCGGGTCAAACTGGCCGTCTTGTCGGCGGCGTTGTAGTTGAATTCGATGCCGGCGGCCAAAGCGAAGTCCTTGAGCGGAACGCGAACCTGATCGTCATCGGCTGGCGGCAGCTCATCGAAGGTGATCTCCTGGCCGTTCACATTGACGACTACAGAATACACCGGGCCATCCTCGTTGATTACGAGGCTTTGCACCTGCTCCTGCAGCAACTTGTTGTTCAACTCCACGTTTGCTGCGGTGACCTGATGGGTGCCGGCAGCGATTTCCTCGATGATCCGGCGATTGATAGCGGCGGAGTGATGCGACAAGTCTTTGTATTCGTCCAGATCATAAGTTAGGGTACTGTCACTTTGGAAATCATACACACGGACATTGGCAAAGGCGCTAAATCGCTCATACATGTATTTCTTCATTTCGAGCTGGTTTTCGAAACGATCCGGGTTCAGACTGTACCACATTTGCTGGCGTAATACGGAGTAAGGCGGATAGTAGATGATGAACTCGATATCCGGATGCGCCTCAATGAAGCTCATCGTATTGTCCTCGAAATTTTGCTTTACGACCTCCAAAGCGGGCTCGTAATCTGCCGTCAACTGCTCTGACAGCTTAGCTTCCTGCCATTTGGCAAACACCTGGGTTGGACCGTAGCTGGCAGAGACGTCCCAATTGTTCAGCAGGTCGAGATTGCGCAATTGGGGCATTTGACTTTTTGGCAGAAACAATGCGCCGAGGGCGTGCTTAACATCGGACACGTTGAGCAGATATTTATAATCGTTCCAGATCTTATCGTCGTATAAATAAAACGGGAAATTGGCCTCGTCCCGCACCGCATTGTCCCGGAACGAGAAATAGTCGATCCCCCACAACACCTTCTTCACCTGACCGGTTCCGACCGCGACATCGGCGATCATCCGCTGTTCCTTGGCGGTAGAGCCCTCCATCGACAACTTCATGACCTGGCCGCCAAGCCGTGCGCCGACTTCCGAAGGAACAAAGTTCTCGGTCATGGAGCTTCCGAGGATGATGGTGTCATAGGCGTAATTTTTGGCCAGACCCGGGTTTTGATATCGTTGCTGCTTGGTGAACAGCGGCGAATAGGAAGCCTTTCGGTAGAGCTGCAACGGATCGACGGCATACACGAATGAGCCGACCAGCACTGCGAACAACAGGACAAAAGCCATGAACCAGACGACGAAACGAATATTTTTCAAGGGAGATTCTCCTTTAACCAACGTCAAAAATTAGAACGTAAAATACAAGAATTCGCTGACCTGGTTGAAATACAGAATTGAAAACACAAACAGTCCGGCGATAAAGGCGGCATAACGCAAGTTCGGCTTGAACTTCAGCTTGAGCTCCATCGAATTCCGCGCGAACAACGCCAGGGCAAAAGCCGCGAGGACCAACAGCGCTTGGCTGGCCAAAGTGAGGGACACGTTAATGTCTCCGACACGAAACATGCCGCGCAATACCTTAAGCGCATCATCCCAAGAGGTAGCTCGGAAGAATACCCAGGTGAAGTTGATGAACAAGAAGGTGATCAGCCAGGCGCACCAGCGCGGCAGGACGACGCCTGTCTTTTGCCATAACCGCTGAATGACCTGAGCGATGCCGTGCATCAAGCCCCAGACGATAAATGTCCAACCTGCGCCGTGCCAGAAACCGCCGATCAGGAAGGTCGCCACCAGGTTAAAATAAGTGCGGAACGTCCCTTTGCGGTTTCCGCCAAGCGGGATATAGATGTAATCCTTCAGGAAACGGCTTAAGGTCATATGCCAACGGCTCCAGAAATCCTTAATGCTCAAGGCTTTATAAGGCGAATTGAAGTTGATTGGCAGCTTAATGTTGAACAGCAACGCGATCCCGATGGCCATATCCGAATAGCCGCTGAAATCAAAATAGAGCTGGAAGGTATAGGACAACGAAGTGATCCAGGCTTCAACAAATCCCAAATGGTTCGAAACATCAAAGCCCTGGGTGGCAATAGGTGCCAACGTATCGGCGATGACGACCTTCTTGAATAGCCCGACACAGAAAATAAAGAACCCGCGAGCCACATTGCCCGGAATGATCCGTTTGCTCCGAGGCCGATCGAATTGGGGCATCATTTCCTTGTGGTGCAAGATAGGGCCGGCGATCAGGTGCGGATAAAACGTAACGAACAGCACGTAGCTGACAATACTGTATTCTTTCGCCTTCCCTCGGTAGGCATCGACAAGGTAAGCGATTTGCGTAAAGGTGAAGAAGCTGATCCCAAGCGGCAATGCCAGCTCCAGCAGCTTGATATGCGAGGCAAACAGCGAATTGATATTTGTAATGAAAAAATCGGCATACTTGTAATAGCCCAGCAACAGTACGTTGCCGGTGATACCCAGCGTAAGCAGCAGTTTCCGCAGCCGGATCGGCTTGTCGGCGGAATGGTTAATCGAGCGCCCCATCACGTAGTTGAAGGCGATCGACGCCAGAATGAGCGGCAGCGACTTGATGCTCCAATAGCTGTAGAAGAACAGGGAAGCCGCGGCGAGCCAGAGCTTGCCGAATACGGGCGGGCATAGCCGGTTCAACAGAAAGTAAACGATAAACGAGATCGGCCAAAACGCAAAAATGAATTCGTAGGAATTAAAAAGCAAGACTACCGGCACCTCTCTCAATGCGAGAATCATAACTAATTAATCATATAATAGATCATGAGGGGCGGCAATGACATTTCCGCCCAGAAGTCGACAAAAAAAACGGCCCCGCCAAGGCGGAGCCCAAAGAAACAAGATATGAAAAATTAGGAGGAACCACATAGGAATAAAGCTTAAAAGTGCAGAACGGCGATAAGCATTGGAGCAACCCCTAACGTAAACAGGGCGGCTAAGATCATGGAGATGCTGGAAATGGTTCCAGTCAAGGAGCTTAGCTCGAACGCTTTGGATGTCCCCGTGCCGTGAGCACTGGTGCCGAACAGTACGCCACGGGCAACTTCGCCTTCGATGCGGAACAACTTCATGACCAATGGCCCCAGCATGGCGCCTAGCAAGCCGGTCAGAATAACGAATACGGCGGTTATATTCGGTACGCCGCCGATCACCTGCGATACGTTCATGGCAATCGGCGTCGTGACGGAACGGGGAATCAAGCTGGTAATCAGCTGGTCGTCCAGATGCAGCCATTCGGCCAAGAACGCCGAGGAGAACATGGCGACCACGGAGCCGCTTAGCACGCTAATGAGAATTTCCACAGCATGTTTTTTCAGCACATTGTAGTATTTGTACAAGGGAATCGCAAACGCGATCGTGGCCGGCTGCAGCATGCTGCTCAGCCACTTACCGCCGGAATGATAGGTTTCATAGGGAATTTGTGCCCACAGCAAGCCGATGACGAGAACCAACGGGGTGATCAGCAGAGGGGACAAATAGACCTTCGGCCGAATCCGATACAACCGTTTCGATAAACCGTAGATGATCAGGGTAGAAGCTAAACAAAATATGCCTACAATCATGAGATTCGGCCCTCCTTTCGTTTTTCGATACGCGAGGCGATCAGCCCGGAACAAGCCATGACGATAACGGTACTGAGGATCACGACGATCAAGATCCGAACGCCTTCGCTTTCGAGCAAGGGAATATATTGCATGACGCCGACAGCGGAAGGAACAAAGAACAGGAGCAGCTCGGCTAGCAGCCAGTTCGCGCCTCGTTCTATCCATTGCAGTTTAACGACGCCTGTTTTCAATAGGGTAAACAAGACGGCAATACCCAGAATTGATCCTGGAATCGGTAAATGGAGCAGCTCCGCGACCTTGTTCAGGGCAAATGAGACGAAGAACAGGATGGCGATCTGAAGGATCCCCATGCCGATCTCTTTCATCTTGTTCATATGAGCAGCTCCCTTCTGTTTTTGGTTGGTAATGAAATCTTACACCGATTGTTTTCATGAGTAAAATGAATATACTGAATGAGAAGCATTCCATTTGGTTATAGATAAAATGAATTAAAGGAGCGCAGGCTGTTGGATATCCGACAAATGCAGGTTTTAATTGAAGTCGCACGGCAACGAAGCTTTACCAAGGCAGCCGAAGCGATGTACATTACCCAACCGACCATCAGTAAAACCATCAAAGCCATGGAAGAGGAACTCGGGGTCGTGCTGTTCGATCGGGTCGGCAAAAAAATCGAGCTGACCGACGCCGGACGGATTATCGCTACGCAGGCCCAACAAATCGTGACCTCCTTCCAGAACCTGATGGCCGAGCTCGACGATTTGCGTAATTTGAAGAAAGGACATCTCCGCATCGGGCTTCCGCCGATGGTGGGGGCGAGCTTTTTTCCGAAGGTGATTGGGGAGTTTCATCAACGCTATCCCGATATAACGATCCAGCTTTTTGAGGACGGGGCCAAAAAAGTAGAACAGGACGTCGCCGGCGGATTGCTGGATGTGGGGGTTGTCGTGTTGCCGACGGTGGAAGCGGAGCTTAGCTGTTTTCCTTTTGTCGAGGAGAAGCTGAATCTGGTCGTACATCCCTCGCATCCGCTGGCGGAGCAGGAATCGGCGGAATTGTCCGAGCTGTCCCAGGACGGCTTCGTGTTGTTCCGCGAGGACTTTACGCTGCATGACCGCATCATCGGGGAATGCGCGAAAGCCGGGTTTCAGCCGCATGTCATCTACGAGAGCTCGCAGTGGGACCTGATCAGCGAGATGGTGGCCGTTGGCCTCGGCATCACGCTGCTGCCGGAAACGATCTGCCGCGAGATCGACGACGAGGGTGTACGGATCATCCCACTCGTGAAGCCGGTGATACCTTGGAAGCTCGGCATCGTATGGCGTGACGATCGATATCAGTCTTTTGCCACTCGGGAATGGATTCGGTTTGCTCAGGAAGTGTTGGCGCCTCATATTGGGTAAAAATACCCGAATTGTCTGAGTTCTGACAAACAATGGGACACTAGACTACTTGTGCAACCTGTAGAGCCTGCCTATAATAGCGAAATGATTCACAAATTGTTGATTAGGGGATAAAGCATAAATGAGTTTGCTGCGAAAAAAATCGATTTCTTTCATGTTGCAAGAGAAACAGATGGCCGGCTCCAGTCCGGGGGGGATGAAAAAGGAGTTGGGCGTTTTTGACCTGGCTATGCTGGGGATCGGCTGTATCGTCGGTACGGGAATCTTCGTGCTTACCGGAGTGGCTGCCGCCCAACACGCCGGTCCAGGCCTAATCTTATCCTTTATTCTGGCCGGTATCGTCTGCGCGTTCTGCGCGTTGTGTTATGCCGAATTTGCCTCCATGGTCCCCGTGTCAGGGAGTGCCTACACTTACAGTTACGCCACCTTTGGCGAGCTGATCGCCTGGATCCTCGGGTGGGACCTGATCCTGGAATACGGCTTTGCCGCTTCGATGGTGGCGAGCGGATGGTCGGGATATTTCCAAGGCTTGATCTCCGGCATGGGAATCACGTTGCCGACGGCGCTCAGCAGCGCCTTTGATCCGGCGAACGGCACCTATGTTGACGTCCCGGCGATCTTGATCGTGCTGGTGCTGACATTTATCGTCTCCCGTGGCTCCAAGGAGTCTTCGCGGTTGAATTCGATCATGGTTATCGTGAAAATCGCCGTGATCCTCCTCTTTATCGTGGTGGGTGCGTTCTACGTCAAACCGGGCAATTGGACGCCCTTCATGCCTTTTGGCTTCAGCGGAGTTGTGACCGGGGCGGCGACGGCGTTCCTATCCTACATCGGGTTCGATGCGGTGGCCACCGCCGCGGAAGAAGTGAAGAATCCGCAAAAAGATCTGCCACGCGGCATTATGTGGTCCTTGGTCGTGTGCTCCCTCCTGTACGTTCTCGTGACGGGTGTGCTGACAGGGATTGTTCCTTATGCCGAATTAAATGTGAAAAACCCGGTGGCCTTTGCGTTGCAATATATCAACCAGAATTGGGTTGCCGGCTTTATTTCCCTGGGGGCGATCGTCGGGATCACAACCGTTTTGTTCGTGCTCCTGTTTGGACAGACGCGACTGCTCTACGCCATCGGACGCGACGGCCTGCTGCCGAAGCCGCTGGCTCGATTGAATCCGAAGACCGGCGTCCCGGCGAACAGCACCTGGGCGACGGGAGTTATCGTTGCGATTTTTGCGGGTTTGATTCCGTTGCGCAAGCTGGCTGATCTCGTCAGCATCGGGACCTTGTTCGCGTTTATTTCGGTGTCGCTGGGCATCATTATTTTGCGCAAGTCTCGTCCGGATCTAGAACGGTCGTTTAAAGTTCCATTGGTACCATGGATTCCGGTGCTGGCCGTGCTGACCTGCGGTTATCTGCTGATCAGCCTGCCGGCGGTGACTTGGATCGCTTTCCTGATTTGGATGGTTATCGGACTCATTGTCTACTTTGCCTACGGCTACAAACATAGCGAGCTCTCGAAGTAAACACAGTGGCATCGCGGCTGCATATTTCCCGGGAATTTAGCAGATAGTAAAGGGGCATGTCGAAATTTGCATAGCCCTAAAGCTACGAAGGAGAGACAGCCGTGAAGTATGCCTTAATCTGTTCATTGCTGGTCAGCCTGCTGTTCGGAACGGGATTACCCGTTGCATCAGCCCAAGCGGACGTTACCCACCATTTCGGATTCAAAAAAAGCGTTGGCGGCCAGCTTCCCTCGATTAACGAGGAAGGGTTCAAAGATATTATCGATAAGAACGGCGCGATTTTCCTCGCAGATCCTTCGCGCAAAGAATTGTTCTTAACGTTCGACAACGGTTATGAGAACGGTTATACCGCCCCAATCCTCGACACGCTGAAGGCGAAGAAGGTCCCGGCGATCTTCTTTGTGACCGGCCACTACATTAAGGACCAGCCAGAGCTGCTGAAGCGCATGGCTGCAGAGGGCCATTTGATCGGCAATCACTCTTGGAGCCACCCGGACATGACGACGATTTCCGACGCGCAAATCCGGGAGGAGCTGGAGAAGGTAAAAAGCGCAACCGCCCAGGTGACGGGGCAGTCCAAGATGGAGTACCTGCGCCCGCCACGCGGCATTTTCAGCGATCGGACGCTGCGCGTGACGAGGACGCTCGGGTATACGAACGTTTTTTGGTCCGTCGCTTATAAGGATTGGGATGTGAACGACCAGCACGGGGCGGATTATGCCTACCAGAAGGTCGTATCGCAGTTGCATCCCGGCGCGGTGATCCTTCTGCACTCCGTCTCCAAGGACAATGCGGCGGCTCTCGGAGCGATCATCGATGAAGCTCGCCGGCAGGGATACGAGTTCAAGAGCCTCAATGAGCTGAAACCGGAACAACCGCGTCCACAATCCTAAAATCCAGACCGTTACAGGCGGGCGAAATGCCCCGATGTACGGTCTTTTTTTGCCTTATTTGTCTGAATTTTGACGGCGCTTGACTTCACATTTGCAGGCTCTTATAATTAGGCATGCAAATTAATAGTCGCACTAATTATTAAACAATGAAAATAAATAAGGGGGGATTGGTTTGTTCACCGGTGATAACCCGCAGGCGCATAGGCTACTGAAGGCTTTTCACCGCTTTCGGAGGCTCGATCTCAGCAAACTGACGCCGTCGGAGTTTAAACCTAGCGAAGTCAGATTGATGTTTTACATCTTACATGGCATGGAGAAGGATGAACGTGGGGTAACCGTGTCAGAGCTCAGCGCGATGATGGAGGTTGCTTCTCCGACCGTCACGCCGCTCGTTCGCAGTTTAGAGGAGCGAGGACTGGTCCTGCGTTACAACGACAAGGAGGATCGCCGGGCGGTTCGAGTTAAGCTGACGGAGCAAGGGCTGGACCATGTCAAGGAGACGGCCAAGAAACGTTCGGCCCAAATCCAAGGGTTGGTAGAGTTTCTAGGCGAAGAGAAGAGCCGGCAGCTTATTGAGCTGTTGGAGCAGGTGTACGATTACGTAGATATGAAGCTGCATACAGACAAAAGTCAAGAGGAATGAAATGAATAGAACAAGTGGAGTTGATGGGAATTGATTAAACTATTCCGCAATTTGAAACCATACCGCTGGCTTGTGGCCGCGGTGCTTATCTTCGTCTTCTTCCAGACGTTATCAGAGCTGTACTTACCAACGCTGATGGCGGACATCGTAGATAAAGGGGTAGTGAACGGAGATACGCCGTATATCTGGCGAATCGGCGGGCTCATGCTGGTGGTTGCGCTCGGAGGGATGGCCTGTTCGATCGCAGCCAGCTATTTCTCGTCTAGAGCCGCAACCGGCTTCGGGAAGCTGCTTCGGGGCAAGGTATTCAAGCATGTCTCGAACTTCTCGCTGGAGGAGTTTGACACAATTGGCACCGCCTCGCTGATTACACGCACGACCAACGACATTACTCAAGTGCAGCAGGTATTGATCATGATCCTGCGCATGATGGTTATGGCGCCGATGATGTGTTTGGGCGGGATCATTATGGCCGTTTCCAAAGACGCGACGCTGTCGCTGGTGCTGGTGGTTATCTTGCCGGTGCTGGCCGGGGCGATTTTCCTGATCGCCCGCAAAGGGTTGCCTTTATTTAAGGCGATCCAGAAGAAAATCGACAAATTGAATCTCGTTATGCGCGAAAGCCTGACCGGGATTCGCGTCATTCGTTCTTTTAACCGGACCGACTACGAAAGCAAGCGTTTCGACGCGGCGAACCTCGATTTGACGGATACATCGATCAAGGTCAACAAAATCATGGCCTTTATGATGCCGATTATGATGTTGGTCATGAACTTGTCTTCCGTGGCGATCATTTGGTATGGAGGGCTGCGGATTGACGCTGGAGATATGCAGGTCGGCGATCTGATGGCGTTCCTGCAATACGCCATGCAAATCATGTTCTCCCTTGTCATGGTGTCGATGATGTTCGTGATGATTCCGCGGGCTTCGGCTTCGGCCATCCGGATCAACGAGGTGCTGGACATGGTGCCGGTGATCAAGGATTCGGCAGCTAGCAGCCGGCCGACGGAAGCGAAGGGACTCGTCGAGTTCCAAAGCGTCTCCTTCAGCTATCCCGGGGCGGAACAACCGGCGGTTCAGGACATTACGTTTACCGCTAAGCCGGGCCAAGTGACGGCCATCATCGGCGGGACGGGTTCCGGGAAATCCACGATGATCAGCTTGATTCCGCGGTTCTACGACGTGCAGGCTGGCAGCGTAAGGGTTGACGGTGTAGACGTCCGCGATATGACGCAGGAGGAACTGCGCAGCAAAATCGGCTTTGTCCCGCAAATGGCGGTGCTCTTCTCGGGAACGATCAGCGAGAACATCCGCTATGGCAAGGAAGATGCGACCGACGAGGAAGTGTGGCGCGCTGCGGAAATTGCTCAGGCGAGAGATTTCATCGGTAAAATGGAACAAGGCTTCGAGTCGCCCATCGCCCAAGGCGGCACCAACGTGTCGGGCGGACAGAAGCAACGGCTATCGATTGCCCGCGCTTTGGTGCGGCCTGCGGAAATTTATATCTTTGACGACAGCTTCTCGGCGCTCGACTTCAAGACCGATGCGAAGCTGCGGGCCGCCTTGAAACAGGAAACGAAGGAATCTACCGTCATCATCGTCGCACAACGCGTCAGTACCGTGCTTGATGCCGATCAAATTATCGTGATGAACGATAGCCAAATCGCCGGAGTCGGTACGCATCAAGAATTGATGGAAGCTTGCGACGTCTATAAAGAAATCGTCTATTCACAGCTTTCGGAGGAGGAGATCGCATGAGTCAAGAGCAAACTGAGAAAAAACGCGGATTCGGCGGCCCTCGCCGCGGGCACGGCGGACCCGGCGGACACGGGGGTCCTGGTATGGGAATGCCAGTGGAGAAAGCGAAGGATTTCAAAGGAACCTTAAAACGGTTGATCCGATACTTAAGACCGCATAAGGTTCAGTTGGCCGCGGTACTGGTCATGGCCATTTTGAGTACCGTGTTCAGCATCTTCAGCCCGAAGGTGATGGGGAAGGCGACCACCAAGTTATTCGAAGGCATCGTAGCTAAGTTTCAAGGCGTTCCCGGTGCGGAGATCGACTTCCAGTATGTCTGGCAAATTATTATGATCCTAATTGGTTTATATGTACTGAGCGCGCTATTTGGCTATGTCCAACAGTATTTAATGGCCGGCGTCGCCCAGAAGACGGTTTACGACCTGCGGAAGGACGTCAATGCCAAGCTGAACAAGCTGCCGCTGAAATACTTCGACGCCCGGACGCACGGGGAAATCTTAAGCCGGGTCACCAATGACGTCGACAACATCGCCGGTACTTTGCAGCAAAGCTTGACGCAGTTGATCACGTCGATCCTGACGATCATTGGCGTTATCGCGATGATGCTGTCCATTAGTCCGCTGATGACCTTGATTGCGGTCCTGACGCTACCGCTGAGCGTCGTGGCGATCACCTCGATTGCCAAACGGTCGCAGAAACAGTTCGTCCGCCAGCAAAAAGAACTCGGACAGCTGAACGGTCATGTGGAGGAAATGTATACCGGTCACAAGATCATCAAAGCGTTTGGCCGCGAGACCAAGTCATTGGAGCAGTTCGACAACATTAATGAACGCCTGTATGAGGCGGGCTGGAAGGCTCAGTTCATCTCCGGCGTCATCATGCCGATTATGAGTTTTATCGGGAACATCGGATATGTACTCGTTTCTGTGGTCGGCGGGATTCTCGTGACTAAGAGAACGATCGAAATCGGCGATGTGCAGGCGTTTATCCAGTACTCCCGTCAATTTACGATGCCGATCACGCAAACGGCGAACATCGCCAACATCATCCAGTCGACCGTAGCTTCGGCGGAGCGGGTGTTTGAAATCCTGGATGAGGAAGAACAGGTACCGGAAACAGCGAATCCCACTGTATTGGAACAGCCTCGCGGCGATGTGGCGTTCAATCATATCCAGTTCGGTTACGATCCGGAACATCTGTTGATCGAAGATATGAACATCGACGTGAAACAGGGCCAAACGATCGCCATCGTCGGGCCAACCGGCGCCGGCAAAACGACGCTGATCAACCTGCTGATGCGCTTCTATGAGGTGAACGGCGGATCGATCACGGTGGATGGGGTCAACATTGCCGAGATGAAACGCGGCGACTTGCGCAGCCTGTTCGGGATGGTCCTGCAGGATACGTGGCTGTTTAACGGTACGATCCGCGATAACATCGCCTACGGCCGCGAAGGTGCAACGGAGGAGGAAGTCGTGCGTGCCGCCAAAACGGCGTACGCAGACCACTTTATCCGTACGTTGCCGGGCGGGTATAACACGGTCCTGAATGAGGAAGCGTCGAACATCTCGCAAGGGCAGAAGCAATTACTGACGATTGCTCGCGCCATCCTTGCCGATCCGGCGATCTTAATTCTCGACGAAGCAACAAGCAGTGTCGATACCCGGACCGAGGTGCATATCCAGAAAGCGATGAATGAGCTGATGAAAGGCAGAACGAGCTTTGTCATCGCCCACCGGTTGTCGACGATTCGGGACGCCGATCTCATTCTCGTGATGAACCATGGTACCGTGATCGAGAAGGGCTCGCACGAAGAACTGCTGGCACTTGGCGGCTTCTATGCCGATTTGTACAACAGCCAATTCACCAAAGGCGACTTCGAGCCAGAAGCGGTATAAAGCTGTCGATTCACAAAAAACGCCCCCGCATATGCGGGGGCGTTTGCTATGGACGTGCACTCTTCGCGCAGGGGCCGTGGGCCGGGGCCGGGTGTACCTTTATGGCCCCTTTGCATCATTATCCCTTTTGTTAAGGGAACATGGAGTGTGGGGTGTCGTCTTTACCCTATCCGGTTCAGTTCGCAGCGAGCTGATCCAACGGGATAATCGTGCAAAGGCCCGGACAGAGGGTATCATCTGCTCGCGAACCGTCCTAGTTACAACTGCGTTCAGGCTTCCCCGGCCAGGTGGCGTAGCGCCGCCTCATCGCGGAGGAGCAACTGCCGTCCCGAGACGGTAAGCACACCGTCATTGCTCAATTGACGCAGCTTGCGGCTTAGCGTTTCCGGCGTGGCGCCGATCAGGCCGGCGAGTTCTTTTTTGGACACAGGGAGTGCGAATTCCTGAGAATCCGGAGCGGCTTTGCGATGGAAATATAACAGCATTTTGGCTAAACGCCGATCGGCCTCAAGCAAGGTCAATACGGCCGCCCAAGCATCGGCTTCCTCCAGCTGCGTGCTGAGTGCGGTCATGAATCGGGCCGCCGTATCTGGATCGCGTCGTAAGATATCGAGAAAATCGCTGCGGTGAATCCGGCAGACGCCAGTTGAATCGGCTGCGATGGCGCTGGCGTAATGGGGCTTCTCCTGCAGTAAGGCAAACTGGCCGAAGAAATCTCCGGGGAACAGCAGTCGAATGATATGCTCTTTGCCGTTATCCTCCAGCTTGGTCAGCTTAATGATTCCGCGATTGACCACGAACAGCGCATCCGAGAGGTCGCCTTCTCGAAAGATGGTCTCGCCCTTGTGGTACTGCGAGGTACGCATCACGGAATGGAGCAACTCGACCTCCGCTTCGCGCAGCTGCGCAAAGACGGGAACGTGTGCTAGACAGGATGGAGCGTTGGCTGCATTTTGGGCGTGGCAAGCGCAGGAACTCATTCGTGACCCCTTCCTTTCTTAAAATGACAGCGTATTTTACCTATAACTTAACAGTCTATCGGTCAAGGTATAGTGATCATTATCACAATATTTCTGTCGAATTCTTGATCCATATCAAGGTGTATTGAGGGCAGATATGGCAAATTAAACCTATCAACGGCATGCGCCGGTTATCCAAGGATAGGGGGAAGTACAATGAGAGGATTTACGTTTAATGAATTGAAACAAATCGACCGTTCTCGGCTGGGAGGTGAGGTGCCGCTGGAGTTGTTTCGGGCGATCCGCCTGATCGGTATGCAACAAGGGCTACCTTTGGAAGGGAAAGGGACAACCGCTTCGATCGGACGCAAAATCGGCGAAAGCCTGCCCGTGGAATCGTTGGATGAGCTGCTTGGCTTATTCGCTGAACTGCGTATCGGATTGCCGCGGGTTTTGGAACAGGGTGAACGATTGATTCGGATCGCCATAGACGATTGCTTTTGCAAGGGATTGCCTTTGATTGAGGAGAAGAAGGTATGCGATCTGGAGGGTGCGATTCTGGAAGGGGCGCTCGGCAAAATGTTAAACCGGAAGGTTAGCGTACGGGAAACGAAATGTAATGTTTGCGGGGACGAACACTGCGAGTACGAAATCCGGATCTATGAATAAAATCGAATTATGTCGAATATAACGCTAAATAAAGTAAATTATTCTACATAATCCGACACCTCCTGCCGATATTGATTTCATACGTCAATACTTCTAAAGAGAAGCGCAGGAGGTTATGGAAATGACAGGTCAAGATGTCAACGATTTTCTGTACAAAGATTTACGAAAGAGGAACCTGTTGATCTGTTCGACTTTAACGACGACGGTAATTCTCAGCCTCGCCATCCTTTTGGGACTACATACGAGCGCAAAGATTATCACATTGATCGTTATCCCGAACTTGTTGATATTGTTGCTGGTTTGGGGGGGGCACGTGACCCGGAAGAAGGAACATTGGATCCCGTATATCTCTATCGTGGGCATATTCATTACTGCGATGATCACCGTTTTTCAAGGAGGCGGAGGCCCGCTTGGAGCAGTATCCGCATTCTTCGTCCTAAGCGTTGGTATCATGTACCATGATTTTAAGGTAACCATGACGGGTTTAGTCGCGGCATTGGTGGTCATCCTGGTCAAATATACAGTGTTCCATGAACCGGCAGGGGAAGGTTCCAATATTGCGGTGCTGATGTATTTCTTCATCGTGACCGCTTGGGTATTGTTGGCCCAATCCTCGCTGGGACGCAAAATGCACGCACATTCGGCAAGTATGTTCAAGGAAACTTCGGAACTCTTAGCACGTGAATTGGAACGGGAGAAAGTGACTTCCGAGGCTACCCAGACGATCGCGGCCAGCATCGGAGAGATTCGGGGGAACAGTCAGGATAACTACCAGGCGTTTCAAGAGATGGCTACGGCATTTCAAGAGATGGCTTCGGGTGCGGCGGTACAAACGGAGACTATCGGGGGGATTTCGGAGAATATCGTCACCTCTAACGGGTATATCAACCGGATGACGACTGCCCTGGGCGAACTGGTCGAAACGGTGTCGGAAACGAAAACGGCTTCCGACGAAGGGGCGGCAGTGATCGGGCAATTGACAGGCACCATCGATCGTTTCCACACAAACATGAATGGCATGAAGGAAGATATCGGAGCGCTGATCGGAAATATCCACCTGATTGCCGAGCTCACTGCCTCCATCCGTGAAATTGCAGAACAGACGGGGCTGCTGTCTTTAAATGCGAGCATCGAGGCGGCTCGAGCGGGTGAGCAGGGTCGCGGGTTTGAAGTGGTGGCGAATGAAATTCGCAAGCTGGCCGATTTAACGAACGAATCCGCGAAACAGATTACGGACAACGTGGGGCAAGCTACTCGTCAGGCCGATTTGTCCCAGGTGCGGCTGGAGGAAAACGTCAACGACATGGAACAAAGCTTGGCATTGGTCAGAAAAACGGAAGGCGCGTTTATGTCGATCAACGCTAATGTGGAGGATCTCGCGCAGGGAGCGGCCGACATCAGCAGCGTTGCCAGTTCGGTGCATGAGAAAACTGACGAGATCGAGCAGGCGGTCAACGACTTTGTGGCCGTGGTGGAACAGTCCTCAGCTACCCTGCAAGAACTATTAGCCACCGTCGATACGTTGACTTCGCAAAACCTGCCGATGGTTCGCCGGATCGAGGAAACCGACCAGGCTGTCAAACAGTTGGTCGCAATGAAATCGCAGGCGTAATCATAAAAGGATATGCTTAGAAATAAACGGCTTGATCCAAGGGATCAGGCCGTTTGTGTTTGTTACTTTGCCAGCAAATACACGCCAAGTAATATGACAGCCACACCGGCCAGTTTGGTTAGGGTGATCGATTCGTGGAACAGGAAATAGGCCGGAATCAACGCTAGGACGTAAGCGAGTGCTTGAAGCGGGTAGGCGACGCTTAGCGGAAGGCGGGACAACACCGCGAACCATAACAACGTAGCTATGCCGTACAACGCAACCCCTCCGATGACCGCCGGGGAGGTCGCAAGCTTCCCCCAGTGAAGGCCGCCAGAACGCCCTAAACCGATTTTGAACAGGATTTGCCCGGTCACGAGGAGCAGAATATTGCCTAATAGCAGGATGTAACTAATGGTTTTGTCCATGTTCGTGGACCGCCTCACGTTCTTTAAGGATGACGATTTCTTGAGTTAAGCGCAGTACTTGGGTCGTCAGCCGGGTTATGACGATCGTTAGGTGCAGGATAAACGCAAAACAGAAGAGCAAGCCGAACAGAAACAGCACGGCCGGTGCATACTTAACACCTAACTGTTTAGCGATCCATTCGATGAGAGGGACGTTCATCGAGCAGATCAGCAGGATCGCGCTGAACAGGATCCAGAGCAGGGAATATTGCTCCCGCAGCTTTTGCCGACGGACCAGTTCCAGGACGAATAGGAGAAACAACGCGGCAACAAAAACCGAGAGGATATAAATCGCCATTTATTCGGTCACCGCCGTTCGCTGGAGCGGGCGACGCAGTGCGCTCATGAGTACGGATAAGGTCACCTTCACCATGTAATATGCGGAACGCAACGGCGTAATGGACGATCTCCCGGTTATTCGGGGACGCATTTCGACTGGGATTTCCGCTATCCTGCAGCCTTGGCGTTTCAAATACACGATCGACTCCACTTCGGGATAATCGGTTGGATAATACCCGGCATACAACTCGATGACCTTGCGTCCGGCGGCGCGGAATCCGCTGGTCGTATCGGTGAAGCGTTCGCCGGTAACCCAGGAGACAAGCCGGGAGAAGAAGACGATGCCCACCCGTCTTGCCGCAGATGACCGGAAGGACGCGGCCCCCAGGAATCGGGAGCCAATGACGAGGTCATGCTCCTTAACTCCGGCAATCAATCTTCGCAATTCTCCGGCCGGATGCTGGCCATCGGCGTCCATTTGCACGGCGATGTCATAGCCCCTTTGTTTGGCGTAAAGATAACCGGTTTGCATCCCCCCGCCGATTCCCACGTTGTAAGGAAGCGTCAGCACCTTGGCTCCGGCTTCTCGGGCGCAGCTTTCCGTGCGGTCGGAGGAACCATCGTTAACCACGAGGATATCGGCCTCCGGTACGTGCTCCCGGACATCCCGGATTACTGAGCCGATACTGGCTTCCTCGTTGTATGCGGGGATGATAACGAGAATGTGCTGTGAGTCCAAGTTCATGAGGCGACGGCCTCCTTTCGTTCCGGCCGATGATGAGAGCGGCGCTTGAATCGGGAGGCTAGGTCGCCGAGAAGAAAAGATCCGAATAGAATCAGCATGGTCATATTAGGATAACCGTAGCGGTTAAACGCAACGAACGGTATGTAAATTAACGTGAAGTAAGCTAAAGCCAACAAGAGCGGCAGCAAGCGGTCCAGCTTCAAGCGATGCGTTGTTACGGCCCACAGGATGCCAGCCGTGTTCACGTACATCAGCACTTCTTGGACAACGTTCATCACGGGACGGCTCACCGGCCAAAACGGCCGGGAATAAAACGGATGGACATAGAGCTCCACCCATCGCCCCAGGGTATACCAATACAAGTATTTCATCGGCTCATGCGCAAAACCGTAACGGAGGATGTCCAAACCTTTGCGGATCGCCGCGGAATCGGCGCCTTCGAATATCGTTTTGGGATCATACTGGGGGTAGGCCTCGAAGAAGCCAGCCGGAGGCAACTGCCAACGGATTCGCGTGCCCAACAGGAACGGGCTTCCGCCGGAATTTGTAAACAGGATGAATTCATGAAACGTCACCCAGTTGCGAATCCACCAAGGCGTCAGCAGCAATGCATAGGTACTTCCCATTAGCAGAGTGTATTTCAACATCGTCCGCCAAGGAAGCTTCACTCGTAGCCATAAGACCAGAAGAACGGCAGGGTACAGAGAAGCGTGAGGCTTCAAATAGGCCGCCGTGGCAGTAAGGCCGCCGATGAGGATGTATAGGGCAGATCCGCCGCGGTCCTTGGCCAGGATCGTGCAACAGACGAGGAGCAGCAGTAAGGTGCGGAAAGTTGTTTCCGAGAGAATGACCCCGGAAGAGAAGTAATCTGGTGGATACAAAGCAGACACCGTGCAGGCGATCAAAGCCGCACGGGTGTTGAAGATCCGCCGGCCTATCCAGAAGATGAGGTAAATACACAGTGTTTGCTGAAGACATTGGAACAGGCGAAAGGCAATAATGCCGCCCTGATCCTGGCCGAAAACGGCCATGAACCCGGACAGCATGAGCGGCAGCCCGGGCATGATGAAGGCGGAAGGCGCCTCTTTGGTATTGTAAGCAAGTACACCTTCGTTCAGCAGAAGGCGGGAGGTCTGAATGTACTTCACGTCATCGTTGTTCGGGCGAACCGGGTCGCCTAATAGGAAGTAATCGTTGTACACCAGGACGACAAGACACGATACAATTCCCACAAATGCCATCAGACCGAACAGATACCACTTGACCGGGCGATGGACTTCGGATAACGAGAACACAGCGATTCAACCCCACTTTAATTTTTATTTTATCTCTAAAAACAGGCATGATCCCCTTCTAATTTATAATATATCCAATATCTTCCTGTGACAAGCTCAATCTATTTGGACGCCATTTAGCCGCTCGCTGAAGGTCTCCCCCGAATCGACGTGGCCCCGATTAATGGATTCCCACAAATAGAGCGAGGCAATGGAACCGTAAGACGGCCACCGCGTGGCGGCTTGCTGCAAGTATTTACGGTCAGCGCGCTCTTCCATGTCGTACACCCATTTGGCAGCCCTCTGTAGACCGGCATCCCCGTAGGACACAACATGCTCCCGGCCCAGGGCGAAGATGAGGAACATTTCTGCCGACCAGCGACCGATGCCTTTGATGGAGACAAGCTTCTCAATGACCTCCTCATCGTTATGCTCCTGCAACCTGTCGAGGTCAATTTGCCCGGATCGTACTTTATCGCTTAAATCCTTCAGGTAGGCGACCTTTGAAGCGGACAACCCGGCCGCCCGCAGGTCGGTGTCGCTTTGGGCCAACAGGGCGGCCGGGGATAGCTCCCCGGCCAGCTCGATGACGCGGCCGCGAATGGTGGAAGCGGCCTTGACCGAGATCTGCTGGCTGATGATGGATCGAGCCAGCTCCGTGAACAAGGGGCCTTGCGGTTTGGTTGCAAGGCTTCCGATCAGGGCGATCAGCCGGCCCATCCGGGGATCGGCGCTGGCTAGCGCCTGGACCCGGCGTTCGTTCGGGTGCAGCTCGAATACGGGTTTCCCGTGGTTCATGGGATAACCTCCTTCAGTTTGGATTCTCCTCCAGCAGCGTCACGTACTGCTGGAGGAGTTCGTCGGCGCGGAGCTGCAGGGCGTCTCGCCGCTCCTGCAGCTCCGCGAGCCGCGCGGCGTCGCAGGCAGCCTCCGGTGCCTGCATTGCCGCGTCCACCGCCGCCAGCTCCGCTTCGGCGGCGGCGTAGTCGGCCTCCAGCTTGCGCACGGAGGCCGGGCCCGCCCCGGGCTTGCGCGCCGCTCCCGCGGCCGCATCGCCCCCCGCGCCGGCGGCGCTTGCCGCGGCACCCGCACTCGCGCGCGGCGCGTCCGTGCCGCCGGCACTGCCGCCCGTGGCGGCCGGGCCCGCTGCGCCGGGCCGATCGGCCGCGCGGCCCGCAGGCCCCGCGTCCCCGGTGGCGTCGGTCTTCCGGGCGAGCTCCGCCCGGTAATCCTCGTATCCGCCGAGGGAGACGGTCAGGCGGCCGCCCGCCAGCGCCCACACCTGCCCCGCTACTTTATTGATGAAGTAGCGGTCATGGGACACCGCAAGCAGCGTGCCCGGGTACTCCTCCAGCGCCTCTTCCAGCGCTTCGCGCGAATCGATGTCAAGGTGGTTGGTCGGCTCGTCGAGCACCAGCAGGTTAGGCTTCCGGTACATCAGTACCGCCAGCCGAAGCCGTGCCCACTCGCCGCCCGAGAGACTGCTCACCTTCTTGAACACATCGGCGCCGTAGAACAGGAAGCGGGCCAGCTGCCCGCGGGCTTCGCCCGCTTCGAGACCGATCTCGTCGCGGAAATATTGCAGCACCGTCTCGTCATGATCGGCGGGGGCGGCCTGCTGGGCCAGGTAACCCGGTTCGATGCGCGAGCCGAGTCGGACTTCGCCCTCCTGCGGCGGTTCCTGGCCCAAGATATTCTTGAGCAAGGTACTTTTGCCTGCTCCGTTGTCGCCGATCAGCACGGCCGCCTCGCCATAGCGCAGCGTGTGGGTCAGGCCGCGGTACAAGACGCGCCCGCCGCGGGCGTCGCCTACCTCCTTGAGGACGATCGCGTCCTTGCCGGAGCGATCCGCATGATCCAGCTCCAAGCCGATGCGTTTACGTTCCAGTATCGGCCTTTTGAGTTTGACCATACGGTCTAAGGCTTTTTGCATCGAAGCCGCCCGTCGATGAAAGCCCGGATTCGGCGGGTTTGAGCGGTTGCCCCACTCGATTAACTGTTTGATCGTTTCCTGCATCTTCTTGATCTTCTTCTGTTGCTCCTCGTAATCGGCAAACTGCTGAAGCAGCCGGCGTTCCTTCTCCTCTTTGTAGTAGCTGTAGTTGCCGTGGAACGTGAAAGCTTCTCCGTCCTCCAGCTCAATGATTTTGCCGACAACGGCATCGAGGAAATAGCGGTCGTGGGAAATGACCACGCAGGTTCCCGGAAACGCACGGAGGTATCCCTCCAACCACTCTGTCGCCGCCATGTCTAAATGATTCGTGGGCTCGTCGAGCAGCAATAGATCCGGCTCCCGCAGCAAAATCACCGCTAAACCAACCTTCGTCTTCTCGCCGCCGGACAGCGAGGCGAACGGACGGGCGAACTGCTCCTCCGAGATGCCGAGACCACCGGCGACCCGGAAGATCGATGTATCGATGTCGTAACCGCCGCCGCGTTCGAACGCCTCCTGCACCTGGCCGTATAGCTTGAGAAGCGAATCTAACGCTCCGGATTCACCGCCTCCCGCCATGTCGGCTTCCAGCCGCCGCATCTCTGCTCCCAGGCTACGAAGATCCGAAAAGGCTCCAAGCAGGACGTCGTACACCGTTTCTTCCCGAGAATAATCAGGGATTTGCGCCAAACTTCCGATTCGGGCATTCCTTCGAACCGATAATAGCCCTTGATCCGGCCGCTCGCTGCCGGACAGCAGCTTCATCAGGGTGGTCTTCCCCGCACCGTTGCGGCCAATCAGCCCGACCGTGTCGCCAATTTTAATTTCGAACGTTACATCTCTCAGCACCAGCTCGGCACCGTAATACTTCTGTATATTTTGACTCTGGATCATCATGAACCGTAATCTCCTTCAGTCCCATGCCGTCCATACAAAAAAAGAAGGCAGCAGGAAATCCTGCTGCCTTCAAAGCTCACGCGTAAGTGAGGTTAAGGTAGGAGCGGCATTTCGCAATTTGGTTTGGATATCGAGTTTCCGAAAAAGGACAGACTTCTCCCATTGTCGGCTGCTGCATGAACATTGCCAAACATTGCCATCGGCAGTTGGCTCACTCGACTCCACGCAAATTTGCGATCCACTCTACCCACCTCCTTCACGAAATAATTACGACAATTATATTCGTAAACTTTTGGGAAATCAAGTCTTCATCTATTGAGCATACTAAGGCAGAAAAAACATTTGACGATTCGTAGCGAAATGTGTAATATTCAATTAAACCTAGTTGTTTTGTAGGGAATTAAAATACGAAATAGATAGATGGGGGATGAGCTCGATGAAAAAATGGAGTTTACTATTATTGACGCTGGTGTTGACCGTGGTGGTTGCAGCCTGCGGCAACAACAATAATACAAATAATCAGGCGGCAGGGAATGAAGGGGCGAGCCAAGGCAGCGCAGGGAATGCGGCCAATGAACAGCCGGCGGAAACCAACTCGCTGGAATCCGTGAAAGCCAGCGGCAAGCTGCGGATCGGTACAGAAGGAACCTATGCGCCATTTACGTTCCATGATAAGGATGGCAAGCTGACAGGCTTTGACGTAGAAATCGCCGAAGAGGTCGCTAAACGGTTGGGAGTGGAACCTGAATTTATCGAGACGCCGTGGGATGGTATTTTTGCCGGACTAGATGCCAAACGGTTTGACGCCGTGTTCAACGAAGTGACGATTCGGGATGATCGTAAGGAGAAATATGATTTCTCGGATCCTTATATCGTATCCCGCGCTGTATTGATCGTCCCGGAGGACAACGAGGATATTAAGGTTTTCGCCGATTTGAAAGGGAAGAAAGCCGGACAGTCCCTAACCAGTAACTTGACGGATATCGCGAAGGAGAACGGGGCGGAAATCGTTGCGACGGAAGGCTTTAACCAGGCCATTGACCTGCTGTTGTCCAAACGGATCGACGCGACGGTGAATGACGGCTTGTCCTTCTTGGACCTGAAGAAGCAAAGACCGGACGTGAAGCTGAAAGTGGTAGACGAAATGCCGGATGCGGCGGAGAGCGCGGCCTTATTTAACAAAGGCAACGAAGAACTGGTGCAAGCGGTAAACGAGGCGCTGACGGCCATGAAATCCGACGGGGCTTACTTGAAAATCTCGGAGAAATACTTCGGAGCAGACGTTTCGAAATAAGTGCTTAAACTACGGATGCGGCCCGCAAGGGCCGCTTCTTTCGGAAAAGGATGCTTGAGCGATGGATGAACGCATTTGGAATATTATCGTGGACTCTTTTCTGCCTCTGCTCAAAGCAGGGGTAGCTTTTACGGTACCGCTAACGTTGATCACGTTTGCGCTAGGGCTGGTGGTGGCTGTCCTGACCGCGCTTGCGCGGTTGTCGAGCATCGGGCCGCTGCGGCAGCTCGCCAGATTCTACGTTTGGATTATTCGGGGGACGCCGCTGCTTGTCCAGCTATTTATCATTTTCTACGGTCTTCCGTCGATCGGCATTATACTGGACCCGTTTCCAGCGGCAGTGATCGGTTTTACGCTCAGCGTCGGCGCTTACGGCTCGGAAATCGTGCGTGCGGCGATCCTGTCCATTCATGAAGGTCAATGGGAAGCGGCTTATTCCCTGGGGATGACCCGGCTGCAGGCGCTGCGGCGGATTATATTGCCCCAGGCTTCGCGAGTTTCCGTACCACCGCTGGCCAACTCCTTCATCAGCCTGGTCAAGGATACCTCGCTGGCCGCCACTGTCACGTATACGGAGATGTTCCGTACGGCTCAGCAAATCACGGCGACGACCTATGAACCGCTGATTGTTTACACCGAAGCGGGCTTGGTCTATTTATTCTTCAGCACCATCCTTTCGGCGCTGCAAAATCGGTTAGAGAAGCGGCTGGATCGCTTCACTGCCCGATAAGGAGGCCTGACAATCATGATACAAATCCAAAATTTGCACAAATCGTTTGGTACGCAAGAGGTACTAAAAGGGGTAGATCTTGAGGTACAGCAAGGTAAAGTGCTGGTGATCATCGGGCCTTCCGGCTCAGGGAAAACAACCCTACTGCGCTGTCTGAACCTGCTGGAAACTCCGACAAAGGGGGTTCTCCGGATCAGCGACGTCCAACTGGAATTTGGCGAAGGCCGTAAGCCGAAGCCAAGCGAAGTGCTGGCCCTGCGCAAGAAGACCGGGATGGTGTTCCAGGCCTATTACTTATTTCCGCATATGACGGCGCTCCAGAACGTGATGGAAGCCCAGGTTCAGGTGCTGAAGAAGAGTAAGGAAGAAGCGCGCCGGGTCGCCTTGGAGCTACTGAATAAGGTGGGGCTGGGCGATCGGGCCGATTTCTATCCGCATCAGCTATCAGGCGGACAACAACAGCGGGTTGGGATTGCGCGAGCCATGGCCGTAAGCCCGGACGTGTTGTTATTTGACGAGCCCACATCGGCGCTGGATCCGGAGCTAGTCGGCGAGGTGTTGAAGGTGATGAAGGAGCTGGCGCGAGAGGGCCGGACCATGGTTGTGGTCACCCATGAGATGAAGTTCGCCGCCGAGGTTGCCGACCGGGTTGTGCTCATGGATGAGGGCATCATCATCGAATCGGGGACGCCGGACCAGGTACTGAATCACCCATCCAGCGATCGGGCACGATCCTTCCTGAACCGAATTGCGCAGAGGGAAATCGAATAACAAAGAGGGGGCGGAGTTCACATGAACTCCGCCCCCTTTTGATGTTCTTAGCGAATGCGAATGTTACCGGAAGTCGCCCGAACCTTGATCAGGTCCTGCGTCTGGCGCAAGGAATCCGGAGCCGTGGTATCCCCGGATGCGGTATGCAGGTCATAGAACCCCTTGAACTGCGCATCGGTTGATAACGTCGCATTACCGGAACCTACGTAAATGTCCAGGTTATCCGAACGTTGTTCCGACAGAGTAATATTTCCAGAAGTTGCTTTGAAGCTACCGTCCCCCGTAAACCGCTCGAATCGGATATTTCCCGAACTGACTGTAGCTTGGACGTTCCCTTGCACCTGGTTGGCGGTGATATTGCCAGAGGTCGATTTTGCGGTTAATACACCTTCTAGTTTATCGATACGGATGTTTCCAGAAGTCAACTTTATCTCTGTATTTCCTTGAATGTTCTCCGCTGTAATATTGCCCGACGTACTGGCCAATTTCAGCTGACCCGCCGTGACATTCTCTGCGCGGAGATTTCCAGAGCTGATGGACAAGTCGATGTTGCCGGCGCGAAGACCGCGGAACGTACCGTTGCTGGAATTGGACTTGTAGTCGATCCGATCCAATTCGCTCCTGTCGCTTAGCGCTACAGTGATCCGCTGCTTGGTGGACTGGAAGTTGACCGAGAAGAAGCTCCAGTCGAAATCATCCTGCAGATCTAACTTCAGCGTGTCTCCGGAGATTTGAGTTGCTTTCAACGTGTCGATCGTCTTCTGTTCCATATTCCCGCTGATTTCCACGTAATTCGTCCCGTCGGGGCTGTCGATAAACTCCAACTCAACGTCATAGTCGCTACCGACAAGCAGCGTCTTTAACGCGCCTGATTCAAAAGCCCATTTCTGCTGGTGAGTTGGTAGTTGTCCCCCAAAATCAAAGTGCTGGTAAGCCATGCCGGCAAATCCGGCCAAAATCAGCAAAATTCCAATGAACGACCATCTCTTCGTATTCATGCCTAGTGATCCCCTTTCGCCACCCGGACATTCCAGCGCAGGTAAGCGGCGCTCAGCCGGAGCAATCCTTTATAAACGTATCGCGTGACGACAGCAAGCAAAATGCCTAATCCGACGGCTGCGACCGAGGCAAAGATTTTTGCTGTGAAAATATCCCCATGCCATATATACTCAAGTCCGAGAAGCAGGGGACTGATTATTCCAGCCGCTGCACTGGCCGCTAGGCTGACGGCTACGGCCCAGAAGGAGATCAACAGCGGAACAACGATGATATTCATAAAGAACAGGCCGATGTAAACCATCACGCTGGCAAATCCGCTGCGTTGCCGGACGCCGCCCCCGTTCCCATAAACTCCTGAATTTGTAGAGGCAACTGGAGCATCCGGCACCGCAGCGGGCTCCGCACCTCCAAACCAGTACACATGCTCCCGAGGCACGTAACGGTTGCCAATGGCCTCCTTCGCCAGCTCCGCCGGGTCGCCTAACTCCAGAACGATTTCTTCCTCGGTCCGGCCGCTTTCCAAGCCAAATGCGAAGTGGGCCTCATAATCCTCTAGCAATTCGTTTTGCTCCTCCGGTGGGAGAACCGACAAATGGGCCCGGAGATTCGCCAAAAACTCGCTTTTATTCATAAACGGCTTCCTTTCTCGATTAATGTCGAAACATTGTGCACGAACTGTTTCCACTCTACGACAAGTTTCTGGGTGTACGCTTCGCCTTCGGGAGTCAGCTTGTAATATTTACGCGGAGGTCCGCCTGTGGATTCTTGCAAGTACGTTGTGCAATAGCCTTCACTGACCAGTCTGCGGAGCAGAGGATACAGGGCTCCTTCGGCTACTTCGATATGCTTCGATACCGATTGGGCCAGCTCGTAACCATACCGGTCGCGGCCTTGGATCAACACCAGCACGCATAGCTCCAAGGCGCCTTTCTTAAACTGGATGCTGATATCCAACCATGCTTCGCCTCGTTTCCTCTGAAATTGAATGTTCGTTTTTGTGATTCACTAGTACTGATCATTGATTAGTATCTCTGAAAGCATAGTACCATACGGTACTGATTAAAGCAAGGTAGTGAATAAAAAAAGGCATCTGTTCCGCTTGTTCCCTTTACGTTCCAGGAAACCGGTTGGACAGATGCGCTTCATAGCATGTTCAGAAAAGCCTAGGATCGGTGTTCTCGCTGGTTGGTGGATGTACCTAAAGGGCTTGCCGTTCGTTAACTTGGTGCTTGCTCAGGCTGTCGATGGAGACGAGGGAGCGCTTCGGTAGCCGGCCCTTCGATCACTTCGCCTTTGTAATCGAATCTGGATCCGTGGCAAGGGCAGTCCCACGAACGTTCCGCCTCGTTCCATTTGACCTCGCAGCCCATATGGGTGCAGGTCGTATCAAGCAGATAGAGCAGCCCGTTCTCGTCACGGTACGCCCCGGCTCGTTTGCCTTGGTGCTTCACGACGCCGCCTTGACCTGGAACGAGGTCCTCAGGTTTCAAGTGAACGATTTCGATTTTGCCGGTTACGAGTTCTTTGGCTACATCTGCGTTCTGCGTCACGAAATGCTTGATCGAGGGGTCCGCTTTAAACCGGGATGGGGTAAACAACTCGGCATAACGGTTCTCCTTCTCCAGAATGAGGTCTCGGATCATCATCGCGGACAACGCGCTGGTGCTCATTCCCCATTTATAGAAGCCCGTGGCAACGTAAATATTCGGATGTCTAGATGTAATCCGTCCGATATAAGGTACTCCATCCAGCGTGACTAAATCCTGCGCTGACCAGCGAAACGGAATGGACCGGATTCCCAATGTCTCGCGTCCGAATCTCTCCAGGGCTTCGTAGGACTGGAACGTACAGTCGTTTTTGCCGGTCTTGTGGGACTCGCCGCCGACGAGGACAACCTCTTTCCCGTTCAGCTCGGCGGAACGGAGCGAGCGCTTGGGGGAGCCGCAGTTGATGTACATTCCGCCAGGGTAAGCCTTCTCCGGTTCGATCGCGACGACATAAGAACGTTCCGCGTGCAGCCGGGTGAAGTAGAACCCCATTCCATCAAAGAACGGATAATGGGAAGCGGATACCGCATGGTGGCAAACGATGTGCCGCCCGTCTTCCGTGGTTAATCGAAGACGTCCGTCCGCCTCCGGTTCGGCGGCATCCTGCAGCGTTGTACTCTCATAAACGGAGCCGCCATGGGACGTGATATACGCGAGCAACTCTTTCAAGTAGTGCAGCGGGTGAAACTGTGCTTGATTTTTCATCACGATAGCACCTTTGGCTTTCAGCGGCAAATGGAGAGAATCCCGCCATTCCCCGGGTAGACCCAATCGTTCGTAAGCTTGCCATTCGGTTTCTAGCTTTTGGAGCTGCTCTTCCGAATCCGCATACAGATAAGCGTCCTCTTGGCGAAACTGACACTCGATCTTCCGTTCCTCGATTGTCTCGGTCATCCAACGCAATGCTTCCTCATTGGCTTCGAAATACAATTTTGCGCCTTCCTCACCGAAGTGGTTGATCAGCTTGTCGTAGATAAGACCGTGCTGAGCCGTGATTTTTGCCGTCGTATACCCGGTCGTGCCATCCAGGATTTTGCCGGCCTCTAGGATGGCGACTTTTACGCCGGCTTGTACTAGTAAATATGCGGTGGTGATCCCGGTGATCCCGGCCCCGACCACGGCCACTTCTGTCTCAATGTCCTCATTTAGCTTACCGAAGTCCGGCAAGGGTGTCGTTTTTCGCCACATCGAATCCGGGAACCGCGGAAGTCCACCGGACATGAAGGGGATTTCCTCCATTTTAAGCTTCCTCCTGTCAACTTGTTCTCCTGATAATAGGGAGCCGTTTCGGATACATTATTTCCCGCTCTAGTTCAGAAAAACCGCCGAATCGACGAAGGTTGTTGACTTCGGTTCCTGTCGCATGAAAAAGGCAGGAGAAGCAAATAATGGAGATAAGATATGCAGAACAGGAGTTGCTAATATGCTGCGCCACCTTTCCCGAGGCCGTTCCGGCCGGCAGAACAAAAGCAACGCACAATCCCAAATCACCGGTGACTTGCAGCAAATGCTGGATCGCGTCTTAGAGGAGTCCGGTCATAGCCCCGATATCGTCATTCGCCATCTCAAGCTAGGGGGGCCCGTTCCGGTTCCTGTGGAGGCTGCGATCGTTTATCTGAATGCCCTCAGTAACCAGCAAATGATCAATAACTTTGTGATCAAACCGCTAATGGGGCTGGAACCCGAGAAAGTTCACGCGTACAAGGCCGATCGGCTCATGAAATATATCCTCGAGAATGCGCTCAGCCTGGGAGAAACCTCGGTCGTGAAGGAATGGAACGACATTATGATGGCTGTCTTATCGGGGGACACCGTGCTGCTGGTGGAGGGGAGCGATCAAGGGATCGTCACGGGTACGGCGGGCGGGGAATGGAGAGCGGTTAACGAACCGACGTCGCAACTGGTCGTGCGTGGCCCCAAAGACAGCTTCGTCGAATCGATCGCGACGAACATCTCCCTGATCCGGCGCCGCATCAAATCGCCGGACCTATGGCTGGAGTCGATGAAGATTGGGTCCGTCACCCATACCCATGTGGCGATGATGTACATGAAAGGCTGCGCCGATCCTAATTTGGTGGAGGAAGTTCGGAGCCGATTAAAAGGAATTCGAATCGATGGCGTCCTGGAGTCGGCTTATATCGAAGAGTTTATTCAGGATAAGACCTTCACTCCCTTTCCGACAATATTCAATACGGAACGGCCGGATGTCGCCGCCGGGAATCTACTCGAGGGCCGGGTTGTTATCCTCGTTGACGGTACACCCTACACGCTGATCCTGCCGACCGTATTTGCCCAGTTCATGCAATCGCCGGAGGATTATGCCCAACGGTTCGACATCAGCATCCTGATGCGCATCATTCGTTACATCTGCTTCGTGATCTTGCTGCTCGGTCCTGCGGTATATGTTGCTCTGACCACCTTCCATTATGAAATGATCCCTACGCTGCTGCTGGTTAGCTTAATGGCGCAGCGCGAGGGGGTGCCGTTTCCTGCCTTCGTGGAGGCGATCATTATGGAGGTCGTGTTTGAGATCTTACGGGAGGCGGGAGTAAGGATGCCGCGAGCGATCGGTCAAACCGTGTCCATCGTTGGTGCGTTAATCTTGGGTCAGGCGGTCGTCGAAGCAGGGATCATCACGCCGATCATGGTGATTGTCGTAGCGTTGACAGGGATCGCGAGCTTTGCTTTACCCTCCTACAACTTGTCTATCGCAGGCAGGCTGTTCCGCTTCTATTTTCTCCTTTTGGCTGGTCTGTTTGGGTTTTACGGGATTACGCTGGGGCTCATCTTGATGGTTGCACATATGAACAGCATCCGTTCATTTGGCGTACCGTATCTGTCGCCGTTTAGCCCGTTTGTACCGCAAGCCCAAAAGGATGTGATTCTGCGGTTGCCGATTTGGATGCATGGATGGAAACCGCTGATGACTTCAAGCCAGCAGGATATAGAGAAAACTCGGGAAATTAAACCGCAGGGTTCGGGCAAATCCAAGTCTAGCGAGGATCAGACAGATTCCAATGAGGAGCAGAAGGATCGGAAGCAAGGCGGCAGCGGCAGCCCTGAATCGAGACGAGGAAAGCAGGAGGAGCCGAATGAGAATTAAAGGTTTATGGTTAATTGTCATTCTTTGCGCCATGCTGCCCCTATCCGGTTGCTGGGATGCGAAAGAACTGAACCGTCGGGCGGTTGTGGCCGGAATCGGAGTCGATCTGGCTCCCGGGAAGAAGGATTATTTCGTCTCCTTTCAAGTCATTATTGCCGATGAAATATCCGGAAAAACCGGGAGAGGCGGAACCCCGACCATGGTGTATAGTGCCCAAGGACGTTCAATTATGGAAGCAACCCGCAAGGTGTCTATGCTAGTGCCGCGCCAAGTATCGACCGCCCACACCCGGATTATCGTTATATCGGAAGAGCTGGCTCGCCAGGGGATTTCCGATATTGTCGACTTTCTGGACCGGGATTCGGACATCCGTCTCACGGCCAAAATTTATGTGGCGAAAAAGGAAGCACGAGCGCGTGATATCCTCTCCGGGCTTTCGGCTATGGGAAAGATCTCCGCGTATACCCTTGCTCAAAAAACCGACATCTCCTCTCAGGAATACAGCTCCCATTATCCAATTGAAATCGATGACGTGATTCGGGATATTCTGGTTCCCAACTCGGGTCCGATCATTAACGGCGTTGATATTTTGGGAAATGTCGAAGATGCTCGAAAAAAAAGTAACTTGGAGAAAACGGACGCCCTTGGCCTTCTTCGGATGTCCAATTTGGCGGTGTTTAAAGGGGATCGGTTAAAAGGTTGGTTGAATGAGGAAGAAAGCGTGGGGCTAGTCTGGATCAAAGGGAAGCTTAACAAGACATCGATCGTGATCACACCGGATGACCTGGGAGAAATCACGCTGGACGTACGTAGAAGCAAGACCTCGATGCATGTGTCTCTCAAGGATCCGGAACATCCCGTCGTCTTGGTGAAGGTCACGGCCCAGTTGTCGGTTCGAGAAATGGACAGCACCATCGATTTGCGCGACCCGGCGGCCTTGAATGATTTGGAGACCTATGTTAATCAGGAAATCAAAAAGAAAATGAAAGCGGCCGTCGACAAGGCCCAATCCCTGAATAGCGACATCTTTTGCTTCGGACAGACGCTCGAACGTCAGCATCCAAAGGCATGGAAGCAATTGAAAGGGCAATGGTCCGATCTCTTCCCCGAGCTGACGGTTGAATACCACGTCGATTCGATTGTCCGCAATTCCCAAATGAGGGACCGCTCCTTCAAGTACGATATGAACCAAGAATAGGAGGCGGGATACGATGGAAACTACGAAGTTCAGCCCGTTGCAATTTTTCTCCCTGCTCGTTTTGTTCCAACTGGGGACCGCTCTGGTTGTTAATCTGGGCCTGGAAGCACGAAAGGACGCCTGGATCGCCGTATTGACCGGTATGATAATCGGAATGCTGCTCTATCTAGGGTACGCCTTCCTGTACACTTCGTTTCCGGATAAGTTGCTCACCCAATATAGCCGAATTCTATACGGTAAATATGTGGGCGGGGCGATTGGTTTTGCTTACACAGTTTTTTACATGAATAAGGCCTCGCGCGATTTGATGGACGGCGGATTGCTGGTATTTGCCTCGACCCTGAAGGAAACCCCGCTCTTCATCATCAATACGATGATGATGCTGACCGTCGTCTACGTCCTGCATAAAGGGGTCGAAGTGCTAGCCCGAACCGCGTTTATCCTTCTATGGGTCGTTTTTCTCATCGGGATGATCATCTTGCTGCTGGTGTTGTTTTCCGGAATCCTGGATTTCACACGGATTCTTCCGGTGCTCAGCAACGGAGTTCAGCCTGTGCTGAAATCCGTCTATCGCCAAAACTATCAATTTCCGTTTGGGGAGATTATATGCTTTACCATGATCATGCCTTTTTTGAGCAATCAAAAAGCGGGGCTACGAGCGGGACTCCTATCCATCCTGTTGTCCGGCCTTATTTTGTCGGCAACGGTGGTGATAACGATTTCGGTGCTTGGCGTGGAAATCGCGGGACGTTCGATTTTTCCGCTGCTGACGATGGTCGGTAAGGCCTCCATAGGTGACTTTGTTCAACGGATGGACATCTTAGTGGTGATGGTGCTGATCATCGGCGACTTTTTTAAAATCTCGGTGTACTTTTATGCCGCGGTGATCGGGATTTCGGACCTCATGCAGATTCCCTACCGCAAAGTTCTGTATCCGCTGGCCTTAATCGTGTTGTTTTCTTCGTTAACCATCGCTCGAACCTATAGTGAGCACGTTAAAAAGGGCGGGGATGTCTTATATAAAATGGATCCGTTATTTTACGTTATTCTGCCCGCTGCTCTGATTATTGCTGCCTTGATTTATCGATTCCGCTCCCGTAGGCAGGCCGGAGCCTGAATCTTTAAGCGCCGTAGAGGAGTCATTGCCTGCCGAGGCGGACAACGATTCTCCGTGTAAGCCTAACTCTTTGCTAGGGTTTTGGCTCCCTTTCCGTTTACGGCTTACGAGATGTAGAATATCCGGCACAATCAGGAAGAGGATCAGGATATAGGCAAAGATGCGTTCGGCCGGATCCGTCAATGAATAGTTCCAGTTAATGAGGAAATTATTCCATGGAAGCCCGATTAGTACATCAACGTAAACGGTGTATCCTATCGTAAACGCGGCAATCAGGAAGGTAATCAGATATTTTCGAATCAGCATGGAGGAACGCTCCCTCGTCAATAGGTGATATGGTGTGGTTTTAGTATGGGGGAAAGCACTATGGAACATGCAGGGAATGGGGAATATCGAGGAATTGACGGATCCTAAAATAAGACTTATACTAATTCTAAAAATAACTACAGGGATTGATGAGATATGAAGGCCTTAAATTTGACGACTCAGCGTCAAGCGGTATACGATGTCGTCCGCAACGCCAGCGACCATCCGACGGCAGCGGAAGTCATGAACCGTTTGGTTGAACGAGGATATAATTTCGCTTATGGTACGGTCTACAACTCGCTGCGGTATTTGACCGACAAGGAACTGATTCGCGAGTTGAAGCTAGGTGAGGCGGCCAGCCGGTATGATGCGAAGCTCGACGATCATCAGCATATCCTGTGCGAGGTATGCGGCCGCGTGGATGAAGTGATGTCTCATGTGCCGGAGGAATGGAACCATACTGTGGCTAAGGAAACGGGATATGATGTACACCACGCCCATGTCGTATTCGGGGGGGTGTGTCCGAATTGTCAGCAGAAGAAGTGATTAAGGAAAGCATTTCCGGTAAAACCGTGCCCATTCGCAGGCCAGCGGGAGTCGAGGTTGCTGAGCAAGAGGAGACAACATCCGAACGCGTGGCATGTCCGGTCACGCAACGTGTCATTCTGATCAGCCCGTTCCCGAGCGATGTTCATGAACTGGTTCGAGATTTATCCGAAAATTGTTTTGACGTCCTCGTATTCCATCACTGGGAGCAAGGGATTCGCAACGCCTTGGCGGCTGACTTGTTGATCTTCGATCTGACCTCCTACCGGGAGGATGAAGAAATGGCGGCAATCCGCGCACTTGTGGGGCAGGAAACCGGCGGGACTCCATCGCTCTTACTTGTTAGAGAATCGATGCTGGGGCAACTGGACCAAGGCTTGATGAACCAGGAGCTCCTGGTATGGCCAACTCGGCCGATGGAGATCGTTTACCATACGCAGCGAATTATTCGCAGCAGCGGACCGCGGCCGTTGTCATCCCGTCTGCTCGCCGGCACGTCACCTGCGATCTTCAAGGATTTGTGGATCGACCGTAAGAAAATGGCCGTTTATCGGAGCGGCGCTAAAATTGAACTGACCAAAACGGAATACGAGCTGTTGATCAAGCTGCTTGAGCAGGAGGGGACGGTGTTGTCCCGTGAAGAGCTTCTATCTGAGGTTTGGGGGACTTCTTTCCTTGGAGGCAGCAATGTCGTCGACGTTCATATCAAGAGTCTGCGCAAGAAGCTAGGGGATAACGCGACGAACCCGACCTACATCACCACGGTCCGTGGGGTCGGTTATCGACTGGCTGATTAAGGCACTATCGGGTTTTAAACGAAACCGTTTGTCAAATGACAAACGGTTTTTTTGATATTCAAGAGTCAGAGGAGCGAGTATAATTTTGGTTATAAACCTATTAATATGTCGAAAGAAGGATCTGCTATGAAAAAACGCGTAAGGCTATCACTGTTACTGACAACCATTTTTGTGGCTATCATCCCATGTATTCTAGATGTGGTGCTGAACGGTGAAATCGAGCCGACCTGGTATCTGATTGCGGGCATATCCGTTGTACTAGCGGCCTTCGCGGCTTGGTTTACGATTCGTATGATTGCCGTTCCGCTTGATCGTTTGACGGAAACCACCCGCCAAATCAGCGAAGGGGATTTGACCAAACGCGTAGATTATTTGAATCGGCCTGATGAAATCGGCGCTCTGGCGAACCAATTTCAACGGATGGTGGACCATCTTCGGGGGATGATCGTAAACGTCCGAGATACGACGAATCAGGTTGTGTTATCATCTGAGCAGCTGTCGGCCGGGGCAGAGCAGACAACCAAGGCGATCGAGCACGTGACGGTGTCGATTCAGGAGATGGCGGCCAGCAGCGAACGGCAGCTGTCGGAGCTTGAAGCCGGGGCCCTTGGCATGGGAGAGATGTCCCACCAGGCCAGCATGATGTCGGAGCAAATTCATGCCGTTAGCGAAAGTATGGAGAAGACGACCGCAGCTGCAGAGGAAGGGAACTCTTCCGTACTGAGCGTGGTGGAGAAGATGGAGCGCATCCAGCAAACGGTTGATGAACTGGGAGAGGTCATTCAGGCGTTAGGTCTGCATACGGCTAACATCGGCGGGATCATCGAAGTAATTACAGGCATTGCCCAGCAAACCAATCTATTGGCGTTAAATGCCTCCATTGAAGCCGCCCGGGCCGGTGAAGAAGGCCGGGGATTTGCCGTGGTTGCTTCGGAGGTACGCAAGCTGGCAGAGGGCTCCGAGCAATCCGCGAAGCAGATTGCTGAGCTGATCGGCAGCGTTCAAGCTGAGGTTGAGCGGGCGGTTGGTTCCATGGAGGACGCTAAGCAAGGCGTTCAGGAGGGGATTCTCGCCGTTGATACTTCCGGACGATCCTTCTCTCGGATTCGCAAGGCGGTTCGCAGCGCTGCCGACAAGATGGAAGGAATCGTCGCAGATGCCAAGGGAATGGCCGCCGGGACTGAAATTGCAAGGGAATCCATTAAAGGAAGCCGGCAGGTATCCGAGGAGCATGTGGGTAATACTCAATCTATCTCCGCCGCTGCTGAGGAGCAGCTCGCTTCCGTCGAGGAGATCGCGTCCTCCGCTGCCGATTTATCCCGAATGGCCGAACAATTAAAGGGTATCGTGGACAAGTTCCATGTCGATATGAAGTAATCGATCATTTTTTCTTACATCGCTCTTCGGCGGATCGCCGGGGGGCTTTTTTTATCTACATAGATTTCCCCAAATGGTACATTCTACATCATGACAACGACGAATCGGCAGAGTGGCAAGGAGTGTGCCCATGAAAACCAAGGAACGTAAACAAGAAGATAAAATCAGCCGAGATTTGGCGGTAAACATCAAGCAAGTGAAAAAGGTATTTCAGGACTGCTCCGACGTGATCTACCGCGAGCTTCAATTGACCGAGCAGATTCGGGGGTTACTGGTTTACATCGAGGGGATTATCAAGGTCGAGGATGTTCAGCAGCACATTCTGCGTCCGTTGATCGAGGGTTTGGCCCAACATCCGCAAGCGGAGGGGGACATCTATCCGTTGTCGTTCACGCGAGTCTCCTTGAGCCAAGCACAGTCCGCCACCGACTGGCCGGCGGTGATTAACGGAGTGCTGACGGCGAATGTCGCCATTTTTGTCGAGCGAATGGAAGAGGTGCTGCTGTTCAGTGTAAAAGGCGGTTCGCGGCGGAGCGTTACGGAACCGCAGACCGAAGCGGTGATCCGCGGCCCGCGCGAAGGATTTACGGAGTCGCTCCGGATCAATACCGCCTTAGTTCGGTTCAAAATCAAAACGGAAAAGCTGAAGCTGCTTGATATGGTGATCGGTAAGGTGACCAAGACAGACGTCGCGTTAGCCTATATCGAAGGCTTAGCCGAGGAGAAGCTGGTCGCCGATGTGAAGGAGCGATTGGAGAACATCGATATCGACGGGATCTTGGAATCCGGATACATCGAGGAATGGATCGAGGATAATCCATCCTCCCCGTTTCCGCAGATGCAGTATTCCGAACGTCCTGACTCGGTAGCTGCCCAATTGTTGGAGGGCAGAGTGGCCATCTTTGTGGACGGTACGCCGTTTGTGCTGATCGCGCCAGTAACGTTATGGCAGCTTCTGCAGGCCAGCGAAGATTACTACGAACGGTTTTTCATCAGCAACATGATCCGTTGGATTCGGTTCTTCTTCCTGTTCCTGGCCTTGTTCCTGCCGAGTCTGTACATTGCGGTAACTACGTTTCATCAGGATATGCTTCCATCGACCTTGATCTTGAGTATCGCGGCCTCCCGGGAAGCAATTCCTTTCCCCGCCTTGGTAGAGGCTTTTATTATGGAAATCTCGTTTGAGGCGCTGCGTGAAGCCGGTATCCGGCTGCCGAAGACCGTGGGCCAAGCGGTCAGCATCTTGGGCGCGCTGGTGATCGGACAAGCCGCCGTACAGGCCGGGATCGTATCCGCCCCGATGGTCATCGTCGTCTCATTGACGGGAATCGCTTCCTTTACAGTCCCTAGGTTTGGCCTCGCGGTGACGGTTCGTATGCTGCGATTTCCGCTCATGCTGCTGGCTAGCGCATTCGGTCTGTTCGGTATTGTGATTGGAGCGGTCTGGATCGTTGTTCATCTGACGCAACTCAAATCGTTTGGCGTTCCGTATATGAACGGGATCGCCCCCTATGATCGCGGGGATACGAAGGACATCTTCAGCCGGGTACCGATGTGGAAGATGAAGAATCGGCCTTCCGACGCTAGCGGGAACAATACGCGACGAATCGGAAAATCCAGACCATTGGGGAGTGATTCCAATGAGGGTTGGTAAACTCATTCTAGCGATCTTACTTCCTGCGCTCGTACTGACAGGCTGTTGGGATCGCATCGAAGTGAACGATGTGGCCTTTGTACTAGCCACCTCGACGGATCTAGATCAGGGCCAGATCCGCTCCACCGCCCAAATCGCCTTACCCAGCTCCTTTGGCGGCGCGGGCAGCCAAGGCGGAGGAGGTGGGACCTCAGGCAGCAAGACTTACCTGATGGTGTCCCAAACGGCTCCGACACCGTATCAGGCCAATAAATCCATGCAGAGCAATTTATCCCGGATCCTTAACTTTTCTCATCGTCGCGTAACGATTTTTGGAGAAGAGTTCGCCAAATCGGGGATCGGTGAGATGGTTGATGCTTACGCCCGGTTTCCGCAAAACCGACTAACGACTTACATCGTACTGACCCGCGGCCCGGGTTATAAATTGTTGGGAGTCGACGCTCCCATTGAGCAATCGCCCTCGGAAATGATCCGGGAACTGACCAAATCGGCAATGAAGGACCCGGTTTGCATTCAAACCATGGCCAACACCTTGCTGACGGAAGGCATCGATTTAGCCATCCCCGTCATGGAAACCAAGGAGAGTATTCCGAAGAAGGTCGGGGATGGGCAAAGCTTGGTCAAGTTGGACGGGCTAGGGATGTTTCGTGATAGCAAGCTGGTGGGTTACTTGAACTCGGATCAAACCCAAATGGCTTTGATGGCAATGGGCCAAGCGATAAACCCCAAAGTGACGGTCACGGTCGATGAGAAGCGGCCGAATGAGGCGGTTACGATCGTGCTAACCCAAACCGGAGCGAAAATCCGACCTCACCTAAAGGGTTCCGCCATTTCGTTTGATGTTAAGGTGAAGGCTAAAGGATTGATCCTGGAGAATACGACCCGCCAGAATATTCAGTCGACGATGATGGGGATCGTCGAGAAACGCTGCAATGAGATGATTAATGAGGATATTCACGCCGCGATCAGTGAGGCGATACGCAAGAACCGGTCCGATATTTTCGGCTTCGGCGTTGCCTTGAATAATAAGTACCCTAACGAGTGGAAGAAGATTCATCATCGTTGGCATGACCTGCTGCCGGAAGTTGAGGTCAATGTCAGTTCCGATATCCGACTGGAAAGCAGCGGTGAAATCATCAATTCGTTTGGAGTGAGGGAGGATCGTCTCGAGAATGACTAGTACCCATATTTCGTTGCTGCTGTTGATCGCCTTCAGCTTCTGGCGGGACAAAGAGGCACTAAGGGAAGGAGGGGCGCTGAGCCGTTCTGTGTTCTATACCGTTATGGCGGTTTCCTTCTTGATTTTGATCTATACCTCATGGGTAACCGGCCCCTTCAATCCCGTGGATTGGCTGGGCAGGGCGTTAGCGCCTCTTGCCTTCGCCAAACCCTAGAGCTCGCGTATGAAACCTCGAGGAGTGAAGCCTTGTAATGAAAATAACCAAACGGCAAATTTTTCTGCTTGGACTCTTGTGCATCGGGTCGATTACGTATATGCAAACCTTCTCGATGGTCAGTCAAACGGCGCATCAACATGCGTTTATCTCCTATATCGCCAGCGGATTGGTTTGTCTCTTCGCGTTGTGGCTCATTTCGTTCACGCTAAAGCGGTTCTCCAATCGTAATTTATTGCAGGCTTTAACAGAACGTTTTCCGATTATGGGCCGGGTACTGCTGGCGCTGTACCTGCTGTTCCTGTTGTTTATCAGTGCGAGGGATATTCGAAGCATCGCCGATTTCACGAATACGGTGCTGCTCAATCGCACGCCGATTCCGATCCTCGGTTTATTGGTTACCGCGACGGCGGTTTATATCTGTCAAGGGGGGATCCGAGCCTTTTTAGGGCTTAGCGAGGTCTATGTTCCCATTTTCATCTTGGTGCTGGGTTTCGTGATTCTGGTGTTGGCGAGGGATTTTCACCCTCAGTATCTCATTCCTTATTTCTCGCCGGATTGGACAGGCATCCTGAAGGGAGCCTGGTGCACCTTCCCTTATCAGGCCGAGATTCTAGTGCTCCCGCTCGTCATCTCCGGCAAATATTTTAAGGCATCCGCAGGCTACATCAGTCTGGCTGTGGGCACGGGAATGATGATCGTCTTGCTGCTCCTGACGCAGCTTGTTCTCGGTGTGCCGTTGTCAGGGAAGCTGATTCATCCGGGCTACGAGATGATTCGCCACATTCAGATTACCGATTTCATCGACCGCTTCGACTTACTGCTGATGGCCCTATGGTATCCGATGGCGCTGGGGAAAATCGCTTTTGATCTTTACGCATTATGTTACACGCTGCAAATGGTCGTTCCCAAGTTGTCCGGCCGTTTGATGACGGCCCCTGTCGGGGCGTTTGCCTTCGCCTGCTCCATCTGGTTCTTCAAAAACGCCCTGCAGCTCTTTGATTTCAATTTTGTTTGGCCGGTCATTGCCATCGTCTTTGACTTAGCTTTTCCGATTCTGTTCTTTGCGTTGCTTCGACCGCGCCGGAGTAAACCCGAACCGAAGGCGGGATAATCCGCAATTTACTTCGCCCTCTCCCTCGTATAAGCTGAAGGTAGTAGAAATAGGATAAACTTGGGAGGTAGACGATGGCACGGAGACTGGAAGGGAAAAGAGTCGCGCTGACAGGGCCCCGTCGTGCGGAGGAATTAGGTAAGCTGGTGGAAAACATGGGCGGTACGCCGCTATACCGTCCGGCACAGGGAACCGTGTTGTTGGACGATGTAGCCTTGCGAAACGGCATTGTCGACTGGGTGGAGCATCCGCCGGAATGGTCCATTTTTACGACAGGGATGGGCTTGGACGCATTGTTTGATATGGCCGGGGACATGGGCGTTGCCGAACGTCTACGAGATCATCTTCGGGCGGGAAAGATTGCAGCGCGAGGGTACAAGACCGTGAATGCCCTGAAAAAGCGAGAGTTAACCCCGATCGTCCGCGACGACGACGGGAGTACAGAGGGACTCATTCGTGGACTGTCGGAATATCAACTGCGCGGAGCCAGCGTGTTGTTGCAACTGCATGGGGATCCGGCCCCGCGTTTGGTCGCCTGGCTGGAGGAACAGGGGGCGCAGTGCCGTCAGCTTCTGCCGTACCGGCATATCGCTCCGCCTACCCCAGAGCTGGAGCAGCTCTTGAGCGATATCCTAGCCGGCGAGGTGGATGCCGTGACGTTTACAAGCGGACCGCAGGTGCGTTTTCTGATGGAGCATGCGGAACGTCAGGGACAGCTCGAAGCCTTGATGGCGGCGCTGGAGGGGCCGGTGCTGGCGGTGGCCGTCGGCAAGGTGACGGCCGCGGGTTTGTACGAAGCGGGGGTGCCCCGGGTACTGGCGCCCAAGGAGGAGCGGATGGGCAGCATGATCGTTGAGTTGGCCCGATATTATGCGGGCGATGCCGAGCCGCTCTTCAAGGCCAAGCACGGATAGGATGCACACCAAGCCTGATATTGGGTAATGATAAGTGTAGGCAATATCCAAACCTCGGATGGAAAGGATGATGGGCAATGAGCGATTTACTGAAAAAAGCGATTTCCCTGGGATGGGGTTTGACGATCACGAGTAAGGAGAAAGTCGAGAGTATCGTGGATGACTTGGTTAAACGCGGTGAACTGGCCCCTTCCGAGTCGAAGCAACTCGTGGAGAAGCTGATTGATCGCGGTGCCGAGGAGCAGGGCAAGTTCAAAGAACTGGTGAATGAGCAGGTTCGGTCTGCACTGCAAGGGATGGGTCTGGCCTCGGCTAAAGAGGTGGAGGAATTAACGCGGCGAGTAGCAGAGCTGGAGATTAAGCTCGCCGAGATGCAGCAGCCGTAAGCGTATGAGCAGCTTTGTCCGACATACCGGCCGTTATCGTGAAATTGCCATGGCGCTTGGGCGCCATGGCTTTGGCTATTTAGCCGAAGAAATCGGTCTAGCCCGGCTGATTCGGCTGCCGCTGCGCCGATTACGCAAGTCCGAGCCGGGCTCCCCGACCTTGGCCGAAAGGATCCGTTTGGTGCTGGAGGAGTTGGGTCCGACCTTCGTCAAGGTCGGCCAATTGGCTAGTACGCGCTCGGATTTACTGCCGGAGGCGATCATTCAAGAGCTCGTCAAGCTGCAGGACCAGGTACCTCCGTTTCCGGCCGAGGAAGCCCGCCGAATTTTAGAGGCGGAATTCCACCAGCCGCTGGGTGAGCTGCTAGAGAGCTTTGATGAAACGCCGCTCGCCGCCGCCTCTATAGGCCAGGTGCATCGAGCCCGGTTGACGACAGGCGAGCCGGTCGCGATCAAGGTCCAACGGCCCGACATCGTGCCGGTCATCGAGCTGGACCTCGATATTCTGCAGCACTTGACGGCGCTGGCAAACAAACGCTGGGCCTGGGTATCCCGATTTCAGATTCCGCAGATGGCCCAGGAATTCGCCCGTTCGATCCGCGCGGAACTGGATTATAGCTTCGAGGGCCGGAATATGGAGAAGATTCGCCGTCAATTTAAAGCGGATGAAGGCATTTATATTCCCGGGGTGCATTGGTCCCTGACAACCTCTCGCGTGTTGACGATGGACTTCGTGGAGGGAGAGCATCTGAACCGGCTGCTGGAGATCGATGAGATGGGGTACGACCGCAAGGAGCTGGCGGAGCGGCTAGTGAACGCTTTGCTTCGGCAAATCTTCGAGGGCGGCTTTTTCCATGCTGACCCTCACCCCGGCAACCTGCTGGTGACCCGCACAGGCGAGCTGGCCTTCATCGATTTCGGGATGGTCGGGCGGCTCAGCAGCGAGATGAAGGATCATTTGTCGTCGTTGGTGATCGCCTTGATGCGGCGAAGCACTGAGGGAATGGTACGGGCGATTCTGCGCATGGGCCTCGTCGGAGACGATGCCGATACCGACGGACTTCGCCAGGATTTGGAACGGCTTCGTGAACGATATTATGACATTCCGTTTGCGGAGATTCAGATCGGGCAGGCGTTACAGGATCTGTTCGCCACGGCGCAGAAGCACCAGGTCGTGCTGCCTGCTGACCTTCTGCTGCTTGGCAAGGCGCTCTTAACGGTCGAAGGAGTAGCGCTGGCGCTCGATCCTCACCTTCGCATTCTCGATTTGGCGGAGCCCTTTGGGCGCAAGCTGCTTCGCGAGAAATACGCCGCACGCCGGCTCGGTAAGAAGCTGTTTGACGAGGCCGCCGAGCTGACGGACTCCCTGATTGATCTTCCGCATCAGGTGCGCAAGCTATCTAGCACGCTGGCCCGCGGCAAGCTAAAGATGGACATGAACTTGCCGGAGATGGAGCAGTTTCTCCGCAAGCTGGACCAGATCAGCAATCGTTTGTCGTTCAGCATTGTGCTGCTGGCCTTCAGCATTATTATGGTCGGGCTCATCATTGGCTCCTCCCTTGCGCGAATGCCAACCCTGCTCTGGGACATTCCGGCGATCGAGATCGGCTTTATCGTTGCAACGCTGATGTTCTTGTGGCTGCTCTTTTCCATCTTCCGTTCGGGAAGGTTCTAACGATGTGTTACAATAAGGAAGCTGAAGAATATGAGGTGAAACCTGTTGACAACTTTTGAAAATTTAAATGTATCGCCCATCCTGCTCCGCAAGCTGCAGGGACAAGGGATCGTGAACCCGACACCGGTACAGGCTGCGGCGATTCCCGTCCTCCAGTCAGGCGAAGACGCTATCGTACAGGCGCAGACCGGCACGGGCAAGACGTTGGCGTTCCTGCTTCCGATCCTGGAGAAAATCCGGCCTGATCGCCCAGAGGCGCAGGCGTTGATCATTACCCCAACGCGGGAACTGGCGATTCAAATTACCGCGGAAGCCCGAAAGCTGGCGGAGGCTCGCGAGGGATTATCCGTATTGGCCGCCTACGGCGGCCAGGATGTGGAGCGGCAGCTGCGCAAGCTGAAGAATGGCACTCAGTTGGTCATCGGCACGCCGGGCCGGCTGCTCGATCATTTGCGTCGGGGTTCTCTGACGCTAGGTGCGGTCCGCATGCTGGTGCTGGATGAGGCCGACCAGATGCTGCATATGGGCTTCTTGACCGAGGTGGAGGAGATTATTTCGCTCGTTCCGCGCAGCCGCCAGACGATGCTGTTTTCGGCGACGATGCCCGACAATGTGAAGCGTTTGGCCAAGGCTTATATGGACAAGCCGCGGGACATCCGAATCGCCGAAACCTCGCGCGTTACGCTGGACAGTATCCGGCAAATCCTCGTGGAATGCACGGACCGGACCAAGCAGAACGCGTTGATCGAGACGATCCGCAGCCAGCGGCCATATTTAGCGGTGATCTTCTGCCGCACGAAGCGCCGGGCGAGCACGTTGAACGAGGCGTTGCAGGCCGCGGGCTTCCAGTCGGACGAGCTGCACGGCGACCTGTCGCAGGCGAAGCGCGAGCAGGTGATGCGCGCGTTCCGTGACGCGAAGCTGGAACTCCTCGTCGCGACGGACGTAGCGGCGCGCGGAATTGACGTGGAAGGCGTTACCCACGTCTTCAATTACGATATTCCGCACGATGTGGATAGCTACATCCATCGCATCGGGCGGACGGGCCGCGCCGGGGAAAAAGGCGTGGCCATCACGTTCGCGGCGCCGAAGGACCTGGAGGCGCTGCGTCAGATCGAGCGGGGCATCGGCCGCAAGCTGGAGCGGCAGCGCTACGAGAAGAGCGGCGCCGGTCCGGGCGCCGAGAAGATCGTCGCCGTAGGCCGCACCGGTACGGGTGCGGACAAGGCGGGGGGCCAGGGCCGCCGCAGCCGCGACGAGCGCGGCGGCGCACAGCGGCCCGCAGGCCGCCGCAGCGATGCAGGCGGCGGGCGGGGCCGCTCGGCCGGCGGCGCAGGGGCGCCGGCCAAAGGAGGCCGCGGCGCGGGAAGCCGCCGCGGCGATGACGCGCGCGCTCAGCGCGGCTCCGCCGGAGGCGCCTCGCGCGCGCAAGGGCCGGAACGCCGCGGTCAAAATGCACGCGGCGACGGAGGGCGCGGGCGCCGGGGGCGGTAGCCGGCGCCCCCGCTATTTTCCATGTAACTTCTTGCTCGCCTAATGCGTTTAAAAGGATAGGATCAAGGAACAAATACAGAGGTGCCTCTTGATACGTCATGACAGGGCACTGGCCATAGGGGAGGAACCAGGATGTACAGCAAGAAAGGCGCGGTAACCGCAACGATTGCTCTATTGCTAGCGGCAGTCGTATTTGCAGGCTGCGGGAATCAAGCGGCAAACGCACCGCAGACGCCAGTTCAGAACGGTACAAACGCAGCCGGCTCAAATACCGGTTCGGAGAATGGCACCGTGAACGATGGAGGCGCTAAGGATGATCAGGCGCCGGAAGGGAACAATGCGGCCAACGGCGGCAATGCCGAAACCGGGAATTCCGCCAATCAAGCTCCGGATCCTGCCGATTCGGATAAGGGCAGCGGAGGGGACAAAGCTGCGATGACCGACTCTGAGAGCGTGGCTGTGTTAATTAACAAACAGTTTGCTCTGCCAGACGACTACGAACCAAAGGATCTGATTTATCCAGACGTTCGATTCACGTTTAAAGACAAAATTGAGAAACGTATGATGCGCAAAGAGGCTGCGGCAGCGCTTGAGGAGTTGTTCGAAGGAGCCGAGAAAGACGGCGTCTATTTGGCAGGTGTGTCGGCGTACCGCTCGCATCGTACACAAACGGCGTTGTTTAACCGTTATGTGGAGAAGGACGGCGAGGAACTGGCTAAGACTTACAGCGCGGTGCCGGGCCATAGCGAACATGAGACAGGACTGGCAATCGACGTTTCGGGTAGCGACGGCAAATGCGCGGCGGAAAGTTGCTTCGGCGATACGAAGGAAGCGGCTTGGCTGGCGGACCATGCAACCGAATACGGCTTTATCATTCGTTATCCGGAAGGTAAGGAAGACATTACCGGCTATAAATATGAGCCATGGCACCTACGCTATGTAGGGAAAGAGATCGCAGCTGACATCGGGGAACGGGACATCACGTTGGAAGAGTACTATGATGCCGTACCGGTTTCGGGTCAGTAACTTCTTCTTACACCACCCGGGCCGTGAGCTATGAAGGAAAAGACGCCTGGAGGCGTCTTTTTTGATTTTACGGTCAGCCGAATTCACCCGACGCAAATTAACAGTTGACAGATGATAATGATTATCAGTATCTTTAAGATGATGAAATTTAAATGAACTTACGATGAAGCCGTTATTCAGTTGGACACGGAAAGGAAGAGTGCCATGGTCTCCTTAAAAACTTCGCATCTGGACATTGCTTATGAGGATCGTCTGATTGTCGAAGACTTAAATATTTCGATTCCCGAGGGGAAAATCACGGCGTTGGTCGGAGCGAACGGCTCCGGTAAATCGACGGTCTTGAAAACGATGGCTCGGATCCTTCAGCCGAAGTCCGGCAGTGTGCTGCTGAACGGTAAGTCAATCCATAAGCAGTCGACGCGGGAAGTGGCCAAACAAATGGCCATACTTCCGCAAAATCCAACCGCCCCGGAAGGGCTGACGGTCTATGAGCTCGTTTCTTACGGGCGTTTTCCGCATCAAAAAGGGTTCGGCGGTCTGAAGTCCGAGGACCGGAAGATCGTGGATTGGGCGATCGAAGCAACCCGTATGGGCGAATTCAGCGACCGCGCCCTGGAGCAGTTGTCCGGCGGTCAACGTCAGCGGGCCTGGATTGCAATGGCGCTGGCGCAGGAGACGGATATCCTGTTCCTTGACGAGCCGACAACATTCCTGGATATGGCTCACCAATTGGAAGTGCTGCAGCTGCTAGAAGAGCTGAACGATACTTCGAATCGGACGATCGTGATGGTCGTGCATGATTTGAACCATGCCGCCCGATATGCCCATTACATGATCGCAATTAAACAAGGCCAGGCAGTTGCTACCGGTACACCGGAAGAGGTTGTGACCTCACCAGTGCTGCGCGATGTATTCGGTATCGAGGCGGATATCGTCACCGATCCGCGGAGCGGTGTGCCGCTTTGTCTCCCTTATGAGCTGTATAAGGCTGCATCTGAAGGCAAAGTCCGCAAAGGCAAAAACGATGGACCGGAAGAGGCTTCACCTAAAGTGGTCTCGTTCCTATAGCGGAGGAAGCTAAAATGCGCTTAGATTATCAGCTGCTGGAGCAGCAATTGGGAATCGTCACGCAGAACCGAACGGACGCGCTGTTCACGATGCCTGCAGCAAAGCTGTTGGATCGTGGACAGCTAGTTTCTTTTTTGGAACTGTATCAGGAGAAGATCAAGGGACTTGACCTTCAGGTATCGGCTACTTATTTCGCTACGAGCTGGCGGGTCGTGTGTGCGGCGCTGCAGTACATGGTATCCGTAACGGCGAGCAGGATCCAAATTTCGCTGGAAAATCTAACGATTCAACTCGTGATGGTTAACGGGTTCCCTTGGGTTTATTTTGTGCTGAACGATCAGGCGGAGCAACCGTGGCCAGCGGGGGATCGTACGTCCTGGCAGAGAGGCGAACTCTGCCGTTTTTACGGGGAGGTGCTGCGTCCTGTAATGGAGAGAATCGCTGCGGTCTCAGGGTTGCCGGTAGCCCAATTATGGGGGCAGTTGCCGCTTGGCGTTCAATTCTACGTTCGCTCCCTGGCGGATCGTCTTGAGGATGACATATTGCGTTCTCGGCTCCTGGAAGATTACGAGCTTGTGAAGCAACTGTCAGCAGAGGAGTTTGGTCTGAAGCGCAATCCCTATCTCATCAAAGAAGTGCTGCTTGATGACCCCTATCGGCCGGGTGAAAAATCGCCGATGAAGCCAACCTGCTGTCTGGCTTACCGGACGGAGACGGACCATGGCTACTGCTACGGATGTCCTAAACTCTCCAAGTCGGAGCGGGAGGCTAAATACGCCGAAATACGAAAACAACTTACCTCAGTCCAAGCACAGTAACTCACCCGTAATGACTTTACATTTACATATGATCATCGCGGATATGCTTAGCAAGCAAGCACCTGGCAGTCCTGAAGACAATTCAGGAGGTTCCGACCAGGTGCTTTGTTTTATCCAAAAATCGATCTCCTCAACCTTCCAGCTTATTAACCCCCAAATAGGGAAACCTACAATTTAAATTGTGAAATTTTTAAAAAGTATCTTTTACCTCTTGCAATGTGAAAAATGTCACACTATAATTAGGGACATGAGGTGAAATATTTCACAAGTAAATGGATTTATAAGTGATGAATTTCACAAATATCGAGTTGTTTATGACAAAATACAAAACGAGCAGTGAATTTGGAGGAGGAAGAAATCATGAAAGTAGCAGTTATCGGATGTACCCATGCAGGCACGGCAGCGATCGTCAATACAGCCAAACTTTACCCGGACGCGGAAATTACCGTATATGAACGGAACGACAACATTTCTTTTCTGTCGTGCGGCATTGCGTTATATGTCGGAGGGATGGTTCAGGATCCGCAGGGATTGTTCTACTCGTCGCCACAGCAATTGGCCGAACTTGGTGTAAATACGAAAATGCTTCACGAGGTAGTGTCGGTCGATACGGACGCTAAAACACTTCAAGCTCGCAACCTGGAGACCGGTGAGGTGTTCGAAGATACGTTCGACAAGCTGATCGTAACGACCGGGTCGTGGCCGATTGTTCCGAAGTTCGAAGGAAGCGACTTAGAGAACATCGTGCTTTCGAAAAATTTCAACCATTCCAACACGATCATTGAAAAAGCGCAGCAAGCCAACCATATTGTGGTGGTCGGGGCCGGATACATCGGCGTTGAGCTTGTTGAAGCGTTCCAGTTGAACGGCAAGCAAGTGACGCTGATTGATGCGGAGGATCGCATTTTGAGCAAATACCTGGATCCGGAATACACGGATAAGATCGAACAATCGCTTAGCGAGCATGGGATTGAGTTGGCTTTAGGCCAAAAGGTTACGCGCTTTGAAGGTGAGAACGGCAAAGTGGCTAAGGTGATCACCGACAAAGGCGCGTACGCCGCCGATCTCGTGATTATGTGCATCGGATTCCGTCCAAACACGGAGCTGTTAAAGGGGCAAGTCGACATGCTGGGCAATGGTGCAATCATCGTAGACGAATACATGCGCACCAGCAAGCCGGACGTATATGCGGCGGGAGACAGCTGTGCGGTATTTTATAATCCGACCGGCAAGCATGCGTATATCCCGTTGGCCACGAACGCCGTTCGCATGGGTACGCTGGTGGCTCGAAACCTGGTAACGCCAACCGTGAAGTATATGGGCACTCAGGGCACCTCGGGGATTAAAATCTACGAAGATAATATCGCGGGGACCGGGTTGACGGTAACAGCGGCGAAGGATGCCGGTCTGGAGGCCGAAGCGGTAATGATTACCGATAACTACCGGCCGGAATTCATGCCGACCCACGAACCGGTTATGCTGAAGGTGGTTTACGAGAAGAACACCCGCCGGATCCTCGGGGCGCAAATCATGTCGAAAGTGGACCTGACCCAGTCGATGAATACGATCTCGGTGTGCATCCAAAACGGCATGAAAATGGAGGAACTCGCCTTCGTCGACTTCTTCTTCCAGCCGCATTACAACAAACCTTGGAATTTCCTGAACAGCGCAGGCTTGGGAGCGCTGCCGGAAGTGCCGCAGCGGGAAACCGTTCACGTTTAACGGCAATATTGCAGGCGTAAGAATCCAACTATCCAGCCGGTCAAACGGGGCGTTCGCCTCTTTGGCCGGCTTTTCGTATTGATGTGAAATATTTCACCATATGAAAACGTTATCGTGATCTTTGTTACTTATCCAACATAAATCGGCACGCTACAATAGACACGGATCTACTTATAAAGGAGACTAGAACATGGCTTACTATAAACCTGCGCAAATTGCTGACGTAACCGTAGAAAATGGCATCAAAAAAGCGCATAATCCTTTGTTGACCGTACTTATTCTCGGATTTTTGGGCGGGGCGTTTATAGCGCTCGGTTTTTTGCTCGATATTCGCGTCATCAGCAGCGCTCCGGCAGAGTGGGGTAGTTTCGCAACCTTCATCGGCGCGGCGGTATTCCCTATCGGATTAATTCTCGTACTTTTGGCCGGTGGGGAGCTTTTGACCGGCAACATGATGGCTGTGCCGCTAGCACGGATGGCGGGGCGAATTTCCACAGGGGAAATGTTCAAGAACCTCGTCCTCATTACCTTAAGCAATTTTGTGGGTGCTTTATTCGTCGCATACTTTTTTGGACATGTGGTTGGCTTGACGGCCAGCGGACCTTATCTCGATAAACTGGTTGATATGGCCGGCCACAAGCTGGATGATAGCTTCCTGCAAGCATTTGTGTCTGGCATAGGCTGCAACTGGCTGGTTGCGTTGGCGGTATGGCTCTCTTACGGCGCAGACAACATGAGCGGCAAAATACTCGGCATCTGGTTTCCGACAATGGCCTTCGTTGCCATCGGCTTCCAGCACGTGGTCGCCAACATGTTCCTGATTCCGGCGGCTATTTTTGAGGGCTATTTCTCCTGGGGCGAATATTTAAAGAACTTTGTACCGGTATGGTTGGGCAACTTGACCGGCGGCGCCATCTTCGTGGGAGCGGCATATTGGACTGCTTATTTGAAGGATAAAGGGCAAACGGCTGCTCCGGCTGCCGAGCATGCAACAACACCTTCGTCCGCAACGGTAAGCAAAACCATATAACAGAATAAGCAATCAACAGGCTTTATTAACTGCTTCTCCATTTGGAGGAGCAGTTTTTTTGCTATAGGGGAGAGTATTGGATCATGGTTGGGTGGCAGCCAGGCCAGTACATGTTGTATCGGCCCTTTGCACGATTATCCCGTTGAATCAGTTGACAAAGAATGAGATCAGACGCGCTTGGGGAGCCAATTAGGTGTTGCAAAGAAGCAGATCGATAGGGCAGCATTAGGTAAAAAAGCAGATAGCTAGAGCAGAAAACAGGAAGAGCAGCAGACAGAAAGAGCAGCAGGAAGTAGAGCAGTAGACAGTAGAGCAGTAGACAGTAGAGCAGTAGACAGGAAGAGCAGCAGACGGAATAAGAAGCGGGTAGATAGTGGAGCTAATGGTTAGGGTAGCCAATTGGATTAGATAGATTGTGTAGCTGATGGGTAGAGTCATAGATTGGATCAGCTAGATGATGACAAAAAGGCAGAAGCCGATTGGCCTAAGCCCCTTGGTTCAGGCACCTCATCAGGCGGCGGTCGCCAAAGGCAACTTCGGTTGGCGTGCGATTAGTTGGTAGTAAGAAATGGCTTGAGTCGCCACACACATACTCAGCAATTTCTGATGCATCGTCTTCCTTGCCCCAGGCAAGTGCAACCGGCGGCGTACGGTGTATTCGTTCAGATATGCTTGCAGATACTTTGGTCCCAAAGCTACATATGTACTCTTCAGCGACTCCCATGCGTCTCTCACTACTTTCCGCAGGGGCGAATACAGCTGAAAGGCCAGAGGAAACGAATGAACCGTGGATGTATCGACATCCACATGTTCGTTGATGAAAGCGGAGAGCTCGTGGCGGGTTGCCCGGTTACCCGTTCCACGTTTATTGGGTAACAGGTGAATTTTGATCTGTTCCAGTTCGCCTGACTCCATCAGCGTACAGCCAGCTACGACTGCCGAAGCAAACGGATGTGGATACTGACAACGGGACGGATTGGCCCCATATTGATCGGAGTTGACCTTTACGTCTCCGCTCAACCGTTCACGGGCATCAAATTCGCCAACAGCATGGCGTATTTTGTGCAGCATCAACCAAGCGGTTTTGTAGGTGACCCGGATCTCCTGGTGCAGCCGCATTGCGGAGATACCATCAGGAAGCAGAAACAACTCTATCGCCTGGAACCACTTCAACAAGGGCAGATGCGTTCCCTCAAAAAGGGTCCCAACCAAAGGCGACGTTTGATGCCCACAGATGTCACATTCAAATAAAGGAATACGACGGGAGGTTAGGTGGCTGCACCCGGTATGAGCGCATCGAGGGCAGACAAAGCCGGTTGGCCACTTCGCAGCGACCAGCGCATCCATGCAATCTTGCTCGCTCGTATAGTGTTTATTGAATAGGTGATGAATCGAATCCGTAATAACCTCCATATTCCCATGCCTCTCTCAATGAGAGTGTATGTTCGTTTGATTCCATTATATACCAAACATATGTTCTGTGCAAGCTTGTTTTTTTACCCTAAAAAAATGATATTAATTAGCAATCGGCTAAGCCCAGACTCTATCTGAACGAAAGGGATAATCATGAAAAGGAGTGTAAAGGACAGGGCATGAGACACGAGTCACATGGTACGAGACACTAGACACATGGCACGATATGCAGGGCTCAGGACACGAGTTACGAGACACGAGACACGTGACACAGGACACAGGACACGGGACACGGGACACGGGACACGGGACACTGCAACAAGTCACGAATACACAGTGAAAGCAATCCTGAGGCCCATTGGCACGGCTGTCGACCCGTCCGTCCATCGCTTCGTCTTCTACCTACCGCTCGAAAGCAAATTGCAACCGGGGGTTTACGCCGGGGGGCGTTTTTCCTTACAATAGGCTACAGGATAGGAGGGGTGGAACATGATCCATGAACCAAACGGGGTGTTTCCCGCGGTGTGCCCGCTGGATTGTCCCGATACGTGCAGCTTGCTGCTCCATAAAGAGAACGGAAAAATCGTTAAGGTGACCGGCAACCCCGATCACCCGATAACGCAAGGCGCTATCTGCAACAAGGTTCGCAATATGGCGGAACGGGTCTACCATCCCGAGCGGGTGCTGTACCCCTTGAAGCGGGTCGGAGCTAAAGGTGAAGGGAAATTTGAACGCATCACATGGGAGGAAGCGGTCCAGGAGATCGCTAAACGCTACAAGGGGCTGATCCTTGAGCACGGACCGGAGTCGATCCTGCCGTACAGTTTTTACGGTAACATGGGGATCCTGAGTGTCGACGGCATGGACCGGCGGTTCTTCAACCGTTTAGGCGCTACTCAGCTACAGCAAGGCATATGCAACTCCGCAGGCAACGCGGGGTGGAGATATACGATGGGGTTTGGCGGCGGGACGAGCCCGGAAGAGACGGTCAAGGCGAAGTTGATTATCGTGTGGGGCGGCAACCTCGTCAGCACGAACATGCACCAAATCACCCTGATCGAAAAAGCCCGCAAGCAAGGCGCGCAGCTTGTGGTGATCGACGTGCATCGGAACCGGACGGGACAGCGGGCGGACTGGTTTATTCCGCTCCATCCCGGCACGGACGGGGCATTGGCGCTTGGGATGATGCATGTGCTGTTCGAGCGTGACCTGGTAGATGACGCGTTCCTAGAACGCTACACGCATGGCCATGCCGAGCTGCGCGAGCATGTGAAGCAGTACACGCCGGAGCGTGTGGCGGCGATCACCGGCGTACCGGCGGAGAGCATTGTGAAGCTGGCCGTCCTGTACGGCGAAACTTCGCCTGCTTACATCCATATCGGCAATGGCCTGCAGCATCACGACAACGGCGGCATGACGGTTCGCACGATCAGCTGCCTGCCGGCGCTTACTGGGCAATGGCTCGTGCCGGGCGGCGGCGCCTTCAAGTCTAACGGCGCTTACGGCAAGATGAATGCGACTGCGCTGGAACGTCCCGACTTGCGACCGAATCCGGGCGCTCGCACGGTGAGCATGAACCAGTTGGGGGATGTGCTGCTGACGTTGGATCCGCCAATCCATGCGTTGTACGTCTATTGCTCTAACCCGGCGGTGGTGGCTCCGGATACGGGCAAGGTAGAGCAGGGCCTTCTGCGGGAAGATTTGTTCACCGTCGTGCACGATCTGTTTCTGACGGACACGACGAAATACGCCGATATCGTGCTGCCGGCGACATCCTCTTTTGAAAATACGGACTTATACAGCTCTTACTGGCATCATTATATTCAACTCCAGGAGCCGGTCATCGCGCCCAGGGGGGAAAGCAAAAGCAACGTTGAAACGTTCAAGCTGCTTGCGGAGGCGATGGGCTTCAAAGAAGAGGCATTCCGCGACACAGAAGAAGATATGATCCGGCAGGCGCTGGAGTTCCGGCATAATCCATATCTCGAAGGCGTCAAGTTGGAGAAGTTAAAGGAGCAACGGGCGGTGAAGTTGAACATGGAGCCGCAGCAAACCTGGCTTGATCATCTGCCGACGTCGTCGCGGAAGATTGAGCTATACTCTGCCACACTGGAGCGGGCCGGGCTGCCGCCATTGCCGACCTATGTACCGCTGGTGGAAGGTTATGACGGCGAGCGCCGTCCCGGCAAGGATACGCCGTATCCACTGATGTTCGTTTCGCCGCCAAACCACAGCTTCCTTAACTCGACGTTCGGCAATGTAGAGAAGCTGACGGCGCTGGAGAAAAGCCCGCTGCTGCAGATTCACCCCGAAGATGCGGCGGCGCGCGGAATTACGGACGGCGATGAAGTCACGGTGTGGAACGACCGTGGCAGCTACGACGTCAAGGCGTCCGTGACCGACAAAATGCTGCCGGGTACGGTCGTCAGCCAAGGGCTATGGTGGCAGCGGGAGGGGGGTGCGCGCACACGCGCTAATGCCTTAACTCCGGGCCGTTTGGCCGATATGGGCGGCGGGGCGGTATTTTTTTCCACCGTTGTTGATGTAAAGCGGCGATAGATGTACTTGCCTGGCCTACACTTTTAGGCGATACTATTGTAATCTGGTAGCAGGAGAGCCCTGTCGGCTCTCCTTTTTTGTACATACGCTGATGTCTTGCAGCAAAGGGGGAGAAAACAATGAGATGGCTGCAGTCCTATCCGCGGGAAGTAAAGGTGTTTCTGGTCGCTAGCTTGATTAGCTCGGCCGGCGGTTCGTTGATGTGGCCTTTGGTCACGATGTTTGTGTTCAAGGTGCTAGGTCGGACCGTGACGGATGCCGGTCTGGTCATTCTGGTTATGTCGGTTGGCGGGATCGCCGGTCAGTTGCTAGGCGGGGCCCTGTATCACCGACTAGGCGTGAAGCGACTCATCGTGGGTGGACTAGCTATGAACGCCTTGTTCCTGCTGCTGCTGCCTTACGGGAGCGGTAACTGGCATTTGTTCATGCTGCTGATGCTGCTCGTTGGTTTCTTCAACGCGACATCGATGCCGGCAATCCAGGCGTTTATTGGCTTTCGTTTCGCGGAGCGACGTGGAGAGCTGTTTAATGTCATCTATGTGGCAAATAATATTGGCGTGGCGTTGGGGACGGCGATCAGCGGGTTTTTGGCGCAGATTTCGTATGACCTCAGCTTTATTTTGAATGGAGTGACTTCGGCTGCATTTGCGTTGTTTTTCTGGTTTTATTTGAACAAGGTTCAAAAAAGCCAAGGCGAGCTGCACGTGCAGAAACGCAAGAAATCGGTGGATGGGCAAAGCGTCTGGTCGCTGCTGCGTATCTACCCCGTCTACCTGTTTATGGGCGTCGGATCGTTCTTTCTCTGGCTCGGGAATTGTATCTGGAATAACGGCGTATCGCCGTTTACGATCTCTCAAGGGATGCCGGAATGGAATTATAGCATTCTTTGGACTTTGAATGGATTGTTGATTTTTGTGGGGCAACCGTTTATTTTGTGGGTGAAACGCACGTTCGCCGGCTCTCCGCAAGCACAAATGACGGCCAGCGCGTTATTCTACATGCTCGGCTACGCAACGATATTGGGCTTCCATACGTATCCGAGCATGGTGGCTGCGATGGTGCTGACCACCTTCGGGGAGATGCTGATCTCGCCGGCCATTCCGTCGTTTATCTCCGATCGGACAGGGAAAGCAGCCCCCTTCTACCTCGGTTTGGTCGGCGGGATGGGTGCGGCGGGCCGGGTTGTCGGCCCTTATGCGATGGGCTTGCTGTTCGACTGGAACGGATTGGTTCCGGTTGCTTGGTTGGCGGTAGGCATTGCGGTGCTGTCGGTCGTCTCGTTCCTGGTACATGCCGCCATGAACCGGGATGACCGTCCGGAGCCATCCGGACTGACGACCTGACAACTAGCTAGAGCTTACGATCTTAATTATGACGAAGGGATGGATACCATGAATCCTCGTGACATCCAGACGCGTCTCTCCGAAATGCGCGACGCGGCAGCTTTGATGGAAATCGACAACTTGGTTTGGGATCGCCAAAATACCCCCGCGGAAAAAATGGAGTGGGAGTCGCGGGAGAAATACCTGCAAAGCAGCCCGCCGGGTAACCAGATCGTGGCCGTTATCGGCGAAGAGATTGGCGGCTACATCGGCTTCAAGCCGCCGACTCCGCTGCCGAGCAACGCCCATGTACTCGAGCTGAACATCGCCATTCACCCGGCGTACCAGCGGAAGGGCATCGGACGCGTGTTGATGGACGCCCTGGTGCAACTGGCGGCAGAACGGGGCGTTCGCAAGCTGTCGTTGCGCGTACTGGCGAGCAACCCCGGCGCCGTCGCCTTCTATGAAAGCTGCGGATTCGTGGAGCAGGGACGGTTGGTCGAAGAATTTTGGCTGGATGGCCAATATGTCGACGATATTTTCATGTGGCGAAAGGTTTAGCGGATGAAGTTCTAAGGCATTGAACTATTCGAAAGATATCGGTATATTTAGAAGAAGAAAAATCGGGGAAGAACTCGAATGGAAAGGTTGATTACCCGTGGAGAACAACTTTACCCCTCCCAATTTCATTAAAAACATCATTTCGGAAGATTTAAAATCCGGCAAGGTAAATACCGTCATCACGCGGTTCCCTCCGGAACCGAACGGCTATCTACATATCGGGCATGCCAAAGCGATCTGGATCAACTTCGCGCTGGCGGACGAGTTTGGCGGACGCACCAACCTGCGATTCGACGACACCAACCCGGTGAAAGAAGACGTAGAGTATGTCAATTCGATCAAGGAAGACGTCAAATGGCTGGGCTTCGATTGGGAAGAACTGCATTTTGCGTCGGATTATTTTGAGGAGATGTACAAACGCGCGGTGCTGCTGATCAAAAAGGGCAAAGCCTACGTGGATGATCTCAGCGCCGACCAAATCCGCGAGCTGCGCGGGACGCTGACCGAGCCGGGTAAAAACAGCCCATACCGCGACCGCTCTATCGAGGAGAACCTCGACCTGTTCGAACGGATGCGCGCCGGCGAATTCAAGGACGGGGAGAAGGTGCTGCGCGCCAAAATCGACATGGCCTCGCCGAACATCAATCTGCGAGACCCTGTCATCTACCGCATCGTGCATGCGTCTCATCATAACACCGGCGATAAATGGTGCATTTATCCGATGTACACATTTGCCCATCCACTGGAAGACGCCATCGAGGGCGTGACCCACTCCTTGTGCTCCACTGAGTTCGAGGATCAACGCCCGTTCTACGACTGGACGATTGCGGAAACCGAAATGCCGAACGTTTCCCATCAATACGAATTCGGACGGCTGAATTTAACGCAGACGGTGACCAGTAAGCGGAAGCTGAAAAAGCTCGTTGACGAAGGCATCGTTGACGGTTGGGACGACCCTCGCATGCCGACGATTTCCGGGCTGCGCCGCCGCGGGTATACGCCGGAAGCGATCAAGGCGTTCATTTTTGAAACGGGGATTTCCAAGAACTTCGGTAACATCGATCCGAAAATGCTGGAGCATTTCATTCGCGAGGACTTGAAGATGAAAGCTCCACGCACGATGGCCGTGCTGGACCCGCTGAAGGTGGTCATCACCAATTATCCGGAAGGGCAAGTCGAATGGCTTGAGGCGGAAAATAACAGCGAAAACCCGGACATGGGCAGCCGCCAAATTCCGTTCTCACGTGAAATTTACATCGAGCGTGATGATTTTATGGAAAATCCGCCAAGTAAGTATTTCCGCTTGTTCCCGGGGAACGAAGTCCGTCTTAAAAATGCCTACTTCGTGAAATGCAATGAGGTGATCAAGGATTCGGACGGCAACGTGGTGGAGATCCACTGCACGTATGATCCGGAAACGAAGAGCGGCACCGGCTTTACCGGCCGTAAGGTCAAGGGCACGATCCATTGGGTGGAAGTGACTCAGGCGGTACCTGCCGAATTCCGGTTGTACGAGCCGCTGATTCTGGAAGAGGAAGCAGAGGAAACGGCAAACGTGGCGCTGGAAGAAACGGTTGAGGGTCTGGTAGACGATGCCCCTACGGAAGCAGGGGACGCAGTTGTTGAGACCGCTGAGGAGAAAACGTTCCTCGATCTCATCAATCCGAACTCGCTGACGATTGCTCACGGCTTCGTGGAGCCGAACATGAAGGATGCGAAGCCGCAGGATAAATTCCAATTTTTCCGGCATGGGTATTTTAACGTTGATACGAAATACGCTAAGCCCGGACACCCGGTGTTTAACTTGATCGTTTCGTTGAAAAGCTCGTTCCAGCTGCCGAAAGCGTAAGTCGGCATTGACAGCCCTAACGGCAGTGCCCGCGTGCGTGCCTGTGTAACCTAAAAGGAGCCTTGCAGCTATCTGCAGGCTCCTTTCTTTGATTTATACCGAGCTGCGCTCAATAAACCGGAAGCCAAGCTCTTCGGAGACGGGCTTGCCCCCGCCGGAGGTGATTTGCGTATGAACGATGGAAAAAGCACGCTCCCCGATCTCCGACAACCGATTATCGATCGTCGTAATCTCGAGCAAGCCGGAGATTGGTTGGTTATCAAAACCGATGACGGCGAAATCGTCTGGCACTTCCAGCCCGCGCAGGCGTGCGGTGAGGATGAAGCCGGCGGCAACCTGGTCGCCGGTAATGAGCAGGGCGTCCGGACGCTCCTCCATCGCGAGCAGCCGGTCCACCAAGGCGGCGCCGTCTTCCCAATCGATGCAGCCGTCCAGCACCCAGTCCTCCCGGGCCTGACCGCCCAAGGCCGTGAGCGTGTCGGTATAGGCCTGCAGGCGGCTGCGGCTGCTAGGGCTGTTGCGGCGGCTGATCGTAAACGCGATGCGGCGCCGCCCCTGCTCCCACAAATAGCGGATCGCGGTTTGAAAGCTAGCGTAATGATCGATATACACCGAGGAGAGGTTGCGGCCGCTCACACGCTCGCATAACGCGATCGGACCGTAGTTGGCATACGTCTCGATCTCGCTGAGCGAAAGCGCCCGTGAACAGATGATCAACCCGTCCATCTGCTTGTTGCGCAGCATCTCCAGTACCTTGCGTTCCTCATTCGGACGGTAGTCGGTCTGGCAAAGCATCAGCTGATAGTTGCATTTCAGGGCTTGTTGGGCCATCCCCTCCATGATCCGGGCAAAGTAGTAATGGTTGATGTTCGGCAGGATCACGCCGATGGTTTGCGTGATGCCTTTGATCAAATGTACAGCATTCATATTCCGTGAATAGTTAAGCCGGCGAACGGCATCCTCGACCGCCGCCCGTTTGTCCGCGCTGACGTAGGGATGTCCGTTCATAACGCGGGATACGGTGGTGACCGATACACCGGCGGCTTCAGCGATCTGTTTGATGTTCGGCAAGGCAAACCGCTCCTTCCCCGAGAGAGGTGAAAAAATATCTTGCTATGGAATGCATTTCATATTTTACACTGGAGATGCAGCAAAGAAAACAATGCCCTCAACCGGCGTTACCTCGTAAGCGAACGAGGGCGTTACGGTATCAGGCATTGTTTTCTTTCGTTTTACGGAGCGGAGAAGCCGTCCCTCCTTAATGCTCATCGCGTCCGATCTTCGGCGAATATCCGTGATGTCGGACTTGGTACCAGATCGCGGCGAATCCAAGCGCTCCGATCAGCGTTAATGCGACGCCAGAGCGGTACATGACGACCGAACCGAAATTCTGAAACAGCCAGCCGCCCCAGAACCCCGCAATCACGCCGGCAAGGCCGCTGGCGGCAAATGCATACACCGCTTGTCCTGCCGATCGCAGCGGGCGTGGCAGCAAAAGGGTGATCAACTTGGTGCCGACGTAGAAGAATCCGCCAAACGTCACGGAGTGCAGCAGTTGAATCAACAGGATTTGGATCGGATGCGTCGCCTCGGACATCAGATCCCAGCGGACGGCGAACAGCAAGCTGACGATGGTGATACAAGCGAGCAAATAAGACAATTTGCGCTTCAAGAAACGATCCAGCAGGATAAACGCCAACAATTCAAAAACCGTCGACAAGAACACGGCGCCGCCGACCGCAAGCTTCGACCCGCCGAGATCCGTCATGAATAGCGGCATGAAAATACTGTTCATCGCGTTCGGAATCGCCACCAGCATGCTGAACACGACAAAAGCGAGCAGGTACTTGTTCTGCAGCGCCCGCCGAATTTCTTGGCCACTAAGCCAAGGTGTCTGAGACGTTTGCCGAATGGAGGGAAGCAGCAGCGTAGCGCCGATCGCCAGCATCAAGGTGACACTAAACAGCAGGGAGATCCCGTGATGGCCAATAGAGTCGATGATCGGTCCGGCGGCCAGCGCGATAAAGGTCCACCCGAGCGAGCCCCAAATGCGATAGATTCCGAATTGGTTTTCGGTCCCCGCGGTATATCCGAGGATCAGGGTATTGCTTTGAGAGAGCAGCGGGCTTAGGAAGAAATATAATAGAATCATCGTTAAATACAGCATCGTAAAAGTGTTGACCTTAAACATCAGGTGGCCCATGATGAGCAAGCCCAGCATCATGGTCAACAGAACAGCGCGAGGATTCTGCCTCTGATCGCCCAGATACCTCCAGAACGGGTGAGCCAGCAGCGAGATTAACGGTCCGATTGCCATGAGGCTTCCGATTTCGAGCTTGTCCATGCCGATGTCCTGCAAATATAATTGAAAAAAGGCAGCAAAAATGACCATGGTTCCGTAAATGAAAAAGTTAAGCAGCCCTAGCGGCAACAACGAAAAGGACGAATGTCGTCTTTTGTCCTGCAAACGCGCCATTCCTTTCTGTCCGGGTCCAAGTGGTCACAACAGGAAGCTTGTGACTATGCTCCCAATGTAACACACAGGTGAAAGGGGATACAAACCAAGTTTTTTTGGATTTACCATAATTTATGCATCGGGGGAAAATGGATGAACACGACTGCGATCATTTTAGCCGGAGGACGATCAAGCCGCATGGGCAGCGATAAGGCGCTTATTGAACTTGGCGGGTTGACGGTGCTGGAACGTCTGATCCGAGAGCTGGAGCCGGTAGCTTCGCGAATCGTGATTGCGGCAGGCAACGAGGCGGCCTATGGTCGGTTCGGCAAAGAAGTCGTGACCGACGATTATCCGGGGGCCGGGCCACTGGCCGGGCTGCATGCGGGGCTGGAGAGCTCAGCCTCACTCTGGAACCTCGCGGTGGCTTGTGATACGCCGTTTGCGAACCGCGGCTTGTTCCGCGCCTTGCTGGAACGCGCGGAGGCGGCGGAGGCCCTGGCTAGTGGCCGGGCAGGTTCATCGGAGGCCGCCTCGGCAAGCCTTGCTGCGACGGAGGCAATCCTCGCCCGCACGGAGGGGCGGGCGCATCCGCTGCTGGCGGCCTACCGGCGTAGCGTGCTTCCGGGTCTGGAAGCACGGCTTCGCGCAGGCCGCCTCAAAATGACGGCTTGGACGGAAACGCTGCACACCGAATACATCGAAGGGGAGGCCCTCGCGTCAGCGACGGGCCGCCCCCTGGAGTGGTGCGCGTTTAATATGAACAAGCCAGAAGATTACGAGCAGGCCCGTATCCGGCTGGAAACGGGCCTGCTGCCGGACTAACCGCCGATCTGTGACATCCGGCGGGTCGTCGGGGTGTGGCTCTGCTGTTTATGCTCCAGCGCCAACGCCATTTCATGGTTTTTCGGCTTAGCGCCCAGCGCCTTCAGGAACAAGGAGCGGATGCCATCGCGGTCGCCAGCCGTCGCAAATGGGCGAACGTGGAGCTCATCCGACCAATACAAGCAGGCTTTGATATGTCCGTCGGCAGTCAAGCGCAGCCGGTTACAGTTGTCGCAGAAATGCTCGCTGACCGGATGAATTAACCCGAACGTACCGGCCGCACCAGCGATCCGGCGGCTTTCCGCCGGCCCGTTGCCGCGAGGGCCTTCGACCGCCTCCACCTCCCATCCCGATTCCTGGCACACGTCTTCCACGGCCGTCAGGGGCAAGTAGGTTTGGCGCCAGGTCTCGCTGGCACTGCCGATCGGCATGTATTCGATAAAGCGCACATGCAGCGGTCGGTCAATGGTTAGCGCGAGAAAATCGCGGATCTCGTCCTCATTGACTCCTTTCATTAGGACCACGTTCAGCTTGATTGGCTCGAAGCCAACCTCGACGGCGGCCTGGATTCCTTCCAGCACCTTCTCCACCTCACCGCCGCGAGTAATCATGGCAAAACGGTCCTGTCGCAGCGAATCCAAGCTGATGTTCACCCGCTTCAATCCCGCTTGCTTCAGCAACTCCGCTTTTTTGGCCAGGAACATCCCGTTCGTAGTCAATGCAATATCTTCAATGCCCGGAATGGCCGAGAGCATAGCGACAAGTTGTTCCAAATCCTTACGCACCAGCGGTTCTCCGCCGGTTAGCCGAATCTTACGGAGGCCCATCGGAGCAAGAGCCGATACCGTCTCGGCAATTTCTTCGTAGCTCATGATTTCTTCATGCGGTTGAAAAACCATTCCCTCGGCAGGCATGCAGTAGACGCAGCGCAAATTACAACGGTCGGTGACCGAAATGCGCAGGTAATCGTGCTTTCGCCCAAAAGGGTCAAGCAGTTGCTCCATGTGTACGCCTCCTTTCTTTCCTAAGTGCTTCAAATTTTATATATATTCAACCAGGTAGTCAATGCGTTGACACACACTGTTCAAGTATATTCTGTGGCGGACGATGATACAATGGAAGTAGAGTAAAGTGTAAAAAAGATCACATAAAAGCGCTTACATTGTAAGGTATAATTCATGTAAGCGATACGTGATCCCCCTTAATCATGTGTCGGTATATGCATTCGAGATGATTTCCGACAACTTTTAAGGAAGTCATCTTTTTTTTGGTCTATAGGATCGGAAGCTGACTTTTGAACAACCACTTTAATTAAGGTTCGAAAAGTCAGGTTATGAGCACCGAGAAGGTTGGATGAAGCTAGGGAGTGAGTAGCGGAGCGTAGCTGGAGGTTACGTGAGCAACGGAAGGACCGGCTGAATTCAAGATTCGACGTCGATTCTACTTCTTCGTAATAACCTCGTGATCGGAAGCTGACTTTTGAACAACCTATACAGGGAGATGAATTCAGATGGCTATGCTGTTCAAACCTTTGGTCTACACACAGGAGCAGGTTCAGTGGCTTGAAACTCGGGGGATGGTTTATCAGTTGTTGATGGACTTTCTGAGTCGTCCGCCGCGGATGTCTTTGATTGCTCAGTGGCGTCGCAAGGTGGAACAGAACCCGAAGGCGGCAGTTAGCCAGGGCGGACAGAGGCTCAAGGCCTATCTGGAGAGCATCCCCGAAGAGGATTTTCGCAGCGTTTGCCATCAAGAAGCGAGGGAATTCGAGCGCTTGTTTACGGGCCGTGAGGCGGTGATCCCATCATGCGAGAGCTTGTTTCGCAGTCGCCTAGAAGGGTCAAGTGCTTTGGCTTGCAGCGCCGAAGTCCGCAAGGTGTACATGGAGAACGCGGTTGTATTCAATAAATTGAACGGGGAACGCGACGATCATATCGCGCTGGAGCTGGAATTTATGGCGGTGCTGGCCGAAGGAATGCTGGCCAAAGCCAATCTGCAGCAAAGCTGCCTGGCGCTGGCGGACGCACAAATCCACTTCCTGGAAATGCATTTGCTGAAGTGGGCACAGCCGTTTGCCAAAGAAGTGCTGAAAGCCACGAATAGCCTGCTCTTTACCGGACTGGCCGAAATGATGGATGAATTCCTGGTTAACGATCTTCAGCAGCTTCGCGCTTGGCGGGAAAGCCAGTCGCCGGCCATGGGATAGATGGAATAAGGCAACGCAAAAGGACCTCAACTTCCGCAGCAATGCGGGGTTGAGGTCCTTTTTTGATAGCCGGTATGATCTCTAACGCGGACCACGGGGCTTATTTGAGCCAATCTCCCCGTGTTGCGATTCTAACGCTTGGGACAGAGCTTATTATCCAATTTAGCGGCCGAATTCCGCTGTTTTGACCAGAATAGAGTTGCGTCGTTACAATCGGGGCGGTTTGAAAAGACGGCGCAGGATATACTACCCTGCGCCGTCTTTTTGCTGTTATTACTCCGCTTCTTTGGCCGACAAATCGCGACGGCGGAATTTCATCAAGAATTCGTACACGATCGGCACGATGACCAGCGTGAGCAGCGTCGAGCTGATCAGGCCGCCGATGACGGTGATGCCGAGCCCGCGCGAGATGATCCCTGCGCTGTGCTCCCAGCCGAAGACCAGCGGCAGCAGTGCGCCGATCGTTGCCAAGGCGGTCATCAGAATCGGACGAAGCCGCGTCGTTCCCGCTTCCAGCAATGCTTCGCGGGTCGATAAACCTTCGCGCTCCTTATGGATAACGCGGTCGATCAGCACGATCGCGTTGGTGACGACGATACCGATCAACATGAGCACGCCCATCAAGGCCGAGACGTTTAGCGTCTCTCCGCCGATCAGGAGACCTACCATGGCTCCGATGACAATGAACGGCAGGGAGAACAGAATCGTAAACGGAGCCAGACCGCCGCCGAACGTGACGACGAGGACAAAGTAAACGATGGCGATGGCTGCCAGCATGGCGATGCCCAGTTGGCCAAACGTATCGTTAATCTGTTCGGTTACGCCGCCGAATTTCACGGTTACGCCGTCCGGCAGATCCAGCTTATCGATTTTCTCCTGCAGGCTGGACGAGGCTTTTTGCACGTCGGTGGACGTGATTTTTGCACTGACTTCAACGACCATCTTCCCGTCGATCCGCATGATGGAATCCGGGGAAGTGCCCTTTTCAACCTTTGCAACGTCCTTGATTGGGACTTGAATGCCCAGCGGCGAAGCCAAGGTTTCGTTCTCAATATCGGTGATGCTGTTATAAGTTTGGCTGTCCGTTTCGATATACACGTTGTATTTCTTGCCGTCGATCGCAACCTCTGTCAGGACCGGACGCTCGCGAACCGGGCTCAGCTTCATGGCCAATTGGCCCGGCGTCAAGCCCAGGGAGCTCAGCTTCTCTTGGTCCGCAACCAAGGTGTACTGCTCATAGGTTTTCGAGAGGCTGGTATCGCCTTTTTCGAAGTTCTTCGTATCTTCTTTGATCAAAGCAAGGATTTGGTCCGATACCGGCTTGATTTGCTCCAGCTCATCTCCAAATACGTTGACACTAAGCGAACCGCCGCCCAAACCACCGGTCATGAGTTCGGACATATCGCTCCATTCACCTTTCGGAAGCTCGGTTCGCAGACCTTCGATCAACTGTTCCTTCACATCACTGAAATGATCGGTATCCGGATCATAGGCGATGTAGAACAAGGCCGAATTGGAGGAGCCCATTCCCAGTGGATTGTCGCCGCCAACGGAATACTGCATCTTGTCGACGCCAGGTTGATCCAAAATGTATTTCTCAACAATCAGCATATCCTTCTCCACATCTTCCAGTTGGGTTCCCGGTTCTGGGGAGTAGGTCGCCATTACATATTTATCCTCTTGCTCAGGCAGGAAGCTGACGCCAACCAGCGGATACAGGAACAAGCTGCCAACCAGTAAGACGACCGCAAGCCCGAAGGTAATCAGCTTATGCGACAGCGACCATTCCAGAATACGTCGATAACCGCGGGCAATGCCTCTTGGCTTCTCGTCATGGTGGTGTGACTTACCGAGACCCTTGCGGAACAGCGTATGCGCCAGCGCAGGCACGAGGGTGATAGCAACCAGCAACGAGGCCAGCAGCGAGAAGACCATCGTATAGGCAAACGGCTTGAACAATTCCCCGACCATCCCGCTGACAAAAGCGAGCGGCAGGAACACGGCAATCGTGACGATTGTCGAAGACATAATCGGGACGAACATCTCCCGCGTTGCTTCAATGACCAGCTTGCTGCCCTTCAGCTTCTCGCCGGTCAAGGACAAACGGCGGTAAATGTTCTCGATCACGACGATCGAGTCGTCGACGACGCGGCCGATGGCAACGGTCATAGCGCCTAACGTCATCATGTTCAGCGTAATATCCATCTGCTTCAGGGCCAGAATGGCAATAAGCAGGGACAATGGAATCGAGATAATAGAAATAATGGTGGAACGGATGTTACGAAGGAAGATCAGGATGATCAACACCGCAAATAAGGCGCCAAACAGCGCTTTGGACAACATCGTGTTCACCGAGTCGGTGATCGGCTGACCTTGGTCGAGCAGGACCGTAAAGTTGATATGCTCGTATTGTTTGCCTAGATCTTTAGCTGCATCCTTGACCTGGTTGACAACGTCAACGGTATTGGCATCGTTGGACTTGACGATCTGAATGCCAATCGATTCCTCCCCATTGGTCCGGGAGATCGATTCGGCTTTGCCGATCGTTTCGATGTCGGCGATATCGCCAAGTTTGACGGTCGGGATGCCGGCCGGAACAGCGCCCATGGTTCCGCTAGCGTCAGCACCGGCAGCAGCGCCAGTAGAAGCGCCAGCAGCACCCGCTGCAGCACCTGTGCTGCCTGCAGGCATACCTGCCCCAGCTGCAGCTCCTCCAGCGGCCCCAGCTGTACCTGCTGAACTTGGGATGACCGGAATGGCCAAGTTTTCCAAGTCTTCTACGGTCGTGATGTTGCCGTCAACGACAACGGCTTTCTGGGATTGCTCCAGGCTGAACAATCCAAGCGGAACGCGGAGCGCGGAGCCCTGTACGATCCCCTTCACGGTATCTTCCGTCAGGCCCAGCTCTTTCAGCTTGGCCTGGTCGAACTTCAGGCTGACTTCACGAACGAATTGGCCGGCGATTTGTACTGAAGCGACGCCGTCCAGATCCTCAAGTGCAGGTTTGATGTCGTTCTCCGTAATCCGGGTCAAATCCTCGAGACTGCCGGATTCTTTATCCGATAAACTGAGGGAAACGACCGGCATGGAACTCAAACTGAACCGGGTAATTTGCGGCTTCTGCGCGCCTTCGGGAAGCTGCACATCGTTCAGCGCTTCGCGAACGGCTGCGGTGGCATTGTCTAGGTTCATGCCATATTCGAATTCAATGATCAGCGAGGCGGCGTTCTCCATCGAAGTGGAGGTGACTGTCTTTACGCCGTCGACATTATGCAGCCGCGTCTCCAGCGGCTTGGTGATCTCCTCAACCACGCCCTCCGGTGCGGCCCCAGGATATACGGCTGTTACACTAAGGTAAGGCACGTCGATGTTCGGAATGGTTTCCTGCTTCATGGTCAGACCGCTGTACAAACCCACGGCGGTAACGATCACCGTGAGCAGCCAGATCGCGAACTTATTGCGCAAGGAAAATTGAATGATACTCTTCATAAGCGGGTTTCTGCTCCTCTCTTTCTATGGGTGAACAATGATTTACGAGTACTGGATATAAACCTGATGCAGCTGCTCCAGTTCTGCCGAACGAGGGGCTAGCTCTGGGATCGCAGCCAAATTGGCCAGCATTCCTTTGATGATGGCGCGGCGCGGGCGAAGCTCCAAGACTTCATGCTCGAGAATCTGCAGGGCTTCCAGCGCTTCCTGCTGCCTGTCCGGGTCGGCGATGGCGTCGCCAATCGCATCGCGGATTGCCTTGATCGTAACCAAAGGATGCTGCTGCAAATCCAAACTGCCCGGAGCGCCTTCGGACATGAGCCGCAGCGTCTCTTCGGAGATTAGCGGGACCGGGCGATTGTTCAACTGATGCTGCGCCGAGAGGTCGAGCAACTCCATGAGGTGCTCGGCCATCCGTTCCGGTGAAGCGGAAACATGGGGCTCGAACAGCAAACGGACATAAATGCCGACCATGCCATAAGCGATCGTTAACAGATCGCCCGTGTACGGCTCGATCTTCGGCCCGTAGACCGCTTCCAGCTTGTTCTTGCCGTGCCGTAACAGCTTGGCGTTGTGGGCTTGGACTGCCGCCGGCTCCTTGTACGGTGTGCCGTTCTTATGCCAGTCCTGGAATTGCATGATCAGGAATTCACGCAACTCAAGCACCAGTTCGAGCATCACGACCAGTTGGCGCCGGAGTTTCTCTCTTGGCGTCAACCCTTGCTGCATCTCTACTTGTGTCAGATGGTCGAGCAGCAGCTGGTAGCAGTAGTCGAACAAGCTCTGCTCCAGTTCCTCCTTCGATTTGAAGTGAAGGTACAGGCTACCCTTGGACATCCCGCAGGCTTCGGCGATCTCCTGCATCGATGTGGCGGACGAGCCCTTGGCCGCAAACAGCTGCATGGCAGCTCGTAATATCAGCTTCTTCTTGTCGATGGATGGTTGAGACAAAAAGTGCCGAACCCCCTTTCTCTGACTCGTGGGTTCTCGTTTTGACTTATTGGTCAATTTTGATTATAGTACAAAGCCCAAGCGGATACAAATCGGCGCACGAGTAGATTTTTCCCTTTCACCAGTAGGAAGAATTCGAACGTTCATGTAGAATATAATCAAGCATCATTAGAAAAAGAAGGAGTACAACGATGAGACGGGGACTTCAAATCATTTTCATCGCCGCGATTTTATTTGCTTTCTATTATTTCGGATTTGGCGTCTTCGGTAAATTCGGCGGTACGCTCGTTAGTATTTTTCAAACCTTGACCGTCATCACGATTGGTCTCGCCATATTTATGGAGAACCGCAATCCGTCCAGCACTGTGGCTTGGATTATCGTGCTTGCTCTGCTGCCGGTTGTTGGGCTCTTGCTCTATTTTTTGCTGGGACAAAACTATTTCAAACGGCGCAAATTCGATAAAAAAGCGGAACAGGACCGCCTCAGCTACGAGCGGATCGACCGCAGCGGTCACCCGTTGCCCCGCGACTTATCGCAGTTCAGCCCCGGCCAGCAGCGTTTATTGCATCTATCTCAGCGTTTGGCTCGCACGCCTTATTCGATGGCGACCCGCACGCAGGTGCTGACAAACGGGGAAGAGACGTTCACCAATCTGCTGCGCGAGCTCAAAAAAGCCGAGCATCATATCCACATGGAATATTACATATATCGTGCCGACGACATCGGGCGGGAAATCCAGAAGACGTTGATGGAGAAGGCACGAGCCGGTGTCGAGGTGCGTTTTATGTTTGACGCCGTCGGCAGCATCGGTTTGCCTAAATCATTTATCGCGGAGCTGCGGGAGGCCGGAGTTAAGGTGGGCATTTACGGACAAATGCGTTTTCTGGCCCTGTCGAGCCGGGTCAATTACCGTAACCACCGCAAGATCGTCGTTATCGACGGTAATACTGGATTTATCGGCGGACTTAACGTTGGCGACGAATATTTGAGCCGCAGCAAAACCTATGGCTTCTGGCGCGACACGCACATGCTGGTCAAAGGGGAGGCGGTTCGGTCGCTGCAGATCATTTTCCTGCAGGACTGGCAGTACGTCACCGGGGAGAAAATTATGGATCTAGCCTACCTGTCCCCGGAGCTTGAGCAGGGGTGCAGCGGCGCGGTACAAATCGTGCCAAGCGGCCCGGACAACGAAAGCCGGACGCTCAAGAACATCTTCTTCGCGATGATCTCGTCGGCGAAAAAGTCGGTGTGGCTGGCGACGCCGTATTTTATCCCGGATGAAGATATCTTGACCGCGCTGCGTGTGGCCGGCTTATCGGGGATCGATGTGCGCATCCTGTTCCCGGCTAAACCGGATAAATGGCTGCCGTTTCTGGCGTCTCATTCCTATTTCCCTTCGTTGCTGGAGGTTGGAGTGAAAATTTTCGAATACGAAAAGGGTTTTCTGCATTCCAAACTGCTGATCGTGGACGGGGAAGTGGCTACGGTCGGCACGGCCAATATGGATATGCGCAGCTTTCATTTGAATTTCGAGGTCAATGCGCTCTTGGTGCAAAGCGACAGCGTCGCCAAGGTCGTGAACAATTTCGAGCGTGACCTGCTGTCTGCAAAACTGATCGACAAGCATGATTTCATGAATAAGAGAATTCTGGTGCGCCTTGCGGAATCCGCGGCCCGTCTGTTGTCTCCGCTGCTGTAACACGGGGCGGGCGAGGGTTGGCAATAGTTGATCGGCGTATTTTTAGGGTGAGGTAAAGAAGGAGGGTCTTCGGCATGGAACCAACATCGGAACGTAAAACGGAGCATATCCGCCTCTGTCTAGAGGAGCAAGTGAACGCAGAGGGGATTCGCAACGGGTTCGAGAAATTTCGCTTTCGCCATAACGCGCTGCCTGAGCTGAATTTCACGGAAATCAATCTGAAAACAATGTTTCTTGGCGCTTCGTTGCGTACGCCGCTGCTGATCAGCTCGATGACCGGCGGGAGCCGACTGGCCGGCGAGATCAACACACGCCTCGCCGAAGCGGCGGAACGGCGGGGCTGGTCCATGGGCGTCGGCTCGGTCCGGGCCGCCGTGGAACGGGACGAGCTTGCGCCTACGTTCGCCATTCGGCGGTTTGCGCCGACCATCCCGATCATCGCCAACCTAGGCGCAGTGCAGCTCAATTACGGCTATGGGTCGGAGAATTGCAAGCGTGCGGTGGAGATCGCCGGAGCGGACATGCTCGTGCTGCATCTGAACAGCTTACAGGAGGTGTTCCAGCCGGAAGGGGATACGAACTTCGGCGGGTTGCTGGAGCGGATCGAAGAGGTATGTCGCGAGCTGCCGATCCCGGTTGGCGTAAAGGAAGTCGGCTGGGGCATCGACGGCGCTACGGCGAAACGGCTGCGCGAGGCAGGCGTTGCCTTCATCGATGTAGCAGGCGCCGGCGGAACCTCGTGGAGCCAGGTCGAGAAGTTCCGCGGCAGCGACCCTGTGCGCCGCGCGGCAGCGGAAGCATTCGCGGATTGGGGCATCCCCACCGCCGAATGCATCCGCGAAGTGCGGGCGGCGCTGCCGGATGCCGCCCTAATTGGCAGCGGGGGCCTGAATACCGGCGTGGACGCTGCCAAAGCGCTGGCGCTTGGCGCGGACCTGGCCGGGTTCGGCCGGGCGCTGCTCGAACCGGCGGTGCATTCGGAGGAGCGACTGGACGCGCTTCTGGAGCGCGTTGAGCTGGAGCTCCGCACCGCCATGTTCGGCATTGGCGCCGGCAGCATTCCGGCGCTGCGGGGGACGCCGCGGCTCGTGCGCCGCGAGTAGCGCAGGGAGACCGGCCGTGGCCAGATAGAGCAGGGTGTGGGTCCGCTCGGGGGAGCTTGGCCGGCTCTTTGCACGATTATCCCCTTTATTCAGGAAGCGGATGGGGTTGGACAGGGTGGGACGGGGTTGGACGGGATGGGATGAAATCGGGTGAAAGCCGATGGGTGTGGGCTTTTCCATGACCTGATTAATAGGGATAATGGTCAAAAGGGCTGGACAAGAGAATAGGGCCTCTGTTTAAATCCAACTAAACCAGTAAGAATTTCGTTGCAATTCAATAGATTAGCCCTTATATTGAAGGTAAATAACGGTTCGCTAGGACAGCAGCCGGTTCATACTTATTCGACGGCAGAGCCCATACTGAGGTTGGGTATTGATGCAGAGGGGGATGTGGAAATGAAACCTTCATTGTGGAAATGGAACACGAGGACAGTGGTGACCATCGGGATTGGGGCTGCACTGTACGGAGCGACGAGCTGGATTGGCATCCCGATTGCACCGGATACGCAGCTGCGCCCGGCTATTGCCTTGCTGGCGATTTTCGGCGCGCTGTTTGGGCCGATCGTTGGCTTTATCGCCGGATTTATCGGGCATGTCATTAACGATTTAATTACAAGCGGCACTGTCTGGTGGGGCTGGGCATTGGGCTCGGGGATCACCGCAGCGTTTATGGGACTGATTTATTTAGCGAAGGATTTCAACGCTCAGGAAGGGCAGATGAAGAAAAATCACGTTGCCTGGTTTGTCGTGTACGGGATCGTGGGGATCTTCGTTTCGCTGGCGTTTTCCGGGTACTTCGACATCCTCGTGATGGGCGAGCCTAATGACAAAATTGCGGTACAGGTCATCTCTGCGGGTCTGGCGAATCTTGCCGTGTTCCTCATTCTGGGACTGCCGGCGGTGCTGGCTTACGTGAAGCGTAACCGTAACAACTCGAACTTAAGCGTGGACAGATAGGAGCTTACTGAAAAGATGCAAGCAGTCATAACTTTCCGACAGTTCAGTTTCCGCTACAAAAACCAAAGCGAACCTACACTAAAGAATATTCATTTGGAGATCGCACGCGGGGAGAAAATATGGATCGCCGGCCCGAGCGGTTCCGGCAAATCGACATTAGCCCATTGTATCAATGGGCTAATTCCCTTTTCGTACGGCGGTGAGATGTCCGGGCAGCTGCTGCTGGACGGTCAAGACGCCTCGGGAATGACGATCTTCGAACGCAGCCGCCGGATCGGGACGATCCTGCAAAATCCGGATGCCCAATTTGTCGGTCAGACGGTCGGTGAGGACGTGGCTTTCCAATTGGAAAATGAAGCAGCCCCGTATGACGTGATGAAGACGGCCGTCTCTTCTGCACTGGAACTCGTTGGGATGCAAGCCTATGAGGCGCAAGGACCGCATGAGCTGTCCGGCGGGCAAAAGCAGCAGGTGGCGCTGGCCGGTGTATTGTCCACGCAAGCGGATATTTTGCTGTTTGACGAACCGCTCGCGAATTTGGACCCGGCCAGCGGTGCCAAAGCGATGCGGCTGATTGACGAAATTCACCGTAACCAAGGGAAAACGGTGATCTTGATCGAGCATCGGGTCGAAGACGTCCTGCTGGAGCATATCGACCGCGTCGTGGTCATGAACGAGGGGGAAATCGCGGCGATTGGTACGCCGGACGAACTTCTGGCCGCGGGCATCCTCCCCCGTTATGGTTTGCGCCAGCCGCTGTACCTGGAGGCGCTGAGTCATGCGGGACTGCCGCTGTCCGGTTTTACCGGTTTGTCCCATCCGGAGAGCCTCAAGCCGACCGAGGATGGCTCCGAGCCGCAGGGACCACCAAGACTCAGCGAATCGCAACTGCGGGATCGGCTGGAGGCTTGGTCGACCTCCGTCCTTCCGGCTGCGCGGGGCAGCCTCGGCGAGCCGTTACTTGAGCTCCGGGGCGTTTCCTTCGCCTACGAGCCGGGCATGAACGCGGTAGCGGACGTCACCCTGACTGTCCGTTCAGGTGAAACGGTTGCCTTGCTCGGCAGTAACGGGGCCGGCAAATCGACGCTGTCGGGTTTGATCACCGGCTTGCATAAGCCCGGTTCGGGCGAGATTTGCCTCCGCGGCGAGGTGATCAATGGCTGGTCGATCCGCCGCCGCGGTGAAGAGATCGGCTATGTGATGCAGCATCCCCATCAGATGCTGACGCAGCATATGGTTCGGGACGAGATTCGCATCGGCTTGGTCGCGCGCGGCGTACCTGAACCCGAACGAGAGCAGCGTACGGAAGAAGCGCTGCAGATTTGCGGCCTGTATCCGTATCGGAACTGGCCGGTCTCCGCGCTCAGCTTCGGGCAGAAGAAGCGACTCAGCATCGCGGCTATCCTGGCGCTGCAGCCGAAGCTGATGATCTTGGATGAGCCGACGGCAGGACAGGATTACCGGCATTATACCGAATTCATGGAATTCATTAACCGGCTTTCCGGGGAAGGCATGGCCTTCTTGTTTATCACGCACGACATGCATTTGGCGCTGGAGTATGCGGATCGGGCGGCGGTGATGTCGGAAGGACGGGTGATTGCAGAGGATGCGGTAGCCCGGATTCTAGCCGACGGGGAAATCACCTCCCGGGCTAACCTCCGGGAGACGAGTCTGGCGCGATTCGCCCGGGCTCAGGGGCTGGTCTCGCCTTCGCGATTCGTCGAAGCTTTTATCGCCGCAGAGAAGAAGGTGAAACGAGCATGAGTCAAACGAGTGGGTTGTACGTTGCGGGAGACTCTTATTTTCATCGGATGGACGGCGCGGTCAAGCTGATTTTGCTGCTGACCTGGACGGTCGTCACCTTCCTGTTCATGGATTTGCGCGTATTCGCTGTGATGCTGGCTGGCGGAGTCTCGATGCTGCTTCTAACCCGGGTTCCGTTCCGAAAAATGGCGCTGCTGTTCTGGGCGCTCACGGTCTTTACCGTTGTCAACAGCGTCTTTATTCTTCTGATCACGCCCCGCTTCGGCACGACGTTGACCAGAAGCAATACGCCGCTGATTCCGCTCGGATACGATACCGTCAATACGGAAACGTTGTTCTACGTACTGACTTTGTCGCTTAAATACCTGACTCTGCTGCCGATTACGCTGTTGTTCATATTCACGACGCATCCCAGCCGTTTTGCCGCCAGCCTACATAAGCTGGGCGTACCCTACAAGCTGGCTTATGCTGTCAGTATCGCCTTTCGCTACATTCCCGATCTGACCAAGGAGTTCCGTACGATCCTCAACGCGCTGCAGATGCGCGGTCTGGGGATCTCCCGCGGCGACGGTACGCTGGTTCAGCGGGCGCGGAATCTGACGCAGGCCATCGTTCCGTTGCTGCAGTCCTCGTTGCAGCATATCGAATCGGTCTCCGATGCCATGGATTTGCGAGGGTTCGGTACGAAGCAGCAGAGGACCTGGTATATGGGCACGGTCATGACGGGGTTCGACAAGCTGATTGCGTTGTTGTGCGTTGTTCTGCTGGTTTCCGGAATCTGGCTGAAACGCAGCTTGTTTCAGGGATTTTGGTATCCGTTTGGTTAAATGAAATCTCACTAAGGTCCTTTATGGATCGGCAAAGAGAGGGGTACATTTATGGTGCAATTGGTTCCAATGTCGAAGTCGGAGTACCAGGCATTTCGCAGCCGCTCGGTCCGCGAATTTGCGGAAGAAAAAGTCGCTGCCGGTGCCTGGAAGGCCGACGATGCTCCGGCGCTTTCCGAAGCGGCGTTCCGGCGGTTTCTTCCGGACGATCAGGAGACGGAAGGCGCTTATCTGTTCAACATTAAGGAGGACGATCAGCTCACTTCTGTCGGCCATCTTTGGTTTAATGTGATGGAGCAGGAGAAAGGCTCAGTTGCGTTTATCCTGGATATCCTGATCTATGAAGAATTCCAGGGCAAGGGCTATGGCCAAGCGACAATGACCGCGCTGGAAGAGAAGGTGCGTGAATTGGGATTGAATACGATCGGTCTTCATGTGTTTGGACATAACCAGCGGGCTTATCAGCTGTATCAAAAGATGGGCTACATCGTCACCGACATCCAGATGAGTAAAACCTTGGAGGATCGCGGCTAAAGCGGGACCCGGGAGCGCCGGGACATCGTTATCCTTGAAATATTTCCTTCGTATCGTTACTATGGTTGAAGGAAGATGAGCAATTACATGAATGAGGAGTTGTCAATGATATGGCTTTAAAAGCAGGCATTGTGGGTTTGCCGAACGTGGGGAAATCCACACTGTTTAACGCGATAACCCAGGCGGGGGCCGAATCCGCCAACTATCCGTTTTGTACGATTGATCCAAACGTCGGCGTGGTTGAGGTGCCGGACGAGCGACTCGACAAGCTGACCGAACTGGTCGTTCCGAACCGCACGGTTCCGACGGCATTTGAATTTGTCGATATCGCCGGATTGGTGCGCGGTGCGAGCAAGGGCGAGGGTCTTGGCAACAAGTTCCTGGCGCACATCCGCGAGGTGGATGCCATCGTTCATGTGGTCCGCTGCTTCGAGGACGAGAATATTACGCACGTGGACGGCAAAATCAATCCGATCAGCGACATCCAAACGATTAACCTGGAGTTGATCTTGGCTGACGTGGAGAGCGTGGAGAAACGGATCGAACGCTCCAAGAAAAATATGAAGGGCGGCAATAAGCAATACGCGCAGGAAGTCGAGGTCCTGGAACGGATCAAGGAGGCGCTCTATAACGATCAGCCAGCACGCAGCGTCGAGCTGAGCGAAGAGGAGAAGCTGATCGTCCGCGATCTGCACCTGCTGACCCTGAAGCCGGTCCTGTATGCGGCCAATGTCAGTGAGGACGGCGTGACCGAGGCTGACAGCAATCCTTTTGTGCAGCAGGTCAAAGAATTTGCGGCAGCCGAAGGGGCTGAAGTTGTACCGATCAGCGCCAAGGTAGAGGCGGAGATTGCGGAGCTGGAAGGCGAGGACAAGGCGATGTTCCTGGAGGAACTCGGTCTGAGCGCTTCCGGGTTAGACCGTTTGATTCAAGCGGCTTACCGGCTGCTTGGCTTGTATACGTACTTCACGGCAGGGGTGCAGGAAGTTCGCGCCTGGACCATTCGCAAAGGGATGAAGGCGCCCCAAGCGGCTGGCGTCATCCACTCCGACTTTGAACGCGGCTTTATCCGCGCCGAAGTGGTCTCTTACAATGACCTTGTCGCAGCCGGTTCGATGAACGCAGCGCGCGAACGCGGCCAACTGCGTCTGGAAGGCAAAGATTACGTCGTTCAAGATGGCGATGTCATGCATTTCCGCTTTAACGTATAATTCAACTTCATACGGCGATGAACCGCTGCCCCAAGAATCGCAAGTGCATGCGAAGCTTGGGGCAGTTTTTTGGTAATTTGCACTATTTTCTCATTCGAAATGGGTTGAATAATGCAGGTGAGTCGGGCATAACTTTGATAAAGAAAGATATACACTTGGGAAAAATTTGCATTGTTTTCATAGTATCGAGTTTGTATACTTAATTCAAGTTTGATTCATTCTTACATCTAGGGGGAGTTTTTTTTATGAGTATGGATTACGCCTTGCACCGCAAGTCCCAATTGGATACCCGGGAACTGCTGTTGCTGGAATCCGAGGTGAAGAGCCAGGGGAAAAACATGATTGTAGCTTACATTCTATGGTATTTCCTCGGCGTTGTTGGGGGCCATCGCTTCTACATGGGGAAAATTGGAACGGCTGTGACTCAGCTGATCTTGTCATTGACGGTCGTTGGGCTGATCGTCACCGGGATCTGGTGGATCGTGGACGCTTTTCTGGTGCACACATGGGTGAAACAGCATAACGCTGAAGTAGAGAACCGGGTCATTGACCGGATCTTCTATGATCGCGGCAGATCTCCGGAGTATCCTATCTAATCATGTTGACCAAAAGCGATCTGACCACGAGCGAACTGTTGCTCCTGAACTCGGAAATGAATAAGCGCGAAAAATCGTTGGGCCTGGCTTACCTGATGCTGCTAGCCGGTCACTTGGGTGTGCATCGCTTCTATCTGAAGCGGATTGCCAGCGGGGTCGTGCAGCTATGCTTATTTATCCTGGCGTTCGTCCTTTATTTTGTGTTTGCCATTGCAGCCGGGATCGAAAGCGTGGATTCACCCGAAACGGCCTATTCGCTGCTATTGCTCATACCGGTCATCCTATTTGGATTGGCACTGACTATCTGGGTTATTGTCGATGCTTGCTTGCTGCCGGGCTTGGTCCGCGACTGGAATGCCAAGCTGGAACAGTCGCTGATCGAACAAATCGCTGCCATACGCCAGCCTGCAAGCGCTGCAGCCCAAGATCATCATTGATGCAACCGTTTCGTCTCATCACAAAGCCGCGAATTTCAACGATGTTGTTGAAATTCGCGGCTTTTGTTTAGATTTGGCCCTCGCAGCGGCCGATCCTTCTCTGCCGATAGATAGAGTTGAAGAGCAAAGGCGCAGCAAGCAAGGAGCAGGAGTCCTATGAGGACGAATGACGTTTGCAAGCTGGCGAAAGTGGTGAAGCAGCCAAACAAAAGCGGGTCCATGAACTGGGCAGCCCGGTTGGACATCAGGCGCAGCCCGACTCCGAGTCCTCGTTCCTCCGGCACTGTGGAGACGGCAATCATGGACAGCGTCATGGGTTGGTTAATGCCGAGCGCCAGACCGGTCACGAAGACCAACGCTGCTATCGCATAAAAATTCGTCAGGAACGGTGCGGCGAAGAGCAGCAGGAGGGAGACGGCGAAGGTCAGGAATAAGGTCTTGCCGAAGCCAAGCTTCGCCATAAGCCGCGGATAGATCGGGCGGACGAACAGGGCCGAGAGCGCACCGATGGAGACGAGCAGTCCGACGCGGGTATTGGAGATCCCTAGCGACTCCAGATGCAAGGGTAGATAGGCTGTTCGCACGTCTACAATAAACAATGAGATAAAGGTTGCCAGCAGAATGACCGCGAATTTGCGGTTTTTTAGTAGCTTGAGGCATTGCTCAAACCATCTTTTCTCGTTGCCGGTGGTCGGGTTGGCGACGTACGCGGAGGCAGCCTCGAATGCTGCCGTCTCGGCAGGATCTTCCGCAGGACTTGGTTGAGCGCCTTGATCTTCACGGCAACGCCAAGAGGTGAAGATCAGCAGCAGGCTGCTCAGGATGTATCCGGCAAACACCATCTTGTAACTAAAACGATCGGCTAAGAATCCCGAGACGATGGGAGCAGTCATTTGTCCGATCGCCATATATAAGGAGAAGGTAGCGAATCGGGACTCGTTCCCTTGGGCAGGTCCTTCGGTAACCAGTACCTGGACTGCAAGCCAAACCGCCATTTGACCCAGGCCTGCGATTAACTGGGCTATCGCCAGCGTCCAAGGACCGGCAGAGATCCCATACAATAAACCGCTCAATAACATCATGACGGAACCGACGCGCAGAACGGCGGTCCGGCCGAATCGGTCGGCGATGAAACCGCCGGGGATCGCGGCCAACATGGGCAACAAAGCATAGACAGCCAGCACCATGCCGATCGCAGCGCTCTGCAGCCCTAACGAGGAAGCATACAGGGCGATGATCGGCCGAGTTAAGGAAAAGGCGAACCAATACAACCCGCAAGATAGGGATATCCAGATGAAGTTGCGGCGCATGGCGGGTGAGACGGATAATGTCGATTCCGGCATAGCGGTTCCCCCTTGGCGAAATAGCTGCCCGGACAAAAGGAACCGACAGTCCCAGGGGAGCGGGACTGCCGGTTCCCTTCGATTCCTTGGCCGCTGGTAGTGCTATGACATCAGGAGCTTACGGCAGGGAATGCGATCTTGCCGTCGTGCAAGCCTTTTTCGGTTTGATACAGGTAGCTCACCGCTTCTTCTGTGCTGACGACGTCCGCATATTTCGCATTCATGTCGAAGAGGTTGATGGCGTGGGAGGCTTCGCCGCGATCAAACGTACATTCTTCCACGACTCCGACGTAGAAATTATAGGAGAAGGCGTCGATGACTCCGGCACGGACGCAGCCGCCGGTCGTTGTTCCGCAAATCAGCAGGGTGTCGATGCCTAGATCGGTCAAATAGCCGAGTAGAGGCGTGCCGTGGAAAGGCGAAGGCTTCAGCTTCTCGATCACGATATCGCTCGGTTGAGGCCCAATCTCCCGCACGATCTCGTTGCTGCCGTAACCGGATACCCCTTCGATCTCTCCGGAACGCGTATTTTTTCTGCGCCAGCCGCCGGCGTCAAAGCCATCGGGCCGTCGATCGACACCCGTCGTGTAGAAGATGGGAACCCGTTGCTCCCTGCCGGCATGCAGCAACTGCTGGATATAGGGGATGGCATCCCAGGCGGATTCGCCGCAGCTGTTGCGCCATTGCTTGACGGAGTCAAGGATGGGTTCTTTCCGGTGGCCGCTAAAGCCGTAGCTGACGTCGATGACCAGAATTGCCGGGCGTGCTCCGAATCCGGCCTTGGCGTCGTACCCGGCGCTGCCGAATACCTGTTTGTCACGATCGGTTAAAAAACGGTCCCAAATTCTCATCTTAATACTACCTCCTTAAGATCATGGATTATTTTACGAACTGCGTATCAACGATATCATCGTAGCCGATGGTTTCGTCTTTAAGCAGTCCGGCGGAACGAACGACGGCTAATCCGGTGTTTACGGCTTCCTCGCTGATCTGACCTGAAAACTCCCACATGGCGTCTTCGTAAGAACGGTCGATGGTTGCTTTGAGCAGTTCTTGGGCCATGGTTGGGAATTCCAACTTGGCGATCTCCATGCTCTCTTCTTTGTTGTCGCGAATAAACTCCAGGCCCTTATGGATGCCTTCTACGAATTTGCGAACGGTGTCGGGGTCCTCATTAATGTTGTCGAGCTTAATATTGATCGTCGAATAAGCGTAGGGTCCAAGCTCCTGGGGGACATTGTAGAACGGCTCTCCCCAAATGCCTTCCTCGATGCCTTGCGTCAGCATCGGTTCGGTCACGACGGCGATATCTCCTTGATTTTGCTGCAGGACCGCGGGGATCGCTCCGGTATCGACTTCTTTCAGCTTCAGGTCCTTGTCGAGCTCTAATCCCCACTCGCCGGCCAAATAACGGATGATCGAGTTCGGCGTACCTCCGTACTGGGATACCGCGACCGTCTTGCCCTTCATAAAGGCGGCGATATCCGTGCCGGGGTCGAGGTCGGAACGGGCAACCAGATAAACATTACCCCGATTCACGATGTTGACGATAGCGCGAAGTTCCGCTCCTTTTGCCTTGGCGAAGGCGTTGTGCTCGGGACCCCCGATAAAGCCGAAAGCCTGATCGGTTAGTACGGCATTGGTGTGGGCGCTTCCGCCCGAAAGGGTCACGGTTTTGACGGTCAGCCCGTCGAAGAAACCTTTGCGGATGGCGATATACAGCGGCAGGTAGCCGGTGCCGTGGACCGGTTCCGCGATCGTGAGCTCTTTGGTTGAACCCGTCTTCGAGTTGTCTGAGGCATTTGCTTCGCTGGAGCTGGCGGGCGTTTCAACTCCGGATTTCTGTGCAGCATTGCCGCCGCATCCAGCGACCAGCGCGGTGATAAGTAATACGGCAACCATGTACAACAGGTGGCGTGAGGCAAACGTAGCCTTGGTCATCTTAGATCCCCCTCCGATATCCCTGGTTCTCTTTGTTTTCTTGCAGTTCTCTTATTTGTGGGTGAAGCCCTTGAGCAAAACCTTCTCCAATTTACCGACCAAGAGGTATAGCAGCATGGATAGGATCGACAAATTAAAGATGTTGGCCCAAATCAGACTGATTTCATACGTTTGCCCGGCGTAGAAGATCATACGTCCCAGTCCTTGTTCGGAACCGATATATTCGCCGACGATTGCCCCTGTAAGGGCCAGGCCGATATTAATTCGCAGCGCGGAAATCATCGCCGGAATCGCCGTGGGGACGATGACTTTTCCAAAGACCTGCCGCCTGGAGGCACCCAGCGAATAGACCATTCGGACGAGATCGCGGTCGACGCTGCGCACGCCGTTGTACGTGGTTAATGTGGTGATGACGACGGTGATGGCAAAACCCATGGCGATCTTCGATCCGATGCCGATGCCAAATACTAGAACGATGATGGGGGCAAGAGCCAGCTTGGGCATGGCCTCGAACATGATGATGAACGGCTCGAAAATGCGAGCATAATATTTGGACCACCAGAAGGATAGACCTAACAGCGTGCCCCCGGCAGTTCCAAGCAAGAAGCCCAGAACGGTGGAGCGGAACGTATAGATCGTATCCTGCCAGACGGAGCCGGTCTGCACGCCGATCCACCAGGTCTGGGCGATATCCGACGGCTGGCTCCAGAAGAAGGCGTTGATCAACCCTGTACGGGCACCGACTTCCCATAGCAATAAAACTACGAGGAAGACGGCGAATCGTCCGGTGTTCACCAGCCACGTCTTTGGCGTGGCCATCTCGTACTTCAGGGCGTTGGCTCGGGTCCGGGGTGTGCCAGACCTGAGGCTAGCCAAGGGACCGCTGCTTTTTACGACATCCGCTTCGCTTGACATTGCGCATCTCTCCTTTCTTTGAGGGTGGGTCTTAAACGGCTGCTTCCTGTTGGTAGGCTTTTAACGTTTCTTCGGATAACGTTCGCAGCGCTTCTTCTTTTAATTGGGTAAATTCCGGGGTCGTGATAATTTGCGGTTTACGGGGCCGCGGCAGGTTAATCGTCATATGGCGCTTGATGGTGCCCGGGCGGGAGGTCATAATGTATACCTCGTCGGATAGATAAATCGCCTCTTCCATGTCATGGGTGACAAACAGGATCGTCTTCTGAAAATCGTCCCAAAGATCGAGCAGCCATTCCTGCATCATGGCGCGGGTCTGGGCGTCCAGTGCACCAAACGGTTCATCCAAGAGGATGATGTCACGGTCATACATGATCGTTCTCAGGAGCGCTGCCCGTTGCCGCATCCCTCCGGAGAGCTGGGCGGGGTAATGATGCTCGAAGCCCTTCAAACCGTATTTGTGGAGCAACGGCAGTGCCTTGGCCTTGGCTTCCCGTTTGGGAGTCCCCTGAATTTCAAGACCCAGGATGACATTGTCCAATATGGTGCGCCAGGGAAGCAGCAAATCCTTTTGAAGCATGTAGCCGGTAATGCCGGTCAGTCCGTCCACGCGGTTGCCGTTCACAAAGATGGCCCCCTCCGAGTTCTGAAGCAGCCCGGAAATGATGTTGAACAAGGTTGATTTTCCGCAGCCGCTGGGACCCACGATGCTAACGAAACGGTGATTAGGGATCTGCATGTTGACCGGGCCAAGCGCCTTAACGGGGGAACCGTCGGCCGCTTGATAGGTCTTGCTGACGTTCTCAAGCTCCATTTTGTACGAGTTCATGGTTTGCCACCTCCTTCGTGTTATATTTATAGTAATATACATCACACGATGGAGGTAATAAGAAGTGCTTATGTAAGAATATATAACACGGAAATAACATTAGAGAGGGTCGTGCGAGGAATAGGCAGGAGATTAGGGGGTCCCGCCATTGCGGAAGCGGATGACTTGCGCGTTGATGCCGGCATGCAAATTTGGAAGCAAATCAAGAATATTGTCGGGCGCGGATTGATGATAAACGCAATAGAAGCTTTGCCGCAAACGAATTTCAGGAAGAAGGATTCGCTCGATTTCGGCATCGCTGCCGGCCGCCCATAGGGAAGAAACGGGCAAAAAGGAGCAGCCTGTGCCTTGCTCGACCATTTGACGGATCAAATGGGACGTATCCACCTCGATGAGTTGCCGGGGGGACATCCGCAGCGGACGAAAGAGCTCGTGTTCCAGTAATTCCCTCAACGGCATGTGGCGCTTGAGCAAGATGAAGGGCACTTCCTCCAGATAAGTTACGAGGCTTTGATAGCGAGGGAAACCAGCCTGCTTCGGGCCGATAAAGACGAGTGGCTCTTCGAATAATTTCACGGTACCCAGTTGGGGGAGCGGGGAATAGGTTTGGTTGATAAAGGAGATATCAAGCTCTCCGGAAGCCGTTCGTAAAGCCAGATCCAGCGACTGCCCGGTGTTGATTTTCCATTGGATCACCGACGTCTGCTCTTTCATCGACTGAATAATGGCCGGCAGCATGACATGGGTTAACGAATCTACGATACCGATTCGGAGCTTCTCCTCCAAGGGAGGTTCGGACAGCATGCGGATCGAGTCTTGTCCAGCTTCCAAAGCGCTAAGGGCATATTGAGCGTAGAAGTAGAATTTGCGGCCTGCCTCCGTCAGGAACGCGCCTGATCGTGTCCGATGAAACAAAGGGGCACCGAGCTCCGCCTCCAGGCCGGCGATCCGGAAACTAACGGCGGGTTGGGTTAAAGCAACCTTCTGGGCGGCTTTGCTCATGCTTTCGCTTTCGGCTACGGCAATAAACACTTTGAGATCGAGCATGTCCATGGGCGAGGCCTCCTTTGTAAGGAATCTGGCGTATAAGTGAGATTATTTTACATGAAAAATCGTGCTCCTGGAAGGGGGCGGGCAGGCTAGTCGGTTTGCGCATTTTGTGATATAATAAAAAGTCGTTTATCCCTGTAAGGTAATGGCTGCGGATGAGCGGCTTTTTATAAGATAAAGTGATTGAATGAAGAGAGGTGACATCCCTTGTTGGACCGACTACAATCCCTAGCCGACCGTTACGAGAAGCTGAGTGAGCTGCTTTGCGATCCGGATGTGGCGAACGACGCCAAACGACTGCGGGATTACTCCAAAGAACAATCGGATTTACAGCCGGCTTATGAGGCGTACACCGAATATAAGAATGTCGTCGAAGAGCTGGAAGCCGCTAAAGTCATGCAGGCCGAGAAGCTGGATGATGAAATGCGCGAAATGGTGAAGATGGAGATCGAGGAACTCAGCACACGTCAGCAGGAGCTGGAAGAGAAGATTCGCGTATTGCTGCTGCCGAAGGATCCGAACGACGATAAGAACGTCATCGTGGAAATTCGCGGTGCGGCCGGAGGGGACGAAGCGGCTTTGTTTGCCGCCGATTTGTACCGGATGTATACGCGGTATGCCGATTCTCAAGGCTGGCGCATCGATATTATGGACATGAATGAAAGCGACCTGGGCGGTTTTAAAGAGGTTATCTTTATGATTAACGGCCGAGGCGCATATAGTAAGCTGAAGTACGAGAGTGGTGCGCATCGCGTGCAGCGGATTCCTTCGACGGAATCCGGCGGTCGGATTCACACGTCAACTTCGACGGTAGCCGTTCTGCCGGAAGTTGAAGACGTGGATATTGAAATTCTCGATAAGGATATCCGCGTCGATACGTTCTGCTCCAGCGGGGCGGGCGGCCAATCGGTCAACACGACGAAATCCGCCGTGCGGGTGACGCATATCCCGACCGGCATCGTGGCGACTTGCCAAGATGGTAAATCGCAGAACTCGAACAAAGAAAAGGCGCTGCAGGTGTTGCGTGCCCGGATCTTCGATATGAAGCGACAGGAAGAGGAAGCGAAATACGCCGGCGAGCGGAAGAGTAAAGTCGGCACCGGGGATCGCAGTGAGCGGATCCGGACCTACAACTTCCCGCAAAGCCGGGTAACCGACCACCGCATCGGCCTGACCTTGCATAAGCTGGATCAGGTGATGAACGGCGAGATCGGTGAGATCGTATCGGCGTTGACGATTGCCGAACAAGCCGAACTGATGGATAAAGGAGAATAACGTTTTGCACAGCGAAGGATACCGGATGTCCGGTGCAATGACGATTTGGGAAGCCCGTAAAGAGGCTTCTTCTTTTTTAGCGGCGGCGGGCGTGAGGGAGCCGGAGTCGAACGCGGAGCTGCTGCTCCGCCATGTGCTGGGCCTTGCGGGCGCGGCGTATTTGGCCGCGCTTCGTGACCCGTTCCCGGCGGACAAGCAGGACGCCTGGGAAAAGGTGGTCCGCCGCAAAGCGGCGGGCGAGCCGGCGCAGTACATTATCGGGGAGCAGGAATTCTACGGGTTGACCTTCCAGGTCAACCCGGCGGTGCTGATCCCCCGACCGGAAACGGAGCTGCTCGTGGAGCGCATCGCGTTGGAAGGCGATGCGCTGTGGCCCGGCGGCGCGCCGTACGCCGCCGACATCGGCACCGGCAGCGGCGCGATTGCCGCGGCCCTGGCTCATCTGCGCCCAGCCTGGCGCGTTGCGGCGAGCGATATCTCGCCGGACGCTTTAGCGGTGGCGCAGGACAATGTCCGGCGGCTCGGCCTTGCCGTGGCGTTCAAGCAGGGGGACCTGCTTGAACCGTTCGCCGGCGAGCCGCTGGACATCGTGGTGTCGAATCCGCCGTATATCCCGGCGGAGGACATCCCGCACCTGCAGCCGGAGGTGCGGGACTTCGAGCCGCGCGGCGCGCTGGACGGCGGTCCGGACGGGCTCATGCCCTACCGCGCCATGATGGCGCAGCTCGCGCTGCTGCCGCGGCCGCCTCGCCTGATCGGCTTCGAGCTCGGCCAGGGCCAGGCCGCCGACGTTGCGGAGCTGCTCCGCGCCGCCGGCCATTGGGACGAGATCGTGATGGTTCCCGATCTCGCCGGCATCGACCGTCACGTGCTGGGCATCGCGCGGGGGCGTTAGTCCTCGCTTACACGCGACTCTATGAAAATAGGTGAAGCTCCTCAACCAAAAGCCGCTCACTTTGAGAGGGTAGTTTCATAGAATGTGGTATCTCAAGCCGAAAGGAGGAGATTCCACATGGCATTCACATTGACGTATCCGTATGCCCAAGCCGCCGGCGTCGGCCAAGGTTATTTCGTGGCTGCCGATCCGCTTGGCCCAACCGGGATCGTGACGGTAGCGGCTACACTCGGTAACGTCGAGCTTCGCATTACCCGGTATAATGCACCGGTTTTTATTCAGACCGTGACCCAAGGCAGCACGTTTACCGTTGAACTCGGCAACATTCAAACCATCGGTATTTTCGCGCTGACCGCCGCCACGGGGACCTTGACTCTCATCACTCCCGTTTAACTTGCGTTCCCCCATTTTCCCCTTCTTATCCCGACCCCCATTTCGGGCGCCGACGCTTGCGTCGGCGTTCTTTTTTTGCGCCGTTTAAGAGAGAAAACCCGTCTCCGGGCAAAAATAACCTTAAAAGGGGAAACCTTTTGCTGGTTTCACCCGTTATTTGGGTCGAAGGGCTCATTTGTAGTTGAGCGGGGTTTCTTTTAAAGTAAAGATACGGGGTTTCTAGATAAAGAAAAGAGGATGTTCATGCTGAGCAAACTGAAAAAAATCGATTACTCCATCGTCTTGATCTTGCTGTTGCTCATGGTCATCAGTATCGCGGTGCTGTACAGCGCCACGTCGCATACCCAGTATCACGGCTACCACCTTCGCATGCTGGCGTATTATGCGCTGGGGTTTGTCGTATTTTTTGGCGTCTCCATTCTCGACTATCGGCTGCTCGTCAAATATGCACCTTATCTCTATCTGTTCGGCTTCGGGCTGCTGGTCGTCGTTATGTTCATCGGGAATACGTATTACAACGCCAAGGGATGGCTGACGATTCCGGTCATTAACCAAAGCTTTCAACCGGCGGAATTCTTTAAGCTGTTGCTGGTCATCTTCCTCGGGTTTATGTTGCTTCGCAAACGCAAACCCCGGCTTTCGTTCTGGCGCGACGTCGTGCCGATCTGCCTGTTGACCTTTGTCCCGTTTGTCGCCGTGATGGCGCAGAACGATTTGGGAAATGCGCTTAGCTATGTCATCATTTTGGCGGGCATGCTGTGGATCGGGAACATTAAATACTGGCACGCCCTGATCGCCCTCGTGATTTTCGCGGGTTCGGTGATCGGCGGAATTACCGCCTATAAGACCTATCACGACCAAGTGTACAATTTCTTCGTCGAGATCGGTCGGGAGCATTGGATCAGCAGAATCGATCCCTGGCTGATCCCCGAGAAAGCGTCGGAGGACGCTTCCTATCACACCCGGAACGCCAAGCTGGCGATCGCCTCTGGGGGGATGACCGGGGAAGGGTACATGAAAGGGGAGACGGTTCAATCGGAGCGCGTGCCGCTTACGTATTCGGACTCGATCTTTGTGGTGATTGCCGAGGAATTTGGCTTTATCGGAAGCTCGGCACTATTGTTGCTGTATTTCGTGCTGATCCATAGGCTCATCTTGATATCCCTCGAGAGTCGCGAGGCGAGCGGGCCGTTCCTCATCGTGGGGATCGTCGCGATGCTGCTGTATCAGATCTTCGAAAATATCGGCATGTTCATCGGCCTTATGCCGCTGACGGGCATCACGTTGCCCTTCATCAGCTATGGCGGGACCTCGCTGCTGATTAATATGGCAAGCATCGGCGTAGCGATGAGCATCCGGATTTACGGCCAAGAGAAGGAAGAGGACAACCCGGTGCCGGCGCCGTCATCGTCTTCGCGTTACGCCTTGCTGAGAACTAAGCGACGGCCGGAGAAGCAGGGATGAGCGAGGGGCGCGTGAGGTCATTTTGAGTTAGTGTGAGGTCGTTTTTGACCGGGACGGGATGTGCAATTTAGAATAGAGTTACTTGATCACCTTATTTTTGCGCGGTGCAAGGATATCGCCGAAATAAGGTGATTTTTTATTGCTTATTTCCGGATGCGGTGGCTATAATAGCGGATTTGAAGGGGGATAAGGTGAAAGTTTCATCTTATTTGGCTCGAAAAGGGGAGATCAGCGGAAATAGGGTGATATCTTCACTCTATTTTTCGCGGGCAAAAATTTACTAGATTCCTAGGTTTAGAAGTCTCTTAACCGGACATACTGATAGACATCAGCTGCTGAAATACCGGTTTTGGTTAGGAGCAAGAAATCATGAGCCAACGTACACCTTCCCGTAAGAAAATTGCCCTATTCTTCTTTTCTATTGTGATGTTGTTGATGTCCTGGGAGGGACAGATGGTTGATACCGCCGCTGCGGCAGGCACGCAAGGGGTCATTCCGCAGGAATCCATTCGGCTGCGCATTCTGGCGAATTCGGACGGAACCGGCGATCAGCTCGTCAAACGCCGCGTCCGCGATGCTGTGGTTGAGCAGATGAATGGCTGGGTTGCCGAGTTGGAAAATCCGCAAAGCTTGGAGGAGGCCCGCCGGGTGATCCGCGATCATCTGCCTGCCATCGAGGAGCAAGTCGGTCAGACGCTCAAGCAATATGGGAAAAGCTACGATTATCAAGTCGAGCTCGGTACGGTTCCCTTTCCGACGAAAATGTACGGCGGTGCGGTGTACCCGGCCGGCAATTATGAAGCGCTGCGCGTGACGCTCGGCGAAGGGAAAGGGAAGAACTGGTGGTGCGTGCTGTTTCCGCCGCTATGCTTCATCGACGCCGGTAGCGGAGATGCACTGGCAAAGGATGCAGGGACGGCCACGATCGCGAAGGCTTCGGCTGAAGGGATCTCGAGGGATGTTGTTCAAGTCGAGCCAGAACAAACAGAGGTGCGGTTCTTTCTGTGGGACATGCTGGTGAATTTCTGGAACTGGATTACAGGTTTATTTGATTAATGGTTCATAGGATGAGATACCGTTCGGAGGAATCCGGGCGGTTTTTTTGTGGGCTTCGCCGGGACGGGCTATGCGCATGGACGGGTTCGGGTATAATAGTAGAATATCGATATTGAACAGTTTGGGATGAGCGAGAATGAACCGAAATGAATCTATTGAAAATAAAGCCCGCGGCGCAGTGGATTTGCCCGCGCTGGGAGAGGTGGCTGCAAAGTCGACGCGTTCGTGGAGGGTAGAGCCTGGAACGGGGTTCGCGACCTCTGGGGGACAAGTTGCTGATGCCGGCGTGTCGGAAGTTCCGGCGGCGGGGGAGGAGGCGGCGGCCCTGAAGGAAGCCGCCTCGGTGTTGGCCTCCGGCGGGACGGTGGCGTTTCCGACGGAGACGGTGTACGGGCTTGGCGCGGATGCGCGGAATACGGCGGCGGTAGAGGCGATTTTTGCCGCCAAGGGCCGCCCCTCCGATAATCCGCTGATCGTGCACATCGCCGACATGAGCCAGCTGAACGGACTCGTCACGGAAGTGAACGAGACGGCACGGCGGCTCATGGAGGCGTTCTGGCCCGGGCCGCTGACGCTGGTGCTGCCCGTGGCCGAAGGCGCCGTCTCGCCGCGCGTGACGGCGGGGTTGTCCACTGTGGGCGTGCGCATGCCCGCCCACGACGTGGCGCTGCGGCTGATCGCCGCAGCGGGGTGCCCGGTGGCAGCGCCCAGCGCCAACCGGTCGGGGCGACCGAGCCCCACGCTGGCGAGCCACGTGGGCGAGGACCTGTCCGGCCGCATTGACGGTATCGTCGACGGCGGGCCCACCGGGGTGGGCCTGGAGTCGACGGTCGTGGAAGCCGGCCGGGACGGGGTTGTCACCGTGCTCCGCCCAGGTGGGATCACGGTAGAGCAGCTCGCCCGCGTCGCGGGCGCGGGCGTGCGGCTGGACGCCGCCCTGCAGCCGGAGGCGGAAGCGGGCGGCGGAGCGGCCCCGGGCCCGGCGGCTGCGCCGCGCGCGCCGGGCATGAAGTACACGCACTATGCGCCGCAGGGCGTGCTGCGCATTGTGCGCGGGTCCGCCGACCGGGTGGCGGACCGCATACGGGCCGAGCTCGCGGCGGCCGCGGCGCGCGGAGAGAAGACGGGCGTGCTCGCCTTCGACGAGCGCCTCCCGTCTTACCGCGCCGACTGCGCGCTATCGCTCGGCCGCGAGGCCGAGCTGGAGACGGCGGCGCACCGTCTCTACGCTGCGCTCCGCCGCTTCGACGAATGCGGCGTCACTTACATCCTCGCCGAAGCCTGCCCCGAGGAGGGGCTTGGCTCGGCGGTGATGAACCGGCTGCTGAAAGCCGCCGGTCACCGGGTGATCGAGGCCGGCGGAGATTTGGATTAGGGCAGGGGGTGAGACGGACATGATCCGTATCGGCCTGGCCGGCTGGGGGGATCATGACGATTTATATCCTGCCCGGACGCCGACCAAAGACAAGCTCGCTTGGTACGCGAAGTATTTTGATGTGGTGGAGGTCGACAGCTCTTTTTACGCTGTGCTGGGAGAAGAAGTGTATCGCCGTTGGTTGGCTGAGACACCGCCAGATTTCACGTTTATTATCAAGGCTTATCAGGGGATGACCGGCCATAGTCGGGGCAAATCGCCGTTTGGCGGGCCGGGCGATATGTTCCAGGCTTATCTGAACTCGATCCGCCCGGTGGTGGAAGCCGGTCGGCTTAAGGCCGTGATGTTCCAATTCCCGCCCTGGTTCGACTGTACGCCGGAGCATGTCCGGCAGTTACGGGCCATCCGCAAATGGATGGGGAACTTGCCGGTGGCACTGGAATTTCGCCATCAAAGCTGGTTCGCGGGGGACAACCAGGAGCGCACGCTGGATTTCATGCGCCAAGAGGGTTGGATTCATATCGTTTGCGATGAACCTCAGGCGGGGCAAGGTTCAGTCCCTACAGTGCTGGAACCGACGGATGCCGAATTGACGATCGTCCGTATGCACGGCCGAAATGCCGTGGGCTGGAGCCAAGCGGGCGCATCCAATTGGCGGGAGATCCGCACGTTATACCGCTACTCTCGAGAGGAGCTTCTAGAGTGGACCGAGATGCTAATCCAGTTACTCGGGAAAGGGACGAACGAGATCTGCATGCTCTTCAACAACAACTCTGGCGGGGATGCAGCTGTTAACGCCCTGGAGATGATGGATTTGCTGGGTCAATCGCCACGCGAGCTTCCGCCGCGTCAAATGGATCTGTTTGACGGCTGGGAGGATGAATGAGCAGATTCCTTAACCAGATGAATCGTTGAATGGGATATTCGTCCACATCGTTCGTTTGCGGCTCGTTCGGCGCTGGATTGCGAAAATAGCGGTATAAAGTGGCGTTATTTATAGAGAGGGAGCCTCGTATTGGGGAAATAGCGGTATTTTAGGACGTTATTTCTATGGATATCGGGGTGCCAGCCTCCTAAGGAGGGGAATAGCGCCACGAATTACCGCTATTTCTATGAAAACCTCGGATTTCGAGAAAATAACGCCACGAATTACCGCTATTTCACAGACAGGCGGGGCGAGCGGGGGGATTGTAACGCCAAGGGGGTACCCTCACGGCTTGCCCTCGAGTGGACAGCTCCGCGGCTCGCTCATACTCGAGTGGATAGCCTCACGGCTTCGCTCATACTCGCGCGGACAGCCTCGTGGTTCCGCCCTCCCCGCCGCCCCATCCCCCTATCCTGCCACTCAAGCCCCCACGCCTTACACTCCCGGTCCGCTCACTCGATCCGCCCATCTCCTCCTCACAAGTTTTGATAGAACTCCAGCAAGGCCGCTAACCGTCTTCCGCCATAATCTCCCAATCCCGCTCTCCCGCCAAGTCATGAACCGGGAACTGTCCGCATATGGTTGTACAAAAGACTGGACAAAAGGGGATTCGGTTATGACGGAGGCTTATGAGCGGCTGGGAGAGCTGTTGACGATCCTGCTGATGGCGGCTGCGCTAGGAATGGACGCGTTATCGCTAGGCGTCGGCATCGGCATGAAGGGGGTCCGCCGCAAGGACGCGCTCCGCATCGGAACGATGGTCGCTCTCTTTCACGTACTTATGCCTCTGCTTGGTATTGCGGCGGGGCAATATGTCGGCGCGCTGCTGGGAAGCCTGGCGCGGTATGCCGCGGGAGGGCTGCTGTTCCTGCTCGGAGCCCATATGATCCTCAGTTCGATTAAAGGCAGCGGGATGCAGTCGATTAACCACCGAACCTGGTTTGGCGTGCTGCTGTTTTCGCTTAGCGTCAGCATCGATTCCTTTTCCGTGGGCGTGTCACTTGGGATGTTCCATGGAGATTGGCTGCTGACCGTCCTGGCCTTCGGTTTTTTTGGCGGCGTCATGTCTTTGGTGGGGCTTGCGATGGGACGAGGCGTGGGGCGTTCGCTTGGCGATTACGGCGAGGCGGCAGGCGGGGCGATTTTGCTAGCTTTTGGATTGCTGTTCATCTTTTGAAACTACGGCTTTTCGTGTTAAAATAAAGGTCCAAACGCGGGATTGCTCCCGCTTAACCTGGAGGTGAAAGGGCATGCGCATCTTATTTGTTTGTACCGGGAATACCTGCCGCAGCCCGATGGCCGAAGGCATGCTGCGTAAGCTGGCGCGAGACCGGGGGCTGGATGTGCAGGTTCGTTCGGCCGGCGTGGCCGCCATGAAAGGCAACACCATTTCCCATCATGCGGGAGCCGTTTTGCGGGATCGGGGGATCACGGATGCCTTTGAATCCACCCCTTTATATGCCGAATTGGCGGATTGGGCCGATCTGATCCTGACGCTGACGCAAGGGCATAAACGACAGGTTGTTCATTCTTTTCCGGAGACAGCCGATAAAATATTCACGTTAAAAGAGTACGTCGAGGACGACGTCTCCATTATAGCCAATCTGGAGGAGTTCCGGCGGTTGGCGGCGGACCGGGAGTTGGCCCGGGCGCTGGGCAGCGAGTGGTCTGCGGCGCAGCAACGACGGCTCGATGAGCTGCAGCAACGGTTGCCGGCCTACGACATTTCCGATCCGTTTGGCGGTTCGCGGGTGGATTACGACCGGGCGGCAGCCGAGATTGGGGCCGCACTGGAGAAGCTGATCGCCAAACTGGAGCACGGCGAGGGGCATTAAACCTGTTGCATTTGCCTCGTCGATGCTTTATTCTAAGAGCAGAAGATTTTAGTTCCGATGTAACTGGCGACAAGAGTGGATCAAACCACGATGGAGCATCGGATTATACGGCCGGTCGCCTGGGCAAAGAGCACGACGCGCGTGAGCTGCGTTATGCTCTTTTTTTGTTGGGTGGTCATGTGTTGTGGGGGAACATCCTCCGTTTGCGGCAAGCCTTTCTCTGTTATAATAAGGACAGACTATGTTTACATGTTCTTGGTTGGTGGAGAAAGGAGCGGGCATCAAATGGAGCAGGAAGAGCTCGGAACGATTCGGACGCAAGTGGCAGCGGTCGCGGAGGAAGTTGCCGCCGCAGCTAACCTGGGTCCGGGAAAACTGCTGGTCGTTGGAGCCAGCACCAGCGAAGTGGCGGGCAAACGAATCGGCACGGGCGGAGCTGAAGATATCGCGTCCGAGTTATGGGCCGGGATCGAGCAGGTCCGGGCTAAATATGGCTTCGACGTTGCGTTTCAATGCTGCGAGCATTTGAACCGTGCGCTGGTGGTTGAACGCACGGTGCTGGAGCGGCTTTCGTTGACGGAGGTAGCTGCGGTGCCTGTACCGAAGGCGGGCGGATCGATGGCCGCGGCGGCCTATCGGCGTTTGTCGGCTCCGTGCCTGGCGGAGATGCTCGAAGCCCATGCCGGGATCGATATCGGCGAGACGTTAATCGGCATGCATTTGCGACGAGTGGCGGTGCCGTTTCGTCCTTCGTTGCGCAAGATTGGGCAGGCGCGCGTTACGGCAGCCACAACTCGTCCGAAGCTAATCGGCGGGGAACGGGCCGTTTACGCGCTTCCGCTGGATTCGGATTCCACGCTTTGCGAGTAAGATGGGATATTCATTATAAGGGGGATAACGGAAGATGGAAAATTTGAGAAATCAAGATCCAGCGGTGCTGGAGGCCATGAATTTGGAGCTGAAGCGTCAGCGTAACAATATTGAGCTGATCGCTTCCGAGAACATCGTCAGCGAGGCGGTGATGGAAGCGATGGGTTCCGTGCTCACGAACAAATACGCCGAGGGATATCCGGGCAAGCGCTATTACGGCGGTTGCGAACGTGTCGATATCGTGGAAAATATCGCTCGCGACCGGGCCAAAGAATTGTTTGGCGCCGAGCATGCGAACGTGCAGCCGCATTCCGGTGCGCAAGCGAACCTGGCGGTTTACCTTGCCGCGATCAACACCGGCGACACCGTGTTGGGGATGAACCTCGCGCACGGCGGTCACTTGACCCACGGCAGCCCGGTTAATGCGTCCGGCTTGTTCTATAATTTCGTGGCGTACGGCGTTCAGGAAGATTCGTTCTTGATCGATTACGACGAAGTGCGCAAAGCGGCGTTTAAGCATCGCCCGCGCCTCATCGTGGCTGGAGCGAGTGCGTATCCGCGGATTATCGATTTCGAAAAACTAGCTTCCATCGCAAACGACGTGGGCGCTCTTTTCATGGTCGATATGGCGCATATCGCCGGACTCGTAGCTGCAGGACTGCATCCGAACCCGGTGCCGCATGCTCATTTTGTGACGACAACAACACATAAGACGTTGCGCGGTCCGCGCGGCGGGATGATTCTGTGCAAACAGCCATGGGCTGCTGCGGTTGATAAAGCGGTATTCCCGGGGACGCAAGGCGGGCCTCTGATGCACGTGATCGCTTCCAAAGCGGTTGCGTTGGGCGAAGCACTTCAGCCTTCTTTTAAAACCTATGCGGAAAACGTTGTGAAGAACGCCAAGGTTCTGGCGGAAACGCTGATGGCCGAAGGCTTGAACATTGTCTCCGGCGGAACGGATAACCACCTGATGCTGGTGGATACACGCAACCTGAACATCACGGGCAAAGACGCCGAGCATGTGCTCGACTCGATCGGGATCACCGTGAATAAAAACGCGATTCCATTCGACCCAACCAGTCCGTTCGTCACTAGTGGGATCCGGATCGGTACGCCGGCTGCTACATCGCGTGGCATGGATGAGGAAGCGATGAAGGAGATCGGCCGGATTATCGCGGTCGTGCTGAAATCGCCGAAGGACGAAGCACTGCTGGACAAAACTCGCAAACAAGTGTCCGAGTTGACCGACCGTTACCCGTTGTACCCGAACCTGAAATATTAAGAATTCGCCATAACAAAGCCAGGAGCTAACTGCTCCCGGCTTTTTTGTGTTTAAGATGGAGGTTATTCCCTTTCTTTGATCGCCATGACGCGAAGTCGACTGGTATCTAGCATCCACTGACCTTCCTTATATAAAGCGGGTTTTGCGAGGGAGACTATGGCATCGTACAGGGGAGCTCTCTCAGAAGATGGGATTCCGGTGAAAAAATAGTCAGCAAAGCTGTCGAGCCACTTTCTTATGGCCTCTTCCCCTTTCAGTGGTGTGGGAAGGTCGAGATGCCGGGCGAACGTAACGCGGAAGCCGCTTCGTTCCACCAGGCTAGCGTACTCCCCGATGCTGGGGTGATACCAAGGATTTCGCCCCTCCCAAGGATATCCATGTGTTTTCAACACCTGCTCGATAGCTCGGGTCAATGCGGCGACATTGCCTTTTCCCGCGAATTCGACCGCCAACCGGCCGCCTTTCCGTAGGGCGAGGCGGATCGTTTCGGTAACGGCAGGCGCATCCTGGATCCAATGCAAAGCGGCATGGGAAAATACGGCGTCATAGTGTCTGTCGCTCCGGTAATGCCGAGCATCTCCGACTTGAAGGTCCAGCTCGGGATACCTCTGTTTCGCGCGATGGATCATTTCTTCGGATGCATCAATTCCGGTAGGGATGGCTCCTGCGGCAGCTAAAGCTGCCGTGAGATCCCCATTCCCGCAGCCAAGGTCGAGAATATTTTCGCCCGGCAGCGGATGCAGCCAGGTTAACAGCTCGACGCCCAGTCTGGAGGTTGCATGCCGATGATCGTGAGAATTGGGTTTGCTTGTTGAGCGGTTAGGGGGTTCGTTCATCCGTTCCTCCTCCATGCCTCCAGATTCAGTTCATTATTCAGTGCCGCGGCGGCCATTGCTCCAGAGGAGGCTGCCGCGATGGCCTGGTGTCGCATCGTTACGGCGTCACCGGCGCTAAATACTCCCGGTACGGTCGTTCTCCCCAATTCGTCAACGATGATCGTTCCCGTTTCGGTGACCTGGCAACCCAAGGATTGGGGGAGGTTAGAGCCGATCGCCAGGTCGGGACGGAAAAAGATTCCCCTGCACGATATCGCTGTGCCATCCTCGAGTACAACTTGCCGCACAATCCCGTCTTCTGATTCGATGGAACGAATCTTTGCGTCGTGGAGAGGGACGCCGTGCTGCCGTAAATCCTCGCGATCCGCGTCCGTCAGCCCGTCAGGGCCGTTCGTGCATAACGTGAAGCGGTCCGTCCAACCGGAGATCAACGGGATGAAGTGCATGGCGTCTGCCCCTCTCGAAATGATAACCAGCGGCTCATCGCGTAATTCCCAACCGTCACAGTAGGGGCAAACGAAGGCGCTCCGACCATAAACCTCAGTGAGACCCGGGATATTCAGCGGTTGATCCTTCATGCCAACGGTGAACAGCAGCTTCTTGCTGCGGAGGGTGATTCCCTTGGCGGTTGTGATCTGGAAATGACCGTCCGCCCCGGCGGCGGATTGAACAGCTTCTTCAATAAATGTGATGCCGGGATAGCGGACGATTTGCTCCTTTGCAAGCCGTCGCAACTCACCCGGGGGAATTCCGTCGCGAGTAAGAAATCCGTGAGCCTCTCGCGTCACGCGGTTGCGGGGTTTTCCTTCATCGATCACTACCGCTTTCTTACGGGCTCTGCCCAACATGAGGGCGGCGTTTAAACCGGCGGGCCCACCTCCAATAATGACGGCATCATACAGAGTTTTATCCATCTTTACTGCACCTCCATGGATCTTTAATATCTATAATTAAACGACAAGAAGTGTCGGATCACTTCTTGTTCGCAAGGGATCTCCGAGCCGTAACGGCTGCATCAACCACCGATTGGATCGTATGCTCTTGCAAATACCGATTCAGTTGTTGCTCAGCGCCATCCATGACCTGCTTTACCAGGCATACGCATCGTGCTGGATCATGATCGGCTTGGCAACGGTCGTCGCGTTCTTCGTCAGCCAGCAAACGATGTTGATTCGATTCCATATTCGAACATTCGAATAAATGCTGCCGACCTTCGATGACTTGGATTACCTCAAGAAAGGTGATCTGATCCGCAGGCCGAGCTAACTCGTAACCGCCGTTCACCCCCGGTACCGCGCGGACGATGCCGTCCTGCCGCAGTTTGGACATGATTTTGGAGAGATAACTTTCCGACACGCCAAGCATTTCAGACAATGACTTGATACCGACGTTCTGGTGCCGTTCCGCATTCGCTAAGTGAATGAGGGCGTGCAGCGCATAATCGGTGCTTTTGGAATATTGCATGGACGGTCCCTTCCTTTGAATGATTATGGACTTAGTGTATCCATAATATCGGATGGGTATCCCGACTGTCAAGGGCTCTCGGATGAATGAGGCTGATTGCAAGTGGGTTGCTTCATATATAAGCGGTTTCTTTTTGACGGCTTTGCAACATGTTGTAGCGAGGGTGAAAATGCCAACTTGGAGTGATATAATAGACAAGATTTGTGGAGCGTTCGAAGAATGGGAACGAGATGGCAAGTAAAGACTTAGCTATAAAAGCGGAGGGACGAACGAAATATGCGAAAATTGGTGGTATGCGATCACCCCTTGATTCAACACAAACTGACTTTTATCCGTGACATGCGGACTAACACGAAGGATTTTCGTGAACTGGTGGATGAAGTAGCTACCTTGATGGCGTACGAAATTACGCGGGAGATCCCGCTGGAGTCGATTAAAGTGCAAACGCCGGTGGCGGAGGCGGAGTCGAAGGTCATTTCCGGACGGATGCTGGGGCTCATTCCGATTCTCCGGGCTGGACTGGGTATGCTGGACGGGGTATTGAAATTGCTCCCTGCGGCAAAAGTCGGTCATGTCGGGTTGTTCCGGGATCCGGAAACGCTGCAACCGGTGGAATACTACATCAAGCTGCCTACGGACGTACAGGAGCGTGAACTGATCGTGATCGATCCGATGCTGGCTACCGGGGGATCCGCCATTGCGGCAATTACCGCTTTGAAGAATCGCGGCTGTACCCAAATCAAGATGATGAACCTGATCGCTGCGCCGGAAGGTGTTAAGGCAGTCCATGATGTGCACCCTGACGTAGATATCTACGTGGCGGCTTTGGACAGCCACCTCAACGAACATGGCTATATCATTCCGGGCTTAGGCGATGCCGGCGACCGGTTGTACGGCACGAAGTAAACTAGTTTGGGTTGGAGACCGCTCTAACGGAACCCAAAGCCCTTATTTCGACCATTTCTCGTGTTTTATGATGCTAACGGAACCCAGGGCCCTTATTTGTCCTTTGGGCAACAATTTCGGGTCGTTTTCAGGTAAATAAGGTCTCCTAGTTCCGTTAGAATCGAAAACCTAGTGTTTTAGGTCAAATAAGGTCATTTGGTTCCGTAACAACGGAGTGCCGGCTGAATTCAAGATTCGACGTCGAGCTCGCACCTCTGAATCGGCATCGTGATGGAAAGACGATTTTAAAACAACCTCATTAAATAAGATTCAAAAAGTTGGGTTTTTAGCGCCGAGAAGGTTGGATGAAGTCAGGGGTTGAGCAGCGGAGCGTAGGTAAGCCTACGTGAGCAGCGGAAAACCCGGGCTGATTTTAAGATTCGACGTCGATTTGGCTCCTAGAGAGGCATCGCGATCAAGACACAACTTTTTGATTACCTCTATAAGGAAGGAATTGAGTAGGGTGGGTAAGATTAAGGTAATGACCATCTTCGGCGTCAGACCCGAAGCGATTAAGATGGCGCCGTTGATTCTTGAGCTCCAGAAGCATCCCGAGCAGATCGAGTCGATCGTTTGCGTGACGGCCCAGCATCGCGAAATGCTGGACCAGGTATTGGACGTCTTCAAGATCGTCCCGGATTATGATCTGGATGTCATGAAGCCGAATCAGACACTGAACGAAATTACGATTCGCGTGCTTCAAGGGTTGGAAGGCGTCCTCAAAGAGGCCAAGCCGGATATCGTGCTGGTGCACGGGGATACATTGACCACATTCCTGGCGAGTTATGCCGCCTTCCTGCAGCAAATTAAGGTGGGGCATGTCGAAGCCGGCCTGCGTACTTGGAACAAGTTGTCGCCTTATCCGGAAGAAATGAACCGTCAGTTGACCGGCGTTTTGGCCGATCTGCACTTTGCTCCGACGGATTGGTCGGCAAGTAATTTGCGCAAGGAAAATAAGCCGGAGTCAGCTATATATGTCACAGGCAACACGGTTACGGATGTGTTTCAATATACAGTACAGCCGAATTACACGAACTCTGTGCTGGACTGGGCCGCCGGAAAGCGGCTTATTTTGATGACGGCGCACCGTCGCGAATCGCAAGGCGAACCGCACCTGAACATTTTCCGTGCCGTGAAGCGAATTGCCGATGAGTTCGAGGATGTAGCCATCGTGTATCCGGTCCACCCAAGCCCTGCGGTGAGGGAGCCGGCTTACGAAACTTTGGGGAATCACCCTCGTATTAAACTTATCGATCCTTTGGATGTAGTGGATTTGCACAACTTCTATCCTCATACGCATTTGATACTTACGGATTCGGGCGGTTTGCAGGAAGAAGCGCCTTCTTTTGGCGTTCCGGTGCTTGTGCTTCGCGATACGACGGAACGTCCCGAAGGGATCGAAGCGGGAACGCTGGAATTGGTCGGCACAAATGAGGAGATGGTTTATGAGCGGACAAAGGCGTTGCTCAGCGATCAGAACTTGTATGAATCGATGAGCCGGGCAGCAAATCCGTACGGCGATGGAAAGGCATCGCAAAGAATTGTCAATGCGATATGTCACCATTTCGGATTTTCGGATCAGCGTCCGGAGGAATTTCACAGAAAGTTCACAAACTAACGAAAATTTGTTTTGATCGCGAGCCTAAAAAAGTATACAGTATTACTGTACGCTGTATGCGTTTTATTCAGGATGGCAAGGGCAAATTTAGCATTTCAAGGCTTTAAATCACTAAAAAACCTCAATTGACAAGATCTCTTCACAATTAGTAAAATAAATTGGGATTATTAGGGTGATTGAAATGGAAGACCCGACAAAACCTGGTAAAAACAACAACAGCGTTGGAAAGGCTGTCGCTGTGGTAACCGCTTTAGGAATGAACTTTGCCGTATGCGCTGTAGGAGGTTACTTCCTTGGCACCTGGATGGATAAGCTGTGGTTCAAGAACGGCCTGGGCATTGGTTTGGGCGTTTTGATCGGTATTGCAGCGGGCATCCTTGGCATCGTCGCTCTGATTAAGTCGGTTGTGGGGGGAAATAATGGATGAGCTGTCGAAATACAGCCGTGCTTTGACAGCCGGAACCCTAGGTTTCTTGGCCCTGTGTTTTCTCGGAGGCGCTTTATTGCCGAAAGTTCAGAGCATTATGCTTGGCATTGCGCTCGGCTCAGTAGTAAGCTGGATTAATGCGGTTTACCTCAGCCGTAAGGTCCGGCAGGTACTGGATGCCGCGGTAAACGGCGGTTCGAAGCGGTTGAACATGGGGTTTCTGACCCGTACGGCACTGGCGGTTCTGGCGGTATTTGCCGCTATGAAATTTCCGCAGCATCTCAATGTGTATGCGGTTGCCGGCAGTCTGGTTTTTGCGCAATTTTTGCTTCTTTTTATAGGCATTCGTTTTTCTCGTAAGCCTGAGGCTTGAAACATTCAACTTGGAATGGGGGTGAGAAAACATGCATGAAGCTCCGGTCATAGAATTGGGCGGCCTACATATAGACCTGTCCGTTATTTTGATGCTGGTAGTGACTTGCACGATCGTGTTTGTTGTTGCCCGCCTGGCGACGCGGAACTTATCCGTAGAGAATCCTGGAAAGTTGCAAAATTTCTTGGAATGGGCGGTCGAATTCGTTCAGAACATGATTTCTAGCACCATGGATCTAAAGAAAGGGAAACCATTCCTCTCCTTGGCCATGACGATGATTATGTTTATTTTTGTCGCAAATATGCTCGGACTACCGTTTGGTGTCGTCACGGAGTATGATAATCCGGCAAAAGCAACCATCTTCGGTCAAGAAATTACCTCGGTGACCACAGTGCTTGCGGAAGAACACGCGAAGCATCCGGGTGAGGAAGCACATGCCGAGGTAGCCTGGTGGAAATCTCCTACGGCCGATCTCAGCGTGACGATGGCGCTTGCGTTACTGGTATTCGTCATATCTCACGGTCTTGGGATGATCAAGAATACCAAAAATTATTTCAAGCATTACGTACAGCCGTATCCGTTTTTCCTACCGATTAACATCATTGAGCAGTTGTCGAAGCTGCTGACGCATGGCGTTCGTCTATACGCGAACATCTTTGCGGGCGAGGTGCTGATCTCCACGATCATGACTTTGGCCAAAGCAAGCGTGATCGGCGCAATCTTCTCCGTTCCGTTGCTGATGGTTTGGGACGGATTCAGTATTTTCGTCGGTGCGATTCAAGCTTTTGTCTTTGTCATCTTGATGATGGTGTACATCTCGCAAAACCTCGAAAGCCACGAGGAAGAGCATTAATCGGGGAGTTTGGATTCCCGCGCTTCAAAGATAAGCTAAGTTTCAAGTTACGGATTGGAGAACGACTTCAACCTGACTGAACTATAAAAATTTGATTTTACTTTTAAGGAGGATATACAAAATGGGAGCAATGGCATTATTGGCAGCAGCTATCGTAGCAGGTTTGGGCGCGTTTGGCGCAGCGCTGGGTAACGGTATGGTTATCAGCAAAACGGTGGAAGGGATCGCGCGTCAACCTGAAGCGAAATCCACTCTGCAAACGACGATGTTTATCGGCGTTGGTTTGATCGAGGTACTTCCGATCATCGGCGTGGTCCTGGCGTTCATGTTCTTTGGTCAGGCTTAATCGAATTTTCAAAAAGAAATGGCGGGGAAGGCCACAGCCGTCCACGCCTTCTTTTTAGCCCGGGCAGGGCGATACGCGAATGCGGATAGGCTTCGGAAAGGAGTGACTTAAGTTTGGAAATCGTATGGGAAAACACCGTCATCGCGTTGATCGCGATCGGGATTTTATACTTCTTATTGAACAAATACGCTTTCGGTCCGTTGTTGTCCGTGATGGAGAAACGTCGCGAACTCGTGCAACAACAGCTAAGCGAAGCGGCGCAAACTCGCGAGCAGGCAACTGCCTTTGTGGAGGAGCAAAAAGCGGCCCTTCAGCAAGCGCGCAAAGAGGCGTATGACATTATCGAGCAATCCAAGCAAACGAGCAGCAAGCAAGCCGCTCAAATGCTGGATCAAGCTAAGGACGAAGCAACCCGCTTGAAAGAAGAAGCGGTACGCGACATTCAGAACGAGAAGAACCGTGCTGTGGAACAGCTTCGCAGCGAAGTCGGCGCCGTGTCGGTGAAGATCGCATCCAAGTTGATCGAGAAAGAGGTCAGCGAAGAAGGCGTTCAAGGCGAACTGGTCGACAAGTACCTTAAAGAGGTCGGTGGCCGCTCATGAGCCGCGAGACCGTAGCCGCAAAACGGTATGCCAAAGCGTTATATGAAATCGCCGCGGCGGAAGGCCGAACGCTAGAAGTCGAAGAAGAATTGAAGGCGCTGGCGGCTGCTTTTCAGGCTGGGGATGACATCGAGCATTTCATCGCCTCGCCGAAAATTACGGAAACCGCCAAATGGGAAGCCATTTCCCGCGCGATTGAAGGCAAACTGTCCAAACCCGTAGTTTCTACGGTGAAGCTTCTGGTGGAACGCGGAAGAATCGGACTCCTGCCAGAGCTGGTGGACGCTTACGTGAGCATTTCCGGCGAAGCGCTGGGACTTGCTAACGCAGTGGTTACGACCACGTACCCGTTAAACGAGGATGAGAAGCAGCAAGTTGCTGCGGAGTTCGGCGCACTCGTGAAGAAGAAGATTCGGGTCGAGAATGTGATCGATCCATCGCTGCTTGGCGGGATGAAAGTGCGAATCGGCGATACGTTGTACGATGGAAGCTTGGCCGGGAAACTGGAACGGCTCGAAAAGTCTTTTCGAAGACAAGCACTGTAGATAGGGGTGAAACACTTGAGTATCAGACCTGAAGAGATCAGTACTCTGATTAAAAGTCAGATCGAACAATATAAATCGGAAATCGAAGTGGCCGAAGTCGGCACCGTTATTCAAGTTGGTGACGGTATCGCCCGTGTCCACGGACTAGAGAACGCCATGGCGAACGAGCTGCTCGAGTTTGAGAACGGCGTTTTTGGTCTTGCCCTTAACCTGGAAGAAAGCAATGTCGGTGTCGTTATCCTCGGCCCTTACAGCGAAATCCGTGAAGGCGACCAAGTGAAACGGACCGGACAAATCATGCAGGTTCCGGTAGGCGAGGCGATGTTAGGCCGCGTCGTGAACCCGCTCGGTCAGCCGATTGACGGCAAAGGACCGATCGAAACAACAGAATTCCGTCCTGTTGAGAATAACGCTCCAGGCGTTATCGACCGGAAATCGGTTCATGAACCGATGCAAACCGGGATCAAAGCGATTGACTCAATGGTTCCAATCGGTCGCGGACAACGGGAACTGATCATCGGTGACCGTCAAACCGGTAAAACGGCGATCGCCATCGATACGATCATCAACCAAAAAGGGAACGGCGTGAAATGTATTTATGTCGCCATCGGCCAGAAGCAATCCACCGTCGTTAACGTAGTGGAAACCCTTCGCCGCCACGGCGCGTTGGATTACACGATCGTCGTGTCGGCTTCCGCATCGGAACCGTCACCACTCCTCTACATCGCTCCTTATGCCGGTGTAGCCATGGCCGAGTACTTCATGTACAAAGGCGAGCATGTCCTGATCATCTATGACGACTTGTCGAAGCAAGCTGCGGCTTACCGCGAATTGTCCTTGCTGCTTCGCCGTCCACCGGGCCGCGAGGCGTTCCCGGGTGACGTCTTCTACTTGCACTCCCGTTTGCTGGAACGTGCAGCTAAACTGAGCGACGAGCTTGGCGGCGGGTCGATCACGGCGCTTCCGTTTATCGAAACGCAAGCTTCCGACGTATCGGCGTACATTCCGACGAACGTCATTTCGATTACCGACGGCCAAATCTTCCTGGAGTCCGACCTGTTCTACTCCGGTCAACGTCCGGCGGTTAACGTTGGTATCTCCGTATCCCGGGTAGGCGGCTCCGCGCAAATTAAGGCAATGAAGAAGGTTGCCGGTACCCTGCGTCTGGACCTTGCCCAATATCGCGAGCTTCAAGCATTCTCCCAGTTCGGTTCCGATCTGGACAAATCGACGCAAGCCCGGTTGACCCGTGGTTCGCGGATGATGGAAATCCTGAAGCAAGGCGTAAACCAACCGCTGGCTGTCGAATTCCAAGTTGTCAGCTTGTACACAGCGGTTAAAGGTTTCCTGGACGATATTCCATTGGCCGACGTTCGCCGGTTCGAATCGGAATTCCTGTCCTTTGTCCAAAATCAGCATGGCGACGTGTTGCAATCGATCCGCGATACGAAGGATCTGACGGCAGACAACGAAACGAAGCTGAAAGAAGTTATCGAGCAATTCAAACGCGGTTTCGCGACTACGGCATAAATGTTCTTGCGGCACAAACCGGCCTTGGCTAAGCGCAACGCCGGTTTACGCCTGTGTGTAAAAAATACTTTGGGGATGCCAATTGTTAGAGTGAAACCTAATGGGTCTTTCGGCAAGGGGATGTAAATGATTCTGGAGAAGCGAAGCGTTCGCCTTTGTGAGCGGATTTCTACTATATTTGAATTGATCAATTCAAGAAATCCGCGAACAACAGCGATCGTAAGAACATTTCATTCTCGCCGCCCCAATAGACCCAAAAGGGTTTGCACCCAAGCTTGGCCACGCCAAAGTTTAAGGTGGTGAAATCATGGCAAAAGGGATGCGCGAAATCAAGCGTCAGATCAAAAGCGTTCAGAACACCCGGCAAATCACCAAAGCGATGGAAATGGTAGCTTCGGCGAAGCTGCGCAAAGCGCAGGAGAGAGCACAAGCCTCCCGTCCTTATGCGGAGAAGCTGAAAGAGGTCGTTTCCAGCATTGCTGCCGCCTCCCAAGGCGTCAGCCATCCGATGCTCGTGACGCGTCCGGTGAAGCGGACCGCTTACATCGTGATTACGTCCGACGGCGGTTTGGTCGGCGGATATAACGCGAATATTTTGCGGAAAGTGACGGATATGGTTCGTACCCGCCACGCTTCATCCTCGGAATACGAACTTTTCGTGATCGGCCGTAAAGGCAGAGATTATTTGAAGCGCCGTAACTATCCGGTGTCCCACGAAGTAACCGAACTCTCGGATACGCCGAGATTCGCCGACATCAAGTCTTTGACTTATGCGGCGGTGCAGGGCTTCGAAACCGAGCAATTCGACGAAATCTACGTTTGCTATAACCGATTCGTTAATGCGATTACCCAACTGCCGACCGTGGAGCGTTTGCTTCCGTTTGACTCTGTTGAGCATGAGGGTCTGGCCAGCAGCTATGAGTATGAACCTTCGCCTGAAGGGGTATTGGAAGTGCTGCTTCCGAAATATGCCGAAACATTGATCTTTGGTGCGCTTCTTGACGGTAAGGCGAGTGAGCTTGGCGCGAAGATGACTGCCATGGGCAGTGCGACCAAAAACGCGTCGAAGATGATCAATGAACTAACCCTGACGTACAACCGCGCTCGCCAAGCGGCGATTACGCAAGAAATCACGGAGATCGTTGCCGGAGCAAACGCAGCCCAAGGCTAATCGATCCGGAAGCAATTTTAGGAGGGAAACGAAGATGAACAAAGGACGCGTTGTCAGCGTAATGGGTCCGGTTGTTGACATCGAATTTCAGCGCGGTCAACTGCCGGAAATCTTCAACGCTATAAAAATTGAGAAGCAGGACAGCCAGTCTGCGCTGGTTCTGGAAGCTTCCAATCATCTGGGCGACAACCTCGTTCGTTGTATCGCCATGGCCTCGACGGACGGCCTTGTGCGCGGTACGGAAGCGATCGACTTAGGAGCGCCGATTTCGGTTCCGGTCGGAGAAGCAACGCTCAGCCGCGTGTTTAACGTGCTCGGCGAACCGATCGACAAGAAAGGCGCAGCCGCTACCGAACTGAAATATCCGATTCACCGCGAACCGCCGAAGTTCGATGAACTGTCGACGCAAGCGGAAATGCTGGAAACCGGGATCAAGGTCATCGACCTGCTGGCTCCTTATGCGAAGGGCGGTAAAATCGGCCTGTTCGGCGGCGCCGGCGTAGGTAAGACCGTAACGATCCAGGAATTGATCCGTAACATCGCGCACGAACACGGCGGGATTTCCGTATTTGCCGGCGTAGGGGAACGTACCCGTGAGGGGAACGACCTTTACATGGAAATGACGGAATCCGGCGTTATCGAGAAAACCGCGATGGTATTCGGACAAATGAACGAGCCGCCGGGTGCGCGTTTGCGCGTAGCCTTGACGGGCCTCACGATGGCTGAATATTTCCGCGACCAAGAAGGCCGCGACGTATTGCTCTTCATCGACAACATCTTCCGGTTTACGCAAGCGGGTTCCGAGGTATCGGCCTTGCTTGGACGGATGCCTTCCGCGGTAGGTTACCAACCGACGCTGGCAACCGAAATGGGCCAACTGCAAGAACGGATCACTTCCACCAAGAAAGGTTCCGTTACTTCGATCCAAGCGATTTACGTCCCTGCGGATGACTATACTGACCCGGCTCCGGCTACGACGTTTGCTCACTTGGACGCAACGACGAACTTGGAACGGAAAATTTCCGAAAAAGGGATTTTCCCGGCCGTGGACCCGCTGGCTTCCAGCTCGCGGATTTTGACGCCGGAAATCGTGGGCGAAGAGCACTATGCCGTAGCCCAAGGCGTGAAACAACTTTTGGCTCGTTATAAAGAATTGCAGGATATCATCGCGATCCTGGGTATGGATGAATTGTCCGACGACGATAAAACATTGGTGGCACGTGCCCGGAAGATCGAACGTTTCCTGTCGCAGCCATTTAACGTGGCTGAGCAGTTTACGGGGATCGCCGGTAAGTACGTGCCGATCGCGGAAACCGTACGCAGCTTCAAGGAGATTCTGGACGGCAAGCACGACGACCTTCCGGAAGCGGCGTTCCTGTTTGTAGGAACGATCGAAGAAGCCGTCGAAAAGGCGAAAACGCTGTAAATCCAAGCCGAATCCGGATGCTTCAGAAATGAACTGTCCCACGAACAGGAGGGATAAACTTGAGCAGCTTTTTATTGGAAATCGTTACGCCGGAGCATGTGGTGTACTCGAAAGAGGTGGACAGCCTGACGGTCCGCGGACTCGAAGGGGAGCTTGGCATCTTGCGAGGCCATATTCCACTCGTCACACCGCTGCAAGTTGCTCCAGTGGTTGCGAAAACCGGCAAGGAAACGACAACGATCGCGGTACACGGTGGTTTCATCGAAGTGCAAAGCGATAAAGTCATCGTGCTTGCCGAGAGTGCGGAGCTGCCGGAAGAAATCGACCTGGAGCGGGCCATTGCGGCCCGGGAGCGTGCGGAACGCCGATTGGCGGCTCGCAGCAACCAGGACCGAGTCGATCATCGCCGCGCAGAGCTGGCGCTGCAACGGGCGGTTACGCGGATCAACGTATCCAGCGACAACCGTCATAAGCAATAAATCTGCGGAATAACGGGCACCTTTGGGTGCCTGTTTTTTCTTGCAGAATGACATGACGATGACATTTAGGTGATAGATGAATTTGGAAACCTTTGCAAGGTGAAGAAAAGCTGGATTATTGCTGCGATGGCAAGTATGATATATAAGGTCTATATTTTTACAAGTTCATAACCGATATATATTACAAGGTTGTGAATCTTGGAGCAATGCGTTACAGATCAGGATTAACCGTTTAGGTACTTGCAGCATAAATATAAATGTGATGGGGGATTTAGTCATGAATCCAATCGACCAGGTAACGGCTTCGGTCGGTGTGGGCGGCTTGACAGCCATCCTCGTCTCCTTGGCATGCATTGCGTTGTCATGGTGGGCGCTGCAAAACTTGAAGCTGGATCTATTCATTCGTCACCCTAAGGGACCGCAAGGAAAGCTGCTGCAGCTGTTGCTCGCGGTGGTATTGGGGCGTTTTGTAGCCGCTTTTGTGATGGAGTATTGGGGATATACCCAAATGTTGAAGTACATGTTTTGATCAAAGCAATTTGTCGAATAACATCATTTCATTGTGTCAACAATGGTGAGTAAGGACTACGACTCGAGAGCATGTCCATAAACGGGGCAAGAGGCGATTTCTGCGCCAAAACACGCTTTTTCGACAGGATTAGAGCCTTGTGTGCCTTAAATGACCGGTGATATGATGAAATTTAGGGAATGAACAGGTTAATCTTTTTCCAAATCGGGAAAAAAGTGAAAATGAACGCGCGGAGGGAACCATGATGAGCAAATTTATCGTCCGCGGTGGCAATGTTTTGGCCGGGAACGTAAAAGTCAGCGGTGCTAAAAATTCAGTGCTACCGATCATTGCAGCGTCTTTATTGGGTGAAGAAGGGGTTAGCGTTATTCGAGATGCACCACCTCTAGACGATGTGATGACCATTAATAAAGTGTTAGAGTCGCTGGGAGCGGCCGTTACCTATGATCGGGAAGTCATTACGGTCGATGCGCGGCAAATCGCTTCATGCGAAGCGCCTTATGAGTGGGTGCGAAAGATGCGGGCGTCTTTTCTTGTCATGGGTCCGTTGTTGACACGGATGGGTTTCACCCGGATTTCCCTGCCGGGAGGCTGCGCGATCGGGACTAGACCGATTGACCAGCATTTGAAAGGCTTCGAAGCGATGGGCGCAGAGATCACCCTCGGTCACGGATTTATCGAAGCCAAAGCGAACGGCCGCCTCCGCGGCGCTAAAATTTATTTGGACGTTGCCAGCGTAGGTGCGACGGAGAATATCATGATGGCAGCAACCTTGGCAGAAGGCACGACCATCATTGAAAATGCGGCGAAGGAACCGGAAATCGTCGATTTGGCCAATTACCTGAACAGCATGGGCGCCGTTGTCCGTGGAGCGGGAACCGGCATGATCCGGATTGAAGGCGTCGAACGGTTGCACGGATGCGAACATACGGTGATTCCGGATCGGATCGAAGCCGGAACTTTTATGGTCGCTGCGGCGATTACCGGCGGGAATATTTTTGTTGAAGGGGCTATTGCGGATCACCTTGGACCGGTCATTTCTAAGCTCGAGGAGATGGGCGTAACGGTAGAAGCGCAAGAGAACGGAGTGCGAGTTATCGCCGACAAGCCGCTGAAAGCCGTTGACGTCAAGACGTTACCGTATCCTGGCTTCCCAACCGATATGCAGTCGCAAATGATGGCCTTGCTGTTGGTGTCCGAAGGAGCAAGCGTCATTACCGAGACGGTCTTCGAAAACCGCTTCATGCACGTGGATCAGTTCCGTTTAATGAGTGCCGACATTAAGGTGGAAGGACGCAGCGCGATCGTCTCCGGGGGCAGCAAGCTCAGCGGGGCCAAGGTTTGCGCCACCGACCTTCGTGCCGGAGCAGCTCTGATCCTGGCAGGATTGACGGCGGAAGGCACGACGGAAGTCAGCGGGACGCATCACATCGACCGCGGATACGTGGATCTGGCTGAGAAATTGTCCGGCTTAGGCGCTGACATTTGGCGCATTTCTGTCGAGGAGCCGGCTCCGGAAACCGAGAAGGTTTCGGCCAGTGTGAAAGAAGAAATTCCGGTATTGAAAATCCAGCCTTCTTGGGCCTGATGGATAAAGGAATAGGAGTACGGAGAAAACCATGCCGGGGGCGTGGTTTTTTTCATTTCTATAGCTGACTTGTGCACTCCCTCTAGTCGAACTATAATTGTTTGTATACGCAATAATGTAATGTAGATATCATTTGTATACTAACTGTGGAGGGATGCGGAAATGCGCGATCGTAAAAGCGGCTATGGCGTATGCCCCAATGACGAAGGATGTCCCGTCGAGTTCACGCTGGACGTGATCGGCGGTAAATGGAAAGGCGTCCTATTGTATCATTTGATTAATGGACCGATCCGATTCAACGAGTTCCGCCGGATCTGCCCGACGATCACTCAACGAATGCTGACGCTACAGTTGCGCGAACTGGAGGAGGACGGCATCGTGCATCGCGAAGTGTACCATCAGGTGCCGCCGAAGGTAGAGTACTCCTTAACGGAGTTTGGGCAGACCTTGATTCCGATTATTCAAAAGATGAAGGAATGGGGCGAGACCTACAAGAAGACGGCGCCGTTTCTGAATAAAACGGAAGTGCAAGGATAAGCAATTAGCGAAGGACCTGGGAAACCGGGTCTTTTTTTGTTGGGGAGGAACGGGTCTAAACGATCTTGGTCGGGCCAAGTCTAGCTAAATGTCGCCTTTAGTACGACAATCTAGCTGCTCGAGGCGTAAGAAAGCCTAAAATGCTGCAACTCATACAACAATATTGAAAGGCAGAGGCTAATTAATCCTCGAAATGTTGAAAGTAATACAACAATCTAATGCGAAGGAAGTAAAAGTAAGAGCTACCCGAGAGCGCCGTCAGGCGTTTTTTTAGTTTCAACGTAATAGGGGAGAAAACGGGTTCTAGCATTTTGCCAAAACTCATATCTATAAGTATAGCGGGTAAACGATATAAGGAGAGAAAAGCTAGGTTGCTAGCTCGCAGGCGTGATTAGCGTACAGCAGCACGAATAGAGGTGGAGGTAAACGAATCGATGCAGGAACGGTCCCAGGTAGTAAAAATAAATGTGGCGCCTCGCCGAGAGGAAAAGAACGGTAAGGAAGAGAGCAAGAAGTCCATAAACGTAGGAGGCGTGAGATCCGTAACGGAGAGGACTGCAGGACCTGTAAGCATAGTAGGCAGCAGGCCTGTAACGGAGAGGACGGAGAGATCCGTAACGGAGAAGACTGAAGGGGCTGTAAATCTAGGAGGCGGGAAAAACGTTGCGGGCAGAACGGAGAGATCCATAAATGCGGGTCTCGGGAGAACGGCAGCAGGAGGCTTGGGTGAGGCGCGGGCCCGGGTGGTCCCACCGGGCCCAGCCCCACTGGCGGCACCTGGGTCGGTGCCGCCGGAGGGCCGCGTGCGCGTGAGCGTCCGCACGCGACCAGGCCGCCCCATCTCCCGCAAGAGCAGCGGGAGATGGGGCGGCGGCGCAGGCGCCGCCCCCGTGGTGGCGGCGCTGATCGCGCTGGCGCTGCTGCTGCCAGCGCTCATCGCGTGGCGCGCGGCGCAGGCGCCAGCCGCGCGCCACGTGCCGGCGGCCACGGCGCAGACGCCAGCGTCTGCCGCCTTGCCGCCGGCGACGGAGCCGCGCCCGCAGGACGCGGCTCGCGCCGAGGCGCCGCCCGCGCTGCCGGAGGCCGCGGGCGGACGCCGGTGCGCGTCTACCTTACGCGGACCGGCGCGGTCGAGACCGTGCCGCTCGAGCAGTACGTCACCGGCGTCCTTGCCGCCGAGATGCCTGCTGACTTCGAGCTCGCGGCACTGAAAGCGCAGGCCATCGCGGCGCGCACGTTCATCGTCCGGCGGCTGGCGGCCGGAGATACCGCAGGCACCGCGGGCGGCAAAGCCGACGTGAATGACACGGTGGAGCATCAAGTCTACCTCTCCCGCGCAGATCTGGAAGAGTGGCCTAGCCGAGGCAAAGCCGCACAGCTTGAGAAGCTGCGGCAGGCCGTCCGGCAAACGGAAGGGATCGTCATGACCTTTCGCGGACAGCCGATCACCGCTTCCTTCTTCTCTTCCAGCGGCGGCTATACAGAGAACTCCGAAGAGTATTGGTCGCTGAAAATCCCATACCTGCGGAGCGTGCCTAGCCCATGGGACGCGGCGATCAATCCCAAAAACCGCGAGACCGTCGAGATGCCGCTAGCCCAGCTATACGGCAAGCTGGGGCAGAAGGTGCCAGAACCGGTGCAGACGGCATTGGCTGCCCTGAACGAAGGGGATAATCATGCAAAGAAGACAGCCGGGGCGGTGAAAGCGAAGGCGGCAGCGGAGCTAAACGCAGCCAAGTTATTCAAGACGCTTTCTTGGACCTCAGGACGCCGGGTCAAAGAGATTCGCATCGGCGAACAGGTCTACACCGGCCGCGAAGTCCGGGAGAAGTTGGACCTTCGTTCCAGTCAATTTACACTGGCGGTAAACGGAGATTCCGTGAAGATCACGACCTACGGTTATGGACACGGAGTTGGGATGAGTCAGTGGGGAGCCAACGGCATGGCGAAGGAAGGATATACGGCGACCCAAATTCTCAAACACTACTATACGGGGATCTCGTTTCAGCAGGCCTCTCATTTTATCAAGTAAACGCATGTAAAACGGCCATTCTCTTTTTCTGAAAAAAAAGTATAGAGCCGAAGTATAAAAGAGTTCGCCCCGGTAACACTGGTTACTGAGGTGATGAGCAAATGAATGAAAACCAGAAAAAAACAGGACACGAGGAATCTCCTAAAATTGGATTGGGAGAGCCGGTCAAACCGGTATCCGCGTGGAAGAGACTATTGTCGAAGAGATGGGTTTACCCGGCAGCGTATGTGGCGGCAGCGGCAATTATACTAACCTTAGTGTGGGTCTACCAGGATGCGAGCAACAAGCCTTTGGACTCGACCCCCGCCAGCGTGACCGACACTGTAAACTTGTCCGGCGAAGAGGAAGCCGCAACCGAGGAGGGAACGAAAGGGGAAGAAGCGACCGAAGTCATCGCCTCCTCCGAAGATCTCACTTGGCCGGTGGCGAATGTCGCCGATGTGGCCGTCGTGAAGCCGTTCTATGAGAAAGAGGGTTCAGCCGAGGAACATCAGGCCGCCCTGGTACAGTACAACGACACGTTTACGCCGAACACCGGAATCGACTTGGCTCGTGAGGACCGCAAGCCATTCGAGGTAACGGCCGCCATGAGCGGGAAAGTGACGCGGGTTGAAGAAGTGCCGCTGCTCGGGTATGTCGTGGAAATTACCCACGCCAACAACCTGAAGACCGTGTACGAAAGCTTGGGCGAAGTGAAAGTGAAGAAGGATGCCGAAGTGAAGCAAGGCGACACGATCGGCAGCGCCGGCCGTAACGAAATGGAGAAGGACCTCGACAACCATGTCCATTTCACGATTTACGAAAACGGCGAGCTGGTCAACCCGGCAACCGTACTTCCGAAAAACTAACGGTAACCCATCCATCCAACTTATGGGACTGCAAGCCGATCCGGACATCCGGATAGCTGCAGCAGACAAGCGGAGAGCGAAGAGCTCTCCGTTTTTTTCTGTTGGTGGGGTAATAGCGTTATTAAATCATCTTATTTCGCGGAAACTCAAGATGAACATGGGAATAGGGTAACTTTTTAACGTTATTCCTCAAAATTATGCTCATATCTACACTAACGAGCGAAATAAGGTGATCGAATAACGTTATTTCACGAGAGTAACTCAAAAGCGGTGTAATAAGGTGAATAAATAACTCTATTTCACCATTTTGCGAACTTGTCCAATCTACAACGGACTACCCGGGCATGCCTCATGTGAATCCGCCACTCCCTCCCGAGTTCCCTTCCAACCTCCGTCGTTCACGCAACAGATTTGAGCTTGTCCCGCCCTGCTGCACCTTCCCTCGAGGTGACCGAAGGTAAAATAAATGGCCTCGCCCAGGCTTGTCAGGCTTGGAAACAAAGAATATCTAGGCCCGCCCCTCATATAATGTACCAAACTATCTCGAGTTGAGGGAGGCGGGAGCGTGCACGATTACATCAAGGAACGGACGATAAAGATTGGGCGGTGCATCGTGGAGACACGGCACACCGTTCGAACCATCGCCAAGGAATTCGGCGTTTCCAAAAGCACGGTGCACAAGGATTTAACGGAACGTCTGCCGGAGATCAATCCGGATTTGGCGGATCAGGTTAAGCACATTCTCGAATATCACAAATCGATCAGACACCTGCGCGGCGGGGAAGCGACAAAGATCAAGTATAAGAAAAAAGGTCAATCCAAACGCGAGGTGATTAGCTCGGTCAATTAATGGGTAATTATTTAGTTCACCCGTCGAACGATTATCATTGTATCATTCCCCTAAAGTATGGTATTTTTAAATATGGTATAAGATGCGATATTTATGCGACTTATGTCGATCATCAAATTTCCGTGATTAAAAAATACGCTTTGGGGGATCGAATGATGGGCAAGGATATTGGGATTGATTTAGGCACGGCCAATGTGCTGATTCATGTAAAAGGAAAGGGAGTCGTTCTTGACGAACCTTCCGTTGTCGCGATTGACAGCGACGGAAGACGGGTGCTGGCCGTCGGTGAAGAAGCAAGACGGATGGTGGGCCGGACGCCCGGAAATATCACTGCAATTCGTCCCCTGAAGGACGGAGTCATTGCCGATTTTGAAATTACGGAAACGATGTTGAAATACTTCATTGATCGGGTGGGCGGCAGAAGCTGGTACAGCCACCCGAGAATTCTGATCTGCGCGCCGACGAACATTACCTCGGTGGAGCAGAAATCGATTCGCGAAGCCGCCGAACACAGCGGCGCCAAAGAAGTGTATCTGGAAGAAGAACCGAAAGCGGCCGCAATCGGAGCCGGCATGGATATTTTCGAACCGAGCGGCAACATGGTTGTCGACATCGGCGGCGGAACGACGGATGTGGCGGTGCTCTCCATGGGGGACATCGTCACGGCTTCGTCGCTTAAAGTCGCGGGGGACAAGTTTGATGCTGCCATTATTAAATACATTAAAACGAAGTACAAGCTATTGATTGGCGAACGGACCGCGGAAGATATCAAGATCGGGATCGGAACGGTGTACCCGAACGGACGGATAGCCGAGATGGATATCCGGGGCCGGGATATGGTGTCCGGGCTGCCACTGACCGTGACGATTACGGCAAACGAAATTCAAGAGGCCTTGGCCGATCCGGTATCCTCCATCGTCGCCACCGCCAAATCGGTGCTGGAGCGCACTCCGCCGGAATTGTCCGCCGACATTATCGATCGCGGCGTGATTTTGACCGGGGGAGGCGCTCTGCTGAACGGACTGGACGAGCTTCTCGCCGAAGAGCTTCGCGTACCGGTGCTGATCGCGGAAGATCCAATGCACTGCGTGGTGAAGGGAACGGGCATCATGCTCGACAATTTGGACAAGGTGCTAAGAAGAAAGTTCTAATCGTCCGATATAATAAGAAGGAATGTGTTGCCCGGTGAGTTAGGGCGTTGAATATATAGCGTTTGGAGGTAAGGCCATGCTAAGAGGTCTCTATACCGCGGCGTCCGGCATGATCGCCGAGCAGCGGCGGCATGATACGGTCACGCAGAATATCGCCAATCTCAATACACCGGGCTACAAATCGGTGAATACGGTGGCGCACTCTTTTCCTGAAATGTTAATTTCCCTGATGGGGGACAAGCAGTCGGGAGCCACTTCGCGTATCGGGAAGTTGGTAACCGGGGTGTTTGCAGAAGAGAGTATGCCGGCGTTTACGCAAGGGGATTTGAAGGAAACCGGGAATGGGACCGATTTTGCCTTGATCTCGCAGCTGAGCCTAACCGACCCGGCAACGGGCCAACCTTATGCTTTTGATGCTTCAGGTAAATTCGTCACGGAGGACGGCGAGGTGATTTATCAGCCTCAGGCTTTCTTTGCCGTAGAGGATAACGAAGGCAATGTGCGTTATACCCGGGACGGCAGCTTCTCCGTGAATACGGCGGGGGAACTCCGAACATCCAGCGGTTATCGGGTACTGGATAATGCGGGCAATCCGATCATCCTCAACCCCGGTTTATCCGTGGATACGCTGACCAGCGATGAAGCCGGGAATTTGACGGCGCTCGACAATACCGGTGCCCCAGTGAATCTGGGTGCTCTGGGACTTACGGTGGTCGAACAACCTTATCAACTGGTTCGGGAAGGCAACGGAGTCTACCGCGTCGCTGACGAAGAGGCGGCGGGCGTGCGCGAACTGGTTCAGGGTACGGATGTGGCAGGGGTACGCCAAGGCTACCTGGAGGTATCCAATGTGGATACTGCTCAATCGATGGTGGATTTGATGGCAGCCCAGCGGGCTTATGAATCCAATCAAAAAATGATCCAATATTACGATCGCAGTTTAGATAAAGCGGTGAACGAAGTCGGCCGCGTGTAAGGTAAGCGAATGGCTATAACAGGAGGTGCGGCATGAATAATACCATCATCAGCGCGATGGTTTCGATGAGCGGGATTCAGCAACGTCTGGACTTGCTTGCCGACAACATCGCGAATGTGGATACGGCAGGGTACAAACAGAAGCAAGCTAACTTCGAAGATACGTTGACCCGGGTACAACAGCAGACTTCCGATCTGAATTTGCCCGGCCGCGCCACGCCGTCCGGCTTCACTCTCGGCTTTGGTTCGAGAATGTCGCAGGTGACGGTGAATTATACTCAAGGCTCCATTAAAGAGACCGGAAATCCGACGGATTTGGCGATTGAAGGGAACGCGATGTTCAGCGTATTGACGCCGGATGGCGTTGTGGCTTATACCCGGGGCGGGGATTTTCACGTTCAGCCGGATCCGGCCGATGCCGGCGCCGCTTTTTTGGTGAATAAGCAAGGTTATGTTGTTTTGAACGCCGATGGGGATCCGATCACGTTCCCATCCGATGCAAAGATTAGTGTGGATGCGGAGGGAAATCTCCTTGCCACGAACGGGGAAGGAACGACCGAAGTAGGACGAATCGCTTTGCTGACGGCTGAACGGCCGGAGGTGTTGGTCCAGAAAGATGGCAACTTGTTTGTCCTGGCAGCGGGTGTTGATCCGGCTCAGGCTATGGTCGATACGATGAGCCTACCGCAGGATCAGCGGGCAAGCCTTCGCCAAGGGGCGCTCGAGGCTTCCAACGTGGATTTGACCGATGTAATGGCGGAAATGCTCCAGGTGCAGCGGGCCTATCAATTGACGGCTCGTGCGCTGACCTCCGGCGAAACGATGATGGGCTTGGCCAACAACTTGCGCGGATAGGTGGGAAGCTTCATGACTGAAGACAATCAACCGGTTGCCAAACGGCCCGCCTGGATCGTAATCCTGCGTATTGTGCTCGTGTTGCTCGTTCTCGTTGTAGCTCTGGCGGCAGGTACCGTCGTAGGTTACGTCGTTTTCGGCAAGCAGGATGCTTCGGATATCTGGAGCTGGTCGACGTGGCAGCATGTTTTCGATTTGGTGTTTGCTTCGTAAATGACGCATATATAATAGAAGAAACAGAACGAATTTAACAGAAATGTCCACAAACTCTCGGCTGACGGGAGTTTTCTTTTTGTATGCGAAAAATGTATAATGATGGGGGACTCTACGGCAATAGCAAGTCAAAAGGGCTTTATCCGTAAGCGACCGAGAGGTCATTTGCGGATAAGCCCCTTATCTTAACCTTCGCTTCTGCAGAGGCGAAGGATAACTACAGTGTGACCGGAAGCCTGCGTTTTTATTCAGCTTGAAGTGAACCGTGCAGGATCGGAACCTATGCGCTAAATCGAAAGGAGATTACATATGTTAAACACGAATGAAATCCAGGAGATTCTTCCACACCGTCCTCCGTTCTTGCTGGTGGACCGCATTATCGAGCTCGAGGAAGGCAAACGGGCTGTCGGCATCAAGAACGTGACGATCAATGAGCCTTTCTTTACCGGACATTTTCCCGGATATCCCGTCATGCCTGGCGTACTGATTACTGAAGCGTTGGCGCAGGTTGGGGCTGTGGCGATGTTACATGTGGAGGCGAATCGCGGCAAAATCGGCTTCTTGGCGGGTTTGGATGAATTCCGCTTCCGCGGCCAAGTGGTTCCGGGGGATACGCTGCGTCTGGAGGTCGAAATTACCCGCATGAAGGGTTCGATCGGCAAAGGCCATGCCATCGCCAAGGTGGACGATAAGATTGTCGCTGAGGGAGATATCATGTTCGCCTTGTCCTAAATGGGCTAAAGAGAATACTGAGGAGGAGAAACAACCAATGACTGAAATCAGCATGGCTGTACGAGAGAAGCTGGAAGGTTGGCTGCAAGACCCATCGATTGATGAAGCGACCAAACAAGAGTTACGCGATTTGGAAAATAACCCGGCCGAACTCGAAGACCGATTCTATCGGGATTTGGAGTTCGGTACGGGCGGTTTGCGTGGCGTGATCGGCGCCGGGAGCAACCGCATGAACCTTTATACGGTAGGCCGTGCTTCGCAGGGCTTTGCCGAATATATTCTGGAAGCGCATGCCGGCCAATCGGGGGCGCCTTCGGTCGTAATTGCGCATGATTGCCGTCACTTCTCGCCGGAGTTTGCGCTTGAGGCGGCTTTGGTGCTGGCCGGCAACGGGATTGTCGCAAAGCTGTTCCCTTCGCTTCGCCCAACGCCACAGTTGTCGTACTCCGTGCGTTCGCAGAAGGCTACCGGGGGCATCGTCGTTACGGCGAGTCACAATCCGCCGGAGTACAACGGCTACAAAGTATATAACTCGACGGGTGGACAGCTGGTACCGCATGAAGCGGAACAGGTCATTGCCCGGATTCAAGATATCGCCTCTTTTGCACAGGTCAAGCGGTTAAGCCGCGAGGAAGCGGAAGCGAAGGGGCTGCTCGTATGGCTGGGGGCCGCCGAAGATGAGGCGTTTGCGGAGACGGTGGCGAACACCAGCGTTAACCGCGAACTAATGGCATCCGGTGCGGCTAAGGACCTCGTGGTCGTCTTCACTCCGCTGCACGGAACAGGAAATCTTCCCGTTCGCAGCGCATTGGCGAAGATCGGGTTTACGCAAGTACACATCGTGAAGGAGCAGGAATTGCCGGATGGCGATTTTCCAACGGTGAAGTCTCCGAACCCGGAAGAACGGGAAGCCTTTACGATGGCAATCGAGCTGGGCAAGCAAGTGGGCGCTGATTTGCTAATCGGCACGGACCCCGATGCAGACCGGATGGGTGCGGTCGTGCGGACGCGAGATGGTGAATATGAAATCCTTACGGGTAACCAATCGGGCTCCTTACTCGTCCATTATGTATTAAGCCAATTGAAGGAGAGAGGAGCGCTACCGACCAACGGCGCGGTCGTCAAGACGATCGTAACCAGTGAATTCGGCGCCGCCATTGCCCGTCATTACGGAGCTACGGTGTTTAACACGCTGACCGGCTTCAAATATATCGGCGAGAAGATGAATGAGTTTGAAGCCTCCGGCAAATTTACTTATTTGTTCGGTTATGAGGAAAGCTACGGATATCTGGCGGGTAACTATGCGCGAGACAAGGATGCCGTCGTGGCTTCCACGCTGATCTGTGAAGCGGCTGCTTATTATAAACGCCAAGGCAAGACGTTGATCGACGTATTGGAAGAGCTGTACGGGCAATTCGGCTACTACCGCGAAGCGTTGGCATCCCGGACGTTAAAAGGGAAAGATGGTTTGGCTCAAATCGGCGCGCTGATGGAAGCGTTCCGCAGCAATTCGCCGCAAGAAGTCGGAGGCGTACGCGTATCCGAAGTGCTTGACTACTCGCTTGGACTTGACGGTTTGCCGAAGGAAAACGTTCTGAAGTTCTTGCTGGAGGATGGTTCGTGGTTCTGTCTGCGTCCATCGGGTACGGAGCCGAAGATCAAATTCTACTTTGGCGTGTGCGGGACTTCTACGGAAGACGCCAAGTCTCGATTGAATCGGATTCAGGACGATGTGCTGGCTCGCGTCGATAAGTAAACGGATTTTTTAAGTTTGGGGAAACAAATAACAGATGTGGATTGATGCATTTTTGAGGAGGTACCTTAGTGATTCGAAGTTGGCAGCGGTGGAATAACGCTTCCCGCAAATGGTTGTGGGTTTTGGTGATAGTCGGAATCCTGGCATCCGTGCCGGTGATCGCACAGCGGGTTCAAACGGAATCGTCCGCGAATAAGGTGGAGTTCGTCTTTAATTATCGAGGTTTGGTGGATATCGCTTCGTATCAGGCGGATCCGCAGGCGTATCTGGACGAACAGCTGGACCGGTTGAAGGAAGCCGGCGTAGGCACGATGGCGATGTTTGAAAGCACGCTCGACGAATTGTCGAAGACGCGTCGAATTATGGTGTTTAGTTCCGTGGAGGCTGCGAAGCTGAACGGGGCCGTCATTACGGAGAACGGGAATTACACGTACCTGGCTTTTACCAATGCGGAGAACGAAGCGCAGTTGAAGCCGATGATCGAAGCGGCGTTCCGCAAACTGGACGTGCCGGTGGCGAACTGGCAGTATCAGGATCAAGGAGGTCTCGTGATCGGCATGGGGATGGAGGAAGCGGTCATAAAGCCGTTGCCGCTGGATCCCATCGCGTTCGCTATGCTGCGGGAGAAGGGCTTTACGATTCTACCGCGGCTATCTGACAATATCCCTTATGATCAGGAAGAGATGGATCAGGAGCTGGCCCTTTTCGCCGAGAACGGGGTCACCCGCATTTTGTTCGATGGGGAAGCCGTTAAAGGCTATACGGATAACGAGTCGAAAAACAGCCTGCAGGGATTTGCCGATTCGCTGAAGAAACACGGCATTGGTATCGCGGCCATCGAAAACCTGAAGGCCCCGCAAAAAGGCTTCAACAAGCTGGCCTATTTGATCGACTATAATGTGGTGCGCCTGCACTCTTTAGCCGATACGGAAGCGACCCAGGAAAAGGCGACGCTGGCCGACCGGTTCGTGCTCGCTACCAAAGACCGGAATATCCGGATGGTGTATCTCAACGCATCCGCTTCTAAGGACTTGGCAAAAGCTGCGATTACGAATCCAATCGACAATTTGATCGGTTCGCTGCAAGCTCCTGGTAAGGCCATTGAGCGGATCGAAAACAATGGGTTCGAGTTGGGACAGGCAGAAGCCTTTTCGATTCATGACGCAAGCTGGCAAAAATACCTCAAAGCGTTGGTCGTTCTCGGAGGCGTAGCGTTTGTAGCGCTGCTGATTTCCATCTTCTTGCCATCGCTCACGCTAGCGGCTTTTGTGCTCGGATTGATCGGCTCGGCCGGACTTTACGTGCTGAAGCCGGTATTAATGGAGCAGGCACTGGCTCTGTTCGTCGCCATCAGTGCTCCGACGATCGCCATGATCCTGGCCATTCGCAAGGTGCAGGAACTGCAAGAGAAGCATTCCACCCTGCTGCCTGGCGGACGCCGGTTGACGCATACGATCGTGTTGTTTATTAAAACGTCATTACTATCGCTGACCGCCGTACCATTCGTCATCGCCCTGCTGAACAACATTACGTACAGTTTGGTGCTGAATCAGTTCCGCGGCGTAAGTTTGCTGCATCTGGGACCGATTTTGCTGATCGCGATCTACGTGTTCCTGTATCGGGGGAACTCGGTCTGGGAGGAATTGCGGAAATGGCTGAGCATGCCGATTACGGTATTATGGGTAGCCGTTGCTGCGGTGCTTGGGATTGCGGCTTTGTATTATTTATCCCGGACCGGCAATGCGGGAACGCTGCTGCCGGGCGAGGCGGCCTTCCGCTCCTTCCTGGAGAACGCCTTTGGCGTGCGGCCGCGGAATAAGGAATTTTTGCTGGCGCATCCTTTGTTTATTGTAGGTTTGTTCGCGGCCTTCCGCTATCGTTGGGCGATGTTCGCGATGATTATTGCGGTGATGGGCCAGCTGTCGATGGTCGACACGTTTGCGCATATTCACACTCCGGCAGTGCTTTCTCTGATTCGCGATGTACTCGGCTTGGGACTGGGACTGGTGATCGGTCTGATCGCCGTTCTGATTTGGCAAATCATTGAAAGGTGCTGGGATAAATGGTCGCCACGACTACTAAAACTTTAGTCCTGTCGGGGTATTATGGATTTCGCAACAGCGGGGACGAGGCGGTACTTCAATCCATCTTGCTGGCGCTTGAAGAGGAAGGGCTAACCACGGGCGTGGATATTAAGCCCATCGTGTTGTCGATGGATCCGGAATGGACGAGTCGGACGTACGGCGTGGAATCCGTTCACCGGATGAAACTTGGCGAGGTAAGGAAGGCTATAAAGAGCAGCGACGGTTTGATCAGCGGAGGCGGCAGCCTGCTGCAGGATGCCACGGGAATGAAGTCGATCCCGTATTATCTGGGTGTAATCAAGCTGGCGCAATGGTTCGGTAAGCCAACTTTCGTCTACGCCCAAGGCATCGGACCGGTGAACCGCAAGCTGTTCCGGCCGCTGATCGCTTCAGTGTTCCGGCGCTGCCACTATATTTCCGTGCGCGATGCGGAATCGGCGAGTTTGCTGCGGGACATGGGACTTCGCGGCAAGGACGCCGTTCAGGTCGTGCCTGACCCTGTCATGGGATTGGCGTTGTGGGAGCATGTCGCTGCGCCGGAGGGGAACGGCGGCGTTTCGGGCGAGTCCGCCTCGGAGCTGCCGGTGGTTGGCGTGTCGGTTCGCTTCTGGAACGAATCGCGAACCGAGCTGACGCAGCTGGCCGAGGGGCTCTCGTTGCTCTGCCGCCGCAAACCGGTGCATATCCGGTTCCTGCCTTTTCATTTCCCCGGTGACGACGAAGCTTCGCGCTTCGTGATGGAACGGCTGGGAAATGTGGCGGAACGCGGCTGTACCGTGAGCATCGCGTCAGAGACGGAGCACCCGCAGGATATGCTGCGGGAAGTGAGCCGGTGCAGCCTGCTGGTCGGCATGCGGCTGCACAGCTTGATCTACGCCGCCTCGCAGAACGTCCCGCTGCTCGGCGTCTCGTATGACCCGAAGATCGACCATTTCCTGGGTCGTATCGGAAGCGTCCCGGTCGGGACCACGGAGGAGCTGGATCCGCGGATTCTGGCCGCGGAAGGGGAGCGCCTCCTGCAGGAAGTCGGGACATGGCGCAAGAGCCACGCCGCGCAAATCGCGGACTTGAAGCGGGAAGCACGGGTGCCCGCGCGGCGGATCGTTGAATTTTTACGAAAGTGATGGGTGAACAGGTGATGACCAAGATCAAGGAAGGTATCCCGACGGTTTCGGTATTTGGCGTACCCGTCTGCAAATGGGGAATGAAAGACACAGTCGCTCATTTAACGAATGCGGTTGCGGACAAGGCGCCGCATCATGTGATAACGGCGAACCCGATCATGATGATGGCGGCCATCGAGAACCCGGAATACAAAGCGATGATGCAAACCGCTGAATTGATCGTAGCGGACGGAACAGGCCTGGTCTGGGCCGCGCAAAAAGGCGGCGATCCGGTTGCGGAACGCGTGCCGGGGTACGAGCTGCTGCTTGAATTAATGAAGCAAGGGGAACGCCGGGGCTGGAAGGTGTACTTGCTTGGCTCAGCGCCGGACGTTGTGAAGGAAACTGCCCGCCGGTTGGCGCTACAATATCCCGGTACGACGATTGCGGGATACCGCGACGGTTATTTTGGACCCGATCAAGACCAGGAGGTCATCGATGAGATCGTCAAAGCTGCGCCCGATCTGCTGTTTGTCGCCCGGGGGGCGGACACGCAGGAGCCTTGGATCGCGAAATACAAAGACGTCTTGCGCGTCCCTGTCATGATGGGGGTCGGCGGCAGCTTTGACGTCATTTCCGGACGCACCAAAAGAGCTCCCATGGCGTTCCGGAAGCTTCGACTGGAGTGGCTGTACCGGTTGCTAAAGGAACCTACCCGCTTCCGCAGAATGCTTGCGCTGCCGAAATTCGCCGTGCGCGTGCTGCGGGAGAAAGAAAACCTTACGAAAATGGGCTAAATGTCTCGATTTCCATGAATAACTGCGGTTTTTTGCACAAATACGGGGTTGGTGTTTCTCCTCATTCGGAGTATAATCATTCCGGTGCAGAACAATTGGAGGTCGAAATGTAATGTTGATGATTTATATCATCGGGTTCATCGTTTCACTTGGCTTGGCTTTGGGCCTAACGCCGCTCGTTAAGAAGTTTGCAATTAAGGTCGGTGCTGTGGACGTACCCAATGCGCGCAAAGTGCATACACGAATTATGCCGAGACTCGGTGGTTTAGGGATTTTCTTATCTTTTGTCATCACGTTTTTTCTGCTTCTCCCGTTCCTTCCGGACGTATTTTCGGTACGCGAGGTGAACTTCATCAAAGCTTTCCTGGTTGGCGGAACCATCACCGTGCTGCTGGGAGCTTTCGACGATCGCTTCGATTTACCGGCCAAACTTAAATTTGTCATTCAAATCGCAACGGCCTGCGTGGTCGTGTTCGTGTTCGATATACGTATTGAATTCGCCAATATTCCGTTCCACACGTATGCCGCAGTGGAGACCTGGGTGGCGATTCCGTTTACCATCCTGTGGATCGTTGGCGTAACGAACGCCATTAACCTGATCGACGGCTTGGACGGACTGGCTGCAGGGGTTTCCGCTATTGCTATCGGTACGATCGCCGTGATGTCGTTCCTGATGGGTAACGTGATGGTGGCGCTGCTCTGCTTGTTGCTCCTGGGCAGCATTATCGGATTCTTGTACTTCAATTTCCACCCGGCCAAAATCTTCATGGGCGACTCGGGCGCCCTGTTCCTGGGCTTCAGCTTAGCGCTGTTGTCGCTGCTCGGCTTTAAGCAGATCGCGATCGTGTCGTTCCTGACGCCGCTAATTCTGATCGGCGTGCCGCTCTCGGACACGATGTTCGCCATCGTCCGGCGCTGGATGCAGAAGAAGCCGATCTTCTCGCCGGACAAGGGTCACTTGCACCATTGCCTTCGCGAGCTTGGATTCAGCCACCGCCAGACGGTGCTGATCATTTACGGCATCGCCGCCTTCTTTGGCGTGCTGGCCGTCATCCAATCGTCGGCCGCGATGTACAACGCCAACTGGGTGACGTTCGTGGTCATCTGCGTCATGGTCTTCTTCCTGCAAATCGGCGCCGAGGTCATTGGCCTGATCGGCAAGACCAAACGCCCTGTGCTCGACTTCCTCGCCCGCTTGCGCATGAAGGCTGGTGCTGAACGCGGCACGAAGTAATAGCAACAAGTAAGCAACAGTACGAAATTATAGCATCCCTAAATGCAGGATGATTATGCATTTCTTGACTTGATGAGTGGACAACCCCTGATTGGCTTGGTGAAGCCGCAGGGGTTGTTTTTTTTGCATGCACGCCTGCCGCCTACCGTGGGGGATCTGACGTAACGGACACCAGAGCCGTTAATTGCACGGAAAAGCTTGGGTTTGAATTCTAACGGACCGAGGAGACCTTATTCCGGTCAAGTACGGTGTTTGCGCGTTAGAAAGAGCCGAATAAGGTCTCTGTAGTCCGTTAGAACGGGAAATGTCCGGGAAATCGGCGATTAAGGTCATTGGAGTCCGTTACACACCCAGAGAGGAATATCAATCCGCTTACCCCCGTCGAAAACGCCGAGGTTTTTTCTCGTCCCGCGATTTTCATTGGATTCTTCTTCATGTTTTCCTAAAATTCTTCCACTTTTCGACCGATAACATATGTAAGTGACGCTTTTGGGCAGTCCCTGCCGATCTTTGACGGGGACATCAACACACACTACACGACAAAGGAGAGATTAAATCCATGCAACGTTTTAGGAAGCCGTTTCTATGGCTGGCTTTGCTGTCTTTGATTGTTACGCTGATTCCAGTGGGGCTGACTTCCACGGCTTATGCAGCAACAACTTATTTTGCGCCGGATGATCGGGATATCCTGAAAACGGCGAACTACGAATTGAATGCCATTGGCAATGATGCAAACTTGAGAACGAAGGTTAAGGTGACGAATAGTCCAACCATAACGGTTTCGGGCGCATACTCCAAGGTTTCTGGCGACACCCTTAATGCTCAGGTAGATCTGTTGGCCTGGGACAACGCAAAAGCCACTTGGGTCGTTGACAAGGTCCATACAGCTCCAGGGATCGTCGCGAAGGACCCGGCTAACGAGAATCGGTTTATCGCTTCCAACCTGACCTTGTTCCCCGGGTTGAACCGGATTACCTTCAAAGGAACGTTTGGTAACGTGGAAGGCTCCGAGACCTTCTTCGTCTTGTATGATAAAATTCCTTATTACTCGAATTTGGCAATCTCGGGTAGCGGCTTCCTTTCGGATATCAGCTTGAATGAAGGGACGCGCGTTGTCGTGAAAAGCCCTCAGATTTCCTTGGTGGGGCAAGTCTTCAATACAACAAAAGCGACTGTAACGATCGACGGGAAGGAATTGTCGACGGACATTTATAACAATCAGTTATCCACTCCGGCCTTGAAACTATCACCCGGGTTGAATAAACTGACAATCAAATTCACGAACGGTTCCGACTCGATTGAAATCGCCCGTGACGTATATTACTTTACGGATACCAATCCGTTCATCGATCTCCATGTCGTGGACAAGAATAATAGCTCGAAGGCATATGACCTTTTGAAAACCATCCCGAGCTTGCGCGGCGGGACAGTTGACAATGATATTATCGTGCAAGTGATGGTTCCATTCAGTGCAGGCAATAAGGAATTTAAAGACGATTATGAAGTGTCCGTGGATGATACGGTTGTTGCCGCGGCCAACATTAAAATGCTGGCTCCAAACTTATACGATACCGCAGGAAACTTCGTGATTCCGACCGGAACGGCCGAAGAAGTAATTATCGAAGATTCTACGGGTCCGGTCTACCGGCTCGTTACGTTCCAGATCACTGGAGTACCGACCCAGAAAGAAGCCGACGGAACTACTACGAAAGCTACTCAGGCACCGAAGATTGATGTGAAATACGGAAAGTCGGTTACGACGGATACGCCTCCGGTCACGAAGTGGGCGTTTAGCACGTCTTATACACCAGTCTACCGGGTTTCCGACAAAACAACGATTAAGAGCATAAAGTATCTGCCGGATTATGTGGCTGGCGATGCAGGCAAGCTCGACAATCGAACCCAGCTTCCATTGGGGACTGTAGATAAAGGCGACTTTTATATTTTGGTTGAAACGGATGGCGGTATCGCCACTACGGATGCGTTGACAGGGAAATACTTGCCGCTTGGGACTAAAAACTTGACGATCTCGACTCCTGGGGTCCAAGCAACCTTGGGTGGAACTGCCGTTGCGAATACATTTATTTATCAAGTCACCGGCTTCGCAACAGGAAGTCAAACGGTACGTTTCGAGTACACGGGTAAGTCGAATCCTTTTGACGCCACGATCTCCTATTCCTCAGTTAGCGGGATATTGGTAGACAATCTGGTGGATGGTCAAACGTATTACTTCAATTCGAAAAACTCTGGGACCGGGAAAACGGATTTTGTGGTTTCCGGGGAATACTTCGGGTTCAAGGCGTCATCGGACGCTGAAATCACTACTCTGAACCCTGAGTATTTCGTGAACGGGATTAATGTGGGTAAGCTAACCACGGCCGAACAAGCCAACTTCGGTAAGGATACGACATTAGTCCAAAAAGGCGTACTGGGGAAAGCGGAATTCCCTAAATTTGATTTGTCATTGTATATATCGGCGAGCGGTCCGCTCGTTGCTGGTGAGAATACCATCGAGTTTAGAGGGCAGTATATCGATGCCGCCGGCAACCGGGTTCCGGTGTCCAAGAAGTTGCGCATTTATATTGTCGACGAGAATGTAGCGACGATCACGCAATTCCATCCGGGCAAAGTTCCTCAAACATCCGTAACCGGCGATATCCGGGCTCCGTTCCCGGCGCAGGACGACTTCCTTCTTCCGACTAGCACGACCGTGAAGGATGCTGTTGAAGAAGTGGTGGGGAAAATTACGCAGATTCCTACTGAATTTACGCCGAAGGATAATGGGACGTATACTACCAGTGAACTGAGTTACGATATGGTGATTCGCGGCAGCGGCGCAAGCAAAGTGAATTTGTATCTGGGTTCGCAATCGATCTTTTCGCTTGAAGTACCGAAAAGCCCACTTAAATTTACTGCGACGAACGGTTATTATCCTGCCGATACGAAGAAGTACTACTATGAAGTTGTCGGGAACAGCAACGATTTCTTGCTTCGGATCATGAACAACGTTCAGACGGATGCCAGCGGGAATGTAACTTATTTAGGCGACTTCCAATTTGAAAAAGATACGACGGGCACGCATGTGTACAACCTGGAGCTGATTAACGAAACAGGTGCCCGCACAAATCAGCGGGTAGAAGTGACTCGTGAAGCGGCGCCATATCGCCTGTTGGCACCTCAACCTACTGTTGGCGACCAGTATGTGGTGAACAAGAACTTCGTTCGCTTCGATATCGAAGCCGAAGGCGCAACGAAGGTCATCATCGGTAAGGAAGAGGCCACGCGCCGCACTGAACCGGATAAACAAAATCGTTTTGTTTACGATTATGTTGGTTTGAAGCCGGACAAATCGAACACGATTAAAATCCAGATCGTTCGGGGCAACGATACGATCGATGATAGCATCAATGTCTACTACACCAGCCAGGTTACTACCGATACGCAATTCATGGCTGAAAAGACGGCAACGAAATATTCCGTATTTAATAAACAATTAGAGTTGTCCTTCCCTAAAGGAACGATTATGAGATCGGCTACGGCGGCCGGAAATACTGTCGCCAAGTTCTATCCGGATACGAAGCTGTTGTTTGGTATCGCGGATCCGAAAGACGGGGTCGTTGAACGTAGGAATGATTACGGCATTTATTTCAATAACAACACCGAAATCAACGGCAACAATAACTTGTTGGATTCGCTAAAGAGCAATTTTACGTCGACCGTCGATACTTTTAACTTCACGCGGATCTCGAATATTTATTGGATCAGCGGCGGCGTAGGCGAATTAGGCGATAAAGGCACCACGGGTTATAAGTCAGCTACGAACGGCTTAGCACCCTACTCGGTCGAAGGGTTCTTCACGAAATTCGAACCGGAACGGAAAGTCGTCCCTTCGCAGCGCGGGACACTGGAACTGACTTATGACAGCAATGTCGTAGATGATGCAGGCACACTGGTCACGGTATTCAAATATACGGAGGTTGACGGTGTCGGAAGATGGACGAGAGTTCCTGGCGAAGTCGATACGAAATCCCATACGGTTTCGGTTCCTTTCGATGAATTTGGGTACTACGCGGTTTATAAACTGAACCGAAGCTTTACCGACATTACGAACCATCCGTGGGCGCGCAACATTCTGAACGGTTTGTATTCAAAAGGGATCATGGAATACCTTCGTTCTGACGCATTCGGCGCCGACGACCTGACCACGCGTGGTGAATTCGCCACCTTGCTTGTTAAGGGGTTGAGCTTGCCGTTGGTACCAGACGATCAGAAGCAAACGTTCTTCGATGTTCCTTATGGCGCGAAAACAACGACCTGGGATTACAGACATTTGGAGACCGCTGCGAGAGCTGGTATTATTACAGGCCGGACGGAAGGTTTCTTCTCCCCGAACATGACGATTACGCGTCAGGATGCTGCGGTCATGATTGCCAGAGCGCTCAAGTTGAAGCTGGCTCTGAACGATCAGAAGCTGAAGGATAGCATGGCCAAATCGTTCTTGGATGCAGGTAGAATCGATTACTACGCTCTGCCTGCTGTCCAAGCCGTAACGAAGGCCAAAATCATGTCCGGAAGCCCGGTCACTCTGCCGGGTGCAAAGAAAGCTTCCTATAACTTTAATCCGACCAGTGAAATGACCCGGGCGGAAGCCGGGAAAATCGCGGTTGAACTGTTGAAGAAGAGTACGAGTATCTTCCCGAAGACCTTTAGCTAATTGATCTTCGCCAAAGAAGCGGCCGGAGTCGATCCGGACCGCTTCTTTTTTTCCAATTACATCTTTTTGTAATTTCATGAGCTTTACGTTAAAATAAGCAGAGTAATAGACAATACGCAAAAGGGTGAACTTGAACAGATGAAACCGATCCTATCTAAACCGCAGTTGGGTTATTCGAAAGCAAAGCGCAAATTTGAGGATAGATCCAAAGTTTTAGAGAAGCGCATTGAAGAAACTGCGAAGCTGCAAGAAGTAACCCAGGAAGTCATGGAAGGACTAGTTATTGAAACGGGCTTCCATGATGCTTTCACCGAGCTGCGCGAAGCTGAGAATGAATTGATCGAGTGGTCTCATATCACCATGACGCATGAGAAGACATACAAGGACAACAAGCAAGCGATCGATGAAATGTATGAGAAACTGAATACCGATCCGCAAATGCGGGCTCGTATTATCCAATTGGCCATGAGAGTAAGATAACTTCAGAAGCCTATTGGTACGAGATTACCTATAAGGCGTCCCATTTAGGACGTCTTATTTGTCGTGTCCGAACATACAATGGAGATAGCGTGAAAATGGGAAAAGTTGCTTAATGACTGACATATTCCGGCATGATATACTAATTTCCGTCAGGCGGCAAGGGAGTCAAAAAGGCGTAACTAAGGGGAATCTTAGAAAAAGTTACAATCTCGCAATTTTTTTTAAAACCCCCGCAACTTTTTGAAACCTGCTGCGTTTAAGATGTAGAGCATTGACAATGGCGACCAAATTAGACATGGCAAGGTGTTCCTCATAGGGAAACTTGTCTATCTATTAGAAAAATTAGCTTTACGGCTCTAGGGACCCATTGTATAATGTTTAGGTAGGATTAGGAAACTAGTCTATTTCTACATTCTATCAAATGAATGAGGTTACAAGTTTCTGCAGTTTTGCTGCAGACCTAATTTATAGGAAACTTGCTCAAGCTCTGGAAAGGGGGTGCAATGGCTAATGAGTAACACGAGCTATTCATTTAAAGAAAACTCTCATGTGATAGTTAATCAAGGAGGAGAAAAAAAGGTTATGAAGAAAATTTTGTCCGTAGCTTTGTCTACAGCAATGGCATTCTCCATGTTTGCTTCCGTAGCATTCGGTGCTGATGCCAAATTGACTCCAGAGCAACAATTCAACACATTGAAAGAAGCAGGTATCGTATCTGGCTTCCCAGACGGCCTGTCCCACTTGGAAAAAACGTTGACTCGCGCTGAACTCGCGAAAATCATCGTTAACTCCCTGAGCTTGGAACCAGTTGACGCTACTTCTTACAACGATAAGAACTATGCGAACCACTGGGGCCGCACTTACATTGAAGCTGCTACACAAGCTGGCATCCTCAATGGTAAAGATGCAGCTAAGAAATTGTTCGATCCGAACGGCGCAGTAACTGTACAAGAACTGGCTAAAGTTCTGGTAACTGCTCTGAAACTGGAAGTTCCTGCTGACGCTAACAACACAGCATCCGCTTGGGCTAAAGGTTATGTAGCAGCAGCGGTTAACGCTGGTTACCTGGCTGACGGCATCAACTATCAAGCTCAAGCAACTCGCTCCCAAGCAGTTGTAGCAGCTTTCGCTATCTACGAAGCAGCTCAAGTTCCAACAGTTAAATCCTACAAAGTAGTTGACAGCAAGAACGTTGAGTTCACGCTCTCCAACGACGAAGTAGTGAAAGTGACGCTGGAAAAAGAATTGGAAGCTAACAAAGAAACTGAAGTTACTTTCAAAACAGCTGCTGGCGAAGAAGTTAAAGCTAAGATTACTTGGGTTGTAACAGCTGCTACGAAAGTAGAAAGCGTGTCTGCAGACAACCTGAAACAAATCACGGTTAAGTTCGACGGTGAAGTTGAAGAAGCTTCTGCTGAAAAAGTGGAAAACTACAAATTCACAAGAACTATTAAGTCTGCAGAATTGTCTTCCGATGGAAGAAGCGTTCTCTTGACATTGGACAAAGAATACTACACTGACGGTAACAAAATGGATAACCAAAAGGAAACCAAAATTACCGTTGATGGTGTAAGAAGCTCTGACAAAACAAGAACGCTGAAACAAGAAGTTAAATTCACTCCAATCGACGTTACTACTCCTACAGTTAAAGAAGTAGTAGGCCTTGGAACAAAAGCATTTAAAGTTGTATTCTCCGAGCCGGTTGATCGTGCAACTGCAATTACTACATCTAACTACAAAATCGATGGTAAAGTAATCGCTGGTTCTGTGGAATATGCATTCCCTAACACCGTCATCATTACTACTGAGTTGGCTACTGGTGCTCACAAGCTTGCAGTAAGCAATGTTCAAGACTTCTCTGGCTTGAAAGTAGTTCCTGTTGACAACGATTTTGAAGTAGCTGTTGACACTGAAGCTCCAACTGTGGTTTCTTCGAAATCTACAGATCTTCTGAAAGTTGAAGTTGAATTCAACGAGCCACTGAAATCTGTAGGCAAAGTATACAACGGCGTATCCTCTAAAACAGGTACAGTATCGTTGGATAAAGCTAGCAACAAAATTACGGTTACATTCACTAAAGCTAATGCTCTGAGTGTGAATGAGAATACTATCGTAATTGAAAGTGCTACAGACTACAGCGGTAACAGCGCTACTCGTGAAGTTAAAATCACTCCAACGCTGGATACAGTTCGTCCAGAAGTTGCTAGTGTAACTTCAGAACTTGACGCTACTGGCAACACTCATGTATTGAAAGTGAAATTCAGTGAAGCTGTTTCTTCTGCAGACAACAAGACTGGTGCAGACAGAAGTAACTACACTGTTAAGGACAAAAATGGTAAAGTTGTTGTTGGTAAAGGTTTGGACGGGAACGGCCATCCTGTAAGAGCTATTACTTTTAACTCTGATAACAACGAAGCTACTATTTCCCTTTCTGGAAAATTGGATGAAGGTACGTATACTTTGGAAGTAGCAGGCGTGCAAGACAACGCTTATGTTCCAAATACTATCCTGCCAGTATCCACAACTTTTGAAATTGGTAACACTGCAGTGTTCCAAGTTAATAAGTTCTGGGCTGAAGTACAATCTACAACTAGCACCAAACGTGATGTATACTTCTATGTAACATTCAGCAAACCGGTTGCAACTGAAGGGACTGGTAATGCATTGGATATTGCGAAGTATAACATCGACTGGAATGGTACTGCTACTGGTGGGTACGAAGCTCTTCCGACAGATGCTTATGTTGAACTTGTGACACCGGAAACTGTCAAAATCACTGTGCCTTACACTGATAAGGTAGTTGCACCTTCCACTGATCCTGCTGCAAACCAACCAATCCTTCGTGTTACATTGGTTGCTGATCAAGATGGCAACTTTGCTTACAAAGGAACTGGTTATGTGGGTGACTCCATCGTTGCACAATACAACAAAATTGGTGTAGTTGCTGCAGATGTTAAAGCAACTGCTACTGATAAATTGTCTGTTAAGTTTGCTGGTAAATTGACAAGCGTTGATGCAAACGACTTTGTAGTTGTTACTGCAACAGGTGCAACGTATTCCCTGGCTCTTGATGGAAACTACACTTATGACGGTGGTAACACCATCGTGAAATTTGCACTTCTTAACGATAAGAAGCTTTCCTCTAATCCAACAGCAGATAGCTTCACAATCAACACTGCTCCAGGTACAACTATTAGCACTCAAGATGCTTTTGGTGTGAAGGTTGATTCTGCAATTAGCGAGAACCTTGTTGACGAAATTAGACCGGAATCTGTTGATCAGGCTAATGGTGAAGAACTCAGACTTACTGGTACGGGTACATCTTACACTGCTATCGTTTCCTTCAATGAAGGTATTGCTGGTGTAAGTGGTACTAATGTCATTGATCTTACTGCAACTGGTGTAGACGTATCGAACGTAGCATACACAGTTGCTGGCACTGAAATTAGTGTAACCTTTGACACATCTGCACCACTTGCTCTTGATGCTGTAATCACAGTCTCGTTGAATGCAAGTAACGATAGCTCCAAAGTTATCAAAGATGCAAACGGAAATGCTGCTGTTAGCTTCACGCGCTCCGGCGTTGTTGACGACATCAACTAATTCCCTAAAAAAGCCCCTCTTATGAGGGGCTTTTTTTATATATAAAAATATATAGAAATATTAATCAAGTCTTAAGTCATCTTTCAGGAATCTATGTTAAACTTAGGAAAATTCCTTCTCGTGGCTGAGTTAGTAACCAAGAGATATGACAATATAGTAAAATTACGAAACATTCTGCTTTATTAAACGTTATAAGCTATAGAACTATTCTACATAGGAGGAAATAAATTGAGAAAAGTCTCAGTTACAGCTGCAGCACTAGGTGTGACATTGCTGGTAAGTGGTGCTCATGGAGCTCTGGCCGCCGCAAGTACAACAACTAAGACGACTAAAACAACAACACAACAAACTAAACCAGTTGTACATACTTTAGCTAATCTAAACCCGGTAAAGATTTCGGCGAAAAGTACGGTGCGCTTGACTGATGTTAATATTTTGAATCTTGACGAGGAAAGTATACTCACTTACACACTAACAGTCAAAAACGGTGATAATAAGACACTAGATTTATTGGATTATTGGTCAAAAGTGAAGACAACGAGTGGCACCACGTACAGTACATCATTGATGACCAAAGATAAGGAGAAAAAGAAGCTGTCAGCCGGCTCATCAACTACATTAACGTATGTAGCAAAAGTGGGAAAAAATATTAAGATTAGCAGCCTCTTATTTCAGGTAATTAAGTGGGATTTCAGTCAAGCCAATTATGAAAGCTTGAAAGGGCAGTTTAAAGTTCCCGCATCCTACATTACTTCAACACCTGCAGATCAATCCAAAACTTTACGTGTTTTTGATACGCCCGTGAAGACTATGATTAATCAAGTCGCAGCTTATACCTCGGGGGATTATAATTACGTTAGTGTGAACCTTGATTTGAAAAATATCGGGTACAAAATTTTCGAAGATCCTAAAGTAAAATTCGTAATTAAAGCAGCATCCGGTGCGAGTTATCCAATGTCAGTTGATTCTACTAGTACTGATTATAAAATCCAGCCCCAAGACAGCAAAACGTTAAATTTGATGACTTCCATACCCAAAAGCGTGAAATTATCGAATATGGAACTACAAATCGTTCAAGATGATGAAACATCAAAGTTAAGTTTGCCAATTGCGACAATGCAATTACCTAATGTAACGAATAAATCGCTTGCTATCGAGACAAATGTTGAAAAATTCATTCCACTTGGTACTGGGAAAATTGCTGTAAAACTGACGAGTGCTTCACTATTACAAAGCTTTGATGAACATGATCTATCCGTACGCTTGAATTTTAGAAATACTAGCGGTTCTACTATTAATATTCCTAAATATCAATTCGAAATTCAAACTTCGGATGGTTATCGGTTGCCTATTTCAACGCAAGTAATGGATAATTTAACTTTGCAACCACTTGAAGAACGTGTCTTGAATCTTAACGTAACTATTCCCGCAAATGTTAGTGCAACTAAGCCTCAATTATTTATGAGCTTGCCTGCTGTAGCAGATTCAAAAGAAACTTTTTCGTATCCTGTAGGCATCTTTGCGGTTCCTGAAGTTCAACCAAGCTCAAATATGATCGGTCAAACGCAGTTTGTTCAAACGAAAAATGGCATTTTAGGGGCTACTTTATCCTCAATTCAAAGATTGCCTTGGAGTGATGGAGATTTAGTATCCGCAAAGGTAACAATAAGAAATACAGGATTTAAAACCATCTTGTTGCCCGGAATGGCTGGGCAATTGAAAGTGGACTCTGCAAATATGACAAATGATACAAAGCTCATTTCAACACAAAGTATTGGCTTGTTGGGAGCAGGAATGGCAACGGATCTTTACGTTGTATCGAGAGTACCAAGTTATCTAGACTTTAGTCAACTTCAAGTATCCTTGCTTGAAAAGATCGGGGAGACAACGACATCTGAATGGGTACAATTCGGGCATGCGGGTGCAATACCTGAACTGCAATCAGTTGCTAAAGGTGATCCTTATAAAATCGATACACCTGATCGTCAAGAGGAACTGAAAGTGTTGCGTTCTTTGGTTTATAGCAGTTCCTCTTCTGATCTGATTTACACTGAATTAGAAGTTACAAACAATGAGAATCATCAAATAGATCTGTCCCAATTTACAGGGGCTTATCAAAGTTCAAATGGACAAAGTTATAAGGCAAGTGCTAGTCAAATTGAAACTTCTGCAGCACCCGATCAAAAAAGTATCGTTTCATTATGGGCTAGAATCCCCAAATCGATTTCTACAAGCGACATTAAACTTATCGTTGGTGAAGGAATTACTGATAATAAATTGACACCAATAAAAGGAGAGCCAAACGGTTATGTAAATGCTGCTGCATTGGAACTCGGAGGTACAACTTCTCCGACACTCTCGACGACTTTAGAAAACATGGATATGTTGCCCTACAAGCTAACTGTCAAAAATGCAAAAGCTTCACTTACCGGCTCCTCCTCAGTTCAACTATCGTTTGATTATACTCAAACACGGAACATGGACTATGCTATAGGTGAGTATGGTCATAAATATTTATTTGAGGTAATTGACTCGAGTGGGCATACATTTGAAAAAGAGTTTACTCCAGAAACGGACTTAAGAGTAACTAGCGGAGGAAGTGCAAGCTTTAGCATTAATGATATCATTTATGAAAATAAAAGGTCAGGAACCTTCCAACTTAATGTTTATGACCTGTTTGATGGTCATAAAGTTAAGTTGGGTAGTAAGAGTTTCTACTATACGACAGCATCGTTAGAGTAGCTTACCACAACAAGCCCAAATCCCCTCCGGATTTGGGCTTGTTCCTTTCTACCAAAACCTCTATCATAGACTGTAACAGAGTCATAGAGGAGGAACATGATGAAGACGGGTTGGAAAATAGCAACGGCCGTGGTATTGGTTGGCGGCAGTGTTTGGGCAGGTTCGCTGCTGAGTATGCAAGCGGAAGGTGCGGGAACGACGCCAGGTACTGCGGATGATCCGGTAGTTACCAAGAGTTATGTGGATCAGGCGATCCAACAGGCGATTGGTGGCGGGGGAAGTTCGACTGCGCCAAGCACACCTTCTACTGGAGGTTCTGGGGGCAGCAGCTCTAGCGAAGCTGGAATTCAAATCGTGGATGTCAAACCAGGGAAGATCCTTGTTGCTGCTGCAGGGGCGGAGTTTATTGTTCGTTCCGGGAAAGCCGTTATTTATAGCGCTGACTCCAATGGGGTAGCGGATCTCACAGATGGGAAGGATATACCGAATGGAGGCGCCGTGGCGAACAACCATTTGTTGTCTTTTCCTAGAGAGGGCCGGGGGATTCAAGTACAGGATGGGGATACCCACAATCTAACGGTCATGGTGCGGGGCGGATACCAAATTAAATAGTCAGCTTGTGGATTGGCATGATTGGGCAGAAGAGACAAACATTCCTGAGCGTAGCAAAGGAAGAGGGATGCCATACTACCTCTTGAAACCAACTTATCAGGAGGTGTCTGGAATCATGACAAGAAGCAATCGGAAGATCGTACCGGAGAGTCGTCAGGTGTTACAACAATGGAAATACGAAATCGCTGCTGAGTTTGGGTTGCCTGTAGGATATGGGGCAACAGGCGCAGCAGATACGGAATTCGCTGGAGAGCTTGGCGCTTTAGGTGGCGGGCAAAGCAGCGGCGGAAGCTGGGGACATCTGACATCCCGTGAAAACGGCTCCGTCGGCGGTGAAATCACAAAACGCTTGATCGCTCATGCGGAACGGAACTTTATTCTATAAGTGAAAAGTTCAAAAAGAAGGTTATCAGGACCGAGAAGGTTGGATGAAGTTAGGGACTGAGTAGCGGAGCGTAGACAGATCTACGTGAGCAACGCAAGGCCCGACTGATTTCAAGATTCGACGTCGAATTTACTTCAAGTGCTCTGCCTCGTCATGATAAGATGACTTTTTGAACAACCATTATAAATTATTCCACAAAAGCCATGAATTATTTTGACATGACTTGGCAAATGCGATACTATTTCCTTTGAGGATGCTAATCCAACCTTTTCCGATTTGGGAAAGGTTCATTTTTTGCTTGGGCTTTATATTGTATTGGATAGACAGGCTGCAGCCATACTATCCATGGGAGGTTGAAATTATGTCCGTACAAGGGCGACACCTGTTTACTTCCGAATCCGTAACCGAAGGGCACCCGGATAAAATTTGCGACCAAATTTCGGATGCGGTGCTTGATGCTTTTTTGACGAATGACCCTTATGCTCGAGTTGCTTGTGAAGTATCAGTAGCCACGGGCCTGGTGCTCGTGATCGGGGAGATCAGTACGAAATCCGAGTATGTCGATATTCCAGCCATCGTGCGCAAGACGGTCAAGGAGATCGGTTATACGCGTGCTAAATATGGTTTTGATTTCAATACCTGCGCGGTACTTACTTCGTTAAACGAGCAGTCGGCTGACATCGCGCAAGGCGTGAATGCCGCTCTGGAGCATCGGGATCCGGCTCAGGTCGATAAGGAAACCGAAAATATCGGGGCCGGCGATCAAGGCTTGATGTTCGGGTTTGCTACGAATGAAACGCCAGAACTGATGCCTCTTCCAATTGCACTTTCCCACCGGATCGCACGCCGTTTGTCTGAAGTGCGCAAGGACGGCACGTTGGAATATCTTCGTCCCGATGGCAAAACGCAGGTGACGATTGAATATGTTGACGGCAAGCCCAATCGAGTGGACACGATCGTCGTATCCACGCAGCATGCCGAAGAGATCAGTTTGGAGCAAATCCAAAAAGATATTAAGGAACAAGTGATCCTTCCCGTTGTTCCGGCCGAGTTGTTGGACGGGGATACGAAATATTTTATTAACCCAACGGGTCGATTCGTGATTGGCGGGCCTCAGGGAGATGCCGGTTTGACTGGACGTAAAATCATCGTCGATACGTATGGTGGTTACGCCCGTCATGGCGGGGGTGCCTTCTCGGGTAAGGACCCAACGAAGGTGGACCGTTCCGCAGCTTATGCCGCTCGTTATGTAGCGAAGAACCTGGTTGCTGCCGGATTGGCCGACAAGGTAGAAATCCAACTGGCGTACGCCATTGGGGTAGCGAATCCAGTTTCCATCAACGTGGATACGTATGGAACCGGTAAAGTATCGGAAGAGAAGCTGGTGGAGCTCGTTCGCGAGAACTTCGATCTTCGCCCGGCGGGAATCATTCGTATGTTGGATCTGCGCCGTCCGATTTATCAGCAAACCGCTGCTTACGGACATTTTGGACGTACGGACATCGACCTTCCTTGGGAAAGAGTGGACAAGGCGGAGGCGTTGAAGGTGCAAGCGGGACTTTAATTGTTGTATCATCATCTTAAAGGATACTCGAACTCACTTCGTGAGGGAGTATCCTTTTTTTGTTGCTCTGATTTCTAAACTCGAAGGGAAAATCTGCCGTTAATAGATATAGGTATGCGCTTCGTTGCCGATGAGGCTGACTTATATACAGAACTTGGCTTCAGGGAAGGGGAAAGTTACTAGACATGAAAAAGAGATCATCCGCAGTTATAGCTATCTTACTGGCGGCGAATTTATTCGGTGGTGCTTTAGCAGGAGCGGCTTCCGGCGTGACAACATCTTTTACGAATCTATCTTCAAAGACGGCGGTGGCTGCTTCGAGTATGATCGGAACGTCCACTGTCACCCCGGGGAATGGTGATCGAGGGGTTCCAATCAATACATCGATCAAACTCGAATTTGCTAAAAGGGTGACATTCACCTCTCAAGACATCACAATTACGGATACGGCTTCAGGTTTGCTTTATGACCAAATTCAATTGCGTCCGGCTACAGGGGTGAGTCAGGATTATCAAGAGCTGAATTTGACGCTGCCGCACACTCTAGCAAATGGCAAGGAATATAAGATCTCAATTCCGGCAGGAACGTTTATCGAAGTAGATGGGAATAATCCGCTTCCTATTATGGAATGGACGTTCACGACCGTATCCTCAAGTAATATCGCTCCAACGGCTGATACATTTACGCCGAATAATAAGAGCGAGCCATTGGCCGCAGGGAATCTGCTGACCTTGAGTGCCACGTTCAGTGAACCGATTGAGGCCGGCAGCGGGAGAATTCTGATCAATCGGGTTTCCGATAATAGAACGGTGGAGACGATTTCGGCCTCGTCCGTAACTCAACCGGATTCGCAAACGATACAATTCACGACAACGAAACTATCGGCTGGCGAACGATATTATGTCCTGATCGAAAATACGGCCTTTCGCGATTCCGATTGGACGCCGTATGCCGGTATCAATAACGCTAACCTGTGGACGTTCTCCGTTAAAGGAGCTCCTGTCACGGTTTCGCAATACGCGCCAACAGGAACCGGCATAAACCCGTCGGCAGCGTTACAGCTCAATTATAGCCGTAATGTGTATCCGGTTGGCGGCAACATCACGATTAAAACGGGAACGGTCGTGCAGCGTACGATCAACGTCACCTCTACGGAAGTGACCGGAGGCGACTCCGAAACGATCGTCATCCAGCCGACAGCGGCTCTCAACATGAATACAACATACACAGTAGAGGTTCCGGCGGGGGCATTTGCGGATAGCGACGGTAATCCGGCCCCGGCAGCCACTTGGTCATTTACGACGGGAACCACGACGTCGACGACGTTGGCCGTCAGTTCATTGTCTCCGGCCGATCGCAGCACGAATCATCCAGTAACGGGTAATTTGATTGCGACATTTAACCGGAGTATCGCACTGAATAATGCGTCCGGGATTAGCTTGTACAAGCAAGGAACTGCGACTTCTGTACCGGCGACCGTACAAGTGAACCCTTCGAACAACCGTCAGTTGATCATTGATCCGACGGGTAATTTGCAAGAAGGGGCGACCTATTATGTGAACATCGCTGCCGGTGCTATCGTGGATTTAGCGGCAGGAGGAACCTCCTTTGGGGGACTGACCGGGACGAGCAGCTGGACCTTCCAGACGGTTAGTGCGGATAATACCGCGCCGACCTTGCAAAGTGCAACGATGTACAGCAACTCAGTCATTCGTCTCCTTTACAATGAATCCCTGGACTCTTCGATTAGCTTGCTGACGTCCAGTTTCTCCGTCACCGTAAACGGTGAGACGCGCCGATTGAGCAATGCTTATGTCTCCGGCGACAGCGCCTACGTGACATTGGAAACTGGCGTAGCCGTCGGTCAGAAGGTGACCATCGCCTACACCGGAAACAGTGTCAGACCGATCCGGGATTTGGCGGGTAATGCAGCCGCTTCCTTTTCCAGCAGGGAAGTGACAAACGGCGTTGATTCGGTTCAGCCCAAACCTAAGGATGGTTATGTCTCCGGAAGTACGCTGGTCTTAAATTTCAGCGATACGTTGAAGAGCGTGTCGAGCTATGCTTATCAACAATTTTCAGTAACAGCCGATGGTTACTCTAAAGGTATTAACAGCATTTCTCAAAGCGGGACGACGGTAACCTTGTATCTTTCCGGTTCCGTATCCAATGGAGAAATTGTAAAAGTCTCCTATTCTCCAGGGTCTTACCCGCTGCAGGACTACCGGGGGCAGAACATTCCAAGCTTTTCCGATTACTTCGTAAGGAACTACAACGATACCCGTCCTCCCGAATTTACGGGGGTAGAGGGTTCGGGGAACAAGCTTGTACTGACATACAACGAAGCATTGCGTACGACGAGCATTCCGATGAAAAGTCAATTTTCGGTGCTTGTGAACAACTCGCCTGTTTACGTGACGAATGTAGAAATCGTAGGGAGTCAGGTTTACTTGACACTTGCCTCCTCATTTACGCAAACCCAAGCCGTGACGCTCTCTTATGTGTCCGGGGTAGGTGGTATTGCCGATTTGAATGGAAACTTAGCGGGATATATCAATCTGCAGCCAGTTACCTACAGTACCATTACGGAAGGCATTCGTTCCGCCATTGTACGCGGGGACACTCTCACGGTAACGTATAATACGTCACTCATGGCGTTGAGCTATATCCCAGTCAATCAGTTTTACGTAGCCGTCGATCAGACGGCACGTGGCCTGCAAAGTGCTTCGATCAGCGGGGATACTTTGACGCTGAAGCTGACTTCGGCGGTCACGCCAACGCAAGCCGTCAAGCTATCTTATATGACAGGGGCGGCGCCTTTATATGATTATCTGGGGAATATCCTAAAGAGCTATAGCGAAATGCCTGTTCAGAATTTGACGGGAACGGGAACCGGCACTCCAGGAACCGGGGGAGTGAACGGTCAGCCTTCCTATCTCACGACGTTAGCTGCTGCCGATTACGGCAAAGCTGGGTTCGTCCTGGGATCCGGTGCGGCTCAAGTTTCTGGGGCCAGCACGCAGCACGGCCAAATCGTGAATAAATACACCCTGGATAATGCGAAGCTGCAAGAGTCGTTCAAATATTTGGCTAATAACAACGTCAACAGTCGGATGTTGGTTTTCGAAGTGCCGTCCAGCGAGAAAGCGGCGCTCGTCGCGGCACCGATGGCCGGATTCATGGATCTGTACAATAGCGGAAAAACGGGTTCTTTTGCCGTAAAATATGGAAACGTGCTCTATGAAGTGCCGGTAGAGAAAATCCCGTATACTGAGCTTTCTCGCTCGTTAATGGCGGATATGCTGAATTCCGTTAACCTGCTGATCGAGTTGGAGACCGTTTCACGGAATCAGTTGCCTTCGGCAGGCGCTACAGGTAGCGTGACCTTAACCCCATTGGCCGACCCGGTTCAGGTTAGCGTGTCAGCCTTCAACACCTCGTCTCCACAAAACGATGTGGATGTCTCCCATAAGGGTCAAATCCACTATCGTTTATCAGGACAGGCATCGGTAGCGGACCAGGCCTCCTTAGTTAAATACGATGTGACCAATCGGACGATGGCCCATTTGCCTTCCAGCACGACCGGCAGCGGCGGGACGCTTTTGTTTGAAGGAACAACATCCGGCAATGCCTTGATTGGTCCGGCCATCGGTTATAGCTATTTCACGGATACGACCAAGCATTGGGCGAAAAACGATATCGCCGAGTTAACCAACAAGCTGATTGCGAGTCCAAGATTGTCCGGCTCCAACTTCGAACCCGACAAGAGTATTACCCGCGCGGAGTTCGCGGTGTTTATTGCGAAGGGGCTTGGCTTAGCAGGGGATGAGGCGAATGCCCGCCGCTTCCCGGACGTGTCGTCCGGAACGACGGCGGCATATATCGGGGCGGCGGCGAAGGCCGGGATCATTAACGGGAACGCCGATGGCACGTTTAAGCCGAATAGCAACATCACGCGGGAACAAATGGCGCTGATGATGGTACGGGCGATGGAATACGCCGGGTACGATACGTCGATGAACGGTGCAAGTACGGCGACGTTAACGAAGTTCAAAGATGCGGCGAAGATCCAATCCAAGGACACGGTGGCCAAAGCCGTGAAGGAAGGCATCATCCAAGGCGTGACGACGAATACGTTCCAGCCGCAAGGCAATGCGACGCGCGCACAGGCTGCGGTCATGCTGAAGCGTGTATTGGATAAACTGAACTACATTTAATCCACAACTTTTCCCGGCACTGGGGTGCTAAACCTGGTGTCGGGATTTTTTTGCACACAAGTTATCCACGGAATTCACATTATCCACAATGCACGACGTCTCCGATTGAGAGAAATGAAAAAAGTTATCCCTGTTTTCCACAGCTTTTATCCCCGGATTCCACATTATCCACAACGAAGATCTTCCGGAATTCAACGAATGGATACATTCCTTCAACAAAATTGCTATTTTTCGTAACTTTTCCGGCTAAAAGTAGTCTATTAATAAGAGGTTCCTAATAATAGAAGCACGTTAAAGAGGTAACTAAAGATGGGAGAGTTGTCTAACAAAATGGTAGTCAGAAGAGAGGAAACCGGAAGAAATCAAGCCGATACTGATGTGAAAGTGGTCGTGCGTCAAAACTCGAAATTGGCCCACCTGGTGGCAAAGAGCGGCAAAAGAATCGCCCTCGTCACGCTGGCGGGTTTGATATGGATTCAGCCTGTGATTGGCGTTGGGCCGATTGCAGGCCCGGCTTTAACCGCAGAAGCGGCAGCAAGCCAAACCGTTAAGCTTGGGGAAGAGATGATCACGTCCGGAGCCAAGCTCGTGAAATACGAGTACACGGTGACTCGGTCGGGTAAGCCAGTGAAAGTGCTGGCCGATGTGATCGAGGTGGATTTGGCGAACCCTTACGTCCAAATGGATGTGATGACTGGCAAAGGGGGGCAAGTAACGACCAGACAAAGCGTGGAAGGCATGGCCAAAGAAACGGGCGCCGTTGCCGGCGTGAACGGCGATTTCTTTGCGACTGCCGGCCAGGGCGTCCCGATGGGGGCGGCCGTCACGAAAGGAACCGTGGTCACCAGCCCGGCGCAGCTGCAGGGGATGTATGCTTTTGCCGTGCGGAATGACGGGACTCCGATGATCGACCGTTTTGGCTTCAATGGCACGGTATTCGCCGAGGACGGCTCGACGTTCCCGCTCACCGGGATCAACCAGGAATCCTATATGACAGAACCGGACAAAGCCTACAGCCATGTCAATAATATGTTCATTTATACCAGCGCGTGGAAAGCGGAGGAACGTCCGGCTGCCAGTGCGACAACGCCAACTGAGGTTTTGGTGCAAGGCGGCGTGGTTACGCAGATCTCCATCAAAGCGGCCATTCCGGGACCGGTGCCAGCTGACGGGTTTATTTTGCGTGCGCATGGTACGGCGGCCGATTATGTGGCTACGCACCTGCAGGTGGGTCAGCGCGTTGATGCGACCTATGAGCTGCGCTCTTTAACGGACGGGCAAACGGTGAATCCAGCAGACTTGAAAATGATGATTGGCGGACACACCCTGCTGGTCGACCAAGGTCAGGCATCGGCGTTTACCCGTTCGATTACGTCTATTAGCGGCGGCAGCGCCGTCGCACGGACGGCGGTGGGTTATTCCAAGGACGGGAAGACCGCCTATATCATTACCGCCGAGAAAAACAGCAACAGTACCGGCCTCACTCTAAAGGAGTTGCAAGGTTTCATGACGGGGATCGGCATCTGGAAAGGGATGAACCTGGACGGCGGCGGCTCCACGACGATGGTCACGCGTCCGTTAGCGGAAACGTCGGCGCAACTGACGTTTACGACGTCGAACGGATCGGCGGGGCAACGCGCGGTCGCCAACGGACTTGGCGTATTTACGAACGCTCCGCAGGGTACGCTGCTCGGCCTCAAAGTCAGCGGCGCTTCGACGCTGTTCATCAGCCAAACCGTACCTTACGCTTTGAAGGGATACGATACGTACTACAACCCGATCGATACGAGCGGCCTGCAAGCCTCCTGGCAAGCCAGCAACGGGAATTTGGTTTGGACCGAGGGCGGCTTTAAAGGCGTGAAGGCAGGGACTACCAAAATCACGGCCTCCAGCGGTCAAGCGAAAACTAGCATGGACGTGAAGGTGCTGGGGGGAACCGATCTGGAGAGCCTAACGGCGGGAACGACGTTCGCGCCGCTGCAAGCGGGTACCAGTGTCACGGTGGCCGTGACCGCGAAGCTCAAAGACGGACGCACCGTGGACGTTCCGGCGGAATCAGTGAAATGGGCGTTCAGCGGGATGAAAGCCAGCGTGCAAGGCGGCGTGTTGACCGTGCAGTCCGTCAACAACGGCGCGAAGTTCGCGTATGCGACGCCATCCTATGACGGCTTTACCGGAACTCCGGTCGTTCTGTCGGCTTCGACGGAAACGATCTGGGAAAGCTTCGAAAACATCGCTTACCCGATCTCCTTCACCGGCCTGCCGGCTGAAGCAACGGGAACGGTATCCATTGTGCAAGGGGATGGCGAGCGCGCGAATTCCAAAGTGCTGAAGCTCGATTACGACCTGACGGGCGGCAGCGGCAGTAAGTTTGCTTACGCACAAATCAACGGCACAAGCGGCAAAGCGATTCCGGACAACGCGACTACCCTGACGGTCGACGTGTTGGGAGATGCCAGCCTGAACTGGGTACGGGCGGAGTTGTCCGATGCCGATGGCAAGCCGGTTTACATCGACTTGGCTCGCCCGATGGACTTCACCGGTTGGAAGACGCTCACCGCCGATCTGACGGCAAGCAACATCAAGTTCCCGGCCAAGTTGAAGCGGCTGTATGTCGTCAACGTGGAGGAAGGGCAGGATGAACGTGCGCTGACGGGAAGTGTATCTTTTGACAACGTACGGTTCACGGCTCCTGCGGCCGGCGGCGGCAACTCCGACTTCCCGAGCGCAACAGCCGTGATGGTTCTTGGTCAGAAGTCGATGACGGTCAACGGGAAGAAGCAAGATCTAGAGGTTGCACCGCTGCTCAAAGACAACACGACGTACGTGCCGATCAAGTACGTGCTGGATGTGTTTGGCGGGAGCGCGGCTTGGAACGGCGCGGCTAAGAAAATCACCGTGACTCGCGGAGCCACGATTCTGGAGTTGACCGTCGGACAGAAGGCATTTTTGCTTAATGGGGTGTCTTCCAAAGCTGAGGTTTCTCCGATTATCGTTAACGGAAGGACTTTGGTCCCATTACGTTTGGTCTCCGAACAGCTTGGAATTGGCGTAAATTGGGAGAAGAAAACCAAATCCATTACCCTCGAATCATGATATGATTAGTCTGGGACTATTCGGACTAAGGAACGGAGAAGGATTGCGTGGATTTTCAAGCGGATGCCATAGATCGCGTTATTCATAATGCCGTAAATGTGTTAGAAAGCAGCAAGCTGCAGATCCTTGAGATACTAGACTCGGCCCGTAATGAGCTCAAAACGCTCAGCAACGAGCTGCAGAATGTCATGAAGGAAACAGCGGAAACGGTAGAGAAGGTCGACCAGCTCGAGGTAAACTACCGGAAATCTCGCATCCGGCTGACGGAAGTCAGCCGGGACTTCGTGCGTTACAATGAAGAGGACATCAAGCAAGCCTATGAAAAGGCAACCCAACTCCAGCTGGACCTGCTCATCTACCGCGAGAAGGAGATGTATCTGAAGGCCCGCCGCGACGAGCTGCAGAAGCGAGCGCGCAATGTGGAGAAATCGGTGGAGCGTGCCGAAACGATCAGTTCGCAGATGAGCGTCGTGCTGGAGTATTTTTCTGGCGAACTAGGACAAGTGACCCGGATTTTGGAATCCGCGAAGAATCGTCAGTTGATCGGATTGAAGATTATTTTGGCCCAGGAAGAAGAGCGAAAGCGCATTTCCCGGGAGATTCATGACGGTCCTGCCCAGCTTCTGGCGAATCTAGTGCTTAGGACGGAAATTGTAGAAAGAATGCTTGCTAAGCAGGAATTTAAGCTAGTGCAGGACGAAATAGTAGATTTGAAAGCGCAAGTTCGCTCGAGTCTGGAAGAGATGCGTAAGGTGATTTTTAACCTGCGACCAATGGCTTTGGATGATCTCGGATTGATCCCGACGCTGCGCAAGTATGTGCATGATTATGAAGAAAAGACGAAAATTAGGGCAACCTTCGAAACCCGGGGCAAGGAGCACCGGATGTCCTCTCCAATGGAGGCGGCGGTTTTCCGGCTGGTCCAAGAAGCGTTAACGAATGCGGCGAAGCATGCTTTTCCGACCTATGTTGGCGTCGAAATAACGTACCAGGCGCAAATGATCCGCATCGTGGTGACGGACAACGGGCTGGGCTTCAAGGTGGAGCAATTGGAACAGAAGACGAAAGAGCATACGCACTTTGGATTAATCGGCATGCGGGAGAGAGTGGAACTGCTCGAAGGTCGGATGGAAATTGAATCGGCCGCCAACTTGGGCACGAAAATCATCATTCATATCCCAACCAACTCAGATAAGAGAAAGGAGTACCAGGATGGATAGTCTTACTAGCGGAACCAGACAAGTGATTAAAGTTCTCTTGGCAGATGATCATCAGTTATTTCGTGAGGGTCTGAAGCGGATTTTGAATATGGAGGAAGATATCGAGGTCGTTGGCGAATGCGGGGACGGCACCCAGGTGCTGGAGAGCTGCTTGCAGCTTCATCCGGAAATCGTTCTGATGGATATTAACATGCCCCTGCTCAACGGCGTGGATGCTACAGCCGAGCTGCGCGAGGCGCTGCCCGATGTGAAGGTCATTATTTTATCGATCCATGATGATGAGAGTTACGTGTTTGAAACGCTGCGCAAAGGCGCTACGGGTTACCTTCTGAAGGACATGGAGGCGGAATCCCTGATTAATGCGATTCGGACGGTAGCGGAGGGCAATGCGTTCATTCATCCGAAGGTGACGGGCAAATTGATTCAACAACTTCGCCGGATGGAATACCTGAGCGAGACCGGAGCGATTGCGGAAGATACCGCGATCCGTGAAGCGGGCGTGAAATTCGTAGCCGGCGACGACAATCCACTGACCCGTCGGGAAGCTGAGGTGCTTCGTTTGATGGCGGAAGGCCGCAGCAACAAGATGATCGGCGAGCATTTGTTCATAAGTGAGAAGACGGTGAAGAACCATGTCAGCAGCATTTTGCAAAAAATGGATGTGGACGATCGCACCCAAGCGGTTATTAATGCGATTAAGTTTGGCTGGGTCACCCTGTAAGAAATTAATTTTGCATTAACGTCCCGCGGCCGTGTCCGGAGTGCTTCGCGGGATTAGGATCAAAGGGCTTTTGCTGCCCGAGGTTACCATATTATTCATGATCTTGAAAAGTGAGGCGGGTGCCTCGTTGGCGCATGAAACGCCTTACCCGGAAAACGGCACCAGCCAAATACATAGTTGGCGGAACCCCGGCCCTCGCGCCGATGCGCCTTGCCATGCGGTTCCATCCGTAGGAGCCCAGTAACCGACCTTTGTGCGGCGGCATATATTGTCGCTATAAGGGAGGGTTCGGAATATGACTTTTGGACCCTTCTCTAATGGGAGGTGGGTACGGTGGTTCCTTATATTGGCTGGATCTTGCTGAGCTACGGGATGGCCGCAGCGCTGGTGCATGTACTGCACAGTCTGTATCTGCAAGGGAAACGGAAGGATCAAGCGATTCATTATATTCTCGTCACGAGCAATCATGAGAATCAAATGGAATGGTACTTGCGGGCACTCTCCTGGTATGCACGGTTGCGCGGTTTACCTCTGAGGGTGACAGTACTCGACGAGAGCTCGCAGGATGACACGCTGGCGATCATGCGAAAGCTCGAATCGCAAGGCGAGATGGAGCTGACCGTGATCGGCTTGGCGGTGGTGCGGCAAGAGGATGTGGAAGCGCATGCGGCTTTGTTGAACGAAGAGACGCCTGTCTGCATCGATCTTCGCATCCCGCGGGAGGCGGACAAAATACCATATGTCCATGTGTAACACCCTTTCCGGGGCGAAGGGTTCCGGAGCTGATGACCGGCAGTGGATGCAGGAAGGACAACCGCATATGACTAGGCTGGCGCATAGCAATGCGCAGTGTAAAGTGTGAAGCACACTCTTGATGGCGATAAGCCGGGGAGTGTGCTTTTTTGCATTCTGGGGAGAAACGGAGGAGATGGAAAGAGGACATGGGAAAGGTAAAGCTGGCTGACTAGTGGAGGAGGAGTAATGGGTTCATAGTGATGGAGTAGCGGAGCGCTAAGAGGGGAGAGTGCTGTTTGCTTGAACAAGGTGGGAGAGCGGGGGCGGATGGAAGATGATGGAGCGGAGTAATGGGTCGTGCGAGAAGTTGGTTTGCGAGAGGAAAGTGAGAGTGAGGGGGAAGTTTGAGGGGGGTCAACGAGAGGTTACTGATGATTGCGGTTGAGGGGCAGAGAGTAATTAGAGAGTGGAAGAAGCCGGTGTATGAGGGGAAGGAGGGAGTGCGCGAGAGGAAGCTTACGTTGCGGTTGAGGGCAAGTGAGTAATGAGAGAGTGAAAGAAGTGGTAGGGGAGAAAGGTGGGAGTGAGCTGATGGGATTGAAGCTGAGGAGTAGGGGGTATCAGTATCCATCGGAGTTGTTGTTTTCTTCAAGTTCGCGTGTGTTGGCAGCTCTAACGGAACTCAGGGACGTTATTGCCTAGGAACGCGAGGATATGGATTGTAACGGAACGAGAAACCCTTATTTGTGCAGAACTTGGGTGATTTGCCTGCTTTATGGCCGAATAAGGTCTGTAGGTTCCGTTAGCTTGGGAAATAGCCGGGAAATTAGCGAATAAGGTCTCTCAGTTCCGTTACGATGGTTAACGCCTAAGTAGGCATGATGGAGGCCGTTATTGAGGTGTTTTAAAAGACAAGATGCGACATGAAGTGTGAGGATTTTGGGGAATCAGGTCGAAGAAAAGGGGCGAAATAAGAATTCCAAAAAACAAATATCAGAAAAAGAGGAATTATCTGATAATTGTTGAAATATGGATAATACTGCTAGATTTTGGGAGGAGAGTGGTAATGTGAGGGGGAGTTTATATGCGGTAAGATCCAAGTCAGGATGGGAGCTACGAGTAAGCTTGGATCTGAAGGTTGATTTGTCTTGGTGGATGGATAGGAATTCCGAATCTATTTATTTGTTATCCGACGGAATGCCGCTGGGGTGGGCTGTTGAGGTGAGGGATCACTTCAAGTTGTTGGACGAGATGGATCGTTGGTCCGATCGGCAATGGGATCAAATGTTGGTAAGAGAGCTGCAGGAGGAGTTGCGGATCGAGGCGAGGTTGATGAGTTCAGAGAAATCAAGAGATCTGGGGGAGTTGCTGAAGAGAAGTTCCTTGTTAGGCGAGCGTCGGGGTTGGTTGTGGAAGGAAGGCCGGTTGACGGAATTAGGGCGGGAGTTCACGGAGAAGGGGGCGTTTAAGATGGAGCGAAACATTTCGGGACCTATGTTGGTAGGGAAGCTTCCCGCAGACAAGGTTGGAAAAACGAGCGAGGTTGAAGCAGGCGAAACTAGCATGTGGGGCAGAGCGGGGGCGTGGGGCGAAGCCACGCCCCTAGTGGAAGCCGCGCAGCGCCTTGCGGCTGCGCTGGAGGGCCGCTCGCTGCTGGAAGCGGAGCTCCAGCAGCTGCTGGCGGAACGCCTGCCGGGCTTCGCCCCGGCCTGGCGTTCCGCCGTCCAGCACGCGCACCTGCAGGGGCGCGTGCAGCTCACGGCGGGCGTGGCCTCCGCCCGCCGCCGTGATGCGGGCCCGCGCTGGCGCCGGGCCCGGGCCCCACGCTGCCGGCGCTGCGGCAGCGAAGTGCATCGCCGCACGCCCTGCGGGTCGTGCGGCTCGCGCGGCTGCGCCTACTGCGAGGCGTGCCTCGCGCTCGGGCGCAGCCGCTCCTGCGCGCTGCTGCTGCGCGGCAGCAGCGCGGGGGCCGTGCCGCCGCCGGGGGCGGGAGGCGGCACAGCCGCGGGCCTGGCCCCCACCGGGTCCCTGCTGGACCGGTGGGGGCTGAGCCCCGCCCAGCGCAGCGCGGCGGGGCGCTGCGCTTCCTGGCGCAAGCGCAGGAAGCTCCTTTACCTGGCGGGGCCCGCAATAGACCCGCCCTTGTCCCAGCTCTGCGACGCTCGCACCCTATGGTTTCCCACCCGCCCCGCTTCCTACTCTGGGCCGTCACCGGCGCCGGCAAAACCGAGATGATCTTTCCCCTGTTGCGCTATGCACTGGACCGAGGGGGGCGGGTCTTGGTCGCCACGCCACGGCGCGACGTTGTGTTGGAGCTGGCGCCGCGGGTGGCGAAGGCTTTTCCCGATGAGCCCCTGGCCGTCCTGTATGGCGGGAGCCCGCAGCGCTGGGAGGATGCCCGGTTGATCCTAGCCACAACCCATCAGTTGTTGAGGTTCTATCATGCGTTTGATCTGGTCGTGATCGATGAGTTGGATGCGTTTCCGTACCATAATGATCCGATGCTTGGCTTCGCAGCAGAGGCCGCCTGCAAACCGAAAGGCCGTTTTATTTTCCTCTCTGCAACGCCTCCCGTACGCTTGCAAAAGGAGATCCGAGCCGGTCGTCTGCCGCACGCCAAAGTTCCGGCGCGGTATCACGGCAGTCCGCTGCCGGTCCCGGAACGGATCATAGCGGCAAACATTGAGCTTTGCCTGCGGCGTCATTCTCTACCCCCCGCACTGTTGCGCCCTCTCCGGCATTCGGAACAGCGCGGGGCACAGATTTTTATCTTCGTGACACGGATCCGCCAGATACCGGGTTTCTCCCAGCTCCTGCGTTCCTATTTTCCCGGTATCCGTATTGAGGGAACATCCTCCACGGATCCGGACCGGAACGAGAAAGTGTTGGCTTTCCGAGAAGGAAGGATTCGAATGTTGATTACTACGACGATTCTGGAGCGCGGCGTGACCGTGCCCAAAAGCGATGTATACATAGTAGACGCGGACAGCGACCTGTTCGATGAAGCTTCTTTGGTGCAAATGGCCGGAAGGGCCGGTCGTTCCAAGGATGATCCGAATGGGAAAGTCGTATTTGCTGCCCCGGCTTGGACCAAATCGCAGCGAGGCGCCATCCGGCAAATTCGGATGATGAACGCCGCTGCTTATAAAAACGGGTTTTTAAAGGTAAAGGAGGGTCAATAATATGATGAAGTCATCCCTGAGTGTTGCGAATCGCGGGCCACGGACGAGAGGCCGTAATTGGGATCGGGCTAAGGTTTCCCGGATTCCCCAGCAAAGTCCCTATGTACGGTCCGGCGGCAGGTTTTTCCCGGGTCAAGTGGATGGTGATGCGTTTGCCGAGAATAGGTACATCCCGAATCGAGCGCTACAGGGCGGGAGGTCTGTTTCAGCAAAAAAAAGGGGACAAACGGCGAATGGCGTCCATTCTGCGGATGATTTCTTATCAAATTCCTTGTCCTCGAGTATTTACAGCTTCTATGAGGGGAAAGGCTTTACCTGGACCCGCTTATTATCCCCGCTACATCAATTGCTGGCGCCACCCGCAATTCCCTGTTTGGCCTGTGGCAAGACGATTTCCGACCGCGTGCGGGGCTACCCGGAAATTTGCTTGTCCTGCTATATCTCGATTCCGTGGATCAAATGCCCTCGCTGCCGAATCTGCGGCCGACAAGTGGGCTGCCCGGACTGTACCCGTTCGGGTCAAGCTCCCCGCAGTTTTGTGATGAATCGGAGCGCTGTCGCCTACAGTCCGGCCATGCGCGAGTGGCTTGCGCAATACAAATACCGCGGCAATGAGGCGTACGGTGCTGTCCTGGCACGAATGACAGGAATGGCTTACCGGCGGATGATCAAAGAACTAGATGAAGCTGGCTATAGTGGCAACGGGCATGGCAACAACGGAACTCCCTTTCGTTTCCATGCCGTAACCGCCGTCCCGGTCAGCAACGACCGTATGCAGGAACGGGGGTTTAATCAAGCCGCCCGGTTGGCCTATGGGGCTGCGTCCGCAGGACAAATTCCCCTGTTGAACCTGCTGGAACGTTCCCGGCATACCGAAAAGCAAAGCTTCAAAACCCGCTGGGAACGCCTGCACGATCTGCATGATGTGTTCCAGCCTACAGCCCAGGCAGCGGACAAGTTGTTAGCAGCAGTAGATGCCGTGAAACGGAATCGGAGTAACCCCTCCGCTTGGTCGGTAACCTGGCTTCCTCAAGCTGTGAAGCCGGATCCTTTTTCCCGAATTTTGCCCGATTCTTCACCCGAACCGGTACGTCTGTTGCTGGTAGATGACGTATATACGACAGGGAGTACGCTGGAGGCCTGCTCCCGGGTACTGCATGAGATCTGCGAGCGAATCGGGCGACGCGCCGAAATTTATTGTTTGACTTGGGCCCGATCTTAACCTAATTTCTTACAAATTTCTGCAATTCTGTTGACAAAGATATAGACGAATCCCCCTCAAATAAGGTAATCTAGCATCAAATGATGATTTAGAGAAAGGACGTAAGAGCATGGGGTTGAATCTTGCGAATTGTCCACGTTGCGGAAGATTGTTTGCCAACAATTTCAGAGACATTTGTCCTTCTTGCATAAAAGAAATCGAAGATGAGTACGAGAAGTGCTTGAAGTTTTTGCGTGAGGAGAAGCTGGCTACGATTCAAGACGTCTCCGACGGTACGGGAGTTTCCATCCGACAAATCACCAAATTCATCAAGGAGGGGCGTATTTCGGTTGCCAACAACCCGAATATGATGTACCCCTGCGAGGTGTGCGGCGTGCTGATTCGGGACGGGAATATGTGCGATTCCTGCCGTAACCGGTTAACCCGTGATCTTGCGGCCGCTGCCAAGGATGAATCCGGGAAGAAGTCGGGTCCCGACGATAGAACCGGTAGCGGTGCTTATAGCGCCGTCGACAAATTCCGTAGTCCCAAATGACTAAAACCGTGATTCTTTGGCATAATATTCTCAAACATCCAATGCTTCGCTATTAAAAATGATTTCAAAGCCGCCGATAAACTTAGTAAAGATTATCGGCTTTTTCTATTTGGAAGGAAGGTGGAACCCATGAAAATTAATGAAACCGGACGGGTTGGAGCCATCAATAACTATCAACGCCAGGTTGAATCTCAACATAAAGATACAGGCAGCAAAGCTCGCCGTAAGGATGAAGTATCCATTTCGGCGGAAGCCAAGGAACTGCTGAAGGCGCAGGAGGTTGGATTTAATCCTGAGCGGGCTCAGCGGATCGAGGATTTGAAGACGCAAGTCTCCTCGGGAACTTATCACGTGGAAGCCGGCAAAATCGCTGACAAGCTTGCTCCGTACTTCAAGTCTTTTCTGAACGAGTAATAGGAGGCGGCTATGGCTATAAAACGACTGATTGATGCGTTGAATCAACTGGTTGATGTCCATCAAACCATGTTAGCGTCGGGACAGGCCAAGAAGGAAGCCATCATGAAGGACGACATCGAGTCCTTGATTCAAATCATGAATCAGGAGTCCCGGGTGATGAAGCGGATTGCCGCTTTGGAGGAAGAACGGGTTGCTGCCTGCCAAGTTTTTTTGCAGGAAAAGGGGATTAAGTCGGCGCTTAACTTGACTATTACGGAGCTGGCTCGGCTTGTTTTTGATCCCGAGGAGAAGAAGGCTCTATTGCATACTCAAGAAGCGTTATCCAAGACGCTGAATGAGTTAAAATTCATTAACGATTTGAATCAGAAGTTGATTGAGCAATCGCTCGCATTCGTCAATTATTCGATGGATTTGTTAGGGGCTTCGCCGATGCAGGAGGCAACCTACAAACCGCCGACAGATAAACCGACAGGCTCCAAGGGGCCGGGCTTTTTTGATGCTCGGGCTTAGCAGTAAGCCGACAAGGAGGAACTTATGACATCGACATTCCATTCGCTCGAAACCGCGAAGCGAAGCTTGTTTACACAGACGATGGCTCTAAATACAACCGGCCATAATATCGCGAACGCCAACACGGACGGTTATTCCCGACAAACGGTGAAAATGAGCGCGGCCCGTCCTTTGGAAGCTTACGGAATCAACCGTTCTGTAAATCCGGGGCAATTGGGTACCGGGGTGGAAGTCGTTTCGGTTGAACGGATCCGGGAACAGTTCTTGGATGAGCAATTCCGCAATGAAAATAAATCGCTTGGCGCTTGGAATATCCAATACGACACGCTCGATAAGCTGCAAACGATTATTAACGAGCCTTCCGATACTGGAATCAGCGCACTCGTAAATAATTTCTGGAAAGCATGGTCCGACTTGAGTAAGGACCCTGAGAACATCACGAACCGGAAAATCGTCAAGGAAACGACCCTCGCTCTGACGGATGCATTGAACCATACCAGCAAACAGCTTAGCGATTTGAATTCCGACTTGACGAACAACGTCGCAGTGAACGCGTCTGATATGAACTCGATCCTCTCTTCGATCGCTGACTTGAACCGGCAGATCACCCGGATCGAAAGCTTGGGCGATAAAGCTAACGACCTTCGGGACCAACGGGATTTGCTGACGGATCAACTGTCCAACTTGGTCAATGTCGAGGTGACCGAGCTTCCGGAAGGCTATCAGATTACCATGGGCGGACAAGTATTGGTTGCGGGTGAGAACCCGACGCCAATCACGGCTGACTTTTTGCAGAATGCCTATGCTGCGGGAACACTAAACAACGGCGAGATTTATGGGATGATCTATTCCCGCGACACCTATGTACGGGATTATCAGAGCCAGCTTGATCAATTTGCGAATACGTTGGTCAACGGGGATATTACCGTTACGATCCCGGCGGGGGCGATCCTACCGGAAGGTACGGTCATCGGGAATCAAACCTTCTCGGGACCTACCCGCACACTGGCTACAGACCTGACTGTGACCATTAAAGGCATTAACGCACTGCACAAGCTTGGCTACAGCGCGAATGATGGAGTTCCTGTCCCTGGTGGCGATTTCTTTGCAGCCAAAGACGGAGGGACGGCGATCACGGCCGGCAATATCACCATGAGTCAGGCGATTTTGGACGATCCCAGCTTGATTGCAACCTCACTGAGAACCACTGGTTCCGGCACCACGGAAACGGTGGTCAAAGGGAACAACGGTCTGGCGTTGATCATGGCCGATCTCAAGGACGTGAAGTTCACCTTCGGTGGCGGCCAAACGGCAACGTCCACGATTGACGACTACTTCAAGGCCATCGTTGGACAAGTCGGTGTACAAGCGAATGAAGCCAAACGACAAGCCGACAACGCGCTGATCCTAACCGACCAGGTGAACGCCAAACGCCAATCGGTCAGCGGCGTCTCCCTCGACGAGGAAATGTCGAACATGATGATGTTCCAGCACGCCTACTCCGCAGCCGCGCGCTTCATGACAACCTTCGACGAAGTATTGAACAAGCTGATTAACGGCACCGGTGTGGTAGGACGCTAAATGATATAAATGATTTTTGATAGTATTCAAGCCTAACATGTTTCGCAAGCTAAGGAGGTTGAATCAATGGCTTTACGCGTCACATCCAATATGATGAGCAACCAGGTGCTTCGCAACCTGAATCGCAACCTAAACAAAATGTCCGAACAGCAAAATCAGCTGTCCACCGGACGTAAAATCAATAAACCTTCCGACGATCCCGTCGGCGTAACCTACGCGCTCCGCTATCGTTCCGAGTTATCGGCGAACGACCAGTACAGCCGTAACGTCGACACGGCTTTGGGATGGCTGGATACGACGGATTCGGTGATGTCTCAGGCGGAAGACGTTATGAACCGGTTAAAGGAATTAGCCGTGCAGGCAAGCACAGGGACCAATCCACAAAGTGCTTTGGATAGTATCTCTTCGGAGTTTCAGGAATTAAAGAAGCAGCTCTCCGATTTGGGCAATACTCAGATTAATGGTAAGTTCATTTTCAATGGGCAAACCTATAATATTGAGCCATATGACTCTAACGATCCGGCTTCGGCTGAGACAGACTCTGGAGCCGTCGAGTATACCGTTGGCCAAGGGGTTACATTCCAAATAAATACATCAGGGAATGATTTTTTTGGTGAGAAGAATGGTACGGATAATGTATTCAGCATTATTGACCGTATGGTCACTGCGATGAGTACCAGCAGTTTTCCTGACATCGCCAAGGAAGTGGAGAATATCGATAACCGCATGAATAAGATGGTGTCGGTTCATTCTGAAACAGGCGCACGAACGAATCGTGTCGAACTGATGCAGACGCGACTTGAAAATGAAAACCTGGGATTGACTGAATTACAGTCTAAGACCGAAGATGCTGATATCGCAGAGCTTATGATCAAATCCAATGTGTCGTCTAATATTTACCAAGCCTCGTTGTCTGCAGGGGCCAAAATAATTACACCGACATTAGTTGATTTTCTTAAATAACTTAATAGTATCTAAAAAAGATGCAGTCTATAATGAAGCTGTGAACTTGAACGTTCATGGCTTTTTTATTACAAGGAGGATTATAAAGCAATGGATGCTCTGATGAAAAATGATTGGGATATAAACGAAGAAATGGTGTTTACCTTTAACAAAGGGATACCCGGATTTGAACAATATACGAAATTCTTTTTTATCAAGCATGATGATAGCTTCTATTTACTTCAATCGGTTGAAAACGAAGAACTCGCGTTTATAGTTACTAATCCCTTCATCTTCTATTCTGAATATGAGTTTGCACTATCAATGCAAGATCGAGAAGAGTTGCGAATTTCGGACCAAAGCGAAGTTGGTGTTTGTACTATTGTTACCTGGGGAGATGAACTCACTCAAATAACAACTAATTTGGTGGCGCCTCTCGTATTGAATATGAAGGAACGCCTTGGGAAACAGGTGGTGCTAGTGAACAGCAGTTATGCCACCAAACACCCGTTATTGAAGAAGAAGTCGTTGTTTGTGAAGGAGGATGGGCCTCGTGCTAGTGTTGAGCCGTAGGAAAGGCGAATCTATCATGATTTCAGATACGATCGAGATTGTTGTTTTAGAGACAGAAGGGGAAACCGTGAAACTGGGAATCAAAGCTCCGAAAAACGTGGAAATCCATCGTAAAGAAGTATACATGGCGATACAAGAAAGTAATAGGGAGGCCTCAAGCGATAAGGCGGCCCTTCTTCAGAAATTGGCGGGTTGGGAAGACGATAAGTAGAGAGTTTGTTTGCGGGGGAAGCTAGATGAAAATTGCTTATTTTATAATGGCTCATCATAAGCCTTCTTTATTGTTAAGGTTATTAAATGCAAACTACACTGAAGAAAATGTGTATCTTATTCATATTGATTCGGGTGCGGAGACGGAGATGCATGAATTAGTCCGTAATCTGAGTGAAAGTAACTCGAATATACGAATTCTACCCTCGCGGTATTTGTCATGGGGGGGATGGTCTTTAGTTCAGGCAGAATTAGATGCCATGAGCTATTTAATAAATTGGGATTCGGATTGGAGCTACTATATCAATTTAAGCGGACAAGACTTTCCTCTTGCAAAGCAAAGTGTTATTCATAATTTTCTATCGCGATCCAATGCAAACTATTTAACAGCAAGAGCGATAAACTTGGAACCAGCAAAGAAAAAGTATACTCAGTCATATTATAGGGTTGAGGATTGCGGAATGTTATTAAATATGGGAGATCGAAAACCATTTGAGGAGTACTTTGCTTCTCATATCACACCTTATTATGGATCCCAATGGAAAATGATTACACGTTCTTTTGCTGAGTACTGCACAACATCCCATCTCTCATTCGAAATGCAGGATTATTACAGGTATACTTTTATACCTGATGAGGCTTTCTTCCAGACTTTGTTGATGAACTGCGAGTTTAAGGATACCCATATTAATAATAACTATCGTTATTTTCAAATGCAGCGGTCTGAAGAGGTTTTCCTACGTCCTAGGATTGTTAACTCAAGCGACTGGCAGGCTTTATTCAAAAGCGAAGCCTTATTTGCCAGAAAATTTGATGACAGCGTGGATTCACAAATACTGTCGATGATTGAAATGGCCCTGGGTAATAAAATAGATTCGAAATTAAAAGAACTTTGAAAAAAAACGTTATCCCTATTAACTATTAATTTAGGACTTCCGATATAACATATAGAAAGGTTTGAAACGGGCGGCCGACCTTCGAACCTATCACCACATGGACGTGGGTTAATTTAAATTCAGGGAGGAAATATCTAATGATTATCAACCACAACATTCCAGCTTTGAACACACACCGCAACATGGGCTTGAACACAACAGCAACAAGCAAAAACATGGAGAAATTGTCTTCTGGTCTTCGCATCAACCGTGCTGCTGACGATGCTGCCGGCTTGTCCATCTCCGAATCGATGCGTGGTCAAATCCGCGGTCTGGAGCAAGCACAACGTAATGCTCAAGACGGTATCTCTTTCGTACAAACGGCTGAGGGCGCGATGAACGAAGTAAGCTCCATGCTGACTCGTATGAAAGAACTGAATGTTCAAAAATCGAGTGGAACTTACAGCTCCACAGATAAAGCGAACATCAATGAAGAACTGAAAGAACTTGGCGCACAAATCGACAACATCATGACAAAAACAACTTTCAACGGCATCAGCATTACGAAAGGTGCTACGATCACGGTTAATGATAAAGCGACAGGTTCGATCACAATCGGTACTATTGCTACTACTGGATTCAGTAGCTTGGGTTCCAGCAGTGGTCTTAGCGCTATTGAGACTGCAATCAAAAACGTATCCACTCAACGGGCTAAACTCGGTGCTGTACAAAACCGTCTGGAGTATACTTCCAACAACATCGGTACTGTTGTAGAAAACCTGACGGCTGCCGAATCCCGTGTCCGCGATACAGACATGGCAAAAGAAATGGTGGCACTGTCGAAAAACAACATCTTGCTGCAAGCTTCCCAATCGATGCTGGCACAAGCAAACTCTGCCCCACAAGGCGTATTGTCTGTTCTTCGTTAATCTTTACTCTTTCAAAAAAGAGGCCTTGTTTATCAAGGTCTCTTTTTCTATTTCTCTTAAAAAAGAGCCGGGATAATCCGATATAAACAATAACAACTAAGCGAACAGCAGCATAGACCGTTCCAATTTATAAAAGAGGAGGGGCAGCGGTGAGTAATAGAATTTCAGGGAATGGACCTGTATTCGGAACTAATGCTGGTATATCAAAAAACTTCAGTGATAACTCGGGGGATGCTGCCACGATAAGCCCAACAGTAAGTCAACCGAGTTTTTCACAAGAACAACAACAGGCCGTTGATCAATTGGAAAAGATGATACGAGCTGTACAAGGGCCGGAAAAATCATTTAAAATTTCAATTCACCAAGAAACACATACCATTATGGTTAAAGTATTCGATAAAGATTCAGGGGACTTGATTAGGGAAATCCCACAGGAGAAACTGTTGGACGTAGCAGCAAGCCTGATGGAATTAAATGGTCTGATTATAGACAAAAAGGCTTGAATAGGAGGGTAATGGTGCAATGAGAATTAGTGGATTATCTTCAGGGTTAGATATCGATGCAATAGTAAAACAGCTAATGACGGCACAAAGAGCTCCGTTAGATAAGCTGAATCAACAAAAGCAGCAAACGGAATGGAAAAGAGATGACTACAGAGAGATCAGCACTAAATTAGTTAGTTTTAATGAAAAGTTGTCTAGTCTAAGCTTAAGCAGCGCGATTGATGCGAAAAAAGCCACAGTTAGCGGTGCATCTGTCGTTACTGCTACGGGAACAGGAGCTGCTACTAATTCGGTCTACAACATTCAAGTGAAGAATATGGCTTCGGCCACTAATGTTATCTATCAGGGAACAGTAGGAGCCACGAAAATATCTGATATTTATAGCGGTTCCCAAACAAGTCTTACCATTGGTTCAGCAACAATTGATTTTTCGTCCAGTGACTCTATTGATTCTTTAGTAACTAAAATTAATAATAATAAAGATGCCGGGGTAACGGCAGTCTTTGATTCGACGACTGGGAAGTTGTCTCTTACAAGCAAAAAGACGGGTAATGATCCAATTGTTTTGGGGGGAGATTTCTTTACTGCAACGAATACGAAGTTGTCAACTTCTGGACAAACGCTTGGAGAAGATGCGACGGTCATTATTAATGGAATCGAAACCAAACAAGCCTCAAATCGGTTTACAGTAAACGGGGTGGAGTTTACAATAACTGGCGTGACCCCCACCGGGCAGTCCTCACAGGTCGAGGTTACACAGGATACCGATAAAATGGTAGACACCATAAAGAAATTCGTAGAGGCTTACAACGAATCGTTGGCACTGCTTAACAAGAAGACGGGGGAAGAACGGTATAGAACCTTCTTGCCGTTAACGAGTGAGCAGAAGGAAGCCATGACAGATGATGAAATTAAGCTCTGGGAAGAGAAAGCCCAAAGTGGCTTGCTTCGTAACGATTCGATATTGAGTAAAGCCGCTAGTGACATGAGAACAGCTTTGTTTGCCGATTTTACTCTTCCTAATGGAACAAAGATGAACTTAACACAATTAGGTATCACCTCAGGTTCCTACAGTGAAAAAGGGAAGCTCTATATCGATGAAACAAAACTGCGGGAGGCGATAGAGTCAAATCCTGAGGGAGTGCATGCTTTCTTTGGTCAAACGGATTCTTCGGCAACCGTGAGTAATAATGCCCGTAATGGTATCTTTAATAGAGTCAAGAAAATTAATACGGAAGCTCTTCAAAGCCTATATGATCGTGCTGGTACATCCAAATATAGTAGTGACTTGACTACAGCTTTTCTACCGGAAAGTGAAATTGGGAAACAACTAAGAGATTTCGATACCCGAATTAGCGACATGAACAGTAGGTTAGCGTTGATTGAAAATCGTTACTATAAACAATTCACTGCGATGGAAACGGCCATGAACAAATATAATAGCGTTTCTAGTAGTTTGTTTAGCTCATAAGAAAGGGAGTAGACAGAATTGATTAACTCACCTTACCAAAAGTACCAACAAACTCAACTACAAACTGCTCCACCTGCTCAACTGCTGCTAATGTTGTATGATGGAGCGATTCGTTTCATAAAAACGGGGATATCTGGTATTGAAGAGAGAGATTACGAAAGGACCAATACCCATTTATGCAAAGCCCAGGCTGTGATTCATGAGCTGATAGCTTCATTAAATCATGACTATCCTATAGCTAAGAATCTGTTGCAGATCTATGAATATATGCTTCATCGATTGATTACGGCCAATTTGAAAAAGGATACTGCACCTGCTCATGAAGTTCTGTCCTATTTGATCGAGTTGAGAGAAGCATGGGATACAGCGGCGAAATCTATTGCCGGTAGCCTAGAAAAGGGTACTGACCGTGGTTAAGGATTATATTCTACAATTAGAGGAATTAACGTTAAATGTAGTGAAAGAAATTGATCAGATTGGTTACGAAGAACTAGCCTTCTTTTCAGATCGAAGGGAAGAGTTGGCTAGTTTTATCCTTGAATCAAGGGAATCTCTTAACGATCAAGATAAGTATCGGCTTCAAAGCTTAAGACAGTATGATAAAGCGATTCTATCTCGTATGGAATATTTTAAAGTAGAGGCAAGCGATTGGTTGCTAAAACGAAAGAATATCAAGACTCAAGCCTCAGCCTATAATGTTGGCTACACCCCCGACAGCATGTTTTTTGATCATAAGAAATAACTTGAAGGGCTGACTCGAATGAAGCGACTAAGCGTTTGCATGATCGTTAAGGATGAAGAGAGGTTATTACCACGTTGTTTAGACAGCATACGTGGTTTAGCCGATGAAATTATTATCGTAGATACGGGTTCTACGGATAGAACCAAAGAAATTGCGACCGAGTATACGAACCAAGTGTTTGATTATACTTGGTCGAATGATTTTTCTGCAGCTCGAAATGAATCTATTCGCCATGCTACCGGTAAATGGATTTTAATCATGGATGCAGATGAATATTTATCAGTTGAAGATCATAATAAATGGTTAGCTTTCTTGAATCATGAGGAGCCTTTGGAGCATCTGGCTTATACTTTGCCAATCATTAATTTTACTGGGAGTAATGAATACGAGGATGAGATTAACACCTCGCCAGTAACTCGGCTATTCCCAAACTTTAAAGGGATTTATTTTGAACGACCCATCCACGAACAGTTGACCCGCGGATCCCAAGGTGAATTGTTCCATAAGAAGCTGGATTTGAATATATACCACACGGGCTACCAAAGTCTTCGTGTTGATGAGAAAAATAAGCATGAGCGAAATATGCGCATCTTTAGACAGATGCAACAAAATGGTGAATTGAGCCATTATGATTGGTTTACACTAGGTAATCAATATCGGTATGCCAAAGATGAGATCCAGGCGCTTGCTTGTTATGAGCGCGCGATCAAAGGAGCAACGGCGAATCTCGCCTGGTACACTCACTGCCTTGTTGGATTAATAACGTTGTACTACAAACAGAATAAGCTGGAACAGTCTTGGGAATGGACGGAATCGAAGTTATCCGAGTACCGTGACTATGCTGAATATCACGCTATCAGAGGCGTTCACTACGAAACAATGGGTTTCTTTGATGAAGCCATAGCTTGTTATTTGAGGGCTATAGAAACGGCTGAATTAAGAGCAAAAAGAAATCAGGAAATTTGGTTAGTGGATCCCATGTACAGCTTCGATATGCCAGTGCAGCAACTGATTGAGGTTTACTTCCGGAAAAACGATAACCAACAAGCTATTTATTGGCTTTCAAAACTGCTAAATAAGAATAAGAAAAACCCTCAAGTGCTACTAAAGCTAGTTGAATGGCTATGCCATAATGATACGCCAGAATCGGTAATTCGAATGTTGAATCAAACTTATGATTTAAGCGATCCTTCCGATGCAACTTTATTATTCAAAGTCTCCTTAGCCTTAGGTAGAGAAGAACTGGTGAATTATTACCAATCTTTTGTGAGTTTAAAAGAAGATGAGTCGATTGCTGATCGGATACGACTCTCTCTCATACAGCAAGATAGACAAGGATGGCAGAAAAGTGTTCAAGGGAACTATGAAATGGCCGAGGATAGTCCATTCTACGTGTGGCTGCAAGGCCTGATCGGGGCAATGGTGTGGGATGAGTATAATTTACTTGAACAGCTTGCTTTGAAACTTAAGGATAAGGATGTTCAACGGGTACATCGAGTTATCGTCCAAATCCTTCAGGATGATGAGATAACTGAGAAGGATCATCATGAAATCGATTCAGATCAATCGTTTATTATTGCAAGACAGTTGTTTTTGCTCAAGCGATACGAACAGTTCGATATCTTTGTAAAAAGGTTTCAAACTATGGAGCTAGTCAATCGGTTAGCCAATTACTTCTACAGTATTAATCTGATCCATTTGGCGATGGATTATTATTCTATATTGTTATCCCAAGAGGCCTTGAACTTCAACAGCTTGGAGAACCTAGGTTTATATCATGTGTATCAAAATTATCATGAGGAAGCTGTGGGATTCTTGGGTGCTGCTCTGCGAGAGCAACCTCAAGCAAGACACTTGTATTACTTTCTTATCAGTAATGCGGGACAGGAAGAAAAAGCTCAGTATATAGAGCTGTTTAAAACAGAGTTACCGAGCTTCACCACCATTTCGTTCGTCACCGATTTCGTGAAAAAACAAAGTCGTTCATAAATAATGAAGGGACTTCCTTTAGAGGGAGTCCCTTCATTATTAGAATCTTTGTAAGTTGGTTTTGATGGATGTCGTTGAGATATCAGGTGTTCTTGGAAGATAGACGACTTTGCATAAGGCACTTAAGTCATCGAATTTCCCTCGCCAGTCATCTCCCATTACGAACACATCGATATTATGTTGTTGTATATCCGTACTCTTTTGTTCCCAGGTGCACTCTGGTATGACGTGATCCACATATTTTATGGCTTCTAGCATCATCTTTCGCTCCTCATAGGAAAAGTAGGCCTGCTTATCCTTAATTGCATTAAAGTCATCTGTTGACAGGGCTACCGTTAAGTGATCGCCAAGCTCTTTGGCACGTTTTAGAAGAAGAATATGTCCATAATGCAAAAGATCAAAGGTTCCATAGGTGATTACCTTCTTCAAAGCAACAACCTCCTAGTTATCAGTGGATAAGGCTGCTATTCTTTCATCGAGAAGAGCGAGCAACTGCGACTTTGTTGTTTGTTGTCTAGCTCGAATATAATGTTGGAGTGCTGAATGATCATCGCCTAATGATTCATATACGTAGCCAAGATTATAGAGGAGGTCTTCATCCCAAGGGAAGAATTGATATCCTCTTTCAAAGGTTTGTATCGCTTCATGGGGATTTCCAGTTAATAAATGAAGCATTCCGTTCATCGCGAAAATATCAGAATCCGCTTCGTTGGACTCAAGATACTGATTTACTGCCTTGTTCGCTTCTGCTAAATGCCCCTGTTCAATCATCCCATTGATTTTTTGCTTAATTTGTTGTTGCATCTTTTTGTGGGCATGAAAGGTTTGCCTTCTCTCTAGGACAACGTTCAAGTGTTCCTTGATGTAGTCGTCGATCAACCCCCAAATACGTTCGGATGATTTATTATCCTGGTAGGAATGGCATAATTTCAGAATGGTGTGACGCTTGTCTGCATAATCATCTTGGCCGATCAGGACTTGATGAATGGCATGCTGTAGTTCCTCTTGTCTATATACCTTTGGGCCAGGTGTCCAGAAATCATAAGGTTCAAATAATAACCCGCGGTTTCCTTTATATTCTTCCAGATCAGTTGGCAAAAATATTATGGGGCGGTTTAGCAGTAAATAATCAATATACACCGATGAATAATCAGTAATCAAAAGATCTGCCGCACCTAGCACATCGTAAAGATCCATATTTGCATTGCCTAACATACCGTCGTTAAGAATAAGAATTTTCGAGGATTTCAACTCTTCTAGTTCTTTAGCAAAATAGGATTCTTCAAATGGGTGAAGTTTGATCACTAACGTAATTTGGCTCTGTTCTAGGAAATCCAGCAACTTCTTTTTTTCAAGCTCAGGAAGTCCGAATATATTACTAAAGTTTTTCGACCCTTCAATTTTATTGGGAGTCACTACGGACTTTCGGAAAGTCGGCATAAAGAAGGCAATTGTTTCTTTTTCAGCATCAAGTTGAGGATATAGAACCTTTAGTCTGGCATTGCTTTCACTCGAGAAGAGGGCATCATTCCGCGGTACACCAGTTATGCGGTATTGTCTGATGTTGGCGCCGTTACAAGCGTTCATCGCTGTATTATACAGCGGAGAGTAGGACATGATCATATCCATTTTCGCCCAATGCTTCTGAATGTCCTCATTCGCAGCCTGTTCTTGCTTGTCCATTTTGGCCATTCCCTTTAAAGGGAAGCCGTGCCACAGGTCGATATTGATTTTATCGTAAGGAGATAAATACTCGCCATGAGTTGTAATATACACGTCACTCTGATCGATATATCGGCTATGACGGAATTGTTCTTCTGTTAGTAGTTTGATATCGTATTTTGCTCTCAGCTCATCCGAAGCAGCATGGTATAAGTGATAGTTGTTTGATCCTGAAGAGGAGAGGTGGAATAGGGTGATTTTGATTTTATCTTGATTTATCATATGGAGGTCCTTTCTTTTCATGGATCAAAAGGTATATTTATATTATCGGAATACATGCGAGAGGTGTAAAGGAAAATGGCTTAATTCAATTTGGAAAACAATTCTTGCCTTATATTTAGGGAGAACTCTCTTTGAAAGACATTAATTAGCCGATAATATACATAAAAGATGGTTTGAATTGAGATTAACAGTATCGAACATGAGAGGGAGTCTCGCAATGCAAAAAACAAGCATTATCATTTCTTGCTCTTCTATGGATGTTGAATATACGAAGGCTTTAGTTGATAGCTTACGCCGATATACATTACGTGGTTCTTACCAATTGATTATTGTAGAACACGGAAATTCAACATCTGCAAGAAATTGGTTGATTGAACAAGTTGATATTCTTACATTATTTCATGAAGAAACATTAACTCAAGCTCAAGCATGGAATATTGGTTTCAATGCAGCTACTGGGGATAATGTTCTTTTTTTGCATAGTGATGTCTTGGTAACAGAAAACTGGCTATCTTATATGGTTCAATCTCTTTATCAGGATGAGGATATTGCTGGAGTAGGCCCTGTTACCAATTTTGCTGAGGGAGAGCAACAGATCCCAGTGCAATTTATGTCAATTGAGGAGTTGCTTTCGTTTGCTCGGGAAAACAGCCGACGTATTCAACAATCTCAAAAACTGACTCTATCTGATTTTTGTATGTTATTTAAACGGGAGGTAGTTGAGCAAATCGGCCCGTTTCAAGAACAATTATCCGGTATGGCACTAGGAATCGATTACTCATTGAGAATCATTCAGTCCGGACACAAGTTATTGCTTAATAAACATGTTTTCTTGTATCACTACGGTGAGAAAGATAATGACTTGATATCGAATAGTCGGGAATTCAGAAAAATCTGGAGATTTGAAATTATTGATACACAGGAATGTATAAATCTATTGCCCTTTTTGCCTGATTCGTACGAGAGTCCACTTCGGATTTTACATATTGGGAGCGGTTGTGGGGCGACTTTACTGAGTTTGAAACATAGTTATCCGCAAGCCGAATTATTTGGAGTTGAATGTAATAAGAAAGCCGCTTCAATAAATATTGAATTTGATAAATCGACAAAAAGCACAATTGAAGAACATCAATTTGAAGAGGATACTTTTGACTATATACTTATAAGCACTGTTAAGGATCCAATGGAAACACTGTCCGTCTGCGCTAACCTGTTGCATGCTGGCGGCCAAATAATCTTAGATTTTCCAAACGACAATCATTTTTCAACAATCCAAAGAATGCTTAAAAATGAACCGGTTTTATCAAGAGGAACTTCCGGATTTAACCTTCACGAAATGTCCCGTATTTTTGAAGAGGCTGGATTTGATGAACTCCACATTGACTACTTAAAGAAAGAGATGACATCCTCGGATCTACAATTCACGAGAGGATTAAGGTCTCTGGTGGATCATGAGCTTCCAGAACACTTTGATGTTACGAATTTTATAATAAGAGCAACCAAAAATGTTAATCCTGAGACACTGCATGAGAAGTTCAATAGGTTGTTTCAAGCCCCTTCGGATGAGATGTTAAATCAAATCCTACTTCATTCCACTCAGACTATTCTCAGCGCAGTTGATAGTTATAGCGGTCCGTCTCTTTTATTGCTGAATTATTTGGCTATCTCGAATTATGAAAGAAACCAGATGGATCAGGTACTTCCTTTTCTTAATAAAGCGTATGATATGGAGTCTAAAGATCCTACAACATTGCTTAACTTAGGAACTGTCTCTTATGGACTTGGAAGAGAAGAGGACGCGCTTCATTGGTTCAAAAAGCTTCCTGAAAAAAATGAACAAATCGAGAAATGGGTTTATGAGCTTGAGGAAGTGGTTTCTTTAAAGACAAACCCCAAAAAATGGTTGAAGTTTTTGATTCTCCGCGTTGAACATAATGTTCAACGTGAGGACTCTCTCAAAGAAATTGTAGAATTCATTAATAAGGACCAAAAGACTCGATTTAGCTTTATTGAAGAAATAATTATTCATGATATCATTGATAAATTGACTACCATAACACTTCTGATAAATGCATTTTATGAAAATCAAGACTTGGGGGAAGTTATAGCACTATTAGGTCTGTCTGAGAAGCATGGTGCTGACCCGAATGAAGTTTCGAAATTAACCAAAGCTATTAGACTCAATTATAGAACACTGTAAGGAAGTGAAAAAAGTGGGAGAGTTAAAGCCTAAAGTATCAGTGATCGTACCCATGTATAATGTGGAGGAATATTTGCAGGAAACCATTGAGTCTGTTTTATCGCAAACTCTACAAGAAATTGAAGTCATTTTGGTGGATGACCAATCATCAGATACCACTTATCAAATAGCTAGTCAGTTTGCTGCTTTGGATCAGCGGATCGTGTTAATTCAACTAACAGAGAATAAAGGTGTGTCTTCAGCAAGAAATGCAGGGTTGAGCAAGGCGCAAGGGCACTACATTTTTCTTATTGATGGTGATGATACAATCCCTGAAGATACACTTGAACTAATGTATTCAGCAGCTATTCAAAAAAGGGCGGATTTAGTCACAGGTATTTATCAACGCTTCGATAGTCGAGGATACAGTACTATGTCTTTTTTTGATCAATTTCCCGAATTAAGAAAAGAAGGTTATATAGATATTAATGAGCGATCTGAGTTTCTATATTCAGTTTACTGTTGGGGGAAACTCTACAGGCGAGATATCGTTGAAAAGATGAAGTTTTCAGAGAATTTATCGTTTGCGGAGGATCATGTATTTACAATAGAAGCTATTTTGCGATCAGAAAATATTTATAATTTGGCAAACGTAGTTTATAACTACAGAAATAGAGATAGAGAAACTGAGTCGGTTACACAAAAAATTTACAGAGATCCGATGAATAACTTATTAAACTTAATAAGTGCCATTACCGCTGTAAAGGGGATATTCGGTAAAAAGTCGCCTGATAGCGAGAATCTGTTCGCCACGTATTTTACTAGAGTTATACACTGGAATGTTTGGGCATCAGTAAGTAATGGACTCCTCTCGTTGAATACGTCGAACCGGATACAGACTATAGTGATATTTATAGATTGGTTAGGGCATTTAGATAAAGCGGTATACGTAACCAATAAAGAGGATTTCCAGTTACTTAGTTATAGAATAAAAAAGATCATGGACGTTCTTGACATTAGGACAATCCAAAAGTGCAAGGAAGCCATTGCATTAATAGAACAATCTTTAAGTAATACAAATATGCAATCTCTGAAAACAGGAGAAACAAATGATAGATAAATTAAGATACGAAGAACTTAATAAGAGGATGTACCGTCTCAAAACTGTTAAAGAACAGCCGCTAATTAATTCTGATAATTTTACCGTGACTCATGTAGTTTATGTAATGGAAACTGTTAAAGTATGCGGTGGCGTGAAAATTATCCTTCAGCATGCAGAGAAACTTGTTGAGAGAGGTATAAAAGTAACTTTAGTTGCACATTTTCCGATGCCAACTTGGTTTTCTGTTAAGGCAGATTTTATTCAAGTTCCTTTTGGTATAGAACTAGCGGCAGGCATACCAGAGTGCGATCTAATAATTGCAAATTATTATAAACATATCCATTCTTGCATAGAGACAGGATTAGCGCCTGTTGTTTATTTTGAACAGGGTGATTACCATCTTTTTGAATTCGAGAATTTGGATTCTAGAACTAAGGCTTTTGTTTTTAGACAATTTCAATTGCCTAAGTTTATCCTTACTGTGACCCATCAGGCTGCGGGATTCATAAAACATCATTTCGGCAGAGATGCTGATGTTATCCCTATCGCCATAGATCAAAAAGTATTCAATACAAAAGTCATTCCGTATGAATATAGTAAACCGTATATTCTGATGATGGGATTAGAGGGGACATTCAAATGTATCGAGGATATTATTGAAGCGGTTTCTACTTTGAATGATAAAGGTATGGATTTAGATATTCTGTGGATTACTCCGGAACAGCCAAAGCATGATGATAGTTACTACAAGAATGTTATCCGAATATTTGTTAATCCTCCACAATCTCAAATAGCAAGTTTATATAGAGGGGCACGATTGTTTGTCTCTGCCTCCCAGTATGAATCATTTTCACTCCCTGTACTTGAAGCAATGTCCTGCTATTGCCCTGTAGTTACTACTGGTAACGCCGGGGTACTAGAATATGCCCAAGATAGTTATAATACTTTAATTGCTAACATCAATGATCCCAAGGACTTAGCGTTAAAAATAGAACGTGTATTAACTGACACCAGATTATCGGAAACGATACGAGAACACGGTTTAGTGACTTCTCAACAATTTTCTTGGGATGAAACTATGAACAGACTCGTTGATTATTACAATGAGTGTAGTGGATATACAGTAATTAATAAATCGAGGCTGGAAGATTGGGATTTATTGGTTTCTGATAAGAAGTTTGTGAACCCTCAAGAATACAATAGGTTAATATCATTAATACTTAACTGTGAGGCTGATTATATTCAACTCCCCCATCTAAATCAACTGATTGAGGGACATCAAGTAGCGATATGGCAAACCGTCGCCATAAGAAAAGAACGGAGCAACAATAAAATTGAGCGCTTTCTTATTTATGTTCATGGGGATCGAAAAGTGCCCTCTGTTTATGAACAAGCGTATGAATATTTCATGAGTGGATCTTTTGACTATGCCTTTAAGTTATTTACTAATCTATTCAAATTAGAAGAAGATAATTTAGAGAGAGCAGTTTATGCAAAATGGATGATATTATGTTTAATTGGTTTGGGGAAAGTAATAGATGCGGAGAAGTTAGCACATGATTTTTTAGAAGCTTACTATGATTTAACGGATGTATATTATTTGCTTAACTATATTCACTTTGTTCAATTTGGTAATACACATTCGGATTATGAGAACATCATATCAGTTATTGGTGAAGCTACCGCCTATCCTGAGTTTCTATATTTTGGTTCTAACTAATGGATGAAAGTAGGAGAAAAAGTGCCCAACACTGAAGTTGTTACAAGTATAGTTATATTAACTCTTAACAAACTTGAATATACGATGGACTGTATTCAAAGCATTAGAGAGTTTACTAGTAATATACAGTATGAAATTATTGTTGTTGATAATGGATCTACAGATGGGACTAGAGAATGGTTACTAACCCAAAATGATATTATAACAATTCTTAATGATAAGAATGTCGGCTTTCCCAGTGGTTGTAATCAAGGAATTGAGATAGCCAAAGGAACAACTGTAATGATATTGAATAATGATGTGATTGTAACGGAAAACTGGTTAGCCAATCTTCTGAATTGTCTGTATAGTTCGGAGGAAATTGGTGCGGTTGGACCTGTTACTAACAGTGCATCTTATTATCAGGCGGTTCCAGCAAATTATTCAACCATTATTGAAATGCATAATTTCGCTAAAGAATATCATGAAGCAAATAAAGGTGAATGGGAGCAAAGGTTAAAACTAATAGGGTTTTGTATGCTAATAAAAAAAGAAGTCATAAATAAGATTGGCATGCTAGATGAAGTGTTTACTCCAGGACACTATGAAGATGATGATTATTCATACCGCATGATGCAAGCGGGGTTTAAGTTAATGCTCTGTAAGGATGTTTTTATTCATCACTATGGACATATCACGTTTAATGATCAAGGGACACCTTCAAGTCCTATTATTATAGCTAATCGTGAGAAATTTAGTAATAAATGGGGATTTGACTCTATATACTCTTCTTATATTCGTGGAGATGTAATAAGTTTGATCAATACAGAGGATAAAGATGCACGCATAAAGGTTCTCGAGATAGGATGCGCTTGTGGCGGAACATTGCTTGGAATAAAAAATAAGTATAGGAATGCTGAACTTTATGGGATTGAACTAAATCCAAACTCTGCAGCAATAGCGTCGTTGTTTGCAACTGTAAGTGCTTCAAATATTGAGAAGGAGATGGATTTTGAAGAGGAATTTTTCGACTATATTATTTTTCCTGATGTTTTAGAACATTTAGTTGAACCATGGCTTGTTCTTGCCAATATGAAAAAGTATCTCAAACCAAATGGGAAAGTACTTTCGAGCATACCTAATATCATGCATCATTCAGTAATAAGAGGACTTCTTAACGGAAGATGGGAGTATGAGGATGCAGGTCTCCTGGATCGGACGCATCTTCGTTTTTTTACTGCTTTTGAAATTAAAAAAATGTTTGAAAATGCTGGGTATCAAAAGATAGAGTTTAGTACTAATATGCCCGCGACTTCAACTGAAGATGAGGCTTTTATTGATGGTATAAGTCGGCTGGGGAATCCGGAACTAGCAACTCAATATAGAGTGTATCAGTATTTGGTTAGAGCAGTTAAGGACGACAATTATAATTTACTATATTCACTGATCGCTTCTATTGATCAAAAATTGGATTATAAAAATGAACTTAGTAGTATTATTAATTTCGTTGCGACTAATCAAATTACATGTGCTGATATTATTCAGGTTATTAACGAACGCTCGATGAATAAGCAAGATAGCTTGAATTTATTGGCTTGTGTTTTTTATGAAGAGGGACTTCATGATCATGTCTTGCCACTACTTTCGCACTCCTTGTCTATTGATGATACCCATAGGGATACATTGTTCAATCTAGGGTATTTTCTCTACAAAGCAAATGCTGTTGATTTAGCAATAAATTATCTTCAACAAATTGAAGAAAAGGATAATACAGCAAAAGAATTATTGGATTTATTATCAAGAAGTTAAGCGGGGTTATTAAATGAACAAGAAAAAAATATTTTCAATAAGTATGATCAAAAATGAAGCGGATATCATAGAATCATTTGTCAGATATAATGCCAATATTTTTGATGGTATGGTTATTTTGGATAATGGAAGCACAGATAACACTTTAAATATTTTAAATAGCCTTATTCAAGAGGGTTATTCATTACAAGTTCTTCATGATGATACTGTCCAATATAATCAGGATGTGAAAACGAACAAGTTATTAAAATATACTTTTGATATGTATAACCCTGACATTATAATGCCGCTCGATGCTGATGAATTTGTTGTATGCAATCAAATGGTGAATCCACGTGTTTTCATGGAAAAGCTCGATCCTGATAAAGTTCATTATATACGTTGGAAGACTTATGTTCCTAATCAGGAAGATAATACAGAAGAGTTGTTTATTCCCAAAAGGATAAGACACGTTAGAGAAGACAAGCTTGACACGTTCTACAAAGTTATAATAACGAAAGAAGTAATTAATTCCTTTAAAATAGAACTTACAATGGGCAATCATGATGTAAGGGTCGGCACAAATATAATTATCCCCCCCGAAGCTCTTAAGCATGATGTGTTGCGGTTAGCTCACTTTCCAGTGAGGTCGCTTGATCAAATTGTTTCAAAATCAATAGTCGGCTGGTCAAACTATCTAAGTACACCTGACCGAGGGAAGGCTTCTGGAAAACAATGGGAGGATCTTTATGTAAAGTTTAAGGAAAATCATAATATAAATTATTCTGATTTAATTGATATCGGAAAGAATTACGCTGTTTTTACTGAGGTTGAAGAAATAAGCAGCGAGTATGATATTTTGGATACTTCCTTTTGCTCGAGGATTGATATTAAATATACATCAAAAAAAGAGATTAACATCTTCAAAAATATATTGAATAACTATGAGAATATAATTGATAAGTATGTAACTATATTAAGAGATAGTAGTAGTGCCATGGAATATCAGAAATATTTAAAGGTAAACCAATACATTCAAAATATAAATGATCAGCTAAGTATGAGCGAGTCTTTAGAAGGAATTAAGTTTCTAGTGGCCCATGGAGATGTTGATAGTAAGATTATTATCAGATGTATAGAGAATTTACCTAACAATAAGCATGCTGTTTATAATTTAGTAGCACAACATTTCTTTAACTCCGGACTGACCGACTATATTATTCCCTTACTTTATCAATCATTGAAAATCAATAATAGGGACACAGATACATTGTATAACCTAGGATATGTTTTATATAGGTTTGGTGAATACAAGCAGGCGATTTCCTACCTGGAGCAAATCGATAATAAAGATGACGATGTTAAAAATCTCATTAATGATATTTTAGTCAATTTATAATTATAGTTTATTGTTAATGGGACAATGGAGTTGTTTTCGGAAAAGGAGGGGAATTATGAATAGTGGAGATCAAAATATAGAACAAATAAAGTTAAGGATAAAGACAGATATATATTCATTAATTGAAAGGGGATTTTATAGTGAAGCACTTAATACATTATCTGAATATAATAAAGCGGTAATTGATGATCCGGATTCATTTGTTTTGGAAGGGATAATTTATTACTCAATGAAAGAACAAGAAAAGGCACTTGCTGCAATCCAAAATGGGTTGAGAAGATATCCTTTTCATAAAGAACTTAGATTTAACTTAGCTTTTCTTTTTGAGGAAAGGGGATATATAGAACAGGCTGCTTATTTCTATTACCTTGCTTTACTGACTGATACTGATAATGAGTGGAGTAATAATGTTAATGAAAGAATAAAAAATCTTTCTCAAAAAATTGGGGAAAACTATAGTGATCTTGTAACCTCTTGGCAACAGCAATTCCCTAAAATAAGTGTCATTATCCCGGCATATAATCAAAAAGTATATCTAAAGCAAACAATAGATAGTTTATTAGAGCAATCTTACCCTAATGTTGAAGTGATTGTAGCAGATGATTGTTCAACTGATGGAACAGATCAGATGATGAGTGAGTATTCGGAAAACTCCAAGATAGTTTATAAACGTAATGAGGTTAATTTAGGCCCAGGAAACAATGGCAGCCATGCTTTTTACCATTATGCTGACGGTAAATATGTACTAATTATTAATCATGACGACTATCTGATAGATCCTCACTATTTTTTTAAGGCTATTCTCTTGATGGAGGAAAATCCAGACCTATCCATGGTAAGTGCAAACGTTAAGCGACTTGAAGTGCAGACTGGCAACTTAACAAATGTTGAAAATATTATCATGGAACCGACCATCAATGGGGAGAATTATTTTTTGAAGTATGAGACGAGGGATTATCCGCATTTATATATTCTTTCAACAATATTTAAAAGAGAAAATGCGACTCGGATGGATTGTCATACTGAAAAAACCAAGTGTAGAGATCTATTCATTATACTAAAGCTAATGTTAACTGGTGACGTGGGCTTTATTAATGACTACGTTGGGGTTTATCGGGTTCATCCAGGAAGTATCTCATTTAGTTTACCCCCTGAGTTTGATTATCCAACAATAAACGAGTTGGAGAAATTGAGGGACGTAGCTTATGAAAAATTGTCGTCTAAAGAAAAACTTAACGGCTGGTTAGAAGATCGTGTTTATAGATATCTTAGATGGAGACTCCAGATGTTAGTGTCTCAAGATGACTATACGGGTATTCAAAACATAATAGTACTATCCTCTAAATATTATCCCGAAATATGTAATCTTTTACTACAAAATATAGTTCATGGAAGATTGTAGTGTGAATATCAGTGAATATTATATTGTCGATTCAAACCTACTTTATTACTTATTAATATTAGACTTATAAAAAGGATGTGGGTTAAATGGGATGGATTAAAAAGGGGTTAATATTTTCTGTAGATAAAATCTCGGATTGGTCTTATAGTCATTGTCATAAGCCAACTCCTTTATTGATTGATAATCAAACGCTTAGGGTATATTTTGGTGTTCGAGATAAGAATAGAATAACAAGAACAACATTCGTGGATATAGATATCACTGACATTAATCAATTCATAGTTAAATCCTTTAATGACCAACCAATAATTAATCCAGGTAAAATAGGGGCATTTGACGATTCAGGTGCTAATGTTTGTTCAGTTGAAAGAGTTGGTGGATTACTATATATGTATTACATTGGTTGGAATCCTAGTACGACGGTTCATACAAGAAACTCAATTGGATTAGCTATAAGTGAAGATAATGGTTCAAGCTTCTATAAACCATATGATGGACCTATATTAGATAGAAATAAAGAAGAACCTTATTATACGGGAGCTGTTGATGTTAAACGGTACAACGATTCATGGATAATGTACTATACATCCGGAACAAGATGGAGCATTGTTAATGGGAAACCCGAGATTTGTTACCATATTAAGTATGCTACATCAGATAATGGGATCGATTGGGTCCGAAATAATACTGATAGTATAATACCAGAACATGAGTATGAAGCAATTGCACGTCCATCTGTGGTAATCGAAAATGATGTAATGAAAATGTGGTACAGCAAGAGAAGCATTAACGGATTTAGGGACAATCCTGTTAACGGTTATAGAGGGGGCTATGCTGAATCTTATGATGGGGGGATCAGGTGGATAAGGCAGGATCATAAATTTGGTTTGGATACTTCTGAAAGTGGATGGGACTCTGAGGCTATAGCATACCCATATGTAATTAAAATAAGAAATAAATATGTGATGTTGTATAATGGGAATGGCTTTGGAAAATCAGGATTTGGATATGCTGTATATGAACCATAATGAGTCTTGTGTTAGGGAGATGAAAATTATAGAACAACCAGGGTTAATTATCTTTTCCGGATTTAATCAACGAGCAATTATTGCCTTTTGTAGAGTCTTGAAGAAATATAATGTTAATTTCTACATTATTGCACTTTCTCTCGATGATGAAATATTTTTAAGTGAGTACAGTAAGCATGTGGTGGGTGTAAGAAAACATAAAAAACTTAACCTTACAGATATGCTAAAAGAAATTGATAATGTTTTGAAAATTAGCAGTAATTCAAGACATTTTATTTTACCCAGCTCTGAAGCGCTTAATCGATTTTTGTTAGAGAATAGGCGCGATTTTGAGGAAAAGAAATGTTTTATTTCTTTAGTAGAGAAAAACTTGTATTATAGACTTTCTGACAAATATTCATTTGGTGAATTATGTAAAAAATTCGATATTAGTGTACCAAATGAAATTGAAGTACCTAAGAGATATCCAGTAGTCATAAAGCCTAAAAGATATGAAACCACTGATGGAGATGTTATTGCTCCCTTATTAATTCAGGAAGAAAGTGAGTTTGTAAAATTTTTTAATCATCACAATCGATCTGACTTCTATGTTCAGGAATATATTTCAGGGGATTCTTACTATTTAATGTATTATATTTCAAAAAGCCATGGATCACTATCCTTTTCGCAACAAAATCTAGTTCAACAAGGCGGAGGGAAATCAATTATCGCTGCAAGTCCAGCAGATATTCATAATCAACAAATTGGATTGAAATTTTTAGAACTCTTCTCCAGCCTTAACTTTCATGGATTAATTATGGTTGAGGTTAGAAATAGTAAAGATGAGTATGTGATGATTGAAGCCAATCCACGTTTATGGGGACCTTCACAATTATTTGTTGATGCTAATGTGCCCTTTTTTGAAATGTACTTAAAGGATTTAGGCTTTAATATCCATATTGACGATATGAAAATCAGTAATGAAGTATATTACTTTTGGCTAGGTGGTTTCTTGAACTCGATGAAAGAGGAAAACATTACCTTCCATAGCATAAAAGAAGAGGATTTTTTAGACGACATTTCAAAGTTTTCCTCTAATGATATATATCTAAGAAGGGATACTTTTCATATTGCTTTAAAAGAATTAATTAAAGTCGGACAATAAAAAAGGTGAGCATTATGAACTTAAAAGAAAAATTGCAGGAACTTTACAATAATGAATCCAAACATTATAGGTATCAAAATATACCTAAATTCGTACAAAAAGAACTAGGTTATTATGAAAAAATTGATGAAAGTTGGAGGGGGGATTCTGCTAGGTATGAGTATATAATGCATAAACTGACTGATATTAATTTTTCGAGTATGGCAGACATTGGGGCTAATACAGGTTTTTTTACATTAAGCCTTGCAGATAAAATGAAGAAGAAGAAATTTACAGCGTTTGAACCTAATGAAAGCCAAAGCATTTTTATCGAAACAGTAAAAAACTATTTTGATTTAGATAATATACTGGTCCTAAATAGAAGTGTAGGACTATTGGACTTAAAGGAGATCGACTTTTACGATTGTGTGCTATTATTAAACGTTCTCCATCATGCCGGTGTGGATTTTGACTTGGATCTGGTGAGGGATAACTTAACAGAGTTTAAAAAGTATTTTATTGAATATATGGGTGAGTTAAGGATGAAAGCAAAGCTTGCCATTTTTCAATTGGGGTATAATTGGGGAGGAAATAAACTAAAGCCGATAATTCCCACGAATTCAATTGTGGAAATGTTATTTTATCAGGTAGATGCCGTTATAGATGCAGGATGGAAGCTAAAAGATATAGCTCTTTTCACTAGAAAAAGTACGGATTCTATAGGTGCCTATATAGATTTACCGCGGGATATAATTCAAAAAATTGCTCTACGTGATACCGATATTATAGATGAATTAACCGATATTGTGGAGAATCTTGGTGTGGCTTATTTTAGCGAGTTCTACAAACGTCCTATGATTGTTTTAGAAAATCCAGATTGGGATTAATAGAACTTTATTTTTGCAGGAGCTTCTCCGTTAATAGGATTTTGGATAATCGGCAAGTAAGGAACCCTCTATTAAGAGAGTTCCTTTTTGCTAGTTGTGTATGGTTTTAATGTCGTCCAGTGCTTGATTATGAAGTCTCCTACTCGATTTCTAATTTAGTATCAATAAGGAGTTTATTGAGTAGCAACGACATTTTTGTCGCTCCCTTTTTATTAAGATGATCGCTGTCAGCAAAATCATTAAGATTAAATAGGGAACTAGTTGATAAATCCAAAAAGGTAATGTCAAAATCTTTCTGTAATTCTTCCAACACCTGATAAATAGTATCTTTTAGGCTTGAATCAATAAAATTATTATAGTAAAGAGTGGTAGGATATATAATAACGATTGGTTTTACTTTATTGCGCTCTAAGAAGCTCAAATAGTCTCTCAAGATTTGTCTGTTTTCATTTATGGTTTTAGAATGAATTTGTTTGTTGTGTCGCAAAGCCCTTTCTTTACCCAACCATTCAATGGGGAAATTCTCACATGGATTATCCCAATATGATTGTTTAATTTGAGGAGAAGGATCGATGAAATTCAATGATTCTAAAAATGAGTCAATAATCTTTTGATTAAAAGGTGATGGAATATTGAAATACTTTTCTATAGTATCGATTCTTATTGTTTTATCATTTTTTCTGGAAAGTGAGTAGTGATGAGAATCTTGAAGTAGAGGATAATAAATCTCATCTATTAAAGAAACCTGATTTTTTGAGAGAGACAGATCATAACCCATAGAGAATTGAGATAACCCAATAAGGCAGTACTTTATATTTTGATTTGACCGTATCGCTTCTTTAGCCAGTAAATAGTCATAGTATAGATCTTGAGATATTCCGCATAACTTAATAGTTTTTTTCCACATCAATTCTGTATCAAGTCCATGCACCGCATGAGAAGTTCCAGTAGTTATAATCTCAACATTCTTTTCAGTTTTTGCTGTTTTAAGATTCGTATAGAGTAAACTATAATAATAATATTTTTCAAAAATTGTTCGATAGGTTTGAGCATATTCGCTGGCTATCCGGTATAAATTTACAATTTTCGACTCCCCAAATTGCTCTATTAATAATTTCTCTTCTTGTTCGGTAATATCATCAGCGATAACTAAATAATCAAATAATGTAGGATTAACAGAGCTACATTCAAAAATAGGCAAATTAGCTAAGTGTGTATCTGACAATGAAACTTTTGAATAAGAACAGTAACCCACAACATTATAAAGCGTTTCTTCAAATAGAGAAGTTATTAATTTTGAACGGTAATTCACTCCCAAAATTACGATATTATGTCTTAGCTCTTGTTTTACAGTCTCGAGCCATAAAGGGAATACTTCATAAAATTCTTCTCCAATATATTTTTTAGCTTGTTCAATATTATTACTGTTGTAAGAAGTAACAATTAGGAAAAGAACATTCTCTAAATTGGAAAAAACCATTTCGACGTTTTCATTTATGTTTCTTTGGCTTATATTTTTCTTAGTAAATAGAAACCCATCAATAAAACTATTGATTCTATTTTCAATAAATTGACCATTACCTTGTATTGCAGTGAATATTTCTTCCATTAAAGCAAGTAACTGTTGTAATTCTTCGTTTATATTCACTATATTCCTCTCCTTTAGCTTTCTCGCCTAAATAAATATCGGTGGAGTGCATAAAATGTTTAATGGTTTTGAAAAAGGTGGTTTTTATGAAATGAGCAAAGTTTCTAAACTTTCGTACTTTATTGAAGATTTCTTTTAGCCGATAATAACCTTATAGGTAAATTAACCTGATGTAAATATGTAGATCTTTTCCGGAATTAGTATAAATACACCTTGAATCGAGGCTCTCTATTGTGATAAATGTAACTAAAACATATTTGCCTGATCGTGAGAAGTATAAAAAATATGTTGATGATATCTTTGATTCAGGATGGTTGACCAACAATGGGAAGATGGTTCAAAAGCTACAAGGTGACTTGGAACAATATTTAGGGGTTAAGAATCTCCTGTTGGTATCGAATGGTACCTTAGCTTTGCAGGTTGCTTATAAGATTCTCGATCTAAAGGGCGAGATAATTACTACACCTTACTCATTTGTGGCGACCACGAGTTCTATAGTTTGGGAAGGATTGACTCCAAAATTTGTTGATATTGATGAGCAAACACTTTGTTTGAATCCTCAAAATATAGAGGACTTAATAACTGAGAATACGAGCGCAATCGTGGCGACACATGTGTATGGTAACGTGTGTGATGTTGAGAAAATACAGGAGATTGCCGACAGCAAAAATCTTAGGGTCATTTATGACGCAGCGCATGCTTTTGGAGTTAAGTATAAAGATCAGAGTGTATTGAATTACGGAGACATATCGATTTTAAGTTTCCACAGTACAAAAGTATTTCACACCATTGAGGGTGGGGCACTGATAATTCCAGATGATAATCTTTTTAATAAAGCTAAGAAAATGATTAACTTTGGAATTGAGGGGCCTGAGGTCATTTCGGAATTGGGGATAAACGCTAAAATGAATGAATTTCAAGCTGCCATGGGTCTCTGCATGCTGGATGATATTGATGAAATCATAAAGAAACGGCAGGATGTATTTAATTCTTACCTTGAGGCTTTTTATATGGAACCTAATGTTAAGGTGCTTAGTTTTCCCGAAAATTCCTCTCAGAATTATAGTTACTTCCCCGTCATATTCCAAACGGAGAGTTTGCTCAAAAGGGTGATAGAACGACTGCACCAAATTGATGTTAACCCCCGCAGATATTTCTATCCGTCCTTGGACACTTTGGATTATGTCGAAAGTGATTTTAAGGAAATTTCGAATAGTATATCCGATAGAGTATTGTGTCTACCGTTATACGATTCTCTTAGCTCTATTGATCAAAGAAGAATAATTCACACTATCAAAGAAGCTATATATTAAATGCCTGAATTACTTGAGATTATATAATTAGAGATGGGTTGAGGAAGTTATGGAGCCTACTGTTTCTTTGGTAATGATCACAAAAAATGAAGAGGCCGTACTTCGTCGGTGTCTCGATAGTGCGGCTAGGTACGTGGATGAGATCGTAATCGTTGATACGGGATCCGCTGATAAGACGAAAGATATAGCCCGGGAGTATGGTGCCCGGGTGTTTGATTTTGAGTGGATCCAGGACTTCTCAGCTGCCCGCAACTTTGCTATGTCTAAGGCAAATAGTGACTGGTGTTTGGTCTTGGATGCAGATGAGTATATTACGAACGATTGCGGAGAAGCCTTACGTGAATTCATTCGTTCAAAACCTGCTATCGGCAAGGTGAAGAGGATCGACAAATTCCGGGCAGTGGACGGCGACAATTTCGAGCAGATCTACATTTCGAGACTTTTTCCGTCGTCCTGCAGATATGCCGGAAGGATTCATGAACAGGTCGAATCGAGTCTCCCTAGAAATAAAGTTGATATCGAAATTATGCATGATGGATATTATGGACAGACAAAAAGCGACAGGAACATCCCGATTTTGCAAAGTGTCATAGCAGAAAATCCCTTGGATCCTTACTACCACTATCAAATTGCTAAAGAGTACCGGGGACTTGAGAAGCATTCCTTAAGTTATGAGCATCTACAAACGGCCTATGGCTTAATGCATCGTACGGAAGGATACGCTCCAAGCATCATCGTTAATTACTTATATGCAATGATCGCCTCGGGGGAATTGGAAAATGGTCTCGATGTTATTGAGAGAGAACGCGAGTTTCTGTGGGAATACCCCGATTTCTTTTTTACCGCAGGGTTGTATCTGCTGGAGCTTATTTCAAGTGATCCAGATCGATTCGGCGAGTTGCTTCCTTTGATTGAAAGGTACTACCAGCGAGCTCTTGAAATTGGCGATAGTGATTTAGAGGGGAGCGTGCTGGGTACCGGGAGCTTTGCGGCATACCATAACTTGGGTGTTTTTTACGAGGTAACAGGTGATAGTAGCGAAGCAGTGCAGTCCTATAAGAAAGCGGCTTCGATGAATTATCAACCTTCTATTGCACGATTGGAGCAATTAATAAATGAGTCCTGACTTTTTGTAAATGATTGTTTCACGCCCCTCCCTTCCCGGTTAATAAGGTTTAACTGTGATTAGTCTCATACAATGGTGTCTGACTATATTCCGACAAATCTTTACAAAATTCTTACAGTAAAACCTTTTCCTTGGTAATTGACACTGGATAAGTTCGGGTGGTATAGTCAGACATGTGAGGCTTGGTTACAAGGATCACACTCTTATTTGATAACGAAGGGAATGTTAGTGCATGCAAGGTAAAGTAAAATGGTTCAACGCAGAAAAAGGCTACGGTTTCATCGAAACTGAAGAAGGCGGCGACGTATTCGTACACTTCTCCGCGATCCAAACTGAAGGCTTCAAAACGCTGGAAGAAGGCCAATCCGTCGAGTTCGAAATCGTTGAAGGCGCTCGTGGTCCACAAGCCGCTAACGTAATCAAACTGTAATCATCCGGCACAGCCGACCTACATATGAACGGTACGATGGTTAACAATTGAAGATTCGCTAGCAAACACCCCGGGGGAACCCGGGGTTTTCTTATGCATTCATATCACAAACAAACGAGGTGACCCCCTTGCACAACCTTCAACCCTGGCTGCGCTGGCTGCCGGCGATCGCGATGATGGCGATCCTGTTTGGGTTCTCGTCTCAATCGTATCAGGAGCAGTCCCTAGTGCACGATATCGAAAAAAACACCTCCGATCAATCGATCGCCGACTGGTTCGGCGGGATCCGGTTTAGCTACGGCGGGCATGAAATCAGCGTGGATAGCGTGGGCGGGGCAAGCTTCATCGAGTTCTTCATCCGCAAGGCGGCGCATTTTGGCAGCTATGCCCTGCTGGCTGCTCTACTCGTTTACGCCATGGGCGGGAATGCACGGAATAACGGCGGACGGCTGTACGTCTACGCGATTCTGATCGCGTTCCTCTACGCCTGCACGGACGAGCTGCATCAGAGCTTTACTCCGGGACGGACGGCGATGGTGCAGGATGTGGTATTGGATACGATCGGGGCGGCGTGCGGCGTTGCGTTCACGATTTTGTTGAATCGCTGGCGGGGAGCCGGTAAACGCCGCCGAGCCTGACCGCACGGGACATTTGCTGAACTGCAAGCATTTTTTATTGATGCCGGGGTGCTTTACGACCCCTTAACACTTTTTACTTTGCCTTTACGCCATGGTATAATGAAGGTGCAAAGCAAAGGAGGAGTGCCCTATGAATTTTAGTATTCGAGGACAGCAGATTGAAGTGACTGAGGCCTTGCGTGACTACGTAGACAAGAAGCTCAGCCGGCTTGACAAGTACTTTGATGCACCCCCCACCTCAGACGGTACTGTCACATTAAGTGTGGTACGAGGTTTGCACGCGGTCGAGGTTACGATTCCTCTGATCGGCGTTGTGCTTCGCGCGGAGGACCGCAGCGACGACATGTACGCATCCATGGATGCTGTTGTGGACAAGCTTGAACGTCAGATCCGCAAGCACAAAACGAAAATCAACCGTAAGCTGCGTCAGAAAGGCGCCAAGAACAGCCTTTTTGTAGAAGGCGCGACTGCAGGCTCCGTGGCGTTGGATGAAAGCGATGATGAGCTGGAAGTGGTCCGTACGAAACGCTTTACCTTGAAGCCGATGGACGTCGAGGAAGCGATTTTGCAAATGAATATGGTAGGACACAACTTCTTCGTTTTCTCAAACATCGACACCAAGGAAGTCAACGTCGTCTACAAACGGAATGACGGCAAATACGGTTTGATTGAACAGGATTAACTCCCAACGGATCGTACATTGATGACGATTGGTTGAACCAGGTGGTAATTCCTGTGATCCTAACGCAAAGGAAACGAGCCTTATCCGCCCGCGGATAGGGCTCTTTATTCGTATACAAAGGCGCTTTACCGCAGTGCAGACGTGATGGGGCGTGTTGCGGCATGCCTTACAAACTGTTACAATTTAGGCAAATCATCTGTTTATGCGTGAAAGGGGTAAATCATGCTGGGAATAGTAAAAAAGATTTTTGGCGACACGAACGAACGTGATGTCAAACGTCTTATGAAGACGGTAGATTATATTAATACATTGGAGCCGCAATTTGAGGCACTTTCGGACGAGCAGTTGCAGGCGAAAACCGCCGAGTTCCGGGAACGGATCGAGAAGGGCGAAACGCTGGATGATCTGCTGCCGGAAGCTTTTGCCACGGTACGGGAAGCTTCCAAGCGTACGCTGGGTATGCGTCACTTCGACGTGCAGTTGGTCGGGGGGATGGCGCTTCATGAAGGTAGAATTGCTGAGATGAAAACCGGTGAAGGGAAAACGCTGGTCGGAACCCTGCCGGTTTATTTGAATGCGCTCCTGGGGAAAGGCGTTCATGTCGTTACCGTCAACGACTATTTGGCACAACGCGATAGCCAGCAGATGGGGCAGATTTACAACTTCCTCGGCATGACGGTTGGGGTGAACCTGAACGGTATGGAGCATGAGCAGAAGCAAGAAGCTTATGCTTGCGACATCACGTACGGGACGAACAACGAATTCGGGTTCGACTACCTTCGTGATAACATGGTGCTTTACAAAGAACAGATGGTACAGCGGCCGTTATATTTTTGTATCATTGACGAAGTGGACTCCATTCTCATCGATGAAGCGCGGACGCCGCTCATTATTTCCGGCCAAGCTCAGAAATCGACCGAGCTGTATTATGCAGCTGACCGGTTCGTAAAGACCCTGACGCCGGAAGAAGATTACACCGTAGACATTAAAGTTAAGGCCGTTTCGCTGACCGAAAAAGGGGTCGCCAAAGCGGAACGCGTCTTCGGCATTGATAACCTGTATGACCATAAACACGTTACGCTGAACCACCACGTAGTGCAGGCGCTCAAAGCGAACGTCATCATGCGCCGCGACGTGGATTACGTCGTGACGGAAGACGAAGTGCTGATCGTCGACGAATTCACCGGCCGGATCATGCAAGGCCGCCGTTACAGCGACGGTTTACACCAGGCCATTGAAGCCAAAGAAGGCATCGAGGTTCAGAACGAGAGCATGACGCTGGCCACGATCACCTTCCAGAACTACTTCCGGATGTACCGCAAGCTTGCCGGGATGACCGGTACGGCGAAGACGGAGGAAGAGGAATTCAAGAAAATCTACGGCCTCGAAGTGCTGCAGGTGCCGACCAACCGGCCGAACCAGCGCCAGGATATGGCGGACGTCGTCTATAAGAGCGTCGACGGTAAGTTCAAGGCAGTCGTAGAAGAAATCGTAGAACGTTATAAGAAAAATCAACCGGTGCTCGTCGGTACGATCTCCATCGAGAACTCCGAGCGCGTATCGGAAATGCTGAAACGCAAAGGCGTTCAGCATAAAGTGTTGAACGCAAAATATCACGCGGAAGAAGCCGAAATCATCTCCCGCGCCGGGGAACCGGGCTCCGTGACCATCGCCACCAACATGGCGGGCCGCGGTACCGACATTTTGCTTGGGGAAGGCGTGGCCGATTTAGGCGGCCTGCATATCATAGGTACCGAGCGCCATGAATCGCGCCGGATCGATAACCAGCTTCGCGGCCGTGCCGGCCGTCAGGGCGACCCGGGTTCCACGCAATTCTACCTGTCGCTGGGCGACGAACTGATGAAGCGGTTTGGTGCGGATAACGTGCTGAACATGATGGACCGCCTTGGCTTCGAGGAGGACCAACCGATCGAGAGCAAGATGATCACCCGCGCGATCGAATCCGCGCAAAAACGCGTCGAAGGCAATAACTTCGACGTACGTAAAGTCGTCCTGCAGTATGACGACGTAATGAACCAACAGCGCGAGATTATCTACAAACAGCGCCGTGAGCTGCTGGAATCGGATAACATCAAGCAGATCATTCTCGATATGATCAAGCCGGTTATCGAGCGGGTTGTTGAAGCGCATACCGCTGACGAACTGCCAGAGAACTGGGAACTGCAAGAAGTTGCCGATTACGTGAACAGCAAGCTGCTGGACGAAGGCTCCGTAACCAAAGACGATCTTTGGGGCAAAGAACCTAATGAGATGGTCGAGTATGTTTTTGAGCGTGTATTGGCTAAATACGATACCCGTGAAGAAGCCATCGGTCCGGAAATGGTTCGTGAATTCGAGAAAGTTATCGCCCTCCGCTCCGTAGACAGCAAGTGGATGGACCATATCGATGCGATGGATCAACTGCGTCAAGGGATTCATCTTCGGGCTTACGGCGGTACCGATCCGTTGCGCGAATATCAATTTGAAGGTTACGAGATGTTTAACGCGATGATCGCCAGCATCCAGGAAGAGGTTGCGACTTACATCATGAAAGCACAGGTCGAATCGAACCAGGAACGTCAAGCGGTTGTGGATGAGGACAAAATCTCCACAAGCGGCGAACCGGCTGAGAAACGTCCGGTCAAACGCGGCGACACCATCGGACGTAACGACCTCTGTCCGTGCGGCAGCGGGAAGAAGTACAAACACTGCCACGGCCAAAACGCTTAAAAGGTCATCTTTTGATCGCAAAGTAAATTGCAAGGCCTGAAGCAAGATTCAGCGGGTGGCCTGGGAATCCCCGGGTCGCCCGTTTTTGCCCGTTTGGGCTGCGAATTCGAAGAAAGAAAGGGGATCCAACGTATGATCGATCCAAACGTGAAACAGGACATGCGCGAAATCGCGAAGAAATTAACCAACCTTAGGGGGTCTCTTTGACTTAGATCTGAAGCAAGAGATGATCGCCAACTATGAGGAAAAAATGGCGGCGCCCGACTTCTGGGACGACAATGATAAAGCCCAAGGTCTCATCGCCGAGATGAATGCGGTGAAGTCCTCCGTGGACCAGTACACGGCGTTGCAGAACGAATACGACGAGCTGGAAATGATGGCCGAGCTCGCCGACGAGGAAGGCGACGAATCGTTGGCTGCGGAGATCGGCAGCTCCGTCACCTCGCTTGTGAAGAAGCTGGAGGAGTTTGAACTCCAACTGCTGCTCAACCAGCCCTACGACAAAATGAACGCGATTCTCGAGCTGCATCCCGGCGCCGGCGGCACCGAGTCCCAAGATTGGGGCCAAATGCTGCTGCGGATGTACACCCGCTGGGCGGAGAAACGCGGCTTCAAAGTCGAAACGCTGGACTACCTGCCGGGCGACGAAGCCGGGATCAAGAGCGTTACGCTGTTGATCAAGGGCTACAACGCCTACGGCTACTTGAAGGCGGAGAAAGGCGTGCACCGCCTGGTGCGGATCTCGCCGTTCGACGCTTCCGGACGCCGGCATACGTCCTTCGTCTCCTGCGACGTTGTGCCGGAGATTAGCGATGACGTAGAAATCGACATTCGCACGGAAGATTTGAAGATCGACACGTACCGCGCTAGCGGCGCGGGCGGTCAGCACATCAACACGACCGACTCGGCGGTGCGGATTACGCACATTCCGACGGGGATCGTCGTGACGTGCCAGAACGAACGCTCGCAGATCAAGAACCGCGAACGGGCGATGACGATGCTCCGCTCCAAGCTGTACGAACGCAAGATCGAGGAGCAGCAACGCGAGCTGGACGAGATCCGCGGCGAGCAATCGGATATCGCCTGGGGCAGCCAGATCCGCTCGTACGTTTTCCACCCGTACAGCATGGTTAAGGATCACCGGACTTCCGTGGAGACGGGTAACGTCGGCGCGGTGATGGACGGGGATCTGGACGCTTTTATCGACGGTTATCTGCGTAGCCAGATTAAGACGGAGAGCTAATCGGCGGGAGCACCCAACGCATCCCACATGTAAGGAGGGGCAGGAATGCCGCCGAAAGTTCGTAAACGCCGATTACAAGAATATATTCCGGTCACCGGGCCGGTTCGCCACACGCTGGACACGGTGATGATTATCGTAGGTTCGTTAATTACGGCCTTGGCATTCAATCTGTTTCTGGTGCCCAGCAATATTGCCTCGGGCGGGGTATCGGGGATCTCGATCATCGTTCAATCGCTTTTAAACATCGAGCCGGCCTACACCCAGTGGGCTTTGAACATTCCGCTGTTTATCGCAGGTTACCTGCTGCTCGGGCGCGATTATTCCATCCGTTCCTTGCTCGGCACCGTGGTGTTGCCTTTCTTCGTCTTTTTGACGCGAGATATGCCCGTTCCAACGACGGACCCGCTGCTAGCTTCCTTATATGGAGGCATCGGCGTAGGGCTTGGTTTGGGGATCGTGTTCCGGGGCCGGGGATCCACCGGCGGGTTGTCCACCCTGGCGCAAATTATCCAAAAATACAGCGGCCTCAGCCTCTCCGTCTGCGTCGTGATGATGGACGGAATCGTGATCGCGTTGGCAGGATTTCTGCTATCCCCGGAAAAAGCGCTGTACGCCCTGATTGGCCTGTATATCACAGGCAAAATCATCGACGCCATTGAGATGGGCTTCAATTATACGAAGGTCGCTTACATCATTGCGGAGCGGACGGAGGAGATTTCGCAGGCGGTGTTGACCCACCTGGACCGAGGACTCACCAAGCTGGACGGTCGCGGCGGTTACACCGGGGATGCGCGGACCGTGTTGATGGTCGTCGTCGGGCAAAGCGAAGTGACGCGGCTGAAGACGCTGGTGCAGACGCTGGATCCGACCGCTTTTGTGATCATTACAAATGCTCATGAGGTGTTAGGCGAAGGGTTCAAGAGAGTGCAGGGCGAGTAACATCGCCTCACCAAGGGGAGTCTCTTTATCGCTTCTTTGCACCATTATCCCTTTTGATAAGGGGAACTGGACGGACTGCACGGAGTTTAAACAAGCCGGGTTTGTCGGTCGACCCAGAGATCTGATCGAACGGGATAATCATGCAAGGTCCCCGCACAGTAAGTCCTATACCTCTCGAACAATGGAAAAAACCGTCCGAAGAAGCTCGGACGGTTTTTTTTATAGCAAGTCGTCGTAGATCGAGGACTCGTTTTTTTGCGGATACTTTACGCCTCGTTCCCAGACCAACTCAAACGACTCGAACTGGTGGCCGGGCGGAATTGCAGGGCCCAACGGGCCAAACACCCGCTCCACGCTCCAGATTTGCGATTCATGGGCGGCCAGTGCTTGGCGTTTGGCTTCCCAGCGATTACCGGCTTCCACGCGCAATACGCTGGAATGATCCGAAGAATACGATCCCAATTGGTTATAGTACAGCTTCTGTACGGAAGGCGCTTGGCCGCCAAACACGACCTCATTCACGGCATGATGGATCACGATATGATCCGGATGTCCGGATAGGCCATCCTCTGGAAACGTGACCACCACCTCGACCTGATGCCGTTGCAAAAAGTCGGCGATCTTCGCTTGCAGCATAGCCGGGTCTGCCTCCTTCAGCTTACCGTCGGGCAGCCCTAACTGCTCAACGACAGAGATGCCCAGGATCGCTGCAGCTTTGTCCAATTCCTTGTCTCTTCGGGCAGCCAGCTGTTCGCGTGTCATTTCTCCTAAATGCCCGGTTTTACCGGCGTCTCCCCTAGTCGCCGTCAGCAGGACGGCGGTGCCCCCCTCATCGGCGATTTGCCGGATTAGATAAGAACAGCCAAATGTCTCATCATCGGGATGAGCGTATACGAATGCGATGGTTTTACCGGTCGTCATGTTGCATCTCCTCCTTCATCTGCGGTCTATAAGGACTCCCTCTTACTATACTTGATTCGGGCCCTGCAATAAAAGCCGGCGATGGGAAGCCTGACATGGGAGGGAATTTTTTTGCGAGAGTTGTTGTATTTATATAAGTTCAGCCGTATAATAATACATATTTACTTCGGAATAATGCATATTGTTGATTTCATAGGCTTATCCATCGGGAGAGAAAGCGAGGTAAACGTCGTGAATGGGGAAAAAGTAAAAGTAGCCATCGTCGGTTCCACGGGGTATGGGGGCGTGGAGCTGATTCGTTTTTTATGGGGACATCCGCATGCCGAGATCGTGTCGGTCATATCCGTCTCCAGCGCCGGAGAGCCATTGACGGACGGATTCCCGCATTTATCGGAGATTATCGTTCAACCGTTGGACGGCTTGAATCCGGAGGAGCTTGCGGCGAAGGTCGATGTAGTGTTTACCGCAACGCCGTCCGGGGTCAGCGCTAAGCTGGTGCCCCAACTGCTTGAGGCGGGGCTGAAGGTGATTGACTTGTCCGGCGATTTTCGGCTCAAAGACGGCCGTGAATACGAGGCTTGGTATAAACACGAAGCCCCAGCGGATGAATGGCTTACCCAGGCCGTGTACGGCCTAGCCGAAATTTATGGTGACGAGGTGAAGGGCAAGGAGCTGGTCTCCAACCCGGGCTGCTATCCAACCGCAACGCTTCTCGGCTTGATCCCGGCGCTGAGCGCAGGCTGGATTGATTCGTCGAGTATCATCATCGATGCCAAGTCTGGCGTGTCCGGTGCGGGCCGGGGCATGAATTTGACAAACCACTACGCGGAAATCAATGAAAATATGAAAGTGTATAAAGTGAACAAACATCAGCATATCCCCGAGATCGAGCAAACTTTAGGCCATATCGCCGGTGAGCCGGTGACGGTGACGTTCACGACGCATTTGGTGCCGATGACGCGGGGGATTATGTGCACCATGTACGCCCAGCTCAAGGGTGCTTATACGGAGGAAGATTTGGTTCAGCTTTATCGTCAGTATTACGAAGGGCGTCCGTTCGTCCGAATCCGAGACAAAGGTAAATGGCCGGCGACCAAAGAAGTGTTCGGCTCCAACTATTGCGACATTGGCTTTGCGGCGGATGAGCGCACGGGACGGCTGACGATCGTGTCCGTGATCGACAATCTGGTCAAGGGGGCTGCGGGTCAGGCGATTCAGAACCTGAACCTGATGATGGGCTGGGAGGAAACGACCGGTTTGAAGCTGACGCCAGTTTATCCATAGGTTTATTCAACTTATACAGGCTTTTGAAAGGAGTTCGTCATGGGAGTGGTTAGTTTATTTCGTACAGCGCCGGAGGGGAGTATCACGTCGCCCAAAGGGTTCCAGGCTGGCGGGCTGCATTGCGGCCTGAAAAAGACGACGCGCAACGATCTCGGCGCGATCCTCTGCGAGGTGCCGGCGGTGGCCGCGGCCGTTTATACGACGAACGTATTCCAGGCCGCGCCTTTGAAAGTGACGCGTGAGAGCGTCGCGTCGGGGGGGCGGCGGCTGCGGGCCGTCGTCGTGAACAGCGGCAACGCCAACGCGTGCACGGGCGCGCAGGGCGAAGCCGACGCGTACGCGATGCGCGCCGCGGCGGCGGAAGCGTTTGGGCTCGGCGAGGACGAAGTCGCCGTAGCCTCCACCGGCGTCATCGGCGAGCTGTTGCCGATGGATCGGGTTCACGCCGGCATCGTGGGTTTGCCGGCGGCTTTGGCGGCGAACGGCGAGGGGGCCGAGCAGTTCTGCCAAGCGATTCTGACCACGGACCTCGTGAAGAAAGAGGTATGCGTGAAGCTTGACGTGGACGGCCGCGAGGTGACGATCGCCGGGGCCGCTAAAGGTTCGGGGATGATTCACCCGAACATGGCTACGATGTTGGCGTTCGTCACGACCGACGCCGCCATTGAGCCGCAGGCGCTGCAAAGTTTGCTCGGGCAGACGACCGACGTGACGTTTAACATGATCACGGTCGACGGCGATACGAGTACGAACGACATGCTGCTGGCGATGGCCAGCGGGCTGGCCGGCAACCGGGAGCTGTCGACCGGGCATGCCGATTGGGATGCGTTCGCTGCCGCGTTCCGCCACGTCTGCGAGACGCTGGCGAAAGCGATCGCCCGCGACGGCGAAGGCGCAACGCGCCTCGTGGAAGTGACGGTCCGCGGCGCTGTGACCGACAACTCCGCTCGCACAATCGCCAAGACGATCGTCGGCTCAAGCCTTGTGAAGTCGGCGGTGTTTGGCGCCGACGCCAACTGGGGTCGCATCATCGCTGCGGTCGGCCGCGCTGGCGAGCCGGTCAACCCGGAGACGGTGGACATCAAGCTGGGCGACATCGTCGTCCTGGAAGGCTCACGCCCAATTCGTTTCGATGAGGAAGAGGCGCTTGCCTATCTGAAAGGCGACAGCGTGGCCATCTCCGTCGATCTGCATAACGGCACAGGCGAAGCGACCGCCTGGGGCTGTGACCTGACTTATGACTATGTCCGCATCAATGCGGCTTATCGAACCTAACGACTTCATCAGATAAATCATTAACCAGATGAGATAAACTCCGACTCCGGAAAGGAGACAACCAAGCAATGTTTGTGATGAAATGTGGCGGCAGCACGCTCGCGGAGCTGCCGAATTCTTTTTTTGCCGACCTTGTGCAACTGCAGAAGGACGGAGTAAAGCCGGTCATCGTGCACGGCGGCGGACCCGCAATTTCGGAGAACCTGGGCAAGCTGGGAATCGAGAGCAAGTTCGTCGGCGGACTGCGTTATACGACCGAGGAAGTGCTGGATGTCGTGGAAATGGTGTTGGCAGGCAGTATCAACAAAACGATCGTCCGCCGCATCAACCAAAACGGCGGAAAAGCGCTGGGCTTGTCCGGCGTGGACGGTGGTTTGCTGCAGGCAAGACCCGTCGCGAACCACAAAGAGGTTGGGCTCGTCGGCGACGTGACGGACGTCAATGCCGAATTGATTGGCGGCGTGCTTGACCTCGGCTATATCCCTGTCATTGCCCCCGTCGGCATCGATGCCAACGGCGCGCAGCGCTATAACATCAACGCGGATACAGCCGCGGGTGCTGTCGCTTCCGCACTTGGCGTTTCACGAATGATCGTTGTAACGGACGTGCCGGGGATTTTGAAAATGACAGGTACCGAAAGAAAGGTACTTGATTCGATTACCGTACAGCAAATCGAAGATATGATCTCCACCGGAGAAATTTACGGCGGTATGATCCCGAAGGTGCGGGCTGCGGTGGCCTGCATCAGCGGCAGTGTGAAGGAAGCCGTCATTGTAGGCGGCAGCGAACCTGGCGTACTCGGCAAAGTGCTGTCCGGCGAACGCATCGGGACCCGAATTGTACGCATGGCGTAGCGAATTGGTGGGCACAGGGTTATATTAATAATTAATCATGAAGAAGATGGGAGTGGAAGATACGATGGCGCAAAGCGATCTGAAAGATGCCGCAACGGTTTCGGCAGCCGCCGCGGAAGGGAGCAACCCCAGCGCGTTGTTTCCAAGTTATGCTCGGTACCCGATTCATTTGGTCAAAGGAAAAGGCAGCTGGCTGTGGGACGACAAGGGGAACCGCTACCTCGATTTCATGAGCGGCCTTGCGGTCGCCAACCTGGGGCATGCCCCGGAGAAGGTAGCGGCTAAGGTCAAGGCGCAGCTGGATGAGCTATGGCATGTGAGCAACCTTTTCCACATCCCGCAGCAGGAAGCTGCAGCGCGGAAGCTGACGGAGATCAGCTGTGCGGACGTCGTCTTCTTCTGCAACAGCGGTGCCGAAGCGAACGAAGCGGCGATCAAGCTGGCGCGGCGCTACCATCAGAAGGTCAAAGGGACGAACCGCTACGAGATCATTACATTCGAGCAGTCCTTCCATGGCCGGACGCTGGCCACGCTGACCGCCACCGGCCAGCAAAAGGTGAAGGACGGCTACCTGCCGCTCCCTGAAGGGTTTAAGACCGTGCCTCTGCATGACATCCCGGCATTGAAAGCGGCGATCGGCCCGCAAACGGCGGCGGTCATGTTGGAGATGGTGCAGGCCGAAGGAGGCGTGTATCCGGTCGAGCCGGCGTTCGTGCAGGAGCTGGCCGAGCTGTGCAAGGCACAAGGCCTGCTACTGATCATTGACGAGGTGCAAACCGGCATGGGACGTACGGGCGCTTGGTTTGCGCATCAGCATTACGGCATCGAGCCGGATATTTTCACCTCGGCCAAAGGGATTGCCAGCGGCTTGCCGGCCGGGGCGATGCTGGCCAAGGAATATTTGCGCGAGGCGTTTCCTCCGGGCAGCCACGCTTCAACGTTTGGCGGGAACCCCGTCGTAACGTCGGCGATCATCGCGACACTGGAGACGATGCAGGAGGAGCGCATTCCGGAGCATGCCGCGGAGATGGGCGACTACTTGGTGGGTCTCCTGAAGGAGACGTTTAAGGGGGAGTCGTTTGTCAAAGAGGTGCGCGGTAAAGGCTTGCTAATCGGCATCGAATGCGCCGGCCCCGTTGGCGACATTGTCCTGCTCGGGCAAAAACACGGGCTGCTGTTCGTCACCGCCGGCCCGGATGTGATCCGCCTGCTGCCAAACCTCAAGGTGTCGAAGGAAGAGATTGACCAGGCCGTAGCGATCTTGGCCGAGGTTATCGCTGCTTATTTAGCCAAGGAGGGAAACTGAACCCATGACATTGCTGGAACCATCGAAACGCAGCAGCATGAATCTCAGCGGCCGCGATTTTATAGAACTAACGGATTACACAACCGAAGAGATCCATTATCTGATTGATTTGGCTATCGAGCTGAAGCGCAAGCAGAAGAATGGCGAAGAGTATCAACCGTTGAAAGGGAAAACCGTCGGTTTGATTTTTGAAAAATCGTCGACGCGGACGCGGGTGTCTTTTGAAGTGGGGACGTATCAGCTGGGGGGACACGCTCTTTTTCTCAGCAAAAACGATATCCAGCTCGGACGCGGCGAAACGATCGCCGATACGGCGGGTGTCATGTCGCGTTACCTGGACGGGATCATGATCCGAACCTTCGGTCATGATAAGGTGGTTGATCTGGCCCGTTATGCGACTGTACCGGTTATCAACGGCTTAAGCGATTTGGCGCACCCGTGCCAGGTGCTGGCTGACTATCAGACGCTATACGAATATAAAGGCACGCTGCAAGGACTCAAGCTCGCCTACATCGGCGACGGCAACAACATGGCACACTCGCTGATGATCGGCGGAGCGAAGCTTGGCGTACATGTATCGGTTGCCAGCCCGGAAGGGTATGAACCGGACCCGCAAATCGTGGCGGACGCGCAAGAAATCGCCAAAGCGACGGGGGCGGTTATAGAAGTGGTTCGCGATCCGAAGGCAGCGGTTCAAGACGCGGACGCCATTTACACGGATGTTTGGGCGAGCATGGGCTTCGAGGAGGAACAGAAGGCACGCGAAGTTGCCTTCCGGGATTACCAGGTCGACGAACAGCTGGCGCGGCATGCGAAACCGGATTATGTCTTTATGCACTGCCTGCCGGCCCACCGGGGCGAGGAAGTGAGCGAAGGTGTGATCGACGGCGAGCATTCGATTATTTTTGACCAAGCGGAGAACCGGCTGCACGCGCAAAAAGCGCTGATGGCCGCATTGATGGGATAATTATTCGGGGAGGACTAGGAATCATGGCAAAGGAAAAAATCGTACTGGCGTACTCCGGAGGCTTGGATACGTCGGTAATCCTAAAGTGGTTAAAAGAGACTTATGATGCGGAAATCATCGCGTTTACGGCGGATATCGGCCAGAAGGAGGAACTCGATGGACTTGAGGCGAAGGCGCTAGCGACCGGGGCTTCCAAAGTCTATATCGACGACCTTCGCGACGAATTTGCCAAGGACTTCATCTATCCGATGTTCCAGTCGGGCGCTTTGTATGAAGGTCAATATTTGCTGGGCACCAGTATCGCCCGCCCGCTGATCGCGAAGCGGATGGTGGAGATCGCCCGCGCGGAAGGCGCAACGGCCATCGCTCATGGCGCGACCGGCAAAGGCAACGACCAGGTGCGCTTCGAGCTGGCTGCGGCTGCTTTGGCGCCGGAGATCCGCGTCATCGCCCCTTGGCGGCTGAGCGAGTTCCGCGACCGGTTCCCGGGACGGGCGGAAATGATCGCTTATGCCGAAGCGAACGGCATCCCGGTTACGGCCTCAGCGGCGAAGCCGTATTCGATGGACCGTAACCTGCTGCATATCAGCTATGAAAGTGGCGTGCTGGAGGATCCATGGTTCGACGCGTCCGCGCCGGAGAACAAAGACATGTTCCTGCTTAGCGCATCGCCGGAGGATGCGCCGGATCAGCCAGAATATCTGGAGTTGGAGTTCGAGCAAGGCAACTGCGTTGCGCTGAACGGTGATCGGTTGAATCCACTCGCGGTGATGGAGAAGCTGAACGAGCTGGGCGGCAAGCACGGCATCGGCCGCGTCGACATGGTCGAGAACCGCTTCGTCGGCATGAAGAGTCGCGGGGTCTATGAGACGCCGGGCGGGACGATCCTGTTCACGGCCCATCGCAAAATGGAGTCGCTGACGATGGACCGCGAGGTCATGAACCTGCGCGACAGCCTGATCACCCGCTACAGCACGCTCGTCTACAACGGCTTCTGGTTTGCGCCGGAACGTCTGGCGCTGCAGGCGCTGGTGACGGAGAGCCAGAAGAACGTGACAGGTACGGTGCGCGTGAAGCTGTACAAAGGCAACATCATCGCCGCTGGCGTGAAGAGCCCGGTCAGCTTGTACAACCCGGACATCGCCACGATGGAGGCTGATCCGACGCAGGCGTACGACCAAGGCGACGCCACGGGCTTCATCCATCTGAACGCGCTCCGGCTGAAAGTCGGCACGGGTGTGGCGCAGAATAGCGGCAAGTAAGCGAAAGCAAGTTTCGAATTTCGAGCTTCGAGTTTCTTAAATCTATTCGAAAAATCGAATACAATTCGCCGGTACCCGGTGTTTGGACCTTCATGTGCATGAAATTTCGTATATAATGGTGCATTATGCGAGGCTTAGGCGGGAATCTGTATGATTTTTCGAATAGAATCTATAATTTCGGACGTTTGCGAGGAAATGTACTCGAAAAATCGAATATATTTCTTCGGGTTGACGGATAACAAGCAAGTTTCGAGTTAAGGAGTGGGTCAGGTGAGCAAGCTGTGGGGTGGTCGCTTTACGAAGCAGACCAACCGTTTAGTTGAGGAATATACCGCCTCCATCGGGTTTGATAAAGCGCTGGCGGAGGAGGATGTGCAGGGGAGTCTCGCGCATGTCACCATGCTAGGCAAATGCGGGATTTTGCCGGAAGAGGACGTCGAGAAGATTAAGGAAGGCCTGCATCAGGTTCTGCTCAAAATCCGCCGCGGCGAGCTGGAATATTCCGTGTCGGACGAAGACATCCATATGAACATCGAGAAGCAGTTGATCGACGAGGTCGGTTCGGTCGGCGGGAAGCTGCACACCGGACGCAGCCGCAATGACCAGGTGGCTACGGATATGCACCTCTACCTGCGTAAGCGGGTGGTGGAGTTCGTGGGCCTACTGCAAGAGCTGCAGGAGGCGCTGCTAGGACAAGCCAAAGCCAATCTCGATACGATTGTGCCGGGGTACACCCATCTGCAGCGGGCGCAACCGATCCTGTTCGCCCATCATCTGCTGGCGTATGTGTCCATGTTCCAGCGCGACATCGAACGCTTGCAGGACAGCTACAAGCGGATCAATGTACTGCCGCTGGGCGCGGGAGCGTTAGCGGGAACGACGTTCCCGATCGATCGCCATTTCGTGGCCGAGCAGCTGCATTTTGATGGCGTGTATGAGAACAGTCTCGATGCGGTTAGCGACCGCGACTTTATCGTTGAGTTCCTTGCCGACGCTTCCATTCTGATGATGCATCTCTCGCGCCTCAGCGAGGAGCTGGTCCTATGGAGCAGCACGGAGTTTCGCTTCATCGAGCTGGACGATGCCTTTTGCACCGGTAGCAGCATTATGCCGCAGAAGAAAAACCCGGATGTGCCGGAGCTGGTTCGCGGCAAAACGGGGCGTGTGTACGGTAACCTGATGGGGTTGTTGACCGTGCTGAAGTCACTGCCGCTGGCGTACAACAAGGACATGCAAGAAGACAAGGAAGGCATGTTCGATACGGTCGCTACCCTGCAGGGAGCGTTGCAGCTCTTTGCGCCGATGATCGCCACGATGAAGGTGAACAAGGAGCGGATGCGCGAGGCGGTGAATCAGGACTTCTCCAACGCGACCGACATCGCCGACTTCCTGGCGAACAAGGGTCTGCCTTTCCGCCAGGCGCACGAGGTCATCGGCAAAACCGTGCTGTATTGCATCCAGAACGGCAAATATTTGCTGGACCTGACGCTGGAGGAATTCAAGCGGTTTTCGCCGCTGTTCGACGACAGCATCTATGCGGTGCTGCAGCCGGAGAGCGTCGTGAATGCCCGTAACGTTTACGGCGGGACGGCGACTCCTCAAGTCACGGCGGCGATCGAACGTGCAGAAAGTAAGTTGGAAGCAGGTCGTGCGTGGACTCAAGAATACGCGGAAAAAAGTAAATAAGCGAAGGACCTCACGGTGAGGTCTTGTGCCCTATCAGAAACAGCCACGCCCTCGGGCGAACGGCTGTTTTTTTGTGTTCAGCCGACGGTGTTTGGTCCAGTTGGAAGACTGTGTTCATAGTTTGAAATTTATCAGGAAACCACAAGAAATTTCACGAAATATGACGAAAATTTCTGAAAATAACTAAAGATATGGTCGCAATTTGTCGAAATAAAGGTTAGATTGATCACTGCCAACGCGGAAAATCTATTGTATGAACGCTGAATAAATCAGAATTGGTTGACATCCCGGTACAGTCTTTTTGCAGTTGATCGACCCCTGGCATACAGCAAGAGCCGACAGGATGTCCATTAAAATAAAAGGAGATAACAAAGCATGAAGCAACTGTTTACAAGGATTCGGAAATTGGTGGAAGTCAGGACGCTACGTAACCGGCTGTTGATTATATTTGCTGTACTGCTGGTCGTACCCAACCTGGTGATCTCTTACACGAGCTATAATCGGGCCAGTAAGCAATTGCATGAGAAAATGGACGCCAGCACGCAATCGAATGTGAACCTGCTCAACGATTCGATCACGCAGATCGTGGAGGCAGAGGTTCGAAATGTAGAGCAATTGGTCCAGCAAATTGAATCGGCCCAGGTGGATTCCCATTCCCCCGAGCTGCGGGCATTAATCGATTTGTTCGTAGAGAAACACCCGGAACTCGAAATTATGGTTGTCGGGAATCAGAACGGAGCCTGGATGAAAGCCCCTGATCCCGGCAAGCAGGATTATGACCCTCGGGAGCGGGATTGGTACAAAGCCTCGTTGGAAAGACCAGAGGAGACGGTCATTATCGATCCGTTCATATCCGCAACGACCGGAAATTACAACCTGTATATCAGCCGTGCGCTGAAGGACCATCAAGGAGCGATCACGGTCGCCCTAGACCTTGCGAATTTGAACCAGGATGTTAGTGCCATTCGCTTGGGAGAACACGGATTTGTCTATATCGTGGACCGCACGAACAAGTTTGTCACGCACCCAACTAGCGCGGTCGGCGAAGAGGCCGTCGGTGATCACCTTTCTCAAATTCATGCGGCAGAATCGGGCTACATGAATTATATCGACCCGGTATCCGGGACGGAGGAAAGCGCGTTTTTTACGACAAATAAGTTGACGGGTTTCAAAATCGTAGGAGTTCTGGATGTGCAGGAATTCAGTGACGCGTCGTTGCCGATTATGTGGACCTCCCTGATTGTTCTGGCTGTCTCCTTAGTGGTTGCCGGTGTTCTGTTGTTCATCGTCATCCTTAACATCACGCGTCCAATCGAGCAGTTGAACCGTTCGGCTAAACGAGTTAGTGAAGGTTACTTGAACGAGGATGTAAGCACAAAGCGGAAGGATGAAATCGGACAATTGGCCGCGAACTACAACGGGATGCTGGCCTCCTTGCGGCAAATGGTGCAGGAGATGTCCGAAACCGCAAGCCAACTCGCTGCCTCCAGCGAAGAACTAACCGCGGGAACGGAACAGAATGCCAAGGCGGTGGAATATGTCGCCGAGCTGGTTCAGAACGCTTCCGATCAGGCGGAGAAACAAGCCTCCACTTCGGCGGAAAGTGCCGGTACGATGGATGAAATGTCTCAGGGTATCCGGAAAATCGCTGAAGCGTCCGGCATGATCGTCGAGTCTTCGATTCAGACAGTAGGGGATGTTCGGGAGGGGAGCGAGAGGGTAAATCTCGTCGGCTTGCAGATGGAAGAAATCCGCAGATCGACGTTGGAATCGGCGGAGCTGATGCAGCAAATGAATGAGCTCAGCGGGCAGGTTGCCGGGATGAGCAGCGCGATCACGGAGATCGCCAATCAAACCAACCTGCTGGCGCTTAATGCGGCGATTGAAGCTGCGCGTGCCGGTGAAGAGGGACGCGGCTTCGCGGTTGTTGCGGGTGAGGTGCGTAAACTGGCGGAACAGTCAGGATCGACGGCGGAAATGATTCGACAGCACATAGCACGGATGACTGAATTGACCGGCAAGGCTTATGAAATGATGGATCGCAAAGTGAGTGCCAATGTTGAGCGGGGGATGTCGGTGACCGAGGAAGCGCAAACGGCATTCCAGGCGATCGAACGTTCCACGCAGCGCATCTCGGAGCAGATTCACGAGGTGTCTGCCATAACGCAGCAAATGTCGGCTAGTGCCGATGAAATTGCGCACTCTGTCGAACAGATCGCCGCAACCTCGGCCAGCAGCATGGAGAGCTTCCAAGGCGTAACAGCTGCGACCGAAGAACAACTGGCTTCCATGGAGGAAATCTCCTCCGCTTCGGATGGCTTGGCACGGATGGCAGCGGATATGCATGCCCAGATCGACCGGTTTAAGTTATAACTTATAGAGGCATTTCTAGCCCCCTGAGCCATTAACATTGGCGAAGGGGGCTATTTCTTTAGCTCAATTTCCACCTTGGGCCGGGGATGTAAATCCGCCTCGAGACGGATGGAGGTCGCAGGGAAGTCGATTAAGATGAATAGCAGCAACGCTCTTGCTCGGTATCCGCTCATGTCCGCTTTACAACGTAACAATGTTATGTTACGTTGTTGGAGCGAGAAAGGAGCATGACAATGAGTGAGGAATTGATCTCCAAGAAGGAATTGCTTGATCTGACGGGCATTTCGTACGGGCAGTTGTATCGCTGGAAGCGCAAGAACCTGATCCCGGAGCAGTGGTTTATCCGCAAGTCGTCTTTTACGGGACAGGAGACGTTTTTTCCAAGGGAGAAAATCCTGCAGCGTATCGACCGAATTCTGGGCATGAAGGACGATTTATCGCTGGATGCATTGGCGGACGTCTTTTCACCGAGTCCGGGGGATATTCGTCTGAGCGCAGGTGACTTGCTCGACCGAAACATTGTTACGTCAACATCTTTGAATTTATATATCGAGACCATAGGGTCGGCCGAGAGGAAGTCGCTGTTTACCTTTGACCGAATTTTGACCGTTTACGTGCTCGACAAGCTGCTGCAAAGCGGAGATATTTCGCTGGAGGAAGGGCGTTTACTGGTTCAGACACTGGAAGAATATTTACCTGGCTTGGCCGGTCAGGAATGCGGCGTTCGTCTCACTCGTAAAATGGGGGTGGCTGCTTTTATCCTAGTGCCGGGGGATGCCGAGCTTTATATGGACCGCAGCGTTAGGATGGTGGCCCGTCTTTCACTGGCGCGCTGCACGGAGGAATTGAAACTATTGGTGAGCGGGAGTGAAGGGTAATGGCGGAACGAAGCGTCAAGGATTTGAAAATCAACGGGGTGGGTCAGGCGTACGGCGGCGCGTATCGAAAAATACAGGCTGAAGGGATTGCTACGTTGAACGGAGATGTCACCTGCGAGTCTTTGGGGGCTAACGGGACGCTGAAGATCAAAGGGACGATCGACGCGGGCGAGTTTCGGCTGAACGGTACCGGCTCATCGGAAGAGTCACTGCGAGGCGGAAGGTTCGAGCTGGACGGGATGTTTAAAGTCGGCCGGGACGTACGGTTCTCTCGGTTATATGTCCGGGGGATCCTCAAGGTCGGAGGTTCCGTTACCGGGGAGACGGCCAAAGTGGATGGCGCCTTAAGGCTGGAAAGCAGCGCCGAGTTCGAGGAAGCCGAGGTTTACGGTCAGCTTCAGGTTGGCGGCATGCTGAATGCCGGACGCTTGACGATCGACCTGGAAGGCCCTAGCCACGCCAAAGAGATCGGTGGGGAGTCCATCGTCGTGCGGCAGCGCAAGGGCAAACGGCTGCTAGACTATCTGTCCCCGCTGCGAGCCTCCCGGTTAACGGCAGGCGTGATCGAGGGGGACGACATTCAACTGGAAGGCACCAAGGCGGATGTGGTCCGTGGCAATTCGGTCGTGATCGGACCGGGCTGCGAGATTGGCCTTGTGGAATATAAGGAACGTTATGAGGTTTCGCCGCAGGCCTCGGTGGGACGCGCAGAACAGAAATAAATCGATGATGAAACAGGAGGGAACGGGGATGGCCGTACAAGTACAGAATGACCGTGACCGCAGTGCCGATTTGAAAATTGTCGGCAACGGGACGTCAAACGGCGGAGTGTTCAATAAGATCAAAATCGTCGGCGAAGGCGATATCAACGGGGATGTCGATTGCCGAACCCTGACCTGCACGGGAACGCTGGAGGTCGACGGCGGTTTACGTGTCGGGACGGTGAAGGCCACGGGCACAATCGTTGTGTCCGGTCCGATGGGCGGTGAAGAACTGAACTTGACCGGTAATTTAAGTGTCCGGGGCGGTCTGCAAGCTGACAAAGCTCGGCTCAACGGGGAGATCCGTATCGATGGCGGCATCACCGGCGAGGACATCGGCTTGTATGGGAGCTGCGAGTTGACGGGCGACTGCCAAGCTGAGCGTTTACGCCTAAAAGGAGCCATCCAATCTCAAGGGACGATCAATGCCGAGCGCGTTGAAATCGCGATGTTCGGCCGTAGTCAGACGAGTGAAATCGTCGGCGGGCAGATCCGCATCGCCCCGCATCCGACATGGAAGTGGGTGGCGCTATTCAAGTCCTGGGGGACGCCGGGAATGCAGGCAAGCATCATCGAAGGCGATGTTATTCGTTTGGAAAATACCGTAGCCGATATCGTGCGCGGCGGGGACGTCTCGATTGGTCCCGGCTGCCGGATCCGGCTCGTGGAATATACAAAACACTATCATCAGGACCCGCACGCGGAAGTGGGGGAACACCTGAACGTTTGGAGGAACGAGGGATGAACGCGCAACAAAACAGCCGTCTCGGCTTCGTGGTCGCCGGTCTGCTGCTCGGCATTTTAATGGCCGCGATGGATAATACCATCGTGTCCACCGCAATGGCAACCATCGTATCCGAGCTGGGCGGCCTGGACAAATACGTCTGGGTCACCTCGGCGTACATGGTCGCCGAAATGGCGGCGATGCCGATCTTTGGTAAGCTGTCCGACATGTATGGGCGCAAACGATTTTTTGTCTTTGGTATTGCTATGTTTTTGCTGGGATCCGTGTTATGCGGTACGGCTGACACCATCGTGCAGCTTAGCATCTACCGCGCGATCCAGGGGATCGGGGGCGGGGCGTTGATGCCGATCGCGTTTGCCATCGTGTTTGACGTATTCCCGGTGGAAAAACGCGGCGCCATGGGGGGGCTATTCGGCGCGGTATTTGGGATCTCCAGCCTTGCAGGCCCCCTGCTTGGCGCCTTTATCACCGACCATCTGAACTGGCGTTGGAATTTCTACATCAATATTCCGCTTGGCATCCTCGCGCTGTTCCTGATTCTGGCCTTTTATCGGGAATCGGCCGTCCATGCCAAACAGCGTATCGATTGGTGGGGCGCATTGACCTTGATCGGCTCGATCGTCGCCCTGATGTTTGCGCTGGAGCTGGGCGGGCAGCTGTACGCCTGGGATTCCGGACAGATTCTGGGACTGTTCGCGGCCTTTGCCGTGCTGTTTACCACCTTCCTGTTAGTCGAACGGAAGGCGGAGGAGCCGATTATTTCCTTCGGGATGTTCCGCAAACGTCTGTTTGCCAGCAGTAACCTGGCCGGATTGTTTTACGGCGCTGCGTTTATCGCTGCTTCCGTGTATATTCCTTTGTTTGTGCAAGGGGTAACAGGCGGTACGGCAACTAATTCCGGCTTAATCTTGCTGCCGATGACGCTGAGTTCCGTGGTCGCTTCCCAAGTTGGGGGCTTCCTCGTGCAGCGCACCAGCTTCCGTAACGTCATGGTGTTGTCGGCGATCATCTTTATGGCAGGGATTGCTTTGCTCGCGACGATCACGCCGGACACAACCAAAACTCTGCTGTCGATCTATATGGCGATTGCGGGATTTGGCGTCGGGTTCTCGTTCTCCGTGCTGGGGATGTCCGCGATTCAAGATTTCGGACCTTCGCAACGGGGAGCGGCCAGCTCAACCATGTCATTCATTCGCTCGCTTGGGATGACGGTGGGAATTACCGTGTTCGGGATTGTGCAACGCAACCTATTTGCGAACCGGTTAAGCGAATCGCTGTCCGCTATGGGCGGCGGGGCGGAAGGATTACCATCCATGGACGATCCTCGGACGCTGCTCGCCTCCGAAGCGCGCAAGGCGATTCCGGCTCCTGTTCTGGAGCAGATTGTGGGCGGCCTGTCGACGTCGATCACGACGATGTTTTGGTGGACGCTAGTGCCGGCTGTGCTGGCGTTGATCACGGTGTGCTTTATGGGCAACGCCAAAATGATGGGGTATGGGCCGGGAGCCGCTATCGTACAAGAAGCTAAGCCGGCGGCCTCTAAGTAATCTTTTCCGGAAACAAGGGATTAAAAGAAACATTTGACATCACTCTATGAAATATGGATAATCAATAGTTCATCCTAGCAAGTTAAGAAGTAATGAGGTGTTTAGAAGATGAGTCATAATTCACAGGCTTTACCCGCTTCCGGCAGTTTGTTCCGGAACCGGTTCTACCAGACGATCCTAATCTCCAACCTGTTTTTGCAGATCGGGATCTGGGTCCGTAACTTTGCGATTCTGATGTTCGTAACAGATCAGACCAACAACGATCCGCTTGCGATCTCGCTGATTTCTGTCGTCGAATTTGCACCGATTTTTGTGTTCTCCTTCATCGGCGGAGCGTTCGCCGACCGGTGGAAGCCGAAGCGGACGATGATCTGGTGCGACTTCCTGTCCGCGATCTCGGTATTCGCCGTGCTGTTGACCTTGCTGTATGAATCGTGGGAAGCGGTCTATTTTGCGACCTTCATTTCGGCGATTCTGTCGCAGTTCTCGCAGCCATCGGTGATGAAGCTGTTCAAGCAGCATGTTCATCCGGAGAAGGTGCAACAGGGAATGGCGTTGTTCCAGTCGCTGGTAGCCATTTTCATGGTCATTGGGCCGTCGCTGGGGATATTCTCTTACCACCAATTTGGGATCTACGTGTCGATTGGCGTTATGGGCGTGGCGTTCCTGATCTCCGCTTTGGTACTGTTCCGGCTTCCGGCGGATGAGGAGCAAGAGGCAAAGCGCGAGCAAACCGGAAATATCCGCAAAGAACTGGCGGACGGCTTCCGGTATGTATGGCGTAGCCCCGTATTGAAAGTGCTGGGCGCGACGTTCGCGATCGCTGGCTTCTCCGTCGGGATCATCCAGACGCTGGGGTTGTTCGTCGTCACCGAACGGTTGGGCCAGCCTAAGGAATTCCTACAATTTCTTCTGGCGGTTAACGGTGTAGCGATGTTGATTGGCGGCGGTGCAATTATGGGCTTGGCCAAAAAAGTTCCCCCCCAAGTCCTGCTTGCCTTCGGGATGGCGATTAGCGCCGTCTGTATCGTAGGCATGGGGCTGTCGACCAGTGTTCCGTTAACCCTGGTGCTGCAGTTCCTGAACGGTCTGACGTTCCCTTGCATCCAGATCGGGATCAACACGATGATCCTGCAATGGACGGAACAGTCTTATGTAGGCCGGGTCAACGGTGTATTGAGTCCGATGTTCATGGGGATGATGGTCATCATGATGTCGTTGTCCGGCGTGCTGAAGACCATCTTCCCGCTCGTCGGGATTTACGCTGTATCCGGCATCATCATGTTGCTAGGTGCGATGATTCTGGTGCCGATCTTCAAACATAAGCCGGCGCTGCAGCAACAGCCGCAGTTAGGCGAACAGCCTACGAGCTGAGGTTTGGAGGTAAAGAAAAGCTGTCCTTCGGAGGTCCTGTAATTGTAATAGGGGCCCCGTCCGGGACAGCTTTTTTTGCGTTGGGATGAGGTGAAGGTGGTGGGGCGGAATGTTGCAGAAAGTGCAACATTCGGACAACCGACAGGGCCGCGGGGACGGGTAATCGGTCGGTTTACGGTCTGCGCCTATGCGGCGTCGACATATCCTTTGCGGCCGGCGGCGTAGCCGAACAGGGCGGTTAAGATCGATACTCCGGTAATCACGGCAAGCGGAGTATCCCAGCTACCGCTAAAGTCGTGGAGATAGCCGAACAGCGTAGGCCCGAACGCGGCAAGTACATAACCGACCGATTGCGCCATACCCGACAGGGCGCTGGCCTGCTCCGTCGTCCGTGAGCGAAGCGAGAAGAAGACGATCGCAAGGCCGAAGGTTGAGCCGGAGCCGATCCCGAGCAAGAGGATGAAGAGAGCGGCCAGCGAGACCGGCCCTGCCCAGATGCCGCCAAAGCCGATCACGCATAAGGCGGCGGTGGCGGCGGTCAGCCATTTCTGGCTGTTGGACCGCGCGGCGAGCAGCGGCATCAAGAACGAACCGGCCATACTGATCAGTTGCATGAGCGACAGCATCCAACCGGCTTGTTCGGCGCTCATTCCGCGCTCCTGCAGGATATCCGGCAGCCAGGAGATACTGACGTAAAACAGGATCGACTGGAAGCCCATAAACATCGTCACCAGCCAAGCGACCGGAGAGCGCCATATGCGGAAGCGTGTGCCGGTGGCTTCGCCTTGGGTCGATGGGCGGCTCGCCGGGTCGGTGGCCACTCCCACCTCTGAGATGCGGGAGTGGCTTGCGCCCGTGGTCTGGCCGTTGCGCCCGGATGCTTTGTCAAGCCGTGGGAGCAATGGTAGCCAGACGAGGGCGCTGACCGCTGTCAACGCAACCCAAATGGTTAACGCGCCGCGCCACCCGAGCGGGCCTTGGGATAGCGGCACGCTGATCCCGGAGGAGATCGCCGCCCAGAAGGTCAGGCACGTGGTGAACAGGCTGGTCATCAGCCCGACTTGTTGCGGGAAATCGCGTTTGATCAGGCCGGGCAACAGCACGTTGCCGATGGCGATGGCGATGCCGATTAGCGCGGTACCGGCAAATAACGCGGTCACTGACGGCAGCGAACGGACGAGAATACCGCCGGTCATCAGGATCATGCTGAAGAATAACGTTCGCTCGATGCCGAACTTCGCGGACAAGCCCGGCGCAGCCAACGCAAACACTGCGAAGGCGATCAGCGGGAGCGTCGTCAGCATACCCGACAGCGTGTGCGACAAGCCCGTGGCCGCTTCGATCTCGCCGATGATGGCGCCAACCCCGGTGATAGGGGACCGCAAGGCGGCGGCGGTTAGCAGAACCGCGGTGACCAGCAACCAAACGGAGGCGCCGCGTTCCCGAGGCAAGGCGGGGACGATCGTTTTATTCATATGAAAGGAAGCCTCCTTCGCTCTGTTACTCTAGTTTAGAGATTTGAATGGTTATTTTATGCAGTGAATTGATCGCTGACTTGACGAGATACGTCAGACGCAGTTCAGTATACTTCAAGTTACTTTGTGCGGCAACTCAGACGTCAGCGCGGAGAACTACAGCTATTTACGAGTAAACTAACTAATGGAGAAGTGGAAAGATTTCGCAGGCTTGTGGTAGAATGGGACATAGAACAAGTAACCTAGTCGTGAAGCACACGCCTTTTGTTGTCGGATGAAATATCCGTCGACGAAAGGCGTTTTTATTTTCTACGGGGAGGTTAATGAGATGGGGTTTCAGGAGACGTATGCATTGTGGCTCAGCGATCATTTGAGTCATCGGGAAGGCGAGAGGGAACGGAGGCTGCGGGAGGGCCATGGGCACGCAGAGAAGGCTTTTGTCGAAAAAGTGTGGTGGCCCGCCTTCGGGCATTTTCGCCATCTTCATCCCGAATATGAGGTGACGGACTTTAAAGATGGGATGCGCTATCTCGACTTTGCTTACCTTCGCTCGGGAGTACAACTGGCGATCGAAATCGACGGGTTTGGCCCTCACTTACGAAACATCAGCCGTGACCGCTTCTCGGACCAATGTCGGCGGCAAAACGACCTGATTCTGGATGGTTGGAAAGTGCTGCGCTTTACCTACGATGACGTCAGCGACAACCCTCGCTACTGCCAACAGACACTGCAGCAGTTTATGGGAAGGTGGTTGGGAGAGGGGGAGACTTTATTTCAGGCTAACTACCATGAGAAGGAGCTAATTCGTCTGTTCCTACGAGTGGGTAGACCCTTAACACCGGGGGATATTTGCTTGACGATGGGAGTGGAGAACAAAACGGCGCGCAAATGGCTGCGGCAATTGTCGGAGAAACGGTGGATCCAACCCGCTAGCGGAAGCGTACGAGTACGTTCTTATCAGCTTTCACTCGACGCCAAACGGCTTATCTTGTAACTTGGGAAGAAATAGCGCCGTTTTATGGTCTTATTTGACTCGCCAAGACAATTTCCGGGGAAATAACGGTAAAAAATGTCCTTATTACAGGCGGAAAGTCGCGAACGTCGCGAGTATTGACTTCAAATCGTAAAATAACGCCATAATATTCCCTTATTTCGGTAAGGAGGTGTGAATTTGGCGAAATAGCGCCCTTTTTTACCGTTATAACGGGCGATCAGTGGGTTAATGGGTGGGGGGGGCGAGTGCCCCCCCCTAGAAATTCGGACCGTTCACGCCGTCCTCTAAAAGTTGTTTGGGAGGGCGCTCCGACGGCGTGCCCTCGGGACGACCGCTCCTATTGCTATTGTTGGAGTTGCCGCCGCCTGCCGCGCCACCCTTAGTATCGCGCACGGCGATCACTGTCGGCTGAGCCGGGTACGTGTCCTTGGAGAGCAGCATGCGGTCGACCGTGCGGCCGTTCACCATTTTGATCCGATACGTTTCAACGACATACCCCTGTTTCCCGCGTACGAGCACCTGACGGCTTCCGGCTGGGAGGGAGGCATTCGCCACAAATTTGTTTGGTGGAGGGATGATCTCCGTCGTACGGGATTCGAGCGAGTAGCTGACGTTTTCCGGGATATCGCCGAACAGTTTAACGGTGAGTTGGCGATTTTCCACCGTGGCGCGGATTAAGAGATGGTGCCCAGAGGTGTTCTTGAAGCGGAAGTTAATGTAGCCTTTAGCGAACGTCGCGTCCTGCCCCTTAGGCAAATAGCTGACCGGCAGGGAATGGTTCCGCCGCTCCACGATCGACAGCCCGGCACGAACTGCCGCATTGTAGAGGGTGCTCGACACCTGACAGATCCCGCCCCCGACCCCGGGCACTAGCCTGCCCCCAAATATAACCGGGGCTTCTTGGAACCCAAACGTCTTCTCGGCATATTCGATCGCTTCGCCATAATCGAAAATCTCGCCCGGGGCCAGCACAGTCCCATCGATGCTGCGGGCCGCTGAGTCGACGTTATGTACCCGTCCGACCCCGCTGGTCCGCAGACTGGTGGAGAATTGGACGATTTTGCGGCGGATTCCTTCCTTTTTGAGTAGATCCACGGTGATCTTGGGCTGCACGGTTTTCAGCGGCACGGTAAATCGCATTGTGGGAAGCTGGCTCGACAACGATAATGCCTCCTGTGTCGGCATCGGTTTACGCCATGAATGACTTTCCAATCGGCGCACTTCCTCCCCGAGCCGCGTCGGTACGATCTCCAACAAGCGGTTCCAATCGATGCGTTTCACAGCGGTTCCCGGCTGGTAACGGATCTGATCGTCCGTAGTGATCGTCCGCACGGCATTGACCGGAGAGCCAAACTGGGATTTTTCCCATTCAGGGGTAAACACCGTTTGCAGCTTCCGAGGATCAAAAGTTATGGTAAGCATCCACTGTCGATCAAAATTCCTTCTTGTCTGGAGTCGCTCCCATAAAGATCCCTCCCCCAGCCGACGTACCTCCTCCCTAAACGGTTCCGCTCCAAACGTAACCCCTGCCTCCACCCAAGTCATCGTTTTCACACTGCCGTCCACCGTAAACACTACTTGCTTTCGGCTCAATGCGGCGATTTCCTGGTCGAGCAGTTGCAAGGCTTCCGCCCGATGGCGTCGGCTCAACTCCAATCCGGCCACAAGGGTACCTGACGGCAAGCTGTCCTGCGAGACATATAAAGTTAACGCTCCCCAAAACGCCGTGCCGAGGAGGCCGACACAGAGGAAGATCACTGCCAAATGTTTCTTTTTCATAACCGGCTCCTTTATCTAAAGACCTATATTTAATAGAAAAGAACGTTGTACAACCATATGTATGATCAAAATGTCGGAAACTTTCGGGTACTCAAGAGGTAACATCTTTGTTACAATAAAAATCGGACTTCAAGGAAATTACTCAGGTTTTAAAGGATTTGGCAGGAACATGTCGAATGTAAAAAAGGGTCATCTATAGAACGGAATCATAGATCTAGGACGTGATTAAGTGATAGAAATGCAGGATGTCTGGAAGACGTATCCGAATGGAACCCACGCCCTTAAAGGCGTTTCGATCAAAATCGACCGTAATGAATTCGTGTATTTAGTTGGTCCCTCCGGTGCAGGGAAATCGACCTTCATGAAACTAATTTACCGGGAAGAAGTGCCTACCAAAGGGCAAATTTCCGTCAATGGCTTTAACATTGGCAAGCTCAAACCTCGCAAAATTCCCTATGTGCGCCGAAATATCGGGGTTATTTTTCAGGATTTTCGGCTGCTTCCGAAGCTGTCGGCCTACGAGAATGTCGCCTTTGCTTTGGAGGTCATCGAAGCCCCCAAGAAGATCATCAAGAAACGCGTGATGGAAGTGCTCGACCTCGTCGGGCTGAAAAATAAAGCCAACCGCGATCCTTCCCAACTTTCCGGCGGAGAGCAGCAACGTGTGGCGATCGCCCGGGCGATCGTGAATAATCCGTCCGTCATTATTGCGGACGAGCCCACGGGGAACCTCGATCCCGAGACCTCCTGGGGGATCATGCAGCTGTTGGATGAAATCAATTTCCGCGGAACTACCATCGTTATGGCTACCCACAACAAAGAGATTGTGAACACGATGCGCAAACGCGTCATCGCGATCGAACACGGCAATATCGTGCGAGACCAGCTGAGAGGGGAATACGGTTATGAATATTAGCACCTTCTTGCGGCATTTGCGGGAGGGCGCGAAGAGCGTGTTCCGTAACGGCTGGATGTCGGTGGCGTCCGTGACCTCGATTATCGTTTCGCTGCTGATCTTAGGCGTGTTTACCCTGCTTGTGCTAAATGTCAATTCGTTTGCCGATGAGGCGGACAGCCAGGTGCAGATCAAGGCCTATCTGAACACAAATGTGACCGAAGCTGTACGCGATCAGGTATATAACGATATTGGCTCGATGGAAGAAGTCAGCAAAGTCACGCTGATCCCCAAGGCCGAAGGCTTGAAGGATTTCCGGGAAAAGCTTGGCGAGGAAGGCAAGGACTTGTTGGAGGGTTACGATGAAACGACGAACCCGATCCCTGATACGTTCGAAGTGCAGGTCATCGAGCCGACGACCGCGCCTTATGTAGCAAGCAAAATTACCGCGCTGAACGATAAGTACGAGGAGAAGCCGATCTATAAAGTCAATTACGGACAAGGCACGGTGGAGAAATTATTCAAAATCACCCGGGCGATCCGCAATATCGGCTTTGCCTTTGTGGCAGGCCTAGGGCTGATGGCGATGTTCCTCATCTCCAATACGATCCGTGTTACGATTTTGGCCCGCCGCCGTGAGATCGGTATCATGAAGCTGGTCGGCGCGACGAACACCTTTATTCGGTGGCCGTTTTTCGTGGAAGGCGCAATGATCGGTTTGATCGGTTCCCTGATCACCGTTGGCGTGTTGTTCTTCGGTTACAACGAACTGGTATCCTCGGTGAAAGCCGACGTCACCCTGGCCCTTCAGTTGGTTCCGTTAAGCGAGATCGGCCTGGAATTGGGCGGATTACTCGTTGGGCTGGGATTCTTGATCGGGGTTTGGGGAAGTACGATGTCGATCCGGAAGTTTCTGAAGGTATAGTGTATCGCGATCAAAAGCTGAACTTAATAAATTTAATGAGGTTAAAAATCCGGCTTTTCAGCGCCAAGAAGGTTGGATGAAGCTAGGGAGTGAGTAGCGGAGCGTAGCTGGAGGCTACGTGAGCAACTGAAATGTTTCCGAAGGAAACATGGCTTCGGAAGCATCAGCTTGGACTGGGTGAATTCAAGATTCGACGTCGAGTTGCTTCGGAGAATTACATCGCGCTCAAAAGCCGTATTTTTAACTACCTTATACGAAGGATGGGGAAACAAAGTTGAAGAAATGGATAACCACGATCACCGTTGTCGCATTAGCCGCTTTCATTTTCCAACCTACCGAAGGCTTCGCCAAAACGAAAACCATCAGCCAGATCGACAAAGAGCTGAAGCAGCTTCAGGAGCAGGCCAAACAGGCCAAAAAGCAACAAGAAAATGCCGCGAATCAGAAGCAAGAAGCGCAGCATTACGTTAATAAAAACACCAATTACCTGAAACAATTGATGGGGCAGATCGAGGTTGTCAGCAACGAGTTGACCCAAATTTCGCTAGACATTGATAAAACCGAGCAAGACTTGCGGACGACCGCGGAAAAATTGGACCAGACCCAGGCTCGGATCGAGGAACGCTCGCATTTGCTCGATACCCGTGTCCGGCTGATGTATACGGATGGCGTCGTTTCCTATTTGGACGTGCTGCTGTCCTCCACTAGCTTTACTGATTTTCTGGAACGGGCAGACTCCTTGCAGGCGATAGCCAACCAGGACCATGTACTTTTGGATGAGCACAAACGGGACAAGGAACTGATCGTGCAGCAGCAACAACAGTTGAAGCAGGACTATGCAAAAGTGAAGCAGCTTTACGCGGATGCCGAATCCCGCAAGAGCGATTTGGAATCTAAAGAGAACGAGAAGCAGCACCTGATCGCGAAATACAACGCCGACATTGAACAATCCGAAGACATTAGCGAAGAGCAGGAAGCGCTCCTCATTGAACTGGCAACGAAACGGGCCGCTTTGGAGCAAGAGAAGAACAAGCTGAAGGCGGCTCAGGTTTATAAATATAAAAAGAGTTCTAACGGTTCGGGCGGATTCAAAGGCAACGGCGGTTCGTTCGGTCTGCCGGTGGACGGCGCACGAATTTCTTCCGGATATGGTACGCGGATCCACCCGATTACCGGCGTGAAGAAGAAACATACCGGCGTGGATTTCGCGGCCTCCCAAGGTACGGATATCCATGCGGCTGAGGACGGCGTCGTCATCGTTGCAGAATGGTGGAGCGGTTACGGGAATACGGTGATCATCGACCACGGCGACAACGTGTGGACGCTCTACGGCCATATCCGCAACGGCGGAATTAAAGTAGAAAAAGGCGAGCAAGTCAAGAAAGGCGAAAAAATCGCCGAAGTGGGAAGCACCGGCAACTCGACCGGCCCGCATTGCCACTTTGAAGTCCGGATTAACGGAAACCCGGTAGACCCAATGCCTTATTTGTAATAAAATAGCTTTAGTGTTCGAGCGAAAACGGATACCGCCTCTTTTGGGGCAAGGGTCCGTTTTCCCCGTTTGATCAAGGTTATTAGTTGGTTCTTAGCACCGAGAAGGTTGGATGAAGCTAGAGACTGAGTAGCGGAGCGTTCGTAGGCTACGTGAGCAGCGGAAGGCTCGGCTGAATTCAAGATTCGACGTCGAAATGACCCCAATGAAGTTACATCGTGCTAAGGAGCCAATTTGAAAACAACCTTATATTGTAAATATTTCTCATGGGCGGGACATATACTATGGGACGTTCAAAATCGGACGGGCCGGTAGGACCCGGCACGTTGTTTAGATGAGAGTTATTAAATTGGGTTATTAGCACCAATTTGATAACAACTATTTTTCAGAGGCGGTGATCTAGGATGTTTAAAGGTCGTACGGTAACCCTGCTCGTTGTCGCAGCCATGCTGGTCAGCAGCTTGTTGACATTAACGCTGACAGGGGAATGGAGCTTTGCCGGTACGGGACCGCTGCGCAGCGGAAATTTTGCCGACACGGCCGGCACCGGCTCGAAGCAAAACATCAAAAAAATCGAGACGGCGCTGCAGCTCGTCCAGAAAAACTACGTCGAAGACGTGGATACGAACAAATTGATTGATGGCGCGATTGACGGAATGATGAATGCATTGGAGGATCCATTCTCCTCTTACATGGCGCCTGATACGGCGCAGCAATTTTCGGAGCAGATTGAGGGTTCTTTTACCGGAATTGGGGCAGAGGTCTCCATGGAGAACGGGAATGTAGTCGTCGTGTCCCCGATCAAAGGCTCTCCAGCGGAAAAGGCAGGCATTCAGCCGAAGGATATCCTGCTGTCGGTAAACGGCGAATCGTTCGAGGGATTGAGCTTGAATGAAGCAGTGGCCAAAATTCGCGGCCCGAAAGGCACAACAGCCACGGTTAAGGTCAAACGGGCTGGAAATGCCAGCACGCTGGAATTTAAAATCGTTCGTGACGACATCGCCCTGGAGACCGTATATGCGGAGATGAAGGAAGGAAAGGTCGGAGTCATCGAGGTTACCGAGTTCTCCTTGAATACGGCCGATCGTTTCAAAAAAGAGCTGGCTGCCTTAGAAAAACAAGGCATGAAGGGTCTGGTAATCGACGTTCGGAACAACCCGGGCGGGGTGCTTGACGTCGTCGAAGCGATGTCCGAGGTGTTCGTGCCGAAGGGCAAAGCCATCGTTCAAATCGAAGATAAGTACAAACGCCGGCAACAGTCGGTTTCCAAAGGAAGCGGCAAATCCTATCCGATCGTTGTCGTCACTAATAAGGGCAGCGCAAGCGCCTCGGAGATCCTAGCCGGAGCGTTGCAGGAGTCCGCGGGAGCGAAGCTGGTTGGCGAAGCCACCTATGGTAAAGGTACAGTGCAATCGAGCTATAGCCAGGAGATGGGGGACGGCAGCCTGCTGAAAATCACCATCGCCAAGTGGCTGACGCCAAACGGCGAATGGATTCACAAGAAGGGGATCAAGCCGGATATTGCGGTGTCTCAACCGGACTATTTTACGGTAGCCCCAATCAATAAAGAAAAAACGTACAAATACGATATGCTCGGCGAAGATATCAAAAGCGCCCAAACGATGCTGGATGGACTCGGATACGCTCCGGGCCGGAAGGACGGTTACTTCGATAAAAATACCGAGAAGGCGTTGAAGAAATTCCAGTCCGACCAAAAGCTCACGGTGAACGGCGTACTGGATGCGAAAACAGCCGAGGCGCTGGAGAGCAGCGTCATTAAACAAATCCGCGATCCGAAAAACGATGCGCAGTTAAATCGCGCACTCGAGGTTGTACGGAAGGAAATCACCTCATAATTGTCGAATCCCTTAGAGGGCTGAAATCCGGCCCTCTTTTTTTCTGATTAGCGGAAGTGTATAAGTTAACATAAAGGAGCGTGAGTACCTCTTGGATCTCATTCTGGAAGGATTATGGAGTCTGGCGGAAGCAGGGGTGCAGCTGTTGCTGCAGCCGTTTTACTATATTTCGATCATCGTCGTCCTGCTGATCTATCGCAGGCAGGTTGTGCTGGAACGCCGTCTGTTCCATGTTCGCCTGCACAGCTGGGGCTTGCAGACTTGGCGTACCGTTCTTGCCGGCTTGTTGGCGGGTCTGGCGGTTTCCGTCGTCTTCGTATTCCTGGGAATGAATCTGACGATGGAGGGGATCCTCTGCCTCTGGGCGGTTACGATCGTGCTGATGCTGTTCCGCATACGCTATTTATGCCTGGCCTATTCCGTGGGTATACTCGGGTTATTTCAGTTCGGGTTGAATTTGTTCCCGGGATTTGCGGGCAGCGGCTTCGTGGGCGACGTCGTGCGTATCGTCCGAGAGCTGGACATCCCGGCGCTGCTCTGTCTTGTTGGGCTGCTGCATCTAGTTGAGGGCATGCTGGTACGGTGGCAGGGCGCGTCGTTTGCCGGACCGTTGTTTTACGAAGGGAAGCGGGGCAAGCTGATCGGCGGGTACCAAATGCAAAGCTTGTGGCCGGTGCCGTTATTCCTGCTTATTCCGGCTCAAACCACGGGCGGGGTGCTGCCGTGGACGCCGTTGTTCGGCGGGGATGCTTGGCAAGGCGGCTTTGGATTGATGGCGCTGCCGATTGTGCTTGGATTCTCGGAGATGACGATGGGGCTGCTGCCAAAAGACAAAGCCCGCATCTCGTCCGGCCGGCTGTTGGGTTACGGCGCGGTCATCACGGTATTGGCGCTGTTAACGGCGTGGTGGAGCCCGCTGCTGCCGGTAGCCGCACTCGCGGCGTTTGTGCTGCACGAAGCGCTGATTTGGCTGAGCCGTTTCGAAGAGCAGCAACGCAGCCCGTTGTTCGTCCATCCGCAGGGGGGACTGAAGGTGCTTGCGGTGCTGCCGGGCAGTCCGGCGGAAGAGCTTGGGATCCGGGCTGGCGAGTCGATCGTGAAGGTCAACGGCGTGCCGGTGCCAACCAAGGAGGATCTGCATGCAGCGCTGCGGATCAACCCGGCTTTTTGCAAGCTGGAGGTGCTGAATCTCGCGGGCGAGAGTAAATTCCTCCAGCGCGCCATCTACGCCGGTGATCACCACCAGCTCGGCGCGATCCTCGCGCCGGATGAGCTGGCGCCGGCGGCGGTAAGGCTGCAGCCACTATCGCTGCTGCAGCTGCTGCGCCCGCGCACGAGCGCCCGCGCGGTGCGTGGCGCTCGGGGCGCCACGCCCGCACCGCAGCGCGAAGCGCGGGCGGGCGGCGGTGCGCCGGCGGCGGCCGATGGGCCGGCCGCCGAGGCGTAGGGCGCGCGCGGGCCAGGGGCACCCTACGCCTCGCCGCAGCGCGGATAACAAAACCCGCCTGGGAGGTTTTTCTCCCCGGCGGGTTTTTGGTTGCTTAACGGACCTAGATGCCGCTATTTACATGGGATACGCAGCTATGGGGGATTTAACGGACCCAGATGCTCTTATTTGACTAGATTCCGGTCTAACTATGCCATTTTACCTGAAATAAGGGCTCCTCAGTCCGTTAGAGCGGGAAATGATGTGGGAAATAGCAAATAAGGTCACTGGGGTCCGTTAGAACCTGGGTCGGGAGTGCGAGAAAATGCGAGAAAATGCGGGAAAGTGCGGGGATTTCCAAGACCCTAACGAGCAAGACGATAAGTCCGATAACGACTCGTTCCGCTGGCAACAACTAGTTGCTGTTTGTGAGCCAACCCATGCAAAATACGTCTGGCGTGACGGTCCGTAATCCGTAAATGCTCCGACAGCTCGAGTGGGCTAAAGGGCCGTACTGTCCGCCGTGCAAATCGTACCGTTTCTGCCTCCAGCCAATCCAAGTCGGGTTGTATCGCTGTAGTCATAAACCTTCCGATAAACGACAAGACCAACTGCTGACATTGCTTCGGCTCCTCCACGATAGACAAATAAGCGATGGGGAGTAACGTCCAGCCATCTAACGCCAGTAAGCTGTGCCGCCAGCATAAATCCTTGAAACGCCGTACGTCCAGATCTCTTGCATGGGGGCCGTAGCCCTGAATTTCAATAGCCCCTTTCACCGATCCTGATCCAGGGAGATAGGCGAGGTCCAAGTATCGGTAACCGTTGTTGAAGTCCCGCACCTCCCATTCCGCGTATAAGAAATCGAATTGACCTACGGCAGGGTACCAGACGAGTCGCAAAAATTCCATGGTGCCGTGTCCCAATCCCTTTTTGAGGAGCTCCAACCGTCTAGGGTTCTTCTCTTCCTCCATTTGGCGTGCCATCCACGCATTAAAGGCTTGAACAAATTTCATTCCAACTCATCCTTCCTGCATCTGTGAAAACAAAAACGCCGCCCCGATCCCATTCCACCCCACTATGGGTCGAAGGATCAAGACGGCGTGTGCTTCACGGCCTGTTTGAGCATAGTTTATCGCTTTTAGTGTCTGCTGGCAATGGTTCAGTAGGCTGTTCCTTACCAATTGTTACTGCTAACGGACCGAGTGGCCCTTATTTAGTCCGTAAACATCAGTTGTAGATTTTAACGGATCCCAGAGACGTTATATGGTGCAAATTCGAGCATTAGCGCCGATGAACTAGCCAATAAGGCTTCTTCAGTCCGTTAGCTGGGGAAATAGGCCGGGAAATAGCGAATAACGTCACTGAGGTCCGTTAGAGCTAGGTTCGCGGAAAGGGCCCGGGCCATCGGCGCGGATACACACCCGACGACTCGCCCCCTACTTCTGCAACTGCCGTAACACCGTGATCTCCACCCGGCGGTTCTTCTGGCGGCCTTCGGGGGTGTCGTTGTCCGCGGCGGGGCGGGTATCGGCGTAACCGGCATATTGGAAGTGCTGCGGGTCCAGCTTCTCCTTGTCCACGAAAAACCGCAGCACCGACAGCGCTCTTGCCCCCGACAGCTCCCAGTTGTCCTTAAATTCCGACGCATACACGATCGGCAGGCTATCGGTATGGCCTTCAATACTGATCACGGTATTGAGCTGCCGGAACAAGCTGGCCAGCTTGGCTAGCGTCTTGGCCGAACCGCTCTTCAGATCGGCTTGTCCGGTGTCGAACAGGAACCGGTCGCTTAACGTGATCGAGATGCCTTTCGGCAAGTCGGTCACGCGGATTTGATCCTCAAGTGAGTTGTCCTTGACATAAGCCTCGATCAGCTTCATCAAATTCGCGAGTTCTTCCTCCTGTTTGCGAAAAGCAAGCTCCCGCTCCGTCAACGGCCCTTGACCGGTACTGTCCGCTTGCCCCGTTGTGCCTTTTCCCTCGCCTTGCTTGCTGCCGTTATCGGCTGAAGCCGGCGGATTCTTGTGGTTGTACCTTCCCTCCGTCCCGGTAATCCCGCTGCCCAACTCCAGGATGGAATCCCCGCCTTTGAACGTCTGCTGGAGGGAGGAGGTCACGACTTCATATTTTTCCACGTCTAAACGGCTCATGGCATACATCATCACGAAAAAAATCAACAACAACGTAATTAAATCCGCATAGGTAATCAACCAGCGGTCCTTCGTTTCGTTGCGCTCCGCACGGCGTCCGCGCCTGCGGGGTTCTCGCGGCGAACGTTCCGGCCCCGTGTTCTTGCCTGATTTACTACTCGGCCTCATCGCTCATTCTCCTCAGAGCTGCGAATGCGGGAGCCGATTTCGAATCCAGCCGGTTTCTCCGGTTCGCTGTCAGGCAGAAGCCGTGTGGTTTCCGCGGTAAAAGACTCCAGCTTCCGCCGCACGAGCAAAGGATGGTCGCCGTTTTGGATCGACAAAATCCCTTCGAGCATCATATCCATCCGATCGATCTCGTCATCGCAGCGCGCTTTGATTTTGGAGGCGATCGGAAGGAAGATCAGGTTGGCACTGGCCACCCCGTATAACGTCGCCGTAAAAGCAAGTGCGATCGATGGCCCCAGCGCGGTCGGTTCGGACAAGCTGCCGAGTACGTGGATGAGCCCCATTACGGTGCCGATAATCCCCATCGTTGGAGCGTACCCGCCGGCCGATTCGAATATTTTGGCGTAGCCGTCATATTTTTTCGATACAGCATCGATTTCTAGCTCCATGATTTGCCGCACCATCGCGCGGTCTGTACCATCCACCACAAGCTGAATGCCTTCGCGCAGAAAAGGATCCCGATGCTCAGCAGCCTTTTTTTCCAAGGCCAATACGCCTTCGCGGCGAGAGATCGATGACATCCCGACAATATCTTCGATTACGTCATCCTGTGCAGGAGATTTGCTCATAAACGCCAGCGCCAACGCCTTCGGCACCGTACGCAGCTTGGCGACGGGGAAGCTGATCAACACTGCGGCGAAGGTGCCGCCAAACACGATCAAAGCGGCGGTAATCTGCAGCAAACCACCCAATTGACCGCCTTCCAGCATAAATCCGCCAACCAAGGCGGCTAGTCCGACAATGATGCCTATCAGCGTTGCAATATCCATGGATTGTGTACAACTCCTATTCTCGACTTACCGTTTGCATCTATAGGATGAAAAAGGTATAATACATGGGAACACCCATTCCTATTTTGATAAATTTAGGAAGGACTCGAAGGCTAAGCTTGGTTTATTCATCGGAATGATGACGATCCTAGTTTAGATGAAGAAACGAACATCTTGAGGAAACCTCTCATGCATAGATAGAACGAATACCGGAGACGCCTCTAGTATTCCATTTTAGACGATAGGGTGATGTTGGACAATGAGTGAAATCGTGGTTAGCGACAATAAATTCGAGCTGATCTCCGAATATACGCCACAAGGGGACCAACCGGAGGCGGTTCGACAACTGGTGGAGGGTACACTCGCTGGAAAGAAGCACCAGACGTTACTCGGGGCGACCGGGACAGGAAAGACGTTTACGATCGCTCATACGATCGCGAAGCTCGGACGGCCCACCCTCGTCATCGCGCATAACAAGACTTTAGCGGCGCAGCTGGCCAGCGAGTTTCGCGAATTTTTCCCCAATAACTCGGTTGACTACTTCGTTAGTTACTACGACTACTACCAGCCGGAAGCCTACATTCCTTCCTCCGACACCTATATCGAGAAAGATTCCAGCATTAATGAAGAAATCGATAAATTACGTCACTCGGCGACGAGCTCGTTGTTTGAGCGGCGGGATGTTATCATCGTGGCGAGCGTGTCGTGTATTTACGGTCTCGGTTCCCCGATGGAGTATCGCAATTTGGTACTGTCGCTGCGGGTAGGGATGGAAAAGCCGCGCAATCAGATTTTGAGCCGGCTGGTGGATATCCAATATCAACGGAACGATTTGAACTTTGTGCGCGGTACGTTTCGGGTTCGCGGCGACGTGCTGGAAATCTTTCCGGCCTCCCGGGGCGAGCAGGCGGTGCGCGTGGAGTTTTTTGGCGACGAGATTGAGCGGATCACGGAAATCGATGTGTTGACCGGAGAGTTAGTCGGCGAACGCGATCACATCGCGATATTCCCAGCGTCTCACTTCGTTACTCAAGAAGAGACGATGAAGGTCGCCATCACGAACATCGAACGTGAACTGGAAGAACGGCTGGAGGTATTCCGTGCGCAGGGGAAACTGCTGGAAGCCCAGAGGCTGGAGCAGCGGACGCGCTACGACATCGAAATGATGAAGGAGGTCGGCTTCTGCTCCGGGATCGAGAACTATTCGGGACCGTTAACTTTCCGGGAGCGGGGGGCGACGCCGTATACGTTGATGGATTATTTTCCGGATGATATGCTGATCGTCATCGACGAATCCCACGTTACGCTGCCGCAAATCCGAGCGATGTACAATGGTGACCAGGCGCGTAAAAATGTGCTGGTGGACCACGGTTTCCGTCTGCCATCCGCGTTGGATAACCGCCCGCTGCGGTTCGAGGAGTTCGAGGAGAAAGCGACGCAGCTGATCTATGTATCGGCTACGCCGGGTCCCTATGAGTTGGAGCATTGCCCTACGATGGTGCAACAGATCATCCGTCCGACGGGTCTGCTGGATCCAATTATCGAGGTACGGCCGACCAAGGGACAGATCGACGATTTGATCGGGGAAATCCGCGACCGTATCGCTAAAGATGAACGCGTACTGGTAACAACACTGACCAAGAAGATGTCGGAGGATTTGACCGATTACCTGAAGGAAGTCGGCATCAAAGTCAGGTATCTCCATTCCGATATCAAAACGTTGGAACGGATGACGATCTTGCGCGACCTGCGGCTGGGGACGTTCCATGTACTGATTGGGATCAACCTGCTGCGGGAAGGTCTTGACTTGCCGGAGGTGTCGCTGGTGGCGATTTTGGACGCCGACAAGGAAGGTTTCCTGCGCTCGGAGCGATCGCTGATCCAGACCATTGGTCGGGCCGCGCGGAACTCGGACGGCCGAGTGCTAATGTACGGCGACTCGATCACGGAGTCGATGGATCGGGCGATCAAGGAGACCGAACGGCGGCGCAGCATTCAGATCGCTTACAACGAGGAGCACGGTATCACGCCGCAGACGATTCGCAAGAAGGTCCGCGACGTGATCGAGGCGACCAAGGTGGCGGAGAGCAAAGCCGATTATCTGGCCGACGCCAAAGGCAAGATGTCCAAACGCGACCGCGAAGCGATGATCGGCCGTCTGGAAGTCGAGATGAAGGAAGCGGCCAAGAACCTGCAATTCGAGCGCGCCGCGGAGCTGCGTGACGCGATTTTGGAGTTGCGGGCTGAGTGATGGCTGACAGAGTGCAACCCCTCTAAATGGGGGTGACTATAGGCCGCGAGCCGGTTGCTGTAGGTAGCATCGTTGACCGGATTCGAGCGGGGAAGGCCGGCCTTGATCGCTAGGACCGGATCCTGCCGTCGCCGTCTTCCGCTGTTGTTGCCTTCGACCAGGGGGCGCGAACCATTGTAAAGGAACTGAGCGACCTTATTAGCTCTAAGAACTACCGTTTTTCATTCTAACGGAACGAGGAGACGCTATTTACTCGAGAATGACCGTATACGCAGAGATATATGCCCAATAAGGTCTCTGTGTTCCGTTAAACCGGGAAATATCCGGGAAATGATCGAATAACGTCTCTACGTTCCGTTAGGTTAATTTCATAGTTTAGGAATCGGGTTATCAGCACCGAAAAGGTTGGATGAAGGAGAGAGGGAGTAGCGGAGCGTAGGCAGACCTACGTGAGCAACGGAGTGACCGACTGAATTCAAGATTCGATGCCGAATACGCTCCTACGAATAACATCGTGATGGGAAGTTGGTTTGAAAAAGTTCAATCAAGTTTAAAAATCGGGTTATCAGCACCGAAAAGGTTGGATGAAGGAGAGAGGGAGTAGCGGAGCGTAGGCAGACCTACGTGAGCAACGGAGCGACCGACTGAATTCAAGATTCGACGCCGAATACGCTCCTACGAATAACATCGTGATGGGAAGTTGGTTTGAAAAAGTTCAATCAAAGTTTAAAAATCGGGTTATCAGCACCGAGAAGGTTGGATGAAGGAGAGAGGGAGTAGCGGAGCGTAGACAGATCTACGTGAGCAACGGAGCGACCGACTGAATTCAAGATTCGACGTCGAATAGCTCCTACGAATAACATCGTGATGGGAAGCCGATTTTTAAACATCATCTAAAAAAGGGAGATGAAGTTGTTGGGTAGTGAGAGTATCGTCATTAAAGGCGCCAGAGCGCATAATTTGAAAAACATAGATATCACGATACCGCGCGACAAGTTTGTCGTGCTTACGGGGCTGAGCGGCTCCGGCAAGTCCTCGCTTGCTTTTGATACCATTTATGCGGAGGGACAACGTCGTTACGTTGAGTCGCTATCCGCGTATGCGCGGCAGTTCTTGGGGCAAATGGATAAGCCGGACGTGGATTCGATCGAAGGATTGTCCCCGGCCATTTCCATCGACCAGAAAACGACAAGTCGTAACCCCCGTTCAACGGTGGGTACGGTCACGGAAATTTATGACTATCTCCGTCTCTTGTTTGCTCGGATTGGCCATCCGCACTGTCCGGAGCACGGCATTGAGATCACGTCGCAGACCGTAGAGCAAATGGTTGATCGCATTATGCAATATCCGGAACGGACGAGATTGCAGATTCTAGCTCCGGTGATTTCCGGCAAAAAGGGTGAGCACAAAAGCTTATTCAGTGAAATCGCCAAACAAGGTTTCGTTCGGGTTCGGGTGGATGGCGAACAACGCGACTTGTCGGAGGATATTGAACTCGAGAAGAATAAGAAGCACACGATCGAGGTCATCGTCGACCGGATTGTCGTGAAGGAAGATGCGCGCAGCCGCCTAGCGGATTCCATCGAAACCGCGCTTAAGATGTCCGGCGGACAAATCCTCGTCGATATAATCGGCCAAGAGGAGCTTCGCTTTAGCTCCAACTATGCTTGCCCGATTTGCGGGTTTAGCATGGAGGAGCTGTCGCCGCGGATGTTTTCGTTCAACAGCCCGTTTGGGGCTTGTCCGGAGTGTGATGGACTTGGCGTGAAGATGATCATCGATAAGGACTTGCTAGTCTCCAATCCGTCCAAATCCATTGAGGAGGGCGCTTTTGAAGCGTGGGCGGGTGGCACCTCCAACTACTATCCACAGTTTTTGAGATCGGTTTGCGAGCATTTTCATATTCCGCAAAATGTTCCGGTTTCCGAGCTAACGGCGGAGCAGATGGACAAGCTGCTGTATGGAACCGGCGATACGAAGGTTCGGTTCCGTTATGAGAATGACTTCGGTATGAGTAGAGATGCCTATGTGACATTTGAAGGGGTCATTCCAAACCTGGAACGGCGTTATCGCGATACCGCTTCGGAGGGCATTCGTGAGTTCATTGAGGAGTTTATGGGCTCTAAACCTTGCAGTACCTGTCATGGTGATCGGTTGAAGAAGGAAGTCCTCGCAGTCACGGTCAACAACCAAAACATCGCGCACGTGACGTCCTTGTCGATTGGCGATGCAAGAGAGTTTTTTGATAAACTGGAGCTCACGGAAAAGGAAAAATCCATCGCCAATCTGATCTTGAAGGAAATCAATAGTCGGCTCGGGTTCTTGGTGAACGTTGGTCTGGAATACCTGACGCTCAGCCGGGCGGCTGGCACGTTATCCGGCGGCGAAGCGCAGCGTATCCGGCTGGCTACGCAGATCGGATCCAGTCTGATGGGCGTCCTGTATATCCTTGACGAACCGAGCATCGGGCTGCACCAACGGGACAACGATAAGTTGATTTCCACACTGAACCACATGCGTGACCTCGGCAACACGTTGATTGTCGTTGAACACGATGAAGATACGATGCTGGCAGCGGATCATATTATCGATATCGGACCTGGAGCCGGTATCCACGGCGGCCAAGTGATCTCGCAAGGTACACCGCAGGAAGTCATGGATGACCCACGTTCCCTGACTGGCCAGTATTTAAGTGGCAAGAAGTTTATTCCGGTGCCGGCATCGCGGCGCAAACCGGACGGCCGCTGGTTGGAGGTCAAAGGGGCCAAGGAGAACAATCTGAAGAACATCAATGTGAAATTCCCGATCGGCGTATTTTCGGCAGTGACCGGGGTGTCTGGTTCCGGCAAGTCGACCCTCGTCAACGAAATCTTGTATAAAACATTGGCTCGTGATTTAAATCGAGCGAGAGTACGTCCGGGGCAATACAAGGAGATCAAAGGGCTTGATCATGTGGATAAGGTCGTCGATATCGACCAATCTCCAATCGGTCGTACGCCACGTTCCAATCCGGCAACGTACACCGGGGTGTTCGACGACATTCGCGATCTGTTCTCCCAAACGACCGAAGCGAAGGTGCGCGGCTATAAGAAAGGACGCTTCAGCTTCAACATCAAAGGCGGCCGCTGCGAAGCTTGCAAAGGGGACGGGATCATCAAGATTGAAATGCATTTCCTGCCCGACGTGTACGTTCCTTGTGAAGTCTGCAAAGGCAAACGGTATAACCGGGAGACGTTGGAAGTGAAGTATAAGAACAAGAGTATTGCCGACGTGCTCGAGATGACGATCGAGGATGCCACGGACTTCTTCCAAAACATTCCGAAGATTCATCGTAAGCTGCAAACGCTGCTGGACGTTGGTTTGGGTTACGTCACCCTGGGGCAACCGGCTACAACGTTGTCCGGCGGGGAAGCCCAACGTGTGAAGCTGGCCTCGGAGTTATATCGCCGCAGTACAGGCAAAACGATCTACATCCTTGATGAACCAACGACCGGATTACATGTCGATGATATCGATCGTTTGCTTAACGTACTTCATCGCTTGGTTGATTCCGGTGAAACGGTCCTTGTCATTGAGCATAACTTGGACGTGATCAAGACGGCCGATTATCTGATCGACTTAGGCCCAGAAGGCGGCAGCGGCGGCGGAACGATAATTGCCACCGGTACGCCGGAGGACATCGTAAAGGTTGAGAATTCCTATACCGGGCGTTACCTGGCTCCAATCCTCAAGCGGGATGCCAAGCGCACCGCAGAATTAAGCGTAGTGGAAGAGAAGGATCGGGAAGTTGTATAGAAGATAACAAGAAGCAGTCTCTTTAGATTGAGACTGCTTCTTTTTCTATTAATATATTCCATTAATGGTATAATTACACTAACAACAGAATGGCTATAAAGGGTGGTCGGCTAGTCTCCTGTAAAGGAGGTGATGCCTGTGGAGGTTAAGGATGCTTTGGCGTTAATGATTAGCTTTGGTGCGCTTCATATTGCACTGATCGGGCTGATCGTTACGGTCATGGCACTGAACCAAAGCAAAAAGAAATAGACCGCCCCGAACAAGGTACCGGTCTATTTCAGTAGACAAAACCGTTCACAGTCAACCGCCCTTAAAAGCGGCTGTTGCCGAGTGGAGATGTTCGCGCATCTCCGCTCTTTTTTAATGTATCCTTCTAATTCCCATAATATCACAAATTCAGCATGAATTAAAATGGTTTACGAGGCGATTCCCGCTTCCAAGATCTGGCTTAATTGCTCTTGGAACGCCGGGACTCCAACACGAAGGACGAAATCATGGAAGGACTCGGAGGCATTCCGATTCGTTTTGTAGAACAGCAGCAACTGCTCAAGGACATAGGCAACTTGATCGCCTTTAACGCGTCCTTTCAGTGCTTGGTTAAACTGGGCTTGTGGACCATTCGCTCCACCACCCAAGGTACCGCCTACTGCAATGTCGAACGCATCGACCATGCCCTCCGGTGTTTTAACCAAAGAGCCTTGCAATCCGATATCGGCGATGTGCTTCTGTCCGCAGGCATTCGGGCAGCCGATAAAGTGGATTCGAACCTTCTCGTCCAAAGCCACATGTGCGTCCAGATACTCCGCCACTTCGACCGCGCGTTGCTTCGTTTCCACGATGGCCAGGTTGCAAAATTCATTGCCCGTGCAGGAGACGGTCCGGCTCATAAAGTGCTTCGGAAACGGCGTTAACCGTTGCAGTACCGGTGCCTGAAGGGCTTCCTCCACTTTGTCGTCGGGGATACCGCTAAGCAAAATATTTTGAGACATGGTGGTACGGATTTTGCCGTCACCGTATTGATTAGCCACGTCGGCCAATTGCTCCAGCTCATCGGCATTTAACCGCCCCACCGGTACGTTGAGACCGATATAGTTAAGCCCTTCTTGCTTCTGTGGATGTACTCCGTCAAAGTAGGCTGCTTGCCAGCCGACGGTTTTGTCTTCCCCGCGAGATTCCAGCTCGCCAACCAACTCGACTAGTTTATCTTTGAATTTCTCCGGTCCCCAGTCGGCAACCAGATATTTCAGGCGGGCTTGATGGCGTTTCTCCCGGTATCCGTAATCACGGAATATCGTGGTGACCCCGATCGCTACCTTCAGCACTTCCTCCGGTCTTACGAATATGTCCAGCGTTTTGGCCAAATGTGGCTTTGCGGATAAACCGCCGCCAACCATGGCATGAAACCCGATAACTTCCTTGCCATCAATCACTTTAATCGCCGGTGTTAAGGCCAAATCGTTGATTTCCGCTTGTGCGTTATTATAGACGTTTGCGGAGATCGACATCTTATATTTTCGCGGCAAATTAGAGAAGTCCCGATTCAACAGGAAAAATCGGTTGACCTCTTCGACGATCTCCGTCGTATCGATCAATTCATCCTTGTCGATTCCGGCGAGCGGGTTGCCGACGATCGTACGCGGGCAGTCACCGCAAGCCTCGTAGGAATACAAGCCAACCTCATCTAACCGCTTAAAAATATCCGGTAAATGCTCCACGCGCAGCCAATGGAATTGAATGGCTTGACGTGTCGTCACGTCCACCAGGTCACGTCCGTATAAGCGGGCAATGTCCGTCAGGGCACGCGCCTGCGCGGTGGTCATGATCCCTGTATTAATGCGCACGCGCATCATGAAATGTCCGTCTTTCGGCTTTTGCTGATATACGCCGGCCCATTTGAAACGGTCCATATCGTCCGCTGGAATGGAGTCGAACCCTTTAACCGCATACTCTTCAATTATCGTACGGATCACGTCCAGGCCGTCTTTTTCCAATTTGACGAATTCAAATTTGTTGAGTTTCTCCGGCTCTGCGGTCCATATCGGTTCATACGCCATGCGATAACCTCCCTTTGATTCCTTGAGCTTGTTAATTCCGACAACAAAACTATGAATAATGTTAATTTTCATGGTACCATAGTTGAGATATAGCGTAAATAATGAAAGGGACTTCTGGACATAAAACTTACTTATGAACAACTAAAGATCTGATGATAATACATATGTCAATGACCTCTAACACAAAATAAGGGTTAAAACCGACGTTGAATGCATGTTTTTAGCGAAAAGTTTGACAAAAACTTGTCTTTCCTCTTGCATCCGAACCGGAGGGAAGATAACATAGAAGAAGAGTTGTGATTTCGTGGATTTCAAGAGGAGGTTTCGCGATGTTGCTCGAAGCAGCGCAAGAAACGGCAAAAACAACGACATTTAACGGGTTTGATATTTTTATGATTTTGTTTACGATCATCATTTTGATCGGCGTCATCCGCTTGGTGACCCAGCGCCCGAAGAAGAACTTGTTCGCGATCGCTTTCGGGATCATCAGCCTGTTGGTCTTTTTGGCGTCCGATGCAATTATGATCAAAACTTGGTTTAGTTAAGCCAGAACGAGGGATACATATTTCATCCTATGAAATAAGCCAGGACACTTTATTCCTTTTGGAGGGATGGAGTGTCTTTTCAATTTACAGGATATGGACTATAATAAAGGGCAGGTGAAGCACACCTTGACATCAATCCGATGGCGAGGTGTGTTTTTTTTGTTTTTATAAATGGATGAATTTATCAGAAAAGCAAGAACAAAGGAGGTGTATAGAAGAGGTTAGCGAATAAGTGAGGAGGCATATTTCTCCTAACTGCATCGGATTGGGTAAGGATGCAGAAGGGACACTTTCCCTTCAAGGGAGGTGATCGGAAATGGATACGTTGAATACTGCGATTGCGGTGCTGGTGTTGGCAGGGGCCTTGTTGGGGGCATTGAAAAAAGTCTTAAAAGAATGGTCCGAAGTTCGTAGGCTTTTGTCCGAGATGCTGTTTGCGGGCAAAAGAAAAAAGGATGGCTCCCACCGCCGCAAACGTTAGGGCAACATCCTTTTCCGGGAGGGGCGAATGTGCCTCGTCCCTTCCCTTCTTTATCCGTATTATATCCAATTTATTTTATGCATACAAGCGTAGGAATGGCGGTATGTCCTGGGAGCGTTTTTAACTTCAGCCGGTAGAGTGGTTATTGGCTTGTGGTGGTTTGTCGGGATTTAATGATGGTTCGCAAACGTCAATGAAAACAAAATGATGAGGAGTTAGTGATCATGAAAAAAATGTTGGCGGTGTTGATTTCTGGAGTGATTGTTCTTGGGGGATTTCAGGTTTCGGATGCGAAAGCGGATGGATCTAATGACATTGTTGGTAGCCCTAAACTGGCCGTCTTGGTCGATGGACGTAAGGTGAAATTCGAAGGAGGCGATCCGGTATCGGAAAACGGCCGTGTTCAAGTACCGCTCCGAGGTGTTGGCGAAGCCCTAGGTGCCGAAGTAAGGTTTATCGGCAAAACCGTGACCTACAAAAAGGAGGGAAAGTCGATCGATCTTACCCTTGGAAGTAACGTCGCTGTGGTTGATGGTAAAGACGTGAAGATGGATGCCCAAGCTAAAGCTGTAAATGGCCGGACTTATGTGCCGCTGCGCTTTATTAGCGAAAACCTGGGCGAAACTGTGAGCTGGGATCAAGCTGCAAATTGGGTTTGGGTAGGGAAAAAGGAAATACCGACTCCTGAAGATGTTGGAGTGAAGAATGTACCTATCGGTAACTTTACAGAGTTGATTGGTGATCATACCTGGGTTCTAACAAGTGTTGAGGGAACAAAGTACTCCACTGTCAACGTGATTAAAGCGGATCAGCTTCCCTTGAAGATTGGGGATCGGGTGATTTATGACATTTGGCCAGTCAAGCAGGGAAGTATTGAAGGGTTGAAAATGCATGTTTCTGAGGGTAGTCCTTCATTGGTTTTCCTTGGCTCTCAAATTAATGCAAGATCAAGAAACCCCATAAAAAATCTTTCAGTAACTAATTCGGACAAAACGCATATTGTGACCTATGCGGTTAAAAGTGGCCACGATGTAGATTTTGATCCGAATTTTGAAAAATTCAAACTAGCACAGGTTGATTATATCGTGGTACGTATGTCTTCCAATGCTTTAACGATCATTGAGAACCCGTTTAAATAAGATGGAGAGTCCAATGCTAAAGCGGATTTCAATGATCACATTAGCTGTTCTAGTAGCATTGAGTAGCTTTTCACTTCCTCCAAAGGTGGAAGCAGCCGGTGCATTACCAACCACTCAAGACAAGAATGATCCTAATAAATATTATTTCGTTGCATTATTTAGTTCGGATATTTGGCGCAGATCAGACGGAGTAACTTGGACCGGTGATGGTAGCCCAGGTGGACCAGTAAATATAACATTTCCCTATTCTTTCGATTTTCCTGGTCGAAAAATAAAAAGTGTGGAAGTGACTAGGTTCAGAGAACCTAGCGATTGGGATAATGGTTTAAATATTTGGAATACATCGCGGTATAATTCAATGGATTGGGCTAGTACTGCAGATTTTATGAGTAATAATTTTAATTCTGCCAGATCCGGAACGTTGACCGGAGTTGGAACTAGTACGGTTTCCTTTAAGGTACAAGTCACAGGAACATTAACAACGTCTCAGCTAGGCAATGCTGGGGAAGACATAACGCATGAGGGTGGCGGTGGGTTAGATCCTGGAGTTCTTGGCTACCGTTACTACTTTCCTTCCATGTTGACGATCGAGCTAGAACCTGTGCAGGGGAAGGCCGTCATTAAATACTTTACAACGACGGGTCAATCACTAGACGGGATTGATGGCTTTCGAAATGAAACTAAACAACTTATCAAGGATCAACTGTATTCCTTTAAACCAATGTCAGCGCCGACTAATTATACATATCAGGGCTATCAAACAAAAGAGGACGTAGAACCTGTTGATGGCCCACAAGACAAAGGTGATCCGCCAGGATTCACTTACGAAGGTAAGTTCTCAACCTATTACGTCTACTTTTATTACGAAAAAAAGGGTGGGCCACCTCCAGACCCCGATCCAGATCCTGTAGGCCAATGCACCTCCCCCGCCCCCAGCGGCAACTCCATCGACGTTCCGCTGAATGATCCCTCTGTCAGCGCGGTCATACGGGCGGACAGCCGGGGGAGTGAGAGGTTTAATGTGTTGGACGGGATTCCGACGACGGAGAGTTTGTATGGAAACGTACTTGCGAAAAGCTACTTATCCAAAAATAAATTCGTGGAAATGAGCGGGACGTGCAGCTTTGATATTACGGTGAACCGTACGTATGAACTGACCTGGGATCCCGGAAAGGAAGTCACGGACGAGAAGGGGAATAAGCACATCGAACCTGACCCGCAGTTGGCCAGCGAAACGGTGACGAAGTCGTATACGATCGAGCGGAGGTATTCCTTCTGGGTTATTGATAACCTGGAGGTTTACAAAATCAACGAAGCAGCGCTGCAAAACTATGCGTTTGAAGGAAACGGCATTCGGATTACACCCAGCGGGTACTCGCCGCCAAGCTACGCTACATCGAAATCCAGCGGATATACTCCGCCATCGCCGCCGAGCACGTTAGAAGCGCCGTCCGGAAGCAGGTCGGGCGGGAAGACGAAACCGGACGTCAGCGGAGAAAACCTGAATTCCTATGCCGAGGACGCCGTTGATGAGGTCAAGGTTAAAAACGACAGCCTCATCTTCAACGGAAGTGCGGTAATGAACGGCTCCCAAACGGAACGTGCTGGACAACGCCCGGGGCAGATCCCCACGGCAACGCAAATCTCCAACAACGTGCTGTACAGTCCGGGACATGTCATTCCCACCAGCAAGTCGAACAAAGCGGATCAGCCGAGCACCGGGACGATTTATTATGGACTCATGAGCGGCAATATCAATGGCGGATCTGACAAAAGTTTCCCCATCTACGGCATCAACAGCGTTACCGTACATACACCCGTGGTCATGTACCCCAACGTTTCCGACGATCGGGCTCATAATCAGAAGACGAGTCCGGCGGCGGGACGGTCGGCGATTATTTTGGACCGGCCTTTTACGGTCATGATGCCCAACAGCGGTCAGCATACGAATGATTTAGGGTATGGAAACCGGGATTATCTGAAATACATCGATAGCAAGCAGGTTCGCTTCCCGTTTGATGTGTATGAGGGGACGAAAGCGGCGTTTTATCCGAAAAACACCTGGATTGAAGTAGACAAGTCTCGGGAGCAATTTGCTTTCTACCTGCCTGTTTGGGTGGATGAAGGGTTTTATGCCGTGGAGTTTCGCAGCATAGCGCATAACGCGCCGCCCGGAGCCACGGAGCAAACCAATGCCAACTTGAACCTCAGCCATCATATTGCCTACGGCACAGTGCCAGTTGACGTGATCGGGCGGGTATATGATTTTCAGGTAACCGATATCGTCGATTACAATTGGGAAGGCGTGTTTCGGTCAGCAACCGGAAGTCGAACGCCTACGGGAGCTTCTTACTGGGTCGGGTTAAACGGAATCGATGGGGCGCCAAGAGGCAATCCAACGCAATACACGTTGCCGATTCGCCCGGGGAGCCACCCGCTGTACAAAAACGCCGTCATTAAAACGGGGTACCATTTCAAATTCGACCTCAAAACGAAAGGGAATATGTTTAGCCCTTTAGATCAAATCGCGATTACTCCTTCATTTGATTTCATTGATGCAGCGAGTGGAACGCGGCAGCCCGTTGATCTGTATTACCATACCGGGAGCCAAAGTTACGTGCGGATCGGTTCGGCATCGGACCAGGTGCAGCGGTACGTGATTTTGAACGAGCGGCTAAGAAACGTGCCTGTCGAGGAGTTGACGGATACGGCGCTCTATCAATACGATCACGACTATACGTTTGACCAAGTGGGCGGGATCGGTCGCAGTCAATTCGTGCAGTGGTTTATCCACAAGCCTTCGATGCAAAAAACGCCGGTCGGCAGCTTCAGCCTGCTGCGTTTACCGGCGGGGGTACGCACACTGATCGGTCCGAAGACGGGGATTCCCTTCGCCGTAGATCCGGCGCGGGTGAATGCCGCAGTACAAAGATGGTACGGTGAATACAGCCTTCCGGCCGAATTGTACGCCGTTCCGGCAGGCACGAACGTGGCTGAGTACGGACGGACGCATGGGGGGCTGACGGATCGCTCGGCGATCTTTTTGAAAAAAGGTTATATCGTCGTTAACTTCAACATCGAAACCGTTCGGAACGGGGATACCGGGAAGCCGTATCTCCAATACATCCGTGCGCCGCTGATGAACCAGTGGGCCGGGATGGAAGGTTTTGCGCGGAGCGTGATGGACCCTTACGGGCGCCGCTACGCGCTGAAAGACGGGGATGTAGTATTTTATCATGCGGATCTGTCGAGCCGAGATGATTTTCGGCCGCTGGTGACGCACTAACCCCGCCTATCGCATTATTTACTCCTTCCCTTGATGGGGGAGGAGTTTTTTTCGGATTCCCTTATTTCTTGGAGAAGTTGACTTACCCGGCTTTGGGAGATGCCAATCAATCCAGCCCATTCGGTTTGGGTGTAGTTGGGATGGGTGCGAATGGCTTCTAGCAACAGTTCATAGGCATTACTACGTCTGCGGCCTCGTCTCCTTAAAGGAGGGGTGTCGTTGGATTGACCTGATGCGACGTCCTTTGTGGGGGTGGTAGCTGCTACCGCCACTTCCTCTGTTCCCGGTGTAAAAGGTGAGGGGCTGAGCTCTAAGGCAGCCTGAAGCCGAAGGTTCTGAATACAAGAGGAACAAATAAACTTCTCATGGAAATAGATTAGGTTATCCATCGTCTGGCAGAACATACAGATCTGCGACTGATATTTACGAATCATGATCCATCGGGATTCGGGGTCAATAAAGAACTCCATGGGGTCCTTCTCCTCGATTTCCAATACTCTTCTCCATTCAATGGGCAATACGATTCGCCCCAATTCATCCAATGCTCGAACGATACCTCTTCTTCTCATCGGTTTACCTCCCATCGACTAAGCTGATCCTTTCAGTAATTCGGCACAATTCCAGAAATTCCTGTAAAAAAAGTTAAAAATACCTGTTTATCCCTTATTTCGAATCGTCGCAGATCCACCGTTATCATCAAAAAATGAAAAGGCCATGAAGCCGGTTCTATGTTACAATGTTTAAGTCTATTTTTTCAGGCAAGAGAGATGTGGGAGGACCATCAAGTGAAGAAGCCATGCCCGTTTATCGCCGTGGAAGGCGCCATCGGAGCCGGAAAAACCACGCTAGCTACGATGCTCGCCGAGCGGTTTGATTATCCCCTGTTGAAGGAGATCGTGGATGAGAACCCGTTCCTGGACAAGTTCTATCAAAATATTGAGGAATGGGCCTTCCAGCTGGAAATGTTCTTTTTGTGCAATCGGTACAAGCAATTGGAGGATACGGTGCAAAATTACGTGTCCCGGGGTTTGCCGGTCGTGTCGGACTATCATATTTATAAAAACTGGATTTTTGCTCAACGCACGCTGCATGGGGACAAACGGGAAAAATACCGGCAGATTTATCATCTTCTGACCGACGATCTTCCCAAACCGAATGTGATTGTGTACATCCAAACGGAGCTGGCCACCTTGCTGAAAAGAATTGAAAAACGCGGGCGCGGCTTTGAGCAGGACATCGATCCAGGTTATCTGGATCGGTTGATTGAGGATTATGAAACGGCGATTACGCAGCTTCGAACGCAGGAACCGGATACGGTCATTATTACGATTGACGGAAATGAGCTGGATTTTGTTGAACATCCGGAGCATTTCGAGCAGATCGTTGCCAAAATAAAGGAGCACTTATAGAGATGAATCATGAATTTCGCATCCCCCAGGACGCTCTGATTACGGTAGCGGGTACCGTCGGCGTCGGCAAATCCACGTTGACCACCGCGCTGGCCTCCCGACTCGGCTTTCGCACCTCGCTGGAAAAGGTCGATACCAATCCGTATCTGGAGAAGTTCTACCACGATTTCGAGCGATGGAGCTTCCATCTGCAAATTTATTTTCTGGCGGAGCGGTTTAAAGAGCAAAAAGCGATCGTCGAAGCGGGCGGCGGATATGTTCAGGACCGTTCGATCTATGAGGATACTGGAATTTTTGCCAAAATGCACGCCGATCAAGGCACGATGTCGAAGACGGATTACGAAACGTATACCAGTTTGTTTGAGGCGATGGTGATGACGCCGTATTTTCCGCATCCGGATGTGTTGATCTACCTGGAAGGGAATCTGACGTCCATCCTGAACCGGATCCAGTTGCGAGGCCGGGAAATGGAGATTCAAACCGATGTCTCCTACTGGGAGCATATGCATGAACGGTACGCGAACTGGATCAACGAGTTCAATGCTTGTCCGGTGTTGCGACTGAACATCGATGATTACGATGCAACGGACGAAGCGTCGCTCGACGAGATCATCCGCCAGGCGGCGGAGATCATTCAGACTTCGCGGGTACAGCGGGGCAAATAATGCATGGGGAAGCCGATGGGACCTTTGTGGGTCTGGTCGGCTTCTTTTTTTGACAGGCAGGCTAGCTGTTCCAACTCTTATGACGATTATCCCGTTGCATCAGGTCATGGACGACTCGAAAATTGAATGTTAGGCCCCTCCTGAACGAAAGGGATAATCGCGGAAAGAAGCGTAAGAGGGCTTGAGGACAGTGAGAATGAGGTTACCCCATGTTTTTCCTTGCGAATGGATGGAAAAGCTAGAGTGCACGGGCAATGTCTGCTAGAATATATAAGTTGGTTGACACTTTAATTTTGAAAATTCCGAATCAAGTAGAATAGACGCTGGCTGAAGCTGGCTTGGGAGGACATATATGAGCAAAACAACGTTAACGCGGCAGGATGTTGAGCTGTTGGCGCCGGCTGGCGATTGGGATTGCATGCGGGCGGCGGTGGCGAACGGGGCGGACGCGATCTTTTTTGGCGTGGAGAAGTTTAATGCCCGGGCGCGGGCGAATAATTTTCGCATGGACGAGTTGCCGGAAATCATGGCGTTTCTACACAGTTATGGGGTCAAAGGTTTCCTGACGTTCAACATTCTCGTATTTGAAGACGAGCTGCGGGATGCGCAGGAACTGATCGAGGCGTGCATTAACGGTGGCGTGGATGCGGTCATTGTGCAGGATCTGGGGCTAGTGAAGCTGATTCGTGAATTGTCGCCGGATTTTCCGATTCATGGCTCGACGCAGATGACGATCACATCTCCGGAAGCGGTGGAGTTCGTGAAGCCTTGGAATATGGAACGCGTGGTGCTGGGGCGGGAAAATAACCTCAAGCAAATCAAGGTGATCGGGGAGCAAGCCAAGCTGCCGATGGAGGTATTTGTGCATGGGGCGCTGTGCGTGTCCTATTCGGGTCAATGTTTGACGTCGGAGATGTGGGGCGGGCGCTCGGCGAACCGCGGCGAATGTGCGCAGGCTTGTCGCTTGCCGTACGACCTGATGGTCGACGGGGAACAGAAGCCGATGGGCGATGTAGCCTACCTGTTGTCGCCGAAGGATTTGGCGGCGATCGACATCATGCCGGAGCTGATTGAGGCGGGGGTGACGTCTTTTAAAATCGAAGGCCGGATGAAAAGTCCGGAGTACGTCGCTAACGTGGTGAGCAAATATCGCAAGGCGATTGACCGTTATTTTGACGGGGATGATACCCGTCCGTCGAAGGAAGAGATCCGAGAGCTGCAGCAAAGCTTCTCGCGCGGCTTCACGCATGGCTTCCTGGAGGGGACAAACAATAAGAAGCTGCTGGATGGGACGTTCCCGAAAAGCCGGGGCGTGTACCTGGGCCGCGTTGAGAAAGTGCTGCGCGACGGTGTGGTCTGCAAGCTGGATGCCCCATTAAAACGCGGGGACGGGATCGTCTTTGATGCCGGGGATCCGACGCAAAAAGAAGAAGGCGGACGCGTCTACGACCTGCGCCGTCAAGGCGTGAAGCAGGAGGGTGAAGCCGGGGAAGGCTGGATCGTCGATATCGTGCCGGGCCGGAATGACGTCGATTTGCGCCGTGTGCATGTCGGCGACCGGATCTGGAAGACCAATGATCCGGCGCTCGACAAGCGGCTGCGCCAAACGTACGAGACCGAGAAGCCGTACCGCGTCTTCCCGGTGCAGGTGCGGGCGGTGGGCCACGCCGGCGGGCTGCTCTCGACCTTCTGGACCGATGTGCAGAAGGGGACGATGGTGCAAGTCGACTCGGAGCTCGAGCTCGAGGTCGCGCAAAAACGGCCGATGGACGCCGCTCTGCTCGAAGAGCAGTTCGGGCGTCTCGGCGGTACAGTGTTCCAGCTCGAGAAGCTGGATGCGGAGCTCTATGGCGACGTGATCCTGCCGATGCGAGAGCTGAACAGCATCCGCCGGCGGGCGGTGGAGCTGCTCGCCGCCGAGCGGCCGAAGCCGCCCGTATGGGCACGGGCGGCGGTGGGGGTTGACGCCCCTGCCACGGGCGGGGCGTCTTCGGCGCAGCAGGCGCAGGGCCGCGGGCCCGCAGCGCCTGTGAAGCGCGGCGAGGCGCAGCTCGCCGCGTTGTGCCGCAGCCTGCCGCAGGTGCAGGCTGCACTGGAAGCCGGCGTATCACACATCTACGCCGACTTCGAGTTTATCAAGCAGTTCCCGGCAGCGGTGGACGCCGTTCGCGCAGCCGGAGCCTGGATTGCGCTGGCGACGCCGCGCATCCACATGCCGGGCGAAAACGGCTACCACAACAACATCCTGCGCCTCCAGCCCGACGCGGTGCTGGTGCGCAACACCGGGGCGCTGTATTACTACTTGCGCCACCGGCAAGAGAACCCGTCGGCCGTGCATCCGCAATTGATTGGCGATTTCTCGCTGAACATCGCCAATCACAAGACGGCCGAGCTGTTCCTGGAGGTCGGCTGCGACGTGGTGACGCCGTCCTACGACCTGAACATCCAACAGATGGTCGATCTGCTCCGGGTCAGCCCTACGGCTGACATGGAGGTTGTCATCCACCAGCATCTGCCGATGTTCCACACCGAGCACTGCGTGTACTGTACCTTCCTCAGCGAAGGGACCGACTACACTAACTGCGGGCGGCCGTGCGAGGAGCATCGCGCTTCCTTGCAGGACCGGATCGGCATGTCGCATCCCGTCCGCGTAGACGAAGGTTGCCGCAACACGGTGTACAATGCCATCGAGCAGTCGGGCGCGGAGTATCTGAGCCATTTTCTCGAGCTCGGCGTAGCGAAATACCGCGTCGAATTCCTCGAGGAAACGCCGGAGCAGGTGCACGAGGTCATCGACCTCTACAACAAGGCGCTTCGCGGAGAAATCAGCGGCACGCAGGTCTGGAAAACACTCAAAGCGACCAACCAACTCGGCGTTACGCGCGGACAGCTGGTGAAATAAGGACGAAGGGAGCCCTAACGGCAGTGGTTTTGCCGTGGGGGCTTCTTTTTTGCATTGTGTGCAATGATACTTTAAGCAAATAACGTCCCTCAGGTCCGTTACCACACCATCCTCCCAATGCCCCGCCCATCCTCTTCTTTATAAAGAACAAAACCTGCTTACAAATGTCCTCCCCGGAAGGACGACTACACCCCATAAAGACACCTGTTTTCCTATCAAATACAACTTGTGGAAGGTTTGTGAACTCGTTATGGATAGGGGCGATAACCGATCTTTATCGGTTATCAAAAAATCGCTGATATGCTATAATGAAAGCGTAAACAAATGAGATGCGAAGCGGGTTTGTTAGTGCAAGGGATATCGACGAAAACACCTGTTTTTAGCTTCGCTCACAAACTTTTAGGAGGGTGAAAGTGATGTTTGAAGGATTCCTCGAGATGCAGTCGGTCGTGACCCGTGTACAAGGACGGCTGGAACTCGGCGGCGAACAAGAATATCGTAGAATCGAGTTCGGCACCGAACGTTTCCTGCACACGCCAGAACCGGGTAATCGGATCCGCAACGAGGAAAAACTTCCTCAGCGCTTCACATGGCGGAAATTCTGGATCCAATAAATCCGATGTACTAAGTCGTTGTTAACTTACCTATAACTTCAGTCGGACTTCGGGGGTGAACCTCGGGGTCCTTTTTGCTAACCACCGGCAGGGATATGGTATAATGAACCAGTGAAATTATTCTTGGAACGAGGGAGTCATGCTTTCATGAAAATCCGCAAAGCGATCATCCCCGCAGCCGGGCTAGGGACGCGTTTCCTGCCAGCAACGAAGGCGATGCCCAAAGAGATGCTGCCGATCGTCGACAAGCCGACGATTCAATATATCGTGGAGGAAGCGGTCGCTTCCGGCATCGAGGATATCATTATCGTGACGGGGAAAGGCAAACGGGCGATCGAGGACCATTTCGACACCTCTTTTGAACTGGAATACAATCTGAACGAAAAAGGGAAATATCAGCTGCTGGAAGAGGTGCGCAAATCCTCGGAAATGGCGGACATCCATTATATACGACAAAAAGAACCCAAGGGTCTCGGCCACGCCATTTGGTGCGCGCGAAAGTTTATCGGCGATGAGCCGTTTGCGGTGCTGCTCGGCGATGATATCGTTGAATCCGGCAAGCCATGCCTGAAGCAAATGATCGAGGTGTACGATGAACAACAAGCTTCCATCGTAGGGGTTCAACCGGTGGGCTGGGATGAAGTATCCCGATACGGGATCGTTGATCCCGTGGGGATTCGGGACCGCGTTTACCAGGCAAAGCAGTTGGTGGAGAAACCGGAAGTCGGCAAAGCACCGTCCAACCTGGCTATTATGGGTCGTTACATTTTAACGCCGGCTATTTTTGATATCCTGGAAAACCAACGCATCGGCGTCAACGGGGAAATCCAGTTGACCGACGCCATATCGCGCCTAGGTGAAAAGGAACGGGTATTAGCCTATCACTTCGAAGGCACCCGCCACGACGTCGGCGAGAAATTAGGCTTCATTAAGACATCTATCCATTATGCCCTCGAGAACCCCGAGCTTCGTGACCAACTGCTCAAATATATGTCGGAAATTATTTTGGATAGCTTGAATTAAAAACCGGCCTCTCCTTTGGGAGAGACCGGTTTTTTAATTAAAACGTCAGGTTAGCTAATTGCTCAATCGAATCCCTCTCGGATGGATCGACTTGCAGCAACCGGTCATATACGGCCTGATCGCTAGCACCGGTTTTCTGCAAGGCAGCCAGATACCAACGGGCAATCTCGCGGTTCGTGGCATCGGTCAAATCATCCTTAATCCCGATTTTGAAAATTTCCGCCGCCTTGGCCGGTTCATTCATCATAGATTGCATTTTACCAGCATTCAGGACCATCGGTTGCGTGATCTCAAACGGATTCCCTTGCATTTGCCCTTTAGGCAATGTCTTCAGGTGCTCTACCCCATCTACAACATGCTGATAGGCAGCCAGCCCGGTTTGAAAATATTGCTCCTTCTGAGAAGTATCCTGTTCACCAAGCTTTTGATACCCCAACTCATAGGATTGAACAATCAGGTTCTCGTACCAGCTCATATCATAAGCATAACGATCGGCATTATCGCGGTACACCGCATACGCTTTGTCGTATTCGCCTTTGGATTGATAAAGCTTAACTAGCTGTTTGTACATGTCCTTGTTGAACGGTTCTTTTTTTAGCGCATTCGTAAGGAGGGTCTGCTCCTGATTGTAGAACGCTTCATCTTGGGTTTGATCAAACCCGGCCTGCAGCAGAGAGCTCAGATACAGCACCGCATCCGGTTGGCCGCTGCGTTTCTTGAGTGCATCATCCAGTGGGGCCTTGATTTCCTGGAAGTCCGTGCTAGTCGTGATCAGCTCTTTACCTTTGGCCGCCGCCCCGGCTGATTGGATGTTCCGGATCGATACAAAGATTAAGATCAAGGAGGCGATCACCATCAACGTGCTGTACAAGCCGCGCATCGTGCCTGGTTTAACGGAGAATTTTTCGACTGGACGGTTGTCCATTGCCGCTGCCATACCCGCAAGCCCTAAGAACACTAGGATGCCTAGAAAAACGTAACTCATGTTAAAGTCCATCAAGCTGTGCATTAGGACAGACAGGACGATGATGAAGTATACGAAGTACGACTCCCGTTTTTGCTCATCTGCTTTGACATAGCCACGAATATACTTATAAAAAATAAAGATTAGAAAAGCAGCCATTACGAGGAAGCCTAGAATTCCGACCTCAACGAGGTACTGCATCACAAAGCTATGCGCTTGACGGCTGGTGTACGGGTTGTTTTGGTATTTTTCATAGATCGAAGCCCAGGCACCGCCGCCAGCCCCGATGATCGGGTAGTCTTTGACAACTTTTGCCGCATCTTTATAGAAAGTCATCCGTTCCAGGAAGCTGTGCTGCTGGAGGTTCAGGTTTTCTAAACGTTCCCCAATATTACCAGGTAATACATGTTTCAAGTTCGTCCCGAGGAACAACGCGGCCAAAACAGCTACTGCAATAACCGAGACCAGAGGCAGCCATAAGTTGGCAAGCTTCTTGCTCGCCCATTTCCCAGTTCCGTTCTCTAAACGAGGAGCAACAAAACGTTGAATCAGCCAAGCCATAACAGCCAATACGATCGAAGCGGCCAAGACATAAAACCATCCTTTGGCCGGATCGCCGATCTGTCCCAGATGGAACTGTTGCCCCAGTTCTGTAACGGGCTTTGCAATCATCAGCGTGCTGACTCCGGCTATCAAGCAGTACACAATCCAGAGGATCTGCTTAGCAGGCTTCAAGAACAACAACAAGACGATAAACACGATTGGCAGGAACACCAAACCGCCCCTGGATAACGTCAGTAGAATCGAAAGGGCAATCGGTACGAGCATAAATGCATGGATTGCTTGGCTATACCATCTTTTCGAACGTGTAATGGCGAAGACGGCTACGAAAAAAAATGCCATCAAAAAGGCCGCATACGTATTCGGGTATTGGAACACCGATGCAAGCCGCGGACCGTTAGAATCCACCCAAATAGCCTGCGTGTATTGCCCGTTAACAACAGTCCCTGTAAACCAGCCTACGATGGCCGATACGGTTCTTCCTTGACCGAGCCAGTTGAACAAACCGAAAAGCACGACGATATATCCAATCGTAATCACTGTCGTTTCGACAATGCGGTTCGACTTCCGGTTTTGCAGCAAATACAAAGAAATGACAAACATAAAGGCATAAAGCGACTGAATTAGCACCATATTGGAAGCAAAGTACTGGCTTGCTGCCGGAATCAGTGCGATAATGTAAGTTATGGGAATAAGCATAACGAATAGGGCCGTCCAATCCCGCTGGTCTTCCAGCTTGAGGCTTTTGAAGTAGGCGGCAACCCAGCCTAGCATCAGAAGACTTCCAATGAGAACCGCCCAATAAATTGGCTTCTCAAAGTCAAGAACAAGTCCATTAAACAATCCAGCCTGGAACGGAGCCCAGACCAAGAACAGAATCAAACCGATCAACAACACCAAGAGCGTCGTAGGTAACTTTTCCCCGTTTCTCGACGCTTCGACCATTTTCCCGTATACTGGTTTCGACACGTGTTTATCTCCTTTGCGAATAGATACGACATTTATTTTAGCATATTGATAGATGGGGAGCTAGATTTCCATCTTTTTGCTAAATGTTAACAATTTGGTGGTGTTCAAGATGAAAAATACGTTTTTTCGAATATTGTATAAAATCGCAGTATTATTTATGCCGATAATCAAAGTCTTTCTACCGCTTGGAGCCAGGCAACGGGTTAAAAGGTTATTGCTAAAGAGAGCCTTTCCGATTGATAACCAGCCTTCACGGCTAATGATTTCCAGTTATCCCAAAGGTGTTAATTTGGTTGGATATGCCAGGGCAGAGATGGGGATCGGAGAGTCTTGTAGAATTGCAGCGAGGAATTTAAATGCCGTTGACATTCCTTATGGGATCATCAACTTTACGGGAACGAATAGCGCGAGGATGTCAGACCTCACATGGTCGCATAAAGAAGTTTTACAACTTGAGTACAACGTCAACTTAATTCATATTAACGCAGAACAGATGATGGAGATCTACGCTAATTACGGTAACTCCTTTTTTAATGGGAGGTATAACATCGGTTACTGGCATTGGGAACTTCCTGACTTCCCGGATGAATGGCTTGAGAGTTTTAACCTTGTGGATGAAGTATGGGTCCCGTCCACCTTTGTTGCAGATTCCATTTCCGTGAAAAGCCCGGTTCCCGTAGTGAAAATTCCACATTCTATCGAGGTTAAGGTTGTGGAGCCGCGTGAGCGGGAGTATTTTGGTTTGCCGAAAAGCCCCTTTTTGTTCCTTTCTATGTATGATGTGAAGAGCTATCAAGATCGCAAAAATCCAGAGGCTGCGATTAACGCATTTAAAGCGGCATTTCAGCCGGACGACATGAATGTTGGACTCGTCATTAAAGTAAATTGTTTTAAGAGCAATTTAAACGGCTTGGATGCATTGGATACACTTATAGAAAACTATGAAAATATATACTTAATAAAAGAAACCATCAGCCGTAACGATATAAATGCACTTCTCTCCTTAACCGATTGCTTTGTTTCATTACATAGAAGCGAAGGTTTTGGTTTAGGGTTGGCTGAAGCGATGTATTTACGAAAACCGGTTATTGGTACGAACTGGTCTTCGAATACCGATTTTATGGATCATAATAATTCCTGCTTGGTTGACTATGAGTTGATACAGGTTGGAAAGGACCAGGGGCCGTATAAGGCCTATCAAAATTGGGCTGATCCGAATGTTGAACATGCTGCAAATTATATGAAGAAGCTAGTAAATGATAAGGGATATTATCGGATGATCGCAGCTAACGGTGAGAAATACATTAAAGAGAATTACTCGCCAGAAGCGGTCGGTAAACTGATTCAGCAACGGCTTGATTATATCCACTTGTGGAAATTTGGAGGTTAACATGACAATTACTTGCGTGATCATGGCCGGGGGAAAGGGAGAACGGTTTTGGCCAAAAAGCAGAACCAATCTCCCTAAACAGTTTTTGAACATTTCCGGAAATAAATCGATGATCCAACAATCCATAGCTCGTTTGGAAAAGTTGGTAGATATCAGTCAGGTATTTATTGTAACGAATGGTTTGTATGCTGAACTGATAAAGGCCCAAATCCCACACTTACCGCATGACAATATCATTATCGAACCTATCGGGCGAAATACGGCCCCTTGCATTGGATTGGCATCAATATTAATTGAAGAAAAGTTTCCAGACAGCACCATGATCGTGCTGCCGTCGGATCATATTATTGAAAACGAAGAAGGCTTCGTAAAGATACTGAGAACAGCCGTCGAGGCAGCGCAAGACAACAAGAGCCTTGTGACATTGGGGATTCAACCGGCCTACCCCGAGACGGGATATGGGTATATAGAAAGCACGAATGATAAGCAAGTCATCAATGAGTTAGATGTACTTAAAGTAAATAAGTTTGTTGAGAAACCTGATCTGTCAACGGCAGAGTCCTATTTGCGATCCGGGAACTACTATTGGAACAGCGGCATTTTTGTATGGAGAACCGAGGTAATACGAAAATATATCCAAAAACTCATGCCAGAGATGCATGATATACTGGAAACGATGCGAATAGCGTTTGGTACTTCCGAACAGTCGAAAGTCATCGAATCTGAATTTGCCAAGATGCCGGACCAATCGATAGACTATGGCATCATGGAGAAGGTTACAGACATCTATGTAATCCCATGCATATTTGGGTGGGATGATGTTGGTAGTTGGACAGCATTGGAGCGAATCAACGAACTAGACGAAAATGGAAATGTGATTAAAGGGAATATATTGAATCTAGATACTAAACGCTGCATTATTGAAAGTAACGGAAAACTAATCGCTACACTAGGGATTGAGGACCTAATTATTGTCGATACAGAGGATGTAACTTTGATATGCAGTAAGGATAAGGCACAGGAGGTTAAATTGCTGCTTAAGGAACTTCGTATGCAGAAATTAGAGCAGTACTTATAATCGATATAAATGATGATGAATGGAGAGAAAACAAGCATGGCTAAAAACGCGCTAATTACAGGGATTACAGGTCAAGACGGATCTTACCTGGCTGAGCTGCTTCTTGAGAAGGGCTATAAAGTATATGGCCTTCGCCGCAGAACCAGCACACCGTTGATGGATAACATTGAACACATTAAAAATGAGATTGAGTTTATTGAAGGGGATTTGCTGGACCAGGGGTCGCTAATTAACGCGGTAAAGAGATCAAATCCGAATGAAGTTTACAACCTTGCTGCTCAATCATTCGTGGCGACATCTTGGGAACAGCCTGTCCTGACCGGACAAGCGACGGCTCTTGGTGTTACGAATATCCTTGAAGCGGTTAGATTGACGAAGCCAGAAGCTAAGTTCTACCAAGCTTCAAGTAGTGAAATGTTTGGTAAAGTCGTTGAAACTCCACAAAAGGAAACAACTCCTTTTTATCCACGGAGTCCATATGGCGTAGCGAAAGTGTATGGTCACTGGATTACTGTGAATTATCGTGAAAGCTATGATATGTTTGCATGTTCTGGCATTCTGTTTAACCATGAATCGCCTCGTCGAGGTGTTGAATTCGTCACACGTAAAGTTACGGATGCGGTTGCGAGAATTAAACTTGGTCTCCAAAGTGAACTTAGAATGGGGAACCTTGATGCAAAACGTGACTGGGGCTTTGCTGGTGACTATGTGAAAGCTATGTGGCTTATGCTGCAGCAAGATAAGCCGGATGATTACGTCATTTCGACAGGCGAAACACATACCGTTCAAGAACTAGTTGAAATCGCTTTTGGCCATGCGGGGTTGAATTGGAGAGATTATGTGGTTATTGATCCTAAATTCGTCCGTCCGGCCGAAGTCGACTTGCTTCTGGGAGACAGTTCAAAAGCACAAAAATCACTGGAATGGAAACTGGAGGTTGGCTTTGAGGATTTGGTTAAAATGATGGTGGATAGTGACTTAGATAAATTAAACCAGCAGTAAGGAGCCTATTATGCAAACGGCATTAATTACTGGAGTGAACGGTTTTGCGGGGCGCCACCTTGCTCGGTTACTAAAATGTAAAAACTATAAAGTATATGGAACAACGAGATCTCCTGGCTTTTTTATGCCAGTTAACATGATCAATGGGTTGGTTGTTACTCAACTAGATAATAAAGATAGTTGGATTCGGATTTTAAATGAAGTCAAGCCAGATGTTGTTTTTCATCTGGCTTCACAAAGTAATGTGAAAATTGCTTGGGAGCAACCTAGTCTTGCCTTTCTATCTAACACCATGACTGCGTTGTATCTGTTTGAAGCTGTCAAGCAAGTATCTAAAAATATACGGATAATTAGCGTAGGCTCTTCTGAAGAGTATGGGTTCTATAAAGAAATGGAATTTCCAATAAAAGAAGAATCATTCCCTCATCCGAGCAATCCATACGGGGTATCGAAACATAGTGTCGCATTGCTTGCTCGGCAATTTTATGAGGCTTTTGATATGGATATTATCCATGTGAGACCATTCAATCATATCGGACCTGGTCAAAGACGAGGCTTCGTAGTTCCTGACTTCGCTTACCAAGTCGCAAAAATTGAAAAAGGAATCCAAAAGCCGATTATTTCTGTGGGTAATCTATCATCTAAAAGGGACTTTACAGATGTTAGGGATATAGTGGAAGGGTATGAATTGATTTCAAGAAGAGGTTTGAAAGGACAAACTTACAATATATGTTCTGGAAAACCTGTGGTTATTTCTGATTTGCTAGAAATCCTAATTTCATTATCTTCAAGTCAAATTCAGATTGAAGAAGATCCCGGCAAACTACGGCCGATCGATATTCCAATATATTATGGGAGTAACGAAAAGATTATCGAGCATACTTCATGGGCAAGAAGCATCGAGTTAACTCAAAGTCTGGAAGATGTTCTTGAGGAGATCAGAAAAGAAGAGTGGTTAGAAAACTTATGAATAGTGGAACCCTTTATATGATTTGGGATATGGTGAAGCGGGATTTTCGTAATAAATATGCCGGTTCGGTATTTGGCTTACTATGGAACCTAATTCTTCCTATAGCTTATATTCTTATTTATACTACGGTATTCTCTCAAATCATGGCTGCCAAATTACCCGGTATGACGAACACGTTTGATTATAGCGTTTATTTAAGTTCGGGAATACTCGCTTGGACAATCTTTAATGCTACACTAATCAAATTTCAGAATGTTTTTGTCGACAATGCGAATATCGTAAAGAAAATATATTTTCCTAAAACAATTTTGGTATTCTCCATAACTGTTTCATCCATCATAGAACTAATCATTAATTATTCCCTCTTATTATTAGTTCTCGTTGGTATAGGATATGATTTGCATCTGAATTATATTGTTGTTTTTTTAATTATTCTGTTGCAACAGGTGTTTTGCACAGGCATTGGATTAATACTATCCGTATTTAACGTGCACTTTAGAGATCTGAACCAAATCACATCAATTTTGATCCAAGTGTGGTTTTGGCTCACGCCGATCGTATATGTTTTAGATATTTTACCGGATGGATTGAAGAAGACGATGTCATTCAATCCCCTTTATTATTTTATTGAATCGTATCAATCTTTAGTGTTGCGTGGGCATATTGTGAATATCATGGCTATGTTATTGATTTCGTTAATAACCTTCCTATTTGGCTGGATTGTTTATAAAAGAATGATAAATGAAATATCCGATCTGATTTAAGTAGGAGGTCAACCATGGATAAACTTAATTTTGATGAGGAGCAATTGAAGAAACGCATCAAGGAAAGGATACTTTATAAAGCTGATCTTCATTTTCCTGAAAAAGATACCAGACCCAGCGACTCAAATGCTTCTCTGTTGAGACCGCTGATAGAATCCCATAATATTTTGGAAGTGGAGTATTTCTCGCACCGAAAGTTCTTGGGTAAGTTTATTGTTATGGTTAAGAAGGGCTTGAGAAAACTTTTACGTCCAATTTTTATGAGACAGATTCACTTCAATCAAAAAGTTATTGATCATTTTTATGTTGTGGATCACAACTTATCAGACACGGTTGAAAATGTTAAGGGAACCTTCAAGAGAATATCTGAGGAAACGGTTGATGAAATAGTCGATGAGTTAAAGGGTTCGCTTCAGGAAGTTGTTGCTTCTAATGCAGAAAGCATCCGTCGGTATTATGAGCATGAGCTACAGTCTAAGGTGGATATGCAAATTCATGAACAGGTGCAAAAGTTAAAATCAGAATTGCATGTGGAAATTAAAAGTAATGTTTATAGGGATTTGGCCCTTTACGCAGGCAATCACTACAATGAAATTGAGAGGTATCATCTGCTTTTACTTGCGTTAAGGGAAGACCCGGATAATTTAGAGCTGGAAAAGGAAGTGCTCGAAGCTTTTGAAAGAATGAACATAAGTAGGTTGAAAACAAATGGCCAAATATAATGCACGAATAGTTTCCCTTGATCAAGAGACGCGAGCTACTACGAGTTCTGGAAAAATGAGTTCGATTTCGTTAATGATAACGAATATAGGTGACGAGGTTTGGTATGCCTATAGCAAGGATCATCCTGTGCTGATTGGATATCATTATATTAATGAGAAAGGGGCAGTAGTAGAAGGGATTCGAACAAAACTGCCTTATAACATTTCTCCTGGAGAGAGCGTACTGCTAAAGTGTAACTTTATTATATATTCCAAACTTAAAGAACTTGATATTGAATGGGATTTGGTGCGAGAAGGAGACGCCTGGTTTAAGGACTACGGGTCGGAAACGATTGCAAAGAAAGTGAATCTTGTAAAAAAAACCGGAGATATCCAAGAAATTAATGATGAAGTTGCGATAATTTGTGAAGGACTATCTAAAAAGTTCAAACTATACTCTCGCAATAGTTCAAAGTTGACCGAATTAGTGTCTGCTGGAATCATTAAAAAACATCAAGACTTTTGGGCGTTAAAAAATATATCATTTAAGGTCAACAAAGGGGAAACCTACGGAATCATCGGATTTAATGGTTCGGGTAAAAGCACACTTCTTAGCATACTTGCGCAAACAAAGCATCACACTCAGGGGGTATTTCGTGTTAATGGAAGAATAGCTGCATTGCTGGAACTTGGCGCAGGTTTTCACCCTGAATTAACGGGAAGACAAAATGTAATTTATAATAGTTATTTATACAATATTCCAGGACATGAGATCGAGAGTAAGATGGAATCGATCAAAGAGTTTGCTGATATCGGGGAGTTTTTCGATAAACCCGTGAAAAGCTACTCAAGTGGTATGTACGTTAGGTTGGCATTTTCTCTGGCTATTCATGTGGATCCGGATGTTCTGATTATAGATGAAGCACTTGCTGTTGGCGACGAAGTGTTTCAAAGAAAATGCTATTCAAAGTTTGAGGAATTTAAGGCCTTGGGTAAAACGATTATCCTTGTAACGCATGATTTAAATGCTGTAAGGGCACTTTGTGATCGGGTAGGGATCATTTATGATGGGAGCCTGATATTCGAGGGTAGTTCCAATGAAGTCGTGAACTATTATCAAAAAATGTCCCTGACTGCAAACCTTCAAGTGGCTGAGAAAAGTCAAGACGACCAACAAAAGTTGAGATATGGGAACGGTAAAGCGAAGATTACAGAATATGCATTATTTGATCAAGCTGGAAAAGAATCAACGGTTTACCGATCAGGGGATAAAATCAACATTCGGCTCAAGGTAAAGGTGAATGACACAATTATTACTCCAGTATTCGGAGTGATTATCAAAACTATAAATGGAATCGAAGTATTCGGAACCAACTCGAAGCTTCTAAATAGTTCAATAGATAAATTAAATAATGGGGACAATGTATGCTATGACTTGATACTCCCTCTTTATCTAAATGAAGGAAGCTATTTTTTAAGTTTTGGCATAACTGATCAAAGTGGAGGGGACGTAGTTACTATCGATCGGATGATAGATACTACGTTTATTAGAGTCATCTCAGAGATACCATGTTTAGGTCTGGCCAATCTTAACTTAGGAGCTGAATCGAAACATTATGTCACTAAACAATAGTAGACCGTTAATTTACTTCTTTTGTTTTAGTTATAAGGACGAGAAGGACATTGAAGCCATAAAAAAAGAAGCGATGACTTATTATAGCGAATTCTCAGGAAGCTTTCGTAATTTTGAATACAGGTTTGTTTCATTGGAAAGTGATCTTAAGGACAACGTTGAAATTTATGATAAAAATGAAAATGTCTATTACTGGTCTTATAATTTTTCCCAACTGATATCTAAATATAATCCGGACCTTATCCATATTTTTCATGATGATCTAGATGCGTATCAATTATTCGAAAAAAATTATGATACAGATAACAGGGTTACTTTATTTAATGTAACCGGCATGGAGCCTTTAAAGAGAACTGATGAGCAATTCCTCGAACATCTCTCACATGCCATTGATGTAGGTAATTTGCAAATTATAAGTCAATCTGAAGCTGTTAAAAATAATTTATCTTCGTACGGCCTGCGTTCTACTTTTATCAATAATTTTAGTAACATTCAATGGGGAGAAGTAAAGAAAAAGAGAAACAACAATTTCACTATAGGATTTGCTTCTTCACCAATGACTTCGGATACTTGGGTTCAGAGAGGCATGGACTTGATTTTGGAGCTAGCCTCTATTTGTAGAGGATATACTTTTAAAATTTCCTGGAGATCAAATGATACAGGTAAGCTTTATCAGGAAATTGAGCAGAGGAACCTTACTAATCTTCATGTGCGTGAAGGTTACTTGAATATGGTTGACTTCTATAGCGATGTTGATACTATTATTTTGCCATACGTGACATATGAGAACAATCACTCAAGCCCGTTGTCGCTTATTGAAAGCCTAATTCTTGGTATTCCTGCTATTGTTACGAATGTTGTGGGATTAGCTCGACAGGTTGAAACTTATGGCATGGGAGTTACAGGAGAACCTAATGTCGATAGTTTGAAATTGTGTGTCGAGAAATTAGTCGAAAATTATGATGAATATGCAAACAATGCTTTTAGATATGGAAAAGAATTGTTTTATTTGGATGCTGAAAATAAGTTAAAGTATTTTGACCTGTACAAGAATTTAACCGCTCAAGAAGCTGCACCCAAACTAGGTGAATGGAGAAAGATGCTGGAGGAAAAAGGGAAGTATTTAGTCAGTGGAAGAGTTGGAATGAAAAAATATTATAATGATAAATTCATTGCTGAAAATTATGATGAAGATCGGTTTGTTGATCATCCCATGAGAACCTATAATAAACTGGAGAAAAGCGCTATTCATTTTTTTGTTAAAAACTATGCTGCAATTTCAAATCCGTCAATTCTTGACATAGCGTCAGGCGAAGGAAGAATATTGGAAGAGTTGATTGGTTATGGTAGATGCACTGCTGTTGAAAACTCTTCTTTTATGATATCTGTCTCGGCAAAAAAACTTTCAGGTAAAGGAAAGTTAACATATGTAAGGGAAGATATCTTTGATTTCAAAACTACCGAAAAGTTTGATGTTATTACTATATTTAGATTTATTAGGCACTATAATTATAGTGATCGGAAGAAAATATTTAAGAAATTATTTGATTTATTGAGTGCCAATGGGATGATAATATGCGACTTTCCAAACAAATTAGTTGAATGCCAATTAAGAAATCGATATCAATGGCATGTATTTAATGTTTATGATGCATTTTGGCATATGAATGAAATAATAGATGAGTTATCTGACAATGGTTTTAAATTAATTCATAACATCCCTGTGGGTGAACTTCTTTTACCAAGTGATAGAGTCGGCGACTTAATGGAACCACTTGCTAACATTGTATGCTTCGGGAAGGAATAGTAGATAATGAAGAAGAAAATAGCTATTTGTCATTCTCATGTTCCCTTTGTAAAAGGTGGGGCTGAACTCTTAATTAGCTCTTTGAAGAAAGAGTTGCGTAACAGAAACTACTCTGTTGATGTAATTCAACTTCCTTTCAAATGGTACCCGAACGAACAACTTATCCAAAGCATGATGAATTGGAAATTCATAGATTTATCCGAGAGTAATGGAGAAAAAATAGATTTGGTTATTGGTACGAAATTCCCTTCCTATGGCATAGAACACAAGAATAAAGTTACCTGGTTAGTACATCAATTTAGGCAAGTTTATGACTTGCTAGGTACACAATATAGTAACTATGATTATTCTCCTGAAAGTTTGTCGATAAAAGAATTAGTTAGCCGATATGATTATAACAGTCTTTCAGCTTCCAAAAGAATATATACTATTGCTCAAAATACAACAGATCGGTTAGCCAAATATAACAAGATTGATTCCGAGGTGCTTTATCATCCTCCTAAACATATCGGTTCATATTATACTAATAATTTTGAGAACTATATACTTTCTGTCGGCAGGTTGGACAAACTTAAGAGAGTAGATATATTAATAGAGTCGTTAAAAAGTACCAATCCTAATGTTAAATGTATAATAGCAGGACAAGGACCAGAAAGAGAAAATCTTCAACGACTAGTAGCTAAACTTGGTTTGTCAGATAGGGTGGAATTCCTTGGATTTGTTGAGGATAAGCAATTGCTTGATTTGTACGCGAACTGTTTGGCGGTCTATTTTGCGCCGTATGATGAAGATTATGGATATATAACATTAGAGGCATTCTTATCTTCAAAACCGGTTATTACTTTGGGTGACACCGGCGGGGTGCTGGAATTTGTCAAAGATGATATTAATGGTTACGTTTCGTCAAACTCCTCGCAGATTTCAATGAAAATTGATTATTTATATCATAATAAAGAGATTGCAAAAGAATTTGGAAATACAGGATATGAATCTATAAAACATATATCTTGGGATCATGTTATAGACCGTTTGACGGAGACGATAAGATAGGGGTTTAAATATTGAAAAAGATTGCTTACTTTTCACCGTTAAATCCAATTCGATCAGGAATTTCTGACTACAGTGAAGATCTATTGCCGGAGTTGTCTAAGGTTTATGACGTAGAAGTATACGTCGAAAATGGATTTCAAGTTGAAAACGCCAATATTAAAGAGAACTTCGTTATAAGGGAGTATTCTGAATTTTCTAGAAGATATAACGAGAAGCAATACAGTGCAATTCTTTATCATATGGGAAACAACTATGCAGCTCACAAAGAAATTTATGAATTTATATTAAAATATCCTGGAATCGTTGTATTACATGACTATTCACTTCATCATTTCTTTGCGGCTAAGACATTGGAGCAAGGCAATTTAGATGGATACCGTGATGAAATGTTATATTGTCATGGGAAAGAAGGGTTTGATGAAGCTAACCGCTTTTTGAATGGCGAAATAGGTCCGATTTGGGAGAATAATTCGCTGCAGTTTCCACTTAATTTAAGAATTCTGGATCATTCTGCGGGCATAATAGTGCATTCGCAGTTTGCTAAAGATTTGTTGAGAAAACAAGCGAGTTATGTCCCCATTGAGGTTGTTCCTATTCCTGCACCAAATATTAGTAAGTTTGAGGACCTGGAGAAAGAAAAAGAGGATGCTCGGGAAGAACTAGGTATTGATCAAGGAGATTTTGTGATTAGTTCATTGGGTTATGCTAACCCCACAAAGAGAATAGATAAAATTATTGAGGCCCTTTCGGTTATCAAATCCAAGCAAACTATAAAAAACTTGAAGTTTTATATTGTTGGAGAAGTTTCGCCTTCATATCCTATAAAGGGTCTTGTTAAAAAGCACAAGCTCGAGAATGAAGTTGTTTTTACTGGTTACGTTGACCTCAAAGATTTTGATAAATATATTTCTGCTTCAGATATGTGTATTAATTTAAGATATCCAACGCAAGGAGAGAATTCCGCTAGTTTGCTTAAGATCATGGGGCATGGGAAGCCTGTGATAACAACTAATATAGGAAGTTTTAGAGAATTCCCAAAGAAATTAGTCCATAAAATCGAATATGGAAGTACAGAAGTCATCGAATTAGTAAATTCAATGCATGAGGTAAGTCAAACGGATAGAGCTCAATTATCTTTGAATATTTTAGAGTACGTAAGAAATAACAGTAGTTTGGCTATCTGTGCCAATAAATATGACATGTTTGTAAGCAGAATATCTACCGAAGGAAATAACTTAATGTTAGGATTAAATCAATATATTAATAACTACATTTCTCAAATGAATAGTAAACATTATTCTTTTGGCCCTGACTTGGAGACAATGATTGATAACTCGATACGGATTGTAAGCAAATCGTTTGAAAAAAAGATTTAATTAATTTATATCTGGAGCTGAGATTTAGTGCCGAATCAACTATTGATTTTTCTTTTATTGGTTGTAGTTGTTTTTATTTCCGGGTATTGGTTGACTGTTTTTCTGCTTGGGAAAAAACTTAGAGATTATAAATTCTTATTTACTTTTTTACTTGGTGCAGTATGGCTTATACTTATTAGTTCATGGGTAAGTTATTTAGGTTTTTCAATGAAAGATTCCTATTTATATATGCTTCTGGTTACGGTTATCATCGATATCATTGCATTAGTAAGTGAAATAAGAAATAAAAGATTACGTGAATGGATCCCGGGAAAATATCAAATCATAGTGTTGTTTTGTGGTCTTATTTCGTCGCTAATTATTTTATTTCCAATATTGTATTTTAAAGCTTTTAATCCGTATACCGATGGTTTCACTTACATCTCGATTGCAGACTATTTATTGAATTATAGTTATTTTCAACCGGCAGACCCAAATCCCTATTATCCTTGGTTAACTCAGATGAAATTGTACCAGGATGCGGGTTACCGTATGGGGGCCCAATTTCTGCTCTCTTTTATGACTGCATTATTTAACCGCGAAATGTCATTAGAAGTCTATATGCCTGTTACTGCTTTAAGCCAGTTTCTATTAGTAGTTGTTATGTGGTTGTTTTGTAAAGAAGGAATTAAAATTCCTACGAAAGCATCTTTGATTGCTGTTTTTTTTACAGCAATACATTTAAGTATACCTATTAACAGTGCTTTGTGGGGGTTCTATCCGCAAGCTTTTGGCGTAGTTTTAGGCGCTGCCGCATTTATGTTGTTTCTTAACAAAGATATTTGGGAGGATTCCGGACGTTCATCTGATAGATGGAAAATGCTCATATTAACCTCTTTAGTTTCCGCAAGTATAGTTATTACTTATAGCGAATACGTGCCTTTTATAGCATTATCGGTATTGTTTCTGCTCGTATTCCATTTAATAGTTTCGAAAAGTTACAAGTATGTATTCAGTAATGTTGTTGGTTTAATTATATTAATAAGTATTTTAAGTAATTTAGGTTTAATAAAAGCAATTGGGGCAATCAGACATCAACTTGGTGTTGTCGTGGGCTGGCATATACCTTATGATTTGTGGCAATATCTCCTATTGGTTCTTTCCTTGAATCCAATATACAATGCTAATTCAATATTTTTAAATCATCACCTTCTGTTTTTCGTTGTTTCGTGTTTAGCTTCTTTATTGTTGTTTATAGTTTTGAAATATTTCATATTAAATAGAGATATGGCTCAGTATCGGCGGCAGATATTCCTGGTGGCCTCTTCCTTTATTCTTATGTTGATCTGTTTTACCTTTTTTGCTGACAATCCATGGTTTAGTGATAAAATCGGTCATTCTTGGAATATCCACAAAATAATACAGTATATGTTTTTTATATTCCCGCCAATTATCGGCTTGTCACTTTATAATTTTTGGAATAAAAGCAAAATAAATAAATTCATTTCAACTTTCTTAGTTCTTGGATATATCCCTATAGTTCTTGTTTTTACCTATCACTTTTCTTTGATGAATACTGAACAAATGAGAACGTATACTGGAAACAACGAGAATCCGATTAATGAATACTATAAATTAATGGATACTTACAAAGACGAGAAAAAGCCCATTAATCTTGCACTGTCAACAGACTTGACAAAACATCGTCAGATGATTGCATATTTTTTGAAAAATAACAAATTAGTTAGCGATTGGTCCGATGATGGATACATTAGCGGTAGTATGTCGGCAGAAAATCGCAATTTAAGTTTCGATAGTAAGGGAATAACTCTTATGTTCAATCAACATGCAGCCAATAAAATTGCCAATATGGAATTGGTGACTGGAAAGGTAATTTCGAATTTTATTTCAGGTGTCTATGGTCTGGAAAAAAATGAAACTCAAAGCTGGCATTGGTCTTCCGGTGATGTGAAAATTAACGTGTTTAATCCCTCTGTTGATAATGAAAAGAAAATTGCTAGATTCATTTTCAGTGTGGGTCTTCCTCCCGGAGTAGCTGAGTCAAAAGCCATTGATGTAATTTATAATGGCAATCATATTAAAGAATTGGTAATTGAACCGACCCAATCTAATCCAATCGACCTTTCTCTTGAAATTGACCCTGGGGAAAGCCAATTAGAGTTAATAATGAGGAGTGGACCAGTTAAAATTGCTGGCGAAGACAGAGAATTAGGCTTCTCTATAATTGATTTTCAAAGTCAATAAAATGGAATATCCTTTTGCTGATAAAAAATGACTTCACAGTATTTAATAGGGGCGATTTAATGCAGAAAGTTAAGGTTATCTTTGGAATCGCGATTAGCGTGTTCTTTATTTTCCTGTTAGGATGGAACTTGAATCTAGCTGATTTAGGTAAGGCGTTTAATAGCATTAACTACACTATTATTATTCCTGCTGTATTAATCCAAATTTCGAGTTATTGGGTGCGTAGTATAAGATGGAAATACATTTTATCAGGAATAAAACCAATGAAAACTAAAGAGCTACTACCTATTATATCAATTAGCTATATGGCAAATAATTTATTGCCTTTACGTATTGGTGAGTTCGTAAGAGCCTATTTAGTAAGTAAAAAAGGCAAAATTAGTGCTGCGGCTTCCTTTTCCACAATCTTGTTGGAACGGATTTACGATGGGATAACGCTACTTCTTTTTTTGGGTTTTACCGCTTTGTTATTTCCGTTTCCTGATTGGGTTAAGCAAATAGGCATCTTAACAACTTTACTGTTTCTAGGAGCTTTATTATTTTCGGTAGGTATAGTGTCTTTTAGATCAAAAACGATGCAGCTTGTTAATTGGGGGTTGAAAATTTTTCCTAAACGTCTCCATGCGAAGTTGTCCACATTAATTGATAAATTAATAGTAGGATTAGAGGTTGTTAAGAATAAAAGAGCACTCTTACCAATAGCTTTTTATTCTATACTCATATGGCTTATGGAGGCTAGTTTGTTTTATGCTATTGCTGAAGCATTTGATTTTTCCAGTACGGTATATATTGCATTATTCACTCTTGTAATTGTCAATTTAGGTATCATGATACCATCATCGCCTGGATATATTGGAACTTTTGAGTTTTTTGTAAGTAAATCCTTAGGCGTATTTGGTATTATTAAAGAGTTAGCATTGGGATATTCAGTAATACTTAGAATTACACAGTATATCCCTATTACAATCATAGGCTTTATATTCATGCTTAAAGAAGGACTTTCTTTTAAGTCCATCACAAAATTATCTAAAGATGAGGAAGAAAAAGTTTACGGAGGAGAATAATGCACAAAGTAGTTTCTATAATTGTTCCAGTTTACAATGAGCAATACAACATTAAGCCGATGTATGAACGAGTATCTGCTGTTTTTGAGAAGTTATCGAACTATACATTCGAATTAATTTATGTAGACAATTGCAGCACGGATGCTACAGTAGATGAAATCTCCAAAATAATTGAATTTGATGAGAATGTTAAAGCTATCACAATGTCGAGAAACTTTGGAAGTTCTCAACCCAGTAACATTGCAGGCTTGAATAATGCTGCCGGTGATGCAGTTGTTATAATTGATGGCGACATTCAAGATCCTCCCGAAATGATAGAGCAATTCATAAAAAAGTGGGAGGAAGGTTATGAAGTAGTTTACGGAGTAAGGAAGAAAAGAAAAGGGTCCTTGGCTCGAAGAATTGGATATAAAGCTTTTTATCGGTTATTTAAGAAGATGTCCTACATTGATATTCCTCTAGATGCAGGTGATTTTGGCTTAATTGACCGAAGAGTGGCCGAAGAAATTAAACAGCTTAACGAGAATGAAATGTTTTTCAGAGGGCTTCGTGCATGGGTTGGCTTTAAACAAATCGGTATTGAATATACCCGCGATGACCGTCAGCATGGAAATACTAGCATACCTTTCCTAGCTAATCTAAAGTGGGCAAAAATGGGAATCTTTAATTTTTCCTATAAGCCTCTTGAATGGATTTCAACTACTGCTTTCTTTTTAACTTTAATCTCGTTAGCTGGAATAATTTATTACGTATTGCTGCACTTTTTAAAACCTGATACACCCTATGGCTTTTCTACAATTATAGTATTGATTTTATTTTTAGGTGCAGCACAATTATTGGCTTTGGGCATCATTGGTGAATATGTGGCCAGGATTTTTAATGAGGTTAAGAAGAGACCTCGGTATATTATAAGAGAAGTTATAAGCCAGAAAGACAAGACTACTGACGGGCAACAGGACTAAAATTACAAGGGGGATTATTCGATTATGAAAAACATTCCAGTTGTGTTGTTATGCGGGGGAAAAGGAACCAGAATTCGTGAAATGACAGAAATAATGCCTAAGCCTATGGTGGAAATAGGAGAGCGACCGATTTTATGGCATATTATGAAGATCTATTCTTCTTATGGATATAATAATTTCAATATCTGCTTGGGATATAAAGGGCACAAAATTAAAGAGTACTTTTTAAACTATGAATACATGCAAAGCGACATTACGCTCGACTTGGGCAGAAAAGGGAATGTGTTCATTCATAATACTCATCAAGAGAATGAATGGAAGGTAACGCTAGCGAATACGGGCGAAGACAATATGACAGGTTCCCGCATAAAACAAATGGAAAAGTATATTAATAACGATATATTTATGCTCACTTATGGAGACGGAGTTTGTGACGTGGATATTAATCGTTTAGTCGACTTTCATCTATCTCATGGCAAGATCGGAACGGTATTGGGTGTTCGTCCCCCTGCAAGATTTGGCGAACTATTATGTGAGGGTGAGCAGGTCATGAGTTTTAGTGAGAAACCTCAAACTTCTGATGGCCGAATCAATGGCGGCTTTTTCGTTTTTAATAAAGAGATTTTCAATTATGTTTCAGAAGATGAAGACTGCATTTTTGAGAAGGAGCCGCTTGAATCTCTGGCCGCAGACGGAGAGCTTATGATGTATAAACATGATGGCTTCTGGCAGTGCATGGATACCGTTAGAGATATGGACTACTTAAATAAATTATGGCAAGAGAATACCGCCCCATGGGCTGCTTTAAGGAATACGGTGGATATGCTATGATGTACCATTCATTCGGAAACTTTTACAAAGGAAAAAGAGTACTAGTAACTGGACATACCGGATTTAAAGGTTCTTGGCTCACGATTTGGTTAAAAGAACTAGGTGCAGAAGTTATTGGATACTCATTGGATCCAAAAACTGATAATGACAACTTTGTTCTATCGGATCTTAAGGATCGAATTACAGATATTCGAGGGGATATAAAGAACTACACGCAACTGGCTGATGTATTTGAAAAGTATCAACCGGAGATAGTTTTCCATCTGGCTGCTCAGCCATTGGTCCGGCTTTCTTACGAATTTCCTCGGGAAACTTTCGAAGACAACGTAATGGGAACAATTAATGTCCTTGAATGCGTAAGGAATACACAAAGTGTTAAGGTATGCGTGAATATTACGAGTGATAAATGTTACGACAATAAAGAATGGATCTGGGGATATAAAGAAACTGATCCTATGGGAGGCTATGATCCTTATAGTGCTTCAAAGGGCTGTTCTGAACTTGTAATTAGTTCCTATATTAACTCTTTCTTCAACCCTTCTGCATACAGTAATCATCAGAAAGTAGTTGCCTCAGTAAGGGCCGGTAATGTCATTGGTGGTGGTGATTGGTCCGAAAATCGGATTATCCCTGATTGTATTAGGGCACTTGAATCGGGCCGTCCTATTGAAATAAGAAATCCCCACTCTGTTCGTCCATGGCAACATGTCTTGGAACCGTTAAGTGGTTATTTATGGCTTGCCTCCCAAATGCAATGTGATCCTGAGAAATATGCAGGAGCTTGGAATTTCGGGCCTAATGACGAATCAATAATAACTGTTGCAGATGTGGTTGGGAAAGTTATCGATAATTACGGCCAAGGCAGTTGGAGTGATCAATCCCTTCCTGGACAACTGCATGAAGCAAAATTATTGAATTTGGATTGCAGTAAAGCTAAATTTCTACTTAAATGGAAGCCGACATTAGATATGGAACAGTGTATAGAACTAGTGGTGGATTGGTACAAGAAGTACAAAGATACAGAGGTATACGAGCTCTGCGTCAATGAGATTAACCAATTTATTTCCTATGCCAGAAAAGGTAATAATTCTTGGGCTAACTAAGGCTTATTCAAAGACTTAAACAATCCAGGTTGTTTAGGTCTTTAATTCTGAAAGGAGATATTTTTGATGGAAGAGACTGAGAAGAGAATCCTAATTACAGGCTCAAATGGGTTCGTTGGTAAGCATTTAGTAAGTGCGTTAGCGAATAAAGGGTACACTAATATTTTTGGACTGCATAGAACACCTTCAACAGAAGCTAATGTTTTTATAGCGGATTTGAGTAATAAACGAGAAGTAACAGAAGTTGTAGAGAGAGTAAATCCTCAAATAGTATTTCACCTAGCTGCCAATATTAAGCCAAGTAGGGAAATTGATGATCTTGATGAAATGATTCAAAGCAACATAGGTGGAACAATGAACCTACTAACAGCCTTAAAGAAGTCTAACGCATCCGTAGATTCTTTTGTTAACGTTGGCTCTTGTGAGGAGTATGGTTGGAATGAGCAACCATTTACGGAGGATATGCCTCCTAGTCCGGTTTCTATCTATTCCGGCACGAAAGCAGCCAGTGCCGTATTGTGTAAAATGTTTTCCAATATGTTTAACATGCCTATTATTACAGTGAGACCATCTCTAATCTATGGGCCAGGCCAGAGCGAACGGTTTTTTATTATGCAGGCTATTAAGAAGATGTTGCTCAATGAAGAGTTTAATATGACATACGGTATGCAAACTAGAGATTTTATTTATGTTGATGATTTTGTGGAAGGGCTAGTAGCTGTTTCACAACTACAGGATCATACCGGCCAGATTTTCAATATTTCTTCAGGCGAGGAACATAGTCTGAGGAATATTGCAGAGATTATTAAAAGCGCCACTAATTCTTCATCAAAACTTAACTTTGGAGCTATTCCATATCGTGAGAGTGAGATTATGTCTTACAGATGCGAGAATTCAAAGATAGTTGAGGTTACAGGCTGGAGACCAAAAACTGGTATGGAAAAAGGTATTGGGAAAATAGTCGAGGATCTAAAAGGAATCAAGTAACTACTCTAAAAAAGTTTCGGAAGGAGATCATCAAAATGAAAATCGCAATCATTGGCGGCGGGATTGCCGGGATGTCTGCCGCCTACTATTTAAATAAAAAATTTGGAACAAGTGCCGATGTAGATATTTATGAAAAGGGAAGCGATGTCGGAGGATTAGCCGGGACAATACCGATTGAAGACACCTATATAGAGAAATATTATCATCACATTTTTACCCATGATAAGTTTTACTTGGATTTAGCGGAAGAATTAGGTGTTTCGGATTCGTTGATATGGTCGGATTCAAAGGTTGGCTATTATCACGATGGGGTATCCTATCCCTTTACCACCCCAGTAGATCTATTAAGATTTAAACCTCTGAGTTTTATTAATCGCCTAAAGGTCGGAGTTTCCTCTTTGTTTATTTCTCAATATAAGAATGTTCCAAAACTTGAAAGTATGACTACCGAGGAGTTTATGACGCGTTATGTAGGTAAACAAGGCTGGGAAGTAATTTGGAAGCCTATGCTTAGAATAAAATTCGGCGAAAACTACAATAAAATTCCAGCGGTATGGATTTGGGAAAGAATAGTTCAAAGAATTCGTTCAAGAACGGGAGGCGGGAGTAAAGAATTGCTTGGCTATATGAAGGATGGCTTTCATACTCTCAATAAAAAATTATTGGAAAGTATTAAACATAATGGAACTAATGTGATTTTGAATGCTGATATTAAAGAAATTGTAATAGAGGATATGCAATGTAAAGGGCTTAATATTAACGGGGAAATTAAAAAGTACGATATTGTGATTTGTACAGCCGCGCTTCCTGTATTTCTTGATCTTTGCAAAAATGCTCCGGATGAATATGTCGAACCGCTTAAACAAGTTAAATATGACTGTGCACTAGTAGTGCTTATGGAGTTAAAAGAGAGCTTAAGTAAATATTATTGGCTCAATATTAGTGATAATGAAATACCCTTTGGGGGGATAATAGAACATACTAATTTGATCCCGAAAGAGAACTATGGAGAAAAGACACTTGTTTACTTTTCAAAGTATCTAAATCCGAATCATGAATTTATGAATATGCCGGATAACCGGATTATCGAAATTTATATTGAATCACTCAAAAAGATATACCCCGATTTCAATGAAGAAACCATCATTAATTATACAATTTCAAGAGACCGGTTTGCTCAGCCAATTTGGCCTATGCAGTATTCTAAAATCAAACCGGCTTACAAAACACCGATACAAGGCTTATATCTAGCCAATACATCTCAAATTTATCCAAACGATCGCGGAATGAATTTTAGTGTGAAGTTAGGAAAAGAAGTAGTGGATACTATTAAATAACTTTTGGAGTTCACCTATAATGAATAATAAGTTTCATAATATAGTTAAAACATCTACAATTCTATATTTATCCTTGCCAATTTTTTTGTTTTTAATTGGTTGGTTGAACCCTACTTTTTCAATATTGGCTTCATGTGCATTAATAATCGGATGTGTCCTTTTTATTAGGAATAAAGAGGAGACTCAGCATATTGAGCTAAAATGGTATAGTGTTGTTTTTGGTTTGTTACTTGTTTTCTTGTGGGTATACTTATCGGGAACAGGAGGGTTCGCGTATCAAAATAGTGATTATTCTAAGCACAATGCAATATTGCGTGATTTAATCCATTACGAATGGCCTGTAATATATAATTATTCAACTGACTACTCCAATTCAGCACCGCTTGTTTACTATGTGGCTTACTATTTACCGGCGGCACTTGCCGGTAAGTTGTTTGGATGGACGATAGCCAATGTAACAATGTATTTATGGACGGTACTTGGGGTGATTCTTTCATTATATTGGCTCTTTAGAATAATTGGGAAATTCAAACTTTCATTTATTCTTGTATTTATTTTATTTTCTGGGATGGATATTTTAGGGGGGATTTTAATAGATAAAAGCTTGCCGAATCTTTCGGACCATCTTGAATGGTGGGCGAAAGTTTTGCAACAATACCCTTCCTTTACAACTCTTTTGTTTTGGGTACCACAACATGCGATAAGCGGTTGGCTCTTTACTTCTTTATTAGTTTATAACTCATGGGTTTCTAAAGAGAGCAAATTTAATGTGTTTATAGTAGCCTTAAGCTCTCTTTGGTCGCCTTTCGTGATGATAGGATTGCTTCCGCTGTTGTTCTTGTCTTTTTTTTCAGTCAAATCATATAAGGCTCTTTTTTCTGTTTCAAATATATTATCAGCTTCGGTTCTTTTGTTTTTTATTGGGTTTTATTATCTGGCTGGATCGGGAGCTGTTTCCTCGAACACTGGTTGGATTTGGAATCATATTGACTTTTTGGAGGTATGGCCTAATTTAGCCTTGCTTTATGTTTTGGAATTCGGTTTACTGTTCATCTTGTTGTACAGAAAATCATTAGAGCATAAAATATGGTTGTTTGTCGCAGTATTCTATATGTCCATAGTTCCTATTTATATTGTCGGTGGCAATAACGATTTTGGTACGCGCTCAATAATCCCATCTTTGCTAGTTTTGTTTATATTTCTTATAAGCTCATTGAAACAAGCATCCTCTAAGGTTAGAAGTAGCTTATTAGTTTTACTTCTTATTATTGGGACAGTTACCCCCATTATGGAGATTTCACGTACATTAACCAAACATAATCAATCTAGCGACGGATGGTTTACAATATTCAATACACCGGAAGATTACCGGAATCAGTATATTGGAAAGCCAACTTCATTTTTTTTGAATTATTTGGCAAAAGATGATTCGAATCGAGCTGTAAATCCAGTTGAATTTACTTTAGAGATGGGGAATTGGTCTCCTTATGGAATGAATGCAACTTTTGATGTTAATAACTTTGAGGTAATAGCCGAGGATAAAGTAGACGCTGGTTTATTATTAAGTAAACATTTTGAGAAGGGTACGTATCTTTTGAAAGCAGTGATAAGTGGAAAGGCTGAAAATGTACACATCTCACAATACGGTATTCATAAGATAATTGATATACCTTTATTGAATGGTGAAATGGAGGTGTTTGGGCTTTTAAGGGTAAATGATTTTAGTGAGGGAACCCTAGTGTTTGGTTTAGGAGGATGGGGCACTGGTATAGGGGAGACTAAATTAGAGGAATTAATTGTTTATAAATGGAATTAATAAAACCAGAGAGTTAAAGTTTTTAGACTTTTTGAGATATGTTATGTTAATTTTTGGGGAGTATCATTTGGAGATAATAGTGAACTGTCTATTATAGATATTTGTCTATTTGAAGAGAACCATGCATCAGTAAAAAAACAAATATATATATACTTAATGCTGAAATTAATCAGCGTGTTATCATGCAAATGAAAGGATAATTTCATGAAAGCCATCATCCTCGCCGGCGGGACAGGCTCCCGCCTTTTTCCCTTAACTAAAGTAACCAACAAACACCTTCTCCCCGTGGGCAAGTATCCCATGGTTTTTCATGCTGTGCATAAGCTAAAGCAGGCCGGGCTCACCGATATTCTCTTAGTCACTGGTAAAGAGCATATGGGTGATGTCGTGAGCTTGCTCGGCAGTGGTAGTGAGATGGGTGTTTCATTCACTTATAAAGTTCAAGACGAAGCTGGCGGGATAGCTCAAGCGCTTGGGCTGGCTGAACAGTTTGTAGGTGAGGATCAAATGGTCGTTATTCTCGGTGACAATGTATTTGCTGATGATATCACGCCATATGTTGATCATTTTAAACGTCAACAGACAGGGGCTAAAATCCTAATTCAGCAAGTCTCAGACCCCACTAGATTCGGTGTTCCTGAACTTGAAGGGGAGCGAATCGTCTCCATCGAAGAGAAGCCCAAGAATCCTCAGTCAAATTATGCGGTGACGGGCATCTATATGTTTGATCATCATGTATTTGAGATTATTCGAACCTTAAAGCCATCTGCTCGCGGAGAATTGGAAATCACAGATGTGAATAATGCATATATTAAACGTGGGGAGCTCACCTATGACATCCTACAAGGCTGGTGGACGGATGCTGGGACACATGAATCCTTGGCACGAGCCAACGAATTCGCCAAAGATTTAGTGTTTGGTGAAGAGTTTGGCAAACTCAAACGGTAGAGTGGGAGGGTGCTTGGATATGAGGATGAATCCGCTTAATTTAAATGGAGCGGCATTGCTGGAACCGGTGGTACATGGGGATCACCGGGGTTTTTTTATGGAAAGTTACAATGAGTCCATTATACGTAAGCTTGGCTTGGATTTTGACTTCATTCAGGATAATCAATCTTTGTCGGCTGAGCCGGGGGTGCTTCGGGGAATGCACTATCAATTGAATCCCAAAGCACAGACGAAGTTGATCCGGGTGTTAACTGGCGCAATCTATGACGTCATCCTAGATATTCGTCGGAGCTCACCGACCTATGGCAAATGGGTTGGCGTTATTTTGAGTGAGTATAACAAGCGTCAACTGCTAGTGCCAAAGGGCTTTGCGCACGGCTTCTGCACTCTTGTGCCAAACACCCAAGTTTTATATAAAGTGGACGAATACTACTCGCCGGAACATGATCGCGGCATATTATGGAATGACCCGGCACTAAACATCGACTGGCCGGTTAGTGAGCCGATGCTTTCGGACAAAGACCGGAGGCATCCGACATTCGTGGAAGCGGAATTGAATTTCGATTAGGAGGATCTTCTTCATGAAACTGCTCGTTACAGGCGGTGCCGGATTTATTGGCAGTAATTTTGTTTTATATATGCTGAAACAGCATCCGGGATACAAAATTGTAAATGTGGATGCATTAACTTATGCCGGAAACCTGGAGAACCTGAAATCGGTGGAGGGTAATCCTAATCATACGTTTGTCAAAGCGGACATTACGGACGCTAAAGCCATGGTTGAACTGATTGACCAAGGTATTGATGTGGTGGTCAACTTTGCTGCAGAATCGCATGTGGACCGCAGTATTTTGGAACCGGATGTATTCGTTAAGACGAATGTGCTCGGGACACAAGTCTTGCTTGATGCAACGAAAAAGCATGGGGTCAAGAAATTCGTTCAGGTATCTACGGATGAGGTTTATGGGACGTTGGGTGAAACAGGATTGTTTACGGAAGAGACGCCGCTTGCTCCGAACAGTCCTTATTCGGCGAGCAAGGCCGCCGGTGACCTGTTAGTTCGCGCCTATCATGAGACCTTCGGACTTCCCGTAAATATCACGCGTTGTTCCAATAACTATGGCCCTTTTCAATTCCCGGAGAAGTTAATCCCATTAATGATATCCAGGGCCCTGGCTGACGAAGCCTTACCTGTATACGGCGATGGGCTAAATATTCGAGACTGGTTGTACGTTGAGGATCACTGTAGTGCGATCGATCTTGTCATCCATCAAGGACGTAATGGTGAAGTTTATAATATTGGCGGAAATAATGAGCGGACAAATCTGCATATTGTGCGCACAATTCTGGAGCAGCTAGGCAAGCCGGAATCGTTGATCAAGCATGTGGAGGATCGTCCAGGGCATGATCGGCGCTATGGTATCGATCCGACTAAGACCATGAAGAAGCTTGGTTGGAAGCCAAAGCACTCTTTTGAAACCGGAATTAAAGAAACTATTCGCTGGTATCTGGACAATAAGGAATGGTGGACGCGAATTCAATCAGGGGCTTACCAAGAGTATTACGCCAAACAGTACGGCAATCGACTGGGCGAACCATCATGAGAGTGCTCGTAACCGGAGCTAAGGGGCAGTTGGGCCAAGATGTCGTACGTTTGTTCGAGAGTGCCGGGCATCAGGTATTGGCTAGTGATCGAAATACGTTGGATATTACCGATGATGCGACGTGCCTGAAAGTTGTGAAGGAATTTAAACCGAATGCGATCATCCACTGTGCGGCGTATACCGCTGTTGATCAGGCGGAACGCGATGTGGATGCGGCGTATGCAGTGAATGCGGTCGGAACGAGAAATTTGGTGTTAGCCGCAGAGCAGGTGAAGGCAAAATTTTGTTACATTAGTACGGATTATGTTTTTGATGGATCCGATATTTTGCCTTACCAGGAATACGATAATACCAATCCGCAAAGTGTTTACGGGAAGTCGAAACGAGCCGGAGAAATCTTGGTTCAAAGCTTGTCTTCCGCTTTCTTTATCGTACGAACTTCTTGGGTGTATGGGTTGTACGGTAACAACTTCGTGAAGACGATGCTTAAGCTGGGCCAAGAGAAGCCTGTACTTTCCGTGGTCAATGACCAAAAAGGTTCTCCTACTTATACCGTTGATTTAGCCGCCTTTCTACTGGAGCTGATTCAAACGGAGAAGTACGGAATTTATCACGCATCCAACTCGGGGGAATGCACTTGGTACGAATTCGCACAAGCGATTTTCGAGGAAGCTCGGGATATATTCGGACAAACATACCCTGTGCAGGTTAAACCTTGTACAACCGAAGACTTTCCTCGCCCGGCCCCGCGTCCCCGAAATTCAGTGATGGATCACTTGTCTATTCGCACGAACGGATTTCAGGATTTACGGCCGTGGAGAGAAGCGCTTAAAGCATTTATAAAGGAATTGAAGGCTAGCCAGGAACATTGATTTCTGGTTAGCTTTTTTTCTGCCCTCCTAAGTATACGTTCTATAAGCACTTTGATATAATTTCTACAACAAAGCCATAGCAAAGGAAAGTACTTCATGCCAGTAAATCCAACTGTCACCATCCAAATCGTAACCTATAACAGCGCCAATGATATTGAAGAATGTCTGAACGCCGTTCTGCAGCTGTCTTATCCGATCAAGGAGATCATCATTATCGACAATGCATCTACAGACGGGACGGTGGATCGGATACGAGCGTACGTTGAGCAATCCAATGCGAACAACGTATGGGTTGTTCCCAATCCTACGAACACTGGCTTTGCCCCTGCTCACAATCAGGGGATCCGCATGACGCAAAGCGACTATGTGTTGGTGCTGAATCCGGACGTGCAGCTGGGGGCCGAATATGTCGAGCGTCTTGTGGAGGTCATGGAGCAACGTTCAGAGGTGGGCAGTGCCACGGGGCTACTCGTCTTAAAGTCGTCACCAGATATCGTAGACAGTACCGGTTTGTCGATGAGCGGGATCTGGCGTGCGGTTGACCGAGGGGCAGGAGAATCGGCCAGTCAATGGAGAGAATCCGGCGAAGTGTTTGGCGTTTCCGGGGCTGCGGCCATGTACAGACGCGTGATGATCGATGAATTATCGATCGCGGGTGAGTTTTTTGATGAGGACTTTTTCGCCTATAAAGAGGATGTGGATGTGGCCTGGCGGGCTAGTTTACTTGGCTGGAAAGCTTATTATTGTGCGGAGGCCTTGGCCATTCATGCGAGAGGCTGGAAGAAGGGCGGTCGCCATTCGCAGCCTTTAGTTATTCGCCGGTATTCCTACATCAACCGATATAAGATGCTCTATAAGAATCTTTTGGGATATCATTGGATCAAATCTCTGCCAAAGGTGCTTGCTTACGAGCTGGCGAGTAACGGATACATGCTTTTGAGAGAACCCAAAGTACTTGGAGCTTGGTGGGACTTCTTTCATAAACTGCCGGAGTTAAGGGAGAAGCGACAGGAGATTCGAAGAAAGGTGAAATAGTAATAATTGCTGCAAACGTCCGCATTATATGCCGATTTTTCCCTATCATCCTCCCCTATGCCATGATGTGCTATAATGTCGATAGACTACTATATTTGTAGATTCGGAGCGCATAAATCATGGATTTAAGTATATTGATCGTAAATTATAATACGCGTCAGCTGACGTTGGACTGTCTGCGGTCGGTATACGATTCCGAGACGGTTTATTCGTATGAGGTGATTGTCGTTGACAATGCGTCGAAAGATGAATCGGTAGCGGCCATCAAAGAGCAGTTCCCACAAGTTAACCTGATCGCGAATCCAAATAACACGGGATTTGCCAAAGCGAATAACCAAGGGATGGCTATTGCCCAGGGACGTTATGTGTTGCTGCTCAACTCGGATACCATCGTGCAGCCCGACACCGTTCAGACCATGGTTTCTTACATGGATGAACACCCGGACCTCGGGGCAGCGGGATGCAAAGTGATCCTGCCTGACGGCTCGTTGGATAAAGCATGCAGAAGGGGATTCCCGACCCCATCGGCGTCCTTTTACTACGCCTTCGGATTCTCGAAGCTCTTTCCGGACCGGCCGCGGTTTAACCAGTATCAGCTAGGGTACAAGGATCCGAACGAGACTTACCCTGTCGATTGCTTGGTCGGCGCCTTTATGCTGGTGAGACAAGAGACGATCCGACAGGTGGGCGGTCTGGACGAAACCTTCTTTATGTATGGGGAAGATATCGATTGGTGTTACCGCATCAAGCAAGCGGGTTGGGGCATTCATTATCATCCGGCCACATACATTGTTCACTATAAGGGAGCTAGCAGCCGGCGCAAGCCATTCAAGATCATTTATGAATTTCACCGCGCAATGTGGGTTTTTCACCGGAAACATTATATTAGCCATTATTCCTGGATCACGAACGCAGCCGTATACAGCGGTATTTCGTTGAAATTTCTTTTATCCCTAGCTAAAAATAAACTGCTCCCTCAGGGTATGAGAACCCCATTGAGAGCAGGCCAGCCGGAGTCGGCGGAAGTTAAAATGGAGGTGAGATCATGATCCGAAAGAACCAACGGTTCTTGACCCAACTGTATATTCTGACGGATTTTGTGTCCATCCAAATTTCCTTCCTGCTAGCTTGGTGGATTAAATTTGAAAGCGGCTTGATCGCTTACGAGCAGCCGTTGCCTGTGGAGATTTACGCTTTTTGGAGCGTAGTTTACGGTGCAATTGCAGTAATCGTCGGTGTCATAATTTCCCTGTACGAGCCCAAACGAAAAAAACGCTTTGCCGATGAAGTCTGGAAGATCATCCAGGTGCATGTTGCGAGCTTATTCCTATTGTTTGGCCTGATGTTCTTCTTTAAACAAGTGGATATATCCCGTCTCTACTTGGCGATATACATGATGTTCAATCTACTTTTGATTATGTTCTACCGATATTTCCTGAAAAACAGCCTGAAGCAGCTTCGGAAGAAGGGCTACAACAAGCAGTTTGTTCTGATTCTCGGAGCCGGATCCTTAGGCCAGCGTTTTCACAACAATCTCAAACAGTACCCTGAATTGGGCTATGATATCGTTGGGTTTCTAGATGATCATAAAGTTTGGGATGGGATCGAGGCAACACGTTATAAACCGATCCTTGGGAGGATCGATCAACTGGAGAGTGTGTTGCAGGACAAGTTGATTGATGAGGTCGTGCTGGCGCTTCCTTTGGAGGCGCATCACCGTTATGCCCGGATTATTTCCATCTGTGAAAAAGTAGGGGTACGAACGCTTATCATCCCGGATTTCTTCGATTATCTGCCGGCCCGCCCGTATTTTGATAATTTTGCCGGTATGCCGATGATTAACGTGAGGGATATTCCGCTGGACTTGACCGGGAATCGGGTGGCTAAGCGGATTTTCGATATCATGTTCTCCCTGCTGGCGATCCTCATTACCTCTCCGGTGATGCTATTTGTGGCCGTTGGCGTCAAGTTGACCTCGAAGGGCCCGGTCATCTTTAAGCAGGAGCGAGTAGGGTTAAACCGACGGACATTCCAAATGTACAAGTTCCGTTCCATGCGGGTACTGCCCGAGGGGGCCCCGGATACGGGGTGGACGACGGAAAACGACCCTCGGCGTACCAAGTTCGGGGCCTTTATCCGCAAGACGAGCCTTGACGAGCTGCCGCAGTTCTTCAATGTGCTGGCCGGGCATATGAGCGTGGTGGGTCCACGCCCGGAGCGGCCTTATTATGTGGATCAGTTTAAGGAAGAAGTGCCGAAATACATGGTGAAGCACCATGTCCGGCCGGGCATTACCGGTTGGGCGCAGACCCATGGGCTTCGTGGAGATACGTCAATTGAGGAACGGATTAAATACGATATTTTCTATATTGAGAACTGGTCGATCTTATTGGACATTAAAATTGTGCTAAGAACGGTCGTAAATGGTTTCATCAATAAAAATGCATACTGACGGGATGATAGCCCCCGGCAGCAAAAAAACGGTCCTCCACATAGAGAGACCGTTTTTTTATCTTCCTTCACCCCGCTATTCCACGATCCACACCAACCCGCGCCTTCCGCCAACGATTTCGGATTCTTCGGAAACCGATGCCCAACCCGACGCTGATGCAGGCGCAGAGGATAAACGATATTAAGGTCTGGATGTAAACGCCAAGGATTCCGAGAACATTCAGCGCTAGAAGGTTCGTATATCGCAAAATAAAAGCGTGGACCAGATAGGCGCCGAAGGAGTATTTCCCGATAACGGTTAGCACGAATCCCATCTTCGTTGGCTTGGAGGTCAAGCGCTGGATTGTATAGAACAGCACTGGAAGCATCGCGAGAGTGGCTACTATCATGAGAGGCTTGAGTGGTCCTGTCACATATGAGCTGGTCAAGTAGTCCCCGGCTGCTGCGCCTTGGTTGATCCCCCAGATTTTCGTCCCAATGTAAATAAGAAAGAGGACGGTAATCGCAAGGCTGACGCCCCAGAGCGACTGCATCGCCTTTTTCCAGCGTTCATAATATAAGCCGGCGAATCCGCCGAGTACGAAATAAAACGTCCAGAACAGAAAGTTTCGGTCCAGGTAGCGATAGAGGGTTTGCAGAATCGGCTGATCCGATTGAAAGTACCCTTTTGACAGCGCATAAACCAGAATCAGATTGGCGACCAGAAACCCGATGGTTACCGACAGATTGACAGAAGCCGGTCGCTTGCCGGCCAGAAGCAGGCGGAAGACAGGAAACAGCAGATAAAACGGGATAATCATGACCATAAACCACAAGTGATACGAGGCTTTACCCGTAAAAGCCAGCTCCAGTACATGAAGGAGGTCTCCCCAATCGCCGATGATGGCGCCTCCACTGCGAACGCTCACCCACGCATAGTAGAAGAGCGTCCAGAACAGATAAGGTAGGACGACCTGCTGTCCTCTTTTTTTCAAGAAACGTCCATATTGAAAAGATCGGTCGTAATTGTAAAACAACACCACGCCGGTGATAAACACAAAAAGCGGTACGGCAAACCGAATCAACCCCAAGAAGGTCGTCCCCAAGCTGACGGATAACGACAACAAACCGGGTTGAGCGAACAATCCACCGATGGCATGCTGCAACACGACTGCCAAGAAGGCCACGCCGCGAAGCGCTTCGATCTCTTCGAGTTTTGCTTTTCTCTCCATTTTGTCCTCCAGGGTGTTTTGCATAGAATGACCATAAAGAAAATAGGTGCATTCGTCAACCGTATTCCCTGAATCTACCGGCGACTCGATAAATCTACGAGATATGCTATAATGACTTTTGACAATAAACGACATTTATCGTTGGAACTCCGATAGAATAGGATTATTTTCTTATGAAAAACAAACTTCTCTACAACCTCCTGCTCCTCATGGGCATCGCGCTGCTGGCGCTGAGCTGGTTACCGGAGTCGCCGAAAACGGAAGAGCAGGGCTTTAAGGCCCATCGGATGGTGGCCCACGCCATGGGCGGGATCGAGGGAATGACGTATACGAATAGTTACGATGCCTTCCTCGCCAACTATGAAAAAGGCCTTCGCGTTTTCGAAGTTGATCTGCTGCTTAGTAGCGATGGCAGATTGGTGGCGCGACATGAGTGGGGCCAGAGCTTTACGCGACAGCTCGGCCAGCAGGATCAACTGGCGACGGAGCGACAGGGGGCGGTCCTTTCCCAGGCCGAGTTTAAAGCGGCGAAAATCCAGGGCACCTACGAGCCGCTAGATTGGATCGATGTCTTGGATCTGATGGAACAGTATCCGGATGCGTATATCGTCACGGACACGAAGCAGTCTACTCCGGAAGAAATCCAGCGGATCTTTACGCAGATCGTCGATGAGGCGTTGGCGAGGAATCCGACGTTATTGGATCGCGTGGTGCCGCAAATTTACAACCGGGCGATGTGGGAACCGGTCGAGCGAATCTACCCGTTTGATTCGGTTATCTTTACGTTATACCAGACGCATGAGACCGATGAGGATGTGGTGGCCTTTGCCCAGGAGAAAGAGCTCGCCGCCATCACGATGTCCGACACCCGGGCAAACGCGGGCTTGATCAAGGAGTTAAGCCGGGTTGGCGTTCCCTCCTACATCCATACGATCAATGATCCAGAAACCCTCGCCAAGTTTAAAAAGATGGGCGCCTACGGGTTTTACACCGACTTTTTGACGGAAGCGGATTTGGCAGAAAATACGGGATTGTTCTCTTTATTGAAGAGATACGTTTTTGTCCGATAAAAACGTATCTTTTTTTGTGTTCGCATCCGACGCGAACATTGACAGGGTACCCCGGGTAACATAGACTAGAAACAGAGAAAACTGAACTGGAAATTTAGTCGTCTTTATGACTTTATATCGGATGGACAAGGAAGAGCGGGGCGAAGCAGCAAGCCCCGTTTTTCGCGGTCCATCTGCCGAAATTGCCGTTGGAGGAATGGAAGTTGAAGCAGATGATACCTGCCTGGCGGCATGTGTTTAAGCTGGATCCGGACCGTGACCTGGATGACTCGACGCTGGAGGCGGTTTGCTTGTCCGGGACGGATGCGATCATGATCGGCGGATCGAGCGGAGTGACCTATGAGAATACGGTTGAGTTGTTATCCCGGGTACGCCGTTTTGAGGTGCCTTGCGTGCTTGAGATCTCCGATCTAGAGGCGGTCGTGTCGGGGTTTGACCTATATATGATTCCGATCGTGCTGAACGCGGGTCACCCGGACTGGATCCTCGGTCAGCATGCTCGGGCAATCGAGCAATACGGGTACCTGATCCCTTGGGAACTGCTGGTGCCGGAAGGATATCTGGTGCTGAATCCGGAGGCGACCGTAGCCAAAGTGACGGCGGCGCAAGGCCCGTTGGAGGCGGCAACGGCACGGGCATATGCCCAGGTGGCCGACCGCTTGCTGCAACTGCCGATCGTCTACATGGAGTACAGCGGTCAGGTCGGGGATTTTGAGCTGATCTCGGACGTGCGGCGAACGTTGGATCAAGCGCGTTTGTTTTATGGCGGCGGGATTGCGGATGCCGAAACCGCACGCCGGGCGGCTGCCGTGAGCGATACGGTGGTCGTTGGCAACGTGGTATACAGCGATCTGGATCGGGCGCTGGAGACAGTGGCGGCGGTGAAGGAAGCAGTCAAGCACTAGAAGCGATGAAGGGGTGGCGGAACAAACACCACCGCCATCTTCGCGGAGAGGTTTTGGTTATAACGGACACCAGGGACGTTATCTCTCGGAACAACGAGCCCCCAAGCAGCTACCGGACTGAGAAGACCTTATTTGTCCGAATACGGACCCTCCCGACTCGGTTGGGGTGAAATAGCGTCATCTGAGTCCGTTACATCGGGAAAACCTCGGGAAATGAGTGAATAACGGCTCTGGAGTCCGTTAGTCGTTTTGGCAAGGACGAAGAGATGTTTTTTAATAAGGAAGGAGCAAGTTTGATGCAACCTGTGAACATACAAGAGGCGGTAAGCCGCCTGAATCCGCAGCAAAGACAAGCCGTAGAGGCGACCGAAGGGCCACTCCTGATCATGGCCGGCGCAGGCAGCGGCAAGACGCGCGTGCTGACGCACCGCATCGCCTACCTGATCGCGACCCGCAAAGCGCCGCCGTGGGGAATCCTGGCGATCACCTTTACGAACAAGGCCGCACGCGAAATGCAGGACCGGGTATCCCGGCTGGTGGGCGGTTCGGAGGGACGGGATATTTGGGTATCCACGTTCCACTCGATGTGCGTGCGGATTCTGCGGCGGGATATCGAGCGGATCGGGTTCACCTCCAACTTCTCCATCCTGGATTCAACAGATCAGCTGTCCGTGATTCGGAACTGCATGAAGGAACAGAACATCGATACGAAGAAATTCGAGCCGAAAGCGGTTCAAGCGGCAATTAGCGCGGCGAAGAATGAACTGATCACCCCACAGCAATACGAGCAGAAGATCGGTGATTATTTCGAAGGCATCGTGGCCCAAATTTACGCCATGTACCAGAAGAAGCTGCGCCAAAACAACTCCTTAGACTTCGACGACCTCATCATGAAGACGATCGAGCTGTTTAAGGGATCGCCGGACGTGTTGGATTTTTATCAAAAGAAATTTCAATACATTCATGTCGACGAATACCAGGATACGAACCGCGCGCAGTACATGCTGTGCCGGATGCTGGCGGATAAGCACCACCGCATCTGCGTTGTTGGGGACAGCGACCAGTCGATCTATCGCTGGCGCGGGGCGGACATCAGCAATATCCTGAACTTCGAGAAGGATTATCCCGAGGCGAAAACGATTCTGCTGGAGCAGAATTACCGTTCAACCTCAACGATTCTGGATGCAGCCAACGGAGTGATTGGGTTGAACACCGGGCGCAAACCGAAGAAGCTGTGGACCGACAAAGGCGATGGGGACAAGATCAAGGTGTACCGCGCGGATTCAGAGCATGACGAAGGGTATTTTGTCACGACGGAAATTCATAACAGTGTCAAAGGCGGACGCAACTACCGCGATCACGCAATTCTGTACCGGACCAATGCGCAGTCGCGGGTGATCGAGGAAATCCTGATCAAGTCGGATATCCCGTACCAGATCGTCGGCGGCATCAAGTTCTATGATCGCAAAGAGATCAAGGACCTGCTCGCTTACCTGCGCCTATTATCCAATCCCGATGATGATATCAGCTTGACGCGGGTCATTAATGTTCCAAAGCGGGGCATCGGCGACACGACTGTGGGTAAGCTGGCGGATGCTGCCGCACAGCGGGGAACGTCAATTTACCGTGTGTTAGAGTTCGTGGATGATCTGGGATTTGCCGGGCGGACCCGGAACGCGTTGGTTGAGTTTTTTGACATGATCAGCGGGCTGCACAAAATGGTAGAGTTCCTCTCCGTCACGGAACTGACCGAGAAGCTGTTGGAGATGACCCAATACCGGCTGGAGCTGCAGAACGAGAACACGCTGGAATCCCGCTCGCGGTTGGAGAATATCGACGAGTTCCTGTCCGTCACGATGGAATTCGAGAACAATAATGAAGATAAGTCGCTGGTCTCCTTCCTGACGGATCTGGCACTGATCGCGGATATCGATAGCATGAACGACAACGGCGATGCCGAGAAGCCAAACGACGATGCGGTCGTGCTGATGACGATGCACAGTGCCAAGGGCCTGGAATTCCCGGTCGTGTTTATCATCGGCATGGAGGAAGGGGTCTTCCCGCATAGCCGGGCGTTCCTCGACAACGAGGAACTGGAGGAAGAGCGCCGCCTGGCGTACGTGGGCATCACCCGCGCCGAGGAGAAGCTGTTCCTCTCGTGCGCGCAGATGCGCACGTTGTTCGGCCGCACGACGGCGAATCCGCCGTCCCGGTTCCTCGAGGAGATCCCCGAGGAACTGAAGGAGGACGGCGGCCGCGTGCCGCGCGACCGTTACGGCCGAGGCGCCGGCGCGGGCGGCGCCTACAGCGGCCGCGGCTTCAGCGGCGCCGGCGGCGGCAACTTCGGCCGCCCGGCCACGGACGCGGCCGGCGGCCCGGGGCACGGTCCGCGGCTGCGCCTAGCGGACCGGCCGGGCGCGGCACCGCCGCTCCGATGCGGAGCGGCGTGACCGTGACCGGCGGCGCGGCCTCCGCCGCCGCCAAGACGGCCCCCGGCGATTTCAGCGCCGGGGACAAAGTTGCCCACGCCAAGTGGGGCGTGGGCACGGTCGTTGCCATCAAAGGCTCCGGCAACGACACGGAGCTGCAGATCGCTTTTCCGGCCCCGGTGGGCGTCAAGCGACTGCTGGCTGGTTTCGCCCCGATCACGAAGGTGACCGACGGCGAATAACCGGGTATAATTGCGCCAAACCGGGGAAGGTTGGAGGATAGCTGGGCTGAATTGGGCTACGTCGGCTGTAAATAGGGGTAATTTATGTCCTTATTTTCACCGAATCGGGTTCCCATCGGCCAAATAAGACCGTATTATGGTCTTATTTGGCCGATATGGCACTCATCAGCTTAGTTTGGCTCGGATAACGCCATTTTTTACCCTTATTCCTCGCTAACGAGAGCATTCCCATCAAATAGTGGTATAAAGTACCCTTACTGTCGTGGGTGGTGGTGCACGCCGGGTCTACGCCTTGCGATTCGCGCACTTCCCTGAGTAACGCCGCACTTGCCCCAAACGATCCACCACACGGAGCGAACCCTGCCGGGTTCCTCCGTTGTCATACATAAACATACTTACCCCAAGGAGGGTTGTCCCTGCATGGATGCGATGCAACAAATGGAGCAGCTCGTCGAGCAGTTGAACCGGTACAACTATCATTATTACACTTTGGATGAGCCCCTCATCAGCGACAAGGAATACGACCGGTTGTATGATGAGTTGACCGTGCTCGAGGCGCAGACGGGAATTACCCTCCCGGATTCGCCGACAGGACGCGTGGGCGGCGAGCTGCTGGAGGGTTTCAAGCCGCACCGCCATCTGGCCCCGCTGTGGAGCCTCGACAAAGCTCAAAATCAGGAGCAGCTCCTCAATTGGAACAACCGGGCGCTTAAGCTGATCGCGGACTATAACGGCAAGAACCCAAACACCCCCTGCCAGATCCTACTTATGTGGTCGAGCTAAAATTCGACGGGTTAACGCTGAACCTGACCTATACCGATGGCCAGCTTGTTCAGGCTTCTACCCGCGGTAACGGCGTTGTGGGCGAGGGGATTCTGCCTCAGGTGAAGACGATCAAATCCGTGCCCCTGACCATTCCTTACCGGGATGGGACAATTGAAGTCCAAGGCGAGGGTATCATGAATTTGTCGGTACTGGCCAAATACAACGAGACGGCGGCCGAGCCGCTCAAGAATGCCCGCAACGCTGCCGCCGGTGCCCTGCGCAACCTGAACCCACGTACGACGGCGGAGCGGAAGCTTAGCGCTTTTTTCTACAATGTCGGATACTCGGACAACTTGAAATTTCAGGATCATCGGGAAATGATGGCCTTCCTTAAGGACAATCGTTTCAAGGTGAATCCTTATGTAACGTATCACGACGGCTTTGACAAAGTGATCGAGACCCTGGATGAAATCGTGGAACAACGGCCTACCCTCGATTACTTGATCGACGGAGCCGTCATCAAAATCACCGATATGCGTACGCGTGAAGTGCTCGGTTATACCGATAAATTCCCGCGCTGGGCGGTCGCTTTTAAATTTGAAGCCGAAGAGACGACGACGATCCTTGAATCCGTCACCTGGAACGTTGGGCGAACCGGCAAGATCACGCCTCTGGCCAAGGTCGAGGCAGTCGAGTTGGCCGGTGTCACCGTGCAAAACTGTACGCTGAACAATATCGGCGACATTGAACGTAAGAACCTGAAGTTTGCCTTGGGCACCCGGGTGTTCATCCGCCGTTCCAACGACGTCATTCCGGAAATCCTCGGGAAGGTGCCGGACGAACCCGATGGCGAGGAGATCGCGTATCCTGAGGTTTGCCCGGCCTGCGGCACGTCGCTGGAACAGCGCGGCGCCCATCTGTTCTGTAACAATCGGCTGGGATGCAAGCCGCAAATCGTCGCCCGGATCACGCATTTCGCTTCCCGGGACGCCATGGACATCGAAACGTTCAGCGAAAAAACCGCCGAGCAGCTCCACGATGAGTTAAACCTCCGCGACGGCCGAATTGTATACGTTGACGTTCGAGGATCTGATCAAGCTGGAGCGCTTTGGCGAGAAGAAGGCGAACAATCTGCTCCAGGCAATCGCGGAGAGCAAGGGACGGGATCTCGCTTCTTTCCTGTTTGCGCTGGGTATTCCGAACACCGGCAAATCGACGACCAAGGTGCTGGCCGATCATTTCGGCAGCCTGGACGCCGTGTCGGCCGCAACCGTTGAAGAGTTGACTTCTTTGCCGGACATTGGCGGGATCGTTGCGGACAGTATTGTCACTTTCTTCGCCGATCCGTTCTATCAAGCAGGTATCCGCAAAATGTTGGAGTTGGGAGTTTCGCCGAAAGCTCCGGACAAACCGGCCGCACCGGTGACCGATTCCTTCTTCTCCGGAAAGACGGTCGTGCTAACCGGCACCCTACAACAGTTGAGCCGCGACGAAGCGACGGAACGGCTTGAGGCGCTGGGCGCCAAGGTGACCGGCAGCGTATCGAAGAAGACCGATCTCGTCATCGCGCGGGGAGAAGGCCGGCAGCAAACTAGCCAAAGCGCAGGAGCTTGGCATTCCGGTCATTGAAGACGAGAACGAATTGATCCGGCTGTTGAACGAGAACGAAAATAGCTAAAACCGATAAATCTACTTATATCCCCGAAGCGTAAAGCGGATGTCCGCCAGCGCGTTCGGGGATTTTTTTGCGGCCCAAACGCCGGAAAAGTGACGAGGATCATGGCAAGGAGGCGGGATTTTCTCCATCATAGGTCGATGGACCGGAAGGTCCTCATATTTGCATGTTTTCAATTTGACCATGAAAAGGATGGAGAACACATGAATCACGACGCGTTACAGTGGAAGCCTTCGCGCTTTAATGCGCAGAGCGAAACGGATGACGGCGGCCTGATGCTGTATAACAGCTACACCGGGGCGATCGCCGCATGCTCGCCGGCCGAGCGGAATCAGGTCTTGGAGTGGCTGTCCCCAGCCGCGCCTGTCCCCGAACCCGCACCTCCGCTGTACGAATCGATGATCGAACACGGATTCCTTGTCCCTAGCGATACGGACGAAATGCGGCGCGCTTTGTCTCTGCATCAATCAATGCATGCCCAAGATGCGATGCATTTGGTTTTGTTGGTGACGGAGGCCTGCAATTTCCGCTGTACCTACTGTTACGAATCTTTCCCTAGAGCCACGATGCGCGAAGAGGTGCTTCGCGGTCTAGAGGCTTATATGGCTGAGCGGGCCCGTACCCTGAAGCAGCTTACGATCAGCTGGCATGGCGGCGAGCCGCTGTTGGTCCCGCATGTCATCGAACGATTATCCCGTTCGTTCATGGCCGCCTGCGAGGCGAGCGGCGCCGTATACGGTGCAGAAATGTCGACCAACGGTTATTATTTGACGCGGGACCGTTTCGAGCAGATGCTGGATTTGCACGTCGAGCGGTTTATGGTGACGCTGGACGGGGAAGGCGAAACCCACAATACCCGTCGCGGTCTGAACGGAGGCGGGGAAACCTATCAGACGATCGTAAATAACTTGCTGTCCCTGAAGCAGGTGGATCGGCCGTTTGAAATTAATTTGCGCGTGAACTTTGACAATAGCAATTTGGAGGACGTGTCCCGGTTCATTCCGGTGCTTCGCGATTTGTTTGGCGATGATCCGCGGTTTAAGATATATTTCCGTCCCGTCGGTTGTATGGGCGGCGAGAATGATCTAAACCTGCCGGTATGCGATGAGCGGACCAAAGACCACAGCATCTGGGCATTTAACGAGCAGGCGATCGCTGAAGGGCTGACGGTCAGTTCCTTTATCTCGGACATTTTGCTGCCTACCGGTGCAGTTTGTTATGCGGCCAAGCCGAATTCCTTGATCGTCGGATCGGACGGGATGCTGTATAAATGCTCGGTAGCGCTGGAGCAAGACAATAACCGTTTGGGCCGGATTCATGAGGATGGAACGATGGATCTGGATTATGACAAGCTGGCGTTATGGACGACTTCCGGCGAAGAGACGGACGAGAAGTGCCAGGCTTGCTTCTTCCGGCCTGCCTGCCAAGGGAATCATTGCCCGCTGTACCGGATGCGGACGGGGAATCGCCCTTGTTCCTATGAGAAGCGCCAGATCAAAAAGACCCTGCGTACCATTTGGCTGCAAGAACAACGGGAAGCGGAGGCTTCGGAAGCCTTATCTTGACGGTTTGGCTGCGTTCTTGTCTCTGTACACCCATCCCGACAAGGAGGTGATAGGCATGAAGGTCATTCGTTCCGCGGCTCAGCCCGCACACGTCAAAACCGGCCGGGTATCTAAATCCGTTCCGGGCAACTTAAGCTAACTCTGCGTCACTTTAAGAAGAACCGATTCCCGCGGACGGGTTGATACCGCGGTGAATCGGTTTTTTTTACCAAAATATGAAACTATCTCTCCTCCTCGGACGTTCTATTCATAGAGTCATCATTAAAAAATATTCATTTGGAGGTCGTAATGAGGAGGAACTGGTTACATAAGGGGATGTTGGTCATACTGGCCTGTATGGTGTTTGCGGGTTGTGCTAACCGCCCTGCACAGGAGAAGGTGCAAACGTCTAGCTTAAAGATTATGTATTGGGACGAAAGGTATTTCTTTCAGGAGTATGGTGATTTGTTTGCCATCGGTCATCCGAACGTGAATATCGAAGTGGTTAGCACAAACAGCATTTACAACAACTCGAATGGCGAGCAGATCGACTATGAGAAAGCCTTCTCCGAGTTCGTTGAGAAGGAGCAGCCGGACGTCATCTTATTGGACTCGTCCAATTACGATAAATTCGTGACCGATGGAAAGCTGATGGAACTGGATACGTTGATCGAGCGGGATAAGTACGATACCGAGACCATTTATCCGGCGTTGATCGAGATGCTAAAGGATAAAGGAGGCGGCAAGCTCTACGGCCTGTCCCCGAACTTTAATGGGAGCGCCATCTTTTACAATGCGGATTTGTTTGCGAAATACGGCATTGAAGTACCGCATGATGGGATGACTTGGCAGGAGCTTCTTGACCTGGCGCGGCGGTTCCCAACGGAAGGCGATAAGGATACACGCGTTTATGGCTTTGGAGCGCAATACGGTATGTCGATGGAGAATCTTGCCTCCTCGATCGCATCGGCCCAAGGGTTGCAGTTCTTGAATCCGGACACGATGAAGGTGACAATTAACACGGATTCATGGAAGCAAACTTATAAGCTGGCGATGGACGCGGTGGATTCCAAGGCCGTATATATCCCTGAAGGCAACGGTTTTCAAGGCGGGACAATGGAAGAATACTATAAGAGTCAGATCTTTGTGATGGGCCGGATGGCGATGGCTGTAGAGAGCCTCTATATGCTGCAAGACCTGAAGCAAGCTCAGGATTCACTCAAAGATTATAAACCTTTTCAAATTGGTGTTGCAGCGGGGCCGGTGGATCCCGCTGATCCGCAGTCCTCCCGAAACATCAACTTTAACGAGATTTTCGCGATACGGGCAAACTCGCCGAATGCGGATGCGGCATGGGAATTTATCAAGTTCATAAATGGCGAGGAATTCGCCCGAGTCAAATCGAGAACGATGAATAATGGTTTGCTGTCCCGTATGGGGGTTGTTAAGGAGTATAACGGAGTTAACCTAGAGCCGTTCTATAAACTGAAGCCGAAACTCAACAACGATAATCGTAGTTATGAGAAAGTCCCTAATGATTTTTATATGCAGTATCAACCGGTTCTTGAACGGGAGTTGAAGCTTGCCCAAGAGAAGAAGAAGTCGATTGATGAAGCGCTGCAAACCGTTCAGGACGAAGCCCAGGTTCTTTTGGACAAGGCGGTGAAGGACGAAGCGGCCAAGAAGAGTTCTGGCGAAGCGGCTGATACTGGAACTAGCGGTGAATCCTCCGATGCCGGAACCGGCGGTGTCATCGTTATCGAATCCGGGAAATCGGGCGAATAAATAACAGACGGTTTCGTCTAATTCATAGGAGGGCGAGTCCTTGCGCAAGCAGGGAACTCACCCTCTTTTTTACGGAGCACTGAAAATTTCGTCAGATTGCCATCATTGACCTCGATTGTTTAGGTGTTGGCGGGAACGTTATATCGTATAATCTTCAAAGAATACGGGGTGGGGGAACGATATGCCGAAAACAAAGTGGTTATTAAATACGTTGG
>NZ_CP150222.1:4402500-4467500 GCF_037969915.1 Paenibacillus sp. FSL R7-0216 | reverse complement strand
GGAAGAACTCTCGTTAAGGAACTCGGCAAAATGACCCCGTAACTTCGGGAGAAGGGGTGCCCCGGTAGAGTGAATAGCTCGAGGGGGCCGCAGTGAAAAGGCCCAAGCGACTGTTTAGCAAAAACACAGGTCTGTGCGAAGCCGCAAGGCGAAGTATACGGGCTGACGCCTGCCCGGTGCTGGAAGGTTAAGGGGAGTGGTTAGGGGTTAAACCCGAAGCTATGAACCGAAGCCCCAGTAAACGGCGGCCGTAACTATAACGGTCCTAAGGTAGCGAAATTCCTTGTCAGGTAAATTCTGACCCGCACGAATGGCGTAACGACTTGGGCGCTGTCTCAACGAGAGATCCGGTGAAATTTTAATACCTGTGAAGATGCAGGTTACCCGCGACAAGACGGAAAGACCCCATGGAGCTTTACTGCAGCTTGATATTGGACTTTGATACGATTTGTACAGGATAGGTGGGAGCCTAGGAAGCCGGAGCGCCAGCTTCGGTGGAGGCGCCGTTGGGATACCACCCTGATCGTATCGGAGTTCTAACCTGGTACCGTAATCCGGTACGGGGACAGTGTCAGGTGGGCAGTTTGACTGGGGCGGTCGCCTCCTAAAGAGTAACGGAGGCGCCCCAAGGTTCCCTCAGAATGGTTGGAAATCATTCGAAGAGTGCAAAGGCAAAAGGGAGCTTGACTGCGAGACTGACAAGTCGAGCAGGGACGAAAGTCGGGCTTAGTGATCCGGTGGTACCGCATGGAAGGGCCATCGCTCAACGGATAAAAGCTACCCTGGGGATAACAGGCTTATCTCCCCCAAGAGTCCACATCGACGGGGAGGTTTGGCACCTCGATGTCGGCTCATCGCATCCTGGGGCTGAAGTAGGTCCCAAGGGTTGGGCTGTTCGCCCATTAAAGCGGTACGCGAGCTGGGTTCAGAACGTCGTGAGACAGTTCGGTCCCTATCTGTCGTGGGCGCAGGAAATTTGAGAGGAGCTGTCCTTAGTACGAGAGGACCGGGATGGACGCACCGCTGGTGCACCAGTTGTTCCGCCAGGAGCATAGCTGGGTAGCTAAGTGCGGACGGGATAAGCGCTGAAAGCATCTAAGCGTGAAGCCCCCCTCAAGATGAGATTTCCCAATTAGTAAGACCCCTTGAAGACGACGAGGTTGATAGGCCTGAGGTGGAAGTGCAGCAATGTATGGAGCTGACAGGTACTAATCGGTCGAGGGCTTATCCAAAAATCTAACACGCAAATTCGTTTCGTATCCAGTTTTCAAGGATTAAACCTTGAACCGTTTGGTGGCGATGGCGGAGGGGTTCCACACGTACCCATCCCGAACACGACCGTTAAGCCCTCCAGCGCCGATGGTACTTGGACCGAAGGGTCCTGGGAGAGTAGGACGCCGCCAAGCAAAGGGAAAGAGCACTACCGTTCATTCGGTAGTGCTCTTTTTGCACTCCCGAGGAAAAACTGCAATAGTGCAGGTAGTTACATGAATTTCGCTTCAAACGCTAGACCGTTCGGCACCAACCGGACGGTTTTCTCATACGCTTAACCACGAATATTTTCCACCTCACACGCCCACACTGAAAAGGACAACGCATCCCCCTTGGCAAATCATTAAATTATGGTATAATGTTGATAAAGTCAAAGAAAGTCAAAGTCAACTACAAACGGAAATCGTTTATTTTGACGGGACTTGACGAGCAAGAATGAAATACCGCAAAGTCGCAACAAGAGATTCACGTGTGGAATAATGGAGGATGAGTGATGCGTAATATCTCCGATATCATTGAGAAATATCTCAAGAGTATTTTGCATGAAAGTCCGGAGGGGACTATAGAGATTCAGCGTAACGAACTTGCCGACCAATTTTCCTGCGTGCCGTCGCAAATCAATTATGTCATCAGCACCCGCTTTACTCTGGAGAAAGGGTACCTGGTCGAGAGCAAACGCGGCGGCGGCGGTTACGTTCGGATTCGGCGAATTCAACTGCCTGGTCCAACGTCGCTGCACACGCATTTGCATGAAACGATCGGTGACGAGATCGGGCAATCCGCGGCGGAAGGGTTGATTTATCGCCTGGAGGAAGCCCGCTTTTTGACCCCTCGGGAAGCCGCTTTAATGCGCTCGGCGGTATCTCGCGAGGTGTTGGCGATTAAGCTGCCCTTTCGCGACCAGATCCGGGCTAGGATGATGAAAGCGATGTTAATCTCATTGTTGAGTTAGAAACATCAATATCAAGGAATACAGGTATAAAGATCTACTGTCTTAGTCTATCCCGTAAGGAGGGACGTGCGATGCAATGCCAAGAATGCGGCAAACGCCCGGCAACCTTGCATTTTACGAAGATCGTCAATGGCGAGAAGACGGAGTTTCATTTCTGTGAAAGTTGCGCCAGGGAAAAAGGGGAGCTGATTCCAGGCACTTCGGGCGGCTTTTCGATTCATAACCTGCTATCGGGCTTTCTCGATTTGAGTCCGTCGAACAAAGGTCAAGTTTCCGGGCCTAGTACGCCAGAACATCTGCGCTGCGAAGAATGCGGCATGACGTATTCCCAGTTTAGCAAAATCGGACGTTTTGGATGCAGCTCGTGCTACAAATATTTTAACGATCGTCTGGATCCTTTGTTTAAGAAAGTGCATGGGAATACCGTCCACGTCGGGAAAGTCCCGAAACGGACCGGCGGTCACATTCAAGTGAAGCGTAAGCTCGATGATCTCCGCCGTGAGCTGCAGTACCGGATCCTCCAGGAGGAATTTGAGGAGGCTGCGGCGCTGCGGGACCAAATTCGCGAGCTTGAGAAGAACATATCCGCAGAGTAGGAGGGATGCAGGGTGACCAATCTCCGTTTTACTGAACAGCCGCTTAGCGAATGGATGAGCCAAGAAGGCAAAGAGTCGGATATCGTGATGAGCAGCCGGGTACGGATCGCCCGCAACGTGCTTCATCAACCCTTCCCGATGTTGGCCACCAACACGCAATCGGAGGAGGTGCTGAAGCTGCTTCAGGAGGTTCTGGACGACGAACAGCTTCAGGCTCAAGGCCAACTGTACCCGATCCTCCTTGCGGACTTGGATGAACTGGATAAGCGGGTGCTGGTTGAGAAGCACTTGATCAGTCCCAACTTAGCGAACGACTCCAGAAATGGGGCGGTCTTCATTAGCGAAGATGAAAGCCTCAGCATCATGGTTAATGAAGAGGATCATTTGCGCATCCAGTGTCTGTATCCGGGTCTGCAAGTCCAAGAGGCTTGGGAAAAAGCGACGGCGATCGACGACATTTTTGAATCGCATGTGGATTACGCTTTTGACGATCGTCGGGGTTACCTAACCAGTTGTCCGACGAATGTGGGTACGGGGCTTCGCGCTTCAGTCATGATGCATTTGCCGGCCTTGGCACTGACACAGCAGATCGGCCGCATTTTATCCGCGGTATCGCAGGTCGGTTTAACCGTCCGCGGGATCTACGGCGAAGGCAGCGAGGCCATGGGCAACTTGTTTCAAATCTCAAATCAGATTACACTAGGACAAAGTGAAGCTGAGATTATCGAAAATTTATACGGCGTGGTGCTGCAGATCATTCAGCATGAGAAGACGGCAAGAGAAAAGCTGATCGGCGAATCACGCCTGCGGATGATGGACCGGGTCATGCGTTCTTACGGAATATTGTCACAGGCGTACATCATCGACTCGAAGGAAGCCGCTCAGCGGTTATCTGATGTCCGGCTTGGCGTAGACTTGGGGATTATCGAAGGCGTGTCGGCGCAGGCGCTCAATGAACTGAACGTGCTGACGCAGCCTGGATTTTTGCAAAAAAAATTCAGTGGCAGTATGTCCCCGGGGGAAAGGGATATGTACCGCGCTAAACTCATTCGAGAGCGCATGGGGAAATAACGAGAGGACTACTATGGAGGTGTAGGAGAAGATGATGTTTGGAAGATTTACGGAACGTGCCCAAAAGGTACTGGCGTTAGCCCAGGAAGAAGCCGTAAGGCTGGGACATAACAATATCGGGACGGAACATGTGCTGCTCGGATTGATCCGTGAAGGTGAAGGCATTGCCGCCAAGGCGCTGATCGGATTGGGTCTGGGACTCGAGAAAATACAAGACGAAGTGGAAACGCTGATCGGCCGTGGACAGGAACAACCGACCAATATCGCTTATACGCCGCGCGCCAAAAAGGTCATCGAGCTGTCCATGGATGAAGCGCGTAAGCTCGGCCATACTTATGTCGGTACGGAGCATATTTTGCTCGGCCTGATTCGTGAAGGGGAAGGCGTAGCCGCCCGTGTACTGAATAACCTCGGCATCAGCCTGAACAAGGCGCGCCAACAAGTGCTGCAGTTGCTGGGCAGCAGCGAAGCGGTGTCCAGTCATCATGGAACCCCAACTAACGTGAACACGCCGACACTGGACAGCTTGGCTCGTGACTTGACGGCTTCGGCCAAAGAGGGCAATTTGGATCCGGTCATCGGCCGCAGCAAAGAGATTGAACGGGTGATTCAGGTGCTGAGCCGCCGGACGAAGAACAATCCGGTGCTAATCGGGGAACCTGGCGTCGGGAAAACGGCCATCGCCGAAGGTCTTGCACAAAAGATCATCAATAACGAAATTCCGGAGACGCTACGCGACAAACGCGTGATGACGCTGGATATGGGCTCCGTCGTTGCCGGTACGAAATACCGCGGCGAATTCGAGGACCGCTTGAAAAAAATCATGGACGAAATTCGTCAGGCCGGCAATATCATCCTCTTTATCGATGAATTGCACACCCTGATCGGGGCTGGCGGCGCGGAGGGCGCGATCGACGCTTCGAATATCTTGAAGCCAGCGCTGGCCCGCGGCGAGCTGCAATGCATCGGCGCTACCACGCTCGACGAATATCGGAAATATATTGAGAAAGACGCGGCACTGGAACGTCGGTTCCAACCGATCACGGTGGATCAGCCATCGGTGGATGAAGCGATTCTCATCCTGCACGGGTTGCGCGATCGTTACGAAGCGCATCATCGGGTGAAAATCACCGACGAGGCGATCGAGCAGGCAGTTAAATTGTCCGACCGTTATATTCAAGACCGGTTCCTGCCGGATAAAGCGATTGACCTGATCGACGAGGCGGGTTCGAAGGTAAGGCTGAACTCGTATACGGTACCGCCGAATCTGAAGCAACTGGAGAGCCGTCTGGATGATATCCGTAAGGAGAAGGACGCTGCGGTGCAAAGCCAGGAATTTGAGAAAGCGGCTGCGCTGCGCGATACGGAGCAGAAGATCCGTGAAGAGCTGGATATCACCAAAAATCAATGGAAAGAAAAACAAGGACGCACCGATTCCGAAGTGACGCCAGAGGATATCGCCCAGGTGGTCGCCAGCTGGACGGGGATTCCGGTCAACAAGCTGAAGGAAGAAGAAACCGAACGCCTGCTCAATATGGAGAGTATCCTGCATGAGCGCGTAATCGGTCAAGAAGAAGCAGTTAAGGCGGTCAGCCGGGCAATCCGCCGGGCGCGCGCAGGCCTCAAGGATCCAAAACGTCCAATGGGCTCCTTCATCTTCTTAGGTCCTACGGGGGTTGGTAAAACGGAGCTGGCCCGCGCATTGGCGGAAGCGATGTTCGGCGACGAAAACGCCGTAATCCGCATTGACATGTCCGAGTACATGGAGAAACACTCCACGGCACGACTCGTTGGTGCACCTCCAGGATATGTCGGGTACGAAGAAGGCGGGCAACTGACCGAGAAGGTTCGCCGCAAACCGTATTCCGTTGTTCTGCTGGATGAAATCGAGAAGGCACATCCGGAAGTGTTTAACATTCTGCTGCAGGTATTGGAGGATGGCCGATTGACCGACTCCAAAGGCCGCGTAGTCGATTTCCGTAATACGCTGATCATCTTGACCTCAAATGTCGGTGCCGAAGCCATCAAACGAAATACGCGTCTTGGCTTCACCGCCGTGCAAGATTCCGGTGCGGATTACGACAACATGAAGGGCAAAGTGATGGAAGAGCTGAAGAAGAGCTTCCGTCCCGAATTCCTCAACCGGATCGATGAGATCATCGTTTTCCATTCGCTCGAGGAAGCGCATATCGGCCAAATCGTCACGCTCATGGCCGAAGAATTGCGTAAACGCCTGCGCGAATATGACGTCGACTTTACCTTGACGGATAAGGCGAAGGAGTTCCTGGCTAAAGAGGGCTACGATCCTGCGTATGGAGCACGTCCGCTGCGTCGGGCGATCCAGAAGCATATCGAAGACCGTTTGTCCGAGGAGCTGTTGACCGGTAACGTCAAGAAGGGCGACTCGCTAACGATTGACGAAGAGAACGGCGCCCTGAAGGTGGAGCGTACGGGAACTTACGTAAAAAATGCGTAACGCGAATAAAAAATGTTGGTAAATCCTACAAATCCGTAACGTTTAAGCCGATGAAATAAGTTAAAGGCAGCTTCCAAGGCGATGCTTTGGAAGCTGCCTTTTTTATCCCGCCACTCCTGGCGGCAGCGCTCGGATCACTTTCGATAAACCCGAAAGGATGGTAAAATTTTAGGTACCATGACGAATACGGTGTCGGCTAGGTCTGTCAAATTTTGCAGTGGCGAGAAGGTGACATAAATGGTTAAAGTAAAACATAAGTTTTTCTGCTCCGAATGCGGCTATGAATCGCCTAAATGGTACGGGAAATGCCCGGGGTGCGGCGCGTGGAACTCCATGGTGGAAGAAGTGGAGAAAACCGTCAAAACGCAAGGGATGAATTCCGGGATATTTCATGCGAAAGAAAAGCCGCAGTCAATCATAAATATAGAGAGCGGCAAAGAACCGCGGATCCAAACGGGGATCGGGGAACTGAATCGAGTACTCGGCGGCGGCGTTGTGCCGGGCTCACTGGTCCTGGTCGGTGGGGACCCCGGGATCGGCAAGTCGACTTTGCTGCTGCAAACTTCACATGAAATGGCCCGCTCTGGTCTGAAGGTTCTGTATATCTCAGGCGAGGAATCCGTTCGTCAGACGAAGCTGCGGGCGGAGCGGCTCGGGACATTGTCCCCGGAGTTATTCGTTTTGTGTGAGAGCAGTATGGACGGAATTGAAGAAGCGATCGACGAAGTAAAACCCGATTTTTTGGTGATCGATTCGATCCAAACGGTCTATTTGCCCGAAGTTACCAGTGCCCCCGGCAGCGTATCGCAGGTACGTGAATGTACGGCGCGGTTTATGCGAATAGCCAAAGGGCAAGGGATCGCTACGGTACTAGTCGGTCACGTGACCAAAGAGGGAGCTATCGCCGGACCTCGTATGCTGGAGCATATGGTCGACTGCGTACTGTATTTCGAAGGTGAACGTCATCATTCCTACCGGCTCCTACGGGCGGTTAAGAATCGCTTTGGTTCGACCAACGAAATTGGGATTTTTGAGATGAACGAATCCGGACTGGCGGAGGTGGCGAATCCGTCGGAGCTGTTTCTATCCGAACGCCCGCTCGGCGTGGCGGGTTCCACCGTCGTCGCCAGTATGGAGGGGACGCGCCCGATGCTGGTCGAACTGCAAGCCTTGATCGCGGCCACCCATTTCCCTTCACCAAGACGGATGGCAACCGGCGTGGACTATCAGCGGATGAACTTGATCCTTGCGGTGCTCGAGAAGCGAATGGGCCTATTCCTGCAAAATCAGGACGCTTACGTCAACCTGGCTGGTGGAGTGAAGCTGGACGAACCGGCGGTCGATTTAGCGATTGCGGTTAGCGTCGCTTCCAGCTTCCGTGACCTGCCGACCAAGCCGTACGATGTGTTTTTCGGAGAAGTTGGCTTGACCGGCGAAGTTCGGGCGGTCTCCCGGGCGGAGCAGCGCGTAAAGGAAGCGGCCAAGCTCGGCTTTAAACGGGTGATTTTGCCGGAGAAAAGCATGAAGGGGTGGAAGGGACCGCAAGAGATTCAATTGATTGGCGTAAATACCGTTGCAGATGCGCTAGCTGTTGCGTTAGATTAGGGGGCATTGAGATGAAGGAAACTACCCAAGCAGAGAAAATGAACGATTTGTTGAGGCTTGTTGCGCCGGGGACGGCTTTTCGCGACGGCCTTGAAAACGTGCTGCGGGCTAAGACCGGGGGCCTGATCGTCGTCGGTTACAGCCCGGAGGTGATGGAGGTCGTCGAGGGGGGCTTCTCCATCAACTGTGATTTCTCCCCAAACTATCTCTATGAGCTGGCCAAAATGGACGGGGCGATCATCCTTAGCGAGGATTTGAAACGGATTTTGTATGCAAATACACAGCTCATCCCGGACTCCTCGATCGCATCCTCTGAAACGGGCATTCGCCACCGTACCGCGGAACGGGTGGCCAAACAGACGGGCAAGCTGGTCGTCTCTATCTCCCAGCGCCGTAACATCATCACCCTTTACCAAGGGGGATTACGGTACGCTCTGAAGGAAATTGGCGTCATCCTGACCAAAGCCAACCAGGCGATTCAGACGCTGGAGAAATACCGGTCTGTCTTGAATCAAGCCTTAACGAATTTAACGGCCTCCGAATTTGAAGAGCTGGTCTCCTTGCCTGAGGTGATCAATGTGATCCAGCGGGTGGAGATGGTGATCCGGATCAAGATGGAGATCAAGCGATTCATCAATGAATTGGGTACGGAAGGGCGGCTGATCAGCATGCAGATGGAGGAACTGGTCAGCAACATGGAAGAAGAAGCATGGCTCTTATACAAAGATTATGCCAAAGAGGATCAGGACGAAGCGATCCGAGAAATTATTATGGGACTCAAACGTTCCACCGACGATGAGCTGCTGGACGACAATCACATTACCAAGCTCTTAGGTTATCCTTCCTCAGCCGCGACTTCGGAGGAATTGATAGCACCACGCGGGTACCGTGTCTTGAACAAAATCCCCCGTTTGCCGAATGTCATCATTCACAATCTGGTCGAACGTTTTGACTGCTTGCCGAACGTGATGATGGCCAGCATCGAGGAGCTGGATGAGGTTGACGGTATTGGTGAGGTACGCGCCCGTTCCATCAAAGAAGGGCTCAAACGTCTTCAGGAACAGGTATTCATTGACAGACAAATTTAAATCACCTATCATCAATGAATGGTTCAGGAATATCTACTCGAGGTGAAGAGATGATAACGAAATCGATTCCGAACCTGTTTACGTTAGGAAACATGGTTCTCGGAATGCTGGCCATCATGCTGGCAATTGAAGGTCGCTTCAGCCTGGCCGCCATCATGGTAATTGTCGCTATGCTGCTCGATGGTTTGGATGGACGGGTCGCCCGTGCGCTGAACGCTCAAAGCGAGTTCGGGAAGGAACTCGATTCATTATCAGATCTAATTTCATTTGGTATCGCTCCGGCACTCATTATGTACTTGATCTCATTTCACAGCGTTCCTTCCGGCGTTGCTTGGGCCGTTACGATCATTTTTCCGATGTGCGGAGCGCTGCGGCTCGCCCGGTTTAATGTTCAGAAGGGAGCTCCGGGTTACTTCATTGGTTTGCCGATTCCGGCTGCAGGCGGGGTTCTGGCCACGCTGTCGCTGTTTTACAGAGAAATATCGGCGCCTTATTTCATCGTGTCGATGCTGCTGTTATCGTATTTGATGATCAGTACGGTCAGATATCCGAATTTCAAGAAAATCGGTCTGCCGAAAAAGGCGATCGCGTATACGCCGCTTGTCGTGATCTTTGCAGTGGTTATCGCCGTCGTATTTCCGGATCAGATGGCGAAGCTTATTTTTATCCCCTTGGTCATTTACGCAGTTTACGGTTTACGTCAGAACATCAATCGGTTGCTTCGCCGTAAACATCAGGACGAGGATGCCGATGCCCAGGAAATGTATCGTCCGAAGCGTTAAGAACGAATAACCCTATAACTATACGAAAAAGGCATGGATCTCCCGCGGGCGGAATGGATCGATGCCTTTTTGATATACACATTAACATTTACGTTTACGTTTACGATAAGTTGAATAACCCCAGCGTAGCGCATTTCTGCGACTCGCGCTCCACGATTTCCTCCATATTGATCCCCAGCAGATTGCAAAGGGCGGACATATAGAAAAGGTTACGTCCAAGCTCATTCGTAATCGCATCCCGGCAATTTTCGCACAGTTCGCCATGAACATGCTTGGCGATCGTTTCTTTGGCGTGTTGCAAATCCATGCCAGGCTCGAAGTCTTGTTTGGTGGCATGCAGCTCGATGCAACCGCATTCGGTTACCGATTTGGTCACGGAACGGACGGCAGCGGCGTTGGTTTGTCCCATCTTCGACATGACGTCCAACAGGCTGCGGTGACGGAGCAACAATTCAGAAACTTGTTCTTGAAAAGACTGAAGGCTTGGTGCGCTCATTTTCCATCCACCTCAATATTATGAATTGAATTCATTATATTCCACCTTTTCCTCCAAGATCAACCTGAAATCCCATAGCCAAGGGCTGTGTTTGAATATGGATTGGTTATTTTTTGGTAAAAAAGTTATCATCCACGGATTATGTGCCTCCAAATTGGTTCATACTGGCTAAAGAAGATACTTAACTAGGAGGTGAAGAGAGACGTGCTGAAAAAATACTTAATGATTCTAGCCGGTTTATGCGGGGCTTGGTTCGGTTACACGACCGGCGGTGTGTCCGGTGTGCTACCGGGTGCCGCCAGTGACTGGTTTCGTGAAATGAACCCGATCGCGGCAAATTTGATCTGGGCCGCAGCCGGTGCGCTACTGTTCTTGTTCCTGTTCTCCTTGGCTGCAGACGTCGTTTCTTCCAGAGTGAAATCGTGGATTTCCGCTTTGACGCGGATTCCGATGAATGAAATGGCTGCCGGTGCGGCCGGTTTGACTGCGGGACTTCTTCTTTCCTTAACGGTCTATCCCCTGCTGTCCTGGCTCGGTACGCTGGAGAGCATGGCTCAATTCGCAGTATCGGCGTTGTTTGGCTACATTGGGCTATACGTCGGACTGGCCAAGAAGGAAGAGCTGTCCTCACTTTGGAAATCCGGCAAATGGGGAGCGTCCGTTCCGGAAGAGGAGCGTTGGGCGGAGGAACACAAAATTTTGGATACCAGCGTCATTATCGACGGGCGGATCGCTGACATCTGCAAAACCGGCTTCATTGAAGGGACGATCGTTATTCCGGAATTCGTGCTGGAGGAGTTGCAGCATATCGCCGATTCCTCGGATCTGCTCAAGCGGAACCGTGGGCGGCGGGGACTGGATATTTTGAACAAGATCCAGAAAGAGCTGGACGTCAAAGTCATGATCTATGAAGGGGATTTCGAGGAAATCTCCGAGGTCGACAGCAAACTGGTCAAGCTGGCGAAAGTCCTGCAGGGGAAAGTGGTGACCAACGACTTCAACCTGAACAAGGTGTGCGAGCTGCAGGGCGTATCCGTGCTGAACATCAACGATTTGGCCAATGCGGTCAAGCCGGTCGTGCTGCCTGGCGAGGAAATTATGGTCCAGGTGATCAAGGACGGCAAGGAGCATGGACAAGGTGTCGCTTACTTGGATGACGGAACGATGATCGTCGTGGAAGGCGGACGCGATTACATCGGCACCATTACGGAGGTGCTGGTCACGAGCGTGCTGCAGACTTCGGCGGGACGAATGATTTTTGCCAAGCCAAAACTGTTGGAAAAAGCGCAGTAATTCGGTATGATGGGATTAACTACGCTGCGCTGGCCGCGGCGCGGGTGAATTCCGGACAAAGGTGAGGCAGAACATGATGGGTTTACAAGCAAGCGGCGATACGGGAGTCATCGTGGTGGCGGCAGGCCGCGGTACGCGTATGGGAACGGTGGAAAGCAAGCAGTATCTTATGCTGGACGGCAAGCCGATCTTTATCCATACACTGGAGGTTTTTCACCGTCATCCGTCGATTTCGCAAATCGTGCTTGTCACCGGGGAACAGGATGTGGACCGGTGCCGGTCATGGATCGCCGAGTATGGCATGGCCGAGCAAATACAAGTTATTCCGGGCGGGGCTGAACGTCAACACTCGGTGCGCCAAGGATTGCTGTCTCTCAGCACACCTTGGGTACTGGTGCATGACGGTGTCCGCCCTTTTGTCACGAGAGAACAGATTACGGCTTGTTGTGAAGCGGCCAGAACGTATGGAGCCGCCGTGCTCGCCGTACCCGTGAAGGATACGATCAAACTGGCGGACGAACAGGGATGGGTCGCGGCAACACTGGACCGGCGGAGTCTGTGGGCGATTCAGACGCCGCAGGCTTTTCGTCGCGCTGACCTGCTGGCAGCCCATGAGCGGGCTGCGGAGGATGAAATCGTCGGCACCGACGACGCGATGTTGGTCGAACGGCTGAGCATCTCCGTTAAGCTGGTGGAAGGGGCTTACGACAATATTAAGATCACGACACCCGAGGATCTGGGTTATGCGGAGTTTATCCGGGGGAAGAGGGAGTAGCGGAGCGTAGGTAGTCCTACGTGAGCAACGGAGCGATCGACTGAATTCAAGATTCGACGTCGAAAGACTTCCTCGAGTTACTTCGTGATTAAAAGGAAGTCAGGTTTTAAGCACCGAGAAGGTTGGATGAAGGAGGGAGGGAGTAGCGGAGCGTAGGTAGGCCTACGTGAGCAACGGAGCGATCGACTGAATTCAAGATTCGACGTCGAAAGACTTCCTCGAGTTACTTCGTGATTAAAAGATGACTGGGAGAGGATGGGAAGGATGTTTAGAGTAGGACAAGGCTTCGACGTGCATCAGCTCGTGGAGGGCAGGCCGTGTATCATCGGCGGGGTGCATATACCTTATGAGAAAGGATTGCTGGGACACTCCGATGCCGACGTGTTGCTGCATACGATCAGTGACGCGATTTTGGGTGCGATAGGTCTCGGAGATATCGGGCGTCATTTCCCGGACACCGATCCGGCGTTCAAAGATGCGGATAGCATAGTTCTGTTGCAGCGGGTGTGGGACATGGCGGTTGAGAAAGGTTACCGTCTCGGCAACCTGGACGCAACGATTATCGCGCAAAAACCGAAGATGGCCCCATACATTCCGCAAATGGTTGAGGTCATTGCTCGTACCCTGGGGACGGAGCCGGAGCTCGTCAATGTGAAAGCCACCACCACGGAACAGCTCGGGTTTACCGGACGCGGCGAAGGGATTGCGGCACAATGCATTGTGTGTCTTGTGCAGAATGTGCTATCATCGTAACTTGCATCGAGCTTTTTTTCATATCATGAAGAACTGCAATTTAGGGAGGGATTGAAATGGCTGAAGTCCGCGTGCGCTATGCGCCAAGTCCGACGGGTCATTTACATATCGGGAACGCCAGAACGGCGTTGTTCAATTATTTATTTGCTAGACATCACGGGGGGAAATTCATTATCCGCATCGAGGATACGGACGTGAAGCGCAACGTGGCCGGTGGCGAGGAAAACCAACTGACCTACCTCAAGTGGTTAGGCATGGATTGGGACGAAAGCGTGGACGTCGGCGGGAACTACGGGCCGTACCGGCAGACGGAGCGTCTAGATTTGTACCGTCCACTGGTACAGGACTTGTTGGACCGGGGTCTGGCGTATCGTTGCTACTGTACGGAAGAGGAGCTGGAGAAGGAGCGGGAAGAGCAAATGGCTCGCGGCGAAACCCCTCGGTATTCCGGGAAGTGCCGTCACTTGACGCCTGAGCAGCTAGCTGCGTTTGACGCAGAAGGCCGTCAGTACAGCATTCGCTTCCGCGTTCCGGAAGGCCGTACGTTTACATTTGACGATCTGGTCAAAGGACCGATCTCGTTCGAGTCCGAGGTTAGCGGTGATTTTGTAATCGTGAAAAAAGACGGAATCCCCACCTACAACTTCGCGGTCGTACTGGACGATCATCTGATGAACATTACCCATGTATTGCGTGGAGAGGATCATGTGTCCAATACGCCGCGTCAGCTCATGATCTACGATGCGTTTGGCTGGGAGCCGCCGGTATTTGGCCATATGACTTTGATCGTTGGGGAGAACCACAAAAAGCTGAGCAAACGCGACGAATCGGTGATTCAATTTATCGAGCAATATGATCAGCTTGGTTATCTGCCGGAAGCGATGTTTAACTTTATCGCCCTGCTCGGCTGGTCGCCGGAAGGAGAAGAAGAGATTTTCAGCAAGGATGAATTGATTTCGATCTTTGACGCAAATCGCTTGTCGCGTAGTCCGGCCGTGTTCGATACGAACAAGCTGGCCCATTTGAACAACCACTATATCAAGAACGCCGATCCGCAGCGGATTGCGTCGTTGGCCATCCCGCATTTGCAACGGGCCGGCAAGCTTCCAGTCGAGCTGTCGCCGGAGCTGCAGGCATGGGCCGGGGCGCTCGTCGCGTTGTACCAAGAGCAAATGACCGCGGCTTCCGATATTGTGGAGTTGTCGGAGATGTTCTTCCGCAATGAGCCGGCGTTAGACGAAGAAGGTGCCGCCGTGTTGGCGGAGCCGCAGGTGCCGACCGTGCTTGCCGCGTTTTTGGTGAAGATTGAAGGCCTTGCCGAATTCAGCGTGGAGAACATCGGCGCCTCGATCAAAGAGGTACAGAAGGAAACGGGCAGCAAGGGCAAAGGTCTATTCATGCCGATTCGCGTGGCGTTGACCGGACAGATGCATGGCCGCGACTTGAACCAGACGATTTATCTGCTTGGACAGGACAAAGTCATCGATCGGTTGAAGTCGCGTATCGCTGCTTTGTAAGGCGGCGGGGTCACTGGACGCAGGGATAAAGTGTCTGAGGCTCGTACTTATGCTAACGCTTGCCAGGAAGCTTATTTTTGGAAAAAGAGGCTTGTTTCATTTCTAACACTTGTTTGTATGCTTATAGGGACGATTCCTCCCCTTTTCGTTAATAAAATAAGGGGATAAGGTTGCAGGTAAGCGTTAGCGCAGAGCAAGTGCCTTTTTCGCCCAGATAGCGTTTGATATAAGCGTTAGGTACGTATTTTTTTCGGGTACCATTGTCAGTAGGCCGTCCATTAGGTAATATATAGGCAGGAATACCTTACAACTAGATGACTGGCGGCCATTAGCCGCCTTAATGCCACCGGCATAGATCGGGAGAAGTACGCGATCAGCCGTATCGTCCAGAGAGGATAACCGGGACCCTTCGGTGCGGACCGCGCAAAGAAGTTACCAGGCTGGAAGTTATCCGGATACGCGCTGGCGGAAATGCACCCGGGAGCCGCGAATGCGAACTCGCCTAGAGAGGCGAAGTAGCTTTCGCCGTTTCGTCCGCGTTAAGGATCTTGAGAGGGAGGAGTCGGCTTTTTATAGAGGCTGGCTCATCCAAGGCAGAGTGGAACCGCGTCGTTAGGCGTCTCTGTAGCGAAAGCTGCAGGGGCGCCTTTTTTGATTGGATCTGTCCGTATGCGATAGGAATAGAAGGTGGGGGGAAACTATGTTCAAAAGAATCCGATCCGATATCCAGGCGGTGTTCGACAACGACCCGGCAGCACGAAGCTGGTTCGAAGTGATCTTTACCTATTCCGGTCTGCATGCGATTTGGAGTCACCGGATTGCGCACTTTTTTTACCGCCGCCGCTGGTATACCGCTGCACGTACGATTTCGCAGATCAGCCGGTTTTTCACCGGCATCGAGATCCATCCGGGAGCGCGGATCGGCAATCGGCTGTTCATCGACCACGGGATGGGCGTTGTGATTGGGGAAACTTGCGAAATCGGGGACGATGTGGTTATCTATCAGGGAGTCACATTGGGCGGCAGCGGTAAGGAAAAGGGCAAGCGCCACCCGACCGTCGGCAACAATGTCGTTATCGGGTCGGGGGCAAAGGTGCTTGGTTCGTTTAAGATCGGAGACCAAGCGAACATCGGAGCAAACTCGGTTGTCCTGAAAGAGGTGCCTACCGGCAGCACCGTGGTTGGCATCCCGGGCAAAGTGGTTCGCCAGGACGGAAAACGCCTGGACCGCCTCAGCCATCAACTGCCCGATCCGATGGTTGACGCGATGCGCGAGATGCAGCGCGAGATCGAACAACTGCGAGGCGAGGTCCTCGAGCTCAGGGGGCAGCTTCGCGATAAGCAGCCGAGTGAGCTGTGAGCTACTGCTAGGCGAAAATCTTTTATGCGAGGGGTCTGGACGACCGGCGGGACAGCGGAACTTGAGGTCCCTTGATATTGTCGGTTATGCGATCGTGGTTTCCGAGTATAACGGACTCCAGAGACGTTAATGTGATGGAATACCAGCGGTCTCCATTGTAACGGACTGAGGTGACGTTATTTGCCCTGGATCAGCGACTTAGCATGTGAATTGGGCGAAATAGGGTCAATGGAGTCCGTTAAATCGGGAAATCCCCGGGAAATGGGAGAATAGCGTCTCTGAGGTCCGTTAGCGGTCGATAGCGACCGAATGAATTCAAGAATCGAGGGAGCAACGGAGCGACCGACTGAGTTCAAGATTCGACGCCGAGTCCACTCCCTTGAAATACTTCGTGATGGGAAGCCAATTTGAAAACGACCTCAGATAAATCAAGGTTTTCAAATGGGGTTATCAGCACCAAGAAGGTTGGATGAAGGAGAGAGGGAGTAGCGGAGCGTAGGGAGGCCTACGTGAGCAACGGAGCGACCGACTGAGTTCAAGATTCGACGCCGAGTCCGCTCCCTTGAAATACTTCGTGATGGGAAGCCGATTTGAAAACTACCTTAGATAAATCAAGGTTTCAAATGGGGTTATCAGCACCAAGAAGGTTGGATGAAGGAGAGAGGGAGTAGCGGAGCGTAGGGAGGCCTACGTGAGCAACGGAGCGACCGACTGAGTTCAAGATTCGACGCCGAGTCCACTCCCTTGAAATACTTCGTGATGGGAAGCCAATTTGAAAACTACCTTACAAGGAAGGAAAGTGCAGTATGGGATTGCAGATTTATAACACCTTAACCCGCGCCAAGGAAGAGTTCGTCAGCCTGACGCCCGGAAAAGTGAAGATGTATGTTTGCGGACCTACCGTCTACGGTTATATTCATATTGGGAACGCGCGGCCGATGATCTTTTTTGACGTGGTGCGCAGTTACCTGGAGAATCAACAATATGATGTGAATTACGTCGTAAACTTTACAGATGTGGACGATAAACTGATTCGCAAAGCGGAAGAAATGAACCTGACCGTACCCGAAGTGGCTGAGATGTTCATTGAGGCCTACTACGAGGATTTGGATGGTCTCGGGATTCCGCGCGCCACAGCCAATCCGCGGGTCACGGAGAACATGGAAGTGATCATCGATTTTATCCGCGACCTGGAACAAAAGGGATTTGCTTACGAAAGCGGCGGGGACGTGTTCTATCGTACGAACAAATTCCCGGAATACGGCAAGTTGTCCGGACAAAATATCGGCGAGCTGCAGTTCGGTATCCGCATTGACGTGGACGATCGCAAGGAAAATCCGGAGGATTTCGTGCTATGGAAAGCGGCCAAGCCCGGCGAAATTCACTGGAGTAGTCCATGGGGCGAGGGTCGCCCCGGCTGGCATATTGAATGCTCGGCAATGTCCCGGCAATTACTGGGCGATACGCTGGATATCCACGGCGGGGGTCAGGACCTGCAGTTCCCTCACCACGAGTGCGAGGTAGCGCAGTCGGAGGCCGCCACCGGCAAGCCGTTGGCGAATTACTGGATGCATAACGGATATATCAACATAGACGGGGAGAAGATGTCCAAATCGCTTGGCAATGGCGTACTTGTCAAGGATTTGCGCTCGCTATACAAGCGGGAAGCCATCCGTTACTTCATGCTGTCGACCCATTATCGCAATCCGCTGAACTTCTCTGAAGATACGATGCAGCAGGCGGAACGCAGTGTAGAGCGGATCAGCAATGCCGCAAACAATCTTCGTCATCGGATGAATGCGGCGCCACAAGGCGGAGATACGCAGGTCACGCCAGATTGGGCCGAGAAGCTGAAGGCGGTCCGCGCTTTGTTCCACGCCAAAATGCAAGATGACTTCAACACGCCGGACGCAATTACGGCGGTGTTCGAATGGGTGAGCGAGGTCAATACGCTGCTGCAGCAGCCGGTCGCCGGCCGCGGGGATCTTGAAGCGGCGCTGAAGCTGTTCGAGGAGATGAACGGCGTACTGCGCATCGCATTGCCGCCGGAGACTGAACTGCCCGGCGAAGAGATCGAAGCGCTGATCGCGGAGCGGGCCGAAGCAAGGAAGGCCAAGAACTGGACCCGTGCGGACGAAATCCGCGACCTGCTGGACGCTCGGGGCATCGTGCTCGAGGACACGCCGCAGGGCATGAGATGGCGGCGCAAATGAGCGGGCCGCACGGGCCAGGCGCAGGGCAAGGGGCGCTGACCGGGCCGCAGCCAGGGCAGACGGCTCCCGGCGAAGAGACCGCGACGTCCCAAAACGCCGCCGCGCTGCCGCCCCTTGCTCCTGAAGGCGGGGCCGCAGCCTCAGAGCTCGGCACATCCGCCGCGCTCTGGTTCCCCGACCCGCCCGCCAAGCCCGCCCGGCTGCTGCCGCCGCTGGCCCTCGCCTACATCGGCGACGCCGTCTATGAGGTCGCCGTCCGCCAGCATGTGATGGCCCGCCCGAATTTGCGGCCCCACCATCTGCATGGCCAGTCGACGAAGTACGTCTCGGCCAAGGCGCAGGCGCGGCTGCTGGAGTTGATCGAGCCGCTGCTCACCGAAGAAGAGAAGGACGTTGTCCGCCAAGGGCGCAACGCCAAGTCCGGCACGGTGCCTAAGAACGCCAACGTGCTGGATTATCGCCTCGCCACCGCTTTTGAGAGCTTGGTGGGGTACCTGTATTACACTGGAGCGCATGACCGCCTTCGCAGGTTGATCGCCCAAGGATTCGCTGATTTGGAGAATTATCGGGACCGCGGTTAATGACGCGTCACCATTGCATAGGAGGATTCCGATGGAGGAACAAGAATGGATCGGCGGCAAACATTCGCTGCTCGAAGCGCTGCATGCCGGCCGCACGATCAATAAAATATGGGTGGCCGAAGGCGCCCAAAAGCATCTGACCCAGCCCATCGTGGCTGAAGCCAAAAAACACGGCATCATCGTGCAGTTTGTGGACAAACGCAAGCTGGACCAAATGGCACCCGGCCTGCAGCATCAGGGCGTAGTTGCCCAGGTTGCCCCGTATGCCTACGCGGAGGTGGAGGATTTATTGGCCCGCGCGCAGGAACGCGGCGAAGACCCGTTCTTGCTGATTCTGGACGAGATCGAGGATCCGCACAACCTCGGTTCGATTTTGCGGACGGCCGAATGCACGGGGGTGCATGGGGTGATCATCCCTAAACGCCGCTCGGCAGCAGTGACGGCTACCGTGTCCAAAACCTCGGCCGGTGCCGTGGAGTACATCCCCGTCGCTCGGGTGACGAATCTGGTGCAGACGATGGAGCAACTGAAGGAAGCGGGCGTATGGATCGTCGGTACGGACGTAGGTGCAAAAGAAGAGATGTATCGCAGCGGCAACGTGCTGACCGGACCGGTGGCGATCGTCATCGGCAATGAGAACAAAGGCATGGGACGGCTGGTTCGGGAAACTTGCGACGTTCTGGTCAAGCTCCCGATGAACGGTCGTCTTAACTCCCTGAATGCCTCCGTCGCCGCCGGGGTTATCATGTACGAAGTGTTGCGCAGACGACGCGCTGAAGGATAAAGGCCATGCGCGATTTGCGCGATGTGCTATTGGTTGACGGATACAACATGATCGGCGGGTGGGCTGAACTGGCCGAACTGTCCAAACGGGACCTGCAGGCCGCAAGGGACAGATTGCTTGAGCGGCTCGCCGATTATCAAGCCTTTTCTGGAAGAAAGGTGATCGTCGTTTTTGATGCTTATCGGGTTCCGGGGCTTGGGAAGGCCTATTCCCAAAACAAGGTAGAGATGTATTTTACGAAGGAGAAGGAAACAGCGGACGAATGTATAGAACGGCTGGTCGGTGAGCTCAAGCACCGTCGTCGGCAGATTTATGTTGCAACGAGCGATATGGTAGAGCAACACGTGATTTTTGGTCAGGGGGCGTTGCGGGTATCGGCTCGAGAACTCTTAATCCAAGTGGAGCAAAGCGAGAAGGAAATCCAGGCTAAAATCGCCGAGCGCAGCGCGAATTCTAGCCGCAATACACTAGATGCCAAGCTGACGCCAGAGCAGCGTAAGCTGTTCGAACGATGGCGCAGGGAATGAAAGGGCATTCTCAAGTTCTGCTACCAAATGCCCTTGACAAAGTTCGACTTTACATCTTTTGGTACTTTTGCGGTTGACGCTAATATGCACCTTCATATATACTGTTCGTATTACTTGAATGAGTGACGGGGAACCGTGCGTTGCGGCCGGAGGGATTTGTGGTGAGTGTCAAACTCGAAACATGGGTAAGGTTTGACTATGAGATCCAAAGTGACGAAGACATTGTCGAGGCGGTTCGGGAAGGCGACAGTGAAGCGTTGGAGTACTTGATTAACAAGTATCGGAGCTTCGTGCGCGCCAAGGCTAGGTCTTATTTTCTCATCGGCGCCGATCGCGAAGACATCATCCAGGAAGGTATGATCGGACTCTACAAATCGATCCGGGACTTTCGGGGGGATAAGCTCGCTTCTTTCAAAGCGTTCGCGGAGTTGTGCATCACGCGCCAAATTATCACCGCGATTAAGACGGCAACGAGGCAGAAGCATATTCCACTCAACTCGTACGTTTCATTGGACAAGCCGATCTACGATGAGGAATCGGATCGGACGTTACTCGACGTCATTTGCGGCACTCAGGTGAGTGACCCGGAAGAGTTGATCATTAATCAAGAAGAGTTTACCGGCCTAGAGGACAAGATGTCCGAAATTCTCAGTGATCTGGAGCGTAAAGTGCTGATGCTGTATTTGGACGGTAGATCCTATCAGGAAATCGCAGTGGATTTGAATCGCCACGTTAAATCGATCGATAATGCCCTGCAGCGCGTAAAGCGTAAGCTGGAACGTTATCTGGAAGTGCGCGACGGCAGCATTTGAACTTATTTTCATTTTAATTAGGTCTTACATAAACAAGTAGACTCAAGGGTTGCCTGGTTGCAGGAGGCCCTTTTTTTACCACAAAATATCGACACTCCAAAGATTCAGAACGGCCGCAACTAAGCGGATTTACTGACCGAATCCCGTTTCTTCTCCCCTGCTTCTCTTCAGCGTTTCCCCTACGGATTTCTCTCTCAAGGGTTTATCTTCCAAATTCGTGAGCTATACTATAAATAATCGAAGAGGTTGGCTTGATGTCTCGTTGACACGGGTAGTGCCATGTGATAAAGTGTTTTAGGTAGGCCTAATTTTGTGTTTCCCTTTTTTAGGTGACAAACATTTGATTTAGGTCAATATAGAGACAGCTCATTTAGAATGTCTTCGGGAGGTGCACATCATGCGGGTAATAATTACGTTGGCTTGTACGAATTGCAAACAAAGAAACTACACGACAACGAAAAACAAGCGTAACCACCCCGACCGCATGGAGATGAAGAAATTTTGCAAGTTCTGTAACGAGCAAGTTCCTCATCGCGAAACCAGATAGTCTTTGGAGGTGTAGTCGCGCATGAAACGTAGTTTTAAGTCGTTGTTTTCTTTTTTCTCTGAGAGCTGGGCTGAGCTTAAAAAGGTTCGCTGGCCTAATCGTAAAGAGCTGACTAATTATACGCTGATTGTGCTCGGTACAATTACCGTTGTCGCGATTTATTTTTGGGTTCTGGACATCGGCATCTCTGCTGTGATCGAAGCGATAATTTAAGAAGGGTCCCTAGGTGGCTTGATATGGAAAAAAGATGGTATGTCGTTCATACCTATTCCGGGTATGAGAACAAAGTCAAAGCCAATTTAGAAAAACGCGTCGAGTCTATGGGCATGGAAGACAAGATATTCCGCGTTCTTGTTCCGATGGAAGAAGAAGTGGTAAACAAAGACGGGAAGAAGAAGACCGTCATGCGTAAAGTTTACCCCGGGTATGTCTTGGTGGAAATGATCCAAACCGACGATTCTTGGTATGTTGTTCGCAACACGCCGGGAGTCACCGGGTTTGTTGGCTCTACGGGTTCTGGTTCCAAACCTACGCCGCTGCTCCCTGAAGAAGTGGAACAGATCTTGGCGCATATGGGGATGGAGGAGCCGAAGCCGGTCATCGAATTCGAGCTCAAAGAATCCGTGCGCATCAAGGTTGGTCCGTTTGCCAATTTTGTTGGCTCGGTGGAAGAGATTCTTACCGAGAAAAGCAAGGTCAAGGTTCACGTCAACATGTTTGGACGAGAAACCCCGCTTGAACTGGATTACACTCAAGTGGAGAAGATATAAGGTTTCTTAGGGTTTCAAAGTGGGAGGGGCTGGTATCAGTTCCGTCTACCACAATTAGGGCAAGGAGGTGTTTTACATGGCGAAAAAAGTTATTAAAGTGGTAAAACTGCAAATTCCTGCAGGTAAAGCGAACCCTGCACCTCCGGTAGGTCCGGCGTTGGGTCAAGCAGGTGTCAACATCATGGCATTCTGTAAGGAGTTTAACGCACGTACCGCCGATCAAGCAGGTTTGATCATTCCGGTTGAAATTTCGGTGTTTGAAGACCGTTCTTTTACTTTCATCACCAAAACTCCTCCGGCAGCCGTTCTGCTTCGCGTTGCAGCGAAGATCGAGAAGGGTTCCGGCGAACCGAACAAGAAGAAAGTGGCTACCGTGAAACGCGACACCGTTCGTCAAATCGCGGAGCAAAAAATGCCTGACCTGAACGCAGCATCCGTTGAAGCGGCTATGCGTATGGTTGAAGGTACCGCTCGCAGCATGGGCATCACGATTCAAGACTAATCTTGGATCCTCGAATGGAGGTCAAACTCCATTCTCAAGTGGGAGGAGTTTCCGCTAATACCACAAAGGAGGACGAATTCATGGCTAAACACGGTAAGAAATACCTGGAAGCCGCTAAGCTGATTGACAGCGAAGCGACATATGAGCCTTCTGAAGCCGTTGAACTGGTGAAAAAGGCAGCGACTGCTAAATTCGACGAAACCGTTGAAGCTGCAGTTCGCTTGGGCGTAGACCCTCGTAAACAAGACCAAGCCGTTCGTGGTGTCGTTGTTCTGCCGCATGGCACGGGCAAAACCCAACGCGTATTGGTGTTCGCCAAAGGCGACAAAGCAAAGGAAGCGGAAGCGGCCGGAGCAGATTTCGTCGGCGATCAAGACATGATCAACAAAATCCAACAAGGCTGGTTCGAGTTCGATGTCTGCGTGGCTACACCGGACATGATGAGCGAAGTTGGTAAACTTGGCCGTCTGCTCGGCGGTAAAGGCCTTATGCCTAACCCGAAAGCAGGCACAGTTACGTTTGACGTAGCTAAAGCCGTTCAAGAAATCAAAGCGGGTAAAATCGAGTACCGTCTGGACAAAGCGGGCCAAATTCATGCGCCGATCGGTAAAGTATCGTTTACTTCCGAACAATTGAATGAGAACCTCAAAGCTCTCATCGACGCATTGAACCGGGCTAAACCGGCTGCTGCTAAGGGCGTTTACTTGAAGAATATCGCGATTTCTTCGACCATGGGCCCAAGCGCTCGCGTGAATACGGCCGTTTACAGATAATACCTCCCGCACTTTGCGGATCGGGGATTGACACACTAGTGTCGCCCTTGGTATACTGAAACAGTTGTTTTATGTGAGACTTAAATAAGAATATGCTTACCGTAGACAGTAGGTGCCGTAAGGCTTAATTCCCTACCGAGGTGTTGTGATAGAACGTCAATGGATACAGCGTTGCTGTGTGCAGATGATCCATCAAGCCTTCGTGATTCTGCGGAGGCTTTTTTCAATGCCTTGCGGAAGTAGCAAGAGGCTCATGAATCTAATAGGAGGTGTGCAGTTTGGCAAACGCAAATGTCATTCAAGCAAAACAAGAAGCCGTTGACGCTGTAACGTCTAAATTGCGCGAAAGCGCAACGACCGTCGTTGCGGACTATCGCGGATTGAATGTTGCTCAAGTTACTGAACTCCGCAAACAGCTTCGTGAAGCTGGCGTGGAATTCCAAGTGCTTAAGAACACGCTCGTTCGCCGCGCAACAGCTGCTGCGGAATTGACTGAGCTGGACGAAGTGTTGACCGGTCCTACGGCCATCGCGTTCAGTGCAGAAGATGCAGTGGCTCCAGCTAAAATCTTGAGCGATTTCGCCAAGAAGAACGATGCCCTGAAAGTGAAAGGTGGCGTGGTTGAAGGCCGTGTTGTTGGCGTCGACCAAATCAAAGCGCTGGCGGATCTTCCGTCCCGCGAAGGTCTCCTTTCGATGCTCCTCAGCGTGCTTCAAGCACCGGTGCGCAACTTCGCACTGGCTGTCAAAGCCGTCGCCGAGAAAGAAGAAGCAAGCGCGTAAGTTAGCCTTGCGAAAGCAAGTCATCTGATTCGCAAAAAATAAACTATTATATAATGGAGGTTCTACCATGAGTAAAGAAGCAATCTTGGAAGCAATCAAAGGTATGACCGTTCTTGAACTGAACGATCTCGTTAAAGCAATCGAAGAAGAATTCGGCGTAACTGCAGCAGCTCCGGTTGTTGTAGCTGGCGGCGGCGGCGGTGCTGCAGCAGCTGAAGAGCAAACTGAATTCGACGTAATCCTGACTAACGCTGGTGCTTCCAAAATCAACGTTATCAAAGTGGTTCGTGAAATCACAGGCCTCGGCTTGAAAGAAGCAAAAGACTTGGTTGACAACGCACCAAAACCACTGAAAGAAAAAGTGGGTAAAGAAGAAGCAGACGGCGTTAAAGCCAAATTGGAAGAAGCAGGCGCAACTGTAGAAGTGAAGTAATCACTACTTCTCCTATAACAAACCCCTTGAACTTGATTCAAGGGGTTTGTTGCCTATCACCCTCTTATTTGAGGGAGCAGGAATGGATATAATAGGGGACGGACCGTGAATTGATCCTAAGAAATAATGGAGGGAACACGTAATCATGTCAGATCACTACTACTCCAACAAGCCGACCGCAGCTCATGATCGTAAGACTTGGGACGCTAAGTTGAGGGGACAAACCTTTCGCTTTGTGAGTGATGCGGGCGTATTTGCCAAAGGGGGCGTTGATTTCGGAAGCCGTACATTGATCGAATCGATGGACATTCCGGAAGATTCCGAAGTGCTTGATGTTGGCTGTGGTTACGGACCGATTGGACTTGCGGCTGCCAAGCTGGCTAACCGGGGGCATGTGATGATGATCGACGTGAACTCACGTGCCGTGGAATTGGCCAAGGAAAATGCGGCTGCCAATGGCGTGAACAACGTGACGATTACGGAAAGCGATTTGTTCTCGGCCGTAGGAAACCGGCAATTTGACGTTGTGCTGACCAATCCACCGATTCGCGCCGGCAAAGCCACGGTTCATGCGATCTTTGAAGGTGCCTTTGAACGCTTGCGTTCAGGCGGATCCCTATGGGTAGTTATTCAGAAGAAGCAAGGTGCACCATCGGCGAAGGAGAAGTTGGAGACTCTTTTTGCACGGGTGGAGGAAGTGACGAAGGAGAAGGGGTACCGCATCTTTAAAGCGGTCAAAGCCTGAGATGGAATTAAGGTTGACTTGACAAAATCGATATGTTATTATTATAAAATGTCAGCATTAGGATGCCCTCGGTGGCTTTAGTTTGGTGAAATGTCAATAGCTTTGCGAAAACAATGCATAAAAATGTGTTGTTTTACGTATAATATGCACATTTTGGATAAACTAATAAATACGGGGACATCAGAGCAGAAACAGACACGGATAAATGATGCTCTTTTTTCGAAAGCATTCGATAAGGGCTTTTCTTTATTTGTGGATGAATCCGTATGGTCCTATTATAAGGGCACAAACACGGGTTCGCAATGTATTTTTAAAGTGAGTAGACATGAGGGGTGAGTTTAAGTTGGCAGGACATCTTGTTCAATATGGTCGACGCACTCGGCGTAGTTATGCGCGAATTAACGAGATACTCGAAGTACCGAACCTGATCGAAATCCAGCAGAAATCCTATGAGTGGTTCTTGGAAGAAGGCCTTCGGGAAATGTTCCAAGATATCTCGCCGATTCAGGATTTCACCGGGAATCTGGTGTTGGAGTTTATCGATTACAGCCTGGGCGAACCGAAGTATACGGTGGATGACGCGAAGGAACGCGACGTTACCTATGCGGCGCCGCTTCGGGTAAAAGTCCGGCTTATTAATAAGGAAACCGGCGAAGTCAAAGAGCAGGAAGTATTCATGGGAGATTTCCCGCTGATGACCGAAACCGGCACGTTCATTATTAACGGTGCGGAACGGGTTATTGTCAGCCAGTTGGTTCGCTCTCCTAGCGTCTATTTCAGCACGAAAGTGGATAAGAACGGTAAGAAAATGTATACCGCAACCGTTATTCCGAACCGCGGCGCTTGGCTCGAATTGGAGACGGATGCGAAGGATATTATTTACGTGCGGATCGATCGTACTCGTAAAATTCCGGTGACCGTGTTGCTTCGTGCGCTTGGTTTCGGAACCGATGCGGAAATTTTGGAGTTGCTCGGCAACGACGAATATATCCGCAATACGCTTGACAAGGACAATACGGATTCGACGGAGAAAGCGCTGATCGAGATTTACGAACGTCTGCGTCCAGGCGAGCCGCCGACACTAGAAAATGCGAAGAGCTTGCTCGTGGCCCGCTTCTTCGATCCAAAACGTTACGATCTGGCCAATGTCGGTCGTTACAAAATCAATAAAAAGCTGCATATCAAAAACCGTTTGTTCAACCAACGTCTCGCTGAGTCGTTGATCGATACGAACACGGGTGAAATCATTGCCGAAGCCGGCCAAATGGTGGATCGTCGTCTGTTGGACGAGATTTTGCCGCATCTTGAGAACAACGTTGGTTTCAAGAATTACCATGTTGCCGGCGGTGTGCTTGATGCAGATGATGTACCTCTGCAAACCATCGACGTATTCTCGCCGATTGAAGACGGTAAAGTGGTTAAGGTGATCGCGAATCGCAACATCGATAAATCGGTGAAGCATATCACTCCTGCTGATATTATTTCTTCAATCAGCTATTTTATCAATTTACTGCACGGCATCGGCAGCACGGACGATATCGACCATCTTGGCAACCGCCGTTTGCGTTCGGTCGGTGAGCTCCTGCAGAACCAATTCCGCATTGGCTTGTCCCGGATGGAACGCGTCGTGCGCGAAAGAATGTCGATTCAAGACGCTAATGTGATCACGCCGCAAGCTTTGATCAACATTCGTCCGGTCATCGCATCGATTAAAGAGTTCTTCGGCAGCTCGCAATTGTCGCAGTTCATGGACCAAACGAACCCGCTTGCTGAGTTGACTCACAAACGCCGTTTGTCCGCACTGGGTCCTGGTGGTTTGACTCGGGAACGCGCCGGCATGGAAGTCCGTGACGTTCACCCGTCCCACTATGGACGGATGTGTCCGATCGAAACGCCGGAAGGTCCGAACATCGGTTTGATTAACTCCTTGTCGACGTTTGCGAGAATTAACGAGTACGGCTTTATTGAAGCTCCGTATCGTTGGGTTGATCCGAAGACAGGAGTCGTTACCGATCAAGTCGCTTACCTGACGGCAGATGAGGAAGATAACTATATCATTGCCCAGGCCAATGCGAAGTTGACCGAAGATAACAAGTTCGAAGACGAATCGGTTATCGTTCGTTACAACAAACAGTCGGATAACATCTTGACCATGCCGAGCAGCCGTGTAGATTACATGGATATTTCGCCGAAACAGGTCGTATCCGTCGCGACGGCGCTGATTCCGTTCTTGGAAAATGACGACTCGAACCGTGCGCTTATGGGTTCGAACATGCAGCGTCAAGCGGTACCGTTGCTCATTCCGAAGGCTCCGCTCGTCGGAACCGGGATGGAACATAAATCGGCCAAAGACTCTGGTGTCTGCATTGTGTCGAAATATGATGGGATCATCGAGCGTTCGGCGGCTAACGAAATTTGGCTGCGCCGCGTTGAAGTCGTGGATGGCAAGGAAGTCAAAGGCGACCTTGTTAAACATAAATTACACAAATTTATGCGTTCTAACCAAGGAACCTGCATTAACCAACGTCCGATTGTGAAGCGGGGAGAAGTCATCAAGAAAGGTGACATCCTGGCGGATGGTCCTTCGACCGAAATGGGTGAATTGGCACTCGGCCGTAACGTAGTCGTTGCCTTCATGACTTGGGAAGGCTACAACTACGAGGATGCGATCCTGCTTAGTGAGAAGTTGGTGAAGGAGGATGTATACACTTCGATCCACATCGAGGAATACGAATCCGAAGCCCGCGATACGAAGCTGGGGCCGGAAGAAATTACCCGCGACATTCCGAATGTCGGCGAAGAAGCGTTGCGTAACCTGGATGAACGCGGGATTATCCGCGTCGGCGCAGAAATTGCCGCTGGCGATATCCTGGTCGGGAAAGTGACGCCGAAGGGCGTAACCGAACTGACGGCAGAAGAACGCCTGTTGCACGCGATCTTCGGGGAGAAGGCTCGCGAAGTCCGCGATACTTCTCTGCGAGTGCCGCACGGTACGGACGGGATTGTCGTCGATGTGAAGGTGTTCACCCGCGATAACGGTGATGAATTGCCGCCGGGCGTGAATCAACTCGTTCGCGTATACATTGCGCAAAAACGGAAAATCTCCGAAGGCGATAAAATGGCCGGACGCCATGGTAACAAAGGGGTCGTGGCTCGTATTTTGCCGGAAGAAGATATGCCGTTCATGCCGGATGGAACACCGGTACAGGTTGTCCTGAATCCGCTGGGCGTACCTTCGCGGATGAACATTGGGCAGGTGCTGGAAATCCACCTGGGTATGGCTGCATTGCAAATGGGTATTCACGTAGCTACGCCGGTATTCGACGGAGCGAACGAAGAAGATGTGTTTGACACGATGGAAGAAGCCGGTATGCAACGTAACGGTAAAACGATCCTATACGACGGCCGGACAGGCGAACCGTTTGAACGCGAAGTCACCGTCGGCGTCATGCACATGATTAAACTCGCACACATGGTTGACGATAAAATCCATGCTCGTTCGACAGGTCCTTACTCGCTCGTTACGCAGCAGCCGCTGGGTGGTAAAGCTCAGTTCGGCGGTCAGCGTTTCGGGGAGATGGAAGTGTGGGCGCTGGAAGCTTATGGCGCCGCTTATACGCTGCAAGAGATTCTTACCGTCAAATCGGACGACGTGGTGGGCCGGGTGAAAACCTACGAATCCATCGTCAAAGGAGAAAACGTGCCTGAACCGGGCGTGCCTGAATCGTTTAAGGTCTTGATCAAGGAGCTGCAAAGCTTAGGTATGGACGTCAAGATCCTGACCGAGAACGAAGAAGAGATCGAGATGAAAGAGATCGACGACGAGGACGATGCGTCGGGCGACAAGCTTAGTCTCAATCTGGAAGGCGCAGAAGTCGGCGTAGAATAGAGCGTTATACAGTCAAATCAGGACTTGGTTAAGGAGGGATGCTCCTTGTTGGACGTCAACAACTTCGAGTTTATGAAAATTGGGCTTGCTTCCCCAGATAAAATTCGTTCTTGGTCCCGCGGAGAAGTGAAGAAACCGGAAACGATCAACTACCGTACGTTGAAACCAGAGAAGGAAGGGCTGTTCTGCGAAAAGATTTTTGGCCCAACCAAAGACTGGGAATGTCATTGCGGTAAATATAAACGCGTTCGCTACAAAGGCGTCGTCTGCGACCGCTGCGGCGTTGAGGTTACTCGCGCTAAAGTGCGCCGCGAACGGATGGGGCATATCGAACTGGCAGCGCCGGTGTCTCATATTTGGTACTTCAAAGGGATCCCGAGCCGGATGGGCCTTGCGCTCGACATGTCTCCGCGTTCCTTGGAAGAGATCATTTATTTTGCATCTTATGTCGTAACGGATCCAGGCGAAACGCCGTTGGAGAAAAAACAACTATTGTCCGAGAAAGAATACCGCAGCTACCGCGAGAAATACGGCTACGGATTCCAAGCCGGCATGGGTGCGGAAGCGGTGAAGAAGCTGCTCCAGGATCTCGATATCGACAAAGAACTTGATTTTCTGAAGGAAGAATTACGCACGGCCCAAGGTCAACGCCGTAACCGTGCAATCAAACGTTTAGAAGTCATCGAAGCGTTCAAAAGCTCCGGCAATGAGCCGGAGTGGATGATCCTCGACGTGCTTCCGGTGATTCCGCCGGAACTGCGCCCGATGGTTCAGCTCGATGGCGGCCGTTTTGCAACGTCCGACTTGAACGATTTGTATCGCCGCGTCATCAACCGGAACAACCGGTTGAAACGTCTGCTTGACCTGGGCGCGCCGGACATCATTGTTCAAAACGAGAAACGCATGTTGCAGGAAGCTGTTGACGCTCTGATCGACAACGGTCGCCGCGGGCGTCCAGTTACAGGTCCGGGCAACCGTCCCTTGAAATCCCTGAGCCATATGCTCAAAGGGAAACAAGGTCGGTTCCGGCAGAACCTGCTCGGGAAACGGGTTGACTACTCCGGTCGTTCTGTTATCGTTGTAGGCCCGTATCTGAAAATGTACCAATGCGGTTTGCCGAAGGAAATGGCGCTGGAGTTGTTCAAGCCTTTCGTCATGAAAGAGCTGGTTAACAAAGGTTTGGCCCATAACATCAAGAGCGCAAAACGCAAAGTTGAACGTGTCAGTCCGGAAGTTTGGGACGTGCTCGAAGAAGTCATTAAGGAGCATCCGGTTCTCTTGAACCGCGCACCTACGCTTCACCGTCTCGGTATCCAGGCGTTCGAACCGATTCTGGTTGAGGGCCGTGCCATCCGTCTGCATCCGCTCGTTTGTACGGCGTACAATGCCGACTTCGACGGTGACCAAATGGCTGTTCACGTGCCGTTGTCTGCGGAAGCTCAAGCGGAAGCTCGTATCTTGATGCTGGCATCGGGCAACATTTTGAACCCGAAAGACGGTAAACCTGTCGTTACGCCTTCGCAGGACATGGTCCTCGGCTCCTACTATCTGACGATGGATAACAAGGAAGCCAAAGGCGCCGGCATGATTCTGTCTTCGATTAACGAAGCGGTATCGGCTTATCAACGCGGAACGGCTTCTCTGCATGCGCGGGTAGCGATTCCAACTAAAGCGTTGGGCAAAACCAGCTTTACGGAAGCACAGCAAAATGCTTTGCTGATCACGACCGTGGGTAAAATCATTTTCAATGAGATTTTCCCGGCTAGTTTCCCATATATCAACGAAGCAACTCGGGTGAACTTGTTCCAAGGAACGCCGGATCATTACTTTATCCATGATAAAGGCGCCAATGTTCTGGAACGTATCATGGCTGCTCCGCTAGCAGGCGGTGTCGGCAAGGAATACCTCGGCGAAATTATCGGCCGCTGCTTCGAAATCTACCATACGACGGAAACCTCCGTCATACTGGACAGAATCAAGCAAACCGGTTTTACTTACTCGACTCGTGCGGGTGTAAGTATCGCGGTGGCGGACGTTATCGTGCCTCAGGAGAAGCAGGAAATCCTGCGTGATTCCGATGAGAAAGTCCGTGTTGTAACGAACCAATACCGTCGCGGTTTGATCACCAACGAAGAACGGTATGACCGCGTTATTGATATCTGGTCTAAATGTAAGGATCAAATCACCGAAGTGCTCATGAAATCGATGGATCGCTACAATTCCATCATGCTCATGGTTGACTCCAAGGCACGCGGTAACAAATCGCAGATCACCCAGCTGGGCGGTATGCGGGGTCTGATGGCCAACCCGGCGGGTCGGATCATCGAGCTCCCAATTAAATCGAACTTCCGCGAAGGCCTGACCGTCCTCGAGTACTTCTTGTCGACGCACGGTGCGCGTAAAGGTTTGGCCGATACCGCGCTGCGGACTGCCGACTCCGGTTACTTGACACGCCGACTTGTCGACGTGGCCCAGGACGTTATCGTTCGCGAAGAAGATTGCGGTACGGATAAAGGCTTTACCGTTAGCGTGATTCAAGATGGTAAAGAAGTCATCGAGGACCTGTACGACCGGATCGAAGGCCGCTACTCGTTTGAAACGATCAAGCATCCGAAAACGGGTGAGATCATCATTCATCGCAATGAATTGATCGACTCCGATAAAGCGCATGAAATCGTAAATGCAGGCATTGCTAAGCTGCAGATCCGTTCCGTGCTCAGCTGCCGTGCCCGTCATGGCGTGTGCAAGAAGTGCTACGGACGCAACCTGGCCACCGGGAAACACGTGGAAATCGGGGAAGCTGTCGGGATCATCGCGGCTCAATCGATCGGTGAACCAGGGACACAGCTCACCATGCGTACGTTCCATACCGGGGGCGTTGCGGGTGACGATATTACCCAAGGTCTTCCGCGGATTCAGGAGTTGTTCGAAGCTCGGAATCCGAAAGGTCAAGCAACGATCAGTGAGATCGACGGCGTGATCAAGGAGATCCGTGAAGCCAAGGACCGCCGCGAAATCGAGGTTCAAGGCGAAGCAGAAACGAAGGTTTACTCCGTCACTTACGGTTCTCGTTTGCGCGTCAGCGAAGGCGATGAAATCGAAGCTGGCGACGAGTTGACGGATGGTTCGATCGACCCGAAAGAAATTTTGCGCATCAAAGGGATCCGCGGCGTACAGAACTACATTCTGCAGGAAGTACAACGCGTATACCGGAACCAAGGCGTAGAAATCAACGATAAGCACGTTGAGGTTATGATTCGCCAAATGCTGCGCAAGATCCGGATCGTCGATGCCGGCGATACGCCGCTCTTGCCAGGCTCTTTCGTTGACCTGCACGAGTACGAAGTCGCCAACAAAGACGCGATCCTCTCCGGGAAAGAGCCGGCGGTTGCCAAACCGGTTCTGCTCGGGATTACGAAAGCGTCGCTGGAAACCGACTCCTTCCTGTCCGCCGCTTCCTTCCAGGAAACGACGCGGGTGCTTACCGACGCTGCCATCAAAGGTAAAGTCGATAAGTTGCTCGGTTTGAAAGAGAATGTTATCATCGGTAAGCTGATTCCGGCCGGTACCGGCATGAATCGTTATCGCAGCATTCAATTTGAAGAACCGGAGCAAGACGAGAAAGCAGAAGAAAGCCTAGAGCCTGTTTCCGTAGAGTAACTAATTAAACGAAGCTATTACCGGCGCGGCCCTGAAGCAAGTTGTTTCCGGGGCGCGCCGGCCTGTTTTCTTAGGTGAAATCCGCTGAATAATTTGCTTGACATCGGCTATAGCGGAGTGATACTATATCATAGTGCGTGAGTAAGGATAAACCCTGTGCTTTGGAGGACGTCATGATGTCTAATGATAAAGGACTACGGGACGCACCGGTTAAGATCGGCAGCAAGCAAACCATGCGAATGGTCGAGCTTGGACGGGCCGAGGAAGTTTACGTTGCTGAGAATGCAGATCCGCGTCTTACATCAAGGGTCGTCGCTTTATGCAACCAACACGCCGTCAAAGTCACATATGTGGATACGATGGCCAATCTCGGCAAGGCTTGCGGGATTGAAGTGGGAGCGGCGATGGCTGCGATTGTAAAGTCATAGTTGATCGAAAATGTTTTTGCTAATGAGGGTGACTCCTTGGCAAAAACATTTCCTTTGTTCTTTTATGAACCGCCTGGGTCTGTGGGCTTAATCAAGAGCTTTGTAAAGTGAAATGAATTCTGAGGAAGGGGGTGGCAACAACATGCCAACTATTAACCAATTAGTACGTAAGGGACGCCAAGATAAGGTGTACAAATCCAAATCGCCAGCATTGCAAAGAGGTTTTAATGCTCTGAAACGTGAGGCTACGGATTTGAGTTCTCCGCAAAAACGCGGTGTCTGCACTCGTGTAGGTACGATGACTCCGAAGAAACCGAACTCCGCACTTCGTAAATATGCCCGTGTTCGTTTGACGAACCGTGTAGAGGTGACGGCTTACATTCCAGGGATCGGTCACAACCTGCAAGAACACAGCGTGGTGCTGATTCGTGGCGGCCGGGTCAAAGACCTTCCAGGTGTGCGTTACCATATCGTACGCGGAGCTTTGGATACCGCTGGGGTTAACAATCGGATGCAAGCACGTTCCAAATACGGCGCGAAACGTCCGAAAGCGAAGAAGTCCTAAGATCATTCGCGATCGAAAGATGGCTTTCTGAACTAGCATTTCAATGAAGGTTCAAAAAGTTGGGTTTGGAGCACCGAGAAGGTTGGGTGAAGCTAGGGACTGAGTAGCGGAGCGTAGATAGATCTACGTGAGCAACGGAAGGCCCGGCTGAATTCAAGATTCGATGTCGAATAAGCTTCTCTGTTCCTGCCTCGTGATCGCAAGACGACTTTTTGAATTACAACTTGGTTTTAATTATTGTTGAAAGGGGGATAACAAACTATGCCACGCAAAGGTCCAGTTACGAAGAGAGACGTGTTGCCAGATCCGGTGTATAACAGCAAATTGGTTACTCGCTTGATCAACCGCATCATGCTTGACGGTAAACGCGGCGTTGCTCAAAGCATTCTGTACAATGCGTTCAACCTCATTCAAGAACGTACGGGGAATGACCCTATGGAAGTGTTTGAAGCAGCGATCAAAAATATCATGCCTGTACTGGAAGTTAAAGCTCGTCGTGTCGGCGGCGCAAACTACCAGGTTCCAATCGAGGTTAAGCCAGAGAGACGTACATCCTTGGGATTACGTTGGCTCGTTAACTACTCCCGCAACCGCGGTGAGAAAACGATGGAAGAACGTTTGGCTGCTGAGATCATCGATGCATCCAACAACACAGGCGCTTCCGTGAAGAAACGCGAAGATACGCACAAGATGGCGGAAGCGAACAAAGCGTTCGCGCACTACCGTTGGTAGGATAACGCCCGTATTTCAAAATTTATATTTTGAAGGGAGACAGATTCATGGCAAGAGAGTTCTCCTTGAAAAATACACGTAATATCGGGATTATGGCGCATATTGACGCCGGTAAGACAACCACGACGGAACGGATCTTGTTCTACACAGGCCGTACGCACAAAATCGGGGAAGTTCACGAGGGTGCTGCGACAATGGACTGGATGGAACAAGAACAAGAGCGCGGAATCACGATTACGTCCGCTGCGACGACCGCTCAATGGAAAGGTCACCGCGTAAATATCATCGATACCCCGGGACACGTCGACTTCACCGTTGAAGTCGAACGTTCCCTGCGTGTATTGGACGGGGCTGTAGGCGTGTTCAGTGCTAAAGAAGGCGTTGAACCGCAGTCTGAAACCGTTTGGAGACAAGCTGACCGTTATGGTGTTCCACGGATCGCTTACGTCAACAAAATGGATATCATCGGTGCTGATTACCTGAACGTTGTCAAAGATATGCGCGAGCGTCTGCAAGCGAATGCAGTTGCAATCCAACTGCCGATCGGTGCGGAAAACGACTTTGTCGGGATTATCGATATCGTTGCGCAAAAAGCGTTTATGTATAAAGATGATTTGGGTCAGGATATCGAAGAAACAGAAATTCCTTCTGAATTCGTAGCACAAGTTGAAGAGCTTCGTGCGGAACTAGTTGAGAAGGTTGCTGAGCTGGACGAAGACTTGACGATGAAATACCTCGAAGGTGAGGAAATCACCGTTGAAGAACTGAAAGCAGCGCTCCGTAAGGGTGTTGTCGAAGTGAAAATCTTCCCGGTTATCTGTGGATCTTCCTACCGTAACAAAGGGGTTCAGCTGATGCTGGATGCCGTTATCGATTACTTGCCAGCTCCAATTGACGTACCAAGCATCCAAGGTCACTTGGAAGACGGTACGGAAGTGGAACGTCACTCTTCCGATGAAGAGCCGTTCTCGGCGCTTGCATTTAAAATCATGACCGACCCTTATGTGGGTAAGCTGACGTTCTTCCGCGTATACTCCGGTATTTTGCAATCCGGTTCCTATGTGTTGAATGCAACGAAAGGCAAACGCGAACGGATCGGACGTATCCTGCAAATGCACGCCAATAGCCGTCAAGAGATCTCCGAAGTTTACTCCGGTGATATCGCGGCAGCTGTTGGTTTGAAAGATACGGGGACAGGTGATACACTGTGTGATGAGAAGGCACCGGTTATTCTTGAATCGATGAACTTCCCTGATCCGGTTATCGAAATCGCCGTTGAACCTAAGACGAAAGCTGACCAGGATAAAATGGGCGTTGCTCTCGGTAAACTGACGGAGGAAGACCCAACGCTTCGTGCTCATACGGATGAAGAAACGGGACAAACGATCCTTGCTGGTATGGGTGAGCTTCACCTTGATATCATCATCGACCGGATGCGCCGCGAATTCAAAGTTGAGACGAACGTAGGTAAACCACAAGTTGCTTATCGTGAAACGTTCAAAGCTCCTGCACGCGTCGAAGGTAAATTCGTTCGTCAGTCCGGTGGCCGCGGTCAATACGGTCACGTATGGGTTGAATTCGAACCGCTGGAACCAGGTACTGGTAACCAATTCGAGAGTAAAATCGTCGGTGGTTCCGTTCCTAGAGAGTATATCGCTCCGGCACAACAAGGTATTGAAGAAGCTATGAAGAATGGCGTACTCGCAGGCTTCCCGCTTGTAGACGTTAAAGCCACGATCGTAGACGGTTCTTACCATGATGTCGACTCCAGTGAAATGGCGTTTAAAATCGCCGGCTCTATGGCCCTGAAAGCGGCTAAAGAGAAGTGTCAACCGGTTCTGCTTGAGCCGATCATGAAAGTCGAAGTAACGGTGCCAGAGGAGTACATGGGTGACGTTATGGGTATGCTGAACTCTCGCCGTGGCCGTATCGAAGGTATGGACTCTCGCGGTGGAGCGCAAATTATCCGTGCGAAAGTGCCTCTCTCCGAAATGTTCGGTTACTCGACAACTCTTCGTTCCGGTACGCAAGGACGCGGCGTATTCTCGATGGAACTTTCTCACTATGAAGAAGTTCCAAGAAGTATCTCCGAAGAAATCGTATCCAAGAACAAAGGCGGAGAGTAATTTAATGTATTTGCTGGTCGGGAGACCCGTTCTTCCGATCGGTCACACATAACAATCCATATTTTAAGGAGGAACTGTTTAAAATGGCAAAGGCTAAATACGAACGTACAAAACCGCACGTTAATATCGGTACGATTGGTCACGTCGACCATGGTAAAACAACTCTGACTGCAGCCATCACGACTGTATTGTCCAAAACATATGGCGGTGCTGCTGTAGCATTCGACCAAATCGACAAAGCTCCAGAAGAGCGCGAACGCGGTATCACAATCTCGACGGCACACGTTGAGTATGAAACCAACAACCGTCACTACGCACACGTTGACTGCCCAGGACACGCCGACTATGTTAAAAACATGATCACCGGCGCAGCTCAAATGGACGGCGCAATCTTGGTTGTATCCGCAGCTGACGGCCCAATGCCGCAAACTCGCGAGCACATCCTGTTGTCCCGTAACGTAGGCGTTCCTTACATCGTCGTGTTCCTGAACAAATGCGACATGGTTGAAGACGAAGAGTTGCTCGAATTGGTTGAGATGGAAGTTCGTGACCTGTTGAACGAATATGAGTTCCCAGGCGACGACACTCCGATCATCCGTGGTTCCGCTCGTGAAGCTCTGCAAAACCCAGAAGGCGATTGGGCTAAGAAAATCGTTGAAATGTTCGAAATCATCGACGAGTACATTCCGTTGCCAGAACGTCCAGTTGACAAACCGTTCCTGATGCCTGTCGAGGACGTATTCTCGATCACTGGCCGTGGTACAGTTGCTACGGGTCGTGTTGAACGCGGTACGGTTAAAGTCGGCGACGAAATCGAAATCGTGGGTATCCACGAAGAAACGAAAAAATCCGTCGTTACTGGCGTTGAAATGTTCCGTAAATTGCTCGATTCCGCTCAAGCGGGCGACAACATCGGCGCATTGCTCCGCGGTGTTGACCGTAACCAAATCGAACGCGGTCAAGTATTGGCTAAACCAGCTTCCGTTAATCCGCATACTGAGTTCAGCGCTCAAGTATACGTATTGACTAAAGAAGAAGGCGGACGCCATAAGCCGTTCTTCTCCGGCTACCGTCCTCAGTTCTACTTCCGTACTACGGACGTAACTGGCATCATCAACCTGCCAGAAGGTACTGAAATGGTTATGCCTGGCGATAACATCGAAGTTACCGTTCAACTGATCTCCCCAATCGCGATCGAAGAAGGAACTCGCTTCTCCATTCGTGAAGGCGGACGTACAGTTGGATCCGGTGCCGTTGTTAACATCAGCAAATAATAAGGCTTAATCAGCCTGAAAGAAGGAGCTGCACTCCGGTTTCGGAGAGCAGCTCCTTTTATTTTATGGAAAACAAAAACTTCAGATATTATGCTTGCGTTTCGCCTATCTTTTCTATATAATAGTGAATGTTGTTCTGTGACGTTGCGATGATGTGAGAGGTTACTGACACACCCGGCCCCTTTGCCATGGGAGGGGTGCCAGAAAATTTTCACGGAGTATGTCCGATACTAAATTGGGCGATAGAAGGAGGGACTAAAATGGCAAAGCAAAAAATTCGTATTCGTTTGAAAGCTTACGACCACAGAATTCTTGATCAATCCGCAGAGAAAATCGTTGAAACGGCAAAACGTTCGGGTGCTGGCGTATCCGGGCCGATTCCGCTGCCAACTGAGAAACAAGTGATTACTATTCTCCGTGCGGTACACAAGTACAAGGATTCCCGGGAACAATTCGAACAACGGACGCACAAACGTCTGATCGACATTGTGAACCCGACTCCACAAACTGTGGATGCCTTGATGCGCTTGGACCTGCCGTCCGGTGTAGATATCGAAATCAAATTGTAATACCTACTATATGTAAGGTAACCAGGAAAGGAAAAGAGGTGTCAACATGAAAGGTATCTTAGGGAAAAAACTTGGAATGACTCAAGTGTTTACTCCGGAAGGGAACGTAGTTCCTGTAACGGTTATTGAGGCGAGTTCTAACGTGGTTCTGCAGAAGAAAGATCTGGAGAATGACGGCTATGAAGCGATCCAAATCGGTTATGCCGATAAGAAGGAAGCAAGAGCGAACAAACCGGAAGTTGGGCATGCGAAGAAAGCAGGCGCAACGCCTAAGCGCTACGTTCGCGAGATTCGCGGTGTTGATTTGGCAGGATACGAGGTTGGCCAAGAGGTCAAAGTCGATATTTTTGCTGAAGGCGAATTTGTTGACGTAACAGGTATTTCGAAAGGTAAAGGGTTCCAAGGCGTAATCAAACGCTGGGGACAAAGCCGCGGCCCGATGGCTCACGGTTCCCGTTACCATCGCAGACCAGGTTCGATGGGTTCCATCCAAGCGAACCGTGTTCCTAAAGGCAAACACCTTCCAGGACATATGGGCAGCGAAACCGTAACGATCCAAAACCTCGAAATCGTGCGCGTGGATGCAGAACGCAACGTACTGCTTGTTAAAGGCTCGATTCCAGGTCCTAAAAACAGCTTCGTTAAAATCAAACAAACCATTAAGAAATAATTAGCCCTCAAGAAAGGAGGAACAACAAATGCCAAAAGTAGCACTTTTCAATATTAGCGGTAGCCAAGTAGGCGAAGTGGAATTGAATGACGCCGTATTCGGAATTGAACCGAACGCGCATGTCCTTCATGAAGCTGTAGTCATGCAGCGCGCTTCTCTGCGTTTTGGTACGCATAAAGTTAAAGGACGCTCCGAAGTTCGTGGCGGCGGTCGTAAACCTTGGAAACAAAAAGGTACAGGGCGGGCTCGTCAAGGCTCCATTCGCGCTCCTCAATGGAAAGGCGGCGGCGTGGTATTCGGACCAACTCCGCGCAGCTATTCCTACAAACTGCCTAAGAAAGTTCGTCGTTTGGCGATCAAATCGGCGCTCTCGTCGAAAGTGATCGATCAGGACATCATCGTATTGGATACACTTGCGATGAACGCTCCTAAAACGAAAGAATTCGCGGCGATTTTGAACAACCTGAAAGTGGAACGCAAAGCTTTGATCGTAGCGCCTAGCTATGACGACAATCTGGCGCTTTCCGCACGCAATATCCCAGGTGTTAAATTCGTAGCGGCAGACGGCATTAATGTTCTTGACGTGCTGACGCACGACAAACTGATCATTACGAAGGAAGCAGTTCAGAAGGTAGAGGAGGTGCTCGCGTAATGAAAGATCCTCGCGATATTATCAAACGCCCGGTGATTACGGAACGTTCTACGGAATACATGAACGACTTGAAATATGTCTTCGAAGTAGATCTGCGTGCCAACAAAACCGAAGTCAAACAAGCAATTGAGTCGATTTTCGGTGTGAAGGTTAAGAACGTTAACACCCTGCGTGTTCCCGGGAAGTTGAAACGTTACGGACGCTACTCCGGATACACTCCTGAGTGGAAGAAAGCTTTTGTTACATTGACTGCGGACAGCAAGCCGCTTCAATTCTTTGAATCGGTATAAAATCGTTTAAAGTAAGGAGGGAAATCTCGTGCCAATCAAAAAGTACAAACCGACATCCCCGGCAAGACGCGCCATGAGCGTGTCGACCTTCGAAGAAATTACGACGGATCAACCGGAGAAATCTTTGCTTGCGCCGCTGAGCAAAACGGCTGGCCGCAACAACCAAGGTAAAATTACTGTTCGTCACCACGGCGGCGGGCATAAACGTAAATACCGCATCATCGACTTCAAACGGAACAAAGATGGAATTCCAGGCCGCGTTGCTACGATCGAATACGATCCAAACCGGACTTCGAACATCGCTTTGATCCATTATGCCGATGGCGAAAAACGCTACATCATCGCTCCTAAAGGTTTGAAAGTGGGCGACGTGATCGAATCTGGCGTAGGCTCCGACATCAAAATCGGTAACGCTATGCCGCTGGAGAACATCCCGGTAGGTACTGTAATCCACAACATCGAGCTGAAACCAGGCAAAGGCGGACAACTCGTTCGTGCTGCTGGTACAGAAGCTCAATTGCTCGGTAAAGAAGAGAAATACGTTACGATCCGCCTGTCTTCTGGCGAAGTACGTAAAGTCTTGAAAGTTTGCCGTGCAACGATCGGTTCCGTGGGTAACGGTGACCATGAGCTCGTGAAAATCGGTAAAGCAGGACGCAACCGCTGGCTCGGACAACGTCCGGAAGTGCGCGGTGTCGTCATGAACCCGAACGATCACCCTCACGGTGGTGGTGAAGGTCGCGCTCCAATCGGCCGTAAATCTCCGTTGTCTCCTTGGGGCAAACCGACCCTGGGTTACAAAACTCGTAAAAAAGGCAAAGCATCTGATAAATATATTGTTCGTGGTCGCACGAAGTAATCCGCATATCGCGGATCACTTCGCGGCTTGAACGAGCGTAACATGCAGCGCATTGTGAAGGGAGGATAAATGAATGAGTCGCAGTCTGAAAAAGGGACCTTTTATCGACGGTTACCTGCTTAAGAAAGTCGAGGAAGCGAGCGCTTCGAGCAAGAAGGTCGTGATCAAAACTTGGTCCCGTCGCTCCACGATCTATCCGCAATTCATTGGTCAAACGTTTGGTGTTTATGATGGCCGCAAGCACGTACCGGTGTATGTGACCGAGGATATGGTCGGACATAAACTGGGCGAATTTGCTCCAACCCGGACCTACAAAGGTCATACGGATGACGATAAGAAAACGAGACGTTAATAACGATAAGTTCTTCGTTTGAGAGGAGGTAATACTACATGGAAGCTAAAGCACATGCAAGATCGATTCGTATTGCTCCCCGCAAAGCTCAGCTCGTTATCGACCTGATCCGCGGTAAGCAAGTTGGCGACGCGATCGCGATTCTCCGCCATACGCCAAAGGCGGCGTCCCCGATCGTTGAGAAGCTTTTGAACTCGGCGATTGCCAATGCTGAACATAACTATTCTATGGATGTAAATAAATTGGTGATTACGCAAGCTTACGTAAACCAAGGTCCGACGATGAAACGTTTCCGTCCACGGGCAATGGGACGTGCTAGCCGGATCAACAAACGCACCAGCCACATTACTTTGGTGGTATCCGAAAAATAAGGAGGGAAAACGTGTGGGCCAAAAGGTAAATCCGGTCGGATTACGAGTAGGGATTATCCGTGATTGGGAATCCAAATGGTACGCAGGCAAAGATTTTGGTGATCTCTTGCTGGAAGACGTAAAAATTCGTGAGCACCTGAAAAATAAACTGAAAGACTCCGCGGTATCTCGGATTGAGATCGAGAGAGCGGCAAATCGTGTGAACGTTACGATCCACACAGCCAAGCCGGGTATGGTTATCGGTAAAGGCGGTTCGGAAGTAGAAAACCTGCGCGGAGCAATTACGAAAATCGCAGGCGGTAAAAAAGTTCACATTAACATTTCCGAAATCAAACACCCCGATCTTGACGCAATCTTGGTTGCTGAAAGCATCGCACAACAATTGGAACGTCGCGTTTCTTTCCGTCGTGCGCTGAAACAAGCGATTCAAAGAACGATGCGTTCAGGAGCTAAAGGGATTAAAACGGCAGTCAGCGGTCGTCTCGGCGGTGCTGAAATTGCTCGTACGGAAGGCTACAGTGAAGGAACTGTTCCACTTCATACGCTCCGCGCCGACATCGATTACGGTACGGCAGAAGCGCATACAACTTATGGCCGCATCGGCGTAAAAGTATGGATTTATCGTGGAGAGGTTCTTCCTACGGCTAAGAAACAACAAGCTGCTCAGGAAGGAGGCAACTAATCATGTTGGTACCTAAACGCGTAAAACACCGCAAACAACAACGCGGTAATATGAGAGGCCAAGCAAAAGGCGGCACTGAACTTAACTTCGGCGAATACGGCCTGCAAGCTTTGGAGCCGACTTGGATCACGAACCGTCAGATCGAAGCAGCGCGTATCGCGATGACTCGTTACATCAAACGTGGCGGTAAAGTATGGATTAAGATTTTCCCTGACAAGCCGATTACTCAAAAGCCTCTTGAAGTCCGGATGGGTAGCGGTAAAGGTAACGTAGAAAAATGGGTCGCAGTTGTGAAACCGGGCAAAATCATGTTTGAGCTTGCCGGTGTATCGGAGGAAATTGCACGCGAAGCGATGCGTCTTGCCGCCCACAAACTGCCGATCAAAACGAAGTTTGTGAAACGTGAAGAATTGGGTGGTGAAGCAAATGAAAGCTAATGAACTTCGCAACTTAACCACTGCTGAAATCGAACAAAAAATCGCAGGTTTTAAAGAAGAACTCTTTAACCTCCGTTTTCAGTTGGCTACCGGCCAACTCGATAACCCGACTCGGATCCGCGATGTGCGTAAGGAAATAGCTCGTGCTAAAACCGTTATCCGTGAAAGAGAACTTGGGATTATCAGTTAAGAAGCGCTAAATGCGTAAGCGAAGCGCCTAAGTCCAGGAAGGAGGCTAACCATGAGCGAACGTAACAGCCGTAAAGTGCAAATTGGTAAAGTCGTCAGCGACAAGATGGACAAAACGATCGTTGTTGCTGTAGAAACCTACAAAAAGCATGATTTGTACCACAAACGTATTAAATATACGAAGAAGTTTAAAGCGCATGACGAGAACAACACCGCGAAAATCGGAGATACCGTCAAAATCGCCGAAACTCGTCCGTTGTCCAAAGACAAACGCTGGAGACTCGTTGAAGTCGTTGAAGAAGCGGTTATCATTTAATAGCACGGTAGCTTAGACCGAAAGGAGGAAATATCCATGATTCAACCATTTACACGTTTGCAGGTTGCTGACAACTCCGGCGCGAAGGAACTGATGTGTATCCGCGTTTTGGGTGGTACGGGTCGTCGTACAGCACAAATCGGAGATCTGATCGTTTGTTCCGTCAAACAAGCAACACCAGGCGGCGTTGTCAAAAAAGGTGATGTAGTCAGAGCGGTTGTCGTTCGTACGAAACGTTCGGTTCGTCGTAAAGACGGTTCCTACATTGCATTCGATGAGAACGCAGCGGTTGTTGTTAAAGAAGATAAGAGCCCACGCGGAACGCGTATCTTCGGACCTGTCGCTCGCGAACTTCGCGACAAAGACTTTATGAAGATCGTTTCCTTGGCTCCGGAAGTTATCTAAGAACACCCCATAAACAAACGGGGAGCCCGATTTAACAGGAGGTGTAAACCAAGTGCCTAGACTGAAGAAGATTCTTGAATCTCATAACAATAAGCTGCACGTCAAAAAGGACGACACGGTCATCGTGATTTCCGGTAAAGACAAAGGCAAAAAAGGCCGCGTCATCGCCGCTTATCCTCGCGAAAACCGCGTTCTTGTGGAAGGCGTGAACATGGTTAAGAAACATCAAAAACCAAATCAACTGAATCCACAAGGCGGCATTATCGAGAAAGAAGCTCCGATTCACGTTTCGAACGTAATGCATGTTGATCCGAAGAGCGGAAAAGTAACCCGTATCGGTTACAAAGTATTGGACAACGGCAAGAAGGTTCGCGTAGCGAAGAGATCCGGAGAAGTAATCGACTAATCCAGTAACGTTAAGAAAGGAGGTCCATGATTCATGGCAGCAAGAATGAAAGAACGCTTTTTGAACGAAGTAACACCTGCTTTGGTTCAAAAATTCAACTATACAACGGTAATGCAAGTACCGAAGATCGAGAAAGTCGTTATCAACATGGGTGTTGGTGACGCTGTAGCGAACTCCAAAGTGCTTGATTCCGCAGTAAACGATATGCAGTTGATCGCTGGTCAAAAGCCGGTTATCACCCGTGCGAAGAAATCCATCGCCGGTTTCAAACTGCGTGAGAACATGCCGATCGGCGTGAAAGTAACCCTTCGCGGTGACCGCATGTACCATTTCCTCGACAAACTGTTTAATGTAACGCTTCCGCGTGTCCGTGACTTCCACGGCGTATCGACGAAAGCATTCGACGGTCGCGGCAACTATACGCTGGGCCTGAAAGAGCAACTGATTTTCCCAGAGATCGAATACGATCAAGTGGATAAAGTGCGTGGTATGGATATCGTCATCGTAACGACGGCGAAAACCGACGAAGAATCCCGCGAGCTCTTGACGCAACTCGGCATGCCGTTTGCTAAGTAAAAGTCCATTTTCTCCGAAACTATTTAGGAGGTGTCAGGCTAAGTGGCTAAAACTTCGATGAAAGTTAAACAACAACGTACACCTAAATTCAAAGTTCGGGCTTATACCCGTTGTGAACGTTGTGGTCGCCCACATTCGGTATTGCAAAAGTACAAGATTTGCAGAATTTGCTTCCGTGAATTAGCTTATAAAGGCCAGATTCCTGGCGTGAAAAAAGCAAGCTGGTAATTAATCAACAACGGGAAGGAGGTTTACACGTATGACTATGTCAGATCCAATTGCAGATATGCTTACTCGTATTCGTAACGCCAATACGGTGCGTCACGAGACGGTTGAACTGCCTGCGTCCACGATCAAGAAACAAATCGCTGAAATCCTGAAGCGTGAAGGTTTCATCCGTGACGCTGAATATATCGATGATAACAAACAAGGGATCATCCGTATTTTCCTGAAATACGGCCCGAACAACGAACGCGTCATCTCTGGACTTAAGAGAATCAGTAAACCAGGCCTTCGCGTGTACACGAAAAGTAACGAAGTTCCTCGTGTCCTCGGCGGCTTGGGTATCGCGATTATCTCCACTTCCAAAGGTGTCATGACTGACAAGGAAGCTCGCCAGTCCAAAGCCGGCGGCGAAGTTGTCTGCTACGTTTGGTAATTAACGTCTTATAACAAGGAGGTGCAATAAATGTCTCGTATTGGTCGCAAACCAATTACAGTACCAAGTGGTGTGGATATCACACTTGATAATAGCGTCATTACGGTAAAAGGGCCAAAAGGCACTTTGACTCGTGAGCTTCATAAGGACATCAAGGTATCGGTTGACAGCAACGTGATTACCGTTGAACGTCCTTCTGATAATAAGCTGCATCGTTCTCTGCATGGCACGACTCGCTCCGTCGTGAGCAACATGGTCAACGGGGTAACGGAAGGCTTCTCCAAAACGCTCGAGCTGGTTGGTGTCGGTTATCGCGCAAGCTTGTCCGGCAACAAACTGGTTTTGAACGTAGGCTACTCCCACCCGGTGGAAATCACCCCGGAAGCGGGCATCGAATTTGAAGTACCTTCGAATACGAAGATCATCGTTAAAGGGATCAATAAAGAGCGCGTAGGCGAATACGCTGCTAAAATTCGTTCCGTCCGCGCACCTGAGCCATACAAAGGCAAAGGGATCAAGTATGAAGGTGAACGCATCATTCGTAAGGAAGGTAAAGCCGGTAAGAAGAAATAAGTTTCTTCTTAACGCGCCTGTCCTTCTGGCGTCTTGAAATGAAATGTCCGATAGTGGTAAACCGAAGGGAGTGAAATGGAAGTCATGATTACAAAAGGTGATAAGAATAAAGCACGTCTGAAAAGACATCTGCGTGTGCGTAGAAAAGTCCAAGGAACGGCAGCTCGTCCAAGACTGAACGTATACCGTTCTTCCAAACATATCTACGTACAATTGATCGACGACGTAGCAGGCGTAACGCTGGCTAGCGCATCGACGGTTGATAAAGAGCTGAGCAGTTCGATCGGCAACGGAGGCAACGTGGAGTCCGCTCGCAAAGTTGGCGAATTGATCGCTAAACGCGCTCAAGAAAAAGGGGTCAAAAACATTGTGTTTGACCGCGGAGGATACTTGTACCATGGACGGATTCAGGCACTGGCTGACGCAGCCCGCGAAGCAGGCCTGGAATTCTAAAAATAATCACTAAAAGGAGGTTAACGACTTGCGTGTAGATCCGAACACTTTAGAACTGACAGAAAGAGTTGTAAACATTAACCGCGTAGCTAAAGTAGTTAAAGGCGGACGCCGTTTTAGCTTCAGCGCGCTCGTGGTTGTCGGCGACGGCAAAGGTTGGGTTGGCGCCGGGATCGGTAAAGCAGGCGAAGTGCCTGACGCGATCCGCAAAGGCATCGAAGATGCGAAGAAAAACCTTGTGCATGTTCCGCTCGTAGGCACAACGATCCCTCACCAAGTAATCGGGCATTTCGGAGCTGGCCGCGTTCTTCTGAAACCGGCGTCCGAAGGTACCGGGGTTATCGCTGGCGGTCCGGTTCGTGCGGTTCTCGAGCTGGCAGGCGTAGGCGACATTTTAACTAAATCCTTGGGTTCTTCGAATTCCATCAACATGGTCAACGCAACTTTGGAGGGCTTGTCCCGTCTGAAACGCGCTGAGGATGTTGCGAAATTGCGCGGTAAAACCGTCGAAGAACTTCTCGGTTAAGGAGGGAATCTCATGGCTAAACTGCAAATTACCCTCGTGCGTAGTTTGATCGGTCGTCCGGAGAACCAACGTACTACCGTGAAAACATTGGGTCTTCGCAAAATCAACCAATCCGTTGTTCACAACGACAACCCAGCCATTCGTGGCATGGTTAATCAAGTGAGCCATCTGGTATCGGTTAAAGAAATCGAAGCCTAAGGATATCGTAAGTTTTTAAGTGCCAACAATAAATAAGGAGGTGCAACGAACGATGAAGTTACATGAGCTTTCCCCAGCTCCTGGCTCCCGCCAAGAACGCAAACGCGTCGGCCGCGGTACAGGTAGCGGCATGGGTAAAACATCTACTCGCGGTCACAAAGGTCAAAACGCTCGTTCTGGCGGTGGTGTGCGTCCAGGCTTCGAAGGCGGTCAAAACCCGCTGTATCGTCGCTTGCCAAAACGCGGGTTCATCAATCCGACGCGGAAAGAGTATGCGATTGTTAACATCGAAGATTTGAACAACTTTGCGGCGGATACGGAAGTGACTCCTGAACTGTTGTTTGAACAAGGAATCGTGAAAGACGCGAAAAGCGGCATCAAGATTCTCGGCAACGGTGAAGTTACTGTCAAGTTGACAGTTAAAGCGAATAAGTTCTCCCAATCTGCGGTAGAGAAAATCGAGGCTGCCGGCGGTAAAACCGAGGTGATCTAATGTTTAAAACCATTAAGAACATATGGCATGTTCAAGACCTTCGCAACCGCATTTTGTTTACGTTGTTTATTTTCCTCATTTACCGGATCGGTTCTTTCGTTCCGGTTCCGGGCGTTAATAAAGACGTCTTCGAGGCGACGAACACGGCAGGCAGCGACTTGTTAGGGTTCTTGAACACCTTCTCGGGCGGCGCCCTGAAGAACTTCTCTATTTTCGCCCTCGGGATTATGCCTTATATCACGGCTTCCATCATCGTGCAACTCTTGTCGATGGACGTCATTCCGAAATTTGCGGAATGGGCCAAACAAGGGGAACACGGCAAGAAAAAAATGGCTCAAGTGACTCGTTACGGTACTGTCATTTTGGCCGTGATTCAGGCTTTCGCCACATCGATTGGTTTTAACCGGTTGTATGGTACGGAAATGGTGCCAAACGCAACGTTTGGTGACTATCTGGTCATTGCAATCGTGTTAACGGCAGGTACATCGTTCCTGATGTGGTTAGGTGAGCAGATTACCGAAAGAGGGATCGGCAACGGGATTTCGCTCATCATCTTCGCCGGGATTGTCGCAACGATCCCATCGCATATCACGACAATTGCTCAATCCGAGTTTATTGTTGAAGGTCAAGCGTTTATCAACGTGGTGAAGTCCATTGCGATTATCCTCGTCTGCGTATTGATCGTGATCGGCGTCATTTACATCCAACAAGCGATTCGGAAAATTCCGGTACAATACGCTAAACGCGTAGTCGGCAATAAAATGTATGGCGGGCAGAATACCCATATTCCGCTCAAAATCAATGCTGCCGGCGTGATTCCGGTCATTTTCGCCGTTTCCTTGCTGCAATTCCCAGTGGTTATCGCCAGCTTCTGGTCGACGCACACTTGGGCGCAATGGATCAGCAACAACTTGTCTACCAACCGTCCGCTCGGGATGGTGCTTTATGTGGTCATGATCGTCGGCTTCACGTTCTTCTATACGTTCGTACAGATGAACCCGCAGCAGATGGCTGAGAACATGAAGAAAAACGGTGGATATATTCCAGGGATCCGTCCGGGTAAAACGACGGAAACCTATCTTACTCGGGTATTGACCCGTCTGACGATGACCGGCGCTATTTTCCTAGCCGCTATCTCCATCCTTCCTATGGCTTTGGGGGCTTTGGCAGGACTGCCGCGTACGGTTCTGATTGGCGGTACTTCGATTCTAATCGTTATCGGCGTTGCGCTGGATACGATGAAGACCATCGAAGGCCAATTGATCAAACGTCACTATAAAGGTTTCATCAATAAATAGTCGGTAGGTACCAGGAACAGGGACGTGCAAACGCCCTTGCCTGGCACCTAACTGCGCTATTTCTTGTTGTAGAGAAGTCTTGGAGGGAGTGAGAAACATGAACCTACTATTCATGGGGCCTCCCGGAGCAGGAAAAGGAACACAAGCCGAGGTCATTGTTAACGAATTCGGTATTCCTCATATCTCTACTGGCGACGCATTTCGCCTGGCAATCAAACAGGGAACACCTGTGGGGATGAAAGCGAAGGAATATATGGATCAGGGACTTCTGGTACCTGATGATGTGACAGTGGGGATTGTTCGCGAACGCTTGCAGCAGCCCGATTGCGAAAAAGGTTTTTTATTGGATGGTTTTCCAAGAACCCTCTCGCAAGCGGAATCGCTGGAAGAGCTGCTTGAAGGCCTGGGTCGCAAGCTGGACCACGTCATCAACCTGAAAGTGGACCGGAACAAGCTGCTGGCGCGGTTGACCGGACGCCGGATTTGCAAATCCTGCGGTGCTACTTATCATGTGATCTTTAATCCTCCGGGGCAGGAGGGTGTTTGTGATAAATGCGGCGGCGAGTTGTACCAACGCTCGGATGATAACGAGGAGAGCGTAGGCACTCGTTTGGACGAATATATCAACAAAACCGCACCGCTTCTGAAGTTCTACGAAGATAAAGGCCTGTTGCGTCAGGTAGATGGTGAACAGGAAATCGATGCGGTTTCGAAAGAAATCGTGTCACTACTGCGAGGTTAGGTGTAATGATCATTTGTAAATCCGAAACGGAACTAGGCTTTATGCGAGAAGCTGGGCGGATCGTAGCGGAAACGCACAGGCTCATGGCGGAATCGATTGAGCCTGGAATTACGACGGGGGAACTCGATCAACTCGCCGATAAATACATTCGCAGTCAGGGCGCCGTGCCATCCTTTAAAGGTTACAACGGTTTTCCTTACAGCATTTGCGCTTCGGTCAACGAAGAATTGGTACACGGATTTCCCGGCAAACGCAAATTGAACGAAGGCGATATCATCACTTTAGATATCGGCGCGGAGTATCGTGGTTTCCATGGGGACTCGGCGTGGACTTATCCGGTTGGCGAAATATCGGAGGAAGCCAAGAAGCTCTTGGAAGTTACCGAAGGATCTCTGTATGCGGGCCTTGAGCTCGTTAAACCGGATGTTCGATTGTTCACGATCTCGCATGCGATTCAGCAATTTATCGAAGCTGCCGGTTTTTCCGTCGTTCGGGAATATGTCGGTCACGGCATTGGCGCGAGCTTGCACGAAGAACCGCAAATTCCGAATTATGGTTTGCCTGACCGGGGGCCCCGGCTTAAGCCCGGGATGGTCCTGGCGATCGAACCGATGGTTAACATGGGGAAGCGATATGTAAAAACGCTGGAAGACAACTGGACAGTGGTCACGGTCGACGGTTCCCTCTGCGCTCATTTTGAGCACACGGTAGCTGTAACGCCGGACGGAATGGAAATTTTCACGAAGCTGAATGCGTAGGTGATGAACGTGAAAGAACGCTCGGAGCCGCAGGTCGGTCAGTTGGTGAAAGTTCTCAAAGGCAGAGATGCCGGGGCGATTTATGTGATTGTCGGGATTCTAGACAACAGATTCGTCTGGATCGCGGATGGAAACAAACGCAAGTTTGATGAACCCAAACGTAAAAACGCCCAGCATCTTGAGCTACTGCCCATAGTTAGCAGCGAGGTTGTTCATAGTTTGCAGGAAAGCGGACGGGTGACAAACGGGAAACTGCGGCATGCAGTTCTTGTTTATCAGAACTCCGCCGATTCTATGGCTGAAGAGAAAGGAGACTGACTGTGGCTAAAGAAGATGTCATTGAAGTCGAAGGCGTGGTCATTGAACCATTGCCGAATGCTACATTCAAAGTGGAGCTGGAGAATGGGCATCAAATTCTCGCCCACGTTTCCGGTAAGCTGCGGATGCACTTTATCCGCATTTTGACGGGGGACAAAGTGGTCGTTCAGCTTTCGCCTTATGATTTGTCGAAAGGCCGTATCACTTACCGCAAATAGACTATACCAATTACGGTAAAGTTGTGGTACAATATTCAGGTTGAGTTGTTTCAGAGAGTAGTTTATGATTAGAATGCCTGCGATTCGAGTTTTGCTTCGCAAAACAAAGCGTATGCTTTCGATCCCAGTTTTACTTCTGTAAAACTTTTAGGAGGTAATCAGCATGAAGGTAAGACCTTCTGTAAAGCCGATTTGCGAAAAATGCAAAGTCATTCGTCGCAAAGGCAATGTCATGGTGATTTGCGAAAATCCGAAACACAAACAAAAACAAGGTTAATTGAAGGGGGTGTAGCGTAAAATGGCACGTATAGCTGGTGTGGATTTGCCACGTGATAAACGCGTTGAGATCGCCTTAACTTACATTTTCGGAATCGGTAAAACGACTTCCCAGAAAATCCTGAGCACAACAGGCATCAATCCGGACACTCGTGTTCGTGATTTGACGGAAGATGAGGTTAGCAAACTACGCGAAACGATCGACAAAACGGTCAAGGTTGAAGGCGACCTGCGTCGTGAAATTTCCTTAAATATTAAACGTTTGATCGAGATTGGCTGCTACCGCGGAGTGCGTCATCGTCGCGGCTTGCCGGTTCGTGGACAACGTACGAAAACGAATGCCCGTACTCGTAAGGGTCCTCGTCGTACTGTAGCGAACAAGAAGAAATAAGAAGGGGGGATAACAGACAATGGCTAAACCAAAAAAAGTCGTACGTACAAAACGTCGTGACCGGAAAAATATTGAATCTGGTGTGGCTCATATTCGCTCCACCTTCAATAATACGATTGTAACCATTACGGATCCGCATGGTAATGCGATTTCCTGGGCCAGCTCCGGCGGCCTCGGATTTAAAGGTTCCCGTAAGTCGACTCCGTTTGCCGCGCAAATGGCTGCTGAATCTGCTGCCAAAGCTGCGATGGAACATGGCATGAAGAGTGTTGAGGTTATGGTTAAAGGCCCTGGTGCTGGCCGTGAGGCCGCTATCCGCTCCTTGCAAGCGGCAGGCCTTGAAGTCAACATGATCAAAGACGTTACTCCAATTCCTCATAACGGCTGCCGTCCTCCAAAACGCCGCCGCGTTTAATGAAGCCGCGCTGAAGCCGTGGTATAACAACAGCGTCAATTGGGAACAATGGTTGTTTAGGCATACTACGTTTCAAACTTCAGCAAAATAGGCAGATTCAAAGGAACGACGTTTTGAAGGAGGGGTACTTTCGTGATAGAAATCGAAAAGCCAAAAATCGAGACCGTAGAAGTTAACGATGAAGGCACCTATGGGAAATTTGTAGTAGAACCACTTGAACGTGGGTATGGCACCACACTGGGCAACTCGCTTCGCCGGATTTTGCTCTCTTCTCTGCCGGGTGCTGCGGTAACCTCGGTCCAAATCGATGGAGTTCTGCATGAATTCGCGACCGTACCGGGCGTTATGGAAGACGTTACGGAGATCATTCTGAACCTGAAGGCTCTCTCGCTGAAAATTCATTCGGATGAGGAAAAAATCCTCGAAATCGATGCAGAAGGCGAAGGAGTCGTAACGGCAGGAGATATCCGTGCGGACAGCGACGTGGAAATTTTGAATCCGGACTTGCATATTGCTACGCTTGAACCGGGTTCGAGACTCCACATGCGCGTTTACGCAGGCCGTGGTCGTGGTTACGTTCAGGCAGATCGAAATAAACGAGATGATCAACCGATCGGTGTCATTCCCGTCGATTCGATCTATACCCCGATTACACGGGTCAATTACGTGGTGGAGAACACCCGGGTTGGCCAAGTGACTAACTACGACAAGCTTACGCTTGAAGTATGGACCGATGGCAGTATCAGACCTGAAGAAGCGGTTAGCCTCGGCGCCAAAATTTTGACCGAGCATCTCTTCTTGTTCGTTGGTTTAACGGACGAAGCGAAAGACGCGGAAATCATGGTCGAAAAGGAAGAAGACAAGAAAGAAAAAGTGCTTGAAATGACGATTGAAGAGCTTGATCTCTCCGTTCGTTCCTATAACTGCCTCAAACGTGCCGGCATTAATACGGTACAAGAGCTGACGACGAAAACCGAAGAAGATATGATGAAGGTGCGTAACCTGGGTCGTAAATCTTTGGAGGAAGTTCAAGAGAAGCTTGAAGAGCTTGGTTTGGGATTGCGTACTGAAGAATAAGTTAGCTTAAATCGTTCTAGCGAAGGAGGGAAAACTCATGGCATACCAAAAGTTGGGCCGCGATTCCAGCGCGCGTAAAGCATTGTTCCGTGACCTGGTAACCGACCTGTTCTTATACGAACGCATCCAAACGACGGAGGCGAAAGCGAAAGAAGTTCGTTCGATCGCTGAGAAACTGATCACCAAAGCAAAACGTGGTGACCTGCACGCCCGTCGTCAAGTGGCAGCTTATGTTCGCCGCGAATCGATCGATGGCGAGCAGGATGCAATCCAAAAGCTGTTCAACGAACTGGCAACACGTTATTCCAGCCGTCCAGGCGGATACACTCGTATCCTGAAGCTGGGACCTCGCCGCGGCGACGCTGCACCTATGGTTTACCTGGAACTGGTAGACCGCGCATAATTCAGGGGATCCCCTAACTAGCGTGTAAAACTCTCTGTCGGCTCGCCTTATGGCTAAGCTTTCGGAGAGTTTTTTTACTGGGATTCAAACAAGAAAGGAAGGGACCGATGCGCAACTTGCTGATGACCGTCAGCTATGACGGAACGAACTATTTCGGTTTTCAAACCCAGCCGGGTGGAAACACGGTTCAGGATCATATCGAGGAAGCCATCCGTCAGTTGACGGGAGAACAATTGAAGATCCATGGTTCCGGGCGAACGGATGCTGGGGTACATGCCCGGCAACAACCGTTCCATTTTCACACCGCTTCGCAAATTCCTGTGGAACGCTGGTGTTTGGCGCTAAACGGGCGGCTCCCTTCCGATATACGCGTATTAACAGCTCGGGAAGTCCCGTTGGATTTTCATTCCCGGCGCTCGGCCAAACGTAAGACCTACCGCTATACCATCAATGCCAACCGAATCACGGATGTATTTCAACGGAATTATCAGTTTCACCATCCAGGCAAGTTGAACATCGAGGCGATGCAGCAGAGTCTGCCTTTCTTGCTTGGAACCCATGATTACACCTCGTTTGCTTCGCGTCACTCCACGAAGGCCAGCCATGTTCGTACCATTTATGATGCCCGGATGATAGTGGATTCATCAGCGAATGTAGCAGGCACAACGGGCCAGGGAATCCTCCATTTATACGTAACCGGCAACGGGTTCCTGCAGCATATGGTCAGAATCATCGTAGGGACGTTACTTGAAATAGGCGAAGGTAAACGCACGCCGGTATCCATGAAGACGATTCTAGAGGCGAAGGACCGGAAAGCCGCAGGCCCAACGGCCGAAAGCAAGGGACTTATGCTCTGGAGTGTCGAATATGACGAAATATCGGGGTGAAGGTGTGAAGACTGAAACCTTAGAGACGGCTATCCGTAACTTATTAAAAAGTAAGATAGTTCGATGAATCTAAGGAGGGTTTTACCTTGAAATGTCCAGTATGTAACGATGTGCGTATGAGAGAAGTGGAGAAAGACGGCGTTCTGATCGATGTATGTCCGGATTGCAAAGGCGTATGGCTTGACCGTGGAGAGCTAGAGAAGCTGATGAGCGAAATTCGGGATATCCGACCGGCTTTTAACGAGTGGTACGAGCACCGGGAGGATCGATACGAGGATCACCGCAACTCGGGACATTATGAGAAGCCCAAGTCGTCTTCAGGATACCCTCAGCAGGGACACTATAAGCCCAAGAAGAAGAAGTCGGCGCTGGACATCTTTGGAGATTTGTTCGATTGATCAGGTTCCCGGATTATTGGGGGATATTCTGAAAAAAGACTTGCGTATTAATTGCGCTTCCTGTAAAATAAAAGTTGTGTTTTCTTGATGGCTATCCCACAGCCCCCAATCGAGAAAACCGCTCAAGTCAGATTTTAAGCTTGCTAAACATGAACGAAACGATCGAAGATAAATCTGCTGGAGAGGTCAAGCGACCCGAAGAGCAAGATCGTTTTCAGCAGGATGAACCATTTCGGACGAACTTGAAGGAGGATCTTTACATGCGTACCACTTATATGGCGAAGCCAGCCGAAGTAGAGCGCAAATGGCACATTATCGATGCCGAAGGCAAAACGCTGGGCCGCTTGGCTAGCGAAGCTGCTGCTCTTATCCGCGGTAAACACAAACCACAATTCACTCCACATGTTGACGGCGGTGACTTTGTTATCGTCATTAACGCGGAGAAAATTGCCTTGACTGGCAAAAAGATGGATAACAAAAAGTACTATCGTCATTCCCTGCATCCGGGCGGTTTGAAAGTGACCGTTGCCAAAGATATGCTGAGAACGAAACCTGAACGTGTAATCGAGTCCGCCGTTCACGGCATGCTGCCTAAAACTCGCCAAGGCGAGAAAATGAAGCTGAGACTGAAAGCTTACGCTGGCACAGAGCATCCACATGCGGCACAAAAACCTGAAGTTTACGAACTTCGCGGATAATTAAAAGGGAGGACAGTTTCATGGCACAAGTACAATACTATGGGACAGGTCGTCGTAAACATTCGGTAGCACGTGTTCGCCTTGTACCGGGTGAAGGACGCATTGTCATCAATAAACGCGACATCAACGAATATTTTGGTCTGGAAACGCTGAAGCTGATCGTAAAACAACCGTTGACTTTGACGGAAACGCTCGGTAACTACGACGTAATCGTCATCGCTCATGGTGGCGGGATCTCCGGTCAAGCCGGCGCAATCCGCCACGGGATTTCCCGTGCTCTGCTTAAGGCAGATCCGGAATTCCGTCCTGCATTGAAGAAAGCAGGATTCCTGACTCGTGACCCACGGATGAAAGAACGTAAGAAATACGGCCTCAAAGCAGCTCGCCGTGCTCCTCAGTTCTCGAAACGTTAATCTTTACTTTGCATTCGAAAAGCCCTTTTCCGTTACGCGGAAAAGGGCTTTTTTATGCTATCTGCGCTCGATGTAACAATGTGCAATAATTCACATACATTACCTGTCAACCATGTTACCATCTTCTTGGAAATGACAACAAGATAGTGGGGGTAATTATTTTGAAGAAAAGCATGAAAATCGTTGGGACAGTCCTTATTCTTGCCCTGGCATTAACGGCGTGCGGAGGAAATAACAAAGAAGCCGCTAATAATGCAACGACAAGCAACAATGGCTCGAATGACGCCGCTGCGACAACCAATAACTCGGCGGCCACCGGTACGTATCAAGATGGTACGTACAAAGGGATCTATGACCGCAAGGACGTCCGGAATTGGACGGCGTATGTCGAGGTTACCGTGAAGGACGGCAAGATCGAGAAAGCTTACTACGACTATACAAATGAAAACGGCGATTTGCGCACCAACGACGAGAACTACACGAGTGCATTTAAAGCGGCTAATAAAATGACACCGCGGGAAGCTTTCGATCAACTCGGAGGTAAACTGGTTGAGGTTCAAGATGCAGCGAAGGTAGATGCCGTGACAGGTGCTACGCACTCTTCCAGAAACTTCAACGAGCTGGCTGCTGCCGCTTTGGAACATGCCAAGACGGGTGATACCAGTGATGCGATCGTTAATCTGTACGAAGATGGCACCTACAAGGTTGAGGCCGATGCGTTTGACGACCATGGCTGGAAACCGCAGCTAGAGCTGACCATCAAGGACCACAAGGTCGATTCCGTTGCTTTTGACTACGTGAATGAGGAAGGCAAGCTGAAAACCGAAGACGCAGATTATAAAGCCGCTATGGAACCTAAATCGGGAACCTATCCAGCGAAATACACCGAAGAGCTTGAGAAACAACTTGTCGATAAGCAATTGATCGGCGACGTTGACGCCATTGCTGGAGCGACTACATCCTCCAATAACTTTTCTGCGCTTGTAGAATACGCATTGGACGACATGGCCGAAGTCGGCGACATGGAGTTAAAAGCGATCAAAATCGAAGAATAATTGGATAGGACGACTAATAGGATAACTAGTGACCTGGCTTCTCTATGGAGAGGTTAGGTCTTTTTTTCATTTTGGTTTTTTTAGTATTGACTTATAAGGCGAATGACATATACTTAAAAATATAATTCTAATCAGATTAGTTGGAATAATGTTTTGATTTACCATGTTTAGCTTAATGCGGGAGGTCTGAGGAAAGTGAATCTATTGGAAAAAGAGCAGTTGATTGCGGCCAAGGCCGACGAGTTCGAGTCATCCACACCCCAAGAAATCATCGCCTGGGCGGTTGAAACGTTTCCGAATATCACCTTTGCCTGCAGCTTTGGCGCCGAGGATGTCGTTCTGGTGGATATGCTGCAACAAATCAGCCCATCCACCGACATTTTTTACTTGGACACGGACTTTCATTTTAAAGAAACTTATGAGACAAGGGATGCGATTGCTGCCAAATACGGGCTGGAATTCGTTCGGGTATCGCCGAAACTGACGCCGGAGGAACAGGCGGCCCAGTATGGGGAGGAACTGTGGAAGTCGGATCCAAACGCCTGCTGTAATGTACGTAAGGTTGAACCACTGACACGGGTTTTGGGGCGCTATGAGGCCTGGATTACAGGGATTCGCCGCGATCAGGCCCCAACTCGAGCGAATGCGAAGAAAATCGAATACGATGCCAAGTTCGGACTGGTCAAGTTTAATCCAATCGCGCATTGGACATCCGATGACGTATGGAATTATATTCGTGAACATGAGCTCATTTATAATCCTTTGCATGACCGCAATTATCCCAGCATTGGCTGTGAATATTGTACGCGTCAGGTAATGCCTGGCGAAGACCCTCGTGCGGGACGCTGGTCCGGTACGGAGAAGACGGAATGTGGCCTGCATAAATAAAACGGACGGATTCGGAAGATTTCAAAAGTGGAGGAGATACGGGTGACGACAATATTACCACATGGCGGAAGCTTAGTACATCGACTGGTTACTGGAGAGCAACGGGATCATCTCTTGGAGACAGCTAAGGGACTTCCGGCTATTCCGATCAGTAACTGGGCCATATCCGACCTCGACCTCATTGGGGTAGGTGCTTTTTCGCCATTAACTGGATTTATGAACGAAGAAGATTATCGATCCGTTGTCGACCGCATGCGGCTAGCGAACGGAACGGTCTGGAGCATCCCGATCACCCTCTCCGTCGCCCGTGAGCAGGCGGAAGGCCTAGAGATCGGAGAGCAGGTTGCCTTGGTTGGGGAACAGGACGGGGTCATCTACGGCCTTTTGGAAATTGGCAGCGTATATCATGTTGATCAGGCGGAGGAAGCGCGGAAGGTATTCAAAACCGATGATTCCGAGCATCCCGGGGTTAAGAAACTGCTTGAGCGCTCCCCATACTATGTCGGTGGCTCTGTTCAGGTGTTAAATCGTCCAGAACCGGCACGCTTCAAGGAGTTTTATTTCGATCCAGCCGAGACGCGTCGTATTTTTGCCGAGAAGGGGTGGAAGACCGTCGTTGGTTTTCAGACTCGGAATCCGGTTCATCGGGCTCACGAATATATCCAGAAAAGTGCAATGGAAATCGTGGATGCCTTATTTCTTAATCCGCTAGTGGGTGAAACCAAATCGGATGACGTACCTGCGGATGTCCGGATGAAGAGCTATTTGACCCTACTGGATAACTATTACCCCGCAGACCGTACGTTTCTGGGCGTTTTCCCTGCAGCAATGCGCTATGCCGGACCGCGTGAAGCGATTTTTCATGCAATGGTACGCAAAAACTACGGGTGCACCCATTTTATCGTTGGCCGAGATCATGCGGGTGTTGGCGATTACTATGGCACGTATGAGGCACAGGAAATTTTCTCGAATTTCACTCCCGAGGAGTTGGGGATCTCTCCCCTATTCTTTGAACATAGTTTCTTCTGCACGAAGTGCGGGAATATGGCTTCCAGCAAAACTTGCCCGCATTCGAAAGAAGATCATTTGACCTTATCCGGTACGAAGGTTCGCGGATTGCTGCGTGATGGGATCTGCCCGCCGCCTGAATTTACCCGGCCCGAGGTTGCCGAGGTCCTGATTGACGGGATGAAGCAGCAGGTCCACAACTAAACGCGCATCTGGCTTTAAGTGCAAGTTCAAACCGCTTAAAGGGCCTCCAAGAGTCATATTTGTCCACCTTGTCCCATATCATGAGTAATGTCATGAAGGAGAAAGGTGGCTTTTTTTATGCGCGATCGAGATAAGGTGACGTTATGGATTTCCCTGAACCACATCAAAATAGCGCTGATCGGCGTCGGCCTTGCTGCCATGATCCTCGGGATGGCTTTCTACCACGTGCCGTCGCAGAAAGCATGGAATTACTGGAGTCTGCCGTTGGCGGGTCAGATTATCGCTCTGGATGCGGGCCACGGCGGGCCGGACGGCGGAGCCAGCAGCAAACAGGGGCTGATTGAGAAAGATATCAATTTAGCGGTCTCCTTATACCTGCGCGACTATTTGCAGCAGGCCGGTGCGGTTGTCGTTATGACGCGCGAGGAGGACAAAGACCTGGCGGGCGGGAACACGAAGGGCTACAGCAAACGGAAGACAGAGGACTTGAAAACCCGCGTCCGCTTCATTGAGGAGCGGCAGGCCGATCTGCTTGTGAGTATCCACATGAACAGCATCCCTTCGCCACGCTGGAGGGGCGCGCAAACTTTCTACTACCCCAATCACGAAAATAGCGCTAATTTGGCCGCCCTCGTACAAGAAGAGTTAAGGCGGAATCTGGAAAACACCGATCGGGTCGCCAATCGTTCGGACAAGAAGGTGTATCTGCTTGAAGCGGTACATATTCCTTCCGTGCTGGTGGAGGTTGGTTTCTTGTCTAATCCGGGGGAAGCGGAATTGCTCGGCAGCGAAACGTACCAGCGAAAAGTAGCCGCCTCAATTTATCAGGGGATCCTGCGATATTATTCCGGCGAAAAAGTACAAACCCCGGCAGACGATGTCAGGTAATGATATAATATACCTCATAATGGACCAGCTAAGTTAATTATCTGATGAAGTCGAGGTGCTGTCAGTGATAACGAAGGAGCAGCTTCAGGCGGCATTGCGCCCTGTAGCCGAACCAACCACGGGTCTCAGCCTGGTGGAATTGCAGTGGATTCGCGACATCATGATCAAGGAAGGCCGCGTATCGTTAACGGTTGTCGGCTTTGAGAAAGGCAGCGAAGCGCAGGCCGAAGCAGAACGAGACATCCGCTTTCGCTTATCCGAAGCAGGCGTGGGGGAGGTTCATCTCCGTTTCCGTGAAGCATCGGAACAGGAGAGGGAGGCCGCATTCAGCTCGGCCCGCCATCCATCTGAACCGGCTCAAAGCGAGCGGGAAGAACTAAAAGGTCATGGGGCCGGATTGGAACAGCTGCCGATTCTTGATCCGAGGTCCGGCGTTCAATTTATAGCCATAGCCAGCGGCAAGGGCGGGGTTGGCAAATCGACGGTCACGGTCAATTTGGCAGTGGCTCTGGCGCGGCAAGGCAAGAAGGTCGGATTGATAGACGCCGACATTTACGGCTTTAGCGTCCCTGACATGATGGGGATTGAGGAAGCGCCGCTTATCGAGGATGGTGAAATTGTACCGGTCGAACGGTTTGGGGTCAAAGTGATGTCGATGGGCTTCTTTATCCAGGACAATAACCCCGTGATATGGCGCGGACCGATGCTTGGCAAGATGCTCCGGCAATTCTTCAGCGACGTCCGGTGGGGCGAGCTGGATTATTTGCTGCTTGATTTCCCGCCGGGCACGGGCGACATTGCCCTGGATGTACACCAGATGATTCCGCAGAGCCGGGAGATCATCGTAACGACGCCGCATGCTACGGCAGCATTCGTCGCCGCTCGGGCAGGGACGATGGCCCTGCGTACCGAGCATGAAGTGCTGGGCGTCGTCGAAAATATGGCCTACTACGAATGCTCCAAATGCGGCGATAAGGATTATATCTTCGGCCGCGGCGGGGGCGCTCGATTGGCGGAGTCTCTGCATACGGAACTGCTGGCGCAAATTCCACTCGGAGCGCCGGACAACTATCCGTCGGAACCGGATTTTTCTCCATCCGTGTATAAATCAGACTCCTCCGTCGGCCGACTGTACGATGAACTGGCTCAGCGCATTACCCTTATATGCGAAAAAGACTGACCCATTACGGGCCAGTCTTTTTTTGTGATGGGCTTCAGGTTAGGAACCTCCGCCGCCACCACTATTGCCGCCATCTTTACTTTGGCCGCCTTCTCCGCCGTCATCGCTAGAACCGCCGCCTTCATTTTGTTTCGGCTCTTTTTCTACCTTCGGTTGCAGTTGCTCTTGAACGACGGTCTTTAACAGCTCAAGGACTTCCATCTTGAACAAGGGACTTTGCATTGCTTCCTGCATCACGGTCATCGATTGCTTGCGATAATCCGGCGTTTTGGTTAAATCAAGGAACATCTTCATGACTTCCGGCGATTTCAGAATATCGCTGACGGATTTTTGATACGTCGGATCCTTGATCAATTGCATATGGAGCTCCTTGCTTTGCGAGTTAACCGCTTTAGCAAAGTCTCCGGCAAACTGCGGATCGGTCATGATCTTCTCGATTTCCTTCTTATATTCCGGTGAGGTGATGGTTTCCTTGACCGCCATGCGGACTTCGTTGGAAGTTTGGGACGGAAGAATCATTTTTACCCCAAACGTTCCGCCGCCGCTTCCACCGCTTCCACCGGAACCGCCCGAGCCGGACCCGGAATCGGAGCCCGATTCGGAGCCGCCGCCACTCTCACCGCCGCTGCTGCCGCTTTCACTGCTGCTCGGGGGAGTGCTTAGCGCCTCATAAATGGCCTTTTTACCTTCATCTGTCTTAAGGATATCGATGACCATGGATTTCGTTTCCTTATATCCTCCACCTTGGGAAGAGGAGGAGGAGCTTTGTTCAGAACCGCAAGCGGCTAGCGGAAGAGTAAATGTGCATAAGAAGCATAAAATCCAACGGGTACCCCGCCATTTCATGGTTCCCTTCCTCCTTATCATCATTGCTGAAGTTAGTATGCGGCTTAAAAACGGAAATATCCCAACGAAAAGCTTAAAAACAATGGTTTTTTACCGGGATCGTTGGTAAAATATTTCGTTAGTGGAGGTGTAAGGGGCTTGAACTTAAAAAAATGGCTTTATTTATTTGGGACCACCTTGGTCGTTGGGGCGGCGGGATCGCTAATCGTCGGTTTGCTGTTGCAATGGACGGATACGCTGCAATACAAGGGCCTAACTGATATTTTGGTGAATGTCGGGATCTTGTTGGGCGTCGGCGTCATGGTAAGTGTATATTCCCAGATGGGCTTTTTCGCATATTTAATGATCAATTATATGGGGAATGGCGTTTTTTCCAAAAGAACGTGGCAATACATACAGTTGGTTTTGACCGCCTTGGCGCTGCTGGAGCTGATGTTCTTCCGGATTTTTGTAGGCGGCGAACAAGAGGGGGTATTCGACCTCGTATTAGGCATCATTCTTCTTATTGTGGCTGCCGGTACCGCCTTTTATAAGGCGAAGTTGACGAATGCAACCGCCTGGATTCCCACACTGTTCTTCATGATTGCCGTAACGATTGTTGAGACCGTTGGCGTATTGAAAATTGGCGTTAATTCCGCGACTGCTTGGATTGTTGCGCCTTTAATCGCTTGCAATGCTTATCAAATTTTGATTTTACAGCGAGTTCTGAGTTCGGGAAATTCGAAAACCCAAAAAAGCCCAGCCTAGACTGGGCTTTTTTGCTGCCAATTACCACCCGGCGGCGTATTCCAATTGCTCCTGAAGCCAGGCTTGGTCGCGAACTTCATTGCCCTGCACGCTGGCTTCCTGTAGCAGATCCGTTACGGTTACGAATTCATAGCCTTGCTTGCGCAGCTCGTCAATGATAATCGGCAGCGCCTCCTGCGTCTGCTTGACCGAATCGCTGGCATGCAGGAGAACGATGTCTCCCGGATGGGCTTTTTTTACGACGCGATCGACGATGGTCTGCACGCCTTTATTCATCCAATCCTGGGAGTCGGTATCCCACTGAATGACCTTATAGCCTTGATTTGCGGCGATCTTTAGCACGCGCTTGTCGAAGTCGCCGTTGGGAAGCCGCAGCAGCTTGGGAGCTTGGCCGGTCACTTCGGTCAGAATCGTGTGGGCCGTGGAAATTTGCCGGGATATTTCCTTATCGCTCAGGCTGCTGTAATTCGTGTGTTTATGCCCGTGGCTTCCGATTTCAAAGCCTTGCTGCTGAATCGCCTTAACGATTTCCGGATGGGTCTTGCTCCAGGGGGAAGATAGGAAGAAGGTCGCTTTTTGCACGTTCTTCTCCTTTAACACTTTGAGAATCGGCTCGGCCCGCGTATCGCCCCAACTGATATCGAAGGTGAGGGCTATGACTTTTTTGTTCGTGGACACGCTATAAATGGCCGACGGGGCGCTTTCCTCGGAAAACACCGTAACCTGCCCTTGTTCCACGTAAATGACGCCGGCAGCAAAGAGGGCCGCGGCGAAAACAAAGAAAAAGCGTTTGATTTTCTTCCCGTTAAGGACATAGAAGAAGTTGTTCATGAACAGTAAGCCCCTCTCGTCATCAGAATGAATGATCTTGAACTGATCCGCTTGTACCAATGTATGCTTGTTCCAAAGCTTTATGACGCTTTACGTCGATTACATATTTGAAGGAGACCTGATGCGATGTTTTCGATCCGTGGATTTGGAAGTGATTTACGCAAATATAAGAGGGCAATGCTTCTTTCGATTCTCATTTTTGCAGCAGGAGTGGCGCTGGGAGCAGGAAATGTGGATCTGATCACCCGTTGGGTTATGCCTGACATCGAGCGGCTTGGCGAGATTAGCCGGAGTTTGGCGCAGTCCGATCATCCTGAACTGAACTTTTTTCTGTTTATTTTCTTCAATAATGCGGTAAAAAGTATTATGGTCATTTTGCTGGGGGCCATTTTCGGGATATTGCCGGCTTTCTTCCTGCTGATGAACGGCTTGGTACTGGGGTTTGTGGTGACGGCAGCTGGGGCTGAAGGAGGAAATGTTTTGAATCTGATCGTACGGGGATTGCTTCCTCATGGCGTCATCGAAATCCCCGCCATTCTGATCGCAGCCGGCTTCGGGATGCAATTCGGATATCTGATTCTTAAAAGCTTGGGGGAGGTCGGCTCTAGAGACGCTTCTGAACGTACAGTCGACTGGAGGGGCTTTTTGATCTCTGCCGGCCGGGGAGCGATCTGGATCGTTGGAATGCTGCTGATCGCCGCGGTCATTGAGAGTACGTTAACCTTTTATTTGGCCCAACATTCATAATTTTCCCAAAAAGTGAGCATAACATTAAAGCGTCTTTAGAAGGACCTATACCTTATAACAATGGCTGAATAAGGAGTGTTGCGCGTGCTGGGAATGTTGTTTAGCGACAAAGAATGCAAAGAACTCGACTATGTGCTGCGAAAAGAGCTAGATGAGATGCTATTGGATATGAGCGATACCCGGCTGGATCAGGATATCCGGCATGCCATCGCCAATCGGTACAAAACGATCTTCCGTATGTATGCCCGATTTGCACCCTCCAAGGAATTATCGAAATACGCCCGCCGCGCTCGTTTCCCGCAAGCTAGAGAATAGGCTAAGTTTGGGGTTGACGGCGGGACCGCCCTTATGGTAAATTAGCATTCGTCCCAGTTTTGGGGGACAAGCTGCAGAAGGCAGGAAGACATTGGTAAGAAAAAAGTTTGGTCGAACCTCTTGCAAAAAGCTTGCCGACTGTGAT
>NZ_CP150222.1:4215000-4400000 GCF_037969915.1 Paenibacillus sp. FSL R7-0216 | reverse complement strand
TAGAATGAACCGGCGAGTTACGTTTGCAAGCAAGGTTAAGCCGAGAAGGTGGAGCCGCAGCGAAAGCGAGTCTGAATAGGGCGACTTAGTTTGTAGGCGTAGACCCGAAACCGTGTGATCTACCCCTGTCCAGGGTGAAGGTGCGGTAACACGCACTGGAGGCCCGAACCCACGTACGTTGAAAAGTGCGGGGATGAGGTGGGGGTAGCGGAGAAATTCCAATCGAACTCGGAGATAGCTGGTTCTCCCCGAAATAGCTTTAGGGCTAGCCTCGGTGGGATAGTCGTGGAGGTAGAGCACTGATTGGGTGCGGGGCCCGCCAAGGGTTACCAAGCTCAGTCAAACTCCGAATGCCACAGACTGATTAACCGGGAGTCAGACAGTGAGTGCTAAGATCCATTGTCAAAAGGGAAACAGCCCAGACCATCAGCTAAGGTCCCCAAGTGTGTGTTAAGTGGGAAAGGATGTGGAGTTGCACAGACAACCAGGATGTTGGCTTAGAAGCAGCCACCATTTAAAGAGTGCGTAATAGCTCACTGGTCGAGTGACTCTGCGCCGAAAATGTAACGGGGCTAAACACACCACCGAAGCTATGGCTAGATGCTTTGCATCTGGGGTAGGGGAGCGTTGTATGTAGGTTGAAGGTGTACCGTAAGGAGCGCTGGACAGCATACAAGTGAGAATGCCGGTATGAGTAACGAAAAGATCAGTGAGAATCTGATCCGCCGAAAGCCTAAGGGTTCCTGAGGAAGGTTCGTCCGCTCAGGGTAAGTCGGGACCTAAGGCGAGGCCGAAAGGCGTAGTCGAAGGACAACAGGTTGAAATTCCTGTACCACCGTAATCCGTTATGAGCGATGGGGTGACGCAGTAGGGTAGTGACGCGAGCTGATGGATGCTCGTCCAAGCAGTGAGGCTGGTGTGTAGGCAAATCCGCACACCGTAAGGCTGGGCTGTGATGGGGAGGGAAAATTATAGTACCGAAGGTCATGATCTCACACTGCCAAGAAAAGCCTCTAGTCAGGAGAAGGTGCCCGTACCGCAAACCGACACAGGTAGGCGAGAAGAGAATTCTAAGGCGCGCGGAAGAACTCTCGTTAAGGAACTCGGCAAAATGACCCCGTAACTTCGGGAGAAGGGGTGCCCCGGTAGAGTGAATAGCTCGAGGGGGCCGCAGTGAAAAGGCCCAAGCGACTGTTTAGCAAAAACACAGGTCTGTGCGAAGCCGCAAGGCGAAGTATACGGGCTGACGCCTGCCCGGTGCTGGAAGGTTAAGGGGAGTGGTTAGGGGTTAAACCCGAAGCTATGAACCGAAGCCCCAGTAAACGGCGGCCGTAACTATAACGGTCCTAAGGTAGCGAAATTCCTTGTCAGGTAAATTCTGACCCGCACGAATGGCGTAACGACTTGGGCGCTGTCTCAACGAGAGATCCGGTGAAATTTTAATACCTGTGAAGATGCAGGTTACCCGCGACAAGACGGAAAGACCCCATGGAGCTTTACTGCAGCTTGATATTGGACTTTGATACGATTTGTACAGGATAGGTGGGAGCCTAGGAAGCCGGAGCGCCAGCTTCGGTGGAGGCGCCGTTGGGATACCACCCTGATCGTATCGGAGTTCTAACCTGGTACCGTGATCCGGTACGGGGACAGTGTCAGGTGGGCAGTTTGACTGGGGCGGTCGCCTCCTAAAGAGTAACGGAGGCGCCCCAAGGTTCCCTCAGAATGGTTGGAAATCATTCGAAGAGTGCAAAGGCAAAAGGGAGCTTGACTGCGAGACTGACAAGTCGAGCAGGGACGAAAGTCGGGCTTAGTGATCCGGTGGTACCGCATGGAAGGGCCATCGCTCAACGGATAAAAGCTACCCTGGGGATAACAGGCTTATCTCCCCCAAGAGTCCACATCGACGGGGAGGTTTGGCACCTCGATGTCGGCTCATCGCATCCTGGGGCTGAAGTAGGTCCCAAGGGTTGGGCTGTTCGCCCATTAAAGCGGTACGCGAGCTGGGTTCAGAACGTCGTGAGACAGTTCGGTCCCTATCTGTCGTGGGCGCAGGAAATTTGAGAGGAGCTGTCCTTAGTACGAGAGGACCGGGATGGACGCACCGCTGGTGCACCAGTTGTTCCGCCAGGAGCATAGCTGGGTAGCTAAGTGCGGACGGGATAAGCGCTGAAAGCATCTAAGCGTGAAGCCCCCCTCAAGATGAGATTTCCCAATTAGTAAGACCCCTTGAAGACGACGAGGTTGATAGGCCTGAGGTGGAAGTGCAGCAATGTATGGAGCTGACAGGTACTAATCGGTCGAGGGCTTATCCAAATATCTAAAACAGCAAATTCGTTTCGTATCCAGTTTTCAAGGATTAAACCTTGAACCGTTTGGTGGCGATGGCGGAGGGGTTCCACACGTACCCATCCCGAACACGACCGTTAAGCCCTCCAGCGCCGATGGTACTTGGACCGAAGGGTCCTGGGAGAGTAGGACGCCGCCAAGCAATATTCCCTGATAGCTCAGTTGGTAGAGCACTCGACTGTTAATCGAGTTGTCACAGGTTCGAGTCCTGTTCGGGGAGCCATATGCTCTCATAGCTCAGTAGGTAGAGTGCATCCATGGTAAGGATGAGGTCACCGGTTCGATCCCGGTTGAGAGCTTCTCTACATAGGGCCCGTTGGTCAAGGGGTTAAGACACCTCCCTTTCACGGAGGTAACAGGGGTTCGAATCCCCTACGGGTCACCATTTCCGTAATATGTAGATCCCAGATATGGAGGCTTAGCTCAGCTGGGAGAGCATCTGCCTTACAAGCAGAGGGTCGGGGGTTCGATCCCCTCAGCCTCCACCATACCATTGGGGATTAGCCAAGCGGTAAGGCAACGGACTTTGACTCCGTCATGCATAGGTTCGAATCCTATATCCCCAGCCACTTTTCTTAGTAAGAGCCATTAGCTCAGTTGGTAGAGCACCTGACTTTTAATCAGGGTGTCGAAGGTTCGAGTCCTTCATGGCTCACCAGTTTCAATTATGTGCGCGTGTGGCGGAATTGGCAGACGCACTAGACTTAGGATCTAGCGTCTTTGACGTGGGGGTTCAAGTCCCTCCACGCGCACCATCTTTAATGCGGACGTGGCTCAGCGGTAGAGCATCGCCTTGCCAAGGCGAGGGTCGCGGGTTCGATTCCCGTCGTCCGCTCCATCTAAATACGCGCCCTTAGCTCAGCTGGATAGAGCGTTTGACTACGAATCAAAAGGTCAGGAGTTCGAATCTCTTAGGGCGCGCCATTTTTTAAATCAATACCACCTTATTAACGGGATGTAGCTCAGCTTGGTAGAGCACCTGGTTTGGGACCAGGGGGTCGCATGTTCGAATCGTGTCATCCCGACCATTTCTTTAAGGTGCGGGTGTAGTTCAATGGTAGAACTCCAGCCTTCCAAGCTGGTAGCGTGGGTTCGATTCCCATCACCCGCTCCATACATAACAGCAACATCATCGGATAAGATGATGTTTTTTGTTATAATTTTAGAGGATTATCTCCTTCCCGGGTATAAAAATTTTCTATCATTAACTTATACCCTTGCATTTTACTGCTTTACCGTGTTAGGGTAAGTGAAGTTGAAATGAATAGCGCTCCACTACGCGCATCACAGCTTCCCAGGATAAAATTTCTTACAAATTAAGTGAAGATTTTCAGGGGAGTTTATTGTATGATGTTAAGAAACGCTTAGCGAACGCCATTTGGTCTAAACGACAAAGATGATGACAATGCGGAATGAAGCTTGCTGCATTAGGGATGAAATGGGGGAGAAACATGACAGAGTTAACGGTTACCGCAGGAAAAGGCAACTCGAATAACTTGCTTCGGCGCGACATTCGTTTTTTGGGCAATATTCTAGGAGAGGTCCTGGTGCATCAGGGCGGCAATGAGCTCTTGGATATTGTCGAGAAGATACGTGAAGCCAGTAAATCCCTGCGGGCTGTATTTTTGCCGGAATTGCATGAAGAATTTAAAGGTATGATCAATTCTTTGGAGCCCGGAATCCGTCATCAGGTGATCCGTGCATTTGCGATCTACTTCCAACTGGTGAATATCGCAGAGCAGAACCACCGGATTCGCCGCAAACGTGACTACGAGCTATCTGCCGGGGAGACCGTTCAGTCCGGCACGATCGAGGCAGCTGTCCGCGATTTGAAGGAGCAGGGCTTTAACTATGCTGAAGCTCAGGAGATCCTGGGAGGCATGTCGCTGGAATTGGTCATGACAGCCCATCCGACGGAAGCGATGCGTCGCGCGATTCTAGACATCCACAAGCGTATCGCTGACGATGTTATGCAGTTGGATAACCCGACACTCACGTTCCGGGAACGGGAGCAACTGCGGGAGAAGCTGCTTAACGAAGTGATTACCCTTTGGCAAACCGATGAGTTGCGTGATCGTAAGCCCACCGTACTGGATGAAGTTAGAAACGGCATGTACTATTTTCATGAAACCTTATTCCATGTATTGCCTGAAGTGTATCAGGAGCTGGAACGCTGTCTGACTAAATACTATCCGGAGCATTATTGGCACGTGCCAACGTATTTGCGCTTCGGTTCCTGGATCGGCGGCGACCGGGACGGCAATCCATCGGTAACCTCGGATGTGACTTGGGAGACGCTGCGGATGCAACGCAAACTTTCGGTTCGCGAGTACCAACGGATTTTGTCCGAGTTGTTCAAGCACCTCAGCTTCAGCACCAGCATTGTAGATGTAACGGACGAACTGATGGCCTCCATTCAACGGGATCGCCTTCAGGTCACTTTGCGCAAAACGCAGCAATGGAACAACGATAAAGAACCGTATCGTATCAAGCTGACGTACATGACGGAGAAACTGCACAATGTTTTGGATGACAGCAAGAGGGATACGCCAGAGCGTTACCCAAGTGTTGAGGCGTTTATCCAGGATCTGAAAATCATCGACCGGAGCTTACGTCATCACTACGCCGACTATGTTGCCGATACCCATATTAAGAAGCTGATTCGTCAGGCAGAGCTGTTTGGCTTCCACACAGCCACGCTCGATATCCGCCAGCACAGCAAAGAACATGAGAACGCCATGACGGAAATTTTGGCGAAGATGAATATCGTGGACAATTATGCCGAACTGGAGGAGCAAGACAAGATTGAGTTGCTGGAACGTTTGTTAAACGACCCGCGGCCACTCACTTCTCCGTATCAGGATTACAGCGAGAATACGAGAGAGTGCCTGGATGTTTACCGCACCGTGTATCTGGCGCAAAAAGAATACGGCCAGCAGTGCATTACCAGCTATCTCATTAGTATGGCGGAGGCGGCCAGTGATATTCTCGAGGTCATGGTCTTCTCGAAAGAGGTGGGCTTATTCCGCAAAGAAGCCGATGGATCGGTCGTATGTACACTGCAAGCTGTTCCGCTGTTTGAAACGATCGACGACTTGCACGCAGCGCCGGGAATCATGCGCCAGCTATTCGGCATGCCGATTTACCGCGAGTCGGTAGCGGCGATGAACGATCTCCAGGAAATCATGCTGGGCTACTCCGACAGCAATAAGGACGGCGGTGTCGTTACGGCGAACTGGGAGCTACGCGTAGCGCTGAAGCAAATTACAGCCGCAGCCCATGAATATGGCGTTAAGCTAAAGTTCTTCCACGGACGCGGCGGCGCGCTTGGGCGTGGCGGTATGCCGCTGAACCGCAGTATCCTCGTGCAACCGCCAGAAACGATTGGCGGAGGTATCAAGATCACCGAGCAAGGCGAAGTGATTTCTTCGCGTTATTCTTTACGCGGTATCGCGTACCGCAGCTTGGAGCAAGCAACCTCGGCCCTGATTACCGCGGCGATTCAAGCGAAGCTCCATCAAGGAACAAGTCCGGAAGAGCAACGTTGGGAAGACATCATGGCGGGCATTTCCGAGAAATCGCTTCATAAGTATCAAGATCTTGTTTTCCGCGAACCGGATTTCTTGAAATTCTTCCGTGAATCGACGCCATTGGTCGAGGTCGGCGAGTTGAATATCGGTTCCCGTCCTTCCAAGCGCAAGAATAGCGATCGGTTTGAGGACCTGCGGGCGATTCCATGGGTGTTTGCCTGGACGCAAAGCCGGTACTTGTTCCCAGCCTGGTACGCAGCGGGGACCGGTCTGATGGACTTCTACCAAAACAACGAAGAGAACCTCAAGGTTCTTCAAAATATGTATCAGCATTTCTCATTCTTCAGAACGGTGGTTGATACACTACAGTTCGCGTTGATCAAAGCAGATCTGGTGATTGCTAAAGAGTATGCGAAAATGTGCTCGGATGACGAGGTTAAGGATCGCATCCTCAGCCAAATTGAAGCGGAGTTCCGCTTGACTCGGGAAATGGTGTTGAAAATCACCGGCATTACCGAGATCCTCGATAACATACCTGGGCTGCAAGAATCTATCCGCTTGCGTAACCCATATGTCGATCCGCTTAGCTATTTGCAGGTACAGCTCTTGACGGAGCTGCGCACGGCGCGAGACCAAGGTCAGGATGATGCCGAACTGCTGCGTGAAGTGTTGCTTACGATTAACGGAATTGCCGCAGGTCTCCGGAATACGGGTTGATACCTGCAGATTTATCGACAGGAAAGTCAAAACGGGCCTTCTCTACGAGGAGGTCCGTTTTTTTGCATTCCGCTTTTGCTGAATGTATTGCATTTTGTGAAAAGTTGCTTTAACATTTGAATGAAGTGCCGACGACTGGAAGTACCCTTTAAATTGTCATAAAGTCAGGTTACTAAAGGGACGAATAGCCGGACAGGCAGGGTATAAGTATATAAGGATATCATGTACCTGAGCCCTTCCAACCGATTTGGGGGAAAATATGGTGGTGGAACATTTTGATGCAAGACTGGTGAAGCTGGCCCGCAAAGGAGATCAGGGCGCCTTCGCCGAACTTGTTGATCTATATAAGGATAAGCTTTATCATCTCGCATACCGGATGTTGTCGAATCGTCACGAGGCGGAGGATGTCGTACAGGAGACGTTCTTAAGGGTGCACAAAAATTGGAGCCGATACGACGACAAGCAGAAGTTCTCCACGTGGATTTACCGGATTGCGACCAACTTATGCATCGATCGGCTGCGGAAGCGGAAGCCAAGTTATTATCTGGATGCCGAAATGAACGATCAGGAGGGCATGGACGGATACACCTTGATTCCCGGGGACGAACGAACGCCGGAATCGGAATATCTGCTGTCGGAAACGCAACAGACCATCCACCAAGCCATCGACGGCTTGCCTGCCAAATACAAGTCGGTGATCGTGCTCCGTTATCTTCAGGAAATGTCGCTGCAAGAGATCAGCGACGTGTTGGATATGCCGGTGACGACGGTCAAGACGCGCGTTCACCGTGGACGGGAATTTCTACGTAAGAAGCTAGAGCATAAGATGCTTTAAAATGGGGACTCCTCCAACGATATTATTTTTGAAACGAAATGTGAATCGTTACGTATGTTAAGGTAGGACGACTATGATCTCTAGCCGTGCCCTCCGCTTTTCGCATAGATTAGTACTACTGAAAGGATTGGCTGATATGGAATGCAAACATGCCTCATCCATGATGCATGATTACCTGGACGGCGAATTGAGCCGCGACCATGTCGAACAGCTGAAGCTGCATCTAGACCAGTGTCCGGATTGCCTAAAGGAATTCAGGGAATTGGAAAGAACCGAAATGATGCTGTTTGCAACGATTAAACAGCATGCTAACCTATCGGCTCCCGATGAACTGGTGAACCGGATCATCAGCCAGATCCCGAGTCAGCCCAAGCAGCAGGCATGGATCCAATGGATCAGACGCCATCCGGCTTTGACGGCGGCAGCGATGTTTTTACTGGTCATGCTGTTCAGTGCAGTATCTCTTTGGGATAGCGACGATCAACTCATCGTTAAAGGAGCGGACCTGGATCAGGTCATTATTCAAGGCGACACGGTCACCGTACCCAGCGACTCCAAAATTGTCGGGAACTTGACCGTCGAGAACGGCAAAGCCGAGATCTACGGTGAAGTGCAAGGCAACTTGACGGTGATTGACGGCTCCTATTACCAAGCCTCCACGGCGCATGTCTCGGGCGAAGTCAAACAGATTGATCAAGCGCTGGATTGGATCTGGTATAGGATTATCAATACGTTTACGGAAGTTGCCTATAGGTGATCATCGAACGATGTAGAATAAAATGGCGCCTCACCTTCGGGAATGGGCGCTTTTTTATTTGGTGAACGAAGGAAAAAATTAACAACAGATACGGAATGAGCCTATTTTTACTGAACGCTTGCATCTAACTTGTGAACGTTATAACCTAGTAGTTAGGGGAAACTTATAGAGACAAGCTTGTAGGTTGTACATATCGTTTCCTTGTCGGCGGGCCAAACGTCCGCAAGGAACATTCCGGGGGTCGCAGCATGAACTATTTTGTGAATCTGACTTGGCAGGATACCATCAAGGATGTTATCGATATCCTCATTGTTACCTATATAATATATCACCTGATTTTGCTCGTACGGGGGACGCGTGCCGTGCAGCTGCTCAAGGGGATTCTGGTCCTGGTGTTTATTTGGGCCGTGAGTACCTGGTTTGATTTGTACACGCTGAAATGGCTGATGAATCAGATGTTTACGTTTGGGGTGCTGGCGATCTTCATCATTTTTCAGCCAGAGCTTAGACGTGCATTGGAGCAGCTCGGTCGAGGCAAGCTGTTTGGGCGGAATAGTGCGGATGAAGAGGAGTTCGGCAAAGAGATCGGCGAGATCATTAAGGCCGTAAATTATTTATCGCGTAGAAAGATAGGGGCCCTAATCGTTTTTGAACGAGACACGGGTTTAAATGAATACACCGAATCGGGGATTCCGATGCAGTCGATCATTTCTTCGCAACTGCTGATCAACATATTCATCCCGAATACCCCTTTGCATGACGGTGCCGTAATTGTACAAGGTCACCGGATTTCCGCTGCCGCCTGCTATTTGCCGCTGTCGGAGAATCCGTTTATTAGCAAAGAGTTGGGTACAAGGCACCGGGCAGCGATCGGGATTAGTGAGGTCGGTGATGCCGTCTCCATCGTCGTATCCGAGGAGACGGGGCAAATTTCTCTGGCGATTGACGGTCAAGTCGTTCGGGATATCAACGAGGAGTCGCTGATTTCCAAGCTTTATGCGGAATTAGGTCCCAACTCAAACACCAAAGAAAAACGCAGCCCGTTCCGCAGACGGAAGGAGGCCGGCAAAAATGGATAAATGGCTCACTCATAACAATTTTGCCAAGGTCCTCGCTCTTGTGTTTAGCATTATTTTGTGGGCCATGGTGCATCTGGACAGCGGAACCCCCGTTGACTCCACGACACTGGCGCAGCCGCGATTCATCGACAACGTCAAAATCGAAGTGACTGGATTTGACGAGGACAAATACATTCTGTATGACCTTGAGCCTAGCACAGTACGTATGGAGGTCAAAGGAAAACGAATTGACCTAACCACGAACTTTTCCGATTATAAGGCGAGGCTAAATCTTGAAAACCTAGGACCCGGAACGTTCACGCTCCCATTGACCCATGAGCTTCCTCCTGGAGTTGAACTCATCTCGATGGACCCCTCGATCGTAAAGGTGACGATCGAAGCGAAAGAGACCCGGACGATCCCCGTGACCATTGTCACGAAAGGGGAGCCGGCCGATGGATTAGTTCTTGGGACTCCGATTGTAGCTGGAGAAGGAACCGTAGATGTAACGCTGCCGGCAAGTGAGGTCCAAGAGTTGAGTAAAGTTGAAGGCATAGTGGACGTCACTGGACTCAAGGACTCGGTAAAAGGCAAAAGCGTCAAGCTGACGGCATATGATAGACAAGGGCAGCCGATGGAAAATGCGAAAATTTCGCCTAGTTCGGTGGACGTAGAAGTACCGATTAATAAACTTTACAAAAACGTGCCGCTCGAAGTACGCAAGTCAGGGCAACTGCCTTCCGGTTATGTCTTAACCGGTGTCGAGACCGATGTGGAAGGCGTCGTGCTATATGGCTCCAAAGAAGCGTTGGAGGGTATATCCTCCTATCCGGTGACGGTCGATCTGAGTCGTTCCGACGGGTCGACTGAGACTAAATACTTGGTGGACTTGACTCCTCCGGAAGGTTTTGAGAAAATCGAGCCGAGCTCTGTCACGATCACATTGCATGTCATGCCAGGCGGGCAAAAGCAGCTTGAAGGCGTGCCGGTAACGTTGAAAAATACGGGATCTTCGTACGACGTCAAATGGATCCGGCCGGTGGAGGCAATGCTGAGCTTGACGGTGATCGGGCCCAACGAGACGTTGGATGCTCTTCGGCCGGAGGACATTCAGATTACGGCGGACTTGGCGCATCTGGGGGCGGGAACCCACTCGGTACCGATCGAGGTGAATCTGCCAGAAGGTGTGGAATTAGCCGACTCGGAAACCTCAATAACCGTAGACGTGGAGCTGACGGAGAAAGGAAACCCAACCTCCGGTGTGCCTGTGGAACATTCGGATCCGGCAGACGGCGCTCAAAGCCCTGCTGGAAGCGGAACGCCATCCCGTCAGGAGGAAGGCGGCAATACGACAGAGGATATCACCTCGGGCAATGGTGCGTAACAAGAAAGATTAGCGGACAACCAAGAATATAGACCGGACAGTCATCACCCGGGAGACGTGGAGAACGGTATGGTGCTGGCAAAATATTGAAGGAGTGAAACCATGGGGAAGTATTTTGGAACGGATGGCGTAAGAGGAATTGCGAATCAAGAGCTGACAGCTGAGCTAGCTTACCAGATCGGGCGCTGCGGAGGTTACGTGCTGACTGGGCAGGCCTCCAAGCCGAAAGTCGTCATTGGTATGGATACGCGCATTTCGGGCGTCATGCTGGAGTCTGCGTTGGTGGCGGGAATGCTGTCGATCGGTGCGGACGTCATTCGTCTGGGCGTCGTGACAACGCCGGCTGTGGCCTATTTGACCCGCTTGCTTCAAGCGGATGCGGGCGTCATGATTTCTGCCTCCCATAATCCGGTTGAGGATAACGGGATCAAGTTTTTCGGCAGTGACGGATTTAAGCTGTCGGACGATACGGAATTGCAAATCGAAGAACTACTCGACAAGGATACCGACGAATTGCCACGGCCGATTGGCGGCGGTTTGGGTACGGTGACGGTCGATAACGAATCGAAGCTGAAATACCTGGATCATCTGAAAACGACAATCGGCTCCTCGTTCAAAGGGCTGAAAGTCGTGCTGGACTGCGCGAACGGAGCGGCCTATGAGCTGGCACCGAAGCTGTTTAGCGAGCTGGGAGCCGAAGTGCATACACTGGCCGCCGAGCCAAACGGCCTCAATATCAATGACCATTGCGGATCTACGCATCCAGAACGGCTCAAAGAGGAAGTCGTGCGTCTAGGTGCTCATCTCGGACTTGCTTTTGACGGCGATGCGGATCGGTTGATCGCCATCGATGAATTAGGCGAAGAGGTAGACGGCGACTACATCCTGTGCATCTGCGGTGACGCGATGAACAAAGCCGGTAAACTGAAAGACAGTACCGTTGTTTCGACGGTGATGAGTAATTTTGGCTTCTACAAGGCAACAAAGAAACTGGGATTGGCTACTCAGCAAACCGCGGTGGGTGACCGTTATGTGATGGCAGAGATGCTGCGCGGCGGCTACAATCTTGGTGGGGAACAATCCGGGCACGTAATTTTCCTGGATTACAATACGACCGGGGACGGAATTCTGACGGCGATTCAGCTAGTCGATACGCTGTTGGCTTCCGGCAAGCCGCTTAGCGAGCTGAAGAAGGTCATGAAGCAGTATCCGCAGGTGCTGGTAAACGTCCGCGTTCAGGACAAGAGCAAGTTTGCCGGAAATGCTCTGATTGCCGAAGCGATTGCCGAGGTCGAGCAAGAGCTGGCCGATAACGGACGGGTACTGGTTCGTCCGTCGGGGACGGAATCGCTTATCCGCGTCATGGCTGAAGGGCCGGAGAAGGCAGAGCTGGAGAAGCTGGTTTCGCAGATCGTGGAGGTCGTGGAGAAACAATTGGTGTAACGACCTGACTTTTTATTTGGATATAGGATCCTTCAAGGACCGCTGAACAGGATTGATTTCCTGTTCGGCGGTTTTTTGCTTAGGTTTGGTAAGGACTACAGTATCTTTTTTACTCCTTTTGACGATTATCCCGTTGCATCAGGTCATGTCATGCATAGTCGTGGTGTCGTCCTGTAAACAGGAACAACTCGACTCGGGGGCATGAAGCTACTTCAACTGAGACACAATTCCCCCATTTCTGAACGAAAGGGATAATCGTGTAAAGAGGCGTGAGGTTGACCCTAAGGGCATTAAGGACCCTAAGGACCATAAAGGCCGTAGCTCGAGGGGAGGGGTCAGACGTTGTTCTGGGCCAGAGGGGTAAAAAGCACGATTTGATGAATCAGGACAAGTTGATCATTGCCAAATCGGGTGAAGGTGCATATAATTAAGCATATTCGAGCAAAGAAAGTGAGGGTTGTCAGGTTTACCGGAATTTAAGCGCCAGAACTTCATTGTGCGCGTGCGTTGGGATCGTAAAGGGTAAACAGGCGCTCTTAGGAGACGTTGTCGCTAGGGCAGAGGCGGAAGGCCAATCTGCCGGTGACCGCAGAGAATCTTGAGGCGTTAGCGAACCAAACGTACGGCAAAGCGAAGTTGACGAGGTGGAGGTGTTCGGAATGTTCGGCGGGGGCCTCCCGGTGCTTCATCGCACCGTAACCGCATCGGCAAAAGGAATGGGCGACCGTTCCCACAAACCGTGCGGGCAGATGGAACATCACATTCATTGGATTTTCATGAATGTACGTAAGCAAGCAACGCGGAAGAAATCCGCGGTGGACGGAGCAATCTGGGCATTCGTGAAAAAGTGGTTGAAAATTGCAGAATCGTCTGCTTTTGACCAAGGTGTTTTTTTGACAATTGAATAGTTCTGTCTCAGTACACTGCGTGATTCTTCTTCCGTGTTCCGCTTCTTACGGCCAAAAACCATCTTGTAAGAATGAAACGGAGGATAAAATATTATGTGTGGTATTGTTGGATATATTGGGAATCGGGATACGCAGTCGGTGTTGCTTGACGGATTGAAGAAGCTGGAGTACCGCGGGTACGACTCAGCCGGGATCGCGGTATTTACGTCAAATGGCTTGAAAATCGCGAAATCGTTGGGACGTCTGGCCAATCTGGAGTCGAAATTGGAAGGTGCACCGCTCAAGGGATCGGCCGGGATCGGTCATACCCGCTGGGCTACGCACGGCAAACCGTCTGACGTGAATTCCCATCCGCATACCGACCATACTCAGAAGTTTTCGGTCGTGCATAACGGGATTGTTGAAAACTATCTGGAGTTGAAGGAAGAACTGATCGAGCAGGGGTACGTCTTCGTTTCGGAAACGGACACCGAGGTGATTTCCCATTTGGTGGCCCGCGAATATCAAGGCGATATCGTGAAAGCCGTTCAGAAAGCGATCAGTTTTATGCGCGGCGCTTTTGCGCTTGGGGTTTTGACCGAGTATGAACCCGAGAAACTGGTTGCGGTTCGTCAAGCTAGCCCGCTCATTATCGGTCTCGGTGAAGGCGAGAACTTTATCGGCTCCGACATTCCGGCTTTGTTGAATTATACGCGGAACGTGTATATTTTGAATGACGGTGAAATGGCGGTATTGACGAAGGATGCTGTCGAATTGATGACGATCGAAGGGAACTTTATTTCTCGGGAAATGATTCGTGTCGATTGGGACGCCGTGACCGCGGAAAAAGGCGGTTTCGATCATTTCATGCTGAAAGAGATCCACGAGCAACCGAAGGCTTACCGCGACACGATGTTGGGACGCATCGACGAAAGTGGACGGAAGGTTGTGCTTCCAGGCCTTAAACTGTCGGACGAAAAAATCCGCAGCTTGACCTCGGTTCATGTCATCGCCTGCGGTACGGCTTATAATGCCGGTCTGGTCGGCGGGACGGCGATCGAACAACTGGTGCGCATTCCGGTGATGAACGACGTTGCCTCGGAATATCGTTATCGCTCGCCGCTGATCACGCCAGAGACGCTCGTGATCGTGGTCAGCCAATCCGGTGAAACGGCGGATACATTGGCGGCGCTGCGTGAAGCGCAAGCGAACGGTGCGCATGTACTAGCGATCACCAACGTGGTTGGCAGCTCGATCGCCCGCGATGCGGACGATGTGATTGCGACGCTGGCGGGTCCGGAAATTGCCGTTGCTTCGACGAAAGCTTATACGTCCCAGTTGATCGCGTTCTACCTGCTTGGTCTGTACATGGCTCAAGTGCGCGGTACCCAAAGCGCGGACGATGTAGCCCATGTCATCGCCGCGATGCATTCGCTGCCGGAGCAGGTGGAAAGCATGTTGGCTCAAGCCGATACGGTGAAAGCTTACGCGGAGCAAATCGCCAGCCACGAGCATCTGTTCTTTATCGGCCGCGGCCTTGACTATTCCGTCGTGCAGGAAGGCTCGCTGAAGTTGAAAGAGATTTCCTACATTCACTCCGAAGCGTACGCCGCTGGCGAGTTGAAGCACGGCACACTGGCTTTGATTGAGGAAGGCGTTCCGGTCATCGCGCTTGCGACCCAGGAAACCGTGCTCGAGAAAACCGTCAGCAACATCAAGGAAGTGAAAGCCCGCGGGGCGGACGTCATGGCGATTACGCACGAAGAGAACGTGCCTGACCTGCTGAAGTCCGTTGACCAAGCGCTGGCCATTCCGAAGACGTTGCCGCTACTGACGCCGGCCTTGTCCGTTGTACCGCTGCAACTGCTCGCGTACTACGCAGCGCTGGCTCGCGGCAACGATGTCGACAAGCCGCGGAACTTGGCGAAGAGCGTGACGGTCGAGTAAGTGATGTCTGATGACATTTGAACAAAGCTTATAAAGTATGACTGCAAGCCGAGCTGATTTCAGGTATTTACTCCTGATTTCACTCGGCTTTTTCTTTTCTCCGCGATTAATTAGAATTAATTTCATAACTCACAAGCCTTGATGTAGCTGGATATATTAGGCACATCCCCTATGCCGCAGATTCGACACGAGCCACATTTATTCCCCTCCTGCGTCGTCGTAGGTCCAGTAGAGGTGGGGTTAGCAGTGATTTGTAACGTGTGTTATGATTACGTGGAGTATAGAAACCGCGAACTGTTTTCAAGCAGATTCATCTATCGCACGGGTTATTGTGAGGGTCGATTAATGAACGAAGAAGGAGAAGCTTCCATGTATGAGTTAACACATATTCAGGCCCAGAGCATTGTCGATCGAATGATGAAAGACATTCCCTATAATATTAACATTATGGATCGAACTGGTATGATCATCGGAAGTGGAAATAAAGATAGAATCGGCACGCTGCACCATGGTGCAGTACAAGCCATACAAAAACGAAGGATCGTGGAAATTTTTGAAGATGAGGAATTCGTAAAGAAGGGAATTAACTTACCGATTGAGCTGAATGGCAACATTATTGGAGTAGTAGGAATCAGCGGTGAAGTAGAGGTAACGAGACCCTTCGGTAACATTCTGAAGTCAGCCGTGATTTTGTTAATCGACAATAGCATCGCTTTGGAAAAGAAGAACGTTCAAAAAAATCTCAAACAAGAGTTTTTTACCCAAGTCATCAATGCGGAAACTGCTTATACGCAGGAAATGATCGATCAGGCGTTGATCTATGGTATTCAGTTGACGAGACCTTTCCAGATCATTTACGTGGAATCTCCCACAGAGATTGACGAGCATATTGCCATAAGTGTCCCCTTTTTCAAAATGACGCAGACTTCACTTTGTATCGTCGTTCAGGTAGCAGATCAGATTGAGGATCTTCAACAGACGCTAGAAAAGCACTATCCCAACACCTTGATATCGATGAGTAATTGGAATGATAAGATTGCCGATGGGCTTGCGCAGGCCAAGTCGGCGATGCGCGTGCTGAAGGGGGTCTACACGAACCAAAAGCATATATCCTACGCGAATTGTGATTTAATCGTTGACATGTTGAAATCATTTAAAAATGATGTCAGATTAGAGCGCCTAGCCCATGTGCTTGAACAAAATTATGAATTAATCAAAACGCTACAGATTTATATTAATTGCAACCTTAACCTAAATGAAACTGCCAGTAAACTGATGATCCACAGGAACACGTTAAACTATCGATTAAACAAAATCCATCAAGTTACGGGCAAAGATCCCAAAAATGTCATGGAGCTCATGGAACTCATCTTGATGCTGATTAACCGAGTAGAATAAATGAGGACGGCCGTATAATGCTGAGGCCGTCCTCCAAGTGTTATTTTAACAATCTCGCAATATTTTCCGAGGTACGAGCAACATTTTCCTTGCCTTCCGCTAATAAGGTATCAAGATCGGCTGCCTTTGGAACAATACCAAAGATGGCATCAAACCCTTCATCGTATAAGGCCTCTATATCTTGGCCGATAGATCCCGCCAAAGCGATCACCTTGATATCGCTGCTCACGCTTTTTGCTGCCTGAGCGACTCCATAAGGGGTTTTGCCGAATTTCGTCTGAAAGTCGATCCCGCCTTCACCAGTGAAGCAATAATCTACATGTTGGAGTTTTTCTTTAAGTCCGGTATACTCAATTACAATTTCAATTCCTTTTTTCATGGTTGCGTTTGTGAAGGCCAGCAATCCGCCTCCGAGGCCGCCTGCGGCGCCTGCTCCAGGTAAATCTAAAATGTCCGCTCCAATTTGCTGCTTAATGACATTGCTATAATGTCTTAAGCTCTCATCCAACAAGGCAACCATTTCCGGAGTAGCCCCCTTTTGGGGCCCGAAGACTACGGAAGCCCCTTTATCACCACAAAGTGGATTGGTCACGTCGGATGCAACCAGGATATGAATATGTTTTAATTGCGGATGCACGCCAGTGGGATCAATGGTATCCAGTGCAAGGAGGCTTCCTCCGCCAAACGGCAATTCCTTCCCTTCCTTATCCAGGAATTTATATCCCAGCGCTCTAGCCATACCTGCTCCTCCATCATTCGTAGCGCTGCCACCAATGCCTAGAATGATGTCCGTAATGCCCCTTTCAATACAATCCTTAATGAGTTCACCCGTTCCAAAGGTAGTCGTAATGAGAGGGTTTTTGGTTTCCTTCGTCACATGATGAATTCCACTAGCAGATGCCATCTCGATGACACCTGTCTTGCCGTCTCCCAAAATTCCATAATGCGCGATAACTGGTGTTCCAAGAGGCCCGGTCACTTCTTTCTGAATGATGGTGCCACTTGTTGCATCCACCAACGACTGAACCGTGCCTTCACCGCCATCCGCCATAGGAACATGAATACATTCCGCATCCGGAATAGCTCTTTTGATGCCGATTTCCATAGCTTCACACACTTCTTTTGCCGTCATGCTTTCTTTAAATGAGTCCGGAGCCAGCATAAATAGTTTACTCATTGAGGATTCCCCATTCCTTTATAAGATAAATCCGAATAGAACCACGGCTACGATCGTCATTGCTAAACCGACGATGCTTTCATATAAGGCCACCTTCAACCGATCCTTCATGCTCATGCCCATCGCATTCCGTGTCACGTGGAAGTAGGTTCCGTGCGGCAGGTGGTCGATGACCGTAGCCCCCGCATGGGTCATTACTGCGGCCGATAGAGGAGCAACGCCTGTATTGAGAATCGCATTTGAGAAGGAGCCTGTGGCCAAAATAACTCCTGTTGAAGTCGATGCGGTTGCCCCGGCCATCAACACGCCTGCGATAGGTGCCAGGAAGACTCCGGAGATGCCCGACGATTCAACCAATGCAACAACCTCTGCGGGCAGGGTAGAAGCCGTAATCAATCCACCAATGGCACCCGCCCCAATAATAATCAAGATTGTTGGAGTCATTCGATTCAAACCGGCCGTGCAATAGTTCAGTATTTCTTTCGATTTGCCTAAGGTTAAGGCACCGACTACGCCGGCAAACGGTAAAATAAACAATGAATCAATCTTAAGCTTTGCTAAAAAGTCTGCTCCGAGCATCGAGCCAATGGGACTAATCATCAACAGCACAATCGCGATGACTGGAGCTACCAAAGCTTTGGATAAAGGAGGCAGGTTCTTTGAACTGGTTTTTTCCAATTCAGCTGCTTCCAGATCTGTCACTTTCGTGCCTTTAAATTTAATGAATGATGCGATAATGACAGTAACGGCCAATCCAACAAGCGCAGGAACGACTCCACCAAGCATGACCTGGTTTACATCGAGCTGAAATCCGCCGGCCGCTGCAATAGTGTTTGGGTTCGGTGAGATAATGTTGCCCGCCTTACCTCCACCAGAGAGGGCAACGAGCAAAGCGATTTTGGAGTACCCCATTTTATTACCTACCGATAACGCGATCGGGGCAACAATCAAGACGGCCACAGGAATGAATACCCCTACTGCCGTGATCACCATGGTAGCGAGCGCAAGGGATAACATCGCTTTCGTTCCACCTAGTTTATCAACGATGAATTCTGCAATGGTTCCGGCTGATCCCGATTCCATCATTACGCCGGCAAAAACACCTGCAGCGATAATTCGTATAACGGTACCTTGTACACTTTGAGTTCCAGAAATCAGGATGTTGATGACTTCCGAAAAATTCGCCCCGCCGATAAACGCACCAACTATTGCTCCTAGAATTAGTGCATAAGTGGGTGCCAGTCTAAACAAAATTAAAATAATTGCTAGCGCTAAACCCGCTAAAGCACCAATCCAGGATATATCTAATGCTGCTGTCATCTGAAAAATCCTCCTCATGTTGATTGTTCTAATTTGGTGCCCCTATTTAAAATTCACCGTACTAATAAACCTCATTCACATAGCCTCAGTCTCTATCTAGTTGTGTAATTGCGATGTGGTGAAGTTATCCCTCCTTAAAAGTTCCTAAATTCACTAACTTGAATACGGTTTCATTATATTAAGATTTAGGCCATCAAACAATTGATATTCCAATGAATATAATTGTGCATATGCACTAAATTTGTTCGACTCTAAGATTTTCCGATTCACTCGGAGAATTGATATTAACCTTTATAAGGAGACTTGAAATCTATTACCTGGTTTAGTCGGTGAGGACGGGGTTCATTGCTTGAGCTAATGGTATATTATCAACTTTAATAGCTTCACTGACAGCGAATGTCAGTGAAGTCATTTTATTATGATGATAATCATGGATTACCGATGGACGGTTGGTATCACTTGATGAATTGAAAATAAGGAGAACTTGCAAATGGATAATACGGTATATCTTTATGTTTTTGACACCATGGCAGACTGGGAAATAGGCTACTTAACTGCCGAATTGAACTCGGGAAGATTTTATAAAAAGGGGCTGGCCCCATCCAAAATTGTCACCATGGGAATTGATAAGACTCCAGTAACTACAATGGGTGGATTGAAAATACTGCCTGACATCCAATTGGATGAGTGCAGCATTGAAAGATCTGATCTATTGATTTTGCCCGGTGGAGATACATGGACAGAAGCCATTCATCACCCTATCTTAAAAATTGCTGAGAGGTGTTTAAGGGAAGGAATATGGGTTGCAGCGATTTGTGGTGCTACAATGGGACTTGCCCAGACAGGATTGCTGAATTCACGTGGGCATACAAGCAATGATCTGGAATACCTGAAAATGGTCTGTCCCACCTATACAGGAGAAAATGATTACAAGATGGAGCCAGCTGTAACTGATGGAAAACTGATCACGGCATCTGGAATAGCTCCGTTGGAATTTTCCGCGCACATCTTGAAAGCTTTGGATGTGTTTTCTCCAAAAACGTTAGACGCCTGGTATAGCCTTAATAAGACTAATGAATCTAAATATTACTATGAGTTGATGAATTCAATACAATGAGGGTCCCAGCGACTTTGCATTGCGAGTCAATCGATTGACCAATACTGCACGTTAGTTCAATAAAAAGAATGCTCGATATGAAATATCGAGCATGACCCAAAATCGGCCTAAGAACGCTCCAACGTTCTTAGGCCGAAGCTGTTGAAGCAGGTGCTTCTCAATAGCTACTATACGTGCTGTCCCCCTAGAACAGCCTGAAGACGGTCCAGGTTCTGCTCGTTGCTGTCCGGGCAATATGATTTTACTTGCTCAAATAGGTTCTCGTCTTTAAACTGTTGACGGAATGTCACACGCGTTCGCGCCCCCTCATCGGTAAATGTCGCCGTCAATCGGAACTCAGGAGCGCCTTGATGCTCCAGAACGATACGCTTTCCCGCCTCGATCTCGATGAACTTATTCTCGTTCGGATATTCCTTGCCGTCTGGTCCGTGAAAGGTAAAACGCCAGAAGCCACCTTCGCGAAAGTCGAATTCGTGGAACGTGCTCGTGAAGCCGTTAGGACCCCACCACCGCGTCAGAAGCTCCGGTTGCGCCCACGCCCGGTAGACCTCTTCCCTTGGGGAGTCGTATAAACGCGTGTGGGCAAACTCCAAGTCATTGGCAACCAGATCAAAGTTGTCCTTCGCGGCTAAGGACCCTTCGGTTTGAACAAGCGATTTGCCAAGGAGCTCAAGTAGCTCCCTCGAGCCGTGTTCCCGATTCTCCATCGCATCAAGCCCATCGAAGAAGGTTCCTTGCTCCGTAAAGGTCAGCTTCGTGCCGCCATCCGTGTCTGTAAGCTCAATCGTCGTGATGGACACCGAGAACCGCACGCCGTTAAAGTCCATTACGTACGTATAAACAATCCGTTCGAGCGGAACGATGTCCTGATAGATTGCGTCGAATGTGAACAACCCGCCTCCTGGCGCCTCGCCGCTGCTGAGTTCCCGTCCGCCTACCCGGAACTCGAACACTTCGGGCTTCGTGAACCAACGCGCTTTGGCTTCAGCGTCAGCCATTGCGTTGTACACTAGCTCCCTGGATGTCGGATACGTCTTTTCAATTACGAATGTGCCATGGTTTACGAATTTTTCTTTCATGATTTTATTCCTCCTCGTCATCTGTTTGTACTGTTTCCTCATCCCCGCTCGCCAAAAACATCCCCAGTAGGCCAAAACGTTTCTCCCAACTTTGTTGACGATTAAGGATCGGCTTCTCGTAGTCGTTCTTCATTGCTTGCAGCAGTGTGGTGAAATCTTCTACCGTTACTTGAGCTTTTCCTTTCATCCGCTTTGACACATGCCTCAGTTGATCCAGTAGCTTTTGCTGACGCCGTATTTGCTCCTGTACCCGCTCGATTTGCAAGTTGACGACTTCAAGCGGGTCAATTTCGCGGCCCGTTAGCGCCGCCTTCACCTCGTCGAGCGATAGGCCTAACTCCTTCAGCGAAACAATTCGGAAGAGCCGCGATAAGTCTTCGTCGTCATAGAGCCGATGTCCTGATTCCGTGGCTGCCGACGGCGAGAGTAGCCCAATCTGGTCGTAGAAGCGCAATGTACGCACCGTTAGCCCCGTCAATTTGGCCAGATCCCCGACCTTCCAATATCGTTTCATTGATCATCTCCGTTCTTTGTCGCTAGCTCGATTTCCGGTAGCCTTATTATAAAACCTGACGTTACGTAAGGTGCAAGTGATTTATTAAAATTTTAATTTTCTTTGGAAAAAAAGAAGAGCCTAAGAAAAACTTAGGCTCCTTTTTTGCTGCTAATGGATAAACGACTGCCATCGTTTTGCTCCCCTTAAAGTCGGGTTCCCCCAGTGGCGTCAATAAACTGCCCCGTAACCCATCGTGCTTCCTCAGAAGCTAAAAACGCAACGATATCCGCAACATCCTTGGTAGTTCCCACTCTTCCGAAAGCAGACATTGAAGCAGCTTCAGCATGAGATTCCGGGATGGCTAGCCAATCCTTGTTCATATCCGTAGCCGTTACTCCCGGCCTTACTGCATTCACCGTAATACCTTCAAAGCCGGCTTCAGCCGCGACATGCTGGAAGCTGTTGCGGAGCAGGCGCTCTCCACCTGGCCTACCGGCGGCACCACACTTACGAACAAGTCATCTTAAATCGGTCTCGGTACTTTAGCTCAACACAAAAGCCACTCCTTCATCAGGAGTGGCTTTTGTTTACCGCAATTCCATAGATTAGATGTTTATTTTCTGACGCAGTTCGTCCATCATCGCTTCAGCTTGTGATGGATCCTCATCCAACAGCTTCCTGTAGGTCAACATCCAATTTAGGGTTACAAGCATATGATCGTATTCGTCTTTCTTGCGCTCGATCTCTTGGATCTTCTGAAGAATCCATGAGATCACTTCTTGGTTCGTACGTGCGCTAGTATCTTGTTCCTGCAAGATCGTCTTCAGCTCAGCTAACGTGCAGCCGATGCCTTGGAATTTCTTAATTAGCTTCAGCCGCCCAATAGCTTCGTCTGAGTAGTTGCGGTAATTATTCTGCTCTCGCTGAATATGCCTGCCATCAAGCAAGCCTTCCTTCTCATAAAAACGAATGGTATGCGGTGTTAGTCCCATCAAGTCTGCTAATTCTTGAATTTTCATAGGATCGCCTACCTCCAAACGCTTGCCTTAGAGTGTACTTTATAGTTTAGACTGATGTCAGATCTTCGTCAAATTCAAAGGAGGCGTTAAACGATTATGCATATCTTCGTTACAGGTGCATCAGGTTATATTGGAACAGCCGTCGTTCGTGAACTCATCGATGCGGGCCATCAGGTGGTTGGGTTGACCCGTTCAGAGAGCGGTGCACACCTATTAGAGAGCTTAGGAGCTGAGGTGGCTCGCGGTGTTGTTGAGGACTTGGAGTTTTTGCGCCAGAAGGCAGCCGCTTCAGACGGTGTGATTCATCTTGCGTTTAACCACGATTTCTCTAATTTCGCAGCATCGCTATCAGCGGATCTTCGCGCTATCGAAGCATTGGGAGGGGGACTTGCGGGCTCCGGTAAACCACTGGTGATCACAGCGCACGCGAATGGCAAAGCATCGGAGGATGCAGCACTTTCGTTTATTGAACAAGGCGTGAGAGCCTTGATTGTCTCGCTTGCTCCTTCCGTTCATGGAGAAGGGGATAAAGGCTTCGTGCCTCAACTCATTCGAATTGCCCGGGAAAGAGGGGCTTCAGCATACGTTGGAGACGGTACCAACCGTTGGCCGGCGATTCATCGCTTGGATGCGGCGGTTTTGTTCCGACTCGCCGTCGAATCAGCGCCTGCAGGCTCACGATTGGATGGCGTCGGCGATGAAGGCATTCCGTTCAAAGACATTGCCGGCGTCATCGGTCGTCACTTAGATGTGCCGGTAGTCTGCATTCCGCATGAAGAAGCCCAAGCCGTTTTCGGTTTTTTAGGCATGGTCGCATCGCTTGACTTAGCAAGATCAAGTGAGGGGACGAAGGAGCTGCTCGGTTGGAAGCCTCTCCAACAGGGTCTTCTTGCAGATCTGGAGCAAGGGCATTACTTCCTAAAATAGCTCAGGGCTTGCAAGGTATCCTCACCTATGCTTTATCCTAATACAAAAGCCACTCCTTCCCAGGAGTGGCTTTTGTACGCTCGCGCAGAAATGGGGTTTTCGCGGACGGCCGCAATGCCTTACAATATGCTTATGGACTTCGTGTTACACGAAGCTATGCGAGCTTCATCCACTTTTCCCAAGGAGGATCACATATGTATACGGTCAAAGAAGCCGCCCAGATCACGGGGCTCACCGAGCACGCCATACGCTTTTACACGGATAAAGGGTTGGTCCCTAGCTTGCAGCGGAATCAGAACAACATTCGGATGTTCGACGAAGAATCGATCAATTGGCTGCACGGCATCAAATGTCTCAAGCAATCCGGGATGCCGATTGAAGGGATCAAAACGTACGTCGATCTCTGTCTCGAAGGAGATTCGACGATCCCTCAACGTTTTGCTCTTATGATGGAGCATAAAGAAGCGGCGATTGCCAAGCTCGAAGAAGCCAAACGGCATATCGCTCATCTAGAAGAGAAAACCGTTCTTTATCAGGCCATTCTGGAGCATCGCTCTCCGGATACGATGAATCCAGGCAATTGGGACAAAATTCGGCATATGCATCGTGACGTATTTTATTCGCCTTCTGCTGTGCTTACAAATCGACCTCTTTGATAATCCCAAAGTGCTAGTAAATTATATTCGAAAAGATAATAAACCCACCGATGAATTCAACTCCATTCCCACGTCTACATTTATAGAAGGACCAAATCAATTACTGAGAAAGGTTGTTGGTGTAGAATGGGAGCACAAATTTACGCTTATCTGATGTCGGAGGATGCAAGAAGCCAGGCCAACTTCTACATAGCGGCTTTAGGCGGAGAAATTCAATTTCTGGCTACCTACGGGGAAGCGCCGGGAACACCTGAGGCGATGAAGGAGAAGGTCATGCATCTGGCTTTGACCGTAGCCGGGACGAACACCTTAATGTTTGCGGACTCTCTTGAGCCGGTATCGTACAATCGCAGCACCAGCATCTCGGTCGTTTATGATGATTTGGCGGAAGCCACGGCGGCCTATGCCAACTTAAGTCAGGGCGGGGAGAGTAAGTATCCGTTCGCCCTTCAACCATGGGGGGCTCATTACGGAGAAGTGATCGATAAATTTGGCGTCACGTGGATGATTACCAAACAGTAAGTTTAAGCTGTCGAGGTCCAGACCTCGACAGCTTTTTTCTTTGCGGCGTTGCTTGAGATTAGCACAACTTGACTCCAATACCTCCAGCGGTTATGATTTACTCAACGATCGTTTAGTGAAAAGAAAGAAGGTCTACGAATGCCAACCGAGCGGAGAACCAACCGAATAACCAGTCGGGATTTGCAAGCGGCTGAACGCAGGCAGCAAATCCTTGATATCGCGAAACGGCTGTTTGCGGAGAAGGGGTATCATGCGACCTCCATGCGCGAATTAAATAAAGAGATCGGCATGGCGGAGGCGTTAACCTATCATTATTTTCCCGGAGGTAAGCTGGAGATTCTGAAATCGGTGCTGCAAACTGCTCAGGAGGAGCGAATCTCCAATTTTGTGGCCTTTTTCAAGGAGCTGTTCCAAGGCGGGGCGGAGTTAGAAAAGGTTCTGCTTCAGCTCACCAACGGAATTGCCCGGCGCATCCAGGAGGATCAACAATACTTTCAGATTTTAATGCGGGAACGTAAATTGCTTGGACAAGAGCAGCAAGATGCTTTGGATGAGCTGACCAAACAACCGTTTGCGGCCCTTGCCGATTTCTTATCGAAGCAATCCGCTCAGGGAAGTGTCCGGGAGATGGATTATGAGATGGCTGCCTCGCAATTTCTATCCCATGTAGTCGTCTTTGTTGTCCGGGAAATCCTGAATGGCCGGGAGCTGTCCCAGAAAGAGATGCAGCGGATCGCCAGTTTTTACGTACAAATGTGGGCGAAGTAAATTTTTTTACCTATTTTACTCAACGAACGTTCAATCAAATAAAGACTTGTTTCAAATCATAATGAGGAGGGCATCTACGATGGAAGAAATCATCCGCACCGAGCGTCTAACAAAACGTTATAGCAGCCGAACCGTCGTTAATGAGGTTACGATGACGGTCAAGAGAGGGGAAATCTACGGCTTCCTCGGTCTGAACGGAGCCGGCAAGACGACGACGATCCGCTGCTTACTTGGGATGAACAAGCCAACCTCGGGAGAGGTCTATTTGTTCGGAAGAAAGCTTGCCCAGGGGGGAGAAGCGCTTTGGAAACGAGTTGGTTATCTGGTGGAGACACCGGCAGCCTATCCCGGATTTACGGTAAGGGAGAACTTAAAGTTGTTCGCGAGGCTGCACGGAGTCCGGGAGCGGAGTGCCGTGGAGGCGGTGATGGAGAAGCTGAGCATGAGCGAATATGCCGAGACGCAAGCCAAGCATTTATCGCTGGGCAATGCGCAAAAGCTGGGATTAGCCAAAGCGCTGCTGCATCATCCGGAGATTCTGATTCTTGATGAACCTACCAACGCGCTCGATCCGGCCGGAATCGTTGAAGTCCGTGAATTACTCCGAAATTTAGCTGAACGGCATGGGGTGACCGTGTTTATTTCCAGCCATATTTTAGAGGAGATTTCGAAGATTGCCACCCGAATCGGAATCATTCATCGCGGGGTACTTCTGCAGGAGCTATCGGCGAGCGAATTCGAACAACTCCGGCAAAAGCGGCTCTATATCGGGGTCAACGATCAGGCGGAGGCTGCGCGAACCGTTCTGATCAATGGCGGTTATCATGTCCGGGTTACCGATAACGGGGGGTTAGAGGTATCCGATGAACACGCCATCCGGCAACCGGAGACCGTGGCGAAGCTGCTAACGGACGCGCGTCTCCCGCTTGCTTTATTGAAGGTGGAGGAAGAGGATTTGGAGGCTTATTTTCTGAAAACGATTGGAGCCAAAGGGGGGACGGAAGAATGAGATCTTTGCTTGCAGCCATTCGGACCGAAAATACGAAGCTATACCGTTCCTATGTCTTGTGGGGAACCATGGTATTCTTCCTGTTTGTTACGGCCATTCGCGTTGGCGAGGGGGATTGGAACACATACCTTACTAATGTCGTGTTTATGTTCGCTAGCGTATTTGGTATTGTCGGTTTTGGCGTGGTAGCGGGTTGGACGTTTGGACGAGAATATGCGGACCGTACCATGAAGGATTTGCTGGCACTTCCCGTATCACGGGGGAGAATCGTTGCCGCGAAATCGATGTCGGCCATTGTCGGGTGCCTGGTGGTCGTGCTAATCACGCTCGGCTTTGCGATATTGCTAGGTTTTGTCGTAGGTGTGCCTGGTTTTTCGATGGATAAGATGCTGCATCTCGTGCTCCAATTGTTGATTATTTCCGGCATTCATCTATTCATGTGCGGTCCGGTCATTTGGATTGCTTGCGTATCACGGGGTTATTTGGCTCCGATGGCGTTCGCCTTTTGTACGCTGATGGTGGCCTTGATTGGGGGACCGACGCGTCTAGGTGCATATCTTCCTTGGTCGATCCCGGCTCTCCAGTTGGCGCAGAGCGGCGGGGCCGTGTTTCCGCTGGGGCCGGCAAGCTATATTATCCCTATCGTTGTTGGCTTTGCGGGTTATCTCGGGACTTGGGCCTGGTGGCGTTGGGCGGATCAGAAGTAAGGCTAAAAGAAGCTGGCGAGAAGGAGTTAACCCGAACCACCCTGCAGCATTGCAGGATGATTCGGGTTCGTTGGGTTTCGAGGCCTTGGTGGACTAAGCTTTCGGTTTCAGTTGGAACTGATTGATCTGGCTGTTCAAAGATACCGAAATGTCGTTGAGTTGACCCGCGTGGCTGGAGACTTCCTGGGCGCTTGCCAGCATTTCTTCGGACGAGGCGGAGATTTCTTCCGAAGAGGCGGACATTTCTTGGGCAAAGGCCGAAACGGCCGATACTTTATCGACGACGATGTCTTTGGTTTGAAGCGTGTTTTGGATGTTAAGGTAAGTTTCTTCGATCAATGGAGCAATCGCCGATACCGCTTCAAGAATATCCCGGAAGGAATCGGTCGTGAGCTCAACCGATTGCACCTGGTTACCCATGAGGTCTTCCACCTCGTGAGACGTTTGAAGGACTTCCTTCGTTTCAACGGCAATGGATTCGATCAACGCTTGGATCTGTTCCGTAGCGATTTTGGATTGCTCCGCCAATTTTCGAACCTCTCCGGCGACGACAGCGAAACCTGCCCCTGCCTCCCCGGCTCTGGACGCCTCAATCGCGGCATTTAAGGCTAGCAGATTCGTTTGATTGGAGATTCCGTTAATAGTCTGGGTAATCATGCCGATTTGCGAGACGCTGTCTTCGAGCGCCGTCAGTTTGACGTGGACCTCTTGGACGGCTGTCGTCAAGCTTCCGCTGGAGGACGAGACGAGTTCGATGTTTTCTTTGCCTACGCCGGCTTTGTCCTCTGCTCCGTCTACATGATGTTTCACCATAGCCATCTTATCTTGAATTCCATCGAGATGTTCCGCCAATTCCGACATCAACTCGACGATTTGCGTCAGCTCGTCCGCTTGCGAAGCCGTTCCTTCCGCCACGTGCTGAATTGCGGTCGCGACCTCGCTGGAAGCAGAGCTTAGCTGGGTGGAGGCCGTAGCCAACTGTGCGGACATATCGTCCGTTTGATCGGCTTTGCCCTGAATGCCGGATACGACGTCTCGCAAATGGATGACCATGTCTCTGAAGCTAAAGGCTAAGGCACCCACTTCGTCTTTGCCTTTCGCCGTAATCTCGTGATATAGTTCACCGTCAGCTACTTGCTTGGAGGCTTTGGCCAACTGTTGAATCGGCTTGATCACCCGATTGGTAACAAAGAACAAAATGAGCGAGATCAGAACATAAGCAGCCGCACTGACCACCGTGGTGAGCAGGATAATCTGGTTTATAGTTCGTTCTGTATTTTTCATCGAAAGTCCGATGTCGATTGCGCCAAGAACTTTGCCGTCCATTTTGATAGGGAGAATGATATCGTAGACCTTCGTTTTCTCTTTCTCGTAATAATACGTTGAAGTATACGTCTTGCCTTGTTGTATCGCCGTCTTACTTCCCTCATCATCCAGAGAAATGCCGATTCTTTCCGGATCCGAATGGGCGGCCGCCTTCAGGTTCGGATCGATGAAGAGGGCATATACGATTTCTTCGTTTTTGCTTAGATTATTGATTAAATACTGGTACCCTACACTGTCCGTAAACGTCTGGATTTTATTGGCCAAAATGCCGATCTGGATAACTCCGCCATCGCTTCGTTTCACGTATCCGTATTTATAATAGTCCCCCGTCTCCTTGCTTTTTCTGATGTCTTCCACATAGAAAGCGGCTCCGCCGCCAAGAACCTGCTGGGCCTTATGTTCTTTGCCGAAGACGGTGCCTATGCTGGTGGGCAGATTGGAGTACTCGATCGTACCGGACGCGTCTGCCAAATTGATTTCGTCGACTTCAAATTGCTTGGCGATCGCAGTCAAATATTCATTATTGGTGGCCGACTGAATGTTTGCATTCAGGTAACCGCCTAACGTTCGGATATCGGCTTCTGTAGAGGAATTGATGATTTCGAGTGCTGAGGAGCTCATTTCAAGTTGCGAGACCGCTTGATTTGCGATCAGGAGCCCGTCACTTTTCATTTGGTTTAGTAGACTTCGTTCTGTTATGTTGGTCACGCTAAAAGCAATAACCAGAATCGCAATCAATACGCTTGCGAGGGGAATACCTAACAGTTTCAGCCGAATGGAATGCAGGTTAAGCAATTTCTTCATGTTTTGCGCCGTCCTTTTTGTAGTCATTTTTTGGGTAATAGGGCCCAACCATTATACCTACCTTTGGCATATCAATCTGTGTCATTTGTACTATTTTTTTGGTTTTTGCACCGGCGGCCCTGCAACTGCGCAGTGCAATAAATATCTAAAAACTTAAATAAAAAAGGAGAGTCTCGAATAAATTGTTAATTAACAACACGAATGGGATCATTTATAATGAACGAAACGGTTTGGGAGAGTTGGCTTTATGCGAATGAACTGGTATTACCGTACGATTCTTTCCTATGCTCCGATTCTCTTCGTCATCATTTCCTCGATGATCTTCATGATTTTCCTGGCTCTTAACAATGCTTCCGAGCGTAAATACCTGGAAACCAATAAAGCGATCCTGGATCGAATCGTATTTAATGCAGATGCGAATCTGATGCTGATCGAGCGAAACGTCGTCAGCAAATTGTTGATGGATGGCGAGATCCAGGACTACTTCACGAACGGCCCTAAGGATGCTCTGGATGATTTCCTGCTTCAGAAGAAGATGATCGAATTAAGCTTGACTTTGCCGTTTGCCAACACCATCTACATTTATAATGAAACCGAACAGCGGGTTATCTCGGATTTGGGATCGTATTCGCTAGATGCGTTTGGTGACGCAGACTTCTTGACGGCCAACTACGGGAATAAGGAATCCGCAGGTTGGTTTAATCCGCGATCCTTTGCCTATCTGCCCCGTGAGGAAGAGGAGCAGTCCGTCGTCTCCCTGATGAAATTTGCCTTTATTGGGGACGACATGCGTGGAGCCCTCGTCGTAAACGTGTATCAGCGCTCTTTTCTGGAATACCTCAACTCATTAAGTGAAAGCGGTTACAATCAGGTTCGTCTGATCGATGCGGCGACCAATGTATCCCCGGATTCGGAGCCAGCTGTGAGTCCAATTCAAGTTCAATCCGATTATACCGGCTTTACTTATGTCTCGGAGGGGGTGCATGACCAAGGTTATAATTGGCTCTCCCTCTTCTCGAACGCATGGATGGTCATTTGGGTTGTCCTGATAATGCTAGCCTTGCTGGGGTTCACGATCGTGACGCACATCCATTACAAGCCCATTCAATCGATCATGGAAAAGGTTAGCCAGTTTTCGAATCGAAAAAGCGAGGAGCTTGGCATCAAAGGGGCAAACAATGAGTTCACCTTTATCGAGACGGCGCTGGACCATCTGCTAAAGCGTTCGTTGGATTATGACAACCTGCATAAGGAAGACAGTTTGCTGCGGCAACAGCGGCTTTTTCACGATTTGTTGGCGGGGCATCTCGTGTTGACGGATGCAGAATTCCAGCGACGGCTGGCCGAGTTTAATCTGTCCGCCCCCTATGACCGCTTAGGCGTGATTGTGGCAGAGCTGGACCGGTATGCTTGGTTTACGGACAAATACAGGATCAAAGACCAGTACCTGCTTAAGTTTATTATCGAAAGCGCCTTCCGCGACCTGGGACAGAGCCATCATTCCTTTGTATGGCATGCGTGGATGGAGCCGCATCGCATCGCTTTCGTCGTGCATCATACGGCGTCTGAACCGCGCAGCAATCAAGCAGCGGCGGAATATGCTGAGGAATTTAAGAAGTGGATCCATCAGCATTTGGAGCTGACGATTTCGATCGGAATCGGGGCGGACTCCAAGTCGATCGAAACCATCGCGGATTCCTATCGAAACGCGCATGAGAACGTGGAGCTCAAAACCATCTTCGGCATCCATTCGATCATCGATAATCGGAAAAGCGCCGCCATTCTAAATCTGGACCGGTACGCTTACCTGCAAGCTTTGGATTATGCCGCACAGTCTTTCCGCATGAACGAAAGCGAATGGCGAGAGAAATTAACGCAGATTTTCGGCGAACTTGGAAAAATGCGGTTTCGCAAGCGGGACATGGCGGAGTTTGCCCAGGCGTTCCTCAAACGAATGGATCAGGCCGTTCTGGCTTTATCCTCCTCGATCCAGGCCCGTTGGAAGGAAGATTTTCAGGATCGATTCGCGGGGATGACGGAGACGACGGAAACGCTAGGTGAATTTCAGGAACAGTTCATGAGCCTCATGAATCAGTTCGAGGCGAGCGTGGAAGAGGATCGCCAAGCTCGCAGGCATCATAGTTTAGCGTTGCAGGCTAAACATTTCATCGATGCGCATTTCACCGATCCGGGCCTCTCTCTGGTCCAAGTCAGCGACTATCTGAACCTCCAGCCCAGCGCGCTAAGTCTGATTTTCAAAGAAGAAATAGGCGAGAAATTCGTGGATTACGTCTTAAAGGTTCGGATGCAGCACGCCAAACAGCTCCTGGTGGAAACCGAGGATTCGATTCAGTCGGTTGCGGAGAACATCGGTTACCAGAATGTGAACTCGTTTTACCGCGCCTTCAAGAAATTTCAGGACATCCCGCCGGGAGAATACCGCAATATGTACCGTATGATTTAGAGCTTAGTCAATCCAACGTGGGAGGAGGAGTCGCGATGTTGCTTGCGAGGTCGTGGTTATCGAAGCTGGCGGTCATCGTCATCTTGAGCTTATTGGCGGCAGGTTGCGGCGGATTTGAGGATACGGATCGGCTAGGCCTGGCGGCGGACTCGATCCGGTCCTTCGAAGCGGATGGATTCGCGGCGGCCGATGACGGCTGGGCCACACTTCGAATCGAACTGTTTGAACGAAGCAACAAGCCGATTGGCGCGCCGACCATTACCGATAATGCGATGACGCAGTACATTCAGGAGCATTTCGGAGATCCGGAACGGATCAAGATCGAATTTGTTACGGTTCCCCGCGCGGAGGAAGTCAGGCGTTTGCAGGTATTGATGGCGGCGAATCAAGCGCCGGATATCGTGTTCACTTACGACCTGCCTACCGTCTACAATTTCTTCACGCAGGGGAAATTAACCGATCTGTCGCCATTGTTGGATCAATACGGCTCACGGTTGAAGCAGCTTCTGGGGGAGGAAATCTTGAGTTACGGGCGGCTTGAGGGAACTCAGTTTGCGATCCCGGCGAAACGGGTACTGACGGCTCGAAGCACCACTTTGATCCGGGAGGATTGGCTTCGGGAAGCCGGCTTGCCTTTGCCGGAGACAACGGAGGACTTCTACAGGGCGCTTCAGGCATTTAAAGAAAATCGGCTGCGGAAGGACGGAGAAACCATCTATCCCTTCGGTCAAATCGATTATTATCATACGGCTCCGCTGCAGTACTCGTTTTGGGATTGGGACCGGATCACCATGGAGGACTTGTACGCCGAGCCGGGCTGGACGATGCCCGGAAACAAAGAAGCGTTCCGGTTTCTGAATCGTCTGTACCATGAGGGTCTGATCGATCCGGATTTTCACTTGGACCGATTCGCCCAGCAATCTCAGAAAGACCTGGTAAAAGGCCGAGTCGGAGCTGCAACACCAAATACGAATGAGCCGGTATATATGGGATATCTCGCTGAATTGTTAAGGAACGACCCGAACGCCATCTTGACGCCAATCGATCCATTTACGAGCGTAAAAGGCAAAAAGCCCAAGCCGATCCTGGAGGATACGGGCATGTACATCATGGTTCCGAAAACGAGTAAAAACGCGGAGGCTGCCATTAAATACTTGAACTGGATGGCGCAGCCGGAGAACATCATCACGCTGCAGAACGGCGTGGAGGGGGTGACGTACCGGATGGAGGATGGCGTGCCGGTTACCCTGGAGAGCGAGGATGTGGACCGTTTACTATTTAATTATTTTGACTATTGCATCATCCTGAATGGGAAATATGTCAGTAGCAAGGACGAACGGTTGAATCTGAAAGCCAATGCGTCCAACGCGCGATTCGAGGAGTTTACGCGTAAGAGCGTAGAATACGGCATGAACGACGGCATCGAGCCCCCGCGCCTACATGCGATCTTATCCTCCGAAATTCGGTATGCCGCCATTTTGAACGAGAAGAATGACGAGATCTTCGTGAAGGTTATTACGGCGTCGCCGGAGGAATTCGATGCCGTTTACGATCAGGAAGTAGCGGAGTATTTATCCATGGGCGGACAGCAGGTCCGTGAGGAAAAGCACCAGGCCTACCAAGCGCAGAGCAGCGGAACACCATAAACTGAATCAGCCAGATGAACGAGTTGAAATCAGGTCGTCCCAAGGAGGGAGTTATTCCTTCTTGGGGCGATTTTTCTTTTGACCGAAACGTCCTTCCAGCCCGCTATCTCAACAAAGGGTAGGCATATAAAAAAGGTGAAACACCCGTTTTAAAAAGAGAAGAGGTCCTCAAAAAAGGAGAATTTCCCATCGATCGCTCATGCGTTATAGTAAGCAGCAACCAAGCCATGGACATACACCCGAAAGGAGGATGCTGATGCAAACTGAAGTCAGGCGGGGGCGTTCGCCGCTTCCCATCAAACGGAATAACGGTATGGCTGCTTTTAAGCGGCAATGGCCTTTGTATCTCCTGATGTTCGCACCGATGACGTTCTTTATCGTATTTAAGTACATTCCCATGGCGGGCGTCGTGGTTGCGTTTAAGGACTACAACATTTTTAAGGGGGTCTGGGCCAGCGAGTGGGTTGGATGGGATGTATTTCGGGAGATCTTTGGGATGCCGCAGTTTTATAAGGCGCTACGCAACACCTTAATGCTGAATGTCATCTCCTTACTTACGTTCCCGATTCCGATCATCCTGGCGATTATGCTGAATGAGCTGCGCGTCAAATGGTACAAACGCGTAAGCCAAACGCTGCTGTATTTGCCCCACTTTATCTCCTGGGTCATTGTCGGCGGGATGGTCATTCAATTGCTGGCAACCCACACCGGCAGCGTAAATGAGTTCATCAAAAGTGTCGGCGGTCAACCGGTTCCGTTCCTGGAAGATACGGTGCTGTGGATTCTTACTTACACGGGGGCCGGGGTATGGCACTATGCCGGTTGGGGAACGATCCTATACTTGGCAGCGCTTACAGGAATCAACAAGGAGCTGTATGAAGCCGCCGAAGTCGATGGGGCGAGCCGGATGCGAAGAATTTGGCATATCACGCTACCTGGAATCAAGCCGACCATCGTCGTGTTGTTTATTATTCAGATCGGCCACATGGCGGATATCAGCTTCGAACAGCCGTATGCCTTGCAGAACGGTTACGTCATGGATGTCGCTCAGGTCATCAGCACCTATGTGTACACGGTTGGGATTCAGTCTGCGCAATTCGCGCTGGCGACGGCCGTTGGATTGTTCCAGTCCGTTATCGGACTGATCTTGCTGCTCACCGCCGAACTCATTTCCAGAAAAGTAAACCAGCAAGGCATCTTCTAGCAAAGGAGGGAGCTCTCGTGATTCGGAATCCGGTTGATAAAGTGATCGATAGCCTCGTCATCGTGTTCATCGGTTTGTTTGCTTTATTTTGCGTCGTGCCGATGATCCATATCTTTGCCTTATCCTTCAGCGGCAACCGGGCCATTATGTCGGGAGAAGTGTTCCTGTGGCCGGTTGAGTGGAACTTCCATGCGTATTCCGCGGTATTTGGGGACATCTCCATGATGCGTTCCCTGGCGCTGACGGTGATTCTGGTGGTCGTCTATACCGCAGTCGCCTTGGTCATGACCATCATGGCCGCGTATGCGTTAAGCCGCAGAAACTTCAAAGGCCGTAACGTGATGTTCGGCCTGATCGTGGTTACGATGTTTTTTAATCCCGGGATCATCCCCAATTACATGCTCGTTAAAGAGCTGGGTTTGCTAAATACGCCGCTATCGCTCATTTTGCCTCTAATGATTAATGCCTTTCTGCTGATCATTATGAGAACGTCTTTCTCTGGCGTGCCTCATGAACTGGAGGACTCAGCCTGGATGGACGGTTGCGGGCATTTCCGGTTTCTGCTCCAAGTCGTCCTCCCGCTTCAATTGCCGATCCTCGCAACCATTGGGTTGTATTCGGCCGTGGACCGCTGGAATATGTTTCAGGACGCTTTGTTTTACATCAATGATAAAAATTTGTACCCGCTCCAGCTCAAGCTTTATCAGATGGTCATCAACAGCCAGGTGAATGATGCCACGGCGCAAGAGGGCTTTAACGCCGCGACTCCGATTCCTCAGAGCATTCAATCGGCCAGCATCATGTTTGCCACCGTACCGATATTGCTGGTTTATCCTTGGCTGCAGAAATATTTCATTTCCGGCATGCTGCAGGGAGCCGTCAAAGGGTAGGACGACGGGTATCACTTCGATAGCTGTCTTTCGGCGGGGCCGCAACCTTCCATATCGACGGCAACGCCGAAGGTCACTATATACAAACAAATTGAAAAGGGAGGCAACACCATGCGCAAACCCATTCGTTCCTCGATGTTCGCTCTAGTTGCTTTGGTCCTGGCTGCCAGCTTGACCTTGGCGGGCTGCGGCGGCGGAGGGAACAACGGCAAATCTAGCGGAGAGGGGAACAGCGGCGGGAATACCGCGGCTACGAACAATGCCAAGGAATCCGAACCGAAGGGGGAACGGATTACGTTAAAAGTGGAGCTGTTCGACCGAAACAATACGCCGGCGGGGGAACCGCCAATTACAGACAACTTCATGACCCAGTATGTTCAGAAAAATTTCGGCGACCCGAATAATATCGACGTCGAATTCGTCACGGTGCCGCGCGCCGAAGAGGTAGATAAGCTGAACGTCCTGATGGCCTCCGGTTCCGCTCCGGACATTGTCTTTACGTACAACAAGCCGACCGTACAAAACTACGTAAAAAGCGGAGGTTTGACCGACCTCGGACCGCTCATTGACCAGCATGGGCCGAACTTGAAGAAGGTGCTGGAGCCTTCTCTGCCTTACGGCGTGTTTGATGGGAAACAATACACCCTTCCAGCGCTCCGCGTGATTCAAGCTCAAACCACTACCTTTATCCGCAAGGACTGGCTGGATCAATTAAATCTTCCGCTTCCTGAAACGACAGAGCAATTCGTGGATGCCATGCGCGCCTTTAAAGAGAAGGATCCCGGCAAGACGGGAGGCAAGGTCATCCCTTACAGCTACATCGACGTGTTTCATATGATGCCTTTGGTCAACTCTTTCTGGAAATGGGACGAAATTACGGATAAGGATCTGTATTCGGTTCCCCGCTGGCTGCAGCCGGGAAGCAAAGAAGGCTACCGATTGCTGAATCAGATGTACAATGAAGGACTGATCGATCCGGATTTTGCGTTGAGCGATGACTTTAGCCAAGCGTTCGCCCAGCAGGTCGTGAACAGTGTTGCTGGGGCAGGCACGCCGAACACGAATGAACCGGTGTATAACGGTTACTATGGCAATCTGAAGACGAACAATCCGGACGCGGTCCTGGAGGCCATTGATCCGTTCTCCACTCCGGACGGGAAACATCCGAAGCCGGTCTATGATCCGACCGGCGCGTACATCATGATCCCGGCCACGAGCAAGAACGCGGAGGCCGCGGTGAAATATTTGAACTGGATGGCCGATCCGAACAACATTCTGGTGCTACAGAATGGCGAGGAAGGCGTATCGTACGAGATGAGCGCAGACGGCCTACCATTGCTGCTGAATACGCCGGAAGCCCAGAATTTGCTCTACAACTACTATGATTACTGCATTATTCTGAACGGCAAATACATTTCCACGGAGGATCCGAACAAGAACATTGCGGCCAACGCCTTTGACCCTGACTTCAAGGATTTCACCGTCAAGAGCATTCAGGTGGGGACCAACGATGGGTATACCTTGCCACGGGTGGATATCGCGGTGGACGCCGAGATCAAATACGCGAAGATCCTGGAGGATTTCGAGAAAGAAATGCTGGCCAAGATCGTGACGGCCAAATCGGATCAGTTCGATAAGGTCTATGACCAGAAGGTCGAGGAATATATGGCCATGGGCGGTACCGCGGTTATGGAAGGAAAGCAGGCGGCCTACGACGAGTTTTACAAGAAGTAACGGGTAGCGGATAGGAGATCGGGCCTTTCGGGAAAGTATCGCCGGAGAGGCCCGATTCACATCCAAGCCCAACGAGCCAAGGAGGGAACCCGAATGATTCATGTAGCGATCATTGGCGCCGGAGCTATATCCCCGGCCCATATTCAAGCGTATCTGCAGTTTCCCGAGCAGTGCCGTATCGTAGCGCTCTGTGATATTTACCCGGAGAAGGCGCGGCAAAAAGCGGATCAATTCCAGTTGGATGCGGAGGTATTCGCCGACTACACGGAACTGCTCCAACGGAGCGACATTGACCTGGTATCCGTGTGTACTCCTCCGTATACCCACGCAGACACGGCGATCGCCTTTTTGGATGCGGGCAAACACGTGATTGTCGAGAAGCCGATGGCTTCCTCGCTGGAGGAATGCGACCGGATGAACGAAGCGGCGGAGCGTAACGGCAAAATATTGTCTGTCGTAGCCCAAAACCGGTTTACAAGCCCCATGATGAAACTGAAGCATGTCTTGGATACGAAGCTGATGGGGCCAATCGTGCACGCGCAAATTGACTCTTACTGGTGGAGGGGCCATAGCTACTATGATCTATGGTGGAGAGGAACCTGGGAGAAGGAAGGCGGCGGCTGCACACTTAACCATGCGGTGCATCATATCGATCTCTTTCAGTGGATGAACGGCATGCCTGCCGAAATCACCGCGGTGATGAGCAACACTTCCCATGACAATGCCGAGGTGGAGGATATCTCTATAGCCATCGCCCGCTACGAGAACGGGGCGCTAGCCCAACTCACCAGCTCCGTCGTGCATCACGGTCAGGAGCAGCAGTTAATCTTCCAGGGGAAGCACGCGCGCGTGTCCGCGCCATGGAAAGTGGCGGCCTCTACGTCGAAAGCTAACGGATTCCCGGAGCAGGACGAGGAGCTGGAAGCCAAGATCCAGAAGGTCTACGACGAGCAGCCTGAGCTTTCCTATGAAGGCCATCGCGGTCAAATTCAGGACGTCCTGAACGCGATCGAACAAGGCTCGTCCGTACTGGTAGACGGCATTCAAGGACGAAGAACGCTGGAACTTATTACGGCGATTTATCAATCCGCCAGCACCGGGCAATCGGTGAAGCTGCCTCTGGGTCCGGAGAGTCCGTTCTATACGCGGCAGGGGATTTTGCAGAACGCGACTTCTTTTTACGAGAAGAAGACCAACGTGGAGAACTTCAGTGACACCGCGATTACCTCGGGAGGCAACAACTGAGAATGGGAAAGGAGCTGACATTATGACGAAGAAACAGGACGGTATGAATTACGCGCCAAAAGGGAAACCCCACCCGGTGGTTGGCGAAGGCGAATTTCACTTCGCAGCTATCGGATTGGACCATGGGCATATCTACGGGATGTGTAACGGGTTAATCGAGGCCGGAGCCGAGTTGAAGGCGGTGTATGATCCGGATCCGGAGAAGGTGAAGCGATTCGTCGAAACCTTTCCGCAAGCGAAAGTGGCAACGTCCGAGGAGGAGATTCTGGGGGATCCGCAGATTAAGCTGATCGCCGCGGCCTGCATTCCTTCCGAGCGCTGCGAGCTGGGGCTTCGGACGATGGAACACGGCAAGCATTATTTTGCGGATAAACCGGCATTTACCACGTTGGAACAGGTCGATCGGGCGCGCCAGAAAACGGAAGAGACCCGGCTGAAATGGGGAATTTACTACGGCGAACGCCTGCACGTGGAGAGTGCCGTGTTTGCCGGCCAATTGATCGAGGAGGGGGCCATCGGCCGTGTTGTACAGGTAATCGGTACGGGACCCCATCGCGCCAATCCCAAGTCTCGGCCGGATTGGTTCTTCAACCCCGACTGTTACGGCGGGATCTTATGCGATATCGGGTCTCACCAGATCGAGCAATTCCTGCATTACGCAGGCGCTAAAGACGCGAAGGTGCTGCATAGCAAGGTGGCTAATTACAAGTTCAAAGACTACCCTCGATTTGAGGATTTCGGCGATGCGACCTTGGTAGCGGACAATGGGTCAACCTTCTACTTCCGGGTGGATTGGCTGACTCCAGACGGCTTGGGCACGTGGGGCGACGGCCGAACCCTTATCCTGGGGACGGAAGGTTATATCGAAATTCGTAAATATATCGACATCGCCCGGGAGCCATCCGGCAATCATCTCTATTTGGTCAATCAGGATGGCGAATTCCATGATGACTGCTCCGGGAAAGTGGGGTACCCCTATTTCGGTGCATTGATATTGGATATCTTAAACGGTACGGAAACTGCGATGACGCAGGAGCATGCTTTTAAAGCGGCGGCTTTGTGTATCGAAGCCCAGATGCAAGCGATTCGAATCGAAACGGCCTGATTCGGCCTGCTAATAGCCGAGCCCGCAAGCGATTCGTTTGCGGGCTTAACACTTTGCTTATACGTCTTACTTATCGAGCATGGCCATCGAGACTTCTGCGATTTGATGCAGTTTCTTTTTATCGGCGGATGTACGTTTTAGGACTCGGAGACCAATCATTGTCGTATACAAGCTTGATGCAAGCTGGTACGGATCCAGATCAGCCGAAATTTCCCCTTTTTGCCGCCCCTGTTGAAGAAGCTCTACGAGCAATTGCTCTCCCTTGTTAAATCCCTCGCTCGTCAATTCGTTTACAGCCGGATCTCTGTAAGCCAGCTCGGTTGCAGAGTTCACGAAGAAACAACCAAGAGGCTGCTCACCGTTGGTTTCAATTAGATAGTCAAAGATGAGACGGATGGATTCTTTCGCCGTGCGACCGCGTTGGGCTTCGGCCTTTATCGTAGCGTTCGCAAACTTTGCATATTGTTCCATCGTTTTGATAAAGAGCGTGTGTTTGTCGCCGAAGGTGTCGTACAAGCTTCTGCGATGTATCCCCATATGCTCAACCAGATCCTGAAGCGAAGTCTTCTCATATCCCTGTTCCCAGAATAGATACATGGCCTTCAGGAGGACTTCACTTTCCTCAAATTCCTTACTACGCGCCATAACATGTCACCCTTTCAAACTCATTTTATCATATGAGAACGAACGGTAAAAGAATCTTTCGGAATTGTAAATTTTACGTTAAAAGTGTTGACAAATGGGAGATTGGTTTTTAATATGAGAACGAACGATCTAAAATACCTGCGCAGGTACTTAGCATTCAATCCAACTAAGAGGTGACTAGCACATGAGGAGTAACCGTAGCAAGGCAGGTATGATGCAGCGGAATATCAACAAGGAGAATACGTTCTTGTTCTTTACCGACATCAATTCCATATTGGTTAGCGGGGAAGACACCAACGGAGAATTTTGCGTGGTGCATTGTGCAGCGAAGGAAAATGAGGGTCCGCCCCTTCATATCCATGGGGATGAGGATGAATCATTCTACGTGTTGGAGGGAGAGCTGGAGATGATCCTTGGCGATCAAACGCTTCGGGTTCAAAGCGGGGATTATGTTTTTGCTCCTCGCGGGGTTCCTCATACTTTTAAGGCGAAGTCTCCCCAAACTCGTTTTCTAGTCACCGCTTATCCTGCGGGATTTGATTCCTTTGTGAAGGAATTGGGCGTTCCTTACGAGGAGGGAATGGAGGTTCGCATAGAACCGCCTACTCCCGAGAGTATTCAACAGCTGATCCAGGTTTCGAAGAAATACAATATATCCTTTCCTGGTTTAGGATAAACCCAGAAAAGAGGGATTCTCGCGATGACAATACCTTTAAGCAAGCATAGAATCTTGATCAACGGGGTGGAGCAAAGCTTCCACGTTGCCGGCCGTGGGCCGTTCTGTTTGGTTCATTCCGGAGGACCGGGTTTTCATTGGAGTTATATGCGCATGCCGCAGCTTGAACAAATGATGACCATGGTTTATATCGAGCCGGTTGGCACGGGGAACTCCGGCGCATTGCCGGACGGTGATTACAGCATGCCGCGGTATGCTTATTATGCTCATCAAGTGGCGCAGCACCTTGGAGCCCAGAACCCTTATTTCTTGGGACATTCGCATGGAGGGTTTGTGGGACTTCAATATGCGCTCGATTATCCGAAGGAGCTGGGAGGGTTAATCCTTTATAGCAGTGCTCCGTGTATGGGACCCGAGCTCGGGATGGAGCAGGTTCGGCAAATCGAGCTTTATGCCGAGCGCTGGACGGATCGATCCGAAGCGCAGGAAGCAAAGCGAGCTTGGATGGACCTGATCACTGGAGCTGCCCAAGACAGAGAATCGACGCTGACCGTGCTGCAACGGTTGTTACCGGCATTCTTCGGCGATTACTGGAACCTTCCGCAAGAAGCAGAGGAGTGGAAGGCGGCTATTGATTTTAGCGTTGATCCAAATCGGCAGCCGTATACGTGGGACGTTAGGAACCTTCTAGATACGGTGCGTATCCCAACGCTGATCCTGGTTGGCGAATACGACTTTAACTGCGGCCCACGCTGGGCAGCGGAACTGGCGGAGAAGATTCCTGGATCACAGCTCTATACGTTTAAGCAGGGTGGGCATATGAACCATGTGGAGACGCCACGGGAGTTTAGCCAGGTAGTGAGCGATTTTGTACAGCTACATCCATGCGACTAAACAATAAACAGGATGGGTCGGGCGGCGGATTAAAACCTGCTGTCCGGCCTCTTTGCATGATTATCCCGTATGATCAGGGCGCTCCGGCTGCCGTTTCTTCTATAAACCTTCTTAACCGCGCTATCCCCGGTTCGATGTTCTCTTCAGGGAGGTTGCCATAGCCGAGCAGGATATGCCGCGTGTAATTTCCTTTGACCAGGCAGTAGTCCTCGACACAGTAAACGCGTACGCCGTGAGCTTGGGCTTTGGACCAATCGATTCCGGCGGGAAGCCCGGCGATCTGGACTTGCAGATGCATTCCGGCTTCGTCACCTTGGACAAGCACATGATCGCCGAAATGTTGTTTCAAGGTCTCGATCAACAGTTGCCGCCGCTGGCGGTAGAGTTTCTTCATTTTGTGGATATGTCGGTCCAACCGGCCATCCTGCATGAACCTCGCCAAGGCAACTTGGGGAATCGAGGGAGTGCGAAGATTCAGGCTTTCCCGCAAATCGGCCACAGGATTCACGAGATGACGTGGGAGGACCAGAAAGCCAAGACGCAACCCTGGAGCCAGCGTTTTGCTGAATGTTCCCACGTAGATCACGCGATCTGGGCTTAAGGCTTGCAGCGGCGGGATGGGGACACCTTTCAGACGGAAATCCCCGTCATAGTCATCCTCGATGAGATAAGCTCCGGCTTCCTCTGCGAGCCGGATCGCTTGTTGTCGTCGTTGAATCGACAAGATGCCGCCGCCCGGGAACTGGTGGGAGGGCGTCAGCAGCATGAGATGTCCCGGTTCCCATGCGGGAAGCTCATGCAGCTTCATCCCGGTGCCGTCAACGGCGACCGGCGAGATCCGATAGCCGGCCCTCCGAAAAATATGCTGTGTGAACTCAATTGTCGGATCTTCCAGATACACGCCGTCAAATGAATCCCGCAGCGCTTGGGCGATTAGGGTAAATCCTTCGGAGGAGCCCGATACGATCATGATTTGGGCCGGATGGCAGCGCATGCCTCTCGTTCGGTGAAGGTACGCGGAAATCTCTAGGCGTAGGGTTTTCTCTCCGCGGATATCACCGTAATCGAAAGAAGCGGACGGCATTATTTCCGCCGCTTCCTTCAGATATTTCGCCCAAAGCTGCCGGGGAAACTGGCGTAAATCCGGCGTTCCGATCTCGAAATCGATGAGACCTTCAGGAAGCGGGGGAGTGGAATCCTCCGTCAGCCCTTCCACATCCAACTGTTTTTCATTGGCAGCGCCAGCAGGGCTTTGCTGAATTCCCCCGGCCACATAGGTTCCGGAGCCCGCTTGGCCGATAAGGTATCCCTCTGCGATTAATTGTTCATAAGCGTCGATGACCACGTTCCTGGCAATACCGAATTCCGCGGCCAGCTTTCGGGTGGGCGGAAGCCGCAGCCCTTCGCCGAATTCGCCATTTTCGATGTTTTGCCGGACCTGCTGGCAGAGTTGAGCCGTAATCGACATGTACGAGGCGGGGTCTAACCGAATTCCAAACATGACGGTATTCTCCCTTTTCTGAATTGGTTCCTCAAATTAGACAAGAAATGGCTCTAAAAAGAACCGATTTCCTTCATTATACTGAGAATGTAAATAACAAGGAATATGGAGGAATGGAATATGGAGAAGAAAACTTTAGGTTCCACGCTGCTACAAGTCAGTCCGCTAGGTTTTGGGGGTTGGGCGATCGGGGGGCCGTTTTGGCTGGACGGCTTGCCGGATGGTTGGGGTGAGGTTGATGATACGGAGTCGATCCGGGCAATTGAAACGGCATTAGAACTAGGGATTAATTTCCTCGATACGGCGGATGTATACGGAACCGGCCATAGCGAGGAGATCATCGGACAAGTGCTGCGCGGACGGCGCCAGGATGCGGTAATCGCCACGAAATTCGGCTTTACGTATGATTCTGCAAGCCGCAATGTGTATACGAAAATCGACGTATCCCCGGAGTATATCCGTACTGCTTGCCAAGCCTCCTTACAGCGCCTTGCCACCGACTATATCGATCTGTACCAGATTCACCCCGGCGAGTTCTCCACCGAGCAGCTTGATTCGGCTATCGATGCACTGGAGCGGTTAAAGCAGGAGGGTCTTATTCGCGAATACGGATGGAGTACCGGAAACACGGCATGCGCGGAGCAGTTTGCCTTGCGATCCTCCGGCGCCGCCATTCAGCACCCTTTCAATGTGCTATCCGATGACAGTGCCATGGTAGATTTGTGCGAGCGGCATGGTCTGAGCAGCATCAATAATTCTCCGCTGGCGATGGGGCTGCTAAGCGGCAAGTTTACGGCTTCGTCAAGCTTGCCGGCCGAGGATGTGCGCGGCAGCAGCCATGAGTGGGTCCTGTACTTTAAGGACGGCAAACCCAGAGCCGAATACTTGGCGAAGCTGGACGCGGTTCGCGAGATCCTAACGTCCGGCGGCCGAAGTCTTGTGCAGGGGGCACTGGCCTGGATTTGGGGAAAAAGTGCGCGCACGCTCCCGATCCCGGGGCTGAAGAACGTCAAACAGGTGGAGGAAGCGGCGAAGGCAATCTCATTTGGTCCGCTGACCTCGGCGCAAATGAACGAGATCGAGGGGATTTTGCGGGGATCGAAATGAGAATAAGCCGCGCAAGCCAAAAGGCCTTTTCGGAGAAAACCGAAAAGGCCTTGATGCGGAACCCGGAATGGACAATTTCGATTATGACGGTTGCACGGTCGGGCGGATAAGGATCTCGTTGACGCCCGTGTCCTCGGGCTCGTTGACCGCATAAGCGATTGCTCGTGCGATGCTATCCGGCGAGATGGCTACCTGGTTCATCTGTCCGACCATCGCTTTGATTTCGGGGGTCGTGATGCCTTCCGTCAGCTCCGTATCCGTAAGGCCCGGAGAAATGAGGGTCGAACGGATACGGGAAGCCGGAGATTCTTCCTGGCGTAGACCTTCGGCGATGGCCCTTACCGCCATCTTCGTCGCGCTGTAAACGGAAGAAGTCGGCGAAACCTGATATCCGGCGACGGAAGACACATGTACGATATGGCCGGACTGCTGCTGCCGCATCACGGGAAGCACCGCGGCGATGCCATATAGTCCCCCTTTGATGTTGACATCGATCATTTGGTCCCATTCGTCGACCTTCAGCTCATTCAACATCGAGAGTGGCATGATCCCGGCGTTATTGACCAGCACGTCAATTCGTCCGTATCGATTCATCGTGAATCGAGCCAGCTCCTGCATCGAGGCATAAGAGGCGACATCGGTTTTCAAAAAAACGACTTCTCCTCCGGTTTCGGCAATTTCGGCCGCCAAAGCCTGCAGACGCTCCTCCCGACGGGCGGCTAGTACGATCTTGTTTCCTTGATCAGCCAGTAATCGAGCGGTGGCTTTGCCGATGCCGCTGGAAGCTCCGGTTATGATGACGACTTTTGAATTCAAACTTTGCATAAGTATCTCTCCTCCATAGTTGATCTTGATTGGGTTTGCAGGATCAACTATACGGGAGGGAATATGACAACTAAGTGTCATATTTAATAATTAAGCCCTCTTCGAACGTTTCGAAGAGGGCTTCCTATTGTTAAGAAGATATTATCAGTCCCTCAGCTCAATGTGGCGAGGGATTCCTTCGTGAACGGCTGCAGTTCTTCCATACGACCATCGCGGATCTTAGCTGCCCAAGCCGGGTCGGTTAACAGCGCACGACCGACGGCAACGAGGTCGAACTCGCCGCGTTCAAGGCGTTCGATCAGCTGCTCAATCCCGGTTGTTTCTCCGCCTTTGCCTGACTCGAACAAGCTGGTGAATTCGGAGTTCAAGCCGACGGAACCGACGGTGATGGTAGGTTTACCAGTTAGTTTGCGCGTCCAGCCGGCCAAGTTCAGCTCCGAACCCGAGAACTCCGGTTCCCAGAAACGACGTGTGGAGGCGTGGAAAATATCGACGCCAGCGGCGCTAAGTGGAGCCAAGAAGCGCTCCAGCTCCTCGGAGCTAGCGGCCAGCTTGGCGTTGTAGTCAGCAGGCTTCCATTGCGAGAAACGGAAAATAATAGGGAATTCCGGCCCAACTGCAGCCCGGACCGCTTCGATAACCTCAACACCAAAGCGGGTGCGTCCTACAAGGTCGCCGCCGTACTCATCGGTCCGTTTATTGGTGACCTCCCAGAAGAATTGGTCAATCAAATAGCCATGCGCACCATGGATTTCGACAGCATCAAATCCGAGGCGTTTCGCGTCTGCAGCGGATTGAGCATAGGCCTGAACCAGCTCGCGGATCTCCTGCTTCGTCAACGGTTCGGAGACCGGCTCGCCAGTCAAGCTTAGACCGGATGGGCCGATGGGATCGACATTCGATTCAGGGAACGTCTCCCGTTGGCGAGCCGTACCGGTATGCCAGATTTGCGGAGCGATTTTGCCACCAGCTTCATGCACTTCGCGGACAACTCGTTCCCATCCGGCTAACGCTTCTTCTCCATAGAAGTGCGGCACGTTCCGATCGGCAGGAGCCGCCGGGTGGTTAATCACTGTGCCTTCTGTAATGATCAGTCCGACGCCGTTCTCCGCTCTGCGGCGGTAATAGCCGGCCACGTCGGGTCCGGGTACACCGTCAGGCGAGAAGGTTCGGGTCATGGGAGCCATGACAACCCGATTGGCAAGCTTTAGTCCGCCGCCTTCAAAGGGATTAAATAGGGAAGCAGCCGTTTTGGAAATGGACATGGTATTCTCTCCTCTTCACGATTATTTATTTTATACATATATCTAAATATATAGATTAACTTATGAATAAGCAAGGGAGATTGAAAAATTTTCCTAATTCCTTTTTGATTTCAGCTTGCCGGCGAACTGCTCCAAAAAGGCGTCTATTCTCGCATCATTAAGACGATAATACGTATATTGCCCATATCGGCGGGATTCTAACAACCCGCTTTTTTGCATGCTGGCTAGGTACGAAGAAATTACAGATTGCGCTAACCCTGACTTTGCTTGAATGGAGCCTACGCATGCGCTGCCTGGGAACTCCTCTTTGAGGACATCCGGCAGTTCGTATTCCCATTTCTCCGACTCTCGAAGCCAGCATAGGATGTTGAGCCTAGTCTCGTTCGAGAGGGCCTTCAGCACGGCCAGCATATCTTGATCTTGATCGTTCATGGCTAGACCCCCGTTCATCGTTGATTTGTTATCAGTATAACAAAACAATCGCCGATCGATAAAGAGAGGATCTGCCAAGGATGCTTGATCTTTTATTTGAACGGGAGTTCGATTATAATTAGAGTGCATTCACGGACAAGCTTTGGGAGGGTTAGGGAAAATGGTGCATTATATCAGACTGCGTTATTCCGCTTTGAACAAGTAACTTCATATGTTCAAAGACTCTGTTCGCCGGAACGGGGTAAACGGGATCAGTCTGCCCATTTTTCATGACTCTTCATGGGATATATCGCGAAAAGTTGCATGAAGGAAGGTGGCCCTGCCGCCTTTCTTTTTTTTTACGCTCATTTGGGCTTATTTAGGCATGCTCATCAGACTCTCCATGGTTATGTATGGTGCAACCTTCCCTTTTACTCTGATCCGCGAGGCAGCTGTCTGGCTGTTTCGGTTTTGGTAGAGGAAAGGAAGCGATGAGATGAATCAACCATTTAACAGCGCGAGTTCCGTGCGAAAATATATCTCCATCTTAAAATGCCCGGTATGCGGGGGGCAAATGGATGCGGTTGACCCGCAAAGTCTGGCCTGTTCTCTAGGACACACCTTTGATATGGCGAAACAAGGCTATTTGAATTTGAATCGGACGACGCGTCCAACCCCAGGCCATTACGACAAGGAGCTCTTCGCCGCTAGGCGGAGCATCATTACGGGGAGCCGCTTATACGCGCCTTTGCATGAGGCGATCGTCCGAATCTTGGCTGGCCGCGTGGGTGACCATGCATCTGCCGACCTGATGGTCGACATGGGGTGTGGAGAAGGCTCGCATTTACAGGAAATTTTACGTCGGTTCGAACCATCGAATTGGGTTGGCGTCGGGATCGATTTGTCCAAAGAAGGTATCCGGATGGCTGCCCGGCATTATGCGGATGGACTCTGGCTTGTCTCGGATTTGGCCCAAGCGCCTCTGCGGGATCAATCGGCCCAAGTGGTATTAAACCTGCTATCTCCAGCCAATTATCAGGAATTCAGACGAATTCTTGTACCCGAAGGCGTTGTCATGAAAGTCGTTCCGGGCACCGGATACTTGCGTGAACTGCGGGAGGCACTGTACAGCGGCAGCAAAATAACGAACTATTCCAACGCCAAAATCGTGACGTTGTTCCGCCGGCATCTCCCTGAGATGGAGGTGGTGCATCTGCAGTATCGGCAGCGGCTTGAGACCGAGCAACTCCGCGACTTGGTGCGCATGAGTCCACTCGCCTGGTCCGCGGAGCAAGCGCATATCGCGGCGTTCACGAACCGGGACGCACTGGAAATCACCGTGGACGTGGATCTGCTGCTGGGCGTGAACCACTGACTTTGCTAGACGGGTAATCAGCATTGCGCTATCATTACCTTGACTAAGAACATGTACGGATGGGAGCAGAAAAATGATCGGGACATTGGTGAACACCGCGGCGATTTTGGCGGGCAGCGTGCTGGGAAGCATTTTTAAGAAAGGCCTGAAGGAAAAGTACCAGACCGTGCTATTTACTGCGATCGGCTTGGCCGCAACATTGCTGGGGATTAACGCCGCGGTAACCCATATGAAGGACAGCTCATTTCCCGTGTTGTTTATTATCAGCCTGGCGGTGGGGAGCTTGATCGGAACGGCGCTGGATATCGACGGCCGTTTCCAAAGGTTGGTCGGGCGCTTCTCTACGTCAAATCTCGGACAAGGGTTGTCCACGGGCATTCTACTGTTCTGCATCGGCACCTTGTCAATCCTAGGTCCGATCGAAAGTGCGATTCACGGGAATCACACCTACCTGTACATGAACGCTACCTTGGATCTTGTGACCTCTATGGTACTGGCATCCACTTACGGCATCGGGATCGCGCTGACTTCCGTGGTCCTGTTCGTTTGGCAGGGAGCGATTTACCTGAGTGCGGATTACCTGGCCCCCTTCCTGACAGCCCCTCTGCTAACCGAAATTTCGATTGTCGGCGGCGTGTTGATTGCAAGCTCGGGATTATCGATTTTGAAGATCATCGAAGCGAAGACCTTAAACATGCTGCCGGCGTTATTGGTGCCGGTGGTGTGGTTTTTGCTGAAGGGGTTATTCGGTTATTGAAATAGCGCTCCTTTCGGGTACATCCGCCTGGATGGAGCGTTTTCATATTGAATAGCAAACCGGGAAAGGGATGGGTTATGAGACGCTTAATAAGACTTCAAGGCTCGGTGTTTACACGGTTCGTGGCTGCTTTTTTGCTAGCGATCATGCCGATTTGCGCGATCGGGGTGACGCTCTACAATTGGCAAATTCGTTTGCTGGACAACACGACGGTAGAAGCCTTCGGAACGGCCGCCAAACACGGCTTCGATAAAGTGGAAAACGAATTGGATAAAGTGAAGACGCTTTCATATGCAGTCTTAGCGGACGAGGATTTGCTGGCACTGGCGAATTCCGGGATGATTATGGACAACTATCAGAAGACTGTATCGATGAACCGTTATATCCGCCGAATGGAAAATTTGCAGGATAGCAGCGGTTATATCCAAAGGGTCGTGACCTATATTCCGGGCTTGAACCGCGTTTTGGATGCGTCCGGCGATCTGTCCTCGGACGCGGGGAATCCGTTGCAAATTTACGCGGCGTCGCAGCGGCAAAACGGGTGGCATTTCACCGTATGGGAGGACCGCTTGTTCTATGTCCTGCCGAGTCCCGGCGCCGCGGCGGGGAAATCCAATTTCACCTATCTGCTGATCGTTGAACTATCCGCAAGCCGGATCCGAAACGAACTGGCCGGGATTGCGGGTGCCGAGCAGGCGATTGTATACGACGCCTATCATACTTATGCGACTTACGCAAGGGAGTCTGATCCAGACCATCACATCGATTTGAAAAGCCTGGTGCGGCAAAAGGCGAACGCCGATCCGCTCAAAGTAAACGCCGGCGGACGGACCGCCTGGATCGTGAACCAGGATTCGGAATACCAGGGCTTAAGCCTGGCGGCTTATCTGCCCGAGGGAGAAATCAACCCTCAACTGAGAGAACTGCGACGGTATTTTATTATCTTTAGCTTGGCGGTGATTTTGACCGTGTTTATTCTGACCTACCTGACCGCCAATCTGATCAAGCGGCCGTTGGGCAAGCTGGTGTCGGCCTTCAACGAGGTGGAGCGGGGCAATTTGAACCTGCAGCTGGAGCATCGGAATAACGATGAGTTCCGATACATCTACCGTTCCTTCAACGCGATGGTCGCCAAAATCAAAGGGCTGCTGGAGCAAGTTTACGAGCAGAAAATATTGGCGCAAAGCGCGGAACTGAAGCAGCTGCAGTCGCAGATCAATCCGCATTTCCTGTACAACAGCTTTTTCGTCATCCGCAATATGGCGAGATTAAACGATACCGAAAGCGTCAAACGCTTTACGGAGTATTTGGCCAAGTATTATCAATTCATGACCCAGCGGGAGTCCGGCGATGTCCGCTTGGCCGAGGAAGTGGAGCATTCCCGCGTGTACGCCGACATCCAAAAAATGCGGTTCGGCGAGAGGATCCGAGTCTGCTTTGGCGAAGTTCCGCCGTCCGCCGCGAATAGGCCCGTGCCGCGCCTGATTTTACAGCCGTTGGTCGAGAACGTGTTTGAGCATGGAATCGGCAGCCTGGCGGAGGAAGGGATTATCCAGGTGGGCTTTGCCGACGAGGACGGAAAGTTGACCGTATCCGTAGAGGACAACGGGGATATTTCCGAAGCGGAGATCAAAGCGATCCGGCACAGCTTGAAGCAGCCTTTCGGCGAGGTGAGCGGCATCGTCAACATCCACAAACGGCTGCGGCTGCTCTTCGGCGAAACCAGCGGCATCGGCGTGGAGCGGAGCGGGCTGGGAGGCTTGAAAATCACGTTAACGATAGGTGGGACCGAACATGTATAAATTGCTAGTCGTCGACGACGAACCGTTTATTTTGGACGGCTTAGTCGATCTCTTTCAGGAAAACGAAGAGCTTGATGTCTACAGCGCCGCTTCGGGAGACAAGGCCCTTGAACTGTTAAGCCGGACCCGCATGGACATCGTGCTTAGCGATATACGAATGCCGGGCACAAGCGGCCTGGAGCTGCAAAAGGAAATTCAGCGGCAGTGGCCGTACTGCAAGCTGGTTTTTCTTACGGCGCACAGCGAATTTACGTATGCTTACCAGGCAATCCAAAACAACGCGGTAGGTTATGTGCTCAAAAGCGAAGGTGAGGAGGCGATCGTCGAGGCCGTGAACCGTTGCCTTCGGGAGATCCGCCGAGAGCGGCAGGCCCAGGAATTTATCAAGGAGAACGAGGACTACATCGCTTCGGCGCTTCCCATGCTGCAAAGCGCGTGCCTGCTGAAGCTGCTGGAAGGCGAGCCGGCCGAAGAGTATCTGCGCGACTTCGACAAATACCGGATCCGCCTGAACCCGGACGAGCCGGCCATACTGGTCGCGCTGCGCCTCGACAGAAAGTCGCTGCGCGGCACGTCACACGGCCAGCTTCATCTTTTTCTGCAGATTAAGGCAGTGTTTCAAAAGTATCTTGCGGACGTATTTACCGGCTACGAGGCGACCTTTGAAGGCAAGCATATGATCTGGGTGCTTCAACCGAACGGGGAAGGACAAAGCCTGTTGTATCTGAAGGAAACCTTGGAGATCGTGCAGGCGCACTGTCTCGAGGCATTGGGCGCTCCCGTCTCCGTCATCTACGACGATTATGCCGAATGGCGGGACCTTCCCGGGCGATTCGGCGCCATCAAACTGATCCTGAACCAAATCACCGTCAACGAAGACGAACTCGTTCTGGCAAATTCCCGCTTCTATTTGGAACGGAAAGGCGAAGAGCCCGAGCGGCCGGAGCGGGAGGCGGGGCGGAAGAAACGGTTGTCCTTGCTGCGGAGCTGCCTTGAAGAAGAGGAGGACACGCTGTTTTACCGAACCTTGAGCGAGCTGCTGAACGAGGACGAAGGCCCGAGGGATGCGCTGCTGAACAACCTGGAACTGTACCACGCTCTCACCGGCATGCTGATGTCCTATATCAGCGCCTACAAGCTGTCCAAAGAGCTGCTGGCCGACCAGGACCTGTTCGAGCTGTTTACCCGTTTCCGCGACAAAAGCTCCATGGAGAACAGCATCGTCAAGCTGGCGGGGCGGATCTTCGAACTCCGCCAAAAGAAGCAGGCGACGCACAGCAAAAACTTCGTCGCCAAGGTCAAGCATTATATCTCCGGGCATTTGGCTGAGGACCTTTCGTTGGCAGCGCTCGCCGAACGGTTTTACATCAACCCCGTGTACATGTCGCGGTTATACAAACAGACGACCGGCAGCAATTTAGCCGACGATATCACCCGCCAAAGGATAGAATATGCCGAACGCCTGCTGCGGGATACCGAATTCAAGATCCATCAGATCGCCAAAGAATCGGGATACGATTCGGCGGCTTATTTTACCCGGGTATTCAAAAAGCAAAAAGGGGTAACGCCCAATGAATACCGCGCTCGATTTGCTCCGAATCTTACGGACTAATTCCATGAATGCAAGCGGATTCATTTTGGTTGAGAGAAGACAAGAAAGGTAGAGATCTTATTATATTCAGCGTGCCGCAGGCTGAACTACACTTAAAGCGAAGGATAGGCATAACAAAAAAGGGTGGTGTAGGGCAATGAAAAAGATGAAATCTCTTCTTTCGCTGTTCGCGGCGGCGGCGGTGCTTCTCTCTTTGCTTGCCGGTTGCGCAAAAAGCGAGACGAACAACTCGCCGCAAGCGACGGAAGAAGCGGGACAAAATTCCGATGAAATGATTACGGTTACAGCGGTGAGGCCGGTCCCGGACGATTTGAAGTTCGAGGGCTCCGATACTCTGGACAATAACGTGTGGACCCGGTTATACGAGTCGGATCTCGGCATCAAGCTGAATTACGAGTGGATGGTTCCGATCGCCCAATACGAGCAAAAGCTGAACATTTCGATCGCCTCCAACGATTTGCCGGACATTTTCCAGGTGAACGCCTCGCAGCTTAAGCAGCTTGCGACCGACGGCCAATTGGCCGATCTCACGGCCATTTTCGACGAGCAGGCGAGCGACTACACGAAAGACGTCCTGAGCCAGGATGGCGGGAACGCGCTGGCGTCGGCGAAGTTTGACGGAAAGCTGCTGGCGATTCCGAAGATGGCTTCCGGACTTGGGCAGGCCAACGTGCTGTGGATCCGCACCGATTGGCTTAAGAAGCTGAACCTGGAGGCGCCCAAAACGATCGAGGACGTCAATAAAATCGCCGAAGCATTTACCAAGAACGATCCTGACGGCAACCAAGCCAACGATACGTTCGGGCTTGGCCTGAACAAGGATTTATGGGGGATGTTCGCTTCCCTGGAGGGGTATTTCAACGGATATGGCGCATACCCGAACATTTGGGTCAAAAATGAAGCCGGCCAGTTGGAATCGGGCAATATTCAACCCGAAGTCAAAGAGGGGCTGTTAAATTTACAGAAATTGTTTGCCAGCGGCTACATCGATCCTGAATTCGGCGTGAAGGATTCCTTCAAGGTGAGCGCGGATGCCAGCGCCAATAAAATCGGCATGTTTTATGGCCTGTTCTGGAACATGGGCTGGTTGTCCGAAGCTAAAACGGCCCATCCGGAGATGGAATGGACGCCGTACGCTTTGGTCGGCAAAGAGGACGGCGGCACCTTGGTTCAGGTACCGTTCCCGATTAACACGTATTACGTGGTAAGCAAAAACGCCAAAAACCCCGAAGCGATCATTCAAATGCTTAACCTGCAATTGGAAAAATGCTTCGGCGCGACGGCAGAACCGGAGGTTTACAACGTGGACGCCGCCGGAAATCCGATTTTTGAATACCCGTTGGTTTATTCCGAGCCGCCGATGAAAAATCCGGACGCCCAAGTGAAGGTGACCGCCGCGCTGGAACAGGACGACACGAGCGCATTGAACGCGGAAGAACTCAGTTATTACAACAGCATCAAGGCGTTCCGCGGAGGCGACCTGGCCGGTTGGGGAACGGAGATGATGTACGGTCCCGAGGGATCGCTGGCCGTCATTAACCAATATGCCGAAAACGGCAGAGTGATGGACGACGCTTACTACGGGCCGCCGACGGAGGCGATGACGCAGAAGGGAGCCATCTTGTCCCAAACCCAATTGCAGACGTTCACCGAAATCATCATGGGCGGGGACATCGGCAAATTCGACAAATACGTTGACGATTGGAAGACGCTGGGCGGCGACCAGATTACGCAAGAGGTTAACGCCTGGTACGTCGATCGCCAATAGGCACGCTAACGGTCCAGGCATTCGAACGGAGGGGCTTCGCCGGATGCGGCTCGAAAGTGCCGTATCCGGTAAGAGCCCTTCCCGGATCGCCTGAGGAGAGGAGGATTCATCATGGCGCGTTTCAAAAGGAACATCCCCCTGCATCTCATGATGCTGCCGGGCGTCATTCTCGTGCTGGTGTATGCTTACGGTCCCATGTTCGGGCTCGTGATGGCGTTTCAAAATTTTTCTCCGAGCAAAGGTTTTCTCCATTCCGATTGGGTAGGGCTCGACAATTTCCGTTACATCTTGAGCATCCCGACCATTTCCGAAGTCATCCGCAATACGCTGGTGATCTCGATTCTGAAAATCGTGCTCGGGATCGTGATGCCGGTCGTCGTCACGCTGATGTTGAACGAACTGCGGTTGCGCCGGCTGAAAAGGGGGATTCAAACGATCATTTACTTCCCCCATTTTCTTTCGTGGATCATTCTCGCGGGCATCTTCATCGACATCCTTTCCCCTTCGGAAGGAGTCGTCAACAAACTCATTGAGGCTTTCGGATTTAAACCCGTGTATTTCCTCGGGGACCAAACCTGGTTTCCGGTCAGCATGATCCTGACCGATACGTGGAAGGAATTCGGCTACGGCACCATCGTTTATCTGGCCGCTTTGTCAGGCATCAATCCGACGCTTTACGAGGCTGCCCAAATGGACGGCGCGGGACGCTGGAAGCAAATGTGGAACATTACGCTTCCCGGACTGATGCCGATGATCATGTTGATGTCCGTGCTCGCTCTCGGAAACATCCTCAATGCCGGCACGAACGGATTTGAACAAATTTTCAACCTGTACAGCTCCCAGGTATACAAGACGGGCGATATCCTCGATACGCTGGTGTTCCGGGTCGGTATGCAAAACGCCCAGTTCAGCGTGGCGACCGCAATCGGCCTCTTTAAGGCCGTAATTTCCTTTATCTTTATTACCACGGGATACTTTGTCGCGAACAAGGCGCTGGGCTATAAAATACTGTAGAAGAAGGGATAACGTGGGGAGAAAAATTTTCAATGCGGTCAACGTGCTGATCTTGGCCCTGTTGGCGCTGTCCTGCCTGTTTCCGTTCATTAACGTGCTGGCCGTGTCGCTAAGCTCCAGCGCGGCGGTGTCCACGGGCAAGGTATTTCTGATTCCGGTCGATTTTACGCTTGAGTCCTACAAATTCGTGATCGAGAAGCCGGAGTTTTTCCGCGCGTTTACGGTCTCGGTCCTTAAAGTTCTCATCGGGGTACCGGTCAACATGATCCTGACGATTATGCTGGCTTACCCGCTTTCTAAGACGAAAAACGAATTCAAGTCCCGCAACCTGTATATGTGGTTCTTCGTGGTAACGATGGTATTCAGCGGCGGGCTCGTCCCTTGGTACATGATTATCAACGCCACCGGTTTGATCAACAGCTTTTGGGCGCTGATTATTCCTTCCGCGGTTCAGGTGTTCAACCTGGTCATTCTGACCAACTTCTTTCAAGCGCTGCCCAAAGGGATCGAAGAGGCGGCCTACATCGACGGAGCGTCCCACTGGAAAATCCTGTGGAAGGTATTCGTCCCGCTCTCGTTGCCGGCGATGGCTACGCTCATCTTGTTTTGCGTGGTGACGCACTGGAATTCCTGGTTCGAAGGGTTGATTCTGATGAATACCCCTAATAAATATCCGCTGCAAAGCTATTTGCAGACGGTTATCGTCAACCGCGACGTGAAGCTGATGACGATGCAGGACGTGCGCCTGCTGAGCATGGTGTCCGAGCGGACCTCGCGCGCCGCCCAGGTGTTCGTGGCCACGCTGCCGGTGTTGTGCGTCTATCCGTTTTTGCAGAAGTATTTTACGTCCGGCATCGTGCTTGGCGGAGTCAAAGAGTAGACAGACTATCATCTCAATTGGAATGGAGCATGCCATATGTGGAAACTTACCTCACCTAATAACGCACTTAAACTATCTGTTTACCAGGATAATAAGCGAGGCCTTTTTTATGCTTTGGCGGCGGGCGAGCAGCCGATTGTTGCCGAATCCAGGTTAGGGATCGCCACCGGTTTGGGGGATTGGCTCGAGGGTTTTCAATTCGTAAAAGCGGAAGAAAACGCGATTTCCGAGAGCTACTCCTTACCCGTCGGCAAAAAGGCCGTTTATGATAACCGGGCCCACGAGCTCACGCTGCATTTTAGCATTGACGACTTGGCTTTGTCCGTCATTTTCCGTCTGTTTGACGATGGACTGGCATTCCGGTACGGGCTTGATTTTGAACGGGAGCAGCCGCTTCGCGTTTATCGGGAATATACCGATTTTGTGATGGCCGAAGGCTTTGACGATCTGTGGCTGCAGGATTGGGTGAATACGTATGAAGGCCCCTATAACCGCTGCGATTGGCAGGCGGCCGGGGAGCGGGATTACGGCATGCCCGCGCTGCTTCGCGGCGCAAGCGGGCATTGGGTCATGCTGACCGAAGCGGGCATTTTGAACACGGGCGGCGCCTATTGCTCAAGCCACTTGCAAAGCGCCGCCGGCCGGCGGATGAAGCTGGCGTTTGCTCCCGAGCAAATGGGGCCGCTGGAGCTTGTGCTTCCCGCCGCTACCCCGTGGCGGGTCGTCATGGTTTGCGATACGCTGGACGCTTTGGTGCGCAGCAACCTGAATTATAATCTCAACCCCGCCTGCGATTGGGAGGATCTTTCCTGGATCAAGCCAGGCCGCAGCGTCTGGTCGTGGTGGTCGTTCGAAAACGGCGCCCAATTGTACAGCGAGCAGAAAAAGTACGTGGATTTTGCCGCAGCGATGGGGTTCGAAGCCGTTACGGTGGATGCCGGCTGGGATGACAGCTGGGTGAAGGACTTATGCGACTATGCCCGCGAAAGAGGCGTGGACGTCTGGCTGTGGTCGGACATGCAGGCCGTGGATACGCTCGAGAAAGCGATGGAGAAGATCCCCCGTTGGGCCGAGTGGGGCGTCGTGGGCCTCAAGGTCGATTTCTTCATGAACGATTCCCAGCACACGATGTGGCAATACCAAATGATCGCCGACATCATGACCGAACACAAGCTGATGATCAATTTCCACGGCAGCACCAAGCCGGCCGGCGAAGCCCGGACGTATCCGAACCTTATGACGGCGGAGGGCATCATGGGCCTGGAGCATTACAAATGGAGCGGCCTGCCGCATGCCGTCCATAATTGCACCGTTCCGTTTACCCGCAACGTGGTCGGGCCGATGGATTATACCGTCACCGGCTTCTCCAACCCGAACCGGAACACGACGCAAGCCCACCAACTGGCCCTAGCGGTGGTGTTCGAATCCGGCGTCCAGCATATCGCCGAGTCGATTTACAACCTGGAGCCGTGGATCGGCCTGGAGTTTCTACGGAGGCTGCCGGCCCGATTCGACGGACTGAAGCTGCTCTCCGGATTTCCTGGCGACCACGCGGTGATGATGCGCCATGCGGAAGGGCAATGGTTCGTCGGCGGGATCGCGACGTCGTCCCGGGCAATGACGATACCGCTCGACTTCCTTCCGGAAGGGCGCTATGTCGTAGATCTTTACAAGGACGGCGCCAACGGCGATATCGTGCATAAAGAAACGCGGATCTTGACCAACAAGGACAACGTGCTTGTCCACCTGCTTGAAAACGGCGGTTTCGCGATGTACATCAGCGACGGCAAAGCCCCGCTTAAAACGGGCGTATGCGGCAGCTATATGGACGACCGATGCCGGGTCTACTCCTCCCGCGAGGGAACGCTGCGCGGCAGCGCGGACCCGATCGCCTGCGAGAATGCGGCGGACGGCAGCATTGTAAGTCTGGGCGGTTCGGGGGAACTGAGTTTTGAGCGGGTCGCCGCCGAACGGGATGGGCGGCACACGTTGCGCTTATTCTACTTGTCGGAGCTGCCAAGCCGATTGCAGGTTGCCGTTAACGGCGAAGAGCCGCAGCGCCTTGCGCTCGAATCTTCCGGCGGCCATCGGGTGGTACGGACGGCGGATCTCGTAATAACGCTGAAGCAGGGCGAAAACACGATCGTATTGCGCAAAGCCGGCTCGCAAGAGGTTGCGCCTGCGATCGATGGTATGAAGGTGATCGATTACGCGCCCAATGAAGATGTATACTATCCGGCCGAGACGGGCGTATTGTCCGGCGGGGCGGTATTGTGCCGCGCGGATTTGCCGGACGGCCCTCTGAAAGCGGCAGGCATCGGCCATGGCGGCGCGATCACGTTTGAGCGCGTGCTGGCGGAGACGGACGGCGAATATATTCTGAGCATCGATTACTATTCGGGCGAGAACCGCGCCCTGCTCATTGCGGTGAACGGAGCGGCACCGCTGCGGTCGGTGTTGTTCAACAGCGGCGGCTGGGGGCCTTCCCGTTGGGACATCGTCGGCACCAAAGAAGTGAAGATCCGGCTCCGCCAAGGAGAAAATACGATCAAGCTGTATCATGACGAAGAGGCGGCTCCCGAGATCGGCCGAATCGGCATCCGTCTGGAAAAGGCCGGTGCGTAACATGATCTCCTACGATCCGGCGGCGCGGCTGTTTCACATCCGTACCGCAAGCATGTCTTACGTCTTCCGTGCAGGGGATTACCTGCAAAACCTGTATTGGGGCAAAGTCCTCGCCGCCGAGGATTTGGCCGACCTTCCGGCGGCTTCGTTCCACAGCTCCTTCGATTACGATACGCTGCTGGAACGCGAAGAGTACGGCTGTTGGACCGGTCGAAGCTACAGCGAGCCTTGTCTGGCCATCGCCTCGGAGCGCGGCCGCCATCTGGCGATGAGATTCGTCGGTCACGACCTATCCCCGGAACGGGAGGGCGTTCAGACGCTCCGCGTCTTTCTGTCCGGAAATGACGGAGCAATGTCGGTCGCATTGGATTATGAGGTTCATGCGTCATATGACATGGTGTCGCGCTCGGCGACCGTCACGAATCACGGCGAGCCGGTGACGCTGGAAAACGCGAAGTCCGCGGCGCTCCATCTGCCCGAACTGCCGCGTTGCACGCTGCGCTATCTTACCGGCAAATGGGCGGGAGAGTTTCAGATGACGGATATGCCCGTCGAAACCGGCGCGTTCACGATGCAATCCAAGCGAGGGATTACGGGGCCGCATTTCAATCCCTGCTTTGCGCTGTCGGAAGGGGCGAACGAGCGGGAAGGCGAAGTTTGGTTCGGCCTGCTCGCGTACAGCGGCAATTGGAAAATCACCGTGGAGAAGACGATTTTCAACAACGTGAAAGTCGTCGGCGGCGTGAACGACTTCGACTTTGCTTACCCGCTGGGGCAAGGCGAGAGCTTTACGACGCCCGCCTTCCTGTTCGGGTATGCGGAAGCGGGATTCGGCGGCATGAGTCGCAAGCTTCATCGCTTTGAACGCGATCGCGTCTTGGCCGCCTCCGCGAAGCCGCGGCGGATACTGTACAATTCATGGGAAGCGACCGCTTTTTCCGTGGACGTACGGGAGCAAAAGAAGCTGGCCGACAAGGCGGCGCAAATGGGCGTCGAGCTGTTCGTGGTCGATGACGGCTGGTTTGGCGAACGGCATAGCGACAAGGCGGGGCTTGGCGATTGGCATGCGAACCGGGAGAAGTTTCCGAACGGGCTCGGGGAGCTCATCGCACACGTCAACGGGCTGGGGATGGACTTCGGCATCTGGGTCGAGCCCGAAGCGGTGAACCCGGATAGCGAGCTGTACCGCAAGCACCCGGATTGGATATACCGTTTCGACGGCAGCGAACCGCTGCAATTGAGGAACCAGTATGTGCTGAATATCACGAAACCGCCCGTGCGCCGCTACATCCTTGAGATGCTGCACGACCTGCTTCGCTCCGGCAACATCCGCTTCCTGAAGTGGGACATGAACCGCTCGATCAGCGATTTGGGAGAAGGCGGCGGTACGAAGGACCGCCGGCTGTGGGTAGAGCACGTCCATGCCTTGTACGAAATTTGGAGCGAACTGCGGCGGGATCACCCGGACGTCGAGCTGGAAACGTGCGCCGGAGGAGGCGGGCGCATCGATTTGGGCATTCTCCGCTATGCGGCGCAATGCTGGCCCAGCGATAATACGGACCCGTTTGACCGTTTGTTCATCCAGCACGGTTTCACGCAGTTTTACGCTCCTCAGATCATGATGTGCTGGGTAACGGACACGCCGTCCGGCGCGGGCAAGGCGAATCGAAGCATCGCCTACAAGTTTCACAGCGCCATGTGCGGAGGACTCGGCATCGGCGCCGACATCAACCGCCTATCTCCGGAGGAAGCGGCAGAATATAAGCGGCATATCCTTCAGTACAAGGAAATCCGCGAAACGATTTTAGGCGGGGATCTCTTCCGCCTTCGTCCACCGGGCGAGTCCGGTTTGACGGCGGTAGAGTACGTCGGCCCGTTCGGGGACGAGATCGTCGTGTTGGCCTTTTTGCACGCGCAGCAGTACGGGGATTCCTGTCCAAGGCTCAAGCTGCAAGGCCTATCGGAGAACGCCCGGTATGAACTGGCGGGGGACGGCAAGCGGTATCACGGCAGTACGCTGATGCATTACGGATTGCCGATCGAATTGAAGGGCGATTTCGACAGCGCCTTGTTTGTATTGCGGCGTACTGAACGATAGCTTACCCGCGTAATAGCGGAAAGCCCCCTTTCCGTCAGGGAAGGGAGCCGTACGTCGCAGCTGTTAATGCCTGGCGCTTTTTTAGCTCCGATCGGGAAGGCATATCGCCCGAATTGGAGTTCAGCGGCAGGGGATAACGGGTTGGAGATGGCTACAAAAAGCGCAGGCACAGCATGAGGAACAGATCTGTTCCTGTGCTGTGCCTGCTGTTATTTATGTTTATTATTGTTCCAAAATCCGAACCAATAGGCTTACCGCTTCCGCCCGGGTCGCAGTACCGTTCGGAACGAACTCATTATCGCCGCGGCCGCTCACGATGTCCAGTTTGCGAACCGCCTCAATTGCGCCTTTCGCCCAATTCGGGATGTCCTTATCGTCCGCGAAGCCGGTCGTTGCGCCTGCTTCAGCAGACAATTGAAGCGCCCTAGCGATCATTGCTGCCATTTCCGCCCGGGTAATCCGCCCATTCGGTCGGAAGCTACCGTCCGCGTACCCGCTCACAATGCCTGCTTCAACAGCATTCGCGATCTCTTGCTTCGCCCATCCACCGATTTTGGCCTCGTCCGTAAACGCAGTCGCTGAACCTGCTCCTTCCAGCTTAAGTGCCTTGGCCAGCATAACCGTAAACTCGGCGCGTGTAATAGCGGCATTCGGCTTGAACGTTCCGTCCGGATAGCCGCTGACAAGCTTCATCCCCGCCGCGCTCAGGATGGCGTTCTGTGCCCAATGTCCCACGATGTCTGTGAATGATGGTACCGGCGCGTTCGTTTCGCCGTTTTCATCCTTCTTCTCATCTACAGCCATGACCGCAAACTTGGTGAAGTGATCCACCTCGGCCGTAATTCGATCGCCGTTCACGATGCCGCCTATTTCATTCCATGCTTTCTTTGCTTCGTCATAGTAGAAGACAGCGACCCTCTGATTGTCTCCTACGAGAGACGGATCGAACTTCATCGAGATAGTGATCGGCTTCTTGAAGTTGCCGGTTGTATTTTTGGTCAATTCAAAGATGTTGCTGACAAGTGTCTCCTTATCAAAAACGAGATTTGCCGTACTGATCAGCTTCTCGATCTTGATGCGGATTTCTTGCTCTGCCGCGCCTACGCCTACCGTAAGGATCACTTCTTTATCGAGGCTGACCTCTCCGGCCCGACCGCTCGGAATAAGAATGATGCCGTTCGTCGATTCGATGACGGAGGTAGTATGGCTTCCATTACCTGTGCCGCTGACTGGCGTTTCCGGTTGGGGATCCCTCGGCGTCTCCGGACCCGGAACCTTCGGTGTCGCCGTCACGACATTGGAGAAGTCACTCTCGCCTCGCGCATCTACTGCTTTCACCGCGAACGCATAGCTCTTTCCGTTCGTCAATCCAGTTACCCCATACGTGGCTGCCGTTACGCTGGCTTGAACTAACTGCCAGTTGCCCGGATCGGCCGGCGCCGCCGTGCCTTCATATTGGTACACGGAATAAGTAACGCTTTCCGCTGAAGCATCCCATCTCAAGGTCGCGGATCGATCGCCGGGCGATGCCGTCAAATTCCTAGGCGAAGCTGGGACAGATACTTCATCCGGCGACGGGATCACTTCATTCGACGGCGCAGACGAGGCCGATTCCAATTTGGCGTTCCTTGCTATCACCGTAAAGGTATACGCCGTACCGTTCGTCAAACCGGTGACGGTGATGGGGCTATCCGAACCTTCTGCCGTCGCAACAGCTTCTCCGTTTGCCCACACGGTGACCTGAAAGCCTGTAATATCGCTTCCGCCGTTACGGATCGGCTCGGTAAAGCTCACCTCGGCGGACCCGTTATGGCCAACGGCATGCACATCCGCTGGGGCGTCCGGAGCAGTGACAAGGGAAGGATACACCTTGAATTCCCAGAGTGAGTAGCCGTATGTGCTCCCTCTTTTCGTGCCGTACATCTGAACGTATCGTGCATTCACCGGATCAAAAGAAATTTTATCGATTCCGCCGGTGCCGGTTGTGGTGCTGTAAACGGTAGTCCAATTCGTTGTGTCGTCGGAAACCCGAATTTGGTACTCCTTGCCGTACGCGCTTTCCCAATGCAGATCGACCTTCTCGATGGTTTGGCTAGAGCCAAGATCGACGCAGATCCATTCCGAGTCGGAATAGTTAGATCCCCAACGGGTATTCAATACGCCATCGACTGCCTTGCCAGGTGCCACGTCAGCGGCTCTGTAAGAACTTGCCACTACCGATTTGCCTTCTGCAAGATTGAGGGGCAAATCTTCGTATACTTTAAATTCATAAAGCGAGTAGCCGTTTCCGGTACCCTGTTGAACGCCCTGCAACCGAACGTACCTGGCACTGACCGGATTAAAAGAAATATCTTCGATTCCTCCGTTACCCATGGTTGTTGAGTAAATATCCATCCAGGTTTGGGCATCGTTCGATACTTGAATTTTATAGCTTTTTCCGTACGCTTCTTCCCAATTTAGCCTAACTTTGCTGATCAAATATTGATTTTGCAAATCTACATAAATCCATTCATTATCCGAATTGTCTGAGTTCCAATACGATGTTCTGTATATGTCCGTAGCATTTGAGGCAGCTCGATTATTTTTACTGGATGAAGCAAATGCGCCTTTATCGTAAGCGAGATCGAATCCTCTGTCGTCAATGGAGGCTTTCTCATCCAAAGTTATGCTTCGGCCTGTGAACGTATCCTTGCCGAGCTTGTAGTTTGTCGTGGTTTTTTCTCCGTTTCGATCCAGCGTCACGTTCACAGTAATTCCTGGTGTTTCGGGATTGGAGACGGAAATACGGACAGGAGCTGCGGATTCGTCAACGATAACCAATGCGGGTTGATCTACGGTGACGGTCAAGCCGTCTCTCAAATTCACCGTTCCGGGTTTATAAAACAGCAATTCCGCAATTTGCAGAGTGTTATGCCGGACAGCCTGAATAGAAGATGTATTCGAGAGAATCGTTACCGGGATGTTGCTCGCGTAGTTGCTGACCTCGTCCGAATTTTTGTTTGGCAATACAATATACTGGTAGGAGGCGTTTGTGGGTTTTACGCCATGATCTAGCCAAATCGAATAAATCGATTTAGTGATCTGATCCGTCGAACTTCCCGTAACCACGTCACTCCAGCTGCCGGTTTTCGTTTCCCGTTTTATTTGAAAATCCGTCGGATTCGGGAATACATAGCCGATGTTATCGTTATAGGCCCAGCGTCCGGTAGTTTGCATCGTTCCGTCGGCTATCGGATTGCCATCTACGAGAACTTCGCCGATCGCTTGGCTTTGGTTCAACGTCGTGTGGATCGGCGCGGCATTCGTCGAGGCGATTCCTGCACCAAGTGCAACCATTTCACCATCGAAGAAAAAGTAACCTTTCTTTCCGCTTGTACTCAACTTGTTGAAATCAAACGCGGTGGCTCCATAACGCTCATTTGTTACGCCGCCTACAAAGGTTTTCGGATTGTTGAAATTGCCGTCTTTCGTGAGTGCGTACGGAGCCGTCGTGCCGGGAACGTGGGCCCAATCCATCAACGGGTAAACGGGTCTGTATTCGTCGCCGGTTCTTTGAATGGCTGTGGCTCCTTGCGGCGTCCAGTACAACAGGTTATATCCGCTGGGATTAATCGTTCTCCATTCACCGCCCTTGACCGTGCTTGAAGACATTTTGACCGTAATCCCGTAGTCTGATCGCATATGAGAGGAGACAAGAGTCTGCCATTGTGTCATATTGTTGGCGTTCAGTCCATTGCTCGTGCTCGTACCGACCTTGCGAATATTATCAAGGAAACTCGCAAACTCCGCAGCCCTCTCCGGATTGGCCGGTTGCATCCACTGTAACGGATCTTCATAGAAGGTCAAAGCCGCGCTCGAATAATCCGGCCAATCGGGTCCATTCATCCCCATGCCCAAATCCGCAACATCGCCTCTCACGAGATACCTTGTGCCGTCCAACAAATAGGACGATAACGAATCAATCGCCGCTTTGCTGTACGGGAATACGGTACCGGAGGTGATGTACGCCCAGAATGACATGTCTCTGGCAAAGCTTCTTCCGTAGCCTGTCGTATAATTCGTTTTGCCATGCATGAAAAAAGACATGTCCGACTGGATTCCCGTCACCGTCGTCGTCACGTTCGACAGTACGTTAAACGCATTCACGGCGTTCCGAACGATTTGGGCATCCTCCAGCAATAAGCCACGGTACATATAATTTTGATTGTACCAGGAGGAATTGGCTCCATCGACCGTGTGAGGGCTGCTGTCTAACGTGCCGATAATATTGGAGACTTGCGTTGCCGTTAAATAGCCTTCACATAGAAGCGCAATTTTTTCCAGCCTTAATTGTTTACCGATTCCCGTCTCCCACCAGTTGGTTGAAGTCGGCTTTACCGTGAACCAATAGTCTAGCGCCTTTTGGATACCGTCTAGCAGCGCTGCACTATGATAGTTTGGATCATTCGGGTCAGCGAAAGCCTGAGCCATCGATTGCATCCGATCTAAGGCAAGGTAGGGCGACCAACCTCTCCCGTTGGCGGCGGAAGTTGTACTTGCGTAATCGACATCCCCCCAGCTTCCATTCGGATTTTGACTGGATAAGTAAGTGCTAGCCTTTGATTTGAAGGTCCATTCGACCCGACCGTTCGTTCCGTCGTTTATGATGTCTCTAGAGATGTAATAATCAACCATACGCTTTTTCATCAATTTCATATCCGCGATCTCTTGAGGAGTACTGGCCTTGTCAACAATTTGGAAATAGAAGCGGTTAGCATTTTCCGTGTAGCCGTCATTTAGCAAATATGCGATGTAATACTCGCCTGGCGCCAAGTCTTTGAGACTTGGATACTCCTTTCGGCCCTCACTTTTGTCTGTAAGTGTGATCGTGCCATCGGGAAGGCCGTTCACATAACCCCATTTCCAGGCATTCGTCCCTTTTTGGGGCGTTTCGCTTTTGAGGTAAATACCGATCCAATCTTTATTGCCTTGAGCCCCTGTGTAATGGATGGTTAACGGCTGCCCGCGCTCTACAACCGTTTGATCCATACTCAACGTGCTGCTGAATTCGGGCTCGGGTGCCGACGGCAGGCTCAAGTCCGCGTAACTACGCGGCTTCACATTGAACTTGGATACGACAGCGCGGTGGTCGGACAAATAAGTATCCAACTGGATGTCCGCATAAGATGTCGGTCCGCCTTTGACCTCCTTCTCGCCGATTAGTTTGCTTTCTAGCGTTGTCGCAGGACCCCCGACATAGACATAGTCAAGTCGATCATATACTTCCGGATTTCTCCACTCGGTGCCCTCGACCGCCCAAGTGATCCCTGGCGCTGCGGCCGGGTCCGGATGCATGGCCCGATAGGAATCGACCATACCCAATTGGTCCAGCTTCTTCGATACCGGCCATTCTACCGCTTTACCGAAATAGCGGTCTTTTGTCGCCTCCGTCCAATCCAGGTGCGAGGGCACATTGAAATCTCCGGTCAGAAAGACGGGCATTCCTTGCACGGCGAGCGCAGGAAGCTTGCTGAACGGGTTGCGCATCTCGGCCATATGCTTGAGGCTTTCATCGGCAAGGACACTCTCTACTGTCTTGCCATCTGCTATGCTGTAAGGACCGTAAGGGGTGGATGACAAATGCACATTGCTGATCGCCACAGCTCTGCCAGAGTCTACTTCAATCAGGTAGTAATCTTTTTCCTTATCGACATCGAGTATCGGATATTTGCTCAGGAGACTAACATTTGGGCTTGCCTTCATGCTGACATAGTATCCTAACGATGCAGCCACCTGAGTTACGATGGTATTATTGGATTCTTGGATGCCTATCACATCTGCGTCTGCCGTCCGGATCAAGTTCTCGAGGAAATTGATGACACTATCGATGCCGTTCTTTTTGATTGCATCCCCCGACCAAAGGTTCAAGCTCATCACTGTGAGCACGATTTCCGGTTTCGGGTCGGGGCCCGGCGTTGTCGAAGTTATCGTGACTTCAACCGTTGTCGATTTCCCTTCTAACGTAATGTTTATCTCAGCGGTCCCCTCTGATACGGCCTTGACCAGTCCGGTTGAGGTCACCGTTGCCACTTGTGGCATGCTGCTGACATACTGGATGCCATTGGCCGTTGTTACATCTTGGGTTTCATTCGTACTATACGTGGCTTCAACTTGCAGTTGCACATTGTCCTCTTGTTGATTCAACTTTAGCCCCAAGGATTCGGGAGTCGCCTTCAATTGTGTGATTTCCTTGCTAACAATCTGGAAGTAAAAGCGGTCAGCGTTCTCTGTATAACCGTCATTAAGTAAATACGCGAGATAATATTCGCCGGGTGCCAAATCCTTTAAGCTTGGATATTCTTTTCGACCCTCACTGTTGTCTGTAAGTGTTATCGTACCGTCAGGTAGGTCATTCACATAATCCCATCTCCAAGCGTTAGTTCCTTGTTCGGGCGTTTCGTTTTTGAGGTAAATCCCGATCCAATCTTTATTGCTTTGCGCCCCTGTGTAATGGATAGTTAATGGCTGTCCGAGTTCCACTACCGTTTGATCCATACTCAGCGTGCTGCGTTCCGAAGCACGCACAACATCCGTAGATATACTGCCCCATGTTCCTACCAAGAGGATGAATGCCATCAACGATTTCAACAGTTTACTCATGAGCCGCTACCCCCTTGAGTAGCAAGACAGATTAATCCCTTTAAGCATCTTTGCATTTGGTTAGCCATCCACATGACCTCCTTGGTTTAACTAATCATCCAAAGTTGATGACAGCGCTTTCCGGATTGTTTTGTTCTCCTTTCCTCGAGACCGCCATCGTCAGCGGCGGTGTCTCGTTATTTGTGTCGTAACCTTACCAAGCCCCTGCGGCAACGACAATTCCAGTAAGCTCCAATTTTTCCTGCAAGCGCAGATTTGCGAACTTCCCGAAAACAACACAATTTCAAAAACGAACGATTAATGTGGATGGACAACCTGTATTTCACGTTTATTTCATGTCCTTCTTATGCGATCTCCGATACTGAGCCGGAGTCATTCCGTACACCTTTTTAAAGACGGAGTAGAAGGTATTTAAGGAGGAAAACCCATAGTTTTGGATGATCGGTTCGATCGGCGAATCGGAAGCCAGTAACTCGCGGCAAATCAAATCCAGCCGTCTTTCCGAAATCGTGTCCGTGATCGATCGGTTCGTCTCCGCTTTGTATAAGCTACGCAGATAGTTCACGGACAACCCCAGCTCATCGGCCAGCATTTTAGAGGAGAGGTTAGGATCGTTAAGCCGTTCTCCAATCAGACGGTCCACTTGCTCGATCAGCACCGCGTTCCTGGACAGGCTGCGAACAGCCGTGATGTCCTCCAGCGTTTTGTCCAGCAGCTTTTCCATCCAGAGGGCTACGCTTTCAAGCGTCTCTAGCCGAATGATCTGATTTTCGAGCGAGGTCAATCCCCATGAGCTAGGCAACGGCTGATGCAACTGATCCTGCATCAATCGGCGCATATCGTTAAACAAAGCGATCAGCGACATTTTACACTCAAAATAGGGCAACTCCCTCAGCGTTTCTACGGCAAAAGCCATGATCTGCAGTACCGAATCCCGGTTCCCTTTCTGGATTGCTTGCGCCATTTGGCGCTCCTTCTCCAGCGGAAGATGGAATAGCAGGCTGGGGGCGCCGGACAATTGGCTCATAAGAATCATCGCGCCGTGACCAAACCGGAATCGCTCCTGCGTTAATTCGTAGGTTTCCAAATACACCTCGCGCATGTCGGTCAGGCTATGGAGCGTTCTGCCCCAGGCAACGGTCGTTCCGATCGACAAGTATTGTTGCAGCAATTCCTGTGATCCGCGCAGCTTGTCCGGGAAATCAGGGGACAGTGCTGCCGCAGACAGGACGACGGCGATATGATCGTTCCCCATATCTACCGTTTGCAGCCGGTGATCCGAGGCTTGCAGCGACTCCTGGATAATATTCGCCATCGCGAAGCGGAGCAGCCTACGGTCTTTCTCTGAATAGATCCCCGTAAATTCAACAAAGCGGTCTATCCGAAAAATCGCAATAGACAAATTGGTTTCTGGCAGATCGATCTCCCACTCCTTGAAATGCCTGCGGATTTCAGCAGGGGAGCCGGCCTCGTCGCCTAAAAATTCGCGCAGAAACCGTTCCTTGCCAAGAATTTTGTTGTGTCGCCAATGCTCGGTCAATTCATCGATCTGTTCTTTTTGGGCTGTAAAGACACTGGATAAATAATCAAGCTCAGTTCCCGACTTACGATCCTCTAGCCGCTCGGCCCGATACTGGCGCATGACACTGCTGACCAATTCCTGAATGGGAGAGTATACCCGCTTGGAGATCAGGACGATGACGGTCAGCGAAGCAACGAACAGGCCTAGAAACAAGAGCAGACTGATGTTGCGGAGCACGGCAATCCGGCCCAGAATGACCGCCTTCGGAATGCTCTCAATGAAGGTCCAGTCTTGAATGCCTTTAATCGAAGTTGTCGAGTAAACCATAAGCTGTTCTTCCTGATCATGGAGCTTAAACAACTCCCAGCCGGATTTTCTTAATCCCCCCTGATGGCTAAGCTCCACAATTTGCTCGCCGCTAAGGCGGGCCGTGCTGAACACCTCTTCATTCCGGTCATTCAACACGGTAACTTGCCGGTTGGGATAGTTCGAATTGTTCTGAAGCAAGTTCATTAATTTATCGGTATCTATGTTCATGACGAAGGCGGAAATGGAACTGCCCTTTTCGTACAGTCTGACGATGGTGATCACCTTTTTGGTGGCCTTACCGCTAAGGGGAAGCGTCAGTGTTCTGGGTAAGGGGACGGCCCCGTCCGCCAGTCTCGAATCGCGTAACCGCTGCAAAATATCCTGGTCGTAAAAAGTGACTGCGTCATTGATACCCAAACGGGAATCGACCACCGTGTCAGTGTAGTCGTTGATCAAGTAGACCGAATCGATCGCGGGGTTGGCGTTTTTGATCTCCCCCAGCCGGCTCCATACGTTATAAGTCTCAAAATCCGTGTAATGATCGGAGAGCGCGTACACTTTCAAGTCGCTGTCATTGCTCGAGGCGTAGCTGTAATCCAAGGACCATTCCATGAGTCCGGCTGTACTTCGGGCGCTATTTAGCAGAAGCGATTCGGAATGATCGCCGATTTCCTTCAGCAGCGTTCTTGACGACTGCCAGTACAGCAGCAGGAAGGAGAGGGCCAAGACGAGTACGTTTGCGCCGACAAAATAGAAAATGATTTTCATGTAGGTCGGATGCTTCCTGAATGAAGCGAGGAGTGGAAAACTTAATTTCGACATGCTGGAACCCCCGTCATATCTCTCTCTTAGTTAAAAAGGTAGTACTAAAGCGCAGACTTATTGTAGCATATTGCGACTTTCGGTCAGCAAAATCGTTCCTTTTTGGAAAAGTGATGCTTTTGGGAAAAGGCGAAATCCGCGCTTGCGGGAAGAATCCGAGTTTGCCGGAATTGTCTTCTTGATCGCGGACTTGTTATGGTGACGACATCGGACCGCAGACAACAAAACGCCGGTATCCGATCTTAGACACACAAGGGAGGACATGAAACCATGCAGTACGATCGGAACAAAGGGAGAGGATCCAAACTAAAACATATCGCTCGAAATCCTTTCCTATACGTGATGGCTGTGCCCGGCCTGTTGTTTTTCCTCGTATTCAGTTATCTTCCCATCTACGGGATCACGATTGCATTTAAGGATTATGACTTCTCCAAAGGGATAACGGGAAGCGAATGGGTCGGCTTCAAAAATTTCGATTATTTCTTTACCTCGGACGATTTCTGGACTGTCCTGCGCAACACCTTAGTGCTGAACGCGCTGTTTATCTTCTTTACGACAGTGGCCGCCGTACTTATCGCGCTGATGTTCAATGAAATTCGTAACAAGTATTTTAAGAGGATCTCGCAATCTCTCATCTTCCTGCCATATTTCATGTCTTGGATCGTGGTTGGGATGATTGTCCAGTCCATGTTCGGCGGTGAAGAGCCAATGCTTAACACTTGGCTGCAAAATCTCGGCATGGAACCCGTCAACTGGATGTTTGAGTCGAAGTTGTGGCCCGCTATTCTTACCGTGATTCGGGTCTGGCAAGGGGCGGGGTATTTATCGATTATTTTCCTGGCGGCGATTACCGGTATTCCGGAGGATTTATATGAGGCGGCCCGCATCGACGGAGCCTCCAAGCTGCAGATTATGCTCCGCATCACGCTGCCGTTGCTGGTGCCAACCATTATGATCATGACGCTGCTCGCCGTAGGCAAGATCTTCAATGGGGATTTTGCGATGATCTACGCCATTATCGGGGACAACTCCCTGTTGTATCCGACAACCGACGTCATCGATACCTTCGTGTTCCGCTCGATGAGACAACTGCACGATTTCGGAATGTCTTCGGCGGTCGGGCTGTTCCAATCGGTGATGGGCCTGATTTTCGTGCTCGTTGCCAACGGGGTGACTCGCAAGGTATCTAAAGAATCCGCATTATTTTAGAGGTTGTTGAACGCACACTTTTTAGGAGGCAAAATGATGAGACAGAGTGTACCGGACCGAATTTTTTCGGTGACTGCCTATACGATCATTCTATTGTTCACCCTATTCTGTCTGTTTCCCTTTCTGCTGATGGTCATCGGTTCTTTCACCGATGAGGGCGAACTGATCGCGCATGGGTATACCTTATTTCCGCAAAAGTTTTCTTTGGCCGCGTACGAAGCGGTGCTTCAGTCAGATGTCTTGTTCAGCGGCTACCAAGTGACGGTTCTGGTCACCGCCGTCGGGGCGCTAAGCGCGCTTTGCATTTCGGCCATGCTGGCCTACTCTTTGGCGAATAAACGGAATGTCCTACGGACGCCTTTCCTGCTCTTCTGCTATCTGCCGATGTTGTTTTCGGGAGGCATCATTCCATTCTATATCGTAGTCAGTCAATGGCTGCATTTGCAAAATACCGTCTGGGTGCTTATTCTTACACTGTTATGCCAGCCTTTTCTCGTATTTCTGCTGGTCAGCTTCTTCCGCACCGTTCCCGAGGAACTGGAGGAAGCTGCCCGGATCGACGGGGCCAACGAAATGAGGATTTTCTTTCAGATCATCCTGCCGATCTCGAAGCCGATTCTGGCTTCCGTCGGCCTGTTCTATGCCTTGAATTATTGGAATGACTGGTTTATGGGACTCATGTTCGTGGATAATGAAAAGTTGTTTCCGCTGCAGTTAATTCTGCGTCGAATGGTATCCAATATGGAGGCCGCGAAAAACCTGATTCCTTCGGGCGCAGCCATCGCGATCACGCCTCCAACTTACGGTGTGCGCATGGCAACGACTGTTCTGACGATCGGCCCCATTATCCTGCTGTACCCGATGCTGCAGAAATACTTTGTGAAAGGCCTCACTGTCGGGGCTGTGAAAGGGTAACCGAAGATTCCGGCATTAACCGGAATCTTCCGGTTAAGCATAGATGATCTATTAATAATGTTGTTCAAAAGTCATCTTTTGATCACGAAGCGGGTCAGGAAGTGGCGTCGACTTCGAATCTTGAATTCAGCCGGGACCTCCGTTGCTCACGTACCCAAAACGTACGCTCCACTACTCAGTCCCTAGCTTTATCCAACCTTCTCGGTGCTAAAAACCTGACTTTTGAACACGCAATTAACAAGGAGGTCAACAAAATGAAATTCAGAAAAATGTTTGGCACAGCCATGGCTACCGTACTGGCTTCAGCGCTTCTGCTGGCCGGTTGCGGAGGCAACGGCGGGAATACGGAGCCGGGCAATGCAAATGCGGGTGCAGGTGCTGCTACCAATGCTCCGAAAGAAATCGTGGAATTGAAGGCCTATCTTCCGGGGGATAAACCGGTTGGTTTCGATGAGGTGTTGCAGGCTGTCAATGACAAATTAAAAACGGACAACGTCGGCGCCTCGCTGAATATCAACTTTCTCCCGTGGTCGGATTACGGCAATACAGTAGCGGTCAAAATGTCCGCCGGCGAGGATTTCGACATGTACCTGGATGCGCCATGGCTGTCCATGAACCAGATGATCGCCAGCAATTCGCTCCAAACGTTGGACGCTATGGTAGAGGAACGGCCTGAGCTGAAGGCATCCATTCCCGACGAGATGTGGGAATACAACAAGTTCGGCGGCAAAATTATGGGTATCCCGCTCGGAACGACACAAGGATCGGTATACGGTCTGCTGATCCGCAAGGACTTGCGCGAAAAATACGGGTTGCCCGAGCTGAAAACGCTCGCCGATCTGGAGAAGTTTTTGTATGCGGTTAAGGAAAACGAAAAGGATATCAAACCGTTTGTCATCAACGGAATTAAAGCGGACAAATTGCCGTTTATCCTAAGCGATTCCGCCAATATGGCGCAGGATGAAGTGCTTGAAATCGGCGTCAACATGTTCGCTTATTCCACCAAAGACAAGAAAGTCGTCGGACAATGGGAGAGCCCGATGATCGCGGACGCTTTTGAACGCGTTACCAAGTTCTATAAAGACGGCATCTTGTCCAAAAACATCGCCCAGGAGCAAAATGCCGAAACCTTGTTCAAACAAGGCAAATACGCGGCTACTTATTATGCGGCTGACGGTGTGGAAGGGCTCAAATATGCGGAAATGCTGAAGGACGGAAGCGATAAGCTGGAGGTTTTCGTGCCGAACGGCGATAAGGCTAAACCGTATACCGCCTTCCAACAATGGAATTTCCTTTGCATACCAGCATCTTCCAAGCATGCCGATCTGGCTATGGATGTTGCCAACTGGCTGTCGATCAAGGAAAACCACGATTTAATGGAATACGGTATCCCAGGGAAGGATTGGGAACCCGTCGGAGATACGAGTTATAAGGTGCTTTCGGGTTATGTTTTCCCAGGCTATACGCTGACCTGGCGTCCGACGCTCAACCGCACACCGGATACTATGATGGCGGATGACAAGAAGTGGTTTGATTTCTCCGCCGACCCGGCTAACTTTACCCTCAGCCCTACGGCGGGATTCACCTTTGATGCTGAAAAAGTGAAAACCGAATACGCCAAAATCACGCCGTTCCACGACTCTTTATTCCTGCCTCTCGCCCAAGGCGTATTGCCTGCGGATAAAGGCAAAGCGATGTTAGAGGAGAAAATCATGGGCGTAGGCGGACAGAAAGTCATCGATGAGATTCAAGCGCAAATCGATGCTGTGGTATCCGGCAAATAACACGCTATTATACAGAATGAAATGAAAAGAGGTACTTCATCTATGAATGTTAAACGCTGCGCGCATAATCCCGTGATCCGAACGGAGGAGGTCAAGCCCTCGCGTCCAGATTTTAAAGTCTTGGGAGCATTCAACGCCGGTGTCGCCCAATACGAAGACGAAACGATTCTACTCCTTCGCGTCGCGGAAGCGCCGGTTTCGGTCCGGGTCGGTGAAGTGCTTGTTCCGCGGTTAAACGAAGCGGGTACCGAGGTGATCGTGGAGCGTTATGAGGATACCGATCCGCGTTACGATTTCTCCGATTCACGCTTTGTGGCGATGGACGGACAAGTGGTCATGCTTACGTCTCTTTCCCACCTCCGCGTCGCAAGAAGCAAGGATGGCGTTCACTTCGACATTGATCCACAGCCTGCCCTGTTCCCGGAGAATGCCTTGGAGGCTTGGGGGATTGAAGATCCTCGAGTAACCCAAATCGGGGATACGTATTACATCACCTACAGTTCCGCGTCCGTTCGCGGCGTTGGCGCAGGTCTGGCGGAAACGAAAGACTTCCGCACGTTCAAACGTCACGGGCTGATGTTGGCTCCCGAGAATAAAGACGTCATGCTGTTTCCAGAAAAAATCGGTGGCAAATACTATGCGCTGCACCGTCCGGTTCCGAAATCGTTCGGGGCCCCCGAGATGTGGATTGCCGAATCGCCGAACCTCTTGCATTGGGGCAACCACCGATTTCTAATGGGCCTAAGCGAGAAGGGCTGGGATTCGGCGAGAATGGGCGGCGGCGCGGTTCCGATCCGTACGGAGCGCGGCTGGCTCGCTCTGTACCACGGGGCGGATGCCAACCATCGTTATTGTATGGGGGCAGTGTTGCTTGATCTGGAAGATCCGGGGAAAGTCATCGGGCGATCGATTCGTCCGATTATCGAGCCGGAAGCGGATTATGAGGTGAACGGATTTTTCGGCGGGGTCGTGTTCTCCTGCGGTGCGTTGCTGGTCGGGGATATCGTCCGCATGTATTATGGTGCGGCCGATGAAGTGATGGCGGTCGCGGATATTCCGCTGGACGACATCTTTAGCACGTTATCATAAAATCATAGGGTTAGAAGAAATTCAGCATCAGATGCAACAAAAAGCCCCTTCCATCCGGAAGGGGCTTCGCTCGCTTAATGGGACATCCCGGCCATCCCGCCGACGATTTCCGGATTGACCATCCCGAAGATCATGGCGATATGGGCCACGATCAGGAATCCGCTGACGAGGATAAAGTGCAACTTTAGCTTCTCGTCCTCGGATCTCTTGCGGCCAATGACGCCAAGTTCTAGCAGCGCCAACGGCAACAGGAAGAACGCCCCGCTCAAGTAGAACCCGACAGCCACGACGTCTACCCAGGTGTGCCACTCGCCGCTAACGGTCAAAGGAATGAACGCCGTAGGGAACAGGTAGAGGAAAATGCCGGTAAAATAAAGCCCCGCCAGGATGCTGCAAATTTTATTGAAGGTGTTGAGGCCGCCCTGCCGCCCCCGATTAAACAAAATGATAAATTCGGTGACGGTGATCGTCTCTGCAAAAATGACGGGGATGGCCATGAATAAAATCAGGTTCCAAGGCTGATTATCCGCTAGCAAAGACATGTAGTGCGTCATGCTCATGTGTCGTTTCCTCCAAGTAGGTTATTTGGTTCACGACCCATTCTACAGAGCAATTGTGTGGAAAGTATGGAGAACCTGTGTGGATTTTATTGCCCGGATTCGTTGAAAAATTTGGGAAGGTCGACTACACTAGCGGTAGTCTCACATACTTTTTCGGACATCTATGCTATTACGGACATAGAATACTCATATACGTGATTTCACTTTATTTCCGGTAAACGGAGAGGTGGGGCAGCGATGGGAGTTTGGATCGTATTGGCAATCGGGTGGATTGCGGGATGGATACTGTTTCGGAGAGTCGTGCTTCCCAGACAGGAAGCGCCGTATTGCGGCGGTGAAAAGGTGTCGGTCATCATCCCGGCGCGGAACGAAGCCGGGAATTTGCCGCAGTTGCTAGGTTCGTTACAGCAGCAAACCTGCCCACCCTATGAGATTATCGTGGTGGACGATTTTTCTGAGGATGAAACCTATGACATTGCCACGGACTACGGGGTACACGTGATCCGGAACGAGGCTCTTCCTCCCGGCTGGACGGGGAAGACCTGGGCGGTTTGGAACGGGTATCGGCAATCGACCGGCGATGTGATCGCCTTCTTGGACGCTGATACCCGCCTGGCCCCCCGAGCACTAGAGTCATTGCTGAGAGCACGGGCCGAGGCGGGCGGTGTCATTTCTGCGGTGCCTTTTCATGTGACGGAGAAGTTTTACGAACGCCTGGCGTTAATTACGAACGTCCTGGGCGTATTTGCATTTACTTCGCCGTTTGAACGAAACAGCCCGAACAAGGGGCTGTATGGCTCCTGTATCGTAACGACGCGCCGCGATTACGAGGCGATCCAGGGCCATGACAGCATCCGTTCGGAGCTGTTGGACGATTTGAACCTCGGCGCCAAATTCCGGGCGGCGGGGATCCCCGTGTCCAATTATCTCGGCGGCGGCCTCGTCTCCTTCCGCATGTACCCGAACGGGATTCGCAGCGAGTTGGAGGGATTTGGCAAAGGCGCGGTGCTGAGCACTGCCAAGCTGCGGCCCGCCACCACGCTGCTGGTTGCCGCGTGGCTGATCGGGCTGATCGCATCCGAAGGCGCGTTGTTCCTTTGGAATACGTCATGGCTTTATCCAGTGCTGACCGGATATTTGTTGTATGCAGCGCAGCTTTATTTCCTGGTGCGTGATGTCGGGAAATTCGGCAAATTCATGCCCCTGATTCATGTGTTGTCCACGGTATTCTTCCTGGTGGTGCTCATCTATTCAGCTTATCAGGTGACGTTTCGCGGATCGGTCACCTGGAAAGGCCGAGACGTGCAGGTCGGAAGCAGGGGAGACCGATGATCCTCTGGCTGGCTGTCGCCGAGTTCTTGTGCGGGGCGTTGATGTTCTCTTATTGGCTAGGCAAGTTGGTCCGGAAGGATTTGAAGCATGTGGGGGACGGCAACCCAGGGGCGTTTAATTTATGGCGGGCCGCCGGTTACCGCTGGGGTTTGGCGGGGATTCTGCTGGACTTCTTGAAGGGGTATGTACCTCTGGCGTTTCTGGTGGAATCGGGAACGCTGGGGTTGGATTATGGGATGACCTTCGTCGCCGCCGCGCCGATTCTGGGCCACGCCTTTTCCCCGTTCCTCAAATTCAAGGGAGGTAAGGCGATCGCGGTGACATTCGGCGTTTGGAGCGCGCTAACCCGATTCGAGGCGGCGCTGGTCTACGCGGTCATTCTAGCGGTGTTGCTCGCGGCTTTTTCCTTCTATAAAAAGGGTAAATATGCGTCACGGGAAGCCGACGGGCTCCAGGTTGTGGCGGGGATGGCGTTATTATCAATCTATCTCTTGGCTGCGGGCTACTCTCTAGCCATTTGGGGCGTCTGGCTGGTGAACCTGTTGGTGATGGCTTACGCCAATCGGCAGTCGATTCGGTCCTTCCTAACCGGAAAAGGCGGAAATCTCCCTCGTTCCGGTGATGGGGTAACGTTGTGATTGGTGGATGCGGCCAACTATGGAAATAAAATAGAAAACAAGGTATATATTGGGTGTTAACTAGAAAACCTATAAACAACTTGATACGGAAGGAGCAAAGCTGTATGGATGCTACTCTAGGAGCGGATGAAGTTGTCCGCCGAATCAAAAGGTTGCAGAGTGATGGGGTTTCGCTAAGCAAAAAGCAGGTCAAGCAAAACGATCCGGAGTTAATGCGCAACGCTTTGTTTTATTTTCCCAGCTGGGAACATGCCGTAAAGAACGCCGAAGTTTTATAAGGAATACCCTATAAACCAATTTGGGTTGGCCAAGAGAAGGCCATCGACCCAGATTGGTTATTTTTTTGCTGTTTATTTTCCGGACAAGGGCCGATATGATGGATATGTGGTTTAGTGTAAGCGATTAAATAGATGAGGAAGCCTGGCGATCCGATGAAAAAATACATTCCCTTCACTTACAAAATGTTGATTCCCTACTTGCTGCTTGTGCTGTTGACGGACGCCATCATCGGCTACGTATCGTACACGATGCTGATCCAGTCCCGGACGGAGATGGCCGAGACGAACATCCGTACCGGCATGGAGCAGGCTCGGAACAACATCCGTTACCAGATGGACGAAATCCAGCGGATGTCGGACACATTATTCAGCGATTTGGCCTTTCAGCGAGCGCTGCAGGCGAAAGGCGAACCCTATGACATTTATCTGGTGATGCTCGACGAGATTGTTCCGGAAATCACCGCTCCACTTAAGTTGTTTGGGAACGATATCCGGCTGATGCTCTATACGCTGAACAGCGAGCTCAACATTGTGTCGGGCGATAACTTGGAAGAGCCGATCAAGGACAGCGATTATTACATCCTGCCGTTTGAGGATATCAAAGACAGCGCTTGGTATAAAGAGTTCAAGGATTCCGAACGAGACAACATTTGGTTACAGATCGACACCGATCAGCGGCTCGGGAACATCTCCCACATCCGCCGGCTGGTTTCGTACAGCGGGAACATGACCGTGATCGGTTACGTTCGCATCACCGCTTCCCTAGATGACTTATTTGGCGACTTCTCTACCTTCCCCGTCGAGCAGGGGATCACCGTGCGATTGATTGACGTTGCGTCGGACAGCGCCCTGCTCTACCAACGGGGCAACGCCGAAGTTGGGGCCCCGCATGACGACTATTTAAGCCTGCACGAACCGATTCCAGGATCAGATTTTGTCATTGAAGCGCTGGTTCCAAAAGCGTACCTGACCAAAGATGCCGGCAGGCTGCAGCGCGTTATTTTTACCGTATGCGGGATCAGCTTCATCGGCATGGCGTTTATCGGGTATATTGTGGCCCGGTTGTCCGGCCGGAAGATGAAGCGGATTGTTTGGCTCGTCCGCTCGTTTCAGGAAGGCAATTTTCAGAAGCGGATTCGCTTCTCGGGGAATGACGAATTCGTGCATATCGCCGACGCTTTTAACGTCATGGCCGCCAATATCCAGGGGCTGATCAACAGCGTGTACGTGCAGGGAATCCAGAAGAAACAAGCCGAGTTGGAGGCGCTTCAGGCTCAAATCAATCCGCATTTTTTGTATAATACGTTGTCGACGATCAGCAGTCTAGCCAATCTGGGCGAAACGGCTAAAGTGACGGACATGGTTCAGGGCCTATCGCGGTTTTACCGGCTGACCTTGAATCAAGGAAACGTATTTACGCCGCTGGAGAATGAATTGATGCAGGTGGAGACCTATCTGGACATTCAACGGGTGAAATACGCCGGCGCTTTTTCCGTCTACATGGACGTGGATCCGGAGGTTCTCCAGGTGCAGGTGATGAAGCTAATCCTGCAGCCGTTCGTGGAAAATACGTTTAAACACGCCTGGTTTGGCGAATCCATCGCGATCGTCATTACGGGGAAACGGCAAGGCGATAACCTGGAGTTGAAAGTGATCGACAACGGGATAGGGATGAAACCGGAAACGGCGCAGCGACTGTTAATCGGTCCAAGTCAATCCGGCGGATACGGGGTGAAGAACGTCAACGAACGGATCAAACTCCGCTACGGCGACAAGTACGGGATCCGTATCGCCAGCATCTACGGCGGCGGGACGACAGTTCAAATCGTTCTTCCGGCGAACCCCGAGGAGCTTCCATCCATGGAATAGCTTTGGGGAATCGAGCGATTCCAGGCAGGAAATCGGTGAATTTGTATCGTTTTTCATTGCAAACCGCTATGTTCAGGGCAAAGAACGACAAGTATGCTCGAGTTAAGGAGCAAAAATACCAGAAGGAATGACGGCCATGAATATCAACGTATTACTTGTCGACGACGAGGCAGTCGACCTCGAGTGGCTGCGCCGCAGGGTGCTGAGCAGCGGATTGAACCTGCAGGTCGCTGCAACGGCCAATAACGGCTTTAATGCGCTCAAAGCAATGGAGCAGGAGCGGATCGATTTGATTCTGTCCGATATCCGCATGCCGATTATGTCGGGAATCGAGTTCGCCCGTAAAGCCAAGGAGATTCACCCGGGGGTCAAAATTGTATTTATCAGCGGCCACGAGGATTTTGAATATGCCAAAGAGGCGATAAAGATCAGCGCATCGGGGTATTTGCTAAAACCCGTAGAAGATCAGGAGCTCTACAAAATGCTTGGCGAGCTGTGCGATGCGATCGAAGCTGAACGGGATCAAGACCGAACGTTTACGGAGGCGCTTACACTCGTGAATGAGGAATTACTTCTCCGCTGGTTGAATGAGATTTCTCCGGAGCAGGTGGAGGGTCATATTCGCGGATTTCTGCGGAACCTTTTCCAAACCGGTACGGCGGCGGCTCTCGTGGAAATCGACGATCTGGAGTGGAAGACCGGCGATATGCCGGAGGAGGAACGGCGCAAGCAAATTCAGAAGGTCATGGCGTTCATCCAGCATTATACCAAGGAAATCAAGCTGGGCACGTTTATCGTCAGTCAACCGACACGGTTTGTCCTGCTCGCTTCCGTTCCGGAAACGGCGTTTCTGGAGCTGTTGGAGGAGTTGATCCGGGCGATTCGAGGGATTTCCCCGTTCTCCGTGACGGTTGGGGTCGGAGGTTTCGCATGGGACGAAGAGGGACTGCGGGCTTCCTATCGACAGGCACAAGCGGCGCTCAGCGCCAAGTGGCTGGTCGGCAAGGACCGGCTAATCCGCGAAAGCCGGGTGCACTCGGGCGAAAGCCGCTTTGCCGGGGCTCGGACGGATGAGATCCTTGAACGGATGCTGAAGGCGATTTTGCAATATGACCTTGTTGCGATCGACGACTGCTTGCTGGAGCTGTTTTACCAAGGTTCTCCGCTGGCCCAGAAGAACGATGTGTACGATTTGATCATCCGGATCACGACTCAGCTGCATGCCGATCTGCGCGAAATTAATGAGAATCTGTATGAGCTCTTGAAATGGGATTCGCACCAGCCGGTGCTGCTGTTCCAGTTCGAGACAATCCATGATATTACGTCCTGGCTGCGGAAGCGGTTCTTCGAATTGTCCGAGCTGTTGTACGTGAAGAAACAAAAGCAGAAACGCAAGTTGATCCAGGAGATCATGGTGCACGTCGAAAATAATCTCGAGCAAAAAATGACGTTAAAAGACGTCGCGGGCCATTTCGATTTCACACCCAACTATCTGGGATACTTGTTTAAGGAAGAAACCGGCCGTCATTTCACCGACTACCTGAACGAGCTCAAAACGAAACGCGTTTGCGAGCTGCTGACCGATCCAACGCTGAAAATCTACGAAATCGCCGAGCGGATGGGCTACAAGAACATCATTTACTTTAACCGGCAGTTTAAGCAGGCGACCGGGATGACGCCCGGGGAGTACCGGAAAACGAACAAAATATAAACGGGTTTAATATACTTCACTGACCTTGCCCTCACCGGTATTTTTGCGGAGGCAGGTCTTTTCTATTTTCGGCAAACTTCGTCATCGTGGAATTTGTATTAGTTTTTGTTGTTTCGCTGAATCCCGGTCGAAAGCGCTCTCCACTATACTGAAGAATATAGAGACAACCAAGAGGGGAGTTCGAAACATGAAGCAAAGCGGATTTTGGAACGACGTAAAGAAATATAAAGTTCTGCTGCTCATGCTGACGCCGGCCGTCCTGTTCTTCCTGCTATTTGCCTATGTGCCGATGGCGGGGATCGTCCTGGCATTCAAACAGTACAACTACACGGGCGGGGTGTTCGGAAGCCCGTGGAACGGGCTCGATAACTTCCGGTTTTTCTTCGATTCCGGAGATGCTTGGCGGGTAACTCGCAACACGGCTTTATACAATATCGCCTTTATCGTGGTCAACAATGGGGTTCAAATTTTTGCGGCGATCCTGCTGTTCGAGGTGGCCGGCAAATGGTTCCGCAAAATTACGCAAACGGTGATGTTCTTGCCTTACTTCATCTCCTGGGTTGTCGTTGGCGCGATCGCCTATAACCTGTTTAACTTCGATTACGGCACGATTAATGTCCTGCTGAATGCGATCGGGTTGGAATCGATCGACATTTACAACACGGCCGCCTATTGGCCGGTGATTCTCGTCGTGGTATCGGCATGGAAAACGCTTGGCTACGGGACGATCATGTACCTTGCAGCCATCACGAGCATTGATACCGAGATGTATGAAGCCGCCGAAATCGACGGCGCTAACGTTTTCCAACGGATTCGCAAAATCACGATTCCGAACCTCTATCCGACGGTCATCATTTTGGTGCTGCTGGCGATCGGGAATATTTTCCGCGGGGATTTCGGAATGTTCTATAACATGGTTGGCAACAACGGCTTATTGTTCTCCTCGACCGATGTCATCGACACCTTCGTGTTCCGGATGCTCACGACCTCGAACGAGATCGGGATGTCTGCCGCGGCGGGATTCTACCAGTCCATTCTGGGCTTCGCGACCATTATGCTGGCGAACTATGCCGTACGCAAATACGACAAGGACCGCGCTTTGTTCTAAGCATGTGCAAGAGCAACCGGATGAAACAACACGATTGATACGAGTGGAGGTTAACGCTTATGAGTACGATGGCACCAAACTTGCAACCGGCCGCTAAGCCGGAGGCCCGTAAACGCAAATCGATGGACCGACTGCTGCTGCAGATTATCGGATATATTGCACTCACTTTGCTGGCAGTTTTCTGTCTCTTTCCTTTCATCTTGGTCATTTCCTCTTCCCTGACGGAGGAGAGCAAAATCATCGAGAATGGGTTCCAGCTCATCCCAACCGCGTTCTCGCTGGAAGCTTACGGCATCCTGTTCAAGTATCCGCAGGAAATGCTGAAGGCGTACGGCATCACGATTTCCGTCACCCTGCTGGGTACGTTGTTTGGGTTGTTCCTCACCTCGATGACAGCTTATGTGCTGGCACGCAAGGATTTTAAATGGCGCAGCCACTTCTCGTTCTTCTTCTTCTTCACCACGCTGTTCAGTGGTGGGCTCGTGCCGTGGTACCTGCTGATTGTCAATTATCTCGATCTGAAGGATACGCTGATCGTGCTGATTCTGCCGATGCTGATGAACGTCTTCTACATTATCGTGATGAAATCGTTCATGAGCAGCATCCCGGAGGCGATCATCGAGTCGGCCAAAATCGACGGAGCGGGCGATTTCTCGATCTTCCTGCGGTTTGTAATTCCGCTGTCGAAGCCGGCGCTGGCCACCATTGGGTTGTTTATTGCCCTAGGCTACTGGAACGACTGGTATAATGCGCTCTTGTTTATCTCCAAATCCGACCTGATGCCGCTGCAGTACTACCTGTACCGCTTGCTGGGCAACATGGATGGGATGCGCAAGGCCATGATGGCGGCGGGAGCTGTCGTCTCGTCGGATATCCCGACAGAGAGCCTGAAGATGGCTATGACGATCGTGGCGACTGGCCCGATCATGATTGTGTATCCGTTCATCCAACGTTACTTCGTACAAGGCTTAACGATTGGTGCTGTGAAAGGATGACCTCGGGGTAACCAGGTTATCAGATAGATTAAACTTTTATTCCATCACAATTTTAGGGGGAACATCGGTCATGAAACTGAAAAAGAAAGCAACGTTTCTAGTGGCTATGGTACTGGCGTTGACGACCTTGCTGTCCGCTTGCGGCGGCGGGAACAACAATGCGGGTAGCGGCAACACCCCGGACGCAGCGGCTCCGAACAACGCGGCGGCCAATACGGCAACAACGGAAGGCACGGTAGACACGTCTCAGGAAGTCACGCTGAAACTGTTGATGGTAGGCAGTAAGCCGGCGGATTATGACGAAGTTTACGGCGAGCTCAACAAGCTGTTGAAAGAGAAAATCAACGCAACCGTCGAAACCGAGTTTCTCGATTGGGCCGACTGGACCCAGAAATATCCGTTGAAATTCGCAGCTAATGAGGATTTTGACATCGCTTACACCGCGAACTGGGCTTTCTATAACGACCAGGTGCTAAAGGGCGGTTTCCTGGAGTTGACGGACGAGATGCTGCAGAAGTACGCTCCTAAGACTTGGGAAGCGATGCCGCAAGCCTCTTGGGATCAATCCAAGGTGAACGGCAAGCAATATATGGTGCCGAACAACAACCAAGAAGTGACCGACAAAGTCGTATTGGTTCGCGAAGACCTGCGCAAGAAGTACAATCTGGATCCGGTCAATAGCCCGGAATCCTACGCCGCTTACTTGAAAGCGATTGGCGCGGGCGAGAAAGGAATCAGCCCGTTTGGTGCGAAGCCAGCCGACGGATGGAAATGGCATGAGCTGGATCAAATTTTGCTGGAGCAGCAAAATGAATGGAACCTGGTAGACTATAACTTCCCGCTGGCTTACAAATTGGACGATGCAACGGGGAAAGTCTTCAACGTATACGATACGCCGGAATTCACTGAACTGATTAAGTATTATAAGGATTTGGCCGATAACAACGGCTGGTCCAAAAACATCGTGAGCAACAAAAACGACGTCTTCCAAGACATCAAAGCAGGCAAAACTTCCTCTTATGCGCAAAACCTGGGGACCATTTCGAGTAACGTCGGCGAAATCCGTCGCGATAAGCCGGAAATGGAAGTAACCGTAGCGGACTTGACGCCGGACAAGAAGAAAATCGGGGCCATTTCCACGCAAAACGGGATGGCAATTCATGCGACTTCCAAAAATGCAGAACGTTCGCTGATGCTCATCGACTTGCTGCAAAACGATAAGGAAATCCACGATCTGACGATGTACGGCATCGCCGGCAAGCACTACGAGCCGATTGGCGATGACAAGTACAGCCCGGGACCAAGCTTCAACAACTACAACCTGTCGGGCTACTCCGTATGGGGCTGGAACTCGCTGCTAAACCGCACGGACTCTTCCTATCCGGAAGAAGGCAATCAAATGTTGGCCGACTGGCAGTCCAAAGTGTACCACTTCCCGCTGGAAACCTTCGTCTTTGACGATTCCAAAGTGAAGAACGAAGTAGCCAACGTAGGGAATGTCATGCTGCGTTACGCAATCCCGCTGGAATACGGCCTGATCAAAGATCTGGAGAAGGGCCAAGCGGATCTGAACAAACAATTGCAAGCGGCGGGTCTGGATAAAATTCAACAAGAATTGCAAAGCCAAATCGACGCATTCCTTGCGGCTCAAAAATAAGCAAGCCAGGGTGAAAGGAGGGGACGCCCGTCCCCTCCTTTTCTTTTATAGTAACGTCGAATATAGATACGAAACGGAGAGGACAATTCCATGAGCACAAAACCGATGAAATTTCCGCCGATTAGCGACAAATTGCCGGTCTTCATGCACGGCGCCGACTACAACCCTGACCAATGGCAACACGATCCGCAGGTGCTGGCGGAGGATATCCGCTTAATGAAGCTAGCCCATTGCAATGTAATGGCCATCGGGATCTTCTCCTGGGCTTCGCTGGAGCCGGAAGAGGGCGTCTATCAGTTTGAGTGGCTGGATCGCGTACTGGACACGTTTGCCGAGAACGGCATATACGCTTGGTTAGCGACGCCAAGCGGTGCCCGCCCAGCCTGGATGTCCGAGAAGTATCCGGAGGTATTGCGCGTCGAGAAGAATCGGGTACGCAACCTCCACGGCATGCGTCATAACCATTGCTTTACGTCCCCCGTATACAGGGAGAAAGTCACGCAAATGAACATCGGCTTAGCGGAGCGTTACTCCAATCATCCGGCGGTGGTTGGTTGGCATGTGTCCAACGAATACGGCGGGGAGTGCCACTGCGACTTCTGCCAAGATGCCTTCCGCGACTGGCTTAAGCGGAAGTACGGCTCGCTGGATGCGCTCAACCGTGCCTGGTGGACGAATTTTTGGAGTCACACGTATACGTCCTGGTCTCAGGTGGAATCCCCAGCGCCACATGGTGAAATGATGGTGCATGGGCAGAACCTCGACTGGCGCCGGTTCGTATCCGACCAGACGATCGATTTCTACAAGCATGAAATTGAACCGTTAAAGCGGATTAGCCCGGACCTGCCTTGCACGGTGAATATGATGGATCTGTTCTACGGGCTGGATTACCGCGAGTTCGCGAAAGTGGTGGACGTCATTTCCTGGGACGCTTACCCGATGTGGCATGAGGCTGATTCCGACGCCGGTGTGGGTTCCTGGTTTGCTTTTAACCATGATTTGTTCCGTTCGCTAAAACAAAAGCCGTTTATGCTGATGGAGAGCACACCGTCTCTTACGAACTGGCAGCCGGTCAGTAAGCTGAAGCGTCCGGGCATGCATAAGCTGTCCTCCCTTCAGGCGGTGGCACACGGTTCCGATACAGTGCAATACTTCCAATGGCGCAAAAGCCGCGGTTCCAGCGAGAAATTCCACGGCGCCGTGATCGACCATGTCGGCCATGAGCATACGCGCGTATTTGAGGATGTTGCATCGCTGGGCCAAACGCTTGCTGGCTTAACGGAGGTGCTGGGTACCACCGTTCCGGCGGAAGCGGCCATCCTGTTCGATTGGGATAACCGTTGGGCGATTAATGATGCGCAGGGACCTCGTAACAAGGGCCTCCATTATGAAGAGACCGTCATGCAGCAATATCGCGCCTTGTGGGAGCTAGGCGTACCGACGGACATCGTCGGTTCGTTTGACGACTTCAGCGGCTATAAGCTGTTGGTCGTACCGATGGCTTATCTGCTGCGAGAAGAAACCGGAGCCAAGATGGAGCAGTTCGTGAAGGACGGCGGAACCTTGTTTGTCACGTATTGGTCGGGCATCGTTGACGAGAACGACCTCTGTCATCTGACCGGATTCCCGGGGCCGCTGCGCAAGACATTAGGCGTATGGGCAGAGGAAATCGATGGGCTGCATGACCATGACCGCAACGCCATGATTCTGGGAGACGGGAATCCGCTGGGCCTCCGCGGTACGTATGAAATCCATGAGCTTTGCGAGCATATCCACGCGGAAGGCGCCAAGGTACTCGGCGTATACCGTGACGATTTCTACGCAGGGGAACCGGTCTTGACGGTTAACGAGCTGGGCCAAGGCAAAGCGTATTATTTGGCTGCCCGTGTTAGCGACCTGGCCTTCTACGAGGCGCTATATGGCAAGCTCGTTTGGGACGCCGGCGTTCGTCGGGCGCTGGATGCCGAGCTGCCGGCTGGGGTTACCGCAACGCTGCGGACGGACGGGGCGCACGAATACGTCTTCGTGCAGAACTTCTCCGGCCGTGCCGCCTGCGTCGAGCTCGATCGCCGAAGCTATACCGATGCCGAAACCGGCCGGGCGGTAGAGGGTGCAATCGAACTGCCGGTCAATGGTATCGCGATCTTGAAGCGCGAGGTTTAAGCCGATGACGGGGTCCTTTATCAACGGGATGGACGTGTCGTTTCTGGACGAAATCGAAGCAGCCGGAGGGACGTTCACAGAGGACGGATCCAAAGAGGACTTGCTGGTCATTCTGCGGCGCAGCGGAGTCAACTCAATCCGGCTGCGGATCTGGAACGAGCCGCCTGGCGGGTTCTGCAATCTGGAACGGACACTGCTCATGGCAAAACGAATTAAGGCGTTGGGGATGCATTTTCTCCTGGATTTCCACTATTCCGACAGCTGGGCGGACCCGGCCAAGCAGTTCAAGCCGAAGGCGTGGGAGAAGCTTTCGTTTGACGAACTGGCTCATGCGGTGGGCGATTACACTACGCAGGTACTGACTGCACTGCAAGCGCAAGGAACGCTGCCGGACATGGTACAAATCGGCAATGAAATCACCCCCGGGATGCTATGGGATGACGGCAAGGTGGACGGTGAATTCGATACGCCGGAGCAATGGAAGAAGTTCGCCCGGCTGGTCAAAGCCGGCACCGCCGCAGCCAAAGCGGTCGACTCTTCGATCAACGTCATGATCCATATCGACCGGGGCGGGGATTTGCCCGCCAGCGTGGCTTTCTATGAACGGTTCCAGGAGTACGGGGTCGAGTTCGATACGATCGGACTGTCGTTTTACCCTTGGTGGCACGGGACACTGGACGATTTGCGCGCCAATCTCGCGAAGCTGGCGACCACGTTTGGCAAGGAAATCAACGTGGTCGAAACGGCGTATCCCTGGACATTAGCGAAAGGGCCGATCCCGGAACCGATCGTCCACAGTTCAGAGCAAACCCATGCCGGTTATCCGGCTACGCCGGAGGGGCAAGCCGCTTATTTACGCGATTTTCTTCAAATTATCCGAGATACGCCTGGTGGTTGGGGAGCCGGTTTCTACTGGTGGGAGCCGGCCTGGATTCCAGCCAAATCGGAGTGGTCTGTCGGACATGACAATAACTGGGCCAACCTGACGTTGTTTGATTACGAGGGGCGTAAACTGCCGGCGTTGGATGCGCTACTCCCCGTCTAGTTTGCAGTCCTAAGCATTCCGGACTATAGGAGAGACTCATTCCTACTTGACTTGATGAGTAGAAATGAGTCTCTTTTTGCTATGCCGAAAGGCCTAGTCACTCCTAAAAAATAGCCAAAAGGATAGCAGGAATTATTTATTTTCATAGGGAATCCATTCAAGAATATAAAAATAATAGTAAATATGTAACGTCAAGGCGAAGGAGTTTGCGGTTCATGAAAATCTTCTATATTCTGATGTTTTTATCCCTTTGGTCTTTAGGTCTCGTTTTTTTGTTTCACCGCCGAAGAAGCCAACTTTGGATTGCTTTAACGCTGCTGCTCGGCGGGGCCGCCAGCTACGCCTTCGCGATGCATCTGACCATTATGCCGGTCGTTCATGGAGCCGAATGGCTGCCCGAAACGGTAAGTCGATGGCTCTATCTCACCACGGTGGTCGCTATGAACATTCATTTCTATCTCCTTCCCTTTACGTTCTTCATGGGCGGTTTATGGTTAAACGAGTCGATGGGGCTTCGGTTGAAGCAGGGGCTGTCGGTAATCGGCTTCGTTGGGGCGCTGGCCTTACTCCTTGCTCATTTGCGATTTGAACCCTGGAATACGTTTGAGGTCGAGCGATTTCGTTATTGGGACGGGATCTACGTGGTTCTGGGCTGCTATTTCTATTACCGCGCCTATGCCCGGGAAAAAGATGTGCAACTGCGGCGCGTCCGGAGAAGAATCCTGCTGTTTCCAGTCATTATGATCTGGGCGTATACCAGCGATTATCTTGGCTTCGAATCATTAAAGCTGGGATGGTGGAGCCTTGAGCTGGAAAGCAACGGCATGTGGCATGGCAATGTGATCGTCATCTTAGGTGCCGTATCGCTCATTCTGTTCTACACGGTGCGTTACGGATTTCTGGGCATTAAACTGCGCATCGAACGGGAACGTCTGGATTATTCCATTCGCACGCTGACGATGGGGGTATCGATTCTGAACCATACGATTAAGAACGAGATCCAGAAGATCGACTATTTGGCGGAAAAATGCGGTGTACTCCTCCAATCGGGACAGACCGGCAAAGCCGTCCATACGATCGAGCAGGTTCATGGGTTAACGCGTCATTTGCTACATATGGTGAATCGAATCAAAGATAAAGCCGAGGATGTCGTCCTTGATGAAGGCGAATACGAAGTTGGCTCGTTGATGGATTCCGTGATCCAGTCGGCAGCAACGCTGGTGGAGAATCGTCCGGTATCCTTGTCCGCCGAATATGGAGCCGATGGCCGGCTGGTTTGCGATGCGGTTCATATCAGCGAAACGCTGTCCAACCTGATTCGCAATGCCTTGGATGCCATGCCGTCCGGCGGGACGATCACCCTGCGTTCGGCCGCTTCGCGCCGAGATTTTCGGATCGAGGTCAGCGATACGGGGAACGGCATTCCCCAGGAGTATATGTCCAAGATTTTCGAACCTTTCTTTACGACGAAAAAAAACGCCTTGAACTACGGTCTAGGTTTATCCTATTGCTCAAGCGTTCTCAGCAAGCATGGAGGCAAGTTAACCGTCTCGAGCGAACCTGGAAAGGGAACGACGTTCATCCTGCACTTTCCGGCGATTCGCTTTCGGCCGAGCCATCCTTCCCGCAGGCTGAAGGCAACCGGCAAGTTAAGGGCTTGGGCCGATCGGGCTAATCCATCTTAAAGTGAGTCAGTTTATTCTTTATGCTGCGCAGCTGGGACTTAATCGTGTTGGTCGATTTATGCAATCGTTCGGAAATTTCCCGTTTACTAAGGCCGTTCTGGCGCAGGTCGAACACCTCGCGTTCCGTTGGCGATAACTCCATCAGCTGCATCTCGCTGCGCATAATCCCTGCGGCGTCCGAATGGATGGAGGCGCGTCCGATCTGGGCTTCGCGAATCGCTTGCAGGATATCTTGATAACTTGCCTTATTGATGTAATTAATGGCGCCGAGGCGAAACGATTTCATGATGACTTCCGCATCCGTGATGGAGGTCAACATAATGATTTTTACCGAATCCTGCAAGGGAAGCCGCAATATCCGCTCCGCCGCTTCGAGGCCGTCTAGCTGATTGCCCGTCAAATTGATGTCCATCAGCACGACGTCGATCTTCCGCCGACCTGCGGCTTCAAGCGCTTCTTCCTTCGTGGCCGTCACGGCAACCACCTCTATATCTGGCTCATCGCTTAAATCCGCACTGATATGATCCCTCCAGAAGGGATCGTCTTCCACCAGCATGACACGGATCGGCTCCATTTCCCAGCCTCCTCTTACAGAAGTTTACAAGTAAGTCCAGTATAACAAACGATCGGATCCCCGCAACAGGATGATTTATCTTCACCCCCAGGTGAAGAAATTTCATCCTATTCGGCGTGTCGAGGAACCCCCTATAATCCGTAATGCGGCCGAATGGTCAGCTGAAGTGATCACAATGTGAAGAAACGGGGGATGAGTTTATACAAATACTCAGGAAGCGGCAAAAGGGTTTCGGCCCAAGGGAGGGATCGTGACGTGCTATTGGCCGAGGAGGTTGGCGGTTTAACGGAGTTGATCACGAGAAGGTTCCCTGACTCTACGGTTCATTGGTTCCAAGAGCCTGCCGAACCTGTAGCCGGGGAATTTGTAGTATTGCTGAAGCAGGAAGTCCGCAGGAGCGATTCGAGAAGCCATACGCTGCTCGAACGCCAATATGCGATCGGGTATTATGCGAGCACGGTGGAAACGGCGTTATATGAGATGGAGTCGCTCAGTCGATACGTGATGAACGAAAGTACGGATTCAGACGAAGGAGCAAGTGCCGGGACGAAACCGATCCGGGTGGACTCATTTACGATAACCTCCGCCGAACCGCTGGAGAATGGCTTGCGGAAATGCCAGGGTACGCTGCTGGTTCAATCGCGTGAACCCGTTCGTTTCCGGTCGCAAGACAAAATCAAACATATGGAATTTCGCACGACAAACAACTGAAAGGTGGCATGAGGTCATGGGTGGAACATGGGATACAACCAGCTTGCCGGTACGGCCTGGCTTGTACATCAATTTCGTGGAGGCGGCCGCGGCGCAAATCAAAGGGGGCGCCCGGGGAACGGTGGCATTGCCGTTGTTCCAGTATGAGGGAGCTGGCGCAGGTCAATTTTTTACAGTGGAAAAAGAATCCGAAGCCGCCCAATGGTTCGGCGATGCGTTTGTGGAACCGATTCGCCTGGCCCTCTTGGGAGGGGCGAAAGAGGTGCTCGTTTATACGGTGCCTGTACCGAGCGGCGGAGGGGATCCGGCCGCTGCCGATTTCACCGCGATTCGCGACGTATTTAGTACCCGGCATTTTAACGTATTTGTTTTTCCAGGTGAAGTTCCTGCCAGTGAGCAGAAGGCGACGCTGAAATGGTGCGCGGACAGCCGCGAAGATGAAGGCAAACACTTCCTGACGGTATTCGGCGGAAAGGCCGAAGACGACCTGGATTCTGCGAAAGGCAACCAACGCAGCGTGGACCTGGCAGACGATTATGCCGTGAATTTAATCAGCGGCGTCAATATCGAAGGAACGGTATACAGTTCTGCGCGTTACGCCCCTTATATCGCCGGATTAATCGCCGGGACCGGAATCAACAAATCGATTACGTATGCTCCGGTGTATGCAGGCGACGTGGCCAAACGGCTGCGCAATACGGAGATTCATGCCGCCTTGCAGAAAGGGTCGCTTGTCCTGGTTCATGACGGGGAGAAGGTCAAGGTGGAACAAGGCCTGGTTACGAGCCGCAAGAAGGTTCGCGCCATGCGGGCGCGTCAAGCGATCTCCACCGACATTACGAAGGCGGCCGCCGATGCTTATATCGGCAAGCTGGATAATAACGCCGATGGGCAAGCTGCGCTGATCTCGGCCGTGAAAGCTTATTTGGAACGGCTGGAGTTAAACAACGTGCTGACGGATATCGCGGTAACTCTGGATCCGGACCGGCAGTCGGAAGGCGACACCGTGTATTTGCTGATCGCCTTTACGGAGATCGACAGCATGGAGCGGATTTTCCTGACGATCAAGGTATAGGTAGAAGAGGAATTCAATCTCATGAGGAGGGGTATCAGTGCTGGATTCAACCCGAGTGATCAATGGAACTTTCGGATATGTGTATTACGATGGCCGCTGGTTGACCAACGTTAAATCGGCCGAAGCCAACGTGGAAATTACCAAGGAGGAAATCAAACGGTCCGGTACGCGCTGGACGGCGCATAAAGTGACTGGACTCAGCGGATCCGGGACGATTACCGGATATAAAGTAACCTCCGAATTCGTCGAGCTCATCGGACAAATCGCCGATGACAAACAAGGCGCATTTACGACGGAACTGATCTTGAAGCTGGAGGATCCGGAGTCCTACGGGGCTTACCGGGTTCGGTTGAAAGGGGTTACCTTCGACAAGATCCCGTTGATGCACTTTGAAGTCGGCTCCATTGTGGAGGAAGAGCTGCCTTTTAATTTTACCGGCTACGAATTGTTGGATAAACTCGTCGCGGAGTAATGGGCGAGGCAGGTGGGCGGGTACCCGGCGAATGCGAACCAGACCCCGGGTTCTCCGCTTTCCTACTCCGCCGCGAGGCATACACCATTTTAAGGAGATGAAGATCGATGGCGATTACGGATAACCGACAAAACAACGTGCTTCAAGCTTTGCTTGGGGCGGACAGCAAACCGAAAAAAGACGTTCCGATGAAACGGCTGGGCGTGGATTTTCAAATTCAGGCGCTGGACGGCAAAACGATTCATAGAATCCAGGAGCAGTGCACCCACTTTACCGGAAAAGGACCCAAGCGGGAAAAAGTGCTCGACGATGAACAGTTCGGCGCCTTAGTCATCCAGAAAGCGTGCCTGATCCCGGATTGGTCCGCCAAGGAGTTGGTTGAGAAATACGGGACGCCAACCGAAGCGATCCTCGGGTTGCTGCTGGCCGGCGAGATCGCCAAGCTGTCCGCAGAAATTTTGGAAATCAGCGGCTTCGACAGCGATGAAGATGAAATAAAAAACTAATCAAAGCGGGCGGAGAAGCCTTCTTGCTGCATCTGATCTTTCAACGCCATCACCTGCCGCCGGATGAGGTGTACAACAAGGATGAGAACGTGAAACGGTTTATGTACGCCTCGATGATGCTGCAATTGGAAGAGGAGGAGAAGGCGCGCAAGGAGCAGGAGAGAGCCGCCCGCAGGCTGAAGCCGTAAAGGCTGAACAGGGGAGGCGAGGAGGTTGAGCTCATCGGCAGGCGGGAGCATTCCCGACTTTTCGAAAGCAACGTTAAACGACTTGAATAAGCTCAACAAAATGATGAGCCAGCTGCAAAGAACGACGTCCCAGCTTGAGCAGGTCAGCGGGTTTGCCCGCATCGGGAAAGAGTTGGAAGCGACGCAGAGCACCAGTGCCAAGGTGGCTAAACAATTCGTTTCGCTGCAGCTGGCAACGGGCGCTACCGCTGGGGTCATGCGGAAGAAGCTGGCTGCGATGAAGCCGGCCGTCGACAACTTTATGCTGGATTTGTCTTGGGCGGTCAAGGCCAAGGCGGAAAGTGTATCCAAGGGGGCGAAGACGCTTGGCAAGCCGTTTGCCGGGGTGTGGCAGAAGGTTCAGGACAAACGGGCTGCGGCGGCCAAGAAGAAGGCGGACGATGCTTTGGCTGCGCAGCTCGGGTTCCCGGTAGGGCCGAAAGCTCCACCGAAGCTAAAAGGGATGAAGCGGCTGCAAAATATCGCAGGTAACACCGCGATTCAGAACCTGCCGGAAGATCGGAAGAAAATGCTCTCGTCTGCGGCCAGCACGGCAGGAGGTCTTCTTGGCCAACTGCAGGATCGGTCGCTTGCGGCAGCCAAGGAATTCAGCACGGCGGTTGGCACGCTGCGGGCGGCATCGATGGCCGGTCCTGGCCAAATGAAAGGTATGGTCGCGTCTTTGCGAGAGCTAGGCGGGCAGGTGCCGCAAAATCTGAACGAAATCGCCAGTGTGATGGGAACGCTGAGCGGCAAAGCCAAACTTACGGGGACCACGTTGACCGCAATGTCCAAAACAGTGCTGGACGCCTCACGGTTAAGCGGAGCAAACAGCGCTGAAGCAGCCAACGCGGCTGCTTCGGTCATGAGCGTTTGGGGGAAGAAAGCCGGCGAAGGGACTTTGATGATGGACCAGTTTTTCGCTGCGAGCCGCGTCAGCGGTGCGGGAATGGGCGATTTGCTCAAAAATATGGGCTCGCTCGGCCTACCTTTGCAGCAGATGGGACTTAGTTTCGAGCAGTCGATGGCCTTGATGGCCAAATGGCAGTCCTCCGGATTAACCCCGATTCAGGATGCGCTCCGGAAGGATGTAAAGGGCGAAGGCCTTGCCGCCATTACCGCCAAGATCAAAGCGGCAGCAACCGAGTCGGAGGCTGCGGCTGTGGCTGCCCAATACTTTGGTCACAGCGTCAGCGGCGATCTGGTGGCCGCCCTGAAGAACGGGCAGGTTGAATTCGGCGGGGTGGTCGCGGCGATGAGTACAGCGGGCAACGCGATTCGGAACCAGGCTGGCGAAGTCCAAACCTTCGGCGATAAATGGGATATGCTTCAGAACCGAATTACGGTCGCTTTGGCCCCGTTAGGGGAAGCGATGTTGCCCCTCGGTGAAGCCCTGGCTTCCGTCGTTGAAGTATTAACTCGAGACGGGGATATCGTGCTGGCTACGATCGGCTCCATAGCCGCCCTGCTGCTTGGCGTTTTTGCGCCGGCCTTATGGGCTTCCGCGGTGGCAGGATGGGCGGCCGTTGCGCCATTTCTTCCGATTATCGCCGCGGTCCTGCTGGTAGGGGTGGCTGTGGCGGGCTTGGCGTACGCGTTCAAGTATCACATGGATTGGATCGTCGAGCAGGTTAACAAAGTGAAGGATAAAATCAGCTCCTTCCTCAGCGTGTTCGATATTTTCAGCGGTGACGAGAATGGGGGAGCCGGCGGAAATACCGCGACATCGAACGGCGGTCCGCCGACGAGCCGTTATCACGGCATGTCCTATGTGCCTTACGACGGAATGATGGCCCGGCTGCACAAGGGTGAACGTATTATGACAGCCTCCGAGAACCGGGAATTCTCAAACGGGGCGAGTGGGGGAGCTGCCATATCGATCACGGGCAATACGTTTCATGTCCGCCAGGAATCCGATATCGATGCGATCGCTAGAGCGCTGGCCCGCGAAATCAAAGCGGCGGGAGGATTGATGGCGTAATGGCATCGCTGGAATTTTGGCTGAAGACGATCGATGAGAAGGAGTGGCTCTGGCTGCCGGTGAATCCGGAGCAGGTGTCGGTCAAAAGCTCTCACGGCTACGAGGATATCCAAGTAACACAGCTGGGAGAATACACGGTCATCGGGGAAGCGGTCCTGAAGGAATATTCGTTTGCTTCCTTTTTTCCTCGCGACTACCACCCCGGATATTGCGAATATGAGTCCTTGCCCGATCCCTGGGCAACCGTGGAGAAGATCGAGGCCTGGATGAGAAGCCGGCGTCCGGTCCGCCTCGACATTACGGGAACCAAGCTCAAAGGCTTGGTGACCATCCGCTCCTTCCAGTACAGCGAACGCGCGGGGAATCCAGGCGACGTTTTTTTTGAACTGGAGTTGAAGGAGTACAAGGAAGTGCAGTTCCGTCAGGTGGAGACGTCCGGGTCAGGGAAAGCGATGGTGATTACGGGCGAATATCGCCCTGACACGAAGACGCCTCCGGCCTCCTACGTCGTCATCCCTGGGGATACGTTGTGGAAAATCGCGCAGCGTACGCTCGGCAACGGCGACCGGTGGAGGGAAGTTTACGCGGCAAACAAAACCGAGATCGGTAAAGACCCGAATCGGATCGTTCCCGGCCAGAAGCTGGTGATTCCCTCATGAGCTGGAGCGTGACCTACAAGGATGAGGAGCAAGACGTTTTTTTGGATCCCATCGTCAAATCCGTGAATTGGTCCGGCGACATCAAACAGGCCGCTCGCAAGCTGGTGGTTGAATTGTCCAATACCGGAGATCTTCGCGAACTGTACATGAAGCTCCAGAAAGGCGGGGAACTGCGCTTTCTCCTGGACGATCAAGAGCTGTTTCGCGGCGTCCTGTTTGCCGATGAGATCGACTCCAAAGGCCAGATGTCCCTAACGGCTTACGACGAAAACATCTACCTGACCAAGAGCAAGGATACGAAAATCTTTCGCGGTCAAACGGCCTCTGCGGTGGTGAAGCGACTGTGCAACGAGTTCTCCATTCCGATGGGGGAAGTTCAGGATACGGGTTACGTCATCCCGAAGCTGGTCTTACGCGACAAGACGCTGTTTGAAATGATGGTGACAGCCTTGACCGAATCCGCAAAGCAAAACGGGCAGCGATTCTGGATTACGTCGAGGGAAGGGAAGCTGCAGGTATTGGCACGCAAGGAACAGAAGGGGAAGTGGGTGCTGGAAAACGGAGTTAATCTACTGGGAGCTAGTTACTCGCAATCCATCGAAGAAACGCGCACCCAAATCAAGGTCATCGGTGAGGACGGGAAAAAGAAGGAGCTGTCTGCCAGCGCCAAGGATTCGGAACTCATCCGGAAGTTTGGCGTCATGCAGCATTTGGAGAAACCGGATCAAGCGATGACCTCTTCGCAGATGGAGCAGCGCGCCAAACAACTGCTTAAGGATTTGGCGACCATCGAGGATCAGGCACGGATCGATTGCTTAGGAATCGCCGACGTGGTTTCCGGCTCGTGTGTGTACGTTAAGGAATCTGTAACAGGCATTCTTGGGGGCTATTACGTTTCGGCCGACGAACATCGCTTCGAGCATGGCAAACACATGATGTCGTTAACCTTGTCGGCAACAGATGATATTCCCAAATTAGAATACAAGGAAGAGAAGGGGGCGGGTTAATGGAACGCATCGAAGGCTCGGGGGCGAGCCAGCTTGTGCAATTAATCCGAGCCATCGGCTACAATTCGGACATTACCTTGGAATTGGCGACGGTGACGGCGCCGCCGCCTGAGCTGAAGATTAAGGTGGATCATATGAACGTAGAGCTGGAGAAGGATGATCTGATCGTGGCTCAATCCTTAACGAGCTATAAGCGGAAGGTGAACGTGAAGAGTGAGGGAAAGACGGAGATGTCTTCGACATCCATCACTCAGGCATCCGTTTTGGTCGTATCAAGCGGGAGTGGTGAGATCACGAAATTCACTTCCTTTGGCATGTCCTCCGCAAATTTGACGGTACAAGAAGCCGAACTCGAATTCACGGATGAACTGAAGAAGGATGATCGTGTGATTGTGGCCGGCATTCATCAAGGGCAAACCTATCTTATTTTGGATCGGGCGGTGATGTACTGATGGCGTTGTCTCCGCTGCAAAGAAGGGAGGAGCGTTATGAGGAAGCTAAGCCGACAACGCTCCCTTCCCGGACCTACACTCTCGATTTTGAAACGGGCCAGGTGATCGAACGGATCATTGACGGAACGGAAGCCGTTCGCCAGTTTATTCGCAAGGCGATTCAAACGGCGCGTTACCGATATTTGATCTACAACAGCCAGTACGGCTGCGAAATCGAAAGCCTGCTGGGCCAGGACATTTCCCAGCAGCTGCTTAAAAGCGAAATCACGAGGGTCATCACCGAAGCGCTGCGGGAGGATGATCGCGTCGCCTCAGTAGACCAATTTCAAATCGTTAGGGAGAACGATAAGCTGTTCGTGACCTTTACGGTTCATACAACAGAAGGGGCCGTTCGGCAGGAGGTGAGGATATAAACGTGTTTGAACATCAGACGAAAGAAGCGATTTTGCATCGGATGCGGGATGCTTCGCCGAAGGAAATCGATACCCGGCAGGGATCCATCACCTTCGATTTGCTGTCCCCTGCGGCCATTGAATTGGCGCATGCCTATATCGAGCTGGACCAGGTATTGAAATTCGGCTTTGTCGGCCCGGATCAGCCTTCCGAGTATTTGGATCTCCGTGCCGGAGAGCTTGGATTAACCCGGCGTCCGAGTGTGAAGGCGGAAGGGAAGCTGGTGTTTACCGGTGATGATGATACGATCATCCCGGAAGGAACCGCCGTATCGACGGATGAAGAGGAAGCGGTCGTTTTTGTCACGGCCGAACCTGGGATCATTCAGCAAAAGAAGGCGACGGTAAAGGCCGTGGCTGCCGCCGGCGGGAAACGGGGCAACGTGGATAAGGGCCGAATCAAGCTGGTGTTGGGAAATTTGTCAGGGATCGTAACGGTGACCAACCCGGAAGAATTCGTAAACGGTGCGGAGACGGAATCGGATGAATCGCTGCTGGTTCGTTATTTCGACCGGGTACGCCGGCCTGCCACTAGCGGCAATGCTTGGCACTACCGCCAATGGGCGCTGGAAGTACGCGGGGTAGGCGACGTTAAGGTGTTCCCTGTCTGGAACGGCGGCGGAACCGTGAAGTTGTGCGTGTTGTCGGAGGATAAAATCGCCCCTAATCCGACCATCGTGCAGGATGTAAGGGAGGCCGTGGATACCCGGCGGCCGGTAGGAGCTTCAGTCACCGTAGTTCCAGCCCAAGAAGTGAAAATCAATGTGACGGCGAATGTGACGTTGGCCTCAGGGGCGGTATTGGCGAACGTCAAGGCGTTGTTCAGCGAGAAATTAAAAGCGTTTCTGGCCGACTTGGCCTTCCAAAGCCCAGTGGTCCCTTATAACCGGATATTTGGCCTGCTTCTCGATATTGAAGCTGTTACGGACTTCAAGAACCTAACCATTAACGGGGCGGCCAATCAGAACTTGAATATCGGCGATGAGCAGGTTGCCGTGGCCGGGACGGTGAATTTTGTTGTCTAGTCCAAGCAAAGCCGTCATGGCACGAAATATCCAAAATGAGATGATGGATGATTTACCTGATTACTATATGCCGAAGGAAGCCGGCGGAAAGTTGGGCATCGTCGGTAATTTGATCACGCGCGAAGCTCGAGAGTTGATTGATTTCAATGCCGAGATTCGGGAGGTGTTGGATCAGTTTTTTATCGATCGGGCGACTTGGGGGTTATCCGCTTGGGAAGCCGTTTGCGGTATTCCAAGCAACGAAGACAAACCTCTGGAGCAGCGGCGCTCGGTGATCAAGTCGAAGATTCGGGGAGCCGGAACTGTAACGCTGGCCGTGATCAAAGAGGTGGCGGATTCGTTTGAGAACGGGGAGATCCAGGTACAAGAAAATTTCAACCATTACGAAGTGGTAATCACGTTTATCGGCAAACGCGGGGTTCCGCCAAATTTGCCGGATATGCAAAACGCGTTGCGTGAGATCGTTCCAGCCCATCTCCAATTGGTGTTCCAATTTACCTATTTGCGTTGGGAGGAGCTGGATTCCGCTGACTTAACCTGGGAGAAGCTCGATGCGCTTGATATGTCTTGGGATGAGTTGGAAGTATGGAAGCCGGGCGCAAAACGATCATGAGGTTACCTAAGAAAGGAGAGTACTTATGCCAAAACTGCCTAGCGGTTTAACTACATTTGAGCCGTCCGATACGGTCAGGAGAACGGCTCAGAACGAAAATATCGAAGCGATCGATGCTTTATTTCGTGCGACGGGAGGCCATCGACATACCGGGAAAGCCGGCGATGCGCCGCAAATCGGCACCGAAGGGATCTCAGTCGGGGCGGTAACGTCGGACCGGATCGCTTTATCCGCCGTAACCGGGGATCGGGTCGCGCGGGAAACGCTATGCCGCAGGCATCTAAAATCCGGGCGACTCAGCGGCAACGTAGCGAAATACAAAAAGGTGACTGTGACCGCGGGTTCGGTCAGCGGCAGTCCGACAACGCCATATTATCAATACGGAGATCATTATTGGGCTTTATTCTCGGCTTATTCAACCTTTCCGCAATCGATGACCGTGGAGCTTGGGGCCGAGTTTTCGGAAATCGAAGGAATCTGTTTCGACAATAACTGGGGCACTCCTCCCAAAAGCTTCTATGTCGAAATCAGCAGCGACAAAACGACATGGAGAAGAGCCTATGCCTATACCCGGCCTGCTGCCGAAGCATTGCCTAGATACCATCCATTTGATCAGTTGTTCGGCGGCTCGTATGTGCGGCTAACGGTTACGGAACCGGATGAAACATCAGGGAACTCGTTTGTTTCGGGATTTGGCGTGTTAAGCCGAGGAGCTCAGGAAAGCAGTCCGGATTTCCGGATCTATCAAGGATTATTGCAATTTCATAATGGATCGGAGTGGAAAGGCGTGGGGATCAAAAATGTTCAGCGAGGTTCGGCAAGCATTGCTTATTTTTACCCGAACGGAACGGGATCCACAGTGAGAGAGGTGACGATCTCCGCGGTAAACCCGCAGAAGACGTTCGTTAACATCACCACATCCGGGTTGTCTCATTGGTTCCAAACTTCTCCTATGATGGACGGTTCGGTTTGCGCAAGGTTGATCGACAACAACAAATTACGATTTAACTTCTATGAGGGATTTTACGAGGCCTATGCGGAGATTTCCTGGGAGGTGATTGAGTTTGCCTAATTACTATGCGCAGATTGATGAAGACGGCCGGGTGTACGCGGTGAGCGAATTGGCCGGGGAAGTCGAAGCGCCGAACCTGATCTCGGTCAGTGAGCAGCAATACCGGAGTGGAAACCTGCTGTTTACGCGGTACGCCGAAGGCAGCTTCACGGGGAATTTTGCCCGCATGGAGGCGGATAAGACGCAAATTCAGGCGAACGGCGAAGATACGGTAACGGTGAAAATCACCGTCGTCGATTGGCAGGGACAGGTGCAGAAAGAATTTAACGAGGAGGTGGCCGTTGAACTAAACGGGGTACGACAATCCGTGAAGGCGGCGAAAGGCGTTGCGGAGGTCACGATCAGCAGCGATGAACCCGGGGCTTATGCCTTAAAAACAGTGGGTCTCGACCGCAACGGTGACATAAAGGTGGTGGTCGTAGATGGCAACTAAGAAGCCGGCTGCCAGAGCGCATTTTCATATTCCAGCCGATCCGCTACGCGTGAAGGTGGAGGAGCTCCAACATAAATCCACTTATCGCAAGCAACAAAACCTCAAATCAACCGAGATCACCCTGGACTCTTTGTACGAAATGCTAAACGATATCCTGGAACAGCAGGCGCTGCTACTAACGGCAATCCAGCGGTCGCAAAAGTAAAATGAAGCCATCTGCCCCTGCGGGGAGCAGATGGCTTTTTCTGGATTCACAAGATGAACTAGAAATGAAAACGTTGACAATCTCCTAAGATGGGATTATGGTGATGAAAACAAAATAAAATGTTTGTAATAAAGCAAATATTTATTAATCTTTCAGACGTAGTTCGAACTTAGGAGGGACAACATGGAGCAAAAAACATTTTCAAACCCGATTTTGTCAAACGGTGCCGACCCCTGGATCGTTCGGGATCCCGATGGAAGTTACTATATGTCGGTCACTTTAGGAGACCGCATCGCCCTATGGCACAGCCAAACGCTGAGCGGACTCGGCCAGGTTGAAGCGAAGACGGTATGGGTTCCTGAGCCAAACGGACCTTTTTCCCGCAACCTATGGGCGCCGGAGCTGCACCGCATCGATGGACGCTGGTACATCTACTATACAGCCAACGACGGCGGGGGGGACGACACAAGACGCATCTGCGTGCTTGAGCTTACGGGCGATGATCCGATAAACGGTGAGTGGTGTTTTAAAGGCGCAGTGAATACGGAAGTTCCGGGCCTCGACGGAACCGTGCTCCAACATCAGGGGGAACTGTATTTCTTTTATTCTGGATACGGCCGCTTCCCTGATTACGGTTCAGCGATCTACGCTGCCCGGATGACCAATCCGTGGACCTTAACCGGTCCCAATGTATTGATCACGGCTCCAACCGCGTCGTGGGAGAAGCAAGGCGGAATGGCGATTAACGAAGGGCCTGTCTTTTTGCGGCGCAACGGGTGGATTTTTCTCGTCTTTTCGGCGAGTGCGACGTGGTCGGACGATTACTGCCTTGGGATGACGAAGATTCCGGAATCCGCAGACCTGCTTGACGCAAAGTCTTGGATCAAAGAGGAGGGTCCCGTCTTCGCTAAGCATCCATCCGCCGGAGTCTACGCGCCGGGACACAACAGTTTTACCGTATCCCCGGACGGATCCGAGGATTGGATTGTTTACCACGCTTATGATTATTCCGAGACGAATCAACAACGTTCGGCGGGTGCTCCCCGCAGTACAAGAATTCAAAGCTTTGGTTGGAAATCGAACGGGATGCCCGATTTCGGGATACCAACCGGGGTTGGCATCCTCATTTCCCGGCCTGCTGGCGAATGAAACACATGAATATTGTTACAACTTTTTTGGAACTAATCTTATGTATTGAGATATGAGTTGATTTCTTTAAATAAATCGATAACTATCCGTATGAAAGCGTTGACATAGGATCGTGCGGGGATTATAATCAACGCAAAGATACAAAATTATTGTAATAAAACAATAATATTACTTCATGGTGGTCGATCTGTTTGTGGAGGGGTTTGAGTTCATGCGAAAGGGGCGGTGAGAAGAAGCAGTGGTCGCAGGGGTTCGTTGAGTTTGAGATTAATAAATGGGAGGATCCTATGAATAACAAATCGAAACGTATCTTTGGTTTTCTTTTCGTTCTTATTCTAGCTATCTCTATGGTTACGGCGTGCAGCGGGGGCGGTTCAAACAAAGCTTCCGAGAACAATAACGCCGAGAAAGTCTCTGAAGAACAACCAAACAACGAAACATCTTTTACGGACATTAGTCAGGACATCCGCGGCAATACGGCGCCGACTCAGGATCAAATCAATGAGATCAATACGACGCTGAACGATACCTATCTAGGCGACATCTTTGATGAGAAAATTCCGAACGACTACTCCGCTTATCCTTTCAAAGGGGATGTCACGCTGGATGTCTGGATGCCTGCCAACCGCAACATCCCGGACATGAACAATCACGCCATTCAGAAGCAAGTGGAGAAATTGACGGGGATTAAAGTCAACTTCATCACTCCGCCGGTAGGACAGGAGGCAGATGCGTTTACTTTGATGATCTCTTCCGGTGACTTGCCGGACATCATCATCGAGCCTGGACGGTATCCGGGAGGTTTCGAGGCAGGCGTCAATGATGGAGCGTATTTGGATCTTACCGATTTAATGGAGAAGAACGCGCCGAACTATAGCGCTTGGCGTAACTCCGACGAGACAAGAAGAAAAACGACGGTCACAGATAGCGGGAAACTGCTTGGTTTCTACGGCATTGCTCCTTATTCGGAATGGATGTGGTTCGGCATGCTGATCAAGCAGGAAGCGTTGGATAAAACGGGTCTTCCGGTACCCGAAACGATTGATGAATGGCACGCCTTCCTGACCAAAGCGAAGGAAGTGGGTTACAGCGAGCCGTTGAACTACGGATCCAACTACGGTCAGATCTTTACCGGGATTCTGAATGGCGCTTATGGCGTGTGGGATTGGACCTTCTTGGACAGCAACGGCAAGGTAGCCTGGGGTCCCGCTCAACCTAAAGCGAAAGAATATTTGGCGATGATGCAGCAATGGAACAAAGAAGGGCTGCTGAACAAAGACTGGGCGACGGCCGACTTCAACCAAAGAATGTCCAGCGCCATTTCGGGCAAGACCGCTGTCATGATGGATTCGCCCGATACGATGTGGAGTTATTGGAAAGAACAGAACAATATCGACTTCGTTGGAGCGCTGAACCCGGTACTGAACAAAGGGGATAAAGCCGCAACGACGTACAAGAACTTCAAACGGACGGGGACCGAAGCTGCGATTACGACCCAAGCCGAGAACGTGGAAGCGGCGATGGCCTGGCTGGATTTCGCCTATACGAAGAAGGGCTGGGAGATCTATAACTACGGCGAATACGGCACGGTTCATCTCATCGATGAGAACGGGAAACCATATTACCCGGAAAACAGCTATATGTACAACGACCCGGATGGCCAACCGGTCGCAGTTGCACTGGATAAATATCGTAGACATGTCTGGCCGGACATTCGCGATGAACATAACTCCAACCCACTGATCGTAGCCAAAGGCAGCTACTCCGGGGAGATCCGGAAAGATTGGACTGAGAATATGGATACGAGCGCGGCCATGCCTCCGATTTCGTTTACGAAAGAAGAAGCCTCACGGGAAGCGGAGCTGGGTAACCAATTGTCCACTCTGCGAGGAGAATATTTCGCCAAAATTATCAAAGGTGAGCTTGCGGTAGATGCATACGACAAATTCCTGGACGAAGCCAAAAAGATGGGGCTGGACGAATTCCTGAGCATTCATCAGGCCGCATTGGACCGTTATAACAACAGATAATTGCCGTACAGCCTGAAAGACATGAAAGATAACGAGGGTGACCGAGCGTAAGTGAGCTTGGGCCCCTCGTTATTGTTTCAGAGAATTCGGAAAGAAGAGTAGGTGATTCGTTCATGGAGATCGTCCGTAAATCAAGAAAAATCGCCCCCGCAGGGGCTCCGAAGCTCAATAACACAAGAAAGACGATCAAAAAGGATCTGAGGAAGAACTGGTTTGTCTACGTGCTGGCCATTCCGGTGGTCGCTTGGTTCCTTGTTTTCTGTTACGGTCCGATGTGGGGCGTTCTCATCGCCTTTAAGGATTATAAGCCGCTGCTTGGATTTGCCGAAAGCGACTGGGTCGGTTTCAAGCATTTCATTGATTTCTTTCAGGGGCCTTACTTTTGGAGGGTCATCAAAAATACGCTTCTCCTGAATGTGTGGGGAATCGTGTTTGGCTTTACGGCCCCGATCATTTTGGCGCTGATGCTTAATGAAATCCGCGACGGAAAATTCAAGAAATCCGTACAAACGATCACGTATATGCCGCACTTCATTTCCTTGGTGGTCGTTTGCGGGATTATTCATATCTTCACGGCAGATGAAGGTGTCGTGACGCAAGTTCTGCAGTGGATTACGGGTAAGGATTACACGTCGCTACTCGGGTACTCTTCCTTCTTTAGGCCGATTTACACGTTCTCCGGCATCTGGCAGAACATCGGCTGGGACAGCATCATTTATCTGGCCGCGATGAGTTCGATCGATCCTGCCTTGTACGAGGCGGCAGAGATCGACGGCATCGGTAGAATCAAAAAGATGTGGTACATTACGCTGCCGCAAATCACTCCGATTATCGTCATCCTGTTTATTTTTGCGATTGGCGGACTGATGGCTTCCGGATACGAGAAAATTATTTTGCTCTACAACCCTCTCACTTACGATACGGCGGACGTGATTGCCTCCTACGTCTATCGCAGGGGCTTGCGAGAGGCCAGTCTCAGCTTCTCAACCGCAGTCGGCTTGTTTAGTGCCATAATCAACTTTGCGCTGTTGTGGGCGACGAACCGAATCGCCAGACGCACTTCGGAGGTGAGCTTATGGTAGAGAAGGGGATGGCCTTGTCCGGTCGCAAAAAGCTGAAGTCCCGGCATTGGAAGCCGAGGTCGACCGGGGATCGCGTCTTTGACGCCATGAACTATACCTTACTGACGGCCATAACGTTGATTTGCTTCTATCCATTGCTGCATATATTGCTCGCCTCCGTCAGCAACCCAACGGCGCTTATGGCACATAGCGGAATCTTATTAAAGCCGCTTGGATTCACGCTGGACGGGTATAAGCTGGTTTTTAAAGATAACAGCCTGCTGGTCGGATACAAAAATACGATCATTTACGTAGGGCTAGGCACGCTGGTCAACATGGTCATGACGATTATGGGCGCTTTCGTCCTATCGAGAAAAGATCTCTACTTCAAAAATTTCATCATGATTCTGATCACGATCACGATGTTTTTTGGCGGCGGGTTAATTCCTTGGTTTCTATTAATGAAAGATATCCATTTGTATAACAATCTGTGGGCCATGATATTACCGACGGCGCTAAGCACATGGAATATCATTATTTTAAGAACGAGCTTCCAGGCTCTGCCGGCTGAGCTGGAGGAAGCGGCAACCATCGACGGCGCGAGCCAGGCAGCCATTTTGATTCGCGTGATTCTGCCGCTGTCCAAGGCTACTTTAGCGGTTATTTTCCTGTACTATTTGGTGGGGAACTGGAACTCCTGGTTTAATGCGATGGTGCTGCTTAAAGATCGGGAGTTGTTCCCGTTGCAATTATTAATGAAGGAAATTTTAGTCGCCAACGACTCCACGGCAACAACGATCGGCAGCGCGGGCGGCGTTGTCATCGACAGTGCCCAAAGCTCGACCGCTTTCCGTGAACTGGTGAAATACTGTGCGATCGTCGTATCCACGGTGCCGATTCTAGTCGTGTATCCCTTCTTGCAGAAATATTTTGTCAAAGGCGTCTACGTCGGGTCGATTAAAGGATGAGCATAAGAATGGAAAAAAGAAGATTCGGAAAAGCGCTGCTGCCTGCCATTTGTTTATTTCTCATTTCGCAGGTAGGGTGTACTGTTTCCGGCACCGGTGGTGCGAAACAGGGCGATTTCTATAATGTCTTGATGCAGGACGGGGCAGACCCATGGGTTTATAAGCATTCAGACGGTTATTATTACTTCACGAAAACGACCGGCAGCGATGTCACGGTTTGGAAAAGCGCCAGCTTGACCGGCGTGGACGCAGCTCCCCGGAGGGTGATCCCGACGGGCGGCCACGGCATCTGGGCTCCCGAGCTTCATTATATCGATGGAGCCTGGTATATCTACTACGCGATGGATGACGGGGACAACGTGAACCACCGCATGTACGTGATGGAGAATACCTCGGCCGATCCCACCCAAGGCGTGTGGAAGCAAAAAGGGCAAATTACCGACTCGACCAACCGTTGGGCGATCGACGGTACGGTGCTGCAGTTGGACGGACAGTTGTATTTGATTTGGTCCGGCTGGGAAGGGGACGTCAATGTCAGTCAAAATCTATACATCGCCCATATGAGCAACCCCTGGACGATCGATTCCGAACGTGTGGAAATCGCTCGTCCGACCTACGCTTGGGAAACGAACCATTCCCCTCTGGTAAATGAAGGTCCGCAAGTAGCGGTTCGGAACGGAACCCTTAATCTTGTCTATTCGGCGAGCGGAAGCTGGACAAACGATTATTGCTTAGGGTTGATCACGGCTGAGGTTGGCAGTGATTTGCTGAATCCAGACTCATGGCACAAGAGGGATGAGCCGATTTTCGTCTCCGGCAATGGGCTGTACGGCCCGGGTCACCATTCCTTCACCACGTCGCCTGACGGTACGGAGGATTGGATCGTTTATCATGTAGCCAAATATAAGGATGCCGGCTGGAATCGGGAAGTGCGGGCGCAGTCTTTTACCTGGAATGAGGATAACACGCCGAATCTCGGCGTTCCCGTTGATCCGAACGTTCCGTTGACCTTGCCTTCCGGCGAGGTGGATCGTACTCGCTATGAAGGTGAGACGGGGATGTTTGGTGAGGGGGTGTCCGTCTTAGAGAGTTCTTCGGGTTCCGATGGAAAGAAGGCGGGGCGGTTCGAGTCGGAGGATGGCTATGCCGAGTACTCTGTTCAAGCAACGGCGGGAGAATATATCCTGTTGGCAAGAACGGCCAACGGGAGCGCTGCCGGAGAAGTATCTTACGTAGAATTAACCGTCAATTCGGAATCGCCCGTCACGCTTGCCGTCCTGCCGAAAGGCTGGGAAAATTGGGGGTTGTCTACCGCGAGAATGCAACTGAAGGACGGGGTGAACAAACTGCGGTTCATCAAGGATCGAGGGGAGTTTGAGCTGGACTCCTTCGACATTATGCCGTTGATGGTTCCGAAACAATGATAAAATTTATGAATATTGATTTATTACAGCTTTTTGTAGTAAAGTCAAGAAAGTAAGATCATTTATTGGGAATACGGATACGGAGGTTCCTATGCTGGAAGTCGGTATACACGAACCGGATAAGCTGGTTCAGGTGGCTCACGCTCTTTCCACGCGTTCCCGCGTGGACATTCTTCGCTTGCTCAACACGCGGAGCATGAATATCATTGAACTTGCCGAGACGTTAGAGCTGCCTGTGTCAACGGTAGCGAATAACGTCAAGGTGCTTGAAGCGGCCAAGCTGATCAATACGGAATTGCTTCCAGCTGTACGCGGAGCGATGAAGGTGTGCAGCCGAAATTATGATGATATTCTCATCTCCTTGAATACGAGCATCCGGACGTCGAAAGACGGGATGAAGTTTTATGAGGTCGAAATGCCGATTGGTCATTACAGCGATTGCGAGGTTCATCCAACATGCGGCATGGCGTCCAGCGAAGGGATGTTGGTTCGGGAAGATGAACCGGCCAGCTTCTACCACCCGAAGCATGTAGCGGCGCAGATTTTGTGGTTTCGCAAAGGGTATGTGGAGTACCAATTTCCGCTGGAGGTTCCGCAAAATGCACGAATACAATCGCTGGAACTGTCGATGGAAATGTGCTCGGAAGCGCCGAACTACGACAATGACTGGCCTTCGGATATCTCCGTTTGGATCAATGGCGTCGAGATCGGCATGTGGACGAGTCCAGGCGACTTTGGGGATCGGCGGGGCACATTAAATCCGTCTTGGTGGGAAGACTGGACGACCCAATACGGCTTGTTGAAAACATGGCGAGTGGACCACGAGCGTACGACATTGGACATGCAAAAGATCTCCGATGTCGCTATTCATGATTTACAGCTCAATCAACGGCCGAGTTTGCGGGTGCGAATCGGCGTCAAGCCAGATGCGATCCATAAAGGCGGCGTTAATCTATTTGGGAAGCAGTTCGGCGATTACGATCAGGATTTAGTTCTTCAGGTCGCTTACACCCTTGATGATGAAACGTAAATCCATTTCCTGATATCATTCAAACCATCGTTTCTTTCTGGAACGATGGTTTTTTATGTTTGCTAAACGATTAGTTACAAAAATACGGTAAAATAAAAATGCCTAATTTTACTGATAAAATGCGTTGTAAGCGTTGACAAGAGTGAGTTTCGGGGATATATTTAGCTTAAATAATACAAGAAATATGTATTAAAACAAAAATTAATAAATATAGTTAGAGGGAGTGGGAAAATAATGAATCCAAATTTGCGCAATGAATACCCCCGTCCTCAGTTTGTCCGCGACACATGGATGAGCTTAAACGGAGAATGGGAGTTTGATTTTGACGATCAAGGAATCGGTGAGCGGGAAGCCTGGTACGAGGGGCATGATTATAGCCGAAAAATCAACGTTCCGTTCTGTTATCAGAGCAAGCTTAGCGGCATCGGCGATCCAGCCGTACATGACCAGGTTTGGTACCGGAGAACGTTTGCCGTCCCGGAGGCTTACAAGGCCGGGCGCCTGTTGCTGCATTTTGGAGCCGTTGATTACGAGGCCAAAGTTTGGGTGAACGGCCAGTTGGTGGCGCTGCATGAAGGCGGACATACGCCGTTTACGGCCGACATCACCGATGTGCTCACCGAAGGGGAGAATATCCTTGTCGTGAAGGCGACGGACTATAGCCGCGATGTTTCTCTTCCGCGAGGCAAGCAATACTGGGAGGACCAGTCGGCGAGCATCTTCTATACGCGGACAACCGGGATCTGGCAAAGCGTGTGGCTCGAGCCGGTTCCGGAGACGCGAATTGAGCGGATTCGGCTGATCCCCGATATCGACAAGAACGACATCGGTCTCGAGGTATTCTTGTCGGGTTACAGCGCGCTGGTCAAGCTGAGTATGAAAGCCGTCATCACTTTTAACGGGGAATTCGTTGCCGAGGATTGCTTCTCCTTGAGTCACGAGTCGGGACGACGGGATATTCACTTGGACGATTTTAATGACCATGGCCTCGGGCGTTGGTGGACGCCGGAACGGCCGAATTTATACGATTTGGAACTCACACTGCTGGTTGACGGAACGGCGGTGGATACGGTTCAAAGTTACTTCGGAATGCGCAAAATTTCCGTGGAAGCGGGCAAACTGCACTTAAATAATCGTTCTTATTATATGAAGCTGGTGCTGGATCAAGGATATTTTCCGGACGGCCTGCTTACCGCGCCAAGCGACGATGATTTACGTAAGGATGTGGAGCTGGTGAAGGAAATGGGGCTCAACGGGGTCCGAAAGCACCAAAAAATCGAAGATCCCCGTTATCTATACTGGGCCGACAAGCTGGGGCTGCTGGTATGGGGGGAGATGGCCAATGCCTACCGATTTACAGAACCCTATGTTGCCCGGGTAACGCGCGAGTGGATGCAGGCCGTCGAGCGGGATTTCAACCATCCCTGCATCGTGGCCTGGGTTCCCCTTAATGAGAGCTGGGGCGTGACTAACATCCTGATCGATAAGCAGCAGCAAAACCACGCATTATCGCTGTACCACCTGACCAAATCGCTGGATCCGACCCGGCCGGTCATTTCCAATGACGGATGGGAACTGGTCTCCACTGATCTTGTGACGATCCACGATTATGAATGGCGCAAGGAGGTACTTGCCGAGCGGTATGCTGACGTCGAGACGGCTTTGGCCGCGCAGCCCGGTAACCGGATGATCCTGGTCCCCGGATTTCCTTACGAGGGGCAGCCGATTCTGGTCACGGAGTTCGGCGGGATTTCCTTTAAGGTAAATGAATGGGAAGGTTGGGGGTACTCGGGAGCGGCAAATGAGGAGGATTTTGCGCTGCGGCTGCAGAATGTTATCTTACCGATGCTGCAATCTCCGGTGGTTCAAGGCTTTTGCTACACCCAGTTTACGGACGTAGAGCAGGAAATCAACGGCCTGCTGACCTACGACCGCAAGCCAAAGCTGCCGCTCGAAACCATTCGTTCGATTGTAGCGGGATCCTAAAGATCAAGGAGTACCTTAACGAAATGATGGAACAGAAGCGAAAAGGAGCCGCATTCATCCGCGAGGTTGCGCGAACGGAACCCCCTCACGGAGCGTTGGCCATTTGGTATCTCGGTCAGGAGAGTGTGATCGTAAAAGGGGACGGGATCACCATTTATGTAGATCCCTATTTCTCGGGCGATCTGGATGACGGCGATTGGCGGCGCACATTTCCCGCACCGATAACGCCGGAAGAGATTCAAGGCGTTGATCTTTGCTTGATTACACATGAACATGATGATCATATGGATGCCAAGACGTTGCCTTGGCTGCATCGGAGCAGTCCGAAAGCGCCGATCGTAGCTCCGGCTTGCTGTAAGCCGGCATTGCTGGAGATGGGCATTTCCGCCCCCGGGCTCATGACCGCGGACGACCGACAGCCGATGGAGCTGTTTTCCAAGCTGCGATTGACGCCGATTGCAGCGGCGCACGAGCAATTGGAACGGGATACGGACGGCGGCCCTCGGTATGTCGGGTACGTCCTGGAGTTAAACGGCGTGACGCTCTATCATGCTGGGGATACGCTGGTTTATCCTGAATTGATCGAGCGTGTCGGCGCCCTGAAGCCGGACATCGCCCTGCTGCCGATCAACGGGCGGGACTACTTCCGACGGCAGCGCGGGATCGTCGGCAACATGGATTACCGGGAGGCGGCTCATTTCGCCCGGGAAATCGGGGTGGACACGGTCATCCCGCTTCATTACGACCTGTTTGCGGTGAATGCGGAGAAACCGGGGCACTTCGTAGATTATATGTATGAGCAGTTTCCCGAGCAGAAATGTCATGTCATGGCCCGGGGCGAGCGATTTGTATACGTTTCGCCGCGCGCATTCCTACAGCCGTAAACGTTTGAAATGAAATAGCCGACCAGGAGTTTTAGAGTTTTCATCCTGGCGGCTGTTTTATTTTAGTAGGTTGATATGCTGGGGGCTCTGGATGGCCGCTTTACACCATTACGGATAATCATGTAAAGCTTCCGGACAGCGAGCGTTGACCTAACGCCCCTCATGTCAACCGTCAGCGTACCTTTCATACAAGGCGACAATCGCCTGTGCCTCGGCCCTCACTCGCTCTCGCAGTTCCGGCGGGTCCAGCACCTCGATGTCCGGGCCGCCTGCCAGGACCACGCCGCAAGCCCAGTTCAGCGTCTGGAAATCGACTTCCGTCTGCAACCAACCTTGATCGTTTGGCCCTTCTGTATGGTTCACCTTGATAAATCGTTCTCTGCGCAGTCGGTTCAGCCCGGACTCGGTCGTCCGTACCCGGGCGAGATATCGGGGCAGCTCCGATTTGAAGCGAGTGGTCGATTGCTCCCAGTACGCTGCGAGATCAAATCCGTCCGGGCGAATGAACGTTTCCTCGAGGATGCGGGCTTCCTCCAGCCGGGAGATGCGGAATGTCCGAAGCTCGCCGTCCGGGTCCTGTTCGGCTGCCAAGTACCATACGTTTCGCTTGGCGATGAGCCCCAAGGGGAGCACGATACGCTGGACGACGTCCTCCTCTTTGCGGTAGCGAATCTGCAGCTTCCGTTGGGTCCATACCGCCTCCTGCACGGCGGACAACCAGGGGAAAGCCTCCTTCGAGGCGTGCCAACCGGCCCCATCGATATGGATGCGTTCGCGGATGAGCTCGGCATCCTGTCGAATCGGTGCGGGGGCGGCGGCCAGCAGCTTTTGGTAAGCGGCCTGAAAATCCCCCTGAATCCCGAGATCCTTCAACAGTTCGTTATGGTTCGTCAACAGCAGAGAGATGATTTCCTCCGGCCGCATGCCGGTCAGGTTCGTTCGGTAACTTTCCGCCAGCACCCAGCCGCCGCGGGAGCCGCGCTCTGCGTAGACGGGGATGCCCGCCGCGCTCAAGGCCTCGATGTCCCGGGCGATTGTCCGCTCCGATACCTCCAGGCGCTCCGCTAGCTGGCGCGAGCTCATCTTTCCACGGTTCTGGAGTAACAGCAGTAGATTTAGCAAGCGATCCGCGCGCATGAAACTTCCTCCTTTGGCTGTAACATGGAATTTGGAATGATTATATCACAGATATAGGACAATAGATGTCATATATACTTTGTTATCCTACAAAGGCACGTGCGAATTTCAAGCTGGAAAGGGAGCGAATGTGACCATGGACAAGAAACCATTAGAAGGAAAAGTGGCCGTTGTTGCCGGGGCAACGCGAGGAGCAGGCCGAGGGATTGCGGTTATGTTGGGAGCGGCCGGAGCGACCGTTTATTGCACTGGACGGAGCGTGCGGGGAGCGGCATCAGACATCGGTCGGACGGAGACCATCGACGAAACGGCGGAGATGGTGACCGCACGTGGCGGCGTCGGGATTGCCGTACGCACGGACCATACGTCGCCGGAGCAGGTTAAGGCTTTGTTCGAGCGAGTGGAGAAGGAGCAGGACGGACGCTTAGATCTTCTGGTCAACGATATTTGGGGCGGCGAAAGCCTCACCCATTGGAACACGCCGTTCTGGGAGCAGCCGCTGGCCGACGGGTTGTTGATGCAGGAGCGGGCCGTCCGAACCCATCTCATTACGAGCTACTACGGGGTGCCGATGATGATCAAGCGGAAGGAAGGGCTGGTCATCGAAATCACCGACGGCTCAACCTACAATTATCGTGGCAACGTGTACTACAGTTTGGCAAAAATCTCACCCATCCACCTAGCCGCTGCCATGGCCGAGGAATTGAAGCCGCATAACGTGACCGCATTGGCGGTGACCCCCGGATTTCTGCGCTCAGAGCAGATGCTGGATTACTTTGGCGTCCAGGAAGCCAACTGGCGGGACGCCATTGAGAAAGAACCGCTATACGCCGAATCCGAAACGCCTTATTTCGTTGGGCAAGCGGTGGCTGCTCTAGCCGGAGATCCGAACGTGCGCGACAAAGCCGGTCGAGCGCTGACCAGTTGGGACCTGTCCGACGAATACGGGTTCAGCGACATCGACGGACGGAAGCCGCATTGGGGTAATTTTGCACGCGAGCGGGGATTGCCGGTGAACTGAGGACACACGAAATGCGCGGGTGCAAGAGAGATTTTTCCTGCACCCGCGCTTGTTGTGTTTCACACTACTCGACCCGCGGCCAGAGACGTGCGGAATAATGGGGAATGATCTGGATATCGTGGATTTTAGCAATTTCGATCCCTTCGAACCGTTCCACATAGGCTTGATTCACGAAGCTGTGCACTGTGCCTTGGCGCAGCGGCGTAACCGAAAGCTGCAGCGGATGGTTCTCCAACTCGTGACAGGCCTGCTTCAGTCCAATCTCCCAAGGTTGTCCGTAATGGATATGATCCGTCAGCATCCGGTCACCGAGGTAGGCGGCCGCCACGTCGCCGTCGTAATCCACCTTCAGCCATACGTCAGCAACGTCGTCCGGCCATTCGGCGGGAATCTCCAGCAGCACTGATCGGTCCGACAGGGAGGTGAGCTTCATCTCAGGCCGATAAGCCGGGAACTTCAAGGTGTACGACCGGAACAGCCCTTCTTCACTCTCTATTTCCTGCAACTCCCCCGTGCTGCTCCATAATCCGGCTGATGGGTCAGGAGCGGGAAAAAGGGATAAGGTCACGTTGTTATGTCCTGGGGAGGTGCAAATGAGCTGCCCATCCTTCATCGCTAGATGGCTCGTGCTGAGGACGAGCGTATCTTGGCCCCACAGCCCGTCGAACCGATAAGTTTGCAACGCTTCTTCTCGGGTTAAGGTCACTAGTCGTACCGCTCTGCCCTCTGCCGTCTTAACGAGGATTTGGTGCTGTTGACCGGGCGTTGGGCGAACCATCCAATGGGCGTCATCTTCACTTACAACGCCGCTGCCGTTGCCGGCTTCGACTGAAGATACTGAGGTTTTGCGAAGCACAATCTCGGGTTCCATCCCGTCATGGGCATAGAACACCAGCACCGTTTCGTTCCCTGCTTCAAGCCGGGTCAGCAGCTGCGCGGTTGCGCTCGCAATGAACAATCCATCCAGCTTCAGGTTGAACGGCAGGATGACGCCAAGTCCGCTCCGAAGTGTGAGCTCGCCGGTATGAGGGAACAACGCCTTCCCCTGAGGCGTATCCAATTCAATTCGCAGCCGGCGATCTGGCAGCTCGACATGATCCTGGAAATTGTTCAGGAACACAAATCCAGAACCGTCCTTTTGCCGAACGCACCAACGAACGCGCTCGGTATCCTCAGGGGTGATTGGCTCTTGACCATCGGGCAGCAGGGTGCCCATCGGAGCTAACCATCGTCCGAAGGATTGCAGAAACAGCGAGATCGCACGGATACGATCATACGATTCGCCAACCCGACCGAACTCACCTAAAGGCGATTGATAATCGTAGGTGATTTTCGGTAAACCGGATTCGTTCAGGAACGTCTTTTGACCCACGGGATTAGAGCCGCCATGGTACATGTAATACCCCAGCAAATTGCTGCCGCTTGCCAGCTTCACCAGTGTCATCGCTTCGACGCTGTCAGCCGGCACGTAAGGCCGGGCCTTGTAGCTGACCTGCATACCGCCTGCCATTTCGCAATAGGCCACCGGGTACTCCATGCTGTCGTAATTCACTGGCTCGGCGGGTGTAACATGCAGATCCTGGAACAGATACTCCCGGCTCGGCGGTTGGTTTGGGATCCACGGCGTATAGGCGTACCCGGCGAGCATCGGTAACGTGCCCTCCTCTGGGACCGCTGCCCCGCCCCAAGCGGTTGCAGTGAAGAATAACGGACGGATTCCCACATCCACCGCAATCCGGCGTAATTCCGCCAAATGCTCGTTGCCTCCGGTTCCTGCGGTGACGTATTTGTCGCCGCTGTATCCCCAAGCGTCTAACGGCGCGCCGGCGTGCATATACTCGTTCTCCAACTGCACGGCGATCACCGGGCCGCCTTCCTGATAATAGGTGCCTTGAACTTGCCGTGAAATTTCGCGGTACAAACGTCTGGAAAGCGTTAAATATCGTTCATCATTGGAACGAACCTCCAACGGATAGCGGAATACCCAATCAGGGATGCCGCCATTACGGACTTCGCCGTGGCAGAACGGTCCGATCCGTAAAATCAGCGGCAGCTCATGTTTGGCGCAGAGGTCAATGAAATGCCGCAAATTGCGGTTACCGCTCCAATCGAACACGCCTTCTTCTTCCTCGTGGTAATTCCAGAAAACGTAGGTTGCGACGAGATGAACGCCGCCGGCTTTCATTTTCAGCAACTCTTCCTCCCAATGCAAATAAGAGAAACGGGAAAAATGAAACTCCCCGACGACGGGAATAAAAGGCTCTCCGTTGCGGGTCACATAGAAGTTCGTAAATCCAAACGATTCTCCTTTGGGGTTGCTTCCCGCCTGCAGGGCAAGCTTGCCGGGACGGATCGTTTTGTTGGCTTGTCCGATATCGAGTTTTAAGACCGTGTTTGCGTTTTTCATTGGGAAAACTGCCTCCTGAAGGATATAAGATCCGATGGATCATGTTGTATCTGGAAGTGGGCGTCCACATCGGTTATATTCATTTTAGATGTTTATCGCCGGATGAAGGAAGAGAGGATATGGCTAAAAAACCGACGAATTATGCTATTAACGAGGAGCGCCCCTATGGAATCCTGATTTCCGGGCATTATGCGGAAACCGCGGATTATTCGATTCACCGCCCACCCGATCCTGTTGGTTGGTTGTTGATGTATACGCTAACCGGAGAGGGTCAAGTTCATGTCGCCGGGGAAGTAGTTGCGCCATGCTGTCCAGGAGACGCGGTCATCCTGCTGCCCGGTTTGCCTCATCACTACAGCACGGCGGGAGCGAGGTGGGAGTTTATTTGGGTTCATTTTATCCCGGACCCCTCCTTTCGCCCATGGTTGAACCTTCCGCAACAAACGGAGGGCATCGTCCGTTTACAGGTTGACGGCAGTCCTGGGCGTAACGGCTTCGCCGAAGCCCTTCAGCGGATGGTTCGGTACAGCAGCTCGGGCGGAAACTCCGAGCTCCATCACCGATTGGCGGAGCTGGCGTTAGAGGAAGCGTTGTTGTTACTCCGCGCGGAGGTTGCCAAGGACAGCAACGAAGCCGCTATTGATCCAAGAATTGCCGATGTCGTCGGATATTTGCGGGAGTCTTATCGCGAGCGAGTAAGCATTCCGGACCTGGCCAAGCGCAGCTGCATGTCGCCTTCCCGGCTGTCGCATCTGTTCAAAGAGCAGGTAGGGGATACGATCATCGGCACCGTCAACAAGATCCGCCTGGAAAAAGCAGCTCAGCTGCTGGCCTTTACCACGCGACAAGTGGCGGAGATTGCCGGGGATGTCGGCATCGACAGTCCAGACCATTTCGCTCGAATGTTCTGCCAGGTTTACGGGGAGACCCCGTCAGGATATCGCAAACGCAAGCGGGCCGGTATTCAGACTGAAACTTAAGGGAAAGGTTGAAATAGCGTTAAGCCTTAACCTTATTGGGCCTAATTGAGCATCAACCACGTGAAATAGAGTGAATCATTCACCTTATTTCATAGGTGGAGCACGGAAAAGTGGTGTTTCGGAGTAAATAGCGTGATGAAATGTTCTTATAGCTCGATTTTAGCTGTAATTCTGCGAAATAGGATGATTATATAACGCTATCTTAGAAGGCAAAGGAGGTGCCCCAAAATCATACTTGGGACACCTCTTTTTGCTTCCAATTAGTACGTGCCGCTACTTGGACGTTGCGCCGTATCGCGCTCGAACGCCACAATCCAATCGCCCTGGACGGCGGCATAACCGACATCGCCTTCGGCGACGAGGCCGTACAAATTCTTCACGTCTAAATATTCCTGGCGGCTGCCGTTATCAAACTCCAACGTGATGTAATAGTACGTCCGGGAAGAGGAGCTATGCATCGCATGGTTATCATTCATGTGACTGGAGCTGTGTTGCACGTCCATTCGTTTAGAGACGATTCGTGCATATCTCGTATCCCGCGGGGAGCGGGCGTTTTTGGCGTAACGGACCCCATTGGAAACCAATAGCACTATGAAGATAACAAAGAATATGACCATAAATACAGGAACGATCGTAAACATAATATCGCCCCCGCCCCCGAAACCGCCTCCGCCAAACGGAGAGGGATCGAATCCACCCATAGGTTCCGCCTCCTTTTCTTCCTTATATACGCGAAAAAGGAAATATTGTTTCAGGCTACCCCAGGTGGACGGACTTCCCTGGATTGTGAACGAATACGAATTGTGATAAACTGGAATCACTATGAAAAGAACGGAGGGTTCCCCGTGTTGTACATTAAATTCCGTTTTACCACTTTGCGCGGCTAATTGAATACTGCCAAAGGCTCTGCACCTGTGCAGGGTGAACGGGATAGGTGTGCTATGATAAAGGGAACCGCATGGAACCTTAGAATAGAATATACCTGATTTGGCCGGGAACGCGGACGGGGATCGATATCCCAAGTTTGCGGGTTTCGGGCTGTTTTGGGAACCGTTTGCGTAAACACAGGTGCCGTGCCTGTGTTTATTTTTTTCCTAAAGGGAGGAACTCAGATATGACGGAACAACAAACATTGGAGCAAAAAGCCATCTTGGTTGGCGTAAATTTGAATCATCAGGCGGATTTCGACTATTCCATGGAAGAGTTGGCTAATTTGACGGAGGCTTGCGACATTGAAGTCGTTGGCGTGCTTACGCAAAATCTGCCTAAGGTTACCCCGTCGCATTATATCGGGACGGGCAAAATCGAAGAGGTGCGGGCGCTCATGGAAGCGCACGAAGGGAATCTCGTCATCTTCAACGACGAGTTGTCCCCGTCGCAGCTCCGCAACCTGGAGTCCGATCTGCAGTGCAAGGTCATTGACCGAACGCTGCTGATCCTGGATATTTTTGCGGAGCGGGCCAAAACCCGCGAGGCTCAGCTTCAGGTCGAGGTGGCCCGGCTGAAGTACATGCTGCCGCGGCTGATCGGGCTGCGGGAATCGCTAGGACGCCAGAGCGGCGGGGTCGGCACAAAGAACCGCGGTGCGGGGGAAACGAAGCTGGAACTCGACCGTCGGCGAATCGAGGAGAAAATCACCGCGCTCAGCCGCGAACTGGAGACGCTGGTTGCCCACCGCCAAACGCAGCGCAAGCAACGCAAGAAGAACGACGTGCCCGTCGTATCGCTTGTCGGGTATACCAACGCCGGCAAATCGACGATCATGAATGCGCTGCTGGAGACGTACAGTCCCGGTCAGGAGAAGCAGGTGCTCGAGAAGGATATGCTGTTCGCCACGCTGGAGACGTCCGTCCGCAATATCCCGCTGGAGGATAACAAGGCGTTTCTCCTGACGGATACGGTTGGATTTGTGAGCAAGCTGCCGCATCATCTGGTCAAGGCGTTCCGATCTACGCTGGAGGAGGTCTCCGAAGCCGATCTGCTGATTCACGTCGTCGATTATTCCAACCCGGAATTTGCAAGGATGATCGAAATCACCCATCAGACGTTAAAAGAAATCGGCATCACCGATATCCCGGCGATCTATGCCTATAACAAGTCCGATCGGACGGATCAGGCAATCCCTGACGTACAAGGAGACATCATCTATCTCGCGGCCAAACCTCGCATCGGGATCGCCGAGCTGGTGAATGAAATTCGCGGCCGGATTTTCAAAGACTACATCAAATGTACGATGCTGATTCCTTTCGATAAAGGATCGCTGGTGTCTTATCTGAACGAGCACGCCAATGTGCTGGATACGAGTTATGAAGCCGAAGGGACGAAGCTGGCTTTGGAGTGCCGGCAGAGCGACTACGGAAGATACCAGGAGTATGTGATCGAAGCGTCAGAATGACGGGAGATAGATAGGTGCCTGGGTCCGGGGCGATGCGCGGCGATCGTTTCGAAAACGGTTGTCGGATGAGTGGGGAAGACGTATAATAGCCCTCAAAACACGTCTTTCTAACAAAGGAGATCAACAAACATGTCCGATATGTTAGTAAAATTATACGATCTGCCCCCGTTCGAATCGGTGGAGCAGTACGAGGCGCGTACCGGGATCACCATCCGCCGGGCCCTTGCCCCGGAGAAGCACGTGGTCTCGAAATGGGTGGGCGAGCACTTCGATATGCGCTGGGTCAGCGAATGCGAAGTGGGGTTCGCCCGCGCGCCGATTACCTGCATCATCGCCACGGAGAACGGCAAGCTGCTTGGGTTCGCCTGCTACGATACCACGATGAAAGGGTTCTTCGGACCGACCGGTGTCGATGAGCAAGAGCGAGGCCGGGGCATTGGCAAACAACTGCTGCTCTATACGCTCTATCTGATGCGAATGGACGGATACGGTTATGCCGCGATCGGCGGAGCGGGCCCGAAGGATTTCTACGCCAAGGCGACCGGCGCGGTCGTCATCGAGGGCTCGGAGCCCGGAATATACAAAGGGATGCTGCGATAATGCAGCATCCCTTTTTTTGTAGCCATTGTAACGGACTTCAGAGACGTTATTAGCAGCAACGGCACGTTTTCGTAAATCTAACGGACTGAGATAACGTTATTCTGCTCCAATGGGTTACCAATCCACTAACTGGAGCTGAATAACGGCATTGGGGTCCGTTACACCGGGAAATGTCTGGGAAATAGGCCAATAACGTCATTACGGTCCGTTAGCCGTTAACCTGCATAGCTTCCGCATAGCTTCCGCTCCCGCTAGACTGCCGGCAGCGTCACCTTGAAGGCCGTGCCCTGGCCCAGCGCGCTGTCGACTTCGATGGCGCCGCCGTGGGCTTCGACGATCGATTGCGAGATCGACAGCCCAAGTCCGGCCCCGCCTTGACTGCGCGTGCGGGAGGCGTCGATGCGGTAAAACCGCTCGAACACATGCGACAGATGCTCGGCAGCGATCCCGGGGCCGTTGTCCCGCACCTCCAGCTGGGCCCAGCTCGGCAAGCCTGATAGACATACAGTGATCGTCCCTTGCCGTGGGTCGGTGTGCTGCACCGCGTTATGGAACAGGTTCAGAACCACCTGTTTGATCTTGTCGCAATCGCACATCGCGGTCAGCCCCGGCTGGAGTTCGAACCGCACCTCGCGCTCCCCGGCCAGCATCCGTAGATGCGGTTCCATCTCCGCGATCACCTCGTCCAGCCGCACTTGTGTCCGCTGGACGACCGGGGTTCGGTCAAGCTTGGCAAGCGTCAACAGGTCCTCGACCAGCTTCTTCATTCGCTGCGATTCGCCCAGCATGCTGTTCAACGCAGTGTGCAGCTGCTCCGGCCGGTTTGCTGCTCCTCGCAGCAACACCTCCAAGAAGCCGTGTATTGAAGTGAGCGGCGTCCGCAGCTCATGGGAAGCGTCGGCCACGAACCGGCGCATCTGTTCCTTGGCTTCGCGCTCGGCTTCGAACGATTCCTCCAGCCGTTCCATCATCCCGTTAAAGGAGACGCCTAGTCGATCGATTTCCGATTGGCCGGATGCGGCCGTGAATCGGTTGCCGAGATTGCCGGCATTCGTATCTTCCACGGTGTGAACCATTTGGTTCAGCGGCGTTAAGGCCCGGCGTAAGATCGGCAGATATAGCGCTAGTCCGCCGGCTAGCGCCAGAAGAGAGAGTCCTACGAACGTCAGCAGTTGGCGCATCACGACTTCGCGCAGTGGCGCAGTATAGGTGCCCATTTGTACGAGCCAGGATTTCTCGCCTTGTTCACCCGGCAAACCGACAGAACGAAAGACAACCAACTGTTCCTTTCCGTCCTCATCCTCGATGACATGGTAACCCGTCGGACCCGGTCGCCCGAGCGTGTCTCCTTCGAACAAGGCGGCATATTCGGCATCGGTAAGACGGGGTGCAGCTACGCCGGATTCGGCGTTTAAGTCGATGAACCCGCTGTCGCTGTTGATGATTGCCAGCGAGGTGTCAGGGATAAACAATTGCGGAGGACGCCCGTCATTTTCTTCTCCGCCCCCTTCTCCGATACTGGCTTTATCGCCACTCGTCCCGATCCCGCCGGCATCCGCCTCCGGCTTCGGCGCGCCCCTATGCTCGGCGGGTTGCCCTGCCCGCGTGAATACGTCCCGGAGCGGGCCGCGCATCTGCGAGACCATCGTTTCGGCTTGGTTCTTATATAAGAAGTCTTTCATGATCACGTATTGAAATACACCGATCAGAATCAGGAGCGCGGCTAGCAACAGCAGGGATCGGGATAGCAGCTGAAAGCGAAGCGAGCTCGGGGAGAAGCGGCTTCGCAGCCCTCTGATCAACCGCTTCCCAGCGAAAGCGAACCGCTTTCCGCCAGTCTTTGTCCGGCTTCCGCCGGCAAGGGGCTTCATGGCAGATCGACGCGGTAGCCCGCGCCCCGCAGCGTTCGGATCAGTCGATGCTCCTGATCATTCAATTTTTCGCGGAGAGAGCGAATGTAGACCTCTACGATATTCTCCTCGCCGCCGAAGTCGTAACCCCAGACTTTATCCAAAATCGTCGTTTTGCTCAAGACGATCCCATGGTTAAGCACCAAATATTTCAACAGTTCGTATTCGGTAGGGGATAATTCCAGCACTCGCTCCGAATACGAAATTTCCTTGCGGCGATCGTTCAGGCGGAACGGGCCGATAGCCACTTCGCCGAACAGCGCCGGAAACTGATTACGCAAACGCGCACCGATCCGGGCCAGCAGCTCCTCGAAGCTGAACGGTTTAACGACGTAATCGTCCGCGCCAAGGGTCAGCCCCTTGACTCGATCCTCCACCTCATCCTTCGCCGTCAGCATGATGATAGCCACGTTCTCGCCGTTCTTCCGCAGGAGCCGGCAAACTTCCCAGCCGTCCATCCCCGGCATCATCACGTCCAGCACGATGACGTGCGGTTGAAACTCGGCTGCGATCGCGACCGCGTTCATGCCGTCGCCGGCAGTACGCACCTCAAAACCTTCGTTTTGCAGCCCCAACTCGAGGAACTGTACAATATGAGGTTCATCGTCAACTAGCAGCACTTTTGCCCCTTTGACTTGGTTCATTGAAATCATCCCCCTTGCGCCTATCCATTCGTTGTCAATCCAACGCTGATGTCTCCATTATGCGAGATGATGCTGAGCGTTTGCTGAATGCCGACTGAAGGTCGACTGAGCACCAAAGGAAAAAGTTCAGCTCTCAAAAGAGCCATGTGTTGATCGTACCCGGTTTGTCCGGGGATGTAAATCGCAGAAGTCGCGCGGGGCTGCGCTCTTGATTGCTCCTCCGCTAATAAGCTATACTTTTGACATGAAATCATGTTAAAGGGGAGTAATGAGATGGAAAAAGTATTGATTTTCGGTCATAAAAATCCCGATACGGATACGATTTGTTCAGCGATCGCATATGCGGATTTGAAGTCCAAGCTGGGTTGGAACGTGGAGCCCGTGCGTCTGGGCAACGTCAATGGGGAAACGGCTTTTGCGCTGGAGCGTTTCGGTTTTGAAGCGCCGCGTCTGGTTGAAACGGTAGCCGGTGAAGTCAAGGATGTAATCCTGGTCGACCATAACGAGCGTCAACAAAGCGTCTCCGATATCGGTCAGGTGCGTGTGGCCGAGGTCATCGACCATCACCGGATTGCCAACTTTGAAACGAGCGGACCGCTGTACTATCGGGCTGAACCGGTGGGCTGCACCGCAACGATTTTGAATAAAATGTACAAAGAGAACGGCGTAGCCGTGCCTGCTAACATCGCCGGCCTTATGCTATCGGCTATCATTTCCGATTCCCTGTTGTTCAAATCGCCGACCTGCACCGAGCAGGACGTCGCCGCTGCGCGGGAGTTGGCCGAAATCGCTGGCGTCAACGCCGAGGAGTACGGACTGGACATGCTGAAAGCCGGAGCTGACCTCAGTGATAAGACGATCGAACAGCTTATTTCACTGGATGCCAAAGAGTTCGAAATGGGCGGAGCCAAAGTGGAAATCGCTCAGGTGAACGCAGTGGACGTGAACGATGTCTTGTCCCGCCAAAGCGAAGTTGAGGCGGCTCTGAACGGCATCATCGCCAGCAAAGGTCTGGATCTGTTCTTGTTTGTCGTGACCGACATCCTGAACAATGACTCCGTTGGTTTGGCTCTGGGTAAGGCAGCCGATGCAGTGGAGCAAGCATATAATGTGAAGCTTACCGACAACAAAGCGGTGCTGAAGGGCGTCGTATCCCGCAAATCGCAAATCGTGCCGGTGCTGACGGACATCTTCAATAAACGATAATATTCTCTGAATGACCAAGAGCCTTGCCTGACGGCAGGGTTCTTTTTGTTATGTAACTAGTCAAATTTTAAAGTATTCCGGGGCTGCAGGTAGGAAAGCCGAGCAATTCCCACACTTAAGCGCTTAAATGCAGGGTTGGAGGCTTGAGCGGCGATTCGATCTTTACTATAATCTAGGACGTTGCGCGTTGCACCGGTCCTGTTTGTGATTTAAGAAAGAGGGGGATTTTTACTTGCTTCATCATTTGAATATAAAACGGGTTTGGTTTTCCAACTCCCGAAGTGATGTGTTGTCCGGTCTGACGGTAGCTTTTGCCTTGATCCCTGAGGCGATTGCGTTCTCGATTCTGGCCGGCGTGAGCCCCATGGTTGGGTTGTACGCTTCCTTTAGTATCGCTGTCGTGATTGCGTTCGCCGGCGGGCGGCCGGGCATGATCTCTGCGGCTACCGGCGCGATGGCGCTGCTGATGGGCGGACTCGTTCGCGAACATGGAATCGAGTATTTGTTTGCGGCCACGGTTTTGGCTGGGGTTTTGCAAATCATCATGGGTTATCTGAAATTGGGCCGATTCATCAGCTTCTTGCCGCATCCGGTGATGACCGGGTTTGTGAATGCATTAGCTATTTTGATTTTTATGGCGCAACTCACCCATTTCGAGAAACAAGGTTGGCTGATGTACGGGTTAGTGGCGTTAACGCTCGCGATCATCTATCTATTTCCGCGATTGACCAAAGCGGTTCCTTCCGCCCTGGTTGCGATCATCGCGGTCTCCGTATTAACCATCTCACTGCATCTGGATGTGAGAACGGTCGGCGACATGGGCGCAATAACGTCAGCGTTGCCGGCGTTCCATCTTCCCGAAGTTGGAATCACCTGGGACATGCTGAAGACTATCTTCCCGGTGTCGTTGTCGCTAGCATTCGTAGGGCTGTTAGAATCGCTCATGACCGCAACGCTGATCGATGAGATCACGGATACATCAAGTGACAAGAACCGTGAAATGAAGGGCCAAGGGTTGGCGAATATCGTGACTGGATTTTTCGGGGGGATGGGGGGCTGTGCTATGATCGGGCAGTCGATGATCAACATGAAATCCGGCGGTCGGACGAGGCTGTCGACGTTGGTCTCTGGTATGGGCCTTCTGTTCTTGGTCATCGTCTTAGGGGACGTAGTTCAACAGATTCCGATGGCGGCGCTTGTTGGCGTCATGTTTATGGTATCGATCGGCACCTTTGATTGGAATTCCCTGACATCGCTTCGCAAGGTTCCCGTGTCGGACGCCCTTGTCATGGTGGTGACGGTGGTGGCCGTGGTTGCGACGGATAACCTGTCCATCGGCGTGGGGATGGGCGTCTTGCTCAGCGCGTTATCCTTCGCCTGGAAAATGGCCCGAATCCGGACTTCCGTCCGTGAGGAGCAAGGAGCCAAAACTTATGTCGTCGCCGGACAGCTCTTCTTCGGAACGGTGAGTCATTTTCTGCAGGAGTTTGATGCAGCCGGCGATCCGCAGCGGGTGGCGGTGGACTTTTCAAAGTCGCATGTATGGGATCAGTCGGCCGTGAACGCGATTTCGAAACTGATTCTCAAATATCATCAACTGGGCAAGGAAATCCGCATCATCGGATTAAACGAGGAGAGCACGAGACTGATCGAACGGGTAGGGTTATCTGCTCCTTCAGGGCATTAATGAACGACAAAAAAGGCTGTTCGCAGGGGATGAACCCTACGAGCAGCCTTTATCTATATCTATTAGAGGCGAAATCGCTCCAGTTGATCCCAAAGCCCCTCCTCCCGCAGCACTTCCCGTTGTTTCGGCCCAATCAGGTCGAAATGGGGGAATGGCGAACGGTGATGAATATATCGAGTGGGAAGGTCGTGGGCCTCACACCAGGCTTTGAGCCGCTCCAGATCGGAACAGCCGACCTTGGTGACCGTCTTGGCTTCGGGAAAACGTGGATCCAGCCAAAAATGAGTCAAGAATCCGATCTCTCCGCGGGCCACCGTCTGTTTCCATGCCTCCAATTCCTCTCGCGACACGCCGAATGCCACAGCCCTTCCTCCTCCTTTGCTGTTTTAGTTATGAATCCCTCTCCACAAAAAGGCAACGATCGCTTCAGCCGCCTGTTCCGCCGAAGGAAACAGCTTATTCTTGTCGGCATATTGGCGTTCTCCCACCCGCAGCATAGAAACATACAGATGGGCGACCAGGTTCGGGTCGCTGCAGACGATTTCGCCTGACTCGGCAGCTTGGGCAAACCCTTCGCGTAGCGTCTCGTACAGATCGTTTTCATGGCGGATTAAAGTCTCCTGCTGCTCTCCAGACAAATGATGCTGAATGTTGCGGAACATCTCGTCCATGTGAACCCGAGGGATTCTTAAATAGTTCATTGTAATTTGAAGTAGTCTCTCCCGAAACGTGCCGGGCTCTACCAGCAGCTTCCGGATCCGTCCGTTTACCCGCGCAAGCGTCGTTGCCACGGAGGCAACAAACAAATCTTGTTTAGTCGGATAATAATAATAGACGCTAGCTTTCGTGATCCCGCACTGCTCTGCGACCTCGTTCATGGATACGGATTTATACCCCTTCTCCATGAACAAGAGGGACGCGGTACGCAGGATCTGCTCGGACGTCGCCAAGGCGTCCGGCTGCTGGACGGGCCGTCCCAAGGAACGTTTATGCGGCTGGGTCAACCTTCATCACCTCGAGCAACTTGTACTGAGCAAACATTATATCATATTTTTTGTTTGATAATTAACCTTCCGGTATATATAATTAATATTCAGAGTGATGTAAATCACGTGAGCCTACGATATAGAAAAGGAGATGGAATCATAAATGGATAAAATACTTGGTCGACTGTCCCAACTTGTGGCTGGCCGAAGATCCAAGTGGATTACGCTGGCCGTTTGGATTTTGCTTGCCGGCGGATTAAGCGCCGTATGGCCCAGCGTAAACTCGATGGAGCGGAACAATGCGGCCAATTTGGATGCGAACCAGCCCTCCGTGATAGCCGAACAGCTGGCGGAGCAGGAGTTCCCCAGCGACAGCGGCATTCCAGCCTTAACAGTCTGGACGCGGGAAGGCGGGTTGACGGATGAGGATTACACCCGCTTGCAGGAACTGACGTCGTATTTCACGGCTAATCCGTTGGAAGGGATGGAGCTCGTGCTCCCGCTCGAACAAATGCCGCTGCCGGCGCTCAAGCAACAGGCTTCCGAAGACGGCACGACGTGGGTGCTTCCGTTCTTCTTCGCCAAGGGGGCGGAAACCGATGTGATGAAGACCGGCATGGAAGAGATCCGCAGCCAAGCGGAGACGATCTTTGAGAAAGATCCGTTTGACGCTAAGCTCGGAGACCAGGGGCTTGTTGCCCGAGTGTCCGGACCGGCCGGAATTTCGATCGATGCGGTGGGGCTGTTCTCGAGCGCCGACGTTTCGCTGATGATCGCCACCGTCTTGATCGTGCTGATTTTGCTGCTGCTTATTTACCGTTCGCCGATCTTGGCCATCATTCCGTTGATCGCCGTTGGTTTTGCTTACGGCGTAGCCGGACCGATCCTTGGCAAAATGGCGGAGCAGGGTTGGATTACCGTTGACTCGCAGGCCATTTCAATTATGACCGTGCTGCTGTTCGGGGCGGGAACCGACTACTGTTTGTTCTTGATCTCCCATTTCCGGCAGCTGTTGACGGAAGAAAAGGAGAAGTCGAAAGCACTGGCCGCTGCGGTCAAAGGCTCTTCGGGCGCGATTGCCATGAGCGGATTTACCGTCGTGATCGCTTTGCTAGTGCTGCTGTTAGCCCAATACGGTTCGGTGCAGCGTTTTGGCGTCCCGTTTAGCTTGTCAATCCTGATCATGGGGATTGCCAGCTTAACCCTTGTACCGGCGCTATTGGCTATTTTGGGCCGCGCCTCGTTCTTCCCGTTTATTCCGCGCACGCCGGAAATGCAAACGGAACGGGCCAAACGCCGGGGGAAACCCAATCGCCATCCCAAGTCCAAAGCTTCGGCCGGTTGGATCGGCCGAACGGTAACGAAGCGGCCATGGACGATTTTTATCGTGACGACGCTGCTTCTGGGAGTATTGGCTTCTCAGGCAACCCGAATCGAATACACGGTCGACCTGCTCTCCTCCTTCCCGGAGGATACGCCTTCTCGGGAAGGATTTGCAGTGATCGCCGATAAATTTACGCCGGGGGAATTGGCTCCGGTTAAGCTGATGGTGGATACGGAAGGGAAGGACATCGATCTGCAAGGCACGTTCAGCAGCTTGCCTTATGTCAGTCAGGTATCTACACCGGCCGATGGCAAGACCAACCCCGATATCCGGGCCGTTGAGCTGCAATTGAACGTCAATCCGTATTCCAACGAAGCGATGAAGCATATTCCAGAGCTGCGGCAGACGGCGGAAAGCCTGCTGGCGGACGAAGGTATCGGCGAACCGGAGAATAAGGTATGGATCAGCGGGCAAACCGCTACGCAATACGATACTGAGAACACCAATGCTCGCGATACGAAGGTCATTATTCCAATCGTTATCGGTCTGATCGCGTTGCTGCTGCTCGTCTATCTCCGCTCGATCGTCGCCATGGTTTACTTGATCCTAACTGTCGTATTATCTTATTTCGCCGCGCTCGGCATCGGTTGGGTTGTCCTCCACGACCTAATGGGTAACGCTGCGATCCAAGGGCTGATCCCGCTGTATGCGTTCGTGTTCCTGGTCGCGCTTGGCGAAGACTATAACATCTTCTTGATCTCGAGCATTTGGAAGAAACGTAAGGTGATGCCGCTGAAGGATGCGATCCGTGAAGGCGTCAATGAAACCGGGAATGTCATTACCTCGGCCGGTCTGATCCTGGCCGGAACGTTTGCGGTATTGGCCACGCTGCCGATTCAAGTGCTGGTACAGTTCGGTATCATCGCGGCAGTGGGGGTCTTGCTCGACACGTTCCTCGTGCGTCCGTTCCTTGTGCCTGCCATCACGATGCTGCTCGGCAAAGCGGCCTTCTGGCCGTCTAAAGAAGGGCGTCTTGGGCAGAAGTCGGTCGAAGACACAGCCAAATGACATACCGATTCGTGCGATAAATGTAAGAGTATAGCACTTGGGGTTTCGCTGCTGTTGGCGAGGCCTCAGGTGCTTTTTTTTACAAAAGCGAGGGTTACATATTTCCTGTTCCCCGTCGCACAATAGGGGGATGGCAGGAACGAAGAAATTCGATGAAACGGGGGAAAGAGAATGGCGAAGGTGGAAAACGCAGAGGGGAAAAAAGGAGATTTACGCTGGTGGCAACTCTCCTTGCTGGGAGTGGCTTCGACGATAGGCACCGGCTATTTTCTTGGGTCAGGCATCGGAATCCGTATGGCGGGTCCATCCATCCTGATCGCGTTCCTGTTGGCTGCGGTTGGCACCTACACAGTGTTTGAGGTGTTGGCTCGCATGACTGCGGATCGACCGGAGCAGGGATCCTTCCGTTCCTATGCGAAACGAGCCTTTGGACGCTGGGCGGGCTTTGGCAGCGGCTGGGTCTATTGGAGCTCGGAACTCCTCATCATGGGCAGCCAACTCACCGCGTTATCCCTGTTCTCGCGTTTCTGGTTCCCCGGTGTGCCGATGTGGATCTTTGCGATCGGATATGCCGTGCTGGGGCTGGGTGTCATTTTACTCGGCAACAAGGTGTTCGATTCGATGGAAAATATCCTGTCGGTCATCAAAATTGCCGCGATCCTGATGTTCTTGGTCGTTGCGGGAGCCGCGTTAATGGGCTGGATTCCCGGAGGGGGCGGCAAAGCGCCGGAATTCCCGCATACCGCGAAGACTTTTTTTCCAGCCGGGGGAATGGGCTTATGGTCGGGTTTCATCTTTGCGTTTTACGCTTTCGGTGGCATCGAGGTGATGGGGATGATGGCCATTCGGTTACGGGATCCGAAAGAAGCCCCGAAGTCCGGAACGATCATGTTGCTGTTGCTCTCGGTGGTCTATTTGCTCTCGGTGGGGCTTGCAGTCACCATGGTTGCATGGAACGCTATCGACCCCAAGCGCAGCCCATTCGTTACGGCCCTAGGCAAATACCCGTTGCCCTTTATCCCTCATGTGTTTAACGGCGTGTTGATTGTCGCTGGTTTCTCCACGATGGTGGCCTCGTTGTATGCAGTGACAACCATGCTTGTCACACTTGCGAAAGACAAGGATGCACCGCCGCTATTTGCCGGTAAGGCTTGGCGGGGGCGGCCGCTTTACGCCATCGGCTTAACCGCAGTTGGACTTGCGGCTTCCGTGGTGCTGTCTTTCGTGATGCCGGGGCGCATTTATGAGTACATTACGACCTCTGCCGGATTACTGCTGCTTTATAACTGGTTTTTTATCTTGGTTACTTCAGGTAAGCTCCTCAAACTCAGTGCGTTTGGACAGATCAAACGATGGGGCGGTATGATCTTGATCGTATTGGCGGTGACAGGAACGTTATTTCATGATACGAGCCGGCCGGGCTTTTGGGGGAGTTTGGCGTTTGTCGGCGTGATCGGGATCGTGACGCTAATTATGCAGTTTGTCGTGTGGAAGCCGAAGAAGCAAGCCAAGAAGAGAGGGAGACAGGCCAAATCGCTGGTCCTGCGTCCCAAGCGGACGACGTAAACTTATAGTCGCTCTGCAAGCAGCAAGGCGGCTTGATAGCCGAAATAAAGTCCGAAGCCGATCAAGGACACGCCCGACATTACCGAAACGAGGACCAAAATCTGGTTCGTGAGCAACTTGCGGAACACACTAGCAAACCCGGCCATGGTAAAATCCCAGAGCAGCAGTCCAACGATAATGGCGCCGCTGTTCATGATCAGATCTTGAGTTTGCATATTTGCTGACGCTTGAGCCAATACCGAACCGTAAATCCCTAGCCAGAATAAGATGGACAGCGGGTTGCTGACGGACATGAGAAATCCGGATAAAAACGATTTCCGCAGCGGCTCGCTGCCTCTCATTTCGCCCGCTGGGATTTTGCCGGCTTGCTTCAGGCTATCGATCCCAATATAGGTGAGCACGAAGAAACCAAACAACCAAAGGAAAGTTTTCATGAACGGGGTATTCAGGAAGTGAACCACGCCAAAGTAAACGAGCAGCATGTACACCAAATCGGCAGAAAGGGCGCCAAGCCCAACGAACCAGGCGTGCAGGAACCCGCCGCGAATGCCTTTGTCCAATTGAGCTGCATTCACCGGCCCGATGGGGGCGGATAAAGATAAACCAAGCAGTACATAGCTAAGAAAGCTGTTCATAACGAAACCTCCAACTGTTGAAATAAAATGAAGCTGCTTGTACAGCATATTCGGCCAGGCACGCTTGTACGACTTCAAAATAGGTGAAAACCTGCTTGCAAAACTAACGGCATTAGTTTAAACTAAAACTAAAGGTATTAGTTAATGGGAAAGAGGCGATTATCTTATGAAAATAACGAAGGTTGGACAGCTTCTGCAACTGTCGTTTATTCCCCGGTTGTTTCCGGTGAATTGTTATTTGGTGGAGGAAGAGGATGGCGTTACGCTGATCGACGCGGCTTTGCCGTATAGTTCCAAAGGGATCCTTCAGGCCGTGCAAAAAATCGGCAAACCGCTGACACGCATCATCCTCACGCATGTGCATGACGATCACGTCGGGGCGCTGGATGCCTTGAAGGCGAAGCTTCCCGAGGTAGCGGTGCATGTATCTGCTCGCGATGCGCGTTTGATGGACGGCGACGTTTCGCTAGATCCGGGCGAACCGACCTCCCCGATCCGCGGCGGGGTACCGAAGAAGCTGATCACCCGAGCGGATGTCACGTTTACGGATGGGGATCGGATCGGTTCGTTGCTGGCCGTGGCGGCTCCGGGCCATACGCCGGGATCGTTTGCCTTGCTCGACACGCGCAGCGGCGCGCTTGTCGCGGGCGACGCCTTCCAAACCCGGGCGGGTATCGCGGTGAGCGGCACTGTTCGCCCGCTGTTCCCGTTTCCGGCGCTCGCCACCTGGCATAAGGAAACCGCGTTAGCGAGCGCCCGCAAGCTGGCCGGCCTAAAGCCATCGCTATTGGCGGTCGGACACGGGCCGGTGTTGGAGCAGCCGGCCGCCGCCATAGCCAAGGCGATTGCGGCGGCCGAACGTGCACAAGGAACGGTGCAGCCAACAACTACACCGGCTGAGACCGGCCGGAAGGGGGATTGAGCATGTCGCCAAGAATCGGGATTGACAGCACGGCGGTGCTGATGGCTGCCGTAGATGTGGCAAACGCGGAGGGGTTGGAGGCCGTGACGATCACCTCGATCGCCAAGAAATTGGGAATTCGGCCGCCTTCTCTCTATAACCATGTGAGCGGCCTGGAACAAATTCGCACGGAATTGGCCATATACGCTCTAAATCGGCTTTATGAGCATATTTCGACTTCCACCGGTGAAGCAACGGGGAGAGCGGCGATCCACCGGTTTGCCAAGACGTATCTTGATTTTGCTTATGCATATCCCGGGTTGTACGATGCGGCGCAGGCCGCACCTGGTCCGGATCCGGCGTTGCAGGCAGCTGGAGGGCGCATCGTAGATCTGATCCTGCGTTATCTCGGCAGCTACTCATTAAGAGAGGATCAAGCCTTGCACACCGTGCGCGGGCTGCGAAGTCTGATTCACGGCTTCGCCTCCCTGGAACGTCGCGGCGCGTTTGGCTTGCCGCTCGAGTTAGGGGAGAGTCTGGAGTTCAATCTCAGCTTGTTCCTCAGCGGTTTGGACCAAATCACGTCGTATTGACAACGTTTTTTCGACTATGATACTTTAGGCTTGAACTACAGAGGATCGTCGGAACCGAGGTGAAGCATCCATGGGCAAGAAGAAGGGACGTTCCGGGCCAGGCACGCCGGCCAATCCGGCGGCGGATAAACCGGCTACGCTGAAGGATCTGCTTGGCGAGGATACGCTGGCCAAGCTGAGGGCGCAGGCTAATGAATTGAAGAAAGATGAGGAACGACATCAGGAGGAGGCGCGCGTACGCAAAGAGGAAGCGCGTCGTGCCGAGCAGAAACGGCTCGACAATGATTTCGAACACCTGTTAAATACGAGCGAACTGGACTGGCACAAATATAAATAAAACGATGATACGACAATGGCGATGAAGCTATAGCAAAGAACGAAGGTATGGCGGCTCCTGGCAGCGGGAGCTTTTATTTTTGCTTAAAAAGCGAAGGGAGCAACGGCGAATGGAGCATATCGGGGCGTGGATCGTTTTTTTTCTATTCATCGTGGTATTGGGTTTGTTTAACCAAAAGTTCAAATATTCGGCCAAGCTTCGGGAATCTTATGAAGAGTTAACCTCGCTTTCGGAGCGGACTCGGAAAGGCCGGACGACGAAGGCGGATCTGGCACGCTGGGATGCCGCATTGGCGCGGCTGGAGAAGCATCCGAGCGAATATAACAAGTTGGATCAGGAAATCCGCCTGCGCGAGGCTTACGTCCGGTATTTGGAACAGCATTATCCGGAGGATGAGCGGCTTCCGGCGTTGCGTGAAGCGGCTGGATTCCAGAAGGACTCGGTCTGGGGAATCAAGATGAGATCTTGATTTTGACAGGTCAATAGGGTCGTGATACCATGGTGAAGTCCAAAACTTTTGACATTCTGGTGGTGCCGATGAACAATAAGATCAAGCAGCTCCGAAAGCGACTGGGTTTAACCCAGAACGAGCTGGCCGCAGAATGCGGCGTGACGCGCCAAACGATCAATAGCGTGGAGAATAACCGGTACGACCCGACGCTTGAGCTTGCATTCAGGCTTGCGCATATTTTGCAGACGAAGGTGGATGAACTGTTTATTTATGAGTAAATTCAACCGCGATTACATCATTACGATGGATGACATTGTTAGAGAAGGGGAACCTATTCTTAGAGTGGTGACGGAACCCGTCAGTGTTCCCCCAACCGAGGAAGACCGCGAGGAAATGGCGGCGATGTTGCAGTTCCTGAAGAACAGCCAGGATCCGGAGATGGCGAAGAAATACAAGCTGCGCGCAGGAGTGGGATTATCGGCGAACCAGATTGGGCTGAATAAGCGGATGTTTGCCGCTTTACTGACGGACGAGAACGGTCAGGATCGGCCGATCGCCATGTATAATCCGAAGATCATCAGCCATTCCCAGGCAATGACGTATTTACCGGAGAGCGAAGGCTGCTTGTCGGTGGATCGGCCGGTGCAGGGATTCGTACCGCGTTATGAGAAGGTTCAGATCAAAGCCTGCGATGAGGCGGGCAACGAGGTTAAGCTGCGTTTCAAAGGTTTTGACGCCATCGTGATGCAGCATGAAATCGACCATTTGAACGGTATCATGTTTTATGATCATATCAATACGGAGCATCCGTTTAAGCTGCCAAGCGGCGTGACGATCTCCAGTTTATATTGAGGATCCGCACAGCCAGAAATATAGATTCGAAAAAACGAACGGAGGAATTCCCTTGTCCACTCATTCCCAATCCATTACTGCCATGATCGATCATACCCTTCTGAAAGCGGACGCCGGACGCGCCGCCATCATCAAGCTGGCTGAAGAAGCTAAGCAATACGGCTTCGCTTCCGTCTGCGTTAACCCGACTTGGGTGAAGACCGCTGCGGAGGTCTTGAAAGACACTCCAGTGAAAGTCTGCACCGTGATCGGCTTCCCCCTGGGTGCTTCGGCCCCGGAAGTAAAGGCGTTTGAAGCCAGCCATGCCATTTCCGAGGGGGCCGGCGAGGTCGATATGGTCATCAACATCGGTGCGCTTAAAGACGGTGACGACGAATTCGTCCGCCGCGATGTCGCCGGGGTTGTCCAAGCTGCTGCCGGGAAAGCGCTGGTGAAGGTTATTATTGAAACCTGTCTGCTTTCCGACGAGGAGATTGTCCGGGCCAGCAAGTTATCCGTCGAAGCCGGAGCCGATTTCGTCAAAACATCAACCGGATTTTCGACCGGCGGGGCGACGGTGGAAGCGGTCGAGCTCATGCGCAAAACGGTGGGTCCAAACGTCGGCGTGAAGGCGTCTGGCGGCGTGCGTTCGCTGGCTGATGCCGAAGCGATGATTAAGGCGGGGGCAACGCGCCTGGGCACGAGTGCCGGTGTGGCTATCGCCCAAGGGCAAACCAGCCAAAACAGCTATTAAGACAAGGTCCGGCCTTGGCCGGCTCAAGAAGGCTACATGAGGGAGAAACAGGGTGCTATTCCAGAGCGGGTGTGGAAATAGCACCCTTTTTTCGTTGATCCAAACTTTTTATGGACGCTTTCCGTTACAGCTACAGATGCCTCCCGCGGAAGGCGTCACTTGATAAAACGCTTGGAAAAGAGGAACAGTATGATACAAATTGATCATTTATCCAAAAAATATACGCGCGGCGGTCTAGCGCTAGATGATGTCACCTTAACGCTAAACGAAGGTATGGTGGGGCTTCTGGGCCCCAATGGTGCCGGGAAATCGTCGCTGATGCGCATATTGGCCACGCTCACGCCACCTACTTCGGGCGAGGCGACGCTGTTTGGCGTCTCGCTGCGCCAGGCGGAGGAGATCCGCCGCATGATCGGTTATCTCCCTCAGCAATTTCAGGTTTACCCGCAGCTGACGGGGGTAGAATACCTCGACTATGTTGCGGTGATGAAAGGAATGACGGACAAGAAGAAACGCAAAGCGGAGATTGAGGCTCTTCTGGAGCAAGTAAATTTGCAGGATAAGGCGCGAAAAAGAGTGCAGACCTATTCCGGCGGCATGAAACGCCGACTCGGCATTGCCCAAGCGCTGCTGGGTTCGCCGCAGGTCCTGATCGTGGATGAGCCCACGGCTGGACTGGATCCCGAGGAGCGCGTCCGCTTCCGCAATCTGTTGACCCGCTTCAGTCTGGGACGGATCGTGCTGCTGTCGACGCATATCGTTGCCGACATCGAAAGCAACTGTCGCCAAATCGCCGTCCTCGATAAAGGGAGAGTCAAGCTGTCCGGGGAGTTATCCGAGCTGCAAGAGTTCGGACGCGGCAAGGTGTGGGAGGTTCGCCTAAGCGAGAGCCAGTTTGCCCGGCTTGATCCGATGTCCGTCGTGTCCACACGTCCGACGGGAGGCGGCCTGTTGTGCCGCATGATCGGCGAAGCGCCGCTGGAGGTAGCCCAAGAGGCCGCGCTCGTTCCACCAACCCTGGAGGACGGGTATTTGGCCCTGCTGCGAACGGGCTTGATGGAAGGGGCGGCTCGGTAATGAACAAATGGAGACGTCTGTTTCAATTCGAGCTTCGCATGCTGTTCGGAAACCGGTGGCTGCTGGGTTTGCCGCTCGTGTTCGGCCTGCTCGTGTTCTGGAATCTTGAACGGCTGCCAGGACGTGAAATTTTGTTTTTTCAACGTTCGTACACCAGCCTGACGCTGCTGCACACGATGAGCCTGGGGCTGACGATGCTCCTTGGCGTGCTGACGATCCGTCGAGACATTCGCCGTACCTCCTATGAATGGAATGGGGCGCTGCCGGTGTCCTATATGTCCAGGATTTCAGCGAAATATATGGCAGGGGTACTGTATTTCACGATATTTTCGGTGCTGGCCGGCGCCGCGTTCGTCTGGAACTCCGCGAGGATGGACGTAGCGTTTACAATCACCCGGGAATTTGCGGTTTATTATCTGCTAACCTTCGAGGTTTCCTATCTGGTGACCTTGGCGCTGGCGATGCTGCTCGCCATTTGTATCGCCAATCGGGCCGTCTATTTGATCGCTTTTTGCGCCTGGATGTTTGGAACGTTCTTTCTGGATATGTTCCTGTTGGACCGTAACAAATGGTACGTGCTGCGTACGTTCCATCTCAATCAGCTGTTCGTGACCGGGGATTCCGATGCCGAAACGTGGGGCATTCGCCTGATCGCAGACGAACTGGCGGCCTCCCGCTGGTTTGTACTGGCGTTTACGCTACTGCTGTTGACGGCGGGCGTGCTCCTGCTCAACCGGTTGCGCCCGACTGCCTTTCGCCGAAGCAATTGGGTGGCTGGAGGTTTAGCCCTGCTGCTGGCGGCCGGAGCCTTTATCCCCTACCTCTCCATTTGGGGCGAACGTTATGCCGGATTGCATGAGAAACTCAGAGATCCTGCCGTTAAGACGGTGGAAGCGATCCAAGACCAGAAAGTCGAAACGTTTCAGATCGAGCGGTACGATATCCACTTGCAACGGGAGTCAGATGATCGGTTGAAAATCAAAACAGCGCTGCAAATTCCGGCAGGCCAGTTAACAGGACGCGGCGAGTTGCTGTTCACGCTCAATCGTACGTTCCATATAGAACGGTTGGCGGTGTCGGGTTCTCCCGTTCCGTTCACGCATGAGGGAGAGAAGCTTACGGTCCAATTATCCGCTCCTTTGACCGCAGACGAGACCGTCCAAGTCGAGATGGAATATACCGGAAAGGTTATGGATTACGTGGCGCAGAATTATACCGAGGGATCCTACTTGGCTTTTGTTAAGGGGGAGAACGTTTTCCTTCCCGGCTATGTCGCATGGTATCCACTGCCGGGGGATTTTCCGGTTTATATGAAGAACAGTTACGAGGATTCTTTGCAGGTGGCGGCCGATTATGGCGGCTGGCGCCTTCCGCCCGCCCATTTCCGTATCTCAACGTCCGGGTTTGCATCCAAGCTGTACGGAAATCTGGAACAAAAGGAACAAACTCGCGAAGGCCAAGTGTTCGAAGGCAAATCGACGGCGTTCGTCCGCTTTTACAGTGGGGAGTTTGAAGAAGTGAGCGACCCGAAGCTGCCGGTTCGCCTCGTGACTACGCCCTACGACGTCAAGACGGCCGAAAAGCTGTTGGAAGAATGGGCCGGGGAGTATGTTTATTTTGCCGGATGGGTCAACCATTTGGATCCTAAACTGGATCAAGTGCTGATGCTGTCGATGAACAATAATCACTCCCTTGAAATGGAGAATAAAACCTATTATTTGATCTGGCTGGTGAGCGAAGTGGAATACTTCGCAGACCAACTGATGAACTCGATGCTGCTCGGTACGAGCGAAGGGCAAATGGACATTCTGAAGGCTTCCGAAGATGTGCGTCCGCAGCTTCGCGCCTTGATGTGGTATATGTATTACCGAGAGTATAAAGGGTATACCGCCGATGATTTGAAGCAAGGTTCTGGGGGCGGCCTGTTGTACAACTTGTTTGATCCTTCGGAAGATGCCGATCCGGATCACGTGGGATTGCGGATGGCGGCACAAGTAGCCGGGGCGCTGGATGAAGGGAAGAACAAGCAGGTGAAAGAGGTGTTAAACCATTTCTACGCGCTTGGATTGGAAATCCCTAATCAAGCCGACGCAGAGGGTGGACCTAGGCCGATTCCGTATGACGAATGGGAACGGGAATGGAAGCGGGTGATGCATGATGCAGTTGCGAACTGACGCTCGAAGCTGGTTTCGCGGAGCGACTTTGGAGCTAAAAGTACAGAAACAACCGATGGCTTGGCTGGCGCTGCTGCTGTTCGCCGTCTATATCCTCAGCATCGTGCTTAGTGACCCCGGTCGCCCAAGAAATGTGTATTATTTCTCGGAAATGGCCCTGTTTTCCCTGGCGATCATCATACCCCTGCTGCTATTCCAGCGGGAAATCGGAGGAGGCGGCATGGAGGTCATCGCCACGTATCCCATTTCGTTAAGGATGCTGGCGTTCCGAAGATGGCTGATGTCCATCCTATTAACAGCGGGGTTAGGGATGGTCCTGATGTCGGTCTATGCTTGGCATTTCGGGGGAATTTGGACGCTTCGGTATCCTTGGAATGGCGCTGAGGTGATTCCTCAAGCCGAGATGACTGCCGGTTCCTTGATTCTTCAGAACCTCCCGGCTTACGTGCTGTTGATCTCCTTAAGTACCGCCGGAATCATTGCGTTTCGCCGGATCTACGGAGGATTAGTGTTGGGCTTTGCCGTTTGGGTACTCGATACGATGAGCTCGGGAGAATGGTTGGGGCGATGGACGTTATACGCAAGTTATTTGAAAAAAACCTATTCCTTTCCGCACAATCGGATCGGTTTGTTGATTGCATCGTTGATCTTGCTTGCCTTTGCCGTCTGGTTGATTGGGAAGAGGGAACGTTGGATCAGTGTGGAAGAGGAATAAGAGAAATGCAAAGGGGGAGGAAACATCATGATATCGGACTCGTTGCTGGCCGAGCGAATGGCTGCCGGCGACCAGGAAGCGTTCGAGTTGCTGGTTACGAGGTACCATGGACCGCTGCTGTCCTATGTCGCGAGCCAATTGAAAGATCGAGGCAAAGCGGAGGACATCGTCCAGGAGACGTTTATCCGGTTGATCCGCCATCTCAAGCGGCATGGCGGGATGGAACAGCTTCGCCCCTGGCTCTATAAAGTAGCGCTCAATTTATGCCGGGATTATTGGCGCAGCGCCTCTTACCGTTCGGAATACGCCGGCACGGATACGATCCCGGAGGATGCCGATCCGGCGCCAAGGGCGGAGGAATTGATCGAACGGCAGGAAACGGTGCAGCAGTTGGCCGAATCGATGACTCAGCTGCCGGAGGTGCAGCAAGAGGTGGTGCGCATGCGCTTCTTCCATGACTTGAAGCTGCAAGAGATCGCCGAGCTACTGGAGCTGCCGCTGAGCTCGGTCAAGTCGCATCTGTACGGGGGGTTGCGCAAGCTGAAGCGGGCGTTATCTCGCACGGCCGACCCTTCTTTTTCGGACTGGGAAGTCAAAAAAATACGCGAAGAGGAAAGTGAGGTGCCGACGCATGGAACCATCCATTGATAAAGAACTAGAGCGATTGGAGCGGGAGCTTCGCGAGCCGTTGCGACAGGCGCTACAACCGAGTCCAACACCGCTGGATACCGCGGCGTTAATCGAGGCGTTGCAGCCGGAATTCGCCGTCCTTCAGGCGCAAAACGCCGCCGCATTCCTTGATTTTAACGCGCGGGTCGAACCGCCGTCCCTGGGCCGATTGCTGCGTAGTCAATTTCAAATGAACCGCCGTTCGTTGATGCTGACCGGGGCAGCCGTGTTTTTGATGCTGGTATTTTTGGTTGATCCGAAGCAGCCTCTGTCCAATTGGCTGTTGGGAGACGGTATGCCCAGCATGTTCTCGCTGATCACGCCGCTTATGCTGATCGCGTCGATGCTGTATAGCTACCGCACCTGGGACCGGGGGATGCGCGCCATCGAGAGCGTTACGCCCTACCCGCCGGCACTGGTCATTTACAGCCGGATGCTGATGGTCATGGCGCTGGTCGTCGGCTGGGCATTGGTTAGCTCCGTGGCGGTGAGCATCCGCGTGGCTTCCGCGGGGGAAACTGCGTTGCCGTTTATCCCCTTTTTACTGGAATGGTTAGGAATATCCCTGCTTACCGGAGGGGCAGCGATGTACGCTTTATTTCGTTACGGCCATAAGGCGGGGGTTATGTCCGCGGGAGGCGTATACGCTCTTTGGCTGCTCCTCATCGACCAGACCTCGGTAATCCATTTGAATGCCGGGACGGGAGCAGGAGCAGGTGTAGGGATCGCGATGAACATCGCTTTCCTGCTGGTCGGCACCCTTCTGCTGTTCCGCTCGTATATTCGCAGTCGGAACTTGCAGACTGGCGCGGCACAGGGCGGTACGCGGCCATGATTCGCATTGAGGGGTTGCGGGAACGCCCTGTAGGCGGGTTTGTTCTTCAAATTGACCGGCTGCAATTGAAGCCGGGATTAACCCTGCTCGTTGGGGTCAACGGAGCAGGGAAAACCACTTTGCTGGAGCTGTTGGCAACGGTGAGCCTGCCTCACAAGGGGGAAATCCTGTACCAGGAGCGGTCCGCTTTGTCCGATTTACCGCTAGTGCGCAGCCAGATCGGTTATGTGCCGTCGGAAATCGAACTGTACGAAAATATGACTCCCACTAAGCTGCTTCTGTACTTGTCGGAGATGAAGGGGGTATTCCATTCCGAGCGGACCGGCGAGCTGCTCCGTGATTTTCGACTGGAGTCTTATCGGAACATCAAGATCAAGCGGTTGTCCGGAGGCGTGCAAAGGCGGGTGACTTTGGCTCAGTCGCTGCTGGCCGCCCCGAGATTCCTATTCCTGGACGAGCCGTTGAACGGCATGGATACCGGAGAGCGGAAGCTGGCGATCACCTACTTGAACCGATATGCGGAAGGGCGAACGGTGATAGCGGCAGTACACGAGCTGAGCGAATGGGAGGAGGCGGCCGATCACGTGCTTTGGCTGGATCGGGGAAAAGTACGCTTTTACGGAGGCAGAACGTCCTGGTTAGCGGATCTTCCCTACCCGCTTTGGGAGGGGAACCTAACGCGCGAGCAATTCGACCGTTGTCCGGAGGCGGGCTTGATCGAGTTTCGGGAAACGTCGGGAGGAATCTATGTCAAGTTGGTAGGGCAGGATCCCCCTTTCCCGGGATTAAGGGAATGCGCGCCAACGTTCGAGGATGCGTATTTTATCCGCAAATATCAACTGGATAGCTCAATCTGAGTAATTCATATAAAAATTATCGGATTTCCTATTTTCAAATTCCATGAGATGTGAGAGAATATGAAAAAACTCTGCACGATAAAGTGCCAATTCAAAATTTCATCATGGATAGATGATTTTTTTGAACAACATCTTAAAGGAGGAATTATCAATGTCTGAAGAGCGTCAATATGCCCCAGAAACACTGGCGATCCACGCGGGTCAGGAGATCGACCCCACTACTTACTCCCGGGCGGTTCCACTGTATCAAACGACGTCCTACGGTTTTCGGGACACCGAGCACGCGGCTAACCTGTTTGGTTTGAAGGAATTCGGCAACATTTATTCCCGGATTATGAACCCGACCAACGACGTGTTCGAGAAACGCGTGGCTGCGCTTGAAGGCGGCGTTGGGGCGCTCGCAACGGCCTCTGGCCAGGCAGCGATCACTTTCTCCATCTTGAACATCGCCGGAGCGGGCGATGAAATCGTTTCTTCCACGACGCTGTACGGAGGTACGTTTAACCTGTTTTCGACAACGCTGCCCAAGCTGGGCATTAACGTAAAGTTCGTGGATTCCTCGAATCCGGAAAACTTCCGCGCCGCGATCACGGACAAGACGAAGGCGTTATACGCCGAAACGCTGGGCAACCCGAAGGGCGATGTGCTGGACATCGAGGCGGTAGCCGCGATTGCCCATGAGCATGGCATTCCGCTGATCGTCGACAATACGTTCCCAAGCCCATACTTGCTGCGTCCGATCGACTTCGGTGCGGACATCGTCGTGCATTCGGCAACCAAATTCATCGGTGGACACGGCACCTCGATCGGCGGCATCATCGTGGACAGCGGTAAGTTCGATTGGGCTGCCAGCGGCAAATTCCCGGGCCTGACCGAACCCGATCCAAGTTATCACGGCGTCGTTTACACACAAGCGGTTGGTCCGCTGGCATACATCATTAAAGCTCGCGTTCAGCTGCAGCGTGATATGGGCGCTTCGTTATCTCCGTTTAATGCTTGGCTGCTGCTGCAAGGGCTTGAAACTTTGCATCTGCGCGTGGAACGCCACAGCCAAAACGCTTTGAAAGTGGCGCAGTACCTGGAAGCGCATGAACAGGTTGAGTGGGTCAGCTACGCCGGGCTGCCGAGTCACGAATCTTACGAACTTGCGCAGAAATATTTGCTGAAAGGCCAAGGCGCCATCCTTACGTTTGAAATCCGCGGCGGCGTGGATGCCGGGCGCAAGCTGATCGAAAACGTGAAGTTGTTCTCGCATTTGGCCAACGTCGGCGATTCCAAGTCGCTGATCATCCACCCGGCCAGCACCACGCACCAACAGTTGGGAGAAGCGGAGCAACAGGCCGCCGGCGTCACACCGGGCTTGATTCGCTTATCCGTGGGGACGGAGTCGATCGACGACATCCTTTATGATTTGGAGCAGGCGATCGCCGCCAGCCAGGCCTAATCCGCTATTATACTGAAGCCGCTGAATCGGGAATACGGTGATATCCGTCCCGGTCAGCGGCTTTTTTTGCGTTTGGATGGGGCAAGGTGGGGTGTTTACAAGACGGGAGAATTGGCATAAAATAAAAGTAAAGTTTCACTAAGCCAAAATTATTGTCCTGATACAAAAATGATTATCGTTCTCATTTGTGAGCTGCTCCGGGAAGATCCCGGGGCAGCTTGCGCCATTTTTAGGGGGTTAACAATAATTTTCATTCTCAACGCAAGTGACTTAAAAGGAGGAGTTCGTCATGGAAGCTGTGCATAGAAGAACGTTAAGCGAGATCCAAAAGTCAGCGAATCAGCCCAACCCGGGCAGGAAACGTCGGTTCGATTGGTTGCGTCTGTTACGTCATCAGGAGATGCTCCTCGCGTTAGGCAGCGGCGGGTTGATGCTTGCAGCCTGGGCCTGGGGGATGCAAGAAGCGATGCCATGGGTGTCGATGGCTCTTTATATTGCCGCGTATGCGGTCGGAGGATACGTAAAAGCTCGGGAAGGCTTGATCACGTTAGTGAAAGAGCGGGATTTGGACGTCAATCTGTTAATGATCGCTGCAGCACTTGGTGCGGCCTCAATCGGCTACTGGAACGAAGGCGCGATGCTGATCTTTATCTTTGCTTTGAGCGGTGCTTTGGAATCGTTCGCCAGCGACCGGAGCCGCAAGGATATCTCTGCGCTAATCGCGATGAAGCCGGAAACCGCATTACGTGTCAGCGGAGACGGGGTGGAGGAGGTAGCGGTGGAAGCCCTGGCAGTTGGCGATCTGCTACTGGTCAAACCAGGTGAGGTAATTCCTGCGGACGGAACGATCCGAACCGGGAGCTCTGCGGTGAACCAATCGGCGATCACCGGCGAATCGATCCCGGTGGATAAACAACCGGGTGACGGTGTGTATGCCGGGACGCTAAACGGAGAAGGCGCGATATACGTCGAGGTATCCAGTCCGGCGGAAGGCACCTTGTTCTCGAAGATCATCACCCTCGTGGAGCAAGCTCAACAGGAGGTTCCGGGGACCCAGCGATTCATCAAACGACTCGAAGGGATTTATGCCAAAACGATCGTGGCCGCCACGCTGGCGTTAATCTTGCTCACGCCGTTGCTGGTCGGCTGGAGTTGGTCCTTTGCCTTCTATAAGGCGATGGTGTTTCTCGTCGTCGCATCACCTTGCGCCATCGTCTCGTCGGTGATGCCGGCGATGTTATCGGCGATGTCGAAGAGCGCCCGCAAAGGCGTGTTGTTTAAAGGCGGGGCTCATATGGACCATCTCGGCAGCATCCGGGTCGTCGCCTTCGACAAAACCGGAACGCTGACGGAGGGTTCACCGGTAGTGACAGGGCTCTACACCGCAGTGGGCTTTGACCCGCGGGAGGTGCTTGCGGCCTGCGCTGCGGCGGAGAGCCTGTCGGAGCATCCGCTGGCCAAGGCAATCGTACGCAAGGCGGAGGCCGAAGGGGTCCCGCTCCGCGGGGCGGAGGAGCTGCGAGCGCTGCCCGGCTGGGGCATCGAAGCGGAGGTGTTCGGCGCCACGTGGCGGGTAGGCAAGGTAGACGAGGGTGATTCGATGTTGCCTCAGCCGATGGCAGATCAGCTTCACGCCTGGATCGCCGAAGGTCATACCGTGTCCGCCATTCAGCGGAACGGTGAATACGCCGGCTTGATCGCGCTCCGCGACGAGGTTCGCTCGCAAGCCAAGGCGGCCATCGCCCAGTTGCACGAACTGGGGCTCACCGTCGCCATGTTGACGGGTGACCGCGGCGTGACCGCGAACGCGTTGGCCGGGGAGATCGGCGTCGACCTCGTGTACGGCGACTTGCTCCCGCAGGAGAAGGTCGAGCACGTGAAGGCGCTGCGGGAGCGTTACGGCAGCGTCGCGATGGTCGGCGACGGAGTAAACGACGCGCCGGCGCTGGCTGCGGCGACCGTGGGCATCGCTATGGGCGGCGGCGGCAGCGGTGCAGCGCTGGAGGTGGCGGATGTTGTGCTGATGAACGACAGCATTGAGCGGATCGCAGAGACGATCTCGCTTGCTCGCCGAGCCCGGCGGATCGTGAAGCAGAACCTAACCTTTGCTGGAGCGGTCATCCTGATGCTAATCGTAAGCAACTTTGCTGCAGGCATTCCGCTGCCGCTGGGCGTGGTCGGTCACGAGGGCAGTACCCTGCTGGTTATTCTGAACGGGTTGCGACTGCTACGGTAATGATGTTCATCCTTGGACAGTGAAGCGCCCCTTCATCATTCCTTCATTTAACCTTCACCGAACCCTTCGGATACACAGATTGACAGGATGCCGTCGTCTTCACATAATTAGAATCAAGCAATCATGATTCTTAATTTTTGAGATGAATCCATTTGAAGGGGTTTGAGGATATGTACAAATCTATTATTATCGGCACAGGCCCGGCAGGGTTGACCGCCGCGATTTATCTGGCCCGCGCCAACATGAATCCGCTGATTATCGAGGGTCCGCAGCCTGGCGGTCAATTGACGACGACGACTGAAGTGGAAAATTTCCCGGGGTTCCCGGAAGGGATCATGGGCCCGGAATTGATGGATAATATGCGTAAACAAGCTGAACGTTTTGGCGCCGAATTTCGCACGGGTTGGGTGAACAGCGTGGACTTGAGTCAGCGCCCGTTCAAGCTTCAAGTGGAAGGGCTAGGCGAGCTCGTCGCGGAGACGCTGGTATTGTCTACGGGGGCTACGGCCAAATACCTGGGCATCCCGGGCGAAGAGACGAACGTTGGGCGTGGCGTAAGCACATGCGCAACTTGTGACGGATTCTTCTTCCGCGGCAAGGAGATCATCGTGGTAGGTGGCGGCGACTCTGCGTTGGAGGAAGCCGGTTTCTTGACCCGTTTTGCTTCGAAAGTCACGCTGGTGCACCGTCGCGACGAGCTGCGTGCTTCTAAAATCATGCAGGATCGTGTGCGCACGAATGAGAAGATCGAGATCGCGCTGAATCGTACGCCGCTTGAAGTCATCGCCGGCGAGAACGGAGTTACCGGACTGAAGGTGCGTAACAACGAGACAGGTAAAGAGGAAGTGATTACGGCCAGCGGCGTATTCGTGGCGATCGGCCATCATCCGAACACCTCGTTCCTGGGTGGGCAAATCGATCTTGACGCGAACGGTTATATCGTGGTGGAGCCCGGCACTTCCGAGACGAACGTCCCTGGCGTTTTCGCTTGCGGCGACGTGCAGGACACCCGCTACCGCCAAGCGATCACCGCTGCGGGAAGCGGTTGTATGGCCGCAATCGACTGTGAGAAGTTTATCGAGAGCATGGAGCATGAAACCGCCGCAGCCGTCAAATAATTACACAGCAAAACGGCGATACAGGTCAGGACCTGTATCGCCGTTTTTTTACGTTTATATCGTACGGAGTCTTAACTAAACAGCCCGGCAACCAGCTGAAAGACGAAATATCCCAACACGCCGCTGCCGATCAAAGTAAAGCCGGATCGCTTGCGTCCTTGAAACAATCTCAGCACACCAAGGCTGACCAAAGGGGCAACAATAAGCAAAAAAAACATAACGGCAATAAACAATTCCACGGATATATCCGAAATATTCACGATAGTCATCCGATCTATTCTCCATTCCTATGGACGTCTGCATTATGGCGCAATGATATAAGTCACAAGTCGATATTTTTTATTATACATAAGACGGGCTTCTATTTGTAGAAGCTGAATGTGAAATTTAGGCGTCAGAATGACGTCTTTTTTGCGAATAATCGCCGTTTTGGGATTTGTCCGAAGCTCTCCTTTCGTTCGACAAAACTAGAAAGCCTTTGCGGGATCGGCTGTGTTACAATGGGCTTGAAAGGCCGGCTAAAGAACACTTTATGCAGCTTGACCGGAAGGTGAGGGAAGCCAGATGGGAAAGAAAATCGGGAAACTTTCAAAGGGGTGGCTCATCACCGGGGTGATCGGTGGATTATTGCTGGGATCTGAACCAATCGGATGGGTTGCTGTCCCGGTACATGCAGCAACAGAGCCAGCTACGGTCACTACCTCCAAACAACTTCAAACGAAGTTAGCGGAAGGGATGGAGGCGCGGAGTACAACCATAACATTGAAATATAAAGGTTCAACCAAAAATCTGGAGAAGCAGCTGAAGCAGGCGGTTTACAACGCGCTTGATGCCGATCCTTATACAAAATATATCGTGGATCGTTACGTCTACTCCTGGCGGGGCACCACGGGTTCGGCCAAAATTACGTTGCAGGTCCATTACCGCGAAACGGCTCAGCAGACTGCTTACGTGCGCCAAAGGGTGAAGGAGATTCTGAAGCAGCTGATCGAACCGGGCATGAATGCGCATCAGAAAATCCAAGCCATTCACGATTATGTCGTGGTGAACTTAAAATATGACACCGATTTGCAGAAATATACAGCCTATGAAGGGCTCAAAACCGGCGAAGCGGTATGTCAAGGTTACGCCTTGCTGACTTACGAGCTGTTGAAAGAAGCCGGTATCGAGAACCGCTTGGTTGAAGGAACGGCTGGAGATCAGCTGCATGCGTGGAATCTTGTACGTCTCGACAACCGCTGGTACCATCTGGACACGACCTGGGACGACCCGGTCCCTGATGTACCCAAGCGGGTCAACTATACGTATTATTTGCGAACGGATGAACAGATGCGAAAGGATCATATCTGGGTTGCAGCGGATTATCCCTTAGCGTCCGTGCCTTATTTAACGACACTCCAAGCGTTGATCGAGGCGGGCGGGGTGAAGAAAGAAGCTTATCTTGCTCTGAAAACGACGCTTGGATACGACTTGTATGATGCCGACGCGGCAGTATCCAATGCCAAAGGGCTGGCGGACCGGGTCAAGAATGGATTGAAAGCCGGGAAAAGCGCGATAACCGTGCGTTATGCCGGCTCAGATCAGCAGCTCTTAGAGGACTTAGCAGGGTTATACGACCTTGGCATCCAGAATATCCGTTATTTAATGCAGCCCTTAGAAGGAACCGAGGATTTGCGAGTTGAGATCCACTGGGAGTAAACATCATAAACGAGCACGAGTCGATGACATGGGTCAGGACTCTTGCTCGTTTTTTAGTGTTTATGACCGGGTATGCACGGGGTGTACCTCGAGATCGCATTCCTGTAGCGGAATGACCTTCGTTTTCTTGTTCCATTTATAGCCGAGCCAGACCAACAGGAACAGCGGGATACTGATGTAGGATACGGCGACGCCATACCAGTCAATGGTTTCGCCGGTAAAAGCGGCTACATTCTGCCCCAGAATAACCACGAAGCAAAGGGCAAAAGCAAAGAGTGGGCCAAACGGAAACCAACGCGCTTTGTAAGGCAGGTCGTTCAGGTTCCGTCCCTGGGCCACATAGGCTCTGCGGAAACGGTAATGGCTGATGGCGATACCCAGCCAAGTGATGAAGCCGCACATGCCGGAAGCGTTAAGCAGCCAGTTATAAACTACGCCGTCGCCGAACAACGAGGCGAAGAAAGCGACCATGCCGACGAGCGTTGTCATGAAGAGCGCGTTCATCGGAATACCGCGGGAGTTCAGTCTCGCCAGGAACTTTGGAGCTTTCCCGCGCAGGGCCAGGGAATACAGCACCCGCGAGGAGGCATACATCCCGGAGTTGCCGGCCGACAGCACGGATGACAGAATGACGGCATTCATGACGGAGGCGGCGAAGGCCAATCCCGCTTTTTCGAATACCAACGTAAACGGGCTGACGCCGATGTTTTCGATTCCGCCTTGCAGCAGGTTCGGATTGGTGTAAGGAATCAGCAGGCCGATTACGAGAATCGCCAAAATATAAAAGACCAGGATCCGCCAGAACACTTGCCGAATTGCGCGAGGCACATGCTCTCTCGGGTTATGGCTTTCTCCGGCGGCAACACCAACCATTTCCGTTCCTTGGAACGAGAAGCCGGCGGCCATAAATACGCCGAGGATTGTGAAGAAGCCGCCGTGGAACGGAGCATCGCCTAACGTAAAGTTGGAAAAGCCAACCGCTTCGCCGCCCATGATTCCGAAGATCATGAGTACGCCTATGATGAGGAACACGATGACGACGATGATTTTGATCATGGCAAACCAATATTCCGATTCACCGTAGCCCTTTACGGAAAGGACGTTCAACAGGAAGATCAAGGCCAGGAATAACACGCTCCAGAGAAGCGAGGGGCTGTCGGGGAACCAGTATTTTATAATCAGCGTTGCGGCGGACAGCTCAGCCGCGATGGTGATCGCCCAGTTGTACCAGAAGTTCCAACCCATCGCAAAGCCCAGGGAGGGATCGACGAAGCGGGAAGCATACGTTTCGAACGAGCCGGAATCCGGCATATAGGTAGCTAACTCGCCTAAGCTGGTCATCAAGAAATAGACCATGATGCCGACGGCGGCATAAGCGAGTAACGCGCCTCCGGGTCCTGCCGAGGCAATCGCGCCGCCGCTTGCGAGAAACAGACCGGTTCCGATCGAGCCGCCCAAGGCGATCATTGTCATATGGCGAGCCTTCAGTCCCGGCTGAAGCCGTTCGTCCGTCGTTTGATGTTGTTTACTCATGGGTGTAACACTCCTTCTAAGCTCATAGTTTTCCCCGTAACCCGTCTCCGATGCGCCGACGGTTCTGCTTGAGCTCCATAGAAAAAGGCCGCGGAAAGGACTCCGCGGCCATATTTATACCGTAAATCCGCACCATTCCATGAAGATAGCTCAACACGATATCCCTCGGGTGACGGGAATATCGTGACAGTTCTGTCCCTTTCGGAAACAGCCCCAGCCCGAGTGCTTACAGAAGCGAGCAGCCAAGCTTCGGCGACGGTGCCTTTCGACCGGTATCGCGGGCGGCTTCTCACGCCTCCTCCGGTGTACTCTTCACAATCGCGACCTCTACCTCACCTTGAAATGATGAGGTTCATATGAAATTTTACATTTTCAAAGTATAGCGCATGGGGGATGGCCAGGCAATGTCAAATTAATGACAAGTGGTCAAAATAAATCCAGCGAAACGACTAGCTGAGTGATTTGCCTTCTCCTCGATCGCGGCCGGCCATTTGCTGCCAGACGGTTCCGGCGGCTTGCTCGCCGGATTCAATTCGCTCGACGGCCATGCGCGCTTGTAGACCAACCTCGAACTCGAGGTCATCCACCGCTGCGCGCAGGGATTCTAAGGCATCGTCAGTGCCGACCTCGTACAGGAAGCGGGCCGCACGCCAGCGGACCAGCTTGCTGCTGTCCGACAGCGCCGCGATCATCGGCCCGGTGGCCGCGGGATCGCCAATGTCGGACAGCGTGTCGCCGGCGGTGCGGCGCACGGCGGCGGAGGCATCGCGCAGCGCCTCGAACAGCAGCTCCATCGCCTCCGGCGTCCGCAGATCGCCGAGGTACACGACGGCGAGCCGGCGGAGCTGCATTTGCGGGTCGCGTAGCGCCTCCCCTAGCAGCGGCAGCGCCTCAGCGCCCGGCTGCTGCAACGCCTCCAGCGCGGCGTAACGCACGCGCCAATCCGGGTCCTGCATCCGCGCGCGGATTTCGTCCAGAGTCAGCTCGCGCCGTTGCTCGACGAACTCCGTCTCACTGCGGCCGTGGGCGATCGCTTGCGCAATGATCCCCTTGAGCCGCTCCGGCGGATACGCCGCTTCCAGCTCCTGCTCGATCTCGCGGGCAATGTCAGGCAACTCGCCGTAGCGCACGCCGTAATCGGTGAGCTTGCGCTCCTTGATCAGCGTGGCGCTGGCTACCTCCGTTACGGCGTTCACAAACCGCTCGGACAGCGAAATCCGCTCTTCGCGGTTTCCCGCCTTCACCCGAATTTGCATCGGGATACCGCGGAAGAACTGCACAAACACCTGTGCCTCCCCGTATCCCGACGTTTCCCCGCCTTCGGGGCTCCAAGCCGATTCGACCCCTTCCTGACCGAACTGCTTCTGAACATCAGACAGAATGGCCGCCCAATCAGCGTTTCCCTTACGGTCCAGGGCAACAAAGTCAGCGGTATGGAACACGCTTTTTACTCCGGGAATATGCAGCAACCCGCGGATCCAGGCCGGGGCAGAGCGTTCGTTTTCCAGTGTATATGTTTTCCGAATCCCCGGCTCCAGACGTTCATCCAGATGCAGCTTCATGGAATTTGGACTAGGGGTCGGTTCGATAAATACAATTTTCATAAAATGTCCACATCTCCTTTCCACTTTATTGTACCTCAATGCACCGCTTTGCCCAAGCGTCAGAAGGAATAAAAAGGAACATCCGCGACACACTAGATTGGCAAGGAGGCTGTGGCATGTTCCAGAAACAAGAGCGAACCCTGGCGATCGTATGTCTCATCGTGGCCGTGATTATGATGTACGCCTTTGTTAAAAGCGTTATCCGTTTTCTCCATTACTTTTCTTGAAGGAGCTTCGTCATGACAAATCTTGATCCGGTCACGTTAAGCCGGATGCTTACCGGACTGACCTTGTTTGTACATATCGTATTTGCATCGATCGGCGTCGGTGTCCCGCTGATGATCGCGTTAGCAGAATGGCGAGGAATTCGCGCCTCCGATCCGCACTATACTTTGCTGGCCCGCCGTTGGGCTCGCGGCTTTGTCATTTCCGTGGCAATAGGGGTCGTAACCGGAACGTCAATCGGATTGCAGCTGAGCTTGTTATGGCCGACCTTTATGCGGGTCGCCGGGCAAGCGATCGCGTTGCCGTTGTTTATGGAGACGTTCGCTTTTTTTGTGGAGGCGATTTTCCTTGGTATCTACCTGTATACTTGGGATCGGTTCAACAACAAGCTGTTGCATCTTCTCCTGCTGATTCCGGTGGCCATCGGCTCCTCCGCGTCGGCGTTTTTCATCACGACGCTAAACGCCTTTATGAACACGCCGCAGGGGTTTACTCTCAAGAACGGTGTCATTGCTGACTTCCAGCCGCTCGTAGCGATGTTCAATCCGGCAACGCCGACTAAAGTTGCGCACGTACTGGCTTCCTCATATACCGTCAGTGCCGGCCTTCTAGCCGGCATCGCCGCTTTCAGCCTGCTGCGCGGACGGGACCACGCCTACTTCAAGAAGGCGCTTAAACTGACGGTGGTATCCTCCTTCGTGTTTGCCCTAGCTACGGCTATGATCGGTGACTTCTCGGGTAAATTTCTGGCCAAGTACCAGCCGGAGAAGCTAGCCGCCGCGGAATGGCATTTTGAAACGATGGAGCGGGCTCCATTGATTTACGGCGGCGTGCTGGATGAGGCGGGGAACGTCAGATACGCACTGGAAATCCCGTATGCGCTCAGCATTCTCGCTGGAAACTCGCCGAACACCCGGGTGATCGGGCTGGAGGAATTTCCGGAGGATGTCCGCCCGCCTTTGTTGATCCATTATATGTTTGATCTCAAAGTTACGATTGGGGCGCTGCTCGTCCTGATTCCATTCCTGTATCTGCTGCGGCGCTACCTGCCCGGCGGCCAAAAAGGTTATCCGGTGTGGCTTCTGATCGGTATTTTGGCGCTAGGCCCGTTAGCGATGGTGGCGATTGAGCTAGGATGGATGTTTGCCGAGTTCGGCCGTCAGCCTTGGATTATCCGCGGATATATGAAGGTAGGTGAGGCGGCTACCACTTCGGAAAGCGTCGGCCCAATGCTGCTGTTGTTTGCCGTTCTGTATCTGGTCTTGTGCCTATCCTGCGTTCTCGTATTGTCCCGGATGTTCCGGAACAAGGACGCGTTAACGGAGTTGCGACAAGCCGGGCTCGAGGGAGGGAACGGACAATGAGCTACGAACTAGTAGGCATCACGGTGCTGTGGACGTTCCTTTTCGGATATTTAATCGTTGCTTCCGTCGATTTCGGGGCAGGATTTTTCAGCTACTACAGCGTGCTTACAGGGCATGAGAATAAAATTCACGATATCATTCAGCGCTATCTGTCCCCGGTGTGGGAAGTGACCAACGTGTTTTTAATTTTTTTTGTTGTAGGTCTGGTCGGTTTTTTCCCGGATTCCGCCTATTATTACGGCACCGCATTGCTGATTCCCGGCAGTCTGGTCACTGTACTTCTCGCTTTGCGGGGGGCCTATTACGCTTACAACACTTACGGCAGCAGCAAGGCAAACAACAAAACCTATATGGGGATCTACGGGGCGACGGGCCTATTGATTCCGGCTGCCCTTTCGACGATTCTGGCGATTTCGGAGGGCGGAATCATCGGTGAAGTCGAGGGGAAGGTGGTTTTGGACTGGGTAGCTTTTTTTGGTAATCCATATACCTGGTCGGTTATTGTGCTGGCGCTTGTATCTGTGTTGTACATTTCGGCGATGTTTCTTGCGTTTTACGCAGATAAAGCAGGGGATCTACGGGCATTCGAAGTGCTGCGTGGCTATGCGCTGCTGTGGAGTGGGCCGACGATTTTGGCCTGTGTATTCGCCTTTTTTCAGATCAATCGGCAAAATCCGGAGCATTACTCTCATATGCTGGAGGTAGCGTGGATGTTTATCGCCTCGTTCGTTTGTTTCCTGGTAGCCGTTGCGTTGGTATGGAAAAAGCGACGGTTAGGCTGGTCGTTCCTGCTGGTCATGCTGCAGTTTGCGTTTGCTTGGTACGGATATGGCCGTAGCCACCTACCCTATATTCTCTATAAGCAGGTCAGCATCTATGAAAGCTTCACGAACGAGACGATGGCCGTCGCCTTGATTACTGCTTTTGTTGCAGGACTGTGCATCCTAATCCCTTCTTTGTTTTTGCTGATGCGACTATTTTTGTTTGATGCCAAATACGTACGCGGTAGCTCACCGGGGAAAGGGTGAAGGCGATGGAGTGGTTTATGGTGATGGTGGCGCCGGAACTCGTTGTTATCGGGGCAGTAGCATTCCTGTTTATTTATGCCTGGAAATATAAGGACCGTGCCGATTAAAAAATGAAGTTTGGTTTGCCGCCGAAATTACTCTAAAATAGGAAAAAAGCGAAAGAAATGCGGAGAGGAGCAACCGGAGCGATGCCAAGAAGAACGCGCTACAACAACATCGATAACGTAAGTACTGACAAAACGTTGAAGCAGTTCAGACAATGGCGGGAAGAACGCCGCAGAAAAAGGAAGGATTATTCCTACGTCATTCCTAATAAGCCACCGCAGCTCGATTACTTGCATCAAAACCGCGTGGAGACGACGATGACCTGGATTGGCCACTCCACGTTTCTCATTCAGTATCAAGGACTTAATCTCGTGACGGATCCGGTATGGGCAATGCGCATGGGGTTCCAGCGCCGGTTATGTGAACCGGGCGTTCCGATCGACAAATTGCCGCGGATCGACGTCATCCTGATTTCCCATTCCCATTACGATCATATGCACATGGCTTCGATCCGTCGCTTATACGGCAGCGATACCACCATTTTGGTGCCAGTCGGTCTCGGGAGAAAACTGCGGCGCAAAGGATTCCAACGCGTCCAGGAGATGAGTTGGTGGGAGCGGGTGCGGATTGGGGAAGTCGACATCTCGTTCGTGCCAACCCAACACTGGACGCGTCGTACGCCGTTCGATACAAATACGTCGCATTGGGGCGGGTATGTTTTGGAGTCGGCGCAGAGCCCGGCCGACTCGAAGCCGCCGGTCATCTATTTTGCCGGGGACAGCGGGTATTTTCGCGGTTTCGCCGAGATCGGGAGCCGCTATGAAATTGATGTGGCGCTGCTGCCAATCGGCGCATATGAGCCGGAGTGGTTTATGACAAGCCAGCATACAACGCCGGAGGAGGCGCTGCAGGCGTTTGTGGATGTAAGGGCAAAACTGATGATTCCGATGCACTACGGCACGTTCCGACTGGCCGATGATACGGCTCGGGAGGCGCTTGACCGCTTAGAGGCGGACCGGAAGCGGCGAGACATTTCCGAAGACAAGATACGGCTTCTGCATCATGGGGAAACCTTGCGGTTACCTCATCTAACGCCGCATCCGATGGCTTCGACCCCGCTAGTTGATACGGAGAGAATTCCGCAGTTGAGCGGACGATTCAAATAATTATGATTGGCAGGGGGCTGCACGCTTCTGTATGGTGCTATCTGAAGCAGTACCTAGCTATTTGGGGCTGTATGTAGCTGTATGTAGCTGTATGTAGCTACCTGAAGCTGTCTTTAGCTATCTGGCGCCCCCTTTGCAAGATTATCCCGTTTGATCAGGTAGTAGTTGCAGTAGCAGTTACAGTTACTCAACCCTTTCCGTATGGCTGGTTCGCTTGGCGCCCGATTAGGCCGCAATCGGAAAAGGAGGATTCGATTGGCGTGCGATCAGCTTAGGGTAAGAAATCGCTGGAATCGCCATACACAGGCACAGCAACTTCTGCAGCCTCGCTTCTTCTTCCGCACCGGGCCGGCGCAGCTGGCGGCGTCCGGTGTACTCGTTCAAGTACGACTGCAGATATTTCGGTCCCAAGGCAACATATGTACTTTTAAGTGAATCCCACGCTTCTCTTACCACTCTCCGCAAGGGTATATACAGCTTAAATGCCAGCGTCGGCGACTGAACAATCGACGTAGGAATATCTACCTGTCGATTGATAAATTCAACGAGTTCGTGACGATGGACAATTCTTTCTCCTCTTTTTTGCGAGATCAGATGGATTTTCACCTGCTCCGGTTCTCCCGCCTCCGTTACCGTACATCCAGCCACGACTGCTAAGCCATCGGGATGAGGAAACTGGTTGCATCGGGACGGATCCCCACCATATCGGTCACAGTTCACCTTCACGTCTCCACTCAATAGCTCTAAGGCATCGGATTCTCCGAGGGTATGGCGGATTTTGTGCAGCATGAACCAGGCGGTCTTGTAGGTGACCCGAATCACCTGGCTCGACCGCATTGCCGAGATCCCATCTGGAAGCAGGAATAACTCCAGGGCGTGGAACCATTTTAAGAGAGGAAGATGTGTTCTTTCAAAAATCGTGTCGACCAAAGGTGATGCTTGATACCCGCATCTGCCACACTCGAACAAGGTGATTCGACGGGAGTTCAAGCGGGTACACTGGGTGTAACCGCAACGTGGGCAGACGAAACCGTTTCGCCACTTCATCGCGATTAACGCCTCCATGCAGGCTTCCTCACTGTCATAACAGCAGCTAATTAGATGTAGACCCGTTCCCGCATTAACTTCCATGTTCGCTCTCCTCCAAATCCTGAAACACGTACGTATGTTCCCTTTATTTTATTATACCAAACACATGTTCTTATATCAAGAAAAAATTACCACTTATTTGCATTCAAACCAAGCCCGCTGAACGAAAGGGATAATCGTGCAAAGAGGGAGTAGGGATGGTCTTAGGGGGCTTAGATAGGTGACTCAGGAAGGTGACTCAGGAAGGTGACTCAGGAAGGTAATTCAGGTAGGTGACTCAGGTAGGCAACCCTAGCAGGTGCCCGGCCGGATCCCCGAGGCTGAAGACGAGCATAACGGGGGTTGATTTAAGGCTTTCTGCGCTTTAGGTTCAATTCCACTGGTATTCTATGATATAATACGCCAGTAGTATCGACTATTTGAGATAGTCCGCACTCACTATGATAAAAGGATGGTAATGCCTAACATGATCAGCACTAACGGTGTAACGCTCCGGTACGGAAAACGGGCACTTTTCGAAGACGTAAATATAAAATTCACCCCCGGCAATTGCTACGGTTTGATCGGGGCGAACGGGGCGGGCAAGTCGACGTTCCTGAAAATTCTCTCCGGTGAAATTGAGGCGAATCAAGGCGAAGTATTTATGACACCAGGCGAGCGCATGGCAGTCCTGAAGCAGAACCATTATGAATACGACGAATATCCAGTGCTGGAAACGGTCATTATGGGCCACAGCCGACTGTATTCGATTATGAAAGAGAAGGACGCGTTGTACGCCAAAGCCGATTTCTCCGAAGAGGACGGTATGCGTGCCGGGGAGCTGGAGGGCGAATTCGCTGAGTTGAACGGCTGGGACGCCGAACCGGATGCGGCCGCGCTCCTGATTGGTCTAGGGATCCCACGCGAACTGCACGATAAGAAGATGGCCGAGCTCAGCGGCAATGAGAAGGTCCGCGTCTTGCTGGCTCAGGCGTTGTTTGGACGTCCGAACAACCTGCTGTTGGACGAACCGACGAACCACTTGGATCTTGAATCGATCCAGTGGCTTGAGAACTTCCTGATGGATTACGAGGGGACCGTCATCGTCGTATCCCATGACCGCCACTTCCTGAACAAGGTATGTACGCACATTGCGGATATCGATTTCGGCAAAATCCAGATGTATGTCGGTAACTACGACTTCTGGTACGAATCCAGCCAGCTCGCGCTGCAATTGCAGCGGGACGCCAACAAGAAGAAGGAAGAGAAGATCAAGGAGCTCCAGGCGTTCATTCAGCGTTTCTCCGCGAACGCTTCGAAATCGAAGCAAGCGACTTCCCGGAAAAAGCAGCTCGATAAAATTACCCTGGATGATCTGAGACCTTCGAACCGGAAATATCCGTTCCTTAACTTTAAAGCGGAGCGCGAGGCCGGCAAGCAGTTGCTGACGGTCGACGGGCTGACCAAAACCGTTGAGGGCGATAAGGTGCTGGATAATGCCAGCTTCGTCGTGAACAAAGGCGACAAAATCGCGTTTGTCGGACCAAACAGCCTACCGAAAACAACGTTGTTCCAAGTCGTGATGGGCGAGCTAGAAGCGGATGGCGGAGAATACAGCTGGGGCGTTACTACGTCACAGGCCTATTTTCCTAAGGATAACTCCAGTTATTTCGATGGTATCGATTTAAATCTGGTTGAATGGCTGCGTCAATATTCGAACGACCAGGACGAAACGTTCCTGCGCGGCTTCCTTGGACGGATGCTGTTCTCCGGGGAAGAGGCGCTGAAGAAAGCGAGCGTGTTGTCCGGGGGCGAAAAGGTCCGCTGCATGCTGGCCAAAATGATGCTGAACGGGGCCAACGTGCTGCTGTTTGACGAACCGACCAACCACTTGGACCTCGAATCGATTACGGCGCTCAACAATGGGCTGATCGACTTTGACGGAACGATTCTGTTTACATCGCATGACCATCAGTTCATTCAAACCATCGCTAACCGTATTATTGAGATTACGCCAAACGGGATCATCGATCGCGTCATGACCTACGATGAGTACCTGGAAAGCGAAGAAATCCAAAACCTGCGGAAATCGATGTATCCGGAAGAAGTTTAACGGAGCCGCGATAAGCCGAATAATAAAAGCCGCACGGGCGGGTCTCATAGGACCTGCTCCGTGCGGCTTCTTTGCGCTGCCGGGATTTTTACGAACCGCCCGTCCGGCGGCGCTGATTGTTCGGTTTTTTATTATTTTGGCTCTTCAGTGCCTTGGTTTGAAGATTGTCCTTCATCCCTGGTTTATTTGCCGCTTGCTGCAGTTGTTTTTTCTGCTGAAGCTTTTGACGCATCGCCTCGGCTAAATCGATTTTGCGTGGTTCTTTATCTTCCGTCACCGATATCATCTCCTCGTAAGTAAAAAGGGGCTGTCCTTATTTTATACGTTTTTAAAAGCGCGTACAACGGGAATAATGATGAAGGCTGCTTTTCCCGGAGGCAACACTGTTTCTCTAGACTTACTCGGGGTTTATTTGCTACGATGATTAAACGCTTTTCATGGAAAGCCACTTTAGGTTTGAACATGTTGTTGAATGGCTTCGGGGAGAAGTCTGGAGGTGCGGGACTTGGATATTTACGACGATATACGAAAAGGGGAGCGCGGGGCTTGGGTAAGCATAACCGCTTATTTGCTGCTGTCCGCCTTTAAATTGCTTAGCGGTTTTTATTTTGATTCGAACGCGCTGTTGGCCGACGGTTTTAATAACCTCACGGATATCGTGGCTTCCGTTGCGGTGCTAATCGGCCTTAAAATCTCGCAAAAACCGCCGGATTCGGATCATGCTTACGGCCATTTTCGTGCGGAAACGATCGCCGCGTTGGTTGCCTCTTTTATTATGGCGATGGTCGGCATTCAAGTGATCCTTGACGCGATCCGATCGTTAGCGGCAGGTGTGCATAGCCAACCTGACATTCTCTCGGCCGCTGTAGCCGCAGTTTGTGCTCTGGCGATGGGCGGGGTCTATATCTACAACCGGAGATTGGCCAATCAGATCAACAACCAGGCGCTGATGGCGGCAGCCAAAGATAACTTGTCGGACGCTATGGTGAGCGTAGGGGCGGCCATCGGGATCATCGGGGCACAATTCGGGCTGCCATGGCTGGATGTAGTGGCTGCGATTGCCGTGGGTCTGCTCATTTGCAAGACCGCCTGGGACATCTTCCGCCAATCGACACATAATTTGACTGACGGGTTCGATGAGAAAGAATTGGGTGACCTGCGCAGTACCATTGCCAGAACTCAAGGGGTTGAAGGCATCAGAGATTTGAAAGCCCGCGTTCACGGTAATCATGTGCTGGTTGACGTCGTCATTGAAGTCGATCCACAACTGACAGTGATCGAGAGCCATAAAATCAGCGACCGAGTAGAGGAACGGATGAGAAGCAAGCAAAACGTGATGCATGTTCACGTTCATGTTGAGCCTAAAGAGGGTTAAAGCGCCCCGTTTGGCGCGTATACGTTTTACGGGTTACATAAGGTAGCACAGAAGAAGACAAGCCATTGTCGTAATACAAGACCCAAGCGGGCAGACCGAGGAAATAGTTACCAGGTCTGCCCGCTTGGGCTTTTTTACGTTAAAAACCGGGTGTTTATCCCTAGAAAATAGTTCAATTGGATAAATTGGAATAATCATGAAAATCGTTAGGTGTCTTGCGTAATCAGGTACTTTTGTTACAAAAATCAAGCCTCTAAACGCGAGAATGCGTTTTCATCGGTGTGTTTTAGGTCGAAGTTTATAGGTCGCATGCCTCTATTTTTGATAAATGGAAACTAGGCCCAATGTCTTTGAATGCGCTTTCGGACAATGTGATCTTCGACCGATTTAGACTGTTTTCGACAAGGGATATAATGGGGACAAGACCAAAGAAAGGAGAACGTTGGAACGAAGGATAACAACTAGATTTTACATTAGGAGGCAGGACATCACCTATGAAACGAAGCGTAGCGATCACATTGTTGAGTGCCATTCTTCTCTCTACTTATACAGCTGTTCCTCACCAGGCCGCGGCCGCAACCGCAACCGCTCAAACGATAACCAAAGGTCATATTGTTGGCGGGGTCAATTTTCGTGACCAACCTTCCCTTTCGGGCAAAGTAATCGGATTCCTTAACGAAGGTTCCGAAGTAACTGTATTGGATCAGAGTAACCGATATTTCTATCAAGTAAAAACGGCGGATGGAACGGTTGGTTACGTCAGCGCTAACGACAAGTACATTCAGGTAGAAACGGTAGTTATCGCTCCATCGCAACCTTATTTGGGATGGCCCGCTACGGTAGTTTACGGCGTCAATATGCGAAACGAACCCTCCACTGCGGGCGATGTCCTCGATATGCTGAGCAAAGGCACCCAACTGACCATTCTCGAACAAAGCAACGAATATTTCTATAAAGTGCAGACAAGTGCCGGCCAGACCGGTTACGTCAGCACGAATGAAAAGTACCTTCAGATCGACAAGGTTGCCCCTACGCCTTCCCAGCCTACGCTTGGTTGGCCGGCCACGGTATCGTACGGCGTGAATATGCGCGATCAGCCGTCCACCTCGGGGAATGTGATCACGATGTTGCGTACGGGTACTTCGCTGACGATCCTCGAACAAAGCAACGAGTATTTCTATAAAGTACAGACGGCCGATGGAACGATAGGTTACGTTAGCACGAATGAGAAATATTTGGAAGTCAACGGTCAAGCCGAAATACCGACTCCGGTACCTACGCCTCCCCCTGCCCCGGAACCCGTGCCAACGCCAGCTCCGGCACCGTCTAATGGAATTAACCAACAGATCGAACAAGTTATTGAGGCGGGCATGAAATACCTGGGTACGCCGTATGAATTCGGCTCAAGCCGCAGTAACACTTCAACGTTTGACTGCTCTGATTTCGTAAGACAAGCCTATAAGGATGCGCTAGGCCTTACGCTTCCTGCAGATTCACGTCAACAAGGGGATTACATTAAGGATAACGGCACCGCGGTGTACAGCATCGACAACTTGAAACGTGGCGATCTGGTCTTCTTCATGAGCTATAAGGGCTCTTCGGCCAAGTCTTATGCCGGGATCGACAAACTCAGCCAGCGGATTACCCACGTGGCGATTTACCTTGGCAACGGACAACTTCTGCACACCTACTCAACGGAGTCTGGAGGAGTGATTGTCGATCAACTCGACGGCTCCTGGGTATACCGCTTCATGTATGGCGGTAGCGTCTTGAAATAAAGAAAATCCATGCCGCTTTGATTCGTTCTCTGTCTACAGAGGACGGACAAAGCGGTTTTTCGTCTTGGTACAACGCCTAAAGAAACAACTGTTCTTCCGCACATTTTCGTGTATAGTTAAGGAAAGAAGGCTTAACGCAAACGGACGGAAAGCGAGGAACGATACATGATTTGGGAGATCAGCGTGGCGGTTGCCGCGGCGGCTTTTGTGTTACTTGTCGTATACCTGGTCAAAACGCTGAAGGCAGCAGAGCGCTCGCTTCAGACAACAACGGAGACGCTGCGAGAGGTGCAAAAAACGGTTGACGAGCTGGGAACTGAGGTCCGGCAAGTCGTCCGGCAAGCGAACGATTTGACCGGCGATATCCAGCATAAAATGAAACAAATCGATCCGCTTATGGAATCGGTCCAACATGCCGGCGAGGTATTAAACGAAGTTACTTTGGCGACGAAGCAGGTTTCGGCTGCCTTGGCCAGCCGAATCGCAAGCCGTCCTCGGATGGCGAAGCGAAAGGCTCAGGCTGCAGTTACGACAGCTCCGGATGGACCGGTTCGGCAGAATCAAGCGGATGCCGAACTACCGTCTCAGGATGCAAACCGCAAACCGGCGGGCTGGGTTAAGTGGGTGGATGTTGCCGCAGACGTCTGGCAGAAGTACCGGAGTTAAAGCGATCACGGGATGGCTACACCGGTCCGCCGTTTCAATTTTGATTAGGCAGGGTAATGTTTATAGAATTAAGTCTAAAGGAACGGGGAAAGCGCCCCGTTCTTTCTTTTATCGCTGCATTATACATAACTCATTGTCCAAGCTCATACTAAGGAGATTAACATGAGAATATTGATCGTTGACGACAATCCGACAAACACCATAATCATTCGTGAAATCTTGAAGAAGGAAAATTACCGGAATACCGTTGCGGTCACTTCAGCACGGGACATGTTTGAGAGGCTTGGGGTAAAGGATTTCGATACGGTTGAGGAAAGCGGTCCGTCTGATGTTGATTTGATTCTGCTTGATATTATGATGCCGGAGATGGACGGAATCCAAGCTTGCCGGATCTTGCAGCGCTCTGAACATTTGAGGGAGATTCCGATCATTGTAGTCACGGCGGTAGGGGACTCCAACAAGCTGGCGGAAGCGCTGGATGCCGGAGCCGTCGATTATGTGACGAAACCGATTAACAAGGTCGAGCTGATGGCGCGAATCCGGCTGGCTCTGAGACTTAAGCTGGAGAAGGATTGGCACCGTAACCGGGATCAACGAATCCAGGAAGAATTAAAGCTGGCATCGCTTGTCCAAAATGCGGTTCTTAGTTCTCCAATCCGCGATCCGGAAGTCGAAATCGATGCCATTTACAAGCCTTCCTATGAGCTGGCAGGAGACTTATATTCCTGGTATTCTCTAGGCGAGGGTAAATATGCGGTTATTTTGCTTGATATGATGGGTCACGGCATATCCTCGGCCTTATTCTGCATGTTCATCTCCTCCGTTCTGAAAGACACCGTTCATACTTATGTGGAGCCCGAGAAAGTAATCCAGGAGCTGAATCGGCGGTTCATCCAGCTGCATATCGAGAGCAAGCTGATTCAATATTATTTCACTGCCATTTATCTTGTCGTGGATACCCGGCGTAAAAAAATCGATTACGTGAACGCCGGACACCCTCCAGCCATGCTGTTCACGGGGAACGGACAAGCTGTTCGCCTCGATAAGATAGGGCCTCCTGTAGGCTTGTTTGACGGCATTGAAACCGATCCGCAGACGCTGCATTATGAAGGTCCGGGCCATTTGGTCCTCTACACCGACGGACTGATTGACGTGCAGGAGGAATCGGCGGAAGCGAGGCAGGCATGGCTGGAGGAACAGCTAAATACCGGCAGTCATGACTTCGACCGCGAGGCAATGAGCCGGTTGTTCCTTGATGAAACCGTACCGCGGAAAAGGGAAGACGATAAATGCATGGTATGGATATCGTTGAAATGAAGGATGCAAGTGGCAGCGAACAAGCTAAACGGGATTTTCTGGCGATGGTGGGCCATGAAATTCGTACACCGCTGAACGGAGTGTTCGTGCTGAGCGAGTTGCTGCTAGAGACAGAGTTGACCGACGAGCAGAAGAAGTACGTTGGTTTGATCTACCATAATGCGCACGCCTTATTGTCGATGTTTGATGATATCCTTGATTTTAGTCAGCTGGGACAAGAGAAGGTGGGTCTGGAGATAACGCCGTTTGCGCTACGGGAATCGATGCGGGATATCCTTGCCTTGTTCCAACAAGAGATCGTCGCCAAGCGGTTGGAGCTGTACTTCGCAGTTGATGAGCAGATTCCGGATCTTCTCTATGGCGATATTCGGCGTCTGCGCAAAGTGATGATTCATTTGCTGGCCAATGCCGTCAAATTTACCGATCAAGGAAGAATCGGTCTCATCGTAAGCTCAAAGCATGCCGAAAGTGGAATGATCCGTTTGAGTTTTACGATCAGCGATACAGGGATCGGTATTCCCGCGGACAAGATGTCCTTTTTGTTTGAACCATTCACACAGCTTGACTCCACGATGACGAGGAGATATGGCGGTCTCGGTCTGGGACTGGCTATTTGCCAGAAGTTAGTAAGTCAGTTGGGCGGCGAACTTCAGACGAAGCCGTTGATAGAGAGCGGTACGATATTCACTTTTTCGGTTACACTTTGGAGCCGTGCCCCCGGCGAGGGCAAATCACTTTGATTCAGCGGCGGACAAGCTGGGTTATGTTGTTATAAGAAAACCTATTCCAGGGAGAGTATTTCATGAATACGAGAAAAAGCTTGAAATTTTCCACCACGACACAACTGGAGAATGGAATTTGTACCGTATCCTTGCGCGGCGAGCTGGACTTGTCCGTAGCTCCCGACTTTCGTAAGGTGATGGACCCGCTAGTAGGCAAAGATGACGCGGATTTAGTCTTGAATCTGAAGGAATTGAAGTACATCGATAGCACCGGGATTGGAATTTTTCTGTCCATCTTGAAAGCGAGACAAGGGATGAGCTCAAGGTTTTACGTGCGGGAAGTACCGGATCATATCCGGAAGTTATTTGAAATGACCGGGATAGCTAAGTTTTTCGCGGAGCAGGAGAACTCCCAATAAGGAAAGGATCGAGAATTAATGATAGAGGAAGTAGAGAGAATCGTCATCAGCCTTCCGGCTACAGCGGAATATGTGGATATAGTTAGGTTGAATCTATACGGCGTAGCCTCGAAAATGGGATTTTCGTACGAGGAAATTGAAGATATGAAGGTGGCGGTGTCGGAAGCCTGCAACAATTCCGTGTTGTATGCGTACCGGAAGGAAGTTGGAAAAATGGAGATCACGTTCGAGGTATTGACGGATGCTTTGTCGATTACGGTCAGAGATGAAGGGGAGAGCTTTGAACCGTGGGGGCAGGCGGGTCACGTTACGCTGCACGAGAAAGAGTTGAGCGAGGCTCCAATCGGAGGACTAGGCTTCTATCTGATGCAGGCGTTAATGGATGACGTCAGCGTCGAGACGCAAGCCGGAAAAGGAACGAAGGTCATGTTGGTCCGCCGGCTTCAGAAGAGCGAGGAGAAGGTATGACCGACCGAACGGCTCCCCAAGAGTCATTCCACGAATCGACTCGATTGATTCGGCTGTACCAGCAAACCAAAGATAATGAAATCGCCACCCGGTTAATACGCAAATACGATCCGATGGTGAAAATGGCCGCCGGCAAAATTGCCCGCAATCGGCCGGATTTGTATGAGGACTTGTACCAGGTGGGCGAAATGGCGCTGGTTCGTTTGCTTCAACAGTACGACAGTGAGTTAGGCATTCCGTTTGAGCCCTATGCGATGAAAAGCATGATCGGGCATATGAAAAATTATCTGCGCGACAAATCCTGGTATATTCAAGTACCGCGAAGAATTAAGGAAAAGGGAGCGCTGGTCCAGCAGGCGATCGATGAGCTTACCGTCAAACTGGAGCGGTCCCCTGACATCAAGGAGATCGCGGAATATCTGGAGCTCTCGGTCGAAGAAACCGTCGAGGTGCTGGCTGGACGAGAATGTTATCACTACGTGTCCTTGGACTCGCCGCTATCACCGGACGAAAGCGCCGCAACGCTAGGTGAGATGATCAGCACGGATGCCGACGATTACGATGCGGTGGAGAATCGGATGGATTTGCAGCAAGCGCTGAGTCAATTGAAAACGCAGGAACAGCAGGTTCTCCTGATGGCTTTTCAAGATGGACAATCCCAACGGACGATCGCTCAGAAGCTGGGAATGTCTCAAATGAGCGTATCCCGGATCCAGAAACGGGCAACCGAGAAGCTTAAGCAGATTATGGATCATATGAACACGACTTAGAAGCGTTGCCTATGGAATTTGAGGCAACGCTTTTTTGTAAACAGCCTATTGCTCCGGATCGGACAACAAGCCACTTTGCTTTAGATCCTCTTGGCTCGTTTTCATAGCCTCCATGTCATCACCTAGTTGAATCAAGTCCTCCATGTCATTCACCATGGATCCGTTTTCGGCTTCGTCAATGTCTTTATGCTCGGGATATTCACCGGCTTGGGCAGCCCGGATTTGTTTGGAGACATACTGCTCCTGCTGGTCTTCGGGTTGGGTCATAAAGGGTTTTGCCTCCTCTTCGTTCGCTTCTGAACCACAGATAGTTTGCGCAGATAACCTCGCTTCGTATACCGGCGATACGCCAAGAAGACGTGCGGGAGGGTCTATAGCCAGCGGGCTTTCACTGTACTATACTGTGTAGGAATGGAACCGGATTAAGGAGAGAACGATGAGATGAACAACAATGAAGCGTTACTGGTGAATGAATATCGCGGGGGGTTGCTGGAATGCGCCCACTATGGTCATATCTGTATCATTGATGAACAAGCAAGGATTGCCGGGCGGGCTGGGAATCCCCATGCTACTGTATTTACCCGCTCTTCGGCTAAACCGATTCAGGCGCTTCCGGGCATCCGCGCAGGGATCATAGGGGCTTATGGATTAACGGACGAGGAGATCGCCATCATGACCGCTTCTCACCGGGCCGAGGAGGTGCATGTTGGTACGCTGGAGAGCCTGTTGAGTAAGACGGGACTCGCCGAGGAGAGGCTGGTATGCGCCCCAAGCCTTCCGCTGGACGAGACGGCCAAGGAGCGGCTGCTGCGTCAGGGTGGAGCACATCGCCGGATTTATCATAATTGCTCGGGTAAACATTTAGGCGTTCTGGCCTACTGCAAAATGATGGGATATCCGCTGGACAGCTATAATCACCCCGATCACCCGGTCCAACGTGAAATTTTGGCGACACTGGCCGGCTTGGCTGGGATTCCCGAGGCCCAAATCTCGCTGGGAACGGATGGCTGCGGCTTCCCTGTTTTTGCGCTGCCGTTATCCGCTTTGGCGACCGCCTATTTGAAGCTGGCTTGTCCGGATCTAATTGGGGATACGGCTACAGCCGAGGCGGCCAAGGTCATTACCGAAGCGATGAATCGCCATCCCCTGCTTGTAGCTGGCACCGGACGTATCGACTCCATCTTGCTGAGCGACCCGAATATCGTCGCCAAAGGCGGGTTCAAAGGGGTTTACGCGTTTGCTTTGCGTCGCGAGCGCGTAGGTGTGACGTTTAAGATTCAGGATGGTTCCGAAGAGGAGTGGGGAATGATCGCGTTGTCCGTGCTGGAGCAGTTAGGGTACGAAAACGAGGAAACGCTGCGAAAGTTGCGCGAAGCGTTCCCGTCTTCGATCTTGAACGATGAGGGCTGGCAGGTAGGTCAAGCTGAAACGGTCTTTCGGTTGGAACCTTAACCGACGCTCAGGCAGCATCGGCCTTAGGCTTTACCGCGTAGTCTCCCGAGCTCTTGGGCAAGGGCTTCGACTTCAGAGATGCTTAACCGCTCTTTGCTCATGACAATGTCATAAACATCGCGGATATCGTCATATTGGTTAACGTGGAACGCGGACGCCGACATCGCCGCTCCTGAGGCCATTTTCAGCTTACTCTTGATTGCTTCGATCATGTATTCAATATTTTCTTGGTTTTTCGTGGATAGATCCATGCCTTATTCATCCTTCCGGTTTATGGGTTATTAACTATTGTATCATGAGGGATGCAGGTTCATGAAGTTTTGCGATCGGCCGTCCGGATGCGTTACAATCAGGGTACGGAATACCGGGAGGGAGCGTGTCAAGGTCATGCAGGAACAGGAAGAATGGCCGGCGGCGGGCTTGAACCGAAGGAAGCTGAGCGGCGTAGAACTGGAAGTTTTTTTTGCAGGCATTCGCGCCCGGCATATCCGTGATGTCGTTACTTTTCTATGTATCGGTACGGATCGGTCTACGGGAGACGCGTTAGGTCCGCTTGTAGGAACCAAGTTGACAGACTTGGGGTTTGGACAAGTGATCGGGACGCTTCGCGAGCCTTGTGACGCGACGAATCTGGAGCGGCGCATGGCCGAGATTCCCGAAGGTCGCGTAATCATCGCCATCGATGCCTGCCTAGGCATGTCGGATTCAGTTGGGTATTATCTGGTATCCGGCCAGCCGCTGCAACCGGCCCAATCCGTCGGGGCGAGCCTGCCGGAGGTAGGGCACTACAGCATCGCGGCCGTCGTCAACGTCAAAGGCCCAAAACCTTATTGGACGTTGCAGATGACCTCCCTTTACAAGGTCATGCAGATGGCCGATGAAATCGCGGGCGCCGCGGCTTCAGCGTTTGTGTGAGAAGGTTGGATGAAGCTAGGGAGTGAGTAGCGGAGCGTAGACAGATCTACGTGAGCAACGGAAGTCCCGGGTGAATTCAAGATTCGATGCCGATTTCCTTCAATGAGCTGCTTCGTGATCCAAAGATGATTTTTTGAACAACCTCTAAAATATGGATGAAAGTGGGTAGCGTTATGGACAAAATAACGGTCAACGGAACAACGATCGCCTATGAACAACAAGGACAGGGCGAAACGGTAGTTTTGCTGCACGGCTTCTGCGGCAGCTCCGCTTACTGGGAGAAAGTTCAGCCGCTGCTTGCCGAACAATATCAGGTCATTGCCCCTGACCTTCGGGGCCACGGGGCCACTGCTGCGCCGATGGGCGCGTATACGATCGATCAAATGGCGGACGATGTCGCCGGTCTCATGGAAGCCTTAGGCGTTTCCAAATATACGCTCTTGGGCCATTCAATGGGCGGTTATGCCGCTTTGTCATTGGCTCAGCGTTATACATCGCGCTTGAACGCTTTCGGATTGATCCATTCTACGGGATTCCCGGACAGCGAGGAAGCGAAGGAGAAACGGCTTCAGGCCGTTTCACAGATACGATCCGAAGGGATCACCCACTTTGTGGATGGTCTGGTACCTGGGCTGTTCTCTCCGGAAAATGTCACCAAGCTGGTACCTGAAGTGGATCGCGTGAAAGAAATTGGTTACAAAACGCCGCCTCAAGGGGCTACGGGGGCTGCGCTGGCGATGCGCGAGCGGCCCGATCGCCGGGACGTGATGGCGGATACGCCGCTGCCGCTGCTGCTAGTTGCTGGCGAAAGCGACGCCGTCGTACCGATGGCGCGGCTGTTTACCACCGAAGGCCCTAACGTCACGAAGGCCGTCATTAAGGGTGCAGGACACATGAGCATGTATGAAGCGCCTGAGCAGCTGGCTGCTGTCATCGCCGATTTTTTGCGCAGCGTGACGGAAGAGAAGCGAGAAGCGTGAAAAATAGCGTGATTGCACAACGTTTCGCCTCTTCAACGAAGTCGAATTGATGCCAAAGAACCGGAGCTTCCATCTGAACTCCGGTTTTCGGCTTTTATTTTGACCGATGGGGAGAGGGAGGGGCAAGGTCACGTGATGAAAGGGGGAGAACCATGCTGCGAAGGGATTACCTGGTCAGGATGATCGAGGAAATGACCGAAGTATTGGGGAAAGTGTTTATGCTGAAGCAGCAGAAAAAGAAGGTTGAGGCGTTATGGGCCCTCGACGAGCTGTTTAAAGGGCAGTTTCGCTTGAGTTCTCAGCTGCTGGAGAACCTGTCCGCTCAAGACATTGTGCGTCTGTTTCAGACCGGCGGCGAGGTGGAGGCGGACAAGCTGCAGAGCTTGGCCCGGCTGCTTAAAGAAGAGGGCGATCTGTACGAGACCTCCGGCGAATCGGATGAAGGAGCTTTGCGATGGCTAAAATCACTGCATCTGTACTTGACTGCCGCGCTGCATGGTGCGGAGCGCTCCCTCTGGGACATCTCCGCCGCCATTTCCGAGCTGCAATCTCTACTTAAATCCTATCGGCTGCCGCCAGATACCGAATGGCTTGTGCTGCACTGGGAGGAAACCGAAGGCAGGTTCGACCAGGCCGAGAATGCCCTCTATCGTTTGTTGGAGGAGGGCCATGCGACTAAAGAGGACGCGGCTGGATTCTATGAGAGGCTGCTGACACTTTCGCCCGACACCCTTTCGGCCGGCGGTTTGCCGATCGAGGAAGTCGAGGAGGGGCTTGCGGAAGTGAAGGTTCGTTTTTAAATCATAACTACTCCTATGCAGAAAGGCAGCTGTTAAACGAAATGGAATCACTGCACAAACTCGCGAACGAACTGGCGCAACAGGGTACCCTCATCACGGCAACGATCAGTGGCCGCCGCAAAACGGGAGAAACGGACTACAGCAAGGTGCAGATCAAGCCGGTCGAAATCAAAAAAAGCCTGCACTATCAATTTGCTTACCATTATTCGAACAAGGTGCTGCATCAGAATATTCCGTCCACTGCATTAGCGGACGAGTTAACGAAGCTGTTTGAGGAGACGTTCCGACAAGGGCTGATTTGTACGGCGGACGCCGATTATCAGGTGTTGATCAGCAAGAAGTTCAAGGTGACGATCCTGAAAAAAGCGCCGTCTCGCAAACCGCTGGGGACGTTGACCCATAACCGGAAGAAGCAGTACGTGCTGGAGGAAGGAACCGCAGTTCCGTTTCTGGTGGAACTTGGCATTATGAATGCGGAAGGTAAGGTACTCGCCAAAAAATACGATAAATTCAAGCAGATCAATCGTTTTCTCGAAATGGTTCAGGACGTTCTTCCTCATTTGCCGGAGGGCCGCCCGCTGACCATTGTCGATTTTGGCTGCGGCAAGTCCTATTTGACGTTTGCGTTGTATCATTACTTGGCGGTGCAACAGCAAAGAAAACTGAATGTGGTCGGACTTGACTTGAAGGCGGACGTCATCGAGCATTGCAGCGGGTTAGCTCGCAAGCTAAAGTATGACGATTTACGGTTCCTCGTCGGCGATATTGCCGATTACGACGAACTAAGCGCAGTCGACATGGTAGTTACGCTTCATGCCTGCGACACGGCAACCGATGCCGCGCTGGAGAAAGCAGTCCGCTGGGGAGCTTCGGTCATTTTATCCGTTCCGTGCTGTCAGCATGAGCTGTTTAACCAGGTGCAAAACGAGGTATTGCAGCCGCTGCTGGGACATGGCATCCTGAAGGAGCGTTTTTCCGCGCTTGCAACCGATGCGATTCGGGCCAAGCTGCTGGATGTGATGGGCTACAAAACTCAGCTGCTGGAGTTCATCGATATGGAGCATACGCCGAAAAACATCCTGATCCGTGCCGTCAAATCGGCCGGCGGGAATAGGGCGGAGCTCTGGCGGGAGTATACGGGGTTCCGCGATTTTTTACGCGTCGATCCGTACCTGGAGCGGGCCTGCCGCGACCTGCTGCCGTTGGCGACAGGGGAGGAAAAATGATATAGAGTAAACCGGTCGGGGGATACCTGACCGGTTTTTTTTGGCGTTAGCCGGTAGGGATCGCCGACGTGGAGCTCTAAAGGGGGATGAACTGCAAAAATGCAGTTATTATCGGGCGATGGAGCTTGAAACGAGGCTTGAACTGTAAAAGTACAGTTTATTTTGCGCGATCACAAAGAAATCGCTCTTTTTATCGGAAATAGACTGCACTTTTGCAGTTGTTTTCGAAAAGTGACCCCCAAAACCGGGAAATAACTGTACTTTTACATTTGCTTAAGCGTGCTGCTCGTAACCTCAGAGAATACCCTGCCTTAAACTTGCCAATGAATGGAGTAAAGTGGCTTGTTCGAAGAGGAAAGGTGGAGTGGAGGTGGTGAAGCAGCAGTGGACTTGGGGAGTAACGGTGGCGGTTTGGCTGAGCGCCGTATGGGTTTGCTTGAATCAGGGTCTGTATTGGACGGATCGTCCGGGAGCCCTGCTGCTGGTCTCCGGCTCGCTGGCCGCCGGAGCGGTGGCTGCGGGAGGATGGGCGATCACGCGAGGGGGAGGCTGCAGCGCAAAGGCAAGCCTTAAACTTCAGTCAGTTGCCGGCTCGTTAGGGGTGGAGCCGGCGGCTCGATATATCCTGGCATTGTCCGCCGGCCCTATGGTCATTGCGGCGTCATACGGAGTGCGGCTCGCCGCAGGTCCGCTGTCCGTTCAGTCCACGCTGGAGGCGATACGGCTGTGGGCATTTCTAGGTGGATTTGGTGCGGTGTCAGCTTCGTTGGCGGCGATCTCCCTGCGCGGCCGCCGCGCTCTGGAGGCGGGCTGGCTGCTGATCGGCAGCCTGTTAACCCTCACCGCGCTAGCCGCCGTTTACGGCGTGCTGCCGTTGCCGGGAGCGATTTTACGCACCGCAGATCCGGCCGTTTCGGCGACCGGTGCCCGGCTCGGCGGGCTGCTCCAGTACCCGAACGCCTTCGGCGCGGTGATGGCGGCGTTCCTGCTGGAGCGGCTGATGCGGCTTGCGAGGATGGAGCGGGCCGCTTTTACGCGCGAAGGCGGCTGGCGCGGCCAGCGGGCGGGGGCCCTCGCCCTGCTGTTTGCCCTTGGCCTGCTGCTGAGCGAGTCGCGCGGGGCGCTCGCCGCCGCGTTGGCCGGCTGGGCCGCAGGCCTCGCGCTGCTGCGCGGCCCCGAGCGGCGGCGCTACGTCCGGCACAGCGCCGTCTTCGCCGGCGCGGCCGCCGTGCTGGCGCGCGGGCTCGCGGCCGCGCAGCTCGCCCCGGCGCCGGGGGCCGGCGCGCTCGCGCTCGCCGCGGTGCTGGCCGCGGCGCTGCTCGCGTCCGCGCTCGTCGCCGGCGCCCTGCCGCGCTCGCGCCCGCCCGCCGCGGGTCTGCGCCGCGCGGCCTGCGCCTGCGGCGGAGCGGCGCTGCTGCTCGCGGCGCCGCTGGCCGCGCTGCCGGAGTCCGCCGGTTTCCTCGGGCGGGGGTTCCGCCCGGAAACGGCGTCCGCCCGCGCGGCGATGTACGCCGATGCCGCCGCGCTGCTCCGGCGGTCGCCGTGGCTCGGCCAAGGCGGAGATACGTGGCGCCACGCGTTCCGCAGCATCCAAAGCCTGCCTTACGTCGGCAGCGAGGTGCATAGCGGATACCTGGACCTGGCGCTCGATCTGGGCCTGATTGGCCTCTCCTTCGTCTTGCTCTGGCTGGGGGTGCTGGCCATCCCCCTGCTGCGGGCACGCAGCGCCCTGCTCCCACCTTACCTCGCGCTGCTGCTGCATAGCGCCGTTGACTTCGACCTCAGCTACGGTCTTGTCTGGCTGCTGCTGCTTTCGGCGGCGGCCATAGGGATCGCCGAGGCCCGCGAAGATCGCCTTCGCTTTCCGCCTAGGCCAACCTTGGCAAGCGGGGGGCCACTGCCCGACGCTGCTTGGTTCCTCCCCTGGCTTGTCCGCGGCGCATTTGCCGTGGTCGCCGCCATGCTTCTCCTGCTTAGCGTGTCCGGATACCGCGAAGCCGAGAGCCAGCGGCTGCACCGCCAAGCATTAGCCTTACCGCCCCAGGCGAACCGGGAGGCGGCCGAGCTGCTTCAGCGCTCGCTGGCTCTCTCCCCGTACCGTACCGCGGCGCGGTTGGCATTGGCGGAACGCTCCGCACCACAGGAGGCTGCCTCGCTCCTGCGGGCCGGCCTCCGTTACGAACCGGAGTGCTCCGAGCTGTGGCTGGCTCTGGGCCGGGCACTGGCCCGGGAAGGTGACCCCGCAGCCGCAGAGGCGCTGCGGCGAAGCGTGGAGCTGGACCGGTTCGACCGGGTCAAGCAAACGACGGCTTTGCGCGAGCTATCGCAGCTTGCGCAAAGCCTGCAAGCAAGCGGCCATCTGCGGCAGGCTGAAACCGCCGCATCGGCTGGCGCCGACCTGTACGCGGACTACTCGCGTTTGGCTGAAGCCGTTGCTGGCGCTCCCACTTCACGAAACGACCGAGCGTTCTTGTTAACGGAGGAAGCCATGGAGTTAGGCCGGCAACTGCAGCAGCAATCTCATCCTTTAACGAGAAACGCCTTGAAGTAGGTATCCGCGCCTTTTTACATCCAAGCTCGCGGAGCGGCATTCCCGCCAGTCAAGTCCGTTCGCTTTGCAGCTTATCCTCCGAACGCCGCGCGGAAGGCTGAGGACAACGTTTCTTGATCGACCTCCCACAGCTCGGCGAGCTCGGCGCTGACGGCCTCATCCCACCAGTCCGCCAACAGCTTGCGGTTGCTGATGTTTTCGCCGATCCATAACAGGTTGCCGATCACTTTCTTGTAATACAAGGCTTCGCCTTGCTTAATTCGCTCCTCGGGAATATAAATGCCGAGCCGCTTCACTGTCCGGTACAGCTCTTTGCTGCAGCTGCGGCGGATCTTGCGCGGGGTCGGGAGGGAAGTCCGATGTTTTGCCGGGAAGTTGGACATGGTTTAAAGTCGCCTCCTTTTTGCTCCAGCATATGCGGGCGGATTCCCCGGAGTCACCAGGGAGCAGGGTGAAGTAGAACGCATGTCCCCGGCTATGATAGAATAGACTGAGATTAGTGGGAGATTTTGCAGTCCCTCGGGACGGAAAGCTAACGGGAAAGAGGACGAAGCTGTGGATTGGATATCGAATTTAGTAGGCGTATTATTGGATTGGGTGCAGCAATTGGGCTATTTCGGCATTATGCTGGGACTGATGATCGAGATCATCCCCAGCGAAATCGTGCTGGCTTACGGCGGTTATCTCGTGCATATGGGAGAGATCAACTTTATCGGGGCCGTCTTCTTCGGTACGGTTGGCGGCGTGATCGCTCAGTTGTTTATCTACTGGATCGGGCGCTATGGCGGCAGGCCGATTTTGGAGAAGTACGGGAAGTATATTTTGATTCAGAAGAAGCATATCGACGTGTCCGAAGCCTGGTTTCTGAAATACGGGCCCGGGGTGATTTTTACCGCGCGGTTTATTCCGGTGGCGCGGCATGCGATATCCATTCCTGCAGGGATGGCCAAAATGCCGGTCGGCAAGTTCCTGCTATTGACGACCTTGGCGGTGATTCCGTGGTCGGTGTTGTTCGTATACTTGGGGATGCTGCTCGGCGAGCAGTGGCAACACATTGATGAGAAGGCCGGGCCTTATGTCATGCCGATTCTGTTAGGCGCTTTGGCACTATTGATCGTGTACCTTATCGTCAAAACCTTCGGGAGCCGGAAGAAAGGCGACGCTTAAGCTGGGCCGCTTCCGCTTGCTGACAAACTGGACGGGCTGGCTGCTGATAGAACTTACGAGGGAGGATACGGAGTAGGCGAAGCTGCCGTCATCGGACGGTGTGCGCTTATTTCGAGTGATAAACATGATGCTGAATATCGAAAGCTTTACATTAGGACCCCTGCAAACTAATGCCTATTTGTTGCGGGGAGAAGACGAAGGCCGGGCGGTGATTATCGATCCCGGCACGAACCCGGGACCCTTGCTGCGCAGAATCGAGGGCTTGGAGATCGAGGCCATTTTGCTTACGCATGCCCATTTTGACCACATCGGAGGCGTGGATCAGATCCGTAAAGCCAAGAATTGTCCGGTCTATGTGCATCCGCTGGAAAGCGACTGGCTCACGACACCCAAACTGAACGGCTCACTGATGTGGCCGGAGGTCGGACCGCCTATCACAACGGACCCGGCGGAATACGATCTAGCCGAGGGGCAGAAGCTCCGATTGATTGGGCACGAGTTCACCGTATATCATACGCCGGGCCATTCCCCCGGCAGCGTCAGCTTTCTGTGCGGAGACGACCTATTCTCCGGTGACGTGCTGTTCCGACTTGGCGTCGGGCGCACGGACTTGCCGGGAGGCCGCGAGGCGGACCTGTACAATTCGATTCGCGGGAAGCTGTACCGGATGAAGGATGAAGTGAAGGTCTATCCCGGCCACGGGCCTAGAACGACGATCGGCTTTGAACGGGCGAATAATCCGTATGTTTCCTAGGAACGGATGTCCATTCTTCGACTTGTCGTTAAACGAAATAAAATCGACGAAAAAGTACAAAAATAGTGGACAAAAGTGCAACCCTTTGATAGGATGTACTTATTAAAACATTGTAACTTCTGCGAAGCACGCAAGCTGAGGAATTTTCCCGGTTTGCGTTCTTTTTTGTCTTGTCCTGCGGGACGACGCTGAAGCGGGAGTTTCCGCGAAACGGGATGTACACCTCCCACCCGAAGTGCATACGCTATTTCACAACCAGGATTCCGGTCAAGAACTTGACCTGACTCCGACTCTTTTAGTAGGATGATATAAAGCAATACAAGTTTATGAGAGTTAAGCAACCAAAATAAATAACTCAGGGAGGTAGACGATGCTTCAGTTGGGAGAAAAAATCGTTATCGTCGGTGATGCTTTTGAGCAGAATCTTCCTGTTGGGGAATATGGCTACGTGATTGCTTACGACCGCAATCCGGACAATGCTTTCGATTATGTCATTCGGTCTCCGAAGACGGGGCGGAATTACTTCGTTCCTCAGAGCGATATAGAATCCGAAAATCGGCTGATCGAGCAAGAGGCGGAGCGCGCGACACAGGAAGCTTTGATCGACTACGCGCTGGCGACGCATAATGAGAAGCTGTTTCGGCAAATCATGAACGGCGAAGACAGCGAAGCAGACGAGCAGCAGGAACCAACAAAGGAAGTAATGTCCCAAGCGGAGTTCATTAAACAAGTGAACCTGCGGGCATGGATATAAGAAGGGGAGGGAGTCGGCATGCGGCCGGCTCTTTTTCTTTCCTTCCTTTCCGCTTTAACGGATTGAATTGAACCGGATTCTACAATATAATTTTATTCAATTGTACAAGCATGGTAGAATGTACGAATAGTGTGGGAACGCATCACTAAAGGAGGCATCAAGCATGAGTATCCAGACGAAGGATGTTGAACATGTGGCGAAGCTGGCCCGCTTGCACCTGACTGATGAAGAGCGGGAGATGTTCACGGAGCAATTAAATGCGATTTTACAATACGCCGAGAAATTAAATGAATTAAATACGGACGATATCGCGCCAACGACACATGTACTCCATTTAAGCAACGTCATGCGCGCGGACGAAGTGAAGGAAAGCCTGCCGCCGGAGAAGGTGTTCCGCAATGCGCCGGACGAAGAGGACGGGCAGTTTAAGGTTCCGGCTGTACTGGAATAGGATTTTCGTCTCTAGGACCAACTGATTGATTAGAAATCACTAGGATTCATAAAGGAGGAAGCTTAGATTGGCGCTTTTTGATATGCGTTTGCAGGAGATACATAATCGGCTTCACAGCAAGGAGTTGTCCGTATCCGATTTGGTTAGCGAAGCCTTCGCCAACATTCGGGAATACGACGGGAAGATCGGTGCCTATTTGACGTTAAATGAAGAGGGAGCCCGTGCAGAGGCATCCCGTCTGGACGCGAAGCTGGCGAAGGGTGAAGCTCGCGGTTTATTGTTTGGTCTGCCCGTTGGCGTGAAGGACAATATGGTGACCGAGGGGTTGCTGACGACGTGCGGAAGCCAATTTTTGAAAAACTATGATCCGATTTATGACGCTACGGTCGTCACGAAGCTGAAGGAAGCGGAAGCGGTCACGATCGGCAAGCTGAATATGGACGAGTTCGCCATGGGCGGCTCCAACGAGAATTCCAGCTTCCATCCCGTACGTAACCCTTGGGATGTAAGCCGCGTTCCGGGCGGTTCCAGCGGCGGTTCGGCAGCAGCGGTCGCTGCGGGCGAGGCCTTCTTCACGCTCGGTTCCGATACCGGCGGTTCGATTCGCCAGCCCGCGTCGTATTGCGGCGTGGTGGGTCTTAAGCCAACCTACGGCCGGGTATCGCGCTACGGGCTCGTGGCGTTTGCTTCTTCTCTGGACCAGATCGGGCCGATTACCAAGAACGTCGAGGATGCCGCTTACGTCCTGCAGGCGATCGCCGGCCACGATCCGAAGGATTCTACCTCCGCTGACGTGGGGGTGCCGGATTATTTGAGCGCCCTCACCGGCGACATTTCCGGACTGCGCATTGCCGTACCCAAGGAATATTTAGATGGCGTTGACCCTCAGGTCAAGGCTTCCGTGATGGAGGCTTTGCGTATGCTTGAAAGCCTAGGCGCGGTATGGGAAGAAGTGTCATTGCCGCATACGGAATACGCGGTGGCTGCCTACTATTTGCTGGCATCTTCGGAGGCTTCGTCCAACCTGTCGCGTTTCGACGGCGTTCGTTACGGCGTTCGCGCCGACCATGCCGGCAGCCTGCTGGACCTGTACTACGATTCGCGCAGCCAGGGATTCGGCCCGGAAGTGAAACGCCGGATCATGCTCGGTACTTACGCCCTCAGCTCGGGTTATTACGATGCCTACTATTTAAAGGCGCAAAAGGTCAGAACGCTGATCAAACAGGATTTCGATCAAACTTTTGCCAACTATGACGTGATTATCGGACCAACAGCGCCAACCACCGCGTTCCCACTGGGATCGCAGGTTGACGATCCGCTCACGATGTATTTAAACGATATTTTGACGATTCCGGTGAGCTTGGCCGGGGTTCCAGCCGTCAGCGTGCCTTGCGGATTTGCCGAAGGTCTGCCGGTTGGGCTGCAAATCATCGGCAAGCCGTTTGATGAAAGCACGATTTTACGCGTAGCTCACGCCTTTGAAGCGTCAACGGATCATCACAAGCAACGTCCCGCCTTGTAGGTTCCATATCAATGTTTTGCAGGAGGATAGGCCATGTCAACATCCAAATATGAAACGGTGATCGGGCTGGAGGTGCATGTGGAGCTGCATACGAAAACGAAAATTTTCTGCGGCTGCTCCACCGAGTTCGGCGCTCCGCCCAACACGCATACCTGCCCGGTTTGCCTAGGGCATCCCGGCGTATTACCGGTGCTGAATCGCCAAGCCGTCGACTACGCGATGAAAGCGGCGATGGCGCTGAATTGCGAAATCGGCGATATTAGCAAATTTGACCGGAAGAATTATTTTTACCCCGATTCGCCGAAAGCGTATCAAATTTCCCAATACGATCAGCCGATTGGCTTGAACGGATACATTGACATTGAAGTGGATGGGAAAACGAAACGGATCGGGATCACTCGTCTTCACCTGGAGGAGGACGCTGGCAAGCTGACGCACGTGGATGGCGGCTATGCTTCGCTGGTGGACTTTAACCGTGTCGGTACGCCATTGGTTGAAATCGTCTCTGAACCGGATATTTCCTCGCCGGAAGAAGCGCGGGCCTATCTGGAGAAGCTCCGGGCGATCATGTTGTATTGCGACGTTTCCGACGTCAAAATGGAAGAAGGCTCAATGCGCTGCGACGCCAACATCAGCTTGCGGCCGCAGGGGCAGAAGGAGTTCGGTACACGGGCCGAGCTCAAGAATATGAACTCGTTCCGCGGCGTGGTTCGCGGATTGGAGTATGAACAACTTCGCCAGGGCGAGATTTTGGACGAGGGCGGAGAAGTTGTGCAGGAGACGCGGCGCTGGGACGAAACCCAAGGCAAGACTTTCTCCATGCGCGGCAAAGAAGAAGCGCATGATTATCGCTACTTCCCGGATCCTGATCTAGTTACTCTGCATATCGACCAGGCGTGGAAAGATCGGATCCGCGCGTCGATTCCGGAGCTCCCGGATGCCCGGAAGGCCCGCTACACATCGGAATACGGCTTGCCGGAGTACGATGCCGGCGTCATTACGTCGTCCAAAGCGCTGGCGGATCTATTCGAAAGCAGCCTTGCGTATACGAAAGACGCCAAAGCGGTATCGAACTGGATCATGGGCGATCTGCTGGGTTACCTGAACAGCAATTCGCTGGAACTGTCCGACGTGAAGCTCACCGGTCAAGGTCTCGGCGAGATGATTGGCCTTCTGGAGAAAGGCACGATCAGCTCCAAGATCGCCAAAACGGTGTTCAAAGAGATGCTGCAAAGCGGCAAGCTCCCTCAGCAGATCGTTGAAGAGCAAGGGCTTGTGCAAATCAGTGACGAAGGCGCGATTTTGGCAATTGTCCAAGAAGTCGTGGCGAACAACCCTGCTTCCGTAGAAGATTACAAAGCCGGCAAGGAGAAAGCGATCGGCTTCCTCGTTGGTCAAGTTATGAAGCAAAGCAAAGGGAAAGCCAACCCGGGGTTGGTCAACAAGCTGTTGGTGGAAGTATTGAAGGGCTAGGACGCCTGCTGCTTTCGGGGCGAGCCGAAGATAGGTTGATAGCCATTCCGAGGGGGAAGAGCGTGTGATCAAGCCGTTGTCGCTGAAGGACACCGATCTCGTGGAACAGCTGTGGGGTTTGCAGCATGCGGCTTACCGGCTGGAGGCTAAGGCCGTAGGTCTGACGGAAACGCCGCCCCTGCCGGATACGTTTGATTCCATCCGCACGAGCAGCGATCATTTTATCGGAGAACTGTCAGAGGACGGCGAGCTGCTGGGCGCTATTGCGGTTCGCGATGAATCGCCCGGAATTCTCGAGATCACCCGCTTGATGGTTCACCCTAATCATTTGCGCCAGGGAATCGGGGGCAAATTGCTGGAGTACGTCCTTGCAAACCACTCTGACAAGCAAGGATTTACCGTTACAGCCAGCACGCTGAACGCCCCTGCGGTAGCGTTATATCGTAAGTTCGGCTTTAGATCAATCCGTCAAATAGGCTCCGCCGCAGGCGTTGAGCTGACCCTATTTCGGTTGGATCTGTCTAAGTGATCATGCACGCTTTCGAACCCCGGTTTCCGGGTTTGAAGGCGTGTTTTTTTTGAAAAAGTGGGGGGGATCCCTCTGGTCCAGTTCATTCCACGTTACAGATGAAGTTTATTTCGGTTATGATGAAGAGAACGGGATATCCGCGCAGATAAAACCTAACGATAGAAAGGGGTGGGGAGATGACGCCGGATATGCTGCCATTAGGCGAGCCGTCAAACCAGGTGCGAACCAAAGGGTACCAGCCCCGGCGACGCAAGCGCAAGCTGGTAGCCTGCCTGCTATCCGCCCTGCTACCGGGTTTGGGGCATTTGTATTTGCGTCTTTATTTACGCGGCCTTTGCTTTATGTATTTCGTATTGATTGATGCCTCAGCGTTGATATATTTCTCTTCGGTTCGCACGGCCATCAACGTACCGCTGCTGATCTGGCTGGGCTTGCTGATTCCCGCAGCGTACTTCTTCAGCATTTATGATGTTCTTCAATCAACCGATGCACATAATGCCCGTCTGCGAAAGGAGCTCGAGGTGAGCTCAGCCCCCTTTACGGATACGCCGTCCAGCCGAAACGTCAAGCAGGGCCTCGGAGCCGGTGTACTTCTGATCGGCGGCGGAGCCGTCTTGTTTATGTTTCGGGTGAAGCCCTTTTGGCTTCAGCTTCTAGTGCAAAATGCCGGGGCTTACCTGGTCTCATTCGCGTTGGCGCTGGCGGCGCTTTTGCTGATCTTGCGTGAATTGAAGCGCGCGTTTTTACGGTCGGGACGCTTTACGGCAGCCGCGCTGTTAATGGCAATAGCAGTCATTCTTCTGCGCGATGCGATGACAGGACGGGATGAGATGCGGTTGCTCATCAAATGGTGGCCATTGGTGTTCGTTTTATGGGGAATCGAGCATATTTTGATATTAGCTTGGAACCCTATGAAAAAAACGCTAGCCAAACGCCGGCCGCATGTAGACGTCAAAGGACTGCTGTTATCTATGTTTATGGCCTTCTCCGTATTTGCGATTACGCAGCAGGATCAATATATGCATGTATGGAACCGGGTCAGCCTGGATCTGACGGCGGCGGGGGCGGAGTACAGTGCAGAGGAGGGTTATCGAGTCGAAAAACCTCAACTGGACATCCCCATTGATCTGGATACCGAGCGGATTGTCGTTGACGGGATGAACGGGGATATCGAGGTCCGTAAAGCGGAGATCGATCACATTATCGTTCGCTATACGGTTTGGATCGACCAGTTAGGTACGGAAGATGCCCGTAAAATCGCGGCCGTGACATCCGTCGAAGCCAAGGAAGGCAAAACGCTGGGCTTATCCGTTAAGGACAAGGCTTATGGCGAGACCGGCCGCCGCCACCCGCGCGTGAATCTAACTCTAATCGTACCGGAGAACCGGTTTCTGGATCTGGACATCACCACCTCAAGCGGTGGGATCACCCTGACCGGAGTTCAGACGATGAAGCAGGCGAAATTGCAAACCGGAAATGGGGATTTGCGGTTATGGGACGTGATTGGGGACGTATCGGCCAAGACGCTGAACGGGGACGTGGAGCTGTACCGAATCTTTGGCGAGGCTCAAGTCGATACGCAAGGCGGCAACATTAAAGGACGGGGGATCACCGGTAAGGCTTCCCTGTCCACCTTGGTAGGTGATATTACGCTGACGGAAGCTCAGGACGGAATTCAAGCGCGCACGAAAAACGGTAATATCCGACTGGATGGCGTTCCCCTGGGGCTGCATGCGGAATCGCTAAACGGCAAGATCTATATTACCTCCCGCCTGATCGGCGGCGATTGGGATGTGTATAGCGCGGTCGGCGAACTCCGGCTGGAGCTTCCGGAGGAAGGGAATTACGAACTGGAAGGTTCCAGCGGGTATGGCGATATTTTCACCGAGCTGCCTTTTGCGGTTGAGAACAAGGAAATTCATGGTACGGTCGGAAACGGCGATTACAAGCTCAAGATAGACGGCAACAGCGATCTATATGTGAATAAAAGCTGAACACCAGTAAAATCAGGCGATGACCCGGCTCTTTGCCGTTGATCTTGCGTTGACAAAAGTTTTGACCTAAACGTACAATAATCTTGCGAGCTATTTTAGCATAACTATTAATTAGGAATGAGCATTTAGAAGGCGGTGGACGAGATGACAACGCGCGTACAGCACGCCCTGGACCAACTGAAGAACAATGGTGTCCGCATTACGCCGCAGCGTCACGCCATACTTACGTATCTGATGGAATCGATGAGCCATCCGACCGCAGACGAGATTTACCGGTCCTTGGAGCCCCGCTTCCCGAACATGAGCGTAGCTACGGTATACAACAATTTGAAGATGCTGATTGAAGCCGGCATGGTCCGGGAGTTGACATACGGGGACAATTCGAGCCGATTTGATGCTGACGTGTCCAATCATTATCATGTAATTTGCGAGAAATGCGGAAAAATTGAGGACTTCATGTACCCGTCCTTGGAGGACGTGGAGCGTAAAGCGGCAGAGGCAACCGGTTTTGAAATTCACGGACACCGGCTGGAGTTGCATGGGGTATGCAGCGAGTGCCGCATCGAACATTAAACGTAACGATCCTGCGAGAATATTAGAAGACGTGCGGAATTCCTTCGGAGTTCTACACGTTTTTATTTTTATGGTAACTTTCTGCACGATTCATAAGTTATTATTAGTAGACAGAGATTTAGATACGGAGGGTTGTCCTTGAGAAGCAGAAAAGACATGTATCGCAAAAAAAGGCGCGGCGGGGGCAAAACCAAATGGTTCTTCGGACTGATCCTTATTATAGCGGGATTGTATTGGGCTCAATCGGTATGGCTGCCGAATCGCGAGCATGTCGACCCTGAATGGTTGGGCCGTGTGGAGAAGCCGATATTTTCTGGCGGGCAATGGCTGGACGGAACCGGGATCGGATCGGGAGATAGCCTGAAGCTCCCGCTTCCGATCATTCAACAGGTGATTGAGCCAACGATCCGTTATGAGGAAGATACGAAATCGGTTATTTTGACGACGCCGCGGAAATTGGTCTTGCTCAAAGCGGACGAGAAGATCGCCAAAATTAACAATAAGCCGACTGAGCTACGATTTGCTCCTGAGGAAAAAGACGGCATTCTCTATCTACCTGCTCATCTGCTTCAGGAATTGTACGGGGCCGAGGTTCAAGAGGATGCTTCCACTGGCGCGGTGCTGTTGTACCGGGCAGGAGAGAGTCTCATGCCGGCTGCAGTAAATACCGGCTCCGGCAAGAAGGATGGCACCATTCCGCTGCGGACCGGGCCAAGCATTCATGAACCCATCCTGGCCGATATGAAGGATGAAACCAAACTGCGGATTCTACAGGCTCCGGATGATGAATGGTATTATGTTCAGCTGGATAATGGGTATACCGGATACGTTCGACAGAAAAATGTGGTGACAGGGGAGAAACGTTTCGTCCCCGAGTTAAAGCAGGAGTTGTCCGCGGCCAAACAGAAATGGCAATCCAAAACGGTCAACATGACCTGGGAGGCGGTGTACCAGGTGGCTCCGAAACCGTCATCCATTGGTAAGTTGCCGGGTGTGAACGTCGTCAGCCCCACCTGGTTTTCGCTGGTGGACGGCGCTGGCAATGTACGGAGTAAGGCGGACAGCGTTTATGTAAAATGGGCTCATGGCCAAGGGAAGCAGGTCTGGGGATTGTTCAGTAACAGTTTTGAGCCGGATTTGACTTCCAAGGCATTGTCTAGTTTCGAGAATCGTCTGACGACCATAATGCAAATGCTTCATTACGCGAAAATTTACGATTTGGACGGCATTAACATCGACTATGAAAATGTTTATACCAAAGATGGGGACAATCTAACCCAATTCATGCGCGAGCTTCGCCCTTTGGCGGAGGAGCAGGGGTTGATCGTTTCGATCGACGTGACTCCGAAGTCGAACAGCGAGATGTGGTCGGCGTTTTTGGACCGCCGAGCCTTGGGAGAAGTGGTGGATTACCTCGTTGTGATGGCTTACGATGAGCATTGGGCGGCCAGTCCGGTAGCCGGCTCCGTCGCTTCATTGCCGTGGGTACGTTCGTCGATAACCCGAATTCTGGAAGAGGACGGCGTGCCGCCAAGCAAACTGATCCTGGGCATCCCGCTCTACACGCGGATTTGGACGGAAACCCAGAAGGACGGCAAAACCGAAGTCGACTCCAAAGCGATTGGGATGGATAAAGCCCAGCAAATCATTGCCGAGAAGAAATTGAAGCCGCGCTTTTCCGAAGAGACCGGTCAGAATTATGTGGAATACGAAGATAAGGAAGGACGGCACCGGATCTGGCTGGAGGATGCGGAATCGTTGCAACGTCGTGTGGAATTGGCTAAATCGCTGAAGCTGGCAGGCATTGCCACCTGGACTCGCAGCTTTGCTTCCGATAACGCATG
>NZ_CP150222.1:3880000-4210000 GCF_037969915.1 Paenibacillus sp. FSL R7-0216 | reverse complement strand
AGGGTTACCAAGCTCAGTCAAACTCCGAATGCCACAGACTGATTAACCGGGAGTCAGACAGTGAGTGCTAAGATCCATTGTCAAAAGGGAAACAGCCCAGACCATCAGCTAAGGTCCCCAAGTGTGTGTTAAGTGGGAAAGGATGTGGAGTTGCACAGACAACCAGGATGTTGGCTTAGAAGCAGCCACCATTTAAAGAGTGCGTAATAGCTCACTGGTCGAGTGACTCTGCGCCGAAAATGTAACGGGGCTAAACACACCACCGAAGCTATGGCTTGATGCTTTGCATCAGGGGTAGGGGAGCGTTGTATGTAGGTTGAAGGTGTACCGTAAGGAGCGCTGGACAGCATACAAGTGAGAATGCCGGTATGAGTAACGAAAAGATCAGTGAGAATCTGATCCGCCGAAAGCCTAAGGGTTCCTGAGGAAGGTTCGTCCGCTCAGGGTAAGTCGGGACCTAAGGCGAGGCCGAAAGGCGTAGTCGAAGGACAACAGGTTGAAATTCCTGTACCACCGTAATCCGTTATGAGCGATGGGGTGACGCAGTAGGGTAGTGACGCGAGCTGATGGATGCTCGTCCAAGCAGTGAGGCTGGTGTGTAGGCAAATCCGCACACCGTAAGGCTGGGCTGTGATGGGGAGGGAAAATTATAGTACCGAAGGTCATGATCTCACACTGCCAAGAAAAGCCTCTAGTCAGGAGAAGGTGCCCGTACCGCAAACCGACACAGGTAGGCGAGAAGAGAATTCTAAGGCGCGCGGAAGAACTCTCGTTAAGGAACTCGGCAAAATGACCCCGTAACTTCGGGAGAAGGGGTGCCCCGGTAGAGTGAATAGCTCGAGGGGGCCGCAGTGAAAAGGCCCAAGCGACTGTTTAGCAAAAACACAGGTCTGTGCGAAGCCGCAAGGCGAAGTATACGGGCTGACGCCTGCCCGGTGCTGGAAGGTTAAGGGGAGTGGTTAGGGGTAACCCGAAGCTATGAACCGAAGCCCCAGTAAACGGCGGCCGTAACTATAACGGTCCTAAGGTAGCGAAATTCCTTGTCAGGTAAATTCTGACCCGCACGAATGGCGTAACGACTTGGGCGCTGTCTCAACGAGAGATCCGGTGAAATTTTAATACCTGTGAAGATGCAGGTTACCCGCGACAAGACGGAAAGACCCCATGGAGCTTTACTGCAGCTTGATATTGGACTTTGATACGATTTGTACAGGATAGGTGGGAGCCTAGGAAGCCGGAGCGCCAGCTTCGGTGGAGGCGCCGTTGGGATACCACCCTGATCGTATCGGAGTTCTAACCTGGTACCGTGATCCGGTACGGGGACAGTGTCAGGTGGGCAGTTTGACTGGGGCGGTCGCCTCCTAAAGAGTAACGGAGGCGCCCCAAGGTTCCCTCAGAATGGTTGGAAATCATTCGAAGAGTGCAAAGGCAAAAGGGAGCTTGACTGCGAGACTGACAAGTCGAGCAGGGACGAAAGTCGGGCTTAGTGATCCGGTGGTACCGCATGGAAGGGCCATCGCTCAACGGATAAAAGCTACCCTGGGGATAACAGGCTTATCTCCCCCAAGAGTCCACATCGACGGGGAGGTTTGGCACCTCGATGTCGGCTCATCGCATCCTGGGGCTGAAGTAGGTCCCAAGGGTTGGGCTGTTCGCCCATTAAAGCGGTACGCGAGCTGGGTTCAGAACGTCGTGAGACAGTTCGGTCCCTATCTGTCGTGGGCGCAGGAAATTTGAGAGGAGCTGTCCTTAGTACGAGAGGACCGGGATGGACGCACCGCTGGTGCACCAGTTGTTCCGCCAGGAGCATAGCTGGGTAGCTAAGTGCGGACGGGATAAGCGCTGAAAGCATCTAAGCGTGAAGCCCCCCTCAAGATGAGATTTCCCAATTAGTAAGACCCCTTGAAGACGACGAGGTTGATAGGCCTGAGGTGGAAGTGCAGCAATGTATGGAGCTGACAGGTACTAATCGGTCGAGGGCTTATCCAAACAACTCCAAAAAGTGGCGTCAGGCTGAACAAGCCGATCCGAGCACTTGAGGAGACTAACACGCAAATTCGTTTCGTATCCAGTTTTCAAGGATTAAACCTTGATAAGTTCATAATGTTCCCTGATAGCTCAGTTGGTAGAGCACTCGACTGTTAATCGAGTTGTCACAGGTTCGAGTCCTGTTCGGGGAGCCACTATATGGAGAGGTGTCCGAGTTGGCCGAAGGAGCACGATTGGAAATCGTGTAGGCGTCACAAGCGTCTCGAGGGTTCGAATCCCTCTCTCTCCGCCATAATCTTTCAGCTCTACTGCATGGCCCGTTGGTCAAGGGGTTAAGACACCTCCCTTTCACGGAGGTAACAGGGGTTCGAATCCCCTACGGGTCATTTTATTCCTTTGACAGCTACTTCATTGATTCACTTGATTTATAGTGGAGTTATCTGGTACAATAAAACTTGTCTTTTCCCATGGAGGCTTAGCTCAGCTGGGAGAGCATCTGCCTTACAAGCAGAGGGTCGGGGGTTCGATCCCCTCAGCCTCCACCATATAATATCTTATTACTGACGCGGGGTGGAGCAGCCCGGTAGCTCGTCGGGCTCATAACCCGAAGGCCGCAGGTTCAAATCCTGCCCCCGCAATTATCCTCGCAAGAGGATGGCATCATCCAAGTGTGGAGCCGTGGTGTAGAGGCCTAACATGCCTGCCTGTCACGCAGGAGACCGCGGGTTCGAATCCCGTCGGCTCCGCCATTTAACTTTATATGTAAGGCTCGGTAGCTCAGTCGGTAGAGCAGAGGACTGAAAATCCTCGTGTCGGCGGTTCGATTCCGTCCCGAGCCACCATTCAACTTTTCGTTGAAGAGCCGGTGTAGCTCAACTGGTAGAGCAACTGACTTGTAATCAGTAGGTTGGGGGTTCAAGTCCTCTCGCCGGCACCACGTGGAGGCTTAGCGAAGTGGCCAAACGCAGCAGACTGTAAATCTGTTCTCTGACGAGTTCGGTGGTTCGAATCCATCAGCCTCCACCAGTTTTATAGGGGCATAGTTTAAAGGTAGAACAAAGGTCTCCAAAACCTTTGGTGTGGGTTCAATTCCTGCTGCCCCTGCCACATTTTTTAGAAGTAGTGAATTTCATATTATGGCGGTCGTGGCGAAGGGGTTAACGCACCGGATTGTGGCTCCGGCATTCGTGGGTTCAAGTCCCATCGATCGCCCCATTTACTTTAACAATCAAATATAGTGGGGATTAGCCAAGCGGTAAGGCAACGGACTTTGACTCCGTCATGCATAGGTTCGAATCCTATATCCCCAGTATAAGCGGACGTGGCTCAGCGGTAGAGCATCGCCTTGCCAAGGCGAGGGTCGCGGGTTCGATTCCCGTCGTCCGCTCCATTTTTATATTTGGCGCCATAGCCAAGTGGTAAGGCACAGCTCTGCAAAAGCTTTATCCCCAGTTCGAGTCTGGGTGGCGCCTCCATTCATGTTTCGCGGGAGTGGCGGAATCGGCAGACGCACAGGACTTAAAATCCTGCGGTAGGTGACTACCGTACCAGTTCAAGTCTGGTCTTCCGCACTTTTGAACAATTTTATATATGCCGGTGTGGCGGAATTGGCAGACGCGCGCGACTCAAAATCGTGAGGGAAACCGTGGGGGTTCGAGTCCCTTCACCGGCATCACTATTACAATAAAAGGCCTCAAGGACGAACGTCCTTGAGGCTTTTTGTTTTTATTTATTAGGTCGATTCAATGAAGTTTGGTAAAAGCGTTGCGTTACTGGTTTTCCTGAAGATCCTCGTTAGTATCTAAAGAATGTGGCTTCACAGATAATCCGTTGGCCTCGCGGATAAGAGAGAAGTAATGATCGCCACGTACGACTTCAAACTCCGATCCAAGTGCTTCGCTCATCGTGGCAACATCTGACGGCGTCAAGCTCCACGCTAGCAAGCCCAGTGAGACGAACAAGGGGGATTGGCCATCCCAGTTGGCTTTGGCTTCCTCGAGGATGCGTAAACCGTCCTGAACGGTACTGATGCCCTGAATCGTTGATACCGGCAGAGAATCATTTACGATCTCCACCCCGTGGCGGTCCTCCCAGCTGAGGAACAGTCCAGGCGCTTTGTAATAACGCTCATAAGCTTCCGCATAAGCTGAGCCAAGCGGTACATTTTCCCCGTCGATTCGATTCAGTACATACGTGAGATTCATTCCACTCTTTTGCAAGTATTTATAAGATTTCTTGAGATAGTCCGCAAATGAGGCTTCTGGCCAAGCCTCAGGGTAGAAATAGCCGGCGCCGGACGGTCCGGCGATAATCAGATCGTTAGCAGTTGCCGTCTGCCGGAAATAATTAAGCATGGCCGGTGCGGCATCGTACAACAGCGGGCTGGACGTCCAGTTGATCGGCACCTGACCGCGGGCGGGGTCATCCCACAAAATCCGCATGCGATGCTGATTATATTGGAAGTTATCGCCTTCGCTGAAAGTGTACGTGACATAGATTTTGTTCTCTAATGGAGGCGCAGCGGGTGCTTTGGTCTTGACCTGCTTCGCTTGGGTACTGGAGAAAACGGTCAAGTTGCTAAACCAGTCGGCAGCCAAGACGTAGACGCCATGGTTGGAGGTGACTTCCACGGAGCTGAACTCACCTGCTACGTCGTTGCTGAACCATCCGAGGTAAGGCGTACCCGGCTCGACGTCAGCCATGATTTTCTCGAACAAAGCTCTTTGCTCCGGATCATTCACTTCCAGCCAGAACACCATGGCTTTGTTGGCGACCGCATAATCGCGGAGATAACCGTACGGTTCTTTCTGCTCGGAGGAAGGGGGTTGAATGCTGCCGGCAGAAACTTTGTACTGGTTCCACATGTTGACGGAGGCCGTTAGCTCCTGGGTGCCTGCAGGCGGAACAAAGCGATAAACGAAGTATCGTCCGTTATCGGCGAAACGATGTCCGCCATCTCCGGCTGAAACCTGGGAGTCCTGCCGATCGTAAAGGAACGGCTCCTCCTCCGGTGTTCCCGGAACAAACTGGGCGATCGTTTGTCCGTCGGCCTGGATCACGATTTCATGCACGGCAGAACCCCAGCCGTCCTGCGTAAATGCATCGTCAAAACGCAAATAGACGGCATCCCCGCCCATAAACGGAGTCAGGTCCAGATCGTAGGTGTCTTTGTTACTGGCATCGCGAATCTGTTCGGTTTCCTCCGCAATCACCTCAAATGATTCAGGGAGTCCCGGAGGGAGTTTTACGGAGACGTTTGGACTGAGACCGACAAGCATGCGGTGCGTCGTTTGTTTCCACAGATGCTCGTATTGCCAGGTATAGGCGTCCATGCGGTCCTGGAACCGGCCGCGCAGATCGTCAAGTACCTTCAGGCGATAGGGAGAGACCTTGAGTTGTTGAGCTAATTCAGGGCTCGCGACAACGGCGTTTTTGAGTCCGGCTAAGGTCGTCGCGACGTTAATCGAGTCCGGAACCTCCGGATCGTAGATGATGATGCCTTTCACTTCATTTTTGTATTTCTTCACGAGATCCAATGCTTCATCGTTCAGCTGATATGGAACCTTGAGATCGTTCAGCCAGGTTAACTTGCCCTCTTCTTCGTTTTCCAGCAAGTAGATGCGGGGTTCGGAACGGTTGATGACACCTTGCAGTGTTGCCAGCAAGATCTTGATATCGCCAGGGGATTTTACCACATCGACTACATCAAGCCGTTTCACCTTCCCGAAGCTTGGAAGCGCTTGCGATTTAGGCCAGCTAATCGTGTTCTTGGATGCAGTCTCCGTTGAGGATTGAGCCGTTGCTGAGGTGGTGCCAAGGGTTAGGGACATTGTGCAGAATAAAACGAAACAAGTCATCGTTATTTTGCGAAACAAATGCGTTCACCTCGTATCCTCATATTTAGGGCCATCGTTCGTTCAGGTTCCTCTTGAAAGCCGGATCCTCGAATTCCCTCCTTTATCGGCCGATTGTGCAAAAGTTAACGATAGCACCTGTATAATATGTTTAATATATCCAATAGTGATTGTCAAGCAAGAGTACGACATTTAATGGATTGACGAAATGCTATAAATGATATAATGTGAATATATGGAGAGTAAGAAGATAGGAGAAGTCTTATGCAAAACGAACGTAAACCGTTATATATGCAGATTCAACAGCACTTCAAAGATATGATCTTGCAGGGCATGCTGCGAGAGAACGATAAGATCCCATCGGAGAAGGAATTGATGGAGCAGTTTGACGTCAGCCGGATTACGGTAGCCAATGCGCTGATGCAGTTGGCGAAGGACGGTTGGATCTACCGGATCCCCGGCAGGGGCAGTTTCGTGAGCGAAGGGATCAGCGAGCTGCTCCAACGCCACCAAGGTTCGGCGGCACCGGACGGCGGGCCTTGGACGGTACTTGATGGAAACTTTGGGGCGTTGACGCATAACGTTACCTCATTTGGCGGTGCTTTAACCGATGCTCAACAGGGAGGAAGCGAAGCTGGGATCCAGGCTCCGGGTCGAAAGACGATCGGGCTGGTCATGCCGATGCTGGTCGACTATTTTGCCATTCGGCTGCTACAGGGGATTAATAACATCATTGCCGACAGTCCCTACAGCCTGCAGATTGTGTTGACGTACAATTCCATCGATCGAGAGAAGGAAGCGATCAACGACTTGATTCGTAAAGGGGCGGCCGGGCTCATTATTTTCCCTTGCGACGCGGAGACGTACAACGAGGAAATCTTGTCCCTCAAGATGCGGGGCTACCCATTCGTTTTGATTGATCGTTATTTGCCTGGCGTGGCCACGAATTTGTCGCGCAGCGACGGGTTAATCGGTGGACAGCTTGCTATCGATTATTTGTGGGGCTTAGGGCATCGGGATATCGCCATCTGCTCCGATTCGCCACTGCCCACGATCACGGTGGAGGAGCGGATTAACGGGTATATGGAGGCGCTCAAACAGAAGGAAGCGATGATTAATCCGGCGCTGATCCTAACCGATTTCGATGTGGATTATCGCGAGATCGACAAGAAACACCCGTTGTACCGGTTCATCAAGAACCAGATAGCCACCGCCTATATTACGCTAAACGGGCGGCTTGGCCTGCACATCTACTCGATTTGCAAGGAACTGGGACTCAAGGTGCCGGAAGACGTCTCGATCCTCACGTTTGACGATCCCTCGCCGGGGCTGCATGAATGGGGGTACTTCTCACATATCTCACAATCCGAGATTGAAATGGGGGAGGCGGCAGCCCGTATTCTACTGGACATTTTCCAGAAGCCTGATGCCAAGGATTCGGGATACACGAAAGTGATCCTAGAGCCGAAATTAATCGAAAGCCAATCGACCGGACCGCTCCGGAAACGGACAACGTAAAAAAGGAACGATTGACAGGACATCTGCTTGCTAACAAGTAGGTGTCTTTATTTGCGAAAAATTAGCGATAAATGATATATCTAATATCTTGACATAAATGACATAGTGAAATATAGTTAATAATACAAATAGATAAACAACTAACAACCGATGCTTAATCAGTGCACTTCACAGTAAGGAGGGTTGCTTGGACGATGGAAAATGCGGGATTACGGGAGCGGAAAATACCGCTGCAGCGCAGGTTAGGGAGACATAAGGATGCTTTGATTGCCGCCGTTATCCTAGTGCCGATGTTCTTGGTATGGCTTGTGGTTTCGGGTTTCCCCACTTTATTCGGGTTCGTATTAGGTTTCTTTGAATGGGTGGGGTTGGCGGATACGCCTAATTTTATCTGGTTCGATAACTTTGTCAGCTTCTTCAATAATCCGGTGTATACGGATGCCTTGTGGAGATCGATTTGGTTGGGCGGACTGGTGACAGTCATTACGCTTGGAGCAGGGTTCTTTGCCGCACTGCTGATGAATATGCCGTTGTTCGGCAAGGGATTTTACCGTTCGATCTGGTATATCCCCGCCATCACAGCAACAGTTGCGACCACGCAGGTCTTCAACATTTTTCTGGATTCAAACAATGGGGTCATTAACAACATTTTAAAAGCCATGGGCAAGGAACCCATCGTCTGGCAGTACTCTGTCGGATGGGGCATTTTCTGGATCGTGGTTTACTCCGTCTGGAAAGGGGTAGGCGGGGCGGCATTAATCTGGCTGGCCGGTTTGCAATCTGTGGATTTGTCCTTATACGAGGCGGCGGAAATCGACGGTGCGGGACGATGGAATAAGCTGCGGTACGTAACGCTGCCAGGGCTTAAGCCGATCGCGACGTATATCATCATTACGAACTTGATCGGGGCGATCCAGATTTACGAGCAGGTGCTGTTTATCACCAACGGCGGGCCTTATGGGCAAACCGAAGTGCTGGTGTTCCGTATCTACCGGGACGGCTTCTGGGATTTCAATTTAGGAATGGCAGGCGCTTCTTCACTCATTATGGCATTCATCGTCATCGTCGTGACCGTGCTGTACTACAATTGGTCTACAAAATCCGACAAACGGACGACCATTCCGCTGAAGCCTATCAAACCGGGGAGAAAGGAGGAACATCCGCATGCCCAGTCAGCCAAACGCCAAGGTTAGCAGACAGTTCAAGCCCGTTTATTTGCTGGGCCATCTCATCCTGCTTGGCGTCGGGATCATCCTGCTATATCCGCTCATCTTTATGGTGCTTGCCGGCTTTTTTACCAAGACGGAATTCTCCTCGACCGTGTTAGGCATTTTCCCGATTCCGAAAGCACCGACGCTGGAGAACTTTAAAGCGCTGATCGCCGGATCCACAGACGCGGCCGTAGCCACCTATATGAAAAACTCGCTTATTCGTACGGTATACAATACGTTTTGGGCGATTTTGACCTCGTTCCTGGCCGGATACGTATTCGCACGACTTCGGTTCAAGGGACGGGACGCGATCTTTCTGATCTTGCTGGCCACGCAAATGATTCCCGGTACACTGGCCATCATTCCGACCTACCTTGAATTTGCTCGGTTTCCGTTCGCCGGAGGGAACGATGTATTCACCGGGGGGACCGGGATTCTGAACTCTTGGTGGGTTTACTTCATCGGCGGACCCAGCATCAACATCATGGGAACGTTTCTGGTGAAGCAGTCGCTGGAAAAGGTGCCGCTGGAAATTGACGAAGCCGCTATCGTAGATGGGGCCGGGACGTTCCGGTTGATCTTCCAGATCCTGTTCCCGCTGCAGCTGCCGATCATGGCGTTTATCGCGATCACAACGGCGCTCGGAACGTGGAATGACTTTATTACCCCGTTCTTCTATACGACCAGCGATGGTTTGCAAACGCTTCCGGCAGCGATCACGCGGATATCCTCCGTTGGAGCTAGTCCGGGTGCGGTGATCAACTACCCGATGATCATTACTTTAAGCTTGGGCATTACGGTTCCGGCACTGCTGATCTTTGCCTTCTTCCAGAAGTACATCGTGCAGGGCTTAGCTAACACCGGGATCAAAGGTTAGGATGAGGAAATTCAGAATGGAATGGAGAAGGTCATTACGGTCCTTTATGGATCGGAAGGATACACACCAAGTTGATAACTTGATTTTTCTTTAAGCGCTCATGATGAAAAAAATTAGGAGGGGTTCACGCATGTTGTTGAAAAAAATGCACGTCACGCTTCTTTCACTGCTGCTTATCGCCTTGTTAGCTGCTTGCGGATCGGGGGGAGGCAACGCTGCGGGTGACAATCCGCCCGCGAACGATCCGGGAACCAACCAGAATCAGCCGTCCGGCAATGACGGGTCTTCTTCTGCAAAAGGCACAACCATTACCGTGTTGAACGAGGGGGCCGTAGGGATTGGCGTTGGGGTCCTTGGTGATCTGCTGGAGAAGAAGAAACAACAGACCATTGCTGACGAGACGCTGAACCCGCGGATCACGGAGGAGGATTACAATTATACTCCAGGTCAGCCGGTGCAAAAAGCAGGTGTATTCCCGTACTATTACCAATCGATCATGAACGAGAAATTGCAAAGTAAAAACATTACCGTAAAAACCGAGGACTGGGGTTGGGGCGAGCCGCTGATCCAGAAGCAAACGGCTGGATTCCTGGCCAAAAACATGCCCGATATCATCGTTGGGGAAACGCAAATGCCTGGGTTTGCCCAGCAGGGTTTGCTCGAACCCTTCCCGGACGATATGGCGCAGGAAATCCGTGATAATGTCGCGCCGGCCGCCTGGAAGCCGATGGAGTATGACGGGAAGATTTACGGTTTCGCTTCACAGCCTGGCGTAAGCAGCTTGTTCTGGAACAAGAAGCTGGTGAAGGAAGCGGGTCTTGATCCTGATAAAGCGCCGGCGACTTGGGATGAACTGCTAGCTAACGTACAGAAGGTAACCGAAGCGGGCAAAGGGAAGTTCTACGGCGGTGGGGTCTACGCTGGGCCCAATGCCGGCGGGTACTTGCGGTATGGTACACTACTAGTGATCAATGGCGGAGGATTCGCCGATGATCAAGGTCAGCCTGTGTTCAACTCTGACGCCAACGTGGAAACGGTGCAATTCTTGAAGGAGCTCAACGCAAATCATCCTGCCGGATTGATGGCGAACACAAATGAAGGGACGTATTTCGACGCCTTCAAAAAAGGACAAATCGCTTATCTGATCGACGGACCTTGGCGGGCAATCGAAAGCTCGCAAATCGGAATCGAGTACGGAATGTCGCAAATTCCGCTGTCCTCGGACGGCAAAGCCGGAAATATTACGATCGGCGCAGCGTTCCATGCCGTACCTAAGGATGCGAAGAACAAGGAAGCCGCGTTTGAGTATATTCGCACGATGTACAGCGAGGAAATTCAGCAACTGATCGCCGATACCGGCGTGCGCTCTCCTGTATTGAAGTCAATTGCCGAGACCGATGCGTACAAATCCGCGTATCCGGAAATGTATCAGCATTATCTGGCCATGTCCGGCAATGTGCAGGGGCTGCCGACGTTTGCCAAAGAAGATTCGAAGATCTGGCAGATCTTCGGCGAAGCCGTCACCAAAGCGTTGATGACCAAAGGGGATGTCCAAACCATCATGGACGAGGCGCAGAAGAAGGCTGAGGCTATTACGAAGTAAATTACATTGAAAGAGTGATGCAGCATGCCTTATGAATCAAATCACATCATGACCCAAAAGGCGAAGCAAAGGCTTGCCAAATTACAAGAGTACGTCTATCGCCCGATCGCCGGGCTTGAGGTTGAAGCTTGGGTGACGAAAGAGCCGGTTCCTTTTGCCGAGCGGATGAGCGGCCGACACGTCCGGCTTCAACCCGGAGATAAATGGGGAGAGTTGTGGGATTGCGCCTGGTTTCATTTTCAGGGTACCGTTCCGAAAACGGCCGCAGGCCAAAAAATCGTTCTATTGATCGACATTAACGGCGAGCTATGCCTCGTGGACGAAGCCGGAACCCCGCGCCAAGGCTTAACCAACGTGAGTTCCGAGTTCGACTACAGCCTGGGGCGGCCTGGCAAACGGGTGGTGGACGTAAGTGCCGCCGCCCGGGGCGAGGAGGCCATTGACCTCTGGGGAGATGGCGGCTGCAATGACCTGTTCGGCCATTATCGCAGCGGGACGCTGAAGGAAGCAGTAATTGCCGTTTGCCATGAGGAAGCCCGACAATTGGCTTACGATCTGGAGGTACTGATCGAGCTGGTCGAGCAACTGCCGGATTCTAGCGCAAGGAAAGCCCAAGTGCTGCAGTCCGTCTACGAGGCGGCACATCTTCTGGCGGAGATCAATGAGAAGACGGTGCATTCGGCGAAGGAACGAGTGGCCCACGAACTGGTGAAAAAAGGCGGCGATTCCGTGCTGACGGTCAGCGCCATCGGCCATGCGCATATCGATTTGGCTTGGCTCTGGCCGATCCGCGAGACGATTCGCAAAGGGGCACGGACCTTCTCGACCGTGCTGCGCAACATGGAGAAGTATCCGAGTTATGTGTTTGGCGCAAGCCAGCCGCAGCTGTACCAATGGATGAAAGAGTATTATCCGCAACTTTACGCGGAAGTGAAGGAGCGAATCCGCGAGGGCCGCTGGGAGGCGCAAGGCGCGATGTGGGTCGAGCCGGATGCGAACATTTCCGGCGGCGAGGCGCTGGTGCGTCAGATCCTGTACGGCAAACGGTTCTTCCGGGAGGAGTTCGGGAAGGACATGAAGGTGTTATGGCTGCCGGACGTCTTCGGTTATACCGGCAGTTTGCCGCAGCTGCTCAAGAAATCTGGCGTCGACTACATGATGACGCAGAAGCTCTCGTGGAGCACCTACAACACCCATCCGCATCACAGCTTCTTCTGGGAAGGCATCGACGGGACGAAGGTGCTGACGCATCTCCCGCCAGAGGATACTTACAATAGCCCGGCCGCTCCGCGGTCGCTGGCCAAAATTGAGCAATCTTACTTAGACCGGAACGTCTCGGAACACGCCTTGATGTTGTTTGGAATCGGCGACGGTGGCGGCGGACCTGGGGAGGAGCATCTGGAGCGGCTTGAACGCGAGCATAACTTACTGGGACTTCCACCGGTCGTCCAAGAGCCCTCGCTTGCATTTTTTGAGCGATTGGAGCAGGAAGCTTCCCGTTTCCAAACTTACCGGGGCGAACTGTATCTCGAGAAGCATCAGGGGACTTTGACGACGCAGGCGCGCAACAAGTGGTATAACCGCAAACTGGAAAAGGCGCTGCGCGAGCTGGAATTCGCCGCTTCGCTGCAGCTCGTGCTCGGCGAAAGCCCGGCGGCGTACCCGGCCGCTCGGCTGGAGGAGATTTGGAAGGAAATGCTGTTATACCAATTCCATGATATCTTGCCGGGTTCGTCGATCACGCGCGTGTACGACGAGTCGCTAGAGCGCTACGCCAAATTGCTGGGCGAAGTCCGGGCGATGACCGCGGAAGCCTATGGGCGCGCGGCTAGCCGATCCGGCGTTGCTGCCGGCGAGACCGTCCTGTTCAATTCCTTGCCGTGGGAGCGGCGGGAGTGGATAGAGATCGGCGGCAGCTGGCAGTATGTACAAGTGCCGGCGATGGGCTGGCGTGAGTTGAAGCAGGCTGCTACGGAAGCGCCGGCAACGGGGCTGATTGCCGAGGAGCTCCGTCTGGAGAACGAGCGCCTTGAGGTTCGGTTCGCCGAGAACGGCAGCATCGTGTCGTTATACGACAAAGCTGCCGGGCGGGAATCGGTTCAGCCGGGTACGGAAGCAAACCTCTTTACGGTCTACCATGACGATGGCGATGCCTGGGACTTCCCGCGCGACTACCGCGAGACCATCGCCGGGACGATGACGCTGGAAAGCCGTCGTGCTTACGTCTCTGGGCCGCAAGCGATCATTGAACAGGTATACCGCTTTGGAGAATCAACGTTAAAACAAACGATCCGCCTGCTTCAAGGCGATGATCTGCTGCGATTTGACACGGAGGCGGATTGGCAAGAACACGGGAAAATGCTGCGGGTTGCTTTTCCAGTGGCGGTGGTTAGCGATCAGGTAAACTGTGAAATCCAGTTTGGGGTCTTGAAACGGCCAACGACGCGGAACAACGCGATCGAGTTTGCCCGCGACGAAATCTGTGCCCATCACTATCTGGATCTGTCGCAGCCGGATTACGGCGTAGCGCTGCTGAACGACAGCAAATACGGGCATCGCGCGGAAGGCGGCGTCTTGGACCTGAACCTGCTGCGCAGTCCAGGCTACCCGGACCCGCAAGCCGATCGGGCGGAGCACCGATTCACGTACGCTTTGTATCCACATGCGGGCGATTTCATCCAAGCAGGCGTATATCGCAAAGGGTATGAGTTGAATATTCCGCTCACTCCGGCGGAAGCGATCCCGGTGACGGTGGATGGCAGCCGGGCTGCTGATATCCATGCATCGCGGCCGATGCCGCTCATTTCGATCGATCATCCGAACGTGATGGTGGAAGCCGTCAAGAAAGCCGAGGACAGCGATCATTTCATCTTCCGGTTGTACGAAACGGCGGGAGCCGGGGCAAATGGTGGGCTGAGCTTCGGGATGACTTGCCGAACCATTGAAGAGACGAACCTGCTCGAGGAGCCCATTTCGCTATTGGCAGAAGATACAAATCAAATTCGCTTACCGTTTACACCGTTTGAGATTAAGACGATTCGCGTTCAGTTGGCGTAACCATAGAGTAGGGGCTTCTAACGAACTTCTAAGTTGCGAAGGAGGGGCATGGCGTGACGGGAAGAGCACGGGCAGAGGAACGGACCGGGTTCCAGGAAGGCAGCAGTTATGGTGCTTCGTATGACCTGCAGGCGGATTTCGTGATGGTGTATGGCATAGGGGAAACGATGCCCCAGCGTATCCGAGAGTGGGCGGCGCGGGGGTATCGGGTACATCTGATGACCGGGGTGTCCTGGGGAGGTTACCAAGACTACCTGAACGGCAAGACGGACGGTCGCCCCCATTGGGATGAAGCCCAGAAATATCAGGACGGCGAGATGATTATCCACGGAACTTCGGTAGATATTCCTTACATGGTGCCAACGATCAGCTATGCCGACTTTCTCGTGGAAAGGATTCGACCGGCTGTTGACGCCGGTGTGGAAGCCATCCATTTGGAGGAGCCGGAATTTTGGGTGGAAGGCGGTTACTCCGAGGCGTTCCAACGCGAATGGCAAAATTATTACAACGAACCATGGCAAGCGCCCCATTCCTCGGAGGATGCACAATATCGTGCCTCCAAGCTGAAGGCTTATCTGTACACGCGATGCCTGGATCGCATCTGCTCAGCGCTAAAAGAGTATTCGTTGGTCCGGTATAACCGGCCACTGCGTTTTTTTGTGCCGACGCACAGCTTGATCAACTACACCCAGTGGCGGATCGTCAGCCCGGAATCGCGGCTGCTCGACGTGCCGACGATCGACGGCTACATCGCTCAGATTTGGACGGGGACGTCGCGGACGGCCAACGTTTACGAAGGAAAGCGCGCGGAGCGGACGTTCGAGACGGCGTTCCTGGAATACGGAATTATGCAGGAGTTGGTGCGCGGGACGCATCGTCGCATGTGGTTCCTGCATGATCCGATTGAGGACGATCCGACGAGAACTTGGGCGGATTACCGTGAGAACTACGTTAAGACATTGATCGCTTCGCTATTGCATCCGGCCGTTTCCCGCTATGAGGTGGCACCTTGGCCTCGGCGGATATTTAAGGGAAGTTATCCGTCCGCCGATGGTAACGGCAAAGAGGGGATTCCGGCCGAATACGCGACGATCCTGCTGAACGTGATGCATACGCTGGGGAACATGGAACAGGAGGAGGTTCGGGTGTTTGGTAATGCCGCCGTCACTGGCGTGCTCCTGGCCGACTCGGCTATGTTCCAGCGGAAACGGATCGGAACGGAATCGTCTGGTTTCATGATGAAATACGACGGGACCAACGAAGTGAAGTTAACGGAAGAATCCGCGGTGGAGTTGCTCAATTTCTCGGCGTTTTACGGGCTGACGTTGCCGCTTGTCAAACATGGGCTGCCGGTCCGACCGGTGCAGCTCGATAACGTTCGGCGGTTTCCCGGATATTTGGACGACTACCGCGTGCTGGTATTAAGCTATGAGTTTATGAAGCCGGAATCTCCGGATTTGCATGGGGTATTGGCCCAATGGGTGCGGGAAGGCGGCGCACTCCTTTACGTCGGGGATGATAGCGATCCGTATCATGGAGTCCGAGAATGGTGGAATCAGGGAAGGCGACATTACGTTTCGCCCCGGGCCCACTTATTCGAATCGCTTGGGTTACCATGTGAGGCCGAGGCAAATGTGGAGGGGATCACATGGGTTGGCGCTGGACTGGTCAGCTATTTGTCGATGCGGCCGGACCGGATCGCGGAAAGTGAAGAAGCGGCTATGCGGTTCCGTACTGCGGTAAGGGAAGCGATGGAGGCGTTGGGCAGCATGCAGGGAATGGCAGATACGGCTCACTCCACGCAGCACGAAGTCTCTGGCGGCTCTTCGGGAGAGCCGTCTTTGCCGGACGCGCTCAGCTGGGAACCGGCGAACTTTTTCCATCTCCGCCGCGGTCCTTACGTCATTGCCTCCGTTATGAACGAATCGATTAGCGAAACGCCGCTTGAACTTGAAGGTCTCTTCGTCGACCTTCTTGAGGCCGATTTGCCCGTCAAAGAACGGGCCACGGTCGAGCCGGGCCGCCAAGCCTTACTTTATGATTTGGCGTACACCGGGCCGGGTAGCCTTAGTTCCGGATCCGGCGTGATCGCTGCCTCCTCCCGGATCGAAGATTTCCGCGAGGATGAGCGCGGCATGACGTTTACGGCCAAGGGACCTCGCCCGCTGCAAGCCGTGGCGCGGATCCGTTGCGATTCAAGTCCTGTGGCCGTTTCTGCAGAGGAGCTTGATCTTGGACAGGGTGATGGTCTTGCAACAGCGTCTACCGTATCGCCGCAATTCGAATGGGATGCGAAGTCGCGTACATTGCTCATCCATTACGAGCATGGGGACGAAGGAACTCGCATCACGGTGAAGAAATAGGAAACGAAGGAACAACGACAGAATCTCGATATCCGCATGGGAGGCAGATAACCAATGAATACGAAATTGCGTCCACCGGCAGTACCTTTGGTAACCATCGATCCTTATTTCAGTGTTTGGTCGATGGCGGATCGTCTGACAGACGATTTCACTCGCCACTGGACCGGGCGCCGTCAGGCGTTTACCGGCTTGATTCATATCGACGGCGTGGCTTGGCGGTTTGCCGGGCGCGTCGAGTCCAATCCGGAGCGGTATTATACGGAGCCGGAGGCGATGAACCAAACCGGTCTTGAAGTCACGCCGCTCTCCACCCGCTACCAGTTTGAAGCGGGAGGGGTCGGGCTGGACGTGACCTTTACCAGTCCGCTGCTGCCGGACGATCTGGAGCTGTTGTCGCGGCCGGCTTCCTATGTTTCTTTCCGCGTACGTTCTCTTGATGGGTCGCCTCATCAGGTGCGTCTGTACGTTGACGTAACCGGGGAATGGTGCGTTAACGAAACCGATCAGGCGATCACTTGGCAGCAAGAGGAGCAAGGTGGTCTAACCGTATTGCAGGTCAGCCATTCCGAGCAGAAGGCGCTCCATGTTTCGGGCGATGACCAGCGCATCGATTGGGGGACTTTCATGCTGGCCGTCAAACAAGCTCCGGATGTTCGGACCTATCTGGACAAGGCGCAGATCCGGAAGCAGTTCGACCGGGATGGCGAAATTCGGTCCAATGAAGGCGCGGCACCGCTCGCTCAACCTCAGCCGGTTCGGGATGCCGAGTTAGTTATGGCCTCCGTGTGGGAGATCGGCGAGGTGGCCGGAACGGACGAGAAGTCCCAATTGATTGTTCTCGCCTACGACGATGTGTATGCGATCGAGTATTTTGGCCAGCCGCTGGAGGCTTATTGGAAAAAGGATGGAAAGACAATCACGAACCTATTGGATGAAGCGTTCCGAGATTACCCGGATCTGATGGCACGTTGCGATACGTTTGATGTCAAGCTGCGCGAGGGTGCGATCCGTTCCGGTGGGGAGAAATACGCCGATATCCTGTCCCTAGCCTACCGGCAGGCGATTGCGGCGCATAAACTGGTCCTTGATCCTGAGGGGCAAGTGTTGTTCATGTCGAAGGAATGCTTCAGCAACGGCTGTATTGCGACGGTGGATGTGAGCTATCCGTCGATCCCGCTGTTCTTGCTGTACCAGCCCGAGCTGGTTCGCGGCATGATGCGGCCGATCTTCAAATACGCTGCCAGCGACGCCTGGACGTTCGACTTTGCGCCGCATGACGTTGGCCAATACCCGCTTGCTAACGGCCAGGTGTATGGGGAGAATGCGCTGGAGGCGCAAATGCCGGTCGAGGAATGTGGCAACATGCTTGTCATGGCTGCTGCAGTCACGTTGGCAGATGGGAACACGGACTTCGTGCTGGAGCATCGTGAGTTGCTCGCTCAGTGGGCCGACTATTTGGCGGAGCATGGGCTTGATCCGGAGAATCAGCTGTGCACTGACGATTTCGCCGGACATTTGGCGCGCAACGCCAACCTGTCGGCCAAAGCGGTGATGGGTGTAGCCAGCTACGGCTTGTTGTGCGGGCTGCTAGGCGAAGAAGAAACGGCAGAACGTTACCGCCGGGCGGCCTCGGACATGGCCCGCAAATGGGAAGGGCTTGCTGCCGATCCGAGCGCCGACAGCCATACGATGCTGGCCTTCGGCCAGCCGGGGACCTGGAGTCTGAAATATAACCTCGTTTGGGACGGCATCTTCGGGACCGACTTGTTCGGGGAAGACATGATCCGTCGCGAGGTTGCCTGGTATGTAGAGAAGCAGGAACGGTATGGAACACCGTTGGACAATCGGGCGGCCTATACGAAAGCCGATTGGTTGGTATGGGCCGGAACTTTGGCGGAAGGTCGCGAGGATTTTGAACGGATCGTATCGCCGCTCTGGACTTTCCTGAATGAGACGCGGGACCGCGTCCCGTTTACGGATTGGTACGATACCAAGACGTCGGCGCAAATCGGCTTCCAGCACCGGACCGTGGTTGGCGGATTGTACATCAAGCTGCTTAAGGATCGCGGGTTGGGGCCGAGCCGGGCCTAACACGGCAAGTGCAGTATAGTATCATCAAATCGTTCCATCCTGGGTTGCCCAGGCTAGGCAGACATCGGATTCTATTCGATTTTTCGAATAGAAATTGTCGTTACTCCCGTGAAAAGAGGATTCTATTCGATATTTCATATAGAATCGCTCTCTTAGGCCTGCTTGGTGGGAAATCTGTACGAAATTTCATACACATTCCTCAGAAATCGTCGGTATCGGCGATTTCTGTTCGTTTTTTCGCATACATCGGATATGATATCCTGAGAGTACATCTTCAAAAGGAGTGTTCATACTATGGAGCAAATCATTCCGGAAATTAAGTTAAATGACGGTTTAAAGCTGCCAGTGGTCGGTTTAGGCACCTACACGCTTCGCGGCAGCGAAGGCGTGCAGTCGATCGTAAATGCGATCCGGTCCGGCTACCGCTTGCTGGATTCCGCTTATAACTATGAGAACGAAGGAACCGTCGGCGAAGCCGTAAGGCGCTCTGCGGTACCGAGAGAAGAGCTTATCATCGCGTCCAAGCTCCCCGGCCGCTACCATACGTACGATAAAGCGGTGAAGGCAATTCAAGAATCGTTGTACCGCGCTCAATTGGATTACTACGATTTGTATTTGATCCACTGGCCCAATCCGATTCAAGGCCACTATGTGGAAGCATGGCAAGCTTTGATCGATGCGAAAAAGTGGGGGCTGATCCGCTCCATCGGAGTCAGCAATTTCCTGCCCGACCACCTGGACCGCCTGGTGGAGGAAACCGGCGTGACGCCAAGCGTAAACCAAATTGAGCTGCATCCGTTCTTTAATCAGGCCGAGCAACGCAAGTACCACGAAGAGCACGGGATCATCACGGAATCGTGGAGCCCGCTGGCTCATGGCAACGAGGTGTTGAATCACGAGTTGCTCCGGCAAATCGCCGAACGCCACGGGAAGTCGGTATCCCAAATTATTCTGCGTTGGCATTATCAGTTGGGGGCCGTATCCATTCCGAAATCGGCTTCCGCCGCTCGTCAACTGGAGAACCTCTTCCTCTTCGACTTCGCGCTGGATGAAGGAGAAATGGACCGGATCTCCGGCTTAACCCGTCCGGATGGACGGCTAAGAAATCAAGACCCGGCGGTATATGAGGAGTTTTAATATCGGTATCGCGGTCTTACCTCGGCGCAGCATCGCGCGGGAGACTTTGACCGGTGAGCTTCGACAGCTTGAACTTCCCGGATACTTGAACCGACGACGGATTTGTCTGGTTTATCGGGAGGAGAAGACCTTGTCCGCCGCCGCTCGAAAATTCAATCAATATATGTCGAGTCAAGTTTTCGGTTAGCGCCCGTGAAATAAATGTATCCGTAAACAAAGCGAGCCGCAGAGAGATAACCTCTGCGGCTCGCTTTTCTAATCCTTCGGATCAAACGTGATTTCACTTTCACGGTCACATTGATGGACGACGGAGATGAATCGAGATCTCTCCAGCCGGTGGCATTGGCACTCCAATATGCCAATCCCGTTCTCGTTCCCGGTCCCTGTCGGCTCCTGCCGGTAAACGGCCACGCGATTTAGGTACCGCAGCAGCTCCTCCTGGATGGCGGCGCAATGCCGACTCTTGATATGCACGGTTTGGGCCAAGCGCGTACCTTGTACCGGAAGCTTGATTGCTTCAAAGGCAGACAGGTAGGCGATGATTGAATAAAGGGCTTGAAGGAAGCCGAAGTGAAAGCCGGCCCCAATTAAGATCAGGCAGTTCAGCAAAAGCAAGATCCGTTCCGGGGACAACCTTCCATAGCGGAACTGGTTTACGGCTTTCTCGGCGATGTCCAAAGCCCCTCCAAAACGTAAGGATAAACCGAGCCCAAGTCCCAGAGCCACCCCGCCAATTAGCGCCGCCAGCAGCGGTTCGGCAATCAAGGAGGGGTAGGGATGGAGCACGAGGGTCCCGAGTGAGAATACCAATACTCCCATCACTGTGAAGATCCCGTAGGACCAATGGATGTTGTTGCGATGGAACAGAAGCAACGGCAGATTTAGCAAAAACAAGAATAATCCGAGCCGCAACTCCGTCTTTAATGCCAGTAATGCGGATAAACCTGTCATCCCTCCAACGACGATGCCGTGGGGCATCAGGAACAGCTCTAAGCCGACGGAGGCAAGCATTGCCCCGGCAATGACGCCAACGGCACGGGGATACGCCGGAAATACATGCTTCATGCCACCGCGAATCTTCCCGGAGGAATGTACTCTCATCTGGTGTCTCAAACCGACCCCTCCTTACGGGATGAAACCATCTTCAAGGGTAGGCGGTTCATAAACCTGGTAACCGGATCAGGCCGTTATTGCGGCGAAGTTTCCTCTTGAAGCTGTTGTTGCTGCTCCTTCCGCTTCACATGCCGCGCTTCGAAATGGAACACTTTATCCAGCAGCTTAAAGACATGTTTGCTCTCCTTCGCGAGCAGCGGGCCCAGGATCGCCAGGACCAGCACGTACAATGCGGCAAACGGCTGCAAAATGGACGCCAGCCCGCCGGCTTTCCCCAGATTAACTAATATGATGGAAAATTCCCCGCGGCCCATGATCGTGAGGCCGATATTCATCGATGACTTCGGAGACAATCCGGCTTTTCGCCCGGCGATCATTCCGGCGGTAATGTTGCCGATCAAGGTAATGGCTACGGCAGCTAGTGAATACCAGACGGCACCGCCAAGCTCCGTCGGGTCGATCGATAAACCGAAGCTGAAGAAGAAAATCGCTCCGAAGAAATCGCGGAATGGGATCACGAATTTCTCGATTTGCTTTACATGCTCCGTCTCCGCGAGCACGAGGCCAAGCAGCAAGGCACCGATCGCTTCGGCAACGTGCAGCGTTTCGGAGAATCCGGCAATCAGGAAGAGAACCGCGAACACGACTAAGATAAACAACTCATTCGAACGGATATTTAGTGCGCGGTTGAGCAAGGGAACAATTTTTCTGCCGACAAGCAACAGAACAAGCATATAGCCAAAAGAAATGGCGGTCGATAACAGGATGCCGCCAATGGTTGACGAACCGCTTAAGATTAAACCCGACAGGACGGAAATGTAGAGAGCGAGGACAACATCCTCGAACATAGTAATACCTAGGACCATCTCCGTTTCGGGGTTGGCGGTCCGTTTCAAATCGACGAGTACTTTAGCCACGATGGCACTGGAGGAGAAGGTGGTGATACCGGCAATCAGGAGGACCTCCGCGAATTGGAAGCCGGCTACCCAGCCGAAAATGATGCCCAAGGCAAAATTAATGGAGATATATATGCTTCCGCCAAGCACGATCGATTTGCCGGATTTGATGAGCCGGCTGACGGAGAACTCGAGACCTAAATAAAAGAGCAGGAACAAGACGCCGATCCGACCGAGGAACTCGATGAGCTCCGCGCTTTCAATGAAGCGGAAATCCAAATGTCCGAGTTCCATCGCGTGCGGACCAACGGCCATCCCGATGAGAATGTAGAACGGGATGACGGATAAACGAAGTTTAGCGGAGAGCAGTCCGGCCGCCGCAATCAGGGCGATGGCCAGACCGATCTCAAGCACGAGATGATCCAATTCAACCACTTCCATTCAATAGGATCTGTCTAATTTGTTGTTGGTGGAGCCGTTCGCCTAACACGACGACCATCGCGTCGGCCGTTAGCATGAGATCGGGTCCAGGATTGATGTGTTTTTTGTGATTTTTCTCAATAACGGCGATGATGGTCGCTCCGGAACGTTGACGGATCTTGAGCTCGCCAATCGTATGACCGATGGCCTTGTAATTAGGCTCTAATTTATACCATTCAATGATCAGATCGCCTAAAGCAACTTCAATGTTCTCCAAAGCCGTAGGCTTGTAAGTCACGCCGCCGACGATGGCCGAGACGTATCTCGCTTCATCGTCGTCCAAGGTTACCATGGAGACGCTGTCGTCCGGATCGTCGTGATCGAAATGATATAGCTCGCGTCTGCCGTCATCATGAATAATAATCGTCAGTTTGTCGCCGCTGCGAGCCTGGATCACGAATTTTTTTCCGATTCCCGGCAGATCTGTTTCTTTGAGATTCATTTGAGTCAAGCCTCCAGTTTTTAGAGTCATCATTCCCATTTTGGGTATTGCAAAATAAGCCTCATGCGTTTTTCGTTTTTTGAAAACGTGAAAGCAAGGCAGAAGGCTAGTTTCAAAACATGTCAACTTGGGTTAAGCCACGAACATACTCGTAAATTTGATGGGCATAAGCAGGAGCCGCTTTAACAGCAGGCAATATAAAGGGCGGAAACGCACCCCTGGCGCCAGCAGCAAAAAGCTGATCAGGGCCGGGACGGTATCCAGTTGATGCGGGGTTCTGTCGATAAACAGTTTACCTTTGGACATTGCATTGTTGAGGCGCAGCGGTACTTTGTGGTGGACAGTGTGATAGTCCGTTTCTAACGTTTCTTCCCCGCTGGCTTCCGCCTGAAGTGGGGTTGAAAGGAAGGAAGGCAGGGAAAAAGCCATAAACAACGACAAAATCACAGCAACCAACCAGCGAAGACTTGAGTTTTGCGTGTTCATGCTTAATCCCTCCCCTTGGACATCGAATTACTTATCTTAAGGATAGCATACCGTCATCTTCCTTTTCAAAGGAAATACCGGATAAGGATATACGCGCTCGAGAGCGCGATCGATAGGAGCATTAGCGGGAAGCCGTATTTAAGGAAGCGCATAAACGTAATCGGCTCCCCTTCCTTAGCGGACATGCCTGCGGCAATCAAATTGGCACTGGCTCCAATCAGCGATCCATTGCCACCGAGACAAGCGCCAAGCGCTAGACTCCACCAAAGCGGCTCCAGGTTGCTGATTCCCATGGCCCCCATATCCTGGATCATCGGGATCATCGTTGCGACGAACGGGATATTATCAAGGAAAGAAGAGGCAATCGCGCTTAGCCAAAGAATGAGCATGGAAGACGTTAATGGGTCGCCTCCGGTCAGGTCGATGGCCCACTCGGCCAACCGCTTAATGGTCCCGGTTTCGATCAATCCGCCGACCAAGACGAACAATCCGATAAAGAAGAAGATAGTTGGCCATTCGACGTTGCGAAACGCTCTTTCCATCACATGCTCTCCGGTGAGCAATAGCAACAGGAAAGCCCCAGCCAACGCTACAGTGGCCGATTCCAGATGGAATGTCTGGTGTAGGAAGAAGCCAAGCAATGTCAGGCCTAAGATGACCAAGCATTTCGTGAGAAGGCCCCGATCCGTGATCAAGCCATTCAGGCTGATGTTCATGATCTTCTTCTGGTTTTCCGGCGTTGATTGAATACTTTTGCGGAACATGATGACAAGAAGCGGTAAGGTGGCCGCCAGAATCACGATGACGATAGGCGCCAGGTTTTGCAGGAAAGCGACAAAGGTCAGTTCCTTTACGGCGCTGCCGATCATGATATTCGGCGGATCCCCGATCAAGGTCGCTGTACCCCCGATATTCGATGCGACAACCAGTGAGAAAATATAAGGAAAGGCCTTGACCTTAAGCTGGCGGGTAATGCTGAAGGCGACCGGCACCATCAGAATGATCGTCGTCACATTATCTAGAAATGCAGACCCGATTGCCGTAATTAACGCTAGCAGCCAGAGGATCGTGACGGGATTGCCCTTGGCCTTCCGGGCCGTCCATATTCCGATATACTTGAATAGTCCCGTTTCTGCTGTGGTATTTACGATAATCATCATCCCGATCAAGAGACCCAGCGTATTAAAATCGATGTGATGAATCGCCGATTCCTGGTCGATGATGCCGAAGACGATCATAAGAACGGCACCGACCATGGCCAGCATCGTTCGATGGATTTTCTCCGAAATGATCAGCCCGTACGTGAATAGAAAGATAATGATAGCCCAGATTGCTTGTTGCTCCATAATAATTCTCCTCTCCAAGGTGCCTTCACCCTAGGTATCTTTAGGTTGCCATGTAGGGGCAGAATTATGCCATTCCGGGTCAAAAAAAGGCAAAAAGAGCCCGCTACATGGCAGGCTCCTCCGATAACTCTCATTTTCTATTGTTTGGTCTAACTCACATCATTATAGACTGATTTTATTTAAAAGTAAAGGATTTGCGGGGGGAACGGCCTCCTAGCCTGTAAACCCTTGGGCTGAGCACATCCTCGACTTAGGTCTAGGTTGAAAAACCGTCCGTAGTCCGTTTTGGAAAACCTATATTCCACCTAGAATAAAGACATAAGGTTGATCAAATGAGAGGCGGTGATAAATCGATGAAAACAAATCGACCGAATGTATTCGCTATTGTACTAATTGCCCTGGGCGCTCTGATTCTGCTCGGCAAGTTGACTCCCTTCCTGGGCAGCCTGTTTGGCCTGGTGATCGCGATCGTGATGATCGGTCTCGGCTATTACGGGATTCGCCGGGGGAACGCCTTCTTCGGATGGCTGGTGCTGATTTTCGGGGTCATTTCCCTGATCTCCAAGCTGGCCTGGCTGATCGTTCCGCTCTTGGGTATCGGATTAATCGTATACGGTATCTCTTCCCTTAGAGGAAGACGGAGCTACTGATTTAAATAGCATACACGCAAAATAACTTGAAATGAGGACCGAAAGGTTAGGAGGGAAGGGTGTCATGAGTGTATTTCGTCGGGTACGAGATATTACGGTAGCTACTTTGAATGAAAAGTTGGAGCAATCCCAAGACCCGGTCAGATTGATCGACCAGTTCCTGATCGAGACGCGGCAGGAAATCGCCGAAGCCGAGAAGCTGCATTACCAATACAGCGGTCATGCTAAGCAAATGAAGCAGCAGGTAGATCAAGCCAAGGTCATGCGCGACAAACGCGAGGAACAAGCGCTGCTCGCTTTGAAAGCAGGCGAGGAGCACTTGGCTAAGCTAGCCTTGCAGGAGAAGATGCTGTATGAGGAAAAGGTGGAGCAATACACCGAATTGTACTCGCAAAGCTTGGAATCGCTGCAGGAATTGGAAGCTCAGCTGAATGAATTGAAGACCGAATATCAGGTCGTCTATAGCAAACGTCAATATTATTACGCAAGAATGGAGACGCTTCGTTTACAGCAGCGGATGAACCAGCGGATGAGCGGTTACGGCGTACAGGATGTGCCGAAGATGTTCCATCGCTTGGAGGATCGGGTGTCCGATATGGAATGGGAAGCCCGCAGCCTGCGTGAATTGCGGAGAGCGGGTACGGATTTCGTAAACCAAGCCGGTTCCGCCATTCAATCGACTCTGGAACAGGAGCTCTCCCGCTTGAAGCAGAAGCTGAATAACAAGGGAGAGGAGTAAGATCGATGGGAAGACCTTTGTATCGTTCCCGAAGGGATCGCTGGATCAGCGGTTTAATCGGCGGGTTGGGCGAATATTTCGGCATTAACGTCGGCGTGCTCCGGCTGATCGCCTTTCTAAGCATATTCTTCACCGGCGGGACAACGATTTTCATCTACTTTATCGCCACCTTGGTCATCTCCAAGGAGCCGTATCCGCCTCACGATCCGTACTATAACGGCGGATGGCCGGGCGGAGGCCCGCAGCCGGGTTACGGCCCCAAACGCCGGGACTTCTACGAGGATCCCCGTTTCGGTGCCCGCCCGCCGTTCGGAAATCCCAACGGAAATACTTACGGAACCCAGCCGCCGCAATACGGCGCGGGCGCTCAGGGAACCGGCTTCCATGCCGCCCCGGGAGCTTCTAATCTGGATTCCATGATGGAAGATATCGAGAAGAAAGCGATGAAAAAAGAACTGGATGAGCTGCGTAAGAAGCTCTCCGACTACGAGAAGGGAGAAGTGTAAAACATGGGAGTATTCAAAAGAATTAAAGATATTACGAAAGCATCTGTTAACGACTTGCTGGATAAGGTGGAAGACCCGATTGTCATGCTCAATCAGTATCTGCGCGATATGGAGGCTGAAATTCGCGACGCCGAAGTGACGGTGGCCAAGCAAATGGCCAATGAACGCCGGATGAAGCAACGCTTGGACGAAGCAGCTCGCATCTCCACGCAACGGGAAGCTCAAGCTGAAATTGCTCTCCGCAACGGGCAAGAAGAAGTGGCCCGCAAAATGCTGGAAGAGAAAATTCATTACGATCAAAAGCAAACGGAATTCGCCGAGCTGCATGCTCAATCCGAGGCCCAGGCGGCTGAACTCAAGCAACAGCTGCATGAGATGAAGGACGAATTCTATAAACTGCGCAACAAACGGAACGAGCTGGTGAGCCGTGCGCAAATGGCGAAAGCTAGAAAGCAAATGTCGCAAATCAGCAGCCTGCATACGATCGAAAGCGGCAACGCTTCGCTCGGATTCCACCGGATGGAAGAGAAAATCATGCAGTTGGAAGCCGAAGCCGAAGTGGCCGGCGTTGTCTATCGGGGCACATCGCCTTCCACGTACGTCAGCCCGGCGGATGCCGAGAAGCAGTTGAAGGTGGATGCGCAGCTTGAAGCGCTGAAAGCGAAATTGAACCCGACCGCGGAACGCGAAGAAGACAAGGAATAACTACACGTCCGTTGGACATTGTGATATTCTAAATACTGGTGAAGCCATGCGGTATGGGGTCCCATACCGTTATGGCTTTTTACAACTCTATGAACCTGCAGGGAGGTGCGGCATATGGATACACGGAAAAGGTTCTTAGCCATCGCTTTGATTGGATTTGGGGTACTGTTGATTTTCGGGAAGTGGCTGAGTTTCTTCACCATTGTCGCCCTCTTGTTTCTTGCGTTCGGCATTTATAAGATCCGGCAGGGAGAGCAGGTCAAAACCGGCTATATCTTTCTTGCGATCGGCGGAGGGATGATCCTGCTGGACCACTTTATGTTGGTCCTGGCGATTCTGATGATCTCACTTGGTTATTACTACGCGAAAATTCGCAAAACGCAGCCCCAGGGCAATTATGTACAGAAGCAAAACATCACCTCCAGTATCCGATGGGACCGCGATCCGTGGAGCTTGCGGAATACGAGCATGTGGCATGTGCTCGGGGAGCTGGACATCGATTTGTCGCTGGCGATGGTGGAAGGGGGACATAACGTCCTTATGTTTCAAGGGATCGTCGGGGATGTCGATCTGGTGATTCCGGAGGATTACGGCGTGGAGATCGAAGCGTTCGTTCTGTTCGGGCAAATCGATTTCAGCCAAGACAAAGAAACGGGCATGCTCAATCGGCTGTATTGGAAGTCGCCGAATTATGAGATCCGTGAACAAAAAGTGAAAATCATCATTTCCTATCTTGTAGGGGATGTCGATATACGTTTAACTTAAGACAGGAGGAACGTCCCGCATGAAATCGAAAAAGCCAAGCAATATGGTATCCCGCAGCATGCGCGGAGGAATTCTCCTGTCTGTCATTATGATGGCGGCCACCTTTTACGTGCTGTATACATACGGGTATTTTCACCCCCAAACGTCCTGGAGGACGGGGATTAAGGCCGGCGTCACGCTACTGTCGCTGCTGATCATCATCGGTGCGGCTTACGGCTTAATTCAGGGATATCGTCCCAAACGCCAAATTGACGGACTACGCGAAGCGCTCCTGCAATGGGAGAAAGGCAACCAAACCGGGAGCGTTCCAAAGCTCGGCGAAGATGAACTCGGCCGACTGGCCGAGCAACTGGAGCGGATCGGTAAACGCTGGGAGGAGCAAGTGTCTTCCCTTCAGCGATTGTCGACGCATAATGCCCAATTAGCCGAGCAGGCTCGAGTTTCAGCCATTGTGGAGGAGAGGCAGCGGCTCGCTCGTGAGCTGCATGATGCCGTGTCCCAGCAGCTGTTCGCCATCTCGATGACGGCCACGGCCGTAGGGAGAACGCTGGAGAAGGACTTCGACAGGGCACAGCGCCAGGTGGAATTGATCGAGGAAATGGCTTCGGTCGCCCAGTCGGAAATGCGAGCGTTATTACTTCATTTGCGGCCGGTTTACCTGGAAGGTAAGGAGTTGTCCCAAGGCTTGCGCGATTTGGTCAAGGAATTGAAAACCAAGGTCCCGATGGATTTAACGCTCGAGATGGACGAGGATTTGAGCTTAGGCAAGGGCATCGAGAACCATTTGTTCCGCATCATTCAGGAGGCGATGTCCAATACGCTGCGACATGCCAAGGCGGACAAGATGGAGATCCGGATCCACCGCCGGGGCGAAGCGGTCAAGGTGACGCTGCGCGACAACGGCATCGGCTTCGAGCTGGATGATAAGAAGCAGGCCTCCTACGGTCTGTCCACCATGCAGGAACGCATCCATGAAATCGGCGGATCGATACAGTTTATTACCGCGCCCGGCAAAGGGACGCGCATTGAGATTACCGTTCCACTAATCAATGAAGAAAGCGGGGAAGAGATCAGCCATGGAGATGGAAGACAAGGAGATTAAAGTACTGCTTGTGGATGATCATGAAATGGTGAGAATCGGCCTGGCGGCGGTGCTGGGCACCGAAGACGGCATCGAGGTCGTCGGAGAGGCCAGCAGCGGGGAAGAAGGAATTCGCTTGGCGCAGGAATACCGGCCGGATGTCGTGCTGATGGATCTCGTCATGGAGGGGATGGACGGAATCGAAGCTACCCGGCAACTGCTCGCGCAGCATCCGGACTGCAAGGTGATCGTGCTTACCAGTTATCTGGACGACGAGAAGATGTACCCTGTTATCGAAGCCGGAGCTTTCAGTTATCTGCTCAAAACGTCGCGAGCATCCGAAATCGCTGAGGCGATCCGTGCTGCGGCCCGGGGCCAATCGGTCCTGGAATCGCAGGTCGCTTCCAAGATGATGAACCGGTTTCGTCAGCCGAAGGTGGAGGCTCCGGCTCATGAGGAGCTAACTGAACGCGAAATGGATGTTCTGCGTTTGCTGGCCCAAGGCAAATCCAATCAAGACATCGCCGATGATCTGATTATCGGGATCAAAACGGTTAAGTTCCATGTCACCAATATATTGGCAAAGCTGGGGGTTGAGGATCGCACCCAGGCGGCTATTTATGCTTATAAAAACGGTTTGGCGGAGTAATCATCTCCGACAAACCGTTTTTTTACCGGTTCAGCAATTTATAGGAGGAGGAATGAACGAGGGTCACTTCGGCTTGGATCTTGTCCAATTCCATCAAGGAGATTAGCGGCTTACCGCGGGAACTTAGCTCTTTCCAACGCGCCTGGTCATGGCGGTACAGCTTCTCCTCCAGGTTGTAAAGATCGATCTTTTTTGCTTTCGCTGCCGTGAAGGAACGCTGGATTTCTTGTTCAATTTTCTTCTCCGCCAGCTCATCGATGGCGGCGGCGGTGACCCTCGTGGCCGTGCCCGCCTCCGTGATATAGGCTTTGATCCGTACCCGAATGCGAACCTTAGGGTTCTCGTCTCCTTCGCTGAGACCGATGTCCGAATGGCTATGGATGATGCTAAGCGTCACCGGTGTACCATCTTCCAAGGTCAGAGTCAACGGGAATTTGACCATTCTATTGAAAGCGACATACCTCGCGCCCTGAAGCATTGTTGGATCAACGAGTCCGCGGTTCGAACCCTGCGCGATGGCATAAGCGCCGGTAAGCTTCACTTGGGAAACGGGTTTGCCCTCCCCCTTCCAGACCTCGTTCGTACAGCTTATCTGAGGCAATAACGCCGTAACCGCCGGTTCCTTAATGCCGTTCATCAGTTTAATGATCTGAATGGGCTCAACGAAGGAATACTGCCTGAATATTTCCTCGGGATCAAGCAGTTCCGAATTCAAGACCGATTCGTTTAGAAGGGAAATGCTCGAAAATATTTCGGGAATCTTCTGATGGGTCCCGAATACCCAAGGTGTATACCGAAGATCGCGGGTTTGGATCAACCCGTTGACGGCGTCAGGTAACTGCTTGTCGAGCAACGCACGGGAGAGGACAACTGCCCGGACATGGGTCCAAAACGTTCGTTGCTGGGAGGCGGAATAGAGGGAGCTCAACGCCTCGTCGATCGTCCTCCCCTCGCCTTTACCGATCCACACTTTACCGGCTCCCGTTTTAACGGTGCCTTCTTGTTTTGCAATTTCCGCAAAGTCCAGCAATTGGGTATAGATGATAAAACGGCCTTCAACGTAATCGATTCCCAGCGCGGTGATGAAATTGATGTTTTGCGCTTCTTTCATATCCCAACAACCCGTCAGCAATAGGATAAGGGCGAGGATCGCCAGTGCGGCTCTCAAGGATCATCCCTCCTTGCGATTTTGTCGAGCGGATGAAGGATACGCGGCCTTTTATGGATCGAGTCCGAAGGTTTCTTCAGCACGGCTTCGACAAAGTCGCTTTTGACAAACGGGGAGTACGGGGAGAGATAAGGCACGCCGTAGGACTCCAGGGAGGAGAGGTATAGGGCCAATCCGATAAAGCTGATTAAGAATCCGAACATTCCGAATATGGAGGACAAGAGTAGGACAGCAATTCGGAGATGGGCAGCCGTCCCGCTTAATGTCTGATTCTCCAATGTCGAGCTGGCCACGATCGAGATAGCTGCGGCAACGATGATGGTCGGCGAAGTGATCCCTGCGCGTATCGCAGCATCGCCGATAATCAAACCGCCTACGACGGTAATCGTTTGTCCCATGGCCTGGGGCAAGCGTTTACCTGCCTCGTTGAAAATTTCAAACAGAAATAACATGATGAAGGCCTCAAAAGGGACGGGAAACGGCAAGCCGTGCCGGGAATTGCTAATGGTCGCCAACAGAGGGACGGGAATTTGCTCCAAATTGAAGCTGGTCAGTGCCACATAAAAGCCCGGCAGAAATAATCCGATCGTAAGTCCGAAAATTCGCAACGCTTTTTGCACCGATACGATATAAAATGGAGTACTGGCATCTTCCGGAGAGATCAGCAGGTTCATGAGCGTAACAGGTGCGACGATGGCGATCGGGTTCCCGTCGACCAATACGGCGAAACGGCCCGCCAACAGGGCATCGCAAACGTAGTCCGGTCTTCCCGAGTAGTCGGTTAGCGGGAAAATCGCTCTTTTATTTGCCCCTTTCACGATAGATTCTATAAACGAGGTGCCGATGATCGCGTCGGTCTGGATCCCGTTCAATTGACTCCGTGCTTCCTCGAGAATTTCCGGGTTGATGATATCCTGAATATAGAACAGCGCGATTCGCGTTTCTCCCCGCGTCCCTTTGAGGATCTCTTCCACGCCTAGCGAGGGGGTGCGCAACCGTTTTCGGATCAAACCGATATTGGTCGTCAGATTTTCAGTGAATCCATCACGGGCTCCTTTGACGGCCGCTTCGGTACTGGCCTCTTCCGGGGAGCGACCCGGCGGGTTGGAGATATTCAAGGTGAAGAAGGCTTGCTTCTCTTCAAAATAAATGACCAGCATACCGGAGTAGACCTGTTGCGAAAGATGATTCAGCAGGTCCGGTCCTTCGATCGAGTTCAGCGGCAAATAATGATTGTGACTTATCGCCTCGACTCCGGGGTCGGACTGTTCGCGAAACAGGTCGGCCAGACGCGGAAAGACGGTATCGTTCAGTTGTTTGATGTCCGTCATCGGTTCGCAGTAGATGAGGGTGATCGGATGGTTATGATCCGAATCGGCATCGAACCGGCGGATCTTGACGTCGGCCGAATGCTGGAAGTATTTTTTTAGAAACGGAATGTCAATAGGGTCTTCATGCTGGCCGGAGGGCCGGTCGCTGGGGTTCATGCAGTTCGTCCTTTCTTGCGTGATCTAAACATGGCGGCAACGGCAATGATTAACGTCAGGCATAAGATGAGGTAGGCGTTCGCGGGGAAGACGTACCGGATCATCAGATGCTGAAACGCGATGTCGGACAAGGTATAACAGCTTAACGGGACGAGAATGACGGCAAGGATGGCGAGCAAAGACGGTCTCCATCGGGTGGAGCGTTGCTTCCACATGTCGGCGATGACGATGAGAGCAAACGAAATGCGGATGCAGCTTCCCGACAACCATTGATAGATGGAAAAAAAGTCGGTTTGCGATACGTATTTGCCGAAACCGGCTATTCTCCATTCCTCGTAAGCCGGATATCGTTGGATCGCTGCCTCAAACGGATTGAATTCGGCAATCGCCCCGGTTAAGGGTCCCAGCGTTAATCCAAAGAGAATGAACGCAAACACGATAAACCGTTTCTTGTCCAACGGCGCCGGCAAATAAGGATGAAGAAAGAAGATAAAGAACACTTCGAACAATCCGGAACAGGCGTACAACACGCCCTTGAAGACCGGATTCCACCCTTGTTCGAATAGGGGGAATAGCAGACTGTAATCTTTATATTCGATGTTGACGATGGCGACGTAAAAGCCGAGAAGCACGACGAGCGGCAGAAGGATTCCGGAGGCGATGGCGATCGTCTTCATCCCCTTTAAAGCGCCGGAGAAACATAATAGCATCAGAATCAACGAGGTTGCGAGTACTGGGGTATACGGTAGGAACGTTACTTTCATCCACATGACGGTATCGAATAAACTAGACCACGCCGTTGCAAAGAAATAAACAGTGATGATGCATTGAAACAAAAAAGCAGGAATTCGCCCGAGTTGTTGGCGAATCCATTCGGGAAGGGGCTGAGTGCCGATCCGAGACGAAGCGAACCCAATCAAGCACACCATAATCGCAAAAGGTACAGCAGCAAGGAGCACGGAGAACCAGGCATCGCGTTTGGCCATTTGCAGCAACGCGGGTATGATGAAGACATGGTTGGTGATCCCGATGGTGAGCATCAAGGTCATGATGGCATGAAGTTTCGTTGGCTTCGGTGAGCGGATCATAGACTACTCCCATCTGAAATGTTCTGGCTCTTTATTCATGGTTTATTATTCGCAGAGGAGGTTCGTAGCATGCAAAACCGTAAGTTATGGAATATCGGTTTGTTGATCCTCATTTGCGCCATGCTGCTAGTTGGTTTGCAGCGCATAAAAGAAACGGGGCGGGAAGCCACCGCCCCGGGCCCGTTAGTAGCGGCGGAGTTGCAACTGGCCGCCTTGTATTCTATGGGCCAAGCGGTGACGTCAAATCCCTTTCAACTGACGTTGAAATGGCAGGGAGAATGGAGCTCGCTGCTTTCTCCGGAAGAAGCTGCCGGTGTGTTAGCCAGCCGGTTAGGATTGCCGAGCCCGAAAGCAGGATCCGTTCAGGGGCGCGCGGTTTATGAGGCCAAGGGTCATATCGAAGGTTTTCCGGCGGAGTTGGAGCTGACAAACCTTGCGGAAGGCACGCACTACGCGATGCTTCGATTGGAAGCGGTAGGTGGGAAAGAAGCGGCATTGGAGCGTCTACAGGAAGCGCAGCGGATCGCAGGGGAATCCCTGGCGGATGAAGGGGTCCAAACCGATTGGAACGCAGCCGTTCAGGGCGTGGCTTGGCCTGCAGTTGCAGCCAGTGGGGAGACGAATTCCGGGGAGGCCAAGCTCGCGGTCACGTTCGATAAACTGGAAGCTAAAATTAATCAAATACCCAAACTTAAATTAAAGTTAGCAGAAGAGTTTGCAGACGAGCAAACGGCTAGCCGCACCTACGTGGTTGACGCCTTCCCGATTGCTGTCCAAAGCGGCGGGCATCGCGTGGCGCTGCAATTAGCGGTCCACCGAAACAGCGGCATCGGGATGGATGAGATCACGATCGGCACACCGTTATTGACCGTGGAATATTAATGAAAATCAAGGAGGCGAGAAGCTGGTGCGACGTCTGCTGCTGCATGAGCGAAGCCGCTACTCGGAAATCTCCGTCTATGAAACGGACGAACTGTATGGAGAGCGTGGGGTGTTTCGCGTCCTGCAATTCGCTAGCGAAGCGGTGCAGGGCGCTATGGATATGAACCAGCCCGCACGGATCATACTAGAATATCCGCGCGCGATGCTATATCTACTTCGGCAACACGTTCCGGCGCTAGGCCGGGTGTTCATGATCGGCCAGAGAGCGGGGACGTTGGCCAGTCATTTGAAGGATGTTCGTGTCATGGTGGCGGAAATTGATCCGCTTGTGGCGGAAATTAGCCGAACGTATTTCGGTTATTCGGGTGATTCGGTGCGAATCGGGGACGGCCGCTACCTGCTGGAACAGGAGAACCCGGGAATCTTCGACGGAATTATTGTCGATGCTTTTTCCGAACAGGGTACGCCGTCCCATTTGACGTCGTTAGGTTTCTTTCAAATTGCCGCGGAGAGGTTGAGTCCGGAAGGTTTATTGCTTCTGAACGTGTTCGGCCGGGGAGCCGACGACACGTGGGTTGCGGCACTGACCTCGACATTGCGGGAAGTGATGACCTGTGTTCGGGTGTTTACACTGCCGACGGATCAACCTCATGATCAGCGAAATATGATGATTGTGGGTAGCCACAAGCCGATCACCTATCAAACCCACCGCATGGCGGGTTTTGAAGAGATCAAGCCTCGAGCGGGGTATCTCATTCATGACAGGACTTCGTAGAAAGGTTTGCATAAGTTTCTGAAAAGTGATTATTTTCTGAAATTTATATGATGGCATCCAAGTAGCGAATATGCTAAAATGGCATCACATCCCGTGATGCCATGTAAAGACATGTACTTGATCGGGAATTAAATGAACCATCACTAATCTTACATAGAAAGAATGAGGAGCCATGGCTGAAAATCTAACTCAGGAAACTGTTCGGCCCCCAGGGGCGGTATTTTTCATTTTTGGTGCCACCGGAGACTTGGCGCGCCGCAAGCTCTTCCCGGCCATCTATTCCTTATATCGTGAAGGCAAATTGGCCGAGGATTTCGCCGTGGTTGGCGTGGCTCGGCGTCCGCGTTCAGACGAGGAATTCAAGGACGATCTCTATCGTTCTATCGAAGAATTTTGCCGATATAAGATCAGTGACAAGGAACAATGGGCGCGGTTTGCCGAACATTTCTCCTATAAGTCGCTGGACATCAATAACGTTGATGGCTACCGCGAGCTCAGAGAATTGACCGAATCCGTGGAAACGCGATTTGGCATTCCCGGAAACCGTTTGTTTTATCTGGCGCTGGCGCCGGAGCTGTTCGGCAGCGTATCCTTTAACCTGCAGAAGGGCGGCATGCTGAGCACCAGCGGTTGGCATCGGTTGGTGATTGAGAAGCCGTTTGGCTATGACCTGCAATCGGCCCAGAAGCTGAACGAAGAATTGAGCCAGGTGTTTAAGGAAGAGGAAATCTATCGGATCGACCACTATCTCGGCAAGGAAATGGTCCAGAACATTGAAGTGATTCGCTTTGCGAATGCCTTTTTTGAGCCGCTATGGAACAACAAGCATATTGCCAATGTACAAATTACGCTGAGCGAAACGGTCGGCGTAGAGGAACGCGGCGGGTATTATGATCATGCCGGTGCGCTGCGCGATATGGGGCAGAACCATATGTTGCAAATGCTCACGATGATCGCCATGGAGCCGCCAAGCCGTTTGTTCCCTGAGGACATCCGTGACGAGAAGGTGAAGGTGCTGCGATCGCTGCGGCCTTACGATTCGGCTCAGGAAGTCAAGGAACACGTGGTGCGTGGGCAATATACCGAAGGAGAAACTAGAGGCAAGAAACTACCGGGCTATCGTCAGGAGGACAAGGTTGACCCGAACTCGAACACGGAAACGTATTTTGCGGCCAAAGTGTTCGTGGACAATTTCCGCTGGGCGGGCGTACCGTTTTATATCCGCACCGGGAAGCGGCTCCCCGTCAAGACAACGGAGGTTGTCGTGGAATTCAAGCAGATGCCAACCAATGTTTATCTCGGTCAAAAACATACATTAGAGCCGAATCTGCTGGTCATTCGCGTGAACCCGATGGAAGGCATCTACGTGAAAATCAATGCCAAAAAGCCGGGTTCGGAATCGCAAATTGAACCGTTGGCGATGGAATTCTGCCAAAGCTGCCTGGTGGGCATCAACTCGCCAGAGGCTTATGAACGCCTGATTCATGACGCAGCGCAAGGGGATTCGACCTACTTCACCCGCTGGGACGAAGTAGCGACGGCATGGGCCTTCGTTGATCGGATCGCTGCAGCCTGGGCGCAAAATCCGTCCGACATCAGCACGTATCCTGCCGGTTCTTGGGGACCGAAGGAAGCCGATGAGTTGCTTGCGAAGGATGGCTTCCACTGGTGGCCGGTGAACGGTCAGGAGGAAGACAACGTCATTTGGATCAGTCCGAATTAATGGATCTCCCCGTCACCCGAAAGGGTGGCGGGCGAATAGAATAGGGGTAGCTGGAAACACCTTTATGTCCCGGTGAGGACATAAGGTGTTTTTGCTTAACGGAAGGACAAAATATGTTACAATAGAGAACGTGAATTTGTGGAACGAGAGGAAAGTGAGCATGAGCAAAGCATTGGACCAAGTGCTGCAGCAGGAAGTGGACAAACGGCGCACGTTTGCGATCATTTCCCACCCGGATGCCGGGAAAACGACGCTAACCGAAAAACTGCTGCTGTTCGGCGGAGCCATTCGCCTCGCCGGATCGGTCAAGGCGCGTAAAGCGAGTAAACACGCGACAAGTGACTGGATGGAAATTGAGAAGCAGCGGGGGATTTCCGTCACTTCTTCCGTCATGCAGTTTGATTATAACGGCCATCGGGTGAACATTTTGGATACACCGGGTCACCAGGATTTCTCGGAGGATACCTACCGTACGCTGACCGCGGCGGACAGCGCTGTCATGCTGATCGACGTGGCTAAAGGCGTCGAGGCGCAGACGATCAAGCTGTTCCAGGTGTGCGCCAAACGGGGCATTCCGATCTTTACCTTCATTAACAAGCTGGACCGGGAGGGTCGGAGCCCGTTTGAGCTGATGGAGGAAATTGAGCAGGTGCTGGGTATCCGCTCGGTGCCGATGAACTGGCCGATCGGGATGGGCCGCGAACTATCCGGTGTTTATGACCGAATGAAGAATCAGGTAGAGCTGTTCCAGGGCGACGACCATTCCACGATTCAGGTGAAGAAGGTAGAGAGCTATAACGATCCTGTGATCCGTGAAATGGCCGGCGACTATCTTCATGATCAACTGTGCCAGGATCTTGAGCTGCTGGATGTCGCAGGCGATCCCTTTGATTTGGAGAAGGTCCTTCGCGGGCAGTTGACGCCGGTATTCTTCGGCAGCGCGGTCAACAATTTCGGCGTGCAGACGTTCCTGGACAATTTCCTGCAGCTAGCGCCTAAGCCGGAACCACGCCGCAGCACGCAAGGCATGATTGAACCGACAAACGAGAAGTTCTCAGGATATGTATTCAAAATCCAGGCGAACATGAACCCGGCCCACCGCGACCGGATCGCTTTCCTGCGCATCGTGTCGGGCAAGTTCGAACGCGGCATGTCCGTGAAGCATGTGCGTGCGGGCAAGGAAATCAAGTTGTCACAGCCGCAGCAATTCCTGGCACAGGACCGGGATATCGTAAGTGAGGCTTACCCAGGGGATATCATCGGGTTGTTTGACCCGGGGATTTTCCGGATCGGCGACTCGCTTAGCCAAGGCAGCGAAATCGTGTTTGACGAGCTGCCGACGTTCTCACCGGAGATCTTCGCTAAGGTGACGGTGAAGAACGCGCTGAAGCATAAGCAATACCAGAAGGGCATCGACCAGTTGACCGAAGAAGGTACGATCCAGGTGTTCACGACGGTCGGATTCGAAGACACGTTGCTTGGCGTGGTCGGGCAGCTTCAGTTCGAGGTGTTCGAGTACCGGATGAAAGGCGAATACGGGGTGGATGTGCAACTGCAGCGGATGCCGTTTCAGTTCGCGCGCTGGATCGTAAGCGACAAGATCGATCCGTCCAAGTTCCGGATCAATTCGACGCTGGTGAAGGACAAGAAAGGCAATTACGTTGCATTGTTCGAAAACGAATATGCGATGCGGACGGCGATGGAGAAGAATCCGGATGCCAAGTTCCTGGAAACTGCGCCTTAATCGGCGATACGCATTAATTAAAACAAAGACCGCCCTTGAACAGGCGGTCTTTGTTTTAGCGGGCAGTTCTATTTCAACGGTTTGAGGCTGGCCTGATCCACTTGCTGCTTGAGCACGGATACCAGTTCATTTTGTTCCGACGTATCGATATGCTTCCAGATCGTTTCGAAAACGACACCTAAGCCAGGCAACGCGGCTTCCTGAGCATCAATCGAGCCTTCGATCATCTCCCGCAGCCCCTGCTCGTCTTGGCCGTGGATTTTGTGCATAACCGCTTGACGCAGGTCGAGTGTAATGGATGGCACGTTTTTTCCCTCCTTGAAATATGTGATTGCCCGGTGTTAATTTGCCCGATCGGTTTCATGAACATGCAAGCTTGTAAATAAGCGGCTCTTTGCGGGATTGTGGTATACTAATTCGGATGAGAATTATGTTATGGGTGGTGAGAGTATGGCAAATGCAGCCAAAAAACAGTTTGCCGTCATCGGGATGGGCCGGTTTGGTTTAAGTGTGGCAACTGCACTCAGCAACATGGGATTTGATGTACTGGCCATCGATGCCGACGAGCATCATACGCAAGCTGTGGCGAATCTGGTGACACACGCGGTTTCCGCAGATTCCACCGATGAAGATGCGCTTCGTGCACTCGGGATTCGCAACTTTGATGTCGTCGTTGTGGCCATTGGCGAGGATATCCAGGCCAGCATTTTAACGACGCTGATTCTGAAGGATATGGGCGGGCCGCTTATCGTCGTAAAAGCGCAGAACGAATTGCATGGCAAGGTACTGCAAAAAATTGGGGCCGATAAGGTCATTTTTCCGGAACGGGATATGGGGCTTCGGGTGGCACATCATCTTACATCCCCGAACATATTGGATTACATCGAATTATCGGACGAGTACAGCATCGTGGAAATGCGAGTTAGCTCGCAGATGATCGGGAAGAACCTCAAGGAGCTGGATATCCGCGCACGGTTTGGTTGCAACGTGATGGCGATCAAGCAGGGCAGCAAAATGAATATTTCTCCGGCAGCAACAGACCGGCTGACGGAAGAAGACGTGCTTGTTATCGTCGGCGAGAAAAACGATTTGACGAAGCTGGAGCTGGCTTACGCGGAGTCCTAGGACAAACGGTCGGAAAAACATTGGTTGAGGATGGAGTAGGTATGGAAATATTGTCTCCGCAGAACCCCCGCGTCAAGGAATGGGCGGGGCTGCTCGAGAAGAAAAACCGGGACAAGCAAGGCAAATATTTAATCGAAGGCCTACATCTGGTGCAGGAGGCCCTTCAGGCGCAGGCGGACGTGGAATGCGTCTGCTACGACACCCTCGGCGGCATACCAGCCGAGCTGCAGACAGCGGCGTCCGCTCGGCTGGACGTCGATTGGATCGGCGTGTCCGCCGCCGTGATCGCCAAGTGCAGCGATACGAAGTCGCCGCAGCCGGTGTTCGCGGTCGTGCGTAAGGACCGCGGGACGATCGCTCCGCTCCTGGACCTCGAGCGGAGCTTGGTGGTGGTCCTGGACGGCGTGCAGGATCCCGGCAACGTCGGCACCATCATCCGCAGCGCCGACGCGGTCGGGGCGGACGGGGTGATTGTCGGCGCAGGCTGCGCCGACATTTACGGGCCCAAGGTGCTGCGCGCCACCATGGGCTCGCTGTTCCACCTGCCGGTCGTGCACGGCGACCTGGCAGAGGTGCTGCCGCAGGCGAAGCGGCGGGGCATCCGCCTGGCCGGCACAAGCCTGCAGGCGGCCGCGAACTGCTTCGCTTACGATTTCACGCAGCCGGTGTGGCTGCTGTTCGGCAGCGAGGGCAGCGGCCTCAGCCCGGAAGTCCGCGGGCTGATGGACGACGGGCTGCTCATCCCGATGCGCGGCCAGGCCGAATCGCTGAACGTGGCGATGGCCGCGTCCGTCCTGCTGTATGAGGCGATGCGGCAGCGGCATTATCGTTAAGGCAAGCCTTTGGTCAGCAAATAAAATGCAAATAAGGAGCGCGGTAGGATGCCGAAAAAGATAGCTCCGTCCTTTTGCTTTATAGGGAACCACCTTGCTTTGGATTTTATGAATACGAAGGTAGTTGCCGACGGGAAACTCGTGGATCTGCTGCAAACGTCAGACGATGTATGGAACTGGTTGAATCAAACCGATTTACTCGTCGATCAACCAACGGATTCCGAAACCCAATGGAGGGCAGGAAGTTCATTGGTCGAGGAAGCCATCGAACTGCGGACGGCCCTACATGCCATCCTCCTACAGGGGATGCAAGGGGCGGAAGCAGCCTTCGAAGAGGTAGAGCGAGTTAACCGATTCCTTAGGAGCAAGGTCATCACAACAACATTGCTCCAACAGGGTGGCCAAATCTTTTCGGTTCGGCACATTGAAGCCCAGAGACCGGCCGACCTACTTCTACCCGTCGCGGAAGCTGCGGTGGATTTATTAACGAAGTATGATTTGAGATTGGTAAAAAAGTGCGAAAATCCCCAATGCGTGTTGCATTTTTACGATAACAGCAAGAATAGCACCAGAAGGTGGTGCAGCCAGAAGACATGCGGGAACCGAATGAAGGTGGCTGCCTATTTGGAAAGACGAAAACGAGCGGAGAATGAAGAAACTAAGAACCCCGGATGAGTATCCGGGTTTTTTTTGTTTGATTTTATTAATACCCAAAATTCTTATTTACAGGTTAATGTTAATGAAATATAATACCCATTATAGAGTTAAGGAGGTTAAAAGAGAGGTGGCTATGAGCAGAGTGTACCATGCCGGGGAATTGGCAGTTCAGGCGTTGGCCGGAGAGCAAATCGTTGCAGAGCGGAACGGTTTGAGTATCAAGTCTGTTGTAGTTCAAGGAGCTTTTTCATATTTGCGAACCCAATCGCTGATCGTTTGTTCCACCATGGCGAATGACGGGAAAGTATGGTGTTCGTTTTTGACGGGTGAACCGGGGTTCATCCACGTGGTCTCGGAGAAGGAACTTACCGTGACCTCTCAACCGGCAACGAGCGACCCCATCTGGCGTGACTTGCAGGACCGTCCCGATATTGGTCTTTTAGCGATCGACTTCTTCCGGAGAATTCGGATGAGAATCAATGGAAAGGGTGTATATGACGGGGAGCAGCTTCGGGTAACGGTCGAACAGGCATACGGCAACTGCCCCAAATATATACAGAAGCGTTCGCTGCAACCAAGCAGCGGATCCTACCGGAGGGAACGATTGTCCCATCGCGGGGATGCCCTCAATGCGGAACAACAGGATTGGATCCGACAGGCTGATACTTTCTTCATCGGCAGTGCCAGTTCGGAAAGGAAAATGGATGCCTCGCATCGCGGGGGGCAGCCGGGATTTGTGAAGATTGAGGATGATCGAACATTGCTTTTTCCGGATTATTTCGGCAACTCCATGTATAACACGCTCGGCAATTTGTACAGCAATCCGGCTGCCGGGCTGCTGTTTATCGATTTTAACGGCGGGCATTCGCTACAACTGAGCGGACGTGCCGAGACGATCTGGGACAAGGCGAAGATTTCCCGGGTTCCAGGGGCGGAAAGGCTTGTCAGGTACACGATCGACGAAGTGATACACATCGAGAACGATACGCCGATCATGTGGGAATTTCACGAGTTTTCCCCGGCAAGTCCATCATTATTGTAATTACTAATTGATAATCAGGAGGTTGGCTTCAATGACAATAGCCAATAAATTTGTGATCATTATCCAAGCGAATCAACAGGATGTAGGGAAGGCTGTTCACGGATTGCTGTATGGATATGAGCTTCACGAGGAAGGGTTCGAAGTGGATATCCTCTTCGACGGAGCAGGGACGGAGTGGCCAAATGAGTTCAGCAAGGCGGAGCACCCTTTCAACGTTGTGTATAAGCAAGCGATGAAGTCGGGGATCGTCAAAGGCGGCTGCCAAGCATGTTCCGGATTCTTCGATACCGCGGATGAAATGCAGGAAGCTGGCGTGCCGCTTGTCGGAAATGAAAACACGGGAGGACATCTTCCGTTCGCCCAATATATAAAAGATGGGTATTTTCCAATTGTACTGTAAGGGGATGTTGCGGGATGATCCGAACCTATTTACATAAAATGAAGGGGGCTGGAAGCAGCCCGCTAAAAGTGGTGCCGGGAAACGCAGGGATGGGTTTTGTAGGCGGCCTGGTCACGATTTCCTTGCTTTCCCTCTTAACCGATATGACTTCTGCCGTATGGATCATGGCTCCTTTCGGAGCGAGTTGTGTACTTGCTTTTGGGATCTGGGACGCTCCGCTATCGCAGCCACGGAACATCATAGGAGGACATCTCGTCTCTACGTTTGTTGGTTTAGTCTATTTTCATCTTTTCGGCGACGGTGTATGGGTCGTAGGTTTGGCAGTCGGCAGCGCCATTGCAGCCATGATGTTGACGAAAACAACGCATCCGCCCGCGGGGGCTGATCCGATAGTGGTTATCCTTGCAGGCAGCGGGTGGTCGTTTCTAGTTACACCCGTACTTTTGGGTTCTGTTCTTATCGTGGTTATCGCGATAATTATCAATAACCTGCATCGTCATCGCAAGTATCCTACCTTTTGGTATTAGTTGAGGCGGAAAACAAAGAATCAAAAACAAAAAGCCGGAAGGATCTGCTCGAAAGATCTCTTCCGGTCTTTTTTAGGTATCCCCCAGCTTCTTGCGGATTTCGGAAGGATAACAGCCATAGTAATCGACAAACAGCTTGGTGAAGTGGCGGGAGCTGAAATAGCCTACGCGTTGGGCAACATCCTGAACCTTAGCGTCCGGCTCGGTCAGGAGCAATTCCTTGGCCTTCAGCATACGGATGCTAGTGACATATTTGACGAAGGTGATGCCTTGTTTTTTATGGAATAATGAGCTCAAATAATTGGGGGTCACCTGAAGCTCCTCCGCCAAAGAGCCGATGGAAATATCTTCTTGATAATGCTCGTCTACGTAGTCCATCGCCCGCTTCACAAGGTCACCGCTTGCGGCAGCGGCACCTTTCCCCTCTTGGATCAATAGGAGGTCCCCTTGATGCTGGAGGGCTTCGATCCATTCTGCAGGCGGAAGTTCCACCTGAAGGGCAGGACAGATCGCTTCTCTCAAAAAGACGGTGATCCGTTCAAAACGCACGGGATCCCCTTGCAACCCAGGCAAATGCTGCTTACCGAACGCAGATAATTTGTTGAGATAACCGACATAATCTCGGTCCTGATATAAGCCGATGAGTTGATGAATTGACCTGCCGAGGGCGGCAACATCTTCCCTGGATGTCTCAGCACGAAGCTCGGCTAAGGGATATAGCTTGTTTAACGGCAGGGTAGCTCTAAGCGTAGAAGCAGCATGCAGTTCCTCCAGCTGTCCTAACAGTTCGCGCACCGAGAGACAGTTCTCGCTTGGCAGGACCGTCACTGGGAAGAAGAGCATCTCCCCATGGCGATCTTGCCCAAGGGCCATCATAATCTGGCGCTGCAGGGCTTGGTGAACCTCGTCGTTCGATCCAGCGCCCGAAGTCGGCCAAGCCCAGACGGAGGTTAGATTATCCTCGCTCAATTGCAGATGTCCGCAACGAATTCCTTTTGCCAGGGCATGCCTTTGCGCAGCCTGTTGAATGGTCAAGGCCAGATCGTTTAACCGGGAAGCGGACGGCTTACTCCGGTGAACTCCATAGAAAAGCACGCCGAAAAAGCAATAACCTTCATAAGCGGGGTCTAGCGGCTGCGTCCCCGTCCCCGTTTGGAACTCCCGATAACGGTTCGATAACCAGTGCTCGAATTCATAATCAAGGAATTGGGTATCCCGTTCGCGTCCTTCCATCGCTTCCCGGACACATCTCTCCAACTGCTCCGGCTCGGCCGGCTTCAGCAAGTAATCGCTGGCTCCCAGCCGGAGCGCCTGCTGCGCGTAATCAAATTCCATAAACCCGCTAAGAATGACCCAGCTTGCCTGCGGAGCGAGCGTCTTGCCGATCCGAATAGCCTCGATGCCGTCAAGCTTCGGCATTTTGATATCCACGAATACGAGATCCGGTGTATCTTTACGCAATAACTCTAGCAATTCCTCGCCATTTCGGGCTTCTCCGATCAGCTGGCATGGCAAGTTCTTAAGCTCCAGTTCCTGCAACATACTTCTTAAGGTAGAGCGAATTAGCTTCTCGTCATCCGCGATGATGATTTTCATAGGGGGTACTCCTTCGTCGGAATATAAATCGAGATGGTGGTTCCGGCACCCGGCCGGCTCTCCACCTCCATCACGGCATCCGGGTAACTCATGGTCAGACGGGTTCGGACATTGGACAATCCAATTTGGTCCTCGGAATTGGAGGCAGAAGGATCAAACCCAACGCCGTCGTCCTTGACCACGATCTCAATGTAGTCCTGCGAATCCCTTTCCCTTCTTCGAGCCTGTACCGATACGGATACCATTTCCTTGTCGGCCGGTTCTACGCCATGAATGATGCAGTTTTCGACCAATGGCTGCAGCAGCAGCTTCGGGATCGGGAATGAAGCGGCGTCCGGGTCGCAGTCGATCTGGAATGCCAACCGATCATCAAACCGTAATTGCTGCAGCATGCAATATTTACGCAGGATGTCCAGCTCTTTCTCAAGGGTTGTCTCATGGACCGGCTCCAAACTGTAGCGCATCATATAACTCAAGGAGATAATCGCCGTTTCCAGTTCCTTCGCGCGGCCCTCCCGGTTCAAGCCGATAAATCCGTTCAGCGTGTTATACAAAAAGTGAGGCTGAATTTGCGATTGCAGCGCCCGGTATTCGGCATCCTGTTGGGCGAGCTTCGCTAAATACTCCTGGTTGATGAGCTCATCCAGGCGGGAAACCATGCTGTTGAGAGAATGACCGAGTTGCGCAATCTCATCGTTGCCGGGTAACGTGTACCGCTCGGACAAGTCGCCTCTCTTTACTTTGTGCATGACATGATTCATCCGTTTGAAGGGTTTCACAATCCAGCGGGTAAAATAAATCAATACGCCGAAGGTGACTAATAGGGCAGCCGCCGTGAGCAGGAGCGCGACGATATAAATCCACCGAACTTGGTCCTTCTTCTCCTGGTTGGACAGAAACACGACGATTCGCCAGTCCGCGGGACTGATTTTTTTGGAAATGCCTAAATAGTTGTTACTTTCGTACTGATCTTTCTGGCGAAAAGAGGATAATTGCTCTTTCAGCTCTTCGGGCACGGTTTGGTTGGCGTATAGGGTGTTCCCGCTTTGGTCCAGGATCACGACGATGGAAGAGACGTTAAAGTCAACGTCACTGGCGATTTTCTCCAGCACCTTCTTATCCGCATCCGCCATGATCACCGCCAGTGGGCGTCTCGTGTCCGGGTCCTTAATCAAACGGGCCACCGAGAAGGCTTGCGGTACGGATTCCAAGTTTAGGTAGTCCTGGGGATGCGAGCTGATGAAAACCGCTTGTCCATCGCCGTTGTATGCCTGTTGGTACCAATCTTGCGTGTGAAAGATGAAGTCAGGCTTCAGGGGAATCGAACCCTTCGACGTCAAATAAGCTTGCCCCTTGACCGGTACAATCAACGTGCTCAAGATATCCGGGCGGGTATTCGTCAGGTATTGCGGCAGCGTTCCTTTAAGAGCTCGGTCTGTGGTTAATTTGATATAATCGTTAGCGGTTTCGTAGGTATTGTTCGCTTTGATTTTCAATGCAGACATCAAATCATCGTTTAGATAAGGCATTGTGGATAAACGGACTAGGTCGTCCAGATAGGTTTCGATGTTCTTTGAGACGGCATTCATCGTGGATATCGTTAATTTCTGCGTCTCTCGCATCAGCATCCCTTTAATGTAAGAAGGAAGGGCAAAGGCGGAGATGACAAAGGGAACGACGATAAACAGCAAGTAGAGAATCGTAAGTTTAGACCGAAGCGTTTGAAAAAAGCGCATGCTCCTCCCCCTTCCCTTTAACCTTAGCTTCCTTTCTGCCCAAACGTCAATTAGAAACGGTGGGTGTGTAGAAAAGAGCGCTTTCATTGGAGAATGGTGTCGTACAAAAAAAGGGGGTTTACCTTTATGATGGATTCGTAAGGCAATCTTACAAAATATAAGGGGGATACTCATGAAAAGAACAAGAGGGTTACAGCTCGGGATTGTGTTAGCGCTTTCCCTGTCGCTCGCGGCCTGCGGTTCGAGCAACAACAGCAATAACTCAGCTGCGCCGGCTGATTCGACCGGTGACAAGCCAAGCGACAAGAAAATTACGCTTACCGTCATGTCCAGCACCCCTGCCGGGGAGCAAGGTGCGGTAATCGAAGCGATTGCCAGAGAGTTTGAAGCGGAAAATCCTTCAATTAAGGTCGATTTCAGTGCACCTGGCGCAGACTATGAGAACATTATGAAAGTCAAAATGGCTTCCAATGAAATGCCAGATGTATTCGGAACGCATGGCTGGGCCAAGGTCCGTTACGGCGAATATTTGGCGGATCTTCAAGGCGAAGAGTGGGCTTCCCAGCTCCACGATGCAATCAAACCAGCGGTGACGGATGAATCCGGCAAAGTGTATGTCTTGCCGATGGATCAAGATAAATCGAGTTTGGTATATAACAAGGCTGTCCTGGAGCAGTATGGCATCGCCGTCCCGCAAACCTGGGATGAGGTGATGAAAGCTGCTGAGGAAATCAAGACGAAAAGCGAGGGGAAAGTGACGGCGTTCCATGTAGGCGGCGCGGATTCCTGGCCGCTCGGACAGTTCTTCGATTACTTCGCGACTCCGGCTTTCATTAGCGCGGAACAAAACTATGCGGCACAGTTTCTCGATGGCACCTTTGATTGGACTCAATTCGATAAACTGCCTCAGATGTTGTTGGATCTGCAAAAGAACGGATACTTGAACAAAGACGTGCTTACCGCAAAATACATGGATTCTGCGAAAGCGTTTGCGGAAGGGAAAGCCGCTTTCTTCGCTTACGGTCCATACATTATAGAAGAAGCGAAGAAGACCAACCCAGACGTAAAAGGCGGTTTGCTGCCAATTCCTTCGATCGAGCCAGGGGATACACCAACCTTTGCCGGCGGGGAGAAGACAACTTGGGGCGTTTGGAAAGATTCTCCGAATATTGAAGCAGCCAAGAAGTTCGTAAGCTTCTATGCGAAACCGGAGAATGTCGCTAGAGTAGCGGGTGCGATGGTCTTGCCAGCTGGCCTGAAGGGTGTCGACGTAAACTTGGGCGATCTTACCGAGGATTTCAAAACGTATGAAAACCTGCGCGTCATCCCATTCTTTGACCGCGAGTATCTGCCAAACGGCATGTGGGACGTCTTGTGCAAGAACGGTCAAGACTTGTTGGCCGGCGGGATTACCGTTCAAGAGTTCTCTACGAATATGAAAAACGAATATGAACGCTTGCGCGCGGCGGATAAATAAGTTCTACCCGCACTAAAGATCGATAGCCCGGCGGCATGAACTGCACGGGCTATCCCTTTAGTGAGGGACAAACAGACATAAAGCGCAACAACCAAGAGGAGGGGAGAAACCGTGCAAGCAGAACCCATCAAACCCGCAAGCCCATCTCGGTCAAATCTCAGCAAGCCGGGGGTTCTTCGAACATTTTTCCAATCAACAACCGCATTAAACTTCATGTATTTGCCGGCGCTACTGTTATTCGGCGTCTTTATCCTTTACCCCTTAATCAAGGGGATTCAAATCTCCTTCACCAACTGGGACGGATATTCCCAGGATTATAGCTGGGTTGGCTTCGAAAAATACGCCCGGATGTTTCATGACAAAAATATCGGCACAACGATGAAAAATACGCTCATCTACGGTGTTGGCAGCACCCTGCTGCAAAACCTGATCGGGCTTGCATATGCCTTGTTCCTGGACAGCAAGATCCGGGGCAAAGGATTGGCACGGACGATCGTTTATATGCCGGTCATTATTAGCCCGCTCATTATGGGTTATATTTTCTACTTTATTTTTCAATATGACGGCGGGGCATTTAACGATATCATGCTTCTGCTCGGGATGGAACCGACAGACTGGTTAGCCAATGGTTCGCGAGCGGTTTGGATCATTACCTTCGTTAATACTTATCAATATTTGGGGATCGCCATGATCATCTACCTGGGGGGACTGCAGTCGATTCCGAAAGAATATTACGAGGCCGCGCAAATCGACGGTGCCCGCTGGTGGGGGCGTTTCGCCAATGTGACCTGGCCTTTGCTAGCGCCAGCCATTACGGTGAACGTCGTCATTAATCTGATCGGCGGACTGAAGTTGTTTGACGTTATCGTCGCATTGACCAACGGGGGGCCGGGTTATGCTTCCCAATCCTTGTCCACGATGATGTATAACCTGTATTTCGCCAGACAGGATGCCGGTTATGCCGCAGCCATGGGGAACGTGATGTTCCTGCTCATCTGCGTCCTCAGCTTGACCGTACTGCATTTCCTGCGTAGAAAGGAAGTGCGGGCGTAATGAAAACGGCGAGACGAGTTGTCTTTAGCTTGATCTGTCTGATTCATCTGATTCCGTTCTACTTGCTTATCAACTTGAGCTTCAAGCCGCCGGAGGATACCAGCAGCAAATGGCAGCCGGCATCGACGTTATACTGGGATAACTTCGTGAATGCTTGGACGCGGGCTCATATCGATAAAGCGATCATGACGAACTTGACCGTCACGGTCTTCTCGGTGCTCCTCGTCATTCTCGTCGGCGCGTTTGCCTCCTATCCGCTGGCCCGCAACCGGACGAAATGGAACAGCTTTATCTATTCCTTGTGCATTTCGTGTTTGGTGGTACCGAGCTTGACCATTTTGGTTCCTTTGTACAAGTTCGTCGTGGATATCGGAGGATTGAACCAATACTGGTCGATCATCCTGCTGCAAGTGACGTTTGCTTTGCCGCTCACGATTTTCTTGCTTACGGGATTTATGGGGAATGTGCCTAAAGAGCTGGATGAAGCCGCATTGATTGACGGTTGCAGTCGGTACTCGATTTTCTTCCGGATCATCTTACCGCTGCTGAAGCCGATCGTAGCAACGATCATTATTGTCGTTGGCGTGCAAATCTGGAACGACTATCAGTTCTCCGTGTTCTTCCTGCAGAAATCGGGAAGACAAACCATTCCTGTGGCCTTATCGATGTTTATCAGTCAGCACCAGAGCAATATTAATTGGGTCGCGGCCGGTTGTTTGATGGGCATGATGCCTTTGACGGTGGTCTACCTGTTCTTGCAGAAGTATTTCATTAAAGGGATGGCAGACGGAGCGGTGAAGGGTTAATGGGCTGAGAGAATAAGAGAATAAGCGAATGCTTATCGGGAAAAGGAGAAGAAACATGGCGATACGCGTATATGAGGAGCAGGGGATCTTTCACTTGCAGTCCAAAGGAACAAGCTACATCATGCAAATCGTTAACGGTTATCCTGCGCATGTTTACTGGGGGAAGCAACTGGCGTTTGAGGAACAGCCGCACAGCTTTGTGGATCTACCCGAAGGCCCGTTGTTTTTGTTGGACCGGCTGCCGCAGGAGTATCCGCAATACGGCACCGGCGATTTCCGCAGCCCGGCGTATCAAGTTCGTCTGGGCGATGGCAGTCGGATCACCGAGCTGGTTTACAGCGCTTATCGAATCCTGAAAGGGAAGCCCCAGCTGGAAGGGCTGCCGGCCGTCTATTGCGAGACGGAGAACGAAGGCGAGACGCTGGAGTTGGAGCTGCGCGACGCTTACAGCGGGTTGATCGTTACGCTGAGCTACAGCGTGTTTGAGGACAGCGCGGCCATCGCCAGATCCGTTCGGATTGACAATCAAGGCGAGCAGCCGCTGCAACTGCTGCGTGCGCTCAGCGCCAGCATCGATATGCCGCGCTCCGATCTGGACGCGGTGTATCTGGCTGGCACCTGGAACCGGGAGGCGCATGTTCAGCGCCGTCCGCTCGGTCCGGGCGGCACGACGATCGAAAGTCGCAGAGGCGCCAGCGGGCATCAGCTGAATCCATTCCTCGCGTTAGCTGCTCCGGATGCGGACGAGGATCATGGCGACGTGTTCGGCTTCAGCTTTGTTTACAGCGGAAACTTCTTCATCTCCGCCGAGGTGGAGCCATTCCGCACAACCCGGGTGGGGATCGGTATCAATCCGTTTGATTTCAGCTGGCAACTCGCACCGGGCGAAGCCTTCCAAACGCCGGAGGCGGTAATGGTCTATTCGGGCGCCGGGTTTGGCGAGATGTCGCGGACGTATCACCGATTGTACCGGACGCGGTTGTGCCGCGGCGTGCACCGCGACCGTGTGCGGCCGATTCTGGTCAACAACTGGGAAGCAACCTACTTCAGCTTCACGGAGGAGAAGATCGAGGAAATCGCCAAAGCCGGGGCGGAACTGGGGATCGAGTTATTCGTTCTGGATGACGGATGGTTTGGGCGCCGCGAGGATGATCACTCCTCGTTGGGGGACTGGACGCCTAACCCGAGCAAACTGCCTGGTGGCTTAACGAATTTGGCCAAGCGGGTCAACGACCTTGGAGTACAGTTCGGGTTGTGGTTCGAGCCGGAAATGATCTCCCCGGACAGCGATTTGTACCGAAGTCATCCCGACTGGTGTTTGCACGTGGAAGGCCGGCGCCGCACGGAATTCCGTTGGCAGCTGATCCTGGATTACTCTCGGCAGGACGTTCGTGACTACATCTACGATAAGCTAAGCGAGATCTTCAGCACCGTGCCGATCTCGTACGTCAAATGGGATATGAACCGCAACATGACGGAGATCGGGTCGGCCACGGCGGGTCCAGAGCAACAGGCAGAAATCGCGCACCGCTATATGTTAGGTTTATACGAGCTGCTGGAGCGCCTCACGACTCGCTTCCCGAACATTTTGTTCGAAAGCTGCGCCAGCGGCGGCGGAAGATTTGATCCAGGCATGCTGTATTACATGCCGCAAACCTGGACAAGTGACGATACGGATGCCGTTGAACGGCTGAAGATTCAGTATGGGACCAGCTTCGTTTATCCGGTAAGCGCTATGGGAGCCCATGTATCGGCGGTGCCGAACCATCAAGTGGGCCGGGTCACCTCGCTCCAAATGCGCGGCGATGTAGCGATGTCAGGCAATTTCGGGTATGAGATGGATCTGACCCGCTTCAGCGACGAGGAGAAGGATTTGGCCAAAGCGCAAATCAAGCGGTATAAAGAGATCCGTTCACTGGTTCAGCAGGGCGATATGTATCGTCTGGTCAGCCCGTTTGCCGGGCACGAAGCGGCCTGGATGTTCGTCTCCGGAGATCGCAGCGAAGCCTTGGCGTACTATTTCAAAGTATTGGCGGAGCCCAATGCGCCGCAACGTAAGTTGCGTTTAAAAGGACTGGATCCTGATAAGCTCTATAAGGTCGAGGAGAGCGGACTTGTCATGAGAGGGGATCGGCTGATGGCAATCGGAATTGGGATCCCTGCGGAGCTAAAAGACTACTATAGTTATTCGGTTCGTTTGAAGATCATCGACTAATCGAGCTCTAAGCTTTATCCCGAATCATAAAACCCCGAAACTATGGTTTCGGGGTTTACTTTAGGTAAAGCTGTTGATGGCTAGTTTCGAGCAAAGCGCTTTTTTGTTCAATTCTAGATCCTTTAAATAATTATTGATTTTAGCATCCAATTGTTCAATGAGATGCGAACGAATATCCTCAATATGCTCCTCCTGGCAGAAGGCAGAAATGGCCAGGATGCCGTCGGAGTAATGTTTCGTTTCCTGGATGGCGGTGTTGAGCTTCTCTTTATACAGCCGTTTGACCGATCCAGTGATCGGTTTGATCTCGTAATAACGATTCGTCTCGACGAGCAATCTCCACGGTGTTATGCGGGATGCAAGCTGATCTTTCCTTAACTCTACGGTGATTTGATACAATGTTTTTGGGCTGTTCATGATGTTGATCCCCTCGTATATTTATACGCTATATTGAATACTATATCACAAATCATGAGAGCTTTTGAAGCTGATTTCTAGAACTTTACGACTAAAAAAGTGATACTAGAGAACTATAAGCAATTGATTATGAAAAATCAAGAGACAAATCATACAAGTTTCCGTTTCCACCTGCGCGTCCTTCTTTTTTCCTCCTGTCCCGCATAACTTTTAGAGATGGAAATATAGAACATGCTTTAGAAGTTTTCCCGCTGCAGGGGGGGTGAAACATGCGGATACGACGCCGCGGATGGCGGAGCCGGACAAGGCGGCCGAAGCGCAGACGGAAAGTCTGGATCGCTGTCGTGATCATTACCATCATTGGTATGGTTCAATTTGTTCAGTATGTGGAGCGACGGATGACAGGACCGATCGTTCACTTGGCTCAGATTCGGGTCAAACAGATCGCCACCGAATCCATCAACGATGCGATTACCGCTCAGGTGGCGAATCAAGAACAAGTTGGGCAATTGATCGATTGGAAGACGGACGATAACGGAAAAATCACCGGATTTATGCTGAACTACTCCGCGCACATGAAGGTGACCTCCGAGACGATTCAAACGGTTCGGCACACGCTGGACGAAGTGGCCCGGTTATCGGAAACCATCCCGCTGGGGCAAGCCTTGGGTAGTCCGCTCCTGGCTTCCTTTGGTCCGAGTATTCCGATCAAGATCGAGCCGAAAGGGGATGTGAAGGTCGACTTGAACACCCGACGCCAGGATGCCGGCATTAATATGATTCTTGTGGAAGTATACCTTCGGGTGAAAACGGAACTGGCCGTGGTTGTCCCCTTTGATATGGAATCACAGGCGGTGGAAACGGAAATCCCGGTCTCTTACCTGCTCGTGGTCGGGGATGTACCCATGTATTATTATGACAGTAAGGGCAATCCGGTCGGCGAGGGCCAAGCAGATGCACCGAACATTGCTCTTCCCGCGTTGCCGGGTGGCACTGATACGGCCGAACCGCCGACAACTAAGGAGGAGACGGTTACGCCGGACGGGGCCGACGGAGCGGGAGAAGCTGGTGGGAATGCAGAGTCAGGGAATACGGGCACGGAGATACCTTCCAATTCAGAAACAAATGCAGGGGGACATAATTAAAGGGCGCCGGTTATTTGGACGCCCTTTTATTTTTTTTGGAACGTTCGGCTTGCTCCCATTTTTTCAGCAGTGGATAAGGATCAAACGCCCATTCCGTGCTTCCGGTATCCCGGTAGATCCCGTAATGCAGGTGCGGCGGGAATTTTCCCGATGTCCCCGGCGGGCCGTAACCGCTGCTGCCAACCCATCCGATGGTTTGACCTGGTTCGACGAAATGGCCGACTTCAATGCCTTTTTCATAACCTTGCAGATGCGCATAATAGTGGTATCGGTTGTTGATATCCCGAATTCCCATGCGCCAGCCGCCGTAGGGGTTCCACCCTTTTGTTTCCACCACCCCGTAGCAAACGCTGCGCACGGTTACGCCCATCGGGGCGAACAGGTCGGTTCCCTCATGGATACGCAGTCCACCCCAGCCGCGCCGATCACCCCAAGTATCGCGAAACGTATAGATGCTGCGTAACGGAAGCGGGAATGCGCTGTCGCTCAAATCCAGCCGTCCCCAGTTCCTGTACATTTTCGCGAATTGACGGATCCGCTCTACGGCAGAGTCGTTTTGATAGTAACGCCATAAGGCAATGCGGAAGTCCTCTTCCTTATAGCCGAAACCGGTTAAATAAGAAGCCAATGTAAACAAGGCGTCGCGATCGTTCTTCGGATCGGCTGCGCCATCGGCGGTGGCGTCTTTCCCGCTGCCGCCAAATAACTCGATCGTGGCCGGGTTCCGGTCCTCAGGATCCGGATTAAGCGGGCCGGTCCAAAAGGCTTCCTTGAAACGGAATCCGGTTATACGCTGTTCCAGCTGCTGTTGCTCCTTCCGCGGCGTGATGGTACGTTCGTACTGATCCACTGCGGCAAGCCAATACCAGGGAACTTTAGTCAACAGCTCCATTTCCTCGTATAACGTGCGCCTTTGATCGTAAACGCTGGTTACCGCTTCTGCCGATGTCCCCGGGGCGGCATCGGCATCGAGAGCGCCAATCCCTGTTCCCGGCCATAACGAGGTGAGAAGCGACACGCTGACGATACACCAAACCGCTTTGCCGCGGGCAAATCGATGAGACTTCAAGGCAAGTATTCCTCCTTCGCCTTTATTTTGCACGCGATTCGTGACCTCTCTTAGATTGAGGCAAATGTTGTGTTTTTATTCCATTTTGCGAAGTAGGTTTTTCCAGCGGTTTCATGATATAATAAATGGCGCTACGGCTTAAATCACAAGAAGGAAGGTCTTGCGCTTTGGCAAAACAAATCCAGGAACCGAAACCGGATTGGATTCGTATCAAGCTAACAACAGGGGATAATTACCAAGATATCAAGCAAATGATGCGCTCCAAAACCTTACATACCGTTTGTGAAGAAGCGCGCTGTCCGAATATATATGAGTGCTGGGCGAACCGCACCGCAACGTTTATGATTTTGGGCGATATTTGTACACGGGCCTGCCGCTTCTGTGCGGTAAATACCGGTCTGCCGACTGAGCTTGACTTGCAGGAACCTCAGCGTGTTGCTGAAGCGGCGGAGCAAATGAGCTTGCAGCATTGCGTCGTTACCAGCGTGGCCAGGGACGATCTGAAGGATGGCGGGGCCAGTATTTTCGCTGGGACGATCAAGGCGCTACGCGAACGGTTGCCCCTCTGCAACGTAGAGGTGCTTATCCCGGACTTTCAGGGCGACGAAGAAGCGCTGCGTATCGTAATGGAAGCGAAGCCGGATATTTTGAACCACAACATCGAAACGGTGGAACGGATGTCCGACCGTGTCCGGGCGAAAGCGAAATACCGCCGCTCCCTGGAACTGCTGCAGCGGGCGAAAACGATGAAGCCGAATATTCCGACGAAATCCAGCATCATGCTGGGTGTCGGCGAGGAGTGGGACGAGATTTTGCAGGCGATGGACGATTTGCGGGCCGTGGACTGCGATATTTTGACAATTGGACAATATTTGCAGCCCACGCCACAGCACCTGCGCGTAGAGAAGTACTACAAGCCCGAGCAGTTTGCGGAGTTGAAAGAAGAAGGGATGAAACGGGGCTTCAGCCACGTGGAATCCGGTCCGCTCGTGCGTAGCTCGTATCACGCCCATGAACAGGTCAATTCGGCCAAGAAACAAGCAGGCGTTCCCGCTTCGTCGTAAACCAGAAGGAGGATGGATCCTTTGATTCAAATCGGCGGCAGAACCTACGAACTGATTCAGAATTATCGGGAGGCTTGGGATCCCGAGGCTTTTAAGCAGCGGTACAGCGAGGTCCTTGACCGCTACGATTATATTATTGGCGATTGGGGTTACGAGAAGCTCCGCCTTAAGGGCTTTCTGCGGGACAATCATCCCAAGGCGAATCGAGATACGGCTTATTCCGGGATCACGGATTATATCAATGAATACTGCAATTTCGGCTGCGCTTATTTCGTCCTGCAGAAGGTGAAGGACAACCATAAGGACAAGGACAACCCTAAGGACAAAGACGCGGGAAACGGAAAAGTCGAACAGCTGCAGGAAACAGAAGCGGCCTCCGAATAATCGGAGGCCGTTTTATTTCGTCTTATGAAATTAGTTTATGGATAAGTTCAGAAGGCCTTGTTTATAGCTCCAAGTCAGCTTCGGAAATTTCTTCTGGAACTCGTGCAGTTCCAGATAGGATTCGCCATCCACGATTTTGGCCGTTTTGGCGGCCAACGTGAAGCCGGTTTGCTTACCGAGGTGATCCGTAATGGTTAATTTCCCGTTACTTGGAGTCCAGGCTGGGGTGGCTTGAATCAGCGAGGACAACAAGCGGGAAGGAGCATACACTTGCTTACCGCTCTGAAGGACATCGATATAACCCGGGAAAGCCGTTCCGTTAATGTTCAACGAAGCAGGTCCTCCGCTTACGCTGACATGCCGTACGCCGGCTTCATACATTCCGGTAATCAACTGCGCCGCCGCGTTGTTCTTTACCTCCAAGTCCGGCTTCAAACCAACGTGGTTGAAATCCAGTTTCTTTGGTGTTAGGTAAGCTTGAACCGTCAGCTTCAGGGAGCTGCCATTGGATAACGGGAACACGTTCTGGATCCGAGCTTTCCCGTAAGTTTGTGCACCCACAACCTTGGCGATCCCGTTGTCGCGCAGTGCCCCTGTCAGAATTTCCGAAGCGCTGGCGGAGAGCCCGTTGGTTAGTACTACTACCGGTATCCCGATGTCTTCGCCGCCCGTGATCTCTACGGGCTGCAGTTCGCCGCTTTGATCGGTGGTATACATCAGGACCCCAGTTTTCATAAACTGCTTAGCGATATTGGCGGCCGACTCCACGTAACCCCCAAGATTGTCGCGCAGGTCCAAGACGAGTGCACCGATCCCAGCTTGGCGCAGGGAGGTTAGCTTTTGTACGAATTCCTCGTCCGCCGTATCAGAGAAGGAGGAGACCGCGATGTAACCGACCTTACTCGAAGGAATGATCGATCCGGTAACCGAAGGCAGCGAGAAATGGGCTCGCGTAATCGGATAAACCAAAGCTTGTCCGGTCCGGTTAACCGTGATCTTGACCTGGGTGTTCTCCTCCCCCTGAATCCGCGCCACGTCCTCACTGCTGGTTACCGATTGCCCGTCCACCTTGGTGATGATATCGCCCGCTTGAAGACCTGCTTTGGATGCGGGGGAATTCGGCAACACATCGGTGATGTACAGCTTGTCGTTATAGAAGCGAAGTGTAACTCCGATGCCCACGAATTCCTGATTTACGCCATTCTCAAAATCCTGTAGATCCTCTTTCGAGAAATAATCGCTATATGGGTCATCCAGCGAATAAACCATGCCGCGGATCGCATTATCCAGGAACTCTTGGCGCTCCACCCCTTCAATATTGTAAGCTTCCAAATAATCCAATACTTCCTGGAGCGCTTGGAGATCGGAAGAGGTTTCCGTCGAACCTAGTTGAATGATCGTTCCGGCCTCGGCGGTACTTGCTGTTCCAGCCGCCTTCACCGCTCCGGCTGCTTGCGGCAAGCCCAGCAGCGCGAGGGATAACATCGGGATTAATGCATACTTGCGGAATGAAGTTAAGATCATATTCAGTTCTTCCTTTACATAAATTTCGATATTCAGGAGCTTGTCTTCCCCGTCCAATTAATCCAGGAACGCGTTACTCACCCGATTCCAAAACGGAAACGGCCGGTAGCGGACAAAGCTGATTTTCCGCTCGGAGACCTGGCAGCGGACGGAGACCAGATCATTCATCGGCAGATTGACGTGGTCAATCGTCAGCAATAAATTTTGTTCCTTACGCGAATAAATATCGCAGTGATGATGCTTGGGCAGCACTAGCGGGGAACCCAACGTCCGGAACACGCGATTGTTGATGGAAGCAATCTCCGTGATCTGCAGCGCCTCAATCGTGGGGTGGATCATGGCTCCCCCCAAGCTTTTGTTGTAAGCGGTGCTGCCGGAAGGGGTGGATACGCAAATGCCGTCGCCGCGGAACATTTCAAACATCTGGTCGTTGATATCCACTTGGGCAACAACGGTCCCGTCGACGCCCTTCAGCGTAAACTCGTTCAGGCAGATGTGAGAGGATGTCCCCGATTTCTTCTGGATTTCCAGCTCGATCAAGGGGTAACGGACAATGCGGGGCCTAAGCAATCCGGGATCCGAATGTCCGCTCATCATCTGCACCAGTTCGGGTATTTCGTCCGCTTTCCAGTCGGCGTAAAAACCCAGATGGCCGGTGTGAATCCCGACGAAGGCGATGGAAGAAATTTGATCGATAAATGTATGGAAGGCATGAAGCATCGTGCCGTCTCCACCGATGGAGACGACGATATCCGGGGATTTCGCATCCAGCTCAAGCCCTTGCTCCGCCGCGAGCTTATGGAAGGTTTGGCTTAATTCGACGGATAGTTGGTCCCCACGGTCAAGTACATAGTATCTCAAGTTGACAAGCTCCTTTGAAAGAGGCTGTTCAAAAAAACGCCGTTTTGAACACGCGCTTGAATATCCTTTTGTAAAGATCATAATCAATTCACCAGCAGAACACAACGTTTCATTTTCGCTGCCGCATGCGATGAATGAATCCGGACAGGAATGACAAAATAAGCAGGATCGCCATCGTCATCAGAAAGAATCGGAGCGCTCCCGGAAGGGCCTGCCAACCGTAAAGGACCTCTTCTCGTCCAAACTTAGGCGAAGCGATAGCCCAAGCCGGTGCGGCCCCCATGAGAGGATTCCAGATGAGCAGCAACAGCCCGGCGGATAACACGGCGTGAAGGAAACGAGCCACGAGGAATGGGAAATAACGCAGGTCAGCGTCATTTAAGATACTGGCTACCTGAGCATGTACCGATAGGCCGCCCCAAGAGAGGATGAATGCGGCTGCTGCGGCTTTGAACATGAGGGGGATTCCTTCCGGCGCCGCGGCCGATTTGGCGCCCAGGGTCACTTCGAACAGACCGCCCATCAAGGGTTCGGCCAACTGGTTGGGCAGCCCCAAGAGCGGCAGTAGATGGCGAAACCCGGCATATAAAGAGTTCATGAAGCCCGAAGCGGTGAGCACTTCAAGAATGACGGAAAAAAATACAACGAGGCCGCCGACGACGGTCATCAGTTGCAGGGAAGAGGCGACCGCTTGCCGCAGCAGTTCCCCGAGGCTGCGGCCGTCCTGAATCCGTGCCTCATGCATCGCCTTCAGCGCCAGCTTCAGGCTGAAGCGACCGGATTCGCCACCTTCATCGAGACTTGCCGGTTCGTTGCGGTCAGGGCGGTAGAACCGCATGACCAGCCCGATCAAGAGTGCCCCTCCGTAATGGGATAACGCGAGCGCGCCGGCCAGCTTCGGGTTACCGAAGAAGCCAACCGAAACCGCCCCGATCAGAAAGATCGGATCAGACGACGTGGTAAAGGAGACAAGACGTTCTCCTTCTACTCGGGAAACGAGACGCTGCTCGCGCAGCTTGGTAGCCAGCTTGGCGCTCACGGGGTAGCCGGAAGCAAATCCCATGGCCAGTACAAAACCGCCGCTGCCCGGGATCCGAAACACCGGTTTCATCAACGGATCAAGCAGCTTGCCGAGAAAATGGACAATTCCAAAGCCAAGCAGGACTTCGGAGATCACAAAGAATGGAAATAGGGACGGAAACAGCACGTCCCACCAAATGGCCAGACCGCGGACCCCGGCTTGCCAGGAGGCTTCCGGGTAGCTGATCATCAGTACGGCTAGCAAAAGTGCGGCAAAGAGGAATAGAAAAGCCGTCAAGCGTTTGAATACCATGGGGTACGCCTCCACATCAAATCATAGTGAAGTGTATGTTTTGGCTGGGACAAACAGCACAAAAAAATAAAGGAAGCGGTTTCAAGAAGGGCTGATATTTCTGAACTTCTATGTTAAAATGATTCTAGAAGACCAATTTGGATCTTTTGAACCAGCTATGATCCGATCCTAAACGTGGCAGCAGCCAAATTTTGTGGATGGAGTGATGTTCATGAGCATTGTCGCAGGGATCCTTGTCTGTGCTTTTGTTTATGTTATCCGCGCCTCTCTCGTCCATTCCGGCGAAGAGGATTGGCGCAGCTACTGATAGATTCCAGACCCGCATATAAGTAGAAGCTCCGGTAGGAGCTTTTATTTTTTTTTGATATAATAAGGAAAAAACGGAGGCGGTGAACTGATGAATCAAGGCGCAAGCCTATACGACAATCTTGGCGGTGAAGAGACGATTCGGCGACTGGTGGAGGCCTTCTATCCCCGGGTTCAGCGTGAACCGTTGCTTGGCCCTTTATTCCCGGAAGACATTACCCCGGTGATGGAGAAGCAATTTATGTTCTTGTCGCAGTTTTTTGGCGGACCTTCGCTCTATTCCGACGCCGTTGGCCATCCGATGATGCGTGCTCGGCATCTGCCGTTTCCGGTAACCCAGGAACGCGCCGAGGCCTGGCTGGCCTGCATGAGTGCCGCGCTGGAGGAGATAGGGGTCGAGGAGCCGTTGCGAGAATTCGTGCTGGAGCGGTTGTCCGGTCCGGCTTTTCATTTTGTAAATACACCTTAGTCGATAACAGATCATCCGCCGAGCGGACTATTGAAAGGAAGTAGGACGATTTGGAACTTGAACCTCTGTATCAGATCAAAGTCACTTGTATCCATTGCCAAAATGAATTTTCAACCTCGCGCTTGCGTCCCAGCTTTAAACGGGCCATACGCACGGATACGGACTTTTGCGGATATTATCAGAAGGAGAACCCGGATTATTATGTGGTTCGGGTATGTCCCTCATGCGGATTTGCTTCGACGGAGAATTCGGTATCCCGCCTGACCGACCGGCAGAACGCTCTATTCGAGGACGCGATCGCCAGCCGATTCAACAAGAAGAGCTACGGCGGCCATCGCGATTGGGAAACGGCGCTGGAGACCTACAAGCTTGCGTTGATTTGCGCCCAGACCATCGGAGAAACCGACCGGATCATTGCCAGCTTGCTGCATCACATCGCTTGGCTGTACCGGTATCAAAGCAATGTCGAACAGGAGAAACGGTTTCTGGAGTTTGCGCTGGAGGCCTATATCCGCGTATACGAAAATGAAGGCGTTGGCGGCAGCGATGCCCGCTTGATGTATTTGATCGGCGAGTTGTACCGGCGGGTTGGCAATTACAACGATGCGGTCAAATGGTTTGGACGCGTCATCAACGACAAGCGAATTGTGGATGCGGCAATGATCCGGGCTTCCCGCGAACAGTGGGCGCTGCTTCGCGAGGAAATGCTTAGCGGCGGGCACGAGCTGCCTGAAGAAATGCGCGGTTGACGGACAAGCCTTCACGGGAGTTAAGCATCAAGAAGGGCCGTCTCGGAAGAAACGGCCCTTCGTTGCGTATCGATTTTCCTAGGCGTCTTGGAATTCAGCGGCTGGATTTACCGAACAACCGTATCGGTTAACAGGTAATCGTTGTCGCAGTCCAGGACATGAAGCTTGTTCCCGCAGCAGGGAAAGACAAGCAGCTTCTTCTTCCCTTCATGGATCGTCTTCAGCTCGCGGGGCTTCAGCGGCAGCAGCACGTTGCTGCTGGAGCAAAACGGGCATTCATGTACATAAACGTCCCCCATGACGACGTCATAGGGCCACGACTGATTAAAAGGGATCATTCCGAATCGGCAGGCGGGTTGCCCGCCTCTTCTTTGGCTAATTCAGCGATTTTTTGCAATAGAATGTGCTGCGGCATATGCATAAGGTGCTCAATCGGCACTTTGAGTTTTGCGGCTAATTTCACGGCGGTATCCGCCGAAATTTGCAACGGTTTCATCGAATATCCCTCCTATATTCTGTCGGCTAGTTAATAGTGCAACCACTATTAGCATACACTGTTACCCCATAAGCCATCAATAATAACGATACGGAAAGGAAGCGAATCTATGTCACGATTTGCCGAAAACATTCAACCCACTTGGGAACTAGAAAGCATTTTTCCGGGAGGCTCCGCGTCCGCGGCACTGCGCGATCATCTAGAAGCTTTGGAACGGGATATTACCGGGTACCAGGCCATGCTGAAAGAACTGGAGGCCCCATCCACACTGGAGGAGACGAAGGCGCTGGATGGCTTGATTGCGGACCTGCAATCAGCCGCAGCCCGTCTGTATGAGGCGAACAGCTTTGTCGGCTGTCTGACGGCGCAGGACCAACATGATAAGAAAGCCGTTCAGCTGGACGCGAAAATCACTTCTCTAGGCGCTTCCTTTAGCAATGTCATGACATTATTCTGGAACGTTCTTCGGATGACGAATGACGAGGTCTGGGAAGCGTGGATGAAACGGGAAGAAATCGCGCCAATCTCCTTCGTGCTCTCCGAGAAACGGGACCTGGCCCGGGAGAAGCTGGCGCCGGAGCTGGAGAATCTGGTCTCCGATTTGGCGGTGGACGGCTACCATGGATGGGGCCAGCATTATGATACGATCGTCGCCAAAGTAGGCGTGCCTTTTGAAGAGGCGAATGGTGAGATCAAGACGTTATCGGTAGGCCAGGCGGCCAATAAGCTGGATGATCCGGACCGGAATGTACGGGAGCGCGTGTTTGCCAGCTGGGAAGAAGCATGGACAAAGTCGGAGGATTACTGTGCCGATACGCTGAATCGTCTGGCAGGGTTTCGGCTGAAATTGTACGAGAAACGCGGCTGGGACGATGTGCTGAAGGAACCGTTGGCCATCAACCGGATGTCTAAGGCTACATTGGACGCGATGTGGCAGGTGATCGTCGAAAATAAACCGAAGTTCGTCGCTTATCTGGAACGCAAAGCCAAGCTGCTTGGCGTGGATAAGCTGAGCTGGACCGACGTGGATTCCCCATTGGGGCAAGCAACCGGTAAAATAACGTATGAACAGGCAGCAGAAGATATCGTTAAGCAATTCGGTAATTTTAGTCCCAAGCTGGCTGAGTTCGCCACGATGGCGTTTAACAAACGCTGGATCGAGGCGGAGGACCGTCCCGGCAAACGCCCCGGCGGATTCTGTACTTCCCTGCCGAAGAGCAAACAGACGCGTATTTTCATGACGTTCGGCGGCACGGTTTCCAATGTCTACACGCTGGCGCATGAGCTTGGGCACGCGTATCATCAATCCGTAATGGAAGAATTGCCGATGTTTAATCAGGATTATGCGATGAACGTAGCGGAGACCGCTTCGACCTTTGCCGAGATGATCCTGGCCGATGCCTTCGTGAAAAATGCGGCGAATGATCAGGAGAAGATCGTCCTGCTTGCCGACAAGGTACAAAACTCGGTGGCCTTCTTCATGAATATTCATGCCCGCTTCTTGTTCGAAACCCGGTTCTACGAGAAACGCCAGCAGGGCGTGCTGGATGCTGCCGAGTTGTCCGAGCTGATGGAGGAAGCGCAGCGCGAAGCGTTCCAGGAGGCGCTGGGCAGTTATCACCCCCATTTCTGGGCCTCCAAGCTGCATTTCTATATCACGGACGTGCCTTTTTATAATTTCCCGTACACCTTTGGATATATGTTCAGTACCGGGCTTTATGCCCTGGCGCAGCGGGAAGGTCAAAGCTTTGCGGCCAAGTATGATGCGCTCTTGCGGGATACCGGCCGGATGACGGTGGAAGAACTTGCCGCCAAGCATCTTGGGGTTGATTTAACAAAGCCGGATTTCTGGCGTGAAGCGATGGCGGTGAATGTGGCCGACGTCGACGCTTTCTTGGAACTGACCAAGTAACTGTACGGATACTCTATGGGCCCCCTCGAGTGGGGGCCTATTTTCTTTGGAGCTTTTTGTCGGAAAGGGGAGAAAGATCCATCCTAAATAGGTATAAATAACCATTTTTGTTGCATATTGTTGATAGAAAGGAAATATTATCCTATAATGTGACATAAGCCCTATATCATAGGTTGCAATCTTTTGGGGGAAAGGTGGGAGGATATGCTGAAAGCTGAGCAAATTTCACTCGTTAGGCAGATCGACATGGTTTTTAAGGAGCTGGAGGAGGAACTGGCGGGGTTATCTTCGGGAACCGTATTTCTGCAGATCCGGAATAATACCGTCGGTAAGTTTGGCATCCGCCACAATCCGATTGCCGGCAGAAACGGGCAGCTTAGTGAAGATGCTCGTGGGTTAAATGCGGAACAGATCCATTCTTTTCGGATGATGGCGATTCAAGCGCTTCAGTTCAAACGGTACTGGACGCATGGCGAGATCAGCTACGAATTTGCATTACGTCAGGGTGCCGTAGTTATCGACGCGGTCATGGAATCGAATTATAACATGGCCAATTTACTGATCCAACGGTATCCACATAAAGATCACGGTACAAATACATATGGGAACCTGTCTTCCTGAGGTTTCAACCGACAAAGGGAAACAGGCGATCTGCTAAGCAGACCGCCTGTTTCTATAGAGGGTAATAGGAGTATGCAAGTTACAGGTTCGAACGACCCGACAATTGCTGCTCCGCCAGTTGAACCAAACGTTTTGTGATATAACCTCCAAGAGATCCGGTTTCACGGGAAGTATAGTTCCCATAGTAACCGTCTTGCGGGATTTGTACGCCCAATTCCTGCGCTGCTTCCATTTTCATTTGTTGCAACGCAGCGGTCGCTTGAGGAACAACAAGGTTATTACGGCTTCCGCGGCTTTGACCTGCCATGTTTGTCACCTCCTTTGGCGTTAGTGATGTTAGTATGGTTCGTAGGTTGCAAAATATGCGGGAAGATCCAAAGCTAGGGCAGTGGTAATTATTTCATTCGGCTCGAAAACCGCGTCACAACGCAAAAAAACCGCCTTCTAGGAAGGCGGAAATTTTGAAAATAGGATGGGATCATCCGTGATCCGGATAGATCATCTCCAGGGAAAGATTTAATTCCAGCGTCTGCTGAGGGGTTAACTCGATGAGTCCGGTCTCATTGGCCGGGAGGGCCAAATTTGGAGCGTCCGGCAGCCAGGTATAAGGCTCGATACAGAAAAAATGATCTGCTTCCCCCTTAGAATAGATGACCCAAAACTTAAAATGTTCCGGATCGGCCGAATAGCGCAGTCCATAGCCATCCTCTCGCATCATCAGGGCTTCAACCGGTTTGTTGCCGATGCGCAGCATCGTGTCGCAATTGACACCTTGCAGATTCATCCCCGGATTCAGCGCTTCCCAATCCCCTAACGGAGCCGTCTCCCCGGTAGGGATATTTTCCTCATCCGAAACGAACAGATTCGACACCGGTAGCTGCAGATTCCAGCGCTGGGGTTCTCCATCAATCATAAACCAGGTGTGCAGCCCCAAACCGAAAGGAGCGGGCTTATGACCCAGGTGGGTAATCTTAAAGGTTTGCTTTAAGCTTGCCCCCTGCAGCCGGAGCGTCATCTCTAGCTTCAAAGGCTCGGGATACTGACGGATCCAGCCGGGATCGTCAGAGGTTACGAATTCCGTCGTAATGGCGCAGCCATCATCATCTTCTTCAATATCGCTTACACACCAGCTTTGCGTCCGGTGTAAACCATGGATGTGGTTGTCGTTCGCCGTGTTGCGGTCGAACTGGTATTCTTGCCCGGCATACGTGAAGTGCCCTCTACGAATACGCCCAGGAGGGGTTAAGAGCGGGATGCCGAAATGATAGGGCTTTTGCAAATAGAAATCAAGTTCATTTTCTTCCGGATGACGCAGCACATCGCGCTGCTGGACATTGTCCCATATACGAATGACGTTATTTCCGAGGCGGGGTAGTAGCGTGACTTCAAGTTCGCGGCTATGTAAGATGTACGTATCGTAACCGTTCCATTGCCCTTTGGTCACCTTTTTCATATCGTTGCTCCTTTTCCCACATAATCAAGATCCTTAAGGCTAGACTAATCATAACACTTTTTCCGTTGGACGAAAAATGGATTTGACACCACCTTCCGGGCAAATTATGATAAATACAATACGAAAACAGCGGAGATGAGGGGAAGTAAGCAAAGGATTCGTCCTACAGAAAGCCGGTGGTTGATGCGAACCGGTGGAGGAGCTTTTGCCGAATGGGCCTCGGAGCGCCGTGCTGAACATGAAAGGGTGAAGAGCCTTTTCTCAGTAGGCCGGACGGGTGATCCACGTTACGGATTGATAAGGCCGATTTTCTAGGGGCAGTGTTCATGTGATACCTGCTAATCCCAAATCGGCGAATGAGGGTGGCACCACGGTCTCACGTCCCTTTGCGGACGTGGGGCCTTTTTGCGTTTCAACGGTCACACTCGCATCAGAACTTTGTTATCGTGAAATCTTATGTAGGAGGGTTTTCTATCATGAAAAAAGTACTATCCGGCATCCAACCCAGCGGCAAACTGACGCTAGGCAATTACATCGGGGCCATCAAAAATTTCGTTACGCTGCAGCACGATCACGCCTGCAACTTTATGGTCGTGGATTTGCACGCGATCACCGTTCCGCAGGAGCCTGCCGCACTGACGGAGCAATCCGAAGCGGTGGCTGCGCTGTACATCGCCGCCGGCATCGATCCGAACAAAGCGAACGTATACCTGCAATCCCACGTGATGCAGCATGCGCAGCTCGGATGGCTGTTGACGACGCTCACTTCGATGGGCGAACTGGAACGGATGACGCAATTCAAAGACAAGTCTGCCGGCAAAGAGTCCGTCGGGGCCGGGCTATTCGTGTATCCCGCCTTAATGGCGGCGGACATTCTGATTTATAACGCGGACCTGGTGCCGGTTGGCGAAGACCAGAAGCAGCACTTGGAATTGACCCGCGATTTGGCCGGCCGGTTCAATCACCGGTTCGGCGACTACTTTACGTTGCCGGAGCCGTATATTCCGGAGGTTGGCGCGCGAATCATGTCCCTGGACGATGCCTCCAAAAAAATGAGCAAAAGCAATCCGAATCCGGGCAGCTATATTGCTCTGCTGGATTCGCCGGACGAGATTCGTAAGAAGATCAGCCGGGCGACGACCGATTCGGGCCGTGAGGTGAAATTTGATCCGACAGGCAAGCCGGAGGTCAGCAATTTGATCACGATTTACAGCCAGTGCTCGGGGCTGTCCATCGCCGAGGTGGAGCAGCGTTACGAAGGACAAATGTACGGGCCGTTCAAGAAGGACCTGGCCGAAGTCGTTGTCAGTGTGCTGGAACCGCTTCAGCAGCGGTACCGCGAGATCCGTGAGTCGGGCGAGCTGCGCAGCATCTTGCGCCAAGGCGCGGAAAGAGCATCCGAAATGGCCGAGAAAACGTTGCAGGACGTACAGCGCCTGATGGGGTTTGTCGGCAAATAAACACAGGTGTAGAACGGGAAAGGGTGTGCTTGGGGCAATTTATTGCCTCGGGCCCATCCTTTTTTTCGTTCGTGCGGCCTCCATCTATCGGAGGGGGACAAAATGATGATTCAGGTACGGCAAATCGACTGCCCCTGCCTAAAGTTCTTGTTGAAGGTGGAGCATAATGACATAATCAAAGGACAGAGAAGGGTTTACGACTTCTCCATTTTATGATTAAGGCGGGGTTCTATGAACTTCTTAAGAAGCCGCACGTTCCGCAGTAAACTGAAATCTGCATTTCTCATCGTCATCATTCTTTCCGTACTGATCACCGGCGGCTTTTCCTACTCCATATCGGCTCGCATTGTAGAGAAAAATGCGCTAAATCTTACGCAGGATACGGTGACGAAATCAGCTCAAATCGTCGATGAGAAGTTGAATAAGCTCATGATTATCATGATGACTTTTATGTTAAGCCAGCCTTTTCGCAGCATGTTGAAGGATGCTTCAACCGGAGAGGCGGACCGGTATTATACGCATTTGGCGAATATGGATAACGTATTTTCACAGGCCCGAATCGCTGAACCGTTGATTCACTCCATCTATATCTCCACGCCGATCGGCGAGTTTTACCCGCTGACGATCAACCGGAATCGCCATACTCGTTTACAGGACACGTTTCTGTACGAAAGGGTTAGGCTGGAGAACAAGAACGTTTGGGTCGAAGGTCATGAGGATATGTTATTTTCAGGCAAAGACCGAGTGATCTCTCTCATCCTGGAACCGATCTTCGATGCGCCGGTCAAGGACGTATATATCGTGGTTAATATCCGAGAGGAAGGTTTTCGGAATTTGGTCGAAGCCGGGGTTGGGCAGGATGCGGTACGTTTTTTGCTTAATGCCGAGGGGGTCCCGGTGTATTCGAAAAATAACGACTTGGTCCAGAAGGCGGTCAACACGGGTCCTCTTCTGAACGAATTGCAGCATCATGCAGCGGCAACCGGAAGCGCTTCCTATCGTATTGATCACCGCGATTATTTGCTGAATTATGCCCGACTGGGGATAGCCGACTGGACGATGGTCACGATGCAATCGAAGGACGATGTTCTTCGGGACTTGATCTACGTGAAGTGGATGATTGTCGGCATCACCCTGGGAGCCTTTCTGATTACTGCGCTCATTTCCGGCGGATTGACCCGTTATCTGCTCTCCCCATTGCAGGGACTGCAGAAGGTGATGAAGCGCGTAGAGGCCAATGATCTCACCGCAAGATTCAATGGAGAAGGGAACGACGAGCTGGCCCAGGTAGGGTTCCGGTTCAATCGGATGTTAGAGCAGGTGGTGGTCTTAATCGATGAGGTCAAGCAGGCGGAAACCAATAAACGCACCGCCGAGATCAAGGCTTTGTCCGCTCAGATGGACCCGCATTTTTTATACAATACGCTGAACACCGTTTATTGGAAGCTGAAGCTTGGGCAAGTCGAAGAATCCCAACGCATGGTTGTTTCATTGTCGCGATTGTTCCAGCTGGGTCTCAATAAAGGAAACGAGATAACGACCCTGCAGAAGGAATTGGAGCACGTCAAGCAATATTTGGAGATCCAGAAGCTGTGTTACCCAAACTTATTCCATTATGAAATTCGAGGAGAGATATCGCCAATCGATTCGTGGCCGATTCCCAGACTCATGCTTCAGCCGCTTGTTGAGAACAGCATTCTGCACGGCTTCAAGGATATGGAGACCGGCGGCCAAATTACGATTGAGATTGGTTATGACCCGGAACAGGATCTGGGGGAGATGAAGGTTACAGACAATGGGCGTGGAATGGAAGAGCATTTACCGGAGAACGGCTATGCCATTCGAAACCTGATGAGCCGGCTGCAACTGTTTTATGGAGACCGCGCAAAGCTGACATTGGATAGCAAACCGGGCCGGGGAACAACGGTGACTGTAACCATACCGCGGGGAGGAGTGCAGCATGTTGAAGGATGAGGTGCAGGACCCAATTAGCTTATGCGTTATTGATGACATTCGAAGCGTCGTGGAGGGTTTGACGGCGATCTCTTGGACGGATTATGGGATTTCGCTCCGAGGGACTTCCTCCAACGGTAGCGATGGGCTGGAACTCGTGGCTCGAGTGAAGCCGGACTTGGTGATCACCGACATTCGGATGCCGAAGATGGATGGTTTGACGATGCTCCGGCATTTGCTCGAAACGAACCATCACTGCAAAGTGATCTTGATCAGCGGGTATGCGGACTTCGAGTATGCCCAACAAGCGGTTCATCTGGGCGCTTACGAATTTGTCGTCAAACCGTTTACGGAGGAAGAACTTCTGGGCGTCGTGCTGCGAGCGAAGGCACAGATCCTGGAGGAACGATCCAGGCTGCAGAACCATCATTTAATGGAAACTAAACTGCGAGAAAGTATGCCCGTGCTTCGCCAAGAATATTTAAGCATGCTGGTCCACCATCGGACCCCCTGGGAACATGCCTCCGAACGGTGGGATTTTCTTGGGATCGACCTGGAGCGGCAGGGCTTTACCGTCATGTTGATCGAGATCGATAAATTTCGGGAGCAGGTTGCCGAGTTATCGATCCGAGAGATTGAGCTGATCCGGTTCTCCCTGCAAAATATCGTGGAAGAAACGATCCGTCCCTACAGCAAATGCGTTGTGATTCGAGCCAAAAACAATCGTTTCCTAGCACTCCTGAATGAATCCGATATAGGGGACGCTACGTTGATTGCCGAATCTTGTTGCCGGAATATCGAGAAATATACCAAGTATACCGTCTCCATAGGCGTCTCCGGAACAGTCGGGCAGATCCATCAGCTTCCCGATGCCTATCGGGAGGCGGAGCGGGCGCTCGCTTATCATATCTTCAGTGAAGGGAATGCCGCCATCGGGATCGGAGATCTACCGGAGACCGGAAGTCAATCTCCGCTGTCTCTGGAACGCAAAGATGAACTTCTCCTCGCGCTTCGAACCGGCAACGGGGATCGGGCTGTTGAACTCTTAGGTTCCATCTCCTCGCAGTTGCAAGGGCTGGCATCGCCGCCACACCCGGATTATTTGCTCAGCCTATACGATGAGTTGGCGGCTTCCGTCATCCGGGCGTTATACGAATTGGCGCCATTCGCCGAGATACAGCCGCTAATCGCCCGATATCAATCGATGCGAGGCACCACGGGGATGCCGTTAAGCCGCTTAGAGCAGCAGCTTTCGCAGTTGTGCCGTGAAGGGGCCTGTGTGGTAGGCAGCAACACGCTGTCGGAAAGCCAGAAGATCATTTATCGATCGTTGGAGTTCATTCAAAGCCGGTTAGGAGAAGAAGTGACGTTAACCGAGTGCGCGGCTCACGTGCATCTTAGCGTGAGTTATTACTCCAGCCTGTTCAAGAAAGTTACTGGAATGACCGTCACGCAGTACGTTAATCAGGAACGAATTCGATTGGCCAAGACCTTACTGGTGGAAGGCAGGTCGGTGCAGGAAGTTTCTGTCGCGGTGGGCTATGAAGAGCGGCGTTATTTTAGCGAAATGTTCAAGCGTATTACCGGTATGACCCCTACGGAGTTCAGATCAGACTATTATCCCGATTCGACGGAAGAGGCGGAATCGACAAAATCATGAAATCGCTACCCTAAAGAGTGGGTTTGCCCCACTCCTTTTTTATGCCCGTGATTTTATAGTGAAGAGGAAGACAAAGTAGTTTCAATTCAGAAGGGGGAAATGTCTATGATCAAAAAAGCGATGCTGCTCGGAATGAACCTGATGCTGATTTTGGCTTTGGTGGCGTGCGGCGGGGGTGGCTCTAAAACCTCCAATGAGCCGAAAGAGTCGACGACCAACGACAAGAACGAAGGTAAGACGACCGCGGCTCCCGTTCAACTGCAGTATTGGACCGATGACCGCCATGACCAGGAATACATTAAAGAGATGGTTACCCGATTTAATGAGACAAATGAAGACAACATTCAAGTTGAATTGACCGTCATGTCCGAAAACTACACGCAAAGTGTGGACATCGCGTTCTCCAGCAATCAAGCACCGGATATTCTACGGTTGAAAAGCGCCAATACCGAAGCCTTCTTCAAAAAGGGATACCTGCAGCCGATTGATAGCTACCTGACGGATGACATGAAGGCGAAGTTCTCCTCGGTCATTATCGATGGGGTAAACCGGTTCGACGGGCAAATTTATTCGCTCCCCAACACAGGGCTGACGCTGCGGTTGGTTTATAACAAGGACTTGTTCGATAAAGCGGGTATTACCAATCCGCCGGCTACGCTTCAGGAAATGGTCGATGCCGCCAAGAAGATTACGGAAGTCGGCAAATCGGAAGGGATTTACGGCTTCGCATTGAACTTCAAGAACCCGAAGCAGGCGTTTGACCGTTCCGTTCGAGAGATTTTGTCGCTTAGCGGGTATCAGGGTTTAGGGTTTGATTTGAAAACAGGGCAGTTCGACTTCGCTCCTTACGCGCAAGTGATTGAGTATTTCAAACAAATGCACGAGGACGGCAGTATTCTTCCAGGAGCCGAATCGCTGGATATTGACCCGCTGCGCGCTCAATTCGCAGCCGGCAAAATCGGGATGTACTTGAGCTTCTCCACGGAACCGGGCGTCTACCAAGATCAATTTCCAACGGAAATGAACTGGGCCGGTGCGCTGGCACCAACGCTGGATGGACAGAAGGGCACCTCCGAGATCGTATCGGCCGGCACATGGCTTGGCATGAGCAAAACCTCGCAGCACCAGGATGCCGCTTGGAAGTTCATGCAATTCATGTATGCGGATGATGTGCTGACCGCGTATCACGAGAAGGGATTTGGAATTTCCGTCGTGCCAAGCATTGCCGAAACGGCAAAAACCCCGGATGTCAAAGGGATGGAGGGTTTCTTGATCGGGGAGAAGGATTCCTTGTGGCCGGTCGCGCCTAACGTAACGCCGGAAGGGGCGAACTATGCGGATGCCTTCTTCAAATACATGCTGGACGGCGGGGATGTACAGAAAACCGTCGAAGATCTAAATCAACGCTATAACGACGCTTTGGCGAAAGCGGTGGAAAAGGGAGAGGTCAAAGTCACTCCGAATCCTTCCTTTGATCCCGCTAACCCGCAAGGAAAATAGTGCTTTACTCGGGACAGGAGCTTTTGTGAGCTGGTGACAAGGCTCCTTTCCTGTCTCCTGACACACAAACAAAAGGGGAGGAACCGAAATGGCGAAGCTGAAGCGGCTTCAGGAGAACGGCCTGTTTCTGTTGCCCAGCGTCATCCTAACGTTGGTTTTAGGGATTTATCCGTTGATTTGGATGCTGCGCTATATGTTTTACGATTACGTTGGATACGGAGAGGCTTTATTTGTAGGTTTGGATAATTTCAGCAGGTTATTTCGCGATGAGCAGTTTTGGGCATCGGTCGGAAATACGTTTGTGTTTGCCGGAGGCAAGCTGTTGTTGACGATTCCATTGTCCTTGCTGTTGGCAGTGCTGCTCAACGGCAAGCTGCGAGGCAGGAATTTGCTGCGGGGGATTTATTTTATGCCGACGGTCATCAGTACCGCAGTGATCTCGGTCGTTTTTTACAACATTTTTAACTCCTATAACGGGATGATCAACCAATTACTAATGAAGTACCACCTCATCGGGCAACCGATCGATTGGCTGGGGCCCAAACACGCGATGTTAACCGTCATCATTGTGGCTGTATGGGGGGCGGTCGGCAACTATATGCTCTTGTTTCTGGCTGGGCTGCAGAGCATTCCCCAGGATTTATACGAAAGCGCCGCGATCGACGGGGCTCATGCCGGACAACGTTTCTGGCACATCACGATCCCGATGCTCGGCCCGGTGATGCAAATGATTATTATGCTGGCGATCATCGCCTCGCTCAAAGGCTACGAAAGCATCATGGTCATTACTGAGGGGGGGCCGATCGGCAAGACCGAAGTGATGTACCTGTACTTATACAAGTTGCTCTTCCCGGTATCAACCGGATCTCCGGTGACGCAGCAGTTCGGTTACGGCAGCGCCGTCGGATTTGCCACGGCGATCATCGTCGGAGCGATTACGGCGGGTTACTATTTCTTAAGCAAGAGAATGAACAAGGTATTCTAAAGGGGGCTAGGAGAGATGAATCAATCAACAATTGCGGATAAAAAGCCGGCCACACAAGCCGCAAAATGGATTGCGCGCCCAATCATGTGGCTGTTTCTGCTGGTCACGGTCCTGCTGACCTTGTTTCCGATCTTGATGACGATCCTCGGTTCCTTGAAGACCGGGGCCGAGATGATGAGCGGCGGGGACTTGCTGCCGAAGGCATGGCAGTTCCACAACTATGCGGAGGCTTGGCAGCAAACCAATTTTGCCAGGTTTACGTGGAATAGCGTGTTCTTAAGCGTGATGAGTACGGTCGGAACGTTGCTGGTGGCCGCGATGGCAGCCTATGTCGTCGATCGGCGGGACTTTCCAGGTAAAGCGTTATATGTGGGGGTTCAGGCCTCAACCATGTTTATTTCCGTCGGGGCGATCGTGCTGCGACCGCAATTTGACCTGATGGTCAAATTGAACCTGAATTCGTCGCTATGGGGCGTCATTCTGATCTTAATCAGCGCCCATTCCAGTACGTTCTTTATATTACAGGGGTTTTATAAATCGATTCCACGCGAGTTGGATGAGGCGGCTATGGTAGATGGATCGGGCTTTATACGAACGTTTTTCAAAATCATTCTGCCGCTGTTGACTCCAGGGCTAGGGGTGGCGGGGTTATTCGCTTTCCGTCATGCCTGGAACGAATACATTCTGCCGCTCGTCTTCACGATGACGAGCCCGCATCTGCAGACGTTGACCGTCGGGTTGGCCAATCTTCGTTACGGCTCTTCCGCGGCCATGCAAATCCACCTGATGATGGCGGGGGCTTGCTTGTCGATCCTGCCGATGCTGCTTGTTTACATTTTAGCGAACAAAACCTTCATCCAAGTGACGGCGGGCTCCGTGAAGGGATAATCAAGTTACATGTGAGGAGGTTCATCATGAACGAGAAGCAAATTACTTTGCCGGTTCAGACGATTCCGGTGTCCTATGACGTGGACGTCTTGGTTGTCGGCGGCGGCGCTTCGGGGATCGCGGCGGCCATCAGCGCGGCTGAAGGTGGAGCGAACACGCTGCTGATCGAGCAGAGAGGATTCCTGGGTGGAATGGGAACGGTGGCTTTAGTTCCGGCGTTTTGCCCGTTTACAGACAAGGAAAAGCCGATCATTCGCGGCATCGGGATGAAGTTGATGGAGCGGATGAAACAAGCTTGCAACGCCGATTATCGGGCCGAATACCAGGAAACGCTCGATTGGGTTCCGATCGACCCGGAAGTATTGAAACGGGTTTACGATGATGCCTTGCTCGAAAGCGGTGTCTCGCTGCTCTATCATACGTTTGTTTTTGACGTCCAGTTGTCGGACGATCGGACCAAGGTGGAGGGCGTTGTCGTCGCGAACAAATCGGGCCGATCCTTCATCCGTTGCCGTTATTTGATCGATGCGACGGGAGATGGCGACTTGGCCGCCCTGGCGGGTGTGCCTTTTCAGAAGGGTGGCGACCAAGGCGAATTGCAGCCGGGGAGCATGTGTTATCTGTTGGCTAACGTAAACCGGGTGAAGTTTCAACAATATATACAGGAGACCGGGGATACCGGTCAGCTGCACCAAACGGTGGAGCGGGCGATTGCGGAAGGGGCCTTGCCGGAGGGACGCAAGTCGATCTCCGGTCTGGCTTGGGTGAACGACTATCTGGTTGGCGTGAATTTTGGTCATGTGTTTGGCATCGATGGGACAAAAGCCGAAGATTTGACGCGAGGTGCGATCGAAGGCCGTAAATTGGCCGAACGTCAGGTCGAGTTCTTTCGCAAGTATGTTCCCGGGTTTGAAATGGCGCACATGGTCGCGAGCGGCGAGCAGGTCGGCATTCGGGAAACGCGGCGAATTCAAGGGGATTACGTCTTGACGGTAGATGATTTCATCTCGGCGCGGTCTTTCCCGGATGACATTGCCCGCAACGCCTATTACATCGACATTCATCTGGCCAATCACAAGAGCGAGATGACTTTTAACCACCTTCCTCCCGGGCAATCGCATGGTGTCCCATACCGGATTATGCTGCCTGTCGGCATCGAGAATGTGTGGGTAGCGGGTCGCTCTGCTTCTTCGGACCGGGCGGTTCAAGGCTCGCTAAGGGTGATGCCGAACTGCTTTGCGATGGGGCAAGCGGCGGGTACGGCAGCTGCGCTGGCAGCGAGCACGGGAGCAACCTCTCGGAAGATCTCCGTACCGCAGTTACAGAAGTTATTGCTGGAGCAGGACGTCTGGCTCGGAGAGAAATTCCCCCCAACTGAAGGTGAACGGTGATGTCCCCTCTGACGTTACATGATTTGCCGCTTGAGGAATATTGGTTTCACGGCGCCGTTACGCTTGAACGGCAACCTGAAGGAATCAAACCTTGGCGTATCCCTTACGAGGACTATGAACTGTTTCCTCCGGATGGGATCGGGATGAAAGCAGAGATTTGTGCGGGGGTTCGTATACGGTTTAACACCGATTCATCAGTGATCGGCGTAGGGTTCACGCCTTTGGCAGAAGAGGCGACCTTGGACTGTCTTTGCGATGGAGAGATGCAGGCTCGGCTGAAGCTCCCCCCGGGAGCAACAGAGGCAAGATTCCAGGGACTAAAGCGGGAACGGAAGATCGTGGAGATTTACCTTCCCCAGAATGTAGGCATGACGGTGACACGCCTTTCGGTAGAAGTCGATGCCGTTTGCGAGCGTGCAGCGGATTTGCGGCCAAAATGGGTGGCTTATGGCAGCTCCATCACCCAATGCGTGGCGGCCGAGGGCCCTTCGTCAACCTGGCCGGTTATCGCCGCACGGGAGTGTGATTTTCAGTTAACCTGCCTGGGATTTTCGGGCAACTGCCATTTGGAACCGAGAGTCGGGCGAATGATCGCGAATTTACCGGCGGACTTTATTTCGCTTTGCGTCGGGATCAATGTGTACGGGGCGGCGTCGCTAAGTCCGAGAAGCTTCAAGCCGGCCTTGATTGGCCTTATTGAGTTCATTCGAGATCAACATCCCGATACGCCGTTGCTTGTGATCTCGCCCATTTACGCCACCGATCGGGAAACAAACGAAAACGCCTTAGGCTTTACGCTGACGGCAATGCGCGAAGAGATTCGAGAAACGGTGGGTCTGTTTCAGCGGCGTGGCGATAGTCGGATTTATTATGGCCATGGCTTGAACTGGTTCGGAGCGTCTGACCAAGAGTGGTTATCCGACGGGCTGCATCCAAACGCCGAGGGGTATCAGCTTATGGGAGAACGGTTTAAGGAACGGATGCTGAGCGTACTCGATCCTAGCATTAGCTTTTTATGATGAAGATCAAAAAGTAGGAGGATAATCTTATGGTCCATCAAGTTCCCTCAATATTAACCTCAAGTCCGGTCATCCGCCGGTATGAGCTGAATCCGATATTGGATGCGGCACGAGTACCTTACGATACGGCTTTGGTGTTTAATGCAGGGGTCACCAAATTCAATGGCAAGTACGTCATGATTTTTCGCAACGATTATGGTTCGCTGGAACATCAGACCATTGAGCCGCATCATACTACCGATCTCGGCATCGCGTACAGTGATGACGGGTTGCATTGGCAGGCCGGACCGAAGCCGGTGTTTAAGCTGCATGACGGAGAGATCATAAGGGCGTACGACCCCCGGTTGACCGTGCTAGACGGCCGCTGCTACATGTGCTTCGCCGTGGACACGCAGCATGGAATCCGCGGCGGGATCGCCGTCACGGACGATCTGGAGCATTTCGAAATTCTCAGCTTATCGACGCCGGATCTGCGTAATATGGTGTTGTTCCCGGAGAAAATCGCCGGCAACTATGTCCGCCTGGAACGGCCTTTTACCGTGTACGGCCGCGGCGGAGTAGATCGATTCGACACCTGGATCTCGCAGTCGCCCGATCTGGTATACTGGGGCCGATCCGAATTGTTGCTCGCGGTAGAACAGGTTCCATTCGCTAACGATAAGATCGGCCCGGCCGCACCGCCGGTGAAGACGGACAAGGGGTGGTTGACGACGTTCCACGCGGTTGACATCGATCCTTCGCGGGGGAAGAACGGCTGGGAGGCCACTTGGAAGAAACGTTATACTGCGGGAATTATGCTGCTTGATTTGGCCGATCCTCGCAAGATCGTCGGGATGAGCAGACAACCTTTGATGGCGCCGGAGGCCCCGTACGAAACGGATGGCGGATTTCGGAACGACGTGATTTTCCCCGGCGGGATGGTCCTTGAACCGGATGGAGAAGTCAAAATCTATTACGGCGCGGCGGATACCGTGGAATGCTTGGCTACCGCGCATGTAGATGATCTGATCAAGCTTTGTTTGGACAAATAAACCCATTACGAATGAAAGCCGTCGGACAGGTCCGACGGCTTTCGTGTCACTAAATTGTCATAGTTATCGCGCGATATTCCAACGATTGTCAAACACTTCTGCGTTTTGATATGATAAAGTTTATAGCGAGAGGGTTATTTTGTTGAAAATTTTATGAATGTTCGATATATGGAATACCTAAACTCACCCTAATCTAAATGTAGGAGGATTGAATCGCGCGTGGACAAACCATTAAGTGTTCAGGCTTCTGCGGAATCCGCTGCGTTGTCCGTGAGACCTACTCCTCCGGGAGAGACGGCGACTTGGAAAGATTTCATCGCCTTGACGAAACCAGGCATTTTACGCTCCAACCTGATTGCCGCTTTTGCCGGGTTTTGGGTTGCTTCCCGCTGGGAGCTTGATTATATTCAATTAGTTGTCATGCTGCTGGGAACGGCGCTGGTGATGGCGTCGTCCTGTGTCTTTAACAACTATTTCGACCGGGAGATGGACACAAAGATGGCTCGAACGAAGAACCGTGCCCTTCCCACAGGGAAATTGTCTCCAAAGACGGTGCTGTGGTATGCGGTGACCTTAGGCGTTTTGGGCCTAACCGTATTATTTGCCTTTTGTGGTCCGCTAGCAGGATTGTTTGGCGTGGTAGGTATGTTGGTTTACGTGGTCGTCTATACGTTGTGGCTTAAACGCAGCTCTACCTGGAGTACCTCGATCGGCGCCATTTCCGGTGCTATGCCGCCTGTTATTGGTTATGTCGCCGCTTCGGGCCGCATCGATCTGGGCGCCTGGATGCTGTTCGCCTTGCTTTTCCTATGGCAACCGCCCCATTTCTGGGCGTTGGGCATCCGCCGCACTGAGGAATACCGGGCTGCGGGCTTCCCGCTGCTGCCTGTCGTCAAGGGCATTCCGCGGACGAAGCTGCAGATGATTCCGTATCTCGTATTGCTTATTCCAATTCCGATTTTGATGTACGCCTACGGTTATACAGGGGTCTGGTTCCTGGTGATTGGAAGCCTTCTGTCGGTTGCCTGGCTGCTCATGGCACTCCAGGGGTTCCGGGCGAAAGATAACGACGTTTGGGCGAAACGAGTCTTTCTATTTTCGGTCAATTATTTAACGATTGCCTTGATCGTGATGATATTGGATACGGTAAGGCTGTAATGGGGGATGGGCATGGCGGTTTTGAAGAAATACAAATGGACATGGATTCTTCTTTCGATTTGCGTGATTCTAGCCGGTTATCTGTTATGGGATACTTATGCGAAACCCAAGCTGCCGGTCATTCGTCCCGTCGCCGATTTCAGTATGGAGAACGTAGACGGCAAGACAGTGACCCTGCAGGACACGAACGGCAAAGTCCGGCTGTTTTATTTCTTCTTCGCCAATTGCCCTGACGTTTGCCCAATCACAACCTTCCGGTTGAGTCAGGTTCAGGATATTTTGAAGGATAAAGGGCTGTTCGGCAAAGATGCTTCTATTGTTTCCATTACGTTCGATCCGGAGCGAGACACGCTTGAGAACGTCAAGGCGTTTGGGGACAAATTCAAGGCGGATTATTCCGGTTGGTATTTCCTTCGCGGGGATCAACAGAAGACGATCGATCTAGCGATGGAATCGTTCAAAATTCTGATTAATCAGGACGAGGATGGGAATTTCGTGCATATGGACCTAATTGGCCTCGTGGACCGCGAAGGCCGGTTGCGTGAAATTTACCGGCCGGAGGCGACGCCGGACGAAATCGCCGCAGGAGTCGTGGATCTAGTTAAGGAGTAGCGGAGCGACTACGTGATCAAAAGCAATAAGGCTTTTCAGCGCCGAGAAGCGCGATCAAAAGCTGTCATAAGGAGCCGGTGTTGGAGGATAGTTTATAAATTCCTCCAGCCCGGCTTTTTCTAATTGAGCGATCAGGTATTCGTCGGGAGTTCCTTCCACACCGGCATACCCCCGTCTTGTATAGATTTGTACCGCGTCGGGAAAAGCATCGCGCAGCAAGCCTCGGATACGTTTCCCGGATGGATCGTTATCCAGGAACAGAAACAACTCGTCATCATTGACCTTTTTGCGCAAACTTTCCAACTTCTCGTTATTTAACGTGCCAAACGTACAATAGATCTGGACGGCCTCGTTCAGCAAGCGCCGCAGCTTGCTGCGGTCGTTCTTGCCTTCTACGATGATGCTGAGCGACAAAAAAATCCCCCCCGGGCTTTAAGCGTAATCAACCAAGCTGTGGTTACGCTTCTAGTTTATACCCGGCAGGGGATCTCATGCAAAACAGGATAGAATGATAAGGAAAAGGGCTGGAATCAAGTTATTTCAATTCAATATCGAAACGCGTTCCCGGATCTCCAATAAATACAAGGGTTCCATTCTCAGGTAGTTTCACTTGGTTGTTTCCGCTGACCACTGAGAAGTTCACGCAAGCCCCGGAGGCGTCGTAAACCGCAAAGGACGTTTTAACGGGCAGGTCGACGGTGATCGTTTTACCGGCCGCTTTGGCCGGAATGGAGAACCACCGAGCTTGTTCCGTCGGACGCAAGGTTACCGAGGACTTCTTGCCAGGGTACAGTTCCTTGATCTGATCCCCGCTCAAATACCGAGACCCGCCGGCTTCCAGGTACTCGCTTCCGGCTTGGGTAATGAAACGGAATTCCGCAGAGTCGCGGCTTCCCGTAGATGGAACCGCATGTTTGCCCATCAAGGAATCGGGACCCGTGATTTGTTTGTCCATCACGTAGCCGGGCAAGCTGTCTGTGCGTGTGATTCTGTAAGTTGGCAGCGTCATGAAGTAAGCCATGGAGCTATACTTTTCCGATACCAGGAAATAAGATTTCCCTTCGCGATGCTTCCAAGCGGCTTCAACTTCCGGCGATATCGCGTTCTCTTCAAGCTTCTCCGCAGAATAAAGATTTAAGGCCAGTTGACCCAATTCAGGGACGGTGGCGTATTGTCTTTCCCATAAATAAGTGCGTCCGTTCTTCTCCTTCACGAAGCTGACCTTCAGCGAGCCGTCCTCGCTGACAAAAGTGCCGTCCTTCGTGTACATCAGCTTGGGAAGACCCAAGGATTCGCCTGGCGCAAACGGAGACGATATGTTGATTTCGCCATTCGCTACATCAATTCGGAACAATTGGTTTGTCGCCCCATAGAAACCGCTGTACTTCGTCAATTCTTCCGGCATATCCGCTTTTTCCGGTGTACCGAAAGACTTGGCCGGTTTTGGTTCCTTAATCGTTCCTTTATCCTTTAAGGCCTGGAGCAACAGTTCGTTCGCGAGCAGTTGATTCAGCGAGCTGGAGCCACCGGAGGAGAGAACGGCGGCCGCCATTTTCTGTTCCGGCAAAACGACGAGCTCCGCATGGTACATCAGAGTATCTCCGCCCTTCGCTAAGGCCTTAATGCCGTATTCGCTGAAGGGGAACAACCGCATGGTATCCCAACCCAGTCCGAAGTCGAAGCTGTTATCGGCGTCTTGAGGCCATACGCCTCTTTTGTATTCCGGCTGTGCCATGGCATTAACGGCCTTCTCGGACAGGATCCCCGCTTCACCCGTGAACAGGCTGGCGAATTTCACTAAGTCTTCGGCGGTCGAGTAAATGCCGCCCGTTCCAATCACGTTCACCGTTTCGTTCGGTAATTGTTCCGGAACTCCAGGCGTGTACAGTGCGGCGAGCTTGCTAGCTTCCAAGTCATCCTGTGAGGTCAGCGTATGCTTCATGCCAAGGGGCACGGTGAATTCTTGATGGATATAATCGGTAAAATCTTTGCCGCTGACACGTTCTACCAAAATTTCTGCCAGCGTAAAACCGTCGTTGCTGTAAACCGAATAGGCACCCGGGTCCGCTTTCAGGGATTGCCCAGCCAATTGATCAAGCAGCGTATCATGAGCGTAAGAGTCGTTATCATCAATCAAAAAAGCATTGGCGAGGCTGGACCCCTCGAACCCGGAGGAATGGTTAAGCAGCATGCGTGGCGTGATTTGCTTATACCGTTCATCTTTCATCTTGAACTCCGCTATGTAATTCACCAACGGGGAATCCAGGTTGATTTTACCTTCGTCAACCAGTTTCATGACAGCGGCAGTCGTAAACATTTTACTGGTTGAACCAATACCATACATCGTTTCAGAAGTCAGTGGGATCTTCCCGGCGGCATCGTTTTTGCCCGATTCTCCGGAGGCGATAAGTTTACCGTTGTCCACCAAAGCATACTGGACGCTGGTAGTTCCGTAGGTGCCGGTGAGCAGCGCGGCTTTCGCGGCGGCGATTTGCTCCAATCCTTGCGGCGTTTTGTCAGTTGGCGGCGCTTCGGCCGCCATAACACTAGCTGGCATCAGCAGTGTAAAAGCAAGGATCATGGCAAGAAACGCATTTCGTCTTTTCTTCAAACTAAAAACCCTCCCTTAAATTGGATATATCTTTAGTACGTTAACAAAGTAGGGGAGGGTTCATCTTTTTTGGAATAGGATGGATAATGACGCAAAACGGCCTGCCGAAGGGGCAGACCGAAGTGCAGGGACTATATTGATTACAAAGAACTAGAGAAGAGGAGCACGAAGGATGATTACCAGCAAAATGTACAACACGAGGATCGTCCCCGTCGATGTCCAGAAACCGTATCCAGGACCCACCGGGCCCGGTCCGCAATTGTCAACGCCACCCATCTATGTTCACCCCGCTTTCAACAGGATCGGTTACTACACGATTATCTTATGAAGGAAGATTGCCTGCGCCCTGTGCGGCAGCCTAAGGCGGGGTGAAATATCCTGTGCGCTTGTCCCGGATACCGAATTCCTTGATTCAGGGATGTCCGGTGCCGGCGCCAACTGGAGGAGATAGGGCTCCGGCGTGTTTTTTTGGCGGTACGATGATAATGGCCAACATCAGCACGAAGAAGGCCAGAAAGTAAGGTGAATACGAACCGTGGATCGCTCCTGCGCTGATCGGCCCGATAAATGAGCCAAGCGACATCGCGATCGATTGCAGCGAAAATACGGTGCCGAGCCGTTTCCCTCCGCTCAAATCGATAAATAGCGAAGCGATAGCGGGGAACACCACCCCTTTGGCCATCCCCAAGGCAAATAGCGTAACGGGGAGCGGGATGAAATCAAAGGCAGCCATGGCGAAGAAACATAAGGCGATGCCCAGAATGCCGAGGCTTGCTCTTAAATAGGGGGAATAATGGCTCAAAAATAACATCGACAGCGTCACGAGCGCCCCTAAGCTGATAATGGAAAAATATAAGCCCGTATGCATGATACCCTCGGTTCCGCCGGCCTGCAGCGGCAGCTCAAAAAACAAAATACCCTGGGAGCAGGCCACGGCGAGCGGCAGCAGATAATAACGCAGGGGGATCACGTTGATTCTGACCGGTACCTGTGCCTTGGCGGAGCCTGGTTTTGCCGGATCTGCCGCGAGCATCCGCGGAGGCTCCTTGATTGTGAAAATAGCGATGATCCCCGTCGAGATGAGCAGCCAGCCGAGCATCTGGAAGGTGATGGTGAAACCGGATTGGGCGACCAGGAAGGCGCCAGCGGCCGGCGACACGACCGAGGCAACGGTATGCATGACGCCATGTCCAGCCATCAGCTTGCCTTGCTGTACAGGACTCTTGGACAGCGAGGCGAGCATCGCCAGGCAGGCCGGAGACAAAAAGGCTAACACAAACCCGCTGATTGACCGCAGCGCGAGTAGCTGCCAGGGCTCGGTGACATGAGCCTGCAGCAGCAGGATCACTCCGGCGGTCAGCAGGCTGAAGATCATGTACCCTTTGCTGCCGTGACGGTCGACGCCTTGCCCCGCAAGCAGATTGCCCGGCAGATGGGTCAGCGCATAGATGCCCATCATCCAGCCGATAAACGTCGGCGCGGCTCCGAGCGATAAGGCAAAGGGGGTCAGGATCGGGTACTGGGCGTGCAGATCGAAGAAAGCCAGAAACATAAAGAAGTACAGCCAGAAGGCGATTTTCACGCGTCGCCCCTCCTTTTCGTAAAATGACTCATTGATATACTTGTACGCCCGCTGGGACGAACTTATTACCCACGGCTTTCCATCACGAAGCATTGGCCTAGTAGTCATTCGGCGTCGAATCTTGAATTCACCTAGGCTCTCCGTTGCTCACGTAGCCTCCAGCTACGCTCCGCTACTCGATCCTAACTTCATCCAACCTTCTCGGTGCTGTAAAGCCGTCCGGCTTTCCATCACGAAGCAGTGGCCGGTCCGGGGTTAAGCTGACATGGCCTTGGGCCATCATGTATAATGGGATTGAATTAAAATTAAGGAAATCAAAGGTGGAGGTTTCATCATGTTTGATGTACAGGTATGGACCGAATTTCTACAGGAAAACTGGCTGGTGATCGTCGTTGCCCTGGTCATCCTTTTCCTCGTGTTGAACTTCGTAAGAACGGTTGTGAAATGGGCGCTGGTCCTGGTCATCGCCGCTTTTATCATCATTTACAGCGGTATCACGATGAAAGACATCGGCGATGCGGTAACGACGGTCAAAGAGCAAGCTCTCGACATCAGCAAAACCGAAGCGTTGAACATGATGAAAAATGAAGCGAAAGAAGCCGAATTGACGCAAAATTCGGACGGCACGTTTACAATTACGACCCCGAACCTGGAGGTTATCGGACAAGCGGGCAGCGATAAGGTAAAGGTATCGTTCCGTGGGGTCTCTCTTGGAGAATGGTCGATGAACGACACGCTGGAGGCATTTATCCAGGAAGCCAAACGTAATTCCCAATAAAGAAGATAAACAAACAACCAGAATGAACGGAGGAGCTCATGAAGCTGGACATGACGACATTGCTGCAAACCTTAAGCGAATATAACTGGATCACGGTGCTGCTGTTGGTCGTGTTGCTGGGTTCGGTGTTACAGGGATTGGTTCGCGGAGCTTCCCGCTCCGCCGGCCGTCTGTTCGCGCTGCTTAGTGGCGGCGTATTGTCGCTGGTCGGAATCGCAGTGGCCGTCCCACTTACGATGTGGGTGTCGCCGAAGGTACAGGTTTGGCTGTCGACCTTGCCGCTTCCGGAACGGGAGCTGGCGCGATGGGAGCAGGTTCTGTATACGCTGATCATGGCGGTACGTGATTTTCCACTGATGCGGTTTGCCGTCGTATTCCTCCTGCTGTATTGGCTGATACGCACCTTGGCAGGGTTTGCGATGCTGTTCTTCCGCGGGGGGAGCGGCCTGTTCGGCTGGCTATTCTCCGGTGGGGATCGTCCGGCTTCCTTGCTTAGCCGTTTGACAGGCGCGGGGATCGGGGCCGTCATTGGAGCGGCACGCTGTTTGCTGCTGATTGCCTTGCTATTCATCGTCGTGACGGTGAACCCGAACAGCGGGTTCAGCCGTTACGTTGAAGCCTCGCCGGTTTACCAGCAAGGGGCGAAGACGGTGATCGAGCCGCTTACCGGCAATTTGATTAAGGAGAAGCTGCCGGTATTTACCCGAAGCGTAGAAGCGGAGCTTGGCAGCATCTTGCAGCAGAAATATGAAGTCATTGATGCCAACATCCCGGATTCCATCGAGCTAGCAGCGGCGGAAATTGCCAAAGGGGCCGATACGGACGAGGAGAAGGCGCGTCGGTTGTACGACTGGGTTGGGACGCGGGTGTCATATGATTACGATAAAGTGAAAGACTATGAGGAAAAAGGAATCTGGCACGAGCAAACGCCGCAAATGACGTTTGATACCAAACGTGGGGTTTGCATCGATTACTCCCGGCTTTACGCCGTAATGGCCAGATCCCAAGGGCTTCAGGTCAAGGTCGTGACCGGTCTGGGTTACGATGGACAAGGCGGATACGGGCCGCATGCCTGGAACGAGGTGTTTTTGCCTGAGAAAAATGCTTGGGTCCCGCTCGATTCTACCTGGGCCAAAAGCGGCGATTGGTTTAATCCGCCGGCTTTCAACGAAACCCACGTTCCTGATAAGATCATTTAAAGTGGCAGTAGGGACTCGCGGATTTGGCCCTACCGACGAAAATTACTGGAAACGGGGTGTAACTTCACCGCGCCTTATTTCGTTATGGTACTATAGAGTAGGTTGTCACAAACGATAATTGATTTAAGGGGAAGAAAGTAGGGAAACACCTTGAAAAGCGCTTATGTTAAAGATCCGCAAGAGCAGGAAATTGCAATGCAGCGCCATTTTAATATACGGTTAAACATGTTTTTCTTTAGTGCTTTTGCCATATTCACCGTTATCATTGTGCGTCTCGCTATATTACAGTTCGTGGAAGGGCCGACATTGTCCCAGCAGGAGAGCAATTTGCGGGTCAAAGACGTGCCGTTGTCGCCAACGCGTGGAACGATCTACGCAGCAGCGGGGGAGAAATTAGCCTACTCCACGCCGGTCCAATCGCTGTATATCACCCTCCAGAAGGATTATAGCAACGCAACTGACAAAGGGAAAACCAATCGTCCGGAAGCTTTGGCATTGGCCAAAAAGCTGAAGGAGGTTTTTGATAAATTCGGTACGCCGGACACGAAAATGACGGAAGAGGAAATCATCAAAGCGATGGACCTCGATTACCGGCAAAACAACGGGTTTACGCCGCGCCGCATCAAGATCGACCTGACCGCTGCGGAAGTAGCCTATTTTCTGGAACGGAAAAGCGACTTTCCGGGGATCGACATCGTGGAGGAAAGCATCCGCCATTACGACCCCGATACCGTAGCCGTTCAAACGATCGGATATATCAAGAAATATAAGGGCGCTTCCACATCGCTCGACAAGTACAAGCAGATTCGGGAATCGAAAAACGATGATCCTGCCATGCAATATACGGAAACCGAAGACGTCGGTTACGACGGTCTGGAATTATTTTACCAAGACGAGCTTCGCGGGAAGAACGGCTACAAGAGCGTGCCGATCGATCCGCGGAACATGGCCACAGGTATCGCGGAGATTACGCCGCCGGAAAAAGGCCATGATTTGCACACGACGATCAACAAGAACATCCAGATGATCGCCGAACAGGCAATTCTCGACCAAATCGATTGGGTGCACAGCCACCCGGTATCCGGCAAGGTTCATCCTAACGCAAAAACCGGGTATGCCGTCGCGATGGAAGTGGAGACCGGCAACGTCGTAGCCATGGCCAGCATGCCGGACTACGATACCAACGTATGGCAATCGGGCGGGGTATCCGCAGACAACTGGACGAGTATCTCCTCAAACTACCAGAACGGTACGATCACGCCAATCAGCTCCGGACGTTCGGGGCATAACATGGAATCCGTCATTTTGCTGGGTTCCACCATTAAGCCATTATCGGTGTTGATCGGACTGAACGAAGGTTTGTTTACGACCAGCACCTACTACCATGACTCCGGGATTGCTTATTTCGGGAGAAACGATTCCGCCAGCGTTCGCAACTCGCAGCGGCATGCGTACGGCTCGATTGATCCAGCTAGCGCAATCCGTCATTCCTCGAATACGTTTATGGTTGATATGGTTGGCGAAAAGCTGTACAACAGATACGGTTCCAAAGGGATCGAGATCTGGGATAATTACATGAAGCAGTTTGGTCTTGGTATTTCGACCGGCGTGGATCTGCCGAATGAATATTTAGGCAAGCTAGAGTATACAAATGAATCGGAGACCGCATTATCCCGACTCGCCTATGCTTCCTTCGGACAGCAAGGTAAATACACCGCGATGCAGCTCGCTCAATATACGACGACGTTGGCAACAAGAGGGAAACGGATGGAACCACATCTCGTCAGCAAAATCACCGATACCGAGGGCAATATTGTCAAGGAATTCAACCCGGTGATCCTTAATGAAGTCAAGTTTAACGACGCTTATTGGAAAGAGGTTATCGGCGGAATGGAGACCGAAGTTTCCTTTGCGTTCTCGGGTTTCCCTTACGATTTCGCACGGAAAACAGGGACCTCGGAGCAATGGGCTGACGGTGCCAATCGTGATAACGGCGTATTTATCGCTTTCGCGCCGCGGGAGAACCCGAAACTGGCGGTCGCGGTCGTTATTCCTGAAGGCGGCTTCGGTGCCTACAGTGCCGCACCCGTCGCTCGCAAAATTTTCGATGCGTACGACCAAGAATACGGCCTGGACGGCGTGCCGAAGAAAGCCAAAAATGAGCAGCAACAGCAATCTAGCAATAATCAAACTGGTCAAAACGGGAATCAAACCGGGCAAACCAATCCCTAACTGAATCTTTTGAACAGCAGCGACCTTTTCACATCATGTTGAGAAGGTCGTTTTTTTATTCCCGGCGGCTGAAATCCGGTTCCCAGATGTTCCAATGGAGAGAGGCGGGAAGGAACTACGATGAACAGATACGTTTCGGAGGATCCTCAAGAACAGCAGGCTTTCATGCGACGTCATTTCCATATTCGGTTGAACCTTTTTTTCTTCAGCGCGTTCGCCATATTTACGATCATCATCGTACGGCTTGCGATCATGCAGTTTGTGGAGGGGCCAACGCTCTCCAAGGAAGAAACGAGAATGAGGGTTCGGGAGGTGCCGATGCCTCCAGTCCGAGGTTCCATCCTAGCGGCGGGGGGAGAAATGCTGGCTTATTCCACGCCGGTGCAGTCCTTGTATTTGACGCTCCAGAAGAGCAACTACGACCCGGTATCCGAAGCGGGGCAAGCCAATTTGGCAGAAGCCAGGGCCTTGGCCCGAGAGCTAAAGAAAGCCTTCGATACATATGGCGATCCCGCGAATGAAATGACGGAGGAGGCCATTCTCGGGGCGATGGATCTGCAGTTCCGCTATGGCGGCGGATTTGTTCCCCGCAGGATCAAAAGCGAGTTGACCGAGAAAGAAGTCGCTTATTTTTTGGCTCAAAAAACCAAGTTTCCAGGTTTAGACATTATCGAAGATTCGGTGCGCCATTACGATCCCGACTTGGTAGCGGTACAAACAGTCGGTTATCTTAAAAAGTACCGGTCCACGTATGATTTGGAATGGTATAAACCGATCCGGGAGAGTCGGGATTCGGATCCGGCATTGCAGTACACGGAAGACGAATTTGTTGGCTTCGATGGGCTGGAGATGTATTATCAACGGGAGCTGCGCGGCAAGAACGGATACAAGCGGGTTCCGATCGATCCGCGTAATATGGCGAATGGCGTAGCTGACATCATTCCCCCGGTTAAGGGCTACGACCTGCATACCACGCTGAACAAAAAGGTGCAGTTGGCGGCGGAGCAAGCGATTCTGAACCAAATCGAGTGGGTCCGTAAGAATCCTGTATCCGGGAAAGTGCATCCTTTCGCCCAAACGGGTTACGCGGTGGCCATGGAGGTCGATACGGGCAACATCATCGCCATGGCCAGCATGCCGGATTACGATACGAACTTATGGCAAACCGGTAGCATGGACACCCGGGAATTTGAGAAGATCCGGGAGTATTACAAAAACGGGACGGTCACGCCGTACAGCGCAGGATACTCGGGTCATGGATTCGAGTCGACCGTGTATCTCGGCTCCACCATTAAACCGCTGTCCGTTCTGATCGGGCTGAACGAAAAGCTGTTTACGACCCAAACGAAGTATACCGATCGAGGGGCTGCTTATTTCGGTCGAAACGATCAAGCGAGGGTGCGAAATTCCTCGAACCATATCTATGGTTCCATCGATCCCGGGCTGGCCATTCGCTACTCGTCTAATGCGTTTATGGTCGATATGGTCGGGGAAAAGCTCTATAACAAATACCGCGCGAAAGGCATCGACATTTGGGACGACTATATGAAGCAGTTTGGGTTAGGCATCTCTACGGGAATCGATTTACCGGGAGAGTATTTGGGGACATTGGAGTATAAGGACGAATCGGAAACGGCGTTATCCCGGTTGGCTTATGCCTCTTTCGGACAACAAGGCAAATATACAGCGATGCAGTTGGCGCAATATGCTGCCGCCCTGGCGAATCGGGGGAAACGCATGCAACCTAGGCTCGTGCAAAAAATGACCGATGACTCGGGAAATACGGTGCTGGAACTCAAACCCCGGGTGCTGAACGAAATCAAAATGAACGAGGCCTACTGGGACGAAGTCATCGGAGGCATGCGGACAGACGTCAGCGCGTTTGACGGGTTTCCATACGATTTTGCCCGGAAGACGGGAACTTCGGAGCAAGCTTATAAAGATGAACTGATGGAAAATGGTGTGTTTATTGCGTTTGCGCCGCGTGAAAAACCAAAGTTGGCGGTGGCGGTCGTCATCCCCGAAGGTGGATTTGGAGCCCACAGTGCCGCCCCGGTTGCCCGCAAAATCTTCGATGCGTATGACCGCGAATACGGTCTGGCCGGTCGTCCCCTAAAATAATCGACTCAAGAAGAGGCCCTGCTCGCTGAGCGGGGCTGTTTTTGCGAGTAAATTTTTGGGGTCCCAAGGAAATTTCGCTTGCTTTTTGGTAATCCTTTGCTTAAAATTTGCACAAGGGAAACATTTTTATATAACACTAAAAAATAAAGCCTGAGCAAACAAGTGTTTACTTGTACAACATTGAGCGATTAAGGGAGAGGAGAAACGAAATGGATGAGTTGAAGATGAAGAAAAGCCCTTTTGAAAGGGCAAAGATGACGTTAGGCGTATTGGCTTTGATCGTATTGGCGGCTTGTTCTAAAGCGGAGGGCCAGGCAGACCATATCCGTGACTCGGCGGACGAAACGCCGGTACTGGTAGTGGCCACGATCGGGATGATTACGGATGTCGTACGGGAAGTCGGCGGTGAGCAGGTCGAGGTGACCGGACTGATGGGACCGGGGGTAGACCCGCATTTATATAAGGCATCGCAAGGGGATATCGAGAAGCTGGACAACGCAGAGGTCGTGTTTTACGGGGGGCTGCACTTAGAAGGGAAAATGACGGAAGTTTTCGAGAAATTGGAGCAGCGGAAGCGGACCGTGGCGGTCTCGAAGGACATTGATCCGGGCGAACTGCGCTCTGGCGCGGATGCCGGCGGATCGCAATACGATCCGCATATCTGGTTTAACGTCCGGCACTGGATCACGGCGACGGAAACGATCCGAGACACGTTGTCGGCCTACGATCCGGACCAAGCGGACGCCTATCGGAAGAACGCCGAAGCGTATATCGCCGAATTGGAGAAGCTGGATGCGGAGGTGAAGCAACGGATTGCCGAAATCCCCGAGCAGGACCGGGTATTAGTAACGGCACATGATGCGTTTGGTTACTTTGGAGATGCCTACGGGATCCAGGTCATGGGCCTGCAAGGGATCAGTACGGCGGCCGAATACGGTTCAAAGGACGTCGCCAAGCTTCGGGACTTCTTGGTTGAGAACAAGATCAAGGCCGTGTTCGTGGAATCGAGTATCCCCACCAAATCGATGGAGGCGGTCATCGCCGGAGCCGCTGAGCTGGGGCATACCGTGGAAATTGGCGGCGAGCTGTATTCGGACTCGTTGGGAGAAGCCGGCTCCGAGGCGGACACGTACATTCATATGGTCCAACATAATGTGAACACGATCGTTGAAGCGTTGAAATAAGTCCAGAAGGGGAGAACAAGGATGAAGAGTTATCCGCTTGAAGTGAACCGATTAACGGTTGCTTATCAGAAAAAGCCGGTGTTGCGTTCGGTATCTTTTCAAATCCCGGAGGGGCAATTAATAGGAATTCTCGGTCCGAACGGGGCGGGCAAATCCACACTGTTAAAAGCGGTGCTAGGGCTGCTTCCGACTCTGGACGGAGAAGTACGCATCTATGGCCGCTCCTACCGGGAACAACGCAAGTTGATCGGATATGTGCCCCAGCGTGAATCGGTCGATTGGGATTTCCCAACCCATGCGTTGGATGTGGTGATGATGGGGCGTTATGGCCAGCTTGGTTGGTTCCGCCGCCCGGGGGCGAAAGAGCGGCAGATCGCCATGGAATGTCTGGCCAAGGTAGGAATGGCGGAGTATGCCGGTCGTCAGATCAGTCAACTGTCTGGCGGTCAGCAGCAACGGGTGTTTCTGGCCCGGGCGCTGGCGCAAAATGCGCAAGTCTATTTTATGGATGAACCCTTTGCCGGCGTGGACGCCACCACGGAAAAAGCGATCATCGCCCTATTGCACGAATTGAAGGAGCAGGGGAAAACGGTTCTGGTCGTGCATCACGATTTATCCACGGTTAAGGAGTATTTCGATCATGTGCTGCTGCTGAACGGTGAATTGATTGCCGCAGGACCCACCGAGGAGACGTTTACGCCGGATCATTTGCATCAGACGTATGGCGGAAGAATCGCCATGCTGGCGGATTTCGGTGCTGCTCCTGCTGGGAAGGTGTGACAAACGATGTTAACGACATTATGGCAATGGATTACCGATCCGAACTTGCAGTGGATTTTGATGGGGTCCTTGCTGCTGGGCTTAGGAAGCGGCGTTATCGGATCCTTCACCTATCTTCGCAAGCAAAGCTTGCTTGGAGATGCGCTGGCGCACGCTGCGTTGCCTGGGATCTGCATCGCGTTTATGTTAACCGGGGTCAAGTCCGTGGGCCTGTTTATGCTCGGCGCGATCCTAGCCGGAATGGCGGCGACGTTTGGGATCTCCGCAATCACTCGCTATACGCGGATCAAGCAAGACGCGGCGCTTGGTATTGTGCTTTCGGTGTTCTTTGGGATCGGGATCGTGATGCTGACGAAGATCCAACACAGCGGCAACGGGAACCAAAGCGGCCTCGATAAATACCTGTTTGGTCAGGCGGCCTCTATGATGCTCGCGGACGTCTATCTGATGGGCGCCGTATCCGTTCTGTTGATCGTAGTCTGCATTTTGCTCTTCAAAGAATTTAAGCTAGTAAGCTTCGATCCCGGCTTTGCGAGGGGAATGGGACTTAAGGTAGCCTTTCTGGAGCAATTGCTCTTGCTTATGACCGTAGTAGCGGTCGTCGTGGGGATTCAAGCAGTAGGAGTCGTACTGGTGGCTGCCTTGCTGATTACACCGGCGGTCGCCGCCCGGTTCTGGACCGACGCTTTGGGTATCATGGTCGTGTTGGCCGGTGTATTCGGGGCGTTGTCGGGGGTCACCGGAACATTGATCAGTTCGACCTTATCGAATCTGCCGACCGGTCCGGTCACGGTATTAGCGGCAACCGCGTTGTTTGTCCTCTCCGCGGTGTTTGCACCAAATCGGGGGCTGCTAGCGAAATGGGTGCGCCGCTGGCGCGGCCGCAGCGAGATACAGCATCCCGCGGAGCTGGCGATGATCCGACAAGCCGGGAATGCGGTTGAAAGGGGGACGGAATAATGGCTGATTTTTGGATTATTTTGACCGGTACACTGGTGGCCGCAACATGTGGAGTTTTGGGCTGCTTTCTGGTTTTGCGGAAAATGGCCATGGTCGGGGATGCAATCAGCCACTCGGTCTTGCCGGGGATTGCCATCGCATTTCTAGTGAGCGGCTCTCGAGACTCCATGTTAATGCTCATCGGAGCGGCCGCGCTGGGATTGATCACGGTTTTCTTGATTCAGGCTTTACAGCAAAGCGGCCTGCAATCAGATGCCTCGATCGGCATCGTATTTACGGCATTGTTCGCCGTTGGCGTGATTCTAATCAGCCGGAACGCCTCTCACATTGATCTGGATCTAGATTGCGTGCTGTTTGGTGAAATTGCCTACGTGCAGTGGGACACCTGGATTTGGAACGGCTACGACATGGGGCCGGTCGCCGTCTGGATGCTGAGCGGAACGTTGCTCCTCGTGCTGGTGGCAATCCTGTTGTTCTACAAGCAGTTTAAATTGTGCGCCTTCGATCCTGCGCTGGCGGCTGCGGTTGGGATTCCGGTTGCCTTATTCCATTATTTACTGATGGGGTTGGTTTCGCTGTCAACGGTCGCTTCCTTTGAGAGCGTTGGCGCCATCCTGGTTGTCGGCATGTTGATCATTCCGGCATCGGCAGCTTACTTGCTGACCGATCGGCTGAGCGCCATGCTGGGGTACAGCGTGTTGATCGGGGTGCTTAGCGCAGCGGGCGGTTACTACGCGGCTAAATGGCTGGACGCCTCCATCGCCGGCTCGATGGTGACGGTAGCCGGCATCCTGTTCCTGCTGGCGCTTGTTTGTTCTCCGAAGCATGGCCTGATCGCCCGATTTGGCAAGCGAAATCGACCGAACGCTGCAGCGGTTTAAGGCCCCGAATCAAGCGAAAACAAACGCTATTTTTAGACCGAAAGTGACGCATTCTTGTCAAGTTGTTGCTACCAAGTTCCTTCTTCCCCGTATTACTTGATATAGTTAGCCGGCAAATGGTCCGGCCAGATCACAACTTAAGGAGAGGGATTCATATGGAGGCAGGTACACAGCAGCAGCAACATCCAAAGAAGAACACGCCCGTGGGGAAATGGATTTCAACGGCCATCATCGTCATCGTCGTGCTCATCGTTGGTTCTAACAGCTATGCGCAAGTGGAATACGGCCATGTCGGTTTGTACAAAACGTTCGGGAAGTTGAATGATAATGTTTTATCTCCAGGAATGCATTTCAAAGTTCCGTTTATTCAAACCGTCATTCAGGTGAACACGCAGGTCACCAAGACGGAAACGGACACCACCGCTTCCTCCAAGGATTTACAGCCGGTTTCCACACATGTCGCCGTCAACTACTCGGTCAACAAGGATTCGGCCTACAATCTGATGAACAATATCGGCGGGAATTTCGATATGGTCATCATTAATCCGGCTGTGCAAGAGATCGTCAAAGAAGTAACGGCACGCTATCAGGCCGAAGATCTGATCGCTAAGCGCGACGTCGTAGCGGGGGAGATTAGCGAGCATTTGACCGCTCGGCTGGCGAAATACGATTTAATCGTTAACGAAATTAATATCGTCAATTTTAAATTTTCCGACGCGTTTAACCAATCGATCGAAGCGAAGCAGGTTGCTCAGCAACAAGCCTTGAAGGCCAGCAATGACCTGAAGCGGATCCAGATCGAAGCGCAGCAGAAGATCGCTCAAGCCCAAGCCGAAGCAGAGTCGCTTAAGCTGAAGAAGCAGGAGGTTACGCCGGAACTGGTACAGCTTAAACAGATCGAGGTACAGGAGAAAGCGCTGGAGAAATGGGACGGCAAGCTCCCGCAAGTGACGGGCGGCGCCACGCCATTCATCGACATCCAATCGCTGACGAACCAGCGTTAATTAAATCGAAGTTAACCCGAACCTAGCCGCCTTCCAGGGCGGCTTTTTCGGGTTTAACGGACAGTTAATCAACGGGTCTGCGCGCTTTGTCGGAACCCGGGATTATGGTAAAATGGCGGTATGCTGTCTAGAGATTAGAATCTATTGCGGATAGGGGAGCTGTCTGTTGTTGAAATACAAACTGTTGGCGCTCGATATGGATGGAACGCTGCTTAATGATGAGCATCGAATTACGCCCGAGACGGAACGCTGGATTCGGAAGGCTGCTGCCGCCGGGGTGCATGTCTGCTTGTCGACGGGACGCGGGTACCAGGAGGCGGTTCCGTACGGTGATCAATTAGGCCTGGGTACGCCGATGATAACGGTGAACGGAAGTGAGGTCTGGAAGTCGCCGCATGAGTTGTATCGCAGAGTGTTGCTTGATCGGTCATTGGTTTCGCGAATGTACGACATTTCCCGGGAAAAGATGGTCTGGTTTTGGGCATACGCCGTCGAGGGCAGCTATAACGAAACAAATTGGCAACCCGAATTATTGGAACAAAATCATTGGATGAAGTTTGGTTATTTTACCGAGGACGATGAGGTGAGAGGAGATATTTTACGGCAGCTGCAGGAAATGGGCGGCCTTGAAATTACGAATTCGTCCCCGCACAATCTGGAAATCAATCCGAAGGGAATCAGTAAAGCCAGTGGAATCGACACGGTTTGCGGACTGCTGGGGCTGGAGATGTCCGAAGTCGTGGCGGTTGGGGACAGTCTGAATGACTTGGCCGCGATCGAGGTTGCGGGGCTCGGCGTAGCGATGGGCAACGCGCAGGAAGCCGTGAAGGAGAAGGCGGATGTCGTAACCACGTCGAATAATGAAGACGGAATTGCCTGGATAATTCGGGATTATATATTGACGGGAGAGTGAGAAAATGGCATTGACCGTACTTGGCTGGATTCTGGTAATTGTCCTATTTGCCGTGGGTATGGCCGGAGCGGTGTATCCCGTATTACCCGGGGTGCTCGCCGTTTATTTTGCCTTTTTCGTGTACGGTTGGTTTTTCTCGTTTGAACCTTTTGGGTGGTTCTTCTGGATCCTGCAAACGCTGATCGTCGTCGTTCTGATGGTGGCGGATTATGCGGTGGGAGCTTGGGGGGTCAAGAAATTCGGCGGCAGCAAGCTGTCAGTGTGGCTTAGCACGATCGGCATTATCATCGGCCCGTTTATTATTCCAGCCTTCGGGTTGGTGCTGGGTCCGCTCCTTGGTGCGATGATCGGGGAATTGATCAAAGGTGAATCGCTGTCCAAGTCGTTTAAAGTCGGTGTCGGCTCGGTTGTCGGCTTGTTTAGCAGCATCGTTGTTAAGGTGATCCTACAGTTGGTCATGATCGTCATCTTCATCATTTGGATTGTTGCATTTTAACCTATATCTCATCAGAGCACTCATCAGGATTGCGGGAAAGAAGGAATTGGTTTTGTCCAAGAAGGAATCGTTTGTTAAAGGTACGTTAATTTTGGCGGGGGCCGCGCTGATCGCGAGGGTGCTCGGCCTGTTCCAGCGCGTGCCGTTGGAGCACATCCTCGGAGATATCGGGAACGCGTCGTATTCACAAGCGAATGCGGCTTATTTCATGCTGTTAACTTTAGCGACGGCAGGCATTCCGAGTACGCTGAGCAAAATGGTGTCGGAGCGGCATGCGCTGAACCGGCCCGAGGAAGCGCGTCGCGTCTATCAGGCGGCATTGCTATTTGCAGGTGTGGCGGGCGTCGTTATGTTCGCGTTGCTGTTTGTTCTTGCGCCTTATTATGCCGAGGCTTCCGGCGTTCCGGAATCGGTTGTTGCGATTCGTGCCCTGGCACCAGCACTGCTGCTATTCCCGCTGATTGCGATCATTCGTGGCTACTTACAGGGTCGGAATATCATGATCGCGGGCGGGGTTTCGCAGGTGATTGAGCAAATCGTGCGGGTGGCTACCGGCATTATTTTGGCTTTTGTGCTGTTCCATTGGGGATACTCGGGCGAGCAAATTGCAGCCGGCGCGACATTTGGCGCGGTGCTCGGCGGGGTGGCCGCGCTGGTCGTCATGTTGGTGTACAGCATGAAATTGTCGCGGAAGGACCAATCCGCTGGGCAAGAGAAGATGGAAAAGACCACCGGACGGATGTCCTTTAAACGGATCTATGCGGAGATATTTAAGCTATCGATTCCGATCGTGCTCACCGCACTCGCGGTTCCGGCGGTGAACTTCATCGATAACTCGATCCTGAAGCCGCTGCTAACCGGACAAATCGGCTCCGGACAAGCTACGTATATCCTCGGTATTCTTGGGAATCGTGCGCAGATGATCGCCGGTATTCCGCCGATTTTGGCGATTGCGCTAAGCCAATCGCTGGTGCCTATTATCTCCGCTGCTTACGCGCGGAAGGATCAGGAGCATCTGCAGCGCCAGGTAACGTTGGCGATGCGGGTTGCGGTGCTGAGCGGGATGCCGATCATCCTTGCGCTGGGCACTGCGGCTTATTCCGTGAACGGGCTGCTGTTTAGCACCCGCGACGGCAGCAGCATTGTGGCTCTGCTGACGTTCGCGACGATTTTTCAAATCACGATGATGACCAGCAACTCGATTCTGCTTGGAGTTGGTAAAGCCAATTTATCCATGGTACACGTGGCAATCGGGATTCTTGTGAAGCTGGCGGCCAGCTATGTGCTTGCTCAGTTCTGGGGGATATATGGCATCATTATCGCCACCGGTCTCTGCTTCCTCGTGATTACGCTGCTGAATGTACGGGCGATGAAGCAGATCGTTCCATTCTCGCTGATGGGCAGCCGTTGGGGCGGGTTCGTACTAACGATTGTCGCGTTGTCGGGTGTGGGATATGGCTTGAATCAAGCGGGGATCCAAATGGTGGATCTGATGCCGGCGCGCGTCGCTTTCTTCCTGACCTGCTGCATCGTTGGCGTGGCGGTTGTCGCGCTGTATCCGGTGCTTCTCATCCTGTTGCGCGTCATCCGGAAGGACGAGCTGGCTGGTTATCCGTCACCGCTTCGCAAAGTGCTGTCCCCGCTGATGCGGTTGCAGCGCGGAGGCCGACAGGTGGGATAAAACAAGATCGGCGGTCCGCCCGCCTTCATTCTATCGATTGGCGCCTTTGCTCGATTATCCCTTTGGTTCAGGTCAGGGAGTTATATGTCGCTTTTACACCATTATCCCTTTGGCACAGGTTGGGGAGTTGTATGTCGCTTTTACACCATTATCCCTTTGGCTCAGGCCAGGGAGGAGATGTTGCTGCTGGGATACACCAATTCCCTTGTAAATTCAGATCCCTGATCATACGGGATAATGGTGAAAAGAGCCGACCAGAGGAGGCGCCCAAGGCTGCCCAGGCAACCCAAGCGCCCCGCGGGTCAGCGGTCTTCCACCGCATCGTGCACCAATGCGGTCTCGAGGATGCCGTTCCTGTGCGACCGGCTGATGTCGCACAGGAACGGCGCCTTCGGCGCGCTGATGCCATCCAGCGCGCGGGTATCCTTGAGCCAATCCTCCCGGGAGATTGGCTCATAGGCGGTGTCGCCCCAAGCGCTCAGCAGCTTGGGGCTGTAGAGACGCTGGCCCGGCGGCAGCGTCTCCTGTTCCAGAAGCTCTGACCCCTGCACCTTGGCGGTCAGAGCTTCTTCCAAATTGGCCGTGAACAGTTCCGGCCAATAATCCGCCCGCGAGCCGCTATGCGGCACGCTCGCGGCGAACCGCTCCGCGCCGCTGCGCACGGCGCGGTAGCCCATAAGCATCGCGTAGAGGCTTTTGCCTAACGCGATGCGGGCCGGCAGGCTGCCGAAGTCGGAGACGGTGCGCCCCGCAAGGCGGCGCGCCTCGCCCCCGGCAGCCTCGTCTTCCGCCTGTTCACTCAGCGGGAACACCACCTGGTTTAATCCGGCCAGGCTGAGCAGGCGAAAGTTCATTTTACCCGTCACATGTTTCTGGAAGTAAGGATGGCGTACGACGCGTTTTTCGATATAATTCTGCTCATTGATGATCAGTCCCACGGTGAGCAAGGCACTGCCGCGGTCGATCCAAAACCGTTCCCAGAATGGGCGCATAAACCCGGATACGTGAAAATACGGCAGCAGGTGGAACCGACTAGCGCCAAGCTCCCGGCTCTTCATGTACAACCTTAGCTGCGGGTAGGCATCTTGGAAGATCAACGCGTTGCTGCGCTCTAGAAACCGATAGGTCAGCCGCTTCTCCTCAGCGTCGACCACATCGGCGATCCGGCTGCTGTGCAGGTCCGTCATGTTCCAGCCGGCATTCCGCGAGACCATGTGCGCGAGAAAAGCCCAATGCAGTTCCGGGCAGGCTTGATAGCAGGCAAGATAAGCCGCGGTTCGGCTGATATTGCTCGCCCCGGCTACGCGAGTTTCCTCTGCAATGGTTTCGGCAAGTCGTAAATCCTCGGCGCTGTACTCCTCCCCTGCTGGCATAGGCCTAGACGACGTGTTGCGCCGTAGTTGTTCTTCGATATCGTTAATCACCGTGCGGGCAGCCGCTTCGTTCCAACCTAGAGAAACCGTCTCTTTCCGCATTCGGGACGAATCGGAGAGGGAAGCGGTTTTGCTTCTGAGCATAGACGAAAATGCGGCGGGCAGGCGGAACATCAATCGCCGCAAATTGATGGCTTTCCCCTTGGTCTGGCGAGAATCCTCCATTGTGCTTCCGCCCTCCCTTCTTCCCGAACTGCGAATATTTGGCGGCCAACAAGACATACTACGGTATTAGTAATTAGTATGTCCGAAACATTTGACTTCCACTCCCGCTTTTGGTTGACTAGAAGTACCTGAAGGAAAGGAAGGATGGCCTTATGAAAAAAATAACGTCTCCCGCGGAGTTTCAAGTCAGCATCCAATCCAGCAACCTGATCGTAGCGGTCTTCAAAGCGGACTGGTGTGGGGATTGCAAATTCATAGATCCGTTTATGCCAGATGTCGAGGAGAAATACGCAGGCCGGTTAACGTTGATCGAGGTGGATGTCGATCAGGTCGGCGATGTCAGCCAGGAGCAGAACATTCTGGGCATCCCGAGTTTCGTCGCCTATACTGACGGCCGCGAACTGGTTCGGTTCGTGAACAAGCTACGCAAATCCCGCGAGGAAATTGAAAATTTCCTGAACAAGGCGTTGGACGTGTACCATACGCTGCATGACACGCCGGAAACACGGGATACACTGTAAAAATCCATTATATTCCTCACACCGCCGTCAGGGTTTCCCTTGCGGCGGTGTCTATTTTTCAACATTTTCTATGAAAGAAGTTAGTTGATCGGTTATAATGAAAAGGATTTATCGATTAACTAAAAGGTGTGAACCGTTTGAATACGAAATATTTGAAATGGCTCAGTTACGCGTCCTGTTTTGTCATGTTTCTGGCCACATTAGGCGGCAGCGTCGTGACTAAGACGGAATCGGGATTGGGCTGCGGCAACGATTGGCCGCTTTGTCACGGGAAATTTGTTCCTGCTCATACACTTGCTTCGATGATTGAATATTCCCACCGTGCCGTCAGCGGGGCGGCTGGATTGGTCTCTTTGGCGGCGTTTGTCGCCTTTTGGTTGTATCGGAAGAACCGTAAAGACCTCCAGATCTATTCCCTGCTTGCGCTCATCTTCGTTATGGTACAGGCCGTTATGGGAGCGATGGCGGTGATCTATCCTACGTCGTCTGCCGTCATGGCGCTGCATTTTGGGTTCTCGTTGATCGCCTTCGCGAGCTCGATCATGCTGGTGCTGGGCGTTCGCCAGGAGGAGCGCGGACAAGTTAATGCACAGTCTTCTGACTATGCACCTTCTTCGGCTCGGGTTTCTAAGGCGTTCCGTAATCTGACCTGGATAGCGACCGGCTACACCTATATCGTTGTCTATATCGGCGCGTATGTCAGCCATACGGACTCGGCCGGCGGTTGCAGCGGTTGGCCGCTGTGCAACGGGCAACTCGTTCCCGAACTGTCCGGGGGGGAAGGCATCGCCTTTCTGCACCGGGTTGCGGCCGCTTTGCTGCTGGTCGTAATAGCCACGGTAGGTCACTTTGCCTTCCGCAAGCATCCCGGTCTGCCGGAAATCCGCAAGCTGGGTGTCGCCGCAACGCTGCTGGTGATCGTCCAGGTGTTCACCGGGGCCACCATTGTGCTGACCTTAAACAACTACGATGTTTATTTGTTCGCTTCGCTCGCGCACATTATCGTATTGGCCGCTTTATTCGGAGTCCTTTGCTATTTAAGCGTCCGGACTTGGCAGTTGAGCCGAACACCCGAGGTACAGGCGACGTCGGCCGGCAAGGCGGTTTGACAACGCGATTGTCATGAATCTGTAGAATGACGGACGCTCAAGCGGCTGCACGGATAAGGTATACTTTTGTCTATAAGCGAACGTTATGTGAGGAACGGACGACAATTCCGTCTTTTATAGGAGGACAACAAGATGAGTTACAAGAACCTACGGCAATGGATCGATGCGCTGCAAAAAGAAAACGACCTCGCCATCATCGACGTGCCGGTCGATCCCTATCTGGAGTTGGCCGAAATTCACCGGCGGGTCATTGATGACGGCGGCCCCGCTTTGCTGTTTACCAATGTCAAAGGAACGCCGTTCCCGGTGGCAACCAACCTGTTTGGAACACCTCGCCGGGTGGAAATGGCTTTTGGCCCTCGGCCCGAGATGCTTGCTAACCAACTGGTCGAGGCGATACATAAATTGCTGCCGCCGACGCCCAAAGCGATTTGGAACGAGCGGGGGCTGATACGCGACGTTTTGAAGGTCGGTATGAAAACCGTATCCAAGAACGAAGCCCCGATCCTCGAAGTCTGCCGGACGGAGACGCCATTGAAGGATTTGCCGAAAGTGACGAGTTGGCAGAAGGACGGGGGCCCGTTTATCACGCTGCCGCTCGTGTATACGGAAAATCCGCTGCAGCCGAAAGAAAATAACCTGGGGATGTACCGGATTCAGCTGTACGACGATCAGACGACCGGAGTACACTGGCAGATCCAGAAAGGCGGAGGGTTCCACTACCACGAAGCCGAGAAACGCGGGGAGCCTTTGCCGGTTTCCGTATTCTTGGGCGGCCCGCCGGCCATGGTAGCCTCGGCTATTTCGCCGGTTCCCGAGCATTTGTCCGAGTTGCTGGTCGCTTCTTTCATCCTGGGCGAAAAGCTCCCGATGGCAGAGAATCCGCTGGGCGGCCACCGGATTCCGGCCGAGTCGGAATTCGCAATATCTGGGCTCGTACCGCCGCACGAACGCCGACTTGAAGGTCCGTTCGGCGATCATTTCGGCTATTATTCCTTGCAACATGAATTCCCGGTGCTGCACGTGAACCATATGTGGCATCGGAAGAATGCGATCTATCCGGCAACAATCGTCGGCAAACCGCGGCAAGAGGATTACTACCTAGGCGATTTCCTGCAAAAGCTGCTATCGCCAGCGTTCCCGATCGTGATGCCGAATGTTCGCTCCCTTTGGACGTACGCGGAGAGCGGATTCCATGCCTTGAGCTCGGCCGTGGTTCGCGAGAGTTACTCCCGCGAAGCCCTCGTATCAGCGTTCCGCATCCTGGGGGAGGGCCAACTGTCGCTGACGAAATTCCTCATGCTGACGGACAAGCTGATCGATTTGGCGGATTTCCGCCTGCTGCTCAAGACGGTGCTGGAGCGTTTCGATCCGCGTACGGATCTGTTTATTCTCAACAACACGTCGCATGACACGCTGGATTATACCGGCCATAAACTGAATCATGGCAGCAAGGCGATATTGATCGGCGTTGGGGATCCTGTACGTGAGCTGCCGCGTGCGTATGACGAAGGCGAGATCGCCGAAATCCGTTCAATCCAAGTTTTTCATGACGGATGTCTTGTCGTTTCCGGTGCATCCTATGAGGATGAGCCGGAGCTTGCCGAACGGTTGCTTGGCCGTCTTCGCGAACGCGGGACTGCCTGGCCGTTTGTGGTACTGGTGGATAACGCCGAGGCAGCGGCCCATGATCAGACGGCGTTTCTATGGACGGTGTTTACACGGTTTAATCCGGCCAGCGATATTTACGCTGCTTCCGAAATACGCCAACATCACCTGTCTTACAGTCTGCCGCTGGTTATCGATGCCCGCATGAAGCCGGGTTATCCGGATGAGCTGTTCCCGCAAGAGGACATCGTCTCCTTGGTGGATCAACGTTGGAAATCCTACTTTCTGTGAAACGGGGTATGCCTATGCTGCGAAGCTTGCTTGGCGAGCCGCCTCGGCAAAACGAGGGTCGGCTAGCTGAAACGATCGACGCGATGGTGCAAACGATCAAGCTGCTGCAAAAGGAAATCAAAGAGCATCAGGATCCTTCACACGATTTCCGCAAGCTGGAGATTTGGGTACACGGCTTGATCTCTTCGTTGGATGAACTCGAACAATCTTTGTTTGCCGCCGCCCTTTTCCGCAAAAAGGTGCGGACGGAATCCGTCGAGGACATGGATCCGGTTGAGCGGTCCGATTATGCGAGGTACGTCTATTTTTACAAGGACGGCTTCATCCGCGTATTCTCGGCGCTGGACAAGCTGGGAACGGTGCTCAACGAATTGTTCGATTTGAAAACCTCGAAGATAAAGATGCATTTCTCTTATTTTACCGTGCTGCGCCAGTTCGCTTATCTGAAGACCCATACCGAGCTGGGGAACCAGTTGATCGCCATTAAAGAGACCTACCGGGAAGCCCTGGGTGTTCTGCGCCGGCGGAGAAACACGGAGATTCATTACATGAACTCGGAGATGAAGGACGATCTGTGGCAGCGTCATCAGGCGTTGTTCGGGAAAGTCGCCCTGGAGGATCTGGATCAGCATATCCGCGAACTGGAACAGGGATACCGTATGGTTTGCGACACGTATTTCACGGTGTTTGACTACATTAATCAACGTTGGAAAAAAATAGCGGCGGTCTGATCGATCCGCCGTTCCTATTTTTTCTCTTTACAAAATGGGCAAAACTCATTATACTCATCAATAGTTTCAATTAACGACTCTACAATTTCATATTTTTCTTATCGAGAGAGGCGGAGGGAAAGGCCCGATGAAGCCCAGCAACCGATTCACCCGTGATGCGGAAGTTTGATTCCGCTGAAGTCATGGGACCGAATGTCATGGTGCTAATTCCTTCAAAACCAATGCGTTTGTGAGCAGATGGTTTTGGCAGATGAGAAGGCATTGTCTTTACGTAAAGAGAGCCCTTTGAATCTGTAGGGCTCTTTTCTGTTTTTTCATACGCCGGTCGATAATTGTCTATGCTAGGAACAGGAGGTTAGCCGATTGATCGAACTTAAAGGGATTACCAAAATATATGGCACCAAAAAAACGGCGACCACCGCGCTGTCCGGGTTGAACCTTAGCGTTCGCAAAGGCGAAATCTTCGGCGTTATCGGTCACTCCGGCGCCGGCAAAAGCACCTTAATCCGTTGTATCAATTTGCTGGAACGTCCGACCGAAGGCGAGGTGTGGGTCGGCGGGGTTGAGCTCACGAAGCTTGGCAAGCGGGAGCTTCAGCAGCAGCGCCGCAAAATCGGCATGATTTTTCAACATTTCAACCTACTCTCCTCGGCGACCGTATACGATAATATCGCATTTCCGCTTACGCTGATCGGAACGCCGAAGGCGGCGATTGCGGAGAAAGTAAACGAGTTGCTTACCTTGGTCGGATTGGAGGAGCATCGTCATAAGTTTCCGGCGCAGCTGTCCGGCGGTCAGAAGCAGCGGGTTGGAATCGCCCGAGCGCTGGCCAGCGACCCCGACGTATTGCTGTGCGACGAAGCCACCTCGGCGCTGGATCCGCAGACGACAGACTCCATCCTGAAGCTGCTGCTTGACATCAACAAGCGATTCCAATTGACGATTCTGCTGATCACGCATGAAATGCATGTCATCCAGAGCATCTGCGATCGGGTGGCGGTCATTCACGAAGGCGGCATCGTGGAGCAAGGTCCGGTGACGGAAGTGTTCCTGAAACCGAAGCACATGGTGACCCGGGAGTTCATTCACCGGGAGGCGGCGGGGGAAGAAGGCGTGAGACTGGCGGCTTCCGTACCGCATCCGGAGTGGTCCAGGCTGGTGAAAATCACGTTCCTGGGCGCGAAAACTTATGAATCGGTGTTGTCCCAGGTCGTGCGGGAAACTGGCGTCAACTTCGCCATCCTGCAAGGAACGATCTCCACGATCAAGGATACTCCGTATGGTCAACTGACCGTATCGTTCGAAGGCGAAGACGACCAGGTAGAGCGCACGCTGTCGCTCTTGCAGGAACGCGATCTTGACGTGGAGGTGATCGAGTAATGAGAGGACTGGACCTCGGAGCCATTGATTGGTCGGAGATGGGCACAGCTACGCTGGATACCTTGCAGATGATGGGGTATGCAACCTTGTTCACCTTCGTGATCGGGCTCCCGCTCGGGGTATTGCTGTTCACCTTCTCGCGTTCCCAATCCTTGGTATTAGGATGGGTTTACAGGTTGATTTCGCTGATCGTGAACATTCTTCGCTCGGTACCGTTCATCATCCTGATCGTCGCCTTGATTCCGGTCACGCGGACCCTCATGGGCGTATCCACCGGCGTGGAAGGCACGATTCCGCCGCTGGTGATTGGGGCAGCCCCGTTCTTCGCGCGTCTGGTGGAAACGGCGCTGCGCGAGGTTGACCGCGGGGTAATTGAAGCTTCCCAGGCGATGGGGGCTTCCACCTTCCAGATCATCCGCAAGGTGCTGCTCCCGGAATCGCTGCCCGGCTTGATCGCAGGCATGACGATTACCGTGGTCACGCTGGTGTCGTATACCGCGATGTCAGGCATGGTAGGCGGAGGCGGACTCGGTGACCTGGCGATCCGTTACGGGTATTACCGGTACGAAACGGGCGTCATGATCGTTTCGGTGATCTTCATGGTGATTCTGGTGCAAGTACTGCAAATGCTGGGAGACCGGCTAGTGATCTTTTTTACGCGGAAATAAGGAAATCCTAAATAGATAGAAGTATCCTTATTCAAAAAACACTCTTAAGGGGGAGAACCTGCAATGAAAAAATGGACATTATCTTTACTTACACTCGTGTTGGTGTTGGTGTTGGCCGCTTGCGGCAGCAATAACGCCGCCAATAACGGAGCTGAAGGTAACACGGCTGGAAATACATCGGCTGCTGAGGGGAATGCAGCGAATGCTGGGAACCAAACGGCAGCAGAGCCGGTGAAGCTGGTTGTAGGTGCTACCGTACCGCATGCCGATATTCTGAAGTTTATCGCGCCGAAGCTGAAGGAAGAAGGCGTGGAGCTGGAAGTGAAAGAGTTTACCGACTATGTGCAGCCGAACGTACAGCTGTATGAAAAAGAGCTGGACGCGAACTATTTCCAGCATCAGCCTTATCTGGACGAGCAAAATGCCCAAAACGGGTTTGACCTCGTTTCGGTCGTAGGCGTTCACGTTGAACCGTTTGGCGCTTACTCGAACAAATATAAATCCACGGAAGAAATTCCGGACGGCGCCAAAGTGGCGATCCCGAACGACCCGACCAATGGCGGTCGCGCGCTGCTGCTGCTGCAGAAGCAAGGGTTGATTAAGCTGAAGGACGAAGCTGGAATTACGGCAACGCAGAAGGACATCGTAGAAAATCCGAAAAACCTGAAAATCATCGAAACCGACGCAGCCATGTTGCCTCGCCAATTGGCCGAAGTGGATCTGGCGCTGATCAATACGAACTATGCGCTGGAAGCGAAACTGAATCCGACGAAGGATGCTTTGTTCATCGAAGATAAGGAATCGCCGTACACGAACATTCTGGTTGCCCGTCCTGATAATAAGGATTCCGAAGCAATCCAGAAGCTGGCGAAAGCTCTGACTTCCGATGAGGTTAGAACGTTCATCAACGACACGTACCAAGGCGCTTTGGTACCGGTATTCTAAGTAGTAAAGAAGCAGACATGTCCCGCTGCGTTGTGCAGCGGGTTTTTTTTATCTTACTCTTTTACGGTCAGTTAGGCACGCCCACCCTCTCTCAACTGCAAAACTGCAGTTCATTTTCGGTAAATCTCCGATTATTGGTCAATGAAAGGTAAAAGTACATCTCGTTGGAGGTGAATCGGCCCCAAGAGACCGTTTTGACGTGAATTCAACTGCACTTTTGCATTTGAACACGATGGTTAGGGGATTTTGGGTGATATTCAACTGCACTTTTGCATTTGGGTGAGCGTTGGCAACGGCAGTTTGTGGGAATCCCTCAAATCTTTTATACTTAAGGGTAACTGCACCTGGGAGGAGGAGAACAACGTTGCACGGCAAAGTCGCCTTAATTACCGGAAGCGCGAAAGGCCTCGGGAAGAAAACTGCGCTGACCCTAGCAGAGCAAGGGTGCCATATTGCACTAAATTACGTACATAGTGAAGCGGAAGCGCTCTCTCTCCGATCGGACATCGAGCGACTTGGCGTACGTTGTATCGCAGTGCAAGCCGATGTATCGAGCCGGGAGCAAAGCGAGGAACTGGCTCGTCAGGTGAACGAGCAGCTGGGGACCATTGATATTCTGGTCAACAATGCCGGACCGTTTATTCGGGAACGCAAGCTGTTTGCCGATTACAGCCAGAGCGAAGTGTTGGGCATGATCGAGGGGAATTTGGTCGGCAGCCTGCTGCTGGATCATCTCGTGTTGCCGGGGATGCGGGAGAAGAGATGGGGGCGGATCATCCATTTCGGGTTTGGTCATGCCTCCGAGTCGCGCGCCTGGCCCCACCGGGCCGTTTATGCGGCAGCCAAAACCGGGCTTGTGTCCTTTACGAAGACGCTGGCCGTCGAGGAGGCGCCTTATGGCATCACGGTGAACATGGTTTGCCCGGGGGATATCCGCGGGGGCCACAAGGAGATGTCGATCCATGAAGTCCGCGGACTTCAGGATGGGGAGACGCCGCTGGGACGGCCGGGAAGCGGGGAGGATATCGCCCGCGTGATCGCATTTTTGTGCCATACGGACTCCGATTTTATCACTGGCAATATCATGGATATCTCTGGGGGGCTTGACCCGATCCGACCATGGATTAAACCCTCCTGAACTAACAAAAAACCCGGCCTTCCGGCAATTTGCCGGGGGCCGAGTTCGTTTAAACCCTCCTGCTGAAGAGCTAATCATTCATGGATTGCAAAGTTAGAATACTTGAACGACCTCTTCCACGCCTTCTACTTCTTCAAACAGGGCGCGTTCGATCCCGGCTTTGAGGGTGATGGTGGAGCTTGGGCAACTACCGCAGGCACCCATCAATTTCAGCTTCACGATGCCGTCTTCAACGTCGACGAGTTCAACGTCGCCACCGTCACGCTGCAGGAAAGGCCGCAGTTTGTCCAAAACTTCTAATACTTCATCATACAATTGATCTTGTACGCTTTCACTCATTGTATTCAACTCCTTTCTTGCCTTATTATATTACAAAAAGTCAAAAATTTAAATGCTTCTTCATGGGGAGGACGGAAGATGAAACCGATCCTTGAATTTTGTGCGAATAACGCCAGTTTAGGTACAGGGGAAGCGATCCGGCAAGTGAAGGAACAAGTGGATTGCGACGTATATGAATACGGCTGCCTAACCGCTTGCGGTACCTGTTATCTGTTCCCGTACGTGCTGGTTGACGGGGAGCAGGTAGAAGGGGAAGACGCTGAGCAGCTCGCGGAACGGATCCTGCAAAAAATCAGGGAGACACATCCGGAGGCCACTTGAGGCCTTGGCTACGCTCCCTTCCTTCGTTTATCCAATATGATGTTTGGACATCCATAGTACGCCGCTTTTGAGCAGACGCGGGACGCGGCCTGTAACCTGTGCTCGGCCCATCAGGCCGAACCCGGCTTTTTTGCCTAACGAGCCCAGCGTTCCCTTAAGCTTAATCTGCGATAACCGCGGCGTCTCTCCCCGCCATAAAGCCCCGGTAATTTGTCCGATCTGAGCGCCTTGGGCTTCGGCCGCCTGGGCGCTCGGCGAGAAGGGCAAGCTTGCGCAATCGCCGCAGACGAACACCTCAGGGTGTTCGGGAATCTGATAAAATTCATTCAATACAACGCGTCCTTGCCGATCTTTGGTTACGTCCAGTGCTTGCACGATCGCTGCCGGTTGAATCCCGGCCGTCCACACGGTCACATCGGAGTCGATTTCCCCTTGCTCATGGTGAATCACGTCGCATTCCACGGCCTGAATCGAAATCATCGATCGCATCTCGACGTCATTCTCGTGGAACCATTTGGCGACATAATCGGACACCTTCGCCGGAAAAGCGGAAAGCAAGCGAGAGCCGCGGTCGATGATCGAAATGTTCAAATCCGGACGGCTTTCCCGCAACTCGGCGGCTAATTCCACGCCGCTTAGTCCTCCGCCAACGATGTTGATTTTCCCATAGGGTTTCGTATTGTTCAGCCGCATATAGGTTTCACGAGTCGAAGCAAACGACTGGATACTGCACGAAAACTCGGCAGCGCCGGGGACATGGTGATAGTTATCGGTACAACCTAATGCGATGACGAGCTGGTCATATTCCAGCGGATCCCCCTCCGCGAAATGAATCAACTGCCGGTCCATATCGACGGCTTCAACTTCGCCGTATGACAGAACCAGGCCGGGGTAAGCGGTAAAGGGGACGCGCAATTCATAATCGCTGGCCGTCCCGGCCGCCAGCGCATAATATTCGGTCTTCAGGCTCTGGTAAGGCATCCGGTCGACCAAGACGACTTGCACATCCGAAGGAATAGGAGCTTTAAACAGCTCATGAATGACGGCCGTCCCCCCATATCCTCCTCCAAGCACAACGAATTGCCTCATACGTGACGATTCCCCTTTTTTGCCGTGAAATTGCCGCGGGCTCACTACCGGACGGAATTATTCGTATACCCGAAGCTCGTTGTAGAAGGTATCCCGTTCAACTGGGATGCGTCCAGCACCTTTAACTAGCCAGATCAATTCCTTTAACGTCAGCCCTTCCGGGGTTTGCGCGCCGGCCGCATGACTGATTTGCTCTTTCAGGATCGTGCCGTGTACGTCTGAAGCGCCAAAGGTCAACGCCACTTGCGTCAACTGAACGCCGATATTGATAAAGTAAGCTTTGATGTGCTGAATGTTGTCCAGCATCAACCGGCTGATGGCAATCGTCTTGAGATCCTCGTAAGCCGAGTTGCGGCGCATAATGCTGGCGTTCTTATTGCGCGGCTGCATGGACAGGGGGATAAAGACCTGGAACCCGCCCGTTTCGTCCTGCAGGTCGCGGATTTGAATCATATGGCGGATCCGGTCCTCATAGGATTCGATTGAGCCATATAGCATGGTGGTTGGCGTTCTCATTCCGAGCTGGTGCGCGGTCCGATGGACGTCCAGATATTGGTCGACGTTGGCTTTCTCGACCTTCATCTTTTCCCGGTACTGGTCGGACAAAATTTCCGCGCCACCGCCGGTTAATGATTCAAGGCCGGCTGCCTGCAATTGAAGCAGCACTTCCTTCGTGCTCAGGCCGCTGATCCGAGTGAAGAATTCGATCTCCGCCGCCGTATAGGCCTTGATCGTGACGTTCGGGAAATTCTCTTTCATCGCTTTAAGAGAATCGACGTAATATTGGAACGGAACATGGTTGTTATGTCCGCCTACGATATGAAACTCGCGGACGCCCGGGGTGATATGCTGCTTCACGTAAGCGACCATTTCCTCCCCGGAAAGCGTATAAGCCCCTTCTTCTCCTTGATCCTTGCGGAAGCTGCAAAATGCACAGTGGGATTCGCAGACGTTCGTGAAGTAGAGGCTCATATTTTCGATGAAATACACTTTCTTGCCGTTCTTGCGCAAATTCACTTCATTGGCTAATTGTCCAATGGTCAATATATCATCGCTTTCATATAAATAGACACCGTCTTCGAGGGTGAGACGTTCGCCTTGCCGGACTTTGTCCACAATTTCGGCCATTCTCTTATCGGTGTTTGGGGTGACTACAGTAAACATGACGTTCCCTCCGTTTCCAAATGCATGAAATGCCTCGTATTCTTACTGTATGAATTACCTACCTATTATAAACCTCACATCCCAAGCGGGCAATAAGACTTAGGAGAAGAAAAGGAATTGGCAACAAGAAATATCACCATTTGTTGAGCGGGAGGGGGAGAAGGAGTATAATTTATGTATAGTTGACGAACTTTTAAGGAGTGAGTACACGATGATTACCATTAGCGACAGCGCTATGGCGCGGATTAAAGATATGTTAGATGAAGAAGAAACCCCAAACATGTTCCTGCGAGTCGGAGTAAATCCCGGTGGCTGCAGCGGCTTCTCCTATGGCATGGGTCTTGATGATCAGGAGAGCGAAGAAGATGTATACCTGGACATCAAAGGGCTTAAGGTAGTTGTAGATAAGGAGAGCATCCGCTTCTTGAACGGCCTGGAGATTGACTTCAAGGAATCCGGCATGAGCGGCGGGTTCACCATCCACAACCCGAACGCCATCGCCACCTGCGGCTGCGGCCAATCGTTCCGCTTTAAGGACGAGGAAGGTCAACCGCAAGCTTGCGATTGATACGAAGAACGCATATAGAGGGACTCTTCCATCTGGAAGAGTCCCTCTTGTTTATTGTGGCAATTTGTCCTCGGTCGCGGGATCTACATTTTGGTCAGTAACAGGACCATCTGTCTCCTCGTACAAATGGGAGCGCCGTTCGAACCATTGGAACAAATGGGTGAAGATGACCTTTAACACGGCGTAACCCGGCACGGCTAGGATGACGCCCAGCACGCCAAACAGATTGCCGGCGGTCAGGATGACGAAGATGATCGTAATCGGATGGATGCGCAGCGTCTTCCCCATGATTTGCGGCGAGATGAACTTGCCTTCGATCAGCTGGACGACTGTCCACACGACGATCAGCTTCAACAGCATGATCGGTGACGTGACGATGGCAACGATGATCGCCGGCGTAATCGCGATGGCCGGTCCGAGGTACGGTACGATGCTCGTGAATGAAGCGATGATGGCGAGTGTCAGGGAGTAATCCAGGCCGATGATCAGAAAGCCAACGTACATCAGCGCCCCAATACAGAAGCTGACGATGATTTGCCCGCGGATGTAGGAGCTGATTTGGCCATTCATCTCGGTCATCACGTGATGGGTTTGATCACGGAAGCGAACAGGCACATAACGCAGGATGAATTTCGGCAGTTTCTTGCCGTCCTTTAACAGATAAAATAAAATGAACGGCACGGTGACAATCGCCAGCACGACGTTCTTGATCGCGCCCAGAAATCCACCGAGACCCGACCAGGCGTTGTTCAGTAGGGAATTTCCTTGCTCGGACAACGAGTTCGACAGGTCCTCGAGATTAAAGCCGGTAGACTCTTGGACCTGATGGTAAAAGTTGCTGCCGATCAAGCTTTCGAACTGCCGCTGGACCTCTGCTATATATTTCGGCAAATTTTCGATTAAACTCGTGATCTGCTCCTGAACTAACGGGATAACGGTCATAATCAGCACCGTAAGGATCCCTGCGATAAACAGATACAAGCCGGTAATGGTGTAGACTCGGCGGACTCGCTTAGTCTCCAGCCAATCGACCAGCGGGTTCAGCAGATAATAGATCGCCCCGGTCAGCAGAATCGGCAGCAGTACGGTTTTTAACAGTACCGTAAGCGGTTTGAACACAAACGGGATTTTGGCGAATACCAGAATGTTTAAGCCAATCAGTAAAACGACGAGCAGAAATACCACGAATCGGTTATTTAGAAAAAACCTCTTAAATCGGTCTCCCCAGGGTTGCGTACTTCCCATGCCTTATGACCCTCCTGTATCTTCCTTTGCTATCCAAGCTACGATGATTTCTATGTAGTAATACGTTTATAAGGGAGTTGGTTTCCACAATTTTATGGAAAAAAGCCCGGCCCTCGCCCACAGGCGCTGACCCGAGCCTTTTATCAGCGGTCAGGCGGTTGTCCCAACCCGTTTTAGAAAAATTGCCGATTCACCATCATGACGACCAGGGAGGCTGCGGCCAGAGAAAAAACGATACATCCCATTCCGAGGCCTTTGCGCGTCGTCTTGGCCATTTTCAAGCCCGTGAGGAACAAAGCGACGGTGATGCCTGCCAGCACCAGCGACATGGCGATCATGGCAAACCAGTACAGCACTTCAAACAGATTCGCCTCAAACGAAGAATTCCCCGTATTCAAAGCTTTTGATTTCCCCTTCCTCTGCTAGGTATAGACCAATGTCCCCCCTTAATATACGCGAAATCCCTCCTTTTGCATAGAAAGAGCCTGTGGACGGACGCGGCGGAGAAAGGGCTTACGCCTTGGACAATCATCCAAGAATATCAATCTACAAATGAGTAATATATCGTATAGTGCGAGAAAGGGGATGGTGTCATGGCGGGAAGACAATTGGCCAACAAATGGCTCAAGACCGAGGCGCTTCTAAGCAACGCGGACGTGGCCGCCCACATACCGCAAACCCGATTGTACGGTGCCGATTCGTTAAGGAGCATGCTGCATCAGTTCGGCATGGTCGTGATTAAGCCGCTCCGCGGCGGCGGGGGTTATGGCGTGATTAAAGTGACTTATGCTGGCGGCGTTTATGCTTTTACGTACATGTCCCGGAGGTATGGCTTTGGAAGCTTTGAGGCGATGTACCGGGCATTGAACCGAGTGAAGGTTGGGCGCAAGTACATGATCCAGCAAGGGATTCATTTGGCCCGGATCGCCGGACGACCGATCGACTACCGAGTGAAAGTCGTTAAAGAGAACGGAGCCTGGGTGTATCGTTCCATGGTCGGCCGTTTGGCTCGTCCCGGGCTGTTCGTAACCAATTTGTGTAAAGGCGGAACGATGCTCAGTGCACGGGAAGGGCTCGGCCGCTCGTTAAGCCGCAGAGCTTCCGGACATAAACGGCGGGAGATGCGCTCGTTGACTAATACGTGTGTACAAATATTGGAGTCCCGGTTCCCGGGGATTGGTCAATTAGGGTTTGATTATGGCGTAGACCGGAGCGGGAAGATCTGGATTTTTGAGGTGAACACACGGCCGCAATAAGCTGAGATAGACAAAAATCAAAAAAAATTTTGGAGAATTATGGGAACAAATGTCCTGTGAATAACTTTTATCCACATTATCCCATTAGTTTTTTCAACGCTTTTCGATAATTACTAACACGTTATTCACAGGATTTCCACAGGCGTTTGTGGATAACCGGAACACTTGTTCTACTAAACTTTTCCTGTTATGATGAGGAAAATACTAGAAAGGATGTGTTATCAATGGCGCTGTTAACGAATGAGCTGCTCCTAGAATCCTATCAGAAGGCGACCGAACTGCAATTGGATCGGGAGTTTATCGCACTGCTGTTAGCAGAAATCCGCAAACGCGAATTAGAGCTTGCCGCGCCGTCCGTTCTGCACTGAATTGTGGACAACCTGGCTATCTCCCAGTTTATTTATGAAGTTATCCCCAACCATCAAGGCGCCTGCCAGGCGTTGACATGATATATATAAGCTTCATGACAATGCGGACACTGCACGACATGTTCGCAGCCGGAAGGAATACGCGCGGAGATAGCTGAAGTATATTGGTCAGCGGAACCGTAAGGGCTGTAAGGCCCGGCGTAGTCTTCTTTTTTTCCCGCATTCTCCAGAACGTATCCGCAATCGGGGCAGGTGGCGGTCATAGCAGCCAAGCCGTTGCATAACGGGCATATAAATGGCAAAGGGTATCTCTCCTTTACGGCATAATCTTCCGTAAAGTTAAGATACCCTTTTCTTTGTCAGAACATGTAAAACGCGAAGCGCCTCTATATAACTACAGCTTCATGTTGCTGCTGTGTCCCGGAGACAGCTTCGCTTCCGGATCGATGTAGACCTTGGCATTGTTGACCGCTGTCGGCGCTTCGCCAAATCCTACCGCAATGAGGTCCAATTTGCCGGGATATGTCGTAATGTCACCCGCGGCAAAGATGCCGGGAATCGAGCTTTCCATCCGAGAATCGACGACAATGGCGTTGCCTTCGATGTCGAGACCCCATTCAGCGATGGGTCCCAGGGAGGAGACGAACCCAAAATTGACGATAACGTCGTCCACGGCGATCTCTTGGGTTTCTTTCGTCTTTACGTCTGCCAGTGTGACGCGCTCGATTCGCTCGTCGCCATGCAGCTCCGCGATTTCCGTAGGCGTAATGACCTGCACCCGGGAAGCCATCAGTCTCTCAACGCTATGCTCATGCGCCCGGAATTTGTCGCGGCGGTGGATCAACGTGACCTGCTCGGCGATCGGCTCCAGCATCAGCGCCCAGTCGACAGCGGAATCACCGCCGCCGCTGATCAAAACTTTCCTTCCGCTGAACCGGTTCATGTCGCTGACGAAATAGTGCAGATTGGTTTTCTCGAAACGGGAGGCATTCTCCAGTTCAAGACGACGTGGTTCGAAGGCGCCAACTCCCGCGGTAATGATCAAAGCACGCGCATAGTGTACGTCCTTGTCGGTCGTCACCACAAAATGGCGATCCTCTTTCTTCTCGATCTGCAGCACCCGTTCCTCCAGACGAATGTCCGGCTCAAACAGCTTTAACTGCTCATTCAAGTTGTTGATCAGCTCCTGGCCCGTCACTTTAGGAAAGCCGGCCACGTCATAAATATATTTCTCAGGGTAGAGGGCAGCTACTTGCCCCCCAAGCTGAGGCATACTTTCGATCAGTTTGACGGAAGCTTTTCTCATTCCGCCGTAAAATGCGGCAAACATGCCCGCCGGTCCGCCCCCGATAATCAGGAGATCAGTGAATTCGGCGTTGTTTTGGGATGACACGGGCCAAACACCTCCAGATGGTTTCTTTTTCTTTAGCTATAATGTCAATTCTACTTTATTATAATCGTCACACCCCTACTTGCAAAGGTAAGATCAAAACTGTCGAAAATATGGAAAATAATCCGTTGAAAGTCCTATAGTTACAGGTAAAATAAGACTTGATCTTTTAGGCAAAAGTCGATATCATTCAAATGTATGCACTCATATTTGTGACGAAAAAAGTACATTTATGATTATACGACAGAAGGCTTTTGATCATCCTACAAATAAGGGTTAAACTAAGTTGTGACAAATGTCTCTGATTACATGAAACGGTGGAATATGGTACGAAAGAATGGTTTTTTATGTGTTAATTTTCACATTGCGTTTTTTGGTTTAATTCAAATATAGAGTGTGCAAAATTGGAAGGAGAACAAATACATGAGTACCATACCCAAAATTGTAATTCTTGGTGCGGGTTATGGCGGCATTCTTACCGCGCAGCGGCTGCAGAAAGAGTTGAATTACAATGAAGCGGACGTCACCCTGGTGAATCGGCACGACTATCATTATTTTACGACACATCTGCATATGCCGGCTGCCGGGACAGACTCCATCGAACATACCCGAGTGGCGATTTCCAAATTAATTGACGAATTCAAAATCGACCTTGTGAAATCGAACGTACAGGAAATTCGTCTGGCCGACAAGAAGGTCGTGCTGCAGGACGGAACGCTTTCTTACGATTATCTGATTATCGCGCTGGGCGGCGAGCCGGAATCTTTTGGCATTCCAGGGTTAACGGAATATGCGATGACGATCCGCAGCATCAATTCCGTTCGCCTGATCCGTCAGCATATCGAATATCAATTCGCAATGTACAAAATGGACGAAAGCCGGACCGACCGCCTGAACTTTGTGGTCGGCGGCGCAGGCTTCAGCGGCATCGAATTCGTGGCCGAGTTGGCCGACCGGATCCCGCAGCTGTGCAAGGAATACGACGTGGATCCGAACTTCGTGAATGTGTACAATGTTGAAGCTGCGCCAACGGCTTTGCCGGGCTTTGATCCTGAACTGGTTGAGTACGCGATGGACGTGCTGAAGAAGAAGGGCGTTCAGTTCAAAATCGGCGTAGCGATCAAGGAATGCACGCCGGATGGTGTTATTTTGGCCACCGGTGAAGAAATTAAGTCGCAAACGGTCGTTTGGACCGGGGGAATCCGGGGCAACCGTCTGATCGAGGCGGCAGGCTTCGAGACCGCGCGCGGACGGGTGAAAATCGACGATTATTTGCGCGCACCCGGCCATGACAACGTGTTTATCATTGGAGATAACTCGCTGATGTTCAATCCGGAGGGTCGTCCGTACCCACCAACAGCGCAAATCGCGATGCAGCAAGGGGTAACTTGCGCACAAAACGTGGTGGCGTCGATCCGCGGCAAGGACCTCAAGAAATTTGTGTTCAGCAACAAAGGAACGGTGGCTTCGCTTGGCAAAGGGGAAGCTGTTGCCAGCGCATTTGGCAAGAAGTACAAAGGCTGGGTTGCAGCTCAATTGAAGAAGTTGGTCGATATGCGTTATCTCTTCATTATCGGCGGGATTCCGCTCGTACTGAAAAAAGGAAGATTCTTCTGAGATGCGTCATTGCAGCGTACAGGTTCGGGGACTGCTAACACGGGAGGAACTGGATCGCTATAACGCCTTGATGGAAGTGGGCTCTTATCTGGAATCGCAGCAGCAATACGATTTCGCTTATACGGTCCAGAAGGAAGTTGACCTTCTCATTCTGCCGGCCATCGAACGTTTGAAGGAGAAGAGCCGTGATCGCGATCGGGCAACGGCGGAGTTCTTGAAATCGCTAGAGGCCGAACAAGAAGGAAAAGAATAGAAAAGGGTGTGCCGCTCATTGGAGCAGGCACACCCTTCTTTAGTTGTGTGAGTTACAGCTTTAGCATATCGTCTAACCGCTCGGCATTTAACAGGTTGCCAACATAAAAGGCACCAAATTCGCCATAACGCGCGCTGACTTCGTCAAATCGCATTTCATAAACCAGCTTCTTGAACTGCAGCGCGTCATCGGAGAACAAAGTCACGCCCCATTCCCAGTCGTCGAGGCCGACGGAGCCGGTAATGATTTGCTTCACTTTGCCGGCATAGCTGCGGCCGATCAGGCCGTGGCTACGCATCATCTCGCGACGCTCGTCCATCGACAGCATGTACCAGTTATCGTTCAGCTCCCGCTTCTTGTTCATCGGGTAGAAGCAAATATGGTTGGATTTCGGAAGGATCGGCTGCAACCGCGCCATCACCTCGGGGTTCGCCTTCGGGTCACCGCCGCCGGAAGCAAGATAATTACTTAACTCAACAACGCTGACGTAAGAGTATGCTCTGGTCGTATACTCAGCAAAGGTCGTTTTGTTGAAGGCCGTTTCCAATGCGTTCAGCTCTTCCAAGCTTTCGCGCAGGTGCATGAACACGATATCGGCTTTCTGGCCGACGATCGAATACACGGCGGTGCTGCCCGTCTTGGATTCTTCCATCTGGTTCCAATCTTTCAGAAACGTGTGCAGCTCCTCCAGAGCTCCAGCGCGCTCCTCGTCATCCGCCGCTTTCCAGGCGGTCCAATCGATGGTGCGGAAATCGTGAAGCGCATACCAACCTTCCAAGGTTAGGGTAGCTTCATTCATGTATAATCACTCCTAGATAGATTCTGATCCTCATTCACGAATCGTACATTACGCTTCTTATTGTAGCGCAAGGTGCCTAAACGGGGCAAATCGATTCATCTAATTTTCATGCAAAGTTCATTGCTTCGTTACATAATATCTAGTAAACTAACTACTAGCTTGATTTCGTGTGATTTATGTTATAGTTCGAGCGAGCCTTGTGCTCGTCCAAAGATGTCTTTTGGAATGACCGTTACAATGAAGATTCAAAAAGGCAGGTTAGGAGCACCGAGAAGGTTGGATGAAGCTAGGGACTGAGTAGCGGAGCGTACGTTTGAGTACGTGAGCAACGGAAGACCCGGCTGAGTTCAAGATTCGATGTCGATTATGCGATCTTAATGCTTCGTGATCCAAAGATGCCTTTTTGAATGACCTTTAGAAGGGTGGGGGAGCGATGGGTTGGCTCATCGTACTGGTGCTGATGGTTTTATTCTTCGTGATGATGTTCGGCATCGGCTTTATTCTGAATATGCTGATGAAAACAACCTGGTTTCCGGCATACGTTTTCATTATCGTGATTTTACCGATTGTGGTGTACACCCTATGGGATCATGATCGGAGCTTTGGCGCTTACCTAGCGTCGTTCCGGCTGGTTGATTATTTGACGGCGTTCGCCGGGCTGTGCGGGGCGATTCTGAGCGGGTGGACCATCCGCAAACTGCGGTTAGGCGGTTACAAAATGTTTTAAAGGTGGTTCAAAAAGTCATCTTTCCATAACGAAGCAGAGCATGAGAAGTAGATTCGACGTCGAATCATGAATTCAGCCGGGCCAAGCATATGCTTCCGATGCATGTTTCCTACGGAAACATTTCAGTTGCTCACGTACCTAAAACGTACGCTGCGCTACTCAGTCCCTAGCTTCATCCAACCTTCTCGGTCCTGAAAACCTGACTTTTTGAACATGCACTTTTAGGAAGTTGTTCAAAAGCGCGAGTATCGTCATGGGATCGTCCCTGGCGTCTCGCGCTTTTTTCTGCGTGTACCGTTATTCCTGCTGGTCTTTTTTCCACTTCTGATATTCGAGGAAGTCTTTAAACTCTTTCTTGCTGACGCCCGAAGTCATCGCTTCCTGTACCAGCTCCGACCATTCCGGATCAAGCAATTCCGGTGCGGGGCGGTCGCCATACAATAGCAGGTTGATCGAGACGTTTAGAGCGTCGGCTATCTTCTCGATGAAGGAAATGGAGGGGTTCGATTGAATATTGCGTTCAACATTGCTGAGGTAGGATTTTGCCACATCCGCCTTCTCCGCCAGCTCGGATAAGGAGTACCCTCGGTCTTGCCGAATTTTCTGAATACGCTCGCCAATATGTTCTGCCATGTAGCCGTCGCCCTTCTATCAGAATAATTTTGATGTCATTATATCAGAATAAACGAGATCGGACAAAGGCGTTAAGTCGGAATTTAACCTAAGCAAAGAACACCTTAGTCCCAGGAGCGGGGCAAGGTGTTCTGCTTCGGATGGTCCGATCTTATTTGACGTCGCCAGCGCCTTGTTTCGCTTCAAACGTCCATTTCAGGTTCAAGGCGTCGCCTTGGAATTGGTTTTGGTCTTGGCCGTTGTCCACGAATTCAAAATCAACGATCATGGTATCGATGGAGCCAGCTCTCAAGCCGCTGCGTTCCCCGAGGAAGAAGCCTCTTTCAACGGCATCCGGAGTTTGATTTTGCAGATCATACAGCGTAGTTTCGTAGATAACGTCATTCAACTTGTCGGAATTGTACAAGAATTTCACTTTAATATGTTTGCCGAAGTCGTCCGTGTTCGCTGGAGCGCCGGCTCTATTCGTAATTGTATAGCTCGTTTTCAGCAGCACTTCTTTGATATCGAGTGTGCCGTCGTTTTTGAGTTTGAACGTACGAGGAATATGGTCGCCTGGTTTCAAGTTACCGATATTCACAATCGCCGTCGGATCTGCGTTGATATCCAATGTACCAGCGGCGAACGTCCCGGTCGTTTCTACCGTATCGCTAAAGTATGCGAACGTGCCTCCGCCGATCAATGTCAAACCTAGTGCTGCAGTTGCTACTCCGAAACCTAATGTCTTTTTGATACCCATTCCTGAATTCCTCCCTGATTTTAAAAAGATTTTTTTTATATATTGCATCCTTATGAATACATAAGGAGAACAACCGAATCATACTTGCTTCAATTGGGTGAAAGCGTCAATCTCGTTTTAGGATGCCTTGGCGTCAGGCTGTGTTTTGTTCGGGTCTGGTTTCTTATCCTCCAAACCGGCGATCGCCTTCCATAGGGAAACGAGCGCGTACAGGAACAAGAGGAGCCCAGGGATAATCAGCAGAGCGACATTTCCCGTCTTCGTCCCGGCGAAGCTTAATACATAGCCAATGTAAGGAACATTAAAGCCGGTATAAACGCCGGTGACATTGGCTGGATTCACCGGATCCGAGTCAGCGGCCCCATTGTTATCGCCTTTAGTCCGGTATAGCACCTGCCCGCTTTGCTCGTCGTGCGTCACCTCGACGATGCGGTGAGTGATCAGTTTGTCATCATTCGACCGGAAGGTGATGACATCGCCAACGGTGAATCGGGTCATATCGCCGCCAGGTTTAATGGCCGCAACGGAACCGGTAGGGATGGAGGGCTCCATCGAGCCGGACAGAACCGTTTTCAATTGATATCCATAGAAATTCGGTTCGCCGCCGGATGCTTTCGAGAGCACGACCGAGCCAGCCACGGTAAAAAAGGCCACCGCCATCAGGAACGTCAGCGCGTTCCCTAGCCACTTACGAATCCGCATGCTTATTCACCTGCTTTCGATAGAGTTGCGGGAGTAGGGACCGCAGACGGGGTGGAGTTTTCGACAGTCTCATCGTCCATCTCGTCTTCCTCATCCTCGTCGTCCGTCACGTCATCGTCGTTGACCGGGAGTTCATCCTCCGGTTTCGTCAGGACCAAATCGTCCAACGGATCCGGCTGCGCGGGCGGCAGCGGAGATTCCAGCACCGGCGTGTCGTTGCTTCCAGGTACGTCAGGCGGAAGAGCAACGGGGTCACCGCCTGCCGGTGGGTTCGGATGATCTGGAGTAGGTTCGTGTCCCACCGAATCGTCGGAAGCCGGCGGTTGTTCGTCGGAGGAACCTTCGTCATCTGCCTCGTCTACTGCGCCATCCTCCGTAGCGTTGTCGTCCGTAACTTCGTCGTCTGCAGCATCACCCTCTGCGTCCTCCGATGACTCGTCGTCTGCAGGAGGTTGAACCGCCCCGTCACCAGCTTCGCCCACCGTAGGGGGGGCTTCACCTTCAGGTGTTTCTTCCGCCGGCTGTCCCTCCCCAGATTGATTGTCGTCGCCGCTGGGGTCGACGTTTTCATCCGGGTTGGCTGGGTCTTTATCGGCTTGTTCCGCTTCTTCTTTGGCTTTCTGTTCCTCCAACTGCTTCACCCGTTCAATTTCGGCCAGTCGCTGCGCTTCTGCCTCTGCCAACAATTGGGCTCGCTGTGCTTCGAGACCGGAGATTTCGGAAGTTAAACCGGCGATGGCGGACTCCAGAGAGGCTTGCACGCTCTCAAAATAGGCGAGATCTTCCCCGCCAACCGGATTGCTAAAGGTCGAATCGTCATAAGTTGACATCCCGGCAAACGGACTGGCGATAGTAACGGCAGCGAATCCATCGCTCGAGATCGACAAATCGGAAGGCTGGATGGAACGCAAGTAGCTCAGGATCTCTTGCAACGTGCCGCGAAGGGGGCCGGACAGTAAACCACTGCCCTTCAGGAGGTCGGCAATGCGATCAAGCAGCGTCGTTTGCGTGATCTCCGCGCAATTGGGCTCCAAATCATTCAGCGAGGTCATTAGCCCGTGAATAACGGCTGTCGCAGCGGCGAGTTCCTGCATCAGCTCCTGCCAAATAGACTGATTTAACGCCAACTGCTGCTGCAGTTGTTGAATCGTGGCATTGAGTTCGCTAATTCGCGTCGACAACCCGTCGGCGGCCGCCTCCATCTGCAGACTCGCAGAGAAATCTGCGATAACCTCCGAGCTACCAGATTCGTCGCCGCCAGAGAATACCGCGTCGGTGGCGGATGGATCCGCCTGTGTAGCGGGGGCGACCGTGTCCGGGAGTACCGGAGCCGAGATCGGAGTCGTTGTATCTATCGCAGCGCGGGTCAGGGTCGCGCCGATTAATTTTCCTTTTAAGGAAGCGGCCCGTTCCAGGTGCTCGGCCAACAATGCAAGCTGGCTTTCGATTTGGCTCGGAAATACGCGGCAAGCCTTGATTTCCGAGTTGTCCTCGCGCACGCTGGTGAATTCGCCAAAGGTCGTTCCGACCTGCTGAGAAGTCCACAAGAGCAGGGTTGAGAGAATTAATCCGGATTGCAGCGATTTGACCATATTTTGTTTCTTCCGCTTTTTGCGTAATTTGCGGATTACTTCAGCACGAGATCTTCGCAGAATAGTCGCTCCTTTCTAGGTAAGTCGCTATTTGTTCGTTAACACGTTCGTTATAGAGAACGAATTCCGTGATTCGAATATACCTGATAGGATCGAAAAAAGGAAAATCGCAAATCCAACGATTTGTTCTCAATAAAGAACGATTATCTCAATTTTTCTTTAAATAACTCCATTTTGCGTGAAATTTCACAGGAAACCGTTCACTATAAGGAACAAAGTCTTGGTTTCCAAGCTGACGGCTGTTTTTTTGCCGTAAATGACAAGATCGTTAGCGATCAAACAAAATAAGCTAACCTTTTCGATGAAAACGGGTTAGATGGACTACGCAGAGTGACATACTTTTCAAAACCAGGCCATTATAATAGGTACCAGGAAAGCTTGCTGACTTAAGAGCCCGTGATCCAACGGCCAAAACAAAAGCACCAGTTAAGGGTAAACCTGTTGAAAAGCAGGGGCACAAAGTCTCAGATCTAAGGTAGTGATACTAGGATGGCTGGACTGCCTGGGGACAAAACCAAAATAATGATCTTAGGAGGAGATTGTTGTTGAAGAAGTCCGCCCAGGTTATTGTTTATGATCGGTACCCCGGTAACGTCGATCCGGAGTGGGTGGTTTTGCTCGCCACGGCCAAGGAGGCGGGAATTTCCATTGACGAGGTTCGGCGCTTTTTGGCCGGAGATCGATCGCATTTAGCAGAATGGCATGTACATAACGAATAGATTGCGCAGGAAGAGGGAGTAAGGGATCGTCCCAGGTCGGAAGAGGGGCGGTTCTTTTTTTTGTCTATTCTGGCGTAAATCGTTGTCCCGGTGCGGAGCAAGCGGAAAAAGGGCGATTTTTGTAAGGTGGGGGCGATTCAGGACTTCGTCTTTTATGCTAAAATAGAGGAAGTCTATTTGTGCGTGATAGGGAAGGAGCGATGAAGCCGTGCGCATGAACAACATGCTGCATTTTACCGAAAATCACCGTTACTGCGTATACCGTGACTTCGGTCTCAGTCCCGTCGATGGCAAGATGCTAGGGTTGGTCTATCAACCGATGGTAGGAGCGTTTGCCATTTCGCTTTATCGTCTGCTGGCGGACCAGGTTCCTCTGGAGCAGGTCGGATATTCGGACGTGGAGCAGCAGCGGAAGCTGTTTCTGACCCTGGGTCTAGATCCTAGCGAGAAAGGGCGGAAATTCCTGATCGAGCAAACATCGCGTCTCGAGGCGGTTGGACTTCTTCAGACGAACCGGCTGTATGTCCCGGACAGCGACGATTATATGTACGAATATGAGCTTCAAGCCCCGCTGGCGCCGGCCGAATTTTTCCGGACCCAACATCTGACCCTGCTGCTGCGGGACAAGATAGGCAAATTCGCCGTATTGTCTCTGCGGGAGCAGTTGTTCCGTGAGGAACCGGTGGCGTGGTCAGGACTTGCCTTGAACAAGGAAAATATCACGGTACCGTTCTATGAGATATTCGAGCTGAATACGCATTCCATCGATTATGAGCTGGAGCAGGCCATCGCCGAGACGTCGATGGCCAGACAGCCGGGTCTCAAGTTGGCCTTAGAGGAGGAGGAAGCAATCAATTACGCCGATATCATCCTACGGTTCCCTCGAGAATCGAAGAATCGGGCATTCGTTGAGGCGCTTCGGTTTGATCCGGAAGGGATGGGCGTGGTCAATTTTGTCGCTCGCAAATATGAGCTGAGCATCCAGGATCTATGCAGGCTATTGGATGAAGATGGTGTCTTCGATCCAGGCGGCGCTATTCTGCTGGATGCCCTCCAGCACATCGCCAATCTGCAGTTCCGGCAGGGGAAGCGGCGGCAGGAGGAGCGCGAGGTCGCCTACGGCAAAATCGTCGCGCTGCGCGGGGAAGAGCCGAAAGCAGTTGCTTCTTCCTCTGGGAATGTAACGGAAGAAGTTGCGGTGCAAATGGAGTATTATGTGGAGGTACCGCCGCAGTTCCAAAGCAAGTGCGATATTCACCAATATAATATGATGCTTCGAAATGAGCCGTATACCCGGCTGCTCAAGACGTTCTTCCCGGGGACGATTCCGGACAATCTGCTGGATATCTTTGAGAAGATCGACTTGAACTATAAGCTGCCCGGTGAAGTGATCAACGTACTTATTCATTATTTGATGTCGCTGCTTACCTCGGGCGGAGAGCAACGGATTAACCGTAACTTCATCGACGCGATCGCCGCCAACATGCTGCTGAAGCAGATCAGTACGTATGAGCAGGCGGTGCAATATATCCGTGACCAGTCGAAGGTGAAGGAGAAGGTGAAGGAGAAAGCGGCTGGCAGCACTTCCAGTGGAGGGCGTGCGCGGACCTATGGGGGCCGCGGGGCCAAGCCGAAGCCGGAAATTCCGATTGTGGAGCGAACCGGCGCGGAAACCGCCGTGTCCGAAGAGGAATTTGCCGAATTGATCAAGATGGCGGAACGCATGCAGTCCGGAAAGCATAAAAAAGAAGTCTGAATCCGTTCGGGCTTGGGGGAAGGTGAAACACCGCGATGGAATCCCTTGGGGAAATACTTACGCAGATGAAAAATACGCAATTAAAACAACGCTCGGAGGAGCTGACTGCGCGTCTATTTAATGACCCTCTGGTATTGGAACTTCGAAATCGTTATCCGGAGCTCGGACAGGAACAATTGACGCGCGGAATGGCTAAGCTTTATCAATATGTAAACGACAGCAAGCACTGTGCCAATTGCCCGGGACTTGCGAACTGCCCCAACGACTTCCCCGGCCACTTCACGAAATTGACGGTCGAACAGGTGGGCGGCAGCCCGCAGCTGGTGGATCGGCAGGTCCCTTGCCAGAAGCAACTTCAGTATGAGCGCGAGTTGTCCGTCAAGAAGCGGATTCACAGTTTCTATGTGGATGAGCGTGCGCTGGAGGAAGGGTACAATGCGGTCGAAATTATGGCCAAGGATAGCCTGAGGGCTCCAGCCGTCGGACAATTATTTCGCTACATTGAAGAGACGAAGGAGTCTGGCCTTCAAACGAAAGGACTGTATCTGGAAGGTCCATTTGGCACAGGCAAGACATTCTTGATGTGTTATTTACTGCACGAGCTGGCGAAGGAAGGGTATTCTGGAGCTATCGTCTATATGCCGGAGTTCGTGGAAGATCTGAAAAGCATGCTGCAAGACAGCGATAAGCTGCGGGATACCGTGGAAATGATGAAGCAGGTCGACCTGCTGATCTTTGACGATATCGGCGCAGAGAACTTAAATCCGTGGGCGCGTGACCATGTGATGGGCGCGATCCTGAATTACCGGATGAACCGTAAACCGACGTTCTATACCTCGAATTATTCCTTGAACGCGCTGGAGAAGCATTTGAGCTTTACGAGCAAGGATGGGGAAGAGCGGCATAAAGGCCAACGGTTAATGGACCGGATTGCCCCATTCGTCGATGTCGTGCAGGTGAACGGGACGAATAAACGAGGACGGGCGTAGAGGTGTCATTCACGGCAGAGAAAAAAGAGCCGGGCTTCCCTTGGAAGGGAAACGCCCGGCTCTTTCGTTCGTTTCGCGGTCTTGTTACCGCCAAATCAGCTTAGCTGGCGATAAATTTAATGATGACCATACCGAAGAAAATCACGGCCATCAATGTCAACATGCCAAAAAAGCCGTTCATCAAATCAAACAAATCGTTGCGGGGTTCTTCGTTGATGTGCTGCCGCGGATCGTTCGCATGCGTGTTAGCATCCATGGCGACGGGCCTCCTCAGGAAATAATCGTCTCGTCAATGAAAGATGTCATAGACAATCCGTTTTCAGGTTATTCTTAGTATAACCAAACCCTTTTCACTTTGTAAAGAAGGCGTTATCATGCACTTTCTTTTTTTCAGTGGTGTATGGTATAATTGGTTCGGCAGCTGTTTTCCAGGCTGTCTGCATCATTTTTGTCCAACTATCCAGTTGCTCGGGAACTCGTTTTTTTGTACGGGACGGGCAACCCCAATAAGGAGGAAGTTATCATGGCTATCGTGAATGTATCCGATCAGTCCTTCAACGCGGAAATCGAAGGGCAAGGTCCGGTTCTTGTTGATTTTTGGGCTCCATGGTGCGGTCCTTGTAAAATGATCGCTCCGATTCTGGAGGAGCTCTCTTCGGAAGTAGGCGACTCGGTGAAGATCGCTAAGCTGAACGTGGATGACAATCCGGAAACGGCATCCCGTTTCGGCGTAATGAGCATTCCTACACTCATCTTGTTCAAAGACGGTCAACCTGTCGACAAAATCGTCGGGTTGAACTCGAAGGACACGTTGAAGAACCTGATCTCTAAACATCAATAATCCAGACGATCAGGCGCGTCGCTTGACGCCTTGGATGACGCCTCCGGTTTGGGCCGGGGGCGTTTTCTGCGTTAACATGGAGAGGAGAAAGGAGGAGGAAGCTTGGACGCACCCACTAACGAAACGCCTAGTTATGAGAAAGCGATGGAGCGAATCCAACACAAGCTGGCGCTGCTACCCGATTCCCCGGGTTGTTACCTGATGAAGAACAAGGAAGGTACGATCATTTACGTCGGGAAAGCCAAAGTGCTGAAGAACCGGGTTCGTTCCTATTTTACGGGCAGTCATAACGGAAAAACCCAACTGCTCGTGTCCGAGATCCGGGATTTCGAGTACATCGTGACCGGAAGTAACATGGAAGCGCTCATTCTGGAGTGTAACCTGATCAAGGAATATCATCCGCGGTTTAATATCTTGCTGAAGGACGACAAAACTTTTCCTTATATTAAAATAACGAATGAACCGCATCCCCGACTGGAAGTTACCCGGCGGGTGCTTAAAGATAAAGCGAAATATTTCGGACCGTATCCCAACGCGTACGCGGCTCAGCAGACGAAGAAGCTGCTCGATCGCATGTATCCGCTGCGCAAATGCAACGTGATGCCTAAGGAAGTGTGCCTGTATTATCACATCGGCCAGTGCCTGGCGCCTTGCGTGCAGGAGGTGGCGAAGGAAACGTACGAGACGATGATCCAGGAAATCACCTCGTTCCTTAGCGGAGGGCATGAGGAGATCAAAAAAGAGCTGCAACGTAAAATGCACGAGGCGGCCGAAGAGTTGCAATTTGAGCGGGCGAAGGAATTACGCGACCAAATCATCAATATCGATGCGCTGATGGAGAAGCAGAAGATTACGGTGAACGACGCGAAGGATCGCGACGTATTTGGTTACGCTGTGGATAAGGGCTGGATGTGCGTGCAGATTCTATACATGCGCCAGGGGAAAATGATCGAGCGGCATGCGTCGGTCTTTCCGTTCTACGGGGATGCCTACGGCGATTTCATGTCCTATGTGACCCAGTATTACAGCGATAATCCGGCACTGCCCCAAGAGATCCTGCTGCCGGAGCAGCCTGAGGATCAAGACGATCCGACTGCGATTGATGCCCCGACCGCCCTGCAGGAGTGGCTTGGCGTCAAGACGTTGGTGCCGCAACGCGGTTTGAAGCGGCAGATGACCAAGATGGCCGAGGAGAACGCGCGCGTTTCGCTGGACGAGAAGTTCCGCCTGATTGAAAGGGACGAGGAACGGACGTCGAAGGCCGCCGAGAACCTCGGCAAGGCGATCGGGCTGGAGTCGGTGTCGCGTATCGAAGCGTTTGATAACTCCAACATCCAGGGGACGAACCCGGTCTCGGCGATGGTGGTGTTCATTGACGGAAAACCGGCCAAGAAGGAATACCGCAAATATAAAGTAAAAACCGTGCAAGGACCGGACGATTACGAGACGATGCGCGAAGTCATCCGCCGCCGTTACGAGCGAGTGCTGAAGGAGAACCTGCCGCGTCCCGACCTGATCGTGGTCGACGGGGGCAAAGGGCAGATTTCCGCCGCGACTGACGTGCTGGAGAACGAGTTGGGGCTGTTCATCCCGGTGTGCGGTCTCGTCAAAGACGCCAAGCACAAAACGGCGCAGCTCATGGCGTTTGATCCGCCGGAGCCGGTTTATCTGCCGCGCGACAGCCAGGAGTTCTACTTGCTGCAGCGGATTCAGGACGAGGTGCACCGCTTCGCCATTTCGTTCCACCGCGAACAGCGGGCCAAGTCGATGGTTACTTCGCGACTGGATGCGATCCCGGGGATCGGGGAGAAACGCCGGAAGGCGCTGTTGAAGCATTTTGGTTCGTTGAAAAAAATAAAAGAGGCCTCCGTCGAAGACTTTCGGCCTCTCTCTATCGGGGAAAAATTAGCCCACGAGATTATAAATGCCCTTCGGGACGAGGATCCGCCAGAGGAGTCGTGAAAAACGGCTCCTCTTTTTGCTGCTGCTGCGGCGGGGTCTTCCGTTCCTTACTCGGCGGGTTGAACAGGTAAATGACATAAGCTACGATCGCCGGCAGGGCGATATAGAATATTCCGGCGCTGATGTTCAGCGCTCCGCCCATAAACATCAGACTCAACGACATTAGAATGCTGTCAAAGACGACGTGCGAGAAGACGACGGCGGCGAAGCCATAACGCAGGAACACGAAGCTGAACAACAGTCCAATAAAGGTCAACTCGATTGGGCGAGAAATCACCGGATAAATCGGATACAACGTGTGACCGAACGCCCAGATCAAGGTCGACAACAGGCTGGCGATGAAGGTGCTGCGGAACATTTTCTTCAGCATCGGGATCCCGAACAAGCGATAGACCGCTTCTTCTCCGATCCCTGCTACCCATGCGAGCAGCGGCAGCAGCAACGGATACACCATATTGTACGGCGATTGTGTGGCATCCGTTGTCGACCACGTATGAATCGTACGCTCCAGAATGAAGAAGACGACGGATTGGGCTCCCAGCAGGATCAACGCCCAGGCGTAGCCGTCAGCCATCGAGGTCAGCACATAACGGCCGTACCCTTCCTCCCGCGACCGCGGCCACAGGTTGATCCCGTTCTTCCGCCACAGTCCGTCGCCGCCCACCAGCGAGAAATACACGGAAGCGGCGAGGAACAACGTGACCAGCCCCTGGAAGAAGAAGCCGAATATGAGCACGCCGGATTCGAGGCCGTCTTTTTGAAAGACCGGCATCATGTTGATCGTACCCAACGTGGATAACACGAAGTAGACCGCTGCCAGGAAGATCCCGCGTTTAAACGAGGTATGGGCCCGCGTCATCGCGCTGTATACGATGGCCAGGATCGCCAGCACGAAGGTCAACAGGGCGTAACCGGCATACGTGAGCCAATTGGCGAGTTTTGTTTGCCCGGCTACGTAGTCCGTGTGCGCCTGCGGCACGGTAAAATAGCTCTCCATCGAGGACACGGCGCCGTATTCGTAACTCAGCTTGATTTGCGCTTGCGAATCGCCTAACGCGAAGCCTTTGATCAGATATTGAAGGCCGATATCCCCTTCGCCGGAGGCTAGCTCCAGATCGCCGGCTTTATAGCCAAAGGCGTTCAGGAAAGGCAACGCCAACTGTTCTTTCTCCGCTAACGTCAAATCGCCTTCCCAAGCCTTCATGGAATCGGTGGTTTCCGAGCCCAAATCAAGCATCATCTGCTTGTTGGCGTTGCTGGAGGAAGCGATCTCCTCAAAGCCGACGACTTGGCCGGTCGTCATGTGGACATCGACGGTCACAGCGCTTAGCGCTTCGGTGGGATCGTTATAACGGACGCGGAACACGTCATAAGGAAACTTCTTTTCATATGTTTTTAAGTAAGGGGCCAGAAGATCGGCTTTGGTCAAATAACCAAACAAATCGGAACGTGTTTCGTATGTAATTAAGGCTTTATCCTTCATAGGTTCAGACAGATTCAGGTTTAAGACAGACCCGGCGAACTCAGCTGCGCTGGCCGCTGCTTTCGTTTTACTGATGACCTCATCCGCTTGCTGCAGCTGCAGCGATTCCGAGTCGGTGCTTGGGAACAACTGAACGGCGATAAACACAATGAATCCGAGAGCGGCCAGCAACCACAGATTCTTCGTTTTCATCCTGCGGCCAGTTGGTTTCAAAGAGGAACTCACTCGCAAAACTCCTTTTTTATTTGGTAAAATTCACTTTTTGAACACGTACTCTTTATATAGATGAGGTATGATTTCCCCCCAAGTACGTCAAAGTAAAGATAACACAGCTGCCCCCCCTACGCCAGACGCGAGACAAAATTGACGAGAAACGGCAATAACTCCGGCAAGCTTTCGCATCGCTCAGATACGGGGCGAAGTTTATCCCTCTACCCCTTCATTTCGCCCTTTTTTGTTCTTTTTCATGAAAATAGAGCTTTGTAGCGGAAGGAAATAAGGGATATAATCCATTTGACGAAAAAATGAATGAAAACAATTGAAAAGAAACTCGGCCGAATTTCGTAATGAAAACGGGGGAACCGTATCTTTTGGGGTGAATTTCGCAGAACTTCGCGCAGCCGGCTAGGAAGCGGCGGAAGTGTCAGCGAATAGGGCAACTGTGCATGTCCGAATCCGTCAGCTAACCTCGTAGGCCTGTGCAGCAGGAACCAAACACCGAAAGGCATTGGATTTCCAGTGCTTTTTTCTTTTGTGCTTTTTTCATAACAACGATGAGGTGAACAAGTTGCATTTTAAGAAAATCAGCCTTTCTCCGCCGCAAATCTTGACGATCGGGTTCGCACTAATCATTTTGCTGGGTGCGTTCTTGCTAATGCTGCCGATCTCCAGTACGACCGGGGAAACGTTGCCGTTCGTCGACGCGTTGTTCACGGCAACTTCGGCAACCTGTGTGACGGGATTGGTTGTGGTCGATACCGGCACCTATTTTTCCACTTTTGGGCAAGTCGTCATTGTTTTGCTCATCCAGGTCGGAGGGCTCGGCTTTATGACCATGGCCACGTTGTTCTCCTTAGTCCTCAAACGAAAAATCTCACTGAGGGACCGTCTCCTCCTTCAGGAGGCGATGAATCAAAATTCGGTAGAGGGAATCGTTCGGCTGATCCGCAAGGTCCTGTTGTATTCGCTAATGATCGAATCCGGCGCGGCCCTTCTGTTCACGATTCGCTGGGCGTTTGATATGCCGTTTGGCAGAGCTTTGTACTTTGGGATTTGGCATGCGGTCTCGATGTTTAATAATGCGGGCTTTGACTTGTTTGGCGATTATCAAAGCTTAACGAAATACGTCGCTGACCCGATCGTTAACTTTGTGGCCATGTTTCTGATCGTGTCCGGCGGGCTTGGATTTATTGTGCTGTCCGACGTATTCGAGTTTCGGAAGCGGCGGAAGCTTTCGCTGCATTCGAAAGTGGTCTTATCGATGACGTCAGCATTGATTGTGATCGGAGCGATCGTTGTTTTCATTTTCGAATTCACGAACTCTAAGACGCTTGAACCTCTCAGCTGGAGCGGGAAGATTTGGGGATCGTTCTTCCAATCGGTTACACCGCGTACGGCGGGAGCCAATACGCTGGACATCGGAGCGCTGCGACAAGCGACGCAATTTTTCATGATCATCTTGATGTTTATCGGGGCTTCCCCGAGCTCAACGGGCGGCGGGATCAAAACGACCACGTTTACGATTCTGGTCGGCGCGGTTGGTTCGATGATTCGCGGACGTACGGACCTGGTTCTGTTCCGGTACCGGATGGCCGAGGAACGGATTTTCAAAGCCTTGACGATTACGTTGCTTGCGTTGTTCCTTGTTGTGGCGGTGGCGATGGTGTTGTCTACCACAGAAGACGCGAGCTTCTTATCGATCTTATTTGAAACGACTTCCGCTTTCGGCACAGTCGGGTTGACGATGGGATTGACGGGGAAACTAACGGTGATCGGTAAAATTATTATCAGCTTCACGATGTTTGCCGGCCGACTAGGGCCGCTGACACTTGCTTATGCGATTGGTCCGAAGAAAGGGAAAGAGTTGTATCGCCACCCAGAAGGCAAAATCATTATTGGATAAGGGGAAATTATCGTTTATGAAAAAACAGCAGTTTGTAGTGATCGGCCTCGGACGTTTCGGGTCCAACTTGGCCTTGGAGCTGATGGACTTGGGCTACGAGGTTCTGGGCATTGACCGGAATGAAGAGCTCGTCGAGGAAATGAGTGACCACCTAACGCATGCCGTCGTCGCCGATGCAACGGACGAAGAGGTACTGAAGTCGCTTGGGGTGCGCAATTTCGATTGCGGGATCGTGGCGATCGGCAACGATATCCAAATGAGTATCCTGGCGGCGATCCTGCTCAAGGATTTAGGCATTAATACCGTGGTGGCCAAGGCGATATCCGTTCTGCACGGCCGGGCCTTGGAGAAGCTGGGCGTTGACCGGGTCATCTATCCCGAACGGGACATGGGGATTCGCGTTGCGCATCAGCTGGTCACTCCCAATCTGCTGGATTATATCGAGCTGTCGAAGGAGTACAGTATCGTAGAAATGAACGTCCCCGCTTGCCTGAACCAAAAAAGTCTCGGCGACCTCAACCCGCGGGCCCGTTTTGGTTGCAGTATCGTGGCCATCCACCGCGATGGCGGTATCCTTGTGGCGCCAACTGCCATGGACCAGTTGACCGAAGGCGATATCATGGTAATTATCGGAGCGAAGAAGAATATCGAGCAATTTGAGACGATCCTAACGCAATAATAAGTAATTCATCTTTCTCTAGTTGGAGCGTGACATGTCATGGAATCGTCGGCAACTGAAGCGATTCATCATTTTTTGATCTTAATCTTATTCGTGATTAGCGTGGGGATGATCTCCGGAAAGATCGCCGCCTGGCTTAAACTGCCTGATGTTGCGGTGTTTATCGCCGTCGGGATGCTGCTGGGTCCCGGACTTAAGCTGATCCACGAATCCAGTGGCTCCTTGGTCAACCAGTTAATCCTAACGGTTGGATCCGCGTTGATCCTGTTTGACGGCGGGAGAAATTTGCGGCTTAGCGGTCTGCGCCAAGTCTGGATCACGTTGTCCCTGCTCAGCGTGCCGGGCGTGTTGATATCGACGCTCGTGGTCGGAGGGGGCATTCATTTCCTATTTGGGGTCGATTGGATCTTTGCCTTCTTGGGGGCAGCGGTGATCGCCTCGACCGATCCGGCCTCTATCATTCCGGTATTCAAGCAAGTCAAGATTAAGGAGAGGGTCCGGGAAACGGTCGAAAGCGAATCTGCCTTTAATGACGCGACCGGCTCCATTCTGACTTTCTCGCTGCTGGCTGCGGTAGCCGGCGGGGGGGCACTCCACTTTGGCGCAATGTCTTGGGAGTTTGTCAAAACGGCGTTGGGAGGTATATTGGTTGGCCTCGTGGTCTCGGGTATCTTAACATACCTGGCCGGCCATGCCCGGCATGGATTTCTGAGAAGCTACGCGACCATCGTGATGATCGTAGGTGCCTTATCTTCCTATTTAATAGGTGATTTGCTTCACGTCAGTGGGTTTATGGCCACCTTCGTCGCCGGCGTCATCTGGGGGAACGCAGAGACCTTTGGTTTATCCTTGAAGGAAAATCATACGGAAATGAGTTCCTTTGCGGAAAATATCACGGTCATGATGCGGATGCTGATCTTCGTGCTGTTGGGCAGCCAAGTGAATTTTGGCACGCTCGGCCATTATTTCTGGCCAAGCCTTGGCGCCGTCCTGATTCTGATGTTCGTGGCAAGACCGTTGTCGATTCTGCTATGTGCCTGGCCTGACCGTAAGGTGAAATGGACTTGGCGCGAGCTGCTCTTCATGTGCTGGGTACGTGAGACGGGGGTGATCCCCGCGGCGTTGTCCGGTATGATCGCAGGCATGGGCATCGCGCATGCCAACGTCATTACGGCGATCGCATTTATGGCGATCGTGCTGACGATTCTCATTCAGGCGAGCACCACCGGGTGGGTCGCCCGCAAGCTGGGTTTGGAAATCAAAAACGCTGAACTCCCGAAGCCTTGAGTCGGGAGCGCAGCGTTTTTTCTGTTATCAGAGCGGTAGTTCCTTGACGAGGGTTTCGCGGATTTGCGAGATCCATTCCTTCGTTTCGCTCGTCAGCTCCGATTTGTCGCCGTAGACAAGGCAGGTTTCACGGCGCGTCTGAGCCAGCTCGGGAATCGGCACGGTGAGCAAACCGTTATCCCTCAGCAGTGGCATGCGCAGGTACGATTTAGGCAGCAGGGCAGCCGCTTTGCAAATCGGCAGAAGGCGCACGATCGCTTCAAATGAATCGATCTCCATACGGATGTCGGGCAGGATGCTGTAGCGGCCAAACAAGTCGTCGATCAGCCTGCGGTACCATGTCCCTTTGGAAAAGACGATCATCGGCCGACCGTTCAAATCGTCCATCACGAGGCGGCGTTTCTGCCCGGCAGCGGCCAGCGCATGCCCCTTGGGCACGACCAGCTCGAGGTGGTCCTTAAATAAAGGCAGGCATTTCAAGCCGGTCTCGTTCACCATAGAGGCGACGACGCCGATATCTACCTTTTTGTCGCGGACGTAAGAGACGATTTCGTGAGTTTTGCCGGTGACGAGCTTCAACTCGATGTCCGGGAACTTCTCCATCAGCGCGGTCACAAGGGGTGGGAGCGTGGTCTGGATCGTCGTCAAACTGGCGCCTAATGTCACGATACGGCGCTCGGCCGCTTTGAAGCGGGATACCGACTGCAGGAAATTCTGATGGCGTTGGCGCTGCTCTAGCGCGTATTGGTAAGCCTCCTGGCCAACCCGGGTGAGCTCGAGCCTCTTTCCTTTGCGATGAAACAGGGAGACTCCCCACTCCTCTTCTAATTTGGCAATTTTCCGTGAGAGGGCCGGCTGGGACAGGTTCAGCAGCTTGGATGCTTTGTTCAAACTGGATTGCTCTACAACGGTGGTGAACACCAGCAGTTCTTCCAGCATGGGGGTGACCTCCTTTTTCTGGGCGAATGACATGATTCGACAGGCACGCATATGTGAATTCGTTATAATGATTAATAAATATATTGCAATTCCATTATAAGATAAAAAGGAGTAACATGAAAAGTGACACAAGTTGTTCACATGTTACTTTTGGTACAAAGGGGTTTTACCGACCGCGGTGTGGTAATTATCATATACAATATCTGCGCCCCGTAAGGTCGATTCTTGAATGAAGAAGTGTAAGTTGAAACGGATGATGGAATGAGAAAGGGGTACACGCACTTATGAAAGGGTTTTATTCCAGAAAACTGCACTCACTGCTGGGCGTCATTCCGCTGGGATTCTTCCTGCTGGAGCACATGATCACCAACTTTTCGGCGGTTGAAGGCGGGAGCGAAGGATTCAAGGAGGCCGTGGCATTCTTAAACAGCCTCCCGCTCGTACTCGTCTTGGAGATCTTCGGGATATGGCTGCCGCTCCTGTATCACGGAGTCTATGGACTGTATATCGCATTTCAGGCGAAGCCAAACAACGGACGGTTCCCGACCGAACGCAACCTGCGTTATTTACTGCAACGGATTACCGGCGTCATCGCGTTTGTCTTCGTCATTTGGCATGTAGTGGAAACGCGTGTTCAGGTGGCGTTGGGCAATGTCACGCATGAAGAATTGGGCGGTGTGATGCATGATATCGTCAACAATCCGATTTTCTTCACGTTGTATGTGATCGGGGTTGTGTCTGCGGCATTCCACTTGACGAATGGCTTATGGTCGTTTCTCGTCAGCTGGGGCGTGACGGTGGGGCCGCGAGCACAGCGCGTATCCTCTAATATTTGCATGGGCTTGTTCGTTATCGTCGCGGTTATGTTCGTCTGGTCGCTGTTCGCTTTCCGCGGGGCCGAGTTCCAGGCGGAAGGTACGGCCTTGCTTGAGACGGCGAAGGCTTGGCTGGCTTAGGTTGATATCTGAAGGTCGAACTCGTTGATGTAACGCTCACAAAACGAAGCGGATGCTTACGAAGCAAGCTTTGTTCGTAGTGAACTCGTTGATGTAATGCTCACAAAACTTTTAGGAGTTGAAATAGAATGGCTAAACAAAGCTTAATCGTCGTTGGCGGCGGCCTGGCCGGCCTGATGGCTACGATCAAATCGGCCGAAGCGGGCGTACCGGTGCAGCTCTTTTCGCTCGTGCCGGTGAAACGTTCCCACTCGGTGTGCGCGCAAGGCGGCATTAACGGAGCCGTCAATACGAAAGGGGAAGGCGACTCGCCCTGGGAGCATTTTGACGACACGGTATACGGCGGGGACTTCCTGGCTAACCAGCCGCCCGTTAAGGCGATGTGTGAGGCAGCGCCCGGCATTATTCACCTGATGGACCGGATGGGCGTGATGTTCAACCGCACGCCGGAGGGCTTGCTTGATTTCCGCCGGTTTGGCGGGACGAAGCACCATCGTACGGCGTTTGCCGGAGCGACGACCGGACAACAGCTGCTGTATGCATTGGATGAGCAGGTACGCCGCCATGAAGCAGCCGGGCTGGTCACCAAATACGAAAACTGGGAGTTCCTCTCGGTTGTGCTGGACGATGAAGGCGTCTGCCGCGGGATTACGGCACAGAACCTGCGCTCGATGGAAATCACGACGTTCCCTTCGGATGCCGTGATTTTGGCGTCGGGGGGGCCAGGGATTATTTTCGGCAAAACGACGAACTCGGTCATTAACACAGGGACGGCGGCCAGTGCGGTGTATCAGCAAGGCGTGACGTATGCGAACGGCGAGTTCATCCAAATTCACCCGACGGCCATTCCGGGCGATGACAAGCTGCGGCTGATGTCAGAATCGGCGCGCGGCGAAGGCGGACGGATCTGGACCTACAAGGACGGTAAACCTTGGTACTTCCTTGAGGAGAAGTACCCGGCTTACGGCAATCTCGTACCGCGGGATATCGCGACACGGGAGATTTTCCACGTATGCGTGGACCAGAAGCTGGGCATTAACGGCGAAAACATGGTGTATCTCGACCTCTCTCACAAGGATCCGAAAGAGCTCGATGTGAAGCTCGGCGGCATTATTGAGATTTATGAGAAATTCATGGGCGACGACCCGCGTAAAATTCCGATGAAAATCTTCCCTGCAGTCCATTATTCGATGGGCGGCATGTGGGTCGATTTCAATCAGATGACCAATATTCCCGGCTTGTTTGCAGCGGGCGAATGCGAATACCAATACCATGGGGCGAACCGGCTTGGCGCCAACTCGCTTGTCTCGGCGATTTACGGCGGGATGGTGGCAGGACCGAAAGCGGTGGAATATCTCCGCGGCTTGAAAAAATCGACCGAAGACCTCAGCCCAGCCGTATTCGAAAGCTCTCGCAAGGCGCAAGAGACGAAATACGAAGGCATCCTGGCGATGAACGGCACGGAAAACGCTTATGTGATCCATAAAGAGCTCGGCGAATGGATGACGGCGAACATGACGGTCGTACGTCATAACGATAGACTGGAAGCGACCATCGGCAAAATCAAGGAATTGAAGCAGCGCTATAAGAACATCAACATCAACGATACGTCTCGCTGGAATAATACGGGAGCGGCGTTTACCCGTCAGTTGTGGAACATGCTGGAGCTGGCCGAGGCCATGACGCTGGGTGCACTGCTGCGCAACGAGAGCCGGGGCGCGCATTACAAACCGGAATTCCCGGATCGGAATGACGAGGAATTCCTCAAGACCACCAAAGCATCTTGGACGCCGGACGGCCCGCAGATTTCGTATGAACCGGTCGACGTCTCTTTGATCCCGCCGCGGATTCGCGACTACTCGAAGGACAAATAGGAGGGGAACCCCATGGCAATGGCGGAAACGGATGTATCGGCCAAAAAATTTACGGCCAAAAAAGTCAAATTCATCATTACGCGCCAGGATGATCCGAACTCGAAATCCTATACGGAAGAGTTCGAGCTCGACTATCGTCCCGGCATGAACGTGATCAGCGCCTTGATGGAAATCCAGCGGAACCCGGTGAACGAGAAAGGCGAGAATACCGCGCCGGTCTGCTGGGAGTCCAACTGCCTGGAGGAAGTGTGCGGCGCCTGCTCGATGGTGATCAACGGCAAACCACGCCAGGCTTGCGCAGCCTTGATCGACAACCTGGAGCAGCCGATTCGCGTTGAGCCGATGCGGACATTCCCGGTCGTGCGCGACCTGGTCATCGACCGGAGCCGGATGTTTAACGCGCTGAAGAAGGTGAAAGCGTGGATTCCGATCGACGGCACGTACGATCTCGGACCAGGCCCGCGGATGCCGGAGAAGAAGCGCCAATGGGCGTATGAGCTGTCCAAGTGCATGACCTGTGGCGTTTGCCTGGAAGCTTGCCCGAACGTTAACGAGAAGACGGACTTTATGGGACCGGCGGCCATTTCCCAAGTGCGCCTGTTCAACGCGCATCCGACCGGCGAGATGAACGCCGATGAGCGCCTGGAAGCGCTGATGGAGGAAGGCGGCATCGAAGGCTGCGGCAACTCGCAAAACTGCGTTCGTGCCTGCCCGAAAGGCATCCCGCTGACCACCTCTATCGCTGAAATGAACAAAGCGACCACGAAACATATGTTCAAAACGTGGTTCACTCAGTAATAAAGCCGGACCCGGATTGATAGATACCGAAAAAGGATCCGCATTTCATCCGAAAGAATCGGAGACAGACCTCGAGAGAGGGCTGTCTCTTTTTTTTCGTGCTAGACAGAAAATAGGAGGGAATCAGGGATGTACATTCATATTCATCGAATCGAACATGATCAGGTTTCTGTGAAATTGACTGAGTTCTCAAGAGAGGGTGTAGACAAGCTGCGTGCGATTGGGGGTGGGAAGTGGGATCCTAACGAGAAGTTCTGGCGTTTTCCTTGCACGGAGGAGACACTTCGTCAATTGGCCGAATGCTTTCCGGAAACGGAGATTACTATCGATGGACTCACCTTATCCCCAAAAGTAACGGAGGATGAGCAACTTATGCTCACATTGGAACGGAAGCTGACCTCCGCACTCAAGTTGAAAGGATATAGCCTCAAAACGAGTAAAGCCTACCGCGGCCATGTCCGGCGATACTTGCAGAACTTGGCTGGTTATTTGGAGGTAAAAAGCCCAGGAACCCACAAAGAAGAGAAATTTGAATCCGCGATCATCGATTCGTCCCGTGCAAAACAGTATGCGTTGCAGCTCCTTGAGCAAGGACATTCCCCAGCCTATGTCAATCAAGCGATCAGTGCTTTGCGTTTTATGACGGTCGAGGTGTTCAAACAACCTTCCGAACAGGCGAAATATATCCGACCGAAAAAGGAGAAAAAACTGCCCTATATCCTATCGGAGCAGGAAGTACTGCGCGTTATCCAAGCGCCAACGAATCTGAAACACCGCACGATGCTGTATCTGGCCTACGCCTCAGGGCTGCGAGTGAGCGAGGTCGTCCGTTTGAGGATTACGGATATCGACCCGGTACGCGGCATCCTTCGAGTCCGGCAAGGAAAAGGCAAAAAAGACAGACACACGTTACTGTCGCAAACGGCATGGGACATGATCAAAAAATATGTGAAAGCCGAGCGGCTTTCCACCTCGTTGTGGTTATTTCCGGGGCAGCATCCGGGGAGCCATTTGCATCAGCGTTCCTTGCAAAAAGTATTTAAGGAAGCCCTGCAAACTTCGGGCGTCATGAAGCAGGTCGGCATTCATGTCCTGCGGCATTCTTTTGCTACCCATTTGCTTGAAAACGGCACCGATCTCCGTTATATCCAGGAGCTGCTGGGCCACGCCAACCCTTCCACCACCGAACGCTACACCCACGTCAGCACCAAGAACCTCAAGCGTATTCAGAGCCCACTGGATCGGATTTTGCGTGATGAGAGGGGGGAGTAGCAGATTCAAGTAAGGGAGCAGATTCGGAAATACAAAATCAAGAAATGGAGGTATAATTAAGGGGGTATGAACGGAGTGCGCAAATCACCTGAATGGGGAGAGGTTTGCGACGTGCAGAGATAGGGGAGTTAGACGAAATTCACTTAAAACTTTTATTTGGAGGGTCATATCGTGGAAGTATTATTTAAACGTAACCCGGACATTAAGAAAAACGCATATCCGAATTGGAGAAGAAGCAACTATTCAAGTTGGGAATTTAAAACTTACTCAGAGATGTACAAGAAGAGCGGGGATCTGCTCATAGATACTATTGCGGATAATTACAATAATAGAGCTGATGAAGTAATTATTCCGAGTATCTTTTTATATCGCCATGCAACTGAATTGATTCTAAAAGCTATCTTGTTAACACATTATTTAATGGATAGAAGTATGTCTAGAGAGAAGATACAAGATAAACTTCAAGGGCATAGCTTATTTACTTTGTGGAATAAAGTTGAAAATATTATTCCTGAGTATTTGAAAGAAGCAATTAAAAAGGACAAAAGCCCATTACAATTAATGAAAGCAGCTGTTATGGAATTGCATGAGATAGATTCAACTTCAATGATGTTTAGATATCCTTTTGATAAAGAGTACAAAGAAGCGCAATTAATAGGTGACGAAGAACATAATTATGGGATTGATTACATAGCACTAAAACAATAATTTAATGAAGTATACAATTATATAGAAGGCGTTTTCTATACGTTATTTAATAGGTACGAGAATTTAGAGACAATTCCTATTTTGTAAGCTTATTCATTGAAGAAGTGAATTTCGTCTAACAATGTATTCACGCTACGTAGCCTGAAGGCTCCTTGGATTGCCAGATAGTAGGAAGCAAGGAAGAGGACTCAGGCAATCAACCACTGCGAGGCTAAGTCCTGACGGACCCAGTCGCATTTGCTCCTTTAAGCCTCTCGGGTTCGTGAATACGAGAACGTTAGACGAAATTAACGAGATTTAAACATTAGAAAGACTTATATAAACCCGAACAATCGTTCCTCATTTTACTGGTATATCATGGTAGAATAGTAAAAGACAATTGAATCTTGGGTGGGCATAGTATCCCTTCGAGAGGAGGTGATACTATGGAAGTAAAAGATGCAATAACGATTATGTTCCTTTTCGGAATGTTTATCCTTGCTCTTTTAACATACATCAGTAATAACAACAAGAGAAAGTAAGAACCCACCCCAAGGTTAGCGCCAAAGGTGGGTTCTTATTCCTTTTCGACTGTAGAAGGGATAATCCCATCCAAGCCAATTGTTTTGCCGAGTGTTTGCCGCACTCGGCTTCTTTAAAAATATGATAACACAATTGGAAAAAGAAGTGAACAAATAGAGATAAGTAAAACATTTTAAAAAAAATAAGGACCTGTTAAAGGAATCAAAGGAATTTTGTGAGTAATTCGAAGAAGCGTTAACTTCGTCTAACACAGTATTCACGCATCGGGGCATTCGCCCCTCGGTCCGCAGATGCATTTTCAAGTAGTTGAATCTGCGGACACATCCATTCCCCTAAGATAAGAGCTATCTAAGGGGAATGGACGTCGCGAATACGGAAACGTTATGTGAAATCATCGAAAGGAATGAAGTATCAAAATGAAGACTGAAGTCCTAACCTCAATAATTGGTATAGGGGGAACAATATTAGGATTCTTCTTAAGTGAGGTGTCTACATATTTCAAAAGAAATAAAGACGAGAAAGAAAGATTTATAATGGCCAACTACACCCAGAGACAGAACTCTTATGCCATAATGTATAAAGCTTTAATACAATATCAAAATTACTTTAGAAAGTTTGTTGAATATGGTAATGAATTTGTTGAGCATGAAGAACCAGAGAAATTTGGACCTTTATCTGAACTAGAGAAGTTTACACATACCTTCGAAGAAAATGAAATATGGTTACACGATAAGACAATTGAAGAATTAAGAGAAGTGCTATCCATTTCGTCACCTGCAATCAATGTTGCTCTCCTTGTTGCAGGAGGAGATGAAATGTGGATATCTCAAGTTGAGAAGATATCTACCTCAATAATTACAAAAATTGAAGAAGTCAAAGACCATATCAAAAGTATAACTGGTATGAAACTAATTGATAATTATCAAAGTAAGCATGCTTTAACGAACAACATGAATGTTGTTTCAAGAAGTCGATGACTTCACATAGCACAGTATTCACGCATCGGGGCTATCGCCCCTCGGTTGTCCAGATGTATTATCATGGAAGAAGCTCAGACAACAAACGCCCCAGCCTAAGATAAGAGCTATCTAAGGCTGGGGCGTTTCGTGAATACAACAACGTTAAGTGAAATCGGGGATATGTATTAATAAAAACATGTAAGACAAATGAAGATTCAAAAGGGACGTGAAGATTTTGAATTACATAAGACAAATAAGAGAGTTAGTAGGAACACATCCTATAATTATGGCAGGAGCATGTGTGATTCTTATAGACGGTGAAGGTCGATTATTATTACAACAAAGAACAGATAATGGTTTGTGGGGATTACCGGGAGGTTCAATGGAACCTGGGGAAGAAATGAAAGAAGTTGCAAAACGGGAACTTTTTGAAGAGGAACGTTATAGGAAATTCCCGCAAAACATATTCAAACACAAAACACGAACAAACATTCTATTAACGAGTTGTTATTTGTGGTAGAATAAGGAAGTACAATTGAATCTTGGGTGGGCATGGTTTCCCTTCGAAAGGAGGTGAAGCCATGGAGGTTAAAGATGCATTGACAATAATGTTCCTATTCGGAACGTTTATCCTTGCCCTCTTAACATACATTAATTCCAACAACAAGAGAAAATAAAAACCCACCCCAAGGTTGACGGCCGAAGGTGGGTTTTGTTCCTTAAATGACTTAGAGGGGAATAAACCATCCAAGCCAATTGTATAGCCGAGTGTTGACGCACTCGGTTTTCTTATAACGATCATAACATATACTGAATTGACTGAAAACCAAGAAAATGGAATGTATAAAAACTTTGTATAAAAACCTGTGTGAAGTAAATTGAATGAGATATCGAAGAGGGCCGAAACATCCTATAACATCGTATTCACACGGCGAGACCTGACGGTCCCTTGGTCTGCAAGAGGATTTTCGAGGAAGCGAACTCAGCAGACAGCCCTGCATTGGCTAAGTCCGTCGGACCCGCGCTTGCCCGCTTAAGCCAGTGAGGGTTCGTGAATACAAAAACGTTAGCTGTAATTCGGTTAACCATTTTTGGGGGGGAGAAAATGAAAGAAACAAGGATTTATAAGCAAATAGATAACTGCTCTATTAGTGCAGATATCTATTACCAAGGCACTGATACTCCTGTAATATTATATATTCATAGCGGCGCTTTAATTTTTGGGACAAGAGAATGGTTACCGACTGCACAAATTGAGTATTTAACAAATGCAGGGTTTAGTTTGATTAATATTGATTATCGCCTAGCACCTGAAACTAAATTTGAAATAATTATTGAAGATATTAGAGATGCAATTGAATGGGTAAGAACTAAAGCTATTGAATGGTATGATTTTGACATTGATAATATTGCAGTTATGGGGAGTTCAGCAGGTGGGTACCTGAGTTTATTGACTGGTACAATGGACTATAAACCAAAAGCTATTATTTCATTTTATGGATACGGTGATATTCTAGGCACATGGTACACAGAACCAAGTGAGTATTACTGCAAGAAACCGATGATAAGTAGAAGTAAGGCAATAGAGAACATAGGTTTTGAGGAAACAACAGATGGTAAATGGGATAGGATTGACTTTTATTATTATTGTCGACAACAAGGTGTTTGGGTTCAAGAAGTAACTAAAATGGATCCTAACTACGATTTGAATAAATTAATGCAATATAATCCAATAAATAATATTTCAAATGATTACCCACCTACATTATTTCTACACGGTGACCAAGATACAGATGTTCCATATGAACAATCTGTAAAAATGTATGAGAAGCTCAAAGGAATAGGAATCGAGACAAAATTAATAACAATTGAAGGCGCAGATCATGTTTTCGATCATGATTTTGAAGATCCCAAGGTTCAAGGAGCGTTTATAGAAGTTGTAGATTTCTTAAAAACACATTTATGTAAGTGATTCGAATTAGAACCAAACTTCAGCTAACACCGTATTCACGCAGCGGGGCTATCGCCCCTTGGTCGTCAGATGTATAATCGTGGAAGAAGCTTAGACAACATACGACCCAGCCTAAGATAAGAGCTATCTAAGGCTGGGTCGTTTCGTGAATACAAAAACGTTATGCGAAATTACTGTATAGATTTGAAAGTAGGTGATTCATAGATGATTGATAAAACACGATACCCTATTGGTCAATTTCAACCGGCACTCATATTCTCTGAAGAGGACAGGGATAAGTTCATTAATCAAATCTTATTAATTATACCTAAGCTTCGAAACCTAATATCACACTTAACGATCGACCAACTCCAAACGCCATATCGGAATGGTGGATGGTCAATTCAGCAAATTATCCACCATATGGCCGATAATGATATGAATGCTTATTTAAGATTTAAAAGGGCATTAACAGAAATAGAACCTTCGGCTTCATCATATCGAGAAGATCTATGGGGAGATCTTCATGATTATTTTGAAACTGATATTGAAATCTCTTTATTGCTTCTAGAATCACTCCACAAACGTTTTTACATACTACTCCACAAGTTAGACTCAGGTCAGTTCTCGAGGACACTCAGAACTCAAGCATTAGGGTTAATTAATTTGGACACTGCTCTACAAAGATTTATTTGGCACAATCACCACCACATATCTCAGATTGAATCATTAATTATTAGAAAAGCGTGGTAAACAGAGTTATTGTGGGTATTTCAAAGATGACAGTAACTTCGCATAACAATATGTTCACGCATCGGCGGACAAGCCGCCTCGGTCCCGGAAGATAAGTCGAGGTAGTGATTGTCGGGACACATCCGCATCACCTAATTGCGTCGCGGCCGCTCACTATCGTTCGCTTAAGGTGGTGGGTCGTCAACACGGAAACGTTAGGCGAAATTCCTGCAAGTGAGAGGAGGGGAACCGTGAAGTTATACCACTTCAGTGATAATCCCGATATACAAAGATTTGAACCAAGAATGATTTATGAGGAGACGGAAGCAAAGGTCTGGGCAATAGATGTGTTTCATGCTCCACATTATTTCTTTCCTCGGGAGTGTCCGAGGGTATGTGTCTGGCCTGAAGAGTATACAACAGAAGCGGATCTAAACCTCTTTTTTTGTATGTCAACAACACAAAGAATAATTGCTATAGAGTCTGCGTGGTATGATCAAGTCAGTAAGGGACATATATACCGATATAGTTTTAACCCTGATGATTTCGTGTTACATGAGCCTAATGCAGGATACTACATAAGTTCAGTTTCAGTTGTACCTAGTAATGTTGAACGAATTGATGACTTAATAGGATCAATCACAGATCTTGGAATAGAGTTTAGAGTAACCCCTTCACTAAAACCTCTTAAAGACTTAGTATTAAAATCTTCTTTAAACTACTCCATGATAAGACTAAGAAATGCAGTGATGTAGCTAACTCAGAGATGGCAGGAACATCGCCTAACACCGCATTCACGCTGCGGATCGCTATCGTGCCCCTTGGTCCGCACCGAGGATTTTCGGGGAAGTGGAGCCAGGCGGACAACCCTGTACTGCCTATCCGCATCGCGGCCGGTCCTATGGACCTTAAGGTGATAAGGCGTCGTGAACACATGAACGTTATCTGCAATTCGAGCACGGCCTCACAGACCTAAGTCCCATTAATAACTTTTTTAAGGAGACATTAAACCATGTCCATTAATGTATCAGGAATTATCTTTAGCTCCTTAACCTCAATTGTAATTCTTTTTCAAATTGCTTTAGCGTTAGGGGCGCCTTGGGGGAGGTTTGCGATGGGAGGAAAGTACCCTGGGAGGTTCCCTATCTATATGCGAGTAATTGCATTATTTCAAGCTGTCGTGCTTGCATTCCTCGGACTTATTGTTCTAAGCAGATCGGAACTTGCCGTAAATCAATGGTATGAATTCTCTCTTTCAGCGGTTTGGTTTGTGGTTGCTTTCTCCGTATTATCTTCTATTATGAATCTGATCAGTAGAAGTAAAGGAGAGAGAGCTATATGGGCTCCAGTTGCTATTGTAATGGTTATTACAAGTCTGATTGTCGCGTTGGGTTAGTATTAATTATGATTAAAGAGATGAGGATCGTTTGATGACCTACAAATCAATTTTAATAGATCAAATAACTGCATGTTATAACGATAAGAGTTGGTTTATTCCACTTGCAGATATACTGGCAGATTTGACAGTGAGCGAAGCAGTTACTGAGAATGAGAATAAACAATCCATATGTTCAATAGTGAATCATATTATTTACTGGAATGAGAGATGGCTTGAGCGATTTAAGGCTGGAGAATTTGTATCAAATAATACTATTAATAATGATGAAACATTTTCTTTAACTCCAGATCAATTTGAAGATTTAGGTTGGAATGAAACATTAATTAGACTTGAGAAAGTATTTAGTAATTGGAGAACTGTTTTAGAAGAAACGGATGAATCAAAACTTACAAGACAAATTCCAGAATATTATAATGCTCAATGGTGGGGAGTTGTTTCGAATTTGAGTATTCATAATGCATATCATATTGGACAAATCATGTTATTAAAGAAACTAATTCGAGTTAAATAAATTTCTTAAGTTATTCGCAGATGTGGTTCCTTCGGATAACACTATATTCACGTATAGGGCCATTCGGCCCTCGGTCCGGACCGGAGCTCGATGCATTTCGATGAGGCATTTCAGTATACGATGAAGCGGAATTAGCCGAACACATCCGCGCCGACTAACTGCGCAAGCGCAGCCGGCCAACGGGCTTAAGTCGGTGGGACGTCGTGAACACGGAACCGTTTCAGTCGAAATTCAAGCAAGATTGGAGAGATTTAATGCCACTAAACGACAATCAATTATTAGAGATATTAAGGAATCAAAATGATTTAGAAGTTCTTGATGTAAGAAGGACAGAAAATATTACTCGAGATCGGGCATCACTGAGTAAAATCGATGTACACACAAGAGACAATAGGATTGTTCCATTATTAGAGAAAAATACGATATCTATGTCTGTTCCATATGAGAATATTATTTACAAGTACTACTCCAGCAAGAATGTTTCTATTCCAAAGGTTTTTTACAATGAATATGATCAAGTTGGACATGAAGGTATATTGTTGATGGAAGATTTAACACCGACACATCGTAATATTGCTGATTGGGAGCCCCCTATTGATACTAATAAAATTAAAACCATTATTGATGTAATCTCACAATTTCATGCGGTCTCTTGGGGAAGGGGAGAACTAGCTGTCCCCAAGCATTTGCAGAGTGTAGAGGAATATTTAATACATATTGGTTATTTGGAAAGAGATTATATTCATTTTAGAAAAACTCAAACCTATAACCTTGGAGATGATCAATTTGAAATATATGAGGAAAGTCTACAGAGGTTACGCGAGAACGCTCAAAAACACATTGAACGTATAACTAATAATCAACATACTTCATTTATCCATGGTGACCTGAATGTATGCAATATGTTGTATCCGTTAATAGATAATGCAAGGCCGTACATAATTGACCTTGAAGCAGTAAGGGTTGGGCTTTGTACAGAAGACTTGGTCATGTTATTTATTCATGATTTATTTCATGGTGGGGAAGAGACCTTACATATTTTTCAGATTTATTACCGTTCAATTTGCACTAAGATTTCCTGTGAATATACTTACGATCAATTCATGGAGGATATAAGAATATCAATAATGGAAGGGATCTTTTTTCCACTTAAGCTTTTTGTTCATAATGGTGTAAAGGATGAAGAACTGGTATTGAAATCAATAAATGCATATAAAACTTTTATTGGGATAACTTGAGGAAGTGCTTGAGCATCGCCTAATACAGTAATCACGCTTTGGTGCTATCGCCCCTCGGTTGTCCAGATGTATAATCATGGAAGAAGCTCCGACAACAAACGACCCAGCCTAAGATAAGAGCTATCTAAGGCTGGGTCGTTTCGTAAATACGAGAACATTAGCTTAAATCATTGGGAGAAGAACATAACATTCCATTCTTTTTAGGGAGGACAAAATGTCAATCAAGAAGGACAAAAATCTTTCTCAAAAACTAACCGGTCATGAACAGGTGATGAAATTTCTAGAGAACCTCGAACATCCATTAAAGCCTGAAATCGAGTATGTAAGAAGAATCATTTTGGAATCTAATGATCAGTTATCCGAACACATCAAATGGAATGCTCCAAGCTTTTATATTCATGACGATCGAATAACTTTTAATTTACATGGTAAAAAAGGCTTTAGGTTGATTTTTCATTGTGGTTCGAAAGCTACAGAATACGCTAACGGTAAACCAATCTTTGAGGACTCCTCGAATCTATTAGAATGGTTGGCTGGGGATAGAGCGACAATTCGATTCAGTTCAATGGAGCAAATAGAAACCAATAAAGAACGTCTAAAACAAGTAGTAAATAAATGGATTGAAGCGACCAAAGAGTTTTAGTATGTATCATATTGAGGTCAATGACTTCAGCTAACAATGTGTTCACGCATCAGCGGACAAGCCGCCTCGGTCCCGGAAGATAATTCGAGGAAGAGGTTGCCGGGACACATCTGCACCGATTAACTGCGCGAGCGCAGCCGCCCTACGGGCTTAAGTCGGTGGGACGGGTGGATACAGTAACGTAAGACGGAAGCCCCGAAGGGCAAGTAGAATATCTCAATTCAAGGTCGGTGAATTTCATGAAAAACACTAAATTCAAGTTCTCTTTAATCTTTATTATTTTAGGTATTAGTATTATCACAATATCTAAGATCGTTGAAGAAATAATCCCCAAAATAGGTTTTGCAGCATATCAATCTGCTGCCGCTGGTTCATTTTCTCCCGAGAATTATCATGTAAATTTAACACTAAATTATTGGATAGGAGCATTATGTATTCTGGGTGGAATTATTTACTTGATAAAGATCTCAGATTTATTAAAGAAAAACTCGAAGAAATTAAATTGAGAAATAAGCAATTTGAAGAGAAATTTATAAATAATCAACAGGATTAAACCTAAGAAACTGAAAGGAGTGATAAGCAATAAAAGCATATAAAAGAAGTGGAATGGTCCTCTTGGTTATTTTAGTGTTATTCATGTTTTGGAATTCATATAGCGCCTCAACTATGGAAGCAGTTACCATACAGAAGGTAAGTGAAAATAACATAACTGTTGTTAATTTAAATAACCGAGTGAGAACAATAATATTAGCGGTCGATATATCTAATCTGCTAGAAGTGAATAAAGAATATATCATATCATATGAAAAAAAACTCTTTGATAAACATAGACTAAAATACATATCATCACAAATACCATAAGAAACAATATCAAATGTAAGTAAATACGCAATGTTTCGTGGGCGGGGACATCTTTTTAACATTGCATTCACGCTAAGTCTGACGACCCGTTCGCTATGCTCACTTAAGGTTCTTGGATCCGCGAACACACAATGGAATATAAACCGCCCTAATGCTTTTAAAGGAGAGATAATTCTCAATGAAGATTAGGTTAGCCTCTCTCAATGACGTTGAAGGAATTGCTAAAGTGCATTTAGAAAGTTGGAATACTACATATAAGAATATTATTTCTGATTCCTATTTATCCAATCTAACTTTAGAAGGAAGAATTAGAAATTGGACGTGGGTTTTTAACAATTCAAATAATGGCGATGTCATTATTGTAATAGAAGATGAAAACAATCAAATTGTTGGATTTTTAAGTGGGGGGAAGAGCCGAGAAACTAATTTAGAATATGATGCCGAATTATATGCGATTTATCTTTTGGAAGATGCCCAAAGTAAAGGATATGGTAAGTTGCTTGTTAATAGGTTTATTGAAGAATTAAAGTTAACGAATTATCATTCTATGATGCTTTGGGTTCTAAAGGAAAATCCCGCAGTTAATTTCTATAAAAAGCTTGGTGGAAAATATATCACTGAGAAAGAAATTCAAATTGGTGAAGATCGCTTAATTGAAATAGCTCTTGGTTGGAAAGATATATAAGGCGTTGCTGCAGTGTTATCGCCCCCCGGTTGTCAGATGTATAATCATGGAAGAAGCTCAGACAACAAGCGACCCAGCCTAAGATAAGAGTTATCTAGGGCTGGGTCGTTTAGTGAATGCAAAAACGTTGTAGGAAATTCCATCAAACTATATACAAGCACAAAACGCGAACAAATATTCTGTTAATGACTGGGTATATATGGTAGAATAGGTGAGTCGTAAGCATGGCTTCTCATATATTGTGCGATGTAATGACTGGAGGCTGGCAGTTGGTGAAATCGAAAAATAACTTGGCTTATCCTAGCGGGTAAAACTAAGGGCATTGAAACTCAAATATAGCCAGATATAAAGATGAAAGGAACCTAATATGAAAAGAATAATTGAGATTCTTCTATATACAATGAAGCCGGGAACTGGTGCCGAATTTCATAGAATCATGAAAGAGATAAGTGTTCCGTTGCATAATAAAATGGGGATAGACATTGTTGCTTACGGCAACTCTCTTCACGATCCAGATGCGTACTTCTTGATAAGGTCTTTTGAAAGCCTGGACCAACTGAATTCAACCCTAGATTCATTCTACAAAAGTGAGGCGTGGAGAAATGGACCGCGAACAGACATTATCGAACGGATCAGTACAAGTTTAAAATCAGTAGTTTCACTTCACCCTGAAGCAATCGATGAACTCAAACGGTCGGGTTTGTAGGATACCAGTTCATCACGCTTCAGGCGTTCAGCCCTTTCGGGGATGAATTTACAATAACAGGGAAAACGTCGTGAGTACAAGAACATTATACGAAATATCCGCAAAGAATAGTGGAAAGGAGACTTTCATGGAACTTCTTGAAATCAATCAAAATCTAAGAGAAACAAGAAACGAATTACTGGGAATACTTAAGAGGTTGACTAAAGATGAATTAAACCAACGGAAAGATTCATTGAGCTGGAGTATAGGTCAGATCGGTCAACACTTATTTAAGACAGAAGAAGTTTATGTGGCGGCTATTAAGCGAGGATTAAAGAATAATGAAAGTTTTATCACAGAAAGTAAACCATTAGATTTTCTACTTAATAGAAGCAAAAAATGGGTAGCCCCTGATATTGTTAATCCAACTGATGATATTTTTGAAGCTGATGAACTTATTGAAAAACTAAATCAATCAAGACGGAAGTTAGAGGAAACATTGAATACTATGGAAGATCAAACCGAGCTAAGCAGAAGACATTTTGTACATCCAGTCTTTAAAGATATGTTATTAATTGATTGGGTAAGATCGCTGTACCTGCATGAACAAAGACATATTAGACAAATAGAAGAAATAATAAATGAGTCGAAGTGAGTTATTCGAAGAAGGTGGATACATCCTAGATCACCATATTCACACATCGTGCTGCCGCATTCGCCCCATTGGTTGTTCAGATGTATAATCATGGAAGAAGCTTAGACAACAAATGACCCAGCCTAGGATAGAGCTATCTAAGGCTGGGTCGTTTTGCAAATACAAGTACGTTATAAAGATCTTGGAAAAACTAAATAAAAAGGCCCGAACAAACTACGAGAAAGGAAGAATCACATGGCATCCATAAACCAAGAACCAATTGTAAGAACTGAAATGCTTATTCGAAAACCAGTCGATGAGGTATTTGAAGCCTTTATTAACCCAGAGATCACAACGAAATTTTGGTTCACTAAAAGTAGTGATCGGTTAGAAATTGGAAAGCGAATACTTTGGGAATGGGAAATGTATGGGGTCTCAGATGAAATCCACGTGATAGATATCGAGAAAAACAAACGTATTCATGTGGAATCGTCGGATGGAACTAATATTGAATGGCACTTTACCCCAAGAAATAATGATGAGACATTGGTTTCTATTGAAAACTACGGATTCGCAGGAAATGCTGATGAGGTTTTAAACCAATGTATTGACTCAATGGGAGGATTTACGATAGTGCTGTGTGGACTAAAAGCTTTCTTAGAGCATAAAATCGTACTTAATCTAGTCATGGATAAAGCCCCTGATGCCCATGTAAACCAATAGGCGCCTAAAATAAATTTCCAAAAGGAAAAACGACATGAGTGATTTAAAACTTGTAAAACCCCATCAAAATCTTAAGGATGAGTACCTGTCTTTTTATCAAGAATGGAAAGAGTCTGGCGAAGAGATGGTACCTTGGGTCATAAGTAGAGATCCCAGTAGTTTTGAGGCAATGCTTGAATTTCTGGAGGATCATGAGAAGGGCGACGGGTTACCGGAGGGATGGGTTTCAGACTCAACGTTTTGGTTGATTGATGATAAAAATCGGGTGTTGGGTGCTGTAAATATAAGACACGAGTTGTCTGAGTTTTTGTTTAACGCGGGTGGCCATATCGGATATGGAATTCGGCCATCAGAACGAGGTAAAGGATATGCCACGGTTTTATTGAGGCTTTCACTAGTTGAAGCGAAGAAACTTGGGATAGAGGATGTCTTAGTTGTTTGTGATGCCTGGAATATCGCATCAGAACGAACCATTCTTAAGAACGGGGGAAGAGCGGATGTCGACTACATTGAAGAAGATGGCATTGTAATAAGAAGATATTGGATCAAGAATTCTTAAGAATACTCGATAGAAAGGGGTTCGGACCCCTTAAGGCAGTGTGGGGGCGTGGAAGAAGCCCAGACGAGGGAGACTACAATGAAGAAAATACGAAGTAAAACAGGCAGATCAACGGGATATGTCATCCTACTTATCGCAATCATTACTACTATCGTGTGTTGGGATGAACTCGGGAGTTTGGTAAGGACAGGAAACTATGACAATCCGGATCATATGGTGGAAACCATAATGGCCAAATCAGCGACTCCAGGAGTGGCTATGGTCGTATCAGAGCGGGGCAAGACCGAATTTCAAAATTTCGGCTATGCAGATGTTAATCATAAGAAGAGGGTAACTGAAGAGTCATTATTTGAATTGGGATCAACGACAAAGGCACTTACGGCTTTGGCCATTATTTTATTAGAAAATGAGGGCTATCTCTCTTTCTCCGACCCTATTACAGATTATATTCCTTGGTTTGAACCAACCCTTAAAGGGGAGAAAGTGAATATTACGATTTCTCAGTTGCTCGCCCATACCAGTGGAATTCCGCCGTGGAGTATTCGGTTAATTCCAGAAGGCACTACAGGGGATTTGCTTGAAAAGACCATACATACTATTTCAGACATTGCATTAGATACATATCCTGGGACAGCCTATCATTATGCTACCGTGAATTATGATATTTTAGCGATGACTATTGAAAAAGTTACAGGCAAACGTTATCAGGATTACATCACTGAAAGCATATTGGTTCCTTTAGGGATGACGGATAGTTATTATTCAACAGGGCAGGAAAAGGAATCTGATCAACTTACCAAAGGATATCGCGTGTTTTTTGGAAGAAGCTTAGAATATGATGCTCCTAGATATTATGGGAATATCGCTGCAGGATATTTGGTCACGAATTCAAAAGATTTGGAACGCTGGTTGAATGCCCAAATGGGGATCGGCGATATCCCAAATCATCTATTGAATGCGATACAACAATCTCATCAAGTCGACATCAAAACTGCTGGATACATAGATGAAAATCAATACTATTCATTCGGATGGAGCGTTGATACGAAAAATAGAGTTGTTAGTCATATTGGAGCTAATCCGAATTATTCCTCAAAGGTTATTATAGATTTAGATAAGCAGCAGGCCATATTTGTTTTGGCAAATCTGAATTCAACGGCACCCTCGCTTATTGCTAATAATATATATGAAAATATGAATGGAAATCCGATGAGAAAATTTATGTATGATGACGAGTATTTATTAATTGATTTGGTATTTTCATTCTTAGCCATAATCGCAGTCGTTATCTTATGTCTTCAAGTCATTAAACTCTCTAGAGGAATCAAGCTAGATCTTCATGATGAAAAGACAAGGTTCAGAATAAAAACAACATGCAGTATCGCACTAATCTTAAAATTTATGCTTTTGGTATTGGTCATGATCTGGCCTTATCTAATAAACCATGATTATTTCGTGATAGGGGTGTGGATGTCACATTCCATATTGATTTGGATGGGACTTGCTGCGCTCAATTGCATTTTATCGATAATAAGGAATATTAAAACCCTTCATGACCTAAAAGCTTCGCGGTCGCGGCCGTTGATCGTTTAAAGCCGTGAGAGTTCGTGAAGCAATACTATTTTATTCTGATAAGGTGAATTAGATAGTGCAACAAAACGGAATATGGGATACAATTCCAGTTAAGACAATGATTTGACGTCAGACGCACACGGTGACAAGGAGATGAAGTTATGAAATTTCTGCTCACATCTGCAGGTATTAAAAACAAGCGTATACACGATACGTTGATTAACTTGTTGGGCAAACCGATTTCTGAATCTAGCGCCCTCTGCATTACTACTGGGTTGTACGCCATACCCGGAGGTGCAGGGAAAGCATGGCAGTTCTTCAGCGGACAATCTACCACACCAATGTGCGAACTGGGCTGGAAGTCAATGGGCGTGCTTGAGCTCACCGCGTTGCCTAGCATCGATAAAGAGCGTTGGGTTCCTATGGTCCAGGAGACTGACGTTCTACTAGTGAATGGCGGTGACCCCTTGTATCTCTGTTACTGGATGCGGCAATCCGGGTTGGCAGACCTATTGCCGTCGCTGCGTGCAGTTTATGTGGGGCTGAGTGCCGGGAGCATGGTGATGGCACCGAACATTGGTGAATATTTCGTTGGCTGGATTCCACCCGGTGGTGGCGATGACACGCTGAGACTGGTCGATTTTTCAATCTTTCCGCACCTGGACCACGAGATGCTGCCGTATAACACGATGGCTGCAGCAGAGAGATGGGCAGCCGGGATGAAGGGGCCGGCGTATGCGATTGATGACGAGACCGCCATCAAAGTGGTCGACGGAGCGGTCGAAGTTGTCTCCGAAGGGCATTGGAAACTGTTTGGCTCCTAGCCTAAGATAAGAGCAATCTAGGGCTGGGTCGTTTCGGGAATACAGGAAAAGTGAGGTACTCGGATGAGTTATAAATCTATTCTCATCGACCAATTAAATGCTTGTTATAACGATAAGAGCTGGTTTATTCCGCTTCACGAAATCTTAATCGACTTAGATGCTACGCAAGCTGCAGGGGAGAATGAAAGTGAACAATCCATTTGGTCGATCGTGAATCATCTCATTTATTGGAATGAGAAGTGGCTTGAGAGATATAACGACGAACATGTTGAATTAGATAGCTCAATCAACAATGAGGATACTTTTTACTTGAATCGAGATGCAATAAATGATGTTGAGTGGAAGAATACCCTACAGAGACTTGAAACCGTCTTTCATAGTTGGAATAGAGCGCTTGAGGAGAGCGATGATCTGAAACTAACTAAAGAAATCCCTTCCTATTTTTATGCTCCTTGGTGGGGAGTCGTATCAAATTTATGTATTCATAATGCCTATCATATTGGACAGATTATGCTGCTAAAAAAACAGTTGAGAAGTATAGGTTGAAAACCGATTGTAAAGTGCGATCCTAACCACGTTCCGGCCCGCCCAAGGGACTTAGGGTTCTTGGAAAACGATGTGCGAAGTTGGGAAAGTTCAACGAGCCCCGAAGCCCATGAGTAGATCAGGTATCAACAAATGGATGGTCGTTACAAAATGTAGAGAAAAATACGAAATTAGGTTGAACGAATGAGGAAATCAGAACGCTATATTGCAGAGAAACGGATCAAGCGGACTTTCATCTATATAATCATAAGGCGTGAGAACCGAAGTATGGGAACTGTTGAAAGCCGCTAGGTCTTTTGATTTTAGTGATTTATTATCCTCAAATGAGATCTTGTTATGGAGAGATCGGACATTTTCGTTTTTTCAAGATCCACTTAAAGAGCCTAAAATTAATCCCCATTATTTCACCGATGAGATTGTGAGTACTTTTGTAGACACAGCAGCAGATCGATTGGGAGTGATATTCAAAGAATGGGACAAATGATGGATTCGCTATATGGAAAGGGCTGGAGAAATGGAAGCTAACCAAGCCTTCCCGAAGGCCACACTAATCAAATATAGATTTTCAAAATCAATTTTGATCCATTCATAATGGTGAGTTAAGGATCAAGATTAATTTACTACTACTCATCATATTCACCATTATAGGATTCGAAATCATTAGTAATAAGTTGCTAGATAAACTACGGATAAGTAATCACTAGAATCCGCGATAATATCGGCGAGAATATTCTAACGGCACCTATCACCGATGGGTTTTTAGATGTATAATCATGGAAGAAGATCAGTCCACAAACGCCCCAGCCCAAGATAAGTGCTATCTAGGGTTGGGGTGTTTTTTGAAGGGAGAGGAACTCATGACAGAAAGAATAAGCGTATCCACCGGCTCTCCATGGGAGCCCGTAGTGGGTTATTGTAGAGCAATAAGAATCGGTAATGTCATAGAAGTAGCCGGGACGACGGCAATGAAGGACAACCGAATCATTGGTAAAGGCGATGCATATCTACAAACGAAACAAGCTTTAAAAACAATTGAAGAAGCATTAATAAAGCTTGGAGCAGGGATGGAAAACGTGGTGAGGACTCGAATGTTTGTAACGGATATTTCGAAGTGGGAGGAGATCGGAAAAGCCCATGGAGAGTATTTCAAAGATATTCGGCCGGTTGCCACAATGGTTGAGGTTAAAGCCTTAATTGATCCCGACTTGCTCGTTGAAATTGAAGTGCAAGCCATCTTTCAGACATGAATGCCCAGCCCTAAATAATAGCTATCTAAGGCTGGGGCTCGAGAATAACTATTGTCTTATAATAAGAATGTCTCTAGGTGGTCTTCCAGTGCTTTGGATTTGAGAGATCTCCGAGTTCGTAAGATTGCGGCCAACTAAAATGAACGAAGATGTGACGTTGTTGAAGTTGAAATTGCCCAAGTTAGACACATTTTGGCTGCCACGGAACACGCGGAAGGAACCTTGAAAGTTCGTTCCCGAGAACAATACCAGTGTGACTTGGGAGCTTTGCACAACATTTCTGAGTCGAAAGCTTGAAAGCGCGTTGTTAAACCGAAACGCTCCAAGATCGCGGACTGCAACCCCACCGCGTCTGAAGAGAATCCGACGACCCGAAAAATTAGTACCTGACCATAGTGCAAGACGTACATCACTGTTTGCCAACTATATCACTCCTTTGTTTGAAGGTTGATATAGCTTATTGCAGTTTCTATGAATCGGTGTAGACCAATAGAGTAGGGTGATCGTTTGATTTGCTAATATTCTATTAAGGGGATCTATGCCCCTGGGGTTCCTTCAATTTCAGCTTTTAATTGTTCAAACCACGCTAAATTGACCAAGTGATGGGAACGGGAATTTTCATTCATTCGGCGATAGTAATCAATTTGATCTGGAACTTCCTGCGTGTTGGATAGGTACTCGTCAAGGAGAGCAATTCGGGTTTTCGTCTGATCGATTTGCGATTGAATCAGCTCCAACAGCTTGTTCTTGTCGTATTCATCGGCAAAAAGCAGCGCTCCATAAAATTGCAGGTTCACATACTCCGATTGGGTGCCGTATTTGACCATCAATTTTTCGAATTCAGCCTTTCCGGACTCGGTAATTTTGAAGTTCCGAGTTTCGCGTCCGCGGGTTGAAGGCTCCTGTTGAATCTGTTTAATCCACCCCTTCTCTTCTAATTGCTGCAAATTGTAATAAAACGAGCCTTTCGTGAAGTTGACAATGTACTTGTAATGGCGTTGTTCCATGAAGGCCAATAGTTCGTATCCGTGGGCACCGGGATTTTGGAGAAGTAAGCCAAGAATGAGTAAGGGGATCAATTCTGCATCACCTTCGCCATCCGTGCCTCGAACTCCGCGTACGTGATTTTACCCAAGGCCAAATCCATGCTATGGAGGTAAATCTGTTCGGTTTTCGAATAGTTGCGCTTCGCCTTCAGCGACTGTTCTTCTCCAGGGAGGGGTTCCAGAACATGACACCCATTCGAGAACGCCTCGAAATAACGGTAGCCGAATTTACGTTGCGAAACCGCGTCGATATGAATGCCATCTGCATTCGCGGTCAAATCTGCCGCCGTGACAAAATAACAATTCGGGTGTTCCTTGGCGTAGCGCTGCAATTGCGCGTTAACCTGCCGATATTCTGTCGCGTGCTGTCCAAAACCGGTTTTTCCCAGGAAATCACCAAGCCCGCCAATCATCAGCGGTACCTCATCTTTCAAGTTCAGTTCGTTTCTCAGGGTTTCGATGATCAAGGCGAATTTCTCGTTATACGTTTCATGCAGCGAACCATAACTGTCGCTTTCCCCCTGGTGCCAAAGGATTCCACAGATTTGGCTGGAACGCTGGGCGAAGCGGGCTTCGGACAAAACATGCTGAAACAGGATGCCTTCCGGATGCCAGTCATTCAAGGAGCTGCCTCCTTCCGCACAAGGAATCAACCCAATTTCCTCATCGGGATGAGCTTTCGACCAGGCATCGGCAAATGACGCTGCCGGACTTACTCCAGAAACGGGACGGTCGTAGTTGATCGGCTCTGTCATCATCTGCCACTGTCCGTTGCGCAGCATTTTTATTTTTTCATTATAGATCGGATCGACTTCATGCAAAAATCCACGGCCCGCCATGTTCGACTGGCCCAACATTAAAAATGACTTCATCTCTGCCTAACTCCTTTATGTTACTCTTATAGTCTAATTAGACTATCGTTAGCATATCGTATGCTCAGTTTATAGTCAAATGAATGTAGCTGGTATTGGTGAACAGATGTATAATCATGGAAGAAGCTCTGACGACAAACGCCCTAACCTAAGATAAGAGCTATCTTGGGTTGGGGCATTTTGTGTAGTAAATAGGAATTGTTAGTAGGCTTGAAGGAGCCTAACAGAGGAGAATGATGAGGGAGGAAGCGAATATGGAAGAAAATAAGGAGATTAAGCAACAGGAAAAACATGAAGACATTACGGGGATCACTTGTATCTATGTACCGGTGAATGATGTTTACGAGTCCATTCAATGGTACCAAAAGAATTTGGGATACCAACCTGCAGACAGCAATCGAGTTGAACCCGGGATGACGATGGCTGTGATGAATATGCCGGATCGGAACGGTAACTTACCTTCACCTGGCTTAAGACAAGTTGTGCCCGCTCTGTTCTTACACCAATCGGACGAAGAAGGCGGCCGTTTACGCTTCTCATGGACATTGGACAGCGGTAAGCCGCATGCGATAGCATGTTTCATTACTCCACGGATCGAAGTGTTGCGAGAACGCTTCAAAGAAAACGGAGTGAATATTTTGGGAGAGCGTATGACAAGTGGACCCAATGTAACGTTCGCGGATCCCGACGGTAACGTATGGGAGGTTTGGCAACCCTAATGATCTCACGCTATCGTTGGATGAGTTGATTAAAGCGAATGGAATAAGAGGAGTTAAGATGATGTTATTTTTCGAGAAAACTAACAAGCTATCCAATTTCCTACTTACCCTATTTGTGCTGTTTCTCATTCTATCTCTCATCTTCTTCGCAAGTAGCCAGTTCACAGAAGTTCTCTCGTATAACTTCACCAATGATCTGAGAGGAACCGTCTGGATGATCGTTTGCTTTGGGGTTTCGATTTCTTCGTTAGTTGCAGGAGTAGCTCTGAAGGTTTTGATAAAAGAAGCTAACGATGAAATAAAGAGACTTGAAGAAAGAATGAGGAGAAATCAGTCATAGATAAGTCCATCTATAAATAGCCGCAAATTGCTTAGGAGGGTTCAGTGTGATACAGGAAAAAGCAACCACGAAATATCACGTGCTGGCTCGAGGGGTGTTCCTAACGGATCGGCATCTCTTAGTTGCTCATTGCAAAGGGATGGATAATGCCTTTTTGCCTGGAGGACATGTTGAGTTTCATGAGAGTATTAGAAGCTCATTGTACAGAGAAATCAAGGAAGAACTTGGGTTATCCAGTGAGGTGGGCTCTTATCTTGGGGCAGTTGAAGCTGGCTACGAAGACGAAGGCGTGTACCATCAAGAAATAAATCATGTGTTTGTTACCCAATTAGCAAATGTAGATCCCAGAACGAACCCCGAATCGAAAGAGAATCATTTAGAATTTTATTGGATCCCTGTAGATGAGATGGATCGCCACAATTTACTTCCCGAGCCAATGAGAAAACTTATTATGAACTACATACGTGGTACCAAAGGTCCTTACTTTGAAAGTACATTTGAAGATGCATAGTTCCACTGGATTTCGTGAAGAAGTGATTCGAGAACAAATTCGGACCAAGGGCTCGTTGAAAAAGTATATTGAGATTGGGATCGGTAACACGTGGCTTATTAGAACGGAGATAGAGCACGAAGATGGAACCGAGACCGAAATTAAAGGAATCGTAAGACCGTTCAAATTGAAATCAGTTTATTTCAGACTATGGATCAGAAGAAGAGTTTTGATTCTTGATCTTAGAGAAGGTGTAAAGGTTCAGACCAAAAGTAATAAAAACTTCAAAATTATACTTGGATTCTATGGCGTTTGATACATAGAAGGAGTTACGTATTTCCAAGGGAGGCCCATATGCTGGTTCATCACCTTCTTTCAAAGGGAGTATGCATTACCGAGATTTATGATGAAACTCAAGAGATCGTTGAACGATGGGATAACACTTTTGCCCAAAATATTAGCGCCGAGATCAAAGAGGCTGTTTATTATAGTCAGTTTAAGTGGCACATGTTCAGTTATGAGCAGCAGAACTGTTTGAAGATGGAGGAGGCCCGAAGAGCTTTTGATTCGATAGAAAAAAGTGAAGTGTACGTCATGTATCAAAACTCGCCGGAGATCTTACGCTGCAAAAACGCGAATGGGCTAGAGTCTTCGGATTTCGATCGTGAACAAGATATCTATATTTTCGATGTAGATTATACCTGGACCTATGTCCATACGCACGAGGAGATGTGTGGCCCTTACTTCTATACAATGAATCGGGAAAGTGATATCAATCAATTGAGCATTTCCAATAATCAATAATTGAATTGAGGGATAAAGATCATGATTCAATCCATCGTCCATATCGCACTTATTGTTAAGGATTATGATGAGGCTATAGATTTTTATACGAAGAAATTGCATTTCACCTTAGTAGAGGATACTTATCAGCCCGAACAAGACAAACGCTGGGTTGTTGTTAGTCCGCCGGGCTCAGTAGGTACGACCATATTGCTCGCGAAGGCTTCGACACCGGAGCAAGAATCGTTTATTGGGAATCAGGCCGGAGGAAGGGTTTTTCTATTTCTGAATACAGATGATTTCTGGAGAGATTATCAAGATATGATCTCAAAAGGGATTGAATTTGTTAGAGAACCGAAAGAGCAAGAATACGGAATTGTAGCAGTATTTAAGGATCTATATGGTAACCTGTGGGACTTACTGCAGCTTAAAGAAGATCATCCCATGATGAAACGGATGAAATAACGAATCACGGGAGGTGTGCGATAATGATCAGCATAAAATCTCCGGGAGGGTCAATGTTTCCTTACTACTTAAAGATTTGGGTGGATGGGTATAAGACATCTATTACAGACCGGGTCATAAGTGAATTTATCAATAACCTAAGTAGAATGAGCTTGTATATAGAGAGACTGGCTATTGTAGGATCCAGAAGAGGCTAAGACTTGGCTAGTAACCGAAAATGGGGGTATAAAATGATATACATAGAAACGACCCGACTGCAATTGAGGGATTGGAAAGAGAGCGACTTGGCCCCCTTTCGTCAACTTAATGCGGATGAACAGGTGATGAGGTATTTTCCGAAAACCTTATCGTCTGAAGAAACAAACGAGCTTTATCAATCCATTTTATCTGAATTTCAAGCATACGGTTTTGGACTCTATGCTGTCGAAGTCAAGGAGACCCAGGAGTTTATAGGGTTTATCGGATTTCGCAAAGTCACATTTGAGGCGGACTTCACGCCATGCATCGAAATCGGTTGGCGACTGAAACAAGAAGCTCGGGGCAAGGGGTATGCATCGGAAGGGGCCGCGGCCTGTTTGCAGTATGGATTTACCCATTTGGGTTTTCAAGAGATTTATAGTTTCACGGCGGTTATCAATACTCCTTCAAGGAACGTCATGACAAAAATCGGGATGGATTATGTGAAAAGATTCCACCACCCAAGAGTCGAGAAAGATAGTCCTTTAAGTGAACATGTTCTATTTCAGATTAGGAGGTTACCCAATGAACAAATGGGAGTATAAAACCATCAAGGTGAAAACCGGAGGATTTATGGGCGGGAAAGTAGATGAGACGGAGTTTGAGCGTGAATTAAATCAATTTGGGCAATACGGATGGGAAGTGGTGTCCTGTTTCGATACAAGTTATGGTCAAGGGACATCTAGAGAAGTCATCGTTGTATTTAAGAGACCCGTGGTGGATTGAAAATAACCTCGAAAGCCAGTTATAAGTTTTGGAGGGATTTATATAGGTAACATCGACAAGCGAAATAAACTGAGTGAGGAAGTTTTCACTTATCAGTTAACAAAGGATCATAAAGTGTTTATATTTTGGAAGGGGAAGCGAGTTACGATACTTTCCGGTAAGGCAAGTCAGAAATTCCTAAATTCGATTGAAGGTAAGGATCATCAAGAAACCCAGTTAGTCATGGCCAAAATTACGGGGAACTTTAAACATGGCAATGAGAAAGACAATAAATGGCCTTAGCCTTTATTACGGTTGGTAGATTTGTGCTTTTTGCCTTTGCTGTCATAGGTGATCCATTCTCCGACAGGCTCGCCCATCTCAAAATATCCCGACCGTTTTATTGTTCCATCGGCACGATACCATTCCCAATACCCGTCAGGTAGGTCACCAACCATTTTTCCTTTTGACCAAATGGTTTTACCGTTTGCATGATATTTGATCGTCCAACCGTCAATCACTTCCAACTTCTTCTCCTTCACTCCATTCGCATGAATCAAATCGCAATTTTCGTTATACATCATGTGCCTCCGATCATCTTGTTTTTGTCCATAATACCATATTTCAAGGGGAAGTGAGGATGATATCATGGGATACATCATGGAGCTTCGGAAGTTAGTCGGTACCAGACCAATCATTATGGTTGGCGTAAGCATCATCGTCAGAAATTCGGAAGGACAGATACTGCTGCAGAAGCGGACGGATAGCCTGGACTGGGGAACGCTTGGCGGTTCGATGGAACTCGGAGAGACCTTTGAGGAAACCGCACGGCGAGAGCTTTTTGAGGAGGCAGGGCTTCAGGCGGAAGAATTGAACTTCATCACGAATTTGTCCGGCGAAGACTTCTACTACAAGTACCCTCATGGGGATGAGGTATATAACGCCATAGCCGTATACGAGGCGGTTCGTGTCCATGGCACACCGACTATCAACGATGATGAAGGTCTCGATTTAAGATACTTTTCCCTTGACGAGTCGATCCATAACTTGAACTCAAACAGTTATATGATTTTAAAGCAAGCGGGTTATATTCAAAAATGGTAGAGGAGGATTCCTATGAACCAACCGTGGTCAGAGCAAATGCCGGCGGTTCAATTTCGCGTGGCTCGGCCGACACATCAACTGGATAAGATCATCGAGTTCTACACGAAAGGACTTGGCTTAGAAATCGTAGGTTCTTTTGCAAAGCATGAGGGCTATGATGGGGTGATGTTTGGACTACCGGGTGTCGACTATCACTTGGAGTTTACGCAGCATGTCGATGCCCTGCCCGTGCTCCCCCCTTCTAAAGACAATTTATTGGTCTTCTATATCCCGGATGGAAACGCCAGAGATGATATCGTCGCACGATTAAGCTCCATGGGTTACCCCGAAGTCGAACCCGAAAATCCCTATTGGAAGCACCAGGGTGTAACCCTATGCGACCCGGATGGCTGGAGAATCGTTTTGCAGAACACGGCAGGGATTTAGCAGGATTCCTCGTATGGAATTGCACCCTCCCGAGCTTGCTGTTATACTTTTGGCTATGAAATGGATTGGGGGTTATACAGATGGCAATTCGCAATTGCTCATTTGCTAGGAATTCCTCATGCAAAGCCTGATCTAGGGCGATACTTTGCGTGGGGTGCGAGAAGATGAATTCGATCGCCCAAACTTAACTTTATCGTTTCTAATAACAGGCTTTGCACCTTATTGGATTTGTCTAGTTCATCACAAATAAGGGGCTGAAAGCGATGAGTACACCATTTATTAGAAACCACCAGTATAACGTGATTAAGAAACAAGCGGAATTTCTTCAGAAAACTCTGCGTACCGTCTCGGATCGGAGCGTTCTGGAGACCGTCAGATTTAGTACCGCTACGAAAATCGCGGAGGCTTTTCCCATCCTGACGGAGGATCAGAAGCAGATGCTTGGGCAACTGGCTTCCCTCGAGACGGATCAAGATTTCCAAAGGTATCTTGGCGCGTTCGAGGCCTATATGGAGCCTTTTCCACCGATTACGGTGAAGCAGATTGAGAAGCTATTCCCTAAAAATAAAAAGTTGAAAGTACCGGATCTCGCCTCCATCGACTTTCGTTACGTGACATATCTGAGTTGGGTGGATATCGCGACGAACAAGCTATTCCTTGTCTATCCGCACGAAGGTCGGTTCCTCGGTATCGAAGGCCGAATTACCCCGACAAACAAGAAAGGGTATTGCCTGTTCTGCAATCGACATCAGGAGCTTGCTTTTTTCTCGGTGAAAACCAAATCCGCCAATGCTTCACCAGATAACTTCTCCATGTACGGACATTATGTCTGTCTAGAGAACCAGAGCTGCAACCACAGCATTACGGATACGGAGGCTTTGGAGAAGTTCTTGAAGTTGGTTGGAAAATAAGTTCTTAAACAAGAAGATCACCGCGTAACGGTGGTCTTCTTGCTGTTTGTAGGATTTCAGGAGTAAAATGGAGGCGATACCAAACGATGCGGAAGCAACGCATGTAGAGCATAAGCAGAAAGGTCCTATCCCCTATCATAAAATCGGAAAGGACCTTTATTCATGCTCTCCTCAAGCCCGCTCCGCCAACCGGAGCGCCGAACTCCGCGGGTTCTTCTTGTACTCGTTGGGCGTCACCCCAACTTCTTGCTTGAACAGCTTGGAGAAGTAGGAGTAGTTGGCGTAGCCGACTTGGTTCGCCACGGCGTAAACGGAAAGTTTGGACGTCTCAAGCAATTGCTTGGCTACGGAGATGCGGACCTGGATGACGTAACTGCCAAGCGAGATCCCCGTCTCTTTCTTGAACAAGCGAGCCAGATAATCCGGGTTAAGATAGACGACCTCCGCTAGGCCGTTCCGGGTCAGATCATCCCCGTAATGGGCGTGAATATACTGTTTGATCTCCTCGGCAACCGATTTCGGTTCTGCCGCGAAGTCTCGATAGGCCACGGCGGTGTTGACCAGATAGGTCACGTACTCCTGCATGTCCTCGATCGAATGAAGGGATCCGGCTGATAGCTCCTCGTTGGCCCGCGCGGCATACAATTTGTGCGCTTCGATGCCTTTGACCTTCAGGAAGGCGTATACGAGCTGTACGATATCGAGTCGAAACAAGGCGAGGCAAGAGGAGTCCAGTGTATTGCGGTCCAAGAGGCTGCGAAGGTACCGGGACGTCTCGGCTAGAAATGAAGCCGGATCATTTTGATGAAGCAGCTCTTCCAAGCGATTCAAGTCCGGAGGGAGGTATACCGGTTGCTGTTGCGGGTAATCGCTCTCCGCCCAGTAAGTTCGGTTGCGGGTTTTGGTTAAATTGTCATTCATCGCCAGCAGCTGGTGCATCACTTGGCCGATGTCCTCCAAGCGGCCGGAGAGGCCCACGCAGCAACAGGCATCACAATTCAAATACCCGTTCGCTCTGCGAATCCCTTCGGAGCATAACTCTGCGAGCACTCCGGGCTCCGGCGGGGCGTTCCACTTGAGGATAGCGATCCAATGATACTCCTTCACCTCCAGGAGCGTCTCGACGGCAAACCACGGATGTTGCAGCAGCTCCCCCAACACATTACCCAAGGCAAAATCGAACAACCCCTTCTCCTCCCGGCCTAGGCTGCCATTATAGGGGAACACATGAATCAGTACCGGTTGGATAAGGTCGGTCGAAAGGTAGGCGAGCTGCTGATCTTCCACAGCCTGAGCCACCGCAGCCGGCTTAACTGGCGCGGCTGTGCTCGCACTCACGAGTTTGCGCCAGAAATACTCCACGAGATTCGCCTGGTTCTTCTGCCATAGCACCCCTTCCTGAATCGCCTTCTCCCGATACTGCTGTTCCTGGGCCCGGGCGACCGCCTTACGGAGGATCAGCATCAGTTTATCGAACTCGATGGGCTTAAGGAAATATTCGAAGCTCTGCAGCTCGATCGCTTTCTGCGCATAGTTGAAGTCGGCGTAATTGGTCAGGAAGATGGCTTGAACGGGGTAGTTCTCTTCCCGGATCCAGGCCAGCAGATCGAGTCCGCTTCCCTGAGGCATTTCAATGTCGGATATCAGGATTTGCACCGGGTTCTGCTGCAGGATATCACGAGCCTGGGCGACGTTGTTGGCCGTATACACCTTCTCGATCCCTAGCGACGTCCATTCGATTTTCTTCTCCAAAGCCGCGACGACGTAAACATCGTCATCCACAACCAATGCATTCATACCGCCACGCTCCTGTTCGCCCCGGCAACAGCCGGGAGGGATATCATCACGCACGCCCCGCCATCCTCCCGGTTGGAGAACGACACGGCCGCTTGCCCGCTATAAAGGGAGGCCAAACGCTGCAACGTGTTCATAATTCCAATATGGTTCCCCGCAGATTGATCCAGGGGTCTCCCGTTCCGCAAATCCTCCAGGATCTCCGGCGGGAACCCGGGTCCGGTATCGGCGATCCGGATCGTCAGGCGCCCCTCGCCATCTTCTTGCTGCAACTGCAGCGTCAGCTCAATGTTCACCTGCGAAACGCGGGACACCGCGTATTTGACCGCGTTTTCCACGAAGGTCTGCAGGACGAGCGGCGGGATCCTGAACCCCGCTGCTAGATTCACCCCCTCGTCGATGCGATAGGCTAGAGCATTGGGATACCGGTGCTTCTGGATGTCGAGATAAATCCTCACATGTTCGATTTCATCGCTTAACTTCACGAAATCGCCGTCGTTTTGGAAAATGTAGCGGAAATAACGTGAGGTGGACAAGGCCATCTGTTCGATTTCCCGGTACAGCTGCATTTGCGCCATGCTGTAAATGTTCGTCAGGCAATTGAGGAAAAAATGCGGGTTGATCTGCAGCTTCATATAATCCAGCTGGATGCGCTGCTTCTCCAACTCCCGTTCGTACAGGTCGATTTTGAATCTCTTGATCTGGTCGACCAGGTTCATGAATTGCTTATTGGCTCTCTCCAGCTCGATGATTTTACTGCTTTCGAATTCCAGCAATTCGCCTTCCTCCGTCCAAAAGGCCAGGTTGTAGGAGAAGCTCTTGATCGGACGAAGGACCTTATTCCGGAAATAGAGCAGAATGAACCCGAGGCTGCAAGTAATGATGACGGCGAGCAGGAGAATCAGCAACTGAGCAATCATGATTTTCTCAAATGTCCCGAACTGAATCACCAGCTTGACGTAAAAAGAGGCGTTCGTGAACTCCCCGTTTACCGTAGTTCCGCCCTTAAACAACTTCAGGAAGGAAGACGGCTGCGGATTCTCGCCCAGCTGTTCGCCGTTGTTGGAAATCGGGCTGGTCACGACCTGGCCGCGATCATCAACCAGCGAGACGAACCCGTTCTCGCCAAGGTTCAGCTCCCGTAATGGACGGATCAAATGATCCGCGGACACCAGGCTAATCATGTAACTATCATGATAGGGAACGATGTTCGTGATGTAATACCTGCCGCCGATCTCCACCGGCATCCACTTGGAGTAAATTTTCTCGTACACGTCCCGGCCCGCCTCCACGTTGGCGATGACCTGCTCCTTCAGTTCCAGGTAATCCGAATACGGAATGCTGATCGGCGCGCAGTTGAGGAAGAAGTCCTGTTTCTTCAAATACACGAAGAAGTTGTATTCCTGCCCGTAGTTTTTTTGCAACTCATTAAAGCGTTTATGCAGATTCTCATTCCCCTCAAAAAACTCCGCACTGTTCATCGGGTTCTCGTTCATCGCCTTCAGGTTCTCGTCGTTCGCCAGCGTCCAACCCGTATAGTGGTTGATATAAGCGAAATCGTGGTTGATTCGGTTGATGTATAAGTCCGCGGTATCCTGCAGATAACGCGTGGATTGCTGCTTCACGATGGATATCGCGGCTAGGCTGATGGCGAAATCCAGGATCAAGACGATAAAGGAGATCAGGAACATGAAGTTCACGTAATGCCGGATCGGATATTGTTTGTTTTTTGCTGCGTCATTGGCCATAGTCCCTCACGCCTCTTCCTGCCTAAACTGGTTCGAATTGAACGTTCATGAATGCGCTGTCAATGCGGTTTACCCCTATTATAAATCCTTCCATTAGAAAAAGAATACGTTATCCAGCCAGCACCACCGGAAAGTCCGGATAGTGCCAAATCGGGTCCGGATTCCGTTATTCCCCTCTCCCTTTGGATGAAGTTCCAAGCCACGATCCCCAAAGGATCCCGCGGCAAAAGTCCGGTTTCCGCCAGCAGGAGGTCCGATAAACGCACCAGGGCGGGCTCTATACTGAAGACATGGAAGCCGCCGGACATGCGGAAGGCGAGCCTCGGACGCTACACGAACAAGAAGGAGGGGATGTCATGAAATCCGATGTGGCCGGCTTCAGGCGAACACTCGGACAAATCCATCGAAACCGGGGGCTGTATTTGCTGCTTGTGCCTGCGGTGATACTGTCGCTGTTGTTCGCCTACAAACCGATGTATGGCGTGTTAATCGCCTTCAAGGATTACAGCCCGGCGCTGGGCATTGACGGCAGCCCATGGGTGGGGTTGAAGCATTTCGAGAAATTTTTTCACTCATATCAATTTTCGACGACGATCAAGAACACCATTATTATCAGCTTGTATAGCATCGCCACGTTCCCGATTCCGATCGTGCTGGCATTGATGGTCAATCAGATGCGGGCGAACCGGTTCCGCCGCTTCTTCCAAACCGTCTCGTATATGCCGCATTTTATCTCTACCGTCGTCATGGTCGGGTTGATGCTGATCTTGCTCTCCCCAAGCACCGGCCTGGTCGGCAATCTGTACAAACTGTTCGGCGGAGATGCGCCTGACTTGATCGGCTCGGCGGGATGGTTCAGCAGCATTTACGTCTGGTCGGATGTGTGGCAGCATGTCGGCTGGGACAGCATCATTTACATCGCCGCATTATCTACGGTCGATCCAAGCTTGTATGAGGCGGCTACGGTCGATGGGGCCAGCCGCTGGCACAAAATCCGCTACATTGATATTCCGATGTTGATGCCAACGGCGATCACGCTGCTCATTTTGCGAGTCGGCGGCCTGCTGGGAGTTGGATTCGAGAAGGTGTATCTGATGCAAAACGACCTGAACATTCCCGCCAGCGAAATCTTGTCCACCTACATCTACAAAATCGGCTTACTGAGCAGCCAATACAGCTTCTCCTCGGCCGTCAACTTGTTTAACACCGTCATTAACTTCCTGTTGCTGATTCTCGTCAACCAGATTTCGAAGAAATACAGTGAGAACAGCCTGTGGTAGGGGAAAGGGGGAGAAAGAGATGGAAGCAGAAGCAATCCGCCCGACAGCAAGTACAGCCGCGCAGCCGATCAACAACCGTTCGTCCGATAAAGTGATGGAAGTGTTGCTTTATGTCTTCGCCGTCTTGTTTTTGATCGTGTTGATGTATCCGCTGTATTTTATCGTCATCGCTTCCTTTAGCGACCCGTCGGCCGTGGCGAACGGGCAGGTGTGGTTCGTTCCTAAGGGATTTACTTTGGAAGGCTATAAGGAGCTGTTAAAGCACGAAAATATTTGGATCGGTTACCGAAACACGATATTGTATACGGTAGTAGGTACGGCCATCGGCCTGATCGTTAACGTGTCGGCGGCGTATGCCCTGTCGCGGAAGGATCTCGTCGGACGAAAATTCCTTTCTTTGTTCTTTATCTTTACGATGTTCTTCAGCGGCGGACTCATCCCGACCTTCTTAACGATCCGGGACTTCCATCTGTACGATACGTTCCTGGTTATGGTCTTGCCCTTCTCCGTGATCGTATACGACATCATCGTTGCAAGGACGTTCTTCCAATCGAGCATTCCCGAGGATTTATGGGAGGCGGCGCAAATTGACGGCTGCGGCAACCTTCGTTATTTCGCTCAAGTCGTGCTGCCGCTGTCCAAGGCGATCATCGCGGTGCTGGGGTTATGGATCGCTGTCGGTTACTGGAACTCTTACTTCAATGCCTTGATTTATTTAAAAAATCCGGATCTGCATCCCCTGCAGCTCGTCCTGCGTAACATCCTGATCACAAACCAGATGCAGTCCGGCATGGGCACCGGTGAAGCGGCGCAAATCGCCCTTCGGCTTGCGAATCTGATGCGGTATTCCGTCATTATCGTCGCAACCGTACCGATCATGTGTGTGTATCCCTTCCTGCAAAAATACTTCAATCAGGGGGTGATGATCGGCGCGGTCAAAAGTTAATTCCATCTGAAAAAGCATGGTAAAATCATGGAATGGGGGATCTTGTCTATGAACAAACAGGCAGGTAAGTTCGCAATGAAGAAATGGACGGCGCTGATTCTTGCGGGAGCGCTCGTCTTTGGATTGGCAGGCTGCGGCGGCGGGAAAGCCTCCGAGGGCTCCGGCAACCCGGCGCCAAGCGATACGAGCAGCTTCAACAAGGAAGGATTGCCGATCGTTAACGAACCGGTGACGTTGAAGGTCCTGACGATGCGCTGGGGGAACATGGGCGATACGTTTACGCAAAATCAATGGTTGAAGGATCTGGAGAAGAACACCAATGTCAAAATCGAATGGCAGGTCGTATCGTCCAACGACTGGGGCGAGCAGAAATCGATCATGCTGGCCAGCGGCACGCTGCCCGATATCATCCTGGGCGACCAGACCTTTTCCGATTCCGATATCGTTAATAACTTGAGTTACTTCCGTCCGCTGGACGATTATATCGATCAATACATGCCGAACCTCAAAGCTGCCATGGCCGAGACGCCGGAGCTGAAGAAGATCAGCACGTTCCCGGACGGCAAAATCTATTCCTTACCGACAAGGCTGCCGTCGCGTCCAAAGACGAAAAACCAGCCGGTCATCAACAAAACCTGGCTGGATCAATTGGGGCTTCAGGTCCCGGACACGATCGACGATTTACACAATGTGTTGAAAGCGTTTAAGGAGCAGGATCCAAACGGCAACGGGAAAGCGGATGAAATTCCATATACCGAAACCGGACTGGCGCCAGATTTCCTGAATCCGTTTGGCATTACCGACATCAATGCCAATAACATGCTGGTGAAAGACGGGAAGCCCATCTACTATCCGACCAGCGAGGAATATAAGGAAGGCTTGAAATTTGCGAACAAGCTGTATGCCGAAGGTCTAATCGACAAAGAGCTGTTCACCCAGGACGGAACGATGACGTCGGCGAAACAGCAAAATGCGGACGCTCCGATCGTCGGGTTTACGAACCAATGGACGCCGGATGCGGTATTCGGCAAATGGAGCGACCAGTATGCCGCCATCCCGCCGATCGCAGGACCGGACGGCAATCGCTACAATCCGGGGAATCCCAACGGGATGAGCTTTAACCGCAATGAGATGCTGATTACGACGTCCTGTAAGTATCCGGAAGTGGCCGCCCGCTGGGCTGACCAGTTCTATACCAATGAAGCGAGCATCCAGAACTTCTGGGGCGCGATCGGCACGGTTATCCAGAAGAACGATGATGGCACGTATACCCTGATGGATCCGCCGGCTGGCACCAGCGCGGACGCGTGGTACTGGGAGCAGTCGCTGCGGGATTTCGGACCCAAATACGTTAGCCCTGCTTTTGAGAAGAACATCGTGCTTAACCCGAAAGCCGGCGACGGCCTGAAACTGGAAATCGACAAAATGGGCAGCGAATACGTGACGACGCCGTTCCCGAATGTCATGTACACCGCCGAGGAGTTCCAAGAACTCCCGACCCTGACAACGGACATCGACACCTACGTGGCGACGATGCGTGCTCAGTGGGTAACCAAAGGCGGCATCGATGAAGGCTGGGACGCTTACGTGAAGAAGCTGAACGACATGGGGCTGGAGAAGCTGATGAAAATCCGCACCGATGCTTACGACCGCTACATGAGTGTGAAATAAACGGTTTAATTTCCACAGAACCGCTCTGCAAATCCAATTGCAGGGCGGTTTTTGTTAAGCCAAAAAAACAAGGCTCATGCAGGTATGGAAGCCAGCGGCGGAGAATAAAGCGTTCATATACGTTGATGCAATGAGAAGAAGGAGGCACCCCATGAGCGAAGAGCGGAACAACAGATCCGGTAATCCCTTATTTTCGGGCTGGTATGCGGACCCGGAAGCGAGGATTTTTCAGGATCGATATTGGATTTACCCGACGTATTCGGCACCGTACGAGAAGCAAACGTTTTTTGATGCGTTCTATTCTACGGATTTGACGGAGTGGACGAAGGCGGAGCGCATCCTGAGAATGGAAGACATCCCTTGGGCGAGGTTAGCGTTATGGGCTCCGTCGCCGGTGGAGCGAAATGGGAGATTCTATTATTACTTTGCCGCGAACGATATCCAGAACGACGATGAGCTTGGTGGGATCGGCGTGGCCGTTGCCGACCGGCCGGAAGGGCCGTTTCGAGACGCCCTTGGCAAGCCGTTGATCGATCGGTTTCATTTTGGCGCACAGCCTATCGATCCCCATGTGTTTCTCGATGATGACGGGTGTGCCTATCTCTACTACGGGGGTTGGGGACATTGCAATGTGGTGAAATTGTCCGAGGACATGGTTCATCTGGACACTTTTGCAGATGGAGCCACCTTTAAGGAGATCACCCCGGAGCATTATATTGAAGGACCGTGCATGTTCAAGCGCCGCGATATCTACTATTTCATGTGGTCCGAGGGAGGATGGACCGGGCCGGACTATTCCGTGGCCTATGCCATGTCGGATTCGCCGGTTGGACCGTTCCAGAGGGTTGGGAAGATTCTGCAGCAGGATCCGGAGATCGCCACCGGTGCCGGTCACCATGGATTCCTGCAAATTCCGGGCAGCGACGAGTGGTACATCGTTTATCATCGCCGTCCGCTAAGCGAAACGGATGCGAATCATCGCGTGGTTTGCATGGACCGGATGTTATTTGAAGAGGACGGACGAATCCAGCCGGTGCAAATGACCCATGAAGGAGTTTCGCCCAGACCGCTGCCGAGATAGGATGGATTCTGTCTTTCCTTGAGGCGGGCAGCGACAGCTAGAGGGACGCAAGACGCTTATTTGAAAGGAGAATAAGGATGTTGTTGGCTGAAAGAAAGCAGTGGAATGCCAATCATCAGCGGTTAACCACACTTTTGCAAAATCCGAAGGGGCACGAGCAAGCGGTGGCATTGTTTCTTAACCAGCATGCCTGGTTGTATGTCTCGAAGATGGCGGACGCGGGTCTGATGGGCACGATGAACACGCTGGAGGACGAATTGTTGGATGGGATAAGGGAGGAGACCCTTCGCCAGTACCCCGTTAAGGCACCTGACACGAAAAACTCGATTCTTTGGCATTTGTGGCATATCGCCCGTATTGAGGACATGACGATGAACGTGTTGATTGGAGGGCGTGAGCAGATTTTTGAGGAGGGAGATTGGCTTCCCAAGCTGAGAATTTCTTGCACCCATACGGGGAACGGCATGACAGAGGAGGAAGCGGCTGAGCTGAGTGCCGGGATCGACATGGATGCCTTGCTGGACTATCGGATCGAGGTAGGCAGGCGCACCCGGGAGATCGTCCGCAGGATGGAGCCCGCGGAGATGAAGCGCAAGGTGCCAACGGCGGGCATCGAAAAGCTCCGTGCCCAAAGCGCGGTGAAGCCGGAAGCCGAATGGCTATTAGAGTATTGGAGCAAGAAAACGTTGGCCGGATTAATTCTGATGCCCGCAACTCGGCATAACTTTCTGCATTTGAACAAGGCGATTCGCATCAAGCAACGGCTCCAAAAGCAAAGTTAAGGGGGGGATTGGGTGGACAAGCAGAAGTTGGTTCGTATTTTTGATAAGCAGGCCAATCAATACGATCGCCGTACGGAAAATCCGGCCCAAAGCCGCTGGCGTCAGCAGCTACTGAGCCATGCTCGGGGGCATGTTCTGGAACTGGCGGTTGGGGCGGGCGCGAACTTCCCCTACTATCCGTTGGGCGTGCAGGTCACGGCTGTCGATTTCAGCCCGGCCATGCTGGAGAAAGCCCAGCGCAGGGCCAAGCATTTGCATGTGAACGCAGAATTCGTGTGTACGGATATGGAAAATGCGGACTTTGCCGATCATTCGTTTGATACGGTGGTTTCCACGCTTTCGTTCTGCAGCTATGAACGACCGCTGGAGCTGATGGGGAAGCTTCGTCGTTGGTGCAAGCCGGAAGGTGAAATTTTGCTGTTGGAACATGGCATTAGTTCCCGCCTGCTGGTCGCCGCGCTGCAGAAGACGCTGGATCCTCTGTTATACCGGGCTTATGGCTGTCATCATACGCGGGATATCCGGCAATTGGCCGAACAGGCCGGGCTAAACGTCATCGCGGCGGAGAGCTATTGGATGGATATGGTCCAATTGATTCGGGCGAAGCCCGGAACTGCCTAGATTGGAGGCTAGACATGATCCTCGATTTCTTCGACCTTACCTATTTGTGTCAGGGAAATGAGCGTCAGCGACAGGCTTACGAGGCGATGGAAGAACTTCAGATCGTGGGCAAGCTGGCTTGCTATCATCCCGTCTTGGCCGGAACCATTCCGCTGGATATCGATTTGCCCGAAAGCGACTTGGACATCATCTGTGAGGTTTACGACGCCAAACGGTTTGAGCAGGAACTGGAGCTTCATTTTGGGGTATGCTCGAACTACGCCTGCTCCAGCAAAACCGTCGGCGGCCTCCTGCGAACGGTTGCGAACTTTACGCATCGCGGTTTCGCGTTTGAGGTGTTTGGTCAGCCGAAGCCGGTAACCGAGCAAAACGCATATCAACATATGATTGTTGAACACCGATTGCTAGAGATGGGAGGGCCGGAGGCATGGGATGCCATCCGTAAGCTAAAGGCAGCGGGGCTAAAGACGGAGCCGGCCTTCGGCAGGTTTTTTCGGCTGGAGGGTGACCCATATGAAGCGCTGCTGGCTATGTATGATTGGGAGGACGCGAGACTACATCATTTTATGGAAGAAAGGAACGGAACGAAATGATCAGCAAAGAGAATGCGGAACACTATATTTGGGGTGGGAATTGCGATGGCTGGCGGCTGGTGGATCGGGAGGACTGCAGCATTATTCATGAGAAAATGCCCCCGGATAGCCAGGAAGTCCGGCATTTCCATCAAACGGCGGAGCAATTTTTCTTTGTCTTGTCCGGCTGCCTGCATATCGAAATTGCTGGGACCGAGCATGAGCTTCATTCCCATGAGGGAATCGAAATTCCGCCGAACACCCCGCATCAGGCCATGAACCGATCGGACGAAGCGGTGGAATTTCTCGTTATTTCACGCCCAAATACGCGGGGCGACCGAGTATTAGCTTAAATGAGAGGGACCGGCAATAAGTCGGTTTCAAGAGAAGGAAGGGAATAAGGAATGTACGCACATCATGCCAAGTCGATCGAGAAACTAAAGGCCAAGCTCGCCACCCGGGAGGATATTCTGGCCTTACTGGTTTCCGGTTCGATTGCCCACGGATTCGCGAAACCGTCCTCGGATGTAGACGTGATGATTGTGGTATCCGAGGAGGATTATGCCCGGCGGGTAAGCACCGGAGAGACGACGTATTGGGAAAATGAATCGACGGACTATGAGTCCGGTTACGTGGACGGAAAATATATCTCTTGCGGATTCATGAAGCAGGTGGCCGAGAAAGGGAGCGAGCCGGCCCGTTTTGCATTTGAAGGGGCGATCCTCGCTTTTTCAAACATCGCGGGAATGGAGGAACTGCTGGCAGATATCGTTCGCTATCCGGTAGAACGTAAGCAGGAGAATATCTCCCGTTTCTTGGCCCAGTTCGAAGCGTGGAAATGGTATTCCGCCGAAGCCTTCAAGCATGACAACCTCTATCTATTGCGACATGCCGTCAATAACTTGGTTTTGTTCGGCGGAAGACTGATCTTAGCGCATAATGAAATGCTGTATCCGTACCATAAGTGGTTTCTTAATGTTCTGGAACAAGCTCCGGATCGGCCCGAAGGCTTCCTGCATTTGATCGAACGAATGCTGGAAGAACCAACGGCCGAGCATATCGAAGCGTTTTACCAGTCGGTCCGCGCGTTTGCCGATTGGGGCGAGGATGGACGAAGCTGGCCCTCGCGATTCATGGAAGACAGCGAATTAAATTGGCTGGGCGGATTTACGCCGATAGGCGATATTTAACCGGCTGGCCAGGACCGCTATGCTTAATTCCCCGCAGCGATTTCCTTCAGCCGTTCCTTGATCGACCCGGTACATACGCCGCCATGGTAGCAACCCTTCGCGGATCACGTCCAATTGTCCGGGAACCCCGGTGTCAACGAGGACGAGATGATCGGTACCCCATAACAGCGCCGCATGGACCGGCATCTGGTTCCCATTCGGCAAGTTCAGGTTTAGCGGCAGCGGCATCAGTCCGGGTGTGTTCGTTTGTTTCATGTAATCTCCTCCTCGTTGTTCAAGCTTAGTTTATCTGCGCAAAATCGTAGCAGAGACTGGGGCGGAGGACAAGTCCTAGCCGGATTTCAAGTAAGGGTCTGCGATAGAGGTAATCGTAGAGAAAGGCGTTTTTTATCCTTTGAAAACGCTAAAAACGACGAAATTATAAGGTTTTTCATCTCAAATTTGCGTTTGGTCCAGCTTTACAAAGAACAAGCGCAAGCGTAATATTCGACTCATGAAATGATTCCAATAAAACAATCAGTATCGCTTAATTTCCGATCAGGAAAACGGGGGAACCAATGATCGCTGCCGATGTGAGAGTCGGCGGAACGGTCCGGGGTGAATCTCCTGCGGCAGGCGCTTGCCGCAGGAGTAGGGCGACTCTCACCGCCCGAATCCGACAGCTAACCTCGTCAGCGAAGGGAGAGAGGATGATGGACTTGTCATGGCGAGCCACAGGGATATCCTCTGTGGTTTTCTTATGCCTATTCATGAAAGGGAAGAAAGTGTTACATTAACAATTAAGAAGAAAATTAACAATCTATTTGCATCACACTGAATCCTTCCGATGCGAAGGAACGGGGGACCCATTCGGGCGGAGCGCAGGTCGCGCTTACCGCCTATGGGGCGAATCCTGGCGATAGTTGCGTATCGCGAGGTAGGGCGTCTCTCGCGCCCGAGCCCGTCAGCTAACCTCGTAAGTGCAGACGAGAGAGGAAACCTTATAGCGCGATTCCTAAAGCATAGAATACATTCATGCTGGAAGCCCGCGAAGATTCCCTCTTCCCAGGCTTCTTTTTTGATGCCTAATTTCTGAATCAGGAGGAATACAAGAAGTGGGCACTTTTGAATACGCGCTGGTGACGCTTACGAATCCATTGGCGGTAGATTTCATCAGAACGATGAAGTACCGCGAAATCCCGTTTGCACTGATGGTCAACAATGATAGAAGCCGCCAGGAGGCGATAGACCGTGGGATAGAGCACGTCATTCTAGTGGATACTACTAAACGCAAAAACAAGGTCGTACCTGATATCCCCATCGGGACGGTGTATATCTTCGAAGAATCTCTGACACTAACCTGCCGATATTTGCAATTCTGCCGTCCATGGACGTCGAAGCCGATTTATGTCATTACGCAAAAGATGCATCCTGGCGCGGTTTATAAAAAGCTTGGCGCTAACTATGTGATTTATACGAAGGGAAAAGACGTATCGTTTATTCTGCACAATGAGTAAAGGAGGATCCGATCGACGATGATGGACATTTTCATGATCGGCTTAATTATCGTTATGGTTTGCATGATGGCAGGTCTGGCAACTTGGGCTTCCAAAGCGATTTCGGAGGGTGGAGATCAGCGATGATGTGGGGACTTGGCATCTTAATCGTGGCGGTTTTTGTTTATTTGGGGTATGCGCTGCTGAACCCGGAGAAGTTTTAACATTTGCCTTTCGGAGGGATAAGACGTGACTATCTACAGTTGGATTGCCATACTCGTTACTTTGGGCCTCGCGGTAATCGTCGCCAGACCGGCCGGTCTATACTTGGCCAAAGCGTTTGACTATGAAAAGAACGGTCTGGACCGGTGGTTCGGACCTGTTGAAGGAGTAATATTCCGTGCCAGCGGCATCCGTCAGGAGAATCAGACCTGGAAGAAGTATGCTTTATCCGCGGTGCTGAGCAATTTGGCGATGATGCTGATCGTCTATCTGATTTTTCGGCTGCAAGGGTTCCTGCCGCTGAATCCGAGCGGGGTTTCAAACATGGAGCCGACGCTCGCCTTCAATACGGTGATTGCCTTCATGACCAATACGGATCTGCAGCATTACAGCGGGGAAAGCGGACTGTCTTACCTTTCGCAGATGATCGGGATCGTATTCATGATGTTCACTTCGACGGCGACCGGCGTCGCCGCGGCGATGGCATTTATTCGCGGCTTGGCCGGCAAACCGATCGGCAGTTTCTTCGTGGATCTGGTTCGTGCGATCACCCGGGTTCTGCTGCCGGTATCGTTCATTTCGGCTTTAATATTCGTAGCGTTGGGCGTACCGCAAACTATGGCATCAACGGCGATCGCCCACACCCTTCAGGGGACAGAGCAACCTATCGCCCGGGGGCCGATTGCCTCGTTCTTGTCGATTAAGCAGTTCGGCAACAACGGCGGCGGATTCGTGGGCGTGAACTCGGCCCATCCGTTTGAAAATCCGGGGGGATTCAGCAATATGCTGCAAATCCTATTGATGATGCTGATCGGGACTTCCCTTCCTTTCGCTTATGGGAAAATGGTCGGGAATGCCAAACAAGGCCGGGTGTTGTTCGTATCGATGCTGATGATGTTCATCGTCATGCTTGGCGTATTGCTTTCGGCCGAAAGCGCCGGCAATCCGGCATTCAACGCCCTTGGCATCGCGCATGGCCAAGGCAGCATGGAGGGCAAGGAGGTTCGTTTTGGCCTAGCCCAGTCGGCCTTGTTCGCGACGGTCACAACCGCGACGGAGACGGGAGCGGTCAATACGATGCACGATACGCTGACGCCGATCGGCGGGCTGGTTCCGCTGGCGAACATGATGCTGAATACGGTCTTCGGCGGAGCGGGCGTCGGAATCATGAACGTGTTGATGTATGCGATGATTGCGGTGTTCTTGTCCGGTCTGATGGTTGGGCGCACGCCGGAATTTCTCGGCAAGAAGCTCGAAGGCAAAGAGATGAAGCTGATCGCCGTTAATTTGCTGGTTACCCCGTTCCTGATACTGGCACCCACCGCTCTGGCTTTGTTGGCTTACCCGGATACGATATCCAATTCCGGTTTCCACGGCTTAACGCAAGCGATGTATGAATTTACTTCGTCCGCGAACAACAACGGCTCGGGTTTCGAAGGGCTTGGCGATAATACGCCGTTCTGGAACATCGCCACGGGCGTCGTGATGTTCTTGGGCCGCTATTTCTCGATCGTCGTCTTGCTGGCGGTGGCGGGCTCCTTGGCCGCCAAGAAATCGGTACCCGTCACGAGCGGCACGTTCCGTACGGATACGGCTCTGTTCGGCGGCGTCTTTCTCATCATTGTGATCCTCGTCGGCGCGTTGACTTACTTCCCGGCTCTCGTATTGGGGCCGATCGCCGAGCATCTGACTTTACTGCCATAGGTTGAAAGAAAGAAGGAGTGGAACGGACATGCGTAACAAGAAAACGATGTTATCTCGCACGATCGTCAGTCATGCGGTCAAGGAATCGTTTATGAAGCTGGATCCAAGGCTGATGGTCCGTAACCCGATCATGTTCGTGGTCGAACTCGGATTTCTCATCACGTTGATATTGATATTTGTGCCCGATGCCTTCGGTGGCGGGGTGTCGCGCGGGTTCAATTTGACGGTATCGCTGATTTTGCTCGTGACCGTGCTGTTCGCGAATTTCGCGGAGGCTCTCGCGGAGGGGCGCGGCAAGGCACAAGCGGATTCGCTTAAACAAACGAAGAAAGAAATCACGGCCAATAAACTCGTGGGCCAGCAAGTGAAGCAAGTTCCTTCGACCGAGCTGCGCAAAGGAGACCTCGTCATCGTTTCCCAAAGCGAAATGATTCCGGGGGACGGCGAAGTGGTGGAGGGACTGGCTTCTGTCGACGAGTCGGCCATCACCGGCGAATCGGCGCCGGTGATCAAGGAGGCCGGCGGAGACTTCAGTTCCGTAACCGGCGGCACGAAGGTGATCAGCGACCAAATCAAGGTGAGGATCTCCAGTGACCCCGGCGAGTCCTTCCTCGACCGGATGATCTCGTTGGTCGAAGGGGCGAAACGCCAAAAGACGCCGAACGAAATCGCATTGAATACCGTTTTGATTAGCTTGACCTTGATCTTCTTGATCGTGGTGGTCACGCTGCCGTTCTTTGGGAATTACCTGGGTATCCGGATCGAAGTCCCCATATTGATCGCCTTGCTGGTTTGCTTGATACCAACGACCATCGGCGGCTTGCTGTCGGCCATCGGGATTGCGGGAATGGATCGCGTAACGCAATTCAACGTCCTGGCGATGTCCGGGAAAGCCGTCGAAGCGGCCGGGGACATCAATACGATTATATTGGATAAAACCGGGACGATCACGTACGGGAACCGGATGGCCAGCGAATTTGTGCCGGTTGGCGGGGCAGGCCTGGCGGATGTCTCCGCCTGGGCGGCGATCAGTTCCGTCAAGGATGATACGCCGGAGGGGCGTTCGGTGTTGGAGTTGATGAGAAAACAAGGCTTGGGTTATGACGCTGGCCTTGCGGACGGCGGGGAATTCATTGATTTCAAAGCGGAAACCCGGATGAGCGGCATCGATTTGCGGGACGGCCGGAAGGTACGGAAAGGGGCGGTGGATGCCGTCAAGAAATGGGTCATCGCCCAAGGCGGGCAAATCCCCGACGATCTAGATCTAAACAGCGATGCGATTGCGACGGCGGGGGGCACTCCATTAGCGGTAGCGGTCGATCACTTCGTCTACGGTCTGATTTATTTGAAGGATACCGTGAAACCCGGGATGCGGGAGCGGTTCGAACAGATGCGGGAGATGGGGATTAAAACGATCATGTGCACGGGCGATAACCCGCTTACGGCAGCGACGATCGCGCGGGAGGCCGGCGTGGACGGCTATATCGCGGAGAGCAAGCCGGAGGATAAGATCGCTGTCATCCGTAAGGAGCAAGCCGAAGGAAAGCTTGTGGCGATGACGGGCGACGGGACGAACGATGCCCCGGCGCTGGCCCAAGCGGATGTCGGAATCGCCATGAACAGCGGCACCGTAGCCGCGAAGGAAGCAGCCAATATGGTCGATCTGGACTCCGACCCGTCGAAGATCATCGAGGTCGTGTCGATCGGCAAACAGCTGCTGATGACCCGCGGCGCCTTAACCACGTTCAGCATCGCCAATGACGTTGCCAAGTATTTTGCGATTATCCCGGCCATGTTTATGCTGGCGATTCCCGAGATGGGGGTTCTCAATGTCATGCGGCTAGGTTCTCCCGATTCGGCGATCATCTCGGCGTTGATTTTTAACGCAATCATTATTCCGCTGTTGATCCCGCTCGCCATGAAAGGGATTGCTTACAAGCCGATGAGTTCCTCCAAGCTGCTGGCGCGCAATCTGTTCATTTACGGAGTAGGCGGCGTGATTGCTCCGTTTGCGGGGATCAAAATCATCGATATGCTTGTCCACTTATGGATTTGATATTTCTTGAAGGGATGGTAAGCCATGCGAACGATTTGGATGATGCTGCGCGCCAGCGTCGTGTTGATGGCGGTAATTTTGCTGTATCAGTTGGCGGTGCTGGGGATTGCCCAGGCGGCAATGCCGGATAAGGCAAATGGAAGCCTGATTTATAATGAAAGCCAAGAAGTCGTCGGCTCGCGGCTGATTGGCCAAAGCTTTACGGATCCTTCGTTTTTTCACGGTCGGGTGTCCAGCATCGAATATGACGCGGGGGCCTCGGGAACGCCAAACTATGCGCCGTCCAACCCGGATCTGCTTCAACGGATGACGGACGCGGTGGAAGCATGGAAGCAAGAAAATCCGAAGGTCCCGTTGAACGAGCTGCCGATCGACTTGATCACGAACTCCGGTTCGGGCCTTGATCCGGAGATCAGTCCGGAAGCGGCCCGAGCGCAAATCCCGCGAGTCAGCCAAGCCACGGGAATCGCAGCGGAAGAACTGGAACGGATGGTCCGAGACCATACCCGGGGACGGGATCTCGGGTTTTTAGGCGAACCGGGAGTGAACGTTTTGCAGCTCAATATCGAAGTTCAGCAAAGAATTGCGCAATAACCAATCCCCTGCTTGAAAAGCGATTTTCAAGCAGGGATCTTACGTTTTGCGGTGGGGGGCATTGCATTTTGCAAAGCTTTAAACGAAAATCGCCCGAAGAAATCCTAAAGTCGATTTACGAGCTGCATCGGGGGCGCTTGAAGGTGTATGTTGGAGCCGTCAACGGATCGGGAAAAACGTACCACATGCTGAGAGAAGGGCAAATGCTGAAGGCGGAGGGCATCGACGTGGTCATATGCGCCGTATCGACGCTTCAAAGGCCGGAGACCGTGGAGCAATTGGCTGGGTTGGAGCGGGTTCCCAGCATCCACTGGAAGCAGGATGGTATGGAGAAAAAGGATTTGAATCTCGACGCCTTGGTTCGACGCAACCCGGAGGTGGTGCTGGTAGACGGCTTGGCGCATGCGAACCGCGAAGGGGCGTCGTTTCCGACGCGTTTAGAGGATATTCATTATTTGCTCGGCCACGGCATCAGCATCATTACGACGGTGAACATTTATGAGCTTCGCGGGATGACGGAGCTGGTGCAGAAGCTCATCGGCATTGACGTCAAAGATACCGTCCCGGAGGGGACCCTGGAGTTAGCCGACGAGGTGCGGCTGATCGACGTATCTCCGGAGACGCTGCTCCAGCGGTTCGCCGCGGGCCATTTGCGTAACATCCCGGACAAGGCGGTGTTCAATCGCGGGAATCTCGGCGTGTTGCGCGAGCTGGCCCTACGCTGGATGGCCGAAGGCGTCAACGATACGCTGGAGAAACACCGCGAGGAGCAGGGCTTGATCGGGGCGGCGGGCGTGGCGGAACGGATTTTGGTGTCGGCCCAATATCACTGGAATGGATCGATCTATGTGCGAAGGGGACAACAAATTGCGAGACGGTTAAACGGCGATATGCTCGTGGTCACGTTCGTGAACCCGCGTCGCAAGCTGTCGCCGGAAGCTGCGACCTTCAAACGCTCGCTGACGCAGTTGTCGGAGAAGGTGGGAGCCAAATTTGCCGAACTCCCCCTTCCCACCAGGAGGATGCTGCCGCAGGCACTGGTCCGTTACGCTTTGGAGCATCGGGTCACCCGGATCGTGTTGGGCCACTCCAAGCAAACCCGGATGCAGGAATTATGGCAAGGCTCGATCGTTGGGGATATCCTGAAGCAAACGAAAAACGTGGACATCTTCGTAGTGGCGGACCGGGCTGAAACGGAGGGAGAACGCATCCTTCCGGCGAAAACCCGCGAGGAACACGGAGCCGCCGAGCCGTACCGCCGGTTGAGCGAAGCGGAAGTGGAGCAGCAAATCGGCCGGATTCGCCGCGGCAGGTTCAAGGTATACATCGGGGCTGCTCCCGGCGTCGGCAAGACGTATACGATGCTTCGGGAGGGCAACGATTTGCGCAAAAAAGGGATCGACGTACGCATCGGACTGCTCGAAACCCATGGACGTGACGAAACCACGGCCCAGGTCGGGGCGTTGCCGTCGTTCTCCCGCGCTGTACTTGATTATCGCGGGACCCAACTGGAAGAGATGGATACGGCGTCAATCCTTGCCCGGAATCCGGAAGTCGTGCTGGTTGACGAGCTAGCTCATACGAACATGCCCGGAAGCAAGCATAAGAAGCGGTACGAAGACGTTTTGGAAATTTTGGAGGCAGGCATTTCGGTGATTTCGACCATGAATATTCAGCATCTCGAAAGTCTGAACGACGCGGTCGAACAGATCACCGGCGTTCGGGTCCGGGAGACCGTACCGGATTTCATCCTTCGCCAAGCCGATGAAGTCGAACTGATCGACGTTGCCCCCAAAGCCTTGCAGCAACGGATGCGTGAAGGCAAAATCTACGCGATGGACAAAGTGGACCAGGCACTCGGGAATTTTTTCAAAACCGGCAATTTGATCGCCCTGCGCGAACTTGCGCTTCGGGAACTCGCCGACGACGTCGACGAACGGCTGGAATCCTGGCAGCGCCGCAGCCCGCTGCGGGGAGGCGCAAACCGGGAAGAAATGATCTTCGTAGGGGTTACGTTGAGTTCCGGAGCTGAGCGTTTAATTCGGCGCGGCTTCCGGATTGCCTACCGGCTGAAGGCAAGTTGGCATGTTTTTTACCGGCATAACGGGAGTGGATTCACGCCGCAGGAGCAGGAACGGCTTCAGGCGATCGAGAGGCTTACCCGCCGGCTGGGCGGAACCTTCGAGATGCAGAAGGGACCCCGTACACGAAAGCTTGGGGAAGCGCTTGTCCGCAAGGCCGACGAACTCGGAAGTACGCAAATGATCCTTGGCCAATCGGGAAGAAACCGTTGGCAGCGGTTGTGGAGGGGCGACGTGGTCTCCCTATTGCTCCGCCAGGCGAGGCATATGGACATTCTGGTTGTTGCCGATTTTGATCCTTCGGCCCAAATTAAAAAGGAGGGGATCTTCTTCTCTACGGAATAGGATATCGACAAGGCGATCTTGATCAGGTATAAATGAATCAACAAGAAAGTGGCAGTTTATTCCTGAACAGGAGGCGAACCTAGAGATGGACCCTAGATACCCTATAGGCAAATTTGCATTCGAAGGCGAGATTAACGCAGCGCAGCGGGAGCAGTGGATTCGCGAAATCGAGTCGCTGCCGGCGCGATTAAGGCAAGCCGTAGCGGGTTTGAGCGAAGATCAACTGAACCTACCCTACCGCGAGGGAGGCTGGACCTTGCGCCAGGTCGTGCATCATCTGGCCGACAGCCACATCAATGCCTATACCCGTTTTAAACTGGCCTTAACCGAAGAGACGCCGACGATCCGGCCTTACTTCGAAGACCGCTGGGCGACGCTGGCAGACTACGAGGGAGAAATTGAGGTTTCGCTGCTTCTGCTCGAAGCGCTGCACCGCCGCTGGACTAACCTGTTGAAATCGCTGGGCGACGCCGATTATGAGCGCAAGTTACATCACCCCGAATCGGGCGAGACGACCCGCTTGGCCTATACCCTCGGCAATTACGCCTGGCACGGAAATCATCATCTCGCGCATATTACCGCCTTAAGAACGAAGCTGGACCTTTAGTTCCAAGCGTATTTCCGTAATAACAGCCCGAAAGTCCCGAGTGGGACGTCGGGCTGTTTTTTTTGTTACGTCTGTAGCCCTTCAATTGGAAAAGAACTTTACTTTCAGCTATAAATCGGCATTTTGAGGTATAGATAGAAAGCGCTGTCTATTCTAACATGAGGTTCGTAATCGAACTTACCCGACGAAAGGATGGATGATTCGTGAAGGCTGAGACAGCGAAGAAGTGGAAGTTGCAGACGGTGTTGCGATACCTGCTGATCGCGATACTGGCATGTTCGATGACCGGAGGTGCGGACGCCCCAATGCGGGCTGCCGCCGAGGCGGCGAGCCCACAAGAAGCGGGGGCGGTTTATTCGTTTGAGGCGGAGGCGCCGACAAATTCTTATTCCGGCAAAGCCGGGCCGGTCTCGTGCGACCCCTGCTCCGGCGGAGTTAAGGTAGGCAATCTCTACCAGGGCTCGGCGATGCAGTTTAATGACGTCCGCGTAGCGGAAGCTGGCGTTTATAAACTAAGCTTGTCCTATATATCCGGAGACACCCGCTCGTTTATGATCAGTGTCAATGGCGGAGAACGGGAGCGATTCACGCCGCCGGCCACGAAGGATTGGAATACGGTTGGCGTTTTCGATTTCGAAGTTCGTTTGCAGGCGGGCGCCAATACGTTATCTTTTGACGATGATGGAGGGTATGCTCCGGATTTGGACAAGATCGACTTGGCCTTCGTATCGCCTTCAGATCCGGGAACGGGCCCGGGGGATAACGAAGACCTGAATCTTGGCGCTCCGGTGAAAACGGAGAAATATGGCTCGATCTCGGTCACTCGGCACACCAAAGGGATGAGCGTTTCGAGCGGCAGTCTAAAGCTGCTATACAATACGGAAACCGGCCTGTCGGCGTATAGCTGGAAAGCACGGGGAGAAGAAGCGAAGATCCAGGGGGCGTATAGCTCCTTGCAGTTGGATCGTTATTTAACCAGTAAAGATTATGCTAAACACGAGTTTAAGATGGAAGAGGTAGAACGGTTCCAGGATCGGGGCGGCAAAGGAGTCAAAGTGACGGTGAGCAATAAGCAAGACGGCCTGCCGCTAATTAAGCAAATCTATTATATTTATGAACAAAAAGATTACCTGCTCACTCAAGTCATTGCAGAGCAGTCCACGCCGATGGAGACGAACTATATCGCACCGCTCATCGTGGATCGACGCGGCGGGGTCGATATCGGCCAGTACGGTGATAACCGGGTGCTGGTAACCCCATTCGATAACGATGCGTGGTCGCGGTATCTGTCCAAGACGATCAATACGGATTTGAACAACCAAAATTACGAAAGCTCGGAACTGACGGCGATCTTCGATAATGACAGCCGCCGCGGTTTTGTGGTGGGTTCGGTCAGCCACGATACGTGGAAAACGGGCATTTATTGGAGCGGCTCGAACGATCGGCTGAATAAGCTGAACGTTTATGGCGGCTTCTCCTCCCTGGCCTCAACACACGATTCGTTGCCTCATGCCAAGGTCAACGGGACGACGATAGCTTCCCCAAAAGTGTTTGTCGGTTACTTTGCCGACTATCGGGACGGGATGGAGACGTACGGGAAGGCGAATGCTGCGGAAACGCCGCCGCTCGCTTTCGGTCCGGAGGTTCCGCAAGGGGTTCCAGTCGGTTGGAACAGTTGGGGAGCCGTCGGCAGCAACTTAACCTACGACAAGGCCATCGAGACCTCTGATTACTTTAAGGAGAATTTACAAGGGAAGTCGTATAATAACGACGGCCAGCTTTATATCAATCTCGATTCTTATTGGGACAACATGAACGAGGAGCAGCTAGGCCAACTGGTCAAACATATTCAGGCTAACGGTCAAAAAGCCGGCATCTATTATGGCCCCTTCGTCTACTGGGGCGATAATTTGAACCAACCGGTGGAGGGGACGGACGGAAAGTACACCTATGGCGACATCGTGCTGCGCGATGCGCAAGGGAATCCGCTGCCGAAGCTGGACGGCGCCTACGCCGTCGATCCGACCCATCCGGGCACGAAGCAACGGATCGACTATTACGTGAATCGCTTTAAGGAGCATGGGTTCGAGTATATTAAGCTGGATTTCCTGAGCCACGGCTCATTGGAAGGCCAGCACTACAACTCCCAGGCGTCTACAGGCATCCAGGCTTACCATGAAGGCATGGCCTATATCGTGAATGCCTTGGACGGTTCGATGTTTATCAGCGCTTCGATCGCTCCACTCTTCCCGAGTCAATACGCGCATAGCCGGCGGATCTCCTGCGACGTAGATGGTTCGCTGGGCAGCACCGAATACCAGTTGAATAACTTGACCTATGGCTGGTGGCAGAACGGCACGATCTACCCCTACACGGATCCGGACTACATGACGCTGGTGAAAGGCGGCTCACTGCTCGGTGCGCAAACCCGCGTGAACGCGGCGGCGATTTCCGGTACCGTGTTCCTGAACTCGGATGATGTTGCTGATCCGCTTGCTCGTGATTACATGGAGAAGCTGCTGGTCAATCCGGCCGTTAACGCGGTAGCCAAGATGGGGCAAGCGTTCCGTCCGATCGAAGGCAATACCGGAACCGCAGCGGCTGACGCCTATATTCTGAAGGATGGCGGCGTGTACTACCTCGCGTTGTTTAACTTCACGAACGAGCCGGCGGAGCGCACGATTAATTTCGAACGGGCCGCGATGGACAACAAAGGCCGCTCCGGCTTCCGCGTGACGGATCTGTGGACCGGCGAGGAGACGCGGGCGAAGACCGAACTGCATGCCCGGCTGCAAGGGGCCGAGTCCAAACTGTATAAGCTCGTTCCCGTTGCGGGGGGCGGGAAAGATCAATAAAAAAAGGGAGCCGTGATTCATTCACGGCTCCCTTTATCTTTTTACAACACCCAGGCGCCTACGACTCCAGCAACAATACCAAGGATGACCACCGAGGCGAACACGAAGCCCAGCACCTTACGCGGGAACGAGCGCGAGACCATCAGCAAGGACGGCAGGCTAATGGCTGGCAGCGTAAGCAGCAGGGCTGCCGCCGGGCCTGCACCGAGTCCAAGCGCGGTGAACGATTGAATGATCGGAATTTCCGCCGCCGTAGGGATGACGAACAACGTGCCAACGAGGGCGAACAACAGGATGGCCAGAATGCCGCCTCCGAGTTCCACCGGGAATAGGACGCCTTGGAAAGCGCCAAGCAACAAGACGGACAATAGATACGCCGGAACGACATTCAGGATCATCATCCCAAGGCTTTTCAGCCAACGCAAGGCAAACGGTCCCTCTTCCTTCAGCTCGGCTGCGGCCTCCGCTTGCTCCATTTCCGCCGGAGCGGGGACTTGCTGGCCTTTAGCTAGCCGGTTGGCGAAATAACTGACACCAAACGTGAGCACGATACCGAAGACGAGACGAAGCAAGGTGAACTTCCAGGACAACACGAAGGTCATGAAGATCAGCGTGGCCGGGTTGAGCACCGGATTGCCGATCCAGAAGGCCAGACTCGCACCTACGGACACGTTGCGTTTGCGCAGGCCGGCAGCAATCGGCGCCGCGCAGCAGGTGCACATCATCCCCGGCAAGGAGACGAGGCCGCCGAGGAAGGTACTCTTAAACCGGCTGCTGCCGAGTACTTTATAAAGCCACTGAGCCGGCAGCAATACTTGAACGAGCGAGCCGAGCAAAATGCCCAGTACCGCTGCCTTCCATACCGATTTGAAGTAGGCTGCCGCGTAATCGAGCGCTCCACTCCACGAAATCGGGCCGGAAGCGTCCGCTCCGAGAATGGAAGAGCCAATCGTATGCTCGGTGACGGCCTTGAACGCTTTTCCGTAGTAAGGCCACCACTTGACATAACTTAAGCCGGCGATGGCTATGATGAGGAACAGAATGATGAATAACGCAGTTCTGCCTTTATGAAATCCATGCGGCTGTTGCTGCGGGTAGTTGCCACTTGATGACGAAACCATATGTTTTGTTTCCCTCCACGAACGTTTAGATTTGAGCTAGAGCACGAAATATAGTATATCACACGATGGCAAGCGGACTATATTCGGATACGTGCCGTTGCTACGACCGAACAGGTTGCCTTTTGTACCGCAACTGGAGTACGCTTAAATATAGCATGAACTAGGGGATCCTATTAAAGATATAGGGAAGGATTGTGATCAAGCATGTCTACAGCTGAACCGATAAAATTAACGTCTTTATCCAGCAAAGGAGGCTGCGGCTGCAAAATCGGCCCGGCTGACCTGATGCAGGTCATTCGGAGCCTCCCGCCTACGGTGCCGAATCCGGATTTGTTGGTGGGCCTCGATACAAGCGATGATGCCGGGGTTTACCGGTTAAACGATGAACTGGCGCTAGTGCAGACAGTCGATTTCTTTACGCCGATCGTTGACGATCCGTATTCGTTCGGGCAAATCGCCGCAGCGAACGCGCTCAGCGATATTTACGCCATGGGCGGTAAGCCGCTCACGGTGCTGAACATCGTGGCATTTCCTATTTCTACATTGGATAAAAGCATCCTGGCTGACATCCTGTGCGGCGCGGGGGACAAGGTTCAGGAAGCTGGGGCAACGCTGGTAGGCGGCCATTCCATCGACGATAAGGAGCCGAAATTCGGCTTAGCCGTTACGGGGCTTGTGCACCCGGATAAGGTTAGAACGAATGCCGGCGCCAAGCCGGGGGACAAGCTGATCCTGACGAAACCGATCGGAGTCGGCATTATGACCACCTCGATCAAGAAGGATCAGTTGACGGCAGAAGAGACGCAGCGGGTCACCACGGTCATGGCTACGCTGAACAAGACGGCTGCTGAAGTGATGGAGCCGTATGACGTGCATGCTTGTACGGATGTGACCGGTTTTGGCTTAATGGGCCATGCCCTGGAAATGGCGAAGGGCAGCGGCACGGGGATCACCATCTCGCAAGGAAGCGTACCCGTGCTTCCGCGCGTGCGCGAATTGGCGGAGCAAGGGTTTGTCCCTGGGGGGACCAAAAACAATTATGCCCACGTGGAGGCGGACATCACGTTCCCGGATTCGTTGGACCAGACCGACCGCTATATTTTGTGCGATGCGGTTACGTCCGGTGGATTGCTGATCTCGGTGAACCCGGACCAAAGCGAACAACTGTTGGCTGAACTGCGGAAAGCCGGCGTCGAGGCAAGCTTGATCGGTAAGGTCACCGAAGAACACCCGGGTCGTATCGTGGTGGAAGCGTAGGAAGGGGTTTGCGGCATTGGATATGTTTCAGGATTTAGAGCTGGAGGAATGGGCGAATCAGAAAGAGGGCGGTAAGGCGATTACGATGATCGACGTGAGGTCCCCTTCCGAGTTTGCTGAATCAACGATTCCGGGCAGCTTGAATATTCCGCTCTTTGACGATCAGGAACGGGCGGAAATCGGAACTTTATATAAGCAAGTGAGCGTGGATGCCGCCAAACAACGCGGGCTTGAAGTCGTTTCGGCCAAGCTGCCGGACTTTGTTCGGAAGTTTGCGGAAATTTCCGGGCGAAAAGCGGTGTTTTGCTGGCGCGGAGGCATGCGTAGCCGTACGACAGCTACGCTGCTCAGCCTCATGGACATTCACACCTACCGACTGGCCGGTGGATACCGGGCTTATCGCCAGTGGGTTGTCAGCACGCTGGAGGGGATGGAATTCGCCCCCGATTTGACGGTGATCCACGGGAATACAGGAAGCGGTAAGACGCTGCTGCTGCGAAAACTTCAGGAACAAGGGTATCCCGTTATGGATCTGGAAGGGATGGCCGGGCATCGGGGATCGGTATTTGGCCAAATCGGATTGCAAGCCCGTAACCAAAAGATGTTCGACTCCCTGCTGTTGGAGGACCTGTCGCGATATCGCGAAGCTCCTTATGTGCTAATGGAAGCGGAAAGCAAACGGATCGGCAAGGTGGTCGTACCCGATTTTCTCATGGCGAAGAAAGAACAGGGCCGTCACATTCGTATCGATCTGCCGACGGACGTCCGCGTGCAGATCATTTTGGAGGATTACGAGCCCTGGAACAATCCAGAGGCCTGCCTGCAAGCGTTCCGCAAGATCAAATCGAAGATTCACACGCCAATTGCTGCGGAAATCGAACAAAGCTTGCTCGCAGGCCGTTACGACCGGGCGGTTGAACTGCTGCTGATTTACTATTATGATCCAAGATACGCTCACACGGAGAATCAATACGAAGACGCTGATTTTACAGTGATTCGTGCGGGCTCGGTTGATGAGGCGGTCACGGAGGCGGAACGGTTATTGCCTCAGCCGGTTTGAATCTTGTAAGTTTCTAAACAGCTCGCAGGTGGTTCTGCGGGCTGTATTTTTGCCGACAATGTTTTTGGGATGGAAAATACAGACAATCGGCTTTACAATAGAGAGGAAGAATATATTGGGAAAAGTGGGAAGGTGAAACGGTTGAAGCATCAGGTTAATAAAGTCGGCAAGGCAGCTGGCAGGAAGTCGTCGGCCAAACTAGCATTCGTTGGATTGGTTGCGCTTTCAGTGGCTTTGCCGCAAGGTGCGGCGTTCGCGGAGGAAGTAGCGGCATCCTCAACTTCAACAACTACGGTCGTCGTAGATTCGGGAAATGCTGGTACCGGCTCGTCCAAATCGGGGAACAGAGCAGCAGATCCGTCCAAAGCGAAAATCACAAAAGAACTGGCCATTGCCAAGGTTCGGGAGTGGTTTCCGGCTTTGGAAGCCGCCACAGTATCGCAGGTGGATTATGGCGTGAATAATGTCTACCCGGCTCCAAGTAATCAAGATGTATGGACCATCCAATGGCAAGTAGAAGTAGGGAATGGAAGCTATGGCTTTAGCAGCCAAGTCGACGCGATCACGGGGGACTTGATTCATACATACATCAGCTTTCCGCGGGAAGGCAACAAGTCGTATTATCCTCCGAAAATTACGAGAGAGCAGGCCTTGGAGAAGGCGAGGGCTTTTATCGCCAAAGTTGTTCCATCATTATCTGTGGACGAGGTGAAGGAAAGCGATTCGATGTTTTACTCGGATGCACAGACTTTATTTGGTCCCGTGAATTATAACTTCAATTTCAGTATTCTGAAGAACGGTCTGCCCTCCGGTTTTGAATCGATCAATATCACGATTACCGGCGATGGAGAAGTGACGCAATTCAGCCGGCCAGGGGAGAAGCTGGATTATCCCTCCTCCATACCGACGGTATCGAAAGCCGATGCGGAGAAGAAGCTCCGGGAAGAGTTCCAGGTTGAGCTTGGCTATGTCCCGTTGTACAAGAACGGCGCCATATCGGATTGGGTCCTAGCCTGGGGGCCAGCCTCAGACGCTACCCAGCCCATCAACGCGCTGACCGGATATAAGATTAACAGCGAGGGCGAAGAGATCACCGCCACAAAGGTAACCTACAGCGACGTGCCGATGGGGACCAAGCTGTTCCAGCCAAGGACGTCCACGACGGAATTGACATCCGACGAGGCCGCCAAGTTGGTGGAACAAATCGTCTTTATTCCGGAAGGACGGAAGCTCAGTTATCCGAACCTAGGCAAGGATTATCAGAATCCGGAGCGGAAGACGTGGCGCTTAAGATGGGAAGAGGAGCGCCAAAACATGGCGGGACCTTTCTATTTCCCCGCGCAAACTTCCGCAACGGTCGATGCCTTGACCGGACAAATCCTGGAATTCCAGATTGAATCTTATAATTACGGGGAGCCGCGCGAGCCGTTGGCACCCCCTTCGGGAGCAGCTAAATTGAACTACGACCAAGCGAAGCAGCGTGCCCTGGAGTGGGTGAATCAGCTGTATCCGCAAGCGAGTCGGGATTTAAAGCTGATGGAACGTGGGGAGACTTGGAGCCGTCTCTCGAACGGGGAGCAATACCGCTTCGAGCTGAATCGTTACGTGAACGACATTCCGGTGCTCAGCGGAGGAGTATCGATTACGGTCGACGCCTACGGCCGATTGTTCTTCTATTCGATTAACCGCGGCGAAGTTCCGGCGAAGATGCCTGACGGCAAGGCCGTGACCGTGACTGCCGAGCAAGCGCTCAAATCGTATTTGGACAATTATGAATTGGAATTGCAATATTCCCAAATCGGCGGGTATACCATCGATAATACTTACGTAGAGCCGAAGGTTTACCTGGTGTATTCCCCGCAGTCCAAGGAGGCATCAAAGGCTTATCAGGTGTTGAATGCCGTGACCGGGAAATGGGTGACCACCTTTGAGGACCTCCGTACGGAACAAATGGGGGGCAACGTAGAACCTAAGGATCTGAAAGGACATTGGGCGGAAGCGGATTTAAAGACTTTGATCCAATATCGGATTCTTGAACCGGATGACCAAGGAAACCTGAAACCGGACGAATCGATTACAGTGGGCGAATGGTTTACCTATGCCGTCAAGGCGGCAAATCCTTATTATACCGGTTACGTGCAGGCTTCCTCTACCGCAGCAAAGGCCGGTATACCGGTAGACCATCCGTATTATCAGGTGATGAGTTACGCCGCTGAGCTAGGATGGATTGATACTATTGACCCTTCGCAATTGGATAAGGTGCTGACGCGGGAACAACTGGCCGTCTTGCTGACTTCGATCGTCAAATACGATCGGCTGGCCAACTTCTATGAGAAAGACGTATTGAACCCTCAGTTTAGCGATGCGGAGAAAATCACCCGGCCTGGCGAAGTCGCCATCGCGGTACGACTTGGTTTGCTGCAGGGGCAAAACGGCAAATTCAACCCGCAGCGCCCTGTCACCAAAGCCGAAGCCGCCTCTATCCTCATGAGATTGGTGAAGCTACAAGGCAAAACCGACCAGGCGATCGGCTTGGAATAACGCCGGTATGTGAATGGAGAAGGCAGAGAGAGGCCATGAGGCCTCTCTTTTTTGTAAGCTTGGCTGGAAGAGGAACTGGAGCGGCTAATTGGATATCTTCCACTTCATGACTCTATCCTGCGTCAACGTTTCACTTTAATTGGAAATCCTACAACTAATTTGCGCCAATTGACCTTGGAGCGCTAACTTTTCCTATATTAACTGCCTTTTTTCCAACTAGTGATGCCCTCATACCACCTTTCGCGAAAAATAGATGTTAGATTTCCATTTATTTACTAGGCCGTCCGCCTGTTGACTCTCCCCTTTGAGGAGGCCTTACGCTCAATAGGCGGACGTCGTGAGGCCGATGCGGAACAACGACGAGACCGTCAAGAAAAAGGAGGAGATGTTCGATGTTGTACACCGTCAAAGAGGTATCGGATCTTTCGGGAGTGACGATCAAGACGCTGCATCATTACCACAAGATTGGCTTATTGAAGCCGCAGGATATCAGTGAAGCCGGCTATCGGTTATATGGCGAACGGGAACTGAAGCGGCTTCAGGAGATCCTGTTCTACCGGGAACTGGAGCTGCCACTGGCGCAGATCCAGTCGCTGCTGGAAGAGGAGCGGAAACGCGGCGACATTTTGGCGGAGCAACGGGAACTGTTGCGCAGCCGAAAGCGGAGGCTGGACTCCATTCTGCAGACGCTGGAGAAGTCGATAGAGAGTACAGCTTCAGGAGAAGAGCTAACAGGCGAGGAATTGTTTGTTGGTTTTGCCGATGAAGCGGAGTGGCGTGAGGCCTTGCGAGAGCAGGAGGAGTATTTGAGCCATACCTACGGAGTGGAGGTCCCGGGGCCTCAACCCATCGATGTGCCGGAACTGAACGAGCAAGCCAAGGAGGCAATGGAATTTACAAGCAAAGTAGCGGAGGCCTTACGTTCCGGAATATCCCACCAGGATGAGGGAATCCGGCATTTCATCGACGACCATCTAGCTTTTATGAAGAAGCACGACCATCCCGCAACTCCTGCGGATTTCGCAGCCCAAGCTCGATTTTTCCTCAGTGACGAATTCCACCGCGCGATGCTGGAAGGACAACAAACCGGGTTGGCGTATTATTTGTTGGCTGCGGCCGAAGCCTATGCCGCCAATTCGCCGGAAGTCGGAAAGGATCGATAGCGCTAATTTCATGTGTGAACCCCAAAAGCTCCCGCGACAGCATGTCCGGGGGCTTATTTTACATTTCGCGGGCTGAATTGGTCCAGATACTTATGGTAAAATCAGGTTACCGCCGAGAAATGAAGAAGTTTCGAGGCAGCCTTTACAGGAGAGGAGTCAGATCGATGCTAAAGATGTTTCAATATAACTGGCAGGTCCGGGACGAATGGTTTGTCTGGTGCGAGAACGTCTCAGAAGAAGAACTGTTGCGCAAGCGAGTGGGTGGTGTTGGGAATATCCTGCAGACGCTGTTTCACATCGCCGACGTGGAGTGGAGCTGGATCCGCTCTATCCAAGGGAAACCGGATTTCCAGGAGGATTTTAAATCTTTTATGTCCTTAGAATTGGTAAAAAAGCTTTCGGACTCCTTTCATACGGAAGTTGAGGCATTTCTTCAAACTTGGACCAACGAAATGGACGGATTGCTTATCACCGATCCATGGGGGAGAGAGTTTACGCAAGGCGAAATCCTTCGCCATGTCATCGCCCACGAAATCCATCATATCGGGCAGTTGTCCGTTTGGTCTCGGGAATTGGGAATGACGCCAGTCTCGCCTAATTTTATCAACCGGGGAATTCGATAGCTTTTCTCAAAATAGGGCAATCTAATCCATATATCCCAATTTACGCACCGAGGAGGAAGCGGCTTGAGACAGAACATTCAGGTGCCTTATGGTTACGAGCCCCCGGCCCCGAGCCGGAAAGGCACACTGATCTTTTACGATTCCTTTGAGCATATTTCGGACGAAGGGCTCACGCGGGCTGCCGAAGAGGCGGAGAACCGTAAGTTTAAAAAGTTGGTTCTCTACCCGCTGCATGAAGAAACGGTGAGACGGATGGCCAAAGAACCGGTGGGCCCCTTCTATCGAAGGGAAGATCGGCTTCATGAATGGAGACGGGACCAGGAGGGAACCCGGCTGCCCATCGCTGTAGAGGGTTGGGAAGGGAAGCGAAAAAAGTACACGCCCATCGACGCCGCCCTTCGTCATTTGACCGAGGTCTATCCAGCGCCACATTTTCTATATCTCACGCCGGAGATGGCGAACCAGTTTGCCTCCTTCTCCTCTTTTGAGGAATGGATCGTCAAGATCCGGCTTCTGCTTGCAGCTGAGCCGGGTCATCCGCACCCACGGCTGGCAAAATTCAGCCATCGTTGGGATCTTGCCGGCGGGCATTTGGATTCGCTTGATAGGGAGTAGTTCTTATTCATCTTGCAGGAGGGAAGAGGATGAAATCGATTTGCGTATTTGCCGGCTCGCGGTTTGGCGAAGATGAGCAATTCCGCTTGAAGGCGGAACAACTGGGGATTGTTATGGCACAAAGGGGATACCGCTTAATCTTTGGGGGATCCAGGCACGGTCTGATGGGTACGGTAGCGGATGCGGTCTTGTCAACTGGCGGGGAAGCGGTTGGTGTCATGCCCTCCGGTTTGATCCACGGTGAAATGGCCCATCCGGGGCTGACGCAGTTTATCGAAGTTGAAGGGATGCATGCCCGCAAGGCGAAAATGAGCGAAATGGCCGACGGATTTATCGCCTTACCTGGCGGTTTTGGTACGCTGGAGGAGCTGTTTGAGGTGCTATGCTGGCTGCAAATCGGGATTCACCAGAAGCCGGTCGGCGTCCTTAATGTACAGGGTTATTACGAACCGCTGATGGAGCTGGTGAATTCTTGCGTCCGGGCGGGGTTTGTACACCCCGGGCATGAATCCTTGCTCAATCTAGCCGAGGATCCGGGGGAGTTATTGTCCCAAATGGAGAGCTTCGTGCCGTCCATTGCGGAGAAGAAATGGAAGCAGGGCTGAAATCTGCGAACGAAGGAAGTACACTCATAAAACGAACGGAGGCGGACGAATGGACAGGATGAACACACAGCCTAAGAGTAAAAGCATCTGGAAAGTCGCCAGCCTGCTCCTGCTGGCTGTCCTCTTGATCGCAGGATGCTCCGCTAGACAGGGAGCGGCGGACCATCCTGCGCCTTCCGCTAGCGAAGGTAATGGAAATGGCGGTCCGGGGGCAAACCAGGGGGAGGCGTCACCATCCACTCCTGAAGCGCCGGACACACCGGAGACGCCGCCCGATCCAACAGCCGAGCTGCTGGCCCAGCTAAGCACCGATGAGAAAATCGGCCAGCTGGTTCTGGTGGGCATGGAGGGGACGAAGCCGGACGACGTGACCCGCTCACTTATCGAAGAGTACCACGTTGGGGGCTTTATTTTTTATAAGGACAATATCCAGGACACAACGCAGGCGCTCGAATTGTTTAACGGCTTGAAAGCCGCGAATGCGAAGCAGCCGGTGCCGCTGTTTATGAGCGTTGACGAGGAAGGCGGGCGGGTTAGCCGAATGCCGGGAGAACTAGCGAAACTGCCGACCGCACGTAAGATCGGGAACACAGGCAGCGAAGAATTGGCCGGACAAATTGGCGGCATCCTGGGCCGTGAGCTGGCCGGCTTCGGCCTGAACCTGGACTTCGCCCCGGTGCTTGACGTTAACAGCAACCCGGATAATCCGGTGATCGGGGATCGGGCATTCGGCACGAAGCCGGAGATCGTCAGCCGTATGGGCATTGCCGTTATGAAGGGGATTCGGGAGCAGAACGTCATTCCGGTCGTGAAGCATTTTCCGGGGCATGGCGATACTTCCGTGGATTCACATCTCGGGTTGCCGGTCGTTGAACATGATTTGGCCCGGCTGCGGAAGCTGGAGCTCGTGCCCTTTAAGCAGGCCATTCAAGAAGGGGCTGACGTCGTCATGATCGCTCATCTGCTCATGCCGAAGCTGGATTCTGAGCACCCGGCTTCCTTTTCCAAGGCGGTGATTGATGATTTGCTGCGGAAGGAGCTTGGATACGAGGGGACAATCATTTCCGATGATATGACGATGGGCGCCATCGTCGAACATTACGATATCGCTGACGCTGCCGTGCAGTTCGTTCAGGCTGGCGGGAATATCGTGCTGGTCGGCCATGATCATGAGAAGGAGAAGCAGGTGATCCAGGCGCTCCGTGATGCGGTCAGCTCCGGTAAGATATCGGCGGAAACGTTGGACGAACGGGTTTACAACGTACTGAAGCTGAAGGAGAAGTATGCCCTCACCAATGATTCAGCGCCGGGGCCTGATACGGAACAGTTGAATCGTGATATCGGCAATACCTTGAAGCCTTACGGATTATGATCCTTAACACTTTCCGGGTGGTACTGGTACCGGTTCAAGTCAATCCGGCCGCCCGGCAGAACTTCTACGCCTTCCGCTTCCAGATTCCAAGTCTGTTCCTGCACCGCAGCTTCCTCCTGCAAGGCGATTTCTCCCTTCCCGTTGACTACCCGGTACCAAGGTAAACCGTATTTGACACTCATGCTGTGAAGGATACGGACGACCTGCCTGGCCGCGCGGGGACTTCCTGCGGCGGCGGCGATCTGACCATAGGTCATCACTTGTCCTTGCGGGATGGCGGAGATAATTTCGATGGTTCGTGCGGTGAACGGCTGCATGGGCGAAAACTCCTTATTCAAACGATAGGATCTATACCGTTTTTATACCACGCCGACGAGACAAGTTCCAGTCTCCATACAATGAAGACTGGAGCTTAGAGCTCGCTGCGACGGTAACTATCCGCCAGCCTGAATCGTATACTGACCATAAGGCAGACGGGAGGAATGAGTTTGCAACGGTGGAAAAATCTTGGTTATCCGGACAAATGGATCTTATATGTAATCTTGTTCATCTTTACAATGATCGGAATGAAATACGTCATAAGCACGCGGCTGCCCGAAGGCGGACGCCCGCCTTACCTGTTCCTGATTTGGAACTCCTTTTTGGCCTGGATTCCGCTGGGGCTGGCGGTGCTGCTCGATCTGATCAGCTTGTTAACCTCGCGGACGGCTAAGCTTGCTTTAAGCGTGCCGGCGGGGTTATTGTGGCTGTTTTTTTATCCGAATGCCGCCTATTTAATCACCGATTTGCTGCACCCGTTTAACCGCTATCCGATTGCAGCGGGTACCCGGTTTTGGGAAGACATTTCGTTCTGGGACCATCTCTTTACCCTGCTGTTTACTGGATTACTGGGATTGGCGCTGGCTTCGGTATCTCTGGCATCCGTGCATCAGTTGGTACGAAAAGCGGCTGGCCGGTTGGTGGGCTGGGCGTTTGCCGTTACCGTACTATTGCTTAGCAGCTTCGGCATTTATCTTGGCCGCTTTATCCGCTGGAACAGTTGGGATTTGCTAAGGCATCCGGGATTTGTGCTTCGGGAAACGGCTGCTTATTTTACCGATGCCGCTAACGTGGAGCATGCGCTGGCGTTTTGTAAATGGATTTTTCTGATCACGTTATTCTGTTATGTGGTGCTTTACGGGTATGGGAGAGTACATCGCTTATCGGAGCGGACCCAAGGGGAGGGGACATGACGGACATGAAAGAGCAGCTGCTGCAGCGGTTTCCAGTGCTGGAGAGCGAGCGGTTGATCCTGCGGAAGCTTCTGCCGGAAGATACGGCGGCGTTACACCGCTGCATGTCCGATCCGGTGGTACGCGCATTTACGGAGATCAATCCGGGGAAACTGCTGTTCCCGGGCCGCTTGTACCGCTATTTCGAAGACTCGTACCGATTTCTGCGGGACTTGCATTTTGCCGTGATCCGCAAAGGAGAAGGAGACTGGATCGGACTCTGTTCGCTGCAATATTGGGATGTAGAGGGGCATAAGGCTCGGCTCGGCTATCTGATCTCCCCGGCTCACTGGAACCAGGGGTATGCGACCGAAGCGGTGAAATGCGTAATGAATTTCGCTATCGACACGTTGGGGATTAGTTGCCTCGAAGCCCGCTGCAGTGCGGATAATCCGGCATCGGAACGCGTCCTGAAGAAATGCGGCCTGCGGGAGTCGGGTCACCTCGCTACGCCAGGAAGAAGGAGTGAGGGGACGCCGCTGAAGAGGTATCTCTTTGAAAGGAAGTTTCTTTGAAACGGAAGTGATAGCTTTTGTTACACAAATGAAATATAGCTGTGATCAAACCCTAATAGAAAGGGGGTACACTTATTACATGACCCCCTTTTGAATATATATTTTCTCTTGGAACCCGGAGCGTGAGACGTCGGGTTCTCTTTTTTTTGCTTATAGAGGAACGGTGATTTTCTGTTTGTTCTTGAAATACACCCATTCGTGAAAGCCGATTTCCTTGAGGCGACGGGCGACTTGTTCCCATTCATCGCCAACCCGCAAAGGGGTGTGTGCGTCGGAACCGAAGGTCACGGAAACGCCAAAATGCAGCGCCCGCTCGAGGATCGAATCGTCCGGATACCAACCGCCGCTTAGCTTTGTTTTCCCGGAGGTATTAATCTCGATGGCGATTTGGTGCTCCGCAATCGTTCTCAACGTCTCGTCAATCGCCTGCGCGGCCGGAATGTCGGTAAATGCCGGGTAGTTGCCCTTCATCGCATCGATATGGCCCAGAATTTGAAACAACCCGCTGCGCGCCGACTGGCGGATCAGATCGTAATAGGTTTCCTTGCTGGCCACTTTCTCCTCGCGGCTAAGGCCCTTCCAACGATTCTTGTTGAAGATGCTTACCTCTCCGACGCTGTGCACCGACCCAATCACGTAATCAAAGGGATACTGGTTTAGCGTATTCCGGTATGCGCCCACGTGTTCCGGGAAGAAATCCGATTCGATTCCCAATAAAACGTCGATTCGGCCGGCATATTCTTGCTTGAGCTTCAACACTTCTTCAACGTATCCGGCAAAAGCTTGTTTACCCATGGCGATCCGGGGAAAAGGCTGGTCTTCCTCATGGCCGAAGTAAGGCGTATGGTCACTGATGCCGATCACCGCTAGTCCGGCGGCGAGGCCGGCTTCGATATATTCGCGGATGTTCCCGTCGGCATGGCCACAACGGAAGTGATGAGTATGAAGATCGAATTTCATCGGGTGTCTGCTCCTTTCTGGTAGTGAGGACTTGTCGCCTACTTCTGCCCGCGGCTTATTCGGAGCTGATGAAATGCGTTTCCGGCATGCCTTTCAGGTCACCGAGAAACTGCTGCATCGCCGAATTGATGTAACGGCTCGATTTGTATATGACACCAACCGGATGTGTCACTTCAAGCTCAGGAATCGGTACCACCTTTAGCGTACCCTGTTTCAGCTCCCGCAATATCGATTGACGCGAGATGATCGCGGCGCCCAGATTAATTTCCACCATCCGTTTGACTTCTTCGCTGCTGGAAAGCTCCATGACGATGTGCGGCTCAATGTCGTGCTGTCGGAAGACCTCGTCGATAAAACGACGCCCGACCGTATCGGGCGATAACATGATGAGGGGAACGTCGCGCAGCGACTCGAGGGTGGGTGATGGGTTGCCCGCTAAAGGGTGCAGCGGTGAGACGACAAATTCGAAAATATCGTAATATAACACCGACGAAAGCACTTGAGGGTTGTTTTCAATTAAATACCCGATGCCGATATCGACAAGTCCCTGCTCTACGTTTTGATAAATTAAGCTGGAGGGCATGGATTGAATGGTGGTTTTGATCAGAGGGAACTGGTCTTGAAAATAGGACAGAATTCGCGGCAAAATCTGAATCGCGATGGATGTGGTGGTCCCTAGCACGATATGGCCTTGCGGGGTATGTTCCATGTCGGATAGCTTCTGCTTGAGCTCCTCGACGATATCCAAGATACGCTCCGCCTGATCAAGAAACACCTGTCCCCGATCCGTCAGGGTGACCGGTTGGTTGCGGTCGACCAATACGGTGCGGAACTCGTCCTCGAGGCTTTTGATTTGGGCCGATACGGCTGGCTGGGTTAAGTTGAGCAACTCCCCGGCCTTTCGGAAGCTTTTCGTTTTAGATATGGTGATCAGCGTCTCCAACTGACTAATATTCACCAGAAGGCCTCCTTTCTTCCCGTTCCTTGGGAAATCGCCGGATCCGGCAGTTTCCTCGTGATCTAATAATTATAGGGGATGTTCCTTTGCTAAATCAATGATGCGTCGTTTGGCTTTCTTCGACAATACTTACAGCGTAGAGTTCGCTCGATCGCCATCATTCGATTTTTAATGACTTATGAATAGGAATAAAGTATAATATGATTTAACTAAAAGCTGGGTCTAATGTATCGTAAAGTTATTCTCCTAGTGAAAAGGGGCGCATAATTTTGAAAGCAGAAGTCATAAATCCTTTTCTTGAATCCGCGCGTTCGGTCATACAACAGGTTGTTCAAGTTTCTCCTTCCACCGGGAGTATGGGGGTCAAAGACGTAATACCTGTGCAGGATCATATATGGATTCAAATCGGCATGACCGGCCACTTTAGTGGTATGGTTGTGTTCGGATTGCAGGAAGCCGTAGCACTTCGCATCGTTTCGGCGATGATGGGCGGTTTCGTCCTGACGGAAATGGATGAGATGGGACAAAGCGCAATTTCCGAGCTGGGCAACATGATCAGCGGCAATGCCAGCACGATTCTGTCCAACCAGGGATTTGCCGTGGATATCACGCCGCCGCAGATCATTAAGACGGAGAATGCAACCGGAATGGGACCGCGCAAGGCGCTTTGCATTCCGCTGTTGATGGATGGGATCGGCGAACTGGACATTCAGGTGATGATCTCTTAAGATAGGGGCAGTTCTTGAATTTGCTTCGTGATCCGAGGATGACTTTTGAACTACCTCTTGAGGGGATGTTAGGGAAATGTCGTTAGAGGGCAAGGTTGTCGTCGTCACCGGCGCATCCAGCGGGATTGGCGCGCTGGCGGCGCAGATGCTGTCCGAGCGCGGCGCAGTGGTCGTCTTGGCCGCCCGAAGTGCGGACAAGCTGAAACAAGTTGCCGCAAGGATGACTGGGCCTTATCGGGTGATCGAGATGGACGTTGGCAGCGATGCTTCCGTAAAGGAAGGATTCGAACAGATCCTGACCGAGTTTGGAAGGGTCGATGTCCTGCTGAACAATGCGGGATACGGCAAGTTTGAATCGCTGGACCAAATGCCGGTTACCGAATTTACCGAGATGATGAACGTGAACTACATAGGGATGGTTCGATGCACGAAGGCCGTTCTTCCTTCCATGAAGGCAGCCCGTGCCGGACGTATCGTTAATGTCGCTTCGATAGCCGGCAAGATCGGCACGGCCCAATCGACGGCTTATACCGCTACCAAGCATGCGGTCGTTGGCTTCGGCAGCGCGTTGCGTCAGGAGGTCCGGGAGTACGGAATCACAGTATCCACGATCAATCCGGGACCGATCGATACGCCATTTTTTGAAATTGCGGATCCCAGCGGGGGTTACGTCAAGAATGTGCAATGGATGATGCTGAAGCCGGAGCGTGTCGCTAAAGCAATGGTGAAGGCGGCGGAGAAAGGCACAACAGAGGTCAACCTGCCTTGGATCGCCGGGGTAGGGGCCAAGTGGTACCAGATGTTCCCCCGCTTGGCGGACCGCTTAAGCTATCGGATGATGAATAAGAAATAGCCTGCCTGCGAAGGCAGGCTTTTTGTTTGCGGATCGGTACTCTTGGGAGATGGGCCGTTAATCGCTAAAAAATGTTGGTTGTAAACAACCATTCGGAAAAAGAGGGGCAACCCATTTCCGGACCTCGCTAAATTGAGGTATTGATTTGTTGTGACTCATACTTATCGCATATAATGAAAATATTGGTATGGGACAACACGTAATATGAAAATAAAGGATGAAATTTGAAATGACAAAAACAACATTTGCCGGTCTTGGGATCGGGGAGCAGTTGGCGGCAGCTTTGCTGGACTACGGAATATCGGAGCCGTCGCCGGTTCAAGCCGAGTGTATTCCCGCGGCGTTGGAAGGCCGGGACATCTTGGCGCAGTCGCAAACGGGAACCGGGAAAACACTAGCTTATCTGCTGCCTATGCTGCAGCGCGTGACGCCTGCGGATAAAACGCTGCAGGGGTTGATTTTGGCCCCTACCCAAGAACTGGCGATGCAAATCCAGCGGGAAGCAGAAAAATACGGAGAACCGCTGGGCATCCAAACCCAAGCGCTGATCGGCGGCGCGGCCATCAAACGGCAGTTGGAGAAGCTCAAGCTGCATCCACAGCTCGTCGTGGGCACACCGGGACGCATCCGAGAAATTTTGGCGCTTCGCAAGCTGAAGCTGCACACGCTGCGCACCGTCGTCGTTGACGAGGTGGACCAAATGTTCCAACTTGGCGGTACGGCGGATGTGGAACATATCCTTCGCGGGACTTTACGGGATCGCCAGCTGATGTTCCTTTCGGCGACGATCAATCCGGAAATTCGGGCGTTGGCGGCGAAAGAGATGAAGGAGCCGCTGGAGGTCGGGATCGAACCCGAGCAGCGGACGTCCAAAACCTTAGAGCATCTTTACTTCGTTTGCGAAGCACGGGACAAAATCGATATGCTGCGGCGGATCGTGCGTCACTTCGAACCGGAGCGCACGATCGCATTCATTAACAATACCGATCAAATCGCTGAGGTCGAAGGGAAGATGAGTTTTGTCGGCCTGAGCGCCGGAGCCTTGTACGGCGATGCCGATAAAACCGCTCGCAGCCTGACGCTGAAGCGATTCCGCGAAGGCAAGATCCGCGTGCTCGTGGCGAGCGACGTCGCTGCGCGCGGACTGGACATTGAGGAGCTGACATTGGTCGTAAATCTCGATCCGCCGATCGATGCCGAACATTACGTTCACCGAGTCGGCCGAACCGGCCGGATGGGCCGCAAGGGGCTAGCGGTGTCGATTATCGCCCCGCAGGAGGAGTTCATCATGCGTAAGTTCTCCCGAGAGCTTGGCATTGCAATTGAACCTAAGGCGCTGTATGGCGGCAAGCTGGCAGATGCCGGGGCGGTTGTCCCTGGCAAGCGAACTCGTCCGCCTGGCAGCGGTAAGACGGGGGCTGACGAAACAACCCGTCGCGCAAGCTCGCCGGAGTCCACTCGCCGCGTTGCTGGGGAAGCGGATGGCGGACGGGCTGGCAAGCCCGCTCAAATTTCCGGCAAGCCGGGAAGCCGTGCGGCTTCAGACAGCGGCGGACCACGGAAGGCTTCACCGACCGCCGAACGGAAGAAGGAGCGCCTCCAGGACCGGAAGAATAAAGGGGCTCCGAAATGGTTGAAAAATAAGCCGCCGCGGAGTTAGGCGGATCGTGGGAGGCGTTTGGTTTGAATGACAGTGAATTGCCCGTTTTGCAGGTCGAGGAACTGAGCGGAGGTTACAGCTTGGGGCGGCCTGTGCTTCACGATATCACTTTCGAGGTGAAGCCGGGTGAAATGGTGGGGCTGATCGGGTTGAACGGGGCTGGTAAAAGCACGACCATGAAGCATATCCTTGGGCTGATGACACCGCATCATGGCGAAATTCGGATCTCCGGTAACTCGCGCAGCGAAGCACCGGAGGCTTACCAGTCGCAACTGGCTTTCGTTCCGGAGTCGCCGCTGCTTTATGAGGAACTCACCGTTCGGGAGCATCTGGAATTCGCCGCCCGGGCATACGGCGTGGAGCCGGGAGCCTATCGGGAGAGGGCGGACCGTCTGCTGAAGCTGTTCCATATGGAGGAGAAGGCGGACAGCCTATCGGCTCATCTCTCCAAGGGGATGAAGCAGAAGGTGATGATCATGTGTGCATTCGTCGCTAGGCCGCCGCTTTATGTCATCGATGAACCCTTTTTGGGATTGGACCCGCTTGGCATCCGGTCGCTGCTGGATTTCATGTTGGAGATGAAGCAAGGCGGCGCGTCGATCCTGTTAAGCTCGCATATTCTGTCGACGATCGAAAATTACTGCGATCGCTTTATCGTCCTGCATCGGGGGAAGGTGCTAGCCCAAGGAACGTTGGCTGATATCGGGGAGCAGGCCCAAGCGTCGGGAGCTTCGCTGGAGCAGATTTTCTACGCCTTAGTGAAGGACGGCGAATAACGATGGAGCTTCGAACGCTGCGGAGTCGGCGAAAAGCGGCCTTCTGGGGCAAAGTGCTCCCGTTTTTGCCCTATGTGTTTCAGAGCGGCGTCGCCGTGCTGTTGCTCCTGCTCATGATTGCCTTTTCGGCTTGGTATACGGCGTTTCTTCAGCAGATACCGCCCAGCTTGCCGATTCGTTGGATTTTGCTCGCGCTATGGGGCCCCCTGACCGTGTACGCTGGGTTTCGAACCTACGCGCAGCCGGCGGATGTCATTTTCCTGCTGCCGCAAGAGACCAAAATCTCTGCGTATTTAGCTCCGGCCTTTCGGAACGGACTGATTTATAAGCTGATTGGACTCTATATCGTGGTGTTGCTGGCTTGGCCGCTATATCAGCGAAGCGGCGGGATCATCCAACCCTTGTGGCTGATGATGCTCGCATTGCTGCTCCTCAAGGCATTAAGCTCCTATGGGGCTTGGCAGGAACTGCGAATTGCGGGGGCGCGGGCCAGAGCCGGGTTTCGCTTCCTCCGATGGTGCTTTATCCTGTTGATGACCGCAGCCTGGATCTGGCAGCCGGCTTGGAAAAGCGCCTTGTTTATGGTGTTGGTCGGCCTCAATTACGCTTTAGTTTTACGGTTTCCGATGAAACATAAGATCCCCTGGGACAACCTCATTGCCGCTGAACGCTCGGCGGCTGCCCGGGTGATGCTGGTGCTTGGTTGGTTCGTGGACGTGCCGGCAGAAGGCCAGAAAGTGATCCGCCGCCGCTGGTTGTCCGGCATCGGAAACGGGATCCCCTGGAAGCCAGCAGAGGCCTATCGGTATCTGCTGGTCAAGACGTTCGTTCGCAGCGAGCTGCTCGGCATCGTGCTACGCCTAACGCTGCTCGGCATGGTGCTCGCCGGTTGGAACGACAAGTCCTGGTTGGGGCCGGCACTCTATTTGCTATTTGTGTTCCTGGCAGGTACGCAGCTGGCTTCCTTACGCCAGGAACATCGCGATTCGCCGGCCGCCTCCTTCTACCCGCTGCCCGTCGGCGCCAGGAAGACGGCTGCGCTGCGCCTTAGCTCGCGCCTACTGCTTGCGGTAACCGTGCTGCTGTGGCTGCCGATGGCGGTAATCCCGGGCGGGGATACCGTCTTGACGTTTGGCTCCTTGGCCGCAGGCCTCTTGCTGGCATTTGGCATGCGTTCCGCCTGGACGCGGAAATGGCGTGACGAGAATGATGACGAATAACAAAACGGACCGATTCCCGACAAGGGAAACGGTCCGTTTTGGATTGAAGACGTTTAATTTATTTTCTTATAACAGGATGGAACGGCTAACGATAACCAACAGGATAAAGAGAACCAGGATCACGCCCGTGCTCGTGAACAGGCCGCCGTAGCCGCCTCTTGTATCTTCAACTCCGCTCATTTTCATTCCCCTTTCCCATTCAGGCGTAGTGTGATCGTACACCGTATAGTATGAGAAGGGGCGTCCGCGTGCGTGGGCCATCGTGCCTTTTCCCGAAGGGGAAGGCGCCTATTTGCCTTGCAGGTCTTGTACGCCTTGGTATATCAGATCAAACAATTCCTCCAGATTCTCCTCCGAGATGCAGGAGAAGGCAATCCGCAGGTCGGTATCGCCGAGTGCGATCGTACCGATGCCGTACTGTTGGATCAGATGCAGACGGAGCAACTCGGCTGCAACGGTCTTGAGCTTGAGACACATGAAATAGCCGGAATTGAACGGATAGTATTCCCAAACGTCCCCGTACTTGCCGCTGTCCAGCAAGGCTTTAACCTTGTTGGCCCGGCTTTTCATGATCCGGAATTTTTCTTCTTTTTGAACGGCGAATTCCGCTGATTTTAACGCATGCAGCACGAACGTCTGCGAGGGGTGAGCGCCGCTGGATATGGTGGCGCGGATGATCCCCAGCGTTTTTTGTTCCAGTGCGGCCAGCAAAGCCTGATCCTCTGCCGCATAGGTGATAAATCCGACACGGAACCCCCAAACATATTCTTCCTTCGTCGCACCGTCCACCTTAATCGGCAAAATGCGCGGATGCAGGCCGGCCAGCTTGCCGAATAGTGATTCCTTGAGCGAGTCTTCGAAGAACAAGCCGTAATAGGCATCGTCGGTGACGACGACTACATTAATCCCTTCTTCCGCAGCCGCTTGAATCGCCGCGACGATCTCGCCGCCTTCCTTGGCGCCCGGAGTATAACCGGTCGGATTATTCGGGAAGTTCAAGATGACGACGGCCTTGCCTTTCCCTTTCTGAGCGAGCAGGGCTTCCTGCAACCCGGCGCTATTGAAGGTCATGTCATCCGTGAATAGCGGGAAATTAACGATGTCAGCATGACGACGGATGCCGAAGGTGAGCTCGTAATTCTCCCAGTTTTTGTCCGGATAAATGACGACATCGCCTTCATCGACGAACAGGTCGGCGACGATGCTGAGCCCGTGGGTCAGCGCGTTCGTCACGATCGGTTGGCCGAAGCTCTTACCGGTCAGCGACGGGTTCTCCTGGATCATTTTTTCGCGCCAAACGCTACGTAGCTCGGGTTTACCGGCGGGCGGGGCATAAGGGTACAAATCCTGCGGTTTATAGGCGGACAGCGTGTCCTGAATAGCCGCCAGATGCATCGGACCGCCGTTTTCGATGGCAATGCCGATCGTGGCGTTGTATTTTTTGGCGTGGGCCGAAGCTTCGGCAGATTGGCTCAAAATGCCTTCCTTCGGGAAATAAATTTCCTTGCCCAGCGTCGACAGCATGTCATACACGTGCCTGTTGCCGGATTTGACGCTCTCGTTTAACTGCTCCGCGAGTGGGTTCATCTCATTCATCCTTCCAAATCGGTTTGATATTTTAGGACAGTACCGTCTTAAACTGCCTAACATTATATCATTTCGATCGGGGCGCGTCACGGTGAAATCGCGAGGTTTTCCGCCTAACTTTCATGATGAGCTGGACAGTATTTCTTCATGAGAGCGATCGTCTCCGTATCAAGCTCACCGCCCCGCTGTTCCAGACCGGAGGTAACCGCGGACAACTTCGGTTCCTTCAGGTTTTGTCCGAACTTAAATTTGGCGCTGATCGCTTCCGGTACGATCCGGCATAACGCCACCGCTTTTAGCTCTCCGGCGTAAGTGGGGTCCTGCGGTGTAATCGGCGCATAGCCGCCCTCGGGCTGCAGCTTCTCCATAAACAGAGTGAATGCCTTGGACTTTTCTTCCAGATCATCTACCTTCTCGACCAGGCCGCGCACCATTACGCTTTTGAAATAAGCTGAAGCCGGGCAGGCCTGTTTGGGATCGGTGAAATACGACGGAATGATCGCATACTCCTTGGCCACGGTGAAGCTAACTCGAGGATCGCGGGCGAGGTGCTTCATTTTTTCTCCAGCGAGGCTGCCATGAAAATAGAAAACCTCGCCATCGTATACGAAATTTAGCGGCGTGACCCGGCTCCAACCATCCTCGCCCACCGTACCAAGGAACCCGAAGGTCATCTCCTGCAAAAACTCGCGAATTTCGCTTTCTTCCGTCATTCCAAATTCTCTTCTACGCATTGCCGCTTCCCCCTCCGTTTGATTGACTCCCAGCTTACGCCGGAAATTGACAATAAAAAAGAACCAATTTACATTAATTTTAATGGTCCATTTATAAGGGACGAACCTGTACGAAAAAGGGAGGGATGGGGTTGCCGGATTTTACGATCCCGTTGGCGTCGTTTGGCGAGAAATACCGCTACAAATACTTAGCGGTGTACCATGCCCTTCGTGCGGCGATCCTCGACGGCACGCTGCCGGAGGGCACACGCCTGCCGGCAACCCGGGAGCTGGCCGAATTATACGGCCTCTCCCGCGGGAGCGTTTCGCAGGCGTATGACATGCTGCATGCCGACGGCTATGTGCGGACCGCGGTCGGTAGCGGTACGTTTGTCGCTGGCGGCCTGCAGCCGCCGCAAGCAGACGATGGTCCGAAGGCGCCGATCGCGCTGTCCCGCTGGGGGCAGCGCGTGTCAGCCGCGATGGCCATCGGCGGAGATGCCGGCGAAGCGCCGCTCGCCGTAGCGGACGGGCCGGGCGGAGCGCGCACCGCACCGCCGCCGGAAGCCGCCGCCGTCCCGATCTCATACCGGGACGGCGGGCCGTGGGAGGCGCTGTTCCCGGAGGCGGAATGGAACAGCGCCCTCGCCTGGGCGGCGCGCAGCAAGCCCGGCACTGGCTCGGGCGAAGGCGCGGACCCGGCCGGCGAGCCGGAGCTGCGCGCGGCGATCGCCGCGCATTTGCGGCGCAGCCGCGGCATTGCGGCAGAGGCGGAGCACATCTGCCTCTTTAACGGCTCGATGCAGGCGATTACGCTGCTGACCCAACTGCTGCTGGGGGAAGGCGAGCCCGCGGTGCTGGAGAACCCGTGTTACTACGGGATCTCGCGGGCGGTGGCTGCCTGCGGGGGCGTCGTCGTCCCGGCTGCGCTGGACGTAGACGGCATCGTGCCGCGCGACTGGGAGGCGCGGCTTCTGTTCGTCACGCCGGGTCGGCAGTTCCCGACCGGCGCCGTGCTCTCCCACGCCCGGCGGCGCGAGGTGCTGGCGTGGGCCTCGCGGCGGAACGCGGTCATCGTCGAGGACGACTATGACAGCGAGTTCCGCTGGGGCGGCCGCCCGCTGGAGCCGCTCAAGGCGCTGGACCACGAGGAGCGCGTCGTGTACGTCGGCTCCTTCTCCAAGACGATGTTCGCCGCCCTGCGGGTCGGCTATGCCGTGCTGCCGCGCGCCCTGGTCCGACCCGTCGCGAGCGCAAAGGCGCTCTACGAGCCGGTGCCGCCAGCGCGGCAGGAGCAGCGGGCGCTCGCCCGGTTCATGCGCACGGGCGGCTATGAGCGCCATCTGCGCCGGATGCGGCGCCACTACGGCGCCAAACAGGAGGCGTTCCGCCGCTGCCTGGAACGTGAGCTGGGCGGAGTCTTCCGTTTCCGCCCTGCCGATGCCGGATTGCTGCTGTACGCCGAATGGCGCCGCTCACCGGAGGAGTACAACGCTTTTCGCGAGGCCGCCGCTGCCCGTGGCGTCCATTTTCGAGATGCAGCCGCCTACCAAATCACGCCAGGAGCGCCTGCGGCTTGCTTTGCTTTTTCCCATTTGGACGATAAGATGCTCATTGAAGGTGTATTTCGAATGAAAGCGGCTTGGGAAGATATTCAAACCCATAGGCTTTAAGGGTATAATAGAGGTGAATAGCTTGTCTTTGATTGAGGTGTAGCGCGAACCTTGCATGGATGAGGCAGAAAAAGGTGCCGTTAGGAATTTTTTTTGGGAGGGAAGGACAATGCTTCACGTTTCACCGTCTTCATTCGAATTGAAGCCGGCATTCGCCAAAATCGTCTGCGAACCCGGGTGGAAATGGCACAAACGGGAGAAGCCGCTGCAGAACTACGACCTGTTCTATGTTTGGAGTGGAGAAGGTACGGTTGTCCTGAACGACCAGCCTATTCCGGTCAGCAAAGGCAGTTGTTTTCTGTTTCGCAAAGGGGATCATACGAGTGCCACGCATAATCCGCAGCGTCCGCTGGTGCTGACGTATATCCATTTCGACGTCCACGAGTCCGTGATGGAAGTCCCAGGCTCTTATCGTGTGCTGGAGGATACGTTGGATTTCGAATACATGCTGTCTCGCTACGTCCGTTTATTCTTAATGAAGGCGTATGCTGCCGAAGAAGAGGCGCAGCTGATTCTCAAGCAGCTGTTGATCCATTTGCTGCGTGAAGAACGCCAGGTACCGATGGAGAAGAAGGTCAGCAACCAGTTGCATGAAGTCATCCATGAGGTGGCCAATTACGTCTTGCAGCACCCGGGGTTGCCGCACAAGGTGCAGGATTTAGCCGCTCGGGCAGGCTTGTCCCCGCGGTATTTCTCCATCAAGTTTAAGGAAATCATCGGGATGTCGGTACAGTCCTACATTATCAAGTCCAGAATCGACCGGGCACAGCATCTGCTGCTGCATGCTGGCATGAATGTAACCGAGGTTGCCGACGCGTTGGGTTACCGGGACATCTTTTTCTTCAGCCGTCAGTTCAAACAATATACGGGAAAAAGCCCATCGGAAATTCGTTAGTCGGGATATGCCCAACAACCCAACACTTACGAATTCCGTTTCCGTTCACCGCCGAGCTTAAGCTTCGGCGGTTTTTTGCTTAACTGCTTGCATCCGCGTACGTAAAGCTGAACTTTCCTTGACCAAAGTCTAGGAAGCGAACCGGTCCCACGCCTGTGGTTGTTCCGGATCAACTCGGTATAATTCAGGATAGGTGGAAATTTAAGGAGGAAACCTATTTCATGAAACCTACATCCAAAATCGCGTGGTTAGCGGCATCGGCCGTGCTGTTGGCCCTAGCCGCTGGCTGCGGCCCGGCCGAGAAACAAACGCTGCAGCAGCAATGGGAGCAGACGGTGGGAAACACCGTCGATTCGGTGAGTCAATCCCTCAGCGATACTGCGGCATCCGTACAGCAGTCGGTGGCGTTGGCCGCCGGGGAGTGGAAGGACGATCTGACGTTTACGGGACGCTCACACGAGCTTTCGACGACAGGGGAAATCGGCACCACCGGTAAATTGCAGTTGGAAAATGCCGTGGGTCGTCTCGAGATAAAGAAGGGTACGTCCGATCAAATCGTGGTGAAAGCGACCATCCAGGCAGCTGACCTGCCCGCACGCACGGAAAAGCTGGATCGGTTGTTCGAACAGAGTGAGGTTTCGGTCATCCCCCAGGGGAACGTTGCCCAGGTGCGCGTACACGCCAAAGGTAAATCCGATCAAAACCTGTGGGATTGGGCTCAGAAGGAGCTGCATTTTACCGAATTCCGCATCGATTATGTCGTAGAGGTCCCTGCCGGGATCCAAGAGTTCGAAGTTACGAACAATGTCGGCGAAATCACGGCGAGCGGGCTGACGGGAACGTATCGGCTGAATGGCGATGTCGGGTCGATCAAGGTCGAAGACGCCCGTTTGTCGGGCGAATCCTCGATCACTACGGCAACCGGCAGCTTGAATCTAGGTATTCTCGCGATGGACTCCGGCAGCCGGCTACAGGCTAGAGCCGATGTCGGCAGCATCACAGCGACACTGGATCCTTCAGTAGCCTGCGATCTGGAAACGAGAAGCGAACTTGGGGCAATTCATGGGGTGCCGGAAGGAAGCAGTGAGAGGGGCGGCGGAGGGCCGCTGGTCGCGTTAGAGACATCCATCGGCAGCATCACGGTGCAATAACGGAGAAAAGCCGCCGGGAGAGAAACCGGCGGCTTCAGCAAGCCATTAGCATTTTCCTGCGGGTTTGAAGTGGCCTAGCGCTTCACCCATCCTTACCTTCCGACCGGGCTCGAGACCGGGCAGAGGGGTGAAGGTTCCATTCTGGGTGAGAAGGACGACAGTTGATCCAAATTCAAAGTAAGCAAGATCGTCGCCTTGTTCCCAGCTTTTGGCCGAGGGGTCCGTGTATTGGATGCTGCTGACGTTCATGGCTCCCACTTTGATGAGGGCGATCTCTCCGCAACTGTGGGAAATATAAGTAATCAGGCGTTCATTCCGGCATAAGACCTTCTTCATGTGGCGCATGCCGAAGTCGTTCACGGGGTAGACCCGGCCCTTCACATGCTCGCTTTCCAACTTTTTCCCGGTCACGGGTGCATGAATTCGGTGATAATCAGTAGGACTAAGATAAAGGACAAGGGCATAACCGTGTTTGTACGTTTCTACGCGGGGGGAGCGCGACAGCAGCTCGTCAAGTGTGTAATCCTGTCCTTTGACGTTCAGAATCGTGCCGGTTTGGACCTCGCCCATAAAGGTAATTAAGGCGTCCACCGGACTGATCATCGTCCCTGGCTCCGCGTGCAGCGGGCGCATGCCTGGTTTTAATTTTCGGGTAAAGAACTCATTCAGTGTCCGGTATTCCCGAAGCTCCTTCTCCGCTTCATGGAGCGGAATGCCGTAGGATTTGGCGAAAAAAGGAATCATCGCCCGGCTCAAGCCCGAATGGGAGAACTTGCCCATCCATCGGGATAGCCATTTTCGGGAGGAGAGTTCCGTCATCCATTTCATCCATTTCGCGGCCAAATAGCATCCTCCTAGTCTGTCCGTTAGTGCTGCGTTGGTTTGATGAATTCGTTGCCACTTCCGCTAATCTTGACACAGAACAGGGCCGAAATCAATACAGCGGCCTGTAACCCCGGATGACAAATTTGTACAAATTGATGCTTGATGCCGAGGCTAGGTTGGTGTATGTTAATAACAATCGCATAGGGATACGGGGGCTTGAGCAAATCAGGCTGAGATAGCGGCATATGGCGCCGCGGACCGTTAATCTGATCTGGATAATGCCAGCGTAGAGAATCGATCGTCCGGGATGTCTTGCGTTTTTTACGCGCCCTCGTGACCTGACCACCGTCTGAGCTTATTCAGGCGGTTTTTTTACGTATGCGATGGGAATTTAAATTGAAGAATCAAGAGGAGAGATGGAGATGTCGGAAGTTATTCAAAAAAAAATGGGCCGCGGTTTGAAGCTAAGCGACCTGTTGGTAACGGTGCTGGTCTCGCTTGTGCTTGGCGTGGTGTACCACTTCTGGAGTTCGGTGTACAATTTGTTCTCGCCCCTGTTCTTCCAGGCGGATGAACTGGTGTACGGGATGTGGTTCCTGGCCGCAACACTGGTATTCCTGCTGATTCGTAAACCGGGGGTAGCGTTGATTGCCGAGATTGCGGCGGCCCATGTGGAGATTCTGTTCGGCAGCGAATGGGGCATTCAGCTCGTTCTATACAGCGTGCTGCAAGGCTTGGGAGCGGAACTGGTATTCGCCGCGTTCCGATACCGGAAGTTCTCCGGCTCCGTCGCAGCGCTGGCCGGAATTGGGGCCGCTGTTGGATCGGTGATTCCGGATTTCTTCTATGGCTACGTGCAGGATTATGAGCCTTGGCTCTTGACTGCCAAATATGCCATGCGCGCGGTCAGCTCTGCGCTGATCTGCGGTTACTTCGCTTACGCCGTGGTAAAAGCCGTAGAAGCGACAGGAGTCACCACCCTGCTGCGGCCGGTTGATCCGAAGGACTACGCGGCGCTGAACGACTGATGCGGAAGGACATGGCGGCCGCAGAGGTGCAGGGGCTGCGGTTGAAGTTCCCCGGTGAGGCCGATTTCGTGTTCAAGGATTTGGATTTCTCGGTTGTACGCGGAGAACATGTGCTGCTATTGGGCCCCAGCGGATGCGGGAAATCGACGCTGCTTCAGGTCTTGTCCGGCATCATCCCGGACTTGGTGGAAATCCCGATGCGGACGTCCGCGCAGCAGCTCCCGACATCGTGGCGCTTCCTGTTTCAGGACCCCGAGACCCAATTCTGTATGCCTTATGTTGACGAGGAGCTAGCCTTTGCCCTGGAAAACCTCGGCATACCGCAGCCCGAGATGTCCGCGCGGATGGAAGCCGCCTTGGCTGAGGTGGGCCTCGATTTGCCCGAGCTCCACGTGTCGATCGATTCGCTGTCTCAGGGGATGAAACAGCGATTAGCGCTCGCTTCGATCCTGTTGGGCGATCCGGAGGTGCTGCTGCTCGACGAGCCTTCCGCCCTGCTGGACCCGCTGGGGCGCGAGCAAATCTGGCAAGCGATCGCCAAGGTAGCCGAGGGGCGGACCTTAATGATCGTGGAGCATCGGATCGAAGAATTGACGGCGCTAGGACTTGTTGACCGGGTCGTGTTATTCGGACCGGACGGACGGGTACTCGGCGAAGGCGCACCGGAGGTGGTGTTTGACACGTATCGTTCCGCTCTTGTGGAGTTTGGGATTTGGTATCCTGGCGTGTGGGAGGAATACTTGGCCTCGGAAGGCGGCCGTCGCTTGCTTGAGCCGACGGAGAATGTCCGGGAGGCGAATGGGCCCGTCACGGTGGAGTTGAAGGATTTTCGCGGATTTCGGCAAGGACGTCCGGTCATTGAAGTCGGGCAAGCTGCCGTGTATCCCGGCGATTGGATCGCGGTCACGGGACCCAATGGTGCAGGGAAGAGCTCGTTGCTGCTTAGCCTGATCGGTCTGCTTCCGGCAGAGGGCACGTACGTGCTCCAGGGGAAGCGGATGGAGACGGGGAAGCTGCGCCGCCGTTCCCGTAAACGGCAGCTGGAGCGGTCTGCTCGCGAGATCGGATTCGTTTTCCAAAATCCCGAATTCCAGTTCGTCGCGGATCGGGTGGCGGATGAAGTGGCCTTTTCCCTACGGGAAGACGGACTTGGTGTTGAAGCCATCCGCGAACGGGTGGCGGAGTGCTTGAATCGATTTGGCCTAACCGGCTTGAAGGGTCGTCATCCTTATCAGTTGTCGCTGGGCCAGAAACGGCGCCTCAGCGTGGCCGCGGCGGCGGTGCGCGAGCAGCGGCTGCTGTTGCTCGATGAGCCGACCTTCGGCCAGGACGCAGCAAACACGTTCGCCATCCTGCAGTTATGCGAAGAGCTGCGCCGCCGTGGAATAGCCATCCTCATGGTCACGCACGAGGAACGGATCGCCGAACGAGTCGCAACCCAACATTGGGAGGTGCGGGAGGGGCGGATCCTATCGCAGCGGATCACCCCGCGGGCCGCGAACCGTCTGGCGAACGCGGGTACACCGACCGGACCGATTGGACCATCCGAGACTGAGGCGGTGATGGCGAAATGAGGCGGTTCCTAACGCCGAAGCGGCAGACGTGGCTGCACCGGGCGAACCCGGCTGCCAAGCTGGCTTTGATGATCTTGTTGTTTCTGCTAACGTTATTCACCCATCGGCTGGACTTCATCTTTTATCAGGCGATCTTGTTTACGGTGCTGTTATTCCTGTTTAGCGGGTATGAGCTTTGGAAAATCGCCCTGCTTATTCTCCCCTTCGCGTTGATCTTCGCTTCCTCGGCGGCAACGATGATCCTGTTCGGCAAAGGCGAACAGGTTTGGTGGGCATGGGGATTGTTCCGGATCTCCGAGGAAAGCTTCTTCCGAGGGATCCATATCGGGTTCAAAGCGGTGGCATTTGCCGCCGAAGGGCTGCTGTTTGTGTTGACTACGCCGTCGGTTTCCTTGTTTTACGCGCTGATGCAACAGGCGAAACTGCCGCCGAAATATGCGTACAGCTTTATGGCCTCGGTCCGGTTACTCCCCATGGTATGGGAGGAGCTGCTTGTCCGTCGCAATGCGTTGCTGATCCGCGGCGTTCGCAGGCCGCACGGGCTGCCCGGACTCGTCGTCCAAGCCAAGCTTTACGCCGTGCCGCTGTTATCTCAGAGCATTCGCCGGGCGCATCGTGTCGCCGTTGCGATGGAAGCCAAGGCATTCAGCGGAAATCGGCCTCGCACCTATTATTACCGCACTGCTTACTCGCGGTACGATGTGCTGGTGCTCTTGCTCTTGGCCATCGTTGCCGTTGCGGCATATACGCTTGCGGTCGTTTACCCGCCGTTTGGCATCGCGGATGTACGTTACCGTTAATCATCATGCAATGAATCGAAGGGGCTTATTCCCGAGAACCACTTATGACCGGTTCCGAGGTATAAGCCCCTTTGGTATGCTCCAACACCTACTTATTCGGATGAACGTTGCGGTGTAACGTTCCGCTGCTCGGGCTGCCCGAGCAAATAACGAGCGTAGGCCATGGGTTGGCGATAGGAATCTTTCCAAATCTCGGGCAGTCCGGCTTTGCGAAAGCCGTAACGCTGATCACGCCCGTTGCATTCGATAAAGTAAGGACGCCCGCTTTCGGTTAGACCGATGTCTAGCCCCAGGTCGGCGAGGAGCGGCAGTCGGCCGCCCAGGTGGTGCGAGATCGCCAAGGCCAGGTTCTCAACGTGAGCCAATGCCGAAGGAACGCTCCCCTCCGGGAGAGCCTTGGCTAGCAGTTCTTCGGCGGGCAGGGCCTCTCCGCCTTTGGCGATGTTGCAAACGAAGCTCCCTGCGGCGGCGACTTTGGCGAAACGTCCCGTGACACCCCAGTCGCCTCCGCTCCCTCGCTGTACGGTGATCCGCAGATCGATGGGGCGCCCTTCGTACTCCGCCAGCGGAATACGCTCCTGCACCAGATAAGGCGTGCGCCGGAGCATACGCCGAGTCCATGCCGGTAGTTCCCTTCGGTGGAGCCGTACCGTGTTCCATCTCCGCATGCTTATAGGCGAAGCGTAAGTAAGTTCCCAACCGGTCGACCGTGCGTACTGCAATCGCATGACGCCGTGACCGACGGAGCCGCGGATCGGCTTTAAGATGAGATCGGGATGCCGAGACATCATCCTCCGCAAGTTTTCGGAGGTCAGCGGCATCGCCGCCGGAAGGTACGCCCGCAGATGGGGAGCATTCCAGAGCAGGCGGTGGATGAAGTCTTTTCCGTAACGATTGTTCACGTTAAAGACCGTGATCCCCCGGTCCTTTAGGGATTGGAGTTTTTTGTGGGCCGCGAGTCTGGGATAGAGCGCTCGATTATGGATCACCGACGGCAAAGGCAGCTCTTGTTCTACATATTCGATACCGTTGTATACATACGCGACACAGCGATCCCCTGCCGAATCGATGCCCCCAAGACGCAAGAAAATGGGGATTAATCCGTATTCCCGCGCGGTTTCTTCATACCCTGCGATCCACTCTTGGCCGGTTCTGTGCGTTGGGATCCCTCGGTACATGCTGGAGTTCAGCAAGATTCCGACAGTGTCCTGACTCAAGTGGGTGTCCTCCTTCCCGTGCTTCTTCCTCCAATGTATGTTGTCCCGGGTAAAAAGAGTGGACGACTGTGCTGCGACAGCCGCCTGTTTTCGGGCGATCACCGGGAGAGGCGCGTCTGTGGCAAATTGGGCTCTTCTTCCGTAAAGGTGTCACATTTGCCGGATCGGTTTCGTATATTTAGGGTAATGAAATTAGCGTAACGGGAAGAAGGGAGACTTCACATGGATCGGGAAAAAGTCGCGGTCATCGCACCCGGCGCCCTTGCAGCAACTTCAGGAAAACACCGGCCGGTGGAGAGGGTGCTTGAGCGGATGATTCCTCATGCGGCGGAGCAGTTGCACATTCGCATCTTCGGTATCGCGGACGGACATTTGCCGTCCCAAGGCTGGATCGGCAGCGTCCCCTTTTACCGTCTGCCGGGGGGACGGAACTACCTGGAGTCGCTGCTGCGGCATCTGCGCAAGTGGCGTCCGGACACGGTGGACGTACACGGCCGGCCGATGCTAGCCTGCCAGTTGAAGGGGCGGCTTCCGCTTTCTCGCGTATTGTTGACCATGCCCTCCGCTCCGGTCTTTTCCCCCTCCTGTCACCCCAAAGCGTGCACCCCACATGTCCTGGAAAGCGTGGACGGCCTGATCGTCAACAGCGAACGAGCCAAGGTGGAGCTACTAACGCATTTCCCCTCTCTGCTCACCCCGGTTTGGGTAAATCTGCCGGGGGCCAACTTGGAGGATCACGTACCGCGCTGGACGCCGGACGGGGAACGGCAACGCCGGCATCGGCTGGCGGAGCTGGGGTGGTCGGACCGGAAGATCATCCTGTTGGCCGGTTGCTTGCCATCGATTGGCGAAGAGAACCGAATTGTCTCGGCGCTCTCCGACGTTTTGAATCGTATGCCGGAGGCCATGCTGATGTTTCTTGCTTCCGACGTCCCCAATTCGCCGCGAGCCATTCATGAGCTTACCGCATATTTCCCGGAACGGATCGTTCGTCTACCGGCCGCCCCAACCTGCACGCTAGCGGATGGATATCTCTTGGGGGATTGTCTGGTTCTGTTGCCTGGCGATGAAACGACGTCGATGTTAACCCGTCTTGAGGCGATGGCCGCAGGCGTTCCGACGCTGGATGCCAGCGACTCCCCGGTGGTCGAGTTTGCGGCTGACGGCCTCCTTGCAGGAGGGCCAGATGCGAGTTTAATGGACCGGATCGTTCTGCTGCTGCAAGATGAGGAGGTTAGCCAAGTTTTGGGCCGCGCCGGCCGAGAGATCGTTCGCCGCCATTACCGCTGGGAGCACGTTGCGGACCGTTGGGTGAACATCGTTCGCGCCGGGAATGCTGAGGCTAAGACTCCAACCGCAAGCCGTCGCAGCATAAAGAACTGAACCGGGTCGGTTCACCGACTACGTATCTTCCCCATCGTAGAAACCGGAGGGTAACATAGGATCCGTCCGCAAGGCGGTATTGTATATGAAGAACCGAATACAATCGGGCCATTTCGGTAATTTCATCCGAATGGATCTGAATTTTCATATCTATTCGCCGCTCAGGGGGCATAACGGGAGAAGGTGTAGGATTAACCGAATAGAATTCGGATTTTTGGCCGTAGGCACCGTTCTGTATGCGAAAAATCGAATACCATGGGCGAATGCCCGGTTTTTGCGATGCAGATAAGATGGTGCAAATTGGTGTTACAACTCGTACTGTACGAATAGCCAACTAACTAAAGACCCGGTAAAGCGGGTCTTTTTTGTTATTTTGCAGACGAATCGGGCGACGGGGCCCTTGCCGCATTCGTGTGGACAGCTGTACGTTTGCCGTTACCACCCCCCCGGCTTCACATACACTGTGGTATATGCTCCGGTATTATCACGTTTTGGGAGGAAATCGATGTGGTCAAAAAACGCAAGCCGCGCATCCGACTGAACCGTAAACCGATTCAGCGTAAGCCGACGTTACCGCGTTTGGTCAATCATCAGGCCCCCCTGGTATCCATCATCATCCCGGCGATGAATGAAAGGGCGACGCTGGCCGGCGTGTTGCGTGAGGCGGGCCGGGTTCATCCGTACAGTGAGACGATCGTCGTCGTCAACGGATCGACCGACGGGACCGCTGAGCTGGCGAAAGCCTGCGGTGCCCGTGTGCTCGGAACACCGGAGCCGCTGGGGCATGATGTCGGCCGGCGCGTTGGGGCGGAGGCCGCACGCGGCCAAGCGCTGCTGTTCGTTGACGCTGACATGATTATTCCCGCTCGGGAGCTACGCCCTTATGTTAAGGCGGTGTTAGCCGGCGTTGACGTTGCGCTAAATGGCTACTCAGGTCCGGCGAGTCGGAAGGAAGCCCATCCGGTCGTTCTGGCTAAACACGTCCTAAACGGTTTGTTGCAGCGGTCCGACCTGCGGGGGGCTTCCTTGACGGCGGTGCCTCATGCGATGAGCCGGAAGGCGGTGGAAACCGTCGGACCGGACGCCCTGGAGGTTCCGCCGCTGGCCTTGGCTAGAGCGGTGCGACTCGGGTTAAACGTACAAGCGGTCCATACCGTTCCTGTCGGGAAGTTGAATCCTGCCCGGGGATGGGTGCGGAACAAGGGGAGACGCGTTGATCCGCTGACGGCACTAGTGGCAGGCGATCATTTGGAGGCGATTCATTGGCTACTCCGTCAGCAGGGTCCACGCGGTGGGTACGGCGATTTAGGTCGGCAGCGCGGCAAGGTGAGGTGAAACTTTGATGGAAGCGAAGCAATCAATTAAGCAACGCCGGAAACGAAAAGGCGGATCCCTGGCCCGCCCGCAAGGAAGAGCTGGCCGGATGAAGAGCAGCTTGGCCCGCAGAGGCAGCCGTATGGCTCGGCCGTCCGCAAGGAAGGGGCTGGCCGGCGGCTTGATTCAACGCTTGAAAGCGAGGGCTCTGGCCGCAGGTGCCAGAGCAGCTGCGTCACGAGGAAAAGCAGCGGCCGATTCGCCTCACATGCAGGCTTGCTTTCAAGAATGGGCACGGGCGGAACGGTTGGACAATAGTCCCTTTGCGACTATTTTAGCAGCCTCCTTGGCGTATCGCCGCGGTTATGCCGATACGGCCAGGCTGAGTACGCCGTGGCTCCCTTTGCCGCTGAACGGGAGCGCCTCGGCTATCGTGACGGCGAGCAATGAGGAGAAGACGCTGCCTGCGGTTGTGGCAGAGCTTCGCAAGCTGCCGTTGCAGGAAATTATCGTGGTTCTAAACGGCTGCAATGACGGCAGCTTTACCGCTGTGGACCGGGATCCGCGGATCACGCGGCTTAGCTTCCCTGAACGATTGGGCCATGACGTAGGCCGAGCGATCGGGGCGGCGGCGGCCACCGGAGACATTCTCCTCTTCACGGATGGGGATCTGTGCGTCGGCGCAGAGGATTTAGCCGCCTTCCTGATCGCGATCGACCAGGGAGTGGACTTGGCGTTAAACGATTTGTCGCCGTATCTGCCGCCCTTTTCCCAACAGGATGAGGTGACGCGCTGCAAGGCCTTCCTTAACTTGGCGTTAGGGCGTCCGGATTTGAAGGCGAACTCGCTGACGGCGGTGCCGAACGCCTTGTCCCGCCGTGCGTTGCAAACGGTGGGGACCGCTGCCCTGATCGTTCCTCCGAAAGCCCAGGCGCTGGCTTTAGCCCGCGGTCTTAAAGCGGGTGCGCCCATTTCCGTGGACGTGATCCGCAAAAACCGGATTCGCACCAGTAACAGCGGAACGGGCAACGCAGTCGCGCAAATGATCATCGGCGATCATATGGAAGCGCTCGGCGAGGTTATGAAGACGGAGGGCGTCCGTCTGCGGTTCGCGACTATCGGGCGCAGTGAATTGGCGAAAATGAGGAATGCCCGATGAGCGGAACCGGTGTCACGAGCATTATCATTCCTACTTATAACGGACTGCACTTGCTCGCCCCTTGTGTGGAGGCGATCCGCCAATATACGGAGACGCCCTACGAAATTATCGTCGTGGATAACGGCTCCGAGGACGACACCGCGTCGTTTTGCCTGAAGGAGCGCTTGATCCTCGCGGCGCTCCCGCGAAATGAAGGATTTCCGGTCGCCGTAAATCGGGGGTTGTCCGTCGCTTCAGGCGATCAGTTGCTTATCCTGAACAACGATGTCGCCGTCTCCCCGCGATGGCTCTCCAATTTGTTGCTGGCGCTGCACAGCGCCCCCGATGTAGGCCTTGTTGGTCCGGTGACCAATTACGCCAGCGGACGGCAACAGGTTGCGATTGACTGGGTGGAAGGCGAGGATTTCGCCCAAGCGGCGGAGAAACATAACCGTTCTGATTCTTCCAAATGGCAGGAGGTCCAGCGGCTTGTCGGGATGTGTCTGCTGTTTAAGCGAGAGGTACTGGAGCGGGCGGGGCTCTTCGACGAAGGATATTCGCCCGGACATTATGAAGATGACGATTACTGCTACCGCGCGCGGCAGCTGGGCTACCGTCTGCTCATTTGCGGGGATACGCTGGTGTACCATGAAGGCAGCTCCAGCTTTAAAGCCCAGCATCCGGAAGGGTGGAATGAACTCCTGGAACGGAACCGTATGCGGTTTATCGAGAAATGGGGAGTGGATCCCTGGCAATTTATCTCATGAGAAAATCAAATCTTTGGCATAAAGGAGGAGCGTTCATGAAAGGCGTGATTTTGGCGGGGGGCAGCGGCACGCGTCTATACCCGCTGACCCGATTGATCAACAAGCATCTGCTTCCGGTCGGGAATTATCCGATGGTCTGTTACGGCATAGAACGGCTGCGTCAAGCTGGAATCACCGATATTCTCATCGTGATCAGCAAGCAATCGGCTGGTCTGTACGCCGATTTCCTCGGCAGTGGGGAGAACTTCGGTGTGAACCTGACGTATCGCGTCCAGGAGTCAGCCGGGGGGATCGCCGAAGCCCTGGAGTTGGCTGACGGGTTTATTCCGCCCGGCGGCAAGTTCCTTGTACTGTTAGGCGACAACCTGTTTTTGGACGATTTAACGCCCTATGTGGAGAAATTCAAGCAGCAGCCACCAGGCAGTGCCCGGGTGATGCTGAAGCCGGTGGATGACCCACGTCGTTACGGTGTGCCGGTGTTTGCCGAGGACACACCGGAACTTATCGCCTATATCGAAGAAAAACCGAAAAAACCGAAATCCAAATTTTCGGTCACCGGCATTTACATGTACGATGACTCGGTATTCGGCATTATCCGCAGCATCGATCGTTCCGCCCGCGGTGAATTGGAGATTACGGACGTGAACAATCGCTATGCGCAGAACGGCATGCTGGAATTCGATGTTCTCCAGCTATGGTGGGGCGACGCGGGTACGCTTGAATCGCTGCAGGAAGCCGGAATTCATATGAAAGGCGTACTTCCCTAAGCGATTAGGGAGGCCGGAAAGGAGGCACGGGATGGCTTCACGCGAAAACTCAGCCGGACGGAGTCGCAAGGCCCACCGCCGGCAAGGTATGGGTAAAGCGGCCGCAACGGTCCGCCGCTCCGCCGGCCGTCGGAAGGCCAGCCGCGTAGTCCGTAACGCGCCCGCCAAGGGCGCGCTTCACCGGCGGCGCGGAAGCCGCCGGCGCTTGAACGGGCGCCGTGTGGCCCGCCCGGTGGTGTGGCGGCGAGCCCTGTCGGCAGCGAGCCGAACGGGCATCGCGGGCAGTCCTGGCGGCAATCCGGTAGAGGCTGCGGCGGCCGCTGCGCCTGACCCGAGCGCTTCAGCGCCGCCGCCATTGCCCACGCCCGAGCCGACGATACTAAACCCGGTCCCGGAGGGCGGCTTCGAGGCGGCATGGTTCGCAGCCGAGGCGGAGCGAGTCCGTGCTGCAGCTTATGAGGAAGGCTACCGCGAAGGCTTCTTTGAAGGCGGGGAAGCGAAGCTGGGCCGCTTGATACCGCGCCATACGCTACTGCCTGAGGTGCGGGTCGACGACGTCATCGCCGCGGGTTTCCCTGCTGTTGCCGGACGGTTGTACCCGCTGCTCACGCCGGTTGGCGTATTCGCCGCTGCCGACGAGGCGCTGCGGGCCGGCCGTCCGCTGTCCGTCGTCCGCCTCGGGGACGGGGAGCTGATCACTTTGGCGCACGGGACGGTGATCGGGGCCGAGGAAGCACTCCGCTGGGGGGCTTTTTTGCCCTATGCAGGAGTGCAGCTGCCGGATCCGGCCGCGCGCGAGGCTTTGGCCGCCGCCGTGCGGGCCGCTGATATCATCGGGGTGCCGGAATCCCGGCATCCGTCCTATCAAGGGTTATTGTTTCCCGTGCTGCACCATTATGGGATCGATTACCGTACTTTGCAGTTGACCACATCGACCATAAATTACGAATTAAATACCGGCGGTTATTTGACGAGACTGTTGCATGGCCGGCGCGTCCTGCTGATCGGGAATCAGGCGGAGGCGCTGGCAGGGTTTCTCGGGCAACGCAGCGTGAACGTTGTGGGGTGGCTCGCTCCGGTTCAGGGCGTGGCCGATGTGCCGACGGTCGCCATGCGCGTCCGGGAATTTCCGGATTTTGACCTGGCTCTGGTTGCCGCCGGTGTGGCTGCTGTGATGATTTGCCCGCAGCTGTCCAGAGAATTGGGCAAGGTGGCGCTGGATATGGGTCATCTGGCCGACAAACTGATAAAAGGCGAGGCGGCCCTGCCGCAACTCGGGGAGGTGCACACCGGTGCAAACGGAAATTGACGGAAACACCAACGACCAGGCGAAACGTCCTTTAGGGACCTACGAACAAGGGCATGCTGCCGGCTATGCATACGGGGTCCGCGAAGGCATCCGGACGTTTGGTACGGGCCAGGAATTCACGAGTATCATTATTCCGACCTATGATCGCATAGATTTGTTGCTTCAGTGCTTGGATCACATTGATCAGCACACGTCTTCTCCGTATGAGGTTATCGTTGTCGACAATGGATCGGCCGATGGTACGGCCGAGGCCGTTCGCAGGCGGCGCGGGCGGGTAAGGCTTGCGGTGCATTCGCAGAACCTGGGGTTTGCCCGTGCGGTGAATACCGGCTTAATGATGGCTAAAGGAAATACGATCGTGCTGCTGAATAACGACGTGCTGGTCACGGAGCGCTGGTTGGATCAGTTGTTGGCATGCCTCCGGCAATTTCCGGAGGCCGCTGCGGCGGGACCCGTCACGAATTACATCAGCGGGGAGCAGTTAATCGACGTTCCTTATAAAGAGGTTACGGATATGCCGGCTTTCGCCGCTATGCACAACCACTCCGATCCGCGGAAGTGGCGCGTGACCGATCGGCTGGTGGGCTTTTGCGTTGCGTTTCCGCGTACGACATTGGATCAAATCGGTTATTTTGACGAGGGATACGAAATCGGCAATTTTGAGGACGACGATTGGGTCGCGCGTTTGCGTTTGCAGGGGAAGAAGATGGTGATCGCCGGGGACACCTTTGTCCATCATTATGGAAGCATGACGATGAAAGGACTGGGTTCCCAAGGCTTTCAGGAAGTTAACACCCGTAATCACCATTTCTTCCGTGAGAAATGGGGGGATCTTCACGCACTGTATGCGCGGATGCCGGCATGGCGCGGAGAGCGGACGCTGCAGGCGGCGGATTTCTTCCCAACCCATGTACGGGTTCGGGACGCGAACGGGGGCGTGCACTGGTTGGAGCAGGGGGTTCGCCATCGGCTGCACCAGGTTGGCGCCCTGGTCACAGAGCCGACGCGGCTGTCCGTGCTGGATTTGCTCCAGCTGCCGGCCGGGCCAGACCGATCGCAGGAACAGCTAGCTGGTTTCAGCGGGAGCGCACCGCCCGAGGCAGGCTTAACGGACGGCACCGTTGCCGTCTGCGGTGGGCGGTGGTATCAAATTGATCGAGGGCAGCGGCGGGAGATTATCTCCGAATACACATTGCACGCGTGGGGGCTTGCACCTTCAGGTATCGCACTTTCCGAAGACGTGGTGGGCGCTTATTCCGAGGGGCTGCCCATCCTGCCGCCTCCGCATCTCGTTAGTGAGGATTTATAGGCTGGCAAGGGCCGGTTCCCCAGGAACGCGCTTATTCGTACCGGCATATGTTATTGCAGGCAGGGCATCTGAGAGGACGGTGTCCGCTTCCTGAAGCGAAAGGCGGTTCTTAGGCGAGGAGGAGTCAGGGTGGAGCAAAAAATTTCGGAGATCATCGTGCACATGGCCCACTCTCATCAGCAGATGGCGCGGGTGATCGATGCCGAGCGGCAGGTTGCCGTGCGCATGGCGCAGATCGTGCATGCGATTCCCGATGCCGAGCCGGCGTTTGAAGGAACGTCCGGCATTTTGGAGAATTCGAGCCGGATTAACAAAAGCGTGATCTCCTACTTAAATGCCATTGCTGATTTGCAGGAGGCGATGGCAGAGAATTTGGGGATAGTTATGAAACAAATGAAAGGTCATGAAGAAGAGTGAGGTTAAAGAAGCGGGGTATGATGCCATGAGCAGGGAACTGGCCTATCTGAACATGCTGGATGCGGCCGCCAAGATCCAGTGGAACGTCGCGATGATTCTCGAGGCCAAGGCGGTTGAATCCGAGAAGGTGCGCAACTGGGTATTGAATCATGTGCTGGAGAGCAGTTTTGAGGATCACGAAAAGCAGCTGTCCGATCCGCTGGATGTTCACGATCAGCTCGTGGAGGTGATCGAGGGCCTGACCAAGCTCCAGAACGGGCTGTGCAGCAACTTGAAAACGATACTGCCGCCCGAGGACGAGGAAAGTGGCGGCGACAGTAGCCTAGACGGTAATTTTAGCGGAATGTTCGGTGGTGATTTTGATCTGGGGGATTCAAACAAATGACCCTCTTTCCTCTTCAGGCCGGGGAGGAGGCCAAATTACGGTTGATCGACGCAATCAGCCAGAGCCAGCTGGCGATGGCACGAATTCTCGGCAGCCTCGCCGATGTGACCGAATTGTCTCCGGACGCCGCCAGACATATTGCCGGCAATATCGATAGATTAACGAAATATCAGGAAGCGATGGCCCGCACGGTCTGCGGGTTGACTTTTCATCGCGTCAAATACGGAACTCCTTCGCCGCCGTGGATGATGGACGCTTGTTATGCAGCATACAACGTTACCCGAGGAGAACAGGAGGAAGAAGGATGGCAAAAACCAAACTCCGGCGCACCCGCCGTGTGAAACCGCGCGCGCTGAGAAAAATCAAGCCCCGTAAGAAACGGAAGCTGTCCCTGCGCCGGGGAAGCAAGCTGACCACTGCCCGTCGCAAACGGCGCAAGGTGATGCATAAGCTGCGTTCACGCCGCAGCAGAAGAAGATGGAGAGGTCGTCGCGCCGCTCTTCCGGTACCCGCAGCCGTGATCCCCGCTCCTGAGCCGGCTGCCGTACCGGAACCCGTTGCCGTCCCGCCGGCAACACCTGAGGACGCCGTGGTTTACGATCAAGCTTATAATGAGTCGTATCAGGAAGGGTTTAATAATGGCTTCGCCCAAGGTTACGAGGACGGGCACAAAATAGCCTATAAAAATCAAATCTAGCAGAAACGCTGTCGGTGATCCGGCAGCGTTTTTTTTTGCTTTTTGGCGGCGGGCGGCGGCATTCGCCAATTTATCAGGCGGGCGGGTAGTCGTCCATGATGCACGTGTCCCCTCAGCATATATTTATTAAGACCCAGGAAACGCAAGATAGAATTCCACGAAGATAGGATGAAGAACCTTGGAGAACGTCAAGGAAAATCGGTACGGCGAGGCATATCAAGTCGGATACGAAGAAGGGATCCGGTATGGCGGGTGCCAGGCCGTACTCGAACGAATTCCGCCGGTTACCCGGCCAAAGGTGGATCTGCGGGTGCTATATGTACCCCAGGGGTTCGACGCGATCGACGAAGGGGTTCAAGCGGCACTCAAGGAGCTCACGCGCGAGTGCGTCGTCGCTTCACCGGAAATGATGCTGCAGGAGACGCTGCGCGTCCATCCCGATCTGGTGCTGGTCATGAATTCGCTGCACGTCTTTCCGCCCGACCATGCCTCGCAAATGGCACAGATTCGGAGTATGGGCATTCGGACAGCGGTTTGGTTCGTCGATGACCCTTATTTTACCGACGATTCGATCGAGCTGGCTTTAAGCTACGACGTGGTGTTTACGCACGAAATCGAATGCGTGCCGCTTTATCGGTCCATCGGAGTTCGAAGCGTTTACCATCTTCCGTTGGCCGCCAATCCGCACCAATTCCGGCCCATTCCGGCCAAACCGGAATATCGCTATGACGTGTGCTTTATCGGTAATGCTTTTTGGAATCGAGTCGGCCTGTTCGACCGTTTAAGTTCGTTCCTGCAGGACAAACGGGTCCTGATCGCCGGGTTTCATTGGGACCGACTGCCCCGTTACGAACAGTTATCGCGATTTATCCGCCCGGGATGGGTTCCCGTCGAGGAGACGGTTCGTTATTACAACGCCTCCAAAATCGTGCTCAACATCCACCGGCCTACACAAGCCGGCCAAGATAACCGGAACGGACGCGATACCCCGGGGGGATCAATTAATCCACGCACCTATGAGATTGCAGGCTGCGGCGCTTTCCAGATCACGGACATCCGCAGCGATTTGGTCTCCTATTACCAACCGGGTTACGACATCGAGACATTCAGAGATGAAGTGGAGCTGGAGGCAAAGATACGTTATTACCTCGAACACGAGGAAGAACGACGGCAGATTGCCTGGCGTTCGCTGTGGACGACGACGGCCGCCCATACCTATTCGGATCGGGTCAGTCGTCTGCTGGACGCAATCGCTGGAAGCTAGTTCAAGAACCAACCCCAAAAGGAGTGACATTATGTTTATTGAGGAAGCGGATGGTCAAATGACTCAAACCGTTTTGGACCCGGCCGAGAGCGGAAGAAAGAACGGGCTCCGCGACGGCTATGCCGAAGGGTACCTTAGGGGGAGAGCCAGCTATATCGTGAGTCAACCGAAGCCGGCTTTTCCGGTTCGCAAAGTGAAAGTGTTATACGTCAGTTCGGGGAAAGGCTTTCCGTATTCTCCGCTCGACGAGGCGGTATCGTCTACGCTCCGCACCTTAACCACCGAACTGATCGCCACAGTACCGGGCGACCCGATTCCGGATTTGGCTGCGCAGCACAAACCCGATCTGCTGCTCGCTCTCGACGGGCTGGAGCTCCCCGCGGAGCAATTGAACGCCGTACGGGCGATGGGGATTCCGACCGCCGTTTGGTTTACGGATGATCCTTATTACACCGATCTGACCATTCCGTTAAGTTCTCACTACGATTATGTATTTACGCTTGAACGTAATTGCGTCGATCCCTATCGCGCCGCCGGGTGCAGCCAGGTCCATTATCTGCCGTTTGCAGCGTTTCCGGAACACTACCGGCCAACGTTGATCCCCTCCCCACACCGTCGCAATTTGAGCTTTATCGGCTCGGCTTACTGGAACCGGGTGATCTATCTTCAACCGGTGCTTCCCGCGCTGATGGAGCAAGGCTTATTGATCAACGGAATCTGGTGGGATCGTCTGCCCGAGTTCCCGGCGTATTCGGACCGGATCGAGTTGGGCAAGTGGATGGGGCCCGTAGAGACCTCCGAAGTATACAGCGGGTCGAAAATCGTCCTGAACCTTCACCGTTCTCCGTTCGAGGAGTACATCAATAACAACCAAGCTGGGATTCCGGCGGCATCGCCGAATCCGCGGACATTCGAAATCTCGGCCTGTGCCACGCTCCAATTAGTTGATGCGCGCGACGACTTAACCTCGTTTTACCGTCCGGACGAGGAAATCGTAACCTTCTCCTCGCCGGAGGAATTGGTTGATAAAGTGCGCTATTACCTGACCCACGAGGAAGAAAGAAGAGAAATCGCGTTGCGTGCATTGGATCGGACCTTGCGGGATCACACGTATGCCAATCGGTTGGATCAGTTGCTGTCTGTGATTTTCGGGTGATCCCTGCAATTGAGAGACCTGTTCCGGAACGCCTGGACATCGTGCAAAAAAAGGAGGGGCAATCGTGCCGGATAAGAAGAAGCTGCTGCTGTTTTCGCATGTATGCAATTCAAGAAACGTAACCGGTGCCGAGAAATTGTTGTTGTTCAACGCGAGGAAGCTATCGGCTTATTACGACTGTACGATTGTAGTTCCTCGGCAGGGCAGTTTGTCCGTTCTGGCCAAACGTTACGGGATCCGTTCCCTCCTGTGCGAAAACGCGCTGCTTTACAGCATGTGTGCCCCGCACGCCAACTTGGCCGATGAACTCCAGTCCATCGCCTGGAGCGAACAGGTGCAGCGCACGACAGAGCTGCTGAATAAGGAGCGGCCAGATGCCGTGCTTGTGAATACCAGCGTGAATGTTTCGTCGGCGATCGCCGCTAAACAGCTGGGAATTCCCGTCATTTGGCAGATCACGGAGGTGATTGCGTCCAACGAATTCACCGCGGAGGCGGTGAATTTGATCGACAAGTACAGCGATTTGATCATCGGGATTTCCGATTCGGTGCTGCTTCCTTTCCTCGGAACGCAGGCTGCGGACAAAACCGTACTGCTGTACCCTTCGTGGAATCCCGAGGATGTCCACCCCGACATCTGGCCGGCACAGCGCTGGCATAAGCGAGCTTGGTGGAAAGTCAAATCGACGGAAGTGCTGGTAGGCTATATTTCTTCTTACTTGATTCCGGAGAAAGGAGCCGATCACTTCATCGACGCGGCGTTAAGTCTGGCCGGCCGATTCCCGGAGGCGAAGTTCGTTATCATAGGTGCGGAGATTCATCCAGAGTATTACCGGAACTTAAAGCGAGCGGTTCAGGGCTCGCCGTATCCGAATCGGTTTAAATTCGTGAGCTTTGAAGATCATGTGGAATCCGCCTTTAGCGCGATGGATATCGTTGTCGTCCCGGGGATTCTTCCGGAAGGGTTTGGGCTAACCGCGCTGGAGGCAATGGTCTTTGGCAAACCGGTTGTCGCTTATGCTTCGGGCGGTTTGCGCGAGATTTTGGAAGCGGTGGGCAGCGGGGCTTACCTGGTGCCAACGCGGGACAGCGCTGGACTCGCGGAAAAATGTGCGGAGCTGCTGTCTTCCATGGAATTGACTCGTAGTGTGGGGGAAAGGAATCGGGGTCAAGTAGAAGCGGTGTTCGGCCCGGCAGCCTATGATTTGCGGCTTCAAGGGTTGGTTCAGCGCATACAGGGGCTTTCGGGTCTTGTGGTCCCACTGCCCGAACCGGCACCGATCATGCCCTCTCCGGATGCGGCGGACCTCCGTGTCTCGGACTCGGAGGGATTACCTATCGGGCAAACCACGCCTCCGATGTCCGTCAAGCCCACCGGGCGCCGCAGAAGGATCAAGCTGAAGCGAGCTAAGCGATCACGCAGAAGAAGATTCGGTGCCGGTAGAAGCTTGACCGCCCGGCGCGGCGGAACCGGTCGCGTTCACAAGCCGGCCCATCGCCGCCGCAAGCCCGGCCAGCGCACAGCAAGGGCTCGTACGAAACGCGTGCGCGGTCGTCATAAGTCTGCAAGGAGATGAGACCGTGAAGATCATGACCATTTTGGGAACCCGGCCGGAGATCATCCGGCTTAGCCGGATCATCCCGCTGCTGGACCGGTGGGCCGACAACCATGTGCTGGTGCACACGGGGCAGAATTTTACGGCCAGTCTCAGCGATGTTTTTTTCCAAGAGCTTGGTTTGAGACAACCGGACTATATCTTTCAAGATCATCAAACGACGCTTGGCAGCCAGCTATCGGCTATGTTTACCCAGATGGAGCGAATCTTAGATGCTGAACGACCGGATTGCGTGCTGCTGCTGGGAGATACGAACAGTGCACTATGTGCGGTTCTGGCCGAGCGGATGGGTTACCCGGCGATCCACATGGAAGCGGGTAACCGCTGCTTTGACCTGGAGGTCCCCGAGGAGAAGAATCGGAAAGTCATCGATGCGGTGTCGACCATCAACATGCCATATACCCCGCAAAGTAAAGCTCATCTGATCGCTGAGGGCGTTCCGAGCAATCGCATCGTACTGACCGGCAATCCGATTTATGAGGTGATGAAGCATTACGAGCCGCAGATCGAAGCGAGTGACATCCTGCAACGCTTGGGGCTTCAGGAAGGAGAGTATTATCTCGTCACAGCCCACCGCGCCGAGAATGTCGATCGCCCGGCTTCCCTGCACGCCATTATGGAGGGGTTGAACCGGGTGGCAGCCGCCTCGTCCAAACGGTTGGTATGCAGCATTCATCCCCGCACGAGATCACGGATCGAACGCGATTTGAAGCTGGAAATGCATCCTTTGGTGGAATTTTATGAGCCGTTTGGGTTTTTCGATTTCGTGAAGCTGGAAAAGCATGCGTTATGCGCGTTAACCGACAGCGGTACCGTACAGGAGGAATGCTGTATCATGCAGGTGCCTACGGTAACGATTCGCCGAACCACGGAGCGGCCGGAAACGGTAGATTGCGGCAGTAACGTCGTTTCCGGCGTGGACGCCCGCAGCATCGCTGAAGCGGCGGAGATGATGGCGGGGATGGAGCGTTCGTGGCCTTGTCCCGAGGGCTATCTGGAGGAGAAGGTTTCGCAAAAAGTGGTCAAATTCGTGCTTGGAGGGAAATTGAATGTTTAAAGATCAAGTAATTCTGGTCACCGGGGGGACAGGGTCCTGGGGATATGAGTTGATCCGCCAGATCCTCCCTCAGGAGCCGAAGGAGATCATCGTATATTCCAGGGGGGAGGCAGCTCAGGTCGCTATGAGCCGCGCTTTTGACGATGAGCGGCTTACGTTTCGCATTGGAGATATCCGCGATAAGGAGGCGCTGACGGCGGCTTGCCGAAACGTGGACATCATCTACCATCTGGCTGCCTTGAAGCATGTGCCCATTTGCGAAGAGCAACCGGGCGAAGCGCTGAAAACGAATGTGGTCGGCACGCAAAACGTCATCGAAGCCGCCATCGAAAACAAAGTCAAGAAAGTCCTCTACATCTCCACCGACAAAGCCTCCAATCCGTCCAACTTTTACGGTATGACCAAAGCCATCGGCGAAAAGCTGATCGTTTATGCCAATCTGCTTCAGGAGGAGACCCGGTTTGTGTGCATCCGGGGCGGCAATGTGCTGGGCACGAACGGCAGCGTGATCCATCTGTTTAAGCAGCAAATCCGCGAGAAGAAGGTTCGGATCACCGATATGGAAATGACTCGGTTTTTCCTGACGATGCCGGAGGCGATCCAGCTTCTGTTTAAGGCTTCTCAGGAAAGCGAAGGCGGTGAAATCTTCGTCATGCTGATGCCGACCTGTCGGATCGTGGAGCTGGCGGAGGTGCTGATCGAGGATTCGGGAGAAGCGGACATATCGATCGTTGAGTCGGGGATTCGGCCCGGAGAGCGGATTCATGAGCTGCTGCTCAGCGAATACGAGAGCCGGACGACCGTGGTGTACGACAAGGAGTATCTAGTGATTTTACCGGCGTTGGACATCGCGGGCTTGAAGGAACGGTACGGTCATTTGCCGCTTGTCCCTTTCGGCGAGCTGAGCTCGGAGCATGGGCTGATGAGTAAGGAAGAGATCCGCAGCATGCTGAGTAAAGGAGGATTCCTTTCATGAAAATGCTGATCCTCGGGGGCCACGGAATGGCGGGTCATGTCCTGGTACGGCATTTCCGAGAACAGGGGGGTCACCAGGTGTTCTATACCTCGCGTGATCCCGGGGACCCAGGCTCCTTGATCTTGGATGCCGGTGATATCGTTGCCGTTGATCAGGCGGTTCAGTTGGTTCGTCCAGACGTCATTATTAACGCGGTCGGGGTGCTGAACCAGTTTGCCGACCAAGACAAAATCATGGCCTACCATATTAATGGATTCCTTCCCCACCGATTGCGGCATTTGGCGGATAAAACAGGCGCGCGTCTGATTCATATCAGTACGGACTGCGTCTTTCGCGGTGACCGCGGCGGATATCGGGAGGAGGATCAACCCGATGGCGTTACGACGTATGCCGTGACCAAAGCGCTCGGGGAGGTGCAAGACGAAGGACACTTGACGATCCGCACCTCGATTATTGGACCTGAAATTCGCCGTCAGGGCATCGGATTGTTTCAGTGGTTTATGAGTCAGGAAGGCAAGGTATCCGGATATCGCCGGGTCAAATGGAACGGCGTGACCACGGTACAGTTGGCTAAGACGATCGAGTGGCTGCTGGATCGTCCGGTGTCCGGCTTGATCCATCTGGCACATCCGGAGGTTGTCAGCAAATACGAGATGCTTCATCTGTTTCAAGAGATCTGGGGAAAAACCGATCTTGAGATCGAACCGGACGACGGTCCCGCCCTCGATCGAACGCTGGTGAACACCCGTCCGGAGGCGGCGGCCCCTCTCCCTCCATTCCGGCAGATGTTGGAGGAAATGGCCGACTGGATGAGACGGCATGGGTGACGGGGCGGCGGTTCTGGTCACGGGGGCTGGCGGGTTTACCGGCCGCCACGCCAGCTGCCGTCTTGCCGCCAAGGGATACAACGTCTTCGCTTTAGTGAGAAGCGAAGCCGGACTGCCTGCAATCGAAGGTGTCGAGTACGTCATCTGCGATTTGACGGACAAAGCGGGAGTCAAACGCGTCATCGATCGGACCCGGCCGCAGTTCGTGCTGCACCTGGGCGGCAAGAACTCGGTCCCAGACTCCTGGTCCGAACCGCTTCTTTATATAGAAACTAATGTCATGACAACCCTGTACCTGCTCGATGGCCTGCTGGCTTTCGGACTGGAGGATACCCGCATTCTCGTTGTCGGATCACGCCTCAAATTCGGACTAGAGAGACCGCTTCACCCAACACACCCTTACGGATTGAGCAAATCGTTACAAGAAGCCGCAGCTCTGGCCTGGGGAAAGCTGTACCGTCTCAGCGTCATGATCGCCGAACCGGGCAACTTGATCGGAGCCGGACCGTCCACGGGCGTCTGCTCTCTGCTTGCCCGGCATATCGTCGGGTTAGAGCGAGGGGAAGCCCCTCCCCCTTTCCTCTTGTCGTCGGCGGAGGCTCGGCGTGACTTCCTTGATGTGCGCGACGCGGTGGATGCCTACGAGATCCTGCTTCGCAAAGGTGAGGTTGGCGAGGTATACCCGGTTTGCTCGGGGCAAGAGAGGAGTTTGGCTGAGCTGGCGGAGGATTTCTCGCAGCTGACGGAAGTTGCGGATTTGAAATTAATGATGGGTCGCCCGTCAGGAGGAGAACCCCTCGTTAGCACTGGGCCGCTCCTTCCCGAAGCGCTTCAGGCTTTAGGGTGGCGCTCAAGTTTGGCCTGGGAACAATCCCTGCAGGATGTACTGGACTATTTTCGCAAGGAGGGAACCGCTTCGTCATGAATCCACGTGTAAGTATCATTATTCCGTTCTATAACTGTCCGTATATTGAACAGGCCGTGCAAAGCGCGCTGAACCAAACGTACCCGCATACGGAGATTATCGTCGTTGATGACGGTTCGACTGTGCATGCCGAGCGGCTCGCTCCGTACCGGGGGCATATTTATTATCTGGGAAAAGCCAACGGGGGGACCGCCTCCGCCTTAAACCACGGAATCCGCCATGCTTCCGGAGAGTATATCGCTTGGCTCAGCTCGGACGATCTGTTCTCGCCAGAGAAAGTTGCGGTACAGTTGAATTTCATGCGGGAGCAAGGCGCTGAAATTTCCCACACCAACTTCCATTATATCGACGAATACGGCCGAATCACCCAATACAATGCCGGCATGCAGCCTCTGGGGATGCGGGAGCTGGCGAACACGTTATACAGCGGCAATCCCGTGAACGGCTGTACCGTGATGATTCGCCGCAGCCTGATCGAGCGCGTCGGTTTGTTTGATGAGGCCCTGCCGTATACTCATGATTACGATTTGTGGCACCGGGTGTTGCTGTCCCGCGCCGCTTTTCCTTATTTAAACGTACCGTTAGTGAATTACCGGCGCCATTCGGGGATGGGAACGCTGCGCCATCAAGCGGCGATCACGGCGGAAATTGCCTTCCTACAGAACCGCTACCGCGGTGCCCTGACTCATCTCATCGCTACTTCTTGACGAATGAGGTGAACCCCTGATTGGGAAGAGAGACAAAATAAGCGGTTATCTTGATCAAGTTGTCTATACCAAAACGGAGCTCCGATCATAACCTGTACTAGATTACAAGAAGGTGGTGATTAAGAGATGGGTGTCTTTCTTGATGCCAGAAGCTCCGTAAACTCCAACCAACCTGGGTTCCCTGGGACTCCGCTCACAGATACTCCCGCTTTGTTCGGGGTTATCGGCCTGCAGACGCAAAACGTACCGAATCCGATCGTCATTCTGTCCGGATCCGTTGGGATTTTGGGAGGAGTCGGCGATACGTTTACGATCGAAATCGTCCGCGGCTTGACGTTTGCTCCGGCCAATGTCATTTTTACCCTCGACGGTGTCGTCAATAGTGCTACGTCGACGGAGGTTACGTCCTTCGTAGCTGCCGATTTGCAAGCTCCTGCTGCTCCCGAAACGATCTATACGTCCTATATTTCCGGGGCTACAACAGCTATCCGTAACGGCCCAGAATCATTTACTGGCATTGCCGAACAGGGCTAGGTTATGCCCAGAAAACCTGCCTCGGGGTGTCCCGGGCAGGTTTTCTGCTAAATGAAATCGTCGACCTCTGACAGAAAAGGACTTGAAGGGATGAAGCGTCTAAAAATCTTGTTTGTAACGAAGGATTTCAGTCATTATCTGGAGCGGAATATTCATTACATGCAATTGGAACTAAGAAAACATACCGATTTGGCATTGGATTATAGAGGCGGGGAGGTACGTTCGATTCTCCGGCGGACTCCCTTTCAACCCGATTTTATTCTGTTTAACGACATGTTCCATGCATCCTACTGCCCGCCCGTAAATGGGCTTGCCCAGTTGAAGGTGCCCTGGGGCATGATCATGCATGATCTGCACGCTAGGCCTGAGCAACGTCGGGAGTTCTTACATCGGTTTCCGTCCGCGAATATCTTTGCGATGTATAGGCAAGCGTTCCGGCAGCGGTTTCCCGAGTTCAAGGGTCGTCTGTTTTGGCTCCCCCACTTTGTGGAGCCGACCGTGTTCAGGGATTACCAACGTCGAAAAAACATCAATGTTTTGCTCATGGGGGCAACCAACCCTAAGGTGTACCCGCTTCGCCATAAGATGAAGATGGCCTTGTCCGGGCATCCCGGCTTTGTATCCCACAATCACCCCGGGTACACGGATTTCGGCTCCGACGCTCAGGCGCACGTAGCGCGCGGCTTTGCGCTTGAAGTGAACCGAACCAAGATCTTCCTGACCTGTGATTCGATTTACCATTATCCGCTGCGCAAGTATTTTGAGGTCCCCGCTTGCAACACGCTGCTGCTAGCTTCCGACAACGCCGATTTGCAGGCCCTTGGCTTCAGATCTGGCGTTCATTATGCGGCTGTGACGGAAAGGGATTTCCTGGCTAAGCTTCACTTCTATCTGCATCCGAACAACGAATCGCTGCGGGCCAAGATCAGCCGGCAAGGTTATGAGTTCGTCAGGGAGAAACATACGACCTCCGTCCGTACCCTGCAGCTTCTCGAAATGATAGGTTCGATCGTCGGCTGAATTTCCGGGATCGACCTATAACCCAACAACAAGCGAAAGGGGAGATGGATATTGTCACGTATCATCGCCATCGTAGGCATGGGCTATGTCGGCCTGCCCCTGGCAGAAACGTTCCTGGACCAGGGCTTTCGCGTCATCGGCCTTGACAAGGACGAAGAGAAATTACGGCTATTGCGAGCGGGACGCAGTTACATCGCGGACGTTCCCGATGTGAAGATCAAACGATATGCCGATGCTCAGCAATTGACGGTAACTTCGGACTTCGGCGGGATCGCAAGCGCAGAAGCCATCATTATTTGCGTGCCGACCCCATTGACGGATCAGCATGTCCCGGACATGACCTATCTGATCGATGCCGCGGAAAAAATCGGGGAGCATCTGCAGCCCGGGCAGTTGGTCGCGTTGGAAAGTTCTACTTACCCCGGAACTACCCGGGAAGTGATCTTACCTCTTCTGCAAAAAAACGGTTTAAACTCGGGAACGGATTTTTTTGTCGGGTTTTCACCGGAACGGGTTAATCCCGGAAGTCGCCGCTATTCGCTGCGGGATATCCCCAAAATCGTCAGCGGCATCACCGACGCTTGCACGGATCGGATGGAGGAACTCTATCGCGCGGCTTTTCAAACCATCGTACGGGTTTCCTCGACGGAAACGGCTGAAATGGCCAAACTGCTGGAAAACACCTTCCGCTTCGTCAATATTTCATTTATTAATGAGTTCGCTTTGCTCTGTGATCAGCTGGGAATCAACGTTTGGGAAGTGGTGGAGGCGGCCTCATCCAAGCCGTTTGGATTTAAGCCGTTTTATCCCGGTCCCGGCGTCGGTGGACATTGCATCCCGGTAGATCCGATTTACCTGCAATGGAAAGCGCGGCAGATGGGGGCGACCAGCTCGTTTATCGAGATCAGCGCGCGGATTAACCGCGACATGCCGGCGTACATCGTTTCCCGGCTACAGGAGGAATTGAACAGTATTACTCTTTTCGGAAAGCGGATTTTAGTGGTTGGCATTACGTTTAAAGAAGATGTCGCCGATATCCGCGAGTCGAGCGTGATCGAATTGATCCGACTGCTGATGGCCGCAGGGGCAAAGATCGATTATCACGACCCGCTGATATCGGAGGTAGAGATCGACGGCGTTAAGCTACATTCGGTGGAGTTGGAGGAGGAGCGTTTGGCTTCCTCAGATGGCGTGGTTCTGGCGGTTCATCACCATGGTTTACCGCTGAAGGAGGTTATGGAGCACGCGCCATTCGTGTTCGATACGCGAAACGCGGCCGCCGGCATTCAAGGTAAAGCGCGGGTTGTTACGCTGGGGGGCGGAAAGTCGGGTTTCAGAGAAAAAAAAGCCGATTCTTAAACGGAAATTCACGGGCGAATATAGTCACGAAAGGAAGGTAGAAGGATGTTTAGAGACAAGACGATTTTGATTACCGGGGGAACTGGATCTTGGGGGAAAACGTTGACGAGGAGGCTGCTGCAGGAGGGGCCGCGGGAGATCCGCATTTTCTCGAGAAACGAATATGCGCAGGTTTTGATGCAGCGGGAATTTGGCGGGCATGCCTCCGTGCGGTACCTCATCGGTGATGTACGCGACTACGCTGCGGTGGATGCGGCCTGCAAAGGGGTCGACTATGTCTTCCATCTTGCGGCGCTTAAACATGTGCCGGTTTGCGAATTTCAGCCGGAGGAAGCGCTCAAGACCAATGTGCTTGGATCTGAAAACATCATTCGAGCGAGTATCGCGCACAAAGTGGCCAAAGTAATAGACGTATCCACCGACAAAGCGGTTGATCCGACGAATACGTACGGGATGACGAAAGCGATCGGAGAAAAACTGATGATCCGCGCAAACGATTTAAGCGAACATACCCGGTTTACTTGTATTCGTGGGGGAAATGTACTTGGAACGAACGGCAGCGTCGTCCCGTTGTTCATCAACCAACTGCGGGAAGGGAAAGACTTGACCCTTACAGTTCGGGAGATGACTCGGTTCTTTCTGACCTTAGCCCAAGCGATCGACCTGCTACTCAAAGCGGCCACGACGGCGATCGGGGGCGAAACCTTCGTCATGAAAATGAAGGCATGCCGCATCATCGATATTGCGGAGGTGCTGGCTGAGCATTATCGTGGGCATCACGTTCCCGTTAAGGAAATAGGGATTCGGCCCGGGGAGAAGCTGCATGAGGTGCTGGTCTCCCGCTACGAGGCTCCTTATACGTTGAAATATAGCGGTCAATATTACGTCATCCTTCCTCCCGGCTCCAAGGAGCTGGCCACCCATTATTCGGCCTTCTCACCCGCTCAGTTCTCGGAATACCATTCCAATGATTCCTTACTCAATAAAGCTGATGTTGCCGAGTTACTGAAGGAGGGAGGGTTTCTCAACTGATTACCATCAGCTTATGCATGATTGTCAAAGATGAAGAGGCTCGTCTTCCCGTCTGCTTAACCTCCGTTGCCGATTTGGTGGATGAAATCGTCATTGTGGATACGGGATCCAGCGACCGTACCCAGGAGGTAGCCGCAGATTATGGAGCGAGAATTTTTGAGTTCGTCTGGCAGGATGACTTCGCGGCTGCGCGGAATTACGCCTTCTCGCTGGCGTCCTGCGATTATATTCTTTGGTTGGACGCCGACGACGTCATCACCGAGCCAAACCGCATCAAGTTCCTTCAATTGAAGCAAGAGTTGGCCTCCGATATCGATGCGGTTCTGATGAAATACGTGCTTCGCGAGCAGGAGAAGACCGGGGAGCCCTTGGCTTCAACGCGCCGCAACCGGTTGGTCAAGCGAAGCCGAAACTACCGTTGGATCGGTATCGTGCACGAATATCTTGAGGTCACCGAAGGGAAACAGCTGTTGACGGATATCGCCGTTACCCATCGCGGTGTCGAGAGCCATTCCGGACGGAATCTACAGATCATTGAACACTATTTGGCTTCCGGCGGCATGCTGGAAGGGCGCTTGCGCTTTCATTTGGCATGTGAGTTAGCCGATGCGGGACGTTATGAGGAGGCGGTGCCGCATTTTGCGGAGTTCCTCCTCGACCCGAAGGCGAATCGGGATGACCTCGTTCTGGCCTGCGCTCGTTTAAGCGATTGTTATGGCCATTTGGGCCACGAACGGGAGAAGCTGGAGATGCTGTTGCAAACCTTCCGATTTGAAATTCCGCAACCGGAAATTTGCTGTGCCATAGGCAAATGTATGGAAGACCGTCAGGAGTGGACCCTGGCCGTGTATTGGTATGTTCAGGCGCTGCAGAACGCAAATGGTAGCAACTGGACGGCCATCGTGCATGCGGCTTCCCGGACATGGCTGCCCCATAGCCGGCTATGCCTGTGTTATGCGCGGCTTGGCCATTTGGGCAAGGCTTATGAGCATAACCGGGAGGCGCTTCGCTATTTGCCGGACGACCCCGGGCTTCTCGATAACGAGAAGAAGCTGAAGTTGGCTATAGACACGGCATCTCCCCAATAGTATATGTCATTTTGCTAAAAAAATTTGCCAAGCAAAGAACCTCCAGATCGCTGGAGGTTCTTTGGCTTTTTCTTTATTGCACCCCTAAACGCTTCAGCATTTGACGGAACGAATCGGCATATTGCTGCGGCGACAACCACTGGTGAATATGCCGTTGTCCTGAGCTGCGGATCTTCTCCCGCACTGCGGAATTGTCCATCAGCTCCAAAGCGCCGGTTACCGCTTGGCCTACTTGCGGATAAGCGAAGAACTTGCCCGTTTGATTATGCTTAATAAAAAGACGAACCCCGTCGGAATCGGTGGTAAGAACGGGGCAGCGGCAGGCCAATGCCTCGGCGACGGCATAGCCAAAGCCCTCCAAGGTGGATGTGGAGATCAAGAGCCCCCCGGAATCCCCAACCCGCGATAAATAATAAGGCATCTCCCGGTTGGGTGTATTCGGGTATAGCTTTATGATGGATTGAAGTCCAAGCCGACTGACATGTTGCCAAAAGGCGTTTTTGGTGTCCTCGGTCGGTAGTTGATAATCGAGAAACATCCATATTTCCATCTTGGGACGCTGACGATGCAGCGCGGCGGCGATTTCTAAGAATAACCCCCAATTTTTGTTGGGCTCTAGCCTTCCAACCCACGCAATGATCGGCACCGGATATTTGGACTGGGCCTTGTAATGGAAGTGCTGCGTATCCAGCGGATTCGGGAACACGAACCTGGGCAGCGACGGGTAATAGGAGGAAGCGAGCTCCATCAGATGGGGCGTCGGCGGCATCAGTGAAGCCTGGCAATGGCGAAGAATTTCTTGCGTCCCTTCTCGCAGTGTCTTCTCTGCATCATCCCGGGTTCCCAAACCCTGAATTTCATAAACAATTGGTTTCTTAAATCCAAGTCGGCGCAGCCTTCCCGGCATCCAGAAATCCGAAGTAGCCACTACCGCATCATATTGGGGTAACCGTTGAATCAGTTCGACATCCCCTGGCTCCACCATAACGGGAATGTTCGCCAACTGCGTATTCACAAGACCGGATCCGGGGCGTAAATACATAATATGTCCTTCAATGTCCCGACTCTTCAGCGCGATACAGCGCAAGCGATTTAGGGTCTCAACCCCTCCGCTCGGAACATAGAACGTAAACAGCACTTTCATGGGCTAGCACCCCTTGAAGTTATTGAGCGTCTTACGATTAGTTTACGCGCTGTCCGAATCGGACGTGTGGGTTGATTTACCTGGATACCGCCCGCCTTCTGGCAGGCGTTAGGTGGGTCGCTCGGTTATGTTTACCTGTATGACGACTACGGGATTTGGCGCATGATAAGTCCTGTTTCATACATCAATTATTACGGATGGAGGATGACTACATGCGAGGAGCGAAAGTCGTTAACTTATCGTTGTCCGCAGCATTGCTGGCCGGGGTTGCTTTGGTGGCGGGTTGTGGAGACGGTAAAGACAACAATAATGTGCGCACGCAAAGCTTGCGGGGCAATAACCGTAACTATGACGTCAATTCCCTGAACCAGGGTAACCGCCTGTTCTCCCGCAGCGCCGGCAACGGCCAGGATCAGCGCATCCGTTCCCTGCGCTATAGCCCCGCGCTGAGCAATAAAGTCGCGCAGCTTCGCGATGTTCAAACGGCACATGTCGTTGTTACCGACCGTGATGCTTATGTCGGCGTCACGCTCCACGGCAATCATACGACAGGACGCACCACCGCTTACGGCATGCAGCGTCCGAACGGAATCGGTCTCGGGACGACCAATGTGGGCGGACCTTACGGCGCGGACTACGGAACTCGCGGTGCAGCGGATAACGGATTGGCACGCGGCACTGGCCGTACAGGTACCGGGGGCAGCCTCTTTGATCTTGGACGGGGCGGTTTGTTCGGGGCGGGGTATGACAACCGCAGCGATAACAGCTCCATGCTAGGCAACGGAACGACCGGTTACCGCAGTGGGAACGGCTCCATGCTGGGTACCGGAACGACAGGAAACCGCTTCGGATCGATGTATCCTGGGGGCAGCATGGGAATGTCCAGCGTAAACCGCGGGACGGGGACATCGGCTTATGGAACCAGTACAAATAGGGGGACGATGAACAACACCCCTACCGGGTTTACGACAGGAAATGGAGCCTTGGGTGCCGGTACGGATAACGTATCCCAAGATGTAAAGAATCGGATAACGGCTGCCATTAAGCAATCGGCACCGCACATCCGCAATGTCTATGTGTCCGGAGACGCCGACTTTGTCTCCCGCATTGGAGATTACGGGACGCAATCCCGAGGCGGCGGAACGCTGAACAATTTCATTAGCGATTTCGAAACGATGATCAATCGTGTCTTTCCCGGACGCACGGGAACGATGACCGGCCCGAACGGCTATGCGCCGACAGGTCCTAACGCCGGCATGGGCAACGGGGTAAATAACATGGGCACGACCGGTACTGGTGCACGAGGCACGAATGCCGGCTTTACTGGTGGAACGACCCGCTAAGGGCAGTTCATAAGAAGGATAAAAGCGCGAGAAGCGGGATGATGTTAAGTCCCTGCTGCTCGCGCTTTATCTTTTGATGAGAACGTCTCCTTATTCGTGTTCGCGGAAAGAATGCCCTTTGACCCAAACCCGCTGCAAATCCAAATCCCGGTCAACCAGCAGCAAGTCGGCTTGCTTGCCGGTTTCCACTGAACCGGTTAGGTGGTCGATGCGAATCAGCTTCGCTGGATTGCCGCTGGCGGCTTCCGACGCACGCTCCACCGATAATCCGACCTCACGTACGAGATGGCGGAAGCCTCGGATCATCGTCAGCGTACTGCCAGCCAACGTCCCCTCGCTGTCACGCAACGTGCAGACATTATCCTTGACGACAACCGGCAAATCGCCCAGCATGTAATCCCCATTGCCAAGCCCCGCTGCCGACATCGCGTCGGTGATGAGGATCAGGTTGCTGCCGGTTTTTACGCTGGCCAGTAGCCGGATCGCCGCATGATGAACGTGGATGCCGTCGGCGATAATTTCCGCGCTGATTCCAGGCGTGCTAAGGATCGCGCCCGCAGTGCCTGGTTTACGATGATGCAGCGGGGTCATGGCGTTAAACATATGAACGGAGTGGTTTAAGCCCACTTCGTAAGCGGCCATGATTTCCTCGTAGGTGGCATCGGTATGGCCTGCCGCGGCGACGATTCCCTGCTTCCGCAAAAAGCGGATCAGCTCATGAGCCCCTTCTCGTTCGGGCGCGAACGTCACTTGCTTGATCAATCCCGGATATTGCCGGTCCCAGGCCTCAACCCATTCCCGGTTAGGCGGGACAATGTGCTCGGGATTTTGCGCTCCCGGCCATTTCGGACTAATGAACGGTCCTTCCAAGTGGACGCCAACCAACTGGGCATAAGGCATCCCTCCGGTGATATATTGATGGACTTCCGCCAGCACGTTGTCGATCATCGCTTTGGGGAGAGTCATTGTGGTAGCCAGCATCGAGGTGGTACCCTGGCTGCAATGGAGCTTAGTGATGGCATCGAGACCTTGCTTGCTGGGTTTCGAGAAATCCTCCAGCATTCCGCCATGCACATGCACATCGATAAAGCCGGGCAGCACGTAGCTGCCTCCCGCATCGATGGTCTCGGCCTCGGCAGGGTTCGGTAATCCGGCGGTCGTGCCGACGTAAGTAATTACGCCATCTTTAACCGCAACGGCGCCGTCTCGGAACGTTCCGCGCGGGGTAACGACTTCGGCATGAACGAGGTTGAAAGTTCGATCGTTTCCGCTCATTACAGATATCTCCCTGCGGCTTGGTCGACGACCACAACGACGTTGGAGTGGGTTTGCAGCAGCGACGCCGGACATTGGGTCGTGATCGGACCTTTCAACGCTTTAGCGATAACCTCCGCCTTGTCTTCGCCTTTAGCCATCAATAGGATTTGTTTGGCCTGAAGGATCGAGCCGATCCCCATCGTCAACGCATGCGTCGGCACCTCATCGATGGATGAGAAAAAGCGTGCGTTCGCGAGGCGCGTGCGTTCTTCCAGCTTCACGACATGCGGCGGCCCTGTAAGTTCTTCGCCCGGCTCATTGAAGCCGATATGCCCATTATGGCCGAGTCCTAGCAACTGCAAATCGATTTGGCCAACTTCGTCCAGCAGCTTCGTATAATCTTTGGCAGCTTGCTCAGGGTCCGCTGCAGCACCGGATGGCACATGCGTATTTTCGGACAAAATATCGATATGGTTAAACAGCTTCTCGTCCATGAAGCGACGATAGCTCTCCGGATGGCCCGCCGGCAATCCGATATATTCATCCAAATTATAGCTGCTGGCTTGTTTGAAGCTCACGCTGCCTTCCTTATAAAGCTCTATCAGCTTCTCGTACACCCCGACCGGCGTACTGCCCGTAGCAAGGCCTAGGATCGCCCGTGGGTTGGATTGCAAGAGACTGGCGATGATGCCTGCCCCGGTTTCTTTGAACTGCTGTTCGCTGTTTGTTTTGATAATATTCAACATTAGTGTTGCCCTCCTTGGATTTTACGGTAAATTTGAACATTCTGGTACGAGGTTTCCAGCTTCGGAATGAAGTCTTGAAACTCGAGGCTGACCATGCCTGTAAACAAAATATCGATGACGTGCAGCTGTGCGATCCGGGAGGCCATATCCCCCCGGCGCATGCCTTCCTCCAGCGATGACGAGAATAAAGAGATATCCGCCAGCGAAGCGAGAGAGTTATTGCTGTACTGCGTGAGTGACAGCGTGGTCGCGCCGCTATCCTTGGCGCATCGAAGCGCGTCGATGGTTTCCGGCGTTTCCCCCGAATAAGAGACCGCCAGCGCCACGTCTCCTTCGCTTAGCGAGGAAGCCGAGGTGATCTGCATATGGGAATCGGCGAAGGCCGTGCAGTTCTTGCCGATTCGAACCAGCTTCTGATAGAAGTCCTGAGCGACGATGGAGGAGGTTGCGACGCCGTACAGATCGATGCGTTTCGCGTGGCATAACGCCTCTACGGCGCGGGAAAGCTGATTCATATCCAGCAGCCGAGTGGTGTCGGTAATGGAGGCCACATGATTGGCTTCCATCGCTTCGACGATTTTTTGCAGGTCGTTGCCGGCGATGATGTCTTGGTAGTGGTTCTCCGCGGGCTTATGGGCCAGCTCGGAGGCCAGCTTCATTTTGAAATCGGGGAATCCTTTAAAGTGAAAGGTTTTGCAGAACCTGGTCACCGTTGAAGGGCTGATTCCACACGCGTTCGCCAGCTCCGTGATCCCCTGATGAACGACGGAGGCAGGCGCTTCCAAAATGTATTCGCCGAGCTTGCGCTCCTGAGCCGGCAACGTCTCCAGATGGCTGGATACGGCATGCAATATGGGTGTCATAGATTGGATCCTCCCTTATGGAAGTGCGGCAATGGAATTCGTTCAAAGCGAAAATTATTTTTATAAACTCTGTGTAAACTGTGAAAATTATTTTGATTTACGGTTTCATCATAAAGGAATTCTAGAGCTTTTTCAAGTAGGGTAACCCGTCAAATGACGACAGATTCCTTGTATTTTCGGGGGTTGCATAATAAACTAAAAAATAGGGTTATTTTCCGGAGAGAGGAATGGTTTGGTTGTCCTTTGATCTCGACAATTACATAGATCGGATCGACTCGGTGTGGTCCAATTCGTTTCGCAAAATGAAAACCGAATTAATGCATCACCATGAGCTTGGCCTGACCGGCCCTCAATTTCATATGCTGACGCTGATTGCTCGGAAGAAAACGTGTAATGTCAGCTATTTGGCGGACAAGCTTGAGGTTAAGCCCAGCGCGATCACGGTGATGATCGACCGGCTTGTCCAAAGCGGTTACGTGGAGCGGCGACACGACGAGCAGGACCGGAGGGCTGTGCTGCTGTCGGTCACTGAGCGCGGGGCTGAGGTGCTTGGGGAAGCTCGGAAGAAATCGCGGGAAGTGTTGAAAACGCATTTATCCGTGCTAAGCCAGCAGGAATTGGAAATGATGATCACGATTCTGGAGAAGCTCTCCAAGAGTTACAAGCCGTAAGGTTGGCGGGCGGGAAAGAACCACGGGGTATCCCCGTGGTTCTTTGTTTCATTCCGTTCCTTTATTGAGAAGCCGATGCCGATAGCGCACCCGAGGCTTGCCGGGTTATGATAGGAGTAGAAATGCAAGCGTTACTTCACCAACTGAAACGGGGGAAATCGATGGAGAAGTATATCTTGGCTTTGGATCAAGGCACGACAAGTTCGCGGGCAATCCTGTTCAACCGGCAGGGGGACATCGTCTACTCGGCGCAGCGGGAGTTTCCGCAGTATTTTCCCGAACCTGGCTGGGTAGAGCAAAATCCGAACGAAATCTGGGGATCTATCCTATCGGTCATCGCCTCCTGCCTATCGGAATCCGGCATCAAGCCGAGGCAAATCGCCGGTATTGGCATTACGAACCAGCGAGAGACCACGGTCGTTTGGGAGAAAGAGAGCGGCAACCCGATTTATCCGGCGATCGTCTGGCAATCCCGGCAAACGGCCTCCATCTGTGAGGAGCTGCGCGAAGCGGGACATGACGCCCTGTTCCGGGCAAAGACCGGCCTGCTGCTGGATCCGTATTTTTCTGGCACCAAGGTCAAGTGGATCCTCGACCATGTCGAAGGCTCACGGGAACGGGCGGCAAACGGAGAATTGCTGTTCGGTACCATTGATACGTGGTTGATCTGGAAGCTGTCCGGCGGACGCCTGCATGTGACGGATTACTCCAACGCATCTCGGACGCTGATGTATAACATCCACGAGCTGACCTGGGATGACGAGTTGCTGGCGCTGCTCGATATACCGAAGGCGATGCTGCCTGAAGTCAAGTCCTCCTCCGAGGTGTACGGTACGACCATTCCCTATCATTTCTTCGGGGAAGAGGTACCGATCGCAGGAGCGGCGGGGGACCAGCAAGCCGCTTTGTTCGGGCAGGCTTGCTTCCAACCGGGAATGGTCAAGACGACCTACGGAACCGGCTGTTTCATGCTCATGAATACGGGGAGTACCCCAGTCGTATCCGAGCATGGGTTGATCACCTCGTTGGCTTGGGGATTAAACGGAAAAGTGGAATATGCGCTGGAGGGCAGCATTTTTGTGTCCGGTTCGGCGATCCAGTGGCTGCGCGACGGGCTGCGTCTATTCCGGGATGCGAAGGACAGTGAGGTATATGCCTCGCGCGTCGCCTCAACGGAAGGCGTCTATGTTGTTCCTGCATTCGTTGGCCTCGGAAGCCCTTACTGGGACAGCGATGTACGCGGGGCCGTATTTGGCCTGACGCGAGGAACAAAGAAGGAGCACTTCATTCGAGCGACGCTTGAGGCGTTGGCTTACCAGACGAAAGATGTCCTTAGCGCGATGGAGCAGGACTCCGGGTATGCCGTACGGTCCATGCAGGTGGACGGAGGGGCCGTCTCGAACGGATTCCTGATGCAGTTCCAGAGCGATATTCTCGGGGTGCCCGTAGAACGTCCAGCGATTGGCGAAACGACGGCGTTGGGGGCGGCCTTTTTGGCGGGGCTGGCGGTAGGCTACTGGAGTCATCTGGATGAAATTTCGCAGTGCAAACGGCTAGATCGCCGGTTTGAACCGGCCATGTCGCAGCCTACTCGGGAAGTCCTCTATCAAGGCTGGCTGAAAGCGGTTCATGCCGCGATGGCCTTTAAATAACAGACCGCCCAATTCTAAATGGTACCGCACCATTGCCCCTGTTCTTTCATAAGATGTGTTGACTGTATCCCTGAACCTTGTTAAAACCACAAAACCCGAGCAAGGAGGGGTGACGCATTTTGAAGAGCAGCGATCGTAACAGCAAATTTCTGTTAACTCATCGTGAACGGGAGGTCTTTGAACTTCTCGTGCAGGATAAAACGACGCGCGACATTGCCGGGCAACTATTCATCAGTGAGAAAACCGTCCGTAACCACATTTCTAACGTCATGCAAAAGTTGAATGTCAAAGGTCGCGCGCAGGCGGTTGTCGAGCTGATCAAGCTTGGGGAGCTGAAAATCTGACGGTAGACTACGCGTGCGTAGAAAGCCGCAAGCCTTCTTTTTCATCCCGTAAGGGGGAGAGAGGAGGTTTTTTTGTATTTTCAGGCGAATATCTACTTGTTATCCCGTTTTGATGAAAGAATCGGAATGAAGAACAGAGTAGTGGAAGAGCTGAATACGGAATACCATCGTCTTGGCTTATTGATTTTGAGAAAAAGGCATGAACGGCTTGCGTTAATTCGAATCCTCAGATTAATTCGTATCACCCAATGATGGCGAAAAAACGAAAACCTCCGAGCTCCCTTAGTAGGGTGTCGGAGGTTTTTGCTGTCCTATGCCTTACAGCGATTTCAAGTAATGAACGATCGTGAGCAACCCTTTGTCGAAGTTCTCCAAGTTGAAATGCTCGTTAGGCGCGTGCAGGTTCTCGTCTGGCAGCCCAAAGCCCATCATTACAGCCGGAGCCGAAAGGACGCGGGACAAGGTCTCGACGATCGGAATCGAACCGCCGTCCTTGGTGAACAACGCCCGCGTGCCGTAAACGGATTGGTAGGCATCGGCCGCTTTTTGCAGCATCGGATCTTCCGGATTGCACGTAAAGGCCCGGGCTTTCTCGGTTGCTCTGACCTTCAGCGTCGCCCCCGGCTGCAGGTGTTTGTTTAGATGACGCTCAATACGGTCGATCGTGGCCTGCGGGTCCTGGTCGTCGACGAGGCGGCAGGTGATTTTGGCGTGAGCTTCCTTCGGCAAGACCGTCTTGGTCCCTTCTCCTTGAAATCCGCCGTAGACCCCGTTGAGTTCCAGCGTCGGCCGGGCACCCGTCCGTTCGACGAAAGAGTAACCGGCTTCGCCGTAAAGCTCGTTCAAGCCGAGGTCATGCTTCAGCTTCTCCTCATCAAATTGCTGTTTGACGAATTCCTCGCGCTCCAACGTGGACAATTCGTGAACGCCTTCGTAGAAACCCTCGACCGTTACCCGTCCCTGATCATCGTGTAGGGAGGCGAGCAACGCCACGAGTGCGTGCAGTGCGTTAGGCACACCGCCGCCAAACGTTCCGGAGTGGAGATCGGTGTTCGCGGTGAACACCGAGACCTCCATCGCACATAAGCCGCGGAGACCAATGCAGATGGCCGGTTTGCCCGGTGCCATCAGGGCCGTATCGGAGATTAGGATTACGTCGGCGGCCAGCTTCTCCTGATTGTTTTCCAGGAAGGAGGGCAGGTTTGGACTCGTGACTTCCTCTTCCCCTTCGATACAGAATTTGATGTTGATTGGAAGCTCGTTCTCCTGTTTTAAAATTGCTTCTATCGCCTTGATATGCATAAACACTTGGCCTTTATCGTCTGTCGCCCCGCGAGCGTAGAGCTTGCCGTTCCGGATAGACGGCTCGAAAGGTGGCGTTTCCCACAGATTCAGCGGGTCCACCGGCTGTACGTCATAGTGTCCGTACACCAAAACGGTCGGCTTGCCCGGAGCGTGCAAATGCTCTGCATAAACGACGGGGTGTCCGGCGGTTGGATGGACCTCCACCGCTTCCATGCCGGCCTGGCGCAGTGCTTCTGCGATCCATTCAGCCGCCTTCAGCACATCGCCTTTGTGTTCGGACAAAGCGGAGATGCTGGGAATCCGAAGCAAGTCGCCAAGTTCCTTCAAATGTTGTTCGCGGTTCGTAGAAAAGTATGCTTGATAATCCATCGTCGATTCGTTCCTCCCGAACTAGTTTTACCCGTATATTCTACACCTTTTTTGCCGAGAACACGAATGACGGGGTTCACGCTGATCGTCTAGGTTTCTGGAGCTACCTTAAATTCATCTTAAAAACAGCCAAGCTTTTTTTAGGAATATTTAAGGTAAGGCCGGATAATTTCTGGTAAAGTCAAGAAAGTACGCTGAATAAAAAAGAATGCTTCAGAAGAAGGGAGTCGCAAAGACATATGGACGAAAAGGACAAAAAAGAGCTGGAGGTAACCGGGGGCGAAGCCGGAGCCGCTGAGGAGGAGACGCAGACACCGGGTGGACAAGCTGAACCGGCAGACGTCGCAGCGGACGAGCCGAAGGAAGCGGAATACGATCCGGCAGACGACGCGGATTTTATCGCCGAAGCCGACGAGGATTCGACGCCGGTGATGGTCTCCCAATACGGGGAGCCTGAGGCCGCAGCGGTCCAAACATCCAAATCCGGCAGCAAGGTATGGCCGATCGTGTCGCTGATCCTAGCCGTCTTGCTGATCGTTGTGTTGATAAAACCACCGTTTGCCTCAACCAAAGCGGAGGCCGTGGCTACGGTCAACGGGGTGGAAATTACGAAGGATCGACTTTATGACGAATTGGCTGCCAGCGGCGGGGAACAGGCCCTGACGAACCTCATTAACCAGGAGCTCGTGAACCAAGAGGCTGCCAAGAAGAATATTACGGTCACGGACGCCGACATCGACGCCGAAATCGAAAGCTACAAAACCCAGTTCGGCTCGGAGGATGCCTTGAATCAAGCTTTGGTGCAGTATGGCATGAGCTTGGATGACTTGCGCAAGCAGGTTGTGATGGAACTCAAGATGACCAAGCTGCTGGAACCGCAAATCAAGGTGACCGACGATCAAATCAAGGAAACGTTCGAAACCTACAAGGAGTCCTTCAATACGCCGGAGCAGGTTCGGGCCTCTGTTATTTTGGTAGCTACCGAGCAAGAAGCGAAGGATATCGTGAAGCAGTTGAATGAAGGCGCAGACTTCGCGGAGCTGGCCAAGAGCAAATCGCTTGACACCGCAACGAAAGAGCAAGGTGGCGACACCAATTTCTTTGCTCGCGGCGAGAAGGAAGAAGCGGTGGAAACGGCAGCCTTTAAGCTGGCGAAAGGGGAAGTCAGCGAGCCTGTGAAGACGACCGAAGGTTACCAAGTCATCAAAGTGACCGACAAGAAGGAAGCTAAGACGGCGACTCTAGAAGAGAAGAAGGAAGAGATTCGTAAAGGTCTCGTCTCCCAACAAGTATCCAGTTTGTCTGGTACGTGGCTGGAGGATGTGCGAGGCAAGGCGAAAATCACCAATACATTAACGGATGCGGCCGCTGCCGAGTAAGAGGGCGTCGGAGCACGCGTGGTACCGCCGGAGCACAATGCTTCGGCGGTTTTTTGTATTGCCGACACGATCCCCTAACGGCTTTGTGTTTCCCGGAGTCTGGCGGTACAATGAGGATAAAAGCGGTTCTTGACGTATCCGATCGGGATGGATGGTTTGGAGGCAGGGGTAAATGACGGATTGGTATGAGCGAAGTTTCGGTGATGACTATCTGCTGGTGTACAAACACCGCGATGCGCAGGGGGCCAAACAGGAAGTGGAGAGGATGGTCGGCTGGCTGCGCCTGGCGCCTGGAGCGAAGGTGCTGGATTTATGCTGCGGCATGGGACGCCATTCGTTAGCGTTGGCCGAAGCCGGATACAGGGTCACCGGCGTGGATCTGTCTGAGGTGCTGTTACGTGAGGCGAAACGCTTCGACCCCCGGGGCCAGGTGACTTGGCACAAGGCCGACATGCGCCGGTTGCCGCTGGAACACGGAGAGTTTGACGCGGTGGTGAACTTGTTTACTTCGTTCGGATACTTTAGGGAGGATGTAGAGCAGATCAAGGTGTTGCGAGAAGCAGCACGCGTGCTGAGGCCGGGCGGCCGTTTTCTCCTCGATTTCCTGAATCCTGCTTATACAACGACCCATCTTGTTCCGTATTCGGAACGGGAGGATGAGGGACAGCGGATCGTGGAACTTCGTCGGATTGAAGACGGGTATGTCATCAAGGATATCGTCATTACCTCCCCCGGCGGGGAACCGAGGCATTACATAGAGCGGATTAAGCTATACGGGTTGGATGATTTTCGGCGTATGCTGAGGGAGGCTGGATTGCACTTGCAAAACGTTCATGGAAATTATGACGAAGAGATCTACGATCCGGAAACGTCACGGCGCATGATCCTAGTGGGGGTGCGCCAATGACGTTGCTGCCGGAAATTCAGCTTTGGGAGCGGGAGGTCGTCGCCCGCGTTCCCATCTCCATGGCTCCTCCCCTTCGACGGGTAAACAGTTACGTGCTGCGGGGGGAGGAGGGGATTACGATCATCGACCCGGGGCCGCGGACGGACGAAACGATAGGCGAATGGCGGGCCGCCTGGCAGGAGCTCGGAATCACGCCCCGCGACATCACCCAGATCGTTCTAACCCATCATCATCCCGACCATTACGGTTTGGCGGGATATTTGCAGGAGGTTACCGGGGCGGTTATCCATATGTCCCCGCGGGCTTATGAGGAGACGCGACTGATGTGGGGACAGGACAGCCGAATGCACGAGGCGCTACCCGAATTGTTCCGCCGGCACGGGATGCCGGAAATGTGGTGTGATCAGCTGCCAGGGCATTTGAACGGCTTTATTGCCCAAGTGACCCCGGCTCCTGAGGTGACGTTCCTCCGAGAAGGAGAACCGATCTGGATGGGTGGACGAGCCTGGCTGCCGATTGAAACGGCCGGACATGCCCCGGGGCATCTGTCGTTTTACGATGCCGGGCATAAGCTGATGTTTTGCGGGGATGCGGTGCTGCCGCAAATCTCCCCTAACGTCAGCTTCCTGCCCGGCAGCGATCCACAGCCGCTGCAGTCGTTCCTGGATTCACTCGTGAAACTGAGCGCATATGAGGTCGTGACCGCTTATCCGGGACACCGCAATCCGTTCGATTATTTCGCGGAGCGCGTTCGGCTGTTGCTTCAGCATCATGAGGAACGGCTTCTGCGCATCGAAGGCTTGCTGCGGGAGCGGCCGCAGACGGCCTTCGATGTTTGTTCTACCTTGTTTGGCACAGAGCTCGGCATTCACCAAATGCGATTCGCGATGTCGGAGACGCTGGCGCATCTGGTGGAGCTGGTTCGGCAAGGGCGAGCTGAAGAGCAATCACTTGGAGATCGTGAAAACGAGGTCATCCGGTTTGCGCTGGTATAGTGAATCCCAAAGAAGGGCGGCATCGGATGCCGCCCTTCTTTATTCCCCGCGTGCGGATCACCGCTCTGAATCCAGTGACTCCTCGCCGCGTTCTTTTTCCCGCTCCGCTTGCTTGCGGTGGGCGATACGGCTACTGGCAGAGGCTGCGATCGCACCGACGATATCGTCCAGGAACGTGTTGCACGGTCCCAAAGACTTATCGTTAAGCTGTTCCAGGATGCCCGGCTTCAGCTTGTCGACATAGCCGTAGTTGGTAAAGCCGATGCTGCCGTATACGTTAACGATAGAGAAGGCTAAAATTTCGTCAACCCCGTACAAACCTTCATCATTGGCGATCATGTCCTGAAGCTCGGGGATCAACATCCCCTGCTCCGCCAAAATATCAAGCTGGATGCCGGTTAATACCGCATTTTGCACCTCGCGTTTGGTCAGCACTTGCTCCACGTTATGTATGCACTCTTCCATCGTCAGGTTCGGGTAGTATTTTTGCTGCAAAAACAGAACGAGTTCGGCGATTTGCTCCGTGGTAACGCCGCGCTTCTGCAACCACGCTTTGGTGGCGTCGGCGACCTTCTTACTGTTCAGGCTGTAAGGCGTTTTGGCTTTCGGTTGTTCCATCCCCATACACTCTACTCCTCGTGGTTGAATTGGATGACAAGATATGAAGCAGTTTGTCCAGATCCCGGAAAAATATAGTTATTTTTCGGGACAGGTCTCGTATATATAGTAATACAAACCTTAGCCAAATGAAAAACTCAGGGAGGCACGAGCAAAATGAAATGGAACCGCCGAATACGAAATACGGCTGCCGTCGGGGTAATCTCGCTTCCGTTGTTGCTGTCGGGTTGCGGGTTGTTTGGGGGGAGCTCCGCCCAAATTGATCCTCCGCCCACGGATATGGAAACCCAGATGCTGAAGGGACTTGACGCTGTTGAACAGACAAGCTTTAGCCAAGAGGAAGCACTCTCTACGGTTTATTTGGTGAACGAGCATGGCAAGCTGGCACCGGTTGCCTTGCACCTGCCCGAGGGCGAAGCTTCGCTGAAGTTAAATCGGATGCTGGAGATGCTCGTGAAGAACGGCAAGTATGCGGGCCTGCTACCGGCGGGATTTAGCGGGATCCTTCCGGCGGGCAGCGAGGTCAAGGCGGTCACCGTCAAAAAGGACGAAAAGCTGGCCGTCGTCGAATTCAACAAGGCGTTTGCCGGCTACGAAGCAGCGGACGAGCGCAAAATCCTTGAGGCATTGACTTGGACGTTAACCGGAACGCCGGACGTGGAGAAGGTTCAGCTATGGGTTGAAGGAGAAAAGCTGAATGAGATGCCGGTGAACGGCACGCCGCTGGATCGTCCGCTCAGCCGCAATTTCGGCATCAACCTCGAATTGAAAGGGGAATCCGGCCTGTCTCAACTGAGCCCGGTGATCGTGTACTTCTCGGCGGCCACGCCGGATGGGGTCCAATATTTCGTCCCGGTGACCCGATTTGTTCCGGCTGATGGCGATTCCGTCAAATCGGCGCTGGGCGAGCTGCTTAAGGGGCCGCAACAGGGCGACGGCCTGGAGCGGGTTGTGACGGACAATACGAAGCTCGACAGCGTCGAGGTTTCGAAAGACGGCGTCGTTACCGTCGCGCTGACGGACGACATGTTCGAAGCCGGGGAGAAGCTGCCGGCGCAAATGCTGCAATCGCTGGTGCTCACGGTGACCGAAAACAAGGATGACAGCAAGGTACGCATTTGGCTAAACGGGCAAAAGGAAGTTGTTGGCCTGGACAACCAGACCTACAGCGAACCGGTGATGCGGCCGGAGACGATTAACGAAATTCCGCTGTAAACCGTGCTCATTAACGGCATGCTAAACCGCCGATAAAAGGGAACCCTGCGAGGTGCAGGGTTCTTTTTTTGGCCGAATGGAAAGGTGCTTTTATGACCACACTTTGGTAGAATAGGGAAAGCAAACAGACAGCAAGAAACCGTAGGAGGCAGTAATGATGAGAAGCAACGGACGCCAGGCGAATGATCGCCGGCCGATGAATTTAACCGTGAATATTAATAAATACGCGGAGGGTTCCGTTTACATTGAGGTAGGCGATACCAAAGTGATGTGTACCGCAACCGTCGAGGAGAAGGTCCCGATGTTTATGAAAGGCCAAGGCAAGGGTTGGGTAACGGCCGAGTATTCGATGCTGCCCCGTGCGACCCAAACGCGTAACCAACGGGAATCCGCCCGCGGCAAGCTGAGCGGCCGGACGATGGAAATCCAGCGTCTGATCGGACGCTCGCTGCGTTCGGTCGTTGATCTGCAGGCGCTGGGCGAACGCTCAGTCACGATCGACTGCGACGTGCTACAGGCGGACGGGGGAACGCGGACCACGTCGATTACCGGAGCCTTCGTGGCGATGGCGCTGGCGATGCACAAGATTGCTCAGAAGCATGCGCTGCCGAAGTTTCCGATCACCGATTTTCTGGCATCCGTCAGTGTGGGTATCGTCGGAGAAGATACTTTGCTGGACCTCAACTATGAAGAGGATTCCAAAGCCAAGGTGGATATGAACGTTGTCATGACCGGGCGAGGCCAATTCGTTGAGATACAAGGAACCGGTGAGGAGAATCCGTTCTCCCGTTCGGAATTGGATGGCTTGCTGGCGATAGCTGAGAAAGGGATCCGGGAGATGATTGAGCAGCAGCGTGAAGCGCTCGGACCCATTGCGCTGCAGATCAGCAGCAGGCAGTCCGGATCGGCGGTGTAAGCATGATCGAAGGACCGGTGGTTATCGTTGCGACCCGCAATGCCGGGAAAGTGAAGGAGTTCGCCCATGCGTTGGCTCCGTTAGGCAAAGAGGTCCAGAGCTTGGCCGATTATCCGGAGGCACCGGAAGTTGAGGAAGATGGAACAACGTTCGCGGAGAATGCCCGAAAGAAGGCCAAAATGGTCGGCGACGCGCTGGGCCGGCCTGTGCTGGCCGACGATTCGGGGCTCTGCGTCGACCAGTTGGACGGCGCGCCGGGCGTTTACTCGGCAAGATATGCCGGGGAAGGCGCCAGCGACGAGGACAACAACGAGAAGTTGCTTGCCGAGCTGGAGAAGCGGCGGCTTGGCGAAGATACGGAACAGCCGCTGTTGAGCACGGCGCGTTTTGTCTGCCACCTGGCTTTGTATGATCCGGCTAATGGGCAGTTTATCGAAGCCTCCGGCGAAGCCCAAGGCTGGATCACTTCCGCCCCAGCGGGCGGCGGCGGGTTTGGTTATGACCCGCTGTTTTATCTGCCGGCCTACGACAAGACGTTCGCCGAGCTGACGCTGGAGGAGAAGCAGGCTGTCAGCCATCGGGGCTCTGCATTGCGGGCATTGTCGGAGAAGCTGAGCGGGATAGCCTCAGGAAAGTAGATCTACGGTTCATTTTGCCCCAAAGTCCCAAAAAGGCCTAGTCGCCCGAAATTAACGCCAGGAAATACCGTTAATTTACGTCGAGGCGCTAGAATCGGTAAAATGAACATTAGGTTTTCCAGTTAGCGGCAGATAAAAAGCAAGCCAGGTCCCCTGTGGGATCCCGGCTTGCTTTTTTGTGCTTTTTCTTAACGAATTTTCACGTTGTACTTGTTTAGCCAGAAGTTCACCTGCGACAAATAAGCGAACAATTGTGGGCCGCTCATCAACTGGCCGAACCACGGCAGGTTGGAGGACGATTCCTTGGATGCGGCGATAGCGCGGATTTTGTCCGCATCGATCAGCGGCAGGATCGGCGAGGTGGGATCGTCGAGAATTTTCAGCATCTGATCGCGCACCGCGGTAAGGTAATTCGGATTATGCGTTTTGGGATAAGGGCTTTTTTTGCGATACAACACGTCTTCAGGCAGGATGCCTTCGAGCGCTTTGCGCAGAATGCCTTTTTCCCGATTCCCCGTCGTTTTGATCTCCCACGGAATGTTCCAGACGTATTGCACCAGTCGATGGTCGCAATAAGGAACGCGAACCTCCAGTCCAGCAGCCATACTCATGCGGTCTTTGCGGTCAAGCAGTGTGGGCATGAACCGCGTGATGTTCAGGTATGACATCACTCGCATCCGGGCCCGTTCCCCCGTCTCCCCTTCCAGCTTCGGCGTCTCCCCTACCGCTTCGTTGTAACGATCGGCGATGTATTGTTCCGGTTTGATCCATTCGCGGATTTCCGGTGACAACAAATCGGCGCGCAGTCCCGTCGCCACCGACCACGGGAACGTTCCTGAATTCAGCAGCTCTTCACGGTGAAACCAGGGGTATCCGCCGAAAACTTCGTCCGCGGCTTCACCGGAGATGGCGACCGTCGCCCCTTTTTTGATTTCCCGGCAAAACAACAGCAGTGAAGCGTCAACGTCGGCCATCCCGGGAAGGTCGCGGGCGACTGTCGAATCGGGCAGGGCATCGACCAGCTCGGGGGTATCGAATTGGATCGCGTGATGGGCGGTCTGTAACTCCTCTACCATACGATTAATCCATGGACCATCCGCGCCGGGTTGATAGCTGTGAGCTTGAAAATGTTTGTCGTTGTCGACGTAATCGATCGAATACGTATGCACTTGACCTTGGCCGGTTCGCTTGTAGTAATCAACGGCCAGCGCGGTCAGCGCACTGGAGTCCAGACCTCCGGACAGCAAGGTGCACACCGGCACATCAGAGATGAGCTGGCGATCCATCGTATCCTGCAGCAGTTTGCGAATGGTGGCTGCGGTCTCTTCCACATTGTCCGTATGCGGCTCGGCTTCTAGCTTCCAATAGGCGTATTTGCGCAACCCGCTGCGGCTGAAGATCATGACGTGACCCGGACGCAGCTCCTTCAAATCCTTATATACGCCATGGCCAGGCGTCCGCGCCGGACCCATGACGAAAATTTCGGCAAGACCTTCGGGCCCAACGACAGGCTCCACCTTTGGATGGCGTAAAATCGCCTTCGGCTCGGAACCGAAGATCAGCGTACCGTCAATTTCGCTGTAGAATAGCGGTTTTACCCCAAGGCGGTCCCGGGCAAAAAAAACATGCTCCCGAACGCTGTCCCAAATCGCAAACGCATAGATCCCGTTCAGCCGGTACACGCAATCCGGCCCCCACTCGATATACGATTGCAGTAACACCTCCGTATCGCAGTTGGTACGAAACTTACGTCCTCTCCGCTGCAACTCAGCCTTCAGTTCAGGAGCATTATAAATCTCCCCATTATATACAATCGTAAACACCGCATCGTCTTCATGAATGATCATCGGCTGGGCCCCATTCTCGGGGTCCATGACGCTAAGGCGCCGATGTCCGAAAGCACACGGGCCGGAAATCCAAGTTCCCTGGGCATCGGGTCCCCGTTTTTCCAGACAGGACGTCATGGATAATACCAGATCCGATTCTTTGGTCAAGTCCCGGTTCCATTCGATAAAGCCGGTTATTCCGCACATTTTTGCTATCTCCTCTCCGCATTGCTTTACAGTCCCCGCTTGCCGACCGGGTGAAAAGTATTAACAAATTATGCCGAACAAGGGCATAAAATGTCTGTCCATTATGGAAAACTATGGCTTGAGGGCGGCAAAGCACGAGGTGAATACAAGCAATAGGAAGGAGGAATTCACTTGGAAAAGAGGCCTTTTTTCGTTTCTGTTCAAGGGCGCTCGCTGCTTGAGGATCCTGGAGCCGCGGCGTACGAATGGGAGGTCCAAGCAACCCGCCAGGAGGCGGACACCCTAAGCCATATGCTCGAGCAGTTGGGGGAGAAGGAGGAAAGCGGCTTTCTGGCTTTTACGTACCCTTGGCCGGATACGCCGGAGGGCGAGGTGAACCGCAGCTACGACAGCCTCCTGAACGCGTTGTACCGTGAGATTTATCGGCTGGGTACGGCAGAGACCCGGGCGCAAATGGAGCGTTCCGGTTTTGCGGCTCAGCTGTAGTTTCTTTGGATTCCACCCGAAAGGAGCAACACCTGTGACGTATTATATCAAGGACGCTGAGTTTCGGCGGATGGACGAGCATCAAGACCGGCCCTGTGCGGTGATTCAGGTGTACCCGGGGGCGGTGGGCGACCCCGATCTATTTGTTTACGTGGCTCGTGCTAAGGCGGAAAACGAGTATGAAATCATCCGAATGATTCGCAGCGATGCCGATTTGGAGATCGACTGGTACGATAATAGCCTGCATCAGGCGTTCGCCGACGTGGCGGAAGACCAGTTCGGAGACCGGGGGTGGCCGGAACCGGAAGCTCAACGTAAGGAGTTTCTGCAGAACCTGCTCGCCAATGAGCAGATTGCCGCCCGGCTGGAGCAGTTGCCTACTTGAGACCACGCCAAGATTTTGCCAAAAAGCGCTTTGAAAAAACAAAAGGGATGCGCTATAATTATTAACGCATCCTTTTTTCATACCTGTGTCCCAGTAGCTCAGCTGGATAGAGCAACGGCCTTCTAAGCCGTCGGTCGGGGGTTCGAATCCCTCCTGGGACGTAACAAGAGAGCACCCGTAAGGGTGCTTTTTTTTGTTGCGTCCCAGGTTGGTATGAGAACCCCAACAGGGGTTCGTCGAAGCGAAACCGCCCGCGCAAGCGGGGCGGAGGAGCGGAGTTTCGTGTTCCCGATTTGGGTTGAGCTAGATGGATTTTCTACATCTATTTTCGTTGTTTTCAGGCAAAAGGAATAATTGAGTTGGAAATCCTACAGTTAAATCTACCCGAAATAGCCTCCGAACGAGAAATCAAGAAAAATAGCTGTAGATTTTCCACTTTGTGCCGTCCCCAAGAGACAAAACCGAAAAATGAAGTGTAGGTTTTCCAGTTAATGATCCTTCCGGACAGAGGTATCATTCTACTTTATTACATCCTAAATTGGGGCGAGCTCTCCTTAGGGGATTCATCGAAGCTAGGCTGCCCAAACGAGCAGGGCGGACGTGTGAAGTCTCGAGCGATGCGTGAGAGTACCTCGATACAGGAACGTCGTCCAACTAATTAAAAAATCAAAAACCCCTTTGAGATCAAAGGGGCTGGAGGTTACTAGGTTATGGAGCGGGTGAAGGGAATCGAACCCTCGCCTCAAGCTTGGGAAGCTGGCGTTCTACCATTGAACTACACCCGCAAAAGCTAAGCAAGAAATATTATAACGCGAACCAAGAAGAGAATCAAGCCCCGCCAAATATTACCGGTCGGGGCTTTTGCTTGTTACTTGACGATGATTCTTCGGGCTGCTGCCATCCCTCTTAACTCGATGTTTAGTTTCTCCTTTTCTTCGGGGTTCAATTCCAGGCGTAATCCGTAATGTTGGCTTGAGGGCTCAAGCTCCTTCTGCCAGCGAATTTCCCCTGGAAAGGTGCGCATCTCGTCACTTAACCGTACATGCAGTAGGATGCGCAAGTCGTGAGAAGACGCGTGCAGATTCAATTCGGTGCGGACCCGGCAGCCCGATTTACTGATGTCGATTAGATCGATCTGAGCGGGCTTGCAGGGCAGCGGTTGCCCATCAATGGATAGGATTTCAAGCGAGGCCTCGATCGGCGGATACAGAGAGTAACGGAAAGGTTCAGTTCTTCTAGTTGTTGTCATAAATAAGATTATAGCGAAATTTGTCGAGAGATACATGGATTTTTCAAAGGAGGAGAGGGCGAAATTTTTTTTACATTTTTACATAACCTTACAATCTACGAGAATTGATTTAACAATTGTATACGACAATCAAATCGTAGTTACATATGCCAATATAAAAGGGTGAAATGAATGAAGACGAGTAAGGTATTGGGGATGATTTTGGCCTCCGCGGTCGTAGCGACGACGGCGATGGCATCAAGCGCAGCAGCTGAAGCCGGCCACAAGACGGCCGCAGCCAAATCTAGCGTAAGCCAGCTGAAAGTAGTGAATCAGAGCGTAGTCATCGACGGAACCAAAGTGTCGTTGAAATCCGTGTCGGTGAACAAAGCGGTCTTGTACTCGCTTCGCGACTTGGCCGGTGGACTCGGGGCAACCATTAAGCAATCCGGTGCCGAATTGACCGTTACCGACAGCCTGGGGCAACACGCAGTCACTTTGAAAGCCGGCGCGAAAGCATATCGGGTCGATGGAGTTAGCGCTCAGTTTACGGTTGCTCCGCAATCCGTACAAGGCTCGCTTTACGTAGAACCTGCCACGCTGATTCAAGCACTAGGAGGCGAAGTGCTCCCGGGTACAGGCGAGGTTCGCAGCACGGGACGCTTGAGCGGCCAATTCTCCGCCCCATGGTTCAACGCAGCTGGCAGTATCATTGTTAGCCAGGACGATGCAGAAACGGCACAGTTGTTCAAATTGGGCAATAACGGACAATTTGAACTCTTTTCCGATAACGGGAATCTCACTGGGGCTGCCTTGTCGCCTGACCTTACCACAGCGGCCTTTACGGATGAAAATGGCGCTTTGTTCTTGATCAATACAGGGAACGGTACCGTGAAGAAGCTTGGCTCCGACACCACGGTGAAGACGGATTTGACCTGGTCGGCGGACGGCAAGAAAATCTATTTCATCCAAGGCGACAAACAAGAGAAGATCGCATACATAAGCCTGGATACCGCTCAAGCGACGGAAGTGCTGGCGGATAAAGTGGAGAACAAAGCCGAGGTTCAAGTGTCTCCGGACGAGAAGAAGCTGGTGTATTTCGTTAACGTGACCGGCAAAGCCGAAACGGATAAAGAAGGCACAGAGGAATCGTTGACCATCGATTACTCTAAAGCGGGGACGCAAGTATACTCTCTGGAGCTTGGCAAGAAGGACGCTAAACCAGTGCAATTGACAAAAGAACTGGACAACAAATTGTATCTTTCCCTGCTTTCCGACGGCAGCGCGGCATATATCAGTGCCGATCCCGACGGGGCGACGGACGGCAGTGTGCTGAAGCTGATTTCGGCAGACGGTACCAAAATCAGTAACTTGGTCGCCGATGCAGACGTCTTATCGAGCCGCTTAGTTAACGGTAAGTTGGTCATTCTTGCTGAAGATGCCAACGGAAGCCATCTGTTTGAAGTGGCTCCAACCGGCGCGAAAACGGAATTGTATGGCACCAAAGCGTCCGTCTCCGAATGGTCCGTAGCGAAGAATGGAACGATCGTACTCATCGAGGACGGCAAGGTAATCTTGGTTCAAAGCGGCAAATCGACAGAGCTGACAAAATAATGGGATTCGGAAGGGGTTTATTTGAATGAACTGGTTGAAAAAATTATCATTGGTCGCGGTAGCCTCGGCAGTACTGCTGTCGACGACGATTTCGGGCTCTGCTTGGGCGAAGGATGACCTTAAGGGCAAAATTACGGTTAACGGCTCGACAGCGTTGCTACCTCTGACTTTGCAAGCCGCCAAGGAGTTTCAAAAGCTGCATCCGAAAGTGAAGATCGCTGCTTCCGGTAAAGGCTCCGTAACTGGACCTCAAGCGGTTAAGAAGGGGATCGCGCAAATCGGCGCTTGCGACTGGGATGCCAGCACAGACGTTCCCGGATTTAAGGCGTTCGACGGGCAAGTAGCCAACAAAGTCGCAGTGATTCCGTTTGCTACGATCGTGAATAAGAGCGTGAGCGTGGACAGTCTGACGACCGAGCAACTGAAGGGCATTTTCGCTGGTAAAATCACCAACTGGAAAGAGGTTGGCGGCGATGACGAAGATATCGTGGTCATTACTCGCTCGTTTGGCTCGGGCACACGCGTTAACTACCAAGCCAAAGCGCTCGGTGGCGGGGATATCGTGAAAAAAGAAAAGAACTACAAGGAAGTTGGCTCCAGCGGCGACATGAAAACAGCCGTAGCCACGACGCCGAATTCGATCGGCTACATCGATTTAACGTATATCAGCGGGAAAGACATTAAAGCCGTGAAGCACAACGGAGTTGAAGCTTCGGTGGAGAATGTCATCAACGGCAAATATAAAATTTGGTCGTACGGTTATTACATGACGAAGGGTCAACCAACCGGCGCGACAAAAGCATTTATCGAATACGTACAAAGCAAGAAGTTCCAAGAAGGTTCCCTGAAAAAATTGAAATTCATTCCGATTTCGGCAATGAAATAAGCAGAAGCTTGCATTAACCCGGCCAGCCCCATCACCTACGGGGCTGGTCTTACGCATGGGAGGAACCAGGGTGAATCTACCTGCTCAACATACCGCATCGCACGCCGGAGCGGCATCCAAACCCCAGCGTGACCCGCATGGCCTGACGGCCGGGAATAAACGGGCACGGCTGATGGACCGGCTATTCAAGAATTACTTTCTGTTCAGCATTTTGGCCTTATGCCTCGTACTGGCAATGGTCGTTTTCTTTATCGGCAGGACCGCGATTCTGACCTTCGGGGAGGTTTCGTTTGCAGAATTCTTCTTCTCCTTCAATTGGACGCCGGAGGAGGATCGGTTCGGTGCTGCATTGTTTATCATTAACACGTTGTCCTTAACTGCGTTGACCATGATCATCGCGGTTCCGATTTCCGTAGGGATGGCGATCCTGATCGCAGAAATTGCCCCAAATTGGCTCAAAAAAATCATCCGTCCGCTGCTGGACCTGCTGGTCGGCATCCCCTCGATTGTTTACGGGTATCTCGGGTTGACGGTGCTGCTTCCATTCCTCCGCGATCTGAGCGGCGAGGGTTTGGGCGACGGGCTTCTGGCTGCCGCACTGGTTCTGACGATCATGATACTGCCAACGATCAGCCGTATCAGCGACGATGCGATCTCGGCCGTACCGAAGAAGTATCGCGACGCTTCCTACGCCTTGGGCTCGACTCGGTTGCAGACCATCTTTAAAGCCGTGCTGCCGGCGGCCGGACGGGGTATCGTTGCCGCTATCATTTTAGGGATGACCCGCGCCATCGGCGAGACCATGGCTGTGGTGATGGTCATCGGGAATACGCCTCAGCTGGCAAAGTCGCTGTTTGCGCCCGCCTCGGTGTTGACGAGTAATATCGTCATGCAAATCTCCAACGTAGAGTTCGAATCTACTTGGAATTACAGCTTGCATATGATGGCGTTTTTGCTGCTGCTCATTTCCTTCGCCCTGATTTTGCTCATCCGCTACGTCGGACGAAAGAGAGAGGTGTAGCCAATGAACGGGTTTCAACGATCCCGAAAATTTAGCCGTTCCTTGCTGTGGGACCGCGCTGCCACCGGTGTCTTTTATGGATTGGGAGCGCTGATCTTGCTGTTGATTGCTTGGCTGCTGTTTACGATCCTGAGCAAAGGGCTGCCGCAAATTTCCTGGGGGTTTCTGTTCAAGCTGCCGGAGGAGATCGATGCCGGCGGCGGCATCGGTCCGATGCTGTTCAACTCCTTTTACGTCCTCTTCCTCTCGCTGGTGATCTCGATTCCAATTGGCATCGGCGCGGGCATTTATATGGCGGAATACGCACCGAACAATCGGTTTACAGAAGTGCTGCGCATTTGCGTGGAATCGTTGTCCTCCGTGCCTTCGATTGTCTTCGGCATGCTGGGCTTGGCGATTTTCGCGGAATATTTCGGGATCGGCCTCACGATCCTTGGCGGGGCGGTTAGCCTGGCATTCCTCAACCTGCCCATGCTGGCTCGGGTAACGGAAGAGGCGGTTCGCGCCGTGCCAAACGATCTCAGAAATGCGGCTTACGCGCTGGGTACCACCCATTATCAAGCGATCCGTACGGTCGTGATCCCTGTGGCGATGCAGGCGATCGTCACCGGAATCTGTCTGGTGGCAGGCCGCGCATTCGGGGAGTCGGCCGTCATCATTTTGACGGCAGGACTCAGTACTTCGGGAGAAATGTGGGACTTCAATCTGTTCTCCCCCGGAGAAACCTTGGCCGTTCATCTTTGGTACGTCCAATCGGAGGCGATCGTCGAGGATGCCCGGGAGATCGCCGACAAATCGGCCGCCGTACTCGTGTTCGTCGTGCTGTTGATCAACTTGGTGTTCCGCGTACCGCTCTGGTTCAATAATCGTAAACTGAAGAGATAATGCCAGGCGTAGGAAGGAAAACTTGAAAAGCCGCGGGAGCGATTTGCTCCTGCGGCTTTATTTTGGCGGTATACCTGTTAGTTCTCAAGCACCGTGGTTTGCTGATGGACGGGTCAGCAGATCCCGGATATCCGATTCGATTTCCGCGGGCTCGGTGCGGGCGCCGTACCGCTTGACGATCGCTCCCTCCCGGTCCACAAGGAATTTCACGAAGTTCCACTCGATATCACCGGTGTCGTAAGGATCTGGCGTATGCTCCCGCAGATATCGGTACAACGGGTGAGCTTGCGCTCCGTTAACGTCGATTTTAGCGAAGAGCGGGAAGGTGACCTGATAATTCGTTTCGCAAAACGTCTTAATCTCTTCTTCACTTCCCGGCTCCTGCTCCGCAAATTGGTTGCAAGGAAAGCCAAGGACGGAGAAGCCTTGGTTCTTGTATTCGCTGTACAGGTGCTGCAGCCCAGCATAGTGTGGAGTCAACCCGCAGGCACTGGCGGTGTTCACGATCAATAGTACGCGGCCTTGGTAAGGTGCAAGCGTCGTTGTTTCGCCCGAGATGGTACGGACCTCGATATCGTAGATGCCCTTAGGCTCTGAACTCATAACATCACCTCTCGCATAATTGATAACGTTTACCTCTATTCTACTCCAAAAGTTCCCAATATTTCAAATTTGAATAGATCGCCCGAAGAATAGCTGTCATAGACATGACATTAAGAAATTTTCTATTGTCTATCCTGTGAAAATGCTGTAAAGTAACTTATCAAACAAACATTTTTCTGTTTTGTGTCAGTTAACTTAACACTTCAATTGACCATAGTTCGATTAATCGTCACTTTTAGCGAAAAAACGGCAAAAAAATGTGATTTATCATATATCGCTTCGATCACAGCGGTTGCTTAAGTTTGGACTTTAGTTGGTTGCAGTGAGGAAGTGAGAATATACATTCGTCCGCTCTATAGGGACAAAACGACAGGGTCCGACCTTCTGCAAAACAGAGTTGGAAGGTAGTTGTATAACTTGTTGCTTTAGCAAATCACAGCAAGATAGAACGTTTGCACATTTGTCTGCCATTGACGGACATTGTCGAAACCGCGATATTCCATTTTTTCAGGAAAAGAGGCTGTAACATGATTCAACCCATTTTGCAGATTGAGGATTTGCACACCCACTTTTTTACCGATCGAGGCGAAATCCCTGCGGTGGACGGCGTGAACCTGTATGTCAATCCGGGGGAGGTGCTAGGCGTCGTTGGGGAATCGGGCTGCGGCAAGAGCGTAACCTCATTGTCGATCTTAAAGCTCATCCCACAGCCTCCCGGCAAAATCACCAGCGGGTCGATCTTGTTTAAAGGGCAGGATATCGTCCCGATGAAAGAACGGGAAATGCGATCGATTCGCGGGAACTCCATCTCGATGATTTTTCAGGAACCGATGACGTCGCTGAATCCATTGTTTACGGTCGGCCAGCAGATTGGAGAGACGGTCCGGTTGCACCGAGGGTTAAGTAAAAAGGAAGCCCGCGAGCATACGATTGACATGCTGAAAAAGGTCGGCATACCAAGACCGGAAGCCATTATCGACGAATATCCCCACCAGTTATCCGGCGGGATGAGGCAGCGGGTCATGATCGCGATGGCGATCTCCTGTAATCCTGAGCTTCTGATCGCCGACGAACCGACTACGGCGCTCGATGTGACCATCCAGGCGCAAATCCTTGACCTCATTCGGCGATTGAACGAAGAGAATGGTACCGCCGTGATGATGATTACCCACGATCTTGGGGTCGTTGCTGAAATGTGCCACCGCGTTGCGGTCATGTATGCCGGAAAGGTCGTAGAGGAAGGCAGTGTACGGGATATTTTCAAAAATCCGCTGCACCCCTACACGCAAGGGCTGATCAAGTCAGTGCCGCGTATGGACGAGGAACGCAAGCGACTGTTCTCCATCCCAGGCAACGTGCCCATTTTGAACACTCAGATGAAGGGGTGCCGCTTTGCCGAACGTTGTCCGCACGCAATGCCGATTTGCCTGGAACAGCTGCCCGAACTGAGGGAATACGAAACGGCGCACAACTGCCGGTGCTGGCTCCATGAAACGCCACAGGAGGAAGTCGTATGAGTGAACCATTACTGCAAGTAGAGCATCTAAAAAAATACTATCCCCTCGGGGGCGGTTGGTTCGGCCAGACACAACAATTCGTCAAAGCAGTGGACGACATCTCGTTTACGGTGAATAAGGGCGAAACGTTTGGGCTGGTAGGGGAAAGCGGCTGCGGGAAATCGACGACAGGCCGTTCCTTGCTCCGGTTGATCGAGCCGACCAGCGGGAAAGTGATGTTTGAAGGGGAAGAAATCACGGCCCTGTCTCCGGAAGCGCTGCGTAAGAAACGCAAAGATATGCAGATCGTATTCCAGGATCCATTCTCATCGCTGGACCCGCGCCATACCGTACAACGTATCCTTGAGGAACCGTTGATCGTACACGGCGTGGGCAACGCCAAGGAACGGCGAGCGATGATCGACCGATTAATCGACGTCGTTGGCCTGACACAAAGTCATTTGCAGCGTTATCCGCATCAGTTCTCCGGCGGACAGCGGCAGCGGATTGGCATTGCAAGGGCGTTGTCCTTGCAGCCGAAGCTGATCGTCGCCGACGAGCCCGTCTCGGCGCTCGACGTGTCGATCCAGTCGCAGGTGGTGAACCTGCTTCAGGATCTGCAGGAGGAATTCGGCTTGACTTATATCTTTATCGCCCACGACCTTAGCGTCGTGAAGCATATCTGCGATCGGGTCGCGGTGATGTATCTAGGCCGGATCGTCGAGATCGCCGACAAGCACAAGTTATATTCGGTGCCTCAGCATCCGTACACGCAGGCGCTCCTGTCCGCGGTTCCGGAGCCCGATCCGGACAAGAAGGCAGAACGGATCATCCTGCAGGGCGAAGTGCCCAGCCCGGCCAATGCGCCGGTCGGCTGCGCGTTCCATACGCGGTGTCCGATGGCGATGGAGGTCTGTCGGACGCACCGCCCAGAGTTGGCCGAGACGGAAGCGGGCCATTTGACGGCGTGCCACTTGTTCACGGAAGCGAAGACGGCAGGAAGCGCGAGTTTAGCGTAAGGGTTAGGTTTCGAGCACCGAGAAGGTTGGATGAAGCTAGGGAGTGAGTAGCGGAGCGTAGCTGGAAGCTACGTGAGCAACGGAAGGACCGGCTAAATTCAAGATTCGACGCCGATGATGCTCCACCTGACTTGCATCGTGATCGAAGGATGACGTTTTGAACTACCATAATGGTTTATAGCTGGGAACTAAGCCCGGCTTCTTATAAACAAGAAATTATATATCGTGATTCAGAAGGGAGCCACAATATGAAAGCAAAGAGATGGAGTAGTGTCGTTTTAGTCATGATGCTTAGCGCAGCCGTTGCCTTGACGGGTTGCGGAGGGAACAACAATGCCGGCAGCAGCAATACTGGCGGAACCAATGCGGGTACGAATACGGAAGCGAACGCTCCGGCTAATTCCGCCCAAGACACCTTGATTGTCGGTCGCGGTGGGGATTCTGCATCCCTGGATCCGGCGATCGTCACGGACGGAGAATCGCTGAAAATCGCGCACCAAGTGTTCGACTCCCTGCTGGAGTACAAAGAAGGAACTACAGAGGTTCAGGGTTCCCTTGCCGACAGCTGGACCGTGTCCGATGACGGTTTGAAATACACCTTCAAGCTGCGTCAAGGCGTGAAATTCCATGACGGCACCGAATTTAACGCCGATGCGGTCGTATTCAACTTCAACCGTTGGACGGATCCGAGCAGCGAATTCAAATTCGAAGGCGACTCCTTCGACTATTATGATTCCATGTTTGGTCCGGACGGCAAACGCGTCATTAAAGAGGTTAAAGCCGTTGACCCAAGCACGGTAGAATTCACATTGAACCAGCCGCAAGCTCCATTCTTGCAAAACCTGGCTATGACCTCCTTCGGAATCGCCAGCCCAACGGCCATCCAGGAGAAGAAGGAGAACTTCAAGAACGAACCGGTTGGCACAGGTCCATTCGTGTTCAAAGAGTGGAAACGCAACGATTCGATCACGTTGGAGAAGAACGCAAGCTACTGGAAAGAAGGCCTTCCGAAGCTGAATAAAGTCATCGTTCGCTCGATTCCGGACAACTCTGCACGCTTCAATGCCTTGCAAAGCGGAGAGATCGATTTGATGGAAGACTTGAGCCCGGACGATCTGGCGACGCTGGAAGCCAACCCGGACCTGCAAAAGATCGAGCGTCCTTCCAACAACGTTGGTTACGTCGGCTTCAACACGAAGAAAGAACCGTTTAACAACGTGAAAGTAAGACAAGCGCTGAACTATGCTGTCGACAAGCAAGCGATCATTGACGCTTTCTTCGCCGGCCAAGCGGAACCTGCCAAGAACCCGATGCCGCCGTCCCTGTGGGGCTACAACGACAGCATCGCCGATTACGAGTTTGATCCAGAGAAAGCTAAATCATTGCTGGCGGAAGCAGGTTATCCGAACGGCTTGCCTGGTGAATACGTCTTTTATGCCATGCCAGTATCCCGTCCGTATATGCCAGACGGCAAAAAAGTTGCCGAAGTCATTCAACAAAACTTCGAAGCCGTTGGCGTGAAGGTTGTCATTGAGTCTCCGGAATGGGCCACTTATCTGGATGATGCACAAGCCGGCGAGAAAGACGATCTGTACATGCTGGGCTGGACCGGCGACAACGGTGACCCTGACAACTTCTTGTACACGTTGCTGGACAAAGACGCGATTCCGTCTAACAACTACAGCTACTATGCGAACGACGAGCTTCATGAATTATTAGTCGCGGCGCAAAAAGAAACCGAGCAATCGAAACGTGAAGAGTTGTATAAACAAGCTCAAGAAATTATCAAAGCCGACGCTCCATGGATTCCGCTCGTGCATACGACGCCGCTCTTGGCAGCGAAAGCAAATCTGAAAGGTTATGTCCCGGCGCCGACAGGTACGGAGTACTACAGCAATATCTATTTCGAATAACAGGCGGTATCTTAACGCCTCTGGCAGGTGAACCTCATCTTGAAAGCTTATGTATTGAAACGAATCCTCATCATGGTTCCTGTCCTGATCGGCATGACGATTATCGTATTTTCCATTATCCATGCGATTCCCGGTGATCCTGCGGAAACGATTCTGGGTCAGAAAGCGACCGAGCAGTCCAAAGAGGCGCTTCGCGAGCAGCTTGGCCTGAACAATCCGTGGTATCAGCAGTATTTCGCGTACATGGGGGATTTGCTGAAAGGGGATCTTGGGCAATCGATCCGCACAAGAGTGCCGATTGCCCAAGAGATCACTCCGTATCTGGCGGCAACGGCAGAATTGACCGTGGCGGCCATGGCGTTTGCGATTTTCTTCGGCGTGAACGCCGGCATTATCAGCGCCTGGAAGCAAAACTCTTGGTTCGATTACATCTGCATGCTGATCGCGCTCATCGGGGTGTCGATGCCGATCTTCTGGCTAGGGTTGATGGAACAGTGGATCTTCTCGCTCAAGCTCCATTGGCTGCCTTCGATCGGGCGCATGAATCAACGGGATCCGGTAGAAGCCGTCACCAATCTATATCTGATCGACAGCCTCATCGCGGGTCGATGGGATCAGTTATGGACGGTGTGCAAGCATTTGATTTTGCCAAGTGTGGCTCTGGGTACGATTCCGATGGCGGTCATCGCCCGAATGACGCGATCCAGCATGCTCGAAGTCATGAACTCGGATTTCGTTCGTACGGCTAAAGCCAAAGGGTTGTCGCAATTCATCGTCGTTTATAAGCATGCGTTGAAAAATGCCTTTATTCCCGTGCTGACGGTCATCGGTCTACAAACAGGTGCGTTGCTTGGCGGCGCGGTTCTGACCGAAACGATTTTCGCCTGGCCGGGCGTAGGACGGTACATTTACGAGGCAATCAGCTCGCGTGATTATCCGGTCATTCAGTCCGGCATCCTGATTATTGCCTTTCTGTTCGTCGTCATTAATCTGATTGTGGATTTGCTGTATGCAGCGGTGGATCCGCGCATCCGTTACCGGTAAAGGAGGGAAACCATGGCACAAGCAACTACGGCAACATCTAACGGAACTACCTCCATCCCGGCCGAGAAGGTTTCCGGACCTTGGCGCGATGCGTGGAGAGCGTTCCGCAAGAATAAAATCGCGATGGTGGGCCTCATCATGATCGGCTTCTTCATCTTAATCGCGCTACTGGCCCCGGTCATCGCCCCTTATGAATACGATACGCAGGCACTACGTGATCGATTGAAGGCTCCGTCCTCGGCCCATTGGTTCGGGACAGACGATCTCGGGCGGGATTTGTTTACCCGCGTGCTATACGGCGCCCGCATCTCCTTGTGGGTGGGGACGTTTTCCGTGGTGGGATCGATTATTCTGGGGACGCTGTTCGGCATTTTGGCGGGATTCTATGGCAAATGGATCGATATGGTGATCTCGCGCTTATTCGATATTTTGCTGGCGTTCCCAAGCATTTTGCTGGCGATCGCGATCGTGGCCATTCTTGGCCCGTCTCTGCAGAACGCGCTGCTCGCCATCGCTATCGTTAACATTCCGACCTATGGCCGGCTAGTTCGGGCGAAGGTATTGAGTTTGAAAAATGAAGAGTATATTACCGCCGCTCGTGCAATCGGGATGAAGAACAGCGCGATTTTGCTGCGGCACATCCTGCCCAACAGCTTGACGCCGATTATCGTACAGGGCACTTTAGGTATCGCCACAGCGATCATCGAAGCAGCCGCCCTTGGCTTCCTCGGTCTAGGAGCGCAGCCGCCTACACCGGAATGGGGCAAAATGCTGTCCGACTCGCGTCAGTTTATCGCCACCGCTCCGTGGACGGTCGTATTCCCGGGGGTTTCGATCATGCTGACTGTACTTGCGTTTAACCTGATGGGCGACGGTTTGCGCGACGCACTGGATCCTCGGATGAAGAGTTAAGTTGTTAAGAATCGACTGCCGGGAGGTTTCCCGGCAGTTTTTTTGTGTGCTGTGCCTAATATACGGAGTATGAGTTTGCGGGTATAATTTAGGCGTAAGCTAAAGAGAGTGGCAAGGATGAGGAGGCGGCGGGATGGCCAGAAAAGCTAGAAAAGTGACGATTGTCGGATCCGGTCTGGTCGGAACGGCTTGCGCTTATTCCATGATCAACCAATCGGTCTGCGACGAGATCATGATGATTGATCGGACGTATGATCGCGCGGTGGCGCATGCGCTGGATTTATCGCATTGCATGGATTTTACGCAAGCTCGCACGAAAGTTTCGGCCGGCCGGCTGGAAGATTGCCGCGATATGGATGTGGTTGTACTGACAGCGGGGGCGAATCCGAAGCCAGGGCAAACGAGACTGGACGTCTTGGAAGAGGCGGAAAAAATCACGCGGGATATCGTCAGTCGCATTGTCGGCGGAGGGTTTGACGGGGTATTTGTTGTAGCCGCAAATCCGGTCGATATCGTCACGTACATCGTGCGCGAGGTATCCGGGTTCCCGAGGAATCGAGTGATCGGCACCGGCACCTCGATCGATTCAGCCCGGCTGAAAACGCTGCTGTCGGAGGTGTTTTCGATCGACCCGCGCAGCGTTAACGGGTACGCGATGGGCGAGCACGGCGAATCGCAGTTTGTCGCCTGGTCACATGTCACGATAGGTGGGAAGCCGCTGTTGCACATTCTGGAGCAGCACAAGGAGCGGTTCCGCCACGTCGATTTGGACGAAATTGCGCAGAAGACCAAGGACGCAGGCTGGGAAATATTTACGCGCAAGGGCAATACGCAGTTCGGGATCGGCAATGCGCTGGCCTACATCGTGCGATCCATACTGAATGATGAGCATAAGATCATCGCCGTCTCCGCTGTATTGGAGGGAGAGTACGGGCAGACGGGCGTCTGCGCCGGGGTGCCCGCCATCATTGGCGATGGTGGGATCGAAGAGGTACTGGAGTTGAACTTGACTTGGGAGGAACAGCGCAAATTCGCGCATTCCTGCGGGATTATGAAGACGGCGATCGCCAGTCTCCACGCTTAATCTGCGGCTGCAGGTAATTGGCAGCCTCTGAGCATCGATCCGAACGGATCGGTGCTCTTTTTTTCTGAAGAGGTGTGTACCTTCATCATGTAAGTTCCGGGTGGGAGCGTTAGATCATCCTCAAGGAGGTTCTGCCGGAAGGCTTCTTCATTATATAGTAGAAAAAAAGCTGAAGGAGGTCCCGGAAACGACGGGGGACATCGTGATATCCATTCTGGCGGAGCTCGGGGACGATGCGGCCAGCCAGGCGATCGGCATTTTTGTGGAGGGATTTTACGACACGCTGCGTATCTTCTCGGTGAACCCGGTTAGATTGGCGAAGGAGGCCCGGTGAAGAGGGGGGGCAGTCGGTTAAACGACGAGCTCATTCCTGGCTATGGTGGATGATAATGGAATGTTTAGGACTTTACAGGAACATACATTCGGTTTATGATGAGAGAAGTTAAGCATAGGGAGGGTATTCATATGCCATTTTGCAAGGTAAGCCAAGCAGAACTTTATTATGAAGAGAAGGGTTCGGGGCGCCCGATCGTGATGATTCACGGTTTCACGCCCGATCATCGGCTGATGAGCGGCTGTATGGAGCCGGTGTTCGAGAAGCGTGAAGGTTGGCGGCGGATCTACCTTGATTTACCGGGGATGGGGCGCTCACGCAATTATGCGGATATCGAGAGTACGGACGGGATGCTGGACGCCGTGCTGGAACTGATCGACAAGCTGATCCCCGAATCGAACTTCGCGGTAGCCGGCGAGTCATACGGTGGGTATTTGACAAGAGGGATCATTGCCCGTCGGTCTCAGCGAGTCGAGGGTGCGGCGTTGATTTGCCCTATGGTTGTACCGGACAAGGAGCGCGCGTTACCACCGCATACAGTATTTTACGAGGACCCGATGCTAATTGCCGAACTACAACCCGAGGAGTACGCGGATTTTCGCTCGATGGGGGTTGTTTTAGACCGACGCGCTTGGGAAAGGTATGCCGAGGAGATCGTCCCCGGGTGCCGTCTGGCGGATGCGGCTTTTTTGGACAAGATTCGGAAGCGGTATGGGTTTTCTTTTTCCATCGATCAGGAGGCGTTTGCAGCTCCTTCGTTATTCTTGCTCGGCAAGCAGGATGCGACGGTTGGGTATGCCGATGCGCTTCAATTATTGGAGCAGTATCCACGCGGTACGTTTGCCGTCATGGATCGGGCGGGACACAACCTACAGATCGATCAGGAAAATGCGTTTAACGTGTTGGTGAACGAGTGGCTGGATCGGGTTGAAGAAGCTTGGGATAAGGAATGATGAGTTGAGATCGGGTTGTGGTAGGCAGACTAGAATACGATTTTGACTGACCCGGGTGAAATTTGGTGGAGGTGTTCCGGAACGTATGAGTTCAAGACCAAGCCTTTAACTCGCGCCGGATGATCCTGCCTGAAGAAAAGTCGCCAATATCGATGTGGACGTGTGGCGTGAATGAATCCGGCAGTCGGTCGAGCATTTGCAGAGGTTGTATCCGAACGAGAGTAGAGGGAATTAGTTAGTAAACGGCTCTTTCTTTGTGTCGGAAACGGCGCGGGGGCGGGGAGTGGGGCGCAGGGTGGCGGCGTTCGTTTGAAATGTATGCGAAAAATCGAATAGAATCCGCGGATTCCAGAGTTTTTGGCGAATTATAGCTGATTTTTCATACATATTTGACCTGGCGGAGGCTAAAAGCCCAAAATCTATATGAAATTTCGTATAGAATTCACGATATCTGCCGTTTTGATTTGAATATAATCGAAATTTCGAATAGATTTCGGCGGCAGCAACGACCAGGCTTCGACGAACCCTTAGGGGTTCTCATCCCAACCTGGGATATATCCAAAAAGAGCACCCATATGGGTGCTCTTTTTGTACCAGTCGGGGTACTCTCGCAGCGCTCGAGACTCCGCTCAACCGCCCCGCTTGGGCGGGCGGCTTCGCTTCGACGAACCCCCACCGGGGGTTCTCATCCCAACCTGTGAATGCAAAAACACTCTCCATTAGGAGAGTGTTTTTAGTTACGTCCCAGGAGGGATTCGAACCCCCGACCGACGGCTTAGAAGGCCGTTGCTCTATCCAGCTGAGCTACTGGGACATCTTCAATATGAAAAACACAAGCAAAAAATATTATATCATATGAAGTGTGCAGGATCAAGAACCATAAGATAAAATTGGCAGGAGCGCTACAGACGCATGATCTAGGCGCCCAGGGCTACCCGCTCAGACATAAGGTTTTTGTCTTCGCCGGGGACTATGCTATAATCTCAATTAATTGCTATTCGGATGAAAGGAGGTGCCCTTATCAGCAGTTTACGACCCGATGAGAAAGACAACATCGTCTTGTTTCCAAAAACACTGGATTACTATCAGATCGAGTTGACCCGCATGCTGGAGACGGAAAGATACGGGGAGGCCGTAGAACTTCTGCAGTTCCTGCTTCAGTGCCAGGGTGAGGATCCACGGCATTACGAGGAATGGCAGGCTTTGCTTGACTGGCTGATTGGCGCATTTCCCGCGCTGAAGAACGGCATGACGGATTCGCAGGGTCTCGAGGATGAAGATGAAACCGAAGAAATGTTGGCACGCCGGCTCGCAGAGGCCAAACTGGCTGAAGATGCGGGTTATGCGGACAAATTATTACATACCGTGAGGGACAAACCGCTATCGGAACAGACGTTTCTGGCTCTTGAACAACTCGCTTACCTGGATCGGCCAGAAGTTGATGATGCGCTGATCGGATGGATTACCCGGGAGGAGCTTCATCCGCTACTCCAATACCGGGTGCTGCAAACGCTGCGACGCCGTGGAACGACAGGGACGCTGGTATTTACGCGCGGAGGCGAGCGGGTGGAGGTGGAGATCGAAGCCGTCCCGCTTAAACCGGAGGATTTCCCCCCTGCCGTGCAGTCCGTATTGGACCGCGTAGGAGATCTGACGCAGGTTCATGATCCGACTCTTTTTTATTTCGCCCAAGAGTTATGGTCGCAGTTCGTCATGGCTTTATACGGAACGGTGGATTATCGTTCGCTCCTAAGCGAGGAAGATTCGGTGATCGATATTTGGGCGGCAGCATTACATCAAATGGTAGCGGATAGCTTGTCCGGCAGCCAAACTGATGAGGAAATTCGCGCCATGTACGGGATTACCGATGGGCTGCGGCTTCGGTATGAGCAGATCTGCCGGTTGCTCGGCAAATTCGTCGCTTCGGGGCGGCTTCGCGGAATGTAGCGGGTGGGACAAGAAAGAGGATCATTCTATGAAGCTTGTAAAAATCCGTTTGCCGCACCCAATACCTGGCTAAGGATCGGCTCTTGTAAAAAGATGTTTTGTTGTTTATAATATAATGGTTATTCTGATCGTGCTCATAGAGACAGCTATACTGGAACCCTAATGCAAGATGCCTCGAAATAGCTGCTTTATTCGCGATTCGGTTTCAGTATTTAAAGTATATGTGAAATTTGGAGGGGAAGGCATAAAATGAAAGCAACTTGGGAAAAAATAGAGAAGAACCTCGGCGTACTCGAGGTTGAAGTGGAGGCGGACCGTGTAGCCGTCGCACTGGATAAAGCTTTTCAAAAAGTAGCAAAGAGAGCGAACGTACCTGGCTTCCGTAAGGGTAAAGTGCCTCGGCCGATTTTTGAAGCGCGTTTTGGCGTGGAAAGCTTGTATCAAGATGCCATCGACATCTTGCTGCCTGAAGTGTACAGCGAAGCTGTAGATCAAACGGATATTTTCCCGGTGGATCGTCCTGAAGTGGACGTTGAGCAATTTGCTAAAGGACAACCTTTCAAGTTCAAAGCAAAAATCACAGTTAAACCTGAAGTGAAACTTGGCGATTACAAAGGCGTAGAAGTTCCTGCCGTTACCGTTGAAGTCAGCGAAGACGAACTCAACAGTGAACTGGAGCGTCTGCAACAACGTCATGCAGAGCTTGTTGTGGTTGACGAAGAACCAGCCCAAAACGGGGATACGGTTGTTATCGACTTTGACGGTTCCGTAGACGGTGTGCCTTTCGAAGGCGGTCAAGCAGAACGTTATTCCTTGGAACTCGGAAGCAACACGTTTATTCCTGGATTTGAGGAACAAGTGGTAGGTCTAGCTACCGGCGACTTTAAGGACGTAACAGTCACTTTCCCGGACACGTACCATGCCGAAGAACTGGCTGGCAAAGAAGCCGTGTTCAAAGTGAAAGTGCATGAAATCAAACGCAAACAACTGCCTGAACTGGACGATGAGTTCGCGAAAGACGTTAGCGAGTTCGATACGCTTGCTGAGTTCAAGGAAGACCTGAAGAAACAACTGAGCTCCCGCAAAGAGCAAGAAGCGAAGTCAACTCGTGAAGGGGCACTCGTTGATAAAATCGGCGAGAATGCGGAAGTAGAAATTCCGGAAGCCATGATCAATGGCGAAGTGGATAACATGGTTCGCGACTTCGACAACCGTCTTCGCTCGCAAGGCATGAACCTGGACATGTTCCTGGGCTTCTCCGGCCAAACGGTGGATGACCTCAGAGGACAAATGCAGGGAGATGCCGAGAAACGCGTTCGCAACAACCTGGTGCTTGAAGCGATTGCGAAGGCTGAGAAGATCGAAGTGACTCAAGACGAAATCAACAAAGAACTGAACGATATGGCGGAAGCTTACAAGCGTACGCCGGAAGAAATCCGCAACATCTTGGCGGCGAATGGTTCTTTGGGCAGCTTGAACGAGGAGATTCTGATCCGCAAGACGATCGAGTTCTTGCTGGAGAACAGCAAAGAAGTTCCAGCCGAGCAAGCGGAAGCAAAGTCTAAAGAAGCTAAACCGGCTGCAAAGAAAACGACGAAGAAATCGACGAAAGCTGAATCGAAAGCAGACGCCGACAAAACCGAAGCCGAAGAAGCCCAAGACGAAGAGTAATTCACTCTAGCCTTGAACCCGCTTCTTTGAATACATCACGATAAAAGTTAGGGCACGTATGATAAAATGCGTGCCTTAATTTTTCATCTCCGAACGATACATTTATTTCCATTACGCACGGGACAAGCCTTAGGTTATATAATGTGTAAAAACAAACATAAACTGTACGGGGCGAAAAATGACATGGGGCTTCGAACATGATAGAATGTTTTACGTAAGCGTAAGGGAAATTGATAAGGAAAAGAGGTTGGTCGCATGAGTCTGGTACCTATGGTCGTAGAACAAACGAATCGAGGAGAACGGTCGTACGACATCTATTCAAGACTCCTTAAAGATCGCATTATTTTTCTCAGCAACGCTATTGATGATGAAGTTGCCAATCTCGTGATTGCCCAACTGTTGTTTTTGGCGGCCGAAGATCCTGAGAAAGATATTCACCTGTACATCAATTCTCCGGGTGGTTCCGTTACCGCGGGGATGGGTATATATGATACGATGCAGTTTATCAAACCTGATGTGTCCACCATCTGCGTGGGTATGGCGGCCAGTATGGGATCGCTGCTGCTGACGGCGGGGGCCCCGGGTAAGCGTTTCGCGCTTCCAAACAGCGAAGTGATGATCCACCAGCCGCTTGGCGGCGTTCGCGGTCAGGCGACGGATATTAAAATTCATGCCGACTGGATCATCAAGACGAGACAAAAACTGAACCAGATCTATGTAGATCGTACGGGTCAACCCCTTGAAAAAATCGAGCGCGATACGGACCGCGACTTCTTCATGAGCGCGGATGAAGCCAAGGACTACGGGATTATCGACAAGGTTATCTCCAAGCCCACTAATCTATAAAGGGGTGTTTACATGTTTAAGTTTAACGATGAAAAAGGACAACTGAAATGCTCGTTCTGCGGCAAATCGCAAGAACAGGTACGCAAGCTTGTTGCCGGACCCGGCGTTTATATATGCGACGAATGCATTGAGCTGTGCACGGAAATCGTGGAAGAAGAGCTTGGCCACGAGGAAGAACTGGATCTCAAGGAAATTCCGAAGCCCAAGGAAATCCGCGATATTTTGGACCAGTACGTCATCGGCCAGGAGCAAGCGAAGAAATCGCTGTCCGTTGCGGTTTACAACCACTACAAGCGGGTGAACACGCAAAGCAAGATCGAGGATGTCGAGCTGCAGAAGAGTAACATTTTGCTGCTCGGTCCTACGGGTTCGGGGAAAACCCTCCTTGCCCAAACGATGGCGAAAATCCTGAATGTACCGTTCGCGATCGCCGATGCGACTTCCTTGACCGAAGCCGGCTATGTCGGCGAAGACGTCGAGAATATCCTCCTGAAGCTGATTCAAGCTGCTGATTATGATGTGGAAAAAGCGGAACGCGGCATCATTTACATCGACGAAATCGATAAAGTAGCGCGTAAATCGGAGAATCCTTCGATTACCCGCGACGTTTCCGGCGAAGGCGTGCAGCAGGCGCTGCTGAAAATTCTGGAAGGTACGGTCGCTTCCGTTCCTCCTCAAGGCGGACGTAAACATCCGCATCAGGAATTTATCCAAATCGATACGACGAATATTTTGTTCATTTGCGGCGGCGCGTTTGATGGTCTGGAGCAAATGATCAAACGCCGGATCGGCAAGAAAGTCATTGGCTTTAATGCGGTCAGCGATGGGCAAAAGGATCTTAAACCGGGCGAATATCTGTCGATGGTATTGCCGGAAGACCTGCTGAAATTCGGGTTGATCCCGGAATTCGTAGGCCGTTTGCCGGTCATCTCGACCCTCGAGCCGCTGGATGAGAAGACGCTGGTTCGCATTTTGTCCGAACCGAAGAATGCGCTGGTGAAGCAATACCAGAAGCTGCTCGAGCTGGACAACGTCAACCTGCAATTTGAACCGAAGGCGCTGGAAGCGATCGCTCAGGAAGCGATTAAGCGTAATACCGGGGCGCGTGGTCTTCGTGCAATCATTGAGGGCATTATGCTTGACGTGATGTATGAAGTACCGTCCCGCGACGATATTTCCGACTGCGTCATCACCGAGAAGGTCGTTCAGGAGAAAACCGTTCCTGAATTGGCCGCTAAGCCAAACAAAAAACAAGAAGAAAGCGCGTAAGCGGGAAACCGTTTGTTCACGCTAAAATAAAGGTCAAGGTTCTCCACCTTTGCGGTTGTCGTGCCCTCAGAAAGCGCGGCTCCTGCGGGGGTGGAGCTTTGATCGTTATGGGAGAGACCAGACATGACATTCTTGAGACAAGATACGCGGCCGGTCAAAGTCGGGAATCTGACGATCGGCGGCAGCAACGAAGTTATCATTCAAAGCATGTGTACGACGAAAACAGCGGACGTTGAAGCGACAGTCGCGGAAATCCTCCGGTTGGAGGAAGCGGGTTGCCAGCTGGTACGCGTGACGGTGAACAATGAGGAAGCGGCTGCGGCGATCAAGGAAATCAAGAAACGGATTCATATCCCTCTGGTTGCGGACATTCACTTCAACTACAAGCTGGCGCTGCTGGCAATCGAAAACGGCATCGACAAGGTCCGGATTAATCCGGGCAACATCGGCCGCCGAGAGAAGGTTGAGGCCGTTGTTAAAGCTTGTAAGGAACGCGGCATCCCGATTCGGATCGGGGTAAACGCCGGCTCGCTGGAGAACCATTTGCTTGAGAAATACGGTTATCCGACCCCGGAAGCGATGGTGGAGAGCGCTTTGTTCCATATTGGCATTCTGGAGGAGCTGGACTTCCATGATATTATCGTATCGCTGAAGGCTTCAGATGTCCCGATGGCAATCGCAGCCTACACCAAAGCGGCTGAGGTGATTCCTTACCCGCTGCATCTGGGTATTACAGAAGCCGGTACCTTGTTCTCCGGTACGGTTAAGAGCGCAGCCGGTATCGGTGCCCTCTTGTCGATGGGCCTTGGCTCGACGGTACGTATCTCGCTAAGCGCCGACCCGGTAGAGGAAGTGAAGGTAGCGCGCGAGCTATTGAAGACGTTTGGGCTGATCACCAACGCTGCGACGCTCGTCTCTTGCCCAACCTGCGGGCGCCTGGATATCGACCTGTTCTCGATCGCCAATGAGGTTGAAGCCTATATCTCGAACCTGAAGGTACCGATCAAGGTATCTGTACTCGGTTGCGCCGTCAACGGCCCCGGGGAAGCACGCGAAGCGGATATCGGTATTGCCGGCGCACGCGGGGAAGGGCTGCTGTTCCGCTACGGAGAAATGATTCGCAAGGTGCCGGAAGCCGAGTTGCTGAACGAGTTGAAGAAAGAGATCGATCATATCGTTGAGGTGTACGAGGCGACCGGTGAAATTCCGGGACGCAAGGAACACCGGGCCCACGTCCAGTCCTAATTCGAGGTTACCCCAAACCGCAATCTGCTTGATGCAGGCTGCGGTTTTTTGTAATACCACTTGAAAATCCTTGTTTTACCTTGGAGCGAAAAGGCTATACTACCAAGTATCAGTCCAAGAGGTTGTTCAAAAAGTCGTTTGACTTCTTGAACAAGCAGTATAAGTGTGGGAGGCGTAACGCGTATGGATTTTAATGTTATCCTGATGGCGGTCCAAATGTTCTTTGCCGTAGTCATCGGGCTTTATTTCTGGAATCAACTGCGTAGTCAAAAAGGGAATCGACTCGCGGTGGACCGGGAATCGCGCAAGGAAATGGAAAAATTACGCAAGCTTCGGGCCGTCTCGCTCACCAAGCCGCTTGCGGAGCGAACCCGTCCAGCCTCGATGAACGACATCGTTGGGCAGAAGGACGGTTTGCGTGCGCTTAAAGCGGCGCTTTGCAGCGCCAACCCGCAGCATGTGATCATTTACGGGCCGCCAGGCGTAGGTAAAACAGCAGCGGCACGCGTTGTGATGGAGGAGGCCAAGAAAAATCCGGTCTCTCCGTTTAAAACCGATGCCAAATTTATGGAAATCGACGCAACCATCGCACGATTTGATGAACGCGGCATCGCTGACCCGTTGATCGGTTCGGTGCATGATCCGATTTACCAAGGGGCGGGGGCCATGGGCGTTGCCGGCATTCCGCAGCCTAAACCCGGGGCGGTCACGAAAGCCCATGGCGGCATTTTGTTTATCGATGAAATCGGCGAATTGCATTCGATTCAAATGAATAAACTGTTGAAGGTCTTGGAGGACCGCAAGGTGTTTCTGGAGAGTGCGTATTATAACTCTGAAGATGCAAATACGCCGGCGTATATCCACGATATTTTCCAAAATGGGTTGCCTGCGGATTTCCGTCTGGTAGGGGCGACAACCCGTTCGCCGCAAGAGATTCCGGCTGCCCTGCGTTCGCGGTGTATGGAAATCTATTTCCGCCCGTTGCTGCCGGAGGAAATTTCCCAAATCGCCGAGGATGCCGTGAAGCGGATTGGCTTCCAGCCTTGTCCGGAAGCGGTGGAGGTCATCAAGAAATATGCGACTAACGGCCGCGAAGCCGTTAATATGGTCCAATTGGCCGCTGGCCTTGCCCTCACCGAAAAGCGCGACCATCTGATGGCGTCGGATCTGGAGTGGGTGGCAACAAGCAGCCAGCTTGCGCCGCGCCCGGACCGCAAAATTCCGGCACAACCTGCGGTTGGCGTCGTCAACGGACTGGCCGTGTACGGCGCGAACATGGGCACGTTGCTAGAGATCGAAGCGACGGCCGTTCCGGCTGAAAAGGGCAAAGGCCTTTACAATATTACCGGCGTTGTGGACGAAGAGGAAATTGGCGGAGGCAGCCGTACGTTACGCCGCAAGAGTATGGCGAAAGGGTCGGTGGAGAACGTTCTGACCGTTCTGCAGCGGATCGGCCTGAACCCATCGAACTATCACCTTCATATCAACTTTCCGGGCGGAACCCCAATCGACGGTCCGTCCGCCGGGCTCGCCATTGCCACCGCCATTGCGTCGGCGATCAAGCAAGTCCCGGTGAACCATCAGATCGCCATGACCGGCGAGCTGGGGATCCACGGCAAAGTGAAGCCGGTTGGCGGCGTTGTGGCTAAGGTGGAGGCGGCGTTTCAGGCAGGCGCGACTACAGTGTTGATTCCGAAGGACAACTGGCAAACGTTATTCGAAGGGTTGGAAGGGCTGCAGGTCATTGCCGTCGAGACATTAGGAGATGTGTTCCGCCATGTCTTTGGTCCCGAAGCGGAGAAGAACCTCGAGCTGCCGATTGGCGGAGAGTTGTTTGCCCCGGCAACCGCACCTGCGCCTTTCCTGCATGCGGAGTCTCCTTCGCAAGGCGGGGCGATGTAACCGGGGAAGATACGAATTCGATAACGTCCGGCTCGTTTGCTTTCCGGGGGGGCGGCTGCCTGAAGCGGCCGCTCCTCGTTGGTGTTTTTATGTAACATTTGCTAAAATAGCAATGATATCAACAGAGAACGTTTGGAGGTGCATAAGCGATGGGACCCCATAAATCCAAAGGCCGGCGTTTCCCGCTGCTGCCGCTGCGCGGTCTGCTCGTCTATCCAAGCATGGTGCTGCATTTGGACGTAGGACGGGAGAAATCCGTGAAAGCGCTGGAAAAGGCCATGGTCGAAGATAATCTGATTCTCCTCTGTTCTCAATCGGAAGTGAACATAGAAGAACCAACCCAAGAAGATATCTTTCGCATCGGCACCGTCGCGAAGGTGCGCCAGATGCTGAAATTACCTAACGGTACCATCCGGGTGCTGGTGGAAGGCATGGAACGCGCAGAAATTATCGAATATTTGGATAATGACGAATATTATGAGGTTATGGCCAAAGAACGTCCGGAGGAAGAAACGGTCGATCCGGAAGTTGACGCGCTCATGCGCACGGTGTTAACCCAATTCGAACATTATATCAATTTATCCAAGAAGGTTACGCCGGAGACGCTGGCTGCGGTATCGGACATTGAGGAAGCGGGGCGCCTGGCAGACGTCATTACCAGCCATTTGTCGTTGAAGATCAAAGATAAGCAGGAAATCCTTGAAACGATCGACGTCCGCAAGCGGTTGGAGAAACTCCTCGACATCTTGAATAACGAGCGCGAAGTGCTTGAGTTGGAACGTAAAATCAACCAACGCGTCAAGAAACAAATGGAGAAGACGCAGAAGGAATATTATTTGCGCGAGCAAATGAAAGCGATCCAGAAGGAGCTCGGCGAGAAAGAAGGGCGGGCTGGAGAAGCGGAAGAGCTGCGGACCCAACTCGAGGAGAAAGGGCTGCCGGAGAACGTTCGGGAGAAGGTCGAGAAAGAAATCGATCGCCTGGAGAAAATGCCGGCCAGCTCGGCGGAAGGCGGCGTTATCCGCAATTACGTGGATTGGCTGCTTAGCTTGCCGTGGAGCAACAAGACCGAGGATGACCTGGATCTCGCCAAGGCGGAACAGGTGCTGAATGAAGACCACTATGGTCTGGATAAGCCGAAAGAACGGGTCCTGGAATATTTGGCCGTACAGAAGCTGGTCAAAAAACTGAAAGGGCCGATTCTTTGCCTAGTCGGACCACCGGGGGTCGGGAAAACGTCGTTGGCTCGTTCAATCGCTCGTTCCCTGGGTCGAGAATTCGTCCGCATTTCGCTCGGCGGCGTTCGGGACGAAGCGGAAATCCGTGGACACCGCCGTACCTACGTCGGCGCCATGCCTGGCCGGATTATTCAGGGCATGAAGACGGCAGGCACGCTGAATCCGGTGTTTCTGCTGGACGAAATCGACAAGATGGCCTCCGATTTCCGCGGCGACCCCTCGTCGGCGTTGCTTGAGGTACTGGATCCGGAGCAAAATAACACCTTCTCGGATCATTTTATCGAGGTTCCGTTTGATCTTTCGAACGTCATGTTCATCACGACGGCTAACGCGGTGCATAATATTCCGCGTCCGCTGCTCGATCGGATGGAAACGCTGTTTATTCCCGGTTATACGGAACTGGAGAAGCTCCAGATCGCGAACCGATATTTGCTGCCGAAGCAAAAACGCGAGCATGGGCTGGAACCGGAGCAACTGGCGATCGGTGAAGACGTGTTGCTGAAAGTCATCCGCGAATATACCCGCGAATCCGGCGTCCGTAATTTGGAACAACAGGTGGCCGCATTATGCCGCAAAGCCGCGAAACAGATCGTATCCGAAGACAAGGAGCAAATCTCAATCACCTCGGACACGTTAAAGGATTATCTCGGCCCAGGGAAATTCCGTTACGGCATGGCTGAGCTGGAGGACCAGATTGGCACAGTCACCGGGTTGGCCTGGACGGAGGTCGGCGGAGAAACGCTGGTGATCGAGGTGACGGTCGTGCCAGGCGCCGGGAAGCTCACGCTGACCGGTAAGCTGGGCGATGTCATGAAGGAATCCGCGCAGGCGGCTTTCAGCTACACTCGTTCCAAAGCGGCGGAGCTCGGGATTCCGCTTGATTTTCACGAGAAGAACGATATTCACATCCATATCCCCGAAGGGGCCATTCCGAAAGACGGTCCGTCGGCGGGCATCACGATCGCTACGGCGTTGATCTCGGCCTTAACCAACCGCCACGTTTCCAAGGACGTCGCCATGACCGGCGAAATTACACTGCGCGGACGCGTGCTGCCGATCGGCGGATTGAAAGAGAAATCGCTTGCCGCACATCGGGCGGGCTATCGCAAAGTCCTGATGCCGAAGGACAACGAGCGCGATCTGCGCGACATTCCGGACAGCGTTAAGGAAGATCTGGAGTTCGTGCCGGTGTCCCACATGGACCAAGTGCTCGAGCATGCGCTTGTGGAACATCCCGAAGTGCATTAGCATGAAAGGCGCGGCGGAAGCTTACACCGCGTTCAAGAGAGGAATTGAATGATGAAAGTAACTAAGGCTGAATTTATCATCAGCGCCGTTGGCCCCGATCAATATCCTGAGGACGCCTTGCCGGAAATTGCTCTGGCAGGGCGTTCCAATGTGGGCAAATCGTCGCTGATCAACCGAATGATTAACCGTAAAAATCTGGCGCGCACGAGCTCGACTCCCGGCAAAACCCAGCATCTGAACTATTACCGGATCAATGATCGGGTCTATTTCGTGGACGTGCCAGGCTACGGGTACGCTAAAGTATCTAAGACGCAGCGCGAGGTCTGGGGCAAAATGATCGAGAAGTATTTGCAGGAGCGGGAGACGCTGAAGCTGGTCCTGCAAATCATCGACCTCCGGCATCCGCCAACCAAGGACGACGAGTTGATGTACGATTGGTTGAAGGCGTACGATCTACCCGTTTGCGTCGTTGCGACCAAAGCGGACAAGATTCCGAAATCGCGCTGGCAAAAGCATCTGAAGATCATCAAGGAAGGGCTGGTACTGCGGGCGGGCGATCCGCTGATTCTCTTTTCCGCGGAAGAGGGGATTGGAAAGGACGAGCTATGGGCGCAGATCGCGCGGTATGCTGAACTTTCGGAGGAATCAGAGGATAGGATTCCGGACGGCGAGGAAGCCGAAAATGGAAAAAGTTAAGAATTCGATGGATGCGGAAGGGATTTGAAGTAGTTTCAGCAGGAAAGTGAGCATGCAGCGGGATAGTTCAGGATAAAAACGGCTTAGTGCCGTTTTTTCTGAAAAATGGCAAGAATTCACGTTTTGGCAGCTGAGCGTACGGCAGGAATCGTAGTGTATAATTATGATAAAGCGATTTAAGAATTGAGGAGATTTGTATGGCTCAGCGGTTAGCCACAGAGTATGTCAATGCCAGTATGCGTTTAACGGAAGTCCAGATGTCGCAGTTCGTTCACAAAGTATACGATCCTCACGTACGTCAGCGGGTCAAGGTGCTAGACAACGGTGGGCAAGTGGTCGTGCTGGAGGATGACGGCGGAGAAGAAGTGCATCTGCCATTTGAACGTAAGGACGGTTATTATGTCTGCGAAATGTCTTTCCGCTTGGAAAAACCCCATTTAACGAACGTGATGAGACTGCTGTTCGCAGCTTTTAAAGGCTCCGGCATGGTCACTCGAATTTATAACGGATTCATGATGATGTATTATTATCAGGAAGGTCGGGTTCGCAAAATTGTCGAGTATTCCCGAGACTCCTATAAGCTGGTGTTCGAGTTCAAGGATGCGACGGCAGAGTTGCAGCAGGTGTACCGGAATAACGATGTCGAGTTGGAAATCGCCCGTATCCGGAAGGACGTGAATACGCTGCTTGATCGACGATTTATTGCCAGCGAAGCGGACGTGGATCGCATTGACGATGAATTGCGCCATTGCTCGCGCAGATTGTTCGTTCTCGAAGCTTAAAAAATTTATGCCGTTTATCCACTTGGCTGAAGTCACCTGTGGGAGGGCGGCAACATAATGTACTAGTGATAACTACCCTGATAACAGGGTAGTTTTTTATTCCAAATACCGCAGGCGGAAGCGGCTTTTCCACCAGAAAAAATAAGTTGCATTTGTCCTCAAAAGATGTTATTTTTAATCTCGTTGAAAAGAATATAGGAACCAGGATTCACTCAGGACATGGAGATGTTGCGAGAGATTTTTCCCTCGAGAAGTGAATGACGTAGGTCCTAGCGGATGAAATTTTTCAAACATTTTGTTCCTAGGAAGGGGGAGCCGGAAGATGGAATATTCAACTTTCGGAAGACACGTTGCGGTTGATGCTTGGGGAGTCGACTTTGAGGTGCTGAACAACGCAGGGTTGTTGGAAGCTCACCTGGTGGAAGCTGCAGAAGCCTGTGGAGCCACCGTGCTGTCCATTCAGTCCAGACAGTTCGAGCCGCAGGGTGCTACTGTTCTTGTGATGTTGTCGGAAAGCCATCTCTCGATTCACACGTATCCTGAGAGAGGGTTTGTTGCCATTGATTGCTACACTTGCGGGGAAATGGTTGATCCGCAGCTGGCGATTGATTACCTGGTGACCGTCTTGAATCCAGAGAAAACGTACGCGAAGAAACTAATTCGGGGTTTGGGCGAGCTGGAAGTCGCCGAACCGGACTCCAATCGGGCCGAATTCGTCTAAACATTGATAGATTTTCGGAAATATGGGTAAAATAGGATAACCATGGAGCTTCCATGGTTATTTGTTTTGACGGTATGAAATTCATAAATAATTCATAAAAAACTCATAGAAACTGCCGGGGAGTTTGGGACTACTGTGATATAATTAACATAGTTTGTTTTCGGTAAATGCTATTGACATCTTTTTCAAGGCAGGTGAACTTGCAATGCACATCGTCGTAGTTGGGTTAAACTATCGGACGGCGCCTGTGGAAGTCAGGGAACGCTTTTCTTTTGCGGACAAGGATATGCCGCAAGCGCTGCAGGAGCTCTTACGCACCAAGAGTGTATTGGAAGGCGTGATTATCGCCACCTGCAATCGTACGGAAATCTATGTTGTGGTTGATCGTCTACACATGTGCGGGGCGTTCATTCGCAGTTTTATGGAACGTTGGTTCGGGGTTCCTCGCGAAGAATTTACCCGTCATTTATATATGTATGAAGATGAACAAGCGATACGCCATCTGTTCCGTGTCGCATGTGGTTTGGATTCAATGGTGTTGGGGGAAACGCAAATCCTCGGTCAGGTGAAGAATGCGTTTCTGGTGTCGCAAAGCGAGAAAGGGACCGGAACGTGGTTTAATATGCTGTTCAAACAAGCGGTAACGCTTGGCAAACGGGCCCACTCCGAGACGGCGATCGGCGAAAGTGCGGTGTCGATCAGCTATGCAGCCGTCGAGTTGGGCAAGCGGATTTTCGGCAGCTTTGAAGGGAAACGCGTATTGATCCTAGGTGCCGGCAAAATGAGCGAGCTAACGGCCAAGCATCTGAGCGGGGCTGGCGCGGAAGAAGTGCTGGTGGCCAACCGGACGTACGCTCGTGCTCAGGAGCTTGCCGCGAAATGCGACGGCGTGGCTTGTACGATGCAGGAAGCAATGGAGCGACTGGAAGAGGTCGATATTCTGATCAGCTCGACCGGTGCGGAAGGATATGTCATCACATCGGCGCAGGTTGCCCGGAGTATGAAGGGGCGGCTAGATCGCCCGTTGTTTATGATCGATATTGCCGTGCCGCGGGATATCGAGCCGTCCATTGGCGAGTTGGAGCAGGTATTCCTGTATGATATCGACGATCTTGAAGGGATCGTGGAGAGCAATATGGAGATGCGCCGTGCGGAAGCGGTCAAGATCGAAGGGATGATCGAGGAGGAGATGGCTGCTTTTGCAACCTGGCTACAAACGCTAGGCGTGAAGCCGGTTATCCGAGCGCTGCAGGAGAAAGCTTCCGATATTCATGAAAGCACGCTGGACAGTCTCTTTAACAAGCTGCCGGAGCTGGATGAAAGGCAACGTAAAGTCATTCGCCGACTTACCAAGAGCATTCTTAACCAAATGATGCATGATCCGATCAACCGGATCAAGGAACTGGCTGGGGAAACTCAAGGCACGGAAGCCTTGGAGCTGTTTACCCAAATTTTTGCGCTCGAGGAACGTTTGGATGCACCAAATGAAGCTCCTTCCGGCAAGGAGACCTCGGCGTCATTGGAGTCCAAAGAGATTTTATCAACCCAGGAGTCCGAAGGCTTAACGGATCTCCAAGGTGTGGCCCCAAGCCGAATCCCTTTTGAGCCGGAGTCTTCGCTGCCACTTGCGAAGGTATCCGTATGATCTTAATAAGTTAAACTGCGAGAACGCCCTGAGCCCTCTGCCGTATGCACCGAATCGCAAGGCTGATTCGACGCTAAAGCGGATGGCACAGGGCTTTTTTTGAAGGGATGAACATGGAAAAATGCGGCAGGGTAGGGTATGCTATTAACGAGTTGAGGATAAGGATCAGGGGGATACGACATGCCTTATTATGTGCCCGTCCTGTTGAATTTGACCGGCCGGCGTTGCGTTGTGATCGGTGGCGGGCCGGTTGCCGAGCGGAAGGCGATGATGCTGGTTGCTGCGGGCGCGGAAACGGTCGTAGTCAGTCCTGCCGTAACGGCTGGTCTGCTGCGGCTTCTTAAAGAGCAGCGTCAGGGTGTTTGGATCGAACGCGAGTACCGACAGGGGGATCTTGCCGGCGCGTTCTTGGCTTTCGCCGCGACGGATCGAACAGAGGTGAACGCCGCTGTCGCCGCCGAAGCTGAAGCGGAGGGGATTCCGATGAACGACGCCGGTGATGGAACTCGAGGAAGTATGATAACTCCTGGCGTTCTACGGCGCGGTGGGCTGGTGGTGGCCGTTTCGACCTCGGGAGCGGGACCGGCGGCGGCGCGGGAAATGATTCGGGAGATCGACCAGCATTTTGGAGAAGATTACGAACAGTATATTGACTTTTTGAGCTCCATGCGAGCTTTTATTAAAGAGCGGGTCAGCGATCCCGGTAGGCGAAAACGTCTGTTTCGAAGATTAGCTGAGTCCGATATTTTGACCTCGATCCGAGGAGGGGGTTTCCATCGGTGGAACGAAGCGGCGATGATCGCCTGGATCGAGGAACAAACGGAGGAATAAGCATGACAAAGCGAACGATTGTGGTGGGAACGAGACAAAGCCAATTGGCACTGACGCAGACGGGACAGGTCATCGATGATTTGAAGGCGCTCTGCCAGAAGCATAACCTGCCGTATGATTTTGAAATCCGTAAGATTGTAACCAAGGGCGATCGGATCCTGGATGTGACGTTATCCAAGGTCGGTGGCAAAGGTCTGTTCGTGAAGGAAATTGAGCAGGCGATGCTGGACAAGGAAATCGACTTGGCGGTACATAGTATGAAGGATATGCCGTCCGTGCTGCCGGACGGGCTGATCAACGGTGCCGTGCCGCGGAGGGTAGATCCTCGGGATGCGCTGATATCGAGAAGCGGCCTGAGCCTTGACGAACTGCCTCATGGCGCCAAAGTTGGGACCAGCAGCTTACGCCGCGCCAGCCAATTAAAGGCTTATCGTCCGGATCTCGTATTGGAGCCAATCCGAGGGAATATCGATTCCCGTTTGCGCAAGTTGGAGGAGGAAGGCTTTGATGCGATTATTCTGGCGGCGGCCGGGTTGTTCCGGATGGGCTGGGAGCATCGGATTACGGCATATCTCCCGGCGGAAGTTTGTCTTCCGGCGGTTGGCCAAGGGGCGCTTGGGATCGAATGCCGCGAAGACGACGTCGAGGTTCGCCATCTTTTATCCCTATACAACGATCCGGACACGGCGGTGACGGTTGCCGCTGAACGTCGTTTCCTCGGCGTGCTGAATGGCGGCTGCCAGGTGCCGATTGGGGCCTTCGCGACGTTACTGACGAACGAAGGGACCTCTGATCCAAGCGGCCGCCCGCGTTTGCAGTTGACGGGGATGGTTGGCTCAGTGGATGGCGCGAAAATATTAAAGGAAAGCGCCGAAGGGACAGATCCGACTGAACTGGGCGAACAGGTTGCCGGTCGGTTGATTTCCTTGGGTGCAGCCGCATTATTACAAGAAACCGGGGAGTGATGGAGCATGGCCGGTAAAGTTTATCTGGTTGGCGCGGGACCCGGGGATGCGCGATTGATTACGCTGAAAGGGCTCGATTGCCTGGAGAAGGGCGATGTCATTGTGTATGATCGACTTGCCAATCCCAGTCTTTTAAAGAGAACGAAACCCGGAGCAGAGAAAATCTACGTTGGCAAAAGAACCGACCGCCACACGATGAAGCAGGAGCATATTAATCAGTTGCTGGTCGATTTAGCGCTTGAGGGCAAAACGGTGGTTCGCTTGAAAGGCGGGGACCCGACGATCTTCGGCCGTGTTGGTGAGGAGGCTGAATTGCTTCGCAAGCATGGTATACCTTATGAAATCGTACCGGGGATCACCGCCGCGATCTCAGTGCCCGCATATGCCGGAATTCCCGTAACTCACCGGGATATGGCTTCGTCCGTGTCGATCATTACGGGTCATGAAAGCCCGGATAAGCTGGACCAATCGATCAATTGGGAAAAAGTGACGAACGCAACCGGCACCCTGGTATTTATGATGGGCGTAGCGAATATCGGACATATCAGCAGACAGCTGATTCATTACGGACGTCCGCCCGAAACGCCGGTCGCCCTCATCCGCTGGGGGACAAGAGCGGAGCAGGAGACGCTGATCGGCACGCTGGCCGATATTGAGCGGAAGGTTCGCGAAGCCGACTTCAAGCCGCCGGCCGTTACGGTTGTCGGCGAGGTCGTGAGTCAGCGCGAACAGCTGAAGTGGGCAGAATCGCTGCCGCTGTTCGGCAAGCGAATTCTCGTCACCCGCTCGCGTTCGCAGGCGAGCGAGCTGGTGCGCGGCATCGAGGAGCTTGGCGGCGAACCGTACGAGTTCCCGGTTATCGACATCGTGATGCCGGAGGGGCGCGAGCTGGCCGACACCGACGAAGCACTAGCCCAGTTGGAACGATACGATTGGGTGTTTTTTACGAGCGTGAACGGCGTGGAGTATTTCTTCTCGCACCTGGAGAGACTGGGGAAAGATGTAAGAGGGCTGCACAAAGCGAGAATCGCGGCCGTTGGGCCGGCGACGCAAGCGGCGCTGCGCCAACGTGGCATCGCGGCGGAGGGTTTGCCGGGCAAGTTCCAAGCGGAAGGGCTGATGGATACCTACGGCAGCGAGCTGCAGCCGGGGCAGCACGTGCTGCTGCCGCGCGGGGATCTCGCTCGTGCCTGGCTGCCGGCTGCTTTGCGTGAGCGAGGATTAACTGTCACCGACGCGGTCATGTACCGAACGGTACCGGCCGGGGAAGCGGACGACGAGCTGCTGAAGATGCTCGAGAAAGGCCGCATCCACGCCGTAACTTTTACCAGTTCATCGACGGTGACGAACTTGCTGGCCGCTCTGAGCGCGATGGGCGTGGTCGATCCGGCTGCGGCGCTGCGGGGCACGGAGATCGCTTGCATCGGGCCGGTCACGGCAAATACGGCCAAGGAAGCCGGCCTAAACGTGTCCATTCTTGCAGAAGAAGCGACGATCGACAGCTTGCTTCAGTCGTTGTGCGCTTGGAAAGAACGAAGCGCTCCAGCGGAGTGATGATTTTTCAACACGGGGGTTGCCTGCCTCTGTGCTACATATTAGGAGGGGATATCAAACATGAGTTTTCCAATCGTAAGACATCGCCGGCTGCGTCAGTCGGCCGCCATTCGCGGCATGGTACGAGAAACCGTCCTGACGGTGGACGACTTTATCCAACCCATTTTCGTCACCTACGGAAGTGGCGTCAAGAGCGAGATATCGTCGATGCCCGGGGTTTATCATTTTTCGCTCGACACCCTGGAGGAAGAAGTGAAGGAGATCGTTGATCTGGGCATTCCGGCGGTGCTGCTGTTCGGTATTCCAGAAACGAAGGATAGCGTGGGCACCTCGGCTTTCGCGGAGGACGGTATCGTGCAAGAAGCGACACGGGTCATTAAATCGCGGTATCCGGATTTGCTGGTCGTTGCCGACACCTGCTTGTGCGAATTCACGGATCACGGGCATTGCGGGATGGTACATACGTTTGAACGCGACGGGCATGTATGCGGTGACGTGATGAACGACGAGTCGCTGGAGCTCTTGGTGAAAACCGCTGTCTCTCAAGCACGTGCTGGCGCTGATATCATCGCCCCGTCCAACATGATGGACGGATTCGTGCAAGCGATTCGTTCCGGGCTCGACGAAGCCGGCTTCAGCCATGTTCCGATCATGTCGTATTCTGTCAAATATGCTTCCGCTTTTTACGGACCGTTTCGTGAAGCGGCCGATTCCGCGCCGCAGTTTGGCGATCGGAAGACGTACCAGATGGACCCGGCTAACGTCCGAGAAGCTCTGCGGGAAGCGGAATCCGATGTGATGGAAGGTGCGGATATGCTGATGGTCAAGCCGGCGCTGGCCTTTATGGACATTTTGCGCTTGCTGCGCGATCAGTTTGATCTGCCTCTGGTGGCGTATAACGTGAGCGGCGAATATTCGATGGTCAAAGCAGCAGCTCAGCAAGGCTGGATCAATGAGCGAGCGATCGTTACCGAAATGCTGCTTGGCATGAAGCGGGCAGGCGCAGACATCATCATTACGTATTTTGCCAAAGATATGGCACGCTGGCTGCGCGAGAAGCAGTAAGTTTGGACATAGACGGGTTTTTTGAAGAGTTAAGGAGGGGTATCGATGAGCAAAGACACGATAGGCCGACGCGGCGACGAACGATCGCGGTTAGCTTTCGAAGAAGCGAAGAAGGTTTTGCCCGGCGGCGTCAACAGCCCGGTGCGGGCGTTTAAATCCGTTGGCTTGACGCCAATGTATATCGAACATGGGAGCGGTTCCCGGATCTATGACATCGACGGCAACAGCTTTATCGATTATGTGGGTTCCTGGGGCCCGTTGATTATGGGTCATGCTCATCCTGAGGTGGTTCGAGCGCTTCAGGAGACGGCCGCCAAAGGGACAAGCTTTGGAGCGCCGACGCTGCTGGAAACGCAAATGGCCCAACTGGTCGCGGAGCGCGTACCTTCGATTGATGTCGTCCGTATGGTCAATTCGGGGACGGAAGCGACGATGAGCGCGATTCGTCTGGCGCGAGGGTATACCGGTCGCAGTAAAATCATGAAGTTCGAAGGTTCTTATCACGGCCATGCCGACAGCCTGCTGATTAAAGCGGGATCCGGCGTTGCTACGCTGGGATTGCCGGACAGCCCGGGCGTACCGGAGGGCGTCGCCGCCAATACGATTGCGGTACCTTATAACGACTTGGCCTCTGTGGAGCTGGCGTTCGAGCGTTTCGGCGAAGAGATCGCCGGCGTGATCGTCGAGCCGGTAGCCGGGAACATGGGCGTTGTGCCGCCGTTGCCGGGCTTCCTTGAAGGCTTGCGCCGGATCACGGAGCAATACGGCAGCTTGTTGATTTTCGACGAAGTGATGACGGGCTTCCGCGTGCATCTGAACTGTGCGCAAGGACGCTTTGGGATTACGCCGGATTTGACCTGTCTCGGCAAAGTGATCGGCGGCGGATTGCCTGTAGGAGCCTATGGCGGGAAACGTGAAATCATGGAGCAAATCGCGCCAAGCGGGCCGATTTATCAAGCCGGGACGCTGAGCGGGAACCCGCTGGCGATGGTTGCCGGTTATACGACGTTGTCGCTGCTCACTCCGGACGTGTACGACCGTCTGGAACGCCTGTCGGCGAAGCTGGAAGAAGGCTTTACGCGCAATGCGAATGAACGGGGGATTCCATGCACGATTAATCGCGTCGGCTCGATGGTTTGCCCGTTCTTTACCGAAGAGAAGGTCATTAACTACGATACGGCAAAAACGAGCGATCTGGACCTGTTCCGCCGTTATTTTGCGGCACTGCTTGAGCAAGGTATCAACGTGGCACCTTCGCAGTTCGAAGGCATGTTCGTCTCAGGCGTACATACCGATGAAGACATCGAACTTACGATCGAAGCGCACCGGTTGGCGCTGCAAAAGCTGTGAGCCGTAAATTATCGTGGACGCGGCGCGGCGAGTGGTTGGAGTTGATGCCCGGTAAGCTGCCCGCACGTGAAGGGCTGGATCGACTGGATGCAGCAAAGGCCTGGCTGGAGGAGGAGCTGCAGGCTCCTCCCAAGCTTCTGCGCAAGCTTCGGGCCGAAGACGGTATCAAGCTTGCCGGAGATCGTTTGCGGTTGCTGGCGTTTCCGCCTAGGGCTTCGCAGTATGCTCCGTTTGAGGCGGAGCTTCCGCTTTTATATGAGGACGATTTTTGCCTTGTCGTGCACAAGCCGGCAGGGCTTAAGGTCCATCCGGACGGCGGCGAAACTTCCGGGGGGGCTTCCGGCCAGTCGCTGGCTTCGCCAGACACGCTTGCCAATCGCGTTGCCGGATGGTATGCCTCCCTTGGCGAGCCGATCGCCGCCGCGCATATTCACCGGCTTGATGAAGATACGTCAGGACCCGTGTTATTTGCTAAAAATGAATACGCCCATTTGAAGTTGGACGAAGCGATGAGTCGCAAGGCCATCGACCGTACCTACATTGCGTTCGTACAGGGGATCGTCAGCCCTGAGCTCAAAGTCATCGATCAGCCGATCGGCCGGGACCGTCATCATAACCAGCGGCGCCGGGTTTCTCCCGGAGGCAAAGGGGCTATAACCCACTTGGAGCGGCTGGAAGTTTATCCGAAACACGACGCAAGTCTGGTCCGGCTCACTTTGGAGACGGGTCGGACGCATCAAATTCGCGTCCATCTGAGTGCAGCGGGACATCCGCTCGTAGGTGACGCGCTGTATGGCGGTAACACGAAGTGGCTGTCTCATCAGGCGCTGCATGGGGAGCGACTGTCGTTCCCGCATCCACTCTCCGGAGAAGCCGTGGAGCTTGAGGATCCGTGGCCCCCGGCGATGAACCGTTTGCGCGATCACTTTAGCTTATGAGCGCCCTTGAACAGCAAGGCTTTGTCTAGCACGTGGGCAAAAAGCTGGCATGCACTCCTTTTTGAAGCATATAGATTAAACGAGGATGATTTGGATCATGATTCATCGATTTTAAATCACGTTTGGATATGCTGAAGGGAGGTAACGTGTTGGCTGATCAATCCTATGGTCTCAGGTTTGATATTTACGAGCGCATACATCTTTCTGAAGATGTGATCGGCATTGAAGAGTTGGAGGAGATCGAGCTCTATCCGAAAATCCAGGTGATTCCCGGGGAAGAGTATGCCGCGCTGCGCGGCCATTTGCTGTTGTCGGGGTTGTACCGGGGAGAAGGGGAGACACGGGAACTTGCGCATTATATTCCCGTAGAAATTACGATACCGCTAAGTCGGGTCAACCGGTTAGAGGATATCACGGTCGAAATTGAAAATTTCGATGTTGACCTGCTCAGTTCGCGGAGTTTGAACATTACGGGCGTATTATCGCTTCAAGGAGTTGAAACCTCCTCCTTGTTATCCGAACAAGATGCCTGGAAGGATCGGGAGTTTACCACGGCACATGTTGTACCCGCTATCCGAGGCGAGGAATTGGTATCAGATTTGGATGCGGGCACGGCAGATTTGGAGGCTCTCGAAACGGAGCCGGAATCGGAACGGGATGTACTAAGCCCAGCGCCATTGCTAGCGGATGAGGTGCGTCAAGATCCGGTGTTCTCTTGGAATTCGTTAGCAAGAGAAGATGCGGACAAAGAGCAAGAGCCGGAAACAGAACCGGAATTGGAGTTCGAGTTGGAACAACAAGACTCACAGGTTCCGCATGTGCCTCAATTTGCTTCGTGGCAGGCGTTTCCAGATGATGTGCTGAATGCACAAAAACGAAGTGCGGACGAGCCGCAGGAGGTTCTTTCCTGGACCGAGGACGTTTCGGCATTTCAGGAGTCCGACCCTTGGGCGGACAAGGAATCCGTTGCGAGCTTTGGCTCTGCTGCGGAGGCCTTTGCGGATCACGCGGAGGAATCGGACGCCAACATATGGTTTAAGGATGAGGTTCGCCCGACGGACGATTTCCAGGCGACCGAACGTGCCAGTGAATCCGTAGAAGCGGAAGCTGCGGATTCTGGGGCTGCGTACGAAACAGGCGAAGAAGTCGCTGTAACACCAAACGAGGCGGTAAGTGAGGTTGCCGATGAGTCTGAAGCGGCGGTCGAGGCGGATCATCAGCCGGAAGAGAAGAAAGAAATGAAGATCGCGCTTGGGTCTAAAAAGAGTGCTGACGAGAGCGGAAGAGAAGGTTTTGGGTTAACGAAGCTGATCTCTTCATCCTCACGGGTAGCTCGGGAAGCACTGGAGGACGCTTCGGATCTGCCGATAGCTGGCAGTGAACAGGGAGAAGGCGAAGAACTGCGGTGGAAGAACCTGTTTATCAGCAACGAAGATCAAACTCCTTTCCGCACAGTGCGGCTGGTCATCGTGCAGCGCGAGGAAACGCTGGACGATATCGCCCAGCGCTACCACTTAAGTTCGCGGGAGCTGCAGTTGTATAACCGACTCGCTGAGCACCAGGTCAATGAGGGACAAATCTTGTACATTCCATAAAGTTTAGACTGCGAAAAAAGGCGGATGATTGACTCCCGTTCCTTTCCAAGTTATGATAATATAGATTCAATCAATTAGATCTATGTCAAAGACTTGGAACGGGAAGAGTAGGCAGCATACCCTTCAGAGAGCGGAACCCACGGCTGAGAGTTTCCGCAGGACATGTAGCTCGCCGAAGTCGCCCGGGAGTTGTTCGTTTGAGCCGTTTTGCGATGGTTAGAACGGACCGGTAGCAGCCGTTATCTGCATGAGTGTCGCATGTCAAGTACCGGATTCCGGAAGGGCTGGATGACGATGTGCGAAACAAAGGTGGTACCGCGAAAGTAAAGCCTTTCGTCCTTTGAGACGAAAGGCTTTTTTTGTTTTTCTTGGACATCAAGAATAAAGGCGTAAAGCCGACGACAGACGATTATCTTGGGATCGCCAAGGCTATGCTTATTTGTAACGGAGGTTGAATAGGATGACAGAAAATCAAGATCAACTAGCCTCGTCGGCGGAAATGCCGACGACGTACGATCCGAAAGCGGCGGAACAGAAATGGTACACTTATTGGCTGGAGAGCGGGTTCTTTAAAGCAGGACAACGGCCGGATGCCAAGCCGTATACGATCGTGATCCCGCCACCAAACGTAACGGGGATGCTGCATATCGGGCATGCGCTCGATTTTACACTGCAGGACATTATGACGCGCACGAAACGGATGCAAGGTTACGATGCGTTGTGGCTGCCTGGCTCTGACCATGCGGGGATTGCGACCCAAACGAAGGTGGAGCAGAAGCTGCGCGAGCAAGGCGTAACGCGGTATGACTTGGGCCGTGAGAAGTTCCTGGAGAAGGTGTGGGAGTGGAAGGACCAATATGCTGCCACCATTCATGAGCAATGGGCTAAAATGGGCTTCTCCCTCGATTACTCGCGTGAGCGTTTTACGTTGGACGAGGGGCTTTCTCAAGCGGTTCGCGAGGTTTTCGTTAAGCTCTACGAGAAGGGCTTGATTTACCGCGGGAAATATATTATCAACTGGGATCCGGCAGCACGCACGGCCCTCTCCGATATTGAGGTTGAATACAAAGAAGTCAACGGGCATCTCTACCATCTTCAGTACCCGCTGAGCGACGGGAGCGGCCATATCACGGTGGCGACGACGCGTCCCGAAACGATGCTGGGCGATACCGCCGTCGCTGTTCATCCGGAGGATGAACGGTACCGTCATTTGGTCGGCAAAACGTTACGTCTGCCGATCGTTAACCGTGAAATACCGATTATCGCTGACGAATATGTCGAGAAGGAATTCGGCAGTGGCGCTGTGAAAATCACTCCAGCGCATGACCCGAACGACTTTGAAGTAGGTTTGCGCCATAATCTGCCGCAGATCAACGTCATGGATGAAACCGGCACGATGAACGGTGAAGCCGGTAAATATCAAGGATTGGACCGCAGCGATTGCCGTAAGCAAATCGTCAAGGATTTGCAGGAGATGGGCGTTCTAATTAAAATCGAGGATCACCTGCATCAGGTCGGCCATAGCGAGCGGACCGGTGCGGTTGTTGAACCGTATTTGTCCACCCAGTGGTTCGTCAAAATGAAGCCACTCGCTGAAGCGGCGATCGAAGCGCAACAATCCGGGAAAGGCGTTAATTTCGTGCCGGACCGTTTTGAGAAGACCTACTTGCACTGGATCGAAAACGTACGTGATTGGTGTATTTCCCGCCAGCTCTGGTGGGGTCATCGCATTCCGGCCTGGTATTGTGAGGCAACCGGAGAGATGGTTGTTGCCCGCAGCGAGGAAGAAGCGCGCGCCAAGCTGGGGCGTGATGATCTGAAACAGGATGAAGACGTGCTCGACACCTGGTTCAGCTCGGCCCTCTGGCCGTTCTCTACGCTGGGTTGGCCGGATGAGAATAACGAGGAATTCAAACGGTACTTCCCGACGGACGTGCTCGTGACGGGATACGATATCATTTATTTCTGGGTAGCCCGGATGATCTTCCAGTCCCTGGAGTTTACCGGCGAAATGCCGTTTAAAGACGTGCTGATGCACGGCCTTGTCCGCGACAGCGAAGGACGCAAAATGTCCAAATCGCTGGGTAATGGCGTTGACCCGCTCGAGGTCATCGAGAAATACGGCACAGACGCGATGCGCTATATGCTGTCTACCAGCAATACGCCGGGGCAGGATTTGCGCTTCCGCTGGGAACGGGTTGAGCAAGCTCGCAACTTTGCCAACAAAATTTGGAACGCTTCGCGTTTCGCTTTGATGAACCTGGAAGGCGTGAAGTATGCCGATATTGATATTAGCGGTGATCTGTCTACGTCCGACCGCTGGATTTTGCACCGGATGAACGAGACGGCCAAGGAAATTACCCGCTTGATCGATGCTTACGAATTTGGGGAAACCGGTCGGTTGCTGTATAACTTCATTTGGGACGATCTGTGCGATTGGTATATCGAATTCGCCAAGTTGTCGCTGTACGGGGAAGATGCTGCGGCTAAGAAGAAAACCCAATCGGTACTCGCCTTCGTGCTTGACCGTACGCTGCGCATGATCCATCCGTTTATGCCGTTTATTTCCGAGGAAATATGGCAGCATTTGCCGCATGATGGCGAAACGATCATGCTTGCGGCTTGGCCGGAGTACGACGCTTCGTTAGAAGCACCGGACGCCGTTCAGGAAATGAATCTGTTGATCGACGTGATTCGTTCGGTACGAAATATCCGTGCCGAAGTGAACGTGCCGATGAGCAAAAAAATCGAACTGGTGATCAAACCAAGCAGCACCGACGTGTTGGAAGTGCTGACCCGCAACGAGCATTACGTTCGCCGGTTCTGCAATACGTCCGAGTATGAAGCAGCGCTAAACGCGGCCGTGCCTGATAAGGCGATGACCGCCGTTGTGACCGGGGCCGAACTGTTCCTGCCGCTGTCGGGCCTGATTGACATCAGTCAGGAAATCGAACGGCTAACGAAAGAGCTCGACAATCTGAACAAGGAAGTGGAACGCGTCGAGAAGAAGCTGGCTAACGAGGGCTTCGTGGCCAAAGCGCCGGCGAAGGTGATCGAGGAAGAACGCGCCAAGATGGCCGATTATTCCGAGAAACGCGACAAAGTTCTGGCCCGGATCGCGGAGTTGAAGGGTTAAGTGAACTTGAGCTTCGTGATCCGAAGATAATTTTTTGAACTACCATTTTAATAAAGGTTCAAAAAGTTAGATTTGGAGCACCGAGAAGGTTGAATGAAGCTAGGGAGTGAGTAGCGGAGCGTTCGTATTGGGTACGTGAGCAACTCAAATGTTTTCCGGAGGAAACATGCTTCGGAAGCGTCCGCTCGACCGGGTGAATTCAAGATTCGACGACGAGTCTGCTTCGTTGATTTTGCTTCGTGATCCAAAGATGATTTTTTGAACTACCATCTAATAAAGGTTCAAAAAGTTAGATTTGGAGCACCGAGAAGGTTGGATGAAGCTAGGGAGTGAGTAGCGGAGCGTACGTATTGGGTACGTGAGCAACGGAGCGACCGGGTGAATTCAAGATTCGACGACGGGTCCGCTTCGTTGATTTTGCTTCGTGATCCAAAGATGATTTTTTGAACTACCACTAATTGATGAAGGTGACTGACATGGGGGATCGTACAGAGGAAGAAATACGACCGCTGCCGCTGAATAGCTATACCGAAGCGGTCGATTGGATCAACGGGCTATTGCCGTTTGGCATCCGGCCCGGCCTGGAACGAATCGAGCTAATGATGGAACGTTTGGGGCATCCTGAGCGGAGGCTGAAGTTCATTCATGTGGCGGGGACGAACGGAAAGGGCTCCTCCTGCGCTTTTTTAACTCGAACATTGCGGGAATGTGGATATCATGTGGGGACGTATACGTCCCCTTACATCACGAAGTTCACCAACCGCTTCCAGTATGACGAGGTGGACATTCCCGAAACGGCGCTGCTGGAACTGGCAAACCGCGTTGTTCCGTTGGTAGAAGAAATCGCTGGCACCGACCTGGGCTCTCCGACGATGTTTGAAGTGAGCACGGCGATCGCCATTTTGTATTTTGCGGAGATATGTTATCCCGATGTAGTAGTATGGGAGACGGGGCTTGGGGGAAGGATGGATGTTACGAATATCGTGACTCCGATCGTCTCTCTGATTACGAATATCGGTTATGATCACATGGACGTTCTTGGGGACACGATTGAACAAATTGCCGCTGAGAAGGCTGGCATTATCAAGGCGGGCGTGCCCGTAGTCAGCTGCGTCGAGCAACCCGAGGCGATCACCGTACTGAAAACCACGGCCGCTTCCAAGCACGCCACTCTATATCTGATGGGCGAGCAGTTCCATTATGAGCGGCTTAGTGTTGATGCCAAAGAGCAGCAATTGCATTTCAAAGGTCCCTTCCGAGATATGGATTTTACGATTCGCATGCTTGGGGGGCATCAATGCAAGAACGCCGCCGGCGTCATGATGGTATTGGAAGTGCTGCGACAATACATGGCTTTTCAGCTTGAGGATGAACAGATGCAGGACGGTTTCCGTACCACCTTCTGGGCAGGACGGCTGGAGGTAATTCGGGAAGAACCGCGTTTGGTACTGGACGGAGCGCATAATCCGGAAGGCGCTGCTTCGCTGGCGCAAAGCCTGCCGGAAGCCTTCCCTTACCGAAAACTGCATTTGATGATGGGGATGCTGGCCAATAAGCATCATCAAGGCTACTTGAAGCATATATTACCAATAGTGGATACGCTTATTCTGACCGAGCCCGATTTTCGCCGAAAAATGGACGCCGAAGCGTTATACGAACTCGTGGCCGAACTACAGGGGACGGAAGCGAAAGCGGATTTGGAAATCATCGTAGAACGTGACTGGAGAAAAGCCCTTTCGCTTTTGGAGTCACGGACGGAACGGGAAGATCTTGGGGTGGTAACCGGCACGTTGTACCTGATCTCGGACGTGCGGGCGGCCCTTTTGCATCAAACCGATTCTGAAAAAGGCTGGTGACCATTTTGTTGAATACGACCGAACAACATGTACATTTTATCGGCATTGGCGGCTATGGCATGAGTGCCATCGCTCGAGTGATGCTGGAAATGGGTTATACCGTCACGGGATCGGACGTTGCCTCCCAAGAATTGACGGAGAAGCTCGCTGCAAAGGGAGCGAAGATATACATCGGCCATACCGCCGAACACGTGCACGGGGCGGATCTGGTCGTTTACTCGACGGCGCTGCCAAAAGATAACGTGGAGCGGCTGGAGGCTCAGGAGCAAGGAATCCCGGTACTTCACCGTTCCCAGATGCTGGCCCGGTTGTTAAATGAACGGACCGGTGTCGCCGTGGCCGGTGCCCATGGGAAAACAACGACCTCGTCGATGATCGCACTCGTGATGGAGCATTGCGGGACAGACCCGACCTACATTATCGGTGGGGAAATTATGGACATGGGCACCAATGCGAAAGCCGGGCAAGGAAAATGCGTGGTTGCGGAGGCTGACGAAAGCGACGGCTCCTTCCTGCAGTACCACCCTTCGCTTGGCGTGGTGACCAACATCGAGGCGGATCACCTGGAGAACTACGGCGGGGATTTCGGCAAGCTGAAGGAAGCCTACGTGCAGTTCTTGAACCAGATCAAGCCGGATGGAAAAGCGGTGGTTTGCGGCGACGACCGAAACGTCCGGGAATTGCTGCCTCAGGTTCAGAGCAAAGTCATTACGTACGGCATCGAATCGGGCTGTGACTATACGGCTCACGAGATCGATCTGGGGGACCGCTGCGTCACCTTCAAAATGAATCAAGGCGACCGGGAGCTCGGTATGGTGGAGTTGTCCGTGCCTGGCCGACACAATGTTTACAATGCAATGGCTACCGTTATCGTCTGCTTGGAAGCGGGCATTCCTTTTAACGAAATCGCAGTGGCCTTGCGTCACTTCCATGGTGCAAAGCGCCGCTTCCAGGTACTTGGGGAACAAGATGGTATCCTGATCATCGATGACTACGCTCACCATCCGACGGAGATCCAAGCAACGATCGCAGCGGCCAAAGCGACTGGCAAACGGATCATCGCCGTGTTCCAGCCGCAGCGCTATACGCGGACCTTCTTCCTGCTGGATGCGTTCAGTCGGGCCTTTGGGGAAGCGGATGAAGTGATCATCACCGATATTTACTCACCGGCTGGGGAAAAAGCGATTGAAGGCGTTCATTCCTCCAAGCTGGTCGACTTGATCAAGGAGAACAGCAATGCCGGTGCCCGATATTTGCCGACGAAGCAGGATGTGCTTGAAGATCTGCAAAATCGGCTGAAGCCAGGCGACCTTGTGCTAACGATGGGCGCGGGCGATATTTATAAAGTGGGATACGAGCTGGCGAAAGGTTTGTCTAGCTAAAGCGTATATCAAATTTCTCGTAAAAACGGTCTTCGACGGGTCTTGTCTGCCCGGGGAGGCCGTTTTTTGGGTTGCTGAGGTGATCTTTGCTTGCTCGCCTGCAGGCTTGGCATATCGGACGGTCCACGCTCATATGGATAGGTTAGAAGAATGGACAAGGAGCGTGCAGACCGTGAACAAAGCCAAAATGACATTCCGGTTTGATGGGGAAGGCCGGGAAATCCGGCCGGAGCTGCCGCTGGAGATTGCAGAGATGCCGAAGCGGGATGCGGTGCCTCGTTATCGAGCGATCGAAACGGTGGAGGAATGGGGAGATCCTTTTACGGACCATACGGGGATGGGGTTGACCGTATTTCCGGGAGGACGGGATCGCAACCTGAGCCTAGACACGAGAGAGGTCGACCAGATCGGACGTGAAATGGAATATCCGGAGGACTATACTACTTCCACGGCCAATGATTGGGAGGAAATCTACGGAAAGGATCCCTGGCAGACCGAATGGCAGGAGGAGGCTCCTCCGCTCTATTCTCATCCCCATCGAACCTCATGGTGGAAGGTCGCGGGCTCCTTGACCGGGGCGATTGTTACGGGCGCGTTGTTCGGGTTTGTTGTATTATCCTTATTCAATCAGGATGTGAAGTTTCCACTTCCGGGCATCGGGGTGCCGCAGCAGACCGATATGGGTGAGGCGGCAAGTTTACCGGTCATGGGAGACATAGAAGGGTCGACGACGACACCGGAAGAGAACATCCCGCTCATCAGCGTTGCTTTGCCGGAACAAACCTACTATTTTCTACAATACGGTGTGTTCAGCACAGCGCAAGGTGTGCAGCTGGCGCAGGAGGAGCTGCAAGCCTCGGGTATTGCTGCTGCGAGGGATACCGTCGACGAGAAACGGGTATACGCGGGGGTTTCGACAGAGCGTGAGCAATCGAAGTTGCTCAGCGGTCAACTGAAGGCGGCTGGCGTGAACCTTATCTTACACGAGATTTCGTTCCCGGCGGCGGCCAACGTCGAATTTTCCGGAGAGCGCGAGGCTTTGTCAGGCTTTATGACGCAAAGCGCAGAGCTGGTTCGCCTGCTTAGCACTACGTCTGCTGCGCTACTGACCGAAGCGGATCCACAGCCGCAGCAACATGCGGAGCTGGAGCAGTTGGAAGCGAAGCACCAAGCCTGGACGGAAGGCGCCTCGGCCATCCGCGGCAAATGGTCGGCAGGGGGAGCGCTCCTGGCCGGTGAAATGGAGAAAGCGATCAACGGGGCCGTCGAGGCTATGGGTGAATACCAAAAAAACGGCGCAAAAACGCTGCTCTGGGAAGTACAAAATGAGATGATGCGCTTCATCATGGCTGAGCAGTCTCTAGTTGAGGCCGGAGTCACAAATCCAGGCCGCTAATACAATAAAAGACAGGGAACTGGAAATAGTTACCCCTGTCTTTTTTGTGTTTGCGCCCGGGGCTAAAATAATCTTATAATAGGTTAGTGTCAAAAAATGGCGGGGATGACAGCAATCACTGTCGAATACTCACCCATTTTTTGTTAACTTATGTTTGTAACCATTCAGGACATCAAATCGTCTTTTCAAAGGAGAGTTCCGCATTGGATACCGCGTATTTGCGCCGGATCATACTTGCCTCCACTTCACCTCGCAGGCGTGAACTAATCGCATCGCTGGCCATTCCGTTTGAGGTGCTGCCCAGCCATACGGACGAATCTTATGAGGAGACGTTGCCGCCGGAGCAAATCGTGAAGGAGCTTGCCGGCCGCAAGGCGGATGCCGTCTACCGTGGGCTTAACCCGACGGGAGACCGTAATGCAGTTATCGTCGGCAGTGATACGATCGTGGTACGGGACGGCGACGTCTTGGGCAAGCCGCGGGACGTTCAGGAGGCTGCGGAGATGCTGCGCAGCTTACAGGGACGAGACCATGTGGTGTATACCGGCGTGGCTTGCGTGGATGCCTTGACCGGCTCACGCCAGGTCGACTATCGAGCGACGACTGTAACGATGAAGGCATTGTCCGAAGCGCAAATCCAGGCCTACGCCCGTAGCGGGGAAGGATTGGATAAAGCCGGGGCGTATGCCATCCAGGGACTTGGCGCAACGATCGTGACCGGGATCAAAGGCTGTTATTTTAATGTCGTTGGTTTACCCTTATCGTTGCTCGTCGACATGCTGGAGGATTTTGATATTCGGGTATTGTAAGCAGGTAGCAAGGCTTGCCGCGATGGCAGGTCATCAGGAAGTGATAAAGCATATCCTTCCGAACTTAGGACGGGCCTACCGGTATCGCCGGAAGTCGCCCGAAACCATTCGGAAGCGGGGGATAACGATGGAACAAGCTCCCTATATGCTGCGTGATCTGCCTTCTGAGGAGCGGCCAAGGGAACGAATGATGAAATATGGAGCAGGTGCGCTCAGCCATGCTGAACTGCTAGCCATCCTGTTGCGCACGGGAACACGCCAGGAGTCGGCGGTTCATGTGGCACAGCGGCTGCTATCCGGCGTAGGCGGACTCCGCGGGCTGGTGGATGTCAGCTTGGACGAAATGACGAAGCTGAAAGGCATCGGTCCGGCCAAAGCGATCCAGCTGAAGGCGGGGATCGAAATGGGACAGCGATTAGCCAAAACGCGGCTTCCGGAACAACGCACGATTCGCAGACCGGAGGATGCAGCCGAATTGCTAATGGAGCAAATGCGCTATTTACAGAAAGAGCATTTTGTTTGTCTTTTTTTGAATACGAAAAATCATATCATAGCTCAGGAGACGCTTTCGATCGGAAGTCTGAACGCTTCGATTGTGCATCCGCGGGAGGTGTTCCGCGCCGCGATCAAATGCAGCAGTGCTTCCGTCGTATGTGCCCACAATCATCCCAGCGGCGATCCCAGCCCGAGTCCGGAGGATATCCGGATGACACGAAGGCTTTGCGAAGCGGGGGAGATCATAGGCATCGACGTGCTTGATCACATCGTCATCGGGGATGGGAAGTTCGTCAGTTTGAAGGAGCGGGGCTTGATGTAGCGTAGGCGGATCTACGTGAGAGGGCGGAAGACCCGGCTGAATTCAAGATTCGCTGCCGCAAATCACTTCTGTGATGAGCTTCGTGATCGGAAGATGACTTTTTGAACAACCGTTTCAATGAAGGTTCAACAAGTCAGGTTTCGAGCACCAAGAAGGTTGGATGAAGCTAGGGGCTGAGTAGCGGAGCGTAGGCGGATCTACGTGAGCAACGGAAGACCCGGCTGAATTCAAGATTCGCTGCCGCAAATCACTTCTGTGATGAGCTTCGTGATCGGAAGATGACTTTTTGAACAACCGTTTCAATGAAGGTTCAACAAGTCAGGTTTCGAGCACCAAGAAGGTTGGATGAAGCTAGGGGCTGAGTAGCGGAGCGTAGGCGGATCTACGTGAGCAACGGAAGACCCGGCTGAATTCAAGATTCGCTGCCGCAAATCACTTCTGTGATGAGCTTCGTGATCGGAAGATGACTTTTTGAACAACCTCTAATATAATGGGTTAGATACAGAAGGAAAGGAAGAAGCAGCATGTTAGGTGGTTTTACAAAAGACTTGGGTATTGACTTAGGGACGGCAAATACGCTGGTATATACGAGAGGCAAGGGCATTATCGTCCGGGAACCTTCCGTGGTAGCGATTCATACCGACACGAAGAACATCGTGGCCGTCGGCGAATCCGCCAAGAAGATGATCGGCAGAACCCCTGGCAACATTCGGGCGATCCGTCCGATGAAGGACGGCGTGATCGCCGATTTCGATACAACGGCAACGATGATTAAATATTTTATTAGCCAAGCGCAAAAGCAGCGTTCGCTGTTTCAACGCCACCCGAACGTAATGGTTTGCGTTCCGTCGGGGATCACAGCTGTTGAGCAGCGGGCCGTAGAAGACGCGACAAAGCAAGCCGGCGCGCGCGAGGCCTATACGATCGAGGAGCCTTTCGCTGCAGCGATTGGCGCGGATTTGCCGGTTTGGGAACCAACCGGCAGCATGGTCGTAGATATCGGCGGCGGGACGACGGAGGTCGCGGTAATCTCCCTTGGCGGGATCGTCACCAGCAAATCCGTCCGCGTCGCGGGCGACGAAATGGATGAGGCGATTATCCAGTACATCAAACGCCAATATAACCTGATGATCGGCGAGAGAACCTCCGAGCAGCTCAAAATGGATATCGGTTCCGCGCTTGCGTTGGAGAAGGTCGAAACGATGGAAATTCGCGGACGCGACCTCGTGTCGGGGTTGCCGAAGACGATCACGATCACCTCTGACGAAATCTCCGACGCGCTTAGCGATACGGTAGGCGCTATCGTTGACGCGGTAAAGGTAACTTTGGAGAAATGCCCGCCGGAATTGGCCGCCGACATTATGGACCGAGGAATCGTGTTGACCGGTGGCGGCGCGTTGCTGCGCAACCTGGATAAACTGCTGGCCAGTGAAACCGGCATGCCGGTGATCGTGGCGGAGAATCCGCTGGATTGCGTGGCGATTGGTACGGGCCGCGCCTTGGATAATATTCATTTATTCAAATCAAAAAGTAGTTCAGCCCTTCGTTCCAAACGATAATGTTCGTACGGGAGAAGGCACCCCTGATATGAATGCGGCGCCGTCCTGAATTGGACGGCCAATGCCGTTTTTCCAAGAAAAATGTATGGTTGGAGGGTGCGGAAACTGTTTAAGCTGCTTGGCAACAAAAGATTGTTTATTTTGTTGATGGGACTTATTTTGTTTATTGCGGTGATGGGATTTACGCTAGGGCCAAGAACCAACTTGTCTTGGCCGGAGAAATTCGTTAAGGACACGGTTGGCTTCGTGCAATACGTGTTTTACAAGCCCGCTAGCTATGTAGCGGGCTTGTTTGAAGATATTTCGAACCTCCGCGCGCTGCAGGAGGAGAACGAACAGCTCAAGATTGCATTGGCGCATTATACCCGCGACAAAGCGACCTATAACTGGATCGAGCAGGAGAATGAGCGGCTGAAGGATAAGCTTGATTTTACGGAAGCCCAGAAAAGAATCTACGATTACACCTGGAAGATCGCTCAAGTAGTTAGCGTTAATGACGATCCCGTCAATCGCACGATCATCGTCAACCTCGGGGCTCGGGAAGGCGTCAAGGAGGGGATGGCCGTCACTTCCGAGAAAGGCTTGGTTGGTGTAATCAGCCATGTCAGCAACTTTACGTCCACCGTCCGTCTCGCTACGGCGATGGATGCCAAGGACCCGAATTCCAACGGCATTGCCGTTACGGCGCAAGGGAAGGAGAACGACGTCTTCGGTATGATCGAAACGTTTGATCGCGAGCAGGGGATGTTCCTGATGACACGGATTGAAGATGCCACTCCGTTGAAGGAGGGGGATTTGATCGTCTCCTCTGGGATCGGAGGCGTATTCCCTCGGGGGATGGTCGTGGGAACCGTGAAGGACATCCAGGTTGGAGAATACGGCTTAACCTATACCGCCACAGTGGAACCCGCGGCAAACTTCACGGACTGGAAGGAACTATTTATCGTCTTTACACCGGAAGGTGAAGGCGAGTGAACAAGCGAAAATTGATTCTATTCCTGCTGATGTTCCTGTTGTTCATTCTGGAGGGGACGCTGGTTCCTTGGCTGGTTCCATCGGCTTGGCAGTCGCGGATAGCGCCTCATCTGGTTTACATGGTCATTCTTTATTTCTCGGTATATGAGAATCGGCATACGGGACTAATTCTAGGTCTAGTATTTGGGATGCTACATGATATCGTTTTTTATGGCGCATTGATTGGAGCCTACTCCTTCGCCATGGGGCTGTCCGGCTATCTGCTTGGGCTCTTGTCCCGCAATCAACGGGCGCCCCTGCCTCTGATGATGATCATTGTATTGCTCGGCAGCCTTCTTCTGGACTCGATCCTGTTCGGCACGTATTCGCTGTTCGAACTGATCCACCAGCCTTATACGTGGGCGCTAAAAAACAATATCATCCCGAATGTATTCGTGCAGTTCGTGTTTGCGCTGGCGATATACGTCCCGCTAAGGCGTCAACTCGAAATCATCACTCGCCGACGCTCTCCCGAGGAGAATGCTTGACTTCCCGCTTATTTTGCTTGCCGTAAGCAGGAACTTTTCCGCTTCGGCGCGAATTGATTAGGGGGGAGGGACAGGCTAATGACAGTGAAATCCAACCACGTGACGATTAAAGGCATAAAAGATGGCCTGGTTTTCCTGCTGGACGACAAATGCGACTTTTCAAGTCTTCTGGAGGAATTGAAGTATAAATTGGAATTTAGCCATCAACATATTTTGACCGGACCGATCATCCATGTCGATGTGAAGCTGGGAATGCGTCTCGTCACTGACGATCAGAAGGATATGATTCTTGATATATTGAAGCAAAAAGGCAATCTGCTTGTACGCTCCTTCGAAATGCCGGAGATCGTCCGCGCCGATGACCCGCAGGCTCTGACTACGATTGCGGGCATCGTCCGCTCGGGGCAGGTGCTGCATCATGAGGGCAATCTGCTATTTATCGGGGACGTTAATCCGGGAGGGACAATCCAATGTACCGGCGACATTCTGATTCTGGGTGCTCTGCGGGGGATGGCCCATGCGGGGATCAAGGGCAATGAGAATTCGATTATCGCGGCTTCGTACCTGTCTCCGACACAGCTTCGGATTGCGGAGACGATCAGCCGGCCTCCCGATGAATGGGAGAACCGGGAAACGAGCATGGAGTTCGCTTTTCTTCGAGAAGGGAAGATGCAGATCGACAAGATCATCAATATGACCCGGGTGAGACCGGACCTTAACGTGTTTAAAGGGGTGTGAATCATGGGACAAGCTATCGTAATTACATCCGGCAAAGGCGGGGTCGGCAAAACGACCACCTCGGCCAATATCGGAACGGCGCTTGCGCTGTTGGGGAAAAAAGTCTGCTTGGTCGATACGGACATCGGTTTGCGAAATTTGGACGTGGTCATGGGACTGGAGAATCGAATCATCTATGATTTGATCGATGTCGCGGAAGGTCGCTGCCGATTAAATCAGGCGCTGGTCAAGGATAAGCGGTTCGATGAGCTTTACATGCTTCCGGCGGCGCAAACGAAAGACAAAAATGCGATTTCGCCGGAGCAGGTCAAAGATATTATTCTGGAGCTCAAGAAGGAGTTCGAATTCGTCATTATCGACTGCCCGGCCGGGATCGAGCAAGGATTCAAGAACGCCATTGCCGGTGCGGACCAGGCCATCGTCGTTACGACGCCAGAGCATGCCGCGGTGCGAGATGCAGATCGGATTATCGGCTTATTGGAGAACTCGCATATCGCTTCGCCGAAGCTGGTGGTGAACCGGATTAAGATCAATATGATGAAATCCGGGGACATGCTGGATATCGAAGGGATTTTGCAGGTGCTAAACATCGATTTGATCGGGATCGTGCCGGATGACGAACTGGTCATCAAAGCCGCGAACAGCGGCGAGCCTACGGTGATGAATCCGGATTCTTCGGCAGCGATCGCTTACCGCAACATTGCGCGGCGGATATTAGGCGACACCGTGCCGCTCATGCTGCTGGATCAGAAGAAGGGCGTATTTACGCGCTTCAAGAAGTTTTTTGGAATGGGTGGATAATCGTTGTTTTTTAAACTTAGAAAAGTGGACTGGCTCATGGTGGGGATACTCGCCTTGTTCATGCTGTTCAGTACCCTCCTGGTACGCAGTGCCATTGCTCCCTATGAGACGGAGTTCCAGGGTTATGATGTAAAGACGATCCTATTTTATTTGCTGGGATTCGTTGTCGTGTTCGGTATGGCCTTGGTTGATTATCGTACGTTGCTTCGTTATAGCTGGTATGTTTACGCCGCAGGTTGCGTGCTCCTGGTGATGGTATACCTGTTTGCGCCGGAAATCAACGGGGCACGAAGCTGGTTTCGGATCGGGGGACTGCAATTTCAACCGGCCGAACTGGTGAAGGTCATCCTGATCTTGACGACGGGGTATTTACTTGGCATAAAAATGGGGCAGCCGCTTCAATTCCGGCGCGACATCATTCCGATCACTTTGGTGACGCTGCTGCCGTTTGTTCTGGTGCTGATTCAGCCGGACTTGGGAAATGCCATCATCTATCTGGTGGTGCTGGTAGGAATGCTCTGGATCGGCAACGCCAGGTATAGCCATGTCTTGATCGCTTTAACCGCCGCGGTTGCGGCGTTAATCCTCTTCGTTACGTTGTTTAACGCCTATAACACGCAGATTCAGGACTATTTGGAGAAGCACCAGAAGCTCCACTGGTACCAACGGATCAATACGTTCATTAACCCGGATCAAGCGTCGAGTGATGACAGGCACCAATCGAACTACGCCAAGATTGCCATCGGCTCCGGGGGACTGCTCGGCGACGGTTACATGAAAGGCGACTTGAAGAACAAAAAATTCGTTCCGTATCCGTATTCGGACTCGATCTTTGTTGTCGTTGGCGAGGAGTTTGGGTTTATCGGGGCTTCGGTGCTGCTGCTGCTCTACTTCTTATTTATCTATAGGATGATCTTAATCGCTCTGCATTGTATCGATAAACGGGGAGCTTACATCATTGTCGGAATCGTGGCGATGTTCCTGTTCCAGATCTTCGAGAACGTTGGGATGATGATCGGCCTGATGCCGATCACCGGGATTACGTTGCCGTTCATCAGCTACGGGGGAACCTCGCTCTTAATCAATATGTTATGTATCGGACTGGTGTTCAGCATTAAGCTGCATCAGGAGAAATATAAGGTGGAATAGGATAAACCGGTGCCGAGTGGCATCGGTTTTTTTTGCATCGTAGGGGGCTATGGCGGTGTATTCGTACGTTCATATTCCACTCCAGCGGTTCATAAGTATAAGTACAGGCCAAGGACAAACCGTGCATTGGACCGGAGGGATGAAAGCATGGACGTGAAATCAAATGTAAAGAAACGGAGGGCGGAGCGGATTCGCCAGCTGACGTTGGAAGACGCCGCGGGTCCAGGCCCGCTGCGTCCGGAACGAGGATGGGAATCGGCACCAGGTCAGGCCACGGTTCCGCAGAGGGAACAAACGGGGCGGAACGCGAAGGGGGAGCGCGCTGACTTCACCGTATCCTATCCCGATCCCGAGCTGTTGTGGAAGCGTGGACAAGGCCGTTGGCAAGATCCTTACGGAGGGGCTTACGGAAGCCGTACCGAGGATCCCATCGTTCCCGGGCCTAGAAAAAGATCTACCTTTTGGACCGCTTTGTTCGTCCGACTCGTGATTAGCTCACTCTTGTTTGCAGCAGTCTGGGGCATGAACCGCTATGAGCCGTCCTGGGCGACTCCGATTCGAGCATTTATTGCCAAGTCGCTTACCGTGGAGATGGATTTTCAAGCCGTAGAGGCCTGGTATACGCGTTATTTCGGCGGAGCCCCGTCGTTTATTCCGATATTCAAAACCAACGAAGATAGCGGACTTCGAGTTGGAGCGGCAGCCGGATTCTCGTCGCCGATCGCCGGCCATTTGGCCAGCCCATTTGCCCTAAGCTTAAAAGGGATCGAGATTATCCCCGACACCGGCAGTTCGCAGGTAAAAACGATCGAGACCGGACGGGTGCTTCGCGTTGCCCGGGATGCCGTTACCGGACAGACGGTGACGGTACAGCATGCTGGTGGTTACGTCTCCGTGTACGGCCATTTGGAGCAGATCTCCGTCGAAAAAGGGGACTGGCTGGAAGGGGGCGATGTTCTGGGCAGCCTTCCTCCGCGAACGCAGTCCCCATTGCCGACGCTCTACTTTGCAATCCAAAAAGATGACCGGTATATCGATCCGGCGGATGTGATTCCGTTTGATTAAATGGCGAGGCATCGCGTTTTCTTTTCATCCTTTGTTCGTCATCATCATGCTTACGTCGGTGCTGACCGGTCATTTTCTGGAGTTGCTTGCTTTATTCGCCATCGTGTTCGTTCATGAGATGGGCCATGTGTTCGCGGCCCGCATGTACGGCATCAAGGTATTGTCCGTTCAAATGCTTCCGTTTGGGGGCGTGGCGGTCCTGGAGGATGCGGGGGATATGACAGCAGGACGGGAGATTGCCATCGCCTTGGCGGGACCGCTGCAGAACGTCCTGCTGATCGGCGCCTCTCTGTTGCTGCATGCCGCCGGGATGTGGGACGGGCCTTTTTTGGACTATTTTATCCAAAGCAACCTGCTGATTGCCCTATTTAACCTGCTACCCATCCTGCCGCTGGACGGCGGGAAAGTCTCACAGGCCTTATGCAGCCTGACGATGCCTTACTACGCCACGCTGATTTGGTCTTACCGCATCAGCTTGCTGTTCAGCGCCTTGCTGCTGGTGTATTCCTTCTTGCCGTTGCTGCTGGGGCTCGGGGGGATGCAGCTGAATCTTCTGATGATCGGCTTTTTTCTGCTTTATTCCAACCTGACGGATTATCGGAACATTCCTTATCGTTTCTTGCGTTTTCTGGTGAACCGGGATCGTAGCTTCGCAAGACATCTGTTGACCGGGACTTTGGCCCAGCCGATCGTTGCCGAAAAAACGAAACCTTTGGATCATATTTTGCGTCTATTTAAAAGAGAAAAATACCATTTTATTTATGTGATGAACCACCAAGGGCATATCGTAGCGGTCGTGCCGGAACAGCGAGTCATTTCCTCTTTCTTACAGGGGGGTTCCGGGGCTTGAAGCGCGAAAGTCGTGATATAATGAAACGGGCATGTGACTGGATAAGGCGAGTTCATGATCCATGGATGACGAACGTATGAAGGGTGAAATCATGAAAAGGATGATGGTTCACTGCGGACCCGGCTCTACCGAGATCGCGCTTCTGGAAAACGGCAAACTGGTGGAGTATGCGGCAGAGCGTTCTCAGCATAGAGGACTGGTTGGCAGTTTCATTAAAGGCAAGGTGGTTAATGTCATTCCGGGCATGCAGGCCGCTTTTGTGGATATCGGTCAGAAAAAGAACGCGTTTCTCTATATCGACGACGTGCTGCATCCTCATTTGGAAAAGCAGCCAAAGCAGAAGCCGTCGATTGCGCAACTGCTGAAGCCCGGCCAAGAGCTGGTTGTTCAGGTTGTAAAGGAAGCGATTGGCAATAAAGGGGCTCGGGTAACAACGCATTATTCTTTGCCGGGACGCTGGATTGTTTATATGCCGACATCCGGTTATGTCGCCGTTTCCAAGAAGATCGGGCGCGAAGAGGAGAGATACCGCCTTAAGATGCTCGGTGAGGAATTGCGCGAGGAAGAGGAAGGGCTGATCCTGAGAACGGTTGCCGATGAAGAAGACGGTGAAGCGATCGGGGATGACCTCACACAGCTGCGCAAACAGTGGGCCGCCATTCTGGAGAAGGCGAAGCACGCTGCGGCGCCGGTCGTGTTGCACCAGGATCTAAGCATGATCCAGCGACTGATGCGCGACGTGTACAGCCCGGAAACGGACGAGCTAATCATGGATTGTCCGGAGCAGGCGGAGGAGGCGCAAGCCTTTCTACAGGCGATGCTGCCGGGGGAGACGCCGCGCGTCATCGTGCATGAAGGCGCTGTCCCTTTATTTGATTACTATGAAGTGAAGCCGCAGCTGGAGAAGGATTTTCAACGCAAGATCTGGCTGCCTGGGGGCGGCTATCTCGTGTGGGATACGACAGAGGCACTGACCGTCATCGACGTGAACACCGGCAAATTTACCGGAGGCGACAGTTTGGAGGACACGGTGTTCCGCACGAATCTGGAGGCCGCGCAGGAAATGGCTCGGCTGATTCGGCTGCGGGACACCGGCGGAATTATCATCGTCGATTTTATCGACATGGACAGCGACGAGCATCGCTCAGCCGTTTGCGAACGGTTGGAGCAAGCGATGTCCGGTGACCGAACGCAGCATCATATTTTGGGCTGGACGAAGCTTGGTTTGCTGGAAATGACGCGGAAAAGAATGAGAGAAGAGAATACGGTAATCAGTTGATTTTTTACGAGGCCCATGATAGTATATTAGGGTATGTGTCATAAGTTAGCTTGTGCACATGCTGCAACCGCTCCGATCGGGTTACAAGTCCGCTGGACCTAGCGTCTATCGGCACCTGAATCAGGCGAGTCTGAGACATGAGGAGGTGCAAGCAAATGTACGCAATTATCGAAACTGGCGGTAAACAATACCGTGTTCAAGAAGGCGATGTGCTTTACATCGAGAAATTGAACGCTGAAGACGGCGCAAGCGTAACGTTCGACCGTGTGTTGGCAGTATCCAAAGGCGAAGGATTGGTAACGGGAGCTCCATTGGTATCCGGTGCTAGTGTAACGGCGAAAGTCGAAAAACACGGCAAAGGCCAAAAAGTGATCGTTTACAAATACAAACCGAAGAAGAACTACCACAAGAAGCAAGGTCATCGTCAACCTTACACGAAAGTAACCATCGAGAAAATCCAAGCGTAAGAAGGTGCGGTAATTTGATTTTCGTCTCCATATTGCGCCGGAAGGATAACGGCATCACAGGTTTTGAGGTGGAAGGCCATGCCGGCTACGCCAAGGCTGGGGAGGACATCGTCTGTGCGGGCGTTTCAGCCGTGACCGTAGGAACGGTCAATTCGATTGAAGCGTTGACTGGCATTGTCATGGACTCCAGGATGAAGAACGGCTTTCTTAGCGCGGATCTTCCTGCTACGGCCCGGACGGAAGCCGAAGAACAAGCGCAATTGCTGCTTGCCTCGCTTGTCGTTATGCTAAAGAGTATCGAAGAATCATACGGGAAGTATATTCAGATACAGGACGTCATTATTTGAAGAAGGAGGTAGACTACAATGTTGAAATTGGATCTCCAGTTATTCGCTTCCAAAAAGGGCGTAGGCTCCACGAAGAACGGACGCGACAGCATCGCGAAACGCCTTGGCGTGAAACGTGCTGACGGTCAAGTCGTAACGGGCGGAAGCATTCTCGTTCGTCAACGCGGAACGAAAATTCACCCAGGTACGAACGTAGGCATCGGTTCGGACGATACGCTGTTTGCTAAAGTCGACGGCGTTGTGAAATTCGAACGTTGGGGTCGCGATCGCAAAAAAGTGAGCGTCTACCCTGTGGAAACCGCTCCTGTAGCGGCTACAGTCGAAGCTTAAGAGCTTATAAGCAAGAGCCCTGGCACGTTGGTGTCAGGGCTTATCTTTTTTTACATACATAACGAGAGCGAACTTGATTTAGGTATGTTATACTGGGTAGTGATGCCAGGGTGAGGACTTCATTTCACCCAATTTGTTAGAGGAACGGGGAAAATATGAAACATCGGTTCATGGTGAGGGCGATGTTCGTGCTGCTTGCGGCCGTTAGCCTGACACTTGCTTATTTCCTGAAATCGCCGATCGGACAGGTCCTCCTGTGCGGGGCTCTTTTCGTGTTGTTTTGGGTATATGTTCGGCATCTTCGGAAGGCGGCCGAAACCGAGCGGAAGCAGTTGCTGGAGTCGATCCAAAGAACCGCCTCCGCCACTTTAGGTCATCATCGCCATGATTGGATGAACGATCTGCAGATTTTGTACGGATATATCCAGCTTCGGAAAATTGATAAACTGGCCGATTGCGTGGAAAGAATAAAAGGACGAATGGCCGTGGAGAGCAAGATCGCTAGGCTTGGCATTCCGGCTTTGGTCTTCTACTTGCAATCGTTCCGCGAGGTGAACGGTTCGGTGCAACTTGAGGTTGATATTGAGGACGAGCTGCAGTTGGACAGTTTGCTTACCATCGAAGAAGCGGAAGAATTGACGGAAGCTATCGTGGAATCGGTACGGGTGTTTCAGTTTAACGGGCGGTCTTCGTGGGGCGAGACGCTACAACTGAAAATATCGATGTACCGCGAAGGCGGCGAAGTGTTGGTTCGGTTTGATCAGATCGGTTCAACAGGGAATCAGGAGGCACTTGCTCGTCACATCGATGAAGGAATTACAGGAATGCGAATACGGGCTGACCGAGGCGATGCGGAGAACGGTTCGCTGCGGCTTCGGGTGTCTTGCGGAAAAATAAACGAGGTGAACGCATGTTTGTAGATAAAGCGAAAATTTATGTCAAAGGGGGCGACGGCGGCGATGGGCTCGTAGCCTTTCGCCGAGAGAAGTACGTACCCGAGGGCGGTCCGGCCGGCGGTGACGGAGGTAAAGGCGGCGACGTGATCTTTCGCGTCGACGAAGGCCTAAGAACGTTGATGGACTTTCGATATCAGCGGCATTTTAAGGCGCAGCGTGGGGAAAAAGGGCGGAATAAGAGCCAGCACGGGGCGAATGCGGAGAATATGATCGTAAGGGTTCCTCCGGGAACGGTCGTCATCGACGATGACTCCCAGGAGGTAATTGCCGATTTGACGCGCCATGGGCAGCAAATTGTTGTCGCCCGCGGCGGGCGGGGCGGACGCGGCAACATCCGTTTCGCTACGCCAAGCAATCCGGCTCCCGAGCTCGCAGAGCATGGCGAAGAAGGCCAAGAGCGCTGGGTTGTGCTGGAGCTGAAGGTGATGGCCGATGTCGGACTAGTTGGATTCCCGAGTGTCGGGAAATCAACGTTGTTGTCGGTCGTATCGGCAGCCAAACCGAAAATCGGCGCCTACCATTTCACAACGATCACCCCGAATCTTGGTGTCGTTGAGGTGGGCGACGGGCGCAGCTTCGTGATGGCGGATTTGCCCGGGTTGATCGAAGGCGCCCATGAAGGCGTTGGCCTCGGCCATGAATTCTTGCGTCACGTGGAGCGGACAAGGCTTATCGTTCATGTCGTCGATATGGCCGGTTCGGAAGGACGCGACCCGTTTGACGATTGGCAGAAGATCAACGACGAACTGCGGCAATACAACGCGGATTTGGAGAAACGTCCGCAGATCGTGGCCGCGAATAAGATGGATATGCCCGAAGCGGCGGAGTATCTGGAGAGATTCCGCGAGGAAGTCGCAAAGGTACGCGGGGATCTGGAGATCATGCCGATTTCCTCTCTGACCCGTCAGGGCATCCAGGAACTGTTGTACCGCGTGTCGGATCTGCTGGATCAAATTCCGGAAGCACCGGCGATCGAGGAAGTCACCGAACTCGCGGAGCGTAAAATTTTCAAATTGGACAAGACGGAAGACGAAAGCTTTACGATTCGCCGCGAGAACGAGACGTTTGTGGTGGAAAGCGTGAAAATCGAGCGGATGATGAAACGGATGCAGCTGAATTCCCATGATGCAATTCTGAAGCTGGCCCGCACGCTGCGGCATATGGGCGTTGACGAAGAGCTGCGTAAGCGGGGCGCTAAGGACGGGACACTGGTTCGTATCGGCGACTTCGAATTTGAATTTGTCGAAGGCAGCAGCTACTATTATTGATGTGAAAAAGCACCTTTTGGGTGCTTTTTTTAATATAAGGCGGGATAAAAAGCATTGCCACTCTGCCTGATTTCCGTTATAATGTCCACTATACGAAAACAAAGGTCTCTAAGGAGAGGACGTTCGTGAAAGAGCACTACTATTTGGTACGCGAGGATATTTTGCCTGAAGCGGTGGTTAAAACGTTGCAGGTGAAGCAACTGCTGGCCTCCGGCGATGCGAAAACAGTGCATGAGGCCGTAGCTCAGGTCGGCTTGAGCCGCAGCGCCTTTTACAAGTACAAGGACGGCATTCATCAATTAAATCAAATTGAACGGGAAAGCATCGTGACGATTTCGTTTGACCTGGAGCACCGGTCGGGAATTTTGTCGAAAGTGCTTGCGCTGATCGCCGGGTCAGGCGGTAACGTTTTGACGATAAACCAAAGTATACCGCTTCAAGGCAAAGCGAATGTCGTGATTTCCGTGGAAACCTCGCGCTTAACCGAGGAGCTGGATGTGATGCTGAACTCGCTGCAAGGCATCCCGGGAGTTAGGAGAACGCAGATTGTTGGGCAAGGATAAGAGAAGAAGCCATGCGGGAATACCCGCGATTGGATAACGGGAGGGGACGGCTGTGAAGCCTGTGAAAGTAGGACTGCTCGGACTCGGCACGGTGGGGACTGGCGTCGTCCGGATCTTGGAAGGACATCAGGAGGATCTCAGCAGTCAGGTTGGTTCGCCGATCGTCATCGAGAAAATCGCCGTTAAGACGTTAGCAAAAACACGCAGCATCGATGTGGATCCGCGCAAGCTGACGGAGGATCCCTGGTCGGTCATCCGTGACCCGGAGATCGATGTTATCGTGGAAGTGATGGGTGGCGTCGATCAGACGAAAGCTTATATTCTGGAGGCGCTGGAACGCGGCAAGCATATCGTGACCGCCAACAAGGATTTGATGGCGCTGTACGGCTCAGAGATTCTGGCTAAGGCGATGGAGCATCAATGCGATGTGTTTTACGAGGCAAGCGTGGCTGGCGGCATTCCCATCATCCGCACGTTGATTGAAGGGTTTTCCTCCGATCGAATCATGAAGATCATGGGGATCGTGAATGGGACGACCAATTATATTTTGAGCAAAATGAGCCAGGAAGGCGCCTCCTACGAGGATGTGCTGAAGGAAGCGCAACAGCTTGGTTATGCAGAGTCGGATCCGACCTCCGACGTGGAAGGATTGGATGCGGCCCGTAAGATGACGATTCTTGGGACTCTGGGGTTCCGTACGAACGTGGAACTAAATGATGTGCATGTTCGGGGGATTTCATCGGTGTCGAGGGAAGATATTTTATATGCTAAGCGTCTCGGTTACGAGATGAAGCTGCTTGGCATCGCCGAACGGCAGGATGACGAATTCAGCATTACGGTGCAGCCGACCATGGTCAAGAAAACGCATCCGATCGCGGCTGTAAACGGCGTATACAACGCGGTGTACGTGCACGGGGAAGCTGTTGGCGAAACGATGTTCTATGGAGCAGGCGCCGGGGAGATGCCGACCGCCACCTCCGTGGTGGCGGACCTGGTTGCCGTCGTCAAGAACCTTAAGCTTGGCGTCAACGGTTTGAAGGCGATCGTTCCATATAAGCCGAAGAAGCTCAAAACGGACGAACAAATCGCCTACAAGAATTTCCTGTTGCTACACGTCGACGACAAAGCTGGCGTCTTGGCGCAAATCACTCAGGTTTTTGCCGAATACGAGGTCAGCCTGGAATCGGTCGTGCAATCGCCGAACACGAATTTGGCCGGCGCTGAGATCATGATCGTGACGCACAACGCTAGCAAGGCCAGTATGAATAAGGTTCTGGCCCATTTCGAATCGCTGGACGTCATCCATCGGATCAAAAGCGTGTACCGCGTAGAGGGATAATCACATTAATCAGATAAAGGAGTTCTTATTGGATGAGATATCTTGGATTGCTGGAAACGTACAAGGAATATTTGCCGGTGAACGACAAGACGCCGAAGCTGACACTGCAGGAAGGCAATACCCCGCTGGTTCGCGCAGAGAACCTCTCGAAGGAGCTGGGGCTTGACCTATACTTCAAATATGAAGGGTTGAACCCGACCGGCTCGTTTAAGGATCGCGGCATGGTCATGGCCGTCGCCAAAGCGGTCGAGGAAGGCAGCCAGACAATCATGTGCGCATCTACGGGGAATACTTCAGCTGCTGCTGCGGCCTACGCCGCCCGTGCAGGGATCGATTGTATCGTATTGATTCCCAATAACAACATTGCTCTCGGCAAGCTGGCTCAGGCGATGATCTACGGCGCGAAAGTGATCGCGATCGAAGGAAACTTCGACCGGGCGCTCGAGATTGTACGCGACATTACCGCCAAGCATCCGATCACGTTAGTGAACTCGGTGAACCCGTACCGCATCGAAGGCCAGAAAACGGCGGCATTCGAAGTGTGCGACCAACTAGGGAAGGCCCCTGATGTACTCGCCATTCCGGTCGGCAACGCCGGTAACATCTCGGCTTACTGGAAAGGCTTCAAGGAATATCATGAGCGTGGCAAATCGACTTCCTTGCCACGGATGGTCGGTTTCGAAGCCGAAGGTGCGATGGCGATTGTCAAAGGCGAACCGATCTTGGAGCCGGAAACCATTGCGACCGCCATCCGGATCGGTAACCCGGCAAGTTGGAAGACGGCTATTGCTGCAGCGGAAGAGTCCGGCGGGCAGATCAATTACGTAACGGATGATGAAATTCTCGATGCATATCGGATCATAGCCGCGAAGGAAGGCATTTTTGCCGAGCCCGCTTCGGCGGCTTCCATCGCCGGCGTTTATAAGCTGAAACGCGAGGGATATTTTAAAGGCGGAGAGACAGTGGTCTGCGTTCTGACAGGGCATGGCCTGAAGGATCCGAATATCGCCATCAAGAGCATCGGCGGCGAACCGCTCGTCGTTCAGGACACGGAAGAAGCGGTGCTGGATGCGATCGCCAAGCTGCAAGGAGCCCAGGCATGATTCGCCAAGAAGGCGTTCGGGTCAAGGTGCCGGCAAGCACGGCGAACTTAGGCCCTGGCTTCGATACGCTAGGTATGGCGCTGAATCTCTATTCTTGGATCGAAATGAAACCGGCCGATTCCACGGTTTTCCGCCTACATGGGGAGAACCTGGAGGGGCTGCCGACCGATAAAAGCAATCTGGTGTATCAGGTCGCGCAAACGGTGTTTGCGGAAGCTGGCGTGACTTTGCCGGAGTTGGAAATCTCGATGAAATCGGATATTCCGCTGACCCGCGGGCTTGGCAGCAGCGCTTCGGCGATCGTCGGGGCGCTGTTTGCCGCCAATCTGCTGATCGGCGAGCCTTTGAGCCAAGCGAAGCTGTTCGATATGGCGACGGCGCTGGAGAAGCATCCGGATAACGTGGGTGCTTCCCTTTTCGGCGGGATCATTACCGCCGTCTGGGACGGAACGCACGCCGATGTGCTGCGCATCGAGCCGCCAGCGGATCTCGAGGTGCTTGTGGCCATCCCTGATTTTCAGTTGTCCACCTCCAAGGCTCGCGAGGCATTGCCTAAGCAGATTAGCCTGCAGGATGCGGTATACAACGTCAGCCACTCTTCGCTGCTGACCGCGGCGCTGACCTCGGGTCGGTTGGACCTGATCCCGGTCGCAATGCGCGATCGGCTGCATCAACCCTACCGGGCATCGCTGGTGCCGGGCATGGCTCGGATCCTTGAGGAAGCGACGGCCCATGGAGCGTTAGGCGCCGCCTTGAGCGGGGCCGGTCCGACGCTGCTCTGTTTGACGGACCGCCGTAAGGGAGCGGAAGATCAGCTTGAGGGGTTCCTCCTTGAGGTGCTTGGCGAGCAGGGCATCACCGCGCAGACGATGCGATTGAAACCTTGCACATTGGGGGCCGTGGCGCTTACTATGGAGAGTGAAGGTTCATTTTTGGATTATATTCAGGCTTAGAGGGCGGGTAGACCGGCTGCATTCAATAGAATTGGAGCACCGAGACCGTTGGATGAAGTTAGGGAGTGAGTAGTAGAGATGAAACGAATAGCATTGCTGCCGGAAGGCTCGGTGTCCCATGAAGCAGCGCTGCACCTGTTCGGCGATGAGCCGGTGGAGCTGCTTCATTTCAAGCAGATATCCGACGTATTCTTAGCTACGGCCAGCGGTCACAGTGATTACAGCGTCATCCCCATGGAGAATACGATCGAAGGCTCTGTCAGCCTCCATATGGACTGGCTTGTCCATGAGGTGGATATTCCGATGCAAATCGAATGGGTATATCCTTCCGTGCAGAATTTGATCGGCAATCGGGAGGAGTTCCAATCGGGGGATCAACCTGGCGATATCGATTATTCCAAAGTGACGAAGGTGTTGTCACATCCGGTTGCGATGGCCCAGTGTCTGCAATTTATCCGCTCACGGATGCCGCGAGCGGAATTGGAGCATGCGGGCAGCACTTCGGAAGCGGTGGAACTGGTGAAGAAGAATCCGGGACAAGGTTGGATGGCGATCGGTACGGCACTCGGAGCCAAGCGGTACGGTTTGGATGTCCTGGCCCGCCAAGTGACGGATCATGACAACAACTATACCCGGTTTGTTCTAATCGGCCCTCAGCCGCTGGAACTGGCAATCCCGGCAGCCCAGAACAAAACGAGTCTGCTTGTGACGCTGCCGGAGGATTTTCCAGGTGCATTGCATCAGGTATTGTCCGCGTTCGCATGGCGTAAACTGAATTTGTCGCGAATTGAGTCGCGTCCCACCAAGAAACGGCTTGGCAATTACTATTTTATTATGGATGTGCTTGAATCTCTCGATGCCGTGCTGCTCAGCTCAGCGATTGGAGAAATCGAAGCATTGGGTTGCCAAGTACGCGTGCTGGGGAGTTATCCCAGCTTATCGTTTGGAGAACAAAAAGCGGAGGTGCCAAAATAATGGCAGAACAATGGATTTACTTAGATGGACAATACGTAACCAAAGATCAAGCAAAGGTTTCCGTATATGATCATGGTTTTTTGTACGGAGACGGCATTTTCGAAGGCATCCGCATTTATAACGGAAATATTTTTAAATGCAAAGAGCATTTGGACCGTCTTTACGATTCAGCTAAATCCATCATGCTGGAGATTCCGCTGACGTATCAGGAAATGGAGAACGCGCTAGTGGAGACGCTTCGCCGCAATGAGCTTCGCAACGGTTACATCCGTCTGGTTGTTTCCCGCGGCGCCGGTAACTTAGGTCTCGATCCGAACCGTTGCCCGAAAGCATCGGTCGTCATCATCGTGGAGCAACTCGCGATCTATTCGGAAGAAGCCTACAAAACCGGGCTGAAAACCGTTTCCGTATCGACGCGGCGCAACATCCCCGATGCCCTGAACCCGAAAATCAAATCGCTGAACTATTTGAACAATATTTTGGTGAAAATCCAATCGAACCTGTCCGGTGCGGGCGAAGCGATCATGCTGAACGCACAAGGGTACGTGACCGAGGGCTCGGGCGACAATATTTTCATCGTCAAGAACGGAATGATCACCACCCCTCCATGTTACTTGGGGGCACTGGACGGAATTACCCGCCAGGCGATCATCGAGATTTGCCGCAAGAGAGGCTACAGTATCCAAGAACAGCCGTTTACGCTTCACGATGTGTATGTCGCTGACGAAGTGTTCCTGACAGGGACGGCTGCTGAGGTCATCGCCGTACGTGAAGTCGACGGCCGCATCATCGGAGAGGGACATGCCGGTCCAATCACGCTGAAGCTGCTGGAGGAATTCCGTGCGATCGTAGATCAGGACGGAGTGAAGGTTTGGTAAGAACGCGCGAGAGCTAGCATGAATCCTATTTTCCTTGACCTAAGAGGGAGATAGGATTTTTTCTTTTCCTGGATGTCAAAAACCGGGCGCCTGCATAGGATGTAATAAATGGGCCCCGGGCGATCATCACGTACCGGAGAAGAAACCTAGGAGGTCTTTATCGCGTGAAAATCCATATTGTGAAAAAAGGCGATACTTTGTTTGAGCTCTCAAAAAAGTATAACGTGCCTCTGGAGAAACTGATCGAAGCTAACCCGCAGTTCGCCAATCCGGATCAGTTGAACGTCGGCGACAAAGTGAAGATTCCAGCCGTGGCTGTGCCGATCGGCGGTGAATCGGGCAATATCTACAAGCACGTCGTGAAGCAAGGGGACACGTTGTGGAAGTTGTCCAAAGCCTGGGGCCTGCCTTTACAGACCCTGATCGCGGCAAATCCTCAGCTTAGCGATCCGAACCAGTTAAAGGTAGGGGATGTTGTAAACATTCCGACGGGTACGGGATCGCCCGCCGGCGGAGCCGCCAACCCGCCAGGACCTAACATGGGATTGTCGCCGGCGCAAACCGGTAAGAAGAACACGGCCCCCATTGCCGGTACGGGCACGAAAGCTCCGACAGGCGTCAAGCCGGAAATGACGGCGCCGAAGCCGCCGAAGATGGAAGTCCCTAAGGTTCAACCTATTCAAACGGAAAAACCGAAACCGAAAGAAGAGCCGGCGAAGGTTGAACCAGCGAAGGTAGAACCAATCAATGTTATGCCGCCGAAACAGCAACCGGTACATGTCGAACCGCCCAAAACAGTACCCATGGAGATCAAAATTGAAGTGGAGCAAATACAATATGAATCCACGAAACTCCAGCCGATTCAATATCAGCCGCAAAAGCAGGAGCCGGTTAAAGTTGAACCCTATAACTATCAACCGATGAATGTCGCACCAGCCAATTATGGGCCGACGAACGTCAGCCCTGCGGCCAATGTCCCGATGAAAGGCGAACCTATGGGAGTCAGCCCTTATGGATATGAGCCGATGAAAGGCGAACCTATGGGAGTTAGCCCTTATGGATATGAGCCGATGAAAGGCGAACCTATGGGAGTTAGCCCTTATGGGTATGAGCCGATGAAAGGTGAACCTACGGGAGTTAGCCCTTATGGTTATGAGCCGATGAAAGGCGAACCTATGGGAGTCAGCCCTTATGGATATGAGCCGATGAAAGGCGAACCTATGGGAGTTAGCCCTTATGGATATGAGCCGATGAAAGGCGAACCTATGGGAGTCAGCCCTTATGGATATGAGCCGATGAAAGGCGAACCTATGGGAGTCAGCCCTTATGGATATGAGCCGATGAAAAGCGAACCTACGGGAGTTAGCCCTTATGGATATGAGCCGATGAAAAGCGAACCTACGGGAGTTAGCCCTTATGGATATGGGCCGAATGTGCAACCTATCCAATACGCAAACCCTGCCTATCCGAGTCACGGTATGTCGCAGTTCTTCCCAACACAACCATCTCCGACTGTACTTCCGGCCATGGGTTACGCCCCTTCACCTTGTGGATGCTCGGGAGCTACCCCGTATTCGTATACGGCTCAAGAAGCCTATCCTCCTTTTTATCAATATCCGGTGGCAGCCGAACCTGTATCCGCTCTTTACGACAACACTTCAATGCCACAGCAACCAACAGCACTCTCCCCGACGGAAGGGGAGTATCCGGGGATTTCAAACGTTAACGCTCTCGTGTCGCAAATGCCCAATTTGGGAGGGGTGAGCCCATACGCCAATCAAGCTCCCAATGCAGGATATCAGCCGCTTGGAATTTCGCCACAGGCCGTATCCCCTGAATCGTACGGTAATAGCTTCTACCCTCAGACCATGGATTGGGGTCATCAG
>NZ_CP150222.1:2512500-3877500 GCF_037969915.1 Paenibacillus sp. FSL R7-0216 | reverse complement strand
TTTAGAAACATTCCTTTTAGCTGAACTTGTGTCAAAACAAGTTAAATAAGAGGTAGTGACTACTGATGCGAAGGTTTTGTGATGGCCGATCCTTTGGGAGTGCGCGGCTGCTTGCGAGAGCAAGTCAGCAAGCGACGGACAACGAGCGGACAGCACAATACCGAGCAACTTGGTTAAGCTTACTACTAAGAGCACACGGAGGATGCCTAGGCGCTAGGAGCCGAAGAAGGACGTGGCGAACAACGAAACTGCCTCGGGGAGCTGTAAGCAAGCTTTGATCCGGGGGTGTCCGAATGGGGAAACCCGGCTGGGTTAATATCCAGTCACTCGTATCTGAATTCATAGGATGCGAAGAGGCAGACCAGGGGAACTGAAACATCTAAGTACCCTGAGGAAGAGAAAACAAAAGTGATTCCGTCAGTAGCGGCGAGCGAACGCGGAACAGCCTAAACCAAGGAGCTTGCTCCTTGGGGTTGTGGGACGTCTCACATGGAGTTACAAAGGTTCATATTAGACGAAGAGGTCTGGAAAGGCCCGCCAAAGAAGGTAAAAGCCCTGTAATCGAAAGTGTGAACCCTCCGAGACGGATCCCGAGTAGTGCGGGGCACGTGAAACCCCGTATGAATCTGCCAGGACCATCTGGTAAGGCTAAATACTCCCTAGTGACCGATAGTGAAGCAGTACCGTGAGGGAAAGGTGAAAAGCACCCCGGAAGGGGAGTGAAATAGAACCTGAAACCGTGTGCTTACAAGAAGTCAGAGCCCGATCTATGGGTGATGGCGTGCCTTTTGTAGAATGAACCGGCGAGTTACGTTTGCAAGCAAGGTTAAGCCGTGAAGGTGGAGCCGCAGCGAAAGCGAGTCTGAATAGGGCGACTTAGTTTGTAGGCGTAGACCCGAAACCGTGTGATCTACCCCTGTCCAGGGTGAAGGTGCGGTAACACGCACTGGAGGCCCGAACCCACGTACGTTGAAAAGTGCGGGGATGAGGTGGGGGTAGCGGAGAAATTCCAATCGAACTCGGAGATAGCTGGTTCTCCCCGAAATAGCTTTAGGGCTAGCCTCGGAAAGAAGAATAGTGGAGGTAGAGCACTGATTGGGTGCGGGGCCCGCCAAGGGTTACCAAGCTCAGTCAAACTCCGAATGCCACATATTTATTATCCGGGAGTCAGACAGTGAGTGCTAAGATCCATTGTCAAAAGGGAAACAGCCCAGACCATCAGCTAAGGTCCCCAAGTGTGTGTTAAGTGGGAAAGGATGTGGAGTTGCACAGACAACCAGGATGTTGGCTTAGAAGCAGCCACCATTTAAAGAGTGCGTAATAGCTCACTGGTCGAGTGACTCTGCGCCGAAAATGTAACGGGGCTAAACACACCACCGAAGCTATGGCTAGATGCTTTGCATCTGGGGTAGGGGAGCGTTGTATGTAGGTAGAAGGTGTACCGTAAGGAGCGCTGGACAGCATACAAGTGAGAATGCCGGTATGAGTAACGAAAAGATCAGTGAGAATCTGATCCGCCGAAAGCCTAAGGGTTCCTGAGGAAGGTTCGTCCGCTCAGGGTAAGTCGGGACCTAAGGCGAGGCCGAAAGGCGTAGTCGAAGGACAACAGGTTGAAATTCCTGTACCACCGTAATCCGTTATGAGCGATGGGGTGACGCAGTAGGGTAGTGACGCGAGCTGATGGATGCTCGTCCAAGCAGTGAGGCTGGTGTGTAGGCAAATCCGCACACCGTAAGGCTGGGCTGTGATGGGGAGGGAAAATTATAGTACCGAAGGTCATGATCTCACACTGCCAAGAAAAGCCTCTAGTCAGGAGAAGGTGCCCGTACCGCAAACCGACACAGGTAGGCGAGAAGAGAATTCTAAGGCGCGCGGAAGAACTCTCGTTAAGGAACTCGGCAAAATGACCCCGTAACTTCGGGAGAAGGGGTGCCCCGGTAGAGTGAATAGCTCGAGGGGGCCGCAGTGAAAAGGCCCAAGCGACTGTTTAGCAAAAACACAGGTCTGTGCGAAGCCGCAAGGCGAAGTATACGGGCTGACGCCTGCCCGGTGCTGGAAGGTTAAGGGGAGTGGTTAGGGGTTAAACCCGAAGCTATGAACCGAAGCCCCAGTAAACGGCGGCCGTAACTATAACGGTCCTAAGGTAGCGAAATTCCTTGTCAGGTAAATTCTGACCCGCACGAATGGCGTAACGACTTGGGCGCTGTCTCAACGAGAGATCCGGTGAAATTTTAATACCTGTGAAGATGCAGGTTACCCGCGACAAGACGGAAAGACCCCATGGAGCTTTACTGCAGCTTGATATTGGACTTTGATACGATTTGTACAGGATAGGTGGGAGCCTAGGAAGCCGGAGCGCCAGCTTCGGTGGAGGCGCCGTTGGGATACCACCCTGATCGTATCGGAGTTCTAACCTGGTACCGTGATCCGGTACGGGGACAGTGTCAGGTGGGCAGTTTGACTGGGGCGGTCGCCTCCTAAAGAGTAACGGAGGCGCCCCAAGGTTCCCTCAGAATGGTTGGAAATCATTCGAAGAGTGCAAAGGCAAAAGGGAGCTTGACTGCGAGACTGACAAGTCGAGCAGGGACGAAAGTCGGGCTTAGTGATCCGGTGGTACCGCATGGAAGGGCCATCGCTCAACGGATAAAAGCTACCCTGGGGATAACAGGCTTATCTCCCCCAAGAGTCCACATCGACGGGGAGGTTTGGCACCTCGATGTCGGCTCATCGCATCCTGGGGCTGAAGTAGGTCCCAAGGGTTGGGCTGTTCGCCCATTAAAGCGGTACGCGAGCTGGGTTCAGAACGTCGTGAGACAGTTCGGTCCCTATCTGTCGTGGGCGCAGGAAATTTGAGAGGAGCTGTCCTTAGTACGAGAGGACCGGGATGGACGCACCGCTGGTGCACCAGTTGTTCCGCCAGGAGCACAGCTGGGTAGCTAAGTGCGGACGGGATAAGCGCTGAAAGCATCTAAGCGTGAAGCCCCCTCAAGATGAGATTTCCCAATTAGTAAGACCCCTTGAAGACGACGAGGTTGATAGGCCTGAGGTGGAAGTGCAGCAATGTATGGAGCTGACAGGTACTAATCGGTCGAGGGCTTATCCAAATATCTAAAACAGCAAATTCGTTTCGTATCCAGTTTTCAAGGATTAAACCTTGAACCGTTTGGTGGCGATGGCGGAGGGGTTCCACACGTACCCATCCCGAACACGACCGTTAAGCCCTCCAGCGCCGATGGTACTTGGACCGAAGGGTCCTGGGAGAGTAGGACGCCGCCAAGCAATATTCCCTGATAGCTCAGTTGGTAGAGCACTCGACTGTTAATCGAGTTGTCACAGGTTCGAGTCCTGTTCGGGGAGTCCATCCTGGAAGGAAGCATGTATGCATTTCATATTTGCTTCTCTTCTGGGGAAACCAACTCATATGGAGAGGTGTCCGAGTTGGCCGAAGGAGCACGATTGGAAATCGTGTAGGCGTCACAAGCGTCTCGAGGGTTCGAATCCCTCTCTCTCCGCCAGCAAGGACTTTGTTTGTGGCCCGTTGGTCAAGGGGTTAAGACACCTCCCTTTCACGGAGGTAACAGGGGTTCGAATCCCCTACGGGTCATTCTTTATCGTCCCAGATATGGAGGCTTAGCTCAGCTGGGAGAGCATCTGCCTTACAAGCAGAGGGTCGGGGGTTCGATCCCCTCAGCCTCCACCATATCGATTCTCTTTTACTGACGCGGGGTGGAGCAGCCCGGTAGCTCGTCGGGCTCATAACCCGAAGGCCGCAGGTTCAAATCCTGCCCCCGCAATTATCCTCGCAAGAGGATGGCATGATCCAAGTGTGGAGCCGTGGTGTAGAGGCCTAACATGCCTGCCTGTCACGCAGGAGACCGCGGGTTCGAATCCCGTCGGCTCCGCCATTATTTTATGCCTTCTTTGTACGAGCCATTAGCTCAGTTGGTAGAGCACCTGACTTTTAATCAGGGTGTCGAAGGTTCGAGTCCTTCATGGCTCACCAGTTTCATATTCTTTATGCGGACGTGGCTCAGCGGTAGAGCATCGCCTTGCCAAGGCGAGGGTCGCGGGTTCGATTCCCGTCGTCCGCTCCATCTAATACGCGCCCTTAGCTCAGCTGGATAGAGCGTTTGACTACGAATCAAAAGGTCAGGAGTTCGAATCTCTTAGGGCGCGTTTCCTTGCCGGTGTGGCGGAATTGGCAGACGCGCGCGACTCAAAATCGTGAGGGAAACCGTGGGGGTTCGAGTCCCTTCACCGGCATCAAACCAAACAGATTTATAAATTCACGCTAATGTGATATTTATAAATCTGTTTTTTTATTTTGCCTTTTTTCATGTTCCAAGCAATGTTTCTTCAGAAGGTGAATCGAATCATCCCCTCCCCATTTCTCCAAATCAGACAATGGCCATCCGGAGAGTGGAGGGTGCCCGCCCACTCCTTATCAGACTTTTCTTTATTGAAAAATCAAATCGTACAAGCATATAATGAAGACTCAAAGCAGATCAGGTCGTTATGGGTCAGGCTTGGATGAAATCGTAAATGATTACAGGGGGAAGCTGCTTTGTTAAGTAGTTGGTATCAGACTTTTATTAAAGACAAGACGCTCTCGAAGATGGTGGTTATATATAGTCTGATAGCCATCGTTACTGTGATAGGCATCGCCCAAGCGATCTTTAGGAGCATGTTGGATTCGGCCGTGCAAAGTCAGATGGAAATCCAACGCAGAGCCTTGGACAGTATAAATGACTACGTGCAGAAAAATGTGGACTATGTGGAGCAGATTACAAACGAAATATATAGTCAATCAGCGCTTGCGGATAATGTGTCTTTTTTTCTCATGCACAACTACAACGAATATGTGAACTACAGATTGGAGAAACTCACCGGTTCCGGCGCCTCATACTGGGATGCCGCGAGTTTCTTTGTTAGGAAAATGGATGCCAATCCTGCGATTAAAGAGCTTATTCTTTATGGGGAGGATAGTCAGCAAGTATACGATTTCTGGCATGGGCGATTGAAGTCCTATCAAGTAAACGCCGAGAAGTCCTATGTGCCTGGAGCCATCATGAATGAATCCGCTCGAATCTCTGTTCCTAATCTATGGCTTGAAAAGCTCGTCGATAAGAACCAGGAGCGGATGTACACGGCGCGTACGAACATCACAAACCGGTATAATCTAAAGACGGTTGGACATCTGCTGGTATACTATGATTCCGACCAAATCGGCTCAGCCATAGCCCCATACGAAAATAAGCTTAAAGGTAATTTATTGGTGCTCACCCCAAAGGGCAAGGTGATTTATGATCGGTCCGGCCAATATTATAACGAACCGTATCCATATGGCGAGCAAGTTCTATCTTACAATGGTTCGGCCATTTTGAAGGAAAATTCATGGATTAGCGCTGTCCAAAATAATAATGGTTACATTGTGCTAAGTGTCGTTCCCAAGGCGGAAATCAATGCCGGATTAGTGGATATTCAGCGAACTATTGTGATTTTGAGCATGGCTTGCATACTTGTCATCATTTTGATTCCCTTTGGATTCGTGATGAATTATACCAAACAGATGCATCTGATTATCCATTCAATGCGCATTGTTGAAACAGGGGAATTGAGCGTTCGCATTCCCGTTAAAAGGAAGGATGAATTAGGGCTGATCGCAGGCAGTTTCAACCAAATGCTGAATAAACTTACCCACCATATTAACCGTAGTTATAAGGCGGAAGCAGAGCAAAGCCGGGCGGAAATGACCGCGCTTCAGGCTCGCGTGAACCCGCATTTCTTGTTCAATACACTGGAAGTCATCCGAATGAGAGCCGTCTCGTTGGGCGTAACGGAAGTAGGGGACATGGTCTACAATCTGGCGAACTTATTTCGGAATCTAGTCGAGGAAGAGATGTTTGTAAGCCTTCAGCAAGAGATGGAGAACAGCAGGATGTATCTGGAATTGTTCAAGTCTCGTTACCAGGATAATTTCAGCTATGAGATCCGATTGGACCCTCGAACGGCGGACCATTGCATTGTAAAGTTGTCGCTACAGGTCATCATTGAGAACTTTATCGTTCACGGTTTGCGCGACGACGATATCATCAACCGCATTGAGGTGAGTTCCGAACTAAAGGACGAATTTGTATCAATTGTTGTCAGCGACAATGGAGTAGGGATGAGCGAGGAGAGGTTAAATGCAATCCGACAATCTTTGTCACAACCTGATTCAGGCAGCAAATCCTTCGGACTTCGTAGTGTATACCAACGGCTGATTTATATCTATGGCGATGAATGTACCATGAATTTGGACAGCAGGTATGGCGAAGGAACAACGGTAATAATCAGTATGCCTTACGTGAAGGGAGATTTATAGGTGTACAAAGTTCTTCTTGTAGATGATGAGAAATATATTCTTGAAGGTCTAAGCAGCTTAATCGATTGGGGAGCAATGGGACTGGAAATCGTGGGAATGGCAAAGGGAGGAAGGAAAGCCCTTGAACTGCTTGCCACCACGAAAGTGGATGTTTTGATTACGGATATCTCCATGCCGGGAATGAACGGGTTGGAGTTAATCCGCAAGGCACGTCAAGACGATGATCAACTCAAGGTCATCATTTTGAGTGGTTACAATGAATTCGACTATCTCAAGGAAGGGATGAGTCTGGGCATTGAGAATTATCTCTTGAAGCCGGTCAATGTGTCTGAACTCACCCAAACTTTGAGCACGCTCATGGACAAGTTGGAGGCTGCTAGACCCAATTACGATGATTTAAATGACATTTACATTATCAGAAATAACACCCTTCATCGCTGGATGACCAGGCAAATCGCGGCAGCTGAGTGGAAAGAGCGCTGTAAGCTGCTTCAGCTTGGCCCTACTCGCCAATACAGATTGGCCGCAGTTGCCAGGAAGGGAGACTATGCAGACCGGTTATTTGATGAATTGGACGAGACGAAGGGCAATCAAGCCCCGTGGGTCTACCGCGATCTTGATGGGGATGTGGCCATCATATTTCAGTCGGACAATGAGGGAGGGTTGAGCGAGTTTGCCCAAAGGTTTCTGCAAGAGTGGTGCTCGAGAGTTGGACAGGAAGAGCGAAACGATATCCGGATCGGACTTGGACGAGTCGAGGCTACGGAGGACTCTGATTCTCTGAGCTATGACGAGGCGAAACAGGCATTGGATTATTTCCTGCTGTTTCCCAGAGAAACGATTTTCCAATATGAGAAAATGAACATGTCTAAAGTGTTGATACGTTCGGAAAGCAGCATCAGCTGGGAACAGTATATCCAATTGCTTCATACCCGGGACGCCGATAGACTGAAAGACGTGATTCAAGAAGATTTTGTCAAGCTGCAGCAACAGGAGGGCATGACGCCTCGGCACTTATGGAGAATTGCCGCTGAGGTTATGATCCGCCTTAAGCTGGCTGTGGAAGAAGTAAGACCTGCGGATCCTGCGCTGGAGGAGAAGTTTTCCGATCATCTAGATCTTCTTCATAACACAGTAGAATGGGCAGGATTTATGGAAATACTGAGAAATATGGCGCAAATGTCAGTGGACACGTTACAGGCGGCCAATTACAGCCCTGTGATCCAGCAAGTATTAAAGCTGGTGAAAGATACGTATACCGAGAACTGGACACTCATGCAGTTGGGGGATCGGTTTCACACGCATCCTGTCTACTTGGGCCAACTGTTCCGCAAGGAAACAGGTGTGAGCTTTGCCGGATACGTGAACCGCTACCGAATTGAGCAGGCGAAGAGATTACTGCGAGAAACGAACCTGAAGGTCAATCAAGTGGCTCGTGAAGTCGGATATTGGGAAGTTGCTTATTTTTATAGGCAGTTCCGAAAATATGTCGGGGTCTCACCAATGGAATATAAATCACTCGTATGAAAACGGGTGAGCAACGAAACGCCGTTATCGTCGATAGATAAACGGCGTTTTTATTATGAAGTGCTGCTATGCTCCGAGGGGTATCGCACCTTTCTTTAGTTTGGTTAAGGTATCTTAGTTTTGTCTGCTGTTGGAACGGACGGTTTTTTGATAGCCTGAAAATGTAAGAGTAAAGCGGTTTCAAAACAAAAGGGAGGTTAACGCAAGATGAAAAAGAATTTCAAACTAACTCTGATTTTGGTCCTCGTATTGGCATGTACGACAATCTTGTCGGCCTGCGGCGGAACGGGCAAAGAGAAGGAGGCCGAAGTCGCCGGCAACAGCGGTGCTGCAAAGCCGGTGGAGTTGATCTGGTATAACATTGGCACACCTCAGAAGGATACCGATATGGTCATGGCTGAAGTGAGCAAGTATACCGCGGAGAAAATTGGGGTCACCGTAAAGATGAAACAAATCGACTTTGGCGATTACACGCAAAAAATGCAGGTTCTGACGCAATCCGGTGAGCCCATGGATATTCTGTTTACGGCTTCGTGGGGGTTTGATTATGTACAGAACGCAAGAAAAGGCGCATTCATGGAATTGAATGATCTTCTGGATCAATACGGGCAGGGAATCAAGGAGACGCTGGATCCCGCATTTCTGGAAGGATCCAAGGTGGATGGGAAGAACTATGGGATTCCCGCCAATAAGGAGCTTCCCGCCCAGGATGTCTGGCGTTTCAATAAGCAATGGCTCGACAAGTACAATTTGGATATTTCGGGCGTAAGAAGCCTGGAAAGTCTGGAGCCGCTCTTGAAAACGATTAAAGAAAACGAGCCCGGTGTAGTTCCGTTCATGATTGACCGAAACTTTATTCCTAATCTTCCCTATGATTACGTTATTCAGAATCTCCCAATGGCTGTGAAGCTCGATACGAACGACTTTAAAGTGGTTAATATTCTGGAAACTCCTGAGTTGAAGCAGTCTTTGGCGACAATGCGCAAATACTATCAGGCAGGATATATCGATCCTGAGGTAGCAACGACGACAGAAACTTCAGACTTAACCAAAACAGGCAACTGGTTTGTAGACCGTCCAACGACCCAACCGTTTGCTGATAATTTGTGGACGGCTTCCCTCGGCTATCCGGTAGTTTCTACACCGGCGACGGATCCTATCATTTACAATTGGTCGGTTATGGGATCCCTGCAGGCGATTTCCGCAAATTCTAAGCATCCGGTAGAAGCCATGAAGTTCCTCAATCTGCTGAATACCGATGCGTATCTGCGTAACTTGGTAGACTCCGGCATTGAGGGCGTGCACTATGAGAAGATCGGAGACAATGTTGCTAAAAATTTGGACAAATCGAGAGATTACGATATGCCTTCGTTTGCCATTGGAAACATGATGCTGACTTACTTGACTGAGGGGGATCCTGCAGATAAATGGGATGGCTTCCGCAAATTTAATGAAGAAGGAGTACCTGCTCCACTCTTGGGCTTTAATTTTAACGGCAATGATGTGTTACCGGAGTTAGCCGCATTGAATAATGCAAAGGATCAATTCTGGGCGCCGTTGATGACGGGTTCCGTAGATCCGGACAAATATTTGCCAAAAGCAATTGAGGAGCTAAAAGCAGCCGGATTGGATAAGATCATCGAAGAAACTCAAAGACAGCTGGATGAATGGCGCGCGACGCAGAAATAATGAATCAGAAACGGAGACAAGCGAACCAGACTGGGGTTACCCCAGTCTGGTTCGCTCCTAAACATCGAATAAAGTTTGGATAGGAGGAACGAAATGCATGCGATCCGCCATTTTTTTAAAGACTTTCACAAGAATTTACCTATTTTGCTAATGGTTCTGCCAGGAGCCATCGGTTTTATTATTTTTTCCTATTTGCCGATGGGGGGGACGTTGCTTGCCTTCAAGCAGTACCGATATAACGGTGAGGGCTTTTTGTCCAGCTTTTTAAGCAGCGAATGGGTAGGGATCAGAAACTTTACCTTTCTATTTGGTACCAATGATGCCTATATCATTACCCGAAATACGCTACTTTACAATATAGCCTTTATTACGCTAGGCACTTTAGCTGCTGTCATTATGGCGATCCTATTATCGGAGATCGTGAACAAGCGCTTGTCCAAGCTATATCAGACGGGAATGTTTCTTCCTCATTTCATGTCCTTTGTGATTGTCGGTTTTTTTGTTTACAGCTTCTTGAATGCGGATAAAGGACTACTTAACAGCGTGTTGAGCGGTTTCGGTTTGCAAGAAATATCGTGGTACGCTACGCCTGAATACTGGCCTTACATTCTCATTATAACGAACCTGTGGAAAAGCATAGGTTATACCAGTGTGGTCTATTTAGCGGCCATTACTGGATTTGACCGTTCATTATACGAAGCCGCCATGATTGATGGAGCCAGCAAGTGGAGGCAGATTCGCAGCATTACGATCCCCCTCTTAAAGCCGTTGATCATTATCATGACATTATTGGCTATCGGTAGAATCTTTTATGCGGACTTTGGATTGTTTTACAACGTTCCGCGCAACTCGGGCGCACTGTATCCAGTGACGAATGTCATCGATACTTATGTGTATCGCGGATTGAATGCTACCGGTGAAATGGGAATGGCGACGGCGGCAGGATTTTATCAGTCCATCATTGGGTTTATTCTGGTCATCACTTCAAATTACACCGTTCGTAAACTCGATAAAGACAGCGCGTTGTTTTAATAGATTTATGGAAGCGAGGAAAGCTTGTGGCTAGCAAATCCAAAACATATCGGGATATTCATAGTCTCTCGCCACGTATGAACCTGATACTTAATGTGGTCGTCGCAATATGTGCCTTAATTTGTGTATTTCCGTTTGCTTTTGTCGTGATTCTCTCCTTCACGGACGAAAAAAGCCTGGCCTATCATGGCTATCGCCTGATTCCTGAAAAATGGAGCACGTATGCGTACGAGTATCTATTTCAGAATGGCTCTCAGCTTTTGCGATCCTACGGAGTCACCATTACCGTAACGGTAGTGGGGACAGTGATTAGTCTTTTAGTCATTGCCTTGTATGCTTATGGAATCTCTCGATCCAGCTTTAAATACCGCAGTTTTTTTTCGTTTTTGGCGTTATTCACCATGCTGTTCAACGGTGGACTTGTACCGACTTTTATCGTGGTCACCCAGGTACTTCATTTGAAGGATACACTATGGGCACTGATCTTACCCATGGCGATGAATGCTTTCTATATTATGATCATGCGTACATTCTTCAAAGGCCTTCCGGATGGAATTATCGAATCGGGAAAAATTGATGGAGCCAGCGAGTTTCAAATTTTCGCCAGAATTGTGTTGCCGCTTTCCTTGCCGGGCTTGGCTACCATTGGTTTATTCTGCACGCTCGGGTACTGGAACGACTGGTTTAATGCCTTGCTGTATATCGACAATCCCGACCTGGTTCCGTTGCAATCCATGCTGATGCGGATTGAGAGCAGCATGGCCTTTATTCTGCAGAATGCAAAAAACAGCGGTTTAGGGAGCGCGGCAGCGAGCTTGCCTCAAGAGACTTCGCGTATGGCCATGGTTGTACTGGCTACAGGTCCGATCGTGTTGGCCTATCCGTTTTTCCAGCGTTTTTTCATCCAGGGTCTAACCGTAGGCTCGTTAAAAGAATAATGGAAATGCAGCAATCGCTGTACACCGGGAATGGAGTGCAATGATGAATAGAATGGATCGACTAATCCGCCATTTAAGCGAACTGCAATGGAAGGATTCGCAAACACTGACTACCTGGAAAATCAAGCGGGGACGCTACCTTCTCCCCGGCGAATATGATTGGGAAGAGGAAATATCAGTTGAGTTTGCGGGAGATGCACTGAACGGGGCTGCCGGAACTACGTATTTGCTGCGAAAAAGCGTGGTTGTCCCTGCGGAGTGGACCGCCGAGGATGTAGGATTGGTGTTCGAATCCAACGGTGAAGGACTGCTGCGAATCAACGGCCATTCCTATCATGGCTTGGACAGTAATCATTGCTTTATTCCTATGGATCCGCGTGAGGTCGGGTACCTTCCGGAATTGGAAATTGAATTGATGGACCCGGAACCGAATCCGGATGATCGCCTGAACCAACAATTCAATCCGCGAAGACAACCGATAGCCGACTTAAACGTTAGGCTCGTCATAGTAAACCGGCCCATCCGAAGTCTGTTGTATACGATAACTGTGGCGGCGGGATCCGCAGCGTTGCTGCCGGAACGGAGCCTTGAGAAGAACCGCCTGATGGAGGCGCTTTACAGGGTACATGACGCCTTTGCGTATTTGTCCGGGGACGCGGAGGAGGATCGGGCGGTGTTTCCGGACCCGGAAGAGGTCCAACGGCTTGAAGAAATGCTGCTCCATGCACTCCGCGAGGACTCGACGGGCAAAAAAGCGGGCGTGATGCACATGGTAGCCCAGTCCCATATTGATATTGCATGGCTGTGGCCTATACGGGAAACCGTGCGGAAAGGCAGCCGCACGTTCTCGACGGCTCTTCGTTTGATTGAGGAGTTTCCGGAGTTTCATTACGCCCAGAGCCAACCGCAATTGTATGCCTATGTCAAAGAGCATGATCCCGAGCTCTACGGCCGCGTCAGGGAACAGATAGCCAAGGGACGGTGGGAGCTGGTAGGGGGGATGTGGGTTGAACCGGACCTGAACATTCCCAGCGGCGAATCCTTGGTGCGACAAAGTTTGTATGGACAGAAGTTTTATATGGAGGAGTTCAGCAAACGCTCCTTTATTGAATGGTTACCGGATACCTTCGGATATTGCGCTTCCCTGCCGCAGATTTTAAAGCTTTCCGGGGTCGAGTACTTTATGACCAGCAAGTTGAATTGGAGCGATACCAATCCGTTCCCTTACGACATTTTTCATTGGGTAGGAATAGATGGAACGAGTATTCTTTCTTATCTGAATCATGGTTTAGGCGAGGATACCCGCCCGAAGGATATCAGAGAGCATTGGGACTTCTTCCGACAAAAAGACGTTCATGACGAAGAAATGCTGCTCTATGGTCATGGTGATGGGGGCGGCGGGGCGACTAGAGAAATGGTCGAGTACGTTGCGCGATCCGCCAATCTCCCCGGATTGCCTGTCAGTAAGTTCAGTACAGCCGAGGAGTACTTCCGCGGACTGGACGCTTCGGCAGAATCGTTTCCTAAATGGTATGGTGATCTGTATTTGGAATATCACCGCGGAACCTATACATCCCAGGCGAGAAACAAGCAGATGAACCGGAAGATGGAGCTGTTATTCCGGGAAGCGGAGGTATGGAGCAGTTTGGCGACTAGCGTGAATAGTGAATCCGCATCGAATAGGGGGTTCGCGACGTCTTTGGAAGAAGGCTGGAAGCTGATTTTGCTAAATCAATTCCATGATATTATTCCAGGATCCTCCATTCCCGAGGTATACGAGACTTCTTCAAGGGAGTATGCCAAAGTGGCTCAAATCGGCCATTCGGTTTTGAGAAGCGGGATTGCCAGTTTACTTTCGAAAATTAGCGTTGCGGGAGAGGGCATCCCTTACGTCGTTTTCAACAGTTTGGGCTGGGAACGAAATGCCGTGATTCAACTTCGGTTGGAAGCAGCGACAGTTGCGTGGGTGGTTGACAGTCAAGGGAGAACCCTGAAATCCCAGGTGATTGAGGACGAGAATGGACGCTTTCTGCTGACGGAACTGCCTGCGGTTCCCGCATTCGGTTATACAACGGTATGGCTGCGTACGAAGCCATTGGACGTTACGCGGAATCAGATTGACACTGAGCAGCAAGCGGGTGCGGTTCAGCCGTTACGCTGGGAAACGGATACCTACGTACTTGAGTTTAACGAGCGCGGAGAGATTACTCGCTGGCGGGATAAGGAAGAGAAACGCGAACTGCTGATAGGCGGAAGGGTAGCCAATGAATTTCAGTTCTTCCATGACCGGCCCGTGGAGTGGGATGCGTGGGACGTAGATCATCGTTACGCCAAACAGTCTGCCGGAACGGCGAAACTGGAATCTTTCGAGGTCATAGAAAACGGAAGCGTCAGAGATGTGCTGCGTTTACGCTGGTCTTGGAGCCGATCTACGATTGAGCAGGATATCGTCTTCCAAAAGGGCATGCGAAGAGTGGACTTCAAGACTTCTGTGAACTGGCAGGAAAGTCATAAATTATGGAAAGTCGCTTTTCCCGTGGATCTTATTGCTACCAAGGCCACTTATGAGATTCCGTTCGGCGCTTTGGAACGTTCCACGACGAATAATACGAGTTGGGATCAAGCCCAGTTCGAAGTTTGCGGGCATCGCTGGGCCGATCTATCCGAGGGCGGTTACGGAGTCAGCCTCCTGAACGACAGCAAATACGGATATGACATAAAGGAGGGTGTCTTGAGACTCTCCTTGTTGAGAGCACCGAAATGGCCGGACAAGCATGCGGATTTGGGGCAGCATGAGTTCACTTATTCGCTATATCCGCATCGCGGGAACTGGCGGGAGGCGAGTGTCGTACGTACCGCTGCGGAATTAAACCAGCCAGTGGTCGTTGAGCAAGCCAAGATTCAGGCAGGAATTCTGCCAGGCGATAATTCGTTCTTCCGTTTAGTTAGCGATCATGTCATATTGGATACGATTAAAATGGCAGAAGACAAAAAAGGAACGATTCTGCGCTTTTACGAGTCGTCAGGGGCTCGTGAACAAATTCGCTTGAACTGGAAGCTTCCTATGCTTAAAGCCATGGTGGTTAATCTAATGGAAGAAGAAATAGAAGAAGCATTGGTGCATGACGGAGAGCTCTATCTTGATTTTCGTCCTTATGAGATCAAGACCGTAAAGCTGATTCATGAAAATGGCTGCTAATGGCTGTTACTAAAGAACGAGGATTTCAAATGAGTTATTCGCAGGAGGCGGAACATGACATTAAAAGTTGGGTTTATCGGATGCGGCGGGATTGCAAAGGGCAAGCATATGCCAGCACTTTCAGAGGTCAAAGAGGTAGAAATGGTGGCATTTTGCGATATCGTTGTGGAGCGAGCAGAAGAAGCCAAAGAAAAATTCGGTACCCAGGATGCGCAGGTCTTTGATGATTTCAAGCAAATGTTAGCGAACACCGATTTGGATGTGGTCCATGTTTGTACTCCGAACTCTTCTCATGCCGAATTATCCATTGCGGCCATGGAAGCGGGCTGCCACGTGATGTGCGAAAAACCGATGGCGAAAACTTCCGAAGAAGCAAGAAGCATGGTTGAAGCGTCCAAGCGCACCGGTAAGAAATTAACGATAGGTTATCAAAACCGGTTCCGGACGGATTCAAGATATTTGCATGAGGTATGCAGAGAAGGCGAACTGGGAGAAATTTATTTTGGGAAAGCCCATGCGGTTCGTCGCCGCGCCGTCCCAACATGGGGTGTTTTCCTGGATGAAGAAGCCCAGGGCGGAGGACCATTGATTGATATCGGCACACATGCCTTAGACCTCACCCTTTGGATGATGAATAACTATAAACCTAAATACGTGGTCGGGAAAACCTATCATGCATTATCCCAAACTCCTAATGCGGCGAATGCTTGGGGATCGTGGGATCCTGCTCAATTTACCGTCGAAGATTCGGCTTTTGGTTTTGTTGTGATGGAAAATGGTGCAACGATCTTTCTGGAATCAAGCTGGGCCTTAAATAGTTTGGATACCAAAGAAGCCAAAACCACGCTGTGCGGTACTAAAGCGGGGGCCGACATGAACCATGGCTTAACCATTAATGGCGAAGATCACAGCTTGCTCTATGAGAAGAACATAAAGCTGCAACCGGGCGGTGCCGATTTCTATGATGGGGATATTGAGCGGCCGGAATTTCTAGAAGCGAATTCTTGGATCAATGCCATTCTCAATGATGCCGAACCTGTTGTGAAACCGGAAGAAGCCTTGGTGGTTACTGAAATTTTAGAGGCACTCTATAAATCTTCCAAGCTGGGCGAGCCCGTTTATCTATAAAAGAGGACCAAAGATTTCCATTCATCCGCGATGGCGATGAACCACGTGTCAAATAGAAGGGAGTACCAACCATGAAACTGGGCGTATTTACCCCGTTGTTTAACCATTTAAGCTTTGAAGAAATGATCGAGGAAGTTTCAAAAAAAGGGTTGCAAACGGTAGAAATCGGTACCGGGGGCTCTCCGGGCAACGCTCATTTGGATATTGACGAATTATTGGGAAGCTGTGATGCAAGGAAAGAGTACTTAGCTAAATTAGCCGACAGGGGATTGGAGATATCTGCCTTAAGCTGCCATCATAATCCGATCTCTCCGATCCCGGAAGTGGCGGCGGAAGCGGACGAATTACTCCGTAAAACCATAAAGTTGGCAAGTTTAATGAACATTCCCGTGGTGAACGGTTTCTCCGGCGTTTCGGGCGGGAATGCATCGGACACCCAGGTGAACTGGCCTGTATTGCCTTGGCCGACCGAATATGACGACAGCTATAATTATCAATGGGAACAAAAATTGATTCCTTACTGGAAAGAGATGAACGCGGAAGCGGAAGCCGCAGGCGTGAAGATCGGAATTGAGCTTCACGGCGGCTTCTTGGCCCATACGCCATATACGATGTTGAAATTGCGGGAATCGACCGGAAAAGCCATTGGCTGTAATTTGGACCCAAGTCATTTATGGTGGCAAGGAATTGATCCGGTAGCGGCCGTCAAAATTCTTGGCGAAGCCGGCGCAATCCACCACTTCCACGCAAAAGACACCTATTTGGATCAAGACAATATCAATATGCATGGATTAACGGACATGCAGCCCTACGGAAACGTGAAAACTCGTGCCTGGACCTTTCGCACAGTCGGCTGCGGCCATGATTTGAAAACCTGGTCGGATATCATTTCGGCCTTGCGGATCTATGGTTATGATTATGTTCTGAGTATTGAGCATGAGGATCCGCTGATGACCGTCGACGAAGGATTGACGCGTGCCGTAGCCAATTTGAAGTCAATTCTGATTCATGAACAACCTTCAGCAATGTGGTGGGCATAATAGTAGATAAACGGTATCAACAGGCAGGTTCAACGTTTTGCTTTCGGGCAAAGGGTTGATCCTGTTATTTTTTCTTGACTTCTTCCTTGAAGTCGCTATAATAGTAAAAGTGACCCGATTTTGTGCGGACACAACTTTAGTTAACGGGACGTAGCTCAGCTTGGTAGAGCACCTGGTTTGGGACCAGGGGGTCGCATGTTCGAATCGTGTCGTCCCGATCATGGAAACAGTCATCCTTTAAGGATGGCTGTTTTTGTTTTGCTTTTTTTTATGAGGCGCCGTTGTCTCCTAGAATTGAATAAACGCTCTCGCTATCGGCCACAATAGAGACAAAAGTCCGATAGAAGGGGATAACCGTGAATATCTTCCATATCAAAAAACATCTAAAAAAACGATGGAGAAGATGGAGACGCGCCATATGGACCGCCAGCGCCTTTTGTTTGATTGCGGTTATGGCCTGGATGGGGCTCCCATTATCTAATCAAATGGAAAAGCTGATGGCCCGAGAACCGATGGCGATCGAAACTTTGGGGAAGTGGCAGGAAGCTGCACCGGATGCCGATAAAGCGTGGTTGTTAGAGCTGGATGAGGATAAATCGCGAATCGTTCATTTGACGAAAATATATACCTGTGGCGAAGAAAGCACCGTTCTTGGAATTATGACCCCGGAGGAAATTACAACGCTCATGAAAGATCACCCTTCATGGGAGGGAAGACTGGGCGCAGGCGGCGACGTTTGGGTTGAGGAAAAAATCAATGGTCTTTCCGACACCTGCAAGACGAGGGGTTACATCGGTTTGGACAAGGATGGCAATTTGACGTTGTTTGACGGTCCACCGAAGAAGGAAAAGGTGATTCGTACTTTTTTTCAAATGGACGTGGAGATGATGGAGAGTGCGCTTCCGGCCGAAGTGATTCAACAACTACAGCAAGGAATTCGCATTCAGGATGTGGAAGAGTACAACAGCGTGCTGTCGACCTTTAGCGATTATGCGATTGAGCCCTCGGAAAGAGTCATGCAGCAGGATGATGAGGCATCGCGGTAGATCATCTCTCGTTGCTCCACTTTCCACCGTATGACAAGAAGGACGTTACTCCGTAACGTCTTTTTTGTGCTTTCTCCGGCAGTGCTCTCCTCTACAAAGTTTTTCCTCAATCTTTGCGATCTTTTGCTATAATAAAGTGAATACATATGTTCGCTTTACGCTGGAAGGGCTCCGTCTTAGGATCATGAGGAGTTTAGCAACGATAGGGAGAGATCAGTCTTGCGTATACTTGGAATTGACCCCGGCATCGCGATTGTCGGGTTCGGATTTATTGATAAACAAGGCAGTAAGGTGACGCCGGTGCAGTACGGCTGCATCCAAACCGAGGCTCATACGCCGGACGAAGAGCGGCTCTTGCATGTTTATGAGGCGATGGTTCAGTTAATCGACAAATACAAACCGGAAGCGGTGGCGTTTGAGAAGTTGTTTTTTAATCGGAACGTCACGACGGCGATGTCAGTTAGCCAAGCAAGGGGCGTGTTGGTACTTGCTGCGGTACAGAAGGGGCTGCCGATTGCGGAATATACCCCAATGCAAGTGAAGCAAGCGATTGTGGGTTACGGCAAGGCAGAAAAACGTCAGGTCCAGGAAATGACGCGCATGTTCCTGAAACTGCAGGCGATCCCCAAGCCGGACGATGTGGCGGACGCATTAGCGGTAGCCGTTTGCCACGCGCATTCTTACACATTAAATTCTAAAATAAACGAGGTATTGCGTTCATGATCGATTTTTTACGGGGGCAGATTGCCCATTTGGAAACAGAGTACGTCGTATTAGATGTGCAAGGGGTCGGGTATCGGGTGTTTTGTCCAAATCCGTACGCTTTGGCAGCCAAAGGGCAAGAAACGGTGACGGTCTATACCCATCACCACGTGCGTGAAGATGCCATTCTGTTGTTTGGTTTCCCGACCCGTGAGGAGCAGAAGCTGTTCCGAAAGTTGATTGAGGTGTCCGGCATCGGCCCACGTGTGGCGCTCGGGATCCTAAGCGGCGGTAGCCCGAACCATGTGGTGGCGGCGATCCATCAAGAGAATATCGCATTTCTGACCAAGCTGCCGGGAATTGGGAAGAAGACGGCACAGCGGATGATTCTAGACCTTAAGGACAAGCTGGAGGGCGTCGGCGGCACATTATTTGATCCGGTGCCTGCTGTCATTGGAGAGGCCGGGCTAGACGCCGGCAACCCGGGGTGGCCAGAGGCTCGCGAGGGCCTGAAGGCGCTGGGGTACACCGAGGCTGAGCTGGACAGGGTATGGCATCGTTTGAAAGACGATGTCGGGCCGGACGAGGCGGTGGATTCCGTCATGAAGAAGGCGCTCAAGCTGCTGTACGCCGGTTAAGGATAAGGACAGGAAGGGGAGCTTAGCGCATGATGGAGGACCGGATCATCTCCGCGAATTTGATGATGGAAGACCAGGCGGTGGAATTAAGCCTGCGGCCTCGTTATTTGGCGGAATATATCGGACAAAACCAGATCAAGGAAAACTTGAAAATATATATTGAAGCGGCGAAAATGCGTAAGGAAGCGTTGGATCACGTACTGTTATACGGACCACCGGGGCTTGGCAAAACGACGCTTGCGAATATCATTGCGAATGAACTTGGCGTCAATTTGCGGACAACTTCGGGACCGGCCATTGAGCGGCCGGGGGATTTGGCCGCGCTGCTGACCAATCTGCAGGAGGGGGACGTCTTATTTATCGATGAGATCCACCGTTTGCATCGGACGGTGGAAGAAGTGCTGTATCCAGCGATGGAGGATTTTGCGCTCGATATCATGATCGGCAAGGGGCCGAGCGCACGCTCTGTTCGGTTGGATCTGCCGCCGTTCACGTTGGTTGGCGCCACCACACGGGCGGGGCTCCTGTCGGCTCCGTTACGTGACCGTTTCGGGGTGGTCAGCCGCCTTGAGTTTTATAATATCGATGAGCTCAGCTATATCGTATCGCGGGGCGCGGACATTTTCGGCATTGAAATGGTTGGAGACGCGGCTACGGAAATCGCGCTTCGTTCGCGCGGGACGCCTCGGATCGCCAATCGCTTGCTAAAGCGGGTTCGCGATTATGCACAGGTACGCGGCGACGGCATGATTACCACGGAGATCGCCAAAGAAGCGCTGCAATTGCTGCAGGTTGACCCTATGGGGCTAGACCTGATCGACCATAAAATGCTGCGAGCGATGATCATGAGTTTCCGGGGCGGCCCCGTCGGGCTGGATACCATCGCCGCAACCATCGGCGAGGAGAGCCAGACGATCGAGGACGTGTACGAGCCGTATTTGCTGCAAATCGGTTTTCTGCAGCGGACCCCACGAGGGCGGATGGTGGCGCCGGCGGCGTATCAACATCTGGGTTTGCCGATGCCGGAAACGCCTTAACCTTAACTTGATTTAGCCCAACGGCATCATGAAGGAGGAGAAGCGGGTTTGAAACGTATAAAACGGACATTATCGTTAGGTCTATGGGGGAAAGGGATTCTTGCCGGCTTGCTGCTGGCCGGGGCTATGCACATGCCGGCATCTGCCGATCAATCGGACACAACGCGCGTGCGCGTGGCCATGTACTTGGATTTAGGCAGCACGTACAAATCGACGACCCCGGCAGTCACACTGAAAACAACGGCGGCCGCAGAAGCAGGGTTTGCAAACAACTCGATGTTGGAGCCTTGGCTCCAACTGGGGGCGGGAGGAACCACAAGATTTAGCATCAGCGGCTATAAGGTCAAAGCGTTAGCATCCGCAGATTGGGCCACGGTCGCGGCTGCGGTCAAGAAGCTGCAAAGCACGTCGGATAAGCCGGTAGCCTACGCGGTAGACCAAGCTGGGAGTACGGCATACCGCGTGTATACGGGGCCCTACGTCAGTGCGGCAGAAGCGCAGAAAGCGGCTGACCGGGTCAGCCAAACGTTGTCTGCTTCCTTGAAGGGCGGCAAAGCCGAAGCACGCGGACCGTTGTACGTATCCGCGGGTTCGTTTGCAAGTCAGGCGGAAGCCGTGAATCTTCGCCAAACACTATCCGCCCAGCAAGCGGAGGCGGTAGTGGCAATGACCGGACCGCAGCAATATGCGGTATGGGTTGGCGGCGCGCTAAGCGCATCGGAGCAATCTTCGCTGCAAACCGAGCTGTCCGGACTGTATCCGGGGATTTCCTGGGCCCCGGTGAACGAGAATGTCCCGGCCCTACTGCTGCACCGCGACGTGACGTTGAATTTGGACGCTCCTGCAGGCGTCGACCACTACGAGCTTAGCGGAGAAGGCACCAAGTTAACGATACGGGACGACGGCAATTCCCCGATCCAGGTCGTGGAGCGTTTTGCACGTAGTTACCGTGGTGATTTTGAGATCAGTAAAATGAACGGTCAGCTGGCTCTGGTCAACGAGCTGCCCTTAGAACAATATCTGTATTCCGTTGTCGCCGGTGAAGTCCCGTCGTCGTGGCCTCAAGAGGCGCTAAAAGCCCAGGCGGTCGCGGCGCGCAGTTATGCCCTGTACAATGCAGGACTAAACAAATTTAAAGTAGCCGGGCTTGTGGACACAACCTTAAGCCAAGTTTACAACGGTACGGAGAAGGAAGTACCCAGTATTGTCCAAGCGGTTGATGCCACGGCCGGTGAGGTGCTGGTTGCGGCGAATGGACAAATCGTGGAAGGCATTTTCGCGTCCAACAGCGGCGGCGTGACGGCGGATTCGAGCGAGGTTTGGGGGAATGTCAATCCGATTTACTCCAGCGTGACAAGCGATGGGGATGAATCGGCACAAGCCTCCTTGAAATCGTGGTATCATGTACTGCTGTCCAATGGGGTTACAGGATATGTTCGGGAGGATAATACGGCGTTAAACGGAACGACGCCAGCGGGCTTGCAGAAGTTGACGGTGACTACAAGCAACGTCTTGGTCCGTAAGCTGCCGCTCATTCAATCGGAAGTTGATCCGGTCGCCAAGCTGAATCCAGGTGACCTGGCCATCGTTTTGGACAAGGTGCCTGAATCCAGCTCCTATGCTTGGATTCGCGGACCTTTCAGCTCGGATGATTTAGTGAAGTCCCTTAAGGGAAAAACGTCTACGGAAGCACCGTCCCCTATTTTGAATCTGGAAGTCACCAAGCGTGGACCGTCCGGACGAGTAACGCAGGTCAAAGCTAACGGGCAACCGCTTGACGTCAAATATCCGGATTCGTATCGCTCTGCCTTAAACAGCTTACCTAGCACTTTGTTTGATATCGTTCAAACCGGACGGTATACTGTACAAGGTGCAGGAGGAAATACAGGAACAGGTACTGCCACGTCGGCAACGACGATACAGTCGGCATCAGGCAAGACGACGGCAAACAGCGGTTTAGTCGTGCTGAGCGGCGACAAGACGGCGCGCGTGATTGGGTCGACAAACCAATTTGTCTTCGTTGGCCGCGGAAACGGGCACGGCCTGGGGCTCTCGCAGTGGGGGGCTAAAGGATTGGCCGACGGCGGGTATGATTACCGGCAAATCTTGCAACACTACTACCAAAATGTGACTATCGTTAAGGAATGAATAAACCGATGAATGTGGATCTTTATGATTTCGAGCTCCCAGAAGAGCTGATCGCTCAAACGCCGCTGGCCGAACGAAGTGCTTCGCGCCTGCTGACGTTGAATAAACAAACCGGGGAAATCCGGCATCATACGTTTTCTGATATTCTGAATTATTTACAGCCCGGCGATACGTTGGTACTGAACGATACACGAGTCATTCCGGCCCGTTTGTTCGGAATAAAAGAGGATACCGGGGCCAAAGCCGAAGTGCTGCTTCTCAAAAATCTGGGCGATGACCGTTGGGAAGCCTTGGTCAAACCCGGCAAGAAGTTGAAGTCTGGCGCGGTCATCGCCTTCAGTGAGGAATTGCGGGCCACGGTCGAGTCGGAAGGCGAGATGGGCGGACGCATACTTCGGTTCACCTATGAAGGGATTTTTAATGAGATCCTGGATCGGCTGGGTCAAATGCCGCTGCCCCCGTACATCAAGGAAAAGCTGGATGATCGCGAACGCTATCAGACGGTGTATTCCAAACACGAAGGATCGGCTGCCGCGCCGACCGCGGGCTTGCATTTCACGGAAGATTTACTGGAGCAGGTGCGGGCTAAAGGGGTGACCCTCGCGTTTGTCACGCTGCACGTTGGGCTTGGCACGTTTCGACCGATGTCGGTGGACCGGGTTGAAGATCACGTCATGCATGAAGAATATTTTGTCCTGCCCCAGGAAACGGCCGACGTGCTAAACGAGACGAAAGCCAGAGGCGGAAGGGTCATAGCCGTCGGGACCACTTCGGCTCGAACGCTGGAGACGGTGGCCCAGCAATGCGGAGACGGCCCCATCGTCAAAAGCAGTGGTTGGACGGGGATTTTTATCTATCCCGGGTATCGATTTGGTTTGGTGGACGCGCTCCTCACGAATTTCCATTTACCGAAGTCGACGCTAGTCATGCTGGTCAGTGCGCTGGCGGGGCGGGAGCGAATCATAAGCGCTTATCAGGAAGCGATTGACCAAAGATATCGGTTCTTCAGCTTCGGCGACGCCATGTTTATTTATTAAAAGAAGAGGACGGTTGATCAGATTGGCAGCAGCAATAACCTATGAACATATCAAGACCTGCAAGCAATCCGGCGCCCGGCTTGGACGTGTGCATACCCCGCACGGTTCGTTTGACACGCCGGTGTTCATGCCGGTCGGAACGCAAGCCACCGTGAAAACAATGAGTCCGGAAGAATTAAAGGAAATGGATGCTCGGATCATCTTGAGCAATACGTACCATCTCTTTTTGCGGCCAGGACACGAGATCATTCGCCAAGCGGGCGGATTGCATAAATTCATGAACTGGGACCGGGCCATTTTGACGGATAGCGGCGGGTTCCAGGTGTTCTCTCTCAGCGAGATGCGCAAAATCACGGAGGAAGGCGTACATTTCCGCTCTCATCTGAACGGAGACAAACTGTTCCTCTCTCCGGAAGTGGCCATGGAAATCCAGAATGCGTTAGGCTCGGACATCATGATGGCGTTTGACGAATGCCCGCCGTATCCGGCGGAATACGACTACGTCAAGAACTCGCTGGAGCGCACGACCCGTTGGGCGGAACGTTGCTTGCAAAGCCATGCCCGTCCTCAGGATCAAGGGCTGTTTGCCATTGTTCAAGGCGGCATGTATGAGGACCTACGTAAGCAAAGCGCACGCGATTTGACTTCGCTAGATTTCCCGGGGTATGCTATTGGTGGACTGAGTGTAGGCGAGCCTAAGCCGCTGATGTATGAAGTGCTGGAATATACCGTTCCCCTGTTGCCGGCGAACAAGCCGCGTTATTTGATGGGGGTCGGTTCGCCGGACGCGTTGATCGAAGGAGCGATTCGCGGTATCGACATGTTCGACTGCGTCTTGCCGACTCGGATTGCGCGTAACGGTACGACGATGACCAGCCAAGGACGGCTCGTAGTACGCAACGCTCAGTATGCCAACGATTTCGGACCGCTGGATCCCGAATGCGACTGTTATACCTGCCGGAATTACTCCAGGGCGTATCTTCGCCACCTAATCAAAGCCGACGAGACGTTTGGGCTGCGGTTAACTACATACCATAATCTGCATTTTCTGATCAATCTGATGGGTAAAGTCCGTCAGGCGATTATGGACGATCGGTTGTTGAGTTTCCGGGATGAATTTTTTGAACAGTACGGTCTGTTTGGCAATGACAAAGGATTTTAAGCTATACCGTTAGCGATTTTAGAAAGGGGGATAAGACATGTTCTTTCAGTATGCCGCACAACAGCCGGCCGGCGGTTCGCTGGTCACCATGATCATTCCGTTTGTAATTATGATCGCCGTTTTTTACTTCCTACTGATTCGCCCGCAGAAGAAAAAGCAATCGCAGCGCTCTACGATGCTGAACGCTCTTAAGAAAGGCGACAAGATCGTGACGATCGGTGGTCTGCATGGGACGATTATGGAGCTTACTAACGACACGGTAGTGCTTCGCGTCAATGATGTAACCAAGCTGACGTTTGACCGCAGCGCGATCAGTCACGCCATTAAAGAGTCGGAAGGTTAATCGCGATAAAGACAAACCAAGAAAGAGCCTGTTGCGAACAGGCTCTTTTTCTTATATACCTCAGATTATTTCCGTCCCAAATTTACCCCGATCATTCCCCCAATGGCACCAATGACAACCCCCGGCAGGATCAAAGCCCATTCCTGAAAGCCTAGGGACGTATCCATGGCTAGAAAGCTGATCAGCAGCAAAAGCAGCACATAAAGTGCTCCGGTCAGAGCCCCTTGATACCATCCTTTCTGTTTCGCGCGTTTGCCGGATACGATCCCCCCGAACAAGACGGCAGCTACATGCACGAGATAGGTATATAACGTCATTTCGAACTCTTCCAGCATGTCTCCTTGGAGTAATAAGGATAAAATCAATGCGCCAATCATCATCCACAAAAATCCATACCATAACCCGGCAACGGTGGGTTGAGACAAACGAATCCCGAAAAATCGGCGGAACAAATGCATTGTGGTCGGCCTCCTGTCTTCAATGTCTACGACAGACGTTTTACCCCATCTTATGGTCAAGCTTTCCCAGATAGACCTGACTTGGCCAAATTGAGCGAGGAAGATTATTGCAAGCTTCCCGCATTTTAACCTGTGATATTTCGCATGGAAAGGAGAAGGGGCGGTCAGAATAGCTATACCATGTCTTGTGCGAACTTCTAGATCGAGGAGGGATTGCCCATGGTTGAGCATATGGCAAACCATATCTTCCGAACCGTCCTGATGTATTTCATGGTGTTCGGAGTCATGCGTATTATGGGAAAAAGAGAAATCGGCGAGCTATCCATCTTCGACCTGGTGATCTCAGTCATGATCGCGGAAATCGCCGTTTTTGCCCTGGAAGATATCGATCGGCCGATCTATGACGGAATTGTCCCCATGCTGACGTTGTTGCTGATCCAAATTGCGATCGCGATGCTGTCGCTCCGGTTTCGCAGGGTGCGGTTGTGGTTTGACGGCAAACCGAGCGTCATCATTCGAAATGGGCAAATCAACCGGAAAGAAATGAGGCGTCAGCGCTACAATTTGGACGATTTGCTGATGCAGTTGCGCTCGCAAAAGGTCGATAGCGTAGCCGACGTCGAATTTGCCGTATTGGAAACGAGCGGACAACTAAGCGTGGTTCCCAAGGACAAGTCCGAACAAAGGAAGGGGGGGCAACAAGCCCCAAAACGGGAAGCCAGTCTGTCCGCGAAAATCAAATTCGAGGCGCTTCCGTTGCCGCTCATTATGGATGGCAAGGTGAACGATGAGAACCTGAAGCAAATCGGGAAAACCCGCTTTTGGCTGAAAAATCAAATCCAGTCGAAGGGATTGACGGATTTTAAACAGGTGTTCTTTTGCAGCATCGATCATAAAGGAAAGCTTTATATCAATGCAATGGACGAGAAATAATCACAGCGGATTACATTCGGTTTCGGAACCATTTGCCAAAGATGGGAAGCCGCTTGAGGTCCTGAAGGTCAAACAATCCCATGATTCCGGCAAGAGCTAGATACAGCAACCCGGACAGCATCGCCGCTATTAAGAATTGCCATCCCATCTGTGAGCTGAGGACAAGGTTCTTATAGAAATAGTCAGCGGCGGCAGCCATAATGACCATTGCAGCACTAACCTTGAGCATATCAAGGAAGGGCAAACGGTAGCGAAGGGTCTTGGACACGCTGTACCCGTGCATGACTGTAACGATGATAAAGTTGACGATAATCGCGATAATCGCACCGTAGATACCTAGCGCCGGATTGGAGGCAAGGTAGAAGATCAGGGAAATTTTGATAATAGCCCCAACCAGCGTATTGATGAGCGCACGCCCCGGTTTGTCCAGAGCCTGCAACGTGGCCTGGAGCGGTGTTTGGATATACAGCAAGAGGGCAAACGGCGCCATGATCTTAAGCATGCCTCCGATGGAGTCATCGTTATAAACCAGCCGACAAATCGGTTCAGCCAGCACGAACATGATCGCGGCAAACGGAGCACCGGTAACGAGGGCAAGCCGTATGGATTGATGCAGTCGTAAATGGATCGTTTTGACATCTCCGCGTGCCTGGGCTTCGGCCAGGGAGGGAACCAGCGATACGGCAAGCGAAGACGTCAGCGCTCCGGGAAGCAGAAGCAGTGGGATGATCATCCCCTGCAGCGCTCCGTACTGGGAGGTGGCCACGGCGACCCCTACACCGGCGATTGCCAGACTTCGCGCGGTCGTGATCGACTCCAGCAGGTAGGATAACGAACCGACTAGTCGGCTGCCTGTCACCGGTATGGCGATGCGCAGAATCCGGCGCAGTGTGGCTCCAAACGGAGATTCGGTGGAGGTTAAAGGTTCGTCCGAGTTGGCGATGTCCGTGGGGAGATCCGCGATGGCGCTTGGTTTGGAGGACTCCAATCGCTCCCGCCGCTGCAGTCGGCGGTATTGCCACAGCAAGACGCCCATGCCGACCACTTCGCCGGCTACGACGCCAAGCATCGCCCCTGCGGCTGCGTAGGCGATCCCCATTGGGAGGAGCAAGTAAGAAAACCAGAGGACACCGATGATTCGGGCGACCGTCTCCATGATCGAGGAAACCGCCGAGGGGATCATATCCTGCTTCCCCTGGAAATACCCGCGATAGACCGATGATACCGAAACGATGATGATCATCGGACTCATGGCGATAAACGTATGATAAACACGTGGATCGGTGAGAACATACTTGGTGACCCAGGGGGCGCCAAATAAACAGAGAAAAGTAAAAAGAAAGCCGGCTGCCGTTGTAAACACCAAGCTTGTCCGCAAAATCGACACAGATCGCTCCGGTTTGCCCGAGGATTCCGCTTCTGCCACCAGCTTAGCCACGGCGAGAGGAATACCGCCGGTAATAATCGTAACCAGCACGAGAAAAAACGGATATCCGAGCTGGTACAGCCCAACGCCTTCGGCCCCGATCACACGGGGCAGCATGATGCGTGGAATGAAGCCCAGGAGGCGGTTCACGATCCCTGCCACCAACAGGATCATCGTACCCTGGATAAAGGTTTGTTTATTCAATCGAAACTCCACTCCCCCTGCAGCGCTCGTTGGATCTGGCAAAAACTCGATGCCGATAAGCTGCCTAATAAACTCGTAAACGAGGCTGTACAACCTCTCTCTTCATGGATATGACAAACCTGTCCCGGTTCATGACTTGTCTTTTTTGCAAGTTTTGAAAATGGAAGAACTCTTCTAAGCAGGATTCGGAGATTTAGGGTAGAATGTAATAAGACGGGTTTTCGAAGGAGGCTTGAAGCGTGGCTGAAGATCAAATGACGGACCAACAATTGAACGAGGCTGTCGAAAGCTTGTGCCGTAGCAAAGCCGAAGAATTCCAGCTAATCGGGTACGAGCATATCACTGGACCTGACATTTGGGAGTGTATCAGCCATAAATACGAGAAGGGCGGAGTCCCTCCCTTGTATCAACTGGTCAATGACATTCTTTCTCTGAAAGTAACCCAGTTTATGAACTATATGACGATGTCCGCTTATCGGGGATCCCGTTTAGATTGAATGGGATCTTTTTTTTCGTGCCGGTCGTTAATCAAATTGACAATATTAGATAAATTGACTGGTTTTTCGGCCATCGCTATAATAGGAATATTGAGAAATTGAAAGGGGAAAGAAGTACGGGATGAAAAGAATTATCGCATTCATAACCGTCGTGGTTGTCTCGTTTGGCATCATGGCATGGACAACTCCCGACCTGTTAAACAACGTACGTCTCGGCCTTGATCTGAAAGGCGGCTTTGAGATTCTATATGAAGCCAGTCCGCTTGAAGGCGGAGGCCAGGTCACGAAGGAGTCCTTGATCCAAACGGCGAAGAGCCTGGAGGACCGGGCCAACAAGCTAGGGACAAGCGAACCGGAAGTAACGACGGAAGGCACAAACCGGATCCGTTTGAAAGTGGCCGGTGTGACCGACGAAGAGACGGTACGCAAGACGATGAAAGAACCTGCTTCGCTGACGTTCCGCAGTAAGGACGGTACAGAGAAAAATGCCGACGAGTACAACAAGATCGAAATGATCGGCACGGACTTTGCCGCCAACGGGGCTAAACTGGAATTCACTCAAATGAATGAACCGGTTGTCAGCATTAAAGTGAAAAGCAAAGAGAAGTTTGCCGAAGTAACCAAACGCTTGCTGGGCCAACCCTTGGCGATTTATATGAACGAAGAACTGGTCTCCGATCCGGTCGTTCAAGCGGTTTTGACCGATGGGTCTGCGCAAATCAGCGTTGGCGGTGATTTGGATAAAGCGAAGGAATTGCGCGATAAGATTAACCTTGGTGCGCTTCCATTGAACCTGACGGAGAAATATTCCCAAAGCGTCGGAGCAACCCTGGGTAAACAATCGCTGGACAGAACGATCGAAGCCGGTCTGATCGGCTCGCTGTTCATCCTGTTATTCATGATTGGGATGTACCGGGTTCCAGGTTTGATTGCTGCGTTTACGCTGATCGTGCATACTTGGCTGCTCATTCTCGTGTTCGTTTGGGCGGACTTTACATTAACCCTTCCGGGGATTGCGGCTTTCATTCTCGGGATCGGGATGGCGGTTGACGCCAACATCATAACCAATGAACGGATTCATGAGGAAATGCGGACCGGCAAAAGCATTATGTCTGCTGTCAAAGCCGGGGACAAGCATTCCCTGCGTACAGTACTGGATTCGCAGATTACGACGATCATCGTTGCGGCCGTTATGTATGCGTATGGTACGGGGGCCGTCAAAGGCTTTGCCTTGGTGCTCATCGTGGAAATCGTACTTAGTATCGCCACGAATATCTATCTCTCCCGTTTCCTGCTGAACCTGCTGCTTAAAGCCGGCAAGCTGTTGAAACCGAAGTACTTCGGTGTGAAGGAGCGTGACATTCGTGAGCTTTAAAAAGAATTTGGATTACGTCCATCTGAGTAAATACTTCTACACCCTGTCAATCGTTCTGACGATTGCCGGCCTTATCTGTTTGTCGTTTTTCGGCTTGAACTATAGCGTCGACTTCAAAGCGGGATCTAATGTAGATATCTCGCTGTCCAAGCCGTTGACGGCTGAACAAATCAGCCCGATTCTAAAGAATCTGGGCATCGATGAGAATGAGGCGACCATCAGTCCCGGACAAGACCGGATGAACATCCGTTTTACGAAAGTGCTTAGCGAAGATAATGACGCGAAGCTGAAAGCGGAAATTACGAAATTGGACGATAAAGCTTCGTTCGAGGTGAATACGGTTGACCCGGAAATGGCCAAGGAGCTGGCACGCAACGCAATTTATGCCGTTTTGATCTCCTGCCTAGGGATTATCATTTACGTCAGCATCCGGTTTGAGTGGCGGTTTGCTGTGGCCGCGATCGTAGCGTTGCTCCATGACGCCTTTATGGTCATTGCCGTCTTCTCCATTTTCCGGCTCGAAGTTGATTTGACCTTTATCGTAGCGGTATTGACGATTATCGGTTACTCCATCAATGATACGATCGTTATCTTTGACCGGATTCGGGAAAATCTGCGTTTCTCCAAGCAGAAGTCTCGCGAGGATCTGATCAAACTGGTAAACCAAAGCGTAGCGCAAACGATCATGCGTTCCTTGTATACCGCGTTAACGGTGTTCGTAGCTGCGTTCTTCCTCTTCCTGCTGGGCGGGGAGTCGATCCGGATGTTCTCGCTGGCGATGGTAATCGGCCTGTTGTTCGGGGCGTATTCTTCCATCTTTATCGCCAGCCCGCTCTGGTTCGTCCTGAAGAGCAAGCAAAAGCATAAACCGGCCAAAGCATCCTAAGCGGCCGCTATGCCTGATTGAACCACCAATACATGAGCTGGATATGGATAGAGCCGCGTCTTATGACGCGGCTTTCGCAACTTTTCCGTTTTTACGTGCATCAGGAGGGTGATTATGACACGAGAACAAGCCGTAATTCCGGCACCCACAGCCTGGCCCGGCATCGTGGGGGATATCGTCCTAGCCGTATTCTTGGGGACGGTGGGTTTGCTGTATGGAAGCTTGGCTTTACTGGGCGGGGCTTTATATTCCGCGTATGATGCCGCCGCTGGCGTCGCTGCTAGGCTGCCCGGCCCGGGAACTCTCCGTTTACGGCAGTTCGGTTTGACGCCTACGGGCAAAGAGGCGCCCGAGCCGCTGCCAACCATTTTCTTCTCCGTCTTTCTGCTCATGGGCGCGGTGGAGCTAGGGATTGCGGCTTTCACCGACATCGCCGAGGCAGATACGGCTCCGCCGGAAACCTTCGTCTTGGCGGCCGTGCTCCTGTCCATGGCTTTACGGGAAGCCCTGTTTCAGATCAAGATGCGGTCTTCTCGCAGGAAGGCGGGTTTTGACTTGCAACCGATCGTCGAGAAACACCGTCATTCCCTGTTCTCCTCCGTCATTGTACTGGCCGGGGTCTTTGGAGCGATGGGAGGCCAAGCCTGGGATTTACCGGCCATGGTGTATCTTGAACCGAGTGCAGCGATTCTCGTAGCCTTGCATGTGCTGTTTCAAGTCTATCGGCTGGTGAAGCGCTCCATCTACGGTTCGTCTGCGCCGCAGCTCCGCGAAGAAGATGCCGCTTCATTGGTAGAAACGGTACAGCGCGTGCATGGTGTGATCACCGTAGACGATTTAAAGGCACAGGAGAACGGCCATTATGTGACCGTGACGGCCAAAATTTGCGTTAACCCCAAGATCACCGTTATGGAAGCCAATGACATCGCCAATCGAGCTAAAATGCTGTTACTAAACCGATTTTCCCATATCACTGATGTTCGGATTCATGTCGCGCCTTATGAGGCGGGGTATCCGTACAAGAGCAATACCGAGGAATCGGATAGCGATTTGCCGAACTTGCTTCAGTAAGCCGGCCCTGGGAAAGAACTGACAGGAAGAAAGAAGGTGCCGCTTTTGCTTCATTCCAAATACCGCTGGACACCGCTGCCCTGCGACGAAGAGGCTGCCAGCCGGCTCGCCGGTCATTTGAACATTTCCCCGCTGCTCGCGTCTTTGTTGGTTACGCGGGGGATGGAGAACTCAGCGGAGGCGGAGCTTTTCTTAAAAGGAAGCCTTGTGGATCAACATGACCCCTTACTGCTTAGCGGCATGAAGGAAGCCGTTCCTCGTATCCGCCGCGCGGTGGAAGAAGGCGAACGGATCTTGATCTATGGGGATTACGACGCCGACGGCGTTTCGTCCACGACGTTGATGATTTATCTGATGAGGCGCCTCGGCGCTACATATGACTTTTATATTCCGCACCGAACTAAAGAAGGTTACGGCCTGCATATTCCGGTATTAGAGCATTTTCATAAGAAGGGCTTTACGCTGCTCGTGACGGTAGATACGGGAATTAGTGCGGTTGATCAGGTGGCATACGCCAATGCGGCCGGGATGGATGTGATCGTCACCGATCACCACGAACCCCCGGCGGTTCTGCCAGAAGCGTATGCCTTGATTAACCCCAAGCTTCCCTACTGCACATATCCCTTTAAGGGGTTGGCTGGAGTCGGAGTAGCCTATAAGCTGGCTCAGGCGCTGCTCGGGGATGAAACCCCTGAAGCATGGACAGAGCTCGCCGCTTTGGGGACGATCGCCGATCTCATGCCGTTGACCGGAGAAAACCGCGTCATCGTCAAGGCAGGTCTCGCCTCGATGGCGCGATCGGCCTTCCCGGGAATGACGGCGCTGCTCGGGACCTCCGGCTGGTCCAGCGGAGAAGTGACTTCGACAGCGGTCGCCTTTGGATTGGCACCGCGGATCAACGCCAGTGGCCGCATGAGCCACGCTAACCGAGCTGTCTCCTTGCTGACGGCAGAGAGCATGGAAGAGGCTGAAGCGATTGCCGAGGAGCTGGATGTGCTTAATAAAGAGCGTCAAATGCTCGTTGAGGACATGGTTGAAGAGGCGCTTCAGCAATTGGAAGGCCAGGCGGAGGCGGAGGGATTACCCGACGTGATCGTCGTAGCCGGCGAAGGCTGGAACGCCGGCGTCGTCGGGATCGTCGCCTCCAAATTGCTGGAACGTTATTTTCGCCCGACTATTGTGCTGGGCATCCACCCGGAAACCGGGGAGTGTAAAGGCTCGGCCCGTTCCATCCCCGGCTTCGACATTCACGAAGCGTTAACGGATTGCGCCGACCTATTGGATCATTACGGCGGGCATCCTTCCGCGGCGGGCATGTCCCTTGGCCGGGAGCATTTGGAGGAATTCGGCCGGCGACTAAATGCCTTTGCTGCCGACCGGCTTCGTCCAGAGCATTTCGTGCCGGTCTTGCAAACGGATTTGGCTTGCTCCTTGAAGGACGTCACGCTCCAAGCCATCGAGCAGCTTCAGCATCTTGCGCCGTTCGGTATGGCTAACGCTTGCCCAAGGTTGCTTCTGAAGGATCTGAAACTACTGGAGTGCCGACAGATGGGCAAAGACGGCAAGCACTTGAAGCTGATTCTCGGCCAAAACGGAAAGACCGTAGAAGCGGTCGCGTTCGGCAAGGGCGATTTGGCCTCACTGCTGGCGGAGGAAGCACGGGTTGATATCGTCGCCGAAGCCGGAATTAACGAATGGAATGGGGCCCGCAAGCCGCAGTTGATGATCCAGGACCTGGCAGTCTCGCACCTGCAGGTATTCGATTACCGCGGCTCCCGGAATCCGGCGCTTCTGCTGGAGGAGCTACGCGGCAAGCTGGCAAAGCTACCCGCCTGCGGTTCGGGAACATCCGCCGTTGTGCTTAACGCGGGTTCCGCTTTTTACCAGTCCCGTGATTTGAAGGATACCCCGGTTTGGGTATATGATAAGAACGTTGGCGCGCTTCCTGGGAATGACCTCGCACAATCGGCGGGGAAAGACGCGATGACGACGCTGTTTGTCATGGAACTTCCGGAATCGCCGGAGGGATGGACCGGGATGATGTCCGCTTTTGCCGGATTGGAGCGCATCTATATGTTACATTCGCCGCGAGCGCCGCAGGAGCGAATCGAACCGCCTTCTCGGGATCAGTTCAAGCTGGTGTACAGCTTGATCTATCGTGGGGCGGAACAGGGATTGCGCGAGGAAGATCTGTTGGCTGCGCTTGCGAAACGTACCGGCTGGTCCCAGCGAATGCTGGAGATGTCGCTCGGTGTGTTTGAAGAACTAGGATTTATTATCCGGGCATCTGGAATGATTCGGCTCCATCCGTCACCTTCCAAGCAGGCCTTGGAAACCTCAAGCCGTTATCGAGAGCTGGGAGTGCTGGCTGAGATCGAGCAGATGCTGCAGTTTGGTCGGGTGCCGGAAATTACTGAATGGATGCTTACCCATATTCAGGGAGCTTCATAAATGATTTTTCGAGAAAATGAAATGATTTCGCACGCATTTGAACTAGGAGGAGATTGGTTTGGATTTTAAAGAGTACATTCGGGTGATTCCTGATTTTCCTCAGCCTGGCATCAGTTTCAAGGACATTACCACGCTGTTGAATGACGGCGCCATGTATCGCAAGGCGGTCGATGAACTGAAGCAGTTGGTGTCCCATCTTAAGATCGATCTGATCGCCGGTCCCGAGGCTCGTGGTTTCGTGGTTGGCGCGCCGCTGGCTTACGCGCTGGGCGTGGGGTTTGTGCCGATTCGCAAAAGCGGGAAGCTTCCCTATGAAACGATTGAGGTGGAATACGACCTGGAGTACGGTAAGGACCGTTTGGCGATGCATAGCGATGCGGTGAAACCGGGGCAAAACGTCCTAATCGCTGACGATTTGCTGGCAACCGGGGGGACGATTTCTACCTCCGTTAATCTGGTTCGCCAGTTGGGCGGCAACGTCGTCGGCACCGCGTTCTTGATCGAGCTCAGCGAGTTGAACGGCCGCAAGAAGCTGCCGGAAATCGATGTATTCTCGCTTGTGAAGTACGAATAAGCCGAAGAAGAGAAGGGGCTGTAGCCATGTGATCCATGGCTACAGCCCCTTGTTTGTTAAGTGAGTGAGCTTAATGCGCAGCGTCCTCATTGTCGTTGCTTAGCTTCAGGACCTGAATCAGCTTGAAGAACAAGCTAAGCAGGATCCCCGCGATCGTTGCCAGCGCCATGCCCTTCAGCGCGACATTGCCCATGGTCAGCGTGGTGCCGCTAAGACCGATGACGAGCACGATCGTCGTCAACAACATGTTGGTCGGCTTGGAGAAGTCGACCTTCTGCTCAACGAAGATACGCAAGCCCGAGGCCGCGATCACGCCGAACAAGAGCAGGGACACACCGCCCATAACGGGAGGCGGGATCACGGCGATCAACGTGGAGAACTTCCCGGAGAAGGAAAGCAAAATCGCGAAGATGGCCGCGCCGCCAATTACGAATACGGAATACACGCGGGTTAACGCCATGACGCCGATGTTCTCCCCATAGGTCGTGTTCGGCGTCGATCCTACAAAACCGGAGAGGATCGTAGAAATCCCGTTCCCCATGAGCGATCGATGCAGGCCCGGATCCTTGGACAAGTCCTTGCCCACGATGTTGCTTGTCACCAGCAGATGGCCGATATGCTCCACGATAACGACCAGCGCGACCGGTATGATCGAGATGATGGCGGAGGTATCCCATTGCGGCGTCGTTACCGTCGGCAGGGTAAACCATTTCGCATTGGCAATAGCCGCGGTGTCCACCTCGCCCATGAAGTAGGCTAGTACATAACCGGCAACGATCCCGATCAGGATGTGGATGATCTTTGGAAAACCGCGGAACAAGACCGCGCCAAGTACCGTAACGCCTAACGTTACGAGCGACAGCGTGATGTACGTCCCGTTGGGCGTCCAGCCCTCCGAGCCATCACTGATCCATCCGGCCATTCCGGCAGCGACCGGAATCAACTCCAGACCGATCAGAGCTACGATGGCACCCATGGCTGCAGGCGGAAACACAACATCGATCCACTTGGTACCGGCATACTTGATCAGCAGGGCGACCAAGAGGAAGATGACGCCGGTGACGATGAACGCGCCGAGCGCTAGGGCGTAGCCGTTCCCCGGATGACTCAGCAGAACCGCCTGAACCGGTGCGATGAAAGCAAAGCTGGAGCCCAGATAGGCAGGGATTTTTCCTTTACAGATGAGGATGTAGAGCAGGGTGCCGATGCCGTTCATTAGCAGGATCATGCCGGGGTCTACGCCAAACAGGTTAGGCACCAGCACCGTGCTTCCGAACATGGCAAACAAGTGCTGCAGGCTTAACAGCACGCCAGGTCCGAACGGGACTTTCTCGTTAACTTGAATTTCACGTTGCAACGCGTTCACTCCTCTATAGGTACGTTCATAAGATAACTATCCTTAATAGGATAATGACTATGCCGACAATTTTCAACAGAAAATTACTTGACTTTTGCCTTTGATCCTTCCATCATCATTCCCTAGGTTTGCCTGTAGGCATACGGCCAGGGTTGCATGAAGGCTCAGCCATGCCGATGTCCTTGGTGCAGGGACAATACCCGGAGTTGACGGAAGGGAACGCAAGAGTCATAATTATAGGAAATCAAAATGAGGCGAATTATGCTCTTGTATGCGTTTTTTCAGTATATTTTCATATAGAAAGGAATCAACAGGATCTCAATGGGCATAGAGCAATTACTCGAAAAGGCGTCTGCCTATATAAAGGAACCGGATCTCGATCGGATTCGGGAAGCGTACGAGTTTGCGGACGAAGCCCATCACGGACAGGTTCGCAAATCCGGAGAACCTTATATTCTTCATCCTTTGGCTGTGGCGGATATTGTTGTAAACATGCAAATGGATGCGCTGTCGGTCATTGCGGCCCTGCTTCATGACGTGGTCGAAGACACGACGGTGTCTTTAAAGGAGATACAGGAGCATTTCGGCAGCGATTGTGCTTTGCTCGTCGACGGGTTGACGAAGTTGGAGCGGATTAAATTCCAATCCAAAGAGGAGCAGCAGAACGAGAACTACCGCAAAATGTTCATAGCGATGGCACAGGACATTCGGGTGATCGTCATTAAACTGGCGGACCGACTGCACAATATGCGAACGCTCAAATACCAGTCGGAGGAGAGTCAGCGTCGAATCGCCTACGAAACGTTGGAGATTTTCTGCCCGATTGCCAACCGTCTGGGGATTTCGGCCATCAAATGGGAAATGGAAGATATCGCCCTGCGATACCTGAACCCGCAGCAATATTACCGGATTGCTAACTTGATGCGAAAGAAACGGGCGGAGCGCGAGGAGTACATCAAGAACGTCATCGCTCGCATCTTTGAGAAGTTAGAGGAAATGGGCGTGCAGGCGGATTTGTCGGGGCGCCCAAAGCATATTTACAGCGTCTATAAGAAGATGACGATGAAAAACAAGCAGTTCAACGAAATTTACGATCTGCTGGCCATTCGCATCATCGTTGACAATATCAAGGACTGTTACGCGACTCTGGGGATCATCCATACGTTGTGGAAGCCGATGCCGGGGCGGTTTAAGGATTACATCGCCATGCCGAAGGCGAACATGTACCAGTCGCTGCATACGACGGTCGTTGGCCCGAACGGGGAACCCACGGAGGTTCAGATCCGCACCTGGGAGATGCACCGGACGGCCGAATACGGGATCGCGGCGCACTGGGCATATAAGGAAGGCACAGGTACCGGCGGTTTGGAAAATAAAATCACGTTCTTTAACGAAATCCTGGAGCTTCAGCATGAAGCGAAGGATGCTTCGGAGTTCGTGGAATCGCTGAAAATGGATTTCTTCTCGGACCTCGTCTTTGTATTTACGCCGTCCGGGGAAGTCATCGAGTTGCCGGCGGGCTCGGTGCCGCTGGATTTTGCGTACCGCATCCATACCGAGGTCGGGAACCGGACGATCGGGGCCAAGGTGAACGGACGGATCGTGCCGCTGGATCATCGGCTGAAAACCGGGGACATTGTGGAGATTCTCACGTCCAAGCATTCGTACGGACCAAGTCAGGACTGGTTGAAAATCGCCCAATCCTCCCATGCCCGCAGCAAAATCAAGCAATGGTTCAAGAAGGAAAAACGCGAAGAGAACGTGGAAAAAGGCCGCGAGGCGATCGAACGCGAGCTGAAGCGGGCAGGAATCGAGCCTTTCCAATGGATGAGCGACGACAAGCTGCTGGAGGCGGCGAAGAAATACGCCTTCAACGACATCGACGACATGCTGTCGGCGATCGGGTTCGGCGGGATCACCGCCTCGCAGGTCGTGACCAAGCTGACCGAGAAGCTGCGCAAGGAACAGGAAGAGGCTTCCGGGCATATCGAGTTGACCTCGGAGGTCAAGGAAGTAAAAGCACCGGAAGAACGCAGACACCGTCCAACGAATGGCGTTGTCGTTAAGGGCATCGACAATTTGCTTGTCCGCTTTGCTAGATGCTGTAACCCGGTTCCGGGCGACGATATTGTTGGCTACATCACCCGCGGCCGCGGCGTATCGGTGCATCGGAGCGACTGCCCGAACATTCCGGGCGGAGGTGACGGCGAAGAAGCCGCACGCGTGATAGACGTGGAATGGGAAGAGGCCATCGAAGCGAATTACAGCGTCGACATCGAAATTACCGGCCACGACCGCCGCAACTTCCTAAACGAAGTGTTACAGGCGGTATCGGAGAGCAAAACGAATATTTCGGCCGTTTCGGGCCGATCGGATAAGAACAAAATGGCTTTGGTGCATATGACGATCCTGATCCGCAATACCGATCATCTGCAGTCTGTTGTGGAGAAGATCAAACGGGTGAAGGATGTGTACACGGTACACCGGATCATGCAGTAACGGATAGAAAGGATTCGAAGATCGATGAGAGTAGTCGTGCAGCGCTGCCGCGAGGCGCGTGTGAACGTAGGGGGAGAAACGGTCGGAGCGATCGGCCCCGGTCTTATGCTACTGGTAGGCGTGACGCATGAGGACACCGAACAGGATGCAGCCTATTTAGCGGAGAAAATCGCCGGCTTACGGATTTTTGAAGACGAAGCGGGTAAAATGAACCTCGCGGTAACGGAGATCGGCGGGGCGATTTTATCGGTCTCTCAGTTTACCCTATACGGCGATAGCCGCAAGGGCAGACGTCCGAACTTTATGGCGGCGGCCCGGCCGGAAATGGCTGAGCCGCTGTACGAGCGGTTTAATGAATTGCTTCGAGCTAAAGGATTGACGGTTGAAACCGGGGTGTTCGGTGCTGAAATGGACGTTGGGCTGACGAACTGGGGGCCGGTCACCTTGATTGTGGACAGCCCTAGTGGCGAGATCTAAATATGAAGAGGCAAAAGCGGGCCAAGACGCAAAGAATCAAGTGCGTCTGGCCCGCTTCTCTTTATGAGGCCGAAATCGGGAAGGTTTTCTCATAAATGCTGATTTCATTTTCCGGTTTCATCCCGGCTTTCTCATAAAGGCGGTAAGCCCCCGTTGGATTAGCGGCGTCGACGCCAAGGGAGACGTTGATTTGCCCCGCCCGGTAGGAAGAAGCGAATACATTCTGCAGTAGTGCCAGTGCCAGACCGCGACCTCGGTAACAGCGGCGGACGCCCAAATGTTCAATGAACAACAAGTCTTCACTCATGCGGCATAACGCAAAACCGGCAACGGTATCCTCCTCGGAATCCCAAGCGATCAGCCACCAGCGCTCTTCGAAAGTTGGCAGTTGCGTTCTTTCGATAAACTTCTCGATGGAAGGCACAGCAAAATCCCAATGGTCGGCGAATGCTTCCGTGTAGGCTTCGTAGACGGCCTGTTCGTCTCGTCCCTTAACGTACGGTACAATGGCGAAGCGTTCCGGCAAAACACCGGCAGCCGGTTCGGCTTCCAAACGGAGTGTCATCCGTTTGAAGTAGCGGATAGGGGCAAACCCGTGGCCCTCAAACAAGGCTGCGGCATCGCTGCACGAGGAGGGAATCATGCCTTGCAGGCGCTTGGTCTTGCCGGATTCGTCCCGGAGCGCCAGGGCACGCGCTTCAAGCACGGCCACGAGCGCGGCACCAACTCCTCGTCCGCGAGCGGAGGGCCGTACGCAGCCATAGCTGAACAACTTCTCTTCGCTGTCCTCTTCTAGAAAGGCGTATCCGACCAGATCGTCGTTCTCATCCTCGGCCACCCATACGTTATGATCCAGGTCGAAGCCTGACCACATGTTCAGAACATCATCCAGAACGATGTCGGGCGCTCCGAGATCTTCGGTGTCGCAAACGGCAACCAGATCGCAAACGGCCTGGGCATCGTCTAGGGTAGGATGGCGTAGGCGAAAGCCCAAATGGTTCATGTGAGGAAACCTCCTTATGCGGGATTTGGACCCATTATACCTCAAGATGGAAAATTTTCCTCTAAATTTAATGAAGGATTTGCGGTTCTAAAGGATAAGCGGACCGTTTTTGGTACAACCTTGTGGTAAAGAGCTACACGACCAAAGGAGTTGCTGACCGTGCACCAATCCGCGAAATCGAGAGATTGGCAATCCATTCCGCTCATCCCGGTAGGACATCGCAGCGAAGCCCGGGTGTCGGCCCGCTTAGCCGAGCCGGAGCGCTTTGATGCTGTGATGCCGGAGGCGAAGCCCTCTACTGAATGGCTGCCTCGGCCGGGAAGCTGAAGTTGATCATAAGGAGGTATGGGGCATGACCCAACATATTCAGGCCTATTTCAATACGGAAGATCAGGTGGAAGGCGCGCGCATTACTTTGCGGGCCTACAATATCAATGAGGTTGAAGCAGGTCATGTATCAAACGAATGGGGAGAGGACGACCGGCTCCAGGTTCCGCTGTTACCTTTAAATAACGGGGTAATCAGCGCATCGGGCGCGAACAACCCGGGAATCGTTCCAGTGCCCGGAACGGTGCGGGGTGTCCAGAGTGTGCTGCCCGTTACGGTCATGGGAGAGCGATATGCGGGTGATTCATTAAACGGAGAGCGCAGCGAAGCCGTTTCCGGGGACCGGCCGATGGCGTCGGAATCCCTCATCGACACCAGTGACGAGCCCCAAGGATGGAAATACGTACTTAGCGCAAGCGTTAAGGATAGCGATTATGAGACCGTCGTGCGAAAATTGCGCGAGCAGGGAGCTTACATCGCCGAGCCGTAATCCGATTGGAGCTTTCAATACGCTCTGTAATATAACTGTAATATTAGATACATGTTCCCTTAACATTGCTTGTTTATAATAACAGCATGACCCCCTTTTAATATAATACCTTTTGGACCTGCACCCCGTTGGTGACAGGTTTTTTTCTTTGTTTAGACATTTTTCAAGGGTCCGGGCTTGACTTTAGCGCGGTGGTTTCATACAATCTAAAAATAACAGTGTGACCTTTTGAACTGCATCTAATATTCGATGACGGGAGAAAGTAGTGCAACCCCACATCCACAGAGAGGAATCCCCGACTTCGACGGCGGTCTAACGGACGTATCAAATCCGTTACTCGGATGGCGAAGCAGGCTGGAAGGATTCCGGTGATGATTGAACGAAAGACTTCCCCGAGAACCGACGGCGAAATCCCAGAGCGACCCTTCGCTTGGAGAGTAGACGTATGGCGTAGGCGGGCGATAACCGCTTAAAGCGAAGGCGAACATGGAGGACGCCGCGCAGTCAGTGTGACTGGGCAACCTCAGGTTTCGAATTCGGAATGTGGGTGGCACCACGGGTGATTGCGAACCGATCTCTCGTCCCTGTTTGAATCAAACAGGAACGGGAGATTTTTTATTTTGGCTTACGAGTCTGAGATGGAGGATGAACGATATGGCTTTTCAGAAACCGACGGGTACGCAAGATTTGCTGCCGGGAACCGTCGAGAAATGGCAATTTATCGAGGAGAAGGTCAGAGATTTGTGCCGGCGCTTTAACTACCGGGAAATCCGTACCCCGATTTTTGAGCAGACCTCGCTGTTCGAACGGGGCGTAGGGGAAACGACGGATATCGTCGAGAAGGAAATGTATACGTTTCTGGATAAAGGGGAGCGCAGCATGACGCTGCGTCCGGAAGGAACCGCCGGCGTCGTTCGTTCCTATGTGGAGAACAAGCTTTACGGCGAACCGGATGTCAGCAAGCTGTATTATATCGGGCCGATGTTCCGCTATGAGCGTCCACAGGCCGGGCGGCAGCGCCAATTTCACCAGTTTGGGGTAGAGGCGTTTGGGGCGACGGATCCGGCGATCGACGCCGAAGTCGTGGCACTGGGTTACCAGTTTTGCCGCGAACTGGGGCTGCAAGGCGTAAAGGTGGAGATCAACTCCGTTGGTAATCCGGCTAGCCGGGCGGCCTATCGTGAGAAGTTGCTTGCGTTCCTGCTGCCGATGAAGGACAGCTTGTGCAAAGACTGCCAAGCTCGGATGGAACGCAATCCACTGCGTGTGCTCGACTGCAAGAACGATCAGGACAAGTTCGTTGGCGCACCTTCCATTCTGGATAGCTTAGATGAGGAATGTACTTCACATTTCGCGAAAGTGCAGGAGCTGCTGAGTGCGATGGAGGTCGATTATGTGATCAATCCTCGTCTCGTCCGCGGATTGGACTACTATACGCACACTGCGTTTGAATATAAGGCTCAAGGCATCGGTGCGATCGATACGATCGGCGGCGGCGGACGTTATAACGGACTGGTGGCTGAGGTGGGCGGCCCGGATCAGCCGGGCATCGGGTTCGGAATGGGACTCGAACGGATTGCATTGATTCTGGAGAAGCAGGAGATCGAAGTCGGCGCCGTCAAGCCGCTTGACGTATATCTCATCGCCTTGGGCGAAGCGGCGGATAAGGAAATTACGACCCAGCTGTTTAAGCTGCGGCAAGCGGGAATCTCCGCCGAACGCGATTACCTGGGCCGGAAGATGAAAGCGCAGATGAAATCCGCCGACCGGATGCAGGCGCGCTACACCGCGATTCTCGGCGACGATGAGCTGGAACGCGGAGAAATCGCGCTGAAGTCAATGGAAAACGGCGAGCAGCGCACAGTGAAGTTAAGCGAACTGATTCAAGAGCTAAAATAACCAAAACTATAAACAAAACGAAAACGCGAAAAGGGGAGTTACGATGAAACGAACGCATCAAAGCGGGACACTGAGTACCGCGAACATCGGAGAAACCGTTACATTAAACGGCTGGGTGCAAACCCGCCGCGACTTGGGGGGCGTCCTGTTCATCGATCTGCGTGATCGCAGCGGTATCGTACAGATTGTCTTTAATCCGGCTTATTCCGGTGAAGCGCTGCAAATCGCCGACCGGGTGCGCAGCGAATACGTGCTGGCCGTCACGGGGAAAGTCGTAGCCCGGGACGCCGAAACGGTCAATCCGAATCTGCCAACCGGTGACATCGAAGTGCAAATTACGGAAATTGAAGTGTTGAATGCAGCGAAAACGCCGCCGTTCTTCATTGAAGACGGCGTCGAAGTCGATGAATCGCTGCGCTTGAAATACCGTTACCTCGACCTGCGCCGTCCGGAAATGCAGCAAACGCTGTGGCTGCGCTCCAAAGCGGCTAAGGTGTTCCGCGATTTCCTTGACGGAGAAGGATTTATTGAAGTAGAAACTCCGATCCTGACCAAGAGCTCGCCGGAAGGCGCGCGCGATTATCTTGTGCCGAGCCGCGTGCATCCGGGCGAATTTTTCGCTCTCCCGCAATCGCCTCAGCTTTACAAGCAACTGCTCATGGTCAGCGGAATCGAACGCTACTACCAAATCGCCCGTTGCTTCCGCGACGAGGATTTGCGTGCTGACCGCCAGCCGGAATTTACGCAGGTCGACATTGAGACTTCGTTCCTGTCGCGCGACGAACTGCTGGAGATGATGGAGAAGCTAGTGGTGCGTCTGTTCAAGGAAACAAAGGGAATCGATATTCCTACGCCGTTCCAGCGCCTGAGCTATGCCGATGCGATGGATAAGTACGGCTCGGATAAGCCGGATCTCAGATTCGGCCTGGAGCTCGTGAATGTTAGCGACCTGGTTGCTACAAGCGGCGTCAAGGTGTTCGCCTCCGTTATCGAGAAGGGCGGCGAAGTGAAAGTCCTGAACGCCAAAGGTTGCGGGACATGGAGCCGGAAGGATATCGACGATCTTGGACCTTATGCGGCCCGTTACGGCGCGAAGGGTCTCGCCTGGATTCAAGTGAAGGAAGGCGAATTCCGCGGTCCGATCGTGAAGTTCTTTACGGAACAGGAAATCGAAGCGATCAAGGAACGCACCGGCGCGGAAGAAGGCGACCTGCTGTTGTTCTCCGCGGATAATAAAAAGGTTGTCGCGGACGTTCTCGGTGCGTTGCGCCTGAAAATCGGCCGCGATCTCGGCTTGATCGACGACAGCGTCTATAAATTTGCTTGGGTGGTCGACTTCCCGTTGCTGGGCTGGGACGAGGAGCAAAAACGTTATATCGCCGAGCATCATCCGTTCACCCGCCCGCGTGAGGAGGATCTTTCTCTATTTGACACGGACCCGGGCAAAATCCTCGCTCAAGCTTACGACCTCGTGCTGAACGGCTACGAAGTTGGTGGCGGCTCGATGCGGATTTACAAACGCGATGTGCAGGAGAAGATGTTTAAAGCAATCGGCTTGTCGCAAGAGGAAGCCCAAGACAAATTTGGCTATCTGATGGACGCGTTCGAATACGGCACACCGCCGCACGGCGGAATTGCCTTCGGCTTCGACCGCTTGGTGATGCTGCTGACGGGCCGTTCCAACCTGCGCGAAACGATCGCTTTCCCGAAAACGGCCAGCGCGACGGATTTGCTTATGAACGCTCCTTCCGAAGTCGACGGATCGCAGCTTGATCAACTCCATATCAAGCTCGCGCCGAAGTTGGCGGAAGCGAAGAAGTAGAATTGGGCGTTTGAAGAACGAGCTATAAATTGGAAAAGACTCTCCTGTTGGAGAGTCTTTTGTTTAGCTGGAACAACTTGCTTCCAAGCTTAGATTTGTCCTATCATATATAAGATGTCAACCTATCGGGAGGTACACTAGACCATGCTTCATCAATTTTCGCGGACAGAACTCGCCATCGGGGCGGAGGGACTGGATATTCTTAAGAATAGCACGGTGGCCGTGCTCGGTATTGGCGGCGTAGGGGCGATGGCGGTCGAAGGGCTGGCCAGAACCGGGATCGGGCGAATCATCCTGATTGACAAGGACGTCGTCGATATCACGAACATCAACCGGCAAATTCATGCCTTGACGACGACGATCGGACAGAAGAAAGCTGATTTAATGTGCGATCGGGTCAAGCTGATCAACCCGGAGTGCGAAACGATCGCGCTGAATATGTTTTATACCGAAGAGACATACGAGGAACTGTTTAAACACGAGATTGATTACGTGCTGGACGCCTCGGATACGATCATTTACAAAATCCATCTGATCAAGGAATGTCTGAAGCGGAAGATCCCGATCTTGTCGAGTATGGGGGCCGCCAACAAAATGGACCCGACGAAATTCCAAGTCACGGATATCTCGAAAACCCATATGGATCCGATGGCTCGAGTGATTCGGACGAAATTGCGCGAGGACGGGATCAAGAAGGGCGTAAAGGTTGTCTTCTCAACCGAACCTCCGGTGAAGCCTCGCCAGGATGTCACGGAGAAAATCGCTCCGGCCGGCGCCAAAATCCGCAAGGCCAAGCAGCCGCCGGCCAGCAACTCGTTCGTGCCGCCGGTCGTTGGCTTGATCATGGTTAGCGTGGCGGTACGCGAATTGCTGGAACGCGGGAGCGTGCGCGCATGATTCAGGAGCTTGCCAAGAAGCTGAAGTGGGGCGCTTGAAGCGCCCATCGGATAAAGCATAGAGGAAGATGAGATCATGAAGACGCGGTCAGGGCGCCTAAGGCTAGCTGGATCCGCGTCTTTCTTTTTGAGAAAATTCGCCTTTTGGATGGAGGTAGTGGTATAATGAAACTCCTTTTGAGTCTGGAGTGCACAAAAACCTTAGGAGGTAACTGAAATGGATGATTTTCAAAGTGCCTATCAAGAAGAGAAGGCGCGGCTTGACCGCACCTTGGAAGAGATCGACCAGCAGCTTAAGCGACTGCGTTCGATTCCGGTGTACACCGGGCAGGACTTTACCGAACAACTTCTTGAAGAGAATCGGGAGAGCCAACGTAAACAGCTGGAGCAATCGATCCATGAACCGTATTTTGGGCGGCTGGATTTCGAGGAGCAGGGAAGAAGAAAAACGCCGCTTTATATCGGCAAGGTTGGCGTTGGCGACCAAGACGGAAAAGACCCCATCGTCATCGACTGGCGCGCGCCGGTGGCCAGCCTGTTCTACTCGTTTACCGGCGGGGATGATGCCTCTTATGTGGCGCCTGAGGGCTTGATCGAAGGCTTGGTCTATTTGAAGAGGAACATCGTGATCCGTAAAGGGATTTTGGACCGGGTCGTGGATACGTATAACCGCGACGGCGATGGCCCGGCTGTATCGGATGAGTTTCTTGTTTATCGCCTCGGCGAGAACAAGGACAACCGCTTGCGCGACATTGTCTCGACGATTCAGGCCGAGCAGGACCAAATTATCCGTGCGGCGAAAAATACGGCGCTGATTATCCAAGGCGTAGCCGGCAGCGGGAAAACAACCGTGGCGCTGCATCGGCTAGCTTTTTTGCTGTATCAGTATAAGGAGCAGATTAAAGCGGAACGGCTGGTCATTTTTGCGCCAAACCATATGTTTATCGATTATATTTCGGAAGTGTTGCCCGAGCTGGGAGTAGGAGACATCCAGCAGAGCACATTCAGCGATTGGGCGGCGAAGGTATTGGAGCTGGATGAGGTCCCGTCCGATGGTTCCGAGGCGTTGTCGCGGTGGTTTGACGGCGGGGCAAGGGGCGCGGAAACATGGCGGGATGCGGAGTTGCCTGGACGCTTTAAGGGTTCGATGGCGTTTAAGGAGATCATCGACGCGGCTGTGAGCACGCTCGAATCCGGCTGCGTGCCCGAAGGCGATTTCGAGCCTTGGGAAGGGGCGCGACTGCCGCGCAAAGAAATCCTGATCTGGTTTGAAGGCGAATACCGCCACTATCCGGTGGCCCGCCGTAAGGAACGGGTGCTGGCACGCATTCATCGCTGGATCGAAATGGAGCTGAAGAAGGCACCGTCGGCGGCTGCGCTCAAGGATCGGAAGAAAAAGGCCCAGCAACGGGAAAAAAGCTATGCCAAAAAGTGGCCGGAGCTTACGCCGCTCAGCCTGTACCGGGAGTTGTTTGGCATTCGGAAGAGCGGCGGGACGGAAGGGATGGTTAATGTCTCGGACCGGATTCCGGCGGGCATTTGGAAGGATACGCAAGCTCGTTTGAAGAAAAATGCCGTTAAGGAAGAAGATCTGGCCGCCCTGTTGTACCTGTACACATTGATCAATGAGATCGACGGAAATCAGACCTTCGACCACGTCGTCATCGACGAGGCCCAGGACTTTGCTCCATTCCAGGTTCATGTGCTGGACCGTTTCGTTAAGGGGCATTCCTTTACGATTCTCGGGGATTTATCGCAGGGCATCCATTATTACAAGGGAGTGCGCCATTGGGATGAGATGAAGCAGTTATTCCGGCCGGACGAAACCGCTTATTTTGCGTTAACGCGCAGCTATCGATCGACGATGGAGATCATCCAATTCGCGAATGAGATTCTCGAGCGGGGCGTTGGGGCGGATTTGCTGGCTGTTCCGGTATTTCGCAGCGGGGAGCCGGTGCGGCTGCTGGAGGCGGATGGCGAGAAGCGGCTGGCGCTGATTCGGAAGGCGCTGGATAAGGTGCAGGGCGGTTCGTTCCGTACGGCGGCGGTATTAACCCGAACGATGCGGGAGGCGGAAGAGCTGTATGCCGCGTTAAGCGAAGGCGGGCTGGAAGCAAACCTGATTAACGGGGAGCTGACGCAATACGCCGGCGGCGTATCGGTGTTGCCGGTATACCTGTCGAAGGGACTGGAGTTCGATGCGGTGATCGTGACGGACGTGGATCAGGAGCATTATGGGACTAAAGACGCCAAGCTGCTTTACGTCGGCTGCACCCGCGCGCTGCACGAGCTGTGGCTGTTGCATGGCGAGAGGCTGCCGGATTACGTCTCTGGCGATGAGGCGTCGGAGTATGCGGCTAAGGTGAGCTTGGAAGCTTAAGCTCACGGGCGTGAGGGATGATGCTCAATAGGGGGTTGAGATTTCCCTTCACCATTATCCCTTTCATTAAGGTGAAGAGTGAAGGGGGGCGGTTGCTGCATTATCCCTTTCGTTCAGGAGAGGGAATCATGCATGCACGCACTCGGGCTTCTCTTGGAAACCTGCCTAGGTACAACGCGATGTTTTACGGGGGCGAAAATGTATTCGATTTTTCATATATAACATACCGAAGATGGCGGAAAAACCGAATTGTATTCGGTTTTTCGCATAGATTCAGGGCAAACGGCTCTAGCAGGTACGAATGTATATGAAATTTCATATATATTCGGTCAAAATCGCCAAAGCGGGCGGATTGTATTCGATTCTTCGAATAGAAGTGCACCAATAGGGTTGTTTGGAGCGCGTATTAAACGGAGCTTTACAGCGCGTCATCCTGCATAAAGTCGTCCAGCCACCGGTCGGCTTTACTCTGATTGCACAGGTTGCAGGCACATACGCAGTTGACCGGAGTCGTATGACCTCCCTTGGCCTTAGGCAACAGATGGTCGATCGTATCGCCGTATTCTCCGCAAAAGAAGCAAGTGTAATCATCCCGTTTCAAAATATACTGGCGGAACGCCTTGTTGGTATACAAACGCCGGATGGTAAACGGATTGACGACGACTGCCATATGCTCGCGCACGAGCGTGACGGCCAGATCAAAGTCGATCTCCTGCTGCCAGCGCCGACCTTTGTCGGTGCGTCCGCGCAGGCGGATCATGCCGTTCCGGTTCGGGCGCAGGGTCCGAACGTCGGGACCCTCAGCCTTCGGGGGCGGGGCAGGCAGCGCCCGCTTGATCCGCCGCTTGGGCAGCGCGGCGTCGGCGCTTAGCCGGCCCGCAGCTGCGGCCGGCGCCGCATTGGCGGCGCTTGCGCCGTCTTTCAAGGCCGCGACCTGTGCCGCGGCCTTTTTGCTGCGGCGCTTGCGCTTGCGTTTGCGCGCCGCCTTGGCCGTGCCGGCGGCGACCTCCGCGCCCGGCGGCACGCTTGGCCCGGCCGCGGCTTCGCCTGCGCGGCCGCCGCGGCTTGGCGCCGCCGCGGCGGGCACTGCCGCTGGCGCCGCAAGTGCTGTGCCAGCGGGCTCGGGCACCGCGGCCTGGGCCGGCTGCTGCTTGCGCTGCGCCCGGCAGCTGCGGCAGGCGCCGCGGCGCGAGCCTTTGCCGGAGCGCTTGCCGGTGCGGCGCAGGAATTCGCCGAGCGGCTTCGCTTTGCCGCAATAGGCGCATATTTTTACCGCTTTCGCGGAGGTAGAAGCTTGATCGGGTTGCTGTTGCTGCGTCAAGGGGGTCACCTCAGTTTAGAATAGGCTACAAGTAGGATATGACTCCATTATACCTGATTCTACATAAATATAGCCAAGACCAGCCGGTCTTGGCTTATGGTTTATATTCAAATTTGTCATTGGATGATCCCTCATTGCCGGTTACTCGGTCACGGCTGCGGGTTGTCTTAGGCTGCGCATTTTGGTTAAAATTTTGCGGATGCTTTCATCGGAGAGGTGGAATCTTCCGGCTAAATCCCGAACCGTGCTCCCGGCGCGATAAAGGCGGAAAATCTCTTCGTTCCGCTTGGCGATGGAGATGCGGGATCCGCTCAGTTCTCCCCATAACGCCCTCGACCGTTCCGGTTTGGGAATGTACAGCAGCTCACCTTGAATATAGGTTTGGAGCTCCTGCAACAGCCTAGGGGGAAGAACATCCTTTCCATTTTTGTAATTCACGATCATGTACCTCCTTATTTCGTGGTCCGTCCTCAACTACTGTTACGACATAAGTCAACATGCTCGCTTCCCCCTTTCAAAATTTGATTTGGTCGTCGCTTCATCCTACCTTCTCGGTGTGGAAAAGCCGACTTTGTGACTTTTAATAAAGTCAAAATTTGGTTTTTACTGGATCTATCTTAACACAGGTATCGTCAAACATAAATAAGGGAGGCTGTTCCCAGCCCCCCGTTTTATTGCGGTGCCGCTTACGCGGCAGCCACCTCACTCACTGTAATCACTTCGATCAGCCCCCTTTCCCGTGATTCGTCGGCCCGACATCTATATTAACTCATATTTCCGGCCGCTGGAAAAGCGAAAGAACGACTATAAGTGTTTTTTACGTAAGGTATGCTAGAATAAGTTTGGGTTCATTCCATTTATCACGTTAATCATGCTAACGATCAAGGAAGTGACTTGAAGGTGGATTTGTTTTCTTTCAATCAGGAGCAAAGCCCGGCGGGGCGGCTGCTAGCCGACCGGATGCGGCCAACCTCCCTCGATGAATATATCGGACAGGAGCATATCGTTGGCCCGGGCAAGCTGCTGCGGCGAGCGATCGAAGCCGATCAGGTGTCCTCGATTTTGCTGTACGGCCCTCCGGGATGCGGCAAAACGACGCTTGCCCACATTATTTCCAACCATACTCAGGCGGAATTCGTTCGGTTAAACGCGGTGGATGCGTCGGTGAAGGACGTTCGCGAGGTCATCGAAAAGGCGCAGAACGACAAAGCTTTTTACGGCACGAAAACGATCCTGTTCCTGGATGAGGTCCATCGATTTAACAGTTCGAGACAGGATGCCTTGCTGCCGGCGGTGGAAAAAGGAACGATCATCTTCATCGGCGCAACGACGGAAAATCCGTTCCACTACGTCAACGGCGCCTTAATGAGCCGCTCCACGTTGTTCCAACTAGAATCGCTGACGAAAGAGCATTCGCTGATCGCGATGCGGCGGGCCTTGGCGGATCAAGAGAAAGGGCTTGGCTTCATGCCGCTGCAGGTCGACGAGGAGGCGCTGCTGCACATTGCCGCGATGGCTAACGGCGACATTCGGCGCGCGCTGAATGCCCTGGAGCTGGCCGCGATGACCACGCCGCCGCAATCGGACGGCACGGTGCATGTCACGCTTGAGGTGGCGGAGGAATCGATCCGTCGGCCGCTGGTCAAAGCGGACGAGTCGACGCAATACGACGTGTTGTCTGCGTTCCACAAGTCGATTCGCGGTTCCAGCGATGCGGCGGTATTCTGGTTCCTCTATGCCGTGGAGAAGCTGGGGATGGATCCGATGACCTTTATCCGCCGGTTGATCGCCGCCAGCAGCGAGGATATCGGCCTGGCTAATCCGCAAGCGCTGGTACAGGCGATCAGTGCTTTGGACGCTTACCGGAACAACGGTTGGCCCGAAGCGCGGCTAAACGTCGTTCAGGCGATCCTGTTTGCGGTCGAAAGCCCTAAATCGAACGGCGTCGTGGAGGCGATCGGGAACGCTATGGCAGCTATCGAGGAGGTCAAATCCGCCGAGGTTCCGCTGCATTTGCGCGATACCCACTATAAGGGAGCAGTGAAGCTCGGGCACGAGGGCTACAAATATCCGCATGATTACCCTGGTCATTATGTGCAGCAGGAATACCTGCCCGAACGCTTGGCTGGTCGTTCGTTCTACCATGCCACCGAGCAAGGGAACGAAGCGAAGATCAAACACAACCAAGAGCTGCGGCGCAGAAACGGCAAGTAAGCCGAGTGCATGAGTGTAAGTGCCATGTCTATACACGCAAAAAAAAGCGGGAGGTTCGGGTCTAATGTAGACGCCGTAACTCCCGCTTTATTTCTTCCTGCTTAAGCTTGCGCTGCCGCAGCCTCCGCCCGCAGTTTCGCCGGGGCTTCGATCGTGCCACCGCCGAGGCATTCCTCACCTTGGTAGAACACGACGGCTTGGCCCGGGGTGATCGCCTTTTGCGGCTGATCGAACTCGACAAGCACGGTGCCGTCCGGCCGCTTCGTCAACGTCACGCCTTGGTCCGGCTGGCGATAGCGGAACTTCGCCATGCAGTGGAACGGACCCTCCGGCAGATGGTCAGCCCCGGCGATCCAATTGACGCCAGAAGCGATCAGCGACGTCGAGTACAAGCTGGGGTGCTTGTCGCCTTGCACGACGTACAAAAGGTTGCGCTCCAGATCTTTGTCAGCGACGAACCACGGTTCGCCGGTGCCGGAGCCGCCGATGCCAAGTCCTTGCCGTTGGCCTAACGTATAGTACATCAGGCCATCGTGGCGGCCCTTGACTTCGCCGGTGACGATATCAACCATATCGCCGGATTTGGCCGGTAGGTAGTTGCTTAAGAACTCCTTGAAATTACGTTCCCCAATGAAGCAGACGCCGGTGCTGTCTTTCTTCTTAGCCGTATATAAACCGGCTTCTTCCGCAATCCGACGCACCTCCGGTTTCGGCAGGTGACCGATCGGGAACATGGCTTTGGATAACTGCTCCTGATTCAGGGCATTGAGGAAATAAGTTTGATCCTTGTTGTTGTCGACGCCTCGCAGCAGCTTGTACGTCCCGTTCTCTTCCACGACTTGTGCATAATGCCCAGTCGCAACGTAATCCGCGCCAAGATCCAGCGCTTTGTTCAGAAATTCGCCGAATTTGATTTCCCGGTTGCACATGACGTCGGGATTTGGCGTCCGGCCCCGCTTATATTCTTCGAGGAAATAGGCAAATACTTTATCGTAGTATTGCTTCTCGAAGTTCACGGTGTAGTAAGGGATATCGATCTGCTCGCAGACGCGGCGAACATCTTCGGCGTCCGCTTCGGCCGTGCAGTAGCCGAATTCGTCGGTATCGTCCCAATTTTTCATGAATATGCCGATGACATCGTAACCCTGCTGCTTCAGCAGGAGCGCGGTCACCGAGGAATCGACGCCGCCGGACATGCCGACGACGACGCGGGTTTCGCTGTTAGGCTTCGCCATGATTATCACTCCTTCGAGCGGCGTTCGCTCGCCGTTTATTTTACCATATTTGTTGCTTTATTTTCCAAAACACATATGATATGTTACGATAAGCACAGGGTAAAGATAGGAATAGGGAGGAATTCCCGGATTTGGGCACGGCTGTCGCGGAAGTACGCGGCGGATGGCCCGAGACTGTCTTTTTTAGGATCAAAGCTTAATTATATAAAGTTTACTCGAAAATTGAAAGAGGTGCCTTCTTTGAAGATTTCTACAAAAGGACGCTACGGATTGACCATTATGATGGAGCTCGCCGCCAAATTTGGCGAGGGGCCCACTTCTCTCAAAAGCATCGCCGAGAAAAACCAATTGTCCGAGCATTATCTGGAGCAATTGATCGCACCGCTGCGCAACGCCGGCTTGGTAAAGAGCGTACGCGGGGCTTACGGCGGCTATATTCTTTCCAAGGAAGCCAGTGAAATTACGGCTGGAGATATCATCCGCGTGTTGGAGGGGCCGATTTCCCCGGTGGACTTCACCGAGGAGGATGATCCGGCAAAACGCGATTTGTGGCTGCGCATCCGCGATAGTATCGCTGAAGTGCTGGATTCGACGACGCTGGAGAATCTGGTGAATTTCGAGGAGCACGGAGCCAAGGAAAATTACATGTTCTACATTTAATCTGCGAACCGACTTGTCATCATGAATGCGGTGGGATACAATCAACAAACGATTCGGTAGCCGTCCCGATCCCGGGGCGGTGATTTACGTTTTATACGTTAATAAAAAAAGTGATTTGGACAAGGTGAGAGCCATGAAGCATATCTATTTGGACCATGCCGCATCCACGCCGATCCATCCGGACGTCGCGGAAACGATGCTGAAGGTGATGCGGGGGCAACTCGGTAATGCATCCAGCGTTCATTTTTTTGGACGGGAAGCCAAACGTCTGGTGAACGGGGCGCGAGATTCGATTGCGGCTCGGATCGGCTGCCGTCCGGATGAACTGGTATTTACCGGCGGAGGGACGGAAAGCGATAACCTGGCGTTGTTTGGCACGGCATCTGCCCGCAAGGCGGACGGTCGCCATATCATCACGACCGCCATCGAGCACCATGCGGTGTTGCATTCCTGCGAACGTCTAGAGAAGGACGGGTTCGAGGTAACCTATTTGCCGGTGGATCGCTACGGTCAGGTGCATCCGGATCAGGTACGGGAAGCCATTCGTCCCGATACGATCCTGATTAGCGTGATGTACGGCAATAACGAGGTTGGAACGATTCAGCCGATTGCCGAAATCGGCGCGATCGCCAGGGAGCGGGGGATCGTCTTTCATGTGGACGCCGTGCAAGCGCTCGGTTCGCTGCCGATTTCCTGCCGCGAGCTTCCGGTCGACCTGATGAGCTTCTCTTCGCACAAAATCAACGGACCCCAAGGCGTCGGAGCTTTATATGTACGGAAGGATCTTCAGCTGGATCCGATCCAGCACGGCGGACTGCAAGAGAGAAAACGCCGGGCCGGTACGGAAAACATGGCCGGGATCGCCGGTTTTGCCAAAGCCGTTGAATTGGCCGTGGCGGAGCGAGAGGCTCGCACCGCGCATGATCGTCTGTTGATCCAGGAGCTGCTGTCCGCTTTGGAACAGCGGATCACCCGCGAAGCCTTCCATGTGAACGGCCACCCGAGCGATCGACTGCCGCATATCGTCAACCTCAGCTTTCCGGAAGTGGATTCGGAGACGATGTTGATGAATCTGGATATGGAAGGCATTGCCGCCTCCAGCGGCTCGGCGTGCACCTCGGGCTCCTTGGAGCCGTCGCACGTGCTGGAAGCGATGCATCTTCCGGCAAGTTTTTTGCGATCCGCGATTCGATTTAGTGTAGGATTGGGTAATACTAGGGAAGAAATTTCCGAAACTGCCGAAAAAATTGGAACCATCCTGGAACGACTTCGTAGAAGAAAATAATGGGCACCTTTTTGGGCTCAAATCGGCTTTTGCGGAGAGGAGGTATAGGATTTTCGGCACCGTATGAAATGCCCAAGCAGGGAGTGTCTTATTCAACATGAGAATGCAAGAAATGATTGGCCTGACCGTTTATGATGTGGAGCATGGCAAGCAGGTCGGGAAAGTCGTTGACATCCTCCTAAACCATGACTGGTCGATCGTCGGCATCCAGCTGGAGAATCGATTATTTTGGACTTCCGGTGTCAAGGCGGTAGGGTGGGACGATATCGTGGCTTACGGCGATGATGCTGTGATGATTCGTAATCAACAGGCTGTCCGCAAATGGGGAGCCGAGAACATACAGAACACCTTTTTAACGGGAAATGGGAAATTAAAAGAGCTGCCGGTCCTGACTGAGGACGGAATTCGTCTGGGTCATGTGACGGATGTTTATTTTGAGCATGAATTGGGAAACACAATTACTGGAATTGAAATTAGCGACGGGTTTTTCACCGATCTCATGGAAGGGCGCAAGCTGCTGCCTTTTTTGCCGGAAATGACCCGAGGGGAAAATGTGATCATGGTGCCCCTGGGCAGCGAACAGCTGCTTGAAAAGCCGTGAATTTTGTGGATGGATAGGTGATGGTTCTATGATGAAATGTCCAAATTGCAATTCCAAGGATATCGGGAAAATCGGCTCCCACCAGTTCTACTGCTGGGGTTGCTTTATTGAACTAACGGTGAACGGCGACAAAATGTCCGTATATCAAGTCGAGGAAGACGGTACGCTCAGCTCGCTGGACGATCTGTTCTTCGGCGAGGAAATGGTGCAGGACTTCTCGCAAATGCACGCTTCCTCGTAACAATATATTCCTGCTAGGCTTTGGAAATGCAAAAGCTGTCCCCATTTGATCGTGAAGGGGATGGCTTTTTTTGTATAGAGGAATCGCTCTTCAAATGTTGTCAACAATAATCATGACGAAACCGTGTTTTCATTTGATTGAGAAAGAAAGCGCTTTGATTTAGGATGAGTCTAGAAGCACGGTAATCCAACAAGTCAACGTTGTTGATGGTCCGTACATCATTCTAAGGGGGTTTCTCTTTATGGCTATAGCACAAACGAAAAAACCGTCTGCAGGATCCGGCGGAGCAAGGGTCAAGGTTCAGCAGTTCGGTCGTGCGCTCAGCGGGATGGTTATGCCGAACATCGGCGCATTTATCGCATGGGGGTTAATCACCGCACTTTTCATTCCTACCGGCTGGATTCCAAGCGAATATCTCGCCAAGTTGGTTGATCCGATGATCAAATACTTGCTGCCGCTCCTGATTGGTTACACCGGCGGCAACATGGTACATGGCAAACGCGGTGCAGTAACGGCTGCGATCGTAACGATGGGGGTGATCGTCGGCAGCGATATTCCGATGTTCCTCGGCGCGATGATCGTGGGTCCGTTGTCCGCTTGGATCATCAAGCAGTTCGACAAATTGGTCGAAGGGAAGATCAAATCCGGTTTTGAAATGCTGGTCAATAACTTCTCGATCGGGATTTTTGGCGGCTTGATGGCTCTTGGAGCTTACAGCGGCATCGGTCCGGTCGTCACCGCGATTAGCAAAGGCTTGTCTTCGGGCGTTGACTTCCTGGTGGAGGCAAAATTGCTCCCACTGGTCAACCTCTTGATTGAACCAGGCAAGGTGTTGTTCCTGAACAATGCCATCAACCATGGTGTTATTACGCCGATCGCTTCGGAAGAAGCGCTGCGTGTCGGCAAATCGATGTTATACATGCTCGAATCGAACCCGGGTCCAGGTCTTGGCATCCTGCTGGCTTACTGGGTCTTCGGACGCGGCATGGTGAAACAATCGGCTCCAGGCGCAGTGGTGATCCACTTCCTGGGCGGGATTCACGAGATTTATTTCCCGTATATCTTGATGAAGCCGATCTTGATTCTGGCAGCCATTGCCGGTGGTGTGGCGGGTACGTTCACGTTCCAATTGACCGGTGCCGGTCTTGTAGGTTCTCCTTCTCCGGGTAGTATTTTCGCTTACTTCCTGATGACGCCGAAGGGCGGATATGTGCCGATGTTAAGCGGTGTAATCGTCGCAACGGTCGTTTCTTTCTTGATCGCTTCGCTACTGCTCAAGACGGGTAAACAAGACGAAGAGGATATGAACTTGGAAGAAGCATCGGCGAAAATGAAAGAGATGAAATCCGCAGGTTCGAAGAACCAGGTGGCAGCTCCTGCTGCTGTAGGCGGCGTGCAAAAAGAAACGGTGAACAAAATCGTGTTTGCTTGCGATGCGGGTATGGGTTCCAGCGCGATGGGCGCCTCGGTCCTGAGAAAGAAGATGCAGGATGCGGGCGTGAAGGTGACTGTCGTCAATTCAGCTGTTAGTGAGATCCCTAGCGACGCAGATATCGTTATTACGCAAAAAACGCTGACGGACCGCGCCATCGCGAACAAACCGGATGCGGAACATATCTCCATTGATAATTTCTTGAAGAGTCCCAAATACGATGAACTGGTCGAACGGCTGAAGGGCTAAGTAGCGCCGGTTACGATGCGGGGGCAGAACACTGGCGATTAGTCGCCGGTGTTTTGCGTCTATATTAGGGAGAGACTTGATATGAGGAAAATGACCGCAAGACAAAAGCAGATCCTCATCCTCCTCCTCGGGCGCAAGAACGGGATGACCGCTGCGGAAATCGCCGCGGAGATTAACGTCAGCGTCAGAACGGTCCACCGGGAACTGGACGAGATTGAAAAAATCCTGGCCTATTTCGGATTGATCCTGCACCGTAAGTCCGGTACCGGAATTTCTGTTTGGAGTAATGCGGCAGATAGCGAGGAAGGTGAGAAGCTTCAGGAAGCCAGGCGTTTGCTGCTGGTGGATAAGCCTAGTGACTACTCGGGAGAGGAGCGGCAGCTCTTGTTGATTTGCCGCTTGCTGGAGGAGCAGGAGCCATGCAAGTTGTTTACATTAGCTCATAGCCTGAAAGTCACGGTAGCAACGATCAGCAGCGATTTGGATGAGGTAGAGCCTTGGACCCGCCGCTTCGGACTGGAGCTGGTCCGCCGCCGGGGCTACGGCGTCGAGTTGATCGGTGATGAGCGGGAGATACGCGAGGCCTTATGCCAATTGGCAGCCGATCACCTGGATTACTCGGATCTGATCGGGGGATCGCCGGAAAGTCAAGTCTCCTCAGCTACCGCGAGGCTGCTGGAGGTCGTTGGCACACACAACCTGATGACGGTGGAGAATACGCTATGGGCCATGAATTGGAATTGGACGGAACATTTGTCCGAAAATGCCTACACTCAGCTGTTGATCCATCTCTCCGTTTCGGTGAATCGGATCAACGCGGGGAGATTCGTAAACGGTTTGAACAACTCTGGCAAGGTGGCCTCCACCGGGGGCGGAGAGCAAGACGCAGCTGAGACGGCCCGCTTTGCGCTACGTTTGGCCGACAAGCTCACGCTTACGTTCCCACCGGATGAAATCACCTATATGAACGGGTTGTTCAGCCAGGCCAAGGAAGCCTCTCCTGAACTGGTTCAAGCGGATTTAGAACTGGTTGATACCGTATACCGACTAACGGAGAACGTCGTCAAGCGAACCGGTATCCCGTTTCAGGAGGACCGCCTGCTGCATAGCGGCTTACTTGAGCATATGGGCCCGGCGTTTAAGCGGATTCGCGAAGGCTCTCGCATCCGCAACCCGCTGCTAGGCGCTATCCGCAAGGATTACGAGGAGCTGTTCGGCATCGTGCGGGAGGCGATGAACGACAGCGCAGCCGGCCTGGACGTGCCGGATGAAGAGATCGGCTTCCTGGTGATGCATTTCGGCGCTTCGATCGAACGGTTGAATCAGCTAGGCCGCAACGTGCGGGCTATCTTGGTTTGCTCAAGCGGGCTGAGCTCCTCCAAACTGTTAGCTACGCGGCTCGCCAAGGAGATGCCGCAGATCGAAGTGCTGGGCAACGTCTCATGGTATGAAGCCAAGCGGCTTCCAGAGTCTGATTATGATTTAATGATTTCGACGATCGATCTGCCTCTTCCAGAGGATCGTTACGTCAAATTGAGCCCGCTGCTCACGGACGAGGACAGCGAGCGGTTACTGGAGTACGTGCAGCATACGACGCTGAAGGCTCGTAAGCCGGCATCCGAGCCGGAATCGGCCAAAACCAGGGCCTTTGATAAGGTACGGTCGTTGTCGATGGCGCTTAACGAAGTTGTCAGTCTGTTAGATCAGTTCGACGTGAGTACCTTGTATAACCGGGGGGCTTCGCTCCGAGACACGGTAACGGCGGCACTGGAGGAAATAAACCAATCGTTCGTTCCACCTTCCGTATCCGACATTGCGGCTGTAGCCGACCGTTTACTGGAACGGGAAAAAATGGCCAGTCAGGTTATTCCGGGTACTTCGCTCGCCTTGTTCCATACGCGAACCCGGTTTGTGAATACCCGTTCGCTGGCTTTGTTCCGGCTGGAGGAGCCTGTACTGCTCGACGGCGGGACGAAAGTAGGCGCACTGCTATTCATGCTTGCGCCACGCGAGCTGTCGCGTGAGAGCTTAGAGGTGCTTAGTGAAATCAGTGCGTTGCTGCTGAAGCCGGAGCTGGTAGAACTGCTGGAAACGGGAGAGCGTCAGGAAATCCGAAACTTTTTGGCGACTGAACTGTTGGTTTATTTTGAACATTTGTAAATCCGGAAGATAGGAAAATCAGTGGAAAGGGAGAGAACAATCATGAAATTACTGTCTAAAGAGAAAATTATATTAAATGGAAAAGCTAACGATAAATACGAGGCGATCCGCATGGCCGGGAAGCTGCTGGTTGACGCCGGTCACGTTACGGAGGGATACGTCGACAAAATGGTCGAGCGCGAAGAGATCGTCTCCACCTATATGGGCGGCGGCCTCGCGATCCCGCACGGAACCAAGGAGGCCAAAAGCCTGATTTCCTCGACAGGACTGTCGGTTGTTCGCTTCCCTGAGGGCGTTGACTTCGGCGGCGATGAGCCAGCTTTTATCGTCATTGGCATTGCTGCTGCCGGCGGGGATCATATGGAAGTCCTGACCAACGTCGCCATGGTGTTCACCGAGGAATCCAACTTGGAGCGGATCATGAATGCAAAGACGGAAGAGGAGATCGCGGAAATTCTCGAAGGGGGGATGGAGGCATGAAGGCGGTCCATTTCGGCGCAGGGAATATCGGGAGAGGGTTTATCGGCTTGCTGTTGTCCGGTTCCGGTTACGAGGTTTGTTTTGTCGATGTCAACGAGAAACTGGTTTCGGAACTGGCGCGGCGTAAGGAATATCCCGTCACTCTGGCCAGCGATCAGCGGGAAACCGTTCTTGTGAGCGGCGTGACGGCGATCAACAGCGTGAATGACCCTGTCGCCGCCGCCCGGGCAATTTCCGAAGCCGACTTGGTAACCACGGCGGTTGGGGTTTCGGTGCTGAAGCATATCGCCGGTACAATCGCCCAAGGGCTGATGCTGCGGAAAACCAATGAAGCGGCATCCCCACTTCATGTCATCGCCTGCGAGAACGCCATCGGCGGTAGCTCCCAGCTTAAGGAGCATGTCTATGCCCAACTGGACGAGGCAACGCGGCAGTGGGCCGACAGTCATGTAGCGTTCCCCGATGCGGCGGTCGACCGGATCGTTCCGCTGCAGCAGCATGAGGATCCGCTGCAGGTCGTTGTGGAACCTTTTTACGAATGGGCGGTGGATCAGTCCCAAATGTTCGAAGGCTTTCACCGGGTCGAGGGAGTGCACTATGTTGACCGGTTGGAGCCTTATATCGAACGCAAGTTGTTTACCGTAAATACCGGCCATTGCTCGGCCGCTTACATGGGATACCTGCAAGGCCATGCCACGATTCAGGAAGCCATGAACGATGAGAAGGTCGTTCATCATGTACGTGCCGTCCTCTCGGAGACCGGGGCGGTGCTTGTGGCGAAACATGGGTTTTCGTCAGCCGAGCATCAGGCATATATCGATACGACTCTGGAGCGTTTCGCCAATCCGGCGCTGACGGACGAGGTTTCGCGGGTCGGCCGTTCACCGATCCGCAAGCTGTCCGCCGGCGACCGGCTGGTCTCCCCGGCGACGCAGGCGTATGACCGGGAGTTTGGATACGGCTACCTGGCGCTGACGATGGCGATGGCGCTCCGTTTCGAGTCTCCGGACGATCCGGAAGCCGCGGAACTGCAAGCGTCGCTGAAAGAAGTCGGCGCTTCGCAGACCTTGGCCAAATACACCGGCCTCGACGCCGAGCACCCGATCCACCAAGCGGCGCTGGCGCATTATGAGGAATTGAAGAACCGCTGAGCGGCAATTAGTAGGGGGATTAGCTTATTCAACGCTATTTCCCTGCTTGACGCCAATATACTCGCTCGAACATCGCCTCTAGCAGGTGGATGAGATAGCAGCCCTGACGCATCTGCAATATAAGATGCGCCAGGGCTTTTTCGGTTTGCACGCGTGGCTAACGGCTAACGGACCTAGGGGACGTTATTGGCCGCGAGAACCGTACCATTGAAACCTAACGGACTGAGATGACCTTATTCCAGCGGAATTGTCTCGGTTGGCTGCATTTGCGGCTAAATAACGGCTGCTGAGTCCGTTACATCGGGAAATAGTCGGGAAATGACTCAATAACGTCTCTCAGGTCCGTTAGGAGTAAGAGGCCCACAGAGAAAGCACTCGAAGAGCGCAAAAGGCCAGAGGGAGAAATGATTCTGGAGAAACGTTAGTGGTCGCCTTTGCGAGTGGATTTCTACACCGTAGGAATTTAGTTCAGTCAGAGAAATCCGCGAACAACAGCGATCGGAAGAACATTTCACCCGTCGGCCCCCAGCGCTCTTCAAATCTTTTTCAGTTACCGGTTCTCGTCATCTCACACATCTCCGGCCCTTCGCAGCCACCCTCTCATAAATCTCCCTCTCCAGGCAAATACTGATCTATACGATTAACCGCCGCGAAGGGGGAGGAGGCATGAAGCCGATGGAACCGATGGAACCGATCGCCAAAAGCAAGCTGTTCCGATATGGCGTCTGGGTGTTGCTTGGGCTGGTCATCTTGTTTTTCGTGTGGCAGCTGCGCCCGATGTTTGCGCTCGTTTATGGATTTCTCAAAGCGGTGTTCGCTCCGTTCGTGATCGCCATTATCATCTCTTATGTCTTGAATCCGATCGTTCGCATGCTCGGCGGGCGCAAGGTGCCGCGGACGATGGCCGTATTGTTGATTTACGCGGTATTCCTGACCGGCCTTTCGGTGGTGCTCATGAACGTGATCCCGATGTTCGTCGAACAGCTGGAGGAACTCGGGGAGCATTTGCCGGAGCTGACCATCCACACCCAGCAAATGATGAACCGTTGGGACAACGGCATTTTGCCCGGGAGCATCCGCATGGGGATGAACAACTGGTTTTATCAATTCGAAAACCGGCTGGCAAGTTCGATTTCCGGCTTTTTAGACAATATCGGGACAACGATCGGCGTGGTATTTAATGCGTTCATTATTCCATTTCTGATCTTCTACATGCTGAAGGACATCGAGCTGATTGAACGGCTGATGCTGCAGTACCTGCCGCGTTCGCGGCGCAAGTCGATCATGACGTTGCTGAAGGAAATCGACATGGCCTTGGGCAACTACGTTCGGGGGCAACTCCTGGTTTGCATCATCATCGGCGTGCTGGCCTACATCGGCTATATGCTTATCGGAATGCCGTTTGCTCTGCTGCTAGCGGGAGTGGTCGCTGTTTGCAATATCATACCTTACCTGGGCCCGTTTCTCGGGGCAGCGCCGGCCTTGATCATGGCGACAACGATTTCGTGGAAAATGGTCCTGTTTGTCCTGCTCGTCAATATGCTCTGCCAAATGATCGAAAGTAACGTCATCTCCCCGCAAGTCGTGGGGCGGAGCTTGCATATGCACCCCATGCTGATTATTCTGGCGCTCCTGATCGGCGGGGAACTGGCGGGGGTGCCCGGGCTGATTTTGGCTGTGCCGTTTTTTGCCGTGGTGAAGGTGATTATCCAGCATTTCTATACTTATTACGTTCGGCGCAAAGCGATGTGAATATGCCGCATTGACATGGCGTAACCCGCCTTATATACTTAAAATGTTATGTGCAAAATCTAAAAAACGTTGATGAAATCAAGTACGTTCGGCAAGCGGATTTGCCAGAGAAGGGTTCCGCTGCAAGCGGCGTCCCGCAAGGGAAGGCCACAGCGGCGGCTGAGAGAACCTGAAATCTCGCGCGGACGGAAAGCTAATTTCGGAGTGTGAGCTCTAAATTCACCGGCAGGTCCCCGTTACCGGGCCGACGAGGCGATCGCTACAGACGCTGGCGGACGAAGTCCAGCCGCATCAGGAGCGATAACCAGGGTGGTACCGCGATTTAATCGTCCCTGATTTTCAGGGGCGTTTTTGTTTTTTTAGAGGATAAATTAGGAGGTCTATACGATGAAAGCAAGTGAAATTCGTTCCAAATGGCTGGAGTTCTTTGCCGGCAAAGGCCATAAAATCGAACCGAGCGCCTCGCTCGTACCGCATAACGATCCGTCCCTGCTGTGGATCAACGCCGGGATGGCTCCGCTCAAACCGTATTTTGACGGGCGGGTTAAGCCGGAAAATCCGCGCCTGACGAATTCGCAGAAATGCATCCGCACCAACGATATCGAAAACGTGGGCAAGACGCGCCGGCACCATACGTTTTTTGAAATGCTGGGCAACTTCTCGATTGGGGATTACTTTAAGGAAGAAGCGATCACATGGGCTTGGGAATTCCTGACCGACAAGAAGTGGATCGGCTTTGATCCAGAGCGTCTATCGGTCACCGTGTATCCCGAGGATGAAGAAGCCTTTAAGCTGTGGAATGAGAAAGTCGGACTTCCGGCCGAACGCATCGTAAAGCTGGAGGACAACTTCTGGGACATCGGTGAAGGGCCTTGCGGACCTTGCACGGAAATTTTCTACGATCGCGGCGACGCTTACGGCGATTTGTCCGATCCCGAATGTTATCCCGGCGGTGAGAACGAACGATTCCTCGAGGTCTGGAACCTCGTGTTCTCGCAGTTTAACCATAATAAGGACGGCAGCTATACGCCGCTTCCGAACAAGAACATCGATACTGGGGCGGGACTGGAGCGGTTTGCGTCCATTCTGCAGGATGTGAACTCCAACTTCGATACCGACTTGTTCCAACCGATTATTAAGCAAACAGCCAAAATGGCCGGAGTAACTTACGGTACGGCGGAGGAAAGCGATGTGGCGCTCAAGGTCATCGCCGATCACATTCGTACGGTGACATTTGCCGTGGCCGATGGCGTATTGCCGTCCAACGAAGGCCGGGGTTACGTGATTCGCCGCTTGCTGCGCCGCGCGGTGCGTTATGGCAAGCTGATCGGAATGGACAAACCGTTTATGTTCGGCTTGGTGGAAACCGTCGGTGACATCATGGGCACCTATTATACGGACGTTGTGACCAAACGGGAGTTCATCGAAAAAGTTATTCGTACCGAGGAAGAACGGTTCCACGAAACACTCAGCGACGGCTTGGCGATTTTGGCGGACATCAGCGGCGAAGCGAAGGCAGCCGGCCGCACGCTGATCAGCGGGGCAGATGCATTTAAGTTGTATGACACCTACGGATTTCCGCTGGATCTGACCGAGGACTTTGCGGTGGAACAAGGGCTGGGTGTCGACCGTGAAGGCTTTGAAGCTGCCATGGAGGAGCAACGCGAACGTGCCCGGGCGGCCCGCCACGAGAGCGGCAGCATGAAGGTGCAAGGCGGAGTTCTGGCCGATTTTACGACTAAAACGGAATTCGTTGGATATAATGAGCTTGAAGTTACAACCAGCATCGTCGCCATCGTGGCTGACGACGCTTTCGTTGACACGCTTAGTGCCGGTCAATCAGGCCAAATCATTTTGGCTTCGACGCCTTTCTATGCAGAAAGCGGCGGCCAGGTCAGCGACCAGGGGACCCTGCGCACCGGCTCTGGCAGTGCGACCGTGGAAGGTTTGTATAAAGCACCACACGGGCAGCATGTCCATCAAGTGACGGTGGAGACCGGCGAACTGCGAGTCGGTTCAGAAGTTACGGCTTCCGTAAGCAAGGAACAACGCAGCCATACGGTGAAGAACCATACGGCAACCCATCTGCTGCATAAGGCGTTAAAAGAAACGCTCGGCGAACACGTGAACCAAGCCGGTTCTCTTGTTGAACCGCAGCGTCTGCGCTTCGACTTCTCCCACCTTGGCAGCATTTCGCCGGAGGAATTGGTGGAAATCGAACGCCGCGTGAATGAGCAGATTTGGAACGCGCTGCCGGTGACAACCTCGCTGAAAGCGATCGATGAAGCCAAAGCGATGGGGGCAATGGCGTTGTTCGGCGAGAAATACGGGGACATCGTTCGCGTTGTCCAGGTCGGTGAGTACAGCCTGGAGCTGTGCGGCGGTTGCCACGTGAACAATTCGGCGGAAATCGGCCTGTTCAAAATCGTCAGCGAAAGCGGCATCGGCTCCGGCGTGCGCCGGATCGAAGCGGTGACCGGACGGGGCGCCTACCAGTTCATGGATGGTCAGCTTGATTTGCTGAAGCAAGCGGCTGGCTTGTTGAAATCGAATGTGAACGACGTGCCGAAACGGGTCGAAGGATTGTTCCAGCAGTTGAAGGAGCTTGGTCGCGAGAACGAATCCCTGCAAAGCAAGCTGAGCGTGATCGAAGCTGGCGAATTGACAAGCCAGGTGGTTAACGTCGGTCAAACCCAACTCCTGGCTGCTCACGTTCAGGCCGGAAGCATGGACGCGCTGCGCACGTTAGCCGACGAGCTGAAAGCCAAGCTGCCGGATGCGGTGCTTGTGCTGGGTGCTCCAAGCGAGGACAAGGTGAATTTTGTTGTTGTCGTGCCTAAAGAGGAAGTGGCTCGCGGACTGCATGCCGGCAAGCTCGTCAAGGAAGTGGCGGCCGTATGCGGCGGCGGAGGCGGCGGCCGTCCGGACATGGCCCAGGCGGGGGGCAAGGATGCCAGCAAGCTGGACGAAGCTTTGAAGAAAGCTGCGGAATGGATTGCTTCCCAAGCCTAAAGGAACGATGAATTTGACGGGGTGAACCCGCGAAAATTTCCTTATGGAACCCATGATATGGTATAGTATGATTAGGCTAAGAGGAAATCAGCTGCGATCATAAAGGCGTATGTCGAAGAAGCGAGGTGTCATCATGGACTCCATGGATAAAACCGTCAAATTTAACGTCAAAGGCGATGAACTAGAGGCGTCGGCGCAGGAAATTCTTCTTACGGTTTACCAGGCGTTGCAGGAGAAAGAATACAATCCGGTTAACCAGATCGTCGGATATCTGTTGTCGGGAGATCCGGCCTATATACCGCGCCATAACAATGCGCGAAGTTTGGTCCGCAAGAAGGAACGGGACGAACTGATAGAAGAACTGGTACGCTTTTACATGGCGGGCCACCGATAGGAGCAATACATGAAAATCATGGGTCTGGATTACGGGGACCGTCGGATCGGAGTCGCCGTTAGCGATAGTCTAGGCTGGACCGCCCAGGGGCTCGAAACCATCGAGCGCCGCAGGGAAGGCAGCGAATTCGAACGCATCGCCGAGCTGGTGAAACAGCACGAGGTGGAGGAGATTGTCGTCGGTCTGCCGAAGAATATGAACGGCACGATTGGTCCCCGGGGAGAAATATGCATGGCGTTTGCCGAGGAGCTTCGGGGCAGGTTTAACCTCCCCGTGCATCTCTGGGACGAACGGCTGACCACCGTTTCTGCGCAGCGAACGCTGCTGGAGGCGGATGTCAGCCGGAAGAAGCGCAAGGGTGTCGTCGACAAGATGGCCGCCAGCTTGATTTTGCAAAACTATTTGGACTCTAAGAGTATAAAGTGAGGGTGATCGCGTATGTCTAAAGATCGTATCGGAAATGAAGAAGAACCGGAAATTATTTATATCCCCGATGAAGAGGGCAATGAAGAAGAGTTCGAAGTGATTATGAAATTCGAAGTCGACGGTTCGGACGCCAAGTATATGATGGTCGTTCCTCTGGATTCCGATGGGAATGAAGAAGAAGAGAGCGAAGAGGTATACGCGTTCCGTTACGAGGAAGACGGCGATGACTTGAAGCTGTACACGATCGAAAGCGACGAAGAATGGGAAATTGTCGAGGAGACGTTTAATACGCTCGTCGACGAATTTGACGGAGAAGATAGCAATGACTGATTTTACGGCAGACCAAGCGGTCCTGACGTCGCGGGTTCGCGACGCTTTTGGCCCGATCGTGGAGCTGGAGGACGAATCAGGCAATGCCTCCTATTATCAAGTCGTTCAAGAGTTTGACGTTGCTGGAGCTTCTTATGCAGTGTTGATGCTGGAGAATGCTTCCAAGGACGAAGAGCCGGAGATCTTCAAGATTGTGATGACCGGCGACGAGCTAGAGCTGGTCACGATCGATGACGACGAGGAATGGGAGAACGTATCCGAGCTTTATGACGAATTGACCTTTCCGGAGTAAAGGGGAAGGTGTTGCAGGAGCACGATAGATCAGTCCGGGAAGAGCGGGATTTTACCGCTCTTTTTGGCTGTTAAGGGGGAAGCGGTCTTGAGGAAGGCGCTGAAATGGCTGACCGTCCTGCTCTTACTCGTGATCATTGGAGTTGGGGCGGCCGGAATATATGTTTACACAGGCATGCAACCTGTCGAAGCGAAGGAGCAACCGGTCAAGTTCACGATCGAACCGGGTACGGGGACGTCAGGAATCGCAGAGTTACTGGAAAACCAGGGACTAATTAAAAATTCCTTTTTGTTCGTTTCGTATTTAAAATGGAAATCGGAAGGCAGTCATTTTCAGGCTGGAGTCTACGAGATGAACCCGGGAGTGACGTATGACGAAATCATCGCCAAGCTAAACGGCGGCGACGTGGTCAAAGCGGAAATGATCCGGTTTACGATTCCCGAAGGCTTTACCGTGAAGCAAATGGCTGACAAGCTGGCAGAGGAAGGCTTGGCCGACAAAGCGGCGTTTTTGCAGTTGGCGAAGAGTGCTGCCGAGCTCGACGATGAGCTGCTGACTCAAATCCCGGCGGACGAGCGATTAACCTATCGGTTGGAAGGGTACTTGTTCCCAGAAACTTATGAGCTAAAGAAAGGCAGCAATGAGCGGGATATTATCGCTCGCATGCTGCAGGAAACGGGAGAGCGGCTAGGTGAAATCCCTGATTTCACGCAAAAGCTGCAAGCTCGTGGTTTAACCTTAGGCGAACTGATGACGGTCGCTTCGTTGGTAGAGCGGGAAGTGGTAGTTGATGCCGAGCGTCCTAAGGTAGCCGGGGTCATTTACAACCGACTGAAAGACGGCATGAAGCTCGAAATCGACGCCACGGTGCAGTATGTGCTGGATAAACCGAAGGAGCGTTTGCTGAATTCGGATCTAAGAAGCGTGGATAGCCCCTACAATACGTATTTGTATGAAGGATTGCCACCGGGTCCAATCGCTGCGCCAAGCCTCAAATCGATCGAAGCGGCACTTACGCCGGAGCCGTCGGAGTACCTTTTCTATGTGACGAAGAAAGATGGCAGCGGGGAACACCTGTTTGCCAAGACCTATAAAGAACATTTGAAGAACATCGAGACTAGCAAGGCTATGGCCAATAAATAAAGGTGGTAGTAACAAATGAGTAAAAAGCCGGAACTCTTGGTCCCAGCCGGTTCGCTGGAAGAACTAAAGCGTTACTTCGCAGCGGGGGCTGATGCAGCCATCATCGGCGAGGCCAAATATGGAATGCGCCTTCCTGGCGAGATGACGACCCGAGACATCGCCGCGGCCGTTCAAGTGGCGCGCGAATACGGAGCCAAAATCTATGTTAGCCTCAACAACCTAATGACCAATGCCTTGTTGGACGACCTGTCCGATTACGTGAAGCAGGTGGCGGAATGTGGTGCAGATGCTATCGAGTTTGGCGATCCCTCTGTCCTTCAGGCGGTACGAAAGGTGGCACCGCAGCTGAAGCTGCATTGGAATGCCGAGATGACTTCCACTAACTATGCCACGGCCAACTACTGGGGGTCGAAGGGCGCATCCCGCGTCGTACTGGCGCGCGAGCTGAACATGGACGAGATCACCGCGATGCCTCCATCGCTGAATATCGAAGCGGAGGTTCAGGTCCATGGCATGACCAATATCTATCACTCGAAACGCAGCTTGGTGCAGAGCTATATGACGCATCAAGGACGGCCGGTCGCGCCGGGCAGCGATCTGGGCTTGAATCGCGGACTCTTCCTTGTCGAAGCGGAGCGGCCGGACGAGAAATTCCCGATTTTCGAGGATGCCAACGGGACGCATATTATGAGCTCGGACGATATCTGCATTTTGGAAGATTTGCACATGCTTATGGCTTCAGGCGTGGACAGCTTCAAAATCGAGACGATGCTGAAGTCGGCGGCTTATAATGAAATCGTGATTACTTCATATCGTAAGGCCATCGAAGCTTATTTTAGCGACCCGGAAGGGTACGAGTTCGATGAGAGCTGGATGGATGCCATCCGCGAGGTACAAGATCCGGAGCGGGAGCTAACCTTCGGATTCTTCTACAAAGAACAAGTCTATTGAGAGGAAGTTCGGTGCTGAAAAGCCGACTTTTTGACCTATATTTAAAATTTAAGTACCAAAAAACTTATTAACCAACAAAATGATGAGAGGTGAACGAAGATGCAAACCGCGGAGAAGCATATCCCGAAATATGTGGGAAAACGTAACCGGTTGGCGAAACCCGAATTGCTCGCCCCGGCGGGTAATCTCGAAAAGCTGAAATTCGCCGTCCATTACGGCGCCGACGCCGTATATATCGGGGGACAACAATATGGCCTTCGATCCAATGCGGATAATTTTAGTTTCGAAGAAATGCGGGAAGGCGTGGAATTTGCTAAAAAATACGGCGCAAAGGTGTTCGTCGCCACGAATATTTATGCCCATAACGAGGATTTGGAGGGCATTGAGGCGTATTTGCGCAATCTGCACGAGGCGGGGATCGCAGCGATTATCGTCGCTGACCCTGTGATCATCGAAACGGCGCAGCGCGTTGTACCCGAACTGGAGGTCCATCTCAGCACCCAACAGTCGACCGTTAACTGGCAGGCGGTACAATTCTGGAAGGATCAGGGCTTGCCGCGGGTCGTGCTTGGTCGTGAAACCAGCCTTGAGGAAATAGAGGAAATTAAACGCCATGTCGACATTGAGATCGAGTCGTTTATCCATGGGGCAATGTGCTCCTCATATTCTGGACGATGCGTGTTGTCGAATCATTTTACGGACCGTGATTCCAATCGCGGGGGCTGCTGCCAATCCTGCCGCTGGAAATACGATTTGTTTACGGACGCGCGCGCGGAAGGGGAATGGATCTCTGAGGAAGAAGCCCGCGACAACAAGGTGCTGGAGAAGTTCCGTCTTGGAGTAACCCAACTGCCCTTGTTCGAGGAGGACGACAATGCGTTTACGATGGGATCCAAGGACTTGTGCATGATTGGACATGTTCCCGATTTGATCGACGCCGGCGTGGACAGCTTCAAAATTGAAGGTCGAATGAAGTCGATTCATTACGTGGCGACGGTCGTGAATGTTTATCGCCAAGCGATTGATGCGTACATGGCGGATCCGGATCATTACGTGCTGAAGCCGGAGTGGATTGAAGAAATCAATAAGGCGGCCAATCGACCGCTAAACACCGGTTTCTTCTACGATACTCCGGACCATGAGGATCATATTTACGAGCCGGAAGAAAAAGCGGCGCCTTACGATTTCGCGGGATTGGTCATGGAGTATGACGAAACGACCGGTATGGCGACGATCCAACAGCGCAACCATTTTAAGCCCGGACAAGAGGTAGAGTTTTTTGGCCCCGGGGGGACATTCTTTAAGCAGACCGTTGGGACCCTATACGACGAAGCCGGAAATGAACTGGATGCGGCCCGTCACCCGCTGCAGCGGATCAAAATGAAGGTCGAACAACCAGTATCCTACTTCGATATGATGCGGAAAAAGAAGTGAATGTAAAAATCAATATGCTTAGGGGCCTGTTCGTTCATAGGACGAAAGGCCCTTTTTTGTGTTTTTTGTCAAGATTATTTAAAATCCGCTACATGTGAAACCGATATTATAGAGGAGAACGTCAGGTATTGTCGAATATATTGGATAGCTGACGAGAAGTGTGAATTACCAACAGGAATTATGCATGACCTCTAGCCTAAAAACTTGGGTCTGCAACTATTAAGAGTGGCGGGTGATCAACATGAGTCTGGTTCCAAAGAACGAGGACCAAGCAACTAACAACAAGAAGAAGGAAAAGAAACAAAAGGGAGAACGGACCAATTCAAAGGCGGTTAACCCAACGAGCAAAACTCCGCTGAATTTCAAAGCTGTATTAGCTTCATTGCGGGACAAACTACCTAAACAAATTAATCCTTCAAAGTCGGTAGGCATTCGGTTGTTCCTGATTTTCTTTGTTGCAATTATGTTTTTCGTGTTGACCATCGGGATTATGTCTTCCCAAATGGCGAAGGGAACCATTCAGGACAATGCGGAACAGGCTAACCTGCAGACGATTGTTCAAACCTCGCAAAAGCTGGATATCGTTATGCAAAAGTATGAAGAAAATCTGCAGCAAATGTTCCTGGACGACGAAATGCAGAACGCCATCATGGACGCTTCCTTGTCGAACATCACGGACTATGACAAGTTTACCGCAACCAACAAAATGAGAACACGCTTGAATACGCTAACATTCTCAACTAAGGGAGTTTCCGCGGTTTACATGTTGTCAGCAGACAAAATCGTGGATGATGTGACTTCGGGTAGCGCGGATATCAATTTCTTGAGCACCGTACGCGGAGAGGCTTGGTTCAAGGATCTAGCCGGCGCAACCAAGACAGTTTGGCTGCAAGTTCCATCGGAAGGAAAAAGCAATTCAGTTTTCCGCCTAGCTCGCTCGGTGCAAAGCGTAAACAGTATGAAACGTTTCGTTCTGATCACCGATGTGAATTTGGACGTATTGAACGGTTATTTGAAAGAAGTTAACCTGGGGAAAAACTCCAAGCTTCAAATGCTGACACAGGATAATATTGTGGTTGGTTCCTCCGTCGATGGCGATGAGGGGAAGGCTAGCGAATTTGATCTGGGGAAAAGCAGCGGCCCGTCGGGTAGCCTTCGGACCAAGGATGCAAGCGGCAACTCCGTTCTCGCTTCGTTCAATACCCAGGCTTCCGGGTGGAAGTTGATCGGTACCGTGGATTCGGCGGAACTGACGAAGAGCGCAGACCGCATCCTGATGTTTACGATGTTCTCTTTGGTTATCGTTGCAATCATCGCCATTCTGATCGGCATTTGGATGGTTCGGATGATCGCGCATCCGCTCGGCAAGTTGAGAAACCTGATGGAGGAAGGCTCCCGAGGGAATCTGAACGTTCGGATGAATACGAAAGCGAAGGATGAGATCGGTCAGTTGACGGTGAGCTTTAACGTGATGATGGAAAATATCACCGCCCTCGTCAAACAAACCAATAACTCCGCACAGGACGTATTGGATACAGCTACCGAATTAACGCAAGCTTCGAACAAAACGGCCTTGTCCGCCAAAGAAATTGCGGTGGCAACCGAAGAAATCGCTAACGGGGCGACCAGCTTGGCGAACGAAGCCGAACGCGGCAATGAGCTGACGGAAAATATTTCTCGTCAGATGGAACAAGTGATCCAAACGAACAAAGAGATGGAAAACTCGGCACGTCAGGTGGAGAAATCCAGTCAGCAAGGGACCGAGTATTTGGGCGGCTTGATGGAGAAAACCAACATGACGGTCGAAATGATCAACGCGTTGACCGCCAAAGTTGACTCGCTCAAAGCGAGCACAGGATCCGTCTTGAAGGTACTCGACGTGATGCAGAACATTACGCAACAAACAAACATCCTGTCGCTGAACGCTACGATTGAAGCGGCTCGCGCAGGCGCTGCTGGCCGAGGGTTCATGGTCGTTGCTGATGAAATTCGCCAATTGGCGGATCAATCCCGTCAATCGATCACGATGGTCGGTGAAATTACGGATACGATCCAAAAAGAGATGAACGAAACGGTCAAAACCTTGTCCGAAGCGAGTCCGATCTTCCAGGAGCAAATCGCGTCGGTACAGGAGACAAGCCAAATTTTTGTATCCGTACAACAACAAATGGAAGGCTTCGTCCATCATCTCGATTCTGTGACGGCTTCCATCGACCAATTGAACGAATCGCAATCGGTTTTGTCCGAAGCGATGAGTAACGTCAGTGCGGTTGCGCAGCAATCATCCGCTACATCCGAAGAGGTTGCCTCTCTCTCCAGCGAACAGCAGACGGTCGGCGATCAGCTGGTGCAACTGTCGAACAAACTGGAGAACGTATCCACCGGCTTGAAAGAGTCGTTGTCGAAGTTTACCGTATAAGAAAACAGGCTCAGCGCCTGAAAGTAAGCTAGATCCGATTTCCCGAGGGTTCCGGGAATCGGGAGAAGCCCGGCTAATCTGCGATGCAGGTTTGGCCGGGTTTTGTTTTTGTTAGCGGAATCATCGGAAACGAATAACGATCTCGGGCCGCTCTTGTATGCCGCTTGTCCAATGAAGAATACGGTCTGGATCGCGTCAAATATACAAGTTTGTTGCAATGCTACCAGCTAGGCTTTTCGGCGAGTGATTTTGAGTTCGGCTGGTCGGGGGTGCGGCGGTTTAGTCCGACTTTTCCCAGGAAATAATGGGAACAGAATGGAGGGCGAACGATGTCGTTATTGAGCAAAAAACGGATTTTTTACCTGTTGTTGTCCTTTATGGTTGTGATGGGGTTGTTTGCGCTGCGCATCGCCTGGATTCAAACAGCTTCGGCGTTTAAGACAGTGACGGTTGGCGGCAAGACGATCAATGAATTGGCTGTTCGGCAACGTGAAGAGAGTATTGAACTGGACCCGGGGAGGGGACATATCTTTGACCGCAATGGGAAGCCATTAACGGGGGAGTTGGCCTGGACGCCAATTCTTTTTCCAGTTCGCAAATTGCCCTTAGAAACTCAGCTTGCTCGCTTGGCCAGCGCTCTAGGGACGACAGTCCCGGAACTTCGAAGTAAGTGGGAACGGTTGGAGCGTCCTTATGTCTGGCCGAAGGCTGGAGGGGAGTCTGGCGAGCCGCTCCGGCTTGGGGAAGAAGCGGTCCGCAAATTGCCGAAACTTGAAGGCCTAGAGGTACTGCCGTATATGGCGCGATATGGGCCGGGCGAACGAGGGAATCAATGGCTGGGGTTTGTGACGCAGCGGCCGGACGTTATTCGTAAGCTCAGGGAGAACAAGCATCAACCGGACTTCGCGTTGACCTTGCAGGTCGGAGCCTCCGGCCTCGAAAAAACGCTCGATGGATTTTTACGGGGACTTGGCGGCGTCAGAGCTGCTTACACCGTGGATGGCCGCAAAGACCCGCTGGGCGGGACGGGCACGCGGGTGAATGCGGCCGCCAGCCGATATTACCCGCTTCAAATTCAAACGACGGTGGACGATAACCTACAGCAGAAGATTGAGCGATTGGCCGCGACGATGAACGTGACGGAAGGAGCGGTCGTCGTGTTAGACGCAAAATCGGCCGATATCGTTTCGATGGTGTCGCTGCCTTATTACGATCCGCATCACGTTGATCCGGCGGCGGAGAATTGGGGGAACAAAGCGGTGAAGGCATTCGTTCCCGGCTCGATATTCAAGACGGTGATTGCGGCTGCCGCCCTGGAGGAGCATGCCACGGTTCCCGGTGAAGTGTTTCACTGCAATGGCCATTATGGCAAATACGGCCTATCTTGCTGGAAGAAAGGGGGGCATGGAAACATCACGCTGGAGGAGGGATTTGCTAAGTCGTGCAACGTTGTGTTCGCCACGTTGGGAGAGCGGTTAAGTGCGGACGCGATAGTTAGGACTGCCGCCAAGCTGGGGCTGGGTCGTCCGATTGGCTGGAGCGATCCTGCCTTCCTCGGCGGGGATGGATTACGGCCGCTCGATCATGAGGAGTCGGGGGCGGTGTTCCATAGATTGGTTGCAGCGGACGGCGGAGTCCGGGCGCAAACTGCGATCGGCCAGCGGGATGTGCTGGTATCCCCGCTTCAAGCAGCTAATTTAGTCGTAACTCTGCTTCACGGCGGCCAAGTAATGGCACCGCGCTTAGTCAGCGAGATCCGTTATAAAGACGGATCCCTCTTATCCGACTTACCTTCGCAAGCTTCGCCTTCTTCCGTGGGGCAGATTAACCCACAGACAGCCAAACGGTTGCTGTCCTGGATGAGACTGGTGGTGACGGACGGCACCGGGCGAGCTTTACAACAAGCCAAGTGGCCACTGGCCGGCAAATCCGGCACGGCTGAGGTTATTCGAAACCATCAACAACGCAATAATCAATGGTTTATCGGTTACGGACCGATAGAACAACCCAAGTATGCCGTGGCGGTTCTGGTCCAAAACCAGACTGAAGGGTCGAAGCATCTTGCCGCCGAGTTGTTCCGGCGGACTATGGATATTTTAGCTTCTCCAGGTTGACCGATTTCCTGTGCTTTCCCCAAAATAATGCGCCTAAACTAGGGACGTCTGTGATAAAATAGTGTAGATGCTATGCTTTTCACGGAGCATGCCAAAGTCATTGATCATAGAAAAGTGGGGAAAGCATATGGAGACTTTGCTGCTATGGTTATTTTATATCTCTACGCTGTACGCTTTTATACCCGGATTGATCACTCGGATCTTCGGTTTTCGCGTATTTAAGCACGGGACCAGCGATAAGGAGTTCGCGCTCACCTTCGACGATGGCCCCGATCCGAAATATACTCCGCAATTGCTTGATTTGCTCAAGCGCCATGGGGCGAAGGCGACATTTTTTCTCGTCGGCTCGAATGCGGAGAAATATCCCGAATTGATTAAACGGATTCACGAGGAAGGCCACTTGATCGGATCGCACAACTATGTGCACAAAACCAACTGGCTGATGGGACCGGCCGCAGTTAAGAAACAAATTCAGAAGACGAATAAGATCATCTACGACGTTACCGGCGTGGATTCCCATTATTATCGTCCGCCGTGGGGAATCGTCAACCTGTTTGATTTTACGAACCGGGGCAACACGCAAATCGTCCTGTGGTCGGCGATGTTTGCCGATTGGCGAGTGAAGGTTGGCGCTGACCGTTTAACGAAACGCATGATGAAGAAACTACGGGGTGGAGAAGTATTTCTACTGCACGATTGCGGCGCTACCTTAGGTGCCAATGTCGGAGCGCCGGCTGAAATGCTGACCGCGCTTGAGCGCGTGCTGACGGAAGCGGATCGCCGCGGATTGCGCAGCATTCGCATCGACGAATTGATTCAAGTAACGGAAGAAGCGAAGCGTAAAAACAAACCCGCTGGGACTCCCGTACCAAAGGGAAGAACGCCGGTGAAGGTGTCCTGGTTCAAACGAAGTATCGTGGCCTTATGGCTGTTATGGGAGAAGATCTTCCACGTGATATTCCAGTTGAAAACGCCGGATACCCAGAATCCGTTCCTCCATTTCCGTATCCGCCCTTACCACGGGGAACCGGTAGCCTTAAACGATGGGAAAACCCTCCAAGCAGGGGATCAGGTCATGGAGCTCCATTTCGACAACAAGAAGTTGTACGAAATCGGGACTCGCTCCAGGACTACGGTGCAATTGGCGATTCAAATGATTCGCAATTTTGAGAAAACGTTACCGAAGCTGGCCCAGTATATCTACGACCATCCCGAACTCAAAGAGGTCAAAGCTTTGTATGGCGTCAGCATGATTAATCGGGGACCCGAGCAATTTGGATTTATTATTACCGATTTGCCGAGAGGTTGGTTTGCAAGCTCGACTCAAATCTATTTGAAATTATTGATGAGCGTTATACATCCCGCAGGGAAGTCGAGATTAAAAGAGCAACCTCAAGAATTGGTACCCAAAATGATGGTGATGCCGATGGATCACCTCCTGGCAAGGTTCACCGAAACTGGCTCGCATCGCAGCCATTCGACCTTAGAGAAGACTGAGGTCGTAGAAGAGGAGTCATTACTTAGCATCTCCATGCCTACTCGGTAACGGATTCTTTCGATTTTCATCTGTGAACAGGAAAGGCCGTATCTGGATCATCATGATCCGGATACGGCCTTTTTGTAAATTTGTTAAACTAAATCTTCATGACGCCACCCGAACTGGCGTTGGTGACCAGTTTGGAATAACGAGCCAAGTAACCGGTTTTGACCTTCGGCTCAAAGCCTTTCCAATTCGCTTTGCGGCGTGCGAGCTCTTCGTCGCTGACATGCAGCTCGATCTTGCGGTTATTCAGGTCAAGCTCGATGATGTCACCATCTTCGACAAAAGCGATTGGTCCGCCTTCCGCTGCCTCCGGAGAGATATGACCGATGCTGATACCGCGAGAAGCGCCGGAGAAACGTCCGTCGGTGATCAAGCCGACCTTCGCGCCAAGCCCCATACCGACGATTTGCGAAGTCGGTGCCAGCATTTCCGGCATCCCCGGCCCGCCTTTAGGACCTTCATAACGGATAACAACGACGCAACCTTCTTTGACTTTGCCGCCGGCGATTCCTTCCAGTGCCTCCTCCTGGGAGTCGAAGCAGATGGCTGGACCTTTATGGTAGCCGCCAACCGAAGCATCTACGGCCCCTACTTTGATAACCGAACCTTCCGGAGCTAGGTTACCGTACAGAATGGCGAGGCCGCCTTTTTCCGAATGCGCTTTGTCGAGCGGATGAATGACATTCGGGTCGAGGATTTCGCAGCCTGCAACGTTTTCGGCTAGCGTCTTACCCGTTACGGTCATTTGATCGCCAAAGATCGCACCTGGCTTCTTCAGCAGCTCGTTAATGACGGCGCTGACGCCGCCAGCCCGGTGAACGTCTTCGATAAAGAGGTCGGATGCCGGAGCCAGCTTGGCGATATGCGGCACGCGGTTGGCAACTTCATTGATTCGTTCCAGCGGGTAATCGATGCCTGCTTCCTGGGCTAGTGCCAGCGTATGAAGCACGGTGTTGGTGGAGCCGCCCATCGCCATATCCAGCGCAAAGGCGTTGTCGATGGATTCCTTAGTGACGATGTCACGAGGTTTCAAATCGAGTTCGATCAGTTTCATCAGCTGACGCGCGGATTCCCGAACGAAATCGCGGCGTTCTTCAGCCACAGCGAGGATCGTGCCGTTACCCGGCATAGCCAGACCCAGCGCTTCGGCGAGGCAGTTCATCGAGTTGGCGGTGAACATGCCGGAACAGGAACCGCAGGTTGGACAGCCGTATTGTTCCAGCTCCAGCAGGTCATTATCGCTGATTTGTCCAGCCTGATGCGCGCCTACACCTTCAAAGACGGAGGTCAGGGACAATTTCCGTCCTTTGCTGTCTACGCCGGCTTTCATTGGGCCGCCGCTGACGAAGACGGTTGGAATGTTGACGCGCAGCGCGCCCATCATCATCCCCGGTGTGATTTTGTCGCAGTTCGGAATGCAAACCATGCCGTCGAACCAGTGCGCCGAAACGACGGTCTCGAGCGAGTCGGCGATGATTTCCCGGCTTGGCAGGGAGTAGCGCATGCCAATATGGCCCATCGCAATACCGTCATCCACACCGATGGTATTAAACTCAAACGGAACGCCTCCGGCTTCGCGAATGGCTTCCTTTACGATCTTGCCGAACTCCTGCAAGTGCACATGTCCTGGCACGATATCGATATACGAGTTGCAGACCGCGATAAACGGTTTGCCGAAATCTTCTTCTTTCACGCCGGCGGCACGCAGCAAACTGCGGTGCGGCGCACGGTCGAAGCCTTTTTTGATCATATCAGAACGCATCTTTTTGGCTGTCATGATCACCGATCCCCCCATGATTAGTTATAGTTTTGGAGCTTTACACCGCTAAAGGTTTTCTCTAGAGTCTATCACAAGTGGTTATGATTTTCTACCCGTTGATCACAGGAAATGGCTAGAGGACAGGGCGCTTTCACGGTCTATGAAAATAAAGAAATCTCCGGGGGGGGGCCGGAGATTCCACAAGGTTCACGCATTAAATCCTGGTTTACTGCGGGCGACCCCGCCTTTGCGGCCAATATCACGATAGAAACCGGTGTCGTGCTTCTGGGATGTTGCTTCGCCGCCCTTCTGACCGATTTCCTGATAAAAGTCGCGGTTATGGGTTTTCGAGGTCGCTTCGCCGCCTTTTTGTCCAATTTCTTGGTAAAAGGCTTTGCCGTGGTTCTTGGCCGTGGCCAGTCCTCCCAAACGTCCCGCTTCTTCTCGAGTCATTTTGCTTTGGCTTCGTGCCATCGAATCCCTCCTTGATCTTATTTTGGAGTACGTATGTTTTATTTACCACGGATTTCCATGATGAAACGAGTTTGTTCAAAAAATTCAAAATATCCAAAAAAAAGATACCTTTCGGTTTGAAAGGTATCTTCGAGTTCCTTCCATATTCCAAGTTACGCCTGGCCTATGGTTTACCGGCCGCTCCAAGCTGCCGCAAAGCTTGGTGTTCCAGCTTCAACAGCCAATCCACCGAGGGCTCGACCAACGGGGAGCTCCATTTGCGCACCCAGGGTTGGGCGAGAAGCAGGGTGAGCGCCACGGCTCCGGCAATGACCAGCAACCCGCCCAACTCGCCATGCACATATCCGTAAAGCGGAGATACGGCCGCCAAGCGCACGATAAAACCGTGCAGCAGGAAAACGTAAAGGGTGCGGCGACCGAGCTCGGTGAGATGGCTGGCCCGGGATGGAACGAGGCCAAGAAAAGCGAGTCCCGACAGCAACTGCACGGGGTAGAGCAACAGACGGAACAAGCCGGCGTACCATTCGGGATGGCCGAGCTGGATGTAGGTCATGCTGCCGTAAAGCCAACCCGGATGGATGCTTGATGTAGCGAGTCCTAAAGTGACCAGCAAACTGAGCGAAACGAGAGTGGATGCGATTTTGGCAGTTGGATTCTGTAAAAATTGAAGCAAGCGATCGGAGAAATGATAGCCGAGCACGAAAAACGGCAGAAACACGAACGTCCGAGATACGCTAAACCACACGCCGTCGATTTGCAGATAGCCGACCAGTACCGCAAGCAGGATGGAGGCGGCAAGCTGTTGAAGAGGCGAACATTTTTGCATCAGGAGCAGCATCCATCGCCAGCCTAGATGACTGACCAGGAACCACAGCAACAAATACGGTGCGAAGAAGGAATGGTGAATTTGGTCTACACGGAACACCGCGACATCCAGCACGGAGTATAAGCTCTGAAAAATGAGGTACTGCAAGCCGATCTGCAGCATGATCTTTCTGCCCTTGCCGCCGGTCAAATTAGGTTTGGCAAAATAGCCGGTTACGAACACGAACAAAGGCATGTGAAAGGTAAAAATCCATTGGTAGAGGGTTTGCAACCCTTCAATCCGCAGGGTAAGCGGTTCGATGGCGTTGCCGACGAATACACAAAGGATCAGCAAGAAGCGTAAGTTCAAGAAAAATATCTCACCTTGCGGGTTGATTTTGGATGGCGTCATGACGGACCAGTTCCCCTCTTTCCAGTGAACTTCCCTAGCGGATATCATTTAAAATTTAAATAAATGAGTTCATGAATAACGTACTCTCTTTACAGATTTAAGCTTGTGATATTAATCACAAATTAAGCGTTCTCAATTTGGCGGGTGTGACTAACGTATGACAGCTTGAGGAGCCTTGGTAAAGTTGTAAAAATGGTATAATAAGGACATGGATGTACTGGAAGGGGGATCATGATGGCCACTATTGAAACACAGGGGCACCAAGCGGCTTGCCGTGCGATTTTGTTTGACAAGGACGGGACGCTGTTGAATTTCATGGGCCTGTGGGGAAGCTGGGCGGTGGCTTTAACCGGTCTAATGGAGCGGAAGTTGTCCGAATTGAGATCCCCCGGAAGCTTAAACAAAGCAGGATTGCTTGGGTTACATACAGATGGGGAGAACCGGGTGATTGGTTACGACAAGACCGGTCCGGTCGCAATGGGTACGGAAGAAGAGGTCATCGCGTTGTTGGCTTCGACGTTGTATGCTGCGGGGCTTCCATGGAACGAAGCGATTACGGCCGTCAGGGAATTAAATGCCTCGGCTATGGCTGATCTCAAGCGGAGGCGAGAAGCCGTCCCTTTGCCAGGGCTGCGTGAATTCCTGCAGGATTGCCTGAATGCGGGACTGAAGCTGGCGGTCGTCACCTCTGATTCAACCTCGGAAGCGCTGGAGCATTTGGAATGGATGGGCATCCGGGATGCGTTCGTCAGCATAGTCGGGCGAGACCGGGTGACCCGGGGCAAACCGGGACCGGACATGGCGTTGTTGGCTTGCCGCGAGCTTGGCCTCCAACCAGGCGAGGCCGTGGTGATCGGCGACAGCAATGCCGATATGCAAATGGGAAAACGTGCGGGAGTCGCCATGACGATTGGAGTAGCGGAGGATTACAGCGAAGACGCGCAGGGAGCGGGTTACTTGCGTGACGCGGACGTCATCATCGCCGGTTACCGCGAGTTGACGATCCATCATTAGGAGGTTCGATACGGATGACCAAGGAGACGGACAATTTAGCGGCTTGGATTCAGGAAAGCCACAATATCGTATTTTTCGGCGGGGCCGGGGTCTCGACCGAAAGTGGGATCCCCGACTTCCGTTCGGCGGCGGGCATCTATCAGATGGAGAAGGCTTCGCCTTACGCGCCGGAGGAGATTTTGAGCCGGCGGTTTTTCGACCGGCATCCCGAAGTTTTTTTCGATTTCTACAAGACGAAGATGATTCATCACGAAGCGCAGCCGAATGCCGCGCACCGCTGCTTGGCTGAACTGGAGCGAGCGGGAAAATTAAAGGCTGTAGTCACGCAAAACATCGATGGGCTCCATCAGCAGGCGGGCAGCCGACGCGTGCTGGAGCTGCACGGATCGGTGCACCGCAACACCTGTATGGACTGCGGCCGCACCTATACGCTGGAAGACGTGATGGGCAAGGAAGACGACGTGCCCCGTTGTACCTGCGGCGGAATCATCAAGCCGGACGTGGTGCTGTACGGTGAAAGCTTGGATGAGCAGGTGATTCAGGATACGGTCGATGCAATAGCCGGAGCCGACCTGCTTCTGATCGGCGGCACCTCGCTGACGGTTCAGCCAGCGGCGCACCTGATCACCTATTTCCGCGGCGAACGGACGGTGCTGATCAACGCATCGTCCACCACCTATGACAACCGGGCCGACCTGCTGATTACCGAGCCGATCGGTGCGGTATTGGGGGCCGTCTCCCGGAAGCTGGGACTGGAGGAGTAAAGCAAAGCTCATTCCGCTGAGGGAGTCCGGGTTACGGCTCTGCGGTATTCGCTTGGAGATTCGTGATGGAACCGACGGAATTGCCGAGAGAAATAGAGCGGATCGGTGAGACCTACGGAAGCGGCGATCTGCTCGATCGACAGCTCCGGACGTTCGCGAAGGAGCTGTCGCGATTTATCGATTCTGAGCTTCAGGAGGTAGGTGACCGGAGTGTAGCCGGTTTCTTTTTTGAAAATGCGAGAGAGATAAGCCCGGTTATACCCCAAGGAAGCGCACATTTGTTCAATGGAAACCGGATGCGCATATTGGCTGGACATATAATGAATCATTTGCTTCACAATCCGCTGAACGCCCGATTCGCCCGACGGCAGCGCGGAAGCCATGCCGAGCGTCTCCTGGGCCTCGGCCATGATTTGATGCAACAGCCCCAGCGATAGCAGATGGGAGCTGTTTTTTTTGGTTTGAAAGGTCTGTAACACGCTGCTCAGCATGGATGGAATCGGGCTGCCATCACCCTGCCGAAATACCGGTTGCTCCGGGGTGAAGCCGGCCCGCGACACGAGATCGGTCGCCTTTGCGCCGGTGAAAGCGATCCAGCGATAACGCCAAGGATCGACGACATCGGAAGCATAACTGACGAGCTGATCGGGGAGAATCAGGAAGCCATCCCCTTCACTGAGCTCATAGGAGGCCGATTCGGTCCGAAAAGAGCCCTTGCCTTGTTCCACAAAGTGAAGAAGGTAATAATCATAGACTTTCGGGCCCAAGCGGTGATCGGGCAGGGTCTGGCTTTCGCCGGCGAAGAGGACATGCAGATCCTCCGCTTCGAACAAATCCGGGTTGGCGGCCGCACTATAGGTTTCTCGCTTCAAGGGTCGTGTCTCCTTTTTTGGCAAGGGCGAATACGCCCTGAAAGATATCTGTTCACATTATATTCCGGAAAGTCACATTTATCTATATAGTTCTCGCAAAGTTGCATTATCAAAGCAGAGCGATTTCATTATACTGGGTACAAGAATTAAAGATTCCATGAAGATGGGGTGGACGTTAATGAAGAAGAATGAAATGGAACAATTGTTTATATCCAAATACGGGGAAAGCACCGAGCCGCTGCGCGTATTCAACGCACCGGGCCGCGTCAATCTGATCGGCGAGCATATCGACTATAACGGGGGATATGTGTTCCCCGCCGCGCTGGAGTTCGGAACGACGCTGGCGATTCGTAGACGGACGGACGATAAAGTTTCTTTCGCTTCTAGTAATCTGCCGTATACGGCGGAGCTGGAGCTCGGAGACCTCGGCAAGAGCAAAACCGGGGAGTGGATCGATTACCCAATCGGCGTCTACGTGGAACTGAAGAAGCTGGGCATCTCGCTTACAAGCGGTTACGACCTCCTGTTCCACGGCGAGATTCCGAACGGTTCGGGATTGTCCTCCTCGGCATCGATCGAAGTAGTGACGGCTTTTGCTCTCCTGAGCATGGAAGGGAAAGAGACGAACAAAGTTGAAATTGCCCGGTTATCCCAACGGGCGGAGAACCAGTACGTCGGCGTCAACAGCGGCATCATGGACCAGTTTGCCGTTGCAAACGGGGCCCAGGATCATGCGATCCTTCTGATGTGCGATACCTTGGAATACAAGCTCGTGCCATTCCGGACCGGCGCATATAAACTTGTCATCAGCAACACGAAGAAGCGCCGGGGACTGGTAGACTCCAAGTACAACGAACGGCGTTTGGAATGCGATGAAGCGTTGGCGATTTTGCAAAAACGCGAACCGAGCCTGGAGTTCTTGGCCCATCTGAAGCCGGATCAATTGGAGCGGTGGCAGGGAGATTTTGCGAATGAAGTTCTGTTGAAACGGGCCAAACACGTTGTGGAAGAGAACGCGCGCGTGTTGAAATCGGTGGACGCGCTGAGCGCGAACGACCTGAAGACCTTCGGCGAACTGATGAATGCTTCGCATGATTCGCTGCGCGATTTGTACGAAGTGAGCTGCCTGGAGCTGGACGTGATGGTTGAGGAGGCGCGGAAGATTGACGGCACGCTGGGCGCTCGGATGACCGGGGCAGGCTTTGGTGGCTGTACGGTATCGCTGGTGCATGAGGATTCCGTAGAGCGGTTCGTGGCTGAAGTTGGTCAGGCTTATAAAGAACGGACAGGGTTGGATGGCGAGTTTTACGTGTGCGGCGTAGGCGACGGCGTGCATGAGATGAAAGGGGAGAACTAACCATGGCGATATTGGTAACGGGGGGAGCCGGCTATCTCGGCTCGCATACGGTAGCTGCGCTGCTAGAGCAAGGCAAAGAGGTCGTCGTGATCGACAACCTGCAGACCGGACATCGCGAAGCGCTGCTCGGCGGCAAGCTTTATGAAGGGGATTTGCGCGATAAAGCGCTTATGGCCAAGCTGTTTGCCGAGAACGAGATCGAAGCGGTGATTCATTTTGCCGCGAATTCCTTGGTGGGGGAGAGCATGAAGGACCCGGTCAAGTATTTCGACAATAACGTGTATGGAACGCTTTGTTTATTGGATGCCATGGATCAGGCGAATGTACGTAAAATCGTGTTCTCTTCCACGGCGGCCACTTACGGCGAACCGGAAAAGGTACCGATCGAAGAAACCGATCCGACCCGGCCTACGAACGTGTATGGCGAAACGAAGCTGACCATGGAACGGATGATGGCTTGGTTTGATCAAGTGCTCGGGATCCAATATGTATCGCTCCGCTATTTCAACGCGGCGGGGGCCCATGAAAGCGGCAAGATTGGCGAGGATCATCGCCCGGAAAGCCATCTGATCCCGCTGATTATTCAAGCGGCATTGGGACAGCGTCCGTCGATTCAAGTGTTCGGCGACGATTACAACACGGCTGACGGTACCTGCGTCCGCGACTACATCCATGTGAGCGATTTGGCCGACGCCCATCTGCGCGCAGTGAATCATTTGCTCGGCGGCGGAGAAAGCGACGTGTTCAACCTCGGCAACGGGCAAGGTTTCTCGGTTAAGGAAGTGATCGAAACCGTGAAGGACGTTACCGGCCACGACTTCCCGGTCGTCATCAGTCCGCGTCGCGCCGGGGATCCGGCGGTGCTTATCGCTTCCTCGGACAAAGCCCGTCGTGTGCTGGGCTGGAATCCAACCCGCAATCAATTGGCGAACATCATCGAAAGCGCGTGGCAGTGGCATAACAACCATCCAAACGGCTATAACGACTAAGGGAGTGTAACGCGATGGGAGCAGAAGAGAGAAATCGTCAAGAAACGCTTCATGCCATCGAACGATTGGTGAATTATGCGCTGGAGCAGGGCTTAATCGATTGGTGGGACGTGGACTACTCGCGCAACCGCCTTCTGGAGTTGTTTTCTTTCGATGAGCCGTTCGCCGGTGAAGTAACGGAGGAGGTGCTAACCGGTCCGCAGGAGCCGCTCGAAATTCTGATTGATTACGGGGTCTCGATCGGCCTGATACCAGAAGATACCGCTACTTACCGCGATTTGCTGGATGCTCAAATTATGGGCTTGCTGATGCCGCGCCCGTCGGAAACGATCGCGGCCTTCCGCAGAACGGAAACCGAGCAGGGAATCATCGCGGCAACAGACGCGTTCTATAAGCTGTCCGTGGACAGCAATTACATCCGGATGGACCGGGTTCGCCAAAACATCTATTGGGAACAGCCTACCTCGTTCGGGGATATGGAAATCACGATTAACCTGTCCAAACCGGAGAAAAATCCGAAGGAAATCGCCATGGCCAAGCTGCTTCCGCCGCCGGTGTACCCGAAATGTCAGCTGTGTCGCGAGAACGTTGGTTATGCGGGACGGATCAATCATCCGGCCCGTCAGAACCTGCGCGTCATTCCGCTGACCTTAAACGAGGAGCCGTGGTTTTTCCAATACTCGCCTTATGTGTATTACAACGAACATTGCATCGTATTCCACCACGATCACGTGCCGATGAAGTTGACCCGCGATACGTTTAAGCGTCTCCTTGATTTCACGACGTTGTTCCCGCATTATTTCATCGGCTCGAATGCGGACCTGCCGATCGTTGGCGGTTCGATCCTGACCCATGATCATTTCCAAGGGGGACGACATACGTTTCCGTTGGAGAAAGCCCCGGTGGAAGCCGTCTTCTCCCATTCGGACTTCGCCGGCGTGACCGTTGGTATGGTGAAATGGCCGATGTCCGTGCTGCGGGTGAACGGTCAAGACCGCGAAGCCGTGCTGGAAGCGGCGGACGATCTGTACGAGAAATGGAAGCAATACAGCGATCCCTCGGTCGATGTCCTGGCCTTCTCCGAGGAGAAGGGGGAATCCGTGCCTCATAACACGGTGACCCCAATCGTCCGTCGCAGTGCAGATGGCGGTTACGAGGCCGATATCGTCCTACGGAACAACCGGACGAACGAGCAGCATCCCGAGGGGATCTTCCATCCGCACCGCGAAATGCACCACATCAAGAAGGAGAACATCGGTCTGATCGAAGTGATGGGGGTAGCGATCCTGCCAGGCCGGTTGAAAGAAGAGCTGGCGGGGGTCGCCGACATTCTGAGCGGGGACAAGACGTTGTATGAGGAGACCGTGTCCGATCCGGCGGCCCGTTTGGCCGTGCATGCGGATTGGGTGAAGGAACTGGCCGCACGCGTTGGCATATCGATGGCGCGCGAAGACGCCGAAGCGCTGCTGCGTGACGAGGTCGGCAGCAAATTCGCGGAGATCCTTGGACATGCCGGCGTATTCAAAGCAACGACGGAAGGCCGCGAAGCCTTCGAACGCTTTGTCGTTTCGATCGGTTACCGCAGACAATAGAGCATAGGTTCCGGTTAGCAATTTACGGGGCCGTCCCCAATCGAAGAGATTTGGGACGGCCTTATTTCTGTTTGTTATTCCATTACAGTTGGAAGTATAATAATTTGGGAGTACGAAGAGGCTAAGGTAGCGAACCCCTTTTACATAACTGAATTTAGGAGGATTTTGGCATGGATCATTTCGTATTTCATAACCCGACGAAGCTCATCTTTGGTAAAGGCCAGTTGGCGTCGTTGCGGACCGAGGTTCCGGCTTATGGCAATAAAGTGCTGCTGGTCTACGGCGGCGGCAGCATCAAACGCAGCGGGCTGTATGATCAAGTGACAGTCATTCTCCGGGAAATCGGCGCCGAGGTGACAGAGCTGGCGGGCGTCGAACCAAACCCGCGTCTGTCTACGGTGCATCGTGGAGTCGAGCTGTGCAAGTCAAACGGCATCGAGCTAGTCCTCGCGGTCGGCGGCGGCAGCGTGCTGGACTGCGCGAAGGCGATTGCCGTAGGCGCTAAATACGACGGAGATATGTGGGACTTCGCGGAGCGGAAAGCCGTGCCAAAAGCGGCCCTGCCGCTCGGAACCGTGCTGACGATGGCCGCAACCGGCTCGGAGATGAACGGCAACTCCGTGATTTCCAACGAAGCGACGAAGGAGAAACTCGGCTGGGGCAGCAAGCTGGCGTATCCGGCGTTCTCCATCCTTGATCCGCAGTTCACCGCTTCGCTGCCGAAGGAGCAAACCGTGTATGGCATGGTCGACATTATGTCTCATGTGTTCGAGCACTATTTCCATCCGACGCCAAACACGCCGCTGCAGGACGAGTTCTGTGAAGCCTTGCTTCGGACAGTGATCGAGACCGCGCCGAAGCTCGCTGCGGATTTGGAGAACTACGACCTCCGGGAAACGATTCTGCTCTGCGGCACGATGGCGCTTAACGGGGTGCTGAACATGGGCCTGTCCGGGGACTGGGCGACCCACAACATCGAGCATGCCGTGTCGGCGGTTTACGATATTCCGCACGGCGGAGGCCTGGCGATCCTGTTCCCGAACTGGATGAAGTATAACTTGAAGCAGGATATCGCTCGATTCAAGCGTCTGGCGACTCACGTCTTCCACGTGGATCCTACGGGCAAGAGCGACGAGGCTGTCGCGCTCGAGGGCATTGAAGCGTTGCGGTCGTTCTGGAACTCGATCGGCGCTCCAAGCCGTCTGGCCGATTACGGTATTGACGACAGCCAACTGGAAGTCATGGCCGAGAAGGCGGTTCGCTTCGGCTCGTTCGGTAATTTTGCTGTGCTGGATAAACAAGACGTGCTTGAAATTTATCGCATGTCCCTGTAATTACTGTAATCTCACCCCATCACCGGTTTCGCGGCATCGCGCTGCGAGCCGGTTTTTCTTTTTCGAAACATATTTCTCCAAATTACGTATGTATTTGTAGAGTACATCAATATTTTGGGTAGAGGGAGGAACAGGATGGAAGCGCTGTTTTGGGGTTGTTTCGTCGGCGGAGCCTTGTTTGCCGTCATCAGCGCATTGCTTGGCGACTTGCTCGGAAGCTGGCTGGACGGCGTGTTCGATTTCCTGTCCGTGGATTTTCTCAAGCCGATTATCACGGCTTCGGCGATTACGTCGTTCGGCGGAGCCGGCATATTGCTGGACCGGTACACCGGACTTGGAGGGGCCGGCGTGGTGGTTCTCGCCATTGTGGCCGCCGTATTGTTATCCGCCGCCGTGTATTTCGCTTATGTTCGGCCGATGGAAAACAGCGAAAACTCCACCGGATTTTCCGAATCCGAATTGCCCGGCAAAGTCGGCGAGGTGACCGTACCTATCCCGGCACAAGGGTATGGCGAAGTGATGGTGAAGCTGGTTGGCGGCAACACCCTTCATATTGCGTCTAGCTGGGATCGGAAGGAAATTCCCGCCGGAACCGTCGTTGTCGTCATCGAGACGGCGAAGGACGGAACGGTCCAAGTTTCCGAGCTATATCCTCACCCGATGTAACACCATTACAAGAAGAGGGAGCTGTTGTCATTGTTCGAAAGTATTCCGGATTTCCTGCTAATCCCCGTCATCGTGATTGCGGTCATTATCGTGCTCGGACTGGCGTTCTGGGCCCGATATAAGACGGTGAGCCCTGACGAGGCGATGATCGTCACAGGTTCTTTTCTAGGGGGCAAGAACATATCCGATGACCAATCCGGCCGTAAAATCAAAATCGTCCGCGGCGGCGGGGCGTTTATCTGGCCGATATTCCAAAAAGCCGAATTCATGTCGCTGCTCTCCCACAAACTGGACGTGATGACACCGGAGGTTTACACCGAGCAAGGCGTGCCGGTTTCCGCTGACGGAGTGGCCATTATTAAGGTGGGGAGCTCGATCGAGGACGTCGCAACAGCGGCCGAGCAGTTTATGGGCAAACCGATCGAATCGCTCAAAGGCGAAGCACAGGAAGTGCTTGAAGGCCATTTGCGTTCGATTTTAGGTTCGATGACCGTCGAGGAAGTGTACCGGAACCGCGATAAGTTCGCGCAGGAAGTACAAGGCGTGGCGGCTCGCGACCTGAAGAAAATGGGGCTGCAAATCGTCTCGTTCACGATCAAGGATGTTAGGGACAAACATGGTTACTTAGAGGCGCTCGGTAAACCGCGGATCGCTGCGGTCAAGCGGGACGCTGATATCGCTGAGGCGGAAGCCCAGCGGGATGCGCGGATCCAAAAGGCCCTGGCCGAAGAAGCCGGGCAGAAGGCCGAGCTGGTGCGTGATACGAACATCGCCGAAGCGGAGAAGGAGAAGGAGCTGAAGGTCGCCTCCTTTAAGAAGGATCAGGATACCGCCAAGGCTGAAGCTGACCAGGCTTATCACATTCAGGAAGCTCGGGCCAAGCAGACGATGGTGGAAGAGCAAATGAAGGTCGAGCTGGTGCGCAAGGAACGGGAGATCGATTTGCAGGATAAGGAGATCACCGTTCGCCAGAAACAATACGACGCCGAAGTGAAGAAGAAAGCCGATGCGGATCGTTATGCGGTCGAGCAGGCGGCAGAAGCTGAAAAGGCGCGGAAAATGCGGGAGGCCGACGCGCTGCAATACTCGATCGAGACGCAAGCAAAAGCTTCCGCCGAACAGAAACGTCTGGAGGGTTTAGCGATCGCGGATGCGGAACGGGCCAAAGGGACCGCGGATGCCGAGATCATCCGACTGCGCGGCTTGGCTGAGGCCGAAGCGAAGGAGAAACTGGCCGAAGCGTTCCAGAAATTCGGCGAGGCCGCGATCCTCGATATCGTGACGAAGATGCTGCCGGAGCTCGCAGGCAAAATCGCTGCTCCATTGTCTTCGATCGACAAGTTAACTGTCGTCGATACCGGCAAAGGCGAGGGGGCTGCCCGTGTCAGCAACTACGTCACCGAACTCATGGCTACTGCGCCTGATATGTTGAAGAGCGTCTCGGGGATCGAACTGGATCGGTTAATTCAAGGCTTGACTAAAGGCAAGATCGTCGCCACGCCACCGGCGGTTGAGGTTGCTTCTGTGAAGTCTACGGCTTCTGTGAAGGCGTCGGAGCCCGTTGCTTTGGAGACGGCCGCCTCGAAAGAAACGGAGCAAGACCGGAAGTAAGGCCTTTCGTCCGGCTTGACAACCGTCATCAATCCGTGTAATTTGTCATAGGATCAATCGCGAATCGGCGTCCCGCCCGGTCATTGGGCGAGGACGCCTTTGAAATGCCTGGGAATTGGCTGACGGGGCCCGGAAAATCCTTTATAATGGGCTTAACCGTTTTCGGACAATAGGAGAAAAAGAGGTGCTTATGTTGTGAACAGCCTGCGCGTTTCTAAAGTGTTGAATAACAATGTCATCATCGCGAATCACCCGGAGCGTGGCGAGGTCGTTGTGATCGGCAAAGGCATCGGATTTAACCGAAAAACGGGGGACTCGATCCTGCTTGAAGCCGTTGAGAAAATGTTTATCCTCACGAATCAGCAGGAACAAGAGCAATACAAGCAGCTTGTACCCCAGGTGGATGAACAATTGATCGAAATTATCGGCGAAATTATCATGTACATTTCCCAGAAGACGCAAACCGTGCTGAACGAGCATATCCATATCGCCTTAACCGATCACTTGGCGTTTGCGATTAAGCGAGCGGAGCAGGATATCGCTTTTCATAACCCGTTTTTGTTCGAGACGAAGGAGATCTATCCGGTGGAATTCGAACTGGCGGAATACGCGATTCGACTCATCAAGGAGCGGTTGGGTGTCGATCTCGGTGAGGATGAAATTGGCTTCGTTGCGCTTCACATTAACAGCGCCATGACCAACCGACATATCAGCGAGGTAAGGGGACATGCTCAGTTAATCGCTGACCTGGTTGGCATTATCGAGACGGAGCTTCGCTTTACGATCCTCCGCAACTCGCTGGATTATTCCCGTTTGCTGACCCATTTGCGGTTTGCGATCGAACGGATTCGACGCGGCGAGCAGGTTAGCGAAGTCGACAAGCTGGAAATGCTGCTGAAGCAGGAGTATCCAACCTTGTATTCGCTTGCTTACAAATTGACCAAAGTGATGGAACAACGGCTCAAGATGCCGGTTTATCAGGCCGAAGTCAGCTATTTGACGATGCATTTGCACCGGGTGGCCCCGGCGAATCTTCAGTAGCTGGCTTGCGCGAACTAGAAAGTCCTGCTATAATTCCTAAGTGCATTGGCAACAACTTCATAGATCACAATGTGTGACTGATTCGATCAGGCATGAGTTGATAAAGGTTTTTTTGGATTGTATTGGACGGTTACGGGGTATTATATCCGTAAGCGATCACGATACAGAACCAATGACCTATATTGGCTTATGCCTGTTTTTGTTTGTCACACGATGTCATAACAGGAGGTTACTTATGTTTAAGCGTTTATTTGGTGTATTACAACGGGTAGGGAAAGCGCTGATGCTCCCTGTGGCTCTACTTCCTGCGGCAGGTTTGCTGCTCGGGATCGGGAATATGCTGGTCAGTCCGGAGTTTCTGGATCTGGTGCCCGCCCTGGATAATCATGGCGTCCACGCCGTAGCCACCGTCATGATGAATGCAGGCCAAATCGTCTTCTCGAACCTGGCCTTGCTGTTTGCCGTAGGCGTCGCCGTTGGTTTGGCCGGCGGGGAAGGCGTAGCCGGTTTGGCTGCGATTATCGGTTACCTCGTCATGAACGTGACCATGGGCACGGTCATCGGGGTCACGCCTGCGATGATCGGAACCGATCCGGCCTATGCGAACGTGCTCGGCATCCCGACGCTTGCAACCGGGGTGTTCGGCGGGATTATCGTCGGGATCTTGGCTGCGGCCATGTATAACCGGTTCTTCCGGATCGAGCTCCCATCGTATCTCGGTTTCTTCGCCGGGAAACGATTCGTGCCGATTATGACGGCCGCAACTTCGCTTCTTCTCGGCTTGTTGATGGTCGTTATCTGGCCGCCAATTCAAGGGGGCCTCAACTCTGCTTCTCACTTCATGTTGGAGCAGAACCGGACGTTGTCCGCGTTTATTTTCGGGGTGGTAGAACGGGCATTGATTCCGTTTGGTTTGCACCATATTTTCTATTCGCCGTTCTGGTTCGAATTCGGTGAATACGTCAATAACGCCGGTCAACTCGTTCGCGGGGACCAATCAATCTTCATGGCTCAGCTGCGTGACGGTGTGCCATTTACGGCCGGTACCTTTATGACCGGTAAATTCCCGTTCATGATGTTCGGCTTGCCTGCCGCAGCGCTGGCGATTTACCACGAAGCTCGGCCTGAGCACAAGAAATACGTGGCTGGGATCATGGGTTCGGCAGCCTTGACCTCCTTCTTGACGGGGATTACGGAACCACTGGAGTTCTCGTTCTTGTTCGTCGCACCGGTATTGTTTGCGGTGCATACGATTTTTGCCGGTTTGTCTTTCATGACGATGCATATCCTTGGGACGAAAATTGGGATGACCTTCTCCGGCGGTTTGATCGACTATCTGATCTTCGGGGTGATTCCAAACCGGACGCCTTGGTGGAACGTTATCATCGTCGGTTTGATTCTGGCCGTGATTTACTACTTCGGTTTCCGCTACGTTATCCGTAAGTTCAATCTGAAGACGCCGGGCCGCGAAGATCCGGAGGTTGAAGGGGACGAAGTGAAAGCGGGAGGCGCAGTTAAACAGGACGAACTGCCGCAGAATATCTTGTCAGCCTTGGGCGGACAAGAGAACATCGTTCACTTGGATGCCTGCATCACGCGTCTGCGGGTTGAAGTGAAGGACAAAGGGAATGTGAGCAAAGACCGGCTCAAGAAGCTGGGCGCCTCTGGCGTGCTGGAGGTTGGCAACAACGTTCAAGCGATCTTTGGAACGCGTTCTGACACGATCAAATCGCAAATCGCTGACATTATGAGCGGGAAGACCCCGCGGGTTGCCGTCAAGACGGAAGAGATTAAACCTGCCGAGGTCGAGCAGCAAGCGGCCCAAGACGGCGACGCGATAATCAAGGAAGATATCGTGATGCCGGTGAACGGCGAGCTGATGGATATTTCCAACGTTCCCGATCCCGTGTTCTCGGAAAAAATGACCGGCGACGGGTTCGCGATTCTGCCGCATGACGGCGTGATCTGCTCTCCGGTTTACGGTAAAGTATTTAACGTCTTCCCGAGCAAGCATGCCATCGGCATTATGTCGGATGGGGGCAAGGAAGTGCTCGTGCATATTGGCGTGAACACCGTCAAACTGAAAGGCCAAGGCTTCAATGTGCTGGTCCAGGAAGGCGATCTGGTTGCCGCAGGACAGCCGATTCTGGAAGTGGATCTAGATTATGTGAAGGAACACGCTCCTTCGATCATTTCGCCGATCGTCTTCTCGAACCTGCCGGAAGGCGCGTCCGTGACGCTGCATAAGACCGGCAAGCTGCCGAAAGGCGAAGCGGATATCGTTACGATCAAGTAAATCATCAGAACCCGCCGCTGAGTCGGCGGCGGGCATTTGGCTTTGGTTATCGCGATCCCTTACAATGTGATAGGGAGCGTATCTTATATCTATTCTCAAAAATTCATAAATCAGAAAGCGAGAGGATCAATCATGGAAAAAATGTTTAAAATTACGGATGAAGACGGAATTCATGCACGCCCGGCAACGGCCCTGGTCAATACAGCAAACAAATTCAAGGGAGCCGAATCCTTCGCTGAAGCGGGCGGCAAGAAAGTGACGTTGAAATCGATTCTTGGCGTTCTGTCCCTGGGTCTGGAGCAAGGCGATTCGCTGAAGCTGATTGTCGAAGGCGAAGAGGCCGCAGAAGCACTTCAAGCGCTCACTGAAGTGATGGTTAACGAAGGGCTGGGGGAAGTGAATGCTTAAGATTGATGGCATTGCCGCTTCGGCCGGCGTGGCCATCGCCAAAGCCTTCAAATTGGAGCATCCCGATTATACGATCCATCAGCGGGATGCTTCCGATTCCGCAGCGGAGCTGGCACACCTGGACGACGCTTTGGCCAAATCTCAGCAGGAGCTTGAAGCGATCAAAGAGCGCACGCTTCAAGAGCTTGGCGAGAAGAAAGCGGAGATTTTCGAATCTCATTTGTTGATTCTGAACGATCCCGAGCTGCTAACCCCGGTTCGCGATAAGATTGCATCTGACAAGGTTAGCGCAGCATTTGCGTTAAATGAAACAGCAAGCGAATTTATTGCGATGTTTGAAAATATGAAAAGCGCCTACCTTAAGGAACGCGCCGCGGATATGCGGGATGTAACCAAGCGTGTGCTCACGCATTTGCTCGGTTTGAGCTATGTCAATCCGGCAGATATCAGCGAGGAAGTGATCGTGATTGCGGAGGATTTGACGCCGTCGGATACGGCGCAGCTCAATCGCAATTACGTGAAGGGCTTTACGACGAATATCGGCGGTCGCACGTCGCACTCGGCGATTATGGCCCGCTCGCTGGAAATCCCTGCGGTCGTCGGCACTAAAGAGGTGTTGGACAAGGTGAACGGCGGCGATCTGGTGATCGTCGACGGATTGGACGGCAGCGTCATCATCAATCCGACCGAGGACGTTCTGAACGAATATATGGCAAAACGCGATAAGCACCTGAAGCAAATCGAAGAGTGGAAGAAGCTGCGCGAGGTCCAAACGACGTCGAAGGACGGCGTCCACGTGGAGCTTGCAGCTAACATTGGCACGCCTAACGACGTTGTCGGCGTCATGGAGAACGGCGGAGAAGGGGTAGGCTTGTATCGGACAGAGTTCCTGTACATGGGACGCACCGAGTTGCCTTCGGAGGAGATCCAATTCAATGCCTATAAGACCGTGCTGGAAAAGATGGAAGGCAAGCCGGTCGTCGTACGGACATTGGATATCGGCGGAGACAAGGAATTGCCTTATCTCAATCTGCCGAAGGAAATGAACCCGTTCCTGGGCTTCCGCGCCATCCGTCTATGTCTGGAGCAGAAGGACCTGTTCCGCACGCAGCTACGCGCTTTGCTTCGGGCCAGCGTCTACGGATCGCTTCGAATCATGTTCCCGATGATCGCAACGCTGGATGAATTCCGAGCAGCCAAGGCGTTGCTAATGGAAGAAAAGGAGAAGCTGAAAGCCGAAGGCGTTCAGGTATCCGATGAGATCCAGCTCGGAATAATGGTGGAGATTCCTTCGACGGCCGTATTGGCCGATCAGTTTGCCAAAGAAGTGGACTTCTTCAGTATTGGAACCAACGACCTTATTCAATATACAATGGCGGCCGATCGTATGAATGAACGCGTTTCCTATTTGTACCAACCTTATAACCCAGCGATTTTGCGGCTGGTCAAAATGGTCATTGATGCCGCCCATAAGGAAGGCAAATGGGCTGGAATGTGCGGCGAGATGGCCGGCGATGCAACGGCGATTCCGCTGCTGCTGGGATTGGGTCTGGACGAATTTAGCATGAGCGCAACTTCGATTCTACCGGCTCGTTCGCAGATTTCTAAGTTGTCTAAAGCGGATATGGAACAGCTGGCAGCCAAGGCGCTGCAAATGCAGACCGCTGCACAGGTCGTCGAACTGGTTCACGCCATCGGCGAGTAACGATACGAGATCTTTTCCAACCGAAAATGCGGGTTTCTTCATAGGCCGGCGCCTTCAGGGCGCTGGCTTTTTTTTAGGTGTAAGGTTTATTTTTGCCCGATTTTGGGATAAAGTGAGGTAAAACTGTTAGGCCGAGGAACCAAAATTTCTATACATTACGGGAGCTAAAGTTCGTATGCCAAATAACCATGAGAACGTTGGAATCATCGACATTGGGTCAAACTCCATTCGTTTGGCCATCTATGAAACGGCCCCGCAGGGGTACTACCGTTTGATTAACGAATTGAAGGAATCCGCCCGGTTAAGTGAAAAAATGAATGCGAATGGGGCTATGGCAACAAAGGAAATCCATTCGATCGTTCCGATCCTGCGCCAATTTCATGAGGTGTGCAGAGCATATGGCTGTCATGCCATCCGGGTGGCGGCAACGGCGGCCATCCGGAACGCGGCAAATGCACAGGAAATCGGCAAGCTCCTGGAGCAAGAAACCGGTCTGCCGGTAGAAATCCTATCCGGCGAACAGGAAGCTTATTTCGGATTTATCGCTGTGGCCGGCGGAATGGCGACCGAGGACGGATTCATTATTGATATTGGGGGCGGAAGCACGGAAATCACTTTGTTTCGTGGCCGAAAGCTGGTAGAGAGCGTTTCTTTGCCGATTGGCGCGGTCAACGCCCAAGTGAGATTTGGAGTGTCGGAGGAGCCCTGGCCGCCCGAGCAGATCGCCGATCTTCAGGCGGAAGTTGAAAGGATGTTGGACGGTTTGCCTTGGATCGGGGCCCATCCGGGATTTCCGCTTATCGGGCTGGGGGGAACGATTCGGACGTTGGGCAAGCTGGATCAACGGCGCCGCAAGTACCCGCTCCGTTTGGCCCATCACTATCTGCTGGAGCCGGAGAGTCTCCGTCATTATGCGGAAACTCTGCCTGAGTTGCCGCTGGATAAACGCAGACGAATCGACGGGTTGTCCAAGTCCCGTGCCGACATCATTGTACCGGGGACAATCATTTTGAAGGCGGTCTTCGATCGCATTGGAGCGGCGCATTGCCTGGTCAGCGGCTCGGGGCTGCGCGAAGGATTGCTGCAGGATACGTTGGGTCTAGGTGTGCCTGCCGCTCAAGAAGTGCTGGAATGGCAAACCGGTACGCTACTCGCCTTTCATGCGCTGTCCCCCATTGCTCATTATCGTCAGGTTCGTCGGTACGCCGAGCAGTTGTATCAGTTACTGGAGAAGGAGTTGAATGACAGAGGCCCGATCAAGCTGATTCAAACGACAGCTATGTTGTATAAAATCGGGGGCTCGATCCGTTACCACCAATACGACAAGCATACGTTATATTGGCTGTTGCAAGCGCCGCTGGGAGCTTTGACCCATCGGGAAGCCGTACTGTGCAGCCTGATCGCGGATTATCCGGCGAATCACGGGAAGAAAACAGGTTTCGAGGAGTATGGTGATCTGCTGCAGGAAAAGGATGATGAGTTGATTCAGAAACTCGGAGCCTTGTTGGAGGTAGCGATCGCCCTCGACGCCAGTGAGACGCAGACGGTAGAAGCAGTAGCGACGGTTTGGGAAGAGGAGGCGGTGTTATTGAAGCTGACGTGCCGCAGCCAAGCTTACCTGGAAATCAGGCAGCTGGAGGCTGCGGCCAAGAGCTTCAAGAAAGCGTGGGACCTTAGATTAGAGTGGGAGATTCGTGCAATTTCCACGCACTGATCTCTCGGGCGGCGAATTGGCTCCGGCAGGGAACTGCCTGAGAACCGCCGAGGATGGGTTCGTATTTTCCGTTTGGCACCAGGCGTTTTGCTTTCACACTATCGGCCAGCGACAGCATAAGAATGCGCACCAGCGTCTCCCGGGTTTGCGGTTTGATGACAGGACACATCAGCTCCAGTCGGCGTGTCAGGTTGCGCGTCATCCAATCGGCGCTTGACAACCAGACCTCGGGGTTCCCGCCGTTCTCAAAATAATAGATGCGGGAATGCTCCAGGAAGCGGTCGACGATGCTGCGTACCGTGATTCGTTCGCTTAAGCCTTCAACACCGGGGCGCAAACAGCAGACGCCGCGAACGATCAGATCGATGTGAACGCCCGCTTCGGAGGCCTCGTATAATTCGTCGATCATCTCCTGGTTGGATAAGGAGTTCATCTTGGCGATAATCCGCGCCGGGCGGCCAGCGGCGGCATGCTCGGCTTCCCGCTGGATCAGCTCGAACAGCTTGTCCTTCATGACGGTTGGCGCAACCGTCAACGCCTGCCATTGCTCGGCTTCCGAGTAGCCCGTAATGAGATTAAACAGCTGAGAGGCATCCTCGCCGATTGCAGAATCGGTCGTAAACAATCCGATATCGGTGTAAAGCCGGGCGGTGATGTCGTTGTAGTTGCCGGTGCCCACATGGACATAACGCTTTAAGTCGCGACCTTCCTGGCGAACGACAAGCAGGATCTTGGCATGGGTTTTTAGCCCAATTAGGCCGTAGACGACGTGGCAGCCGGCTTTTTCCAGCGTCCGCGCCCAAGCGATGTTCCGCTCCTCGTCAAACCGGGCTTTTAGCTCAACGACAACCGTAACCTGTTTGCCTGATTCCGCGGCCTGCGCTAGTGCTCGGATCAGCGGAGAGTTGCCGCTGACACGGTATAACGTCATCTTGATCGCCATGACCGCCGGATCTTCCGCGGCTTGATCGATGAAATCGGTCACCGCGTCGAAGCTCTCGTACGGGTGGTATACCAGTACATCCTTCTGTTTCAATACCTCGAAAAAATCGTCATTCTCATCGAATTCCCGCGGATACACGGGATCTACTTGCGGGAAGCGCAGCCGGGAATACCCTTTGACCGAGCCCGGGAGCCGGCCGAGAAAACCGAGATCAAGGGGACCTTCGATCTCGAAGACCGCGTCGGTAATTTCAAATTCTTCTTTGAGCACCTCGAGCGCGTAAGGGTGGATGCCCCTTTGTATTTCCAGGCGGACCGGCGCTCCCCAACGCCGCTTACGCAGTTCTTTCTCTATCTCCTCCAGCAAATCCTCGGCGCCTTCTTCGTCGAAAGCCAGGTCGGCGTTGCGTGTCAGCCGGAACTCATCGACGGCAAGCGGCGTATATCCGCTGAACAACGTTTGTATATTATGACGGATCAGTTCCTCAATTAGGATAAAAGACTGTTTCTTGCTGTTGGAATGATGCGGCAGCGGGATGATCCGGGATAGGTTCGATGGGATTTGCACGATCGCGAAATAGGATTCCTTCTCTTCTTCCGTTTGCACTGCGCCGTTCCGTTCCAACACGACTGCCAAGTATACGAACCCGGTATGCACGAGGGGAAACGGACGACTTTGGTCTACGGCCATGGGCGTCAGCACCGGGAAGACGATGTCATGATAGTAGGTCTCCATCGATTTGCGCTGTGCGCTGTTCAGCTCGTCGTATTTCAGAAACTGGATGCCCTCCTTGGCGAGCAGTCTCGAGAGCTCCCGGTAAGTCCGGTATTGTTCGGCTATCATGGCCGAAATTCGGAGAATTAATCTTCGGTATAATCCGGCCGGAGTGTAGCCGGTGAAATCCTTCTTGGTATAACCGGCACGGATTTGATCCTGGATGCCGGCGACGCGTACGCTCATGAATTCGTCCAAATTGCTTGAGACGATGGACAGGAATTTGGCCCTCTCCAGCAAAGGCGTGCCGGAATCCTTGGCTTCCTGCAGCACACGGCGATTAAATTCCACCCAGCTGAGATCGCGGTTCAAATATCGCGGTCCTTGTTTTTTCATAACCATATCCGCCATGGATGTCAGACCTCCGCCTATTTTTTCTTTCATTTATCTTTCTATTTTACTATGTTGCAAGGTTTTGAAATGCATGCTTTTGTAAAATCTATGTAAAAATTACAACTCTATGTAAAGACATTTCGGGAAATGGGCTTTTTCTGGTTAGGTTGGCGGCAAAAATGGGTAATATACGGGTATGGCGTCTTTCGCCAATCGCCAAAACCGGCACAATTTCAAGGAGGTTGTTGCAAGATGAGTACGAACCATCACTCGTTTCAACTGAACGCCACGCCAAGAACGGAATTCCACCGTTCCACGCTGCGACAGCTGAGACAACAGGGACGCGTTCCTGCGGTCGTATACGGAGCGGAGTCCGGGAACCTCGCGGTTCATGTGGATGTGAAGGAGCTTGTGAAGGTCGTGCGTACGGGAAGATCGGAATTTTTTGACCTGAAGGTCGAAGGGGGTCAAACGATTCCGGCGCTGATTAAAGAAGTTCAACAGCAGCAAGGGAAGATCCTGCACGTCGATTTTCAGCAAGTATCCAAAAATAAACCGATCCGCGTTAAAATCCCGCTGCACTATACCGGTACGGCTGCAGGAACCCAGGTTGGCGGCGTTCTGCAGATTCAGGCAACGGAGTTGGAAGTGGAGGGCTTACCGGATGTTTTGCCGGCATCCCTGGACATAGACATTACCTCGCTGGACGCGGGGGACAAGCTGATGGCCGGAGACGTTAAGATGCCGGCAGGGGTGACGATGCACGCTCAGCCGGAGGAACTGCTGGCATCGATCGTGCTTCCGCGGGTGGCGGATACGGATCTGGCCCTGGATGCCGCGGCCGACGGGGAGCCGGCTGGCACGGTTGGCTCGGACGAAGCTGCTGCGGAATAATCGACAGCATCGCCGGATGGATCTTGGATGAAGGGCTGTTCCGGACGCCTTGGGGCGTTTGGGACGGCCTTTTTCGTGTGGAAGCCCCAGCTTGACGAATCCTGCTAATGTAACTAAAATGGTTGCAGGATAAGAAGAATCTTGAATCTATTAATCTAATAGGAAAGTAGGGGTCGCATGCCGCCGAAAACGACAACAAACGCTTTGGCCAAGCGCAAAGCCGAACAACAAAAACAGCAGCAGCAAATGAAGAGAAGACGCCTGATTTGGTTCTCGACAGTGGGACTGCTTCTCGTCCTGATTATCGTTGTGCTGACCATTCAGCCGAAACCCAAGGCGGCCGAATTTGATTACGCCGCGCTTCCTGTGCTGGGACAAGCCGACGCACCGGTGAAGGTGCTGGAGTTCGGGGACTATCAATGTCCGTCGTGTAAACATGTGAATGAACTGATTAAGCCGGATTTGGTGAAGGATTATATAGATCAAGGCAAAGTCGCCTTTTATTTCATGAATCTGCCGTTTATCGGTTCCGATTCGTTTACGGCCGCTCTGGCCGCGCAATCGGTGTATCATCAAAGCAACGAAGCGTTCTGGACTTATTTCGATGCGATTTATGAACGCCAAGGAGCGGAAAACAGCGGTTGGGCTTCCCCCGAGTTTCTCGTGAATCTGGCTAAGGAATTGGAGCTGCCGATCGATTACGATCTGCTGCAGAAGGATATCGCGGAGGCAACGTACCAAGAAGAGATCGAAGCGCATTTGTCCCGCGGGGACAAGCTCGGTGTTAACAGTACGCCGACGTTCTTCATTAATGGCGTGGAATACGCCGGCAATCTTGGCGATTACGAGGCGCTGAAGAAGACGCTCGATAACGAATTGTCTGCAGAGGAATAGTGGGCGAAGGTTGAATGAAGCTAGGGACAGAGTAGCGGAGCGTAGCTGGAGGCTACGTGAGTGGGCGGAGGGCCCGGGTGAATTCAAGATTCGACGTCGATTAGCTACTGGATACTGCTTCGTGATCGAAAGATAACTTGTTCAACTACCGTTTCGATAAAGGTTGATAAAGTCAGGTTTGGAGCACCGAGAAGGTTGGATGAAGCTAGGGACGGAGTAGCGGAGCGTAGCTGTAAGCTACGTGAGCAACGGAAGGCCCGGGTGAATGCAAGATTCGAAGTCGAATTAACTTCGAGGGAATTGCTTCGTGATCGAAAGATGACTTTTTCAACTACCTTATAAAGGGAGGGATGGGGGAGTGCGGGGGTTTCTGAGAAACTACGGCATCTACCTCGCCTGGTTGGTCGCGCTGGTCGCGACGGCGGGCAGCTTGTATTTGAGCGAAGTGCTGCATTATGAGCCGTGCCGATTGTGCTGGTTTCAGCGGATATTTATGTACCCACAGGTCATTTTACTGGGCATCGCGGCGTACAAGAACGACCGCCAGATCATTCCATATGTGCTTCCGTTAAGCATCATCGGCGGCTTGATCTCCATCTACCACTATAGTGAGCAAAAAATCCCCGGGCTTGCCAAGCTCCTTCCCTGCAAAATAGGCGTGCCGTGCAACGTGGATTACCTGGGTCAAGGCTGGCTCGGATTTATTACGATTCCGTTTATGGCACTGGTCGCCTTCGTATTGATCGTGATGTTCTTGTTGGCGGCTCGGGGGATAAGAGAAGAAGCCGGGGAACGGTAACGTGGAATAAGGATAAGGATAAGGAAAGGCGGGGCACCTAAGGGGGCCTCGCCTTTTTATGCACTCCTTGCCGGTATGTGGAAGCTGCAAAAATGCCCTACAGTGGCAACTTTTTTGAAGATTGAACGTCAGTGTATATGGGGGTGTTGATATTGCAAAACATGAGCTTGAAGAACGATAAATGGAAAAGAACGGCGGGTTGGTTGAGCATGATCCTGTTGGCCATATCTCTGACAGCATGCACCGGGAATGGTTCTGAACCTGGGCTAAATGCAGGCGGTGAAGCGAACGGGAATCCATCAGCGCCAGGCAACAACGGAGGCGAAACGGACCCTTCGAGCGATACTCCGGATAAGGATGCAAGCGAAACGAAGCAGGGGAATGGCACATTCGTCGGGTTGATTGACAACCATTCGGCGGAGATTGAGCTGGAGGGGACGCCAACCGCTTTTCAATTGGATGAAACCTTAAGCGCGATGGCGCAAAACTTGGAGCAAGGGACGTCCGTCTCTATTGAATACGTGGAACGGGCAGTAGAGGGCGATGCTACGCTGAAACAGTTGGTGTTGACGAAGCTGGAGGTGGCTCCCGCTAAAGGAACGACGAGCTCCGGTTCATCGGTGGAGTTGCCGGCTGAAAAATCGCTTGAGGTCGAGCTGGAAGGGACGAAGGAGACGCGAACCGCCACTTTGGCGAAGGGTGACGGGTACGCATTCTATATGTTCGACATCTTCTCTTTTGATGCTAAAACCAACAAGTTAATGATGAATTATGACTCGGCATATCATGTCGTGATCACTAAGTTACCTTCCGGTTATGATGTCGAGGAGCTGGCTAAGACGACAAAGAATGAGTTGTCTAAGATCGGTAAAGTTGAGCAGATGTCCGGCGACCAAGTTTACGTAACGATGCGAGATGCAGAGCTGTTCCTGATCGCCCGGGGCGATGACGTGACCCAGGAATACATCGTCAAGAACATCGACGGGCAGGGATTTGCCTTCCTGGTCAATATGCCTCACGGCGAGGCTTCGGAAGGTTTTGGCCCACTCGCGTTTGCATCGATCAACACAACGGTAGCAACGGATTGATCCCAATAGCAAATTTTTGAGAGCACATCCTAAATCTAACCGTCTGCGCAGGGCTCCTGCCGCGGACGGTTTTTATGTTGAAGGGGAGTAAAAAAGAGAAGAAATGTTGTATTTCGTGCAATATTCCTTATGTGGATTAGGCGGTAGAGCCCAAATGTTGCATAAGGTACAACAATTTCACCCCTCGCAGGGAAAATCGCCGAAAAAGTTGCACAAACTGCAGCAATTTACGGGTGTGGACCGAACGAGCCGTTGAATTGTTGCACTAAATGCAACAATTTGCGCGAATGAGGCGCTGTAGTCGCTGAAATGTTGTAGGAATTACAACATTTCAGGTTAGGCTCAGCGGCGACGGGCGGGGTGCAGCAAACGGGATCGATGCTGGATAGACCGGCTGCAAACCAACGCATGCAAGTCGCTCAGCCCCCAGTCACTCCGCCCCAGCCGCGTAACCCCCCAGTCACTCCGTCCCCAGTCACCTCGCCTCCAGTTGCGTCATCCCTAGCCCGTAACACACACTCGCATCGCCCCAGTCACTCCGCCCTCAGAAGCGCGGCTCCACTCGCATCGCCCCAGTCGCGTTACCCCTAGAAGAGCCTCGCCTAGAAGCGCCATCTCCAGTCTCGTCACACTCAGCCATAGCCCTCGTCCTCAGGACGTGTATTGTTTACGGAATGCGCGGGGTGAGCAGCCGTTCTTAAGCGCAAAACGGTTCGAGAAATACGGGGTGCTGTTGAAGCCAACGTAAGCGGCGATGTCGGCGATGGGCCATTCCGTCTTTAGCAGCAGCAGCTTGGCTTGTTCCAACCGATAATGTAGCAAATAATCGTTGGGGGTCATGCCGTAAACCTGCTTCATGCAGCGGGTGATGTAGTTGTAGTGGTAATGTAACGCGCTGGACATTTGCCCGCTGTTCAGCTCCGAGCGGTAATTGCTTTTGATGTAAGCTTCGGCCTTTTCTGCAACGACAACCACCGGGGAGGCGTGTGACTCCAGCTGTCTTAGGTCCATCGCATGGAGAAGCTCCTCGAACCGCTGTTGCCTTATCCAAAACGCTCGGGACTGACGTTCTCCCAGACTGTCCAGCAATTGCCGGAACAAGCGGAACGTTTGGTCGGGAGAGGGAAGGTCCCATGCCTTCGGCAGCTGTAGGGAATATGGTGAGGCAAGGAAGCGGGCATAGTGCTCGTCCGCGTCGGGATAACGGTGGTCCGCTTCTTCCGCCGGGAGTTGCTGCCACGCACAGACCGTATAGAAATGCAGCCAATAAAATGAGGTGGGTTCCTCGCATGGTCTCACCGCGTAATGATGCCGATCGGGCAGCAGCAGCAGGGACTGACCTGCCCCCAGGCTCCAGGCCTGCCCGGCTTCGCCGATGAATAGCGTTCCTGACTCCACCACGATCCAATCGAAAATGCCGATATTCCGCCGATTGGGATGCTCGTCTCCCGGCTGATATACAGAATGTCCGCACTCGAGAAAATAGGGCAGGGGCGGAGCCGTAAGCTGCACCAGCTCCGTTGGTTTTGACATGATCATCGCCTCCATTTCGAGTGTGAAATATTATAACTTTGAGGTTGCTGCTATTCATATTTTGATCTAAATATATGAGATAAAATGAGATTTGTCAGTATGATTTTTCAAAAAAGAGGAGGACGCTTTGCGATGAATATGGCCGGGCAAATGCCGCGTTCCGAGCGGATCGCGCTAAATCAGGTAAAAATCCGCGACGAGTTTTGGAGTTACTATATCAAATTGGTTAAGGAGGTTGTCGTTCCTTATCAATGGGAGGCGCTAAACGACCGGGTGGAAGGTGCGGAACCCAGCGGTGCGGTACGCAACTTTCAAATCGCCGCGGGTCAGTCCCAAGGCGAATTCTATGGGCTGGTGTTTCAGGACAGTGATTTGGCCAAATGGCTAGAAGCGGCGGCTTATCTTTTGGAAGCGGATGCAAACCCGGAGCTGGCGGCCATTGCCGACGGGTTGATCGATACGATCGCGATGGCCCAGCAGGAAGACGGGTATTTGAACACGTATTTTATCCTGAAGGAGCCGGACAAGCGCTGGACGAACCTGACGGAATGCCATGAGCTCTATTGTGCGGGACATTTGATCGAAGCGGGAGTTGCCTATTATCGGGCCACGGGAAAAAGAAAGCTGCTCGACGTGGTCGCGAAATTCGCGGATTACATCGACAGTGTGTTTGGCCTAGAACCCGGCAAGCTGGCCGGCTACGACGGCCATCAGGAAATCGAGCTGGCGCTCGTGAAGCTGTACGAGGCGACCGGTGAGGAACGGTACTTGCGCTTAAGTCGATATTTTCTCGATCAGCGAGGGCAGCAGCCTTTCTTTTTCGAGGAGGAGTTGAAGCAGCGGGACGGGAAAACGCATTGGGCTGGGAGCGCCAAACACGTCGATCTCGCTTACCATCAGGCGCATCAGCCGGTACAAGAACAAGAGACGGCAATAGGGCATGCCGTTCGACTGCTCTACATGTTGACCGGGATGGCCGACGTAGCGGCGCTGACTGGAGATGAGACCCTGTTGGCGGCTTGCCGTAAGCTGTGGGACAATATCGTCGGCAAACAGATGTACATTACCGGCGGGGTAGGCTCGATGCCGCAAGGCGAAGCGTTCTCGTTTGATTACGACCTGCCGAACGACACGGTATATGCGGAGACCTGTGCGTCGATCGGACTGATCTTCTTCGCCCAGCGAATGCTGCGGATCTCGCCGGAATCAAGATACGCCGACGTGATGGAGCGGGCCTTGTACAATACGGTCGTCGGCGGAATGGCCCGGGACGGCAAGCATTTCTTCTACGTGAATCCGCTGGAGGTGGATCCGAAGGCTTGCGGTGGCGCCAATCATAAGGTAGACCATGTCAAACCGGTGCGCCAGGAGTGGTTCGGTTGCGCCTGCTGCCCGCCGAACATCGCCCGGCTGTTGGCTTCATTAGGCGAATACATGTATACGGTCCAAGGGGACACGGTGTACGCCCATCTTTATATCGGCGGGGAAGCCGAATTGCAGACCAGCGGCGGCAAGGTGAAGCTGACGCAAACGACGGACTACCCTTGGGACGGAACGGTGCGTTTCGAAGTGGAGCCGGAAGGGGAAGGCCGCTTTACGCTCGCGCTGCGGCTGCCGGATTGGTGCCCGAAAGCGAGCCTTAAAGTGAATGGGGAAATCGTGCCGCTGGAGGAAGGTTTGTTCCAGGACGGCTATCTCCGGCTACAGCGGCAGTGGAGTAAGGGGGACATCGTGGAACTTACGCTGGCGATGCCGGCGACGCGCATGTACAGTCACCCGCTCGTGCGGGCAAACGCCGGGAAAGTCGCTCTGCAACGCGGCCCGCTTGTATATTGCTTGGAACAGGCCGACAATGGCGCGAACCTGCATGAACTGGCACTTCCGCGGGAGGCGGAGCTTCGGATCGAACGCGAGGCCGGACTGCTCGGCGGCGTCGTCACCGTACAGGCTGAGGCGGTTCGCCGCGCCGCGCCGGACTGGAACGGCGGGTTGTACAGCGCGTCTGCGCAACTGTCGGAACAGAAGGCAGCGCTCAAATTCATCCCGTATTACGCCTGGGCCAACCGCGGCGAAGGGGAAATGACGGTGTGGGTGCGTGAGCGTTAAATAGGAAATGCTGCGGTTCTTCGCATGTGGTTCAGACCATTTAATTATTGAACATTCCATAGACGGGTCCGCACGTAAACGGCCAATGCGACCAGATTCCATACCGAGCAGGCCACAAAAATGACACTTGCCCCCCACCAGGCAATCACCCAGCCGGAAGCGTAGACGGCGATCGGCATACCGATGCGGAAGCAGGTCCCGGTAATTCCGGTGATCCGGCCCATGAGATGGGCTGGCGTCTGCTCTTGACGGAACGCGTACACCGAAACGCTGTATAGGGTTGCGGCAAATCCACATACGAATAAGGCGGCTGCAAACGACACAAGTCCATGTGTGATAAATAGTAGAAAATAAGCGACAGCGTTCAGCAGGATCGAAGCGCCGAACACTTTGCCAAGACCCCAGGCCTGTCTAAGCTTGTTCAAAAGCAGGCTTCCAGCCAGGCCTCCAGCTCCCGAAGCGGAGAGTACGACGGCCAGCAGGGACGAGGACAACCGCAGGTCGTCCTTGGCGAAGTAAATTGCCGTGGTGTTGATCACGGTATAGGTGCAGTTCAGAAAAACAACGAATACCGTCATCATCATGAGTGGCTTATTGGAGCTAAAAGCATGCCACCCCTCCAGAAACTCCGCGGCGAACTTAGTTTGCCGCGGAGTTTCTTTTTCCCCAGTCAATTTCAGTCTTGTGAACAATCCCATGCAGATCAGGTAACATGCCGACGTGATGAGCAGTCCGTCAGAGACGTCGGATAACATCAAGATCAAGCCGGACAAGGCCGGTCCCATAATGCCGACGAAAGTCTCTGCAAAGCTCAGCTTGGCATTGGCGGCCGTGAGCTCTTGGTTCGGGACGCTCAGCTTAATGAGGCTGACTTCAGCGTTGAAATACCCGTAACTCAGCGTCATCAGGAAGAAGCCGATCGCATAATAGACCGGCAGCAAATGGATCCCGCTCCGAAACAAGAGGGCGAAGCTCAGGAGCAGGACGGCCTGGAGTCCGATCATCCAGAGGACCCAACGTTTTTTGTTGACGCGGTCCACGAAGACCCCGATGAAAATGGCAAAGAAGAAATTGGGCAGCAGTTCCGCGGTTTTCATGCTGGACATGGCCACAGAGGAATGGGTGATATCGTAAATCATCAACGGAAGAATGATTTCGTACAGTTTCCCCCCGAAGGTGAGCAGCACGACACTGGTTAAAATGATCGCGAAGGAGCGGCGGTGGTGTTGATTCAGAGCAGAGCTTGTGCTCGCAGACTTAGTGGTGGTCAAAGTGAGATCGTTTTCCATGTTCGGTGGCCTCCAGGTTCTTGACAAAGGGAATGGATCAACATGTTTACACCCAAGGTTATTGTAACGCGCTAACAGGTGCGGAAAAACGGTAGAAATTTGGCGAAACCATTTCATCTTTTCTCGAGTCTTTGGACGGCTATTTCCTACTCGAAAGCGTTGTGACAAGAGCCTAATTGCCCGCATATGATACCGGAGATGATTAACTTTTGGCAAAGGAGAGGGCGGCTCTTGAAAAGACAAAAACCAGCGAAACCTAGTAGACCGAGGAAATCGCTCTATTTCGTAGATAACCCGGAAATCAACGAATTAACGCTGTTGGAGGAACGAAAGGTTTCGTCGCAATCTGGGGATGAAGGGGTTCGACTTCATGAAACTGCAGCGCTCACACTGCCAGAACAAGGCGAAGAGACCAGGGTGCCGGCTGCCATTGAGGCAGAGCCGGAGCACGAGAGTATGGACGGGACGCGGGCGTTGCAGGATTTGTTGAGCGAAAAAACCGCACCCAATCAGGAGCAAGGCATTATTTATACCGACGATATCATTGATGAAGCCGTGACCCGGGAGAAAATCGCCCCGTTCGCGATCGACGCTTCGCGGATCATGCGGGGGACGATTGACACGGCTTGGATCGCCGACTACGCCGTGGAGAACATCAAGCTGGCAGACCGGGCGGTGACCTCGTCCAAAATCGCTCCGTCGTCGGTGAACGGCAGCCACTTGGTGGACAGCTCGATCGAAGGACGGACGATCCGGGACCACTCCATTAGCGGGGAGAAGCTGGTGGACGGCAGCATTACACCGGAGAAGCTGGCCGATCGGGTCATCACCGGGGAGAAGCTGGCGGAGGGAGCGGTGGAAAGCCGCCATTTGTCGGAGTGGATCGTGACGGCCGAGTTGCTGCAGGACCAAGCGGTGACGGGGGATAAAATCCGCAGCGGAGCCGTGAATGCACAGCATTTGGCCAACGGGGCGGTCGACACCTCGAAGCTCGGGGACGCCTCCGTGACAACGTCTAAGCTACGCGATAGCTCCGTGACGGGGGACAAATTGGCAGAAGGCACGGTAGAAAGCCGTCATTTAGCGGATCAGGTCATTATCTCGCGCCACTTGGCTCCGGGCTTGATCGGCCGGGAGCTGTTGGCCTGGTCCAGCGTTGGTGCAGAACAACTGCAAATGGGGAGTGTCACGTCGGCTCATTTGAGCGGAGCCGTGGTCGAATCTCGCCATCTTGCGTCAGGGGCGATAGGCAGCGAACATATCCAGCCGGGCAGTATCGGGCAGGAGCATATCGCTGACAGGGAGATAAAAGCACGGCATCTGGCAGACAAGGCGATTCCCTCCACGAAGCTGGCCGACCAGTCCGTGGGTACGTCGCATATCGTGGAACAGGCGGTGACCTCGTCTAAAATTGCCGATCAAAGCGTGCTGCCGGGGAAAATCGCCGATGAGGCCGTGTTGACCCGGCATCTGGCTAAAGGCGCTGTCCAATCGACGCAGCTTGCCCGGGGCTCAGTTACGAGTCAGCATCTGACCGAAGGGGCGGTGCAAAGTGGGCACCTGGTGCAGGAGGCGGTACAGGAGTGGCATCTGGCCGATGCCGCGGTGACTGGGGAGAAGCTGGCGTTCGCCGAGGTGACTGCCGATCATCTGGCGGAAGAGGCCGTTTCGGCGGATCATCTGCAGGCGGGGAGCGTTACGGCTGACAAACTGGCTAAAGGCAGCGTAACATCCCGGGCGATCGCGCCTGGCGCGGTGACGGAAGCGGCTATTGGATCTCAGCAAATTACGGCCGAACATTTGGGATTAGGTATCGTGCAGACCCGGCATTTGGCGACGGGTTCCATTAACCGCAGCCAAATCGGAGCGGGGGCGGTACGGGAGGAGCACCTGGGTGTTGGCGTCGTCTTCTCGCCGCATCTTCAGGACCATGCAGTCACCAGCTTGAAGCTGTCGCCGGAAAGTGTTACGACAGATAAGCTCGGAGATCTGGCGGTGACAGCCGCTAAGCTGGCGGTAAGCAGTGTGACCGGGTCGAAGCTGGCGGCGCAGGCCGTGGACGCCGGGCACTTGGCTCCGGGTGCCGTTGGGCCCGAAGCATTGGCTGCCGGCGCCGTCACAGCGAGCCATCTGGCCGATGGGGCGGTGCAAAGCACGCATTTGGCCGAAGGCAGTGTGACAGGACGACATCTCGGCCAGGCCGAGATCGAATCTCGTCATATCGCGGATGAGGCGATTGATGTCGATCATTTGTCCGCTGCTCTGCGGCAAAACGGGGTATTGCCTGAGGAGGGCATCACCGGGGAGGACCTGCAGTCCGCCTCCATCACAAGCCGACATCTTCAGGCGGGTGCGGTCGGTGCTGAAGCACTGGGCGAGCAGGTGGTTGGCAGCACGCATCTGCAAGCCGGCGCGGTGCAAAGCGGTCATTTGGCGAATGGGACGATCCAAAGCCAGCATTTGGTGAAAGATGCGGTACAGAGCGTGCATTTGGCTAAAGGCGGCGTGACGGAACACCACCTTGGTGAAGCCGTCATCCATTCTCGACATATCGTGCCTGAGGCGATCGATGCCGGGCATCTGTCAGCCGAACTGCGGCAAAGCGGACTGCTGCCCACCGCCGGCATCAACGGGGAAGACCTGCAGCTGGCATCGATCACGAGCCAGCACTTACAGGCCGGCGCGGTTGATGCTGAAGCGCTGGGTGAGCAGGTAATCGACAGCACCCATCTCCGAGCCGATGCGGTGCAGAGCGGCCATCTGGCGAATGGGGCGATTCAAAGCCGACATTTGGCCGAAGATGCGGTGCAGAGCGAGCATTTAGCCAAAGGCAGCGTGACTGACCGCCACCTTGGAGTCGCGGTAATCGGCTCTTACCATATCGCCGCTGAAACGATCAGCGCGGCTCATATGACGCCCGCGCTGCGGCACAGCGGGCTGCTGCCTGCCGCTGGTGTCGACGGAGAGGCTCTGCAAGCGGAATCGATCACCAGCCGGCATTTACAGGCCGGTGCGGTTGGCCCTGAAGCGTTGGGTGAGCAAGCGGTGGGCAGCGTTCATTTACAGGCTGGTTCCGTGCAAAGCGACCATCTGGCGGATGCCTCCGTACGCAGCCAGCACTTGGCCGAAGGTGCGGTGCACGGCGGGCATCTTGCCGAAGGCAGTATTGAATCGCCACACCTTGGAGAGGCGGTAGTGGATGCCCGTCATCTTGCTCCTGAAGCCGTAAATTTCCGGCACCTATCGCCAGAGCTGCAACAAAGCGGTCTTCTGCCCGTAGCCGGCATCAGCGGAGAAGCCCTACAGCCGGCATCCATTACCAACCGGCATTTGCAAGTTGGAGCAGTTAACGCTATAGCGCTGGGTGAGCAGGCAGTCAGCAGCGGCCATTTGCAGAGCGGCTCCGTGTATAATCGCCACCTGGCGGATGCTTCCGTGCAGAGCCGGAACTTGACCGAAGGCGCGGTAGAAGGCGAGCATTTGGCTGAAGGCAGCATTGGGTCCCGGCACCTCGGGGAGGCCGTGGTCAATGCGAACCATCTTGCGCCCGAAACTGTGAATGCGGGTCACTTGTCCGCCGATCTGCAGCAAAACGGTCTGTTGCCCGCTGATGGCATCAGCGGCGAGGATCTGCAGGCAGCGTCCATTACAGGCCGGCATCTGCAAGCCGGCTCGGTGAATGCCATCGCGTTGGGCGAGGAAGTCGTTGGCAGCGGTCATCTGAAGGCCGGTTCCGTGCAAAACCGCCATCTGGCGGATGCGTCCGTGCATGGCCGGAACCTAGGCGAGGGGGCGGTGCAAAGCGGGCATTTGGCCGAAGGGAGCGTTGAGTCCCAGCACCTTGGGGAGGCCATCGTCGACACACAGCATCTTGCCCCCGAATCCGTAAATGTTTGGCATTTATCCGCCGAATTGCAGCATCACGGTCTGTTGCCCGCGGAAGGCATCAGCGGAGAGGACCTGCAGTCGGTATCGATCACAAGCCGGCATTTGCAAGCCGGAGCGGTTACTGAAATGGCTCTGGGTGATCAAACGGTGGGAAGTAACCATCTGCAGAAAGGTTCCGTGCAAAGCAGTCATTTGGCGGATGCGTCCGTGCAGGGTTGGCACCTGGCCAGCGACGTGGTGGAAGGCGGACATTTGGCCGAGGGCAGCATCGAGTCCCGACACATAGGGAAGGCCGTGGTTGAAGCCCAACATCTGGCCCCCGAATCCGTGAATGTCTTGCACCTGTCTGCCGAACTGCAGCAGCGCGGTCTGTTGCCCGCAGAAGGCATCAGCGGGGAGGATTTACAGCCGACGTCCATTACAAGCCGGCATTTGCAAGCCGGAGCGGTGAACGCCGTGGCCTTGGGTGAACAAGCGGTTGGCAGCGGTCATTTGCAAGCGGGTTCCGTGCAAAGTGCACACTTGGCAAATGGAACCGTCCAAGGCCGCCACTTGGCTAATGGCGCGGTGAAAAGCGGTCAGCTAGCCGAGGGCAGCGTGTCAGCCCGCCATCTCGGCGAAGCCGTTGTAGGCCCTCGCGAGCTGCAGGCGGATTCCGTGCAAAGCGAGCATCTGGCGAACGGGGCCGTTCAAAGCTGGCACTTGGGCGAAGAAGTTGTGCAAGGGGCAAATTTGGCAGCCGAAAGCGTGGAATCCCGACATCTTAGCGATGCGTCGGTGAATGCCCACCATATCTCCCTCGAAGCCGTCAATATCTGGCATTTGTCTGCTGAGATTCAGCAGCAGGGGCTGTTGCCCGAGGATGGCCTCGGAGCCGAAGACATCCAGCCGTCAGCTATCGGTCGGCTGCATCTGCAGCCGGGTGCGGTGGACGGCGGAGCGCTGGCCGAGGATGCAGTTGGGACGGAGCATCTGCAGGAGGGCGCAGTCGGGAACGTTCACCTGGCGCCGAATGCGGTCGGTAGCAGCCAACTGGCCAACGAAGCTGTCGGAACCCGCCACCTGCAACCGGGGTCCGTCGGGATGGAGCAGTTAAGCTTTGCTCCGATACAAACGATGTCGGGCCAGCCGGCGGAGCTGCAATTCGGTATGGTTGCGTTTCTGCTGAAACATCATGAGGTGGAGACGACGGTAACGATTAGCTTCGATTCGCCGTTCACGTCGTCGAACTATGTGGTTGTTGCCATGACCAACCATGCTGCGTATTCCGCTTCACTGAAAGAGCAGTCGGCCGAATCGGCCGTGATCACGATCTCTAAGCTGAAGGAGAGCAACGTCAATTACGGATTTGTGACATGGATCGCAATCGGTAATACGCTGTAGGACGTTTGTGAATACAACAGCCGCCGGATCACTCCGGCGGTTGTTTTTCTTTGGCAACGCCTTGGAGAACGTGACATATCTTTCAGGCTGTGTGATTTTGCGTACAGCTTTTTTGCGACAAATTACCTAGTATTTAATGGAAACCACCCGTATCTATTTTTTTCCACTGTTATGTGAATTGATTCACGTTCGTGGGAGGCGTGGTTTCCGGTTAGACATCGTGCAAGAGGGAGGGGCGCGATTGCTTGGAAAGGGTTTCATCGTTTCTGAGCAAAGTCGAATAACAAAGAGAAACACCATTTGAAGAGCAGGTTATGTAATTTACATAGCTTGGTGAATTTCACAAGGGAGAGGATCGCATTTGAAAAAGCTGATTAGCCTTACAGTAAGCGCGACGTTGGTATTATCATCCTTGTCGCTTACCGTCGGTATGTCGGGGAACAAACTGACTGGCATTGACGTAGTGTCCGCTGCATCGGAATCAGAAACGCCAGCTAAGGAATCGACACCTAGCAAGACAACTACGCCAAGCAAGTCGACAACACCAAGCAAGACAACAACGAAGACACCTAGCAAGACAACAACGAAGACACCTAGCAAGACAACGACAACGCCGGCAAAGACACCTACGAAAACGACAACGCCTGCGAAGACGACAACCAAACCGGCAACTCCGGTTAAAACGACTACACCTGACGTCAAAAAGGTTGAGAATCCATACGCTGACGGTGTGTACGTCACTTACGGTAACGCTTATTCCAAAGGAACCGAAGGGGCAAAGGTAACGATCAAGGATGGCAAAGTTGCCGCGATCGAACTGCTTAGAACAAGCCCTAAACTGATTGACAGAGATGTGCGCAACAACTACAGCGGCCTCTGGAATGCTTATGAAACGATGAAAACCAATCTGCTCGGCAAAACGCAGGAACAAGCCGCTAAGGTGGACATCGTGTCCGGGGCAACTCGTTCCAGCAATGGTTGGAAGATGTCCGTCGACCGTGCTTTCCAAAGAGCCTTGAAAGCGAAGGCAAAGGGTGTAACCTATTTTGCCGGTGAGCATATGGGTGTAGATCCGGAAGGCAAATACATGGTCTTCGTTACTTTTGATGCTACGAAGCGTACGGCTGTCAAGGTTTACCCGCTGGATGCCAGCGGCAATGCAATCGAAGAAGCGAACCTGACCGAAGCGCAAGCAGCGTCGGTGAAAGCCATTACTGCCGAACTTCTGGCAAAAGGTACAGGCGCTGTTAGTCCTAAAGGACAAGAAGCCGAATACAAAGCCGCAGTGAACGCTTATTGGGATGCGGAACAAAACGCGAAAGTAAGCAACGATTCGAAATACATCGACGGCTTCTACTCTGCTTACGGCGCAGCCCGTGATAAAGGCGTAGAGAGAGCCGATGTCTACATTCGCAACGGCAAGCTGGTTGATGTGAAGCTGTTTAGACTGGGCTCCAACCTGATCGACCGGGGCGAAACGGCTTATGCCGAAGTGGTAAAAGCGAACGCGCCGATGACGGCTAAACTGCTCGCTAAAGGCTCGTACATCGCGAACTACAGCGACGACGTTGACGCGATTGCCGGCGCAACCGAAAGCAGCCACAGCTGGAACCTGGCCGTGGAAAGAGCTTTCGAAAAAGCGTTGAAGGTACCGGGCAAAGCGAAGTATTTTGAAGGCACCTTCGCTGGTGTCGACAACCTGTCCAAAGTACTGGTTCTGGCTGACATCAAGGCAGACAAAGTTTCGAACGTAAATGTACTCTTATTTGGCGCCGATGGTAAACTGATCGCCGCCGACAAGCTGACGGAAGAGCAACAAGCTCTTGTCGCTCAATTGAATGAAGGTTTGACTCAAAAAGGTGCAAACATGACGCCGATCGTAGGTCAAGAAGACTTGTCCCTAGCTGCCAGAGCCGCGTTCGCCGACTTGCTGAACAACGCTTCGAAAACACAAGGCAACTACAAGGACGGCACTTACACTGCGTTTGGCGACGCTTATGACAAAGGGACGAACCGTGCGGATGTCACGTTGCGTAACGGTGTCGTTGTTGGATTGAAGCTGTATCGTGTTGGTGTGAACATGGTTGACCGCGGTGCTTCCGCTTATGCGGAGGTAGTTAGAGCGATCCCGATTCTGACCCGCGATCTGCTGTTTGCAGGAACGAGAGAGCAAGCAGCTAAAGTGGACGTCGTGACCGGGGCAACCAGCAGCAGTACCGCTTTGAAGACAGCTGTGGAAAATGCCTATAAGAAGGCAGAAATCAACGAGTCGTACAAAACGGCTTACATTAACGGCATTTTCGCCGGTATCAATAAGGACAAATCCGTTTACGTCATGGTGACGGTCCAAAACAACATTCCGTTCAAAATGGAAGTATTCTATCTAGATGCGAACGGCAAAATCAAGACCGCAGAACAATTATCCGCTGACGAGAAAACCGTCAAAACGGAAATTGAAACGCCAACCACAGAAGGTTCGTTGCATAAATACGGGTATCGCCCGGCAGCCTTTGGTGAAACAGACGGCGTGAAGGCGGTATCGGCCCAAGTGGTCGACGCTGTGAAGAATGCGCTTGAGAACGCCGGCAGATAACCGTTTTCGTCGGAATCTGCGAGTCTAAAGACTTAGTGCATAAAGCCCCCTTGGATTAGATCTAAGGGGGCTTTTGCTGTACCTGAGGGACAACCATAAAAATTCTGGGTTACAACTTATGTCATGGCATGGCTTGAGCTCTAGAAGGACGTTGTCTTCGTGATATCACGGGGACGGCGTCCTTTTTTGGATATCGGGATAAGTTGGCGAAGGGAAAAGGCGCTGAGCTTTTGGCAGTCCCATAGTATAATAGATTTATCATGGATTTGGAGGAATTACGGGTGACGCAAATTAATCAATTAAGAAATCAGGATGAATTCGTTGGCTTTTATTTGCTTAAGGAGCTGGAGGTAAAGCAGACCAACGCCAACCCGCCAAAGGATTATTTGGATATTGTGTTGTGTGACGCGACGGGCGAAATGCCGGCTAAATTCTGGGATGCTTCGTCAACCGATAAGGAAACGTTCTTCCCGATGGGGCTAGTCAAGGTGCGGGGAATCGTGCAAACCTACCGGGAGAAGCTGCAGGTCAAGGTGATGCAGATCCGGCCGGCCAATCCGGAAGATGGGGTGAGGCTGACGGATTTCATCCGTTCCGCACCGATATCATCCGAGGCGCTGATTCATACGATTCAAGGCGTCATCAACGCAATTGCCGATGAGGAGATCCAGGCGATCGTCCGGTATTGCGTCGGGAAGGTGGAGGAGAAGCTGTCCCATTACCCTGCAGCCAAAACGCATCATCATGCTTATTTTGGCGGATTAGCTTACCACATGGTGCGCATGCTGGAAATCGGCGATTTTCTGTGCGGGCAGCGATCATTCCTGAACCCGGACCTGCTGAAGGCAGGCATCATTTTGCACGATATCGCCAAGCCTGAAGAAATGGTGGCCGAGTTGGGCATTGTGTCCGAGTACAGCACGCCGGGCAAGCTGCTGGGGCATATCTCCATGTCCTCGCAATGGATCACCGAAGCGGCGATTCACCTCGATATTGCATTGGATTCGCCGAAGGTGCTCGGGCTGCAGCATTTGGTGTTGTCTCACCATAATTTGGGAGAATGGGGCAGCCCGGTGCAGCCGCAGACGCCGGAGGCTGTCGCCCTGCACCATATCGACGCGCTGGACGCCAAACTACAAATGGTGGAGGACGCGCTGGCTACAACGCCGGAATCCGAAGCATGGACACCGCTGATTCGGGGGCTTGAGAACAAGGGGATCTACCGCTTGAAGTGGTGAGTGCGAGTGACAGTTATTCCACGTCAAAATCAAAATAGGTGGACGGGTAAGGCTCGTTCTTCAGGGTATAGTGCCACCATTCCTTTGCATACGGCTTAAAGCCCTGCTTGACCATCGCCGTCTTGAGAATGTAGCGGCCCGTCCGCTGCGCCTTGGTCAGCCCCTGTGCTCCATGCGCGGAAATCGGGCCAAGGAAATCGACCCGGCTTCCCATGTCGACTTCCTCGCCGGTCTTCTTGTAGACCAACGTAAGATCCACCGTGCTGCCCCGGGAATGGCCGGATTTGGAGGATAAGTAACCTTGCTTGAATAGATTCTTCTTATCCACCTCGGGGTAGAAACGTTCTTTCATCTCTGCATCGAGGGGATCCTTGGACCAGCGGGCGAAATGATTAACCGCTTTCTGCGGACGGTAGGCGTCAATGATTTTCAGGCGATAGCCTTGGGCTTCTAAATTGTCGTTGACCTTCTTCAACGCGCGGGCCGCGCGTAAGGTCAAGATCGCGAACGGTCCGCTGTACCCGTCGATTCGCTCCCCGACGAAGTTGTCACCGGTATAATAGCGAAGATCATATAGGGCATTCGGGATCACCTCGTCAAGGTATACGAAGCCCTTCCCCTTGGGTAGATGATATTTCTTGCTGACATCGGCAGCCTGGGTGGGGGAGGCAGGGGACGCGGTTAATTTGGAGGCAGCGGTTGAATAACCGGTGCCGGCTGCATTCACGCAGACTATGAATATCAGGGCGGCCAAGGTGAATAAGCCAATTTTACGTCCTGCCCGGGATAGGTTGTTACCGGACTTCGCAGGCGGGTAGTGCGCGTGATTATTTTTAAGGAAAGGGTACATGATCATGCTCCTTACACGGATAGAATAATTCAGATGAGGCAGCGATTGAATTCTATGATTATAGCATATCCCAGACCTTCAAAGGAGGAGATTACGATGCGGATTGGAGCAATTGAAGCAGGCGGGACGAAGTTTGTGTGCGGCGTCGGAAATGAGCATGGCGTCATCGAAGATAGCGTCAGTTTCCCGACAGAGCTTCCAGAACCAACTCTGGAGCGGGTGATTGGCTATTTTCGCGATAAAAAGGTAGAGGCGATCGGCGTAGGCTCGTTTGGCCCGCTTGACCTCAACCGGAACAGCGCCACTTATGGTTATGTGACGACGACGCCAAAGCCGGGCTGGAATGGATATGATGTTCTTGGTAAGTTAAAATCGCAATTTGATGTTCCCTATGGATGGGATACGGACGTGAATGCCGCCGCCTTGGGCGAGGCGAAGTGGGGCGCGGCACAAGGCCTGGATAGCTGCGTGTATTATACGGTGGGGACCGGCATTGGCGTTGGGGTGCTGGCGGAAGGCAAGCTTGTCCATGGGCTGGTCCACCCGGAAGGCGGACATGTTCTGCCGCGGCGGCATCCGGAGGACGATTTCCCCGGCCTTTGTCCATATCATGGCGACTGTCTGGAGGGCATGGCTGCGGGTCCAAGCCTCGAAGCGCGCTGGAGGGTGAAAGGTCATGAGCTAGCGCCGAATCATCCGGCCTGGAAAATCGAAGCCTACTATTTAGCGCAGGCGGTGACCGGCGCGATTCTGATGCTCTCGCCGCAGAAGGTGATCATGGGCGGCGGCGTCATGCAGCAGCCGCAGTTGTTCCCGTTGATTCGCGAGGAGGTTCGGCGGAACCTGGCTGGGTATGTGAACGCTTCGGCGATTTTAAGTGGTATGGACGGATACATTGTCCCGCCGGGCTTGGGAAACCGTGCAGGGCTTTGCGGCGCATTAGCCTTGGGGTTGGAAGCGATGACTATCCGTGGCTGATGTTTCGGGGGCATCGTGAACCGTTTCAAACATGGTTCGACAATCAAGATATATCATGATATATTATAATATATATCATGTCCTTTTGTGAGGGAACGTGGGAGGAACGTCATGAGTGAAAGTACCTCGTCTAAACCGATGTACGAGAAAATCTTTGATGATATGAAACGGCAAATCCTGGATCAAAGTTATAAGCCGGGCGACCGGATCCCATCGGAGAAAGAGCTGGCCGAGGAATATCAGGTTAGCCGGATTACGAGCAAGCGAGCGCTGGAGCTGCTGGCGGCCGAACATATCATCGTTCGAAAGCCGGGACGAGGTTCGTTTGTCACGGATCCGGAAGCCGATGGAGTAGGAGCGGCGGAACAAAGTCACGGCCGGATGGACGGCGCCTACGGCGGGAATGGAGCGGACAGGGAAGCGGCCGGGAAGTTAATCGGCGTCGTGTTGACGGATTTCGCCGGGAGCTACGGGACGCGGCTGATCTACGGGATGGAGGATGCCGCACGGGAGCAGGATTGTTTTCTCGTCCCGAAGCGGACATTTGGGATTCAGGAGAACGAGGAAGCGACTATTCGGAAGCTGCTGCAGCTTGGGGTGGACGGATTGATCGTATTCCCGGCGCAAGGGGAATATTTCAATGCGGAAATCCTCAAGATGGTGATCGAACGCTTCCCGCTGGTGCTGATCGACCGGGAACTGAAAGGCGTGGCGGCGGCCTCGATTAGCACCGACAATGTGAAAGCGGCGCAGGAGGCGACGGAGTACTTGTTTGATCTCGGGCACGCACACATTTCGTTGCTGTCCCCGCCGCCGGTAGATACGTCGGCTGTTGAGGAACGGATCGAAGGGTTTGTGCAGGCGCATGCCGGCCGAGGCATCGCTGCGGAACGGGAGTTGTGGATCAGCGACCTGACCTCCACCCTGCCAAACTCGTTTTACGATGAGAATATCGAACGAGATATTGATAAGATCATGCGCCATTTGCAGGCGCATCCTTCAATCACGGCGTTCTTCGCCATCGAATACAACATCGCGCTGTTGGCTAAAGCTGCTGTAACGCGGCTGGGGCTTCGCATTCCCGAAGACGTATCGATCATTTGCTTTGACAGCCCGCAGTTCCGCATTGGCGAGGGCTACGCTTTTACCCATATGCGCCAAAGCGAAGAGGACATGGGCAAGCTGGCCGTGGAGAATGTTTTGGCCTTGCTTGAGAACCGGCCGGTAGCGAACAAGGTTAAGCTGCCCGCCGCACTCGTTCCGGGAGAATCCACCGGACCCGCGAGGGAGCGGCGCGAGTAGCCATAGGCTCGCTCGCCAGCCTGCGGCGAAGGCATGCGCTGGTGCACAGTGAGTCGCCACTCCGTGGGAATGGCCAACTGCGGCCACTCGATGCTGGAGTTGCCACTCGCGGCGCAGCAAGCCAACTTCTGCCCCGTGGCGGAGCAACCGTGGCTGTGCGCGATGGGAGTGCTGTCTCCGTAGTGCGATGGCAGTTGCTCGCCTGCGTACTAAGGTAACTGCCACCCTCATGCCGAACCCAACTGCAAAAGTGCAGTTGAGTTTCGGCATTTTTGCGTTTGTGGGCTCTTGGGATGTAAAAGTGCATCTGATTGAGGACAATTTGGCTGAAAAGGGCGATTCGAGCAAATTTGAACTGCACATTTACATTTGAAGTCTCTTTCGAGAGCATTTTACGGCAAATCAAATGTACATTTACATTTGAGTACGCTAGCCAGCGCATTTTGCTGTATACCAACTGCGCTATTGCATTTGGCAGACGGATCAGGGTGAAATCCTATCGTGAATTCCGAACAAGGACCTCCGTACAGGAGGTCCTTGTTTTGTCACGCTTGAAGGGAGAAGGGGACGTTTGATATATATTTTACATACCAGGAACATCGATATTTTTCCCCATTGACATAATGATATGATGCTAATATACTATGTTTATTGAAAACGCTTTAATTGCTATGTCATCTAAACGAAAAGGGGAGGTTTATGAAATGAGAAAGTGGATGCTTGTAATGCTGGTGACGGTCCTGTTCGGCGCGATACTGGCTGGTTGCGGAGGAAGCGGCAGCGGTGACAGCAGTGGCAATGGTGGCAGTTCTGGAGACAGCGGAAGCGGCAATGCCAAGAAAGTGAAGCTGACGTTCTGGGGCGACTGGGGCGGCGAAGGGCAAAAGCAATTCGAGACGATGGTCGATGCTTTTAACAAATCGCAGGACAAAATCGAAGTTAAATACGTACTTCAACAGGATATGGTGACGAAGTTCCTGACAGCCGCAACGAGCGGTGGTTCGCCGGACATTTTGTTCTGGGACCGTTGGAGAACGTCGCTGTACGCTCCGAAAAACGTACTTCGCCCGATCGATGATTATATGGAGCGCGATGGCGTGAACAAAAGCGACTTTTTTGATGAGTCCTTAAAGGAATTAACCAACAGCGACAAGCTATATGGCCTGCCGTTGACGGTGGATGCCCGCGCGTTGTTCTACAACAAGAAGATGTTTGCGGATGCGGGCCTAGAGGCGCCTACAACGTGGGATGAATTGGAGCAGGCCGCCAAGACATTGACGAAGTGGAACGGCAGTAAGCTAGAAACCTCTGGCTTCTCCATGGCTGACCCGGGTCTGTTCAACATGTATCTGCAACAGGCCGGCGGACAGATGCTCGGCGAGGACGGCAAAACCAACTTCAACAATGAACAGGGCAAGCAAGTACTGGAGTTTTGGCAGCGTTTGCTGAAAGAGGACAAAGTATATAAGGTTGGCTTCGAAAAAGGTCTTGGCGAAGGCACCGATGCATTTGTAACGGGCAAAGTTGCCATGTTGTACACCGGTCCTTGGATGATGAGCACCTACAACAAATACGGCAAGGATCTGGATTACGGCATCGTTCCGCCTCCGGCAGGTCCAAACGGCGACAAGGGCAGCGTCATGGGCGGTTTCGGACTCGTGATTCCGCAAGGCTCCAAGCATCCGGATGAAGCTTGGGAGTTCATAAAGTGGTGGACGGCAAATAAGGACAATGCTTTGCTGTGGGCGAAAACGAGCTTGAACTTGCCGGGCTTCAAGCCGGCGCTCGAGGATCCGTTCTTTACTGAGGATCCGTTGTGGAAGCCGTTTACGGAAACGCTGGAGTTCGCCAAGACACGTCCAACGCATCCGGGCTATTCGGTCATGGAGGAGAACGCGTTGATTCCGAATCTGGAGCTGCTCCTGCAGAACAAGCAATCCATCGACGATACGTTGAAGAAAGCTCAGGAGCAAGGCGACAAACTGCTTGCGGAAAATGCGGTCGTGAAATAAAACCGGCCTCTGAAAGGGGAGCGAAGAATGGCATCCGTCAATAAGCTCGAACGGCATCAGGCCCGAATGGCCTATCTGTTCATTACACCAACCATGCTGTTGTTTGCCGTATTCATGGTCATCCCCGTCGTGATGGCCCTATATCTCAGCTTTACCAATTATGACGTGCTGAGCAGCAACGATTGGGTTGGGCTGGATAACTACCGCCGCCTGATCGGCGACACGCTGCTCTGGCAGACCTTTTTGAACGTGTTCTATTACGCAGTTGTTTTCGTTCCGCTGAATTTATTGATTTCCTTACTGCTAGCAATGCTTCTCAACAAAAAGAAAGGCGGAGTCAAGCTGTTTCGCACGTTTTACTACCTGCCAACCTTGACCTCCGCCGTCGCTGCGGCCACCGTGTGGATCTGGATGCTGCATCCCGAATACGGGCTGATCAACGGGTTGCTCTCGTATATCGGCATCACCGGTCCGGCTTGGGTATCGCAAACGGAAACGGCCATGGTGTCGATCATCGTCATGACGTTGTGGCAGTCGGTTGGCTCCAATATGATCATTTATTTGGCCGGACTCCAAGGCGTGCCCAATTACTTGTACGAATCGGCCCGGCTTGACGGGGCGTCGCGGTTCGCGTGCTTCCGTTATATCACTTGGCCGCAGCTTCGCCCAACGACGTTCCTTGTCAGCGTTTTGGCGATCATCGGCGCTCTGCAGCTGTTTGATCAGGCGTTCGTGCTGACGCAGGGCGGTCCAGCCAATGTCACCAAAACCCCGGTGTACCTGATCTACCAACAGGGCTTTAATCAGTTGCAAATGGGGTATGCCTCGGCGCAGGCGTTTGTGCTGGCGATGGCGATTCTCGTATTTTCGCTGATCAGCATGAAAATCACCAAAGCGGAGGAGCCGATTGTATGACAAATCAAGAGACGACGAGAACCGGCGTCGGCACCCGTCACGTCCAATTGGGCGCACCGATGCAGAAAAGATTGGCGAACGTGTTGTTTTATACGGTCAGCGCCATCATCGCTGTGATTATGTTTTTGCCCTTTTACTGGAGCGTGCTTACTTCATTTAAGCCGGATGAAGAGATGTTCTCGATGCCGATCAAGTGGTTCACGACGAACCTTACGTTCGAGCATTACTATAATGCGTTTACGACTGTGCCGTTTGGTCTTTATTTCTGGAACTCTTTTCTGCTGGCCGCGATCGGCGTGTTGTTCAACCTGTTCTTCGGCTCGCTAAGCGGTTATGCGTTCGCCAAGCTGAACTTCCGGATGAACCAGCCATTCTTCCGCATCCTGCTCGTTTCCATGATGGTGCCGGGGATCGTTACGATGATCCCTAGCGTGTACGTGCTGCGCCATATTCCGCTAGTCGGTGGAAACGACCTGTTCGGCAGCGGCGGTAACGGGCTGATGAACTCGTTTTGGGGGATTATTTTGCCGGGGGCTTCCGGTACGTTTGCCGTGTTCTTCATGCGCCAGTTCTTTCTGACACTGCCGAAAGACATGATGGAAATGGCACGGATCGAAGGCTGCGGCGAGTTCAAAATCTTCTGGCGCATTTACCTGCCGTTGACCAAGCCGGCCCTGGCCACGCTGGGGATTTTCACCTTCCAAGCGGGCTGGAACGGCTTCCTGTGGCCGATGATCGTACTGAACGATCCGGCGAAGGCGACGATTCAAATGGGGCTGCAGGCTTTTTCGTACAACTATCAGACGGATTACGGCCCGATGATGGCGGGGGCGCTGGTAGCGATCCTGCCGATTCTGGTGCTGTTCCTGCTGCTGCAGCGGTATTTTATCCAAGGTATCGCATTTAGCGGAATCAAGGGATAGGACAGATGGGAGAGATCACATGAAGACCACCATGAAAGAAACCGAAGTGCGTCGGCAACGGGCTGACCTGGCCCAGACTGCGCTAGATGAAAGGTTCTGGAACGAAGAGATCCAAATGTATAATATCCAAACGCCATGCGAAAACGGGACGTGCAACGACATTTTTCATTACTGGTGGATGGCGCATGCGGTCGACACGCTGGTCGACGGACTGAAGCGCACGGGAGACCGGCGGTATGCCAAGCGGCTGGAAGAGCTGTACGACGGCCTTCTTTGGCGCAACGGCGGTGCCTGGCCCAATGAGCTGTACGACGATATGGAATGGATGGCACTCGCCTGGTTGCGCGCCTATCAAGTTACCGGAGAACCGCGCTACAAGGAGACTACCCTCCTGCTGTGGCAGGATATCCAAACCGGATGGAACGAGCAGATGGGCGGCGGGATTGCCTGGCAGAAATCGCAATTGGACTATAAAAATACCCCAGCCAACGCCCCCGCCGTCATCCTGGCGGCCAGGTTGTACCAAGCGTTTGAAAACCCGGACGATTGGGCTTGGGCGCAGCGAATTTACGATTGGCAGGCAGCGAACCTGGTTGATCCGGCTACCGGCCTGGTGTGGGACGGCATGAACCGGACGGGAGACGGCGCGATCGACAAGGATTGGAAGTTCACCTACTGCCAAGGCGTCTTTATCGGAGCTTCCGTGGAGATGTACCGGGTAAGCGGGGAGGCGGCTTTCCTGGAGGCGGCGCTCCGCACGTTCCGCGTCGTCCTCCAGGAGTTCACCTCCAGCGAAACCGGGCTGCTGCCGGAGGAAGGAGACGGCGACGCCGGGCTGTTCAAAGGCATCTTGATCCGCTATTTGGCGGAGCTGGCCCATGCGGCCCCGGACCATCCCGAAGTTACCGAGTATGTTGGCCTTCAGGCGGAACGCGCCTGGAGCCGGCAGACCGCATCGGGGCAACCGCGGTTTGGCACAGATTGGAGCCGAGCTCCTAAGGAGGGCGAAGTCGTGTCGCTCAGCTCGCAACTGAGCGGCGTCATGCTGATGGAGGCGGCCTCGGGGTTAACTCCGGATGCCGCGACCGAAGGGGAGACGCGATGATGGACCGCCGCGAACTGGGCTGGGCTCATCTGGCAGAACACGTGCACCGCGACCTGTTCGCCTGCTATAGGAACGAGGAGACCGGCATCCTGGACCAGTGGTATCCGCGTACGGCGGGCCTTGCAGGCGAAAACTTCTATTACTGGTGGCAAGCCCACGTCCTCGACGTGCTGGTGGACGCCTATGAGCGGACCGCCGACCCCGCGCTGCCGGACCGGATGCGGCAGTTCTGCATCAGTCTGGAACACTATAACGGCGGGGCGTTGACGCACAATTATTATGATGACATGGAATGGACGGCGCTGGCGCTGCTGCGGGCTTACCGGGCGACCGGCGAGACGTGGTACGAGGAGAAGGTCCAGGAGCTGTGGGCGGATATCCAAACGGCTTGGAATGCGCATTGCGGCGGCGGGATGGCGTGGAAGAAGGATCAGCTCGATTACAAAAACACCCCGGCCAACGCGCCCGCAGCGATCCTGGCTGCCCGGCTCTACGGTTTGTTCGGCCGACCTGACGACCTCGCTTGGGCCAAACGGATTTACGAGTGGAATAAAACACATCTGGTCGACCCCGCTACCGGCTTTGTGTGGGACGGCATGAACCGCACTGGGGACGGAACGATCGACAAAGACTGGCGATTTACTTATTGCCAGGGCGTCTTTATCGGTGCGGGTGTTGAATTGTACGTCTGCACCGGCGATTCCGTTTACCTGGAGGATGCCAGACGGACCGCTGCCGCCTGCTTCAAGGAGCTGGGTGAGCCCGGCACCGGTCTGCTTCCCGAGGAGGGGATCGACGATACCGGCTTATTTAAAGGGATCCTGATTCGCTACCTCGTCCGTCTCCTGGAGATCGACCCGGCTTGCCCGCGTGTCCGGGAGGTCCTTCTCATGAATGCGGAGAAGCTTCGTTCCGAGGGGCTGCTTGAGAACCCCCTCTTATGCGGCCCTTCCTGGAAGGAGCCACCTACCCTGCCGGTCCAGCTCAGCGTCCAGCTGAGCGGCTTGATGCTGCTGGAAGCGGCGGCAAAGCTGAAGTTATCGGAGTGAAGAAACCACGCGGAAAAAGTCCCATCAAACCACTGCTAGATTAAACGGAGGAGAGAGATCATGACTGAGCAACTAACCCAAACCGACATCATCGCGTTGGTGGAAACGAAGATGAAGCATCGCCCGAAAATCGTGGAGATGTTTAAACGGTGTTACGAAAATACGCTGGAAACGACCATCCATCGTCATGAGGACGGAACGGTGTTTATGCTGACCGGCGATATTCCGGCCATGTGGCTGCGCGACTCCGTCAACCAGCTCCGGCCGTATCTGATCCCGGCGGCGAAGGATGCCGGCTTGCGCGAGATTATCGAAGGGGTACTGATGACGCAATGCCAATCGATCTTGCGAGATCCGTACGCCAACGCGTTTAACGAATTCGAGAATTTTCGCGGCCATCAGTCGGATTTGACCGAGATGTCCGGTTGGATTTGGGAGCGCAAATACGAGGTAGATTCGTTATGTTATCCCCTTCAGTTAGCCTACCTTTACTGGAAAAATACCGGGGAGACCCGTCACTTCACGCCGGAATTCAAGCAAGCGGCCGAGCTGATCCTGCAAACCTGGCGGACCGAGCAGCGCCACGAGGAACTTTCGAAATATACGTTCGTACGGGAAAACAGCGGGGAAACGGATCGACTCCCGGGACCGGTAATGTATACGGGCATGACCTGGTCGGGTTTCCGCCCAAGCGATGATGCCTGCAAATACGGCTATCTCGTTCCATCGAACCTGTTTGCGATCGTCGTGCTGGGTTATTTACTGGAGATCAATGAACGGTTTTACGGGGACGACGATTTCGCCGATGAGGTACGCGCGCTGCGCGATGACATTCGGCAGGGGATTGAACAGTACGCGGTCATCGATGACGAGGAGTTTGGAAAGGTGTATGCGTACGAGGTGGATGGGCTCGGTGGGGTCAATCTGATGGATGACGCCAATGTGCCTAGTCTTTTGTCGCTGCCTTATCTCGATTACTGCAGCAAGGACGATCCGATTTATCTGAACACCCGCCGGATGATCCTTAGCCGACGCAATCCTTACTACTATGAAGGAACTTATGCCAAAGGGATCGGCAGCCCGCACACGCCCCCGGACTATATCTGGCACATCGCCTTGTCCATCCAGGGAATCACTGCGCTCGATGAATCGGAAAAGCTGGACATTCTGGGCATGTTCGAACGAACCGATGCCGGAACGAATTTGGTACATGAAGGTTTCCACAAGGATAATCCTTCGGAATACTCGCGGGAATGGTTCTCTTGGTCCAACGCGATGTTTGTTGAATTCGTGCTCAGCTTATGCGGTCTGGAAATTGCCATGCGCTAGCTTTCAGTACGGAATGAATCCGCAAATGGAGGTTTTGCCGTGAAAGGGAATCAAGTGAAAAGAACCGCTTCGAAATTTCTTACGCTCACCTTGACGATGGCACTCTCGATATCGCTGCTTACCGGGGCGAAGGCTCCGGAGGCTCAAGCGGCCAGCTTCAATTCCGCAGATGCGGACGCCGCAATCCGAGCCTTTAACGCCAAGTTCTGGGATCCGCAGGCCAAATCCTATTGGGCCGATTCCAATCGCGGCTCCAACTACCAGGGCTTCTGGGTGGAAGCCGAGTTATGGGAAATGGTCATGGACGCTTATCTTCGCACCTCGGACCTGGAACTGAAGGCGCAGCTTCGCGCCCAGATCGACGATATTTTTGACGGCGCCGTTCTTAAATATGGCGAGGACTGGACGAATAATCCGTTTAACGATGACATCATGTGGTGGGCGATGGCCAGCGCAAGAGCTTATCAAATCACCGGGGAAGCCCGCTACCTGGACAAGGCGAAATATTACTTTGATTTTGTATACGATACCCAGTGGGATGACGAATTTGCGAACGGCGGTCTGTGGTGGTTGAACAGCGAGCATGTCACGAAGAACGCCTGCATTAACTTCCCGGCAGCCGAAGCAGCGGTGTTCCTGTACGAGATCACGGAGGACTCGCATTATCTGGAGGCGGCAACCCGAATTTACCGCTGGGGCAAAACGATGCTGACGGATGGAAACGGCAAGGTGTTCGATCGGATTGAACCGGATCGCGGCCCTGTGCCGGATGCCACGCATTATAATCAGGGGACATTTATCGGTGCCGCCACCATGCTGCACCGGGTCACCGGCGATAAGGTGTATCTGGAGGATGCGATCAAGGCAGCTCAGTTTACCATGGCGCATCAAACGGAAGCCAATGGGCTGCTGGGTTATGAAGGCCCGAACGGGGACCTGAAAGGCGGCAAAACGATCCTGCTACGCAATTTGGCGTACTTGCAGCAAGCGGTAGATGGCAGCAAACCCCGGGCTCATCGGGAGTTTGAACGGAAGTTTGACGATTGGCTGGCTTTGAATGCAACCATGGCCTGGAGCCATCGGAACGCAGAGGGCATCGTCGACGGCAACTGGATCGGGCAGCTATTGTCCGGAACCTATGAATCCTGGGCCGCCTCCAGCGCCGTCCAGGCCTTGACGGTCGTGCAACCGAAGTCCATCGTTCCGGCATACCCAGTGAAATCGGCTTATCAACGAATCGAAGCGGAAAAATACAACATCGGCCAAGGCTTCGTGCTAGAGGGTAGCGCGGAAGGCACGTTGCAACTGGGCGGAATAAAGCACGGGCATACTGCGGTTTATAGAAACGTCGATTTCGGGACGACGGGAGCCGTCGGCTTCATCGCCCGGGCAGCTAGCGGAACGTCCGGCGGAACGATCGAAATTCGGCTGGACGCCGAAGATGGTCCTAAGATCGGTACGGTCCGGGTCGAAAGCACGGGCGGCTGGAACCAGTTCATCGATGCGGTTGCCGTGCTCAAGGATGACCAAGGCGATTCAGTGACGGTAACCGGAAAGCATGATGTCTACTTCACTTTTCTCAAGGCGAATGACGACTATCTGTTTAACTTGAACTGGTTTCGGTTTACGGAGACCGATCCGACGAGAACCGATGCCTATGCCAAACGGAAGGCCGGCGAATTCGACGCCAGTTCCGGGGTAAGCCGAAACGGCGAGCATGGCTTCCTGGAGGGAATCACGAATGGCGCGTACGTTCATTATGAGGGCATCGATTTCGGCAGCGGTGCGGCCGGAATCACGGCGCATGTCGCGAGCGGGAACCGCGGCGGAACGATCGAGGTGAAGTTGGATAGCTTGAACGGGCCAACCGTCGGCACCCTTCCTATTCCCGCTGTTGGCGACTGGGCGACATGGATCGATGTGATGTCCACGGTCGATGACACGGCAGCGGCTGGCATCCACGACGTCTACCTGGTGTTCTATGGCACGGACGGCAGCGATTTTCCGTGTAACCTCGACTGGTTCAGCTTTACGACTGTTAAAGGCAAGGCCCAGGATGCTTACGGCAAGCTGGAGGCCGAAAGCTATACGAGCGGTTCGGGTTTCGGCACGGAGCAAGGCGGGGGACAAACGTACCTTGCAGGGATGTTTGGACCTAATCAGCCGTATGCTATGTACAATTACGTAGACTTTGGCGAAGACGGCGGAGCAGCGCAATTCCATGTCAGCGCCGCCAGCGATACCGCCGGCGGGACGATCGAGGTACGGCTGGACAGCCCAAGCGGCCCCGTGATCGCGGAGACGGCCGTCACCGGAACTGGCGGCTGGCAGGAGTTTAAAGTGTTCTCGGCGGAGGTTACCTCCCCGGTTCGCGGTAAACATATCGTATTCCTCCTCTTCAAAGGCTCGGATTGGCTGTTTAACCTGGATAAGTTCACGTTCGGCGATCCGGCCGTATTCACGGCGCCGCCCGTGATTCCTGAACCGCCCCGCGACCATACGCCTCCGGGGGAAGTTGAACATGTGCGCGCGGTAAAGGAAAACGGACGGATCCGGCTATATTGGGACGGTCCGTACGATGTGGACGGCGAGAAGGTGCAGATCCGTCTGCTAAAGAACAAGAAGCCATTCGGCGATATGATGGAGGTAGCTCGCGGCGTTCAGACCGTAGTGCTGCCGGACATGAAGAATCCGAAAGGGTACACGGTACAGTTCAAATCTGTCGACACTTCTGGTAATGTCTCCAAGGGGTATTCCGTTTCATTGGGAGACCTCATCGCGAAATAAATGAACAAACAGACCGGGGCGGAGTGGTCCAGCCTTCGGTCTGTTTTTTGCCCGGGGTTGTGTTACATTAAGAAGGAATCAATTGGACATTTATTCCGAGGAGGAATGGCGAATGGCAGCGATTCGGATTGGCATGATCAGTTATTGGCATGTGCATGCATGGGATTATACGAAGGAGGCCTTGGCGCATCCCGACACCGAGATCACGGCGGTATGGGACGAGAACCCGGAACGGGGTCAGGAGCAGGCCGAGAAGCTGGGCGTTCCGTATTACGCTTCATTGACGGAAATGCTGGACAGCGGCATCGAAGCGGTCATCGTGGATGCACCGACCCGATTGCATCGGGACGTGATGGTGCAGGCGGCCCGTGCAGGCAAGCATATCTTTACGGAAAAAGTGTTGGCTCCTAATCTGCAAGAGGTTCAGGAGATCCTGGACGCGGTGCAGCAAAACAATGTCAAGTTGGCGGTGTCCTTGCCCCGACTGAATGACGGGTACACATTGGCGATTTCGGAGGCGTTGCAGGAAGGGCTGCTCGGACGTGTCACTCAGGTTCGCGTACGACTATCTCACAATGGCGCGATAGCGGGATGGCTGCCGGAGCATTTCTATGACCCGGTGGATTGCGGCGGTGGGGCTTTGATTGACCTGGGCTGCCACCCGGTATATTTGACTCGCCTGTTTCTGGGAGAAGACCCCGTCGAGGTTACGGCGCAGTTCGGGTATGTAATGGACAAGCGGGTAGAAGATAACGCCGTGATGACATTAAGCACGGCATCAGGGGCCGTGGGGATCGCCGAGGCGGGATTTGTGAATCCGTTTTCCCCATTTACGATCGAGGTTCACGGAACCGAGGGCAGCTTGCTGTACGGAACGCCGGAGTCGAAGCTGCTGCTGCGGACCGGTGCGAAAGGCGAGGAATACGCTGGACAATGGCATGAGCTGGAGATTCCAGCCAACCGGGTAGGCGCGTTTGCGCAGTGGATTAGGCATATCCAAGATGGTACGTCGGCGGAGGGAAATATCCGTGCGGCCGTGGAATTAACCCGGCTTATGGAGGCTGCCTACCGATCAGTACAAGAAAAACGCTCGGTCGTATTGTAGAAGTTGACCTTGCTTGAATCAAATCATCGGCCAGGTGGGTTCCCACCTGGCCGATGATTTATCAAGAGAAAGTCACCTATCGGATTCACTTTCTACTGGGACGAACCCTTAGCATGAGCCGGAGTTGGCGTTAAATGTTCTGCGCGTATTCCGCCGAAGGAACTTTCGTTAGAATGACGTACAGGCTAGCGGGTTCGGTTCCGTCATTACGGTAGGAGAAAGACTCGGCTCCTTCCAGATGCAATACTTCGCCTTGTCCCAGCGGTGAGGTTTCTCCGTCCACCGTGATCGCTCCGCTACCTTGCAGGGCAAGAATAAACACGTCGGTATTCGGATGCGTGTGGGTTGGCAGCTCTTGCCCCGGCATAAAGTTCAGCACGAATACGACGCTTTCGCCTTTCTTGAAGGCAATGCGTTTGGTGAATTTCTCGGGTTGGTAGTCTTGAAGGTTGGTTAATGCCAGCTTTTCCATGAATAGTTCCTCCTTGACCGGTCAGCGGGCCGGTTCATTGAATGGGTTTTTGGATCATGATCGTTGATATCATTGTCTTCCTGTCTCTTATGTTAACATCAACCGGTCGGCTTATTCTTGATCTAGATCAAGCTTGCAGAAAAATTGTCCCTATTTCAAAACTCCAGGAAATGGCCACTACTGCAAAATGAAGTAAATTGGAGGAAGACGAATGGATGTTTTTAGTAAATGTGGTGAAAGGAGTAACGCTCGTGAAACGTTATCCGGGGATGGATCAAGAAGTGGTTATGATGGAGATCAAGCGGCTCAAACAGAAAGCCGACCGGTTGCTTGCCATGTCGATCCGGCTGAATCAGCCTAACTTGGCGGACGAGGCGGAGCGGTTATACCAACAAATAGACAGGTTGGCTTTGCTAACGGGTTGATTTACGATAACATTCCTTGAGTCCGTGCCTTCAATAAATACGGCCTGCATCTGACATACATGATTCCCAAAAAGCCAGAGTCTGACCGAAAACGGTGACTCTGGCTTTTTGTATGGCTCTGACTCTTATAACGTAACCCCGGTTTTGAAAATCGCCAACTCACGTACTTCGTTCTGTTCGTTCCGAGTTTTCTGCCCGCTCGCCACCGCGATAACATAAGCGATAAACTTCTCCAGCACATCCTCCATTGGCGTATCCAGCAAGGTGCCCGCGTTGAAGTCCATCCAATGCTGCTTGCGGTTGAACAGCTCATTGTTCGTGGCGACTTTTACCGTGGGGACGAAGCTGCCGAACGGGGTACCGCGACCGGTCGTAAAGAGGACCAACTGACAGTCGGCGGCGGCTAGCGCAGAGGAGGCCACCAGGTCGTTGCCCGGCGCTTGCAGGAGGCTTAGCCCCTTCTTGCGCAGCTTCTCGCCGTATTTCAGCACGTCGACCACCGGGGCAGTCCCGGCTTTTTGCGTGCAGCCCAGCGATTTGTCCTCCAGTGTGCTGATGCCGCCAGCCTTGTTGCCCGGCGATGGATTTTCATAGACAGGTTCGCCGTAGGATAAGAAGTATCGCTTAAAATCATTAATGAGGCCGACGATTTGTTCAAATACCGCTTGGCTCTCGGCGCGGGCCATCAGCATCTGTTCGGCCCCAAACATTTCGGGCACCTCGGTCAGGATGGTAGAGCCACCTTGGGAAATGAGGAAATCGGAGAAAGCACCGAGCAGCGGATTCGCCGTAATTCCGGAAAAACCGTCGGAGCCGCCGCACTTCAGCCCAACGTTCAGCTCACTGAGCGGCACCGGCTCCCGGCGGTCGTTCTGGGCCGCCTCGACCAGTTCGTCGAGCAGCGCCAGCCCCGCCTCCAGCTCGTCTTCGACCTCCTGGGCGACGAGGAATTTGACGCGTTGCTCGTCGTAATCGCCCAGGCGCTGGCGGAACTCGGCAACGATGTTGTTCTCGCAGCCTAGGCCGAACACCAGCACGCCGCCCGCATTGGGATGCAGTACGGCGTCTGCGAGAATGCTGCGCGTCATGAGGTGGTCTTCGCCTAGCTGCGAGCAGCCGTAGGGGTGCTTGAGCACGGTGATATTGTCGAAGGGACCGAGGTCCGGATGCTCCGCTTTAAAAGCGCCGATCATCTGCTCGGCTATCCCGTTTACGCAGCCGACGGTCGGCACAATGTACAGATCATTCCGAATGCCTGTTTTCCCGTTAGCCCGGCGATACCCTTGAAACGTCAGCGGGCGTTTCGGGTAAATCACGGGATGCAAGTCGGGTTGATATTCGTACTGCTCCTCGCCGGCCAGATTCGTTTTCACATTATGCATATGCACCCATTCGCCTCGAGCGATCGCTGTTACGGCATGACCGATGGGGTAGCCGTATTTGGTGACAGCCGAACCGGCGGGGATATCGTGTAGCGCGATTTTGTGACCTTGAGGAATGTCTTGCTTGGCTTCAACGATCAGATCGTCCCACTGGATCCCCTCGCCAGCTTCGATGGGCCGTAAGGCTACCGCGACATTGTCGCGCGAATTCATTCTCATTAATCGCCGCATGGGCTGCCGCCTCCTATCCATTGTAACGTGGCTCGGGCACCAAACGCGTCCAGCTTTCGGACATATTGCTCCAGGGACGCGGCAAGCTCGGGTACGTCGGACAAATCCTCGCCCCATAACTGGACATCCCGTAAAAGGGTCGGAATCACTACTGCGGGCTGTGCCCAGGCCTGATCGAAGAGCGCAAGCACGTCGGGGCTGTCCTTCCGCTCCAGCCGGTCGCCCCGGTAGCCGACTAACAACGCGGCAAAAGCAAGGGCGATCCGCTTCGGAAGCTCGCCGCGTTCCCGCCGGTAACGCAGGAGAACGGGCAGCAGCCGGGTCTGGAATTTGGCGATGCTGTTCAGCGAGATCGAAGCCAACTCGTGCCGGATGAAGGGGTTCATGAATCGTTCCCGTACGGCCTGGGCATAAGCCAGCAGCCCTGCCTTAGGCAAATCCAACATCGGAAGAATCTCCTCTTCCATCAACTCCCGTACAAATACGGATAAATCCTCGTCGTTCATCACTTCCTCGACGGTTTCCAGGCCGGCTAGTAAGCCCAAAGCGGCCATCGCCGTGTGAGGGCCGTTCAGCAGATGGACCTTTTGCTCCCGGTACGGGCGTAAATCTTCCGTGAAAATAACGTTCAGTCCCGCCTCGGCCAGCGGCAGCCGTTCAGGCAGCCAATCCGGGCCTTCGATGACCCACAGCAGGTATGGTTCAGCGGTTACCATCAGGCGGTCTCGATAGCCGAGCTCCCGCTCCCAATGATCCGCTTTTTCCTGCGGAAATCCAGGAACGATGCGGTCTACGAGGCTGCAGCAAAACGTATTATCCCGTTCGAGCCATTCCGTGAACCCGTTGCCCAAATTCCACTCCGCGGCGTAACGCAGTACGATTTGGCGCAGCTTCTCGCCATTGCGGTCGATCAGCTCACAAGGGATGATCGTAAATCCCGCCTTCCCCAACTGATAACGGCGATAGAGCAGGGCGGTCAGCTTGCCGGGGAAGCTGCGCTGTGGTGCATCCGTTAAGCGGTCTTCCGGGTTGTAGGTGATGCCGGCCTCGGTTGTGTTCGAGGTGATGAATTCCAGAGAGTCCTGCTCCGCCAGGGCGAGGAATTGTTCATATTCGGTGTACGGGCTGATCAACCGGCTGACGGAGCTAATGATCTCGTGCTCGCGGACGATTTGCTGCTCCGCGATTCCGTTCATGAGCACCGTATAAAGATGATCTTGCTTGGCATAATGTTCGGATACCGGACTTCCTTGCGGCTTGATCATCACCAAGCTGCCTTGAAAACGTCCTTGCCGATTCATCTGCTGGACCTGCCAGGCGGTGAAGGCGCGCATGAAATTGCCTTCGCCGAACTGAATCATTCGTTCCGGGTAGGCGGGCAATTCGGGGAATAAGGTTCGGGATAAGAGCGGATAAAACGGAAGCTGCGTATCCATTGGCTCCTCGACTCCTCTATTAGGATTGTATGCACACGTGAACAAAATGAGATAAAAGAGAGATGTAACCGGGTTGCAGCTAAGGGCCGCGAATGCGCCGAATTCTCGAAAAACTACTGTAATTCGGCGTCAACCGGCAGTGCTTAAATCCCGGCCACCGAATGTCGGATCATCAGCGTCGTTGGGACGAAGAGCGTCTCGCCCGGTTGTTCGGCATCCGTTTGGTCCGGTCCCTGAGGCTTCATAAGCTCAATCAGCTTCCGGGTGCCGAGCTCGCTGATATCGGCGACCGGTTTGCGGATCGTCGTCATGGCCGGATTCGTATAGCTGGCGAATACGATATCGTCAAATCCGATCAAGGACACCTGATCCGGCACGCTCACCCCGCGAGCGAAGCAGGCGTTCATGGCCCCGATCGCCATATCATCGTTCGCACAAAATACCAGGGTTGGCGGTTCGGGCAGATCCAGCAGCGAATTCATCGTCCGGTATCCGCTGTCGATGCTGTAATCTCCGACCGTTTGATACTCGGCGGGAAGGGAGAGGCCATGGGCGAGCAAGCTTTCCAGGAAACCTTGCTTCCGTTCGGCCGCCGATCGAAAGCCCGCTTTGCCTTCCATAATCGCCAAACGGCGATGGCCGCGGCCGATCGCGTAGTCGATCGCCTCCCGTACGCCTTCGCGGTCGTTCGCCACGACGTTGGCGATGCCGGGATCGTCCAGATGGCGGTTCAGGACGACAAGCGGAATTCCGGCCTTCTTGACATGGTAGATGAACGCATTGTCCGCATCGCTTTGGCTCATGACCAGAATACCGTCGAAGCGGTGCGGCGAAATGCCCTCTAAGTGGCGGATGCCGTCAATCCCGTGTACGGTTAAGCTGTAGTTCTCATCCAGCGAATGGTGTATGCCTTTGATCGCATCGACGAGAAAGCTGGCGGACGTTCCTTGATCGATGCTTGAGAAAAACAATCCGATCGTGTACGTCTTCTTCATCACCAAACTTTTGGCGCTGACATTCGGGATATAGTTCATTTCGGCGGCGATTTTTTCGATTTTGTCCCGCGTCTCCGGCTTAATCAGCGGGCTGCCGTTCAGCGCCCGGGACACCGTGGTGTGAGACACGCCGGCCACGCGAGCAATGTCTTTGATCGTAATCATAGAACCTCATCTTTCGTAGGAAGTCACTGGTTATTTTCACGTTTACATTTTAATTCATAATTCTCCAAATAGTCAAGGAAAACAAGCTATGCACACGTGAAAATATAAATTGCCTGCAGGGCGATGAAAGCGCTATAATCGGGAGTAAAATGATCGGAGGGATGAGCTGTAATGGGCGTAAAGGAACAGCGGTCGAAATTGTGGAAAGCGCTCGGGGAATTGCCCTCCTTCGAGCGACCGGTATCTGCCCGCTTGCTGAAGCAGGAGGTGCTCGACGGGGTTATGCTGGAGACGTTGCTGCTGGATTTGAACGGACTGGAGCTTGTACCGGCGTATTTTGCCAAGCCAGTGGAAGGGGAGGGACCTTTCCCGCTGATCGTGTTTAACCATTCCCATGGAGGAAATTATGGTAACGGCCGCAAGGAGATGATTCGCAGCAGCGCTTACCTTCAAGAGCCTTCATTTGCCAAGGTGTTGACCGGATTGGGCTGCGCCGTTTGCTGCATCGATATGTGGGCCTTCAATGAACGCAGCGGCAGAACCGAGGGGGAGCTTGTGAAGGAGATGTTATGGAACGGACGCTCGTTATGGGGCATGATGCTTTATGATAACCACCGCTTGATCGATTATTTGTGCACGCGTAGCGACGTGGATGCTTCGCGAATCGGAACGATGGGCATGTCCATGGGGGGGCTGATGTCTTGGTGGCTGGCGGCGCTTGATGAGCGGGTTGGCGTCGTGGTCGACCTCTGCGGGCAGGTCGATGCAGAAACCTTGGTCGCTAGGCGCGGCTTGGAGCATCACGGGTTTTATTATTATGTCCCTGGGTTGCTGAAACATTTTACGACTTTAGAGATTCAAAAGCTGATCGTCCCCCGTCCCCGCATGAGCCTCGTCGGTCGAAACGACCGGTTATGTCCGTTCGAAGGGGTGCAACTGCTGGATCAAGGCTTGCGCGAAGCTTATGCGGCCGCCGGGAAGCCGGACCATTGGCAGACCGTCATCACCGGCGGCGGTCATATGGAAACCGCGGAAATGCGGGCTGCTTGGCCGGAATTCATCTCAAGGCATCTGGTACGTTCCGCGCAGTAGGGGCAACTCCCGGCCGGTGAGGCCACCTACCGCCCCTCGCGAAGCTCCTCCGATGGCAGGCGGCGGAACTCACGTTTGTATAGCCGGGCAAAATAAACCGGCTCTAAGCCGACATAGGCGGCCGCTTGGCGGATCGTCATGTCGGGATGCTCGAGCAGCAGATGCCGGGCCGTTTTCAGCCGGATCTGATGGAGATACTGCAGCGGCGTTAATCCCATCGATTGCCGGAACAACCGGGTCAACTGTTTTTGCGAATAGCCGACATGGCCCGCCAACCCGGCAATGGTGATCGGCCGGTTCAAGTGGTCGTGCAGGAAGCGGACCGCGACCTCCACGACCGATGCCCGGTAGGAGGCAGCAGGTGCAACCGGCTGTACCGGTGGGACGGCAGCATCGGTCCGTAAGCTTGTTTGCCCCGACGTATCCTTAAGGATCGCCAGCAGCAGCGAATACAGCAATTCGGTCGTTTGCCAAGGGTCATGATCGTTACCGGATCGTTGCCAGATGGCTAACAGTCGGTCCGTAAATAGGGAGACATCCGACAGTTGCAGCAGCCGAGGCGTACTCCCAAAGCCCCATCGGCTTAACACTTCGCCGAAGTTTTCCAGCAGCGTGACATACCCGACGAACCAGGGCTGTTCCCCGTAAGGCATATACTCATGGGCGCAGCCGGCGGGGATGAAGAGCAGTTGCCCTGGATGAAGGATGTCCCATTTGTCCTTGTCGACGTTCAGCCGACGAAATTGTCCTGCCCCGGATAGGGTCAAGAATAGCTGGTGCGCCGAAAATCCCTTCATCCGCGTGAGTGGCGGCTGGATTTCCGTTCCGACCGTATATACGGACAGCGGCAAAAGTTCGTTGTGGGAGGGGGTTAAATTACTTTTGAGCGGGAGAAGATCCATGGGCGTTTCCTCCATTTTGTCCTTTTTGTCTAGTGGATTGTCCGATTTGTGGCTTCCGCCCGATTATATCCCACCTCTATAATGAGAGCAAATCGTTTTGGGAGTGTGACTCATGTTGGAACTGAACTATGAATGGGAAAATTTATCGTGTCTGCACATCGGCCGGCTGCCGGCCCGCGCCTCCTTTATTCCGTACAGAAACGCCGAGACGGCTCGGACGGGAAAACGAGGCCGCTCACCGCATTACCAAACGTTAAACGGAATGTGGAAATTCCGCTATCATCGTAGTCTTCACGAGGTAGAGGGAAGCTTTTTTGAAACGGAAACGAATGTAAGCGCTTGGGACAATTTGATCGTGCCTTCCTGCTGGCAAACCAACGGTTACGATCAACTGCATTATACGAACGTGAATTACCCCATCCCCTATGATCCTCCGTTCGTACCGGATGACAACCCGGCAGGCACCTATGTCAGGGATTTCAATTTGCCGGAAGCGTGGACGAAGAAAGAGACGCATATCGTGTTCGAAGGGGTCAATGCCTGCTTCTACTTGTGGGTGAACGGCCGTTTCGTGGGTTACAGCCAAGGCAGTCGGATTCCAGCGGAGTTCGACCTTTCGCCGTTCGTCGCGGCGGGTCGCAACCGCATCGCTGTTCTGGTGTTGAAATGGTGCGACGGCACGTATTTAGAAGATCAGGACGTCTGGCGGTTCTCCGGAATTTATCGCGATGTCTATTTACTCTCCCGGGAGAATACGCATATCCGCGATGTGTTCAACCAACCGCAGTTGTCGGCTGATCTGTCTGAGGGCAAGCTTCGCTCGGAGATCGAAACGACGGGCAGCCTGACGGTGCAAGCGGAATTACGGGATCCGACAGGAAAGTTGGTGGGACGGCAGGAGGCGCAAATGGACGGCAAAGGGGCCATCGAGTTGGATGTGCCGCAGCCGCAGTTGTGGAACGCCGAGCAGCCTCGATTGTATGAGCTGCTGCTGACGGCGGGGCAAGAGGTCCTGCGTTTTCGCGTCGGTTTCAAAAAGGTAGAGATCATAGACGGCATCTTCCGCATCAACGGCCGTGCCGTGAAGCTGAAGGGAGTTAACCGCCACGATTCCCATCCGGAGCTGGGGCAGACGATCCCGGTGAATCACATGATTACGGATCTTAAGCTCATGAAGCGGCATAACGTGAATACGATCCGCACCTCACATTATCCGAACGATCCGAAATTTCTTGATTTATGCGATGAATACGGGTTTTACGTCGTCGATGAAGCGGACTTGGAGTGCCATGGCGTCACCAGCACCGGCAAACTTGAAGAGGGAGTCTTCCACAAGCTGACGAAGGACCCGGAGTGGCGGGATGCGTTCGTGGAACGTGCAGTCCGCATGGTTGAGCGGGACAAGAATCACGCCTCCGTCATTCTCTGGTCGATGGGCAACGAATCCGGGTATGGGGCCAACCATATGGCCATGGCGGAGTGGACGAAAGCACGCGACGCGTCCCGGCCGGTGCATTATGAAGGCGCGGATGCCCGGTATTACGGCGATCCGAACACGGACTGCCTTGATCTGGACAGCCGTATGTACCCTTCGGTGAAGGAAATCGAGCGGTATGCCCAGGATGAGAATAGCACCAAACCGTTGTTTCTATGCGAGTATAGCCATGCGATGGGGAACGGCCCCGGTGATTTACAAGACTACTGGAACGTCATTTATCAATATCCGAAGCTGATGGGCGGCTGCGTTTGGGAGTGGTGCGATCATGGCATCGCCGCCGAGACACCGGACGGACAGCGTTATTACGCTTATGGGGGCGATTTCGGGGATCAGCCGAACGATGGGAACTTCTGCATCGACGGGCTGGTATCGCCGGACCGCCAGCCGCACACGGGGTTGTTGGAATTGAAGCAGGTGATTGCACCGGTTCTTATTGAGGCGGAAGATGCCGGGCAAGGCCGGTTCCGCATTCTGAACCGCTATGACTTCAGCAGTCTGTCGCACCTGACGGTCAACTGGAAGTTGGAGCGAGAGGGAGAAGTGCTGCGGCAAGGACGCTCGACTTCGCTTACCGCGGGTCCGGGTGAGACACAGACATTGTCTCTCTCTTACGATCTACCGCAGGATGTGCCAGGACCGTTCGTCTTGACCTGTTCGGTTCGGCAGCAGCTCGATACGCCTTGGGCGGAGGAAGGCTACGAAATCGCCTTCTATCAATTTGAGCTGCCGGGGGCAAACGCCGAGCTGCGTCAAGTTCAGGCGCTGATCGGGGAACACGCCGCCTTTATGAAAGCGGTGGAACAAGACGGACTTCTGGCCGTCACCGGATTTGACTTCGAACACGTCTTCGACCTAAAGCAGGGCATGCCGCAGCAGTTGTCAAAGCAAGGCGTTCCACTGCTTTCCCGTCCGGCCCGGTTTAACTTATGGCGGGCGCCGATGGATAACGACATGTATATTCGAAGAGAATGGGAAGCGGCGGGGCTGCATCATGCAACCATGAAGGTATACGCCAGCCGCTGGGAACAGAAGCCGGACGCTACGGTCGAAGTTCACGTGGACTTCTCGCTCGGCAGCTACAGCTACGAACCGTTCCTGCGCGGTCGTGCCGTCTGGACGGTTGCGGCCACGGGGGAAGTCAAGCTGGCGGTACATGCCGACGTGCGAGAGAATCTTCCCTATCTTCCGCGCATCGGTCTCGAGCTGACGATGCCGGAGGGGACCGAGGAGATCGAATATTACGGCTACGGTCCGCACGAGAGCTACATTGACAAACGCGCGAGCGTACGCAAAGGAAAATACCTGCTATCCGTCGATGACATGTTCGAGAATTATGTCATGCCGCAAGAGACCGGTTCCCGTTACGGGACGGATTGGGCGATCGCATCCACTGTGCAAGGCATGGGGCTGAAATTCGCGGCGGCACAGCCGTTCTCATTCCAGGCTTTGCATTATACGGCCGAGGACCTAACGGCGGCAAAACATACGTACGAGCTGAAGCGGCGTCCCGAAACAATCGTTTCGCTTGATTACCAGATGAGCGGCGCGGGGTCTGGCTCCTGCGGACCACAGTTGGCAGAGCCTTACCGTTTTGCCGAGAAGTCATTTGATTTCGAGTTGTCGATCCAACCGGTATTCAAAGAAGAAGAATAGGTAGAAAAATAAGAAAGGAGCTGTTCACCGGCCGCGGCCAGATGAACGGCTCCTTTTATTACTTTCCAGTGAGCTTAAGGGACTTGGGGCTATATTTTCCATGTCAAATTTTTTGTGGGGAGGAAGGCTTGACGGGCGATTCATTAGGGAGTATATTATTAAACGCTAAAATATTTAAACAGTAAATTAATTAAATTGTTAAATAAACGAATGGCTCGAGGCAGGAAGGAGGGAAAAGGACATTGGTAAAAAGAGAAGAGCTGTTCGAAGTGACTTCGATGTTTCGAACGCTGATTAAGGTGATCACTCAGGAGTGGAACAAACGCGGCGGCGATTTTAACCTCAGTTTTCCGCAATTTAAAATGCTCCACATGCTGAATGCTACCGGAACGCATACCGTATCACAGTTGGCGGAGGCGCTGGGAATTACTTCGGCGGCGATCACGGGAATCACCGACCGGCTGGTCACGGAAGGCTTCGTCAACCGGGAGCGCGGGGAGAACGACCGCCGGGTTGTCAATATTTCGATAACGGATCAAGGCAGGGAAATCATCAGCCAGGTTACCGAACGGCAGAAGGAAATGCTTGAGGGGATTTTTGATCAGTTGCATGAGGAAGATTTACAGCATTTGCGACGAATCTTTGGCGTAGTGCTTGCAAATATAGAAAATAAATCATAACGGAGATGGAGAAACTACATGGAACACTTATCACTTAAACGCAAAGTTTCGATCATGATCGCCATCATGGCCGCGATGTTCTTCGCAGCCATCAACCAGACGATCGTGAGCACCGCCATGCCGCGAATCATTTCGATTCTGGACGGCATGGACTATTACACCTGGACGATCAACATTTATTTGTTGACGTCGACGATCGCTACCGTTCTGGTCGGCAAGTTGTCCGACATGTATGGGCGGAAGCCGTTTTTGCTGATCGGGATCCTGCTCTTTATGGCAGGCGCCTTTATGACCGGGACGTCCTCAGACGTCTTCCAGTTCATTGCCTACCGGGGGATTCAAGGGATCGGGGCCGGTATCATCCAATCGACCGCCTTTACGGCCGTCGGCGACTTGTTCCCGCCGCGTGAGCGCGGTAAATGGATGGGCCTGATGACCGCCATTTTCGGCTTCTCCAGCGTACTTGGCCCAACCTTGGGCGGGTATCTCGTCGATCACATGGATTGGCACTGGCTGTTCTGGATTTTCTTGCCGCTTGGTATCGTAGCGTTTGTCATGATCCTGATGCTGTTTCCGAAAATGGAACGCGGCAAATCCCAAAGCATCGACTATCTGGGTTCGCTGTTCATGACAACGACGATCGTACCGATGCTGCTGGCCTTCTCTTGGGCGGGAACGACGTACGCTTGGGGTTCGACGGAGATTATCGGCTTGCTTGTGGCCTCGGTCGTATCCGCTTTGATTTTCGTGTTCGTCGAGTCGAAGGTACAAAATCCGATTTTGCCGCTTCACTTGTTTAAGAATGATGTTGTGACGATTTCGAATATTATCGGGTTCATTATGAACTTCGGAATGATGGGCGCCTTGATCTACCTGTCGTTCTTCGTGCAGGGCGTGCTGGGCATTTCGCCAACGTATGCCGGCTATGTCACCATGCCAATGTCGATCGTCATGGTTGTCGCGAGTGCCATCACCGGCCAAATGATCGCCAAGAAGGGCAAATACAAACAATTTGCATTGTTTGGCATTCCAATCATGATTGCAGGGATGGCCATTATGATCTTCATGCACAGTGTACCGGTCGCCATCGTCAGTATGATCGTGTTCGGTTTAGGTCTAGGCGTCGGGATGCCGGTGTTCTCGCTGGCTACGCAAAACGCCGTGCCGCATAAAGAGCTTGGCGTAGTTACCGCTTCGACGCAGTTGTTCCGTAACCTTGGCGGTACGATCGGGATCGCCGTCATGGGTACCGTCATGTCGAACAATTTGACGAAGAACCTGAAAGAAGCGCTGCAGTCGTCCTCAGCGCCCGACATGAGCAAGGTGGATCCGCAGATGGTGCAGCAGATGACCGCTTTTGCCAATCCTCAAACCTTGATGAACAAGCCGCTGTTAGAGCAGACGCAAGCCAGTTTGCCTGCGGATGCGCAGCCGCTGTTCGCGCAGATGATCCAAGGTATCCGCGACGCGCTGGGCAATACGTTGTCCACCGTGTTCCTGACAGGAACCTTGGTGCTGGTCGTGGCTTTCGTGCTGGTCTTCTTCTTGCGGGAGCTGCCGCTTCGGTCAACGAACCAGGCGCCAACTCCGCAGACCGCCAAAGAAGGCGGCGAGGAAGGTACGGCGGTGCAAGGATCTCAAGCTTCTGTCACGCAATAAGTCGAACTAAAGGCCAGAGCGATCGCATCTCGGATGCGGGGGCTCTGGCTTTTTTGCGGCGGATGGAGCCGGGCGTTGGGCGTTGGTGCGCTAACGCTTATCAGGGAGCTTATTAAGCCCAAAAAAGGGGGAGAGAGAATCTAACGCTTGCCGGAAGGCTTATGAGGATGGAATTGCGTATATTTCGCCGAGAAATAGCAATATAAGCTCTGTCACAAGCGTTACATTTCCAAACGGCTTGTTTTTCGACCAATAGCGTTGCTGATCCGCGTTAGAGCTGTTAGCCGGCGGAACGGCTTGCTCAAAAGACGGTTCTGGCATAAACTTGAAGGCAAAAACTACTTCAGTTAAGGACGGATGATCATGTCAACGCCTAATGTAGCTGTGATCGGCAGTTTAAATATGGATATCGTCGTCGAGACACGGCTAATCCCGCAAATCGGGGAGACCCTTCTCGGCGAACGGGTCCGCTTCATACCGGGCGGGAAAGGCGCGAACCAGGCGGTTGCCGCCGCTCGTTTAGGAGCGGTCACCTCGATGATCGGAGCGGTCGGGGCGGACGCCTTCGGCGAGGAGTTACGGGCTGCTCTGAGCCGGGAAGGCGTTGATATCAGCGGCGTTAAGCGGCTGCCCGACGCTTCGACAGGCGTCGCTTCAATCTATGTCGCCGAGGGGGACAACAGCATCGTTGTGGTCCCCGGCGCTAACGACCGGGTGTCGCCCGCGGATATCGATCAGCACCTGGACAAGCTGAAGCAGGCCGATATCGTGCTGCTCCAACTGGAAATCCCGGTGGAGACGGTGCTTTACGCCGCTCGCACCGCCAAATCGCTGGGCAAGCAGGTCATCCTGAACCCCGCCCCGGCCCGAGAACTGCCGCAGGAACTCTATGGCCATATCGACTATATGACGCCCAACCACACCGAACTCGGGCGGTATGCCGGGATAGAGCCGAAGACAACCCGCATATCGACCGGCGATTTCCTCCGCTCGGCGATGCGGCGGCTGAAGGACTTGGGCGCGGCTCAGGTCGTGACAACGCTGGGAGCCGACGGATCGGCCTATCTGGATGAGGCCGGGGAGGTCCGCCCGGTGAAGGGGCATGCCGTCTCCGTCGTGGACACGACCGGGGCCGGCGACTGCTTCAACGCCGCGTTGGCGACGGCGCTCGCCCAAGGGGAGGGCCTGGAGGCCGCGATACGCTTTGCGTCGCTGGCCTCCGCGCTGGCCGTGACGAAGTTCGGCGCCCAGGCGGGCATGCCGACGGCGGATGAGGTGCGGCAGTTTGCGGCAGCGGGCTCGCCCCGGACGATGCAAGAAGCGCAGATCCGCGTGAAACGGATCTACGAACCTGCCGCCCCCGCCGACGGGTACCGCATTTTGGTCGATCGCTTATGGCCGCGCGGGATGACCAAGGCGGATGCGGCGATCGACGAGTGGATGAAGGCGATCGCACCGAGCCCGGAGCTGCGTAAGCAATTCGCGCACCGGATGGAACGGTATGCAGATTTCAGCACAAGCTATGTCCGGGAACTGAACACCAGCCCGGAGTGCGCCGTGCTAGCCGACCGTATCCGCGAACTCGCGCGCGAGCGCTCGGTTACTTTGCTGTATGCCGCCAAGGACCCGGAGTATAATCACGCGAATGTGCTCCGCCGTTGGTTGGTTGAGTGAATACAGCAAAAAGCTGCTTCGTCGCTTTGATAGCGATGAAGCAGCTTTTTCGTGTAGGGAGATGTTGTAAGGAGTATAGCTGTCAGCTCTCCTGCAAAAACCGGAACCCCTTGTTGACCCCGTCCCCGCCATAGATGATCGGATTGATCTTGCCGATCTGCAAGCGTCCCTCCGCATTCAAATATTCCTTGGCTACGGAGCGGCTGATGATTCGCCCCATGATATGGGTCAAGCCCGGGAAATGCTCGCTTTCGACAACATCCACGACCCGGCAGGCGATCGAGATGGGACATTCCTTGACGACAGGCGCATGAACATGCTCCGAAGCCTCCGGCGTTAGGCCGGCTGCGGCGAACTTGCTGCCTTCCGAGCCGGAACGCGAACCGCAGTAGCTGACCGACTCCTGCAGGGAAGGGTCCGGTAGGTTAACGACGAAGTCGGCGCCCGCCTTGAGATGCTGTGCGGCAAAGCCCTTACTGTTGAAGCCCAGGACAACCATGTCCTTGAGCGAATAAGAGGACGAAGACGGCGTCACATGCGCGACCCCGTTTTCATCGTAAAAGCTGGTTAGAATCACCGGAAAACCATAGTACATTTTTTCGAAATTAACCTCGAGTTTCTCCACGTTACGACCTCCTGCATCCATTATTTCTTTATCATTGGTCCATCTCTTTCGAAGGATAACGCTGTTGAAGGAGCGGCAAGGTGATTGCGGTCACAATTCACGGCGCGGTGGAAGGAGGAGGATTGACAACCCAAAATGCGAACGATATATTTAGGGCACCCGATACCAAGGCATTCTCCCGATGCCGAAATCCAAAATATTTGAACGCAACCCTAAGTCATCTACAGGGAGTGAGAACCGATGAATGTGCTGCAAATGCTCCGCTCACGCAAATATTTGCAGCGGATCCTGCTCAGCTTTATGCCCGTAGTCGCCATGCTTGCCATTGCCTCCCTCGTCCTGAACTCCGTCGCCCGCGATAAGGTGCTGAGCCTGCAAAACGACGCCGACCGCAAATTGCTCACTCAACTTAACTACAATATCGAGAACATGAACGGGATCGTCAAAGATCTGGCGGTATCCCTCTACAACGATGAAGAGATGATCGCGCTAAAGTCCGGGGGGGACTATAAACAGAGTATTTTAAAAATCGAACGGCTGAACAAAATGGTGGCGACCTCCCCTTATTTGCACGCCATCGTATTTTACAACGGCAAGCAGGGCCGTTTCTTCTCGTCGCTGAACCACGGGATGGACAACGGTCAGTTGTACGGGGCTTTGGAGAAAATCATGGCTTCAGACAGCGAACTACCGAAGCTACAGCTCTTACCGCTTGACCTGGACGGCGGGAACGAAGGAATCGACGTATTCGCCTTTTTTGTGTACGACGGGCTTACGCTAGGCTCCGTCAACGACGACGTGTTGATTCTGACGGTGAAGCCCGGGTGGATGCTGGACAATCTGAAAGCGCTTAATCGGGTGGTCGACCGAGAGAACGACTTGCTGTTCGTTACCGACGGCGCGGGTCGGCTGCTGATGTCAAACGATCGCCAGCTTCCTGAAGGACTCGATACCAAGGATGTTCTTCGGCGTATCGCGGCTTCAGAACAATCGCTCGACTCGTTTATCTACGCGCAGGATGGAAGCAAATACAAGGTCACCTATTTAAGCAAAGCCCTAAACAACTGGCAAATCATTAGCTTACAGGACTATGATGATGTGCTAGGCAGCGTGCGGCAAATGAGATGGACGGAAATTGCGGTTACGTTATCCGTGGCGCTCCTGGCCGTGTTGTTGTCCGTTTTCTTTGCGCTGCGGCTATATAAACCGGTCGGCCATCTGCTTGCTTTGGTCCCTCCTCCGGGAGGACGACCGTCAACAAATTCCAAGGATGAGCTGTCGCTCATCGCGGATAACGTAACGGAAATGCTGGGTAAACTCAAGGGGCTGGAGCAGGAGCGGGCGTCGCAGTGGAACATCGCGAAGCTGTATCACCTGCGCAGCTTGATCAGTCTGAGCGAAAGCCTGGAGGAGCCGGCCTTTCTAAGGTTTAAAGCGCAATATGGCATCGACATTGCGTACCCGTCGCCGCTTCGCCTGGCGTTGGTGCAGATCGACGATGCCCATGAATTGGCCAAACAGCAGGGCCCCGCGGCAGAGTCGCTGCTCTACTTCGCTGTCGCCAATATCGGCCAGGAGCTGCTTGGGAACGGCGGTTCCTGCGAAGCTGCGGATATGAAAAGCGGCCATCTCGTCTTCATCGTCGGCGGAGGCACGGAAGCGCTGGAGAAGCTGGGAGAGCGCTTTGCCGAGCTACAAGGCATGATTCTCCGCTATTACCGGATTACCTTCACGGTAACCTTAAGCGACGTGTTCGAGGATTACCGCAAGCTTACGGCGCATTATAACCTGGTGGTGCGGCGTGCCAACTACCGTATGATTGTGGGCAAAGGAGCGATCCTGGAATCGGAACAGCTGCGCGCTAACGAGACCAATGAGGCGTTCCGCGTCCCGCAGGAGCTGGAACGGCGATTGACGGAAGGGCTGAAGAGCGGAGATCCGGAGGAAACCGAGCAGGCGATCCGCAGCTGGATCCGGCTTCTTAAAGGATTCAGCTTTGAGAATATGTATTCCGGACTGCTGCATTTGACCGTGGCCCTAAGCAACACGTTGGGCGAAATGAACCATCATAACGCTAACCCGGTCTCGGTGAACCTCCAAGCCATCAACCGACGTATTTTGGAGCAGGAAACGCTAACCGAAATCGAGGCCGTACTCCTGGAGGTGGTGGAGGAAGTACTCGAGCAACGCCGCAGCGGACGCGAGAACAAAAACCGGCTGCTGGCCGATACCGTCAAGGAAATCATCGACAAGCATTACGCCGATCCCGACCTTAATGTGCAAAAAATCGCCGACATGCTAAAAATGAGCTCCGTTCATTTGGGACAGGTCTACAAAGCGGAGGAGGGGCTGTCGGTCGTCGACCGGATTAACGAAGTCCGTTTGGCTCAAGCCCGGGTGTATCTCGAGCAACAGCAATTGACCGTAACGGAAATCATGGAGAAAGTCGGCTTCGGCAATGAGAGCTACTTCTATCGGCTATTCAAACGGCGTTACGGAGCCACGCCAAAGGAATACCGCCTGAAAGCGGCCATCGACCGCAACACATGAACTTTTCCTACCTTAAGAACCCGCAGCGGGAGCTACCGCCTGCGGGTTTTTGACGTCTCGATACAGCAATCTGAAATTGTTACAGCCTTCCTATACAGCATTCCTGAAATTGTACAGTAACGATGTGGCCCGTAGCTGCGCTATCGTTAGACGTGCAAAGCCATCGTCGCAGGCAAGACGGATGGAAAGGAAGGGGCTTTGAAATGTTGAAAAGGGATTCATGGATGCGAAGGGAGCTTCACCATTTTCGAAACAACCGGGAGCTGTTCGTGCTGTCATTACCGGGGATCGTGTATAAGCTGATCTTTGCTTATCTCCCCATGGTCGGACTGATTATTGCATTTAAGAATTACAGGTATGACCTCGGCATGTTCGGCAGTAAATGGGTGGGGCTAGAAAATTTCCGATATTTGTTCTCCACGGATGCGGCCTGGCGCATTACGCGCAATACGGTGCTGTACAATGCGGCTTACATTATCACCACGGCGGCTGCGGCGCTCCTACTTGCGATTCTGCTGAACGAAGTGAAGGCGAAATGGAGCAAGTATTACCAGACGGCCTTGTTTTTGCCCTATTTTTTATCGTGGGTACTGGTGGGGTATGTGGCCTACGCGTTCTTAAATCATTCGGACGGATTCATTAACCGCACGCTCGAAGCTTTCGGCATGGATCCGATCAGCTGGTATCAAAATGCCGGGTCGTGGCCGTTCATTCTGATTCTGGTTCAGTTATGGAAAGCGGTAGGGTTCAACACGCTGATCTATTTCGCTGGGATTGTCGGCATCAACGGCGAGTACTACGAGGCGGCGAGGATGGACGGGGCGACGAAACGGCAGATGGCGTTAAAAATCACGATTCCGCTCCTGGCACCGCTTGTCATTATCATGCTGATCTTATCCATCGGGAACATGTTCCGCGGGGATTTCGGGCTGCATTACTTCATTCCGAACAACTCCGGTTTCCTGTACGGCTCTACGGATATTATCGATACCTATGTCTATCGGGCGCTGCGCGAGGTAGGAAACGTGAGCATGTCCGCGGCAACGGGATTTTATCAATCGGTGGTCGGGTTCATTCTGGTGCTGCTGGCAAACGGTATCGTGCGAAAAATCAATCCCGATCATTCGCTATGGTAAGGAGGGGATGCGACAATGCCTAAAACGATCAAACTTTCTCAAATCGGACTACATCTCCTGTTTGTTGTCCTATCGCTGGTCGTCATTCTTCCGTTTCTGCTTGTTGTTGCCGTATCCTTGACCGACGAGAAGTCGCTGACTCAAAACGGTTATCAGTTCATTCCCGAATCGTTCAGCTTGAACGCGTACCGATATTTGCTGGACGCTCCTGATATTTTGCTAAGGGCCTACGGGGTGACGATCACGGTGACCGTAATCGGAGCGTTGACCGGCTTGCTATTAACCGCGATGACCGCTTACGTCATCTCCAGGCCGGACTACCGGTATAACCGGATTACGACGTTTTACGTGTTCTTCACGATGCTGTTCAGCGGCGGGTTGGTGCCTTCGTACATCCTGATGACGCAATACCTGCACCTGAAGGACAGCTTGCTGGCGTTAATCCTGCCGGTGCTGCTGTCGCCGTTTAACATTATGGTGATGAAAGGGTTCATGTCGAAAATCCCGATTGAAATCATCGAGTCGGCCAAAATCGACGGGGCGCGGGAATATCGTATCTTCTTCCGCATTATCCTGCCGCTGTCCACGCCGGCGCTGGCCACGCTGGGCCTGTTGATCTCCTTCACCTACTGGAACGAGTGGTTCAACGGGATGCTGTATATCGACGATCCGAACAAGGTGCCACTGCAGCTGTTGCTGGTGCGAACCCTAAAAAGCATCGAGTTTCTTACCTCCAATTCCGAGTTTACGCAGCAGTTGGGTATCGATCTGTCGAGCTTTCCCAATAACTCGGCACGAATGGCCATCGCCGTTCTAGCCGGCGGACCGATGCTGGTGATCTTTCCATTCTTTCAACGGTTTTTCGTGAAAGGGCTTACGGTTGGCTCCCTCAAGGGTTAACATAGAACAATCCAAATGAAACATAGGAGGTCATGACATGAGAAGAAGGCTAATCGGAATTTTGACAGTGGTTCTGCTGGCGGCATCCGTACTTGCAGCCTGCGGCGGTAACGGGAACAGCGGCAACAGCGGAAACGCTGGAAACGGCGGGGAAGGTGCAAATGCTCCAACGGCGGAGACGGGAGGCACAACCGATCTTGAGCCCGTCACGTTGACCTGGTATTATCCGCTTTCCCAACTTCAGGCGGATCAAACGAAGGTGGAGGAAGCGGTCAACAAGATCACGAAGGAGAAGCTGAACGCCACCGTCAAAATGATGCCGATCGCCATCGGCGACTATGTGCAGAAGATGAACACCGTGCTGGCCGCAGGCGAGAAGTTTGACATTCTCTGGACCGGCTACATGCTGAAGCCGGAGGAGCTGGTACGCAAAGGGGCGATCCAGCCGATCGACGAGCTGCTAGACAAGTACGCTCCCGAACTGAAAGCGGATGTCCCGCAGGTCATGTGGGATGGCTTGACCGTCGACGGGAAAATCTACGGCATTCCGAACCAACAGATCAACGGCAATCGTTACGGGTATATCGTGCAGAAGCGATTTGCCGACAAGTACGGGCTGGATCCGGCATCCATCAAAAAAATCGAGGACATTGAGCCGTTCCTGGCCCAAATCAAGCAAAACGAACCGGATATCATCCCGTTTGGCAATTTCGGCAATTACTTCGATTTCATTCCTCAGGTGCATGACGATCAGTTTTGGGGGGTTCCAGGGGTCGACGGCCATTTCTTCGTCAAGACCAACGATCCGACTTACACGTTGTACCGTTATCCTGAGGAAGAGCTGAACAATTTCCGACTGGTCAGCAAATGGTACAAAGAAGGGTATATCTACAAGGATGCAGCAACAGCCAACTTCGCGGATTATCAAACCAAAGGACAGATTGCGGTGGAGTATAACGTGACGCTGAAGCCGGGCGTAGAGGCCGAGGTGATGGCGAAAAACGGTGGCAACGAAGTCATCACCGTTCCGATCAGCAACTGGTATTCCAACGGTTATTCGGCAGCGACCAACCAGTCGATCAGCCGCACTTCGCCGAATCCGGAGCGGGCAATGATGCTGCTCAATCTGATCAACACCGACAAAGAGCTTTACAACCTGATCTGTAACGGGATTGAAGACGTCCATTACAAAAAACTGTCCGGCGATTATATCGAAGCCTTGGCGGATACCCGGTACCGCCCGAATATGGACTGGGTTTTCGGCAGCGTATTCAATTCCTACCTGAAGGAAGGACAGCCGGAGAACGTATGGGAAGAAACGAAAAAAATCAATCAGGAAGCCGAAGTTAATCCGAGTGGCGCCTTCAAGTTCAATTCCGAACCGGTGAACACGGAGATCGCCAACCTGAACGCGGTGTGGGGCGAATATAAGCGGGGGATCCTCACCGGTACACTGGACTTCGACGAAACGTGGCCTGTGCTGTACGGCAAGCTGAAGGAAGCGGGCGAAGTCAAATATGTGGAAGAGGTTACGCGTCAGTTTGAAGCGTTCTTAAAGGAACAAGGCTTAAAGTAATCGGACTCGCCTGAACGAAAGTACGTGGAGCGGAGATAGGGAGGAACCCGCTGTGAGGGACGGCTTTGCCCGCAGAGATTGGGCAAAGCCGTTCATATCGCATGCGAGAGGATGAAGAAGAACGATGACGAAACAAAGTTGGCTTGTGCTGATGATCGCCAGTCTGTTATTCACGTTAAATCCTGTAGCATCGCCTGCGGTTTCCGCGGCGGAAAACAGCCATCCCGGCAATTCCGGTCATCCCCGCGCCACGGTTTATTACGTGGCCACAAACGGCAGTGATTCCAACAGCGGGAGCAAGAAGGCCCCGTTTCGAACCCTGGAGAAAGCCCGGGATGCCATTCGCGAACTAAAAGCGGAGAAAGGCTTGCCGCCCGGAGGCATTACGGTCTATTTACGGGAAGGCCGCTACGAGCGATCGGCGAGCTTTGAACTGCGGGAACAGGATTCGGGTAGTGCGGGCAAACCGATCACCTATGCGGCGTACCCCGGCGAGAAGGTGGTGATCTCCGGTTCCGAACAGCTGGAGAAGTCGGCATTTGTTCCGGTTACCGACGAGGCCGTGCGTAACCGCATCATCAGCGCTGAAGCGCGAGAGAAGGTGCTGGTGGCGGATTTGGCGGGACTTGGCATCACGGACTATGGGAACTTAAGCCGCCACGGGTATTATCTCGCCAACGATCTCAGCGAGGTGCCGCCCATGGAATTGTACATCAACGGGCAGGGCATGACGCTGGCGCGCTGGCCGAACGAGGGTACCGTTCAAATGGACGAGATCCTCGATCCCGGTCCGACGCGGAAAGACCCGAACGGAGAAGTGCATACGCGAGGGGGGACGTTTACGTACACGTATGATCGTCCGCAATATTGGATGCAGGCGGACGACATTTGGCTGGACGGGATTTTCGGCTATAGCTGGGAGTGGTCGTATAACAAGATCGCCTCGATCGATCCGGTCGCCAAAAGCATTACGCTTCGTTACGGAGAGATGAGCGGGATCTTCAAGAACTGGTACCCCGATTTCCACTTCGCGCAAAACTTGCTGGAGGAAATCGATATGCCCGGCGAGTATTACATTGACCGTTCCGCGGGGAAGTTATATTTTCTGCCGAATGCGGAATTTATGACGGTCGATCCGACGATTGAAGTCACGATGCTGAAATCGCCGATGATCAATGCGCTGAACGCTTCGCACATCAACTTCTCCGAGTTGATCCTGGAGAACGGCCGCGATTCGGCGGCGGTGTTCATGGGCGGCAGCCATATGAAGATCCAGAACAGCGAAATCCGCAACTTTACCAACAGCGGCGTCCTGGTGAACACGCAAAGCCGGTTTTATTACAACGACTTCGACGGCGTCCCCGGCACAGACCACGCGATCGAAAACACGCATATCCATCATATCGGCGGGACGGCCGTGACCCTGACGGGCGGCAACAAAACGACGCTCTCGCCAGGCAGAAACGTCGTGAAAAATTCCCATATCCACGATTTTGCCTATTATCACAAGGCCTATAATCCCGGCGTTCTGCTGTCGGGCGTGGGCAATCGGATGCAACACAACGAACTGCATGACGCGCCTCATCCCGGGGTGTTGATTTTTGGCAACGACCATGTGGTGGAATACAACAACATTTACGATGTATGCAAAACGTTCTCCGACCTCGGCGCGATCTACATGAACGCCGGCGAAACGCCGCAGGAGCGCGGAATCGTGATTCGGCGCAATTATTTCCATCATATCGGGGAAACGAAACCCGGGGTTGAAGGCGTATATCCCGACAATTTTACGATGGGGCTGACGATCAACGAGAACATTTTCTATAAAATGGGCAATTCGGCGATTAAGAACAACGGGGGATCTCACATTCTGACGCGCAACAATATTTTTGTGGACAGTAAGGTGCCTTACGATTTCGCGGATTTGTTTCTAGGCGATGATCCGGACGATCAGGTGCCGAAGAATTACATGCCGAAGTGGCTGGCTTTGTTTGCGGCCAACAACGATTTCGTAGGGACGCCTTATCTGGCGAAATACCCGGAACTGGCTGATTTCTTCACGGAAAACCGTTATTACCCTGACACGAATACGTTTCAGGGGAATGTGATCTACAATCCGGTGGTCCCGCGCAGTACGACGACGAACGAAAACGGGGCGTACGACAAATTTGGGCTGATTCAATATGCCAACAACTGGGTGGCGCAGGAGGATCCCGGCTTCGTTGATCTGGCGGGAGGGGATCTGTCGTTGCGTCCGGATGCGGAAGTGTTCCAGCAGATTCCCGGGTTTCCGGATATCCCGTTTGATCAGATCGGTGTCCAAGGCAAAGCGGGCACGACTCTCGGTCAAGACAGCTACCCGGTGCAGGGCGTCGCGGTTTATGACGACAACGTCACGGTCGATCGCTGGAAGACGGTGAAGCTGCGGACGGCGGTTCTTCCCTGGAATGCCGACAATCCGGCGCTGATCTTCACCTCGGCCGATCCGGCCATCGCTTCGGTTGACGGAAGCGGCGTTGTCACCGGACTGGCGGTAGGTCCAACGGTCATCACGGTAGCGTCGGCGGAAAATCCGCTGTTCACGACCACGGTGAACGTTACGGTGGCAGCCGGCGACGGCGTGATGGACTTTACCGATTTCGAATCGGGGTCGAACGGCTGGCCCCAGGATGCGAACCGAAGCATCGTCAAGGAAGGGGACAACCGTTGGTATAAGGTGCTGAATGGAGCCTCGACGCTAAGCTCCAAATCGTTCTCCGAATACGAGCTGAGCTTCAAACTGAAGACGCCGGAGACGATCGGGAACGCTGCGACCCTATACATCTTTGATCGCCAGGTTGGCAGCGGGTCCAGCCGGATCGGCTACAAAACCCGGGCGGACGGCAGCTCGGCCTGGCTTCTGTACGATCCTGCTTGGGCGATTCTGAAGGAAGTGAAACTGCCGGGCCACGACTTACAGCCAAACATGGAATATGAAGTCAAAATGCTCGTCAAAGGCGGCGACATCAGCGTGTATGTGGACGGCGGTCTCCGCCTGAAAGGCCAGGATCCCGGACACAACGCCGAGGGAAAAGTCGGGTTCTACGTCGCCGGCGTTAGCTACATGTTGTTTGACGATATCCGGTTTAAGGCGCTGTCGACGGAGCTGGCCGGCATCCTTCCCGTTGAGAGCCAGGTGCGGATGGTTCCTGGAGAACAGCGGCAATTGCAGCTCACCTTCGATCCATCGGATACGCCGGAGACGGAGGTTGCGTGGCAATCGGCCGATCCGGCGGTGGCGACGGTGGATGCCATGGGCGTCGTGAACGCCGTTTATGAAGGGGAAACGATCATCACGGCGGTGTCTACGGTAAATCCGCTCATCCAAGCGGACATTACGGTGACCGTCTCCAACGTGATGCATGAGACCAACTTCGAGAACGGCGGCAACGGTTGGCCGATTGATCCGAACCGCAGCATCACGGCGGATCCGGACGGTAATCGCCGCTACAAGATTCTGAACGGCGCTACCGGTCTATTGGACCGAAACTTCGAGTCCTATGTACTGGAGTTTACGCTGAAGACGCCGTCCTCGATGCCTGAGAACGGCGGGGTGATGTATATTTTCGACCGGCAAGACGCGGTTGGTTCCACCCGCATCGGCTACCGGACGCGGGCGGATGGGACCTCCGGCTGGATCCTGTACGACACCAGCTGGCAGAAGCTGGCGGAGGCCGATTTGCCGGGCCTTGACCTGCAGCCGGATACGGAATATGCGGTGAAGGTGGTCGTCAAGGACGGCGATGTCGCCGCTTACGTAGACGGCTCGCTGCGAATCGCCGGCACCGATCTGAATCATCGGCCAACGGGTAAGGTTGGTTTTTATGTCAGCGGGTTCGACTATCTGCTGTTTGACGATATTCGGGTATCGTTGAATCCGTGATGTGGATTAGGGGCACGGCAGGGAGGGCGGCGGGTTCGAGATCGAGTTCGAGATCGAGTTCGGGCTAGAGTTCGAGTTCGATGTCTGATTGTATGCGATTTTTCGAATACATTTCCTCGATCGCGGCCAGAAATCGGGATTCTATATGATTTTTCATATAGATTAGGGGCTTTCGTCTTTCAGAAGCCTCATTGTATATGAAATTTCAAGTATATTGCTTTGAAATCGACGTAAACGGGGGAAATCTATGCGAATTTTCGAATAGATTTCCCCGATCTATTGGGAGGTTGGCCATGAAACGGTGCATTTACCGGGCCGAAGGTCTAGATGGAGTGGAGAAGGCTGAGATCTGGCGGGGGTCGGAGGTTTCGTTTGAGCTGTCCGAAGCGATGGAACGGCTGGAGGTGGATCATCTCAGCCTTTTTGCCGACGGGAATCGGTTCTATCTGTATTATGAATGCTTGCGGGAGACGGTTCCGCCGGAGCTGCTGCTGATGGCGGCTGGTGAGCGGTTGGCCGTTTGGCCGGGAGGGGAGTTGGAGACGGGGATAAGGACGGGGATGGAGCGGCGGTGGGCGCCGATGACGGATATTTTTCATTACCATCAACCCGCTATCGGTGCGGCTTGGCGGCATTCGGATCGCTCGACCGAACCTTACGGAAGGCTGGCAAGGCTGAAGCCCGAAGAAGCCGCAAGCTACATCTACCACCATTATCAATATCAAGAAGAAAAGCCGGGCGACGGGGATAAATACGGGATCATCGGGCTGCACGAGAACTTGTTGTTTTTCTATTCGGAGCAGCCTGCGACCCTTGAGCCGGCTACCTATAAAGGAAAGCTGAACACGTCGCTTAAGCCGGAACGCTGGGCCGAAGTGATGGAACCGCATTTTATCCCGTGGACGGGAGTTTCGGCAGGGCAGGAGCTTTGGCGGAAGCTGGAGCTTGTACTGCACGCGCGCCGGACGGAGGAGGAGACACGATGCGTCATACGTTATGCCTGAACGGAGAATGGGATTTTATGCCGCTGTATGGCGAGTCGTGGCGCCGCACGCTGCCCGAATCCCTCGTGTATGAGGCACAGAAGGTGAGGGTTCCTTCCAGTTGGAGACGAACCTACGCCCAGGGGCCGGGGAAGCGTTTTGGCGAAATCCCCGAGCATGGCTTTGTTCCGATGGACTTGTACGGTTACCCAAAGGAATGGGACGATGCCGAGGCTGGCGTGCTGCATCGCTGTTTTCGAGTGCCGGAGGGGATGGCCGGGCAGCGAATCGTGCTGAGACTGGACGGCATCATGCAGAAAGCCGTCATCTATTTGGACCGAAGAGAAATCGCCGTATGGGAGGACGGCTACCTGCCGCTAAGACTCGATATCACGTCTTTTGTGACGCCGGGGCAGGAGCATGAGCTGCATCTCGTCTGCGGGAGCTTCGATCAAACGACGTTACCCTCTGGAGCCAAGAAGGTGACCGGTCTCGTCGGTTCCTGGTTTGGCAGTGTTTGCCGGGGAATCTGGCAGGATGTTTATCTGGAGAGTTACCCGGCGCTGGCCGTAGAGGACGTCACCCTGCGCACTTCCGTCCGGAAAGGGCGGCTTGAGGCAGACGCCGTGATCGGCGGCGCGGGAGGGAAGGCGGCGGCGATTGCAGGGGAAAGACCGCTACGTGTCCGGCTTCGCGTTTGCGAGCTGGGGGTGCTGGCTTCGAGCCCGGATGGGGGACGCCCCCCAGAGGTGGTGACCGGTGCCGGGCGGCAGGTTCTAACGGCGGAACGGGCGATTGAGCCGGTTTCGTCCGAGTCGGCCCGGTGGCAGCGGCTGTGCGAGAACGATCATGGCGGGGAAGTCTTCCGCGTTTCGTTCGATTTGGACTGGGCGGACGCCAAGGGGTGGAGCCCCGATTCGCCGTTCCTGTACCGGGCGGAGTTCGAACTGTTGGACGGGGAACGCGTAATCGATCGGCGGGAGGAATCGTTTGGTTTTCGCGAGTTCTGGTGCGAAGGCCCGCAGTTTAAGCTGAACGGGATTCCGCTGAACCTGCGCGGCGACTCATGGCATTTTCAAGGCGGAACCCAGCAGACGGAAGGTTATATCCGTAACTGGTACCGGATGTGCCGCTCCGTCGGAGTAAACAGTATTCGGCTGCACGCGGAGCCTTACCCGGCAGACTATCTACGGATCGCCGACGAGGAAGGGATGCTGATCGTCGACGAAACGGCCATTTACGGCTCGAGCAAATCGATGCAAGCGGACCATCCCGACTTTTTGGAAGCTTGCCGGAAGCATGTACGCCGGCTGGTGCAGCGCGATAAGAACCATCCGTCCGTCATCCTCTGGAGCGTGCAAAACGAGATGCGCTGGGTGGACGGACGGGATGACTTTAAGGTGCATCTTCCCGGGTTGATGACTTCTATCCGAGAGCTGGATCCGACGCGGGCGATTATTGCCGAGGGGGATAACCGGCTGCTGTCCAAAGCGCATACAGAGGTGGAGAGCCGACATTACAACATCGACGGAACGATCGGACAATGGGATCGTACCGTTCCGCTAACCTTTGGCGAACATGGCGGCTGGTGGTACATCTGCCCGCAGAACAGCAGCATGTACGTCGGGCTGCGGGCTTACCGGGGTACCGATGAAAGTACCCTAGGTCTGGCGGAGAAAGAGCGGCTGTTCGTGGAGGTTGCGCGGCGCCAGCAGGTGTCAGGTATATCGACGTTTAATTTCGCCCACTACTTCATGCGGGCGATGCCCGAGCGGGACGTGGTCCTCCCGCCGCCGCTCGACGCTGATCTCCCCGGCGTGAAACCGAAGGTGATCCCGGCTTATTCGCTGACGATCCACAACGGCTTGCTGCCGGAGGAAGAACCGAGGTATCGGCCGAATCCCGCTTTTGCCGTTATGGCCGAGGCGTTTAAGCCGGCAACGATCATCGCCGCCGAATACGATCGCTGCTTCTATGACGAACAGCCGATCGACCGCAGCTTTGACGTGTACAATGACACGCTTTCGGCCCGGAGGGTCACGGTGAAATTGACCGTGAAGCAAGGGGAGACGCTCGTCCATGACCAAAGCTTCGACTTCACGCAAGGCCCGGCGGAGCCCCGGGTACTCCGGATCAGGTGGCAACCACTGCCTGTCCAATCGGAAGGAAAGGCGGAGCTCACGGCAACGTTGATTCATGACGGACAACCGGTGCATGAGCTGATGTTGAACTACCGGATCCTGTCCGCCAACCTGCGGAGCCGTCCCGTCCCCGTCAACCGGCCGGTGGCTTATTGGGGGAACGATGCGGATTATGAGACGATCCGCAGGCTAGTGCCCGGCTGTGAACGGGTGGACCGGGAGCAGTTGGCTGACCGTCGTCTGCTGACTGACGGGCTTCTGGTCATCGGGAGTTACGCAGAGGATGCGGACGGCACGTTGGAGCGACTGCTCCAGGCGTATGTCGCCCAGGGCGGCCGGCTGCTGCTGCTGGAACAGAAACAGTTATCTCTGGGGAAGCTGACGCTGTCGCGGCGTCCGTTCCAGCGCGCCCATGCCGGGGATTACGGCCATCCGGCGCTCTCCGGGATCGGCGACGACGACCTGATGTTCTGGCAACCGGAGCTTGCCGAAGACGGCCCGTTGCCGATCGTCCGCGCCGCCTTCGAGAAGCCGGTCCGTGGCGACTTCACGCTGCTGCTGGAGTGCAGCGCGGGCGATTTCGGCGACGGCGGCGATCTGTGGTCGCCGCTGCTGGAATACCGGCACGGCCGCGGCCGGATGGTGGCCAATCAGCTGGAGCTGATGGCCCACGCGGATCGCGTGCCGCAGGCTTGCTTGCTGCTGCGCAACCTGCTCGCGTATGCGGGCGGCGCGGCCGGGGAGCAGGACGAGGCGGCGGCGTTGCCGACCGCCGCGCTGGTGCGCCCCGGCGGCCCCGCCGCCGCGTTGCTCGGCCGGCTGCGGCTGCGGCACGCCGCGCTGGCCGATATCGCGGCGCTGGCGCATGCCGCGCCGCGAGGCCCCTTGGCGCCGGGCGATGCGCCGGCGCCCGCGCCTGGCAAGCATGGCGGGGACGCCGCCATGCCGCCCGGGCAGGACTTCGGCCTGCTGGTGGCCGAAGCCTGCCTGCTCGAGGCGCCGGGGGCGGCGGAAGCCGTCCGGCGCCATGCCGAAGCCGGCGGACGCGTGCTCGTCCTGCCGGCGCAGCCTGGGCAGCAGGCGGCGCTAGCCCGCCTGCTGGACCGTCCCGTGCGCGTGGCGCCGCACGAGACGTACCATTTGGCGGCGGACTATGCGCACGCCGCCGTCCGCGGGCTCAGCCCGGTTGACCTGTTCGGTTTCGACAAGGTGTTCTTGTCGCCGCGGGAGGTGGTCAACCGGGTCCTCGCCACCCACCGCCTGGAAGCGCCAGGCGTGGACGTCCTTTGCACCAGCGTGGAAGGCACGGCCTGGAAGGACTTTTTCGTGCAGGGATACACCGCCGAATACAGCCGCCTCGCGCTGGTGGAGCTAAATCGCCGGAAAGCCCGGCCATCCGGTGCGTTCCTGATTGAAGCCAAAGTGGGGAGCGGAACCGTAGTATGCTCCCAGCTGTTACCGGACCCTGAAAGCGACAAGGCGCTGCGCTTATATACTCGCTTGCTGGCTCATTTGGGTGCCTCTTTTGACGATGAGCTGCTGTACGAGGAGAAAGGCGACGGCGAGTGGGCCGTGGAAGCCATGATGGCGCTGCCTTGTCCGACTTACGTCGATTCCGACGCGATGAGGGCTTACTATACCGATCCGGAATTTTCACTAAACAATTTGGGTGAAGGCCTGTACGGCTGGATGCAGAAAAAAGAACGCCGCTCCACCGGCTTGCTGCATCTCGCCAATGCGGGTCGGGATCCGTGGTTCCTGAGCTGCTTCGTGACGGTACCGGAAGAAGGGGGAGCTCCCCGTCGGGGACGGCTGCGCGTGCTCGCCGATACCTCTTCCACGGTTGAAATCGTGTTAAACGGGGAGCGGGTAGCGGAGCCGGAACAGGAGCTGGTCTTGAATCCGGGTTTGAACCGGCTGATTGCCATCGTGCGTGGGAGTGACGAGGATCTTGACTTCGGTTTGGTCTTCCTTCATCCCGACGGCCGCTATATGAAGGATCTGTCGTATAGCCTGACGCTAGACGAGGTAGAGCCCAAATAGGTGGACCCGGTCTCACGGGTTTACGGTATAACGGACCTGAAAGACCTTAATTGTCCGAAAACGCACCTTTCCTGTTTCTAACGGACCGGAAAGCCGCTATTTCCTCCAAAATAGGCTTGATCGTACGTTTAGATGCTCAATAAGGTCTTTGGAGTCCGTTACAGATGGAAATCGGTCTTTTCCAGCTAAATAACGGCGCTGAGGTCCGTTAGAAATCAACAAAGAAGTAAGGAGTGGATACCCATGAAACCGATCGACCCGCAAAGCTACTATTCCTTCCGCGATGCGGAAAAAGAAATCGAGTTCCACCGGCACGACATGCCGACCCCTTGGATGAACTATTTGTCCAACGGCACATTCCATACGATGTTGTCCCATGCGGGCGGCGGGGTCGCGTTTTACAAATCGCCGCAAATTTGGCGGATTACGCGCTATCGGTTTTTTCACCTGCCGATGGATCGCTCGGGCCCCTATATTTACGTCCAGGATGCGGACTCGGGGACGTACTGGTGCCCCACCAACGAACCTGCTGCCGCCAAACCGGATACCTGGAAAAGCACCCACGGCCTCGGCTACACCCGGTTTGAGGCGAGGAGGGACGGAATCGCTGCCCAAACGTTGTATTTCGTGGGTCCCTACGAAAATTCGTTAATATGGAAATTGACCTTGTCCAATGAAACCTCGGTAGCCAAAGAACTGAACGTTTACGCTTACGTGGAGTTCGGGATGATGGAATTCATGCGCGAGCTGCAGTGGCAATGCTATAACAAGCACCAGGTCTCCGTGCAGTACCGTCCGTCCGAGGCGCTGGTGTACCGGTATGGCGTTGAAAATCAACCGAAGCCGGAGGAGACGCCGCTCGTTTATTTTGCTTCCGACGCGCCGCTGTCCGGATATGACGGCGACCGCGAAGAATTTATCGGTAGCTATCGCAGCGAAGCCAATCCGGCGGCGATCGAAGAAGGGGGCTGCCGCGGATCGACGCTGATGGGCGGAGATCCTTGCGGAGCGCTGCAATTCAAGGTCACGCTGCAGCCGGGCGAAAGCCGGACCCTTCATCTCTTCCTTGGCACAGCCCAAGATGAAGCCGAGGTTGAGCAGGCGCTTGTCCATTCCCGGGAACCCGGGTTTGCAGAACGTTCTTTTCAAGGGCTACATTCCTATTGGGACGGTTATCTCGGAGCTTGGGAGTGCCGGCTGCCGGATCCGGACGCCGAGCGGATGCTGAACATCTGGAACCCGTATCAAGCGCATCGCAACTTTCTGTTTTCACGGAATATTTCCTTCTATGCTACCGGAACGTTCCGTGGTGTTGGATACCGGGACACGTCGCAGGATATATTGGCGGTCGTGCCGTTTGATCCGGAGCAAGCGTTGGGCAAGCTGCGGCTACTGCTCGGCCAGCAGTACCGGGATGGGCACGCAAACCACTACTTTTTCCCTCATGAAGGTTGGGAGCCGGTGACGAGCATTCATTCCGACGATCATTTATGGCCGACATTGGCGGCTTGGGACCTGTTAGCTGAAACCGGGGACGCCGCGTTTTTGCTAGCGGAAGTGCCTTACTACGATGGCGGTCAAGGAACAGTATACGAGCACTTGAAGGCCGCGATCGATTTTACGGCGTCGAAGCTGGGACCAAACGGGTTCCCGTTGATGCTGCGATCGGATTGGAACGACCAGTTGTTCCGGGTGTGCCGCGAGGGCCGGGGGGAGAGCATTTGGACCGCCATGCAGCTTGGCCTGGTGCTGTTACGGATGGTTGATCTCGCCGTCGCCGCCGGCCGTCCGGAGGATGTCGCGAAATACGAGACCATGTACGAACAGCAGCGGGAGCTGGTCAACCGCATTGGCTGGGACGGCCGCTGGTTCCGCCGCGCCATTATGGATGACGGCCGTTTCCTTGGGAGCGATGAGCACGAGGAAGCGAAAATCTGGCTGAACGCCCAAACCTGGGCGGTTCTATCCGGGATGGCCGATCCGGAGAAAGGTCGGCAAGCGATGGACAGCGTTCGGGAGATGCTGGACACGGAGCTTGGCATCAAAAAAATCCACCCTTCCATCAGCACGTTTCCCGATCCCGCCGATCCTTTGACGAATTACAACAAGGGGACGGGGGAGAACGGGGCGGTATTCTGCCACGCCAATACCTGGGCGATCATGGCCGAATGCCTGCTCGGGCGAGGGGATGTCGCCTACAAGTATTACCGCCAGCTGCTCCCGAACGTGGCGATGGACCAAGCGGGCCTGTGGCGGTATAAGGCGGAGCCTTATGTCTACGCTTCAAACTTGTTTGGGCCGGAGTCCGACAAGTTCGGATTGGCCAATGTGTCCTGGCTGACTGGGACGGCCGCTTGGATGTACGTCGCCGCGACGCAATATATCCTGGGCATCAAACCGGTGCTGCAGGGCTTGTCCGTCAACCCCTGCATTCCCGCGGATTGGGAAGGGTTCACGGTGAAACGCCGGTTCCGTGGCTGCGACTACGAGATTACGGTTCGCAACGAAAGCCGGGTTAGCCAGGGCGTAAAACACATCACCGTCGACGGTCAGCCGCTGGAGGGCCATGTCCTGCCGGCTTATCCCGGACGCTCATCCGTCCGTGTTGACGTCATCATGTAACTTGAAAAATCCATCAAGCCAACCTACAGGAGGATAAAATGAACTGGAATGAATGGATCGAACAAACGCTGGACATTACGCGAACGAATATCTCCCGTTTTCAAACCCGTTTTCCGCATGTCAGCCAGGGAGAGGGCAAGTACCAGCTGGTGGAGCATACCGATTGGACCGAAGGCTTCTGGTCGGGTATCTTATGGCTTAGCTACGAGTACAGCCGGGACGAAACGATCCGTCAAGCGGCTGAAGCGGCCACGGCGTCTTTTCAAGACCGGCTTACGCGGCGGAGCCATTTGGAGCATCACGACATCGGCTTTCTATATCTGTTGTCCACCGGGGCGCAGTGGATCGTAGAGCAAGATGAGGCCGCCCGGAAGTCGACTCTGGAAGCGGCCGATTTGCTGCTGACACGGTGGCGGCCAACTGCCCGCATCCTGCAAGCCTGGGGCCCTGAGGGGGATGAAATCAACGGCGGACGCATCATCATCGATTGCCTCATGAACTTGCCCTTACTCTATTGGGCCAGCCAGCAAACCGGGGATCCCGAATATGCCGACATCGCCCGGATTCATGCCGAGCAAAGCCAGCGATTCTTGGTGAGAGGCGACGGCTCGTCGTATCACACGTTTTATTTCGACACCGCGACCGGCGATGCGGTTCGGGGCGGCACGCATCAGGGCTATCGCGACGGATCGACCTGGACGCGGGGGCAGGCTTGGGGAATCTACGGATTTGCGCTCTCCTACCGTTATTTCCGGGAAGCTTCTTTTTTGGATACATCCAAGCGGCTGGCCCGTTATTTCATCGATCATCTACCTGCGGATCTCATTGCTTATTGGGATTTTGATGCGCCTCAAAATGAAAGCGAACCTCGGGATAGTTCGGCTTCTGCGATCGCGGCATGCGGCGTTCTGGAAATCGTGGAGCATTTACCCGCCGATGACCCGGACCGGGCGGAACTGCTGGCTTTTGCCGAACGTGCCGTGGCGTCGCTGGCGAAGCATTGTTTCTCGGGCGGCACGAACGGGGCCCGGGAAGGCGAAGGCTTCCTGCGACACGGCTCCTACTATGTGAGGGGCGGTATCGCAACCGATGATTATGTGATCTGGGGGGATTATTTTTACCTCGAAGCGTTGATGCGCCTTGGCCACGGGATCCCGGGATATTGGTACGAACGCGGGCGTTAATTCACGTGAATCCGGGGTCTGTATGACAAAGGAGAAATGTTCTACTTTTAGCAAAAATGCGTAATTCCGTTCTATTCAGAACGTTGTTTTGTTTCTATTCCGGCTCGGGGCAGCGTGATACGCTTGTACCGGTAGCGGGAGGACCAAGGTTATCGGGGGATTGAGTTTTGCAAGCGATTTCAGTTTGAGGAGGCGAGAAGTGTGAAAAGGGGAAAAGGTTGGCGAATCGGGCTCTGGTTTGTAGCGTTGATGACGCTGCTGCCGACAACTACGGGGTATGCGGCCGCTGAACTTACAGAGGTTCCTTATCCGATGGATTCCAGCAACCAGGCGGGATGGTGGTCGCCGCTGGATACGTATGGAACGGGGTATGAATACGCTTATATGGCTTACAATGCGCCTGGGGGCACAGCGGGTATGCATACGGTATATATCGCCAGAAGAGACGGAACGGGGGCTTGGAGCAATATCCCGGTCATGAACGGGTCCGTCGTAGCCGAGTATAACGACGATTTAGGTCACAACCAGCCCTCCATCGCGAGGGACGGCAGCGGCCGGTTCCATGTGTTTGCCTCGATGCACGATAATAACTGGCGATATTTTCGATCGGATACGGTAGGCGGAGCTCCTCAGAATCATTCGGCGGATATGCCGGGTCCGGATATGAAAATCTCTTATCCAATCGTCAAAACCGCACCAAACGGGGATTTGTATCTCTTCGCACGGGCGGCCAAAGATCCTGCGGGGAAACGGGAAGGCGTCCTGTTCCATTGGGATAATACGGCCTCGACTTGGAGTCAGATCGGTGTGATCGCATCAACGCTGAATCGGTCCGTTTATCCGGACGACTTGGCTTTTGATGCGAATGGCGATATGCATATTTTGTTCGAGTGGGCGCATTTTGCCGCCAGCGCGTTACGCCATGAGCTGTCGTACCTGAAGTACAGTCCAGCCACAGGCAGCTTTACGAAGGCGGATGGAACGCCGGTGTCCCTTCCGGCGACGTTGTCTACGGCCGATATCGTCCAGCCTTTAGCCCCTGGCGAAACCTACGTGCAGAGCGGCGACGATCCGGGCGGACCCGGCGTGCAAAGCGCCAAAATGACGGTGGACTCCGCAGGACGGCCGATCATCGCCTACCGTTACCGTGAAGCAGGCAGCGCGAATTTCGCCGTGAAGCAGGCAACCTACGGCACGGGAGGCTGGGAGCTGCAAACGGTCTTTGATGCCGCCGCGACGCGGGCTGCGGTGGATGTCACCTGGAACGGCACGGAAGCGAGAATCTACTACGTGAAGCAAAGCGGTGCGGATCGGGCCTTCGTGGCCGTGAATTCGAGCGGAGCCGGATGGACCGAGACCTCGTTGGCCCCTGGCAAACCGATCGAGCGGCTGGCAGTGGAGCGTAGCGCCAAAGGCGTCGATATCCTGTACCTGGTGGATATCCCGAATCTCAAGTTATATTACGGCAGGAATAACTGAAGTGAAATTAAAGCTCTTGGACGAGAGAAGGGTCCAAGAGCTTTTTTACTTATCTTTTTCAGAGTCTCATCGTTTCACCCAAGCCAACTGCAAATCCATCTCCCGGATGCATTCGTCGGTGTCGTACCGGTTGTTGTCGATAAGCGGCGTAACCGCGTAGGCCTTCATTTCCTCCGCTGCATGCGGACGCAAGATGGGGTCCAGCGCGTCGAGATCATTGATCTCTTCATCCAGCCACCGGGTCATATCCTCCGGAGACAAAATCGCAGGCATGCGGTTCTCGAACTCTCCGATCAGCGGATTGGCATCCGTCATGACGAGGGTGCAGGTGCGGAGCGGCTCGCCTCGCGTATCCCGCCAAATTTCGTACAGTCCGGCCACACCAAACATGCCGCGGTTTTTCAGAACCACCCGGACGGGGTATTCTTTCTTGCCTTCCTTCCTCCAATAATAGAAGCCATTGCACGGGATGATGCAACGCTGCGTGCTGATGATTCGGCGGTACGTCGGATTCTGGTGGACGTTACGCAGATCCGCGTTAACCGCGTCTTTTCCCCAATACGGAACAAACCCCCAGCGGAACTCGTCGAGCACCCGCTCCCCATCCTGCTGAAGCACGACCGGCGTCGGTTGCGTGGGACTGATGTTGAAGCGGTTCTTGTAATAGCTCATGACCCGCCCGATTTGAAAATGCTCCTGGACTTCCGGCAACTCGGCCGCGATGGAATACCTTTGACACATGAAATATCTTCCTCCTTATAAAATGATTGTGATGTAGTGTTTGTAAAAGGAGGAAAATAATTCTTTTTCTTAGCTAAAAATGATTTAATTCATGGATTTACTTGTGCTTCATGTTCCAAGATGAGAGAAAGGATCCTGTTAAATCAAATTCCTTCGTACAGGCACGCCTAGGCCTCCGCCCACATACAATGAAATGACCCAAAATGAAGCGAGGTTGTATTCATTGTGATGTGAATCAGCAGGAGGTGTCATCATTGCCTGGATTGTTTACCGCAATTGCTTTGTTCATTAAACAGCTAACTTTGCTCGTATCGTATGTCAAAAATAATGCGTTTCCCCAGCCCTTGACCGAGGAGGAGGAAACGAAACACCTGCAGCGCATGGCGGAAGGGGACGCGGTTTCCCGCAATATTCTGATCGAGCATAATTTGCGGCTGGTGGCGCATATCGTGAAGAAATTCGATAACACCGGCGAAGATCTGGAGGATCTGATCTCGATCGGTACGATCGGTCTGATCAAGGCGATCGAAAGTTTTCGGCCGAATAAAGGGACGAAGCTGGCGACCTTCGCGGCCCGCTGCATCGAGAACGAAATCCTCATGCATTTGAGATCGCTGAAAAAAACGCGCAAGGACGTATCGCTGCATGATCCAATCGGTACAGATAAAGAAGGAAATGAAATCACCTTGATCGATATTTTGGGTACGGAAGCGGACGATGTGGTGGACCGGGTTCAACTGAAGATGGAGAAGAGCAAAATCTATCGGAACCTGGACATTCTGGACGCGAGGGAGCAGGAAGTGATTAAGGGACGTTTTGGCCTGGATCATGGGGGAGAAGAACGGACCCAGCGCGAAATCGCCAAGGAGCTCGGCATCAGCCGAAGTTATGTGTCACGGATCGAGAAGAGAGCGCTCATGAAGCTGTATCATGAGTTTTATAAGAAAAAATAATTAGAATTTGTTGTGATGCCTAAGCGGGACCGAGCCATGCTCGGTCCCGCTTATTTTACAGTCAAGCGATTGAAATTATGATACAATGGCGTCGTTGATTATGAAGCTGCAGGAGCAAATATAAAATGATTAGGACGGACCCTATGAAGAGAGTATTTCTTAAAATAGATTCAAAGAGACTGATCATCATGGTTATTGGTAATGTCTTTTTGGGGATGGGGATTAGTATTTTCAAGCTGTCCGGCATGGGCAACGATCCCTTCAGCGGCATGGTGATGGCACTCGCAGATTCTCTCGGCATCGCCTATGCTCATTTTCTAATCCTACTAAACTTGATGTTGTTTGTAATCGAATGGATCATGGGTCGGAAATATATCGGAGCCGGGACTTTCGTCAATGCGATTCTTCTGGGCTATATCGTTACTTTCTTTCATAGTACCTGGCTTCATCTATTCGGCGAACCTCAGCTTTTTTGGCAACGGACGGTCGTTGTGGCGATTGGTGTGGTCGTTTGCAGTTTTGGGGTATCGCTGTACCAGACCTCGAATGTGGGAATAGCTCCGTATGATAGTTTGTCCTTGATTATGAAAAATCGCTTCCCGAAAATCTCTTATTTTTGGCATCGGATGTTTACAGACGCACTTTGTGCTTTGATCTGCTTCCTGGCTGGAGGCGTGATCGGTTTGGGAACGCTCGTGTCCGCGCTGGGTCTAGGACCCATCATCCACTTTTTTGATGTAAAATTTACGAAGAAGCTCTTGGCTTAACCGGGATGCTGTCCAATCAAACCCCCGCCGACTTTATCGTCTGGCGGGGGTTTTGTGTTTATTTTACATCTTGAGTTATTGACGTTCCCCAATTTCGATGTTATATTGTGCATACACGATATGCACAATTATTTTTTTGGGGGAGGTACCGAATGCTGGCATTAGATATTCGTAACCTAAATAAGAAATACCCGAGCTTTGAGCTCAAAGATGTTTCGTTCCAGCTGGAGAAGGGCTATATCATGGGCTTTATCGGAGTCAATGGCGCGGGGAAAACCACCACGATCAAATCGATTCTGAATATGACTCACATCGATAGCGGTGAGGTTCATATTCTGGGGCGAAACATGAACGAGCACGAGCTTGAATTGAAACAAGACATCGGATTCGCCTTTGGAGGCATCGATTTTTACACGCGCAGTAAAATCAAGACATTGACCGAGACCATCAAAAAGTTCTATCGGAATTGGGACGACGAGACCTACTCCTATTACCTGCGGAGATTCAAACTGGATGAGAATAAGAAGATCGCCGATCTATCGACGGGCATGAAGGTTAAATACAGCCTTGCCCTTGCTTTGTCCCACGGGGCGAAGCTGCTCATTCTCGACGAGCCGACAAGCGGACTTGATCCGGCCTCACGGGATGATCTGCTGGACATTTTCCAGGAGTTGATCGTTGGCGGTGAAGTCAGCATTCTTTTCTCCACCCATATTACCTCCGACTTGGAGAAGTGCGCGGATTACATTACCTTTATCGCGAATGGGGAAATTATCCTTAGCTGCGAGAAGGAAGAATTCAAGGAATCTTATCTTCTGCTGAACGGTTCCGCGAGTGAACTGGACCAGGTGAAGGACCAGATGATTGCCTACAAGACGAATTCGTTTGGGTTTACGGGATTGATCCAAGCGAGCGACTTCGATCCGTCCTGCGGCATCAAGTCCGCCACGCCAAGCCTCGAGGATGTCTTGATCTATTACACGAAGAAGGGGGAGCAAATCCATGGTTAACTTGATTAAGAAAGATATCAGGCTGGGCGTACATCCCCTGTTTTTGATGATGCCTTTCCTAACGGGCGCTTTAATGTTCATTCCCGGCTGGGTTTACTTCGTAGTGATCCTGTATTTTTGCTGGATCACCATACCGAATATGTTTAACCAATTGAGATCGCAAAATGATTTGATGTTTACCTCGATGATGCCGGTCACGAAACGGGACATCGTGAAAGCGCGGGTATTCGTAGTCGCCGGATTGGAAACGGCGCATATTGTGGTTGCCCTGATCTTTGGCCTGATTAGCTCGCGTATCTATCCGGATTCGATGACCTATCTGTTCTTCCCGCCGAATTTGGGTTTCTTTGGTCTCTGTTTTGCCATGCTGGCGATCTTTAACCTTGTCTTTATACCCATGTATTACAAAACGGCGTATAAATTCGGCATGGCGCTGCTTGCCTCCACCGTGGCTGCTACGCTGTTCGCCGGGATTACCCAATGGCTCGGGATCGTGAATTCGGGGATGAACCGTATTTTCTATGGTACGGAAGCGAATCATGTGGCGTTTCAAGCATACATGCTGATTGCAGGAATCGTCATCTTCTTTGCATTTACCGCTGTGGCTTACCGGATGGCAGTCAAACGATTCCTTCAAGTGGAGATCCAATGAACGTAGCGATTTCGAACACTTCGGAGAAACCGATTTATCAACAGCTGTTTGAGCAAATTAGCGCTCAGATTTTGAAGGGTGAACTGGAGAGCGGCTACAGTCTCCCCCCGATCAGACAAGCTGCCCATGAGCTGCGGGTCAGTGTCATCACCGTCAAGAAGGCATGGGAAGAACTCGAACGGCGCGGTTTGATCCATACGGTTACTGGAAAAGGATGTTTCGTGGCCGAGTTCTCACCGGAGGAGATGTTGCGAATCCGCAACGAAATGGTGATGGAGCAATTGATGAATGAGGTGTCTTATTATAAGTCCTTTGGGCTAAGCTTGGATGAGATGATCGAAATGTTGAAGAAGGTTTATTAACTTGAAAAGCCTAGAAGAAGAGAACTGCCCAATTGCGGGCAGTTCTCTTCTTTGTTAGTCAATCTAACCGGAATAAACGCACTCCATGCGATGGTACCGTGGTAGGAAGTTCACCTGATACCGTGAGCTCGGCCGTCGCTCCGCTCCACAGCTCAAAGCCCGCAGTAACTCCCGATAGACCGATCCGCTCCATAGGGAGTTCCAGCGTCAGCGGACTTTCACCGAGATTAAAAACAGCGGCATAGCCGAATCCCTCAGGATGTTCAGCCGTCCAAACGATAAGATCGCCTTCACGGATTGCTTCCCTGGCTCCGCGACTCTCCCGGTGCATGCGCAGCACCTCCCGATTGGTGATCAGCGAAAGAGTCCATTCGTCGTTATCCCTTAATTCACCGCCAAAGATGAGCGGCGAGCGGAAGATGCTCCAAAGCGACATCATCGTCAACTGCTCGTCTCGGGTGAACCGGGTCCAGCGATCCGCCCCGCCGCCATCCACCGAGCGTATGCCGATATGACCGAGCGGCAGCATGTCGCAGTCCGGCCATGAGCCGGCTTGCGGCACGCCCTGCCAGGCCCGGCACCGGTCGAACATATCTCGCAGAAGCGGCCACTGGTCCCAGAAATCGTCCGTCATCCGCCACATGTTGGCATGCTCGGCGAAGAAGGCCGAGGATTCCACCGGAGCCGGCCCGGGGGACAGGCTTAGCACCATAGGCCGGCCGCAGCGTTTCATCGCTTCGGAAATCATCGCGATTTCCGGTTGGTGGGTGCCGTATAACCTGGAGGCCGCAATATCGTCCACCTTTACCAGGTCAACACCCCAGGAGGCGTACAATTCAAAGAGCGAATCGTAATAAGCCTGCGCTCCTTCCTTTGAGGCATCCACGCCGTACATATCCGTATTCCAGGGACAGATGGAGTTCGTATGCGCAATGTCGCGCGCGGTCGCGGTATTGCCCAGAATTGGTGTGGCGCCATGAACGGCTTGGCGCGGGATTCCGCGCATGATATGTATGCCGAACCTCAAGCCCAGGTGATGAACATAATCGGCCAAAGGCTTGAAGCCTAGGCCGCCGACCGCGGAGGGAAAACGGTTCTCAGCGGGCATGAGCCGGGAATAGCTGTCCATCGCGAGCGGTACAAATGGGCGATATTGCGAGGAATGCGCCCCCGGTTCATACCATTGAATATCGACCGTGATATAACTCCAGCCAAAGGCTTTGAGGTGTTTCGCCATGTATTCCGCATTGCCTCGAATCTCTTCTTCCGTTACGGCCGCGCCATAACCGTCCCAGCTGTTCCAGCCAAGCGGCGGAGTAGGTGCAATAAACGAATGGTCCATTTTACAGGCTCCTTTACAGATGATTATTGCTCTATTTAGGTTCATCTTAATCAAGAAGTAGTGCAATATCTATAGTAACTTTGGAACGATGAGGGTAAAATATTGCGGTTAATCGAGTATATAAGGGAATCTGCGAAAACCATCGGTGTTATGGCTGCCGGAAGCTGCGGATGGACTTGCTGAGCCGCGGCGAATAAATGCAAGAACAAAGCCGGCGATTGCTGCTGCAATCGCCGGCTTTTCATTAATATCGATCGGACTTGTGTCCCATCCCTTGGGCCTTATCCAGCGCTTCATCCGCACTGGCAGTGCTGGTATGCTTACCCGCCGCATCCATCTCCCGCTTCACCGCCTCAAGTCCTTCCTTGACCCTTCTTCTATACTCTGGGTCCGCTTGCGTGAAGTGGCTGATCCAAGTCTCCTAAATTACGGAACTGCACAACTTCAGATTGTTTACGAGATTCGGTCGAAATGGGAGATTTTCTCGAGGAGATGATAGTTCTCCAGTGTGGTCGGCCCCCGGCTTCCGACGGTTCGGACGTTTTGATTGTCTGTGATCGGGTGCCCCTGGCGGTCCGTTAGGGTTTGTTCCTCCTCGTTCGCTTCTTTGTTCGTGCCTGCATGTGGATCCACTAGATTGACCTCCAAATTTCAATTTGAGGATAGTGTTTTACGTGATTCTCGGAAGTATGCATTATTTGGTAAAAGTGGTTGATCGCAAAAATTCCCTTAAGAGATCTCTTCTCTAAAGGGAAAATTGTCCCTTGTTCGAGAAAATGGTTGCCTCAATCCGCTGGATGATCACCCCAAATGAGGGGGAGATGTACGCCGAACGAAGAGATGTACCTAGGCGAAAGCTTCGGCAATTTTCTATACTCATCGCGAAGGAAACGTGACCCAAATGTGGAAAGCTTAGGGGCATTTTCACGCAGGGGGACGGTCAGGTAACCTGAAATGATTCAACCTGCCGTTTTGAAAGCGTTACCAAAAAGGACGCTTGGCGCAGATAGGGGGGAGTACCGAATTTCACGGGTCTCCGAACAGGGACACCTATTCTACCAAAGGAGATGAAATGATGATCCGTTTGTTGCATAAGACGTTGATTTGCTTGTTAGCAGCAGCGATTGTGCTAGTACCGTGTGCTTATTTTGAGCCAAGTCACAAGGTGGCACACGCGGCCGATAATGGGCTGGCAATGAAGCCTTATATGGGCTGGAGCAGCTACAGCTTACAGGTTTACGACGGCCCGGAGGGGAACTGGACCTCCGAAGAGAAACTGAAAAAGATCTCCGATGCGATGCATGAAAAACTGCAGTCTCACGGATACGAATACATCAATATCGACGCCGGATGGAACGGCAGCATGGACGAATACGGCCGGCCGATTCCGAGCGAAACGTTATATCCAAACGGTTTCGTGAATTTAGTGGATTATATTCATAACAATGGGCAGAAGGTCGGGATCTACCTGATACCTGGCTTGTCCAAGGAAGCTTACCGGCTTAACCTGCCAATCTACGGAACGGAGTACCATATGCAAGATATCGCCGCCCAGCCGCTCCGACAAGCGGACTATTGGGACATCGATTACAAAATCGATTTCTCCAAGCCGGGGGCGCAGGAATACATTAACTCGATCGCCGATCTAATCGCCTCCTGGGGCGTCGACTTCGTGAAGTTCGACAGCGTGACCCCGGGGTCCGGCCATAACGACCTAACGATCGACGCACGCGATGACGTGAAGGCCTGGTCGAGCGCGCTGTCCAAGCACGGAATTTGGCTGGAGCTGTCCTGGGCGCTGGATCATAACTACGTGGATTTTTGGAAAAAGTACGCCAACGGATGGCGCGTCAATTGGGACGTAGAGGCCTATGACCCTAACGTCGGAATGACGCAGTGGGCGAACATCGCCCGGTTGTTCCCGGATGCCGCTTTATGGTGGCGTGACGCCGGTCCCGGCGGCTGGAATGACTTCGATTCCCTCAACGTCGGCAATGGGCAAACCTCTGGTTTGACCCGGGACGAGCGGCAGACGGCGACGACGTTATGGGCGATCGCCAGCGCGCAATTCTACACCGGCGATGATTTAACCAACCTAGACAGTTACGGGCTGGAGCTGTTGACCAATGATGAGGTCATCGCCGTCAACCAAGCCGGCCGTCCGGCACATCCGGTGTCGATGGCTACCAATCAACAGGTGTGGGTTGCCAATAATGGGGATGGGACCTATACGGTGGCCTTGTTCAATCTAGGCAACAAAGGCGCTTCGATGGACGTCAAATGGAGCGACATCGGATTGGACGGCGCGGCTTCCGTCCGCGATTTGTGGAGCCATAAGGAGCTCGGCCAGTTTGCGACCGGCATGGATGACATCTATTTAGAGCCGCATGCTTCGCGCTTGTTTAAGGTAACGGCGAAGAATGGGACATCTAAAGTCAATGATGACGATACCGGCGTGAAGTATACCGGAAACTGGACGCGTAACGGCGGTAATGAGCTGGTGCAGGATGCGCAGGATCTGAATGTGACAATCGTGGACTCGAGCGCGGTAGGACCGGGGAACGCGGTTGTGAATGACGCAGCCGCGGTCAATGAGGAGAGATTGGCGGCTGGAGCCTTCGCGGAGCAGGCAGCGTCTGGTTTGACCGCCGCAGAGGCGGGCGAGCATTGGGTGATCTATAACGATAACCACCCGTCGGTGACCTATGATACTTACGGAAGCAACGGCAGTTGGGGATACAGTTCGGGGAGGGATCCCGTCTGGAATGATTATCTAGGCGATGTTCATTACGGGGAAAAGGGCGAGGTGCGTTTCGAACATCAGTTTAAAGGTACGGGCGTAGATTTTCTGACTGAAACGGCCGAATCCGGAGGGGACATCGACATCGATCTGGACGGCGAATTCCAAGAGACGGTAAGCGCCAATGCCCCGAATCAACAGGGACAAATCCCGGTTTACAGCGTACGGAACCTGCCGTTCGGCGAGCATACGATCTCCGGCGTGATGAAGGGCGGGACCTACTTGCTCGTCGATGGGTTCAAGGTTTACGCGGACAGCTTGCTTGGGGCAACGACGGCCAGCTTTGATACGACAAATCCGCAGGACATTCCCGTTGCGCTGCCGCTGGGAGGAGATACATTCACCCACATTGCGAACGGTTCAGCAGAACTGGTGCGAAACACGGATTATGCGGTCTCCGGCGACAGCGTCACGATCAAGAAAGCGTATTTGGCCCAGCAACCGCCCGGCCCGCTTGCCTTGACGTTTGGTTTTGCCGGCGGCGACACGCAGACGTTCACGGTGGACATTACCGGACCGGTGATCGTGAACAGCACGATCGCTCCGAAGACAGCGGAGTTTGATCAAAAAGCATCCGCGCAAGCCGATGTCTCGACCACGATGACCTTAAACGGCAATACGCTGGTCCGCATCACCAACGGGGCGGAAGCCTTGAGCGAAGGGGAGGATTTTTCGTTCGAAGGGGATACGATCCGCATCCATTCCTCGTACTTGGCCGCGCAGCCAACCGGCATAACCGAGCTGACCTTCCAGTTCAGTGCCGGGCTGCCGCAAACGCTCACGATCGATATTGTAAATACGTCCGGCCGTTTCCTCATGATCAACAACAACGATCCCGGCATTCGTTACACCGGGTCCTGGAACCGCAGCACAGGGCGCAACTTCGGCGATTATCAGGATGACGTGCATTTTGCCGAGACGAACGGCGATTTCCTGGAATACACCTTCAAGGGGACCGGGATCCAATATATCACGGAAATTGACCCTTCTCAGGGGGAAGTAGACGTTTATCTGGACGGCGCATTCGCGGGCACCGTGGATACCCATGCCGATGCCAGACAACCGATGCAAGCGGTCTACAGCGTTTCCGGGTTGTCCGATAGTCTGCATACGCTCAAGCTGGTGAAGAAATCGGGCCGCTTCATGCTGTTGGATGCGCTCAAGGTGCAAATCCCCGACTTGATTAACCTCACCGAAGCGACCTTCGATAAGAATCCGTCCGCCCAGGACGACATCGAAGTCGAAGTGATCGGCGGCATCGGGAACCTCGGTAGCATTCGGAACGGCCAAGTGCCGTTGGTTGCGGGCGCGGATTACGCCGTAACGGGGAACATCGTCACGATCAAGAAGGAATACCTCGTTGCCCAGCCATTGGGAAGCTTGAAGTTGACGTTCCACATCAAAGGCGATTATTACGATGACGTGCATGCGACAGAGGTGAATGGGGATTCCTTCGAGTATACGTTTAAAGGAACGGGCATTGATTTGCATATGCCAAAAGGTCCAGCCCAAGGAGAAATGGAGGTTTACATCGACGGACAGTTAAAATCGACCGTAGATGCCTATGCCGAGTCCCGCAGCGCCCAGCAGCCGTTGTTCGGCATCGCTAACCTGCCAGCTGGCCAACATACGGTCAAAGTGGTGAAAAAATCCGGCGAGCTGATGCTGGCGGATCTATTGATTTACCACGTCGCCCCCGGTTCGACGACGCCAACAACGCCAACGAATCCGTCCAACCCGCCGTCGTCCCCAACCGGACCGTCCGGTCCTTCGGCGCCGCCTAGCGCGGCGGGAACGGAAATCGTTCGCGATCCGGCCAATCAGATCCCGGTGGATATCATTCGGACGACGTTAGCCGACGGAACGAAACGAGATGAAGTCAAACTGACGGTCGATGCTCCACTTCGGGCTGCGATTGACAAACTGGGAGATGAAGGCGTCACATCGCTAACCCTTACGATTCCGGATGCCAAGGATGAAGTGGCCTCCGTCCAGTTGTCGCTCGCCCGCGACTTTATCCAGTTGATTACGGGACGCGGTTTGGAATTGAAACTCCAATCGACGAACGGAGAGATCCTGATCCCGGCAGCCTCTTTGCAGGGTTCGACCGGCGATCTGACCTTGACAATCCATCCCGTGAAAGCAGCTAACCAAAGCAAGGAAATCGAAGGACGCGCCAATAAAGCCGAGGTGGTACTTGCGTCCACAGGGGGGCAAGGGGTAACTGTCATCGGTCGTCCGGTTCAAATCGAAACGAACCTGCAGAACCGGGAGGTCGAGCTCATTCTGCCGCTGGCCGGCTCGGCGCTGAACGATGCGGACCCGGCCAAACTAGGGGTGTATATCGAACACTCCGACGGGACGACGGAGTTCCTGACGGGAGAGGTTGTTCCGTTCGGGAACGGCAAAGGGTTGAAAATCAGCGTAGACCATTTCAGCACCTTCGTCCTGGTGAAGACGGCCGAGGCCATGTTGCCAACGCATAAAGCTTATATCAGCGGCTATCCGGGGGGGCTATTCAAACCGGAGAACCAAATTACCCGCGCGGAGATGGCTGCCATGCTGTCCAAGGCCGTGGGCCTGAAGGAGACGGCGGAAGCGTTAGGCTTCAACGATGTTCCGGCAGGTTATTGGGCTGCCGAAGCGATCGCCCAAGCATCCCGCATGGGCTTGATGCAAGGTTTTGCCGATGGCAGCTTTAAGCCGGAACAACCGGTGACGCGGGCGGAAATCACGGCCGTCGCCGCGAAATTCATGAAGTCGGTCGCGGGGCAGGGTACCGGCTTCTCCGACACCGCCGGCCATTGGGCGGAGGAGGCGATCCGGTCCGCCCAAGCGGCAGGGATCGTTAGCGGCTATGCCGACGGCAAGTTCCGCCCGGCGGCATTCGTCACGCGGGCCGAAGCAGTAACCGTGATCAACCGGGCATTGGGCCGAGGGCCGCTATTTGGCAACATCGACGCGCTTCCGGTTTGGCGTGACGTACCGCAAGCACACTGGGCTTTCCACGAAATCGCAGAGGCATCGACGGAGCATGTTGCGACACCGAGAGTGGGAGGCGGAGAGGAACCAAGTAAATAAAAAAAAGGGGAGCACCTCCGGCTTGATTCAGCCGGCCGGTGCTCCCCTGCTTTACTTATTTGTACGGATCGATCGTTTGGATCGTGCCGTCCGGGTTGTAATGCAGTTCGGTGTATTTGACGCTGCGCTTGTGGTTCACGCCGCCGGACAACGAGCTGTCATGATAGAACAGGTACCATTTGTCCTGGAATTGCACAATGGAATGGTGCGTGGTCCAACCGATGACCGGCGTCAGGATTTTGCCTTTAAAGACATAAGGCCCTTGCGGGTTCTTGCTGATCGCGTACACGAGGGTATGGGTGGATCCGGTTGAATAGGACAGGTAATAATTACCGTTGTATTTATGCACCCACGGTCCTTCGAAATACCGCCGGTCTTCGTCCCCGGCCAACAGCGGATTTCCGTCCTCGTCAACGATGGAAATTTCCTGCGGTGCGGATTTAAAGCTGAGCATGTCATCGCTTAATTCAGCGAATTGCGGCCCCAACGCCGGCGCATCCGGTGCCGGTCCTTCGGCGTCCGGTTTGAAGGTTCCTGTTTGCCATTTCTCCAACTGGCCGCCCCAAAGTCCGCCAAAATACATATAGGCGCGGTTGTCGTCATCGACGAGTACGGCCGGATCGATACTGAAGCTGCCAGGAATGTAGCTTTCTTGCGGCGTGAACGGACCTGCAGGCGAGGAACTCGTAGCTACGCCGATGCGGAAAATGCCTTCTTTGTCCCGGGCAGGGAAAAAGAGATAATAGGTATTGTTCTTGTAAGCCGCGTCCGGAGCCCACAGCTGTTGGCTCGCCCAAGGAATATCCCGCAGATGCAAGGCTTCGCCGTGATCGACGCACGGTGAGTTGAAATCGTCCAGCGAGAGAACGTGGTAATCTTCCATCGCGTATTGGTCGCCGTTATCATTGTCGGGACCGTTGTGATCGAGGTCATGGGATGGGTAAATATAAATTTTGCCGTCATACACATGGGCGGATGGGTCAGCCGTAAAAATATGCGTAACGAGCGGTTCATTCGGACGTACAGGTTTTTCCACGAGGATTCCCCTTTACCTAGTTAGTTTGTTGACTAAACTTACTAACTTTAATTATACAGAAGCTTGGACAACTATCAAGCTCTTGAAGTTATTTTCTCCGAAATCATCGGATTTTATTGGGAAATGAACCGTTTCGCCAGAACATATTTCTGCTAGGGAGGGAATAGGATCACTGTATGATTAGAATGTGGAAAAAATTAACATTGGCACGTCCAGAATAAGGAGTGATTGTCGATGACGGATCGAATGGATCTATCCGCTTCAAGGCATCCGGAAAATCACGCTGCTGGGGCATCCCTCGTGCCCGAGCCGATACGCGATGACGGCAGCGGCGCGACCGATACAGGACCACGGGATGTCATGCGGGATCGCGAAAATCCCGACATGCTGGTTCCTCCGGTGACCGATAACGGATTGGTTCCGAATCTGAAATTTTCTTTTTCGGACACGCACATGCAGTTGAACCAAGGGGGCTGGTCGCGGGAAATTACGATTCGGGAACTGCCTATCGCTACGACGCTGGCAGGGGTGAATATGCGCTTAACGCCGGGAGGCGTGCGGGAGCTGCATTGGCATCAGCAGGCGGAGTGGTCGTTCATGATCTCGGGGAAAGCCCGGATCACCGCCGTGGATCAGGATGGAAGGAACTTCATCGCCGATGTAGGCATCGGGGATTTATGGTATTTTCCGCCGGGGATTCCTCATTCGATTCAAGGGCTGGAGGAGGGCTGCGAGTTTCTCCTTGTGTTCGATGACGGTCATTTCTCCGACTTAAACACCCTTTCGATTTCAGATTGGTTCGCCCACACGCCCAAGGAGGTGCTGTCGGCGAACTTTGGCGTGCCGCGCAAAGCGTTTGACCATATCCCTAGTAAGCAGGTGTACATCTACCAAGACCGAGTCCCGGGGCCGATCGCAAGTCAAAAGATCACTTCGCCTTACGGAGAGATTCCCGTCAGTTTCAAGCATAGCCTGCTGGCCCAGAAGCCGGTCCGAACGCCGGGCGGAACCGTGCGCATCGCGGATTCCACCAACTTTCCCATCGCCAAAACGATTGCGGCTGCTCTCGTGGAGATCAAGCCCGGCGCCATGCGGGAAATGCATTGGCATCCGAACAACGACGAATGGCAATATTATTTGTCCGGGAAAGGACGCATGACCGTGTTCGCCGGAGGCGGCGTCGCTCGCACATTCAACGTCAGGGCGGGGGATGTGGGGTACGTCCCATTTGCCTTTGGCCACTATATTCAAAATACCGGGGATCGCAGCATCTGGTTCTTGGAGATGTTCCGCAGCGACCGGTTCGCCGATGTGTCGCTGAATCAATGGATGGCGCTGACGCCGCGCGAGCTGGTCCAGGACAATCTGCATGTCGGGCCTCTGTTAGTGGATGCGCTGCGGAAGCAAAAGTGGCCGGTGGTGGAATACGACCGTCCGTCTAAACCTCACTCATAACCCAAGACTTCTTCGACATCATCCATCTGCACCACCAGGCGCTGAATCTCGTCCGTATCGCCGCTGCAGGCGGCGATTTGCGGGAGACGAATGCCGAGAACCCGTTGGGATGGAACGGAAAGCGCTAATTCCAGCTCCGAACCGCCGGAAAACTCCGGCGGTTCTTTGGGTCGTACGAGGTCTTCCAGCAGGACGGATACGCCCGGCAAATCGCCGAAATCTTCGGCCGTGAACGGCTCAAACGGACCGGAGACCGGGATGTAGAGCGTCTTCGACCAATCCAGTTCTCCCGGCCGCGCATCGACAATCAACTGCAGCGGTCGGTTGGAATCCGCGTAAAAATCGCAATACGCCGCAATCCGCATCGTCACCGCCCTCCCTGGCCGCCGATTTGCCGTTCCAGTTGGGACAACATGCGCCGAGTCTCCGGCGACCAGCCCCGCTCTGCTTCGCGCTGGCGGCGGGTTGCTTCCTGGGCTGCAGCGATCAAGCTGCCGTGCAGGACCCGCCGCTGGATTTGGTCTAGCCGCTGCTCCGCCAGCTCTGGCGGGACATGGAATTGCTCGGCGATATAAGCCACCGCCTCGCTGCGATGATCCGGCACTGGCAGTTTGGCAAACATATAAAAGGGGATTGCGGCGTAAAGCACGAACTGCTCGGCTTCAGTCTCCTGGGCATGCAGGAACAGATCCGTCATCCGGCGCTGATCCCCGGCATGGCGCAGCACATGGCATAACTCGTGAAAGAAGACGACCCGGGTCTGAACCGCCTCCAACCACTTGTTCAGAAAAATCACGTTCTCCTCATTATCCGAAAAGGAGGGGTGATTCCCGTAAATTAGCCCGATGCCGAAGGCTTCGGCGATTCGCTCGATGTCGAGATCGGCGGGGGCCGATATCCCGTGATTCAATAATTTGGCGTTAATCCATTGTTCCAGATGGGTCTCATGATAATAAGCGTACAGCATCCAAGTCACCCCGAATCAGAATGTATGTTCGGTTCATCGCCCGAAATAAGGGCCCTCCAGAATCAGGGCCGTCATTGCTGGTCATATATAGGTTGGTTCACTTCAACTTACTTCGCTTCGTCCCCGTTCAGCAGCTTCTTCTTCTGCTCCCGATACGCTTTCAAAGCGGCCTCCATCATGGCGATTTCATCCGCCGTATACGCTTCGGGACCGCCGAAAAAAGACAAGCTCATCCCTTTTTCCGCCGCAGGAGACGGGTCGGGTGTTCGGCCCAGCAAGTAATCGGCGCTGGTATCCAGAGCGTCGACGATATTGCGTAGCACCTCCGGATCCGGCTTGCGGTCGTTAGTCTCGTACCGAGACAACTGCACGACCGAAATGTCCGCTTGGGAGGCGAGGTCTTTTTGCGTGAGCTGACGTTGTTCACGAAGATATTTGATCCGATCGCCTAGCGTTTGCATGGTTACTCCTCTTCCTTGCCGTTTCATTTAGTGTAGCACAAGTTGCCAAATTGGTAAAGTGCGGGCACATTAGATGGAAATATTTTATATTGACAAAACGGCAATAATGCGACTTGACATTACCAAAATGGCAATCTATAATCAGGATACGGTTACCAAATTGGTAAAAAAGAGGAGGTTGAAGGAAGCGGAATCGAAGTTGCAGACGGATATACGCGTGGACAAGCAAGTTGATTTGCCGGAAGAAGATTACGTTGATTGCCAATATGGCAATATACTATAGGAGGGAATTCAGATGGGGAGAAGACGCATTCATGTGTACCATGCTTTATTCGATTCTATGCCGGTGGACGAAGCAGCTACCCGGGCTGCGGTGGAGAAGCGGTTGGAGGAAGTTAGGCGGTACCGGCAGGTCGGTTGGATTCGCAAGGAAGCGTTCATCACCGCAGGCTATGAGCCACGATACCATGGAGCTACCCATGCAGTAAGCCAACCGACGGAACAACTTGCGATCGGGAACGTGGATAAGGAAGCGGAGCTGGTTCGCAAATCGGAGCTGCTGGACCTCGCCATGGAGAGGTTGTCGGAAGAGCAGCGAGAAGTCATTCGGCGGAGTTATTTGGATCAGAAAGCCGAATACGATTTCATCAGTTGCGGCGAGATGGGCATCAGCGATCGGACGTATCGCCGCATCAAAGCCAGCGCGATTCGCCTTCTGGCGGCGGCGATGAGGCTGGAGGTTTACCAGGAAGAAGAATTGCATATGGCAAAGCATGGGGTCGGCTGATAGCCGGCTTTTTTTTGCGCGTCTATAAGGAAATGGAGCTGTCCGATAGCTGTCCGGCGGGTGTCCGTCACTTGTCCGTTCGTTTGGTTTTGCCCATGTTACATTGGTAGCGTGGAAAAGAAAGGGATGGAGAAACCGAATCGACCGATGAAAACCGCTGACGTTCCGGCGGTTTTTTGCTTTGGAAAGGAGGGGGGACGATGCGAAGCAAAAAGATTTCGCCACCATATTCATTTGAACCCGAATGGGTGCAGCCGGCGCGTTGCCAGGGGTGCATCTGGGGGCGGTTGGAGGGAACAAAACAGTTTTGCAGTTTGCCGCGCTGTATGCATGGCGATTCCATGCTGGAAAGGAGGTGATTGCCATTGCAGAAGACGAAATGACTTTGATTCCGGAATCGGCGCCGATCAGAAGCGATCCTTGGATGACGGAATTAGCCCATTGGTCGTTGTCGGCGCTAGGACCCGAGTGGAAAGCTTACTGCGGGACGTGGCCGCCGGACGTAGCCGCTCCGGCCGTGATGTGGCGGATGATCGGCATGGACGTGCGGCCGTTGGGCCCGACGTCTTATGAGGTTCAAAAGCGGATGACGGCTTTTCTTCAAGCGGAAGACGCGGAGCAAGAGCATTCTGCGGTGCTGCGGCTGCTGGAAGCGCTGGGAACGGCGGTGAAAATCCCATTGGACCCTACGGCCAAACGGTATTTGCGAATTGCCGATCCGAAGATGAGTGTGCAGCCGGAGGGAACGGCGGAGAGTACGTCGGCACAGGGGCCGCTTACCGTCACGTTGATCCGGCGCATGTCAAAATCGATTGCGGAAGCGCCGTTGATGCAATCCGTTTTTTATCAATCGACAATGAGGTGATCAGACGTGGCAGGAAAGAAATCCAAGGGGAGTGAAGCTGCATCGGCTTTAGTTGCGGCGATCAGTTCCGCGGGTTACCGAATGGAGGAACTGTTGGCCCTCTCGGAGGCGGTGTTGGGAGTCAAACCGGAAATTCTGGCCGGGGCGATGTTGGGAAGGGAACGTAAGTTACTTCAAATTGACGAAGCCAAACGGCTCGTCGATCAATTTCTAAGGAAGAAGGTGCTGTAAGTTATGGCAGGAGGAACATGGAATGTAACGGATCAACCGGCGTTGCCCGGGCTTTACATGAATTTCGTCAGCGCGGCGGGGAACGCGATCCAGGCGGGGGCGCGCGGTATCGTTGTCGCTCCGGTGAAGGCCCATTGGGGACCGGTCGGACAATTCGTGGAAGTCGGAAATGAGGCGGCGATCCGGGAGTTGTTCGGGGCGGACGAATCGGATGGAGCGACGGCGTATAGTACGCTGTACCTCGCTTTGTTGGGGGGGACCAAGAAACTGCTGGCTTACCGGCTGGCCGGGAGTTCCGCAACGGAGGCGTCGTTAACGCTTCAGGATACGTCGAACGCCGCGGCGCTGCGGGTGAAGGCGAAATATCCCGGCAAGCGAGGAAACGGCTTCATGATGTCGGTCGGGCCCAGCTTGACGCTTCCCGGCAGCAAGGAGTTGAAGCTGTATGAGGGTACGGCGCTGCTGCGCACATTCCCGCTGGGCGACGGTTCGGCCGTGCAGGCGGCCGCTGCTATCAACGGCGATCCGGCCAATGTCTGGATCGTTGCCGAAGCGCTGGAAGGCGGCGCGTTGGCTGACGTATCCGGAGCAGCCCTGACCGGCGGGGACAGCGGCATCGCGGGCATCACGAACGCCGAATACGCTTCGGCTTTGTCCGCGTTCGAGACGCAGGACTTCCACGTGCTCACGCTTGACGGCGTGTCGGACGCGGCTTTGCGGACCAGCGTCGCCGCTTGGGTGAAGCGCGTCCGCGGGGAAGGCAAAGGCGTCATCGCCGTGCTGGGCGGCTCCGCAGCCGACGATACTGCTGCCGACGCCGTCGGCAAAGCGGTGGCGCGCAGCGCCGCCATCGATCACGAAGGCGTCGTCAACGTCGGCACCGGCGCGGTGCTGAACGGCCGGGCGTATTCGTCCGCGCAGGTGGCCGCCTGGGTCGCGGGCCTGATCGCAGGCCAGCCGCTGAAGGCGTCGGCGACCTACGCGGCCGCGCCGTTCGACGACGTCACGCGGCGCTGGACCCGCTCCGAGCAGGAGCAGGCGGTGCAGGGCGGAGTGTTCCTGCTCGTGCACGACGGCCGCCGGGTGAAGGCGCTGCGCGGCGTGAACAGCCTCGTTTCGCCTCGCGAGGGGCAGAACGTGGGCTGGAAGAAGATCCGCAAGATTCGCGTCATGGACCAAATCAATGCGGATCTGCAGCGGACCGCCGAGGATGCCTATATCGGCAAGGTGAACAACACCGAGGAAGGCCGCTTGGCGCTGATCGGCGCCGGGAAGCAATACTTGCAGACGTTGGCCGCCGAGAACGTGATCGAGGCGAGCGGGTTCGATGTGACGCTGGATCCTCGTTTTTATGGCAGTGCACCGCAATTTACGCCTGAGGACGATCAGGTCTTCTTGGCTTGGACGGCGGACGATACGGATGTGATGGAGCAAATTTTCGGCACGTTTTACGTGCAATAAATCTATTTCATGTTTGAGGAGGAGCTAACCGATGGCACAATTTCTTGATCCCGGCCGCGTGATGATGGGGACGTTTGGCCAGATTTTTATCGAAGGGGTATGGCAGTCGAATCTGAACCACCTGGAGGCGAGCGTTGAGGCGGAGAAGAAGGAGCTAAACCTCGTGGGTACCGATTATACGGTGTACAAGCTGGGGCGCAAAAAAGGCACCGGCACGATGAGCGGTTACAAGATCACGTCCGATATGATCGCGCGCGGCTTTCAGAAATTTTCGATCATTCATAAGCTTGACGATCCGGAAGCGTACGGTTTCGAACGAATCCAGTTGAACAACTGCATGGTCGACAAAATCGTGCTGGCCAACTGGACCGCCGGCGAAGAGGTGACGGAGGAAACGCCGTTTACGTTCGAATCGTACGAGCTGCTGGACCCGATCGTGGCGTCTTAATGATAATAGATGGCCGTGGTGGTGGGGAGTCGGTCGTGGCTACGCTCTTAGGGTGACGTCCTGGCCCTGACCGGGCCCACTTTCATTTAGCGGACATATTGGGCGTTATTTCCGTTTATTTGTGCCTGGTGAATGAAATAGCGGACATTTTTGGCTCTATTTTCATTATAGCTGTGGTAGAACGCCTGATTTGAGTCGGAATAACGCCCTTTTGTACCGCTATTGCTCGAACAAAATCGTTATAAGGAGGAGGTAACTAGTATGAGTGAATATACATCCATAGATCCGGCTCGTGAACAGGAAATTTTGGACGGGCTTTTCGAAACGGTGGCGAATTTGCCGGAGGAAGCCGTATTTATCGGACGCTTGGGACTGCGAGTGACGCTGCGCGGGTTGACGTCCAGCAAAGTGGACGCGATCCGCGAACGCTGCACCGTGCGCAAGACGACCAAAGGTCAGGTGAGCGAGAAAATCGATAGCGAGCTGTTTAATGCGGCGTTGATCAAGGAAGCTACTTCGATGCTGGAAGTGGTGAAAAAAGCCGAAGGCGGTGATCACGGCGCGGAGACGCAAAGCGTGAAACTAAGCGGCTGGGGCGACGAGCGGTTGACCAGCCGGTTGAAGCTGTCCGGCGGTGAAGAGGCCGTCCGCCGTCTGCTGCTGGCCGGGGAGCTCGACGCCGTTGGCGATAAAGTGCTGGAGATTTCCGGGTTCGGAGTCGACATCGATGACGTAAAAAACTAATCAGCTCCGGCGGCATGACGACGCTGTTGTTCCATATGTGGACGCGGCATCATCTTCGCCCCGGGGAATACTGGTCGCTCCCTAAGGGAGAGCGCCTGCTGCTGCGGGCTTTTTCGGAACGGGAGTTGGAGATGTTGTGAGGCTTAGAGAAAGGAGGTTATGTATGGCCGAGAAAGAGAAATTTGAGCTCGATATTGAGGTGGATGACCGTGACGTTGATCGAACAGCGAAAAAGCTTCGCGGTCTGGACAAGCTGCTGCTACAAACTCAACGCCGTGTGGCGCTGCTGGGGAAAACCCGCATCAAGCCCATCCTCGCCCTGGACGATCGTTTGACATCTGTCGCCCGTAAGGCAGAGGAAGTGCTAGCTCGCCTACAGCGAACGACAGTGAGACCAACGGTGCAGTTTATCGATCGCTTCTCACCCTTAGCATTGAAGCTCAAAGCTTCCCTCGCCGCGCTTGCCACCACCCCATGGAAGGTTACCGCTGCAGGGGTGGATTGGGAGGCGGTGGTCGGCGACTCTTTTTCCGGATGGGTCAGCTCCGAGGGGAAAAGCACGCTTAAGCGGATATCCTCGGCGATTGGAGAAGCGCTGGGTGACGGGTTAAAGGAGAATATCTTGGAGGGGTTGGGGTTAGGTGAGGTAACGGGAAAGTCAAGACATCACTTTGGAAACTCGGGAATCATGATGAAGAAAGAGCTCCTATCTTCAAATCTATCAGAGATTCCTAGATTTAACGCTTATAATATGCTTACTGGTCGGATTACTGAGATCGCCCAAAAAGGGAATCCTGCCAATTCTTATTTTGCTGGAGCGCCTTCGAATGGATCAATTTATACAGAGGCTGGTATAAAGGCAGGAAAGGATTTCTTTCAAGCCTTTTTATCCACGATTGACTCAAAACAAATTGGCGATAAGTTGGATTCAACGAGTACGTCGTCAGCGAATGGGCAGTCAAATAAGAAGTTAGCTAAATGGGAAGAAGGAACACTCGATATTATTAAAGACGTGGCGGTATCGTTATTTTCGGGTTGGTTAGGTGTGAAGATAGATAAGTGGAATGGTAACGCCAGTAAGAAACTTATCGATGATTTGGACAAGGCTCCCAAAAAGTCCGTGATACCTACAGCAAGTTCAAATAAACTGCCAGGTAAAGAGGCAACTTCATGGACCAAATGGCTCGGAGAAAGTAAAACCGAAGCCTCTTTAGCTAGTGGAGCAGCTAAGGGACTGGTCCGATCAGCAGGTCCGATAGGCCTAACCCTTTTATTCAACGACGCTTATAACATTTCAGCAGCCATAACTGATTTTGTGTTAGGGCATAAGGCAGGAGACCGAAAATATCGGGATCCGGTATTTGGTTTTCCGACAGACAATTATACCGATACCGTGTCTCCTTTTCGTTGGAAGGAAGTTAGGGACTTTCTTCAAAAGAACGACAGTGTAGTTAGCTATACCGACCGAGTCATGGCTCCTAGCGTACAGGGAATTACACTCCCGGGGACAAACGTGAATGTTCCAAAGGTAATGGGCACCCCGGTACCAAACTATTACCAGTTGCCAGAAGAAATGAGGTCAAAAATCGGCGGAGCCAGTTACAACCAAGTCTCAACGCCGGTTAACGTATCCCTGTCAGAGGGTACCATCAATTTAACAGTAAATAAAGAGAAGCTGGACTATCAAAAGTTGGCCGAGACCGCCGGCTGGAAAATCGCCAACGAAGTAAGGTTCGCCATGCAAAATCTGAAATAGCGGAGGGGAGGAGGACCCTATGGAGATTCACTTGATCGACGGTGCGGGTCAAAATTTCGTGTTTCCCGTCAATCCGGAGGAGATCATGATCTCCCGCGGCAAAGGCTTGGAGACGGTGAATATTGTATCGCTGGGGGAATATGACTTTCCGGCTGGAGAGAAGGTGAAGGAAATCGCCTTCTCTTCTTTTTTTCCGGCGGCTTATGATCCGGGTTATTGCACCTATAAAGCGATCCCCGATCCGCAGGAGGCGATGAACCGGCTTACGACCATGATGAACAGCAAGTCGCCGGTGCGTATGATCATCACCGATACGGCCGTAAACGTGCTTGTCACGATGGCAACACATAACAGCACGTTTCGAGGCGGGGAACCGGGGGACGTGTACTTCGACCTGACCGCCCGGACTTGGCGGGAGATGAAGGTACACACTCAAACGGCTACAGGTGGGGGAGCTTCTGCTGCCAAGTCCGCTCGGCCGGATACAAAGAAACCGGCGAAAACCTACGTCGTCAAGGCTGGGGACACGTTGTCCAAAATCGCGAAGCTGGAGCTTGGCGACAGCTCGAAGTGGCAGCAGATTTACAGCGCCAACCCAAAAACCATCGGTAAAGACCCGAACCGAATCAAGCCTGGTCAAAAGCTGGTGATGCCGCAGTGAGTTACGAAGTGGTGCTGCAAAACAAATACTACTTGCGGGAATTGGTTGAGAGTATCTCGTTAAAGGATTCTCTCGATCAAATTTCTTATCAAGGCGCGATCGGACTGAAGCTTCCGGATTCTTTTCCGGGGATCGAACCGGGACAGGAGATTCGGATCAGCGGCGTGCCGTATGACGGTGCGGGCAGCAGCATTGCTGCTGGGGGTAAGATGGTTCACTTGCTGCATCCCGGCGTGGTGTGGGATTGCTCCAGTACGCTGAAGCAGACGAAGCACATGACGGTGACGGTGTATGACCGGACGATTTATTTGGCGAAATCGGAGGATGAGTATCTGTTTCCGGCAGGGGGAACGGCTGCCCAGCGGCTAAGGAAATACGCGGCGGACTGGGGTATTCCGCTTGATACGGTGCCGGATACGAAAACCAAGCTAAAAAAAGCCGTCTATCGCCCGCAAACCCTGTACAACATGATCTTGTCCGATCTGAAGGAGACGGCGAAGGCTGGCGGGGACATGTATGTCCCGCGGATGACGCCTGCCGGACTCACCTTGTTCAAGATCGGCAGCAATAACGTAGTCTGGAAGCTGGAGCAGCTGGAGGAAGCAACGCAAAATCGAACGCTGGAGGGTACGGTGACGCGAGTTAAGGTTATCGGGACCGAGGATCGGGGCGATAGTGCGCCTTCCAAAGTGCTAGCCGTGGCGAGCGGGGAGACCGCCAAGTATGGCGTGCTTCAACGGATCTTGCAGGACGAAAACGTCAAAACCGCCGGTGCCGCCAAGAAATTTGCGGAATCGATGCTGACAGGCCAAGGCCAGAGTTACACCGTTACTTGCGTGGATCTGAATACGATTCGAGCGGGGGATAAGGTCCATTTTAACGGGCTGAACCTGATCGTGACTTCCGTTTCGCATGAGCTGGGGGACCCCGGGCATATGACGCTGGAGCTCGCGACGATGAACGACGTGAAAAGGAGGTATTATCTTGACCCATGATCCTTATTCGGCGTTGGCCGTTTCGTTAAGGGAAAATGCCGCAAAGAAAGCGGCCGAAGCGCTAACCGGTGTGACGGCAGAACTCGGGACCGTGACGGGCTCGGGACTGAAGCTGGACAGTTTCAAGCATGAAATTCAAGAATACTTGGTCGCAGAGTTTCCAGGGACGCTGAAGTTGCCGGAGTTGAAGCTGGTCGGCGGTGTTCGTGGGCTTAAGGATAGCGGCGGAGGTAATGTGGAGGGCCAAGGGGAGTTTGCGTTTTTGCCTTCGGAGACCAAAGAAACGGTACTATCGTTAAAATATCAGCCCGGAGATCGCGTGCTGGCGCTACCGTTAAACGGCGGGAATGACGCGATTGTATTGTGCAGGGTGGTGAGCGGGAATGGCTAATCTTTTTCCGGAAGCGGTAGGGGATTCTTGGTTGGCTGCGGGACTGGACGGGCAGGAATCGATGGCGGATGCGGTCACGTTTGGCCGGAGCTGGCGGTTTGATTTTGATGCCGGGGAGTTCGTGATGACGCCGACGGGAAAAATCGCCCCTGCCGACGAGAGCGCTGCCTGGAAGGTGTGGTGCGAAAAAGCGATCCGTACCCCGCGGTATCGGCACTTGATCTACTCCCGTGCGTATGGCCAGGAGTTCGAAGAGTTGATCGGCCAAGGCTATAGCCGGGCCGTTCAGGAAAGCGAGATCCGGCGGATCGCGACGGAGACGCTAATGGTTGACCCTCGAACGTTGAGCGTGGACGGGTTTGTTTTTGATTGGCGAGAGGATGGGTGCCGTTTTGCGTGCCGGGTCAAAAACGTCAGGGAGGATGAGTTACTGGTGGAAGGGAGCGTGACGTGATGGCGGAGTTGCCGCTTTACTTGCAGGATCAGACGGAAGCGCGGATTATGCAGCGAATGCTGGACCGGGTACCTTCGGATATCGATAAATCCGAGGGTTCTTTTATTTGGGACGCGGAGGCGTCGGCGGCCTTCATGCTGTCGGAGGCGGCGACTTGGGTGCAGCAGCTGTTGGCACGCGGGTTTGCGAGTACGACGTACGGGGAGTATCTCGATCTCCGGGCGGCGGAGCATGGAGTTGCGCGGCGGCCAGCCGTGGCGGCGACGGGCGTGGTTCGGTTTACTGGGGAGCCGGGGAGGACGGTGCCTGCGGGGACCGTGGTGGCGACGCCAGCGGACGAGTATTCAGCGGAGGCGTCGATGGATTATGAAACGACGGCGGCCGTGACGTTGGATGAGCGCGGTGAAGGGACCTCCCTGATCCGGGCGTTGATTCCAGGACGGGCGGGCGTTGTACCGGCAGGCGTGATTCAGGTGATGGCTACGCCGGTCAGCGGCGTGACCGCCGTTACGAATCCGGAGGCCACGCGGGGCGGTGCCGATATCGAGTCGGATGAGCTGCTGTTGGAGCGTTTTTTCTCGCAGGTGCGCAATCAGGGGACGAGCGGGAACAGGGCGCACTATTTAAAGTGGGCCGGGGAAGTGCCAGGCGTGGGCGGAGCCCAAGTGGAGCCGTTGTGGCAGGGGCCGGGGACGGTTGGCATCTATTTATTGGATGCCGATAAGCGGGCGGCCAACGAGGAGATCGTTGCTGCGGCGCAGGCTTATATCGACCCGACTAGGGACGGACAAGGCGAAGGAGCAGCACCGGCAGGGCCGGTCGTCACGGTAATGGCCGCCGAGGAGGTGCCGATCGAGATAAGCGTGAAGCTGACGCTCGCCAGCGGTGTAACGATGGCTGAAGTGAAAAAGAAAATTGAGGATGGCGTGAGGGCGTATTTGAAGCAGCTTGCTTTTGCCGACCCGCTGGTACGGTTTACGCGGATTGCCGCGATCCTGCTGGACATTCCGCCTATTATCGACTACACCGAGTTGACGGTGAACGGCAACGCGGATACCAATCTGGAGATCTATACGGGCCAGGTAGCCGTGTTAGGGACGGTGGATGTACATGAGTGAACCGATGCTGAGGCGGACGAGTGAAACTTTGCTTGCCAATGGGGGTGATCCTTTACTGGCAAGCTCTAACGTTGCTTTACTGACCAGCCCTAGAGGGCGCGAAATGTTCGCCTTCCTCCCCGGATACTACGAAACCTCCCGGGTCATGCAGGCAGACATGAACGCCAAAGGGGCAGAGATGGATCTCCTCTTCGCGGCGCTGGATGAGACACTACAGCAGTTTTTTGTGCGCTCTGCCACGTGGGGCCTTGATCGCTGGGAAAGTGAGCTGGGTATCGAGACCGACTCAAGTAAGCCGCTGGATCAGCGCCGTGCCGTCGTCGAATCCAAGCTGCGCGGCAGCGGGAAGTTTTCGGGGCGCTTGGTAAAGAATGTGGCGGAGGCGTATGACCGGGGGAGGGTGGAGGTTTCTTTTGAGCCGGGGGAGTGGGGGTTTACGGTGAAGTTCGTGGATACCGTGGGTATTCCGCCGAACCTGGGGGACCTGAAGGCAGCTATCGAGGAACTGAAGCCGGCGCATTTGAAAGTAGAGTTTGAGTTTAACTACATGTTGATTCGTGATGTTCACGGAGTTTTGACGCTCCATGAACTGGAACAAATTCCATTAAACCAATTTGCAGGAGGTGATCCGGTTGGCAACTAACACACCGAATCTCAATTTGCTCAAGAAAGACCCTGTGACCGACGGGAACGAAACTTTTAATGTTCAAACGATGCTCAACGATAACTGGGATAAGATCGATGCTGCCGTGGGGAGTATTCGCCAACAGGTGGAGCAAATCGAGATAGACATTCCGGTAGCGACCCTGGAGCAGCCAGGGATTACGCAGCTCTCCAACGCTATAAACAGCGATGCAGAAGATCGCGCAGCTACACCAAAGGCGGTAAAAGCAGCTGCAGACGACGCTCGCGGCAGTATCTTCAAGTTAAGCCGCGACGTCGCAAACCTGAACATGCAGCTGGAGGCATCTAAGCGGGTAACAGACGGCTTTACGTTCGGTTCCAACTTTGCAGATAGCTTTGGCATGGAGATTGATACAACTAAGCTTATAAGCCCTACAGCCCTGGAAGTGGGCCAAACCGAAATTACCGTTGATACTATCGGAACGCTTGCGGCTGGCATGGAGGTTACGGTATACGATGATGTGAACATGGAGCGTACGACCGTAAACGAGGTCGCTATAACGCAGAACTTTGTTACAAAAACAACGGAGAATGCGGTGGTGAAATCCGGAATTAGCGGTTTGTCCACAGACGGAGGCAGGAAGCTTATTCGCTTAAATAATGGGGTGCTAATTTCCGCAGGTAAATACGCAACTGGATGTTATATCGTAAAATCCGCAGACGATGGCAATACGTGGGCTTCGTTGTGGGCTACGGCAACAGTTCAAGACGTCACACTTGTATCGCTAGGAGAAAGATTCGTTATATTCTACGCGGCAAATGGAACCACTTTAAGAGTTATCATAATGGACGAAAACGGTTCTATGGCGCAGGGTGGTGAAATCCAGTTTACCGGGGACGCTACATCTCTAGGGACGACTGTTAGCGCTGATTTTAATCCGGCTGATAGCACGCTACACTTAGCTTGGCACGGAAAAACGGCGTCGGCATCAAACAGCGATAACATCAAGTACATGAAATGCCCTGTAAACGTAAGCGCCGGGACGCTTACAGCGGGAACCGTGGAGACGGTAACGACAAGTAATGCGACAAACGTCGATAATATAGCACCGTGCATTGCGTTAAATGCAAATGGAAGCCCGGTGATAGTTTATTCCGGTTCCGGGAGTTCGGCAGTAAAGGGCATTTTTGCCTTCATAAAAAGCGGGGGAGGTTGGACCGGTAAAAGCGCGCCTTATAATACGGGGTCAACTACCTATATGCAATATGCTCCGTCCGTTGTTTTTGTTCCTAGTAGCGTAAACGGTCTTTCAAACGGCCGGATATGGTGTACTTGGTGGGGGACAACTGCAACGATAACAACTGGATCCATATTTGTTTCCTACTCCGACGACGGAGGAAATACATGGTCAACGCCGGAAAGAATATCCCCGGTCAGCTCTAAACCAAAAACATACCCGAGCATTACTGCAGACAAGAACGGCGTTATTTATGTTATCTCCCGGAGCATCGGAGAGGCAGGTTCGGACAATTCATATGACATTTGCATGGTAAAAAACGCAGGGGGGTCATGGGGAGCGGAGACTACAGTTGTTGAAAGCTACTATGTGCCAGTAACTGGCACCGCACAGCACTATTATCCACAAACTTTAAACGATATTTCAATGGAGTTTGTTGTTCCCCCGTTCATTTATCGCACAATTGGGCTTGCTGACGGGGACGCGGTTTCGTTCTATGGTTCTTGGAAAGAAATAGGGGCGGCGACGAAATTGACTTTTAATCCACTCACCAAGCACTACAAAACTAGGGCCGTTATCGCCCGTACTACAGCCGTTGTGGATGCTGTTAATAAGGCGTTGAAGTTTGGAAGCTTTAGGGTTGTTGGAGAACATAGTTTTGAAAACAATGATACAGTTGTAGCGGATAGGTTAAACTACCTAGAAACTGGAAATAAGTCTCTTGTTCGTCTCCCGAATGGCTGGCTTGTATTGACGACAAGATACGGCAGTAACGGACTTAGATTCTACAAGTCAACAGACGAAGGGAAAACATGGAGCATGGAAAACAGTTATAGTTTCCCTTCTGTCAGCTCATACTCCGTCGTCGCAAAAGGGAACTATCTATTTGGGATTGTTTCGTATAATACAAGCCAGCTTTCGTGGTTCCGTTTCAATGTAGTTGATGGAGGCTTCACACAGGCCGCACTTGATTCGTCTTTAGTCCAAGCAGGATATGTAAGTTTAGCTATAAATAGCGCGGGTACAGAACTACATGCGGCCTACGATTTCGTTAGTACAAGTGGTGGACAGGCGAATATTAGATATGCAAAGGGCACCATTGACACAAGCAATAACATTTCGTGGAGTGCCGTGGAGAACGCAACAACAATGGTTGGGGCTTACTTATCGGCGAGGTATCCCTCGGTTGTACTTAGACAAGACGGTACCGCTGTTATTCTGGCAACGGCTACGACAAGTTCAACTCAATATTTCGTTATCGCAATAAGCAAGGCGTTTTCAGGTACTTCCCAATCAGGTGTGGCCATGAACAGCGGATGGGGAAACATGACGGTATATAGCCCCACACCGGGCGCAGGACAGGACCAAGCATATACATGCGCCGTATTCATCCCCCAGGGCATAAACGGGCTAGCTAACGGACAAATAACCGTAGCATGGCAAGGGAGAAATACAAGCGAACTATCGGCGTGGAATATTTGGATTGCCACGTCCACTAATGGCGGAGCGTCATGGACTACAGCGCAAATGACAACCGGGAACACATATTCCAGAATGAACCCATCTCTATCCGTGGATAAAACCGGAAAGACGTATCTATTTTATTCTGGAAATGATGTAAACGACGCGTCAACAGACATTAGAATGAGGGCACACACGCCCGGAGTCGGCTGGAACAGTGAGCAGATAATTTCTCAAGCAACTACCGCGTCGAAGTCAGTGCCTGTTACCCAAGTAGACGTTACAATGACATGGGAGTTACCTCCATTAGCTTATTACGATACTAACGGAGTGTATTTTTCTGGGGCGTGGACGAAAACGACGGAATACGAAACTCCCCTAACGGAAAGCGACGTCCGATTTAAGCTGAAAGACACCGACGAGGTAGTTCTGTGGGTACAGCGTGACGAAGGCGTAAGCCTTGCCGCCCGCATTAATGGGGAGACGATGGACAAGACTTCGACAGCCGGAGAAGATCAATTTACAATCGCGCTGGATGAATCAGGCCCGGCGGAATGTAAATTAGTCATGACAAGGGCAGACACGGCCACAGACTTAAAAATTACCCGGATTCTAGGAGGGGTTGCGTAATGCGGTTTAAGGACGAGGTTACGGGCAAAGTAGTGACGATCAAACCGACGGAGAAGACGCCGGAGGAAAAGATCGCCGCGCTTGTAGAAGAAAATCAGCTGCTTAAAGTTCAGAACAAGGCGCTCTCCGATCGGGCGGACTTTATCGAGGACGTTATAGCAGAAATCGCAACTCAAGTGTATCAATAGATTCACCTTTATCCCACATGAAGGGAGGTGAGGTCGTGGTAGCTATGTTTTTCGCGCAACGGGTCATTTTGGGTAAAACCAAGTACAACGAAGTCCCAGTGACGCTGCAACCAGAAGTAATAAAAATTCTGACAGATAGTGGGTTCGGGTTTTTGATTGATGAATAAGCCTGCCACAAAGCGCCGCAAGGCGTATTTTTTATGCCCTCGGTCCCCCGAGGGCTCTTCATTTTCCCCGAAAGAAGGTGTAATCATGGACATTACGATAATCACTGCGGTGACCTCCGTGCTGGCGGCGGTGAGCGGGGTTGCGTTGGGGTGGGCGGGGCGCGCGAAGGCGGCGAAACGGGAGGCCGAGGAGTCGGCCGAGGCGGAGGCCGTGCAGCGGGCGGATGTAGAATACATCAAGCGGGGCGTTGATGACATGAAAATCGAACAAAAGCTGCAAGGCCAGCGATTTGAAGCGTTCTCCGAGCGGCTGACGCGCGTCGAGGAATCGGCCAAACAAGCCCATAAGCGAATCGATCGGCTGGAGGAATAAAACGCCCTGGGAAACCTCCAAGATAAGAATGCAGAGAATAACCCGCACCGATGGCGCTAACCTGGGCGGGTTATTTTCGTTTATTCAGGTAAGTAAGCAATTTATACCAGGAGTCTGCTATCTATCGCAGGCTCTTTTCTTTTATTCTCCTGTCTCCTGGAATCGGACAAACAAGCGCACAGGCGAACCGGCAACCTTACGGAATAGTATGAATGGAAGGGGTGAAATCGCTTATGGATACACAAAAATACCGAATTGAAAGGCGGTACGTCGCGATCCGGCCGAACATAAGGCCCGGGACGAGGTTATCGACCGGAACGCCGGAGTTTTTTGTGGCCCATGACTCGGGAAATCCGGGAGCAACGGCGGACAATCACTATGCCTATTTCAACTCGCAAACGAATCGCTCCGCCTCGGCCCATGTATTTATTGACGATACGAAGATTCTTGAAATCATACCGACCGGCACCGGTCCCGAACCGGCGGAAAAAGCCTGGCACGTGCTGTACGGTGTCACGACCGACAATGATTTGTTTGGCTATGATGCCAACGATGCGGCGATCGGGGTGGAATTTTGCTACGGCGGGCGCATAAACTTTACAGAAGCGTACAAGCGGTATGTTTGGTATTTGGCCTATTGCTGCAGCGTATGGAACAAAAATCCTTATGTCTTTATCCCGTCCCACCGGCAATTGGATCCGGCGCGCAGACAGGATCCCGATGAGGCTCTGGCCACAGGCAGGAAAACGCTGAACCAGTTACTGGACGATATCTCGACCGAACTCAACGTGATGCGGACGCCTAGGCCAACGCCAAATTCGAGTACGTCATTTGCGCCCCTGCCCGCAACCATCGCGCAGTCCTTGATCGACAACTATGTCTCTCCGGCTTGGTTCGCCTCGCAAGCCAAGGGCGACCAGGTCGGAATGACGCATTTTCACAATTTGGCAAACAATCTGCGAGTCGCCTCGGGGATTCCGCTGGCCTCCTCATCCGCAGCCGGTCCGCTGATTCCGCTGCCGAAAAGCAATGCGCAGGAAATCATCTTCCGGTGGCTTTCGCCGGCTTGGTTTAAGGCGCGGGATGAAGGAAATTCGGCGCGAGCGCAGCATTTTAACAACCTGGCGAATTATTTGCGCCGGGCCGCGGGCATCCCGGAGCAATAAGAAGGAGGGAAGTCATGCAAAACGAGATTTTAACCAATGTATTGGCCTTTGCCTCGGTTTTATCCGTATTCGTATTAGCTTTAGTCCAACTCGTCAAAACGACCGTCAACCTGCCGAAAAACCTGATCCCTTTCATCGGGGTCGTCATCGGCGTATTGGTCGGAGCCGCGGCTTACCCTTTTACGGAAATGGAATTAGTGTTGCGGCTGTGGGCGGGAGGTTTAGCCGGTTTGTCGGCCACCGGACTGTTCGAGCTTGGGAACAATCGTCAAGGGAAGACGAAGGAGAAGTGACGTAACGTCTGTTGCCTTAACACGATACCCCCTGTTTTATTTTCTAGTTGAATAAAGAACACATGTTTGCATATAATACAAACAAACGTTCTTATTTGGAGATGATTCGGGTGGAAAAATACATCGGCCGGACCGTAGAAATCATCTACGTCGACCGCGAGGGCAAGATCACCCAGCGGCGGATCGAGGTGCACGATGTGCGTGAGGGTATAGTTCGGGCGACCTGTCTGGCTTCTCATGCCCCTCGGGCTTTTCGAATGGAGAATATTTTGGCTTGCTTTCCTGTGGCAAAAGGACGGTATCATGCCTCCTGAGCCTTCCCTTGTTTTGGGCCGTTTCGCCTTGGCGAACGGCCCTTTTTGCATTTTTCGGATATTATCGTAAATCCGTGGGATATTTCCCGGACTCCCGGAAAGCTAAGATTACATTAGGCGTACGATGAGCTATGCGCTATTTTTCGATGGGAATCAGGCTAACGGGAAGGAGTGGCAATATGGCTAAAGTGGTTTATGTGCCGCTGGACGAAAGGCCGTGCAACGAGGGGTTTCCCAGGCAGCTGGCGCGGATGACGGACGTAACGCTCGTCGTTCCGGACCGTTCGATGCTCGGGAACAAGAAACGCCCGGCAAATACGACTGCGCTTCGGGAATGGCTGCTCGAGGCCGCGGAAGGTGCGGATTATTTGCTTGTCTCGATCGATCTGCTCGTTTACGGGGGGATCGTGCCATCCCGGCTGCATCATTTATCTCTGAAGGAGTGCTTGCGGCGGTTGGCGGTATTAGGGGAAGTCAAACGGCATTACCCCGGCATCAAGATTCACGCCTTTAACTTAATTATGCGCGTGCCAAACAATAACAAAGACGAAGAAGAGCCGGATTATTACAAATTTCACGGCGGGCAAATTTTCAAATACAGTTACCTGACGGACAAAGCGGAGCAGGAGGTATTGACCCCGGCGGAACAACGAGAACTGGAAGAGGTCACGCGGTTCATCCCGAAAGCCGATTTAGGCGATTTTTTGGAGCGGCGTGCCGTCAACCAACAAGTAAACCAGCACGCATTGACCCTGGTCCGCGAAGGCGTGATCGACCATCTGGTTGTCCCGTTGGACGACAATTCCCAATACGGCTTCTCCCGGGCGGAACAGCAAATGATGGTTTGCCGCGTGGAAGCGTTGAACGTGCTGGATAAGGTCTTGATCTACCCAGGGGCAGACGAGGTAGGCTGCACAATGTTTGCCCGCATTTTCGGGGAATTGAAACAGTACAAGCCGGAGATTTTTGTGCGTTATTCTTCAACCCTGGGTCCGCGGATCAAGCCGAAATACGAAGACCGCAGCCTGAACGAAAGCGTCAAATCGCAGATTACCGCGGCAGGAGCCGTCCTGACCGACCATTCCGCAGAGACGGATTTAGTGCTTCTCGTCCACTCGCCGGCGGTCGACCAGGCGGGGATGGCCGAGCAAATACCGTTCCAGGAACGGCATCGCACCTATTTCTCGGAAATTCATTATCGGGAGTTTGCCGAAGCGATGGAGGCTTACTTGCGCAAAGGGAAGCTGGTCGCATTAGGCGACGTGGCGACGTGCAACGGTGGCGATCCGGTGCTGATAAACCTGCTGCAGCAAAAAGGACAGCTGGACCAATTAACGTCCTACGCCGGCTGGAATACGTCAGGGAACACGCTGGGAACGGTGGTGGCCCACTTGGTGATTGCTTCTTATTACGCGAATCGCTGGGCGCAGGGCGAGTTGGCGAAGGCATATGAGGCGAGTCGTGTTTTTTATTACCACCGTCTGGCAGAAGATTTCCTGTATCAGTCGCTGGTGCGGCAAGACATGCTGGCGAACGACCTTCCCGGGCTGAACGCGAGCTACTATGTGCTGGAGCATTGCTTGGGGCAGGCTGAGGCGATTTTAGCGGAGAAAATGAACCGAGCTGTAGCGCACTATTTTGCGGATATAAAAGAAGGTCGGATTCGGCTAAGCGGGCTGCATTTTCCGTGGAGACGCATGTTTGAGGTGGGGTTTGAGCTGACGATCGAAGGATTCGATGCACTTCACACATAAACATTATAACGTTATATTCTCAGGAGAATTTTTCCGTGTTATGCTAAACCCAACCGTAAGCATGACAACGATCTATTAAAAAGAGGCGAACCCAATGAAGGAAAGAATTGTTCTCCGCCATCTGAAAAAAGTGAACGGGGAAGAGATCGACATCGTGATCGAGGACGGAAAAATCGCCGAGATCACCGGAGCCGGCCTAGCTCTCTGCGATCGGGAATGGGACGGATCGTCCCTTTACGTATCCAGTGGCTGGATCGATATGCATGTTCACGCTTTTCCGGAATTCGATCCGTACGGCGATGAAATCGATGAGATCGGCGCGAAGCAAGGCGTTACGACGATCGTGGACGCTGGCAGCTGCGGTGCGGACCAAATCGGCGATCTAGTGGCGAGCGGGAAACGATCCGCCACCAACCTGTTGGCGTTCTTGAACATCTCGCGGATCGGGTTGAAACGCATCGACGAACTGTCCCAATTGGCCTGGATCGACCGCGATCGGATCAAAGCAGCGCTAGCGGATTACAGCGACTCGATCGTCGGCCTGAAAGCGAGGATCAGTCAAAGCGTGGTTCGGGAGAACGGCGTAGAGCCGCTGCGTATCGCGCGGGAGTTGTCACTTGAGACGGGAATGCCACTCATGGTGCACATCGGTTCGGCTCCGCCCGATATCCGGGAGGTGGTTCCGCTGCTGCAGCGAAAAGATATCATTACCCATTATCTCAACGGCAAAGCGAACAATCTGTTCGACGCATCAGGCGAACCGCTTCCGGTGTTGACTGAAGCCATCAGCCGGGGCGTGCATCTCGACGTGGGCCACGGCACAGCGAGCTTCTCCTTCCGGGTGGCCGAGGCGGCCAAGCGGCACGGCATCAACCCGGATACGATCAGCACCGACATTTATCGGGGTAACCGGCTGAACGGTCCGGTGTATAGCATGGCGAACGTGCTAAGCAAATTCCTCTATCTCGGCTATCCGCTTGAAGAGGTCATCGCGGCGGTGACCACTCGCGCCGCGCAGTGGCTGGGCAGGGAAGAGCTCGGCCGCATTCGGGTCGGGGATCCGGCTAATTTGACCTTGTTTGCCGTCAAGGAGGAACCGACGGAATTGATTGATTCGGAAGGAGAACGGCGCGTTTCGAATCGCCATATTGAAGCAAAAGGAGCGATCATCCATGGAAAGTTCATTGAATGCGAAGTACGGGCTTAAACGCGTCATCAACGCCAGCGGGCGGATGAGCATCCTCGGCGTATCCGCACCGAGCGATACCGTGATGGAGGCGATGAAGCGGGGTGGCCAGAGCTACGTCGAAATCGCCGATCTGGTCGATAAGGCGGGGGACTATGTCGCCAAGCACGTCGGTTCGGAGGCGGTAGTTATCGTGAACTCGGCATCAAGCGGCATCGCCTTGTCGGTAGCGGCGATCGTGACACAAGGCGACCGGCGCAAGAGCTTGCGTTTGCATCAGGACGAGATTGCCCGTAACGAAATCCTTATCCTGAAGGGCCACAACGTGCAATACGGCGCTCCGGTGGAAACGATGGTTTACCTCGGCGGCGGCAAATTGGTGGAAGTGGGCTATGCCAACGAAGGACGGGCGGAACATTTCGAAGACGCGATCGGCGAGAAAACGGCGGCGATCCTTTACGTGAAATCGCATCATACGGTGCAGAAGAACATGATCTCCGTCGAAGAAGCGTGGGAGGTGGCGAAACGGAACCACGTGCCGATGATCGTGGACGCGGCCGCGGAAGAGGATCTGCAAAAGTACGTGAAGTTCTCCGATTTGGCGATTTATAGCGGATCCAAGGCGATCGAAGGCCCGACCTCCGGAATCGTCGCTGGGAAACGTACCTATATCGAATGGGTGAAGGTGCAGCTGCACGGCATTGGACGGAGCATGAAGGTCGGCAAGGAAACGTCCTTCGGCCTGCTGCAGGCCCTGGACGAATATGCCGTCAAGCCTGATCACAGCGAGCGGGAAAAAGCGGCTTTGCAGACGCTAATGCCGCTTAGCGATCTCCCGGGAATCCGGGTTTCGATCGTGCAGGACGAAGCCGGACGGGCGATTTACCGGGCACGGGTGCAGGTTGATCCGCAGCAGGCCGGCATTAACGCGAAGGAAATGGTTCATGCGCTGCAAACCGGAGATATTGCGATTTATACCCGGGATTACGGCGTCAGACAAGGGTTTTTCGATATCGATCCGCGCCCGCTGATGGGGGACGATATCCAGGTGATTGCCGAAAAAATACGCGAATTGGCAGGAGGACGTTAAGATGTCGCAGATTGCAAAACGATTTTATAAAAAACGGGTAGCTCTCAATGTATTGGCCAAAGACATTCCGAACGCCAAGGAAGTGTTTGAAGCCGCAGAGGGCTACGTTCTCGTCGGGGTATTATCTAAAGACTACTCCACTGTCCAGGAAGCCGTCACGGCGATGAAAGCGTACGGCCGGGAGATCGACGATGCAGTGTCGATCGGCCTGGGCGCCGGCGATAACCGCCAGGCGGCGGTCGTTGCGGAAATCGCCAAGCATTATCCCGGCAGCCACATCAACCAAGTGTTCCCGGCCGTTGGGGCGACCCGGGCAAACCTCGGCACGCAAGACAGCTGGATTAATAGCTTAGTTTCACCGACGGGGCAAACGGGTTACGTGAACATTTCCACTGGCCCAATCAGCGCCGCCCAGGAGAACCAGGCGATCGTTCCGGTCGAAGCGGCGATCGCCCTGGTGCGCGATATGGGCGGCAATGCGCTCAAATACTTCCCGATGCAGGGGCTCAGTCGTGAAGAGGAGCTTCGCGCCGTGGCGGCCGCCTGTGCCAAGGCGGATTTTGCACTGGAACCGACAGGCGGCATTGACCTGGACAATTTCGAAGCAATCCTGCGCATTGCCTTGGAAGCCGGCGTTCCGCAGGTAATTCCGCATGTGTATACGTCCATCATCGACAAAGCGACCGGCAACACCCGCACCGAAGATGTGCTGCTGCTGACCAAAGTCATGAAAAAGCTGGCGGATGCTTATGCCTAAACGCATAGCAGCCTTCGGCGAAGTCATGATGCGCCTGCAGGTGCCGGGTTACGAAACGTTGGCGCAGGGCGATACGTTGAAATATTCCTTTTCGGGCACCGGCGTCAACGTCGCATCGGCCTTGTCCCGTTACGGGCAAGCCGGTTCGCTGGTTACGCGGTTGCCGGACAATCCGCTTGGAGGCGCCGCTTCCGCCTACCTACGCAAACTGGGTATCGATACCTCGCGCGTCCTGCGAGGAGGCAAGTACGTTGGCATGTACTTCTTGGAGAACGGCTTTGGCGTGCGGCCTAGTCGCGTGACATACTCGAACCGGTTGGACAGCAGCTTTAACACCGCGCCTGAAGGAACCTACGATTTCGCGGAAATCGCCGCCGGGATCGATGCGGTCCATTTCTGCGGGATTACGCTGGCGATGAACGACGGCGTGCGGGCGCACATGAAATCGTTCGCCGAAGCGGTCAAGCGGCAGGGGGGCAAGGTGATTTTCGACTGCAATTACCGCCCGTCCCTTTGGGGGGAAGGCGGGTATGCCAAAGCTAAACCGCATTACGAAACGATGCTGCGGCTAGCAGACGTCGTGATGATGAACGAACAGGACGCGATGCTTACCCTGGGGATGACCACGGCCCTGCAGGAACGGGAGGATCAACTGGCGGAGCTGATTCCGGTCGTGGCGGAAAGCTACGGCATTTCCGCGATTGCCGGAACGCATCGCCAGATCCACGGCGATAATTCCCATTCGCTGCGCGGATTTCTCTACAAGGGGGAGCGGCTCGTTTACACTGATCGGCTGACCTTTTCCGTCTATGATAGAATAGGGGCGGGGGACGCTTTTGCGAGCGGGATTATCCACGGCGAGCTAGAGGGCTTCGCCCCGGAGCGAACCGTCCGGTTCGCGGCGGCGGCGGGCATGCTGGCGCATACCGTGCCGGGCGATACCCCGATGGCGACGGAGGCGGAGATCCTCCGGGCGATGGAGCAATCCGCCGCCGGTGATGTGGAAAGGTAGGAAGAGGGCCATGAATTTGTCCCGTAAAGATCGACCGTTATATTTGCAAATCAAAAATATCCTGAAGGATCGCATCTTATATGGCGTTTACCCGCTCGGATCGAATATCCCTTCCGAGCCTCAACTGGAGCAGGAATTCGCCGTCAGTAAAATCACCGTCCGCGGCGCGATTCAGGAGCTCGTCCAGGAAGGTTACCTGGAGAAGGGCAGCGGCAAAGGCACCAAAGTGATCCGCAATAAGGCGGCCTCCAAGTGGTCCAAGTGGAAGCACTTCACGGAGATTCTGGTGGAGGAGAACCATCAAATCCGCAAGGAGTGGCTCCGTGCTGAAACGGTGCGGAACGACGCGGGCTCCGAGCTCCACGGGATGTTCGGGGAGCGTTGCTTGAAGCTGGAACGCGCGTATTATCTCGACGGTCAGCCTTATATTTTTTACGAGCATTACGTGAAGACTCCCCGGAAAGAACCGGATCTCGACGATTTCCGCGATCATTCGCTTTACGAAGTGCTGGAGGAGTGGGGCGTGTCGCTGGACAAGCTCCGGGACGAATTTGCGGTGACCCTTCCGCCGGGCGAGGCGAAGCGGTTCCTGCGGTTAACCGACGGGGTGCCCGTATTGAAGCGGTCGCGCTATTCGCGGGATGTTCAGGGAAGCTTGGCCGAATACAGCGTCGGCTACTACAATACGGAGCAGCAGGCTTACATCGTCGATTATGACGCGTAACGCGGCTGGTCGAATGAACTCTAGGCCCCAGATCGTTGCCCTGATTGCGCAATGATCTGGGGTTTTTATGCGAAAAACCGAGTATAATTCGCCGTGCCCGGTGATTTTCGCGGAATATATGTGAAATTTCATACAGATTGAAGTCCCGGTGAGTGAAAAGTCGCGATTATAGATGATATTTCGAATAGAATCCGAACTTTGTGGCGTTAGCGACTAAATATATGCGAAATACCGAGTACAAAGGAAGCTTCGATCGGTTCAGCAGGGTGTCTTTTTCCTTAATTCGGCCCTGGGTCCTATCGGATCCGGTTCGCACCAAACGATCCGAATTATTCAGATGTTTTCGAAAGTTTATGGGATATTTCCGCCGGATAGCCAAAGCTATAATAGCATTAAAGCACTTACAAAGGGTTTCATGAGGAGGAGCACAGATGAAGATAACGAGGCATCCGGAAAATCCGATCGTGGTACCGGGAGGTTTCGAATGGAGAAAAGTAACCGTATTCAATCCGGCGGTGATCATGGATAACGGTAAGTTCTATATGATTGAACGGACGGCAGGATCGCTGACGCCGTGCAAAAACTACCTGGGCCTTCTGGAAAGCGAAGACGGCGTGCATTTCACCCATGTGAAGGACGAGCCGATCGTTACGCCGGACATGCTCGGTTTCCCGTATGGCAGCGTGCAAGATCCACGGATCGTGAAAATCGACGATACGTTTTACCTGAATTATGCGCTTCGTCCGTGTGCGATGAGCTATTATCCGACAGGCCGAGGGGTCCCGGAGCGTTCGATCCCCGAGTACCCCGACGGTTGGGGAGAACAGGAAGGCCATTGGCTGACGCGTTCGTCGATCCTCGCCTCTAAGAACCTGATCGATTGGGAGTTCGTGGCCGACACGACCCCGCTGGAGATCAACGATCGGGATAACATCCTGTTTCCGGAGAAAATTAACGGCAAGTTCGTGTTGTTACGCCGGCCGGAGGAATATGTGGGCGAAGCGTACGGGACGGAAAAAGCGGCGATGTGGATCACCTATTCGGAGGATCTGATCCACTGGGAGGAGCCGAAGCTGCTGGCGAAAGCGGAAAACATGGCGTGGGAGTCGCGTAAAATCGGCGGTTCGACACCACCGGTACGGACGGATCGCGGGTGGCTCGTGTTGTATCACGGTGTGGACGACGAGGTGGTCTACCGCGTCGGCGCCATGCTGCTGGATCTGGAGAACCCGGAGAAGGTCATCGCCCGCACCCAAAACTTCATCATGGAACCGGAAACGTATTACGAAAAATTCGGGTATCAGATTCCAAACGTGGTTTTCCCGACAGGGAACGTCGTTAAAGACGGACTGCTTTACATTTACTACGGGGTGACCGATACGGCGATCGCGCTGGCGACTGTGCCGGTCGAGGAACTCGTCGATTATATCCTGAATGATCCACAGGCCTAACTGCTAATGCTTCCATTGGAATGACCGCATCAAGCGGTTATTCCAAGAGCCATTTTTGCAACCGCTTACTGAAAGAGGTTGAAAAGGGAAAAAGCACCGGTAAGTGAAAACGAAATTATAAATGTTATGTTATATAACATAGTTTTCTGAAAGTGGTATAAAAAACATCAAAACCAGCTAAATATTTCGGATATAATCGAAGATTTATAGGATATAGTCGAATCGATGTAGCTTTTATAATAGGTAATATAACAGGAAAGGAAACGAAAGTGATCATTTCCTGTTATGTTTAAGGACTGGATCCAAAAAACAAGAGAAGAGGGTTGACTATGGGCAAAAAACACAGAGGCAAAAAAGCGGTACTGCTCGGTTTGGTTGCGGTGCTGGCACTGTTCACGGCGGCTTGCGGTAACGAAAACGCGGCGGGCGGCAACAACAACTCCGGCGGCGCAGGCGAAGCGGAGACGATTACCTTAAACATGATGCATCCTTGGACTTCCCCGAACGTGGACAACGAAGTCTACAAAGCGCGGATCGCCGAGTTCGAAAAGCAGCACCCGAACATCGTAATTAAGCAAGACGGCGTACCATCCGCCCAATACAAAACCAAGCTGCGCACGTTAGCGGCCGCCAACAACCTGTCCGATATCAACGTCGTATGGCCAGGGGCGGATTTGTCGCCGCTTGTTGCCGGTAATTTGCTTCAGCCGATCAACGATCTGATGGACAACTGGGGCTCCATTCTGCCGGAAGCCGCGTTAGCCGGATTTAACGTGGACGGACAGCAATATGCGGTACCGACCAAGCAAAACTTCGTAGACATCATTTATTACAACAAAGAGATGTTCGCTCAAGTGGGTTACGATCAATTCCCCGACACCTACGATAAATTCATCGATGCAGTGAAGAAGCTGAAAGCGGCGGGGATTACCCCGATTTCGCTCGGCAATAAAGAGCAATGGCCGCTGCAATCGTCTTACATTTCCATCATCGGCGACCGGTTCACCGGAAGCGATTTCCTTCCGGCCGTACTTGAAGGCAAAGCGAAGTTCACCGACCCTGAGTTCGTCAAGGCGCTTTCGGTCATCGATGAGCTGACGAAGCTGGGTGCCTTCAATACGGACGCCAACAACATGGACTCCGTTCAAGGCCAGGACTACTTCATTCAAGGGAAGGCAGCCATGCATATTTCATCCGCAACCGTCGATGGACGAGTACGGATTAACAACGAAGAGGGAGATAAATTCGGCATCGCTCTGTTCCCAAGCGTAGAAGGCGGCAAAGGCGATCCGAAGAAGAGCGCCGGGATCGTGCAATACGGCATCGCTATCAAGAACGGGCTCGACGAGAAGAAAAAAGCGGCTGCCGAGGAGTTCTTGAAGTTTTTCGTGAGCGAAGATCTGTATAAAGAGTTGATCCGCAACGGGGTAGTCGTGCCCGCTAAGGTAGAAATTCCCGAAGACGCCAGTCCATATCTGAAAGAAATGCTATCGCTGACAGGTGGCGGTACAGCCCCGGTATTCGATAGCGTTATTCCTACGCAAGTGGTGGACGTCCTGCAAAACGGATTGCAAGCCTTGACCGTGGGCCGCGGCACCCCAGAAGAGCTGGCTAAGGAAGTTCAGGAAGCCATGGAGAACTATAGCAGCAATTAACGAAGAGTAGGCATTCTAAAGTCGCGATCCAACTTGCGCTTACGTCTTTCAAAATCGATGCGTGAAAGAAAACCCGAATCCCGGGTTTTCTTCATTCATCGGGCTTGAACCTAGATTCGACATAAAGGAAAAGGAGGGAACCTCTGGTGCAAACGTTACGAGGCACGAAGCTGGCGATTTTTATCGGGTTGTTTCCGGCATTAATCATCTATCTGGGCATTGCCATCGTTCCGATCGGAATGTCTCTGTACTATTCGGTGATGGATTGGAACGGCATCGGTTCGATGAAGTTCGTCGGCCTTGATAATTTCGTGAAGATTCTGGGCGACGACACCTTCTGGCTATCCGTCAAAAATAACGTCATCATCATGGTGACCGGCCTGATCGGCCAAATTCCCCTTGGTTTATTGCTTGCGCTGCTGCTCAACCGCGGACTCAAAGGCTCCGGATTTTTCCGGACGGTCGGCTTCATGCCGGTCGTGATATCATCCGTCATGGTGTCCCTGATCTGGGGCATGGTTTATAACACGGAGTACGGGATGCTGAACAATCTGCTTGGCATCGTCGGCCTCGACGGTTGGAAGCAAAATTGGCTCGGCGACGACCGGTGGTCGATGCTGTCGATCAGCATTGCGTACATCTGGCAGAACTGCGGACTGTACATGGTGATTTTCCTGGCCGCGCTGCAGAACATCCCCGACGAGGTGAACGAAGCAGCCGAACTGGATGGAGCCACCGGGCTCAAACGCACCTTTCGCATTACGATTCCGATGATTCGCAGCACGCTTATGGTTGGGGTCGTCTACAGTATCAGTAACTCCTTCCGCGTCTTCGACCTGATTCAGATCCTGACGGGCGGCGGTCCGGCGCATCAAACCGAGGTCATGACGATTCACATGTACAATAGCGCCTTCATGAACATGCGTTACGGATACGGCAGCGCCGTGTCGATCCTGATTCTGCTGTTCAGCTTGATCGTCATCTCCCTGGTGAATCGACTGGGCCGAGAAAAAGAAGCTTAAGGAAGGAGGATATACCCATGAATAAGAAGTCTGTCGGCTTCCGAATATTTGCATACACTTTTCTAAGCCTATTCGCTATGATGAATATAATCCCGCTGTTCTGGATGGTCGTCAACTCTTTCAAAAACGAACAGGAATACGCGGCCAGTCCGTTTTCGTTCCCGGAGGCATTGCATTTTTCCAACTACGCCGAGGCGTGGAAGGTCGCGAATATGAATGTATACTTTCTGAACAGCCTTTTCGTCACGTTTGCTTCCTTGATCGTGACCGTATTTTTCGGGGCCTTGGCTTCCTATTTCCTATCGCGGTTTCAATTCAAGCTTCGCGGATTCACCTACGGCGTATTTCTGCTCGGCATGCTGGTGCCGATTCATGCGACTTTGATTCCGATCTTTCTGATCATGCAAAAATTGCATCTGCTGGATACGCATTTATCGTTAATCTTGCCGTATACGGCGTTCCATCTATCCTTAACGATCATTATTCTGGAGGGCTTCATGCGGGGATTCCCCAAGGATTTGGAGGAATCGGGCGTGATGGACGGCGCGGGCATTTTCCGGATCTTCTGGTCGATCATTCTCCCGATCACGAGACCCGCGATGGCCACCGTCGTCATCCTCAACTTCATATACAACTGGAATGAGTACTTGTTCGCCTTGGTGTTGATCAGTTCTTCCGCACTCAAAACGCTGCCGCTTGGCTTGGCCAACTTCGTCGGCATCGAGACAGCGAGCCTCACCCTGCAAATGGCGGCGCTAACGATGGCGCTCATTCCGATCATTATCTTCTATCTGCTGCTGCAAAAGCAGTTGGTCACTGGCATGACAGCAGGAGCGGTCAAAGGCTAAAATTACATCACGAATGGCGGAGGTGAAGGCGATGACAGGCTATAAAAGGTTGCTCGGCAGCTTTGGCTTAAAGCGGAAGGCGCTTGTCATCTTCTTGATCTTCGTCATCCTCCCGACGTTTGGCGTCGGCGTGGTCGTGCAAATCCAATTTAACGAGGTCCTGCGGGAGCAGTTCATCAATTCGACCAAGCGAAATCTCGATAACGTCGCCGGCCAACTCAGCGAGCAGACCAAGATGGTCGAGGATATCGCCAATTACTTGATATTGAGTCCGGATATGCGGAACTTTCTGCGCACGTCGCCTCCGCTCAGTAGCGAACAGCAAGCTTCTTATAAGCGGAATATCGAGGATTTTTTAACATTCCAACTGATGTCAAAGGGGTACATTCGATCCATCGAAGTTAATGGATTCAATGGCAGCTTTATCGAAATGGGCGAGCCTTTCAGCGGCGACGAGACGAAATGGGAACAGGCCGCCAAGGTGCGCAAAGGCGGGATTACCTGGACTGAAGGATATGCGATCCATAGCGATTGGAACGGCGAAGTTCGCGTCCTGTCGATGTTCCGCGTCCTCAACTCCTACAGCCAGATTACCAAACCGCTCGGAAGGCTGATCATTCGTTTGGACGAAGCGAGTATCGTCGGTTTACTGGAGAAAGGGATTTTTAAAGACGGGGCCGGGAGCGTGTTTATCGTCGGTTCGGAAGGCCAGGTGATTCTGGGATCGAAGAATCCGTTGCCGGACGTGCTCCAACCGGGAGCGCCGCTTCTGGACAAGCTCTCGTCCGGACGGGGAGACTTAACGTACGAGGTGAACGGCCAGCGTTATTTGACCCTATATAAGGGGATGGAAAACACCGATTGGAAAGTGGTCGCCATGATTCCCGAAGCGAAGGTATCCGAGGAGTTCCGAGGGATCAAGATGACGATGCTGGTCATCCTGACGGCGATTATGCTGCTGGGGTTAACCGCATTGATCGGGTTCCACTATACGATCATCCGACCGATTTTGCGACTCAAAAAAGAAACCAGCAAAGTCACCTACGGCGATTTCAACGCTCGGGTTCCGGTCAATTCCAACGACGAAATTTCCGAATTAAACCGCAAATTCAATGAGATGGTCGCGACGATTCAGCAGCTCATCGAGCATAAATATAAGCTGGAGCTAAGGGAACGGGAATCCGAGCTAAAGCTCATGCAAAACCAGATGGATCCGCATTTTCTGTACAATACGCTCGATATGATCCGTTGGACGGCACGATTGGAGCAGGCGACGAAATCGAGCCAACTGATCGAAATGCTGTCGAAGTTCTTCCGGTCCAGCATGAATAACGGAAGCTATCAGACCACGCTGCGCAAGGAGCTGGAATTCGCCCAATCCTACTTGTACCTGCAGCAGCGCCGGCTCGGGGAGAAAAAGTTGAAGTATTCCCTCCACGCCGAGGCGGGCATCGAGGAGGCCGTAACGTTGAAAGCTACGATCCAGCCGTTGGTGGAGAACTTCATCAAGCATGGCCTGGACCGCGGCAAACCGTTCGGGGAAGTGAGCGTGCGCTGTTACGCCCGCGAAGGCGAAATTCGAGTGGACGTCATCGACAACGGCAAAGGAATGGATCCCGGTAAGGCGGAAGCCATCCGGAACGCCCTGGAGCGAACAGGAACCAGCGGAACCAGGGAGGGAGCCATGCATAACATTCACGAAAGACTATCGATCTTTTTCGGACAGAACTACGGTTTGGAGATCGTAGAGACTTCGGCCGAAGGCACGTGGGTACGGCTTCGTTTCCCTTTTGCCGAGGCTTGCTATCCCGGAGGTGAACCCCATGAATCTTGATTATGGAACGAATATAGATCCTGCCGGCGTTGGTAAACGGGTGAAGATGCTGATCGTGGACGACGAAGCGGTCATCTGCGAGGGGCTGCGTTATACGATCGACTGGACGAAGCTGGGCGTGGAAGTCGTAGGCGAGGCGTATGACGGGAAAGAGGCGCTGCGGCTGGTCGAGGAGCATGGCGTCCAACTGGTGCTTTCGGACATCCGCATGGACGGCATGGACGGGCTGGAGCTGGCCAAGCATTTGCGGCAACGGCATCCCGCGGTGCAAGTGGTCATGATTAGCGGCTATGAGGATTTCGAATATGCACGCCAGGCCATTCGGCTTGGCGTGGAAGACTATCTGCTGAAGCCGGTCGATATCGAGGAATTGAGCTCGGTCGTGAAAAAAATCGTTGCCGGCATTCGGACCGGCGATAAGGAAGAGAAAGACCGGGAAATCGAGCTATGGCTTTCGGGCATGGCCCGGCACGGCTCGGCGTACGGCAAAGAGCCGCCGCCTTCGCTGGACGGCGTCCAATTTCGCATCGTAGCGACCCAATTGGCCGATTTCCACGAACGATTTGCCGATATGGAAGCGGAGCGGTTCGAAGAAATCCAAGAAGCTTGGTTGCTCGGGTTGCATCGCAATCTGGAGGCTGGCCCGTTTCGAGCGCTGTCCGTTTTCGACCATGAAAACTTACTTATCACCTTCTTGGCTTCGGAGCAAAGGGCCGAACTGGAGGCTTGGGACGAAAGGCTGTCCTCGGCTATGGGTTCGCTTGACCCTGGAGCGGGGGGACGTATTTATGGCGGTGCTTCCTCCGTATACGAGGATCTGGAAGAAACCGCGGATCGCTGCGCCGAAGCCGTGCGTCTGCTGGCGCTTCATGTGCTGGACGGGCGCCGGGTCCTGACGGCCGACTACGGCGAAGCGGCGATGTTCGGCCGGACGCTGCCGGCGTTCGATATCACGGAGACGGCGCAAGGACTCGTATCCGCGTTCTTCAAGCAGGACCGGGAGGAAGTTCACCGGGCGGTGGAGGGCATGGTTCGGTTTTGCCGGGAATCGGGTTATTTGCTGCCGGAATTCTGGAACCTGTACGAGGAATTGTTTGCACTGCTCCGCCAGCGCTTGCGCAAAAGCGGCATGACCGGGTTGGATTACGCCCGCCGGGGACAGCCGGACCCGAATATATATAACTCCTATGCCGGACTTGAAACGGTGGTCTTGGAGGATATGGAGGAACTGCAGCGGTTAATTGACCAGAACGGAATCGACAAGTCTTACTGGATCGTCGAAAAAGCGAAAAAGTTCATCGTCGACCGTTACCGCACGGACCTCAAGGCTTCCGAGGTCGCCGCTTGGCTGAAAATCACTCCGAGCTATTTCAGTTATATTTTTAAGCAGAGCACGGGAAAAGGGTTTACGGAGTATATGAATGAGATGCGGATCGATCAGGCCAAAAACCTGCTGGCCACGACGCAAGATAAGGTATTCGAGATTGCGGACAAGGTCGGTTATAAGGAATACAAGTATTTCGTGTCCGTGTTCAAAACGTACACGGGCATGACGCCGAAGGAGTACCGCGGTCTGCGCGTCTGCAAGGAGGCGTCCGCGGGCGGCGGGAATACGGCGGCCGGCATGGAACCGGCCAATGACTAGGAGACGGTCGGACGGCGTTTGGGCCTCCGGCCGATAAGCGGGAGGAAGACGGATGGAAACTTACAAGCTGCCGTCCGCTCCGTTAGAAGAGCGGGTAGCGGATTTGCTGTCCCGGATGACGCTCCGGGAAAAGGTGGGCCAACTCAATCAGCGGATGTACGGCTGGGACGCTTATGTACGGAAGGAAGATACGTTCGAGTTGACCGATGCGTTCAGGGACGAAGTAGCCAAAGGCGGCGGAATGGGCGCGCTGTACGGCTTGTTTCGCAGCGACCCTTGGTCGGGCGTGAATTACGATAACGGCATAGCCGCGGCGGATAGCGCGAGGGTGGCGAACATGGTGCAGCAGTACGTGCTGGAGCATACCCGGCTGGGCATTCCCGTCCTGTTGACGGAAGAATGCCCGCACGGCCACCAGGCGCTGGACGGGACGCTGCTGCCGGTCAATCTCGGCGCCGGGGCAACCTGGAATCCCGAGCTGATGGAGCGGGCGTACGCCCATGTGGCGGCGGAAATCCGCAGCCGCGGCGCGCACGTGGGGCTGGTCTCGGCGCTCGATATTTTGCAGGAACCGCGCTGGGGGCGTTCGGAGGAATGTTACGGCGAGGATCCTCATTTGGCCGCCCGCTTCACGGAAGCGGCGGTACGCGGAATGCAGGGCGACGAGCCGCGGAAGCTGGATGCGCCGGACCGCGTCGCGGTCGTCCTGAAGCATTTATGCGCGCAGGGGGCGGCTCAAGGCGGGCGCAACGCCGGTCCGGGGGCCATCGGGCCGCGGGAGCTGCGGGAGATCCACCTCCCGGCAGCCCGGGCAGGGGCTCTTGCCGGAGCTGCGGGTTTCATGGCAGCCTATAACGAAATTGATGGCGTGCCGTGCCATGCCAACCGCGATTTGCTGACCGGCATCCTACGGGAGGAATGGGGCTTCGAAGGGCTGGTGATGGCAGACGGCTGCGCGGTAGACCGACTGTTGGCGCTAACCGGCACCTATGAGTCCGCGGCTGCTCTCGCCTTGGCGTCGGGCGTCGACATTAGCTTATGGGATACCGCTTTTTCCACGCTGGAAGAGGCGGTACGCCTAGGACGGGTGCAGGAAGCGGAGATTGACCGTGCGGCCGCGCGCGTGCTGCGGCTAAAATTCCGGCTGGGGCTGTTCGATCGGCCTTACGTGCCGGAGCTCCGGGCCATTTCCATTGTCGGCAGCCCGGAATTCCGGGACGTGAACCTGCAGGTCGCCCGCGAATCGGCCGTGCTGCTCAAGAACGAAGGCGACTTGCTGCCGATCGTCGGCCGAACGCGGAGGATCGCGGTGATCGGCCCGAACGCCGACCGCTTGTACAACCAGCTGGGCGACTATACGAGCGTCCAGCGGGAAGGGGCGGGCACGACGGTGCTGCAGGGCATCCGTTCGTGCGCCCCGGAAGAGACCGAGGTCGTGTACGCCCTGGGATGCGGCATCCGCGACCGGTCCAAGGCAGGCTTCGCCGAGGCGGTTGCAGTTGCCCAGGGCGCGGACGTCGCGGTACTCGTGCTCGGCGGAAGCAGCGCCCGAGAGTTCGGAGGCGACTTCGAAGACAACGGCGCGGCGATCGTCAAAGAGGGCAGCCCGTCCGAGATGGACTGCGGCGAAGGCGTCGACCTGGCTGACCTTTCGCTCGGCGGAGTCCAGCGGGAACTGCTCGAGGCCGTTGCCGCCACCGGCACGCCGGTCGTCGCCGTCATCGTGCAAGGCCGCCCGCATGCGCTCCTCGACGTCGTCGATTTATGCGGTGCGGTCCTCTGCGCGTGGTATCCCGGCACGGAAGGCGGCCGGGCGATCGGGGAGCTCCTGTTCGGCATCGCGAATCCGAGCGGTAAGCTGCCCGTGACGCTGCCGCGATCCTCAGCCCAACTTCCCGTGTATTACAACCAAAAGGATCCCGGACGAACCCGAAATTACGTCGATATGCCCTCCGCGCCGTTGTACCCGTTTGGCTACGGGTTAAGCTACACGCAGTTTGCTTATGCCCATTTATCCTTGTCCCGGGAAGTCGTCTCGACGGCGGAGCTGGAGAACGGGGAGCGGGTGAAGGTTCGCGTCGAGGTAGAAAATACGGGGGCCAGGAGCGGGGCGGAAACGGTCCAACTGTACATCCGAGCCCGGGAATCGGGCATCACCCGGCGGATTGCCGAGCTGAAGGGGTTCCACAAAATCGAGCTGAACCCGGGAGAAAGTCGTGTCGTCGAGTTCATGTTGGGCCTGGAGGAGCTGGGGATCTGGAACCGCGAGTTACGTTTTGCGGCGGTTCCTTGCATAGTCTCCGTTCAAGTCGGGGGCGACAGCCGCGACACTCTTTCCGCTGATCTGACCGTCACAGTGTAACTATAGGAGACAATTTCGTAATTTGCAGCGCAAGGTTCCAAGGGCGGTCGCCCTGGTACTTGCGCTGTTTTGTTTTTATGGGGAAGGGGAAGCGGCTTTGGCGCCAGAGAATCCCCTTTGTCGGACGCTTTGCAGCATTATCCCGTTTGATCAGAAGTTAAGACAGTTAAGACTACAACAAGAAACAGCCAACTCGGGTGAGCAAACTTACGCCCCCTGAACAAAAGGGATAATGGTGAAAAACGCCCGCACAGAGCACAAAGCGCCCGGTTTATTTCGTTTCCCGGAAAGCGCTGGGCGATTGGCCGGTTACTTTTTTGAACAACATGGAGAAATATTTGTCGTTCCCGTAACCGACCCGTGCGGCGACTTCATGTATCGGCGCGTTGGTTTCGCGGAGCAGGCGCTTGGCCTCCTCGATCCGGCGGGTGATGAGATAGTTGACGGGCGAGTCGCCAAGTTCTTTTTTGAACAGATGAGATAAATAATGTTGACTGACGTAGAGGGTATCGGCAATTTCCTTGAGCGTAATGCTGCGGGTGTAATTCTTATCGATGAACTGCTTGGTGCGGACGGTAATTTCGTTCTTGTCCTTCAAAGGATCAAAAGGATGCTTCACGTCAACGATCCGATATAGGAGCGTGATCAGTGACATGAGCAGGTTGTTGCTGAGCGTCTCGTAGCCGAGCACTTGGGAATCGCATTCCTGCAGCATTTCCGACAGGTAGCTCTCGACTTTGTAGGCGTATTTCTCGCACGGGATCACCGGGTCGACGGAGGCGGGCAGCAGCTGTCCCGGCGGTACGCCGTCGATATGCACGTTGCCAACACCGCAGTAGATTAACTTGAAAGGCTCTGGACTCACCGAACGTTCCTCATGCGGAACGCCTGCGTTATAGACAGCGACATCGCCGGGATGCACTTCGTAGGTCGTGCCCCCGATCCGGAATTCCCCTCGGCCTTCGACGATATAGATGATCTCGCAATAGTCGTGGATTTGCGGCGGCGCGTAGAAACGGCGTTCGTCCACGACTTGGCCGGCGTACAGCAGCTCGGGCGTTTTTTTGAAGCGGAAGCGGTCGCTTTTGCGATGAGGAATTTCGATTTTCGGCACGATGGGCTCCTCCCGAACGTTGGATACTCCCATTATAGCGGAAGCGAAGGCGAATGGGAGGATATTGCAGGAAAATTACGCAGCGGAGAGGCGGTTCACTATTTTGCGGTGTTGCGGCGGCAAGAGGGCAATATAGTAGGTTCCCGAACGTACCGAGCCAACTTTAGAATGGGACTATAATTCATTGTCCAAGGAGGCAGGTTGGGTATGGTTGAAAACGGTTACAGATGGCGGGATGGATTTCCGAAAATCGGCATTCGTCCAACGATCGACGGCAGAAGACGGGGCGTACGCGAATCGCTGGAGGAGCAGACGATGAACCTGGCCAAGGCGGTGGCCCGGCTGCTAGAGGCGGAGCTCCGTTACCCGAACGGGCAGCCGGTGGAATGCGTAATCGCCGATACGTGCATCGGCGGCGTAGCGGAAGCGGCGGCCGCGGCGAAGAAATTCAAGGCGGCCGAGGTCGGCGTATCGATCACCGTAACGCCGTGCTGGTGTTACGGTACGGAAACGATGGATACCGATCCGCAGATCCCGAAGGCGGTATGGGGCTTTAACGGCACCGGCCGTCCGGGTGCGGTGTATTTGGCCGCCGTGTTGTCCGCGCATGCGCAAAAAGGGCTGCCGGCGTTTGGCATCTACGGCGAGGACGTACAGGACGAAGGCGACGACCGGATCCCGGCCGACGTGCAGGAGAAGCTGCTGCGGTTTGCCCGCAGCGGGCTGGCGGCGGCGCTGATGCGCGACCGGGCCTATCTATCGATGGGCTCGGTGTCGATGGGGATCGCCGGGTCGATGGTGAACGACGCCTTTTTCCAGGAGTATCTGGGAATGCGCAACGAGTATATCGACATGACCGAGTTCACGCGGCGGATGGAGGAAGGGATTTATGATCCCGAGGAATACGATGCAGCATTGGCCTGGGTCAAGGGAAATTGCCAGGAAGGTCCGGATAATAACCCGGCCCAGCTACAGACGACGCGGGAGCGCAAGGACCAAGAATGGGAGACGGTCGTTAAAATGACGCTGATCACGCGCGACCTGATGATCGGCAACCCGCGCCTTGCCGAATTGGGGTACGAGGAAGAAGCGCAAGGCCATCACGCGATTGCTTCCGGCTTCCAGGGGCAGCGCCAGTGGACGGATCACTTCCCGAACGGCGATTTCATGGAGACGATGCTCAATTCGTCGTTCGACTGGAACGGCACGCGCGCGCCTTACCTTTTGGCAACGGAAAACGACAGTCTGAACGGCGTCGGCATGCTGTTTGGGTATTTGTTGACGAATACGGCGCAGATTTTTGCCGATGTGCGTACGTACTGGAGCCCGGCCTCCGTGGAGCGGGTGACCGGCCATAAGCTGGAAGGACGCGCTGCGGGCGGTCTCCTGCACTTGATTAACTCCGGTTCGGCGGCGCTCGACGGAACCGGCGAGCAAATGAAGGACGGCGCTCCCATCATCAAGCCGTTCTGGGAGATCAGCGACGAGGAGGTCGATCGCATGTTGCAAGCGACGCAATTCCGACCGGCTTCGCTGGAGTATTTCCGCGGCGGCGGATTCTCCACCGACTATTTGACCCGTGGCGGCATGCCGATGACGATGACCCGGCTCAACCTGGTCAAAGGGCTCGGGCCAGTGCTGCAAATCGCCGAGGGGTACTCGGTGGATCTGCCGGAGCAAGTGCACGACACGCTGGATAAACGAACGGACCCAACGTGGCCGTCGACCTGGTTTGCGCCAAACCTAACCGGCAGCGGCGCGTTCGCTAGCGTCTACGACGTGATGGATCACTGGGGCGCGAACCACGGCGTGATTAGCTACGGCCATATCGGCGCCGATCTCATCACGCTGGCGTCAATCCTGCGCATCCCGGTCAGCATGCACAACGTGCCGAAGGAGAAGGTGTTCCGTCCGCGGGCCTGGGGCCTGTTCGGTACCGAGGATGCGGAGAGCGCAGACTTCCGGGCGTGCACCGCGTTTGGACCGCTGTACAAGTAAACCGTTACTCAAGCCTATAAAGGAGCTAAACGAGATGCAAAACATGGAAACACGCCAGGAGCTTTGCAAATATGCCCGTAAGATTGTGGAGAGCGGGTTGGTCGTGGGGCCGGGCGGCAACATCAGCGCCCGGGCTGGCGATAAGATGTATCTGTCGCCGAGCGGCTTCGCGCTCGAGGAGATCGAGCCGGAGAAGTGGATCGAGGTGGATATCCCGACGGGGGAAGTGACCGAGATCGGCCTGCGTCCGTCGTCCGAGGTGCTGATGCATCTATATGGCTACCGCCAAAAGCCCGAAATGGGAGCCATGGTGCATACACACCCGTCCCATTGCATCGCTTTTACGCTGATCGAACGGGACCTGCCGATCATGTTCCCGGATCAGGCCGCTTTGGTCGGTCGGACGGCGTTTATCCCGTATTTGATCCCAACGACGGATCTGCTGGCGAATGCGGTCGCCGAAAAGGTGAACGAGGCGAGCTCGATTTTGCTTGGGAACCATGGGCTGGTGACGACGGGCCGCAATTTGCGGGAGGCTTACTACCGGACCCAGGTCGTGGAGGAAAGCGCGAAAATTTACTTAAACGCGAAGGCGGCGGGTACGCCTGTCCCTTTAACGAACCAGGAGGTCTTGGACATCGCGGCGCTCGAAAGTGAAGACTACCGGATCACGCTGCTGCAAAAAATGAAGTGATTGGACGGTGAAGGTCATGTCATCGGAACAACAACGTTTCCCTTGCGTCCTCGCGTTTGATTTAGGAGCTAGCAGCGGTCGGGCGTTCGTCGGCGAGATCATCTCCGAGCGCCTTGGTTACCCCTCCGGTGCCGGTGCCGACAACGGCTCTTCCAGCGTTCGGAAGCTGAATATCATCGAGGTTCACCGTTTCCCAAACGTTCCGGTCCAAATCGGCGGGCACCTGTATTGGGATACGCCGATGCTCCTGCGAGAGATCAAAACCGGCATTCGCAAAGCGTTCCAGGCCGGGTACCGGCCGGAGAGCTGCGCCATCGATACCTGGGGCGTCGATTTTGGCCTGTTGGATCGAAACGGAGAGCTGCTCGGCATTCCGTACCATTATCGGGATCGTCAAACCGAAGGAATGGTCGAGGAGGTATCCGCCCTGGTCGGCCCGGAGCGATTGTTCCGCGAAAGCGGACTGCAGTTTATGCCCTTTAACACGTTGTATCAGCTGTATGCCATGAGAAAAGCCGGTTCTCCCAAGCTGGATCTGGCCGAAACGCTGTTGTTGACGCCGGATTTGCTGAGCTATTTTCTGACCGGCCGGCGCGTTTGCGAATTTACGATGGCGACGACGACGGGGCTGTTCGATCCGGGAAGGGGCGCGTGGAACGCTACATTGATGGAGGAGCTCGGCATCCCGAGCGCGATACTCCCCGATCCTGTACCCCCGGGCACCGAAATCGGCGAATTGACGGCGGAGGTATGTGCGGAGCTTGGCGTGCCGCCGATCAAGATCATCGCCGCAGCCTCGCACGACACGGAATCCGCGGCTGCGGCCGTGCCGGCGGATTCGCCGGCGTTCGCCTACCTCGTGAGCGGCACCTGGTCGCTGCTGGGGACTCAGATGGCGAAGCCGCTGCTGACGTCGGAGGTGCTGGAGCGCCAATTCTCTAACGAGGGCGGCGTGGACGGCACCTACCAATTGCTCAAAAACATCATGGGCCTGTGGATCCTCCAAGAGTGTAAACGCAAATGGGAGCAGGACGGCGAAGTTTACTCTTTCTCCGAACTCGTACTGCTAGCTGAGCAGGCCGCGCCGCTGCGCACCTTGATCGACCCGGATGACTTGCGGTTTATGAATCCGGTCGACATGCCGGAGGAGATCCGGGTTTACTGCCGAGAAACGGGCCAGCCGGTACCGGAATCGCCCGGTGCCTTCGCCCGCTGCATCCTCGAAAGCCTGGCACTCCGCTACCGCCAGGTGTTGGAGCAGGCCGAGGAACTGACCGGCTTGCGGTTTGCCGGGCTGCATGTGGTCGGCGGCGGCATTCAGAACGAGCTACTCTGCCGGTTTACGGCAGAAGCGATCGGTCGCCGGGTCTGGGCAGGACCGGTGGAAGCCAGCGCGATCGGCAATCTGCTTGTCCAGCTGCGAACCGGCGGCTGGCTTAAGGATTTGCAGGAAGGCCTCGCACTGGTCAAGGCATCCTTCCCGCTCCGGATTTACGAGCCGGAGTCTGAGGAAAGCCAGTCGGCTTGGGCCGCCGCCTATGAGCGATTCGAACGACTTGGGAGGTCGATAAAATGTTAAAAGGGATATCCAGCCTCCTTTCACCTGAGCTGTTGAAGACTCTGATGGAAATGGGGCATTCGGACGAGATCGTGCTTGCCGACGGCAATTTTCCGGCAGCCAGCCACGCCCAGCGCTTAATCCGCTGTGACGGTCACGGCATCCCCGCGTTGCTGGATGCCATCCTGCCGCTGTTTCCGCTCGACGTCTACGTGGACCACCCGGTCGCGTTGATGGCGGTCATGCCCGGCGATCCGGTCGAAACGCCGATTTGGGATGAGTACCGTCAGATCGTGAGCCGCCACCACTCGGCGGATCAGCCGTTCGAGGAAGTCGAGCGGTTTGCCTTTTACGAACGGGCCAAACAGGCGTATGCGATCGTCTCCACCGGGGAAAAAGCGTTGTACGCTAACGTGATTCTAAAAAAAGGCGTAGTAAAATCATAAGAAAAGTTATCGAATGCAAAGGGGGCTGCCGGAAGGCATGCCCCCTTTTAACGCCGAGAAAAAGCGTTTACAATAAAAGAGACCGCGGCCTCGGACAGAATGAGCAGATTGGGCTTCGGAGAAGGGGAGTGGACGGCAATGAGTTATACGGCATTGGTGACCGGCGCCGATCACGGCATCGGACTTGAACTGGTGCGCAAGCTGCTGGAGGAAGGCCACCAGGTGTTTGCCGGGAGGTTCAATTCGGCGGATCCAGGGCTGCCGGAGTTGGTTTCGACGTACGGCAACCGGTTGATTCTTGTGGATCTGGACGTGGGCAGCGATGCCAGCGTGCAGGCGGCAGCCGCCAAGGTGCGGGAGCACACGGATTCGTTGGACCTCCTGATCAATAATGCGGCGATTCTGGGCGATATCGAAATGACGGTCCTCGGCGAGTTAAACTTTGAAGAAATGCTGCAGGTATTCAACGTCAACGCTTTGGGCAGTCTGCGGATGACGAATGCACTGATTAGATTGATCCTGAACAGCGAGTCGCGGACGATCGCCAACATTTCCTCAGAAGCGGGAAGCATCGGCCAATGCTACAGGGACAGCTGGTTCGCCTATACGATGTCGAAGACGGCAGTGAACATGCATTCGAACGTCGTCCATAACGGCGTGAAAGCGCAAGGGGGACAAGTGCTAGTCCTTCATCCCGGCTGGGTGCAGACGTTTATGCGCGGGGAAAAAGATTCCGCCGCAACCCTCACACCGGAACAATCGGCCGGCAAGTTATGGATCATTATCCGAGAGGCGATGGAGCAGCGGCGAAGCGAGCCTGCCGAGGCGCCGGTATTCCTTGATGTGGATGGCCATATCTTACCGTGGTAAACAAGAAGGATCCTTAATTGAAAATGGAGGTATCGACAAATGGAATACACGTACTTAGGACGTTCTGGAATAAAAGTGAGCAAGCTGTGCCTCGGCACGATGAACTTCGGAGTGAACACCGACGAGAAGGAAGCATTCCGGATCATGGACGCAGCGCTGGATGCGGGCGTGAACTTTTTTGATACGGCCAATATTTACGGATGGGGCGAAAACGCTGGGAAGACAGAAGAAATCATTGGCCGCTGGTTTGCCCAAGGCGGAAGTCGCCGCGAGAAAGTCGTGCTGGCCACCAAGGTTCATGGCGATATGAGCGATCCCCTCGACGGACCAAACAGCCCAGCCGGGTTATCATCCTATAAAATCCGCCGCCATCTGGAAGGCTCGCTGCGCCGGCTGCAAACCGACCACATCGAGTTGTACCAAATGCACCATATCGACCGCAACGTATCTTGGGATGAGCTGTGGGAAGCATTCCAAGTTTCCATCCTGCAAGGGAAAATCGGTTATGTTGGCTCCAGTAACTTCGCCGGTTGGGATCTGGTGAAGGCGCAGTATGAGGCGAAGAACCGCCATATGCTGGGCCTCGTATCGGAGCAGCATAAATATAATCTGCTCTGCCGTTTGCCGGAGCTGGAAGTGTTGCCAGCCGCCGAGCATCTCGGCATCGGCGTCGTAGCTTGGAGCCCGCTCGAAGGCGGGTTGCTCGGCGGCAACGCGTCAAAGAAGCAAGCTGGCTCGCGCACGGCGAACGATAACCGCTACGAGCAGTTCCGTCCGCAGCTTGAGGCATTCTCAGCGTTGTGTCAGGAGTTGGGTGAAAGCGAAGCCAACGTGGCTTTGGCTTGGACTCTCGTGAATCCCGCGATGACCGCGCCGATCATCGGACCGCGTACGCTGGAGCAGTTCCAGGATACATTGCGGGTGGTCGATATCAAGCTGGATGAGGCCGCGTTGAAGAGATTAGATGAGATCTTCCCGGGTCCGGGAGGTTCGGCACCACAAGCTTACGCTTGGTAAAAGGGGGATGACGGAGATGAGTAACACGCGGAAAAACGCATGGGTAATCGGCAATAACGCTGACGCGCCTTACCATCCGCTGAACGCGGTACAAGATGAGCTGGAGCGGATTCTGCAGGATGATTTCGAGCTTACGACCAGCCTGGATTACGGCATGCTGGCCGCTGGAACACTAGAGGAGTACGATCTCTGCATCTCCTATACGGACCGTTGGGAGGACGCGGTTAGCGCGGAGCAGGCGGCGGGGCTGCTTACCTACGTGGCAAATGGCGGCGGGTTGCTTGTCGTGCATAACGGGATCTCCCTGCAGGTCCGACCGGAGTTGGCCCAATTAATCGGGGCCAAGTTTACAGAGCATCCGCCATATACGGAGCTTGAGTTCCAGGTAGTGGTCGGGGCTGGGCATCCGGTCGTGGAAGGGATCGACCCCTTTGTGCTGGCGGAAGAGCCTTATCGCTTCGAATTCGATCCGTTTTGCGCCAAAGAGGTGCTGCTCACGTACCACCATGAAGGCCAAGATTGGCCAGCGGCCTGGGCGCATGCTTATGGACTCGGCAAGGTCGTGTTCCTGATGCCGGGGCATCACCTCCCCACGTTTCAGCATCCCGAGGTAGCAAAACTGCTGCGAGGTGGAGCGAAGTGGGCGGCAAAATAAATTAGTATGAACTGGACTGGTCCTTTCGAGGCGAAACTTCGCCTTGGGGACCAGTATTTTTTGTGATTCAAAGAGGTAAGGTCAACCCTCTCTCACCCCACCGCCCCCCTGCCACCCCTGTCACCCCCGACACCCTCCGTCAGCCCCCACCGTCACCTATGTCTGACCCCCTCCCTTAACGATTATCCCATTTGATCAGGTTACGGCCGGTCTTGAAATGAATCCGAATGAATCGGGACAACAAGAAGATCTTCCGAGATGAAAGTAGTTTAGGATGAAGAAAACAGCCAAGAGGAAGAAAGTAACTTAATGAGAAGAAAGTAGCTTAATGCGAAAGAAAGTAGCTTAAAGAGAAGAAACAATTAAGTTTAAATCAGAATGTAGCAGTCCAAACGCAAGAAATGAAAGAAGCGAAAGAAGCGAAAGAAGCGAAAAAACGATGTAAGGCGACGACTAGAGCGGTAGTCGAGTCTATGATTAGGCCGCAGCTGCAAGGGGAGAATTCAGTTGACGGGCGATTAGTTTGTGGTAAGAGATTGCTGTAACCGATACACACATGGAAAGCAACTTTAGCAGCCTCTGCTGTTGCGTTTCTTTCGTTCCAGCTAGATGCAGTTGCCGGCGTCCGGTGAATTCGTTCAGGTACGCTTGAAGATGCTTCGATCCTAAGGCAACATAGGTACTCTTCAGTGAATCCCACGCCTCTCTCACCAATTTTCGCAAGGGAGTATATAACCGAAAAGCCAGAGGGAACGACTGTACGGCAGAAGTACGAACATCCACATTTCGGGTTATAAACTCGTCGAGTTCAAGGCGGTTGGGCCTTCTTCCATCGCCTCTTTTGTGAGGCAACAGGCGTATTTTGACTAACTCTGGTTCGCCTGATTCCGTTAGCGTGCATCCGGCTACGACCGCCGTGGCATGCGGGTGGGGGAACTGACACCGGGACGGGTTGCGACCGTACTGGTCGCTATTCACTTTCACATCACCACTCAGTAGTACCCGGGCATCGGACTCACCGAGGGTATGGCGTATTTTGTGCAGCATCAACCAGGCGGTCTTATAGGTGACCTGGATCACCTGACTTAGCCGCATCGCCGAGATGCCGTCGGGGAGCAGGAATAGCTCCAGAGCGCGAAACCACTTCATTAGAGAGAGATGTGTTCTTTCAAAAATGGTACCGACCAAAGGTGAAGTTTGATGCATGCATCGTCCACACTCAAACAAGGGGATACGTCGGGTGGTCAGGCGGGTACACCGAGGGTAATCACAGCGCGGGCAGACGAAGCCAGTAGGCCACTTCATGGCAATTAACGCCTCTATGCAGGCCTCCTCATTCTGATAGAATCTGTTAATAATTTGAAGATCCGTATCCGAACTGTCTCCCATGATCGCTACCCCCATTTCAATGAAAATACGTACGTATGTTCGCTATATGGTAATTTTACCAAACATACGTTCTTGAATCAAGCTTTTAACCTCACTTTAATAAACTTTTTTGCATTATTTTTTATTCACCATCTCCCTGGATAACTCGAATCCTGCAATCACTGCTTTCTGAGCTAAAGGGATAATCGTGGAGAGAGGTGTGAAGAGTACCCAATTACCAATTGCTTTAATCCGATAAAGCGATAAGTGCCCAAAGTCCAAAATTTTAATCGGTATTTTATGAAAGCGCTATACCCAAAACAAACCAAATCGTTTAAAATTAAAACAAACAAAAATAAAGGAAAAACCAAACAAACAAAAATGGAGGTAATTATGGTACAGAACTTATGGGACTCATCCAAAGCATCGGCTTTATCCACGGGATTGGAGCAAATCGTCTACCGTTCTAATTTACTTGGGGCAGACCGACGGGTGTGCAACTGGGGTGGCGGCAATACGTCGAGCAAAACCATGGAGAAAGACTTCCGTGGCCGGGATGTTGAAGTGATGTGGGTGAAGGGCAGCGGTTCGGATCTCGCAACGATGAAAGCCGGTAACTTCACCGGATTGTGCATGGACGACATTCGGCCCCTTTTTGAGCGGGAGGAGATGTCGGATGAAGAGATGGTGGCTTACCTGACGAACTGTATGATCGACGCCAAACATCCGCGAGCATCGATTGAAACGCTGCTTCATGCGTTTTTGCCCTTCAAGCATGTGGACCATACACATCCGGACGCGATCATCAGCTTGTGCTGTGCCGATAACGGCCAAGAAATGGCCCGGGAAATCTACGGCAATCGGTTTGTGTGGGTTCCTTATATACGCCCAGGGTTTATGTTATCCAAAATGATCGCAGAGGGCGTACTGGCCAACCCGGATGTGGAGTTGGTGTTGATGGAAAAGCACGGGCTGGTGACTTGGGGAGAGACGCAAGAGGATTGTTACACCAAAACCATTGCCATTATCAATGAGGCGGAGGCGTATATTGAAGCGAAAAGCGGTACTCAAGCCGCGGAAGGCCGCGTGTTTGGCGGGCAGTTGGCTGAGCCGCTCGAAGCCGGACAGCGCCGAGCGATCGCGGCCGAGGTCATGCCGCTGATCCGTGGGTTGGCGAGCGGGGAGAAGCCGGTCATCGTCACGTTCGATGACGAGGCGGACGTGCTCGAATTTGCCGGCAGCAAGGATGCGGGTGGGCTGTCGCAGATTGGAGCGGCTTGTCCCGATCACTTGGTGCACACCAAGGTGGTGCCGCTTTTCATCGACTGGAAGCCGGATGCCGCAGACGTCACCGGGCTGAAAGAGAAGCTGGCGGCAGGAATCGCCGATTACAAAGCGCGTTACCAAGCTTATTTTGAGCGCAATAAACAGGCAAATGACGCCATGTTTGACGCTGCACCGCGCGTCATTCTGATCCCTGGCGTGGGCATGCTGAACACCGGCAAAAGCTGGGTCAACTCCAAGCTGAGCGGGGCGTTATACCATCGGGCGATCGCGGTGATGAAAGGTGCAACGGCTCTTGGTCAATTCGTATCGCTCAGTGAGAACGAGTCCTACAACGTCGAGTATTGGCCGCTTGAGCTGTACAAATTGTCATTGGCTCCGGCAGAAGCGGAATTCTCCCGCAAGGTTGCATTCATTACCGGAGGCGCTGGCGGGATTGGCAGTGAATCGGCTCGGCGACTGGCTGGAGAGGGAGCTCATGTCGTGTTGGCAGATCTCAATTTGGAGGGTGCGCAGAAGATTGCTGCCGAAATTAATGCCCAATACGGCGAGAACCGGGCACTGGCGGTGAAGATGGATGTAACGAGTGAAGAACAGGTCACGGCTGCTTACGCCGAAACAGCGTTAACCTACGGAGGCGTCGATATCATCGTGAATAACGCTGGGTTAGCGACGTCCAGCCCGTTCACGGAAACTTCGTTAAAGGAATGGAATTTGAATATGTCTGTGCTGGGGACGGGATATTTTCTCGTCGCGCGGGAAGCGTTCAAGCTGATGAAGGAGCAAAGCCTCGGCGGCAGCATGGTGTTTATCGGCTCGAAGAACTCGGTGTACGCCGGCAAAAACGTCACTGCTTACAGCTCCGCCAAGGCACTCGAAGCTCATTTGGCCCGCTGCATCGCGGCCGAGGGCGGGGAGCTGGGCATTCGGGTGAATACGATTTTGCCCGATGCGATTTTGCAGGGCTCGGCCATTTGGAATTCTAACTGGCGGAATGAACGGGCCGCCGCTTACGGCATTGAGCCGGACCAACTGGAGGAGTATTACCGCAAGCGCACGACGCTGCTGGTAAATATTTATCCGCGCGATATCGCCGAGGGCGTCGCCTTCTTTGCTTCGTCCAAGTCGGCGAAAACGACCGGCTGCATGCTGACGATCGACGGTGGTGTCCCGGCGGCGTTTGTAAGGTAGCATAAAAACCTAAGGGAGGTGCGAGGATGGAGCTGCTGGATAAAGCGGACACGGCAACGACCGAGACTGGCATCAAGGTTTCGATGTTTGTCACTTGTATCGGCGATGCGGTGTACCCGCGCATCGCGGAAGCGATGGCCCGATTGCTGGCTCGGGTCGGCGTCAAACTGGAATTTCCGCAGGTGCAAACCTGCTGTGGTCAGCCGGCGTTCAACAGCGGGTATTGGGATGAAGCGCGACGTTCGGCGGCCACGCTGCTTGAGGCTTTTTCAGATAGCGATTTCGTTGTTGGACCTTCAGGCTCATGCATCGGAATGATTCATCACTACCCGAAGCTGTTCGAGCAGGATCCGGTCCGGCTGGCGATGGCCGAGGACTTGAAAGCGAAGTCGTATGAATTTACCCAATTCCTCGTTCAGGTGCTGGGCGTAACCGAACTTGGGGCGACGTTTCCGCATAAGGTTACGTACCACCCGTCCTGTCATGGCAGTCGGTTGCTCGGAATCAGGGAGGAGCCGATGGCACTACTCCAAAACGTGAGGGGCATGGAGCTTGTACCGCTCCCATTTGCGGAGGATTGCTGCGGTTTCGGGGGGACGTTTGCTGTGAAGATGGCCGATATATCCGGGGCGATGGTGACGGAAAAAGCCGACCACGTCCTGGAGACGTCAGCCGAGGTACTGACCGGGTTGGACATGGCCTGCCTGATGAATATCGCCGGTCAACTTCGGCACCGCCGTCAGCCGGTACGCGTGATGCATCTGGCGGAGCTGCTGTATGAGGGGGTGAGCGGGGCATGAGCAGCGTAAAAGAGCGAGCGGATCTAGCACTAAACAATGATTTCTTGCGTAAGGCGGTGCGATTTACGACCGAACGTCTGCGCGACGGGAAGCGGAAAGCCGCCGATGACCATGGGAATTGGGAGGAATGGCGGGAGCAGGGGCGGCAAATTCGCCTGCATACGATCGCGCATCTCGATTACTACTTAAATCGGTTTGCCGAGCAAGCTCGGGCGAATGGGGCGCATGTTCACTTTGCTTCGACCGGTGAAGAGGCGGTGCGGATTGCTTTGGAGATTGCGGCACGCAAGCAAGCCTGTTCCGTCGTGAAGTCGAAATCGATGGTCAGCGAGGAACTGCACATCAACCGGGCGCTGGAAGAAGCGGGCGTGGAGGCGGTTGAAACCGATCTGGGCGAATATATCATTCAGCTTGCCGGTGAAGCCCCTTCGCATATCATCATCCCGGCGATTCATAAAAACCGTTACCAGATCGCCGAGCTGCTGTCCCGCGAGGCGGGGGAAGAGCTGCCGCCGGAAACGAGCGTGCTGGCGGGCTTCGTGCGCCGGAAGCTGCGGGCGAAGTTTCTGGCGGCGGACATCGGCATGACCGGCTGCAACTTCGCGATCGCCGAGACCGGTTCGATCGTGCTGTTCGAGAACGAAGGCAACGCCCGCATGGTGTCGACCGTGCCGAAAACGCAAATCACGTTTATGGGCATGGAGCGCATCATCCCCTCCTGGAGTGACCTCGAGGTGATGGCGACGCTGCTGCCGCGCTCGGCGACCGGTCAGAAGTTGACGGTTTATATGTCCGGCATCACCGGACCGCGCCGTACAGCGGATGGGGACGGCCCGAAGGAGATGCACATCATCATCCTCGATAACGGCCGGTCCGAGCAACTGGGTGATCCGGAGTTTCAGGAGCTGCTGAACTGCATCCGCTGCGGAGCCTGCCTCAACGCTTGTCCGGTATATCGCCATATCGGCGGCCATGCTTACGGCGGAACGTACAGCGGCCCGATCGGAGCGGTCCTGACGCCGGCGCTGAACAAGAATGTAGCAGATTGGGACGATATCGCTTCGGCCTCCAGCTTGTGCGGTGCCTGTTATGAAGCGTGTCCGGTCAAAATCCCGCTGCACGACATGCTTGTCTATTTGCGCAGGCGCAAGGTCGAGCGAGGCTTTGGAAACAAGCTGGAGACGGCAGGGATGAGGGGCTTTGCCGCCGTGACGTCAAGCTCCAAGCGGTTCCATCGCGCGCTGAAGGCGGGAAGGGTCTTGCAGAGAATTATCGTTCGCAACGGTGAAATTTCGGCGCGGATTGGCCCGCTGAAGGGCTGGAATCGTTACCGCATTGCGCCAAGCCTGGCAAACGAACCGTTCCGCGAACGCTGGGATGCGCTTCAGCATGAACTGCGCGCTTCCGTTGCGCAAACAGTGACCGGCACGGTCGCGCAGGAGCGAATGAAGGCGGCGCTACACAAGCGTGCGGCTAAGCCAATCGACCGGAAAGAAGGTCATACCTATGATGGATAACGAATATAACGATTGGTTAAAAGTGAAGGAAGTGGAAGCGCGGCAGAAGCAGGAGCAGTTTATGGACCGGATTGCCGGGAAACTCAAGCGGTCGCGGCTGCGGGAAGCGCCGGATCATCCGTTCCGGGGAGCGCCGGCGTACTGGAGGGAGCTGGATTGGAGCCTGGAGGAGCGGTTGGCTCGATTTGAGGACAATTTTACGGCAGCGGGGGGGCATGTCTCCCGGTTGGCCGATCTCGAAGCGGCCAAGGCGTATATTATGGCCAAGGCGCAAGCGCTTGGCGCCCGTTATATTCTACGCCAGGACAACCCGCTTCTGGCAGAGCTCGGACTGGATGAGGCGCTTGCCGCAGACGGCGCCCGCGTGTCCGTGTGGAACGGGCATCGCTCCGAGGCCTGGATCGCCCGGGCGGCGGAGGCGGACTTCGGCATCGTGGCGCCGGACTTTGCCGTCGCTTATACCGGTTCGCTGGTCGTTCAGTCGGCCGCGGAGGAAGGGCGCTCGGTTAGCCTGTTGCCGACGGCGCTGTTCGCGATCATCCCCGTAGACCGGATGAAAACCCGTTTGGGCGAGGTGCTGGAAACGTTCGATGCGGTCGGACGCGAGGCTTTGCCTGCCGGCATCCATTTCATCTCCGGCCCAAGCCGCTCGGCGGACATCGAAAACGATCTGACGATCGGAGTTCATGGGCCGGGCATCGTGTTTGCGCTACTCGTTGGTTAATACAACACTTCGATGTTCTTGCCTTGCAGAAGCTGAAGCCAGGCATCGGAGGGGCGCTCGTCCGTGATTAGATAGTCGATTTGCTCCCAGTCCGCCAGCTTGACGAAAGCATTCTTGTCAAATTTCGTATGGTCGGCCAGCAAAATGACTTTGTCCGCGTGACGGAGCATGTGCTTCTTCAGCTCGCATTCCGGCTCGTTGGAATCGGAGATGCCTTTGTCCGGCGACATGCCTTTGCAACTGATGATCGCGGTGTCGACGTTGTACTTCTGCACTGTTTCCTGGGCGGCGGGGCCGACCAGCGACAGGGAACGCGCGCGCAGCGAACCGCCGGTGGAAATAATGTTCAGGTTTGAGCTGGCGAATTCGTTCAGGACGCTGACGGAATTGGTGATGACGGTAACGTTGTTTTTGGAATGCAGCGTCTTCAAAAATTCAAAGCTTGTAGAGCTCGGGTCGATCATCAGCGTGTCGCCGTCGTTCACTAGGTCGATGGCCTTGAGCGCGATGTCCCGTTTGATCTCCACATTAAGCGTGTTCCGGGTCGTATACGGCAAATCTTCGTTCGTGTGCCGGTTGAGTATGGCGCCGCCGTAGGAGCGGGTTGCGATCCCCTCTTTCTCGAGCTTCTCCAGGTCGCGGCGGATCGTCTCCTCCGTTACTTCGAACATCCGGCTAAGCTCGGACACCAGGACACGCTTGTCCTGATGAAGCAGGTCGATGATTTTTTGTTTGCGTTCTGCCGCCAGCATGGCGATTCACCTCGGGATCCGTTCATATTGTCAAGACACCAGGGTCTTGGGTTCCCTCCCATCATAGCGAGAAAAAGGGGCGCTTGGCAACCGTATTTCGGGAATGAAGCGGGTGAGTAAGACAGAGTTGCTTCACGGAATAGACAAAAACAAAAATAAAACAACATAAATTATCTTTGTTTATGTTGACTATAAAACAAAACGGACATAGGATAGAAGTAAGAACAGGCAGCATTTCAGAGCGAGGAGCGCTGAACGATGAGAGATTACGTTGCGGTTGATATCGGCGCCTCCAGCGGGAGGCTGGTAAGGGGAGAACTGCAGGATGGACGGTTGTCGCTGCAGGAAATCCACCGGTTTGACAACGGGTTTTCCGAACGTGACGGGCATTGTTATTGGGATATCGATCATTTATATCGGGAAATCCTCTGTGGGCTACAGCAGGCCAAACAGCTTGGGATCGAGAACTGTACGCTAGGCATTGATACATGGGCGGTCGATTATGCGCTGCTGGACGGGAAAGGGGAACGGATCGGCGAGGTTTATGCTTACCGCGATTCCCGTACGCTTGAAGCAGTTCCTCAAGTTCACGAGATCCATCCATTTGCACGGATTTATGAGAAAACGGGCATTCAGCATCTGCCTTTCAATACGGTGTACCAGTTATTCGCGCATGACCGCGAGGAGTTGGCGACGGCAGAGCAGATCCTGCTCATTCCGGATTATCTCTATTATTTGTTATCCGGGCGGCGGATCAGTGAGATGACCAACGCTTCGACAACCGCGTTATTAAACCTGCAAACCCGCGATTACGACCCGGGATTGCTTGAGTTGCTGGGGTTGCCCCGATCGAAGTTTCCGGCGCTAACTGAGCCCGGGACGCGGCTTGGGAAGATCAAGCCGGAATTGGTTCGGGATTATGGGTTGCCCGAATGCGAGCTGATCGTCGCGGCAACGCACGATACGGCCTCCGCCGTGTTAGGCGTTCCGGCCAGCGGCGATTCGTGGGCGTACCTCAGCAGCGGGACGTGGTCGCTGATCGGCGTCGAGCGGCAGACGCCTCTGGCGACGGCGGAAGCGATGGAGCGTAACTATACCAATGAATGGGGCGCGTACGGAACGTACCGCTTTTTGAAAAACATCATGGGCATGTGGTTGATCCAAGAGGTTCGTAAGGATTACGACAAACAACACAGCTACGCCGAATTGGTGGAATTGGCGGAGGCGGTCTCGCCGTTTCGTTCCTTGATCGATTGTAACGACGATCGATTCCTGAACCCGGCGAATATGACTGAAGAGATTCGGCGGTTCTGTGCGGCGACGGGCCAGCCGGTTCCGGATACGCCGGGCGAGGTGGCGCGGTGCATTTTTGACAGCTTGGCCTTGTCCTATGATTTTTACTTGAAAGAACTTGAGTGGCTGACCGGTCAACAGCCGGAGACGCTGCATATCGTCGGCGGTGGTGCCAACAATGGGCTGCTGTGCCAATGGACGGCGGACGTGTCAGGCATCCAAGTGGAAGCCGGGCCGACGGAGTCGACGGCTTTGGGCAATTTGCTGGTGCAAATGATCAGCAGCGGCGCGATTCGCGATATCGGCGAGGGGCGTGAGATGATTCGGCGGTCTTTTCCGATCCAGACGTATGTTCCTCGGGGGAGCAATGCCGACCCGATTACAGAGGCGCGGAAACGGTTCGTGAATTTGTTGGCACGATGACGGTTGGACGGAGCTATAGATAAATTATGCAAAAGGAGGAACAGAACATGGACAACGCGATTCAAACCAGCTATCACGAGGCGAAAAAGCTGTATGAGCACCATGGAACCGACGTCGACGCTGCACTGGCCCGACTGAGTCAAATCAAGATTTCGCTGCATTGCTGGCAGGGGGACGACGTCAAGGGATTCCTGGGCAAGGATCAAGAGCTGGGCGGCGGCCTGGCGGTTACCGGCAGTTATCCGGGCCGGGCGCGGACGCCGGACGAACTGCGGCAGGATCTAGACGAGGCGCTTCGCTTGATTCCCGGCCGGCACAAGGTCAATCTTCATGCAATTTATGCCGATACGGACGAACGGGTTGAGCTTGACGCCCTGGAGCCTAGACACTTTGCCGGTTGGGTAGATTGGGCGAAGGAGCGGGGGCTGGGGCTGGATTTTAACCCAACTTGCTTCTCGCACGAGAAAGCCAAGGACGGGTTCACGCTTAGTCACCCGGACCTGGATATCCGCAAGTTCTGGATCGACCACTGCAAAGCGTCGCGCAAGATTGCCGAGTCGTTTGGACGGGAGCTCGGCCAGCCGTGCGTGACTAACGTCTGGATCCCGGATGGCTTCAAGGATTCGCCGGTGGATCGACTCACGCCTCGGGCTCGTTTGATGGAGGCTCTTGATGAAGTTTTCGCCGAACCGATCGATGAGAAATACAATATCGATGCGGTGGAGAGCAAGCTGTTCGGGATCGGCTCGGAGAGCTATGTCGTCGGCTCGCATGAATTTTACATGGGGTATGCGTTGTCTCGCGGCAAAGCGGTCTGCTTCGACGCCGGCCATTTCCATCCGACGGAGACGATCTCTAACAAGTTGTCCTCCTGGCTGTTGTTTGGCCGCGAGCTTCTCCTTCATGTCAGCCGCCCGGTGCGATGGGACAGCGATCACGTCGTGACGATGGACGACGAGCTGTTGGAAATCGCCCGCGAGCTGGTACGCGGCGAGCTGCTGGACCGTACGCACATCGGTCTCGACTTCTTCGACGGCAGCATCAATCATATCGCGGCTTGGGTCATCGGGACGCGCAACACGCAAAAAGCGCTGTTGTGGGCGATGCTGGAGCCGCTCGACAAGCTGAAGCAATTGGAACTGGACGGCGATTACACATCGCGGCTGGCGTTGGTCGAAGAATTCAAATCGTATCCGTACGGTGCCATTTGGGATTACTTCTGCGCAACGCAAGGCGTGCCAGTGCGTGAAGCTTGGCTGGCAGACGTGAAAGAATACGAAACGAACGTGCTGGCGACTCGGTAATGCAGCCTAGGTTATCCGTTTTTTTATATAAGCTTGACCAAAAGGAGAGGAACCTACTGTGAGTACGACATTAACGGAAGTGGAGCAAGGTCGGCGGGTCCCGGGGATGGAAGTGCCTTTCATCCGGGAGATGGCGGAAATCTCGTTCCATATGTGGCGGCTGGGCTGGGATGAACGCAACGGAGGGAATATCAGCTATCTGCTGGATGAAGCGGAGGTGGCGAAATATCTTGGAGCCGCTTCTGTAACGGAGCGCCGTAAGCTTCAACTCGCGTTTCCGGTGAAGGAGCTGGCGGGACGTTATTTTATCGTGACGGGCTCGGGCAAGTATTTCAAAAATGTGATCTCCGATCCGGAAGCGAATCTGGGCGTATTGCGGGTGGCTGAAGGCGGTGACCAGGTCGAGATCCTGTGGGGCCTTCGGGACGGGGCGGTACCGACCAGCGAACTGCCAGCGCACTTCATGAGCCATATCGAGCGTTTGAAGGTGGACCCGGCGCACCGGATCATCATGCACTGCCATGCGACCCATGCGCTGGCCATGACGTTCGTCCATGAGCTGGATGAGAAAAAACTGACGAAAACGCTATGGGAAATGTGCACGGAATGTCTCGTGGTGTTCCCCGACGGCATCGGCATCGTGCCGTGGATGGTGCCCGGCAGCCCGGACATCGGGCGGGCGACCGCCGCGAAGATGCGAGAGCATCGCGTCGTCGTATGGCCGCAGCACGGGATTTTTGGCACCGGTACGACGATGGACGAGGCGTTCGGCTTGATCGAAACGGTCGAAAAGGCGGCGCAAATCTACATGCTGCTCGGCGACCGTCCGGTGCTGCAAAAGATCACCGATGCCCAGTTGCGCGACTTGGCAGTAGCGTTTGGTGTGACACCGCAGCCGGGGATTTTGAGCTAGGGATTATAGCGGAGGAGCAGAGGCTAGGCGCACGGGCTAAAAGCTGTGAGTGGAGAGCAAGAGGGATAGCGATGGAGAGCTAGTATAGAGCATAGACGATAATAGAGAAGAGACGATCGTTGGGAATACAGATCAGGACTCCGGTGCAGGGGTCCTTTTTTGCATGCTGCCGGCGATCTCGAAAGGGAGGTTCGGCTAACGGACACAGGAGACGTTATTTAGCCCAAAAGCGAGGGTTCGCATTTCTAACGGACCCTAGTGCACTTATTTCGCCAAATTGATGATGGAAACGTCCGATGGGGAGCCGATAAGGGCTCCTGGGTCCGTTAGAACTCGGAAGAGGCGCAAATGGACGGAATAAGGGCGCTCCGGTCCGTTAGAAGTAGGATGGGACAAAATTGATCTCAAATTCGCAAACAAATCCTATTGTCATTTTGAGCGGCGGGCAGTACAATGGGGGTAAATCGACTTGTACGTACAATTAGAGAAGAATTGTCGAAAATACCGATATGGTATGTACAAGTTAGCTAGCAGTTATTTATGATTAGGAGGCGCTTTGGCATATGAAATTGAAACCGCATTCTTTTTGGTTCGTGACCGGCAGCCAGCACTTATACGGCCCTGAAACGCTGGAGGAGGTGGCCGCCCATTCCCGCATCATCGCAGAACAACTGGACCAAGACCCGGCGATCGGATTCCCGGTCATGTTCAAACCGATCGTAACGACGCCAGACGAAATCTACAAGTTGATCCTGGCCGCGAACGGCGATGAGACCTGCGCGGGGATCATCACCTGGATGCACACGTTCTCGCCGGCCAAAATGTGGATCGCCGGCTTGTCGCAGATGCAAAAACCGCTGTTGCATTTCCATACGCAGTTTAACCGCGATATTCCTTGGGAAACCATCGATATGGACTTCATGAACCTGAACCAGTCGGCCCACGGCGACCGTGAGTATGGCCATATCGGCGCCCGGCTGGGCATCGCTCGCAAAATCGTGGTCGGCCATTGGGAAGACGGCGAAGTGCGCGGCTCGATCGCCGGCTGGATGCGGACGGCGGCCGCTTATGCTGAGAGCCGTCAGCTTAAGGTGGCCCGCTTCGGCGACAACATGCGCGAGGTGGCGGTGACGGAAGGCGACAAGGTCGAAGCGCAAATCAAGTTCGGTTGGTCAGTGAACGGATATGGCGTCGGTGATCTGGTGCAGGTGTTAAACGAAGTCAGCGATGCGGAAGCCGAAGCGCTGCTGAAGGATTACGCCGAGCAGTACGCGATTACGCAAGCGGGCCTAAGCAACGGACCAGTTCGCGAATCTATCGCCTATCAGGCGAAGCTTGAAATCGCCATGAAGCGGTTTTTGGAGCAAGGCGGCTTTGGCGCGTTTACGACAACGTTCGAAGACCTGCATGGGCTCAAGCAGCTTCCGGGTCTGGCCGTGCAGCGGCTGATGGAAGCCGGATACGGCTTCGGCGGCGAAGGCGACTGGAAAACCGCGGCTTTGACGCGCGTATTGAAGGTGCTGGCGAACAACAAGAGCACCTCGTTTATGGAGGACTACACGTATCATTTTGAGCCGGGTAACCACATGATTCTTGGCGCGCACATGCTGGAGGTGTGCCCGACGATTGCCGCGACGAAGCCTACCATCGAGGTACATCCGCTGGGCATCGGCGGCAAAGCCGATCCGGCACGGATCGTATTCGACGGCCAGGCCGGTCCGGCGGTCAACGCTTCGCTCGTCGATCTGGGCCATCGTTTCCGGCTGCTGGTCAACGTGGTGGACGGCGTGAAGGTAGAGAAGCCGATGCCGAAGCTGCCGGTCGCTCGCGTGTTGTGGAAGCCGCAGCCTTCGCTGCGAGAATCGGCGGAGGCGTGGATTTTAGCCGGCGGGGCGCACCATACGGTGTTGTCTTACGCCATCACGGCGGAGAACCTGTCCGATTGGGCGGAAATGACCGGCATCGAAGCGGTGATCATCGACAAGGATACCTCGGTACCTCGATTTAAGAATGAGCTGCGCTGGAGCGATGCGGCTTACCGGCTGCGTTAATCACAGTCCCAATCGGCCGATGATTTCGGCCCGATACGTTCGCCCGGCCTATGTTACAATAACGGGTAGTCAATAGAACGGTGGCATTGGTGAAGGGTGGACGAAACATGAATGACCGGAAAATCCCGAAATATATGCAGCTCAAAAACGAATTGTTGTCTTGGCTCGAGCAAGGAAAGCTCCAGCCCGGGAAACAGGTTCCGTCGGAGAACGAGATCGCGGAGCAGTTCGGCTTAAGCCGGCAGACGGTTCGGCAAACGTTCGGCGAGCTGGAGAAGGACGGCTGGCTGGAGCGCATCCAGGGCAAGGGCACATTCGTCCGGCATCCCGGACGGCGAGACGGCGAAGCGGTCAAGACGATCGGGATCATGACGACGTATATTTCGGATTATATTTTTCCCCATATCGTTCGGGGGGCGGAAGCGGAGCTGCGCCAACAGGGGTATCGATTGATGCTGTCGAGCACGGACAATACGAAGGAGAAGGAGATGGACAGTCTTCAGCTCATGACGAGCCAGCCGCTCAGCGGACTGATCATCGAGCCGACGAAAAGCGCGGAGGGCAACCCGAATTTGGGGTATTTTTTGGAGCTGCAGGAGAAGGGCATTCCGTATCTCATGATCAATGAGAAGTATCACGAGTTGGAATGCCCTTGCCTGAAGGTGGATGACGAGGCGGGAGGCCGGAAGGCGGCGCGTTACTTGCTGGAGAAGGGGCACCGGCAGATCGCCGGGTTCTTCAAAAGGGATGACCTGCAGGGCGTAAACCGACTGAAGGGCTTCCTGTCCGCCCATCGGGACTTCGGGATTGCGGTGTCACCGCAGCATGTGGTGACGTTTACGACGGAGCAAAAAGGCGAGTACGCCTATCAAAAAGCGCTGGAGCTGCTTCAAAAAACGCCGGATCAGCGTCCAACCGCATTGGTGTGTTATAACGACGAGCTGGCGGTGATGCTGATGGACGCCGCGGCCGCATGCGGCTTACGGGTACCTGAGGATTTGTCCGTCATCGGTTTCGACGATTCCAGCCTGGCGGCAGCCTCGGGCACGAAGCTGACGACGCTGACCCACCCAAAAACAACGATGGGAGAGCTCGCTGCCCGCCAACTGATCGGGATGATTGAGCGGGGAGAAACGCCGGGCGATACGGTGTTTGAACCGGAGCTGATTGAACGGGATTCGGTGCTGGAACTGACGGGTCAGAAATAAACGGGAATGAGACAACTTGGCGGTGTCATCGTCCTGCTGAAGTTCGGCGGGGCGGTGCCGCTTTAGGTTGAAGCAGGTGCTTGGTAACTTGTACGTACCTTTTGTTATATGGGATCACATGGGATGAGGAAAGGGGTTGGATCAAGCGATGTTGGAAGCCTTAAAGCAGCAGGTGTGGGAAGCCAATTTGGAGTTGCCCAAATATGGCCTGGTCACGTTTACGTGGGGAAACGTCAGCGGGATCGATCGGGAAAGCGGATTGTTCGTCATCAAACCAAGCGGCGTGCCGTATGAGGAATTAAAGCCGGAGCATATGGTCGTGGTCGATCTGGAAGGCAATGTAGTGGAGGGGAACCTGCGACCGTCCTCCGATACGCCAACGCATCGGGTGCTCTACCGTGAATTCCCCGAAATCGGCGGGGTCGTGCACACGCATTCCCCATGGGGAACCAGTTGGGCCCAGGCGGGGCGGGGATTACCGGCGTACGGAACGACGCATGCCGATTACTTCTACGGAGAGATCCCGGTAACGCGGCCGATGACGCGGGAAGAAATCGAGGGTGCTTACGAGTTGGAGACAGGCAATGTCATCGTGGAGCGGTTTACCGAGCTTGGCCTCGATCCGAACCAGGTGCCTGGGGTGCTTGTGCATTCGCATGCCCCGTTCGTATGGGGCAAGGATGCGCATAATGCCGTTCATAACGCGGTCGTGCTGGAGGAAGTAGCGAAAATCGCCGCCCGCATGCTGCAGATCAACCCGGATACGCAGGCGATGGATCAGACGCTGTTGGATCGGCATTTTTTGCGGAAGCACGGAGTAAATGCTTATTACGGGCAGAAATAACGGGGAGGGATAACCATGAGCAAAGGGAAAAAGTACACGATCGGCGTCGACTACGGCACCCAGTCCGGACGCGCAGTGCTGGTAGATTTGTCGGACGGCCGGGAGGTCGCTGACCATGTCACGCCATATCCGCATCATGTCATCGACGAGCGGCTGCCCGGTTCCGGGATCAAGCTCGAGCATGATTGGGCCTTGCAGCATCCCGGCGACTATCTGGAGGTGCTTCGGCGCTCCGTGCCCGCGGTGCTAAAGGAATCGGGGATCGATCCGGCGGACGTGATCGGGATCGGGATCGATTTTACCGCCTGCACGATGCTCCCGGTGGACGCCCAAGGTCAGCCGCTTAGCTTCGATCCGGAGCTGGCCGACAACCCGCATAGCTGGGTGAAGTTATGGAAGCACCATGCGGCCCAGCCGGAGGCCGACAAGATCAACGCGATTGCGGCTGAGCGGGGAGAGGCTTTTTTGCCGCGATATGGGGGGAAGATTTCCTCCGAATGGATGATGGCCAAGGTATGGCAAATTCTCGATGAAGCGCCGGAGATCTACGAGAAGACAGATCTGTTTCTGGAAGCGACCGATTGGGTTATTGCGCAAATGACCGGCAACATCGTCCGCAACAGTTGTACGGCAGGTTATAAAGCAATATGGCATAAGCAAGACGGATATCCGAGCAAGGCGTATTTTAAGGCTCTGGATCCTCGGATGGAGGATTTGACGGATACGAAGCTGCGCGGCGACGTGATTCCGCTGGGGACGAACGCGGGCGGACTTCTGCCGGAGATGGCCGAGATGATGGGCCTGACGCCAGGCATCGCCGTGGCGGTGGGCAACGTGGACGCGCATGCGGCCGTGCCGGCCGTCGGCGTCGTTTCGCCGGGCAAGCTGGTCATGGCGATGGGAACCTCGATTTGCCACATGCTGCTGGGGACGGAAGAGAAACAGGTGGAAGGCATGTGCGGCGTGGTCGAGGATGGAATCATTCCGGGCTTGTACGGTTATGAGGCTGGGCAGTCGGCCGTGGGCGATATTTTTGAATGGTACGTCGAAGAAGCGTTGCCGGCTTACGTGAAGGAGGCCGCCGAGAAGGATGGCCTGAATGTGCACCAATGGCTGGAGCGGGAAGCGGCCGCGTACCAACCGGGGCAAACCGGCCTGCTCGCGCTGGATTGGTGGAACGGCAACCGGTCCGTGCTGGTGGATACCGATTTGACCGGTCTGATTGTGGGGATGACGCTGCTGACCAAGCCGCAGGAGATTTACCGGGCGCTGTTGGAATCGACGGCTTTTGGCACGCGCAAAATCGTTGACGCGTTTGATCAAAACGGCGTACGGGTGGATGCGCTGTATGCCTGTGGGGGACTGCCGCAGAAAAACCGCCTGTTGATGCAAATTTATGCGGATGTGACGAACCGCGAGATTTTTGTGGCGGATTCCAAGCAGACGCCGGCTCTTGGTGCGGCGATGTTCGCGGCCGTTGCGGCGGGTGAGGCGGCTGGCGGGTACGATTCGATCCTGGATGCGGCCGGGAAGATGGCCCGCGTCAAGGAGGAAACGTTCAAGCCGATTCCGGCGCACGTGGAAGTGTATGAGAAGTTGTACCAGGAGTACAGCCAGCTTCACGATTATTTTGGCCGCGGGGAAAACGACGTGATGAAGCGTCTGAAGCGGATTAAGCAGGCAGCGGAGTAAGAGTAGGGGACGGGCGGAGAGATGGGCTGGCGAGTAACGTACCGATGGCTCAAAGGCTTCGCCTGTCGCCTATTGCGGAAGCTGCGGGAAGTATTAGGATGTTGCGGAAGGTTGCAGGAGTCGATGGATGGCCCAGGGAGGGGATACCATGCTGAAAGACAGGTTATTGGAGCAATTGAAAGTGATTGAACTAGAACGGGGTGCAATCCGGAAGGTCGTTCCTTACTTGCGGGAACAAGGTTATGATCATGTCCTGCTGGTGGCGGACGATCACACGTATGCGGCGGCGGGGGAGCAACTGAGCGGTTTGCTGGCGGCCGAGGCCGTCGAGACGCGTGTTTGCCTGATTCAGCCTGACGCGCAGGGCGATGTCGTCGCTGACGAGATCGCGCTTGTCCAGCTGCTGCTGGAGATCCGTCCCGAGGAGACGGACGCGCTCATCGCTGTGGGCTCCGGGACGATTCACGATATCGTCCGGTTTGCCGCGCACAAGACCGGCAAGCCGTTCGTATCGGTGCCAACGGCACCGTCCGTGGACGGCTTCACCTCCGCGGGCGCGCCGCTCATTATTCGCGGGGTCAAGAAGACAGTGCCGGCGGTGCCGCCGGTAGCGATATTCGCCGACCTCGACGTTCTGATGGCGGCCCCGCAGCGGCTGGTCGCCGCGGGTTTTGGCGATATGCTCGGCAAGTATACCAGCCTGTTCGACTGGAAGTTCTCCCGTCTGACCGCGGGGGAACCCTATGACGAACAGGCGGCGGCGATAACCGAGCGCGCGCTCTTGAACAGCGTGACTCACGCCGATGCGATTGGCGCGCGCACGGAAGAAGGGATCCGCGCCTTGATGACGGCGCTGATCGAATCGGGCATCGCCATGCTGCTGTTCGGGCAGTCGCACCCGGCCTCCGGCGCAGAACACCATCTCTCCCATTATTGGGAGATGGAATACCTGCGCTTGGGCCGGCGGGCGCTGCTGCACGGCGCCAAAGTCGGCGTTGCTTGCGCCGAAATCGCCCGTGCGTACCACGCCGCGGGCGAAGGGACCTTCCCGGGCGCCGAGCCGGCGGCGCTCCGGGAGCACGGGGAGCAGGTCCGCGCCTGGCTGCGGGACCTGCCCGGCGAAGCCGAGCTCCGCGGCCTGCTGCGCAAGGCCGGCGGGCCGGCAACCCTCGCCGAGCTGGGCGTCGGCGAGGAGCTGTTCGCGCGCAGCCTGCGCGAAGCCCACCTGGTGCGCGACCGCCGCACGCTGCTGCGGGCGCTGAACGAGGCGGAGCAGGCCTAGCGCGCGAACCGTCCCGCGGCCGGGCTGCCGGCTCGTTTGGCGCGAAATAGCGGTGATCCATCACCTTATTTCGCGTAAACTTCGATTTTTTGGCGAAATAGCGCCACAAAATCACCTTATCTCCCCGTATTCCGCCTTCCAAAGGGATTCCGGGGCGAAATAAGACCAAAAAATCACCTTATTCCGGTGAAAACGGGCGTTCCGTCGGAAATAAGGTGATTTTTTACCGCTATTTATGTCCGGCCACGGCCACGGCCAAAAGCCCCTTAAGCCACGCTCAACAAATCAATCAAAGCGCGGAGTGCGCTGGTTGGTTGGGCGTTTTTGCGGTAGATGAGCTCGGTCTGCATATGGCGCATCGCTTCGGGGACCTCATGAATCCGCACGGTACCGTCCTGCGCCTGCTTCTCGGCGACGATCCGCGGCACCAGCGAGATGCCGAGGCCGGCCGAAACGCCGCCGAGGATCGCTTCCAGCGTGCCGAATTCCATTGCTCCCACGTAAGTTCGGCCGCGAGACTGCTGCATTTCTTCCAGCATTTCGCGGTAGGTACAGCCTCGGCTGTAGACAAGGCTTGGCTTCGTCAGGGCTTCGTCCAGGTTATCAATGCCCGGGGGAGAAATGACGACAACCTCCTCGTCGAACACGGGAATACGGGTCAACTCGTCATGATTGTAGCGGAAGTTGCCGAAGGCTACGTCTAGATCGTAATGGATCACCTTCTCCGCCAGACGGTCGGAGAGATCGGTGGTCAGCGTTAATTCGACCTTTGGATGCATTTCGTAATACTTGCTCAGCAGCTTGGGCAGCCGAACGGCTGCCGTTGTTTGGGTCGAGCCGATCAGCAACGGACCGGTAGGCTCGCCGGAGAAGGAAAGCGCTGCTGCCGCTTCGTCCAGAAGGCCGACGATTTTATCGGCGTAATCCAGCAGCATTTTGCCGCTGGAGGTCAAGGTCATGCCTCGGTTATGGCGGTAGAACAGCCCCGTCCCCAGCTCAGTCTCCAGTTGTCTAATGCGAGCGGTCACATTGGACTGTACATAACCCAGCCGGTCGGCGGCTTTCGTGATGGAGCCTTCTCGGGCAACGGCTTGAAAAATGCGTAATTCTGCGCTTTCCATCGGGGAGTCCTCCTTTTGTACGGATATCACCAAAAATGATATCAACTATCTCTACCAATCATTATACATAATTTCAAACCTCCCTTACAATACAAACAAGAATGACACCATGGGAGGAAGAGCTACATGAGGACTTATAAATATACAGGTTTGCTGCTGTTGACCACGTTCTTAATGGGGACGGCCTACCCCGTTGCTAAGCTGGGAATGGTTTATACGACCCCGCTTATGTTAATGGGACTCCGGTTCTTGTTTGCCGGGGGATTACTTGCCTTATTCAGCGCTAAAAAACCGCAACCCCAAGGAGTCAATTCCTGGCGGCAGATCCTGCTGCTCGGTTTATTTCAATCGGTGGGGGTGATGGGATTCACCGCTTACAGCATGAGATGGATCACCTCCGGGGAGTCGGCGATTATCTCGAGTACCAGCCCGCTCATGCTGATCCTATGGGGTGCGTTGATGGGCACTGCTTATCGCGTGAGGCAATGGTTTGGCGTAGCGATCGGTTTTATCGGCGTGATGATCACCTTTGGGCTGCATATGAGCCTGGACCCCGGCATGGTGTTTGCTTTTGCCGGAGCGGTTTGCTTTACCGTCGCCACGTTGCTCATCAATCGATTTAGCCCGGCGTTCGATAAAAGCGTGCTGGCCGCCTACCAAATGCTCGCAGGCGGCGTTATGATGCTGACCCTCAGCTTAATAGGGGAGAAGCCCGTCTTTGATCTGAATGTTACGTCGGGGTTGGTGGTCGTTTGGATGGTTCTCTTCTGTTCCATCGTCCAATTTACGCTTTGGTTCTATTTGCTTAGCCATAGCGATCCGGGAAAAACGAGCTCGTTCCTGTTCCTTGTTCCGATCTTTAGCGTGCTTTGCAGCTGGCTGCTGCTTGGCGAGCACATCGATTGGTATGTATACGTTGGCGGAGCCTTGGCCTGCGCGGGCGTATTCCTGGTGAACTGGCAGGCGAAACGCAGCCCGCAGATCCACGCGAAGGCAACGAGTCCATATTTGATGCAGGAGGAGATGTAAATATGGGTTACCTTAACAAGGTTGTTCTGGTTACCGGGGGCGGTACGGGAATCGGCAGAGCTACAGCCATGCTGCTGGCCGAACGCGGGGCGATCGTCGCCATCAACTACTCCCGTTCCGCGGTGGAGGCCGAGGAGACCGCGCAGGCCATTCGGCAATTCGGCGGCCGTGCGATGGCCATTCAGGCCGATGTGGCCCGAAATGCGGAGGTCGTCTCCATGATCGAGCAAATCGTCAAGTCCTTCGGCACGATCCATTACTTGGTCAATAACGCCAGCATCACCCGATATATCGCCATGGACGATCTGGAGGCGGTCACGGAGGAGGCATGGGACGATTTGTTTGCGGTGAATGTCAAAGGCATGTTCAACTGTGCACGGGCCGCCGCGCCGTATTTGAAGGCCGGGAAGGGAGCCATCGTCAACGTCGGCAGCATCGCAGGAATCACGGGGAAAGGCTCTTCGCTTCCGTATGCAGTATCGAAGGCCGCCGTCCATGGTTTGACGAAATCGCTGGCCCATGCCTTGGCGCCGGACATTCGCGTCACCGGCGTAGCCCCCGGAGCGGTAGACACGCGTTGGTGGGCAGGTAAGGAGGAGCAGATGCGTGCGCTCATTCATCATCTGCCCTTGGACCGGATCTCCACACCGGAGGAAATTGCCGCACTCATCGCCGCTGTCCTGGAACAGCCCTCACTGACCGGGCAAATCGTTACCGTCGATAACGGGCAAACGATGTAGAATAGGTTGTTCATAAAAAAAGCAGCTTTCAGGCCGAATGGGGAACCTGATCGCTGCTTCTTTTGTTATTCCTCTCGCACATCATACAGCACCCGGGCCAGGAGGTCCTGGCTGTAGTTGCCGAAGTTCTTGCCGAAGATAGTCAACCCCCGCTTGTTGATCGGCTTGTCGGTGACGGCGATGCGAAACGTCAGCTCGCTTTTGTAATCAAGGTTGATCTGCTCCAGTGTGACGTCGGAGATGCGGCATCCGTCGATAAAGCTGCCCTCATTGTTGATCCGGATCAGCTTCAGCATGCCGTATTGGTTCAGATGCGGCGGCCACCAATCCGGGTTAAACGTGCCGCGTGCATCGCCGAAATCTCCCGGACTCGTCCAGAAGCCAATTTCAACGCCGTTCAAATAGAAATAGATGTCGGATGGGTAGTTGTCGCAATATCCTGGGGCCTCCGAACCAAGCTCCATCGAAAATTGAATTTCCCGAAAGGTCTGATTCGGCTTGAGGTAGTTCGGAATGCGATATTCGAGGAAACCCTCGGACAACCAAATGATCTCCGAATCGATTCGCTGCGGATCGGCAAAGTAGCGAGGTTCGTCAAAATCGCCGATGATGCTGTCCTTTGTCGCGAGCCCGCAGGTTGGAGCAACCTGATAATTACTGTAGTGACCCACTTGAATTTCCACTTCATATAAATTGTCGACATCCTTGCTCCGCAGGTCGACCATCAGCTTGTCTTTGTTCAAATAACAAATCTTCTGGATGCCATGTTTGCCTACCGAAGTATTGATTTCGATCAAACCGCTCTCTTCGAGCTTCTTAATATGCATGGTAATGGCCCCGTTGCTTAAGCCTAGTTTGGTGGCCAGGTCGTTCAGATTTAAGGCTTGGTTCTTCGCCAGCAGTTCGAGGATTTGAATCCTGATCTCGGAGCTTAATGCTTTAAAAATGTCGATCCCGCTCATCAAATCCTTAATATAGATCATCGGATATTCGAACCTTCTTCCAATAGGATAATGGATTCTTTTATTTTAGATTATTATAAACTAACTTGGTCGTTTAATAAAGTATCAAATCAAAATATGTAAATATAGTTCAAAAAATAGTTTAATTTTGTAATAAATGCGCAATTAGCTTCATGTTAATCTAAACTTAATTTCATTGTTTTATTGAAAATTCATGTGAATTACAGTGTTTTTCAGGTGTTACAGGATGTTTTATCTCATTAATTTTATAAAAACATAAAACAGTTTAGATAAATATATTTACAACCTTAATTTCATATGTTATTTTATACCTGTAAACGTATTCATTCAAGGAAATTCGAAATGGTTTAGTATTTACTAAAACGGAAGGTGGTCAACATGTCATCAGCAGCACCGCGAGCAACGATGGTCGTAGACAAAGCCTTTAAGATTGCCGAAGTGGATCGGCGGATTTACGGCTCCTTCATTGAACATCTGGGCCGAGCGGTCTACGGAGGGATTTATGAGCCTTCGCATCCGGCGGCCGACCGATTGGGATTCCGCAACGACGTAAAGGAGCTGGTCAAACAGCTGAACGTTCCGATCATCCGGTATCCCGGCGGGAACTTCGTATCCGGGTACAACTGGGAGGATGGAGTCGGTCCGGTTGAAGCGAGACCTAAGCGCCTGGAGCTGGCTTGGAGAACGGTTGAGCCTAATTGGGTTGGGACAAACGAGTTTGCAAGCTGGGCTAAAGAGGTTGGCTCGGAAGTGATGATGGCGGTGAACCTGGGCACTCGCGGTGTTGACGCCGCCCGCAATTTACTGGAGTACTGCAACCATCCCGGCGGTAGCTATTGGAGCGAATTGCGCCGCAGCCATGGTTACGAGCAGCCGCACAAGATCAAAACCTGGTGCCTGGGCAACGAGATGGACGGCCCCTGGCAAATCGGTCAGAAGACGCCGCAGGAATACGGCCGCCTCGCCTACGAGACGGCGAAGGCGATGCGTTTGGTGGATCCCGATATCGAGCTTGTATCTTGCGGAAGCTCCAGTTCTTCGATGCCTTCGTTCCCTGAATGGGAAGCGGTGACGCTGGATCATACCTACGAGGTTGCTGACTACATATCTCTGCATCAATATTATGGCAACCGGGATAACGATAGCGCCGGATTCCTGGCTCGCTCGATGGATATGGACCATTTCATCAGGACGGTGATCGCCACTTGCGATTATGTCAAAGCGAAGAAACGCAGCTCCAAAACGATGTACCTCAGTTTCGACGAATGGAACGTCTGGTACCACTCCAACGATGCCGACGCCAAGCTTACGCCTTGGGGAATTGCTCCGCCTCAGCTGGAAGACGTCTACAATTTCGAGGACGCCTTGCTTGTAGGCAGCATGCTGATTACGTTCCTGCGTCATGCCGACAGGGTGAAAATGGCTTGCATGGCGCAACTGGTCAACGTCATCGCCCCGATCATGACAGAGAATGGCGGACGGTCCTGGAAGCAAACCATCTTTTACCCGTATATGCATGCCTCGGTTTTCGGACGGGGGGTCTCACTTCAACCGGTTGTCAACTCGCCGGTATACGATGCCAAGGATTATACCGATGTCCCTTATCTGGACAGCGCTGTTGTATATAACGAAGCGGAAGAGACGCTTACGATTTTTGCAGTTAACCGCCATCTAGAGGAAGCCCTTGAGCTGGATTGCGACATCCGCGGGTTTGAAGGATACCGCCTGATCGAGCATCTCGTGTTGGAGCACGAGGATTTGAAGGCCGTAAATACGGCGGACCGGGAGGATGTTAAACCTCACGCCGCAGGGAGTGCGACATGCGATGACGGTTATGTCAAAGCGCGATTGGCCAAAGCCTCCTGGAACGTGATTCGTTTGGGTAAGCCAAGAAACTAGCTAGCGAATCGGTGCTCCTCTAAGAGAAGCCGGTTCATCTCCCAATTGAACGATGACAACATCAGCTATGCACAACAGGTGAGCGCTTCTTAGGGTCATTGATTGACCAACGGGTTGACTAGAAGTGAGAGAAACAGACTGTAGATGGAGTGTGTAGATTTTATTTTGTCAGGGAGGGTCAAGGATGAAGAAAAAAGGATTCATAGTGCTCTTGATATTAACGATGGCTACCTGGTTATGGGGCTGCGGCAAGGCGTCGACGACGGCCGGAGGGGAAACCTCCGTGCTGGACGGCGGTGCTGGTGAAAGTGCGACAGAACTCTCTTATTGGACATTCGTAGAACTGCATGGACAGCATTTTGAAAAGATGTTGGAGAAGTGGAACGCCGCGAATCCGGATCGGCAAATTAAGCTGAACGTCACCGTGATGCCTTACGATGATATGCATAACAAATTATCGATTGCCGTGCAGACGGGCGTCGGCGCTCCGGATATCGCCGATATCGAGCTGGGCAAGTTCCCGGATTTCTTGGCCGGGACGCCGCAGTTGGTCGAATTGAACGACGTCATCGACCCGTACCGAGACACGATCGTCAAATCCAGAATCGACCTTTACAGCAAGGACGGTAAGAATTACGGCATTCCGACCCACGTCGGCGCTTCGGTCGCTTTTTACAATACGGAAATTTTGGAAGCGGCCGGGGTGGATTACAAGACGATCGTCACATGGGATGATTATAAAAAAGCCGGGATCCAAGTTTATGAGAAAACCGGGAAATACATGGGGACCGCCGATACGAGCGCAACGTGGCAAACTTCCCAGCTGCTGGCGCAGCAAGGGACGGACTTTACGGACGACGCCGGGAACCCGGTCGTCAATTCGGAAGCGATGGTCAAGGCGCTCACGTTGCTGAAAGACCTGCAGGACAACAATGTCATCGCCACGATCGCCGGCGGGCAGCCGGATACGGAAGAAGCGTACGGGGAGTTTAACGCAGGGAACTATGCGACCGCTTTCATGCCGCTGTGGCAAATGTCGAGATACACGAACTATATGAAGGATTTATCCGGAAAGATCGCGATCGCACCGATCCCGGTCATCGAGAAAGGGATGCCTCGGTCGGTCGGCGGCGGAGGAACCGGAACCGTTGTGACCAAGACGGCGAAAGATGTTCAACTGGCGAAGGATTTCTTGGCTTTCGCTAAACTGTCGGAGGATGCCAATATTGAGATCTGGAATACGTTGGGTTTCGACCCGGTCAACATGGATGTATGGGAAATGAAGGACGTTACCCATAACCTGGATAACCAGTTCGTTCAATATTTCGTGAACAATCCATTTGACGTACTGGCCGATATCAAGGACGAAATTCGACTCATCAAATCGACTTCGGCGTCACCAACGATCAACAACGTGCTCTGTACGGTCACGTTAAACGAAATATTTGAAGACGGCAAGGATATCAAGCAGGCTTTGGACGATGCGCAAGCACAAATCGAGCAGGAACTGAAGTAATCCCAAGTCTGCAGAAATAAACAGCGAGCTACTCCATCCGGAGTAGCTCTGTTTAAAAAAAGGGGTAGGGCGATGGTCAAAAAATTCCTATACTCACAAAAAGTAGCACCATACGTATTTATTTTTCCGTTTGTGCTCGTGTTCCTCATCTTTTGGGTGTATCCTCTGGCCAGCTCCTTCGGGATGAGCTTTCAGAAAGTGACCCTGGGGCAGGAAGCGGCGTGGATCGGAATGGACAATTACGAGAAATTGATGGGGGACGGTATTTTCCTCAAAGCGGTTGGTAACAGCGCCATCTATATGGTCTTGACTTTAGTGATTCTGATTCCGTTTCCGATGCTGTTTGCCGTATTGATCAACAACAAATTCATGTGGGCCAGGGAGTTTTTCAAGTCCTCATTTTTCTTCCCGGCATTGACCTCGGTCGTGGTGGCCGGGACCATTTTTCGACTGATGTTCGGGGAGATGGAAGGTTCCTTGATCAATAGCTTCCTCGGGTTATTTGGCGTGGAGCCTATCAAGTTCCTGAAAGGGCAAACCACCGGCTTCATTGCTTTATTGGCCCTGGCGACCTGGCGATGGACCGGGGTGAACATGCTCTATTTCCTATCCGGACTTAAGAATATTCCTGACGAATATTACGAAGCTGCTTCGATCGATGGTGCCTCACCCATCCAGCGATTTATGAAGATCACGATGCCGCTGTTGAAGCCGACAACGATTTATGTTTTGACGATCAGTATTTATGCCGGCCTGGCGATGTTCATCGAAAGCATGATGCTCTGGAACGGCAACAATTCTCCGAAGAACATCGGGTTAACTATCGTTGGCTATTTATACCGCCAAGGGATCGAGAAGAACAACCTGGGGTATGCGGCTGCCGTCGGTATCGTACTTCTCGTCATTACGATGGTCATTAACCTCACGCAGCTGGCCTTTACCGGTATGTTTAAGAAGGAGGAGGAAGTATGACGAAATCAACCCGCGGCTTGCCGATGAAAATCGTCTTGTTCCTGTTTTTTGCCTTCCTGTGCGTACTGATCCTTCTGCCATTTTACGCCGTAACGCTAGCTTCGTTTAAGCCTGGCGAGGATTTGATCCGATACGGGCTCAATTTGCGGTTTGATCTGCCTGCCATGAGCTTTGATAACTTTGTTTACTTGTTCACAGGGAATCATTCCTATTTTATGTGGTTCTTCAACTCGCTGTTGCTGACAGTCATACAGGTGGCATTGACGCTGTTGGTCAGCGCTACGGTGGCGTACGGGTTTTCGGCTTATGAATTTAAGGGGAAAAACGTCCTGTTCGTCTGCGTGCTGCTGATCATGATGGTTCCGTTCGAAATTCTGCTGCTGCCGCTGTATACGTTGACCTACGATATCGGGCTGATGAATTCCTACTCGGCCATCATACTGCCGGGGATCGCCAGCGCAGCGACCATCTTCTTCTTCAGACAATATCTGCGAGGAATTCCCCGGGAAATTATCGCGGCCGGCCGCGTTGACGGGGCAAGTGAGTACGGGATCTACGTGCGGTTGATCCTGCCGATCATGAAGCCTTCTTTTGCGGCGATGGCAATCCTGAACGGCATGAACAGCTGGAATAATTTCCTGTGGCCGTTTATGGTCCTGAGCGACGCGAACAAATATACGTTGCCAATCGGGTTAAAGACGCTGCTAACCCCTTACGGCAACAACTATGATTTGCTAATTGTAGGTTCGTTTTTTTCCATCATTCCGATTTTCATCTTGTTCGTCGCTTTCCAAAAATACTTTATCGATGGGATGACAGCGGGAGCGGTCAAAGGCTAGATCGGAAATAATGCCCGAGAAGCAGGCCGGCATGAAATCCAAATAATAGAAGGAGAAGGAGAAACCGAGATGAGTCACAAGCAGGAGTATCTGAATCCGATCGTGGAGCAGAGGGCGGATCCGTGGGTTTACAAGCATCAGGACGGTTATTATTACTTTACGGCTTCGGTACCCGAGTACGACCGGATCGAAATCCGGCGATCGACGACGCTGCAAGGATTGGGGGAGGCCGAGCCGGTCGTGGCCTGGCGTAAATATGAATCCGGTCCGTTGAGCGCCAACATCTGGGCGCCGGAACTCCATTTCATCGAAGGGAAATGGTATATCTATTTTGCCGCGGCGCGAACGACCGAGACGAACGAGGGGTTATTTGATCACCGGATGTACGTGCTGGAGAACCCTTCAGCCAATCCGCTCGAAGGCATATGGCAAGAGAAAGGACAGGTTCGCACGTCATGGGAGTCGTTTGCGCTGGATGCAACGATGTTCGAGCACCAAGGCGAACGTTATTATGTTTGGGCACAAAAGGACCCGAAGATTGAAGGCAACTCCAATCTCTACATCTCCCGAATGAGCAATCCTTGGACGCTGATTGGAGAACAAGTCATGATCTCTTCGCCCGAATTCGACTGGGAAACCATCGGTTTTAAAGTAAACGAAGGACCGGCGGTACTAAAACGGAATGGGCGTATTTTCATCAGCTATTCGGCTAGTGCCACCAACCATCATTATTGTATGGGTTTGCTCTCCGCCGATGCATCTGTAAACTTGCTTGACTCCGGCTCCTGGATGAAATCGCCGATCCCGGTGTTCGTCTCCAATGAGGCTGCCGGTCAGTTCGGACCGGGACACAACAGCTTTACCGTCTCGGAAGACGGGCGTGACGTGTTGGTCTATCATGCCCGCAATTACAGGGAGATCGTCGGCGATCCGCTGTATGACCCGAACCGGCATACGCGGGCTCAGTTTCTGGAATGGAACGAAGATGGTACGCCCAATTTCGGTGTGCCGGTGCCGGACTCTTCCCTTAAGGGGAATTAGGGCAAATCTGTTGAACCCAAGTCCTTGCGGCGGGTTTGATCAATTCAGGAAAAAGGCTGCTCTAGGCTCATCCAACGATGAGAAGGAGCAGCTTTTCGTTTCTATGCATCAAAATAGTGCAACAAGTCAACAGAATAATGTTTGTGGAAGAAGCAAAAATTGAAATATAATTAATTGTAAACGCTTTATTACTCTTACTAACTGGAAGAACGAAACTTTTTTTCCGGTCGGAGGAATGCCTAATGATTAAAGTGCTTATTGTTGACGACGAACCCAAGCTCAGAGAAGGCCTACGTACGTTCATCGATTGGGAAGCCTGTGGCTACGAAGTTGTGGATACAGCGGCGAACGGGAACGAAGCACTGGATAAATTTCAACGATATCAACCCGACCTGGTGGTGGCTGACATCCGTATGCCCGGTATGGACGGGTTGCAATTGATCGAAAAGCTCCGAATGCAGGATCCGCTCCTGCATATTTTGATACTTAGCGGGTACGCGGACTTTAGTTACGCTAAGAAGGCGATGACCCAGCGTGTGGACGGTTATTTGCTGAAGCCGGTGGATGAGGATGAACTGAAGGATTATCTCTGGAAGATCAAGCTGACGGTCGATGAGGAGAGGGCCTCCCAGCAGTGGAAGCACGTCACGACCGAATGGAACCGGGAAGCACTGATACAGTCCGTGCTGACCGGTGAAGAAGATGACGATCCTGCTCCGCTATGCGAGCGGGCCAGTGAAGTCGGCATCAGCGGTAAGGTGTATCAAGTCCTGTTGCTTAGCGCGCAAACGGAAGGGGACGTCGAGGCCCAAGGCAATGCACTGGTCCGCAAAGCGCTGGCTCGGCTGTTCGAGGAACCCGGCCGCGGTTGGGTGTTCGCCATTCACGCCAAGATTGGAGTCCTGATTAAAGAACCGCTTTTATCGGTTGAACTCGGGGGGATCTATCGCGAGCTCACGGCTGAATTGGCCGGCACGGGGATCCGTTTCTCTGTGGCACTTGGCGGGAAGGTCGGTTGCTTGACGGAAATTCGGGAATCCTATCGGACAGCGTGCGAACTGGTTCGGCATCATTTTTTTCTAGATCAGGGAACCGTTTTGACCCCGGAAGACAAGCGATCCGGAAGGGCTGCTGACGCAGGGGATTTGTCGACCGAAGAACTGGGGGAACAGCTCTTTTATGCGGTAGACATCGGCAATCAGGATGCCGTGAAATCTTTGCTGCGCCAACTGGGCGAAGCGTATATGACGGATGGCGCGATGGAGAATGAAATCAAGAACCGTTACGTTGAGCTGTTGACGACGATATACAGCAAGGCGCTGAAGCAGTCGCCGGAGCTGCAAAGCCGCGGCAAGGAGTTTTCGGACGGTTTTTCCAAGATCCAAAAGGCCTATTCCATTCTGGAATTAAACGGGCAGGCAGAGGTTCTACTGCAGCAGATCATGAATCAACTCGGTGAAGACGGGAAACACCGCGAAGTCAAAATTATGCTAGACCTCATTCACCGGAACTACAGCGATAATCTCAAACTGGAGACACTCTCCGGTATTTTTAACTATAACAGCGCTTATTTAGGCAAGTTGTTCAAGAATACGACGGGCGAATATTTCAACACGTATCTGGATAAAGTGCGGATTGAGAAAGCAAAGAGTTACCTGGAGGAAGGCTTGAAGGTATACCAGGTGGCTGAAAAGGTCGGATATACGAACGTCGATTATTTTCATAGCAAATTCCGCAAGTATGTCGGGACTTCCCCTTCTGCCTACCGAAAGCAGACCAACCATGCTTGAGGCTTCTCTGGGCCGTTCCTCTCTCGTTAGGGGGTCGGAGGATGTAGGTCATCCGCTTTCTTCTGACGATTATCCCGTTGCATCAGGGAGTGGAGAAAGAGGTACTGAAACGTACGAGTGAAAAAATGTAATAAAAGCGACCATTCTCGTTCGCTGATTAACCCGTAAGTTCAGCAGTCAATTAAGCCGCTGCTGCAATGGACGGGTTTTTTGGGTGTTCTATTAGCTGGCGGTACGGGATCGCCGGAATGGACACGCACATCTGAAGCAGTTTCTGGCGCATCGTCTCTTCAGAATCAGACATGCGCAGGCGGCGGCGTACAGTATACTCATTCAGATACGTCTGCAAATGCCCTATCCCCAAGGCAACATACGTATTTTTGAGAGAATCCCAAGCTGCTCTTATTTCTTTTCGCAAGGGCCAATACAGCCGATAAACCAACGGGAACGACTGGATGCTAGAGGTATGGACATCGACCTGCTTATTGATGAACGCGGCGAGATCGTGCCGGTTAGCCCGTTGTCCGCCACCCCTTTTATGCGATATCAGCTGAATCTTCACCCGCTCCAGCTCGCCGGACTCCGTTACCGTGCATCCGGCGACGACCGCGGTGGCATAAGGTTGAGAGGCTGGATGAAACCGCAACGGATCGTTCGCATACTGATCGCAGTTCACCTTCACCTCTCCGCAGAGCAGCTCCTGGGCATCGCATTCGCCGAGAGTATGGCGGATTTTGTGCAGCATGAGCCATGCGGTTTTGTAGGTAACCCGGATCACCTGACTCAACCGCAGCGCCGAGATGCCATCGGAAAGCAGGAATAATTCCATAGTTTGAAACCATTTCACCAAAGGCAGATGGGTTCTTTCAAATATGGTTCCCACCAAGGGCGAGGCTTGATAGCCGCATCTACCGCATTCAAACAAAGGAAGGCGGCGGGAGGATAGACGGGTGCACTCGGTATAGGCGCATCGCGGGCAGACGAAGCCATTGGGCCACTTCATAGCGATGATCGCAGCAATGCAGTCCGCTTCACTTTGAAAACGGGGGTTGATAGATTGAAGCTCCGTATTCGCATCTAATTCCAATGTACGATCCCTCCAACTCAAGATATGCGTACATACGTTCTCTTTTCCTTATTATACCAAACACACGTTCTGTTTTCAAGAAAAAAATCCCAGAAAATGATCTTGTTTTTAAACTCCTCCCCGATACCCCTAATTCTGAATGAAAGGGATAATCGTTGAGAGTAGGGGTGAGGTACCTATGGGGCCGTGTGGTCGATGCGATATTTTTATATGAAAAGATGACTAATATTCCGTGTATCGCAGGGGATGAATGGCGGGCTATGATAGGGTTGGTAAACCACGCGGGAACAAGCAGGGCATAACTTTTAAGCGCTTACAACGAAATTTTAGAGTATGGGAGCGAGGTAATCGTATGACGAACAGCACGTACCAATATCCTTATCAAAACCCCGATTTGCCACTGGCGCAGCGGGTGGATGACTTGGTTTCCCGATTCACACTGGAAGAGAAAGTTGAGCTGATGTGCCAGTTTCAAACCGAGGTGCCGCGGCTCGGCGTCAAACCATACAAACACGGTACGGAAGGGGCCCATGGCGTAGCTTGGCTAGGGGAAGCGACGTCTTTTCCGCAAAATACAGGGCTGGCCTGTACCTGGAATCCCGAGCTGATGCGTCAAATCGGCTCTGTGATCGGCGATGAGGCACGCGTGTATTTTCAGCGGAACCCGGCGGTTAACGGCTTGACGATCTGGGCGCCAACCGTTGATATGGAAAGGGACCCGCGGTGGGGGCGGACGGAGGAGGCCTATGGCGAAGATCCGCACCTCACGGGGGCGTTGACGACCGAGCTGGTGAAAGGCCTGCAAGGCGATCATCCGTTTTATTATAAAGCAGTAGCGACGTTGAAGCATTTTTACGGGAACAACAATGAAGTGGACCGCGGCAGCGATTCGGTGAGCATCGATCCGCGAAACAAGCGAGAGTATTACTTGAAAGCGTTTGAACGCACGTTCCGGGAAGGCCGGGCCGGGTCAATGATGACGGCTTATAACGGGATTAACGGTACGCCTTGCAACCTCAATCATGAAGTAAACGACATCGTTAAAGGCGAATGGGAGATGGACGGGTTTGTCGTTGGCGATGCCGGCGACGTGATGGGGACGGTGATGGATCACCGTTACTTGGAATCTTACGCGGAAGCGGTGGCTGGGAGCATAAAGGCAGGCATCGACAGCATGACGGATGATCAACCGATCATGTTCCAGGCGCTGCGAAATGCGTTGGATCAAGGCTTGCTGGCCGAGTCGGACCTAGACCGCGCCTTGCGCAACGCCTTCCGCGTCCGGTTCCGGCTGGGCGAGTTCGATCCGGAGGAGCGAAATCCGTACAGCCGTGTCCCGGAGGACAAACTGTGCGCACCGGAGCATGCGTCCTTGTCGTTGGCGGCGACTCGCGAATCGATTGTGCTATTGAAGAATGAAGGCTTACTGCCCCTGCCGCAAACGTTAAGTTCGGTGGCCGTTGTCGGGCCGCTGGCGGATGAAGCGATTACGGACTGGTATAGCGGCACGCCGCCTTACCGTGTAACTCCGTTGCAAGGCTTGAAGGAGAAAATGGGAGACCGCCCCGTCCTGTTCGGAACGGGCTTGGACCGGATTCGCTTGCGCTCCTCGGTGACCGGCAAATATGTCCGGATCGCGTCTGGTGAAGGGGCGGAAGCATTTCTGGCAGCTACCGGCGAGAACGCGGCCGATGCGGCGGTATTTGAGCGGGGCGATTGGGGCTGGGGCTCGAGCACGCTACGTTTGGTGGATACCGGCAAATTTGTGACCGAGACCGATTCGGGTCTGCTGACGGCAACGGCGAACGAAGCCAGCGGCTGGTTCGTGAAGGAAGTATTCGACTTTAGCCCCGCATCGGACGGCCAGATCGAGATGAAGGCATGGAACGGGCGGCCCATCGTCCTGAACGAGCGCGGCGGGTTGATCGCGGTTGGCGAGAACGTTTTTGATAATGCCATTAAGGTCGACAGCCGTTTGCCAGGGGAAAAATGGGTTGTGGAAATCGTAGAGAATGGGATCGAGAAGGCTGTCCATGCGGCCAAATCAGCGGAGACGGCGATTGTCGTCGTGGGTAACAACCCGTTCATTAATGCGAAGGAAACGATTGACCGCGCTGACATTGTACTGCCTCCAGCGCAGCAAGCGCTTATTCAAGCGGTACGGGCAGCGAATCCGAATACCGTGGTCGTCATTGTCGGCAGCTATCCGTTTGCGGTCAATTGGGAGAACGAGCATGTGCCGTCGATTCTGTTTACCTCCCATGCTGCCCAAGAGCTTGGACATGCCGTAACCGACGTGCTGTTCGGCGACTATAATCCGGCGGGACGCCTCAATATGACCTGGTACCAATCGGTGAACCAACTGCCGGAATTGAAGGATTACGACATTATGAAAGGAAAGCGGACTTATCAATATTTTGACGGAGAAGTCCTCTACCCATTTGGTCATGGGCTTAGCTATACAACGTTTGAATATAGCGGACTGACGCTGGATCGGACGACGGTTGGTCAGGACGGTGAAGTTCAGATCGCATTTGAAGTGCGGAACTCCGGAGATATGGCCGGGGATGAAGTGCCGCAGCTATACGTACGGATCGGGCAGTCTCGTGTGCCGCGTCCACTCAAGGCGTTGAAGGGTTTTACTCGCCTGCATCTTCAGCCGGGAGAAGCGAAACGGGTTACATTTACGCTGAAGGCGGATGAGCTGGCGTTCTGGGATGTGACTCGGGATCGGTATTGCGTGGAGTCGGGCGAAGTGACGGTCATGGTTGGACCTTCTTCGGAGGTCATTGCCTTGATGGCAACACTACAGGTGGAAGGCGAAACCGTGCCGCCGCGTTCACTGCTCGAACCGGTGCGTGCGGTCAACTACGATGATTACGAGCAGGTCTTCCTGGATGAGTGCCGCGAGGGCGGCGAAAGCATCCGGTTAAAATCCGAGCGCGGATGGATTGCTTTCCGCGATGTCGATTTCGGAGAAGGAGCCTCCCGGTTCGAAGCTCGGGTATCGGGGAATTTGAAGGGCGGCGAAATCGCGGTGACCCTGGATTCCACGGATGGCGAGGCTGTGGTCAGTTGCAAGCTTCTGCCGACCGGCGGACGCCAGGCCTGGACGACGGTAACTGCCGAAGCCGCAACCGGCTTGTCGGGCCGGCATGATGTGTATCTGCATCTGCAAGGGGAAGCGCAAATCAGCTGGTTCAAGTTATGTTAGAAGGAATAATCGCCGGATGTCTCCGGTTCTTTTGAGCCAAACTATAAAAAACGACAAATTAGCTGGGACTATTTCCAGCTAATTTGTCGCATCAAGAATGCGAACTAATCGAAATCATTTCCGGCACTTGCTGTGCTCACCGAATAGCTACACCCCCACCGGCGCCAGCAGCCGTTTACGGAATTCCGAAGGCGAGCAGTTCATCGTCTTGCGGAATACCCGGATAAAATAGCTGATGTTGTCAAAGCCAACTTCCAGTGCAATATCGGAGATTTTGCGCTCCGGCTCGCGCAGCAGCTCGGCGGCCTGGCGAATTCGGTAGGAATTGATGTAATCCATCGGTGTCTGGCGGGTCATCGATTTAAAGAAGCGGCAGAACTGGCCCTCGCTCATTGGGATCAGTGCCGCCAGTTCCGCAAGCCGGATGGGATGACCGTAGTTCTGCTGGATATGCTGGATAACGGTCTTTAGCCTGTCGATCTTGGACGATTCGCTGCGGCTGCTGCCATAGGATCGGTTGACGGCCCGGCCTGTCGCCGCGGTTTCCGCCAGCATCAAGTATAGATGTCCTTTCACGGCGCCTTCATAGCCGGGCGATTCAGTGCTGCAACTGCGCATCATGGCTACAATATGCTCTAGTAAGGCGAGGCTTGCCGCTTCCTCTCGCTGAATATGGCGAGGGAACGTCGCTTTTCGTTCTTGCAGCGGCAGGACAAGGTTCTCCTGAACCGCGTCGTAATGGGCGCTGGCCAACAGCTGCGTATCGAAGACGAGGGAGAAGAACGCGCAGCCTTGTTCGCCGTGCGCATGCGCGGCGTGAATGTCTCCGCCATCGATAAACACCGCTTCCCCGGCCCGGACCGGGAAGTAGTCGGTATCGACTTGAAAGAGGGTTTCGCCTTCGAGGCAGTAGAAAAACTCAGCCTCGTCGTGCCAATGGCAGTCGATGACGTGTTCCCCGGGACCGTAGCGATACCAGTAAGTGCCGAACGGAAGGCGTTCATTGCCGTGACTTTTGCTCTCCTTCAGGGAGCGGCGGAGCGCTTGATCCATGCCTCTTCACCTCGTCAAAATAGTGTTATATTTTCGCTTGATAATGTTAGTTTATTGTTCGTTGTATCAGTATAATGCAAGTATAGAACGTTTTCATTTGAAAAACAATGTGACGAAAGGCGGGTTTTCCCAAATGAAGTTTACCGATGGCAACTGGCTGATTCGCGACGAATTTACGCTCTCCACCGCGGTGCAGGCCTATGATTTCCAGGTTCAGGACCATACCTTGATCGCCTCCGCATCGACAACACCGATCCGCGGCCGCGGCGACATGATCAATACCACCTTACTGACGATGCAATTCCATTCTCCACTGCCGGGAGTCATTGGCGTAAAGCTGATTCATTTTGCCGGTACGGTCGACCATGGTCCGCATTTTGAGCTCGCGAAGGGCGGCGACCATGCCGAGATCACCGAGAACGAACAATACGCCGAACTGAAGAGCGGCAGCCTTAGCGTCCGTATCAACAAAGGCCCGCAATGGTCCGTCGATTTCTATCGCGGTAGCGAGCGGATTACCGGCAGCGGCTCCAAATCGATGGCGCACATCACCGAAACGGGCGGCAACACCTATATGCGTGAGGAGCTTGACCTTCGCGTCGGCGAATGGGTATACGGACTAGGCGAACGCTTCACCTCGTTCCTCAAGAACGGGCAAGTCGTCGATATCTGGAACAAGGACGGCGGCACGAGTTCCGAGCAGTCCTACAAGAATATTCCTTTCTACGTCACCAATAAAGGGTATGGCGTACTGGTTAACGATCCGGGGGCGGTTTCCTTCGAAGTCGCGTCGGAAAAGGTGAAAAAAGTGCAATTCAGCGTCCCCGGCGAATCGCTTGAATATTTCGTGATCGATGGACCGGAGCCGAAGGACGTACTGAACAAATATACCGATTTGACCGGCAAGCCATCGCTGCCGCCGGCATGGAGCTTTGGCCTGTGGCTGACGACCTCGTTTACGACCGATTACGATGAAGCTACCGTGAATTCCTTCGTGGACGGCATGGCCGAGCGCGACTTGCCGTTGCATGTATTCCACTTCGATTGCTTCTGGATGCGCGAATTCCACTGGACAGACTTTAAATGGGACGAGCGCGTATTCCCGGATCCGGTAGGAATGCTGAAGCGCCTGAAGGAAAAAGGCCTGAAAATCTGCGTATGGATCAACCCGTATATTGGTCAGCGTTCCCGTTTGTTTGAAGAAGGCAAGAAGAACGGCTATCTAGTGAAAAAAGCGAATGGCGACGTGTGGCAATGGAACTTGTGGCAGCCAGGCATGGCTCTTGTGGATTTTACAAATCCGGAGGCTTGCGAATGGTTCGCCGGGTACTTGCGCGAACTGGTCGACATGGGCGTCGATTGCTTCAAAACCGACTTCGGCGAACGGATTCCGACGGATGTCGTATACCACGACGGCTCCGATCCAGTGAAAATGCACAACTACTACACGTACCTGTACAATAAAGTCGTCTTCGAAGTGCTTGAAGAGAAGCTGGGCAAAAATGAAGCCGCCTTGTTCGCTCGTTCCGCGACCGTCGGCGGTCAGAAGTTCCCGGTTCACTGGGGCGGCGACTGCTACGCCGATTATGAGTCGATGGCGGAAAGCCTTCGCGGCGGCCTATCGCTGGGCCTCGCCGGCTTCGGCTTCTGGAGCCACGATATCGGCGGCTTCGAAAATACGGCACCGGTGCATGTGTTCAAACGCTGGCTGGCCTTCGGCTTGCTGTCGAGTCATAGCCGCTTGCACGGAAGCAGCTCGTACCGCGTACCTTGGGCTTATGACGACGAGGCCGTGGACGTAACCCGGTTCTTCACCAAGTTAAAATGCCGGTTGATGCCGTATATGTTCGACACCGCCGTGCAGGCGACGCAGCAGGGCGTGCCGACGATGCGGGCGATGTTCCTCGAATTCCCAGAGGATCCGGCTTGCGATACGTTGGACCGTCAATATATGCTAGGCGACTCGTTGCTCGTTGCGCCGGTATTCAGCGAAAAGGGCGACGTCTCGTACTACTTGCCGGAAGGCCAATGGACCCACTTGCTGTCCGGACAGACGGTAGAAGGCGGCAAATGGCGCAAAGAGAAATACGATTTCTTCAGCCTGCCGCTGTTTGTTCGCCCGAATTCGATTTTGGCGACAGGAGCGAATGATGTTCGTCCGGATTATGATTATGCGGACAGTGTGGAGCTTGGCTTGTATGCGATCAAGGACGGCGCAACGTTATCTCGAACGGTTCGCAATGCGAAAGGCGATGCCGAACTCAACGTTAACGTCGTTCGCAGCGGAAAGCTCGTGAAATTGACGGCCGAAGGCGCTGGCAAACCGTTCTTCGTCACCCTGCATGGCATGGGCGAAGCGGCTGCGGTGCAAGGCGCGGTGTTGGCAAGTAACGGCGCGGTGGAAGTGGCTTCCTTCAGCGGCAAAACCGAACTGCAAATCACCTTGAAATAATTGGTCCTGGACCATATCAGCCGGGTAATTTAATATGTGACAGGCATCCCTGGCGCTAGAAACGATCGTTCAGGGATGCCGAAATATCCCCTTTTCCCCTTAAAGAAGGGGATATTTCCATTTTAATGAGGGGGGATCTGATTGTTGGGTAAACTGGTCCGCATCACCAACAACCTGAGATTGAAGCATAAGTTGCTCATTTCCTATATTGTCGTGGTTATGATCCCCATCCTTATCGTAGGGGTCGCTGTAACCGCTTACTTTCGCAACCAAGCGATGGAACGTGCGATCGCGCAGACCACCAACAACGTCGAGAAAGTAAAGACCCGGACCGCCACGATGCTCCGCGTGCCGACCGATATTTCTGATTTTTTTATGCTCGATGAGGGACTGGAGAAGATGGTGGACACCCGGTATCCCAGTGTGTTGGAGCTCACGAAGGCATACCTCGATTATGATGATTTCCGCAACTACGACAGGACTTACCGTGAGGTTTCCGGGATTCGTTTCTATTATGACAATCCAACCTTGATCAACAACTTGGAGCTAATCCCGATGAACGAAGAGATCGAGGACATGTATTGGTACAAGCAGGCGATGAAAAGCAAAGACATCGGGTGGTTCTACATCAACGATAATCAGGAAGTCCCGGTGAAGCGGCTTAGCTTGGTTCGGCAAATTTCATTTGAAGGAACCCGAAAAAGCGGCGTCCTCATGGTCATCATGAACCAGGAGGAACTCAACCGGATGCTGCAGCAGGAGCCTTTTGAGACGCTGATCACCGATGATTTGGGATACGTTGTGGCGGCCAAAAATCCGTCGTTCGTCGGCAAGACGCTGGAGGATCTTGATTATGGCATCGATTTGCGGACGCAGCAAAAAGGAACCATTAAAGTAGCTATCCAAGGCGTACCGTCTTATCTCGTGATTGATACCTTGACGCCGGAATCCAGCATGAACGGCTTGAAATTCATTTCGGTGTTTGCAACAGAACCGATCGTAAAGGACGCGAATACGGTAAGCCTTATTGGACTTTGGATCATTATCCTCGTATTGCTGATCGCACTGATCTTTGTATATATCGTTTCGTTCTTGACCACAAACCGGATGCTGCGGCTAAGCCGCCATTTGAACCGGTTGGCACTGGGGGATTTTCACGTTGTATCACGGATCGACGGCAACGACGAAATCGGACAGCTGTCACGGCAGTTTAACTATATGGTGGAAAGTATCCGCCAACTGATGGATCAAGTTGTGGAGAAAACCGAACAAAACAATGCCTTGGAGCTTGCGCAGCGGGAGATCAAGCTAAAGATGATGGCCAGCCAGATCAATCCGCATTTTCTGTTTAATGCGCTGGAGTCTATTCGCATGAATGCCCATATGAAGGGAGATAAAGAAATCGCCAACGTGGTCCGGCTGCTAGGAAAGATGATGCGTAAGAACCTGGAAGTCGGCAGGGAGAGCATCCCGCTGAAGGAAGAGTTGGATATGGTCAGCTCTTATCTGGAAGTCCAGAAGTTTCGTTACGAGGAACGCTTAAGCTATACCTTATCGATCGATCCTGAAGTCAGCGCCATCCGGGTACCGCCGCTGATTATCCAGCCACTGGTCGAGAATGCCGTTGTCCACGGGGTCGAGGATAAGGAAGAAGGCGTGCATGTCGAGGTGAACATTGAAAGGGACAAGGAACAGGTCCGGGTAACGGTACGTGATAACGGGATGGGGATGACGACGGAACGCCTTCGTGAGGTGACGAGCTTTATATCGGGTACCAAAGAGCCGGAGCAGAAGCGGATCGGACTGCGAAATGTCCATCAAAGACTCGTATTGTCCTATGGGGAAGAGCATGGATTGCGTATCGTCAGTGAGTATGGCATCGGCACGGAATTTACCTTTACGATTCCGACCGGAGGGAATCTCTAATTATTATATGGTTTTGTTCGAAATCTCTCGGGTATTTCGCCGCCCCCCCTTGTTTTATCATTAAGCTATAGCAGACGAGGGGGGAGAAAAGAGATGGAAACGCTGTTAACTCAGCCCGAAACCAGAAATGTAAGCGCAACCCCTAAGCCGCCGAAAAAGCGGAAGACCGGTATCTGGCGGAGCATTTTACAGCAGAAATACTTGTACTTAATGTCCATGCCATTCGTCATCTGGTTGTTTGTTTTCAATTATTTGCCGGTCTGGGGATGGACGATGGCTTTCCAAAATTATAAGCCGTCAAAATCCTTCTCCGAGCAGAAATGGGTAGGATTTAAAAACTTTGTGGACCTGTTCCAGGATGAACGGTTCTACCTGGTACTTCGCAATACGCTGGCCATGAGTATAATGGGCCTGATCGCGGGATTTGTGATTCCAATCACCTTTGCGGTGCTGCTCAACGAGCTGCGCGGCAAATACTTCAAGCGGACGGTGCAAACCGTATCCTACCTGCCGCACTTTGTGTCCTGGGTTGTTGTCGGGGGGATCATTACGAAAATGCTCTCGATCGACGGCGGGATTGTCAACGAGCTTCTGGTGTCGTTGCACATCATTAACGAGCCGATTCAATTTATGGCCCAGGGGAAATGGTTTTGGGGAATTGTAACCGCTTCCGATGTCTGGAAGGAAACTGGTTGGAACGCCATCATTTATTTAGCGGCGATCACCGGTATTGATAAAGAGCTTTACGAGGCGGCCCGGGTCGATGGGGCCGGACGCTTCCGGCAAATCTGGAACATTACGCTTCCGGGGATCCGGACAACGATTTCGGTGCTGCTGATTATGTCGATCGGCCATTTGATCGGCATCGGGTTCGAGAAGCAGTTCCAGCTCAGCAACTCGCTGGTTACCGACTATTCCGAAGTACTGGATTTATATGCGCTGAACTACGGGATAAATATCAGCCGCTTCTCTTACGGTACGGCAATCAGTATGTTCACTTCGGTGGTCAGCATTATCCTGCTGCTTACCGCCAACGGAATTATGAAGAAAACAACCAAAGAAAGCATCATGTAGGGGGAGGGAGACGACGATGGCAAGTTCAAGCAAAGCCTTCAACGATACACGGGGCGATAAAATCTTCAATATCTGTAATTTCATTCTTATGAGCATTATTTTGATCATCACGTTGTACCCTTTCCTGAACGTGCTTGCGATCTCCCTGAATGATTCCACGGACACGGTAAGAGGCGGCATTTACCTCTGGCCTCGGGAATTCACCTTGGAGAATTATAAGACGATCTTTAATTACTCCAGCCTGATTACGGGCTTCAAAATTACGATTTACCGGACGGTGCTCGGAACCGTGCTCGGGTTGATCAGCGCCTCGATGCTGGCGTATACGCTAAGCCGGCCTGATTTCAAATCCCGGAAGTTCGTCTCCACGTTTCTGGCGCTTACGATGTACTTCTCCGGCGGGTTGGTTCCAACCTATATGCTGATGCGCCATCTGGATTTGATCGGCACGTTCTGGATTTACATCCTCCCGGGAATTGTCAGCGCATTTAACGTTTTCATCATCCGTTCCTTTATCGACGGATTGCCGTATGCGCTGCAAGAATCCGCCAAGCTGGACGGGGCCAACGACTTTACGATTTACTATAAAGTCATCCTGCCGCTCTGCAAGCCCGTTCTGGCAACGATCGCCTTATTCCTGGCGGTAGGCCAGTGGAACTCCTGGTTCGACACCTATCTTTACAACGGGAACAAAGCGCATTTAACGACCTTGCAATACGAGTTGATGAAAATTCTGCAAAGCACGAACCAAGGTGCAAGAATGACCAATGCCAACGATATGGCCAATATGATGGCTCAGGTATCTCCCGAGTCCATTAAGATGGCGATCACGATTGTCGTTACGGTACCGATTTTGATCATCTATCCGTTCTTGCAACGTTATTTCGTAGACGGTATGACGCTGGGCGCGGTAAAGGCTTAATCAATAAGCTTTCGACTTCGCTTCCGCCGCAGATTCACTGGCGGCGGGGCGGCCTCAAGCGGACGATCTTTCTTGTCAGCCAATAATGAAAGCCCTTTCTCGTTCCGGAACGCCGGGCAGAAGGGGAGCAGGTCTCGGTATCAGCAGGCAAAGCCTGTTATACAATATAGGTTTTATCAAGACTACGAGGGGGAAAGTAGAAATGAAATGGAGAAGCCCTAAAGCTTTTGCAGCGATTTTGCTCGCGAGTACGATGTTGGTAGCGGGTTGCGGAAGTAACGGAAACAATGCCGCCAATAACGGAAATGCAGGCAACACCGGAAACGCAGGAACCAATGCAGAAGCGGCAGCCGATACAAGCCCGATTACCTTTACCTTCTTCGGCGCTGACGCTAGCCCGAACTGGAACAACATGCAAGACGATGTGGGCAAAGTGATTACCGAAAAAACCGGCGTTTCGATCGATGCCGAGTTTGACGTAGGTGCCGGCGGCGGCGAGAACAAAATCGCCCTGATGGCAGCGAGCGGCGATGTACCTGATTTGATTTTTGCCAAAGGCGAATTGAGCAAACTGGTCGATGCCGGACTGATCGTCGATATGGCCCCATTGATTGAAGAGCATGCGCCAAACCTGAAGAAAATGTTCAGTGAAAACATGAATCGTCTGAAATATAGCAATGATGATCAAGCGATCTATTCGTTGTTTACAAACGGCGGCGTGGACCAACAATATTTTGACGCCGGCGGCGGATTTGAAATTCAACAACGCGTTCTGAAGGAGCTTGGTTATCCGAAGGTTCGTACGGTACAGGACTTTGAAAATGTACTGAAGCAATACGTGGAGAAAAACCCGACGACGGACGGTCAGCCGACGATTCCGTTGACGCTGAGCGCCGACGACTGGAGAATCATGATTACGGTAACGAACCCGGCGTTCCTGACAACCGGCGCTCCGGATGATGGCGAATACTACGTCAATCCGGAAACATACGAAGCTCAATTGCACTACAAACGCCCGGAAGAGAAAGAATACTTCCGTTGGCTGAATCACATGTACAATGAAGGTCTGTTGGACAAAGATACGTTCGTACAAAAGGAAGACCAATACAAAGCGAAAATCGCCAGCGGCCGCGTGCTTGGTCTGATTGACCAGGAGTGGGGCTATCAGGATGCAGAAAACGCACTGAAAACCGCAGGCAAAGATGAATACACCTACGCACACTTCCCGGTAACCTTGTCGGAAGACTACGAAGACCATTCCTTCCAGCAAGCGGGGGTTGATGGTTACGGTATCAGTATCACGACAGCATGTAAAGATCCGGTGCGTGCAATCAAGTTCATTGACTGGTTATCCTCCGACGAAGGCCAAGTGCTGAGAAACTGGGGGGTCGAAGGCAAACACTATACCGTTGAAAATGGTCAACGTGTTGTTCCAGCCGACGTTCAAGATCGCAAAGTGAATGACAGCACGAACTTTACGAAGGAATCCGGCATCAGCCTTTATCGTACCTTCGGTGCTAACTATGGCGACGGCGTAAAAGATCCTTCGGGCAATTACTATACCACGAACTTCCCGGATCAAATCGTAGCAGGTTATACGGAAGCTGAGAAAGAAACACTGAAAGCTTACAACGCAACGACTTGGAAAGACTTGTTCCCTGGTGAAGATGCATTCCCTGCGAAGGATTGGGGCGCTCTGTACAACATGCCTACTCCAACAGACGGCGATTACCAAGTGATTTTCCAAAAAACGCAGGATATCGTCCGCAAACGGATTCCGGAAGCGGTTCTGGCGAAATCAGCCGACTTCGACAAAGTGTATGACGCATTCCTTGCCGAGCTGGATAAAGCGGGTGCTAAGGAAATGGAAGCCGAATATACGGAACTGGTTAAGAAAAGAGTCGAGTTGTTTACCGGCAAGAAATTGTAATCATCGTATATCGTCTGACGATCTAAATAAGGTTGTGAAAAGGCCCGTGATTTCCTCGGGCCTTTTTGCGCCAATATGAAGGAGAATTTCGGAGGAGTGAGAAAGGTGACCTATCCAGATCAAACAGAGTGGGAATTGTGGTATGATCGGCCCGCTTCCCGCTGGGAGGAAGCTCTTCCCGTCGGAAACGGGCGGATCGGTGGCATGGTCTTTGGCGGGATTCATGAAGAAACGATTGCATTAAATGAGGATACGTTATGGTCGGGATTCCCCAGGGATCCGCAAAACTACGATGCGCTTCGTCACCTTGGACCGGCACGGGAGTTGATTTTTGCCGGCAAATATAAGGATGCCGAAAGGCTGGTCGACGCAAAAATGCTGGGTCGGCGCACGGAATCCTACCAACCGCTCGGGAATTTGCGATTGGAGCAGGGGGGAGTTGAGGCGGCAGGGGAAAGCGGAGTTAGCTCGTTCCGGAGAGAATTGGATTTGGGAACGGGGATCGCCGCTACGAGCTATCGAATAGGCGAGGCGGCTTATCAGCGCGAGGTGTTTGTCAGCGCGGTTGACCAGGTGCTGGTCGTGCGTATCGCTGCGCATGGGGAGAAACCCATTGATTTGACCGCTTCGCTGGATTCGTTACTGCGGTATCAAATCGGAAGCGAAGGGGCGGAAACAGCCCGAATCGTCATGACAGGTCAAGCCCCCAGCCATATCGCCGACAATTATCGTCGTGACCATCCACAGTCGGTTTTGTACGAGGAGGGCTTAGGCCTGTCTTTTGAGGTACAGCTGCTGGCGTTGACAGAAGGCGGCACGGTAGAGGTGGATAAATCAGGTCGACTGATCGTCCACGGAGCACAGTCTGTGACGCTGCTGTTAGCCGCCGCGACGAACTTTGCCGGTTATGAGATGGCGCCGGGAAGCGGCGGGGTGGACCCGGCAGAGCGGTGCCGGACTGCGTTGATCGCGGCGACGGAGCTCGGCTATGAGCGGCTGCGTGAGCGCCATGTGGAAGATCACCGCCGGCTGTTCGAGCGCGTAGAGCTGCGCTTAGGCAGCGCTACCGCGGCAGCGGAGCGGGCGTCACGGCCGACCGACGAGCGGCTGGAAGCCTACCGCAGCGGGGCTGAAGATCTTGCGCTGGAGGCGCTGTACTTTCACTATGGCCGGTATCTGTTAATGGCCAGCTCCCGGCCAGGGACGGAAGCCGCCCATTTGCAGGGGATCTGGAACCCTCATGTACAGCCGCCGTGGAATTGCGGGTATACGACCAACATCAATACGCAAATGAATTATTGGCATGCAGAGATAGCGGGGCTGCCCGAGTGCCATGAGCCGTTGTTCGAGTTGATCCGCGATCTGAGCGTTACCGGTAGCCGAACGGCACGAATTCATTACGGCGCTCGGGGCTGGGTAGCTCATCACAACGTGGATTTATGGCGTCAGTCCACGCCGTCGGATGGCGAATCAAGCTGGGCGTTCTGGCCACTCGGCGGGGTATGGCTGTGCCGGCACTTATGGGAGCATTATCAATTTGCACCGAATGAATCATTTTTGCGGGAGACCGCTTATCCGTTAATGAAAGGGGCCGCTGAGTTTAGCCAGGATTGGCTCGTGGCCGGACCCGACGGACGGCTCGTTACAGCGCCTTCGACTTCGCCGGAGAATAAGTTCCTGACACCGGATCGCGGCGAACCCTGCAGCGTGTCCGCCGGCAGCACGATGGATCTGTTCTTGATCCGGGAATTATTTACGCATACGATTCAGGCAGCAGAGATCCTTGGCCTTGATGAAGCGTGGCGAGTGGAACTGGCGGAGACGCTGGCGAGCATGGCCGAGCCACAAATCGGCCCGGACGGTCGCCTGCAAGAGTGGAGCGAGCCGTTTGCGGAAGCTGAGCCGGGACACCGGCATGTGTCACATCTCATTGGCTTCTACCCGGGGGACGCGATCACCGTACGGCAGACGCCGGAACTGACGGAAGCCGTACGGCGAACGCTGGAAGAACGTATCCGGAACGGCGGAGGCCATACCGGTTGGAGCTGTGCCTGGCTAATCAACCTGTACGCCCGGTTGGGTGACGGGGAGACCGCACACCGCTTCGTGGAAACGCTGTTGTCGCGCTCCACGTATCCGAACCTGTTCGATGATCACCCGCCATTCCAGATTGACGGTAACTTTGGCGGAGCGGCCGGCATCGCTGAAATGCTGCTGCAAAGCCATATGGACGGCATCGATCTGCTGCCCGCTCTACCCGCGGCCTGGACGAGCGGCCGGGTGAGCGGCCTTCGGGCGCGAGGGGGATTCTCCGTCGACCTCGCGTGGGAGGAAGGTCGCTTAACGTCGGCCAGGGTTACGTCGACGGTCCGAGGCGAGTGCACGCTGCGCGGGCTGCACGGCCTGTCCGTTCGCTTGCCGGATGGCCGCGCCGTCCAGGAGGGGGACCGTTTTCAGACGGAAGCGGGAGTGATGTATATCGTGGGCTAAGAGACTAGCGGCACAGAACTAATGCAAGCGGCGAAACTGCTGAGGCGTCATCCCCGTATGCTTGCGAAAAGTGGCGACAAAGTGGCTGGCATCGCGGAAGCCCGTTTTTCCGGCGATGGCAGATACAGTTACGCCGGGCTCGCTGGCCAGATGCTCCTTTGCTTTATGGATGCGCATGTGGGTGAGGTAGCTGTATGGCGCGATGCCAAACGTTTGCTGGAACAGCTTGCTGAGATGTCTGCCCGACATCCCAACGACGTCCGCCAGGGTATCTAACCCGATGTCGGGGTTGCCGTATTCCTGCTCCATCCAGGCGAGCAGCGGACCTAGCTTCTCCATATTACGAGGGACGGCGCTGCTGCTTACCTGACCGAACTGGCTCAGGACGGCGAGAAAACGATACACCTCTGTCGAGGTTTCCAGGCCAAACAAGTCCTGGATGCTGTCCAGCTTGTTCAGTAATTGACCGAGAAGCGGGGTGAGGGGCGCCTCCGCTTCCCAGCGGAACATCGCGGCCTCTCGGATCCCAAACGCGGCTAGGATCGAATTGACGGCCGCTCCGCCAAAGGTGAGATAATATGTCTCCCATTTCGAGCTCCGTTTGGCTTCGTAAGCATGCGGCATGTCCGGCGGCAACAGCATTCCGCTGCCCGGCGGAAGCGGAACTGTTCCGTTGGCAAAGGTCAATTCTCCTTCGCCCTCGGCGGTTTGCAGCCAATGGTAATAGGGGTATCCGTCCGGACGAGCGATTTTTTCCTGATTCGGATTATAGCCTACGCTTTCCAGAAGCAACGGAAGATCCGGGGTAGCAGCCGGAGAGAAAACGAAACGGGTAAAGGCCCGTGAGCTCATCGTGATGAATGCCTCCTAACTTGATCCATATTATTATATAACAATACGAAATTATTATATATAAAGCGGGAAAATTCTCTTTTACAATGGACTTAGAAGTTATATTTGCTAAAGGATGTGGGTAGGGTGATCAACGATAAACTGCCGAAAATCTGGTATGGCGGCGACTACAATCCGGAGCAGTGGGGACCGGACATTTGGAAAGAGGACGAACGGATGTTTAAGCTGGCGGGCATCGACGTTGCTACGGTTAACGTCTTTTCCTGGGCATTGAATCAACCGGACGAAGAAACCTATGACTTCACGCAATTGGACGAAACGATCGACCGCTTGTACAAGAGCGGAGTTCATGTATGCCTCGCAACGAGCACGGGAGCACACCCGGCTTGGATGGCCCATAAATACCCTGACGTGCTGCGCGTTGACGTGCAGGGTCGAAAACGTCGGTTTGGCGGACGTCATAACTCCTGCCCGAACTCGCCGACCTACCGCAAATATTCCACACGTCTGGCCGGCAAGCTCGCCGAACATTATAAGGACCATCCAGGCCTGCTCATCTGGCATGTCTCCAACGAATACGGCGGGTACTGTTATTGCGACAATTGCGCTGCGGCTTTCCGCGTTTGGTTGCGGAAGCGTTACAAAACGCTGGATGAGCTTAACCGGGTTTGGAACACGCGGTTCTGGGGCCATACGTTTTATGATTGGGAAGAAATCGTGGTCCCGAACGAATTGAGCGAGGAATGGGGCGGAAGCCGCACGAATTTCCAAGGGATTTCGCTCGATTACCGTCGCTTCCAGTCGGAATCGCTGCTGGAATGCTACAAGCTGGAGTATGATGAAATCAAGAAGCATACCCCAACCCTCCCCGTGACGACGAATCTGATGGGGCTCTATCCGGAGCTAGATTATTTTGAGTGGGCCAAACATATTGATATCGTCTCCTGGGACAACTATCCGTCCTTAGATACGCCTGTCAGCCATACGGCCATGACCCACGACCTGATGCGCGGGCTGAAGAGCGGTGCCCCGTTTATGTTGATGGAGCAGACGCCAAGCCAGCAAAACTGGCAGCCGTACAACTCCCTCAAGCGTCCTGGCGTGATGCGGTTATGGAGCTATCAGGCGGTCGCCCGCGGTGCCGACACGGTGATGTTCTTCCAGTTGCGCCGCTCGATCGGGGCTTGCGAGAAATACCACGGGGCGGTCATTGAGCACGTCGGTCACGAGAACACCCGGGTATTCCGCGAGGTGGCGGAGCTTGGCCGAGAGTTGGAGCAGCTTGGCGGCACCCTGCTGGACGCGCGGACCGAGGCGAAGGTGGGTATCGTATACGATTGGGAGAACCGCTGGGCGATCGAACTCTCAAGTGGGCCAACCGTAGCTTTGAATTACGCGAACGAGGTGCACAAATATTACGATGCGTTGTTCCAAATGCACGTGGAAAGCGACATGGTGTCGGTGGAGGAAGATTTCAACAAATATGAAATCGTGATTGCGCCGGTCATGTATATGGTGAAGCCGGGATTTGCGAAGAAAGTGGAGGAGTTTGTGGCCGCCGGCGGGACGTTCATCACCACCTTCTTCAGCGGCATCGTGAACGAAAATGATCTGGTGACAACCGGCGGTTATCCGGGCGAACTGCGTTCCGTGCTGGGCATCTGGGCGGAGGAGATCGACGCTTTGCTGCCGGGCCGCACAAATCAAATCGTGATGAAAGAAGCCTGGGGCGCATTGTCTGGCCAATACGAATGTGGTCTCTTGTGCGATTTGATCCATACCGAAGGTGCTGAAGTGCTGGCGGAGTACGGATCGGATTTCTACAAGGGGATGCCGGTTATAACGGCAAACCAGTACGGTAAAGGCCGCGCTTATTATGTAGCGAGCAGCCCGGAAGCTGCCTTCCTGCAAGGGTTCTTGAAGAACCTGTGTGAGGAAAAGGGGATCAAGCCGCTGCTTGACGCTCCAGCTGGCGTCGAAGTAGCCCGTCGCGTCAAGGACGGCAAAGCCTTCCTGTTCCTGCTCAACCATAACGAAGGAGCAGCCGAGGTAGAGATTGGCTCGTCCGGGATGAAGGATTTGCTGGCGAATGCCGAGGTGTCCGGCACCGTAACGGTGCCTGGCCGGGGCGTCGTGATCTTGGAAGACCGGAAATAAATAAAAACCGCAAGGCCGTGGTCGGGGCCTTGCGGTTTTTTGCGCTGTTCCTTCAGCAATGTTGTAGGAACTGCAACATTGCTAGCAGGATAGATGGTCTTCGAAGCAAAGTGTTGTTGTTTCCGCAACATTTTACCCACGGACGTGAGCGGACCACCGTCGCGGCGTTTAGCTGTTCTCCAAGATCGTGTTCAATGTCGTGCGGTCTAGCCCGCGCACGAGGCGGATCAGCAGCTCCTTAGCCGCATCGTAATCATCCGTATGGATGATCGATGACGACGTATGGATATAACGGGAGCAAATGCCGATAACGCTAGATGGCACGCCGGTGCCGCTGAGATGCACCTGCCCGGCGTCCGTGCCGCCCGGCGACACGAAATATTGGTATTTAATCTTGTGCGTGTCCGCCGTATCGCGGATATACTCGACCAAACCGCGGTGGGTGATCATCGTCGGATCGAGGATGCGAAGCAATGCGCCGTCGCCCAAGCGGCCAAACGCCTTTTTATCACCGGTCATGTCGTTAGCGGCGCTGGCGTCCAAAGCGAGGAAAATGTCCGGCTTGATCAGATTGGCCGCTGTCCGCGCCCCCCGCAAACCGACTTCCTCCTGCACATTGGCACCGGCGTAAACGATATTCGGCAGCTTCTCTCCATGGAGCGCCTCAACCAACTCGATCGCCAAACCTACGCCATAGCGATTATCCCAGGCTTTGGCCATGATTTTCTTCGGATTGACGAGTGGAGTGAACTCGCAAATCGGCACGATTTGCTGGCCGATCCGTATTCCGGCGGCCTCGGCCTCTTCGCGGCTGTCGGCGCCGATGTCCAGATACATCGCCTTGAGATCTACCGGCTTATTCCGCTGCGACTCGTCCAGCAGATGCGTCGGGATCGATCCGACCACGCCCGTGACCCGGCCGTCAGGCGTAATAATTTGCAGGCGCTGTGCTAATACGGCCTGGCTCCACCAGCCGCCCAACGGTTGAAACGATATCATCCCGTTGTCGCTGATGCCGGTGGTCATGAAGCCAACCTCATCAAAATGTCCGGCAACCATCACCCGAGGCCCTTGCTCGTCGCCGCGCAGTACCCCAAACAAGCTGCCTAAATTATCTTGTACGAACTCCTGCGTATAAGCCGACAGTTTGTTTTTGACGAGGGCGCGCAGTTCCCGTTCAAAGCCAGACGCCGCCGGGAATTCCGTTAGCTCTTTAAATAGCTCGCGCGTTTTTTGATCCATTGTATTCTCTCCTTTTTCTGTATTCACATGTAAACATTCCATCTTAGTATGAACTACCTTTTTTCGATTGTCCATGCGGCTTATTGCTCTTGAGGTAAACCCTCCGCCGCACCCAGCCTCCACAAGCGGCATATACTGCAGCATGCAGCAGTCTGATGGGCGAATGAGGGAGGCTACGCTTATAATGGAACGATATGCCAAAGATTGGCTCATAATTTGTCTTCTATTCATCCTGCTGGTCATCATCCTTCAGTATTTATGAATGGTCTGAAGATACTCCAAGATGGCAGCGCTTATTTAGCAATACCCCGTCCCGCCTAACGCGAACCCGCCGGAAGCTGATTCCTGCGGGTTTTTTCATGCCGTAAACCATGGATGATTTTCCAAACATAACAAGCGGTCGGATGACAAATAATGAGTATACCGTGCAAGTTAGGAAAAGAAGGAGGAATGCCGTTTGCCTGCAAAAGCGAAAAACAAGCCGGGAGCCCGTGTGAAGCTGAACCACCTGCTGTTGACGGAGCAAGACTACAAGCAGGTTGCCGACCAGCATAAACCCAAAACGAACATTTGGGGCAATTGCCTGAGGGCGTTTCTGGTCGGCGGGCTCATCTGCCTGATGGGCCAATGCATCCAGCAACTGTTCATGACCTTTACCGACATGACGGCGCGGGAGGCGGCCAGTCCTACGGTTGCCGTGCTGATCTTCATCTCCGTCGTGCTCACTTCGATGGGGGTTTACGATAAAATCGCCCAGTGGGCGGGGGCCGGTACAGCCGTACCAGTAACCGGGTTTGCCAACTCGATGTCCTCCGCGGCGATCGAATCCCGAGCGGAGGGGCTTGTCCTCGGCGTTGGCGCCAATATGTTCAGGCTGGCAGGATCTGTGATTGTGTTCGGCGTCGTTGCCGCCTTCATTGTGGGCGTTATCCATGTCATCTTCGGCTTGGGAGGAGTGCATTAATCCATGCTGATCGGCGCACAAACCTGGGAATTTCGCTCCAAACCAGCGATCATCGGGGCGGCGACGGTCGTCGGACCTGAAGAAGGGGAGGGGCCGTTGTCCCACACCTTTGATTTCGTATACGACAATTTGGAAATTGACGAGAAGACATGGGAGAAAGCCGAACGCAAGCTGCTGGAACACGCATCCGCGCTCGCATTAGTCCATGCCGGTATCAATCGGGAGGATTTGTCCTTCTTCATCGGTGGGGATTTGATGAATCAAATCATCACCGCGACGTTTGCTGCCCGTACGATTGCCGCTCCGTATCTCGGCGTGTTTGGCGCCTGCTCCACCTCGATGGAGAGTCTGGCTCTCGCCGCTTTCCTGGCCGATGCCGGAGGGGCGCGTTACGTCATGGCCGGTACGGCCAGCCATAACTGTACGGTGGAGAAACAGTTTCGCTATCCGACCGAATACGGTTCGCAAAAACCGGCCACGGCCCAATATACGATTACCGGAGCGGGATGCGCGGTCGTATCGAAGGAAGGTTCCGGTCCCCGAATCACCCATGCGACGATCGGGCGGATCCAGGATCTTGGCGTCAAGGATCCGTTTAACATGGGGGCGGCGATGGCTCCGGCTGCGGCGGATACGCTGGTCTCTCATTTTCGCGATACCGGCCGTGGGCCCGAGGATTACGATTTGATCGTTACCGGAGACCTCGCTTCGGTGGGACATGCTATCGTCAAGGATCTTCTCGACAAAGACGGCGTCTCCATGAACCAAACGGAATTCAACGATTGCGGGCTGATGATTTATGATCGTGACAAACAAACCTACGTCAATGCCGGAGGCAGCGGTTGCGGCTGCTCCGCGGTCGTCACGTACGGCCATATTTTACGAAAACTAAAAAACCGGGAACTAAACCGGGTGCTGATCGTTGCTACGGGAGCTCTCTTGTCGCCGCTGTCTTATCAGCAAGGCGAGAGCATACCCTGCATCGCTCACGCGGTCGCCCTGGAACAGGAGGATAACGGAAGATGATATTTGTATGGGCGTTTTTGGTTGGCGGGTTGATTTGCGTCATCGGCCAATTGATGATGGATGTGCTGAAATTGACCCCAGCGCACACGATGAGCTCGCTGGTTGTGGCCGGCGCGGTGATGGATGCGATCGGGTGGTACGATCCGTTGGTGAAGTTCGCCGGAGCAGGAGCCTCCGTGCCGATTACGAGCTTCGGCAACTCGCTGGTTCACGGGGCGTTGACCGAATTAGAGCGGGACGGTTGGATCGGGGTGATCACCGGGATCTTCGATGTGACTAGCGCGGGGATCTCGGCTGCGATCATTTTTTCCTTCCTCGCCGCGCTTGTGGTACGGCCTAAAGGATAATATTTCGGAAATTTGCACGCTTTTTACGGGTATCAGTGTACTCCCTATCTATCTTCATGTAAAATAGGTAGATATATACAGGTCTTATTTGGGAGGGAAAATGCGTGCCCGTACATGAGCAATCGATGCAAACTTTAACCGCCGTAAAGAACAACCTGGAGTCGTGTATTTTAGGAAAGTCGTTTGAAATCAAACTGCTGCTCTCGGCGCTGCTGGCCGGCGGCCATGTATTAATCGAGGACGTACCCGGTACTGGAAAGACGCAGCTCGTCAAGGCGCTGGCCAAATCGATGAGCGGCGATTACCGGCGCATTCAATGCAACCCGGACATCCTCCCCAGCGATATTACGGGGGTTTCGGTTTTCCATCCCCATGAGGAACGTTTCGTATTTCGGCCAGGTCCGGTGATGACTCATATTTTGCTGGCGGATGAAATTAACCGGGCTACCACCAAAACGCAGTCTGCCTTGTTGGAGGTCATGGAGGAGCGAAGTGTGACTGCCGACGGCGTAACCCACCCGCTTCCTCATCCTTTTATGCTTTGCGCTACGCAGAATCCAATCGATTTCGAGGGCACCTATCTGCTGCCAGAAGCGCAGCTGGACCGTTTTATGATGAAGATCGGCATCGGCTATCCCGACGCCGGGACAGAGAAAGCGATGCTTCGCTCCCATAGCCAGGGTCAACCAGCGGATCAATTGGAACCGGTTACAACCATGGAAGAGATCTCGGCCATCCAGCGCGAGGTACAACATGTACATATCAGCGAACCATTGGCTGATTATTTGCTGGAGATCGTTCGCCGAACGCGGGAACATGAAGATGTTCTGCTGGGAGCTTCTCCGCGGGCTTCGCTGGCGTTTATGGCCGCGGCAAAAGCGTATGCTTTCTTGGAGGAACGGGATTATGTGCTGCCGGACGATATCAAGACGCTGGCGCCGTTCGTTCTGGAGCATCGAATTCTATTGCGGCCCGAGTCCCGTCTGGGGCACCGGAACGTCGGTGAAGTGCTGCAGCAAATTCTACGGCAGGTCCATGTACCGGTCGCTGTGGGACGGTAACCGATGCGTGCGCTGGTCGAAGGCGTTAAATTAGGCCTCACTTCCCGCAAGTTCTGGAGAGTTGCGTCCGTCTGGCTCATCTGCCTGCTTTACGTCTTGTTTCAAGGCGGGAAAACCTCGTTGATGTTGTTTATGATGGTTTCGGTGCTGGGCTTGTATTGGGCGATCGGCGGACTCGGCGGCGTGAAGCGAATCCGAGGTTCAAGAACGCTGTCGCTTTCCGGGGAACGAGGCGGGTTGCTTCAAGCCGGGGATCAAGTACTGGTCAAGCTGCAGTTGCAGCTACCTGCTTTCCTGCCTCTTCCTTATATCGTTGTCCGCGAAACGCTGCGACGCCACAACGGGGATACCTGGGTATTCGAGGATAGCGTGGTGCCTTACTTCAGCTCAAGGTCTGAGTTGGTGTATAAGACGCCGTCACTTGAGCGCGGCAAATACGCATTCACCGGTACGAATTGCAGTGCCGAGGATATCTTTGGCCTGGTGGAGCATACCAGTGTTTTCCAAACCGGCGGGGAGTTTCGGATCCTACCCCGGACGGTGTTTATCCCCCACTGGGAGCTCTACAGCCGCAATTCGAGGCTGGCTGGTCCGGAGACCGCCGTTGCCCTGTCGCGCCGGGAATCGACCCAAATCAACGGGGTGCGCGACTATGTGTACGGGGATCGGATTTCCCGTATTCACTGGAGTGCCACCGCGAAGACGGGGACTTGGAAATCCAAAGAATTTGAACATGAATCGCTGCCCAAAATGCAATTGGTGTTGGACGCCCACGCCAGCGGATATCTTCGCCCTGCGCAATTTGAATTAGCGGTCTCCACTGCCGCTTCGCTGCTGGAATACGGGGCTAGAGAACGAATCAGCATGGGTCTTTGCACCTTGGGGAAGACCCTCCGTCATTTTCCGCCAGCGGAAAGTTATCTGGAGCGACAGCAAATGCTGCACCAGCTTGTTGATATCAACGCGGATGGGTTCGGCAACTATAAGGAACGCATGGAGGCGCAACAGGAACTTTTTCAGCCGGGAGCGTTTTTTATCCTTATCAGCCCGCTGGCGGACGATAAGGTGCTCGCTATGTTAAGGTTGGCCAAATCCCGGCAGATGATTCCGTATCATATCCAGATCGGGGAAGAGTCGGTGGCGGAGGGCATGTCAAACTCCTACCGCGCCGGCAAGCGCACTGCCTGGCAAGGGACCCTGCAGGAACGGGGACTGCGAGGCGTTTACGTCTCCTCGCTCCGCGAGCTTCCCGCGGCGATGGGGGGGGCGAAGCTGTGAAACAAGCTACATCCCCACAACATCCCAAGTCCTATCGGACTCTAACACTGCTATGGGTAGTTATAATCGCCATGCAATGGATCGATTTTACGGAACCGCTCTGGTTTTCGGTGACGACGACTTTAGTGACCGTAACGATAATCATGATGGCATTGGTGGAATGGCTCCTGCCGGTGCAGGCCGGTTGGAAATGGACGATTAAAATTATCGTGCTCCTGACCGTATGGCGCTTTATCTTGACCAGTTATGGCGTATATGTTCCGTATGGGCCGTTTTATCCGGATCAGATCCGCGGCATGGCGTTGACCTTTACGCCGTATATCTGGTTTTCGCTTGTGGCTTGGGGGCTACTGGAGGCCGTGCTGCGGCTAGTTGTGAACCGCCCGAGAATCCTGCTCTTATTGGCGGTCCACCTGATTACCTTTGCGATTTTGGATTCATTTACACCTTATCATTTATGGAAAAACGTAGCTTGGATTGTCTTTGCCGGCCTCGGTTGGCTGGTGAGTACGCACTTCTACGAATACCGCATGAAATATCCCCAGGGCTGGCAGCGCCTGCGGCAAAGTCCAGTAAAAATCGCCGTGAATATTGGCATCGTGTTCACTTGCGTGCTGCTGATCGGCATCAGTATGCCATCGGTCTCGCCGACGTTGACCGATCCGTATACCGCTTGGATTAAGCGAAGCGGGGGAGGAGGAGGCGGCCCCTCCGCGCTGTCCGGCGCCCTTGGGGATGGCCCGTCAGCGGTCAAGGAAGAGATCGTCTCCGGCTATAGCCGGGACGACAAAACCCTTGGAAATGGCTTCGAATTCAGCTACAGCCCGGTCATGTCGATCGATACGCCGGTGAGGTCTTATTGGCGGGGAGAAACCCGGCGCGTTTATTCCGGTACGGGATGGGCTGATCTTGAGCAGGAAGGCCGGGACACGGAACGTTACCGCGGCGCTCCAGACGCCGACCCACTTGGGCATGAGCAGCCGGGCAAAGTGGAGACGATGCGGGTCGAGCAAACGGTGACGATGAATACCGACAAAGTGTATCCGGTGCTGTTTGGCGGATACGCCATCGAAAGTGTCGAGTTGCTTGACGAACGGCAGCAGTCCGATATGCGCTGGGCCGGGAAACAAGCGGAGATGTTCTGGAATGGTTACCGCGATCCCGGGGATTTGCCGGATTACCCGCGGAAATACAAGGTTGTTGCCAATATCCCGTTGATTCCGCTCGAGGAGTTGGAACAGGCCAGTTACGAAGCCTTATATCCGGAAGGGGCTCCGGAGGAATATTTGCAGCTGCCGAGCAGTTTGCCGCAGCGGGTCAAAGACCTAGCTGAAGAGATCACCGCGGAAGGCGAGACCCCCTATGCGAAAATGGATCTCCTGCAGCAATACCTCCGGCAGAATTACGAATATACGAACAAACCGGATTTAGCCCGCAAGCGCAGCGATGACTTCGTGGACAGCTTCTTATTCGAAATTCGGCAGGGATATTGTGATTACTATTCCACGGCGATGGTCGTTATGGCCCGTTCGCTGGGCATACCGGCCCGCTGGGTTAAAGGATACGCCCCCGGCAGTCAGCCAAGCGACGAGATGATGATGCGAAGTCCGGAGCTGGGCCGTGCGTATAATGTGAGCAATGCCGACGCTCACTCCTGGACGGAGCTGTATTTCGGCGATTACGGTTGGATTCCGTTCGAGGCGACGCCTGGTTTTGTTTCACCGATCATGGAAGCACCGGAGGACAGCGAAGAGGCTTTCGCGCTGGATACGGACACCGATACGGAGGTTTCGGCAGCCGAAGACGGCTTCTTTTCCAAGCTCGATCCGATCATCATGCAACGAATTTTCATCACGGCCGTAAGCGTGCTGTTGCTATGGACGCTGTATCAGCTACGCTCGGAGCTTTATTTCCTCTGGCTCCGCCTGCGATTGGGCCGGCCGTTGACGCCGGCTGAAAAGGCGATCTACGAAACGTTACGGCTGGTAAGACGACTGCGTCACAGAGGTTATGTCCGTGGCGACCAAGAGACCTTGCGGGAAGCGTTCGGACGGTGGAAGCTGGAGCAATCGCAGCTTGCTGAAGCGCTGGATCCGCTGCTGCTCATTTATGAGCAGGCGAATTATGGCCGGAGTCCGGCCGCCGCGAATTGGCGCAAGGCACGGGAACTGTCGCGGCAAGCCGTCAAATTGGCTGGCGGAAACCGTTGGAAGCAGGCCTTACCGAACAGCGGCAAACGGTTCCTTGGACGATAATGGGTCGGATTGCCGCCTTCAGGTGGACCGGATTGGCATTGCCGATAGGAACGACTACCCGGGACTATTCGTTTGATTACGCCACCGCGCTTGCGCGGGAGGCGTTTTCTTTTTTAAAATAGAAGCATGATGGGGGAAGAATATGGTATAGTTTGTCGTATGAAACCGAGGTGAACGTATTTGTTTGAGAAGTTTATGCCGAATGTGCGCGTAGACAGCGTATTCGATATCGATCTGGAAGGACTCTATGCCAAAGGCTACCGCGGCATCATCACCGATCTGGACAACACTTTGGTCGGTGCCAAAGCGCCGCTGGCCACTCCCGAACTGATCGGTTGGTTTGAGAAAGTGAAGAAATGCGGGTTTAAACTCGTGATTGTGTCAAACAATAATTTGGACAGGGTGTCGGTATTCGCGAACCCTTTGAATATTGAGTTTGTGCACGCAGCCAGAAAACCGTCCGGCGCAGCTTTTCATCGAGCCATGGAAATGATGGACCTTGGGCCGCAGGAGACGATCGTCGTGGGGGACCAAATGATGACCGACGTGTTTGGCGGTAACCGGCAGGGGCTCTTTACGGTGCTCGTGCTCCCGATTGCCGTACAGGATGAAGGGATCGGTACGAGGATCAACCGCCGGCTGGAGCGGATCGTGAAGCGGCGGCTGGGTAAGGTTGGATTATGGCTCGAGGAGGAAAAGAAGCGATGACGGAAGTACAGAATGCAGAGGGCGCTCTTCGCTGCAGCGGATGTGGCGTTTTGCTGCAAACTGGGGAACCCAGCAAGCCGGGATTTGTTCCGGAACAAACCTTAACGAAGGAACCGGTGATTTGCCAACGCTGTTTCCGAATTAAGAATTACAATGAATCTTCATCCGTTACGGTGGAGCAGGACGAGTTCTTGCGCCTATTGTCGCAGATCGGCGGTAAGGAAGCACTGGTGATCCATATCGTGGATCTGTTCGATTTTCAAGGCAGCGTTATATCCGGACTTCAACGGTTTGTTGGCAACAATCCGGTGCTGTTGGCGGTGAATAAAACCGATCTGCTACCCAAGGTGACGAACTGGAACAAGGTACGGAACTGGGTGCAGAAGGAAGCGAAGGACCTGGGGCTGAAGATTGAAGACGTCGTCCTTTGCAGCGCCAAGCAAAACAGCGGTTTCGACCGGTTGCTTGAAGCGGTAGCGGCACGGCGGGGAGATCGGGACGTGTATGTCGTCGGCGCAACCAATGTCGGCAAGTCGACGCTGATCAACCGATTGATACGCGATTACAGCGATCTGGAGCAGGAATTGACCGTTTCACGCTATCCGGGCACAACGCTGGATATGGTGCATATTCCACTGGATGACGGGAAGGCGATCATCGATACGCCGGGGATCATGTATCCGTCTAGATATAGTGAGCTGGTAGCCCCCTCCGATTTGGGCGTTATTATGCCGGACAAAGCGCTCAAGCCGGCAGTGTACCAGCTGAATGAGGGACAGACGCTCTTTTTCGGCGGCTTTGGCCGGTTTGATTTTATTCAGGGGGATCGCCAATCCTTTACTTGTTTTGTCAGCGGCCGGGTGCCGATTCACCGAACGAAGCTGGAGCGGGCGGACGAGCTGTTTGCGGAGCATGCCGGGGAAATGCTGGCGCCGCCGAGCAAGGAGCATCTCGAAGCATTGCCGGAGTGGACGCGTCACGAGTTCCGAATTCCGAAGGGCAGCCGAAGCGACTTGTTTATTTCCGGTCTGGGCTGGATCAAGATCAACAATGACTTTGGTTCAGTAGTTGCGGCGCATGTGCCTAAGGGTGTGAAGGTGCTCGTCCGGCCTTCGTTGATTTAGGAGCCAATTCATCGGGTGATCTATCATAAGGGTAAAAAAGGGCGCTATTTGATCGTGGATGCAAGTTTGGAGTGGGATAGCGGTAATTTTAGGCGTTATTTTCGGCTTATGGCCCAAAAGTAGGCGCTTTTCGGTAACACCAGGCGAATTAGGGCCGCAAAATACCGCTATTTGTGATATAAAGAGGACTTCGGGGGAAATAAGGCCCATTTATACCTTTATTATTCCCAGAGTCGGCTGAGCGGGAGGAGAACCGATGGGAGAGCAAGCGAATCACGAGAAACGGGAAGGTGAACAGGCGCGGGAAGGCAGCCGCGCCGGGCAGCCGCTGCTGCTCGGCGTCATCGGCGATCCGATCCAACATTCCAAATCGCCGGTCATGCATACGGCCGCGCTCAAGGCCTGCGGGCTCGCAGGCGCTTATCTGCCTTTTCACGTTAAGGGAAGTCGGCTGGAAGAGGCGATCCGGGGCGTTCGCGCGCTGGGGTTCCGGGGCATCAATGTCACGGTCCCGCATAAAGTGGAAGTGATGGACTACTTGGACCGGATCGACGAGGGAGCCCGGTTAATCGGAGCGGTGAACACGATCGTCAATGACGGCGGTGTGCTCACCGGGTACAATACCGATGGGATCGGGTATATCCGATCCCTAAAAGAGGAAGCGGCCCCAGAACTAAGAGGAAAACGCGTGCTGGTGCTGGGCTCCGGCGGCGCAGCGCGCGGGATCGTATATGCGCTGCTGCAGGAGGAGCCGGGCCTCGTGACGATCGCCAACCGTACCGCTGAGAAAGCGCGGGAAATGGCCAACGAATGGGCGCATCTCGGCCGCTTGAACGGCTGCGGGATGGAGGAACTGGATGAAGTTCTACCGGAAGTTGATCTCATCATCAACACCACCTCTGTCGGTATGCATCCGCACGTTGGGGATTGTCCGCTGGATTCGCGGCAGATCCCGGAGGGGATCGTCGTTAGCGATCTGATCTACAATCCGCTCAAGACAGAGCTCTTACAGCAAGCCGAGGTGAGAGGATGCACGATCCATAGCGGACTCGGAATGTTCGTCTACCAGGGAGCTTACGCGTTTGAGCATTGGACCGGCCGGACCGCTCCGGTTGAAGCGATGCGGGCCGCGGTTTTAGCGAGCATGCATCAATAAAGTGAGTTGTCGCATAATTGAATATTAAGGAGTCATGAAACGACATGTTAACGGGAAAACAAAAACGTCACCTGCGCAGTATGGCGCATAGTCTGCAGCCTATTTTTCAAGTAGGCAAGGGCGGAACGAATGAGCATATGGTCAAGCAGATTTCGGAGGCACTCGAACGCCGGGAGCTAATCAAAATTTCTGTGCTCAATAATAACCTGGACGATCCGCAGGAAATCGCGGAGGAGCTGGCGAAAGGCGCCGGCGCCGAGCTGGTTCAGTTGATCGGTCGGACGATTATCCTCTACAAAGAATCTCGCGAATACAAGCAAATCGAACTTCCATAGGTTCGGAGGAAACGCAAAATGAGAAAAATCGGCATTATGGGCGGGGCGTTTGATCCGATTCACCTCGGCCATCTCCTGGCGGCGGAGGCCGCCCGAGAACAATATCATTTGGAAGAGGTTTGGTTCATGCCCTCCCATATCCCTCCGCATAAGCATCAGGCCGGCGTCAGCGGCCAGCAGCGGCTGGAGATGGTGGAGGCGGCGATCGACAGCCATCCGGCTTTCAAACCGCTCGACATCGAGCTGCGCCGCGGCGGGGTATCCTATACCGTGGAGACGATCCGGGAAATCCGTTCGTTGCATCCCGATCTGGAGTTCTATTTCATTATCGGGGCCGATATGGTCAATTATCTTCCGAAATGGGAAGGGATCGAGGATTTGGCCGGGATGCTCTCGTTTATTGGGCTGCAGCGCCCTGGGAGCTTTCTGGAGCTGGACGCGCTGCCCCCATTCATCCAGGAGGCGGTGCAGCTCGCAGAAATGCCGCTCGTCGATATCTCTTCGAGCTTGATCCGCAGCCGCTTATCCGCTGGACGTTCAATCCGGTATATGGTCCCGGACGCCGTGTATGAATATATGACAAGGAGCGGATTGTATGGATTACAGCCGTGAGGAACTGATCGCTGCTGTTTCCGCGGGGATGCCTTCCAAACGTTGGAAGCATGTTGAAGGCGTAATGGAGAGCGCGGTCATCCTGGCCAAGCGGTATGGAGCCGATCCGGTCAAAGCCGATTTGGCCGCCCTGCTGCATGACCTGGCTAAGTTTTGGCCGATTGAAGAGCAGGAGGCGATCATCCGCGATAACGGCTTGAACGCCGATTTGCTCCGGCATGACAAGCAGCTGCTGCATGCCGAAGTCGGGGCTTTTATCTCGAAGCGGGATTACGGCGTGGAGGATGAAGAGGTGCTGGACGCGATCCGCTACCATACCTCGGGCCGAGAGGGCATGACCCTGCTGGACAAAATCGTCTGCCTGGCCGATTATATCGAGCCGGGGCGCGAATTCCCCGGTGTGGAGAAGATTCGTGAACTGGCGGAGACGAGTCTGGAGGATGCGCTGGTTGCCGGATTCGACTCGACGATCTCTTTTTTACTGGAGAAGGGTAAACCGATCTTTCCGCTGACGTTATTGGCGCGTAATGATTTGATAGTAAACCGAACAAAATCAAGGGAGGCTGAGTGAATGGCGGTAAATTCAAACGAATTGTTGAACATGGCGGTGCAAGCCGCAGACGATAAAAAAGCGATGAACATCGTAGCATTGGATTTGAAGGGGATTTCTTTGATCGCGGACTATTTCGTGATCTGTCACGGCAACTCGGATACACAGGTGCAGGCGATCGCCACGGAGATCCGGAAAAGAGCGCATGACGCTGGCGCGAACGTTCGTGGCATTGAAGGTATGGATTCCGCACGCTGGGTACTGATGGATCTAGGCGATGTGGTCGTCCATGTGTTCCATCGGGATGAACGCGAATATTACAATATTGAGCGGCTTTGGTCGGATGCCAAAGTCGTGGAGACGGTATGAGTCTGGTCGCAGGGACGATAGTATCTTTGCCGATAGATCGCGAAGTTTCGCCATACGGCTATTTCCTTAGCGCGGGTGGACAGGATGTCCTTCTCCATTACTCTGAGCTGACCCGTCAGGTTAAGCCGGGAGAACCGGTTGAGGTATTCCTGTTCTTCGATACGGAGGACCGTTTGGCAGCCACGATGAAAAAACCGCATCTGACGCTTGGCGAGCTGGCGTTGCTCGAGGTGGCGGACGTACATCCGCGGCTGGGCTGCTTCCTAGAGATGGGTTTGGGTCGTCAATTACTGTTGCCGATCCGTGAGCTACCTGAGTTGAAGGAGCTCCATCCACAGGTTGGTGATCAGGTGTACGTCATCATGGAGCACGACAAGCAGGGACGACTCAAAGCGAAGCTGGCGGGTGAGCAGGAGCTCGCTCCTCACGCCTTCCATGCCCCGGAATCCTGGAAAAATCAATGGCTGGACGCCATCGTCTACAAGCCGCTGCAAATGGGGACGTTTGTTGTCGTCCAGGGCGGCGTGTTGGGGTTTGGCGCGATCGGCATGATCCACACATCGGAACGCAATCGTCTGCTGCGGCTAGGTGAACGTGTGCAGGTTCGCGTATCCCATATTCGCGAGGACGGGCGCGTGAACCTGGCGATGGCACCGCGCAAGGAAATCGGCATGGGCCAGGACGCGGAGCGCATCCTCGCGTATCTGGAGAGCCGCCCGGGCGGCGGTATGCCGTATTCCGACGCGACACCGCCGGACCTGATCAAGCAGCGGTTTTCGATCAGCAAATCCGCGTTTAAGCGGGCGATCGGCAAGCTGATGAAGGAAGGCAAGGTGGTCCAGAAGGAAAACTGGACCTATTTGGTCGAGTCGCCGGCAGCTGGCGGAGACGACTCAAAACAACCGGAAGCCTAAGTAACAGCAGCATCCAGACAGAAAGCGGTGACTAGCAAGCCCATGGCATCCTATCGGAAATTTGCTTATGTGTATGACGAATTGATGGAAGACATGCCTTACCCGGACTGGATCCGATTTGCCCGCACGGCCTGGGAGCGGCATGGAATGCCGCGGACGGTCGTCGATCTCGGCTGCGGAACCGGCAGCATCACGATTCCACTGGTGAATGCCGGGTTCGAGGTGACGGGGATCGACTTGTCCGCCGACATGCTGGCAGTGGCCCGCCGTAAAATGGAAACGACACCCCAAGGTGCCCGGCTGTTCCGCGAGGGCAGCGTGCGCTGGGTGCAGCAGGATATGACGGAGTGGTCCGTGCCTGAGCCGGTTGACGCCGTCATTTCTTTTTGCGATTGCTTGAACTATTTACTGGAAGAGGACGATATTGTTCGCACCTTCCGCCGTACATATGAAGGATTAAAGCCCGGAGGAACGTTTCTGTTTGACGTGCACCACCCCAACACTTTAGTTCGGTACGAGGAGGAGCAGCCGTTTATTTGGGATGAGCCCAGCGTGTCCTATATCTGGACATGCGAACGGGATGCCTATCGGAATGAGATCGAGCATCATTTGTCGATCTTCGCTCGCGAGGAGGAGCAAGGGCCGGGGTTATACCGCCGATTCGAAGAAACGCATATCCAGCGGGCCTACGACCCGGCATGGATGAGAAGCGAGTTGCTGCGTTGCGGATTCCGCGACGTAACCATTTACGCGGATTTCGAGTGGGTGGAAGCGGTGGATGACGCGGCCCGGCTGTTTTTTGTGGCGGTGAAGTGATCGTGTTCTTATCCATGTGAAGCTACGCATCATACAACTGAATAGATGCAAAAGTGCAGTTATTTTGGAGTCATTTTGATGCCAACGACGAAATAGTTGCGTATGTGCAGTTATTTTTGGCGATGAACGGGTTTTTGCCCTTATACTCTCAAAAATAACTGCATTTTTGCAGCAAATCGCGAGTTTGAGAACAGACTTGAGGAATTAGCTGCATTTTTGCACTAATTTCTTCATGAAGGATCGCGGGTTTCCAAAGTTATAATGGGAAACAGAGTCGAATGGAAAGAGGAGAAACGCATGAAAAAGCAGCTGACCGTTTTGTTCCAAGGGGATTCCATCACGGATGGAAACCGGGGACGAGACAAGGATCTGAATCATATTCTGGGGCATAGCTACGCTTATATCATCGGTGCTAAGCTGGGCAATGATTTCGCACATTTGAAGCCTACCTTTGTCAATCGGGGCGTGAGCGGCGACCGGGTTTCTGATCTGTACGCCAGATGGAATGAGGATGCAATCAGCCTGAAGCCAGATGTTATCAGCCTGCTGGTTGGCGTTAACGACGCTTGGCGGCAAATGAGCGGTGAACCTAGCGGGGCGACGGATCGCTTCGAGCGGGCGTACCGTCATTTGCTGGAGGAGACGAAGGAAGTATTGCCAAACACCAAGCTGGTGTTATGCGAACCGTTTATCTTGAACACCGGTGCTACGGCGGAAAAATGGACCGAGTGGGAGCGCCTGGTGGGGCGATATCAGGACACCGTGCGCCAATTGGCCGAGGAGTTTGGTGCGGTGCATGTGCCGCTGCAGGACGCTTTTGATGCGGCGACCGAGAAGGCAGAGGCGGCATACTGGCTCTGGGATGGCGTCCATCCGACGGCGGCGGGTCATGATTTGCTGGCCGGACGTTGGCTGGAGGTCGTAGGACGCAGCGGATTGTGGGACTAAGCGAACATGAACAAAGGGTTTAAAGCGGAGGATATCCGTTTTAAACCCTTTTATTTTTGACGAAACATTTCTTTCAGTACACGGTATGCGCGCGCTTGTTCCTCAGCGGGCTGCTCTTGCAGCAACTGCACGATTTGCCAAATCCACGTTTGGTCCTGGAGCTCGTCGTACCCCGGATTCCGAAATAACGCATACACGCTGATCTGCAGCGCGTCCGCGATTTTGTGTAGCGTTTCGAGCTGCACGTTTTGTTCCCCGCGTTCCAATCGCCCGATATAAGAGCCATACGTTTCCGTCGATTCGGCCAGTTGTTCCTGAGTAAGCCCCTTGAGTTTGCGATAGTACCTGACATTCTTGCCGACTTGCTTTGCTACTTCCATGAAGGCCACCTCTCGTAATAAGTTTAGTCCAAGCGGAGGGGTGAACTGCAGAGCATTAAAAGTTGCATATCGTCTATTAAAGAACTTATAAGTTTCATATTGCATATTATTGACATAAAAGGACAAACATATTAGATTAGAGACAGGAATATTTAACCATTGCTCAAAAAGTGTGGAGATTTATATCTGAACTTTTTAGGTGGATCTGAATTGAAACGAGGTGGTTTGATTGACTTCGACAACCACGATTCTCGCAAAAGTTTCCGAATACATGAAAGAGAAGAGTCTAACTTTGAGCCAATTTGCAAGGGATTCGGATATTAATCCCGGAACATTTAGTTCGATATTGAAAGGCGTGCGTTTACTTACCGTCGATCAATTAGACCGAATTACGGAGTTAATGGACCTCCCCAAAGGACATTATTATGAGGCTTATATCAAAGAGCATCTCCAAGAGATCAACCCTGACTGGCGCCGAGTGTATCCGCTGCTCAACAGCTGCGCCGAACTTCGAAAACTAGACAGTATTCGCAAAGTCGTTGCGTTACTCCTGGACAACTTACTGTACGCACCACTATTGTTCGAACTGGCCGAGGAGTTGTTTGCGAAAAGGATGCACGAAGCGGCGGAGGTTTTATATGAAAACGTTGCCCTGAGCGAAAGAAGGCAACATTCCGAGCGGTTGGCTTTATGCCACTACAGGTTGTTTACGATTCGTCAAAGAACCAATCATGAACTAAATTATCAATCCGCTATTCAGTTCGAGCCCTTTGTGGAACGATTGGATGAGATGGACCAATTGGATGCATTAAAGGATTTGGCCCATAGCTATCGTGCCTTGCGTCACTGGGATAAGGTGGATAAAATAGCAAGCATGTTAGAGACTAAGGCTAGTATCCTATACTTTAAAAGAGAGATAAATCCTACTAAGAAGCCCAGCCGTCCTTTATTTACTTATTTAGCATCCTCCTATCTATTTCACGGAACGGTTTGTGAAGTAAGGGGAGAGTATGACCGAGCACTTTATTATATTGATCTATATGCTGATTTAAATTGGGTGAAGGAAACAGACAATGAAGTGCAGTATTGGAAAACGTTGTTTTCGGATTGGGCACGAGCGAATACTTTTGTGACTAGATTAGGTTCCGGGGATATCAGCATACTACCTGAGTATGTGTCGTATCTTGAATCTCAAAAGGCAGAAATTCATGTTGGAATGCTAAATATCGTTGAGGCAGCAAATAGATTCGGATTTAATATTGATGCGTTGCTCATGCGCCTTGATACCGACATTAAAAACATTTCAGACGATATTAAAGCTGCTGGAGTATATTCTAGTCAATTTGTTTCTGAGCGTTCCGCTCGATTATTTCATGAGCTAGCTGTTTATTACATTAATAAAAGTGAGTACCCGATAGCTTTTCATTATTTAGAGGGCAGTTTAACGATTTCATTAAATATCAATCAGAAGTCATGTATAATTAAATGCGTAGGTCTTTATGAAATATATAGGGAACATCTAGATGAAAAGTCACTACTTAAGTTTCAAAAATTAATAAAAGAGGTGTATGAGCATGAGAAAAAAAGTTATCTGCATCCTGTTAGCGTTTAGTTTTTTTTCATTGCCCCTCTCGTCATTACTAAATCTTCCAGAGCCAAGCTTTCGTACCTTTAGCGAACATCATGGGGGTTAACTAGAGTATCGTGTTATAATTTTAAGTTTCACTAAAGATCGACTTTGTGTAGAGTCGATCTTTTTTTCTTTCACCCCAAAAAGTCTACCCTCTACCTAATCTCTTATTTCAATTTCAATATCATTCCGTAAAAATTAAATAGTTATTGTGCCGATAATTCAGTATAATTCTCTTATACCCTATTGAACGAACCCTTCAGAGAGGATTATCTACCTAATGAATGTAGCAGCAACTAAACCAGTAAAGACAAATCGACGTTCGAAGTCGTCTCCACCGCCTGTACGGATTTTCTCGCTCGGCGGGATCGGGGAGATCGGCAAAAATATGTACGGCATCGAATATAGAGATGAGATCATTCTGATTGACGCGGGGCTTAAATTCCCGGATTCCCGCTTGACGGGCATTGATTGTATCATTCCGGATATTCGTTATTTAATTGACAATAAGCATAAAATGAAAGGCCTGTTCCTCACCCATGGTCACGAGGATCATATCGGCGCGATTCCGTACGTGCTTCGCCAATTGCAACTGCCGATTTACGGCGGCCCGTTGACCATCGGGTTGGTTAAAGCCAAGCTAGAGGAGCATCGGCTGCTCGGACAAGCGGAGCTGCATGTGTTCCAAGAGAACGATCGGTTCGCGTTTAAACATTTGGCCGTGCATTTCTTCCGGACCACGCACAGTATCCCGGATGCCTTCGGTATCGTCGTTGATACCCCATACGGGTCGATCGTGCATACGGGAGATTTCAAATTCGATTTCACGCCGGAGGACCGTCCTGCCGATCTATTTAAAATGGCCAGCGTTGGCGGTGAAGGCGTATTGGCGCTGCTCGCCGACAGCACGAACAGTGAGAAGGAGGGCTTTACTCCTTCCGAACGTCGGGTCGGCGACGCAATCTTGGATTCGTTCCGCGGCTGCCATGGGCGGATCTTGTTCGCTACCTTCGCCTCCAACGTACATCGGCTGCAGCAAGTCGTGGAAGCGGCGACCCTCGTGAACCGTAAAATTGCCGTCATCGGCCGCAGCATGGAGAAAGTGTTCGCCATCGGCCAGGATCTGGGATATATCCGCGTACCGGAAGGCATGCTGATCGACGTGAAGCATATCGACCGTTACCCCGAGGAGCAAGTACTCATCGTCTGCACCGGCAGTCAAGGAGAGCCGAACGCGGCGCTCAGCCGGATCGCTTCGGGGGCCCACCGGAGTGTGCAGGTTTATCCGGGAGATACGGTCATTTATTCGTCCTCGCCGATTCCCGGCAATGCACAGAACATCAACCGCAGTATTGACTTGCTGCTGCGGGCTGGCGCGAACGTCATTTACGGCTCGATTTTCGACATTCATACGTCCGGGCACGGTTGCCGGGAGGACCTGAAGCTGATGCTCAGCTTTATCCGTCCGAAGTACTTCATCCCGATTCACGGCGAATATCGGATGTTGCTTAGTCACCGCAATCTGGCGCTGCAAACGGGCATTCCCGAAGATCATGTGTTTGTCATGAACATCGGTGACACGTTATCGGTGTACCGGAACCGGGCCAAACGGGGGCGGACCATCCCTTCCGGGCAAGTGCTAATCAGCAACGGGGAGATGCGTCCGACCTCAGAAGACGCGCTACTGGTTGAACGAATGGAGCTGGCTCAGGAAGGCATCGTCATCGTCGTGATGACGGTTGACCGCAAAACGCGGCAAATTCTAGCCGGACCGGATATCGTCTCGCGCGGCTTCGTATACATGCAGGACGCCAGGCCGTTGCTGCGCCGGGCCGAAGCGATGCTGAAGCGGAGCTTGAACCGGCTCGGCGAGAAGGAGTCTTACGATCATAACGCTTGGCTGCGGGCGACACAGCAGCAGCTGCGGCGATATTTTGTCAAAGAAGTGGGCCGAACCCCGCATATCATGCCGTCCATTCTGGAAGTCTAGTGACGGCAGGGAGCTTCCCGAGAAATAGGGAGGCTCCTCTTTTTATTTGACCACCTGTTCATATTTCCGTATAATGTGTAAAAATATAGGAGATTCCGAAGGAGGGAGATCCAATGACGAATGAACCCACGATTCGTTCCGTGATCAGCCGCCAGCTGGAAAGGAAAGGATATTCCTTGCACAGCTTTTCCCACCGTTCAGGAATTAATCGGGGAACGCTCAGTGCCATTTTAAACGGAAATCCCCCCAAACCTATCTCCATCGGGCAGCTAGACTTGATCACTGAAGCGCTCGAGCAACCGATCGGACGGTATTATCCCTTATACATTGAGGAGTGTATCGATTCCGGGCATCCGAACCGGAGGAGATTGAAGTCGTTTATGCTCCGCTGCGCGGAAATTGGAGAATTGGCCTGTATTGAACAGGTGTTGTCCCGTCTGGCCGAGGACCTGTCCTATCTCCCGATGATTTTTGCTATTGGCGAGGAACTCTATGAAGAAGGAAGGCGCGAAGCGGCGAGGCTATTCTACCAGTCGGTTTGCGAATACGAGAAATATCAGCATTCGGAACGTTTGGCGATCAGCCAATACCGCCTGTTCCGGATGAACCTGGGGGATGACGCGGAATCGAATCTGCGGTCCGCGACCTGGTTCGAGCCGTACCGCAACCGGCTTCCGGAGGGTCTTCAACTCGACGGGCTGCTTCATCTGGCGAATGCCTATTACACGCTGCAAAAGTGGTCTTATGTCGTTAGATTTGCCGAGGAATTGCAAACGCTGGCCCGGCGTATCTATGAAACGAGCCGCAAAACGGCGTCTGCGAACCCTTATCACGAACTGCATTGTGAACGTCACCTGGTGGTCTATTACGGTCAAGGGTATTTGTTGAAAGGCTCGGCCTTGGAGCATCAGGGGAGGTACGGCGAAGCGTTGGCCTGCGTGGCCGAATACGCGGATTTAAGCTGGTTTGAAGGCCTAAACGAAACGGGTTGGAAAGAGGTCGGGAAATTTAAGGTTTGGGCCAGAGCAAACCGGTACAATCTGGAGATTTTGAATGGAAATGAAGCCATCCTTCCGGAATATATCGACTTCCTCAAAGAGCATCCCTATGAGGTTCTTCCCAGTTTGAGGATCATTGTCGAAGCGGCGAACCTTAACGGTTTTCTGATCGACGACGTATTAAAAGAGTTTCCCGTGAATACGGATTTATATAACCAGTTTCCGAATTACTATGTTTCTGCCGTCAATAAGGACCGGTACCTGGATTTAAACTACCAGCTGGCCATGTATTTGCTGCGAGAACAGAAAATCGCGGAAGGCTTGGAGAAATTGATCTATGCGCTCAAATATGCCGTTGCTCAGAAGAATAAGGAGTTTTTTATGAAAATGGTCCCGCTGTTTGAGCAGTATCGAAGCTTTGTTTCGTCCGAACAGCTGAAAGAGTACGAAATCTTGATGGGGGAGGTGTTGAAAGGTGCGGAAATGGATCTTGGCACTCACGCTGATCATTAGTTTCGGCACAGGGGGGCTCGGCAGCAGCCTCAGTTATGACGGTCATCTCACAGCCTATGAGAATGGGGTTGGGGGTTAGGCTGTCGCGAGAGAGGGGGCACTTCCGAACGTTGAACAAGCCGGTTCATCCGGGGCAACCCGAAGGGTGGATTGGCTTTTTTTCATATTATGCCTATTATTATAGTTTTCCGAGACCGGACATGAGATAATGATAACAAACTGAATCCAAAAGAAGGTGTGAATCTGAAAATGAATTCGTTCAGTGAAACTAGACCGAAACCGGGAAGCCCGGAAGTCGTCACGTTCGGCGAAAGCATGGCCTTGTTGATCGCGGAAGGGGGCAAAGGGCTCGAATATGCAAGCGCTCTCTCGCCATCGTTTGGGGGTGCGGAATCCAACGTGGCTATCGGATTGGCCCGTTTGGGGCAAACCTCGGGATGGTGCGGCCGCCTTGGGGACGATCCGTTTGGCCGACGTATTCTGAAGGTGATCCGTGGCGAAGGTGTCGATGTGAGCCGCGTCCGGTTGACGGACGAAGCGCCTACGGGCATGATGGTACGGGAGAACGTGGCAGGCAAAAGCTCGGTCTATTATTACCGCAAGTTATCCGCGGCCAGCTTCATGCGTCCGGAGCATCTGGACGAGTCGTATATCGCCGGGGCCAAGGTGCTGCACTTAACCGGTATTACGCCTGCGCTTAGCGCCTCCTGCGTGGAAACCGCCCATGCGGCGGTAGATATCGCCAAACGGCATGGGGTGAAGGTCAGCTTCGATCCCAACTTGCGCTTGAAGTTATGGAGCATCGAGGACGCGCGCAAGGTGTTGTTGCCGCTTGCGATGAAGGCGGATTATTTCCTGCCGGGGCTCGATGAATTGAAGTTGTTATACGAGACCGATTCGGTGGATACGATTATCGGGAAGCTGCAGGAGCTGTCAGCCATTAGCATTATCAAAGGCGGAGACGACTGTACCTTCGTGCTGGAACAAGGCCATTTGACCTCTGTCCCTTATTATAAGGTAGAGCAAGTGATCGACACGGTGGGAGCGGGCGATGGATTTTGCGCTGGATTTCTGGCCGGCGTGGTGCGCGGATACAGCATGGTTGAGGCCGTTCGCCTAGGTAATCTGGTCGGGGCCCAAGTCATTCAGGCCGTTGGCGATTGGGAAGGACTGCCGAGCGCGGCGGAGATTGATCGTTTGCTGTCCGGTAAAGGGCATGTAGAGCGGTAAAGACTTCAACTAACTCTTCCGACAGAGATGAAACTAGCCTAGAATGTTAACGTGATCATTTTATTGTTTTTGCTGCATCCCCTCACGCCCAAGCCGCCGGAGCAAAGTTTCGGCGGCTTGGTTGTTTCTTAGGAGCGCTCGGCCGCGCGGTACCCAATCGCGGCTGCCTTGGGAGCGCGGCGTTCGCTTCGGCTCATCGGCGGCTGCCTATGAAGGCCGCATGTTCCAAATCAAGCAGCCGGGTTTTCATCTCCAGGCCGCCGCGGTAGCCGGTGAGCGAGCCGTTTTTGCCGATTACCCGATGGCAGGGAACGGTGATCAGCAGCGGGTTGGCTCCGATCGCCGTACCAACGGCGCGGACGGAGGACGGTTTTCGGATGGCCTCGGCGATATCCGTGTAAGAACGGGTTTGCCCGAAGGGAATGTCGCAAAGCGCCTCCCATACCGCGAGTTGAAACGCCGTTCCCCGCAAATCGAAGGGGAGGGTGAAACGTTCGCGTTTGGCCGCCAAATACTCCGTCAGTTGAGCGGCGTAGGGTGCCAGGCGCTGCTCGTCCTGCATGAGCGGACTCCCTGGGAAGCGGCGGCCGGCCCATGCGGCTAGTTCTTCGAATGGCCGGCCGAAAGAGCCAACGTACGCCAGGCCATTGCCGGTGGCGGCGAGGTACAGGGTCCATTGGCCATCGTTGAGCCGTGACCAGTATATGGGTTGGGGTTGGTTGGTTTTCATGGGTAATACACCTCCAGGCTTGATCGAATATAGCCGTGAACAACGGTAATTTTCGCTAGGTCGGCGATCCCGCCTGCGAATTCCGATATTCGTTTGGCGTGATTCCGGTCGTTTTTTTGAACAAGGTGATAAAGTACGCCGGGCTGCCGATCCCCACTTCGAGGGCGATATCCGCAACCGTGCGTCGCGTATGGAGCAGCGTTCGCTTGGCCGCTTCGATTCTGCGCCGCTGGATGTACTCGACCGGCGTCATTTGCATGGCGCGTTTAAAAGTGCGTTGCAGATGGTACGGACTGCCGTGGCACATGTCGGCCAGAAGTTCCAACGTAAGCTTCTCGTCATAATGGCGGTCGATGTAGTCGGCGATTTGCCCCACCCATTCCCGGTCCGGCAGCGGTTGTCCGTCGGGTTTGCAGCGCTTGCAAGGGCGGAAACGGGCGGCCTTGGCTTGCTCGGCACTGGCGAATATCCGGACGTTTTCCCGTTTGGGCGGCTTCGATTTGCATGAGGGCCGGCAGAAGATCCCCGTGCTGGCGACCGCGTAGAAAAAGCGACCGTCCTGCGAGGCATCGTTTTGGATGATCGCCTGCCATTCCGTTTCACTGGCGGTTGGATAATCCCCGCTGGTCATCGTCATGGGTGACCTCACCTCCTGCCTTAGTATACCTTTGCAAAGGCTGCTTCGTCATGTTTTTCGAATGGAAAAGCAAGATAACGAAATGGATTCGAACGCGAATCGTGTTAAAACTATAGGAGTAAAGCGTTGTTCAAAGCGAGGAGGAAGTGTCATCGGTCAGTTAGATTCAGGAAAGCCGAATGCGGCGTGGGAAGATCAGGGGTCTATGTTAAGGCTGTCGGTGCCCGAGGAATTCAGTTTTGCCGAAAATGTGAAGTACTTGTCGCGGTCATCCAATGAATGCTTGTCGCGGATTGACAACCAGCGGCTGTACAAGGCCGTTCCGCTGGAATCCGGAGCGACTCCCGTGATGGAAATCAGCGCGGAGGGGAGCGAGGCCTTGAAGGTTCGATTCCTCGGCGGCACGGCTCCTTCCCGGAAGCGGGATCGCGAAGAGGTCGCTCGTTACGTAAGGGACTGGTTCGATTTGGATACCGATTTGCGTCCGTTTTATGAGATGGCGCGAAGGGATGCATTGCTTCAGGGAACGGTGGATTCCTTCTACGGACTGCGCAATATCGGCATTCCCGATTTGTTCGAAGCCTTAGCCTGGGGAATCATTGGCCAGCAGATCAACCTGGCCTTTGCCTACACGCTGAAACGGCGGCTTGTGGAGCAGTTCGGTCGGCATGTCGACTGCGAAGGAGAACGGTACCTTGTATTTCCGTCCGCCCGGGACATCGCCGGTTTGACCGTCCAGGATTTGGAGGGGATCCGCATGACCCGGAACAAATCCGAGTATCTGCTCGGCACGGCCCAATGGATTGCCTCGGGAGAACTGACGAAGGAGGGGCTGCGGGCTGCGGGCGGGGTGAAAGCTGCGGAGAAGCGGCTCGTCGGCATCCGCGGCATCGGTCCGTGGACGGCTAATTACGTGCTGATGCGTTGCCTCCGAATGCCGGATGCCTTTCCGGTTGACGATGTAGGTTTGCAGAATGCGGTCAAGCATGTGCTTGGGATGGACCGGAAACCGGCCGCAAAGGAGCTCTTGGCCTGGGCGGAAGGTTGGAAACCGTGGCTGTCGTACGCGACCTTCTACTTATGGAGAGTGTGGTATTAACAAATCGGAAACAGGCAGCCGCCGTTGGAAATACTCGGAGCTGCCTGCTGGTGATATCGATATTAACTTATCTTGCCATCCATCCGCCGTCGACGCAAAGGATATGGCCATTCAAATAGTCGGAGGCGGCGGAGGCGAGGAAGACCGCCGGGCCCTTTACGTCCTCCGGTGTTCCCCAACGTCCGGCTGGAATCCGATCCGTGATCGAGGCCTTCCGGTTCTCATCGGCCCGTATCGGCGCCGTGTTGTCTGTCGCCATGTAACCAGGAGCAATGCCGTTGACCTGCAAACCGTAGGAAGCCCATTCATTGGCGAACGCTTTGGTTAGTCCTGCAACCCCATGTTTGCTGGCCGTATAGCCAGGTACGTTGATTCCGCCTTGGTAAGATAACATCGAGCAGATGTTGATCATTTTGCCGCTGCCGCGTTCGATCATGTGGCGCCCGGCGATTTGCGACAGCAGGAATACCGTGTTCAGGTTAATGTTGATCACGTCAAGCCAATCCTTCTCGCTGTGGTCCTTAGCGGGTGTTCGACGAATGATCCCGGCGTTGTTTACTAGAATATCGATCGCTCCCGTAAGCTTCAGCGCCTCGTCGAAGGTCTCCTGCAATTTGTTGTGATCGCTGAGGTCCACCACGATTTCCGAAGCTTTACGGCCCAAGGCCGTAATCATGCTTACTGTCTCCGCGCTGCTGCTCAGCGAGGCGCAAACGACGTTGGCACCGGCTTCAGCTAACCCAACAGCGATGCCCTGACCGAGTCCACCGGCTGCCCCGGTGACGAGGGCCGTTTTGCCTGTTAAATCAAATCGATTCATGAGTATACGCTCCTCCTTAAAATATCGTTCGTTATTCGTCTTTCCATTCGATCGTTACGCCGGCACGCTCGTACGGTAGTGACGTTTCAGCAGGGAGGCCGCGATCGGTGATGATACGCGAGATTTCGCTGAGCGAAGCGAAGGTGCGGAGCGCCGTCTGCCCAAACTTCTGATGGTTCATGACCGCGATCGCTTCCCGGGACGTTTCGATCAAAGCCCGTTTGAAATCAATCAAATCACCGGTATAAATCGACAGACCGTGTTCCGGGTGGATGCCGGTCGCCGAGATAAAAGCCTTCTGGATATTTAACTGGCGAACGTACGCTGCGGACTCCGGACCGGCCAGCATATTGCGGACGCGGTAGCCCCCCGGCACGACGAGACGGATCTGGTCTTTGGCCGCCAGCTCGCTGATAATGTACACGTCGTTGGTGACAACGGTCAGAGGCCGATTCTCGAGACGCCGGGCCATCTCCAGCGTGGTGCTGCCGCCGTCCAGCGCGATAATGTCGCCCTCCTGGATGTGGGTTAAGGCGAGCTGAGCGATTTGGCTTTTCTCCTCGGCATGTTTCGCCAGTGGCTCTTTGGACGGCAGGATGCCGTACTGGTCGCTTTGGGCAAGCATGGCTCCGCCATGCACGCGCACTAGAAGCCCTTGCTCCTCCAGCTTGGCGAGATCCTCCCGGATCGTCTTACCGGTCACGCCCAGACTCTCGCTTAATTGCGCCACCGTCACTTCCTTTTGCGTCAGCAGAACCTCCATGATTTTTTCATAACGTCGAATTTGATTCATGCTAGATTTCACTCTTTCTTATTTCAAGTCTTTCATGGGAACCGCGTCCATGTCCGCATAGGCTTTGTTATCGCCGGCCATTCCCCAAATAAATGTATAATTGCTAGTTCCGACCCCGCTATGGATCGACCAGCTCGGCGAGATGACGGCTTGCTCGTTGCGCATCACGATATGCCGGGTTTCGCTGGGTTCGCCCATTAGATGAAATACAACGGCGTCGTCCGCCAAATCGAAGTACATATAAGCTTCCATGCGGCGTGGATGGACATGGGCAGGCATCGTGTTCCACATGTTGCCGGTCTTGAGCTGGGTCATCCCCATCACGAGCTGAGAGCTTTGTAGGCCATTCTCATGAATGAACCGGTGAATGGTACGGTCGTTCGAGTTCTCGATCGAGCCAAGCGCACCGGATTCGGCTTCCGCCAGCGTTGTTTTGGCCGTAGGGAACTCCTGATGCGCCGGGGCTGAATTTAAATAGAATTTCGCCGGCTTCGCCGCGTCCTTGCTTCGGAAAATTACCTCGCGTGAGCCTTTGCCGACGTACAAGCAATCCTTGTTGTTCAGCTCGTATTCCGTACCGTCGACAAGGATCGATCCCGGCCCGCCTACATTAATGGCTCCAAGTTCGCGCCGTTCGAGGAAGTAGGCGACCCCCAGTTCCTTCAGATCGGTCTCCAGCTTAACTTCCTGCTTCACCGGGGCGGCACCGCCGATAATCAGCCGGTCTTCATGCGTGAGTACCAGCTCCAGGCGATCCGGCGTAAACAAGGTGGGGATGTGGAATTCCTTGCGCAGCCGATCCGTATCGAATTGCTTGACCTCATTGGGATGCGAAGCGTAGCGACGTTCCATGTAAAATCTCTCCTTTTCACGTTCATTTTGGTGTATAATGTTCATATACGTTCACATTAATCCATTTCGGTTCATTTTGCAAGGGGTTACATCTAGAGAAGGAAGCTCGCAGAAGTTCAGAGGATTGCCGTAACAAATCGTGGATTCACCGGCTTTAGCCGCCGTGGGAACCATGATAGGATGTGGGGGAAGGGGCGCTATTTGATGAATCTTTATCGAGCAAGAATGGGAGAAATCGTCCATCGAGCGGCCGAGTATGCGTGGCGTCAGCCTCTCCTAGCCAGCGGGCTGTGGTTTCACAGCGATATTAGGGACAACTTTTATTACGCCTCCTATTTATTTGCAGCCGCCGTCGACTCGGAAGAAACGTCGTCGTTTGATCGCGTGGAAGGCCGGCAACTGGCGGAGAAGGTGCTGCTGCGTGTGCTTCTACTGCAGGATCGGGTGGCGGCTAGCCCGTTGTACGGCCATTGGCCACTGGGGCTTGACCCGGCTCCGGATCTGGCAACGCCTCATGTGCTGCCGGTGGAGCTGATGGGCAGTTTGATGGTGTATTTCGTGCAGAGCTATGGGGAGCACCTGAGCCCGGAGGTGGCTACGCGGTTCGAGGAGGCCTTGTCCCATGTGTACCGCAGCGGATTTTATCGCAAACCTTTACGGGAGTACAACCATCACGAGGCGAAGTACACGGCTGCGAAGCTGATCTTTGGACAGCGATACGGGGATGCGGCATTGTTTGCGGATGGAAGGGAATGCCTGCGACAAACGCTTGCCCATCTTCGCCTTGAGGGTATGGCCGAATACGGGGCTTTGCCGTGGTTCTGGCATTGGATTCAGGCGTTTACCTGCGCGTGGGGGCTGGTGGATGATGCGGAGGTCAAGAACGAGCTCTCCGAGATGCTCGACCATTTATGGAACGTTCGAGCGGTGTATTATTTCAAAGGGTCTTGGGTTGGGGCCCATGCCCGCGGCTGGCCGCATGATTCGCCGCGGGACGCCAACGTCCTGCACGACTATGTGCAATTCGGCGATTTCGAGTTGCCGAAAGCGATGCCACGCACAGAGTATGCCGGGTTTCTATTCTACGAAGCGCCCCTGCGAGCTCGGCATCGGGCGCTGGAGCGGAATGAACCCTTCGAGGCTCGAGCCGCTCTTCTTAAAGAGATCGGCGGTGTGAAGCATCGGCTTCATTCCTATGCTTATCTCACCGGTCAATTTGGGGTCGGGGGGATGTGGGAGAGAGTCGAGGAATTCGACAACGAACAGCTGCGTTGGCTATTCAGCTTGCCGGTCCGCGGCGAGAAAGGCAATCAGCTGTATTTTTTCCATCCCGGCAAAGGATATGATCCTGCGGGAAACGACCCGCGCCATCAAAGCGGGTGGACGGATGTGCTGTATCATAAGAATGTCGTTATGGCTGTATACTCACTGCCGGAAGACGCGACGGAACAGGTCTATGGCGTGCTTCCGGAAGGAGAATGGCGGTTTGCAGCGAATGGTATATTCGGAAAGGTCGAAGAGACGTATTTTGCCGTGTATGTATCGGGGGCTTACCAGGTACAGGATCGGAACGGTTATCTGCAAGTTGTGGCGGATGCACGCTGCGTTGGCATCGTAGTGGAAGCCCTTGGCGTACCGGGAGCGAGCCTTCGGGGGATCACCGGACTGGATGAGTTCGTCTCAACTGCGATGTCCCGTGCGCCCCGATATGAAGTCGGTGGAGGAGCGGGAAGCATCGGTGTGTCGTACGCTACATATGCCGAGGAAGCCAAGCTTTTTCTCCGCGTTGAGGGTCCCGGACTTCTGGGAAATCGACAGGTGAACGGCCAGCGTGTTGATTTGGAGTCATATTCTTTTTCATTGTAAGGGGCAAAGAACACGTAATCGTAAGAAAGAGGGTATAAGGATGAAGAAGCTGCAGCTTACGCAAAAAATCATGCAAGAAGGCGTTGTCGCCGTGTTGCGTGGTGAAACTCCGGAGGAAGTCGTGCAAATGGCCGAGCAGGCGATTGCCGGCGGTATTAAAGTCATCGAAGTCACGATGACGATTCCGTTTGCTTTACGGGCGATCGAGGAGCTAGCCCGCAAATACACCTGGGACACGCAGGATGAATCCCGATATGCCATAATCGGCGTGGGAACGGTGCTTGATCCCGAAACGGCGCGGGCGGCGATTCTGAGCGGCGCTCAGTTCGTCGTCGGGCCATCCTTGAACCCGGACACGGTGAGATTGTGTAACCGTTACCGCATCCCGGTGATGCCTGGATGCATGACGATCAAAGAAATCCAGGAAGCGCTGGAGCTGGGGGCGGACATCGTGAAGCTGTTCCCGGGCAATCTGTACGATCCGTCGATGATCAAGGCCGTCAAGGGGCCGCTGCCGCAGGCAAACCTCATGCCTACCGGCGGGGTCTCGCTGGCGAATCTCGGCGAATGGATCCAAGCCGGGGCGGTGGCTGTCGGCATTGGCTCGGAATTGACGAACGAAGCGGTGAAGAAGAACGACCTGTCGCTGATCGCCCAGAAGGCGGCGGCTTATAAGGCGGAGTATTTGAAGGCCAAAGGGTTATCCTAAACGTAGATTATTCTGAATAAAAAAGAATAAATCGACGAGGAGGGATTCACGTGGATCTTGGTTTGCAAGGGAAACGGGCAATGATAACTGGCGGCAGCAAGGGCATTGGTCTTGCTACCGCCCTCATGCTAGCTGCGGAAGGGGCTCGAGTAGCCATCGTCGCGCGGGGGGAAGGTCCGCTTAGGGAAGCGGCCGCGACCATTCATGCGAAGACGGGGGTTGAACCGCTCGTCCTCGTCGCCGACGTCGCTTCGGGTGAGGATGCGCGCCGGGCGGTAGAGCAGGCGGCGGAGCAATTTGGCGGGCTCGATATTGTCATCAACAACGCCGGAACGTCGGCCGCAGGGCCTTTCGAGCAAGTCGAGGCGGAGACTTGGGGAGCGGATCTGGATCTAAAGGTGCTCGGGACAGTGAACTTCTCCCGGGCTGCCGTTCCCTATCTGCGTGAAGCCGGGGGCGGTGCGATCCTAAATGTCACCGCGATCAGCGGCAAAACGCCGGGAGCTTCTTCTTTGCCGACATCGGTTAGCCGGGCAGCCGGCCTGGCCCTCACGAAGGCGATGAGCAAGGACCTAGCTGCCGACCGCATCCGTGTGAATGCGGTATGCATCGGGCTGGTCCGCAGCGACCAGATCGAGCGAAAATGGCGCCAAGCCGCGCCCGACCTCACCTGGGAGCAGTTCGCGACCGATCCGCGCCATGGCATCCCGCTGGGGCGGATTGGCCAGGTAGAGGAGGCGGCGAAGGTGATCGCCTTCCTGGTCTCCGAGGCCGCGTCGTATGTGACGGGCACGGCGGTCAACATCGACGGCGGCACGTCGTCGGTGTTGTAACACGGCGGGGGGAATCGCCGGTTGAAAAGGCTGATCGTCGAATTAGTGACGATCCGCTCTTTTTACAGGGGAGATGCTCCGGTTCATTTGAATCAACCGCGCTATGGGTATTCGCTTCATCGCCTCCGTCCCCAAAGCGCTGCCAACCGAGCCCAACAGCACGCTGGCGGTTACCAACTTGATCAAGTAGTAAATTCCGGTCCCTGCAATGAGATCCAGAACAAAGATGTTTCGGATCGTAGACGCTTTGATCGTCACAAATATAAAGGGACGTTGCTTATTAGCGGCCATAGTTCCCCATTCCTCTCCATAAATCGCTGTTCATCTATATGGCGCGCATAGTTTGGACTATACTAAAAAAAGAACTCCCGAACGGAAAGAAGCTCGGGGGTTCTTTGCGATTAGGTTTCGTCAGCTAGTTATCCGGCTAATCGAGTTGATACGGCTCCAGGCCCACCGGCAATGCGGCGGGTGGGGTACAGGTGCTTTGCATCTCATAGTAGGTGCCCGCATCGGAGGCATCGTGGAAGCCCCACATCGCCTCCAGCACGTGGTAGGCCAGCTCGCCGCTGGCGCGGTGCGGCCGGCCGTGCAGTAAGGCGCTCGCCATGTCGGCCGGGCCGATGCCGCGGCTGTTCTCGGCATAGCCAGGGAGCAGCGGGACCTCGGTCCAGGCTTCCTCGCCGATCCGACGGAGTTTGACCGGGCCGCCGAAGGAATTCGGATCAGGCACAAGCAACGTGCCTTCGGTCCCATGAATTTCGATCGGGGGCAGCGTGCTGCCACCAAAAATATCGAAGCTGGTGGTTAGCGTAGCAATCGCTCCATGCGCAAATTGCAGCGTACCCGTGACATGAGTGGGCACCTCGACTTCAATCGATTGCCCGTACTTTTTCTCGCTAGTGATCGTACGTTGTTCCAGCGCTTTGCCGGTCATCCCGGCGATACGATGAATCGGACCCAGCAACTGAATCAGTGCCGTCAAATAGTAGGGACCCATATCAAACATCGGTCCTCCGCCTTTGGCATAATAAAATTCCGGGTCTGGATGCCAGAACTCGTGCCCGCGGCTCATCATAAACGCAGCCGCCGACACGGGACGTCCAATGGCCCCGTCCTGAATCAGCTTCAGCGCCGTCTGGATTCCGGCGCCGAAGAACGTCTCCGGCGCGCTGCCGACCATGAGCCCGTTGCGGCGGGCTGCTTCGAGGACGGCCAAGCCTTCCTCACGGGTTACGGCCAGCGGCTTCTCCACGTACACATGTTTGCCGGAATCCAATGCTTTCAGGCAAACCTCGGCATGTGCCGCCGGAATGGTCAGGTTGATCACGATCTGAATGTCGGGATCTTGCAGCAACTCGTCAACCGAGCAGGCTCGGGGGACGTTGTATTGTTTGGCCTGCTCCCGCGCCCGGTTCACATCGAGGTCGGCACAGGCCACAAGATCAAGCGCCTCGAACTTTGCGCAATTTTCCATGTAAATGCCGCTGATTTTGCCGCAGCCGATAATCCCTACCTTGATTTTGTCCATTATTGGCTGTCCCCCATGCCCGTATAGTTGTGCTGGAGCTGTCCATTGCCGCCTTGCGATTCCAGGGCAAGCCGCTTGCCTTCCGCTGCCCACAGCATCCCGCGAGTCATCATTTCCTTCACCGGAGGCAGGTCCACGATATCCGCGTGATGACCTAGCGAATTATAGTAGACTCGTCCGATGCCCCAGCGCTTCGTCCACACGACCGGCATATCAACCGGCTTATTGAGGCGGTGAGGTCCGTCAACGACCGGGAAACGGGTGGTCGCTAGCACCTCAACCGCGGGGTCGACATGGAGGTAATACTGCTCGGTCTGGACGCGGAAATCCTCGATCCCTTCCACTAACGGACTGGAATTGGCGATGATTTCAACCTTGTAGTCCACACCGTCATTACCAGGGTGGGCAACCCATTGTCCGCCGGTCATAAATTGCCAATCGACGTTGTTCCGGAACGAATCGCACATCCCGCCATGGCAACCGGCCAGGCCGGTTCCCGCTTGTACCGCTGCCGACACATTATTTACCAGCCCCTGGTCGATGGTTCCCATCGTCCACACCGGTACGATTAGATCAAGACCAAGCAGCTTTTCCGCATCGGCAAAAACCTCCAAGGTATCGGAGACCTCCACCTCGAATGCATGCTCTCGCAGAACGCCGGCGAAAATTCCAGCTACCTGATCCGGCTCATGTCCATCCCAGCCGCCCCAGACGATTAATGCTTTTTTCATCTTGACTTTCCTTCTCTCCTCTAAGGTATGTTTCCTCCGAACACATTTCAGTAGCTCATCTAGTTGCTAACGGACACCAGAGACGTTATTTACCTGCGTGAGTGAAGTTGCGAAATCTAACGGACCGAGGAGACCTTATTTGGGATAAAACCAGCTAAATGTAAGCGATGAGAGTCTAATAAGGTCTTTGGAGTCCGTTACAGCGGGAAATAGCCGGGAAATGGGCAAATAAGGTCGCTACGGTCCGTTAGGCGCGCCGCACCCCGGGTAGAACTTCCGCGCGATACTCCGGTACCGCACTCCCGCGCCGCACTCCCGCGCCGTACTCCCGCGCCGCACTCCCGCGCCGACTCCCGCGCCGTACTCCCGCACACGCACTCCCGCGCCGCACTCCCGCGCCGTACTCCCGCGCCGCACTCCCGCGCCGACTCCCGCGCCGTACTCCCGCACACGCACTCCCGCGCACGCACTCGCTCCACGCTCTCGCACACGTTCCCGCAACAGGCACCACTCCGCACTCCCACGCCACGACCCGCTCCTGGGTCGGGCCACATTTGCAGGCTGAAGCTCCGGACTCATGGGGTCCAACTGACTCACATCTCCGAAATGTCGACCCAGCGCCGTTCCGCGACCGAGCGCTCCACCGCTTCAAGCACCGCCTGGCATTGTACGCCTTCGCGGAAGCTTGGCACCGGCTGGCGGCTTTTGCGGATCGCCGTGGTCAGCTCGAGCATTTCGTGCGTAAACGTGTGCTCGAATCCAATCGTGTGCCCCGGCGGCCACCACGCTTCGGCATAGGCATGTGCCGGATCGGTCGCAAGCACGCGGCGAAAGCCCTGAACATCGGCGTCGTCCGAGGTGAAATACACCTCAAGCTCATTCATTCGCTCGAAGTCGAATTTCACGCTGCCCAGACTGCCGTTGATTTCAAACGCATTCGTCGAGCGGTGGCCAGCGGCAAACCGTGTCGCCTCAAAGCTGCCCAGCGCCCCGTTCGCGAACCGGGCCAGGAACAGCGTGGCGTCGTCGACCGTGACCGGCCCCTTCGGTGCATTCGCGCTGCTCTTGGCGCTGAGTCCCGTCATGTTCTCGGCCAGCGGCCGCTCCTTGATAAACGTCTCGCTCATGCCGATCACCTCACGGATGTCTCCGACCAAATAGTGGGCCAGGTCGATCAGATGCGCGCCTAAATCGCCGTGCGAGCCCGAACCCGCAACGTCCTTTTGTAGCCGCCAAACGAGCGGAAAGGACGGATCGAGGATCCAATCCTGAAGGAACCAGGCCCGGAAATGATAGATTTTACCCAACCGGCCGCTTTGCACCAGCTCCTTGACCAACTTGACCGCCGGGGAGAAGCGATAGTTGAATCCGACCATATGGGCGACGCCGGCTGCTTCGGCAGCAGCCAGCATCTCGCGAGAATCCTTTAATGTAAGCGCTAACGGTTTTTCGCAAAAAATATGCTTACCCGCCCGGGCCGCCGCCAGCGCGATTTCCTTATGAGCGTCACTGGGAGCATTGATGTCGATCAGGTCGATATCGTCCCTGGCAACAAGTTCACGCCAATCCGTGGCGATTTCGCGCCACCCCAAGCGATTTGCGGCCTCCTGCACCGCTTCCTCGTTACGGCCGCACAGTACGGCCATTTCCGGTTTTAAGGCACCGGGGAAAAACATCGGCAACGCCCGATAGGCGTTGCTGTGGGCTTTGCCCATAAACTTGTAACCGATCATTCCGACACGCAGCGGGTTCATCGAATTCCTCCGTTTCGCGGGTATGGTAATTGCTGTTATTTCAAGAATCATTATAAATAGATTCCTCAGATTTCTCTCGCCAGTTTATGTGGAATCCTGGACAAAATATGCGTTTTCCGGCATTTTGTGAGAACTTTAGCTTTCCGGGTGGCGCAGGCTGGAAGGGATGTTGCCTCGCAGTTCCTTAAAGACCCGATTGAAGGTGCGAATACTGCTGAAGCCGCATTCCAGGGCGATTTCCATGATGCTGAGGTCGCTGGTCAACAGCTGGTGCTCGGCGCTTAACACTCGAACCGTGTTGAGGTAGGTTTTGAAGTTCATGCCGATAGCGGCTTTGAAGGACCGGCTGAAATGAGAGGGTTCCATCGAAAAACGCTCCGCCATCACCGCAACGTTTAATTCTTCGCGATAATGATCCTCGATATAAGACAAAATTTGCTGCATCCGTGCGCGACGGGATTCGTACTTCTCCTTGGTAGAACGATCCATTGGATGGGTATCTACGTATCTTTGCAAGCTTCCGTATAACCTCGCAATCCCGGCTTTCAGTAGTAGCGGGTAACCGGGTTGTCTTTCGTTTTTCTCTCGGATGAGCTCTTCCAGTATCTTTTGTACCCTTTCCAGCCCTGGGGTATTCGCCGGAATATAAGGAGAAGTGAACCGAAAGTCGAGTGGCCAGCTCTTAGTCATGGTGATCCATTCTGGCTTACAGATGAGAATCATGATTTCCGATTCCAATCCCCGACTGTCAAAGTAGTGGATGTCGTTGCTGCCGCAGACCACCATGTCACCTTGCCGGAGCATGCGGCTCTCTTCGTTCACACCGATCCGAATCGCTCCGGATATGACATAAATAAACTCGATCTCGGCATGAAAATGGGGATAAAACGTGATGTTGGTGCTTTGATAGATGTCCATCGGAAGCTCCGGATCCAGTTTCCAATTTTGATAGAACGATTTCACGTAGCTCACTCCGCGTCGTTGAGATAGGTTTCCTCCTAAATGTACTGCATTTCGGCCAGAGATTCCTCTATTTTATTTCGAGAATAGAAAGCAGAGCTTGGACATAGGATGAAAGTACAAAAGAGTAAAAAATGGTAATTGTGGAGGATATATGAACGATCGATGGGTGAAAATATTTCAAATTGCCGTGACCTATATCGGTACCGTCGTGGGTGCGGGGTTTGCATCGGGACAATCGATCATGCAGTTTTTCACCCTGTACGGCCCGGTTGGAACGGCGGGGATCGTTGTCACAACCTTTCTGTTTATGTGGCTAGGGACGAAAATGATGATTTACGCCCATCGGATTCAAGCCTTTTCGTACCAGGAATTTAATGATCATTTGTTTGGCCGCTTCTTCGGCAAGGTAGCCAACTTTTTGACTTTGCTGATTTTGCTTGGGGTTACCGCCGTAATGTTGTCCGGCACCGGTTCCATCTTCGCGGAGCAGCTCCATCTTCCTTATCAACTGGGGATCGTGATCAGCATCGGTTTAAGTTACCTGGTCATGACGAAGGAAATGAACGGCATCGTGATCGTCAATGCGCTTGTCGTTCCCATGATCCTTCTGTTCACGAGCTTGATTGCCTTCCGAGCGATTCAGCCGGAGAGCCTGCTGGGGATCAACGACTGGCAACTGCAGCAGTTGGGGGACTTCCGCTGGGCGCTAAGCCCGTTTACTTACGCCGCATTGAATTTTGCCTTCATCCAGGCGGTAATGGTTCCGTTAGGCAGTGAGGTCCGGGATGAGAGCACTTTGAAATGGGGAGGGATATGGGGGGGCATCGGTTTGGGGGCGATGCTGATGATTTACCATTTTGCCCTGAATTCACGAATGCCCGAGATGCTCAGCTATGACATTCCGATGGCGGAAATCGTCCGTGATCTGGGGGCGTTCCTGCATGTCCTCTTTCTTCTGGTGATCTACGGGGAGATCTTTACGACGTTGATCGGAAACGTGTTTGGGGTCACAAGGCAGCTGCAAAGCCTCTACAAGGTGCCCAAAAACGCAACCCTGCTCACCGTGTTGCTTGCTTGCTTTCTGATCAGTCAGGCAGGCTTCTCCTACTTATTAACGTACTTGTATCCGTTGTTTGGTTATATCGGCATGCTGCTGCTCCTCCTGCTGGCGTTCCGCCGGTTGCCGAAGCGTTAACTTCGTGCTTGCTGCCTCGCTGTTCCCAAGTCGGATCCTCCACCACTCATTTCCTTGCTGAAAATATCACGGAGCCGCTTCGCAGGCTGGTTTATACTGGGGATAGCGGTCATTTCCCGAGCAATAACCCTTTAATGCGGCAATCGCAACCGGTGGTTGACAGATTGCCAGCTTCGCTTGATAGTTCGGGGATGCTGGAGCGGATATGATGGAGGCGAGGTGATGAACATGGATTTTGCAGAGAAGCTGCAGAACTATCGGAAGCAAAAAGGGATGTCCCAGGAAAATTTGGCCGAAGCGATCGGAGTATCGCGGCAAGCCGTTTCGAAGTGGGAGTCGGGTCAATCGTACCCGGAAACGGATAAATTGATTGCCTTATGCGAGTTGTTTCAGGTGAGCATGGATCATTTGGTCCGGGGTGTACAATCGGAACAACAGGAGCTGCCCTTGGGGTCAAATGTTCAAACTACTCGCTATCGAGTTCATTATGAATACAAAAGTAAAACGACCTGGTATGGTGTGCCGCTCATTCACATTAATGTAGGACGCGGCATGTATGTAGCGAAGGGTGTCATTGCGATCGGTAATATTGCCATCGGTACTGTTTCGCTAGGTCTTCTCGCGCTTGGCGGTCTATGCCTTGGTGTGGTGTCGGCGGGACTGATCAGTCTTGGCGCGCTAGCGTTGGCCATACTCCTGGCAGCTGGTGGGTTTGCAGCCGGTTTTGTCGCTGCCGGCGGGGTCGCGATCGGCGTACTGGCCTTAGGCGGCTTGTCTATCGGTGTTTATGCTTTTGGCGGTCTGGCCATCGCCTCCCGGATTGCCATCGGGGGGTATGCCAGCGGGCATATAGCCATCGGAGATGCTGTCAGTGGAGCGTATACGCTGGCCATCCAAAACGATGACTTTGCCAGCATTCACACCGATCAGGTGAGGTCATTGATCGCCCAGGAATATCCGAAGATGTGGAAACCGCTGTTGGAATGGATCGTTGCCATGTTCCGTGGATAACTCCTAGCAAGGATCACGGCCCCCATCTCTTGATGGGGGCTGTTTGCATGGATGCCCAGGCCCCCTCGGGTACCGATGAACTAGGGTTGACAGGAAATGAAAGGAAACTATAATTAAAAGTAAACTTATAGTATACTTTGTTGCACTATAGTGCAATTTGTGGAGGGATTCCATTGGGGAGCCAGGAGCGCAAAGAGAAAGCCCGCGAGTTGCGCAGGCAGGAAATGATCGAGGCGGCGGAAAAGGTGTTTTTTGCAAAAGGGTACGATCTAGCAACGATGGATGATGTCGCGAGAGCGGCAGAATTCAGCAAAAGGACGCTATATATCTACTTTAGCAGTAAGGAACAGCTCTATTTCGAAATCATGACCCGAGGGTATAAACAACTGCTCCAAATGTTGAGAGACGACACGGAGAAAAAAGACCGTACCGATGCCATTGGAGAACTCAAGCAGATGGCCTTGACATTACAACGGTTCAGCCTCACGCATCCCGACTATTTTCGCGCGATCATGGAATACGAGAACGGAGAGCTTGATTTTAAGAATGACGTTCCGGACCCGTCCCGGGAAGCGTGTTACGAGCTCGGCGAACAGGTCATGGGCCGTTTGATCGGAATTTTGAACAAAGGAATGGCGGAAGGCTCCGTGCGATCCGATATCCATCCGGAGAAAACCGCGCTCGTTCTATGGGCCTGCACCGTTGGCGTATTTAATACTGCGGGTAAGAAAGGAAACTATATTCGTAACTACTATAATACGACGTCGGAGGATTTGGTGGCGGAGGCTTATCATCTGCTGATTCGTTCGATTCGCTCCGGTCAAGGTGAGAGTGACCGATGAGGCTGAGAATAGGGAGAGGTCGAGTGAAGATGGTCGTAGCGGGCATCGGCATTTTCATCGTTGTGGCGTTTATTGCGCTGCTTCTGATCAGCGGGATTGGGGCATCACCGAAATATCTTGAACCTTGGCAACCCGAATACGCGCAACAGGCAGACGATCCGCGGATTTCCTTGGTTGCGCGCGGTCTGCTCGCGGCAAGCGGGCATAACATGCAGCCATGGAAAGTTCGGCTTGACCCTGCGGATTCGAACGTATTGGATTTGTATGCCGATTCAACACGCCTAACCCCCGAGGTGGATCCATTATCTCGGCAGATGATGGTGACCCAGGGGACGTTTCTGGAGTACGTGCGCATTGCCGGACAGCAGGAGGGGTATGATGTGGAGATTCGGCTGTTCCCGGAAGGAGAATACGACGAGCGGCATTTGACGGCCAGCATGGAGAAGAAACCGGTGGCGCGCATAACTTTGACGCAAGCCGAACCGCGAACCGAGCCGCTATATCCGTTTCTGTATTCGCCGGATACGAACCGGGGAGCCTACGAACCGGGCAAGCTTTCCTCCGAAGCCAAGGCAACGCTTGAAGGAATCGGTGACGGTTACGGGGTGCAGGTTACGGTGTACCAGGATGAGGATAACGTTCAGAAGCTTGGCGAGTACGCGATTCGAGCCGCTAAGATCGAGGCGAGCGTAAGACGGGTGATGAAGGAAACGGAGCTGATTTTTCGAGCCAACGAACGCGAGAAAAATGAATACCGTTACGGATTTTCCGTCGAGGGACAAGGAACTCAGGGCCTCATGCGACATTTGATGCAAGGGATGGTTACGTTATTTCCGTCCCTCAACGTAGGCCAAGCTGCAGCCGATACCTTCGTCAAGTCAACTCAAACTTCGGTAGATCATACCTCGGTTTACGCTATGATCGTCGCATCCGAGAATACCCGATCCGCCCAAGTTCTAAGCGGTATGGCATACAGTCGATTGATCCTGGAAGCCCATCGCTTGGGCCTGGCCGTCCAGCCGTTAAGCCAAGCCTTGGAAGAGTACCCGGAAATGAAGGCTGAGTACGACGGCATCCATCGCGATTATGCCCCCGGCGGCGGCTCGATTCAGATGCTCGTCCGGGTGGGCCGTCCCACCCGGGAAGCCCCGTTAAGTATGCGGCGCGATGTCATGAATCTGATGATGGATAAATAGGCATTCATGCTTTTTTTGTTAAGGACCGGAAGGTTCCTGTTGCCCGTTTCGGGAAACGAATAATCGCGCATGCAAACGGGAATATCCGTATACGGCCCCTAATGCCAGGATATAGGACAAGTAGGTCCAGCCGATATTCCATCCGTTTCCGTATTGGATCTTGTCCAGGCAGACGTAAACGAATTCGGCACCGGTCAATAAGGCGGCAAAAGCCGCAATCATCAGGGCGGCATTGAACCGGAACCGGGTAGTAAATATGAAGTGGAGCATCCAGCCCGCCACGATCGGATAGATCCCAAGGTTAAACGGAATGGTGGTTACGGACTCCATGTGATCCGGATGTAACTGCCACCACTTGGTATAAACGCCGAAGTCGTTGAACAGCAGCGACATGAACCCGCCCGAAGGAAAGGCAAGCAGCATCGCTTTTTTGTCCCGATAGATCAGAAAAGCGCCGGCAATCCAGGGAACCAGGAATCCGGCGATGATATTGATCAGCAATTTAATCACCTCAGTAGCAGTTTGTCCAGATTTTGGTTTCTCCAACTGGTTCGGCAGATTTTCCTTCAACCCCTTATTTTGGAGCCGAGATCATGACGCTCCTGTAAGTTCTTTGAAATTATTTGAATATTTCATGAAAGATAACCGAAATTCCCCGAAAACGATCGCCCTTTGTTACATATTTGGTTGAGGCCGGATGAACCCATCTTATATAATACGGTTCTGAGTTCAGGTTCTGAATTTAATGAGGGGTTGATTCGTTTGAAATGGACGATCGGTTTGCGCAATCTCAAGACGGGCCTAGCCATCTGTTTGTGCGTGATCATTGCCGCGTTAATGCGCCTGGAGTATCCTTTTTACGCCGCGATCGCAACGATAATCTCAATGGAAAATTCGGTCACCAACTCGTTTACGGCCGGGAAACACCGGACGATGGGTACATTCGTTGGGGCAATCGTTGGTGCGGGTTTCGCCATGATCGAACCAGGAAACGCGGTATATTGCGCAATTGGGGTCATCGTCGTGATTTATATTTGCAATCTGTTAAAATGGAATAAATCGATATCCATCGGTTGTATCGTATTTTTAGCCATCATGCTCAATCTCCAGCCAGGAGAAAGTCCCATATTCTATGGCATTAACCGGATCACGGACACGCTGATCGGGATTGCCGTTGCCGTCATTGTCAATTTGGTGGTCTTTCCGCCTAAACATGAAGCTGATCTGGAAAAAGCGCGTAAAGCCGTCGCCAAACGGATGGCCGATTTGTTCGGGCAGATTGCAACCTGCCGGGAAACCGTCGATCTAAAGAGCTTTCGTGCAGAGCTGGACTGCTTAGTGAAATATTATCAGCTGTGCAAAGAAGAGTTCCATTTGACGCGAGACCTGAGTGAATCGATGGATCAAATCGCCGAGGAGATTGAATCTTATCGGCATATCTATGAGCATCTAGTCATCCTTCAGCAATTGATTAACGAGCATCGACTGCTGCTGGCTGACAGCGATAACGAACGGGTTGAAGAGCCGACGGCGGGTTACCATAGTGAAGAGCTGCGTCGTAACATCGAAATCGTTTATGCTTATCATTCGGATTGGATCTACGCCGAATTGCAGAAGCTGGGATTGCCGCTTCCGATTCAGGAGCGGGGACGTCTCCAAGCGAAGGTGGAGCTTAAAATATCGTAACGAATAGAAGCAGCCTCCCCGGAGGCTGCTTTCTTGTTATATACTACTGAACATAACCTTGAACGATAGGGAAGCAGATAGAAGGGGAGCGATAACCGATGAATACCGACCGCATCACCATCCCGCCAGGTTTATGGGCGAGTTTTCAGTTATTGGGAATCGACCCTCATGTGGTGGCCAGCCGAGCGCAACTGACGTTATCCCGGATGACGGCCCCGGTCTTCGTCACCACGGCACAATATGTTCGGATATGGCAGACTTATGCCGACCTCATGGGCGATTCAGCCAAAGGGATAGTTAAGCTTGCGGCCACATTTGATTCGGATCACTATCCGCCAACTGTTTTAGCGACATACCATGCCCGTACTTATCGTGAGGCGTTGTATGGAATGGCGCGGTACAAACCCATGTGTCCTCCGGAAAACTTGTTGATCAACGAAGAGGAGGGGGCGTACATTACATTAGAGCTAAGCGGTGGGCCAAGTGAGCCAACCAGCCCTTCCGTCCTGATCGGAACGACGCTGGCCTTTCTCCTTGAGCTTGGACGTCGGGGAACCGGACAGCCTATCAACGCCCGTTCCGTGGAATTTTCCGGATCGGTGGACAACGTAAGTATATTGGAAGATTATTTCGGTTGCCGGGTCACCGTCGGTTCCACCCGAAACCGGCTGACGCTGAATCGGAGGGATTTAGACCGGCCGTTTGTTTCGCATAACCAAGAATTGCTGGAGATTCTGACCCCTATATTGGATCAGTCATTAGATGAGAAACGCTCGCGTTCGATTTCTGAGGCAGTTCGTCGGACGCTCAAGCGAGATTTGGGCGAAGGACGCTTGGACATTCATGTTGTGGCAAGGAAGTTGGGCATGAGCGATCGCACCTTGCAACGTCGATTGGCAGACGAAGGCACAACATTCAAACAGATGCTGAATCATGCTAGGCACGAACAAGCCCGAGAATACTTGGCGAATCCCGAGCTGAATATCAAAGAGGTCGCTTTTTTGGTCGGATTTGAGGACCAGAATTCGTTTTACCGGGCTTTCCGCCTCTGGGAAGGGGATACGCCTTCGAATTGGCGTTCCGCCCAATTGGGGGGCAGATCGTCATGACAAGTGGCGCCGAATCCAAGAATTTTGTCGCGGTACGCTAGTTACCGAACAAGCCTAACCCTGTAACATAAGCTGTATCCAGACGCCGGATTGCTGCATTCCGAGCATCCAACCGGCTTGTCGCGAATACAGCTAAAGGAGACATACATCTATGGATATGGGATTAGGGAACAAAACGGCATTAGTCACCGGATCAACCAAAGGGATAGGGAGAGCCATCGCTTTCGAACTTGCGCGGGAGGGCGTTCAGGTGCTGGTCAATGGCCGGGATCCGGAAGAAGTCGAACGCACCGTGCAGGAGTTGAAGCTGGAGTTCCCGGCAACTTCGCCGCAGAACGCGCAAGCCGATTTGGTGGACCCGCAGCAACGGGACGCCTTGTTTGAGCGGTATCCTGAGGTTGATCTATTGATTAACAATATGGGGATCTATGAAATCATGGCCTATGAAGACGTGAACGAGGAGGTATGGGATACTTACTTTCGAACCAACGTCCTTGCCGCGAACGCGTTGACGAAATTCTACTTGCCCAAGATGTTGAAAAATAACTTTGGCCGAATCCTGTTCATGGCCAGCGAGGAAGCGGTGATGCCATCGGGGCAAATGCCTCAGTATGCGATGACCAAATCCATGTTATTATCGCTTTCCAAAAGCCTCTCCAAACGGACGGCAGGAACGGAGGTCACCTCGAATACCATCCTGCCGGGACCGACGCTATCCGAAAAGGTACAGCAGATCATCGAACAGATATATCCGGAAGACCTGGCTTTTGCAGACAAGGAGAAAAAATTCATGGCCGCAAACCTGGCGCATTCCGAGTTGCAGCGGTTTATCCGACCGTTTGAAATCGGGCGGTTAGCCGTGTTCTTATGCAGCCCTTATGCCTCGGCATTCAGAGGCTCTCCGGTTCGCATGGACGGAGGTATGATACCCACGATCTATTAAGGGCCAGCTCGACCCGAAAAGCAAAACAAACTCGCGGCCTCATCGCCGCGAGTTTGTTTGTGTGCAAGCAGCCAGTATATTATTTCTTTGTTTGTTTCTTCATCACTTGATCCAGGCTGGCTTGAACTTGCGTCTGAATGGAAATCAGCGCTTTATCCAATGTCTTTTTGTTATTCAAAACCTGTTTTATCTCGCTGGTTACGATAATCGAATACTTTTGATTGTCAAAGGGAATCCCCTTCGGTTCAAGACGCGGCGGAGAGTCTAAGTTGGGTTTCAGTTTATAGAAGGCATCCAAACGATGTTCTTGATATTCTTGGCTATCCTCCTAAAGTTCGATTAATCGCATAGCGCAGTTGAACGACGCCGCTGCCGAGAGGCCTGCAGTCTAATAGTTGCACTTGCTTAAATCGATAGTTGTCTTTGTCGATTAAGAGATTTAACCCTCTGCCTTCCAATATGGGTGCTACATTGAAAATCACTTCGTCTACAAGTCCTTGCCCCAGGAATGAATTGTGGACATCAGCTCCGCCGCTAATAAGAGCGGTCTGATGGCCCCTTTCCTGCAGGTAATCCAAGGCTTCCTCTGGCGATCTCACAACCTTTACGCCCGGTATTTCCGTGGCGCTCTTAGAAACAACAACGATATCGATATCGGCAAAAGGCCCTGGTCCACCGCTGCCACGCATTCCTTCGAAGGTCCGACGCCCGACAATGAAATTTCCTGCAGCTTTGGCGTGTGTAAAGAAGTCGTCCAACGCTTCTTTTCTCGGCGGATTTTCGGGGCCGGATTGTGCATAATTTCCATTGGCGGTTAAGGTTCCCCATAGAATGGTTTTCATTGTCTTACTCCTCCTCATATTCGTTTCGATCATGTTCGGATAGCGGCTGACACCCACGGTAAGGTAGCCACCGGTCGGTGAACGGGTCTCTGCAGGGTCTAATCAAGTTGATCCTCCTTCCTAACGAAATGCCCAACATGTTTTCCCGCCCTTGCTTCACATCTTAATTGATCTGTGTTACATTTGAAAAGTAGTTACATTTAAGTGCAATAGTTTCAAAAAATGAACTATGGAGTGGTAAACGTGATGGATCGATCATGCCCTGGTACTGTTGAGCCTATCTTAGAAATCTTGGATGGCAAGTGGATGCTTCTTCTCTTATTCGAACTGTTCAACGGGAATCGACGTTTTGGCGAGTTACGTCGTAAACTGCAACCGATTAGTCCGAAAACTTTGACAGATCGCTTGCGACTGTTAGAGGAAAAAGGAATCGTCACGCGTACTCTTTACCCAGGCATACCGCTACATGTCGAATATGACCTTACCGAGAGCGGGAAGGCGCTGCAACCGATTTTTGAGGCGATGTGGACGTGGACTCAGGAGCATGGCTCATATCTGCGGAATAAGACGATTGAGAAATGAGGCGCTCCATGTTTTTGGCGCTGCACATTTGATGATTATTCAACCTGTCGAAACGACAGGTTTTTTGTATAGATAAACAAAGAAGCCCATTATCTATAAAATTTGCGGATAAAAAGCATCCAAATGAGGGTGATGGGCTCAATTAAATTTTCCTAAGCACTACACTACATTAGACTGACGGCGGGTGTTATACGAACGGGCAGTTTAGCGTGGCAGCCGACCAACAAAGTAGTTGCATAATCTCAATTTTTGGAAGGAAAGTTCTATTCTTTCGCGAATTCAATAGACATGTCTATATCTTCATAGAAAGGTGATTATGCATGAACCAAAGACCATCAGAAGAAGAATACGCCGGTGACGCCGGCGCGTATATCCGGTTGGTGCCGGAAGGCAACATCATTGACATTCTGCTCGCTCAGGAAAAGCAAATGACTGAGCTACTGTCATCGTTGACCGAAAGCCAGAGCGTCTATCGGTATGCGGAGGGGAAATGGATGCTGAAAGAAGTCGTGGGCCACATCGCAGACAGTGAACGCGTCATGACCTACCGCCTGCTCCAATTTGCAAGAGGGGATCAGACGCCGCTGCCCGGTTTCGATCAGGAATTGTTCATTCCTCCTTTCGGAAGCTGGACAACGGCGCAATTGGCCGAAGACTACCGGGCCGTACGGCAATCGACGATCACACTGCTGCGAGGGTTACCGACGGAGGCATGGTCCCGCAAGGGCACAGCCAACAACGTAAGCATTACGGCGCGTGCGCTCGCTTACGGCATTGCAGGACACGAGCTTCATCACATGGGGGTTATCCGAAATCGTTACTTGAGTTAGTCGTCCGGAGGATTGGGACGGAAGCTACGTGGACAACGCGGCTTCCGTCCTTACTTTAGGGCACTCTTCCCGCCTCTTTCATAGACTGATATGAAGAGAGGGCAAGACGTGTTGAAAAAACAGCAGCGATTGGTTCACCGATGAAGTTCTTAATAAAGATAATTTTAACAACAAAAAAACAACTCCCTTCTGGATTAAATATCCAATAGGTGTTGTCTATTGATTCAAAACCGTAAAATAAGAATCGAGACGACAGGATTTGAACCTGCGACCTCTTGCTCCCGAAGCAAGCGCTCTACCAAGCTGAGCCACGTCTCGTCAGTTGTAGTACTTATTTTTATGGGGGAAACATTAATAAATTATACTCTCTTGAGCGAAACTGTAAAGAGGGTTACGGGTGAAAAAATTGCGAACGAAGGGCAATCGTTCCGACATTGACGATCCGTGGCATTATTTTATATAATGATTGATAATCCAATTCTATATTGTGGAACTTTGAAGAGGAATAGTAATTTGAATTCCGCCATCCAGAGAGCCGGCGTTTGGTGCAAGCCGGTTGGGGAATGCAGACGAACTCGCCTTGGAGTTATGATGCGCAAATCATCATCGTTTTGCCCGCGTTAAGGGTCCAAAGGGAGCTAGGACAAAGCATGTCCGATGCTAACTAGGGTGGTACCACGGGAAACTTCCTCTCGTCCCTAGCGATTATACGCTACGGGTCGGGAGGTTTTTTTGTTAAAGGTAGTTCAAAAAGTCAACTTTTGGCCCACATCTTAATTTGGTATTTCAAGGAGGATTTTGAATTATGGCGGACCACAACGTGCCCCATGACGTTTACCGAGCCCAGGCCATCGAACCGAAATGGCAGGCTTACTGGGATCAGCATCACACTTTCAAAACGCGGGAAGAGTCGGGCAAACCGAAGTTTTATGCGCTTGACATGTTCCCTTATCCATCGGGGGCCGGTCTTCACGTCGGCCATCCGGAAGGTTACACGGCCACGGATATCGTCTCCCGCTTCAAACGGATGCGCGGTTACAACGTACTCCATCCGATGGGCTGGGATGCCTTCGGACTGCCGGCGGAGCAACATGCGCTTGATACAGGCGAGCATCCGCGGGACATTACGGTTAAGAATATCAACAATTTCCGGCGCCAAATCAAGTCGCTGGGTTTCTCCTACGATTGGGACCGCGAGATCAGCACGACCGATCCGGATTATTACAAATGGACGCAATGGATTTTTATCCAGCTGTATAAGAAAGGGTTGGCCTATGTAGCCGAAGTTCCGGTGAACTGGTGCCCGGCACTGGGAACGGTCTTGGCGAACGAAGAGGTCATTGACGGCAAGAGCGAGCGCGGCGGTCATCCGGTTATTCGCAAACCGATGCGCCAATGGGTGCTGAAGATTACCGAATTCGCCGAGCGGCTGCTTGAAGACCTTGAGGAGCTGGACTGGTCGGAAAGCATCAAGGATATGCAGCGCAACTGGATCGGGAAATCCGAAGGGGCTGAGGTCGTATTCGAGATTGAAGGCCGGAATGACTCTCTGACGGTCTTCACGACGCGCCCGGACACGCTGTTTGGAGCCACCTATGCGGTGTTAGCGCCGGAGCATGAATTGGTCCAAACCATCACGACGGATGCCCAGCGCGAAGCGGTGCAGGCTTACCAAGACCAAGCAGCGCGCAAGAGCGACTTGGAGCGCACCGATTTGGCGAAGGAGAAAACTGGGGTATTCACCGGCGCTTATGCGATCAATCCGGCGAACGGCGCGAAGCTGCCGATCTGGATTGCCGACTACGTGCTCGCAGGTTACGGTACGGGTGCCATCATGGCAGTACCGGGGCATGACGAGCGCGATTACGAATTCGCCAAGCAATTTGATCTGCCGATCATTGAGGTGGTCGCGGGCGGCGATCTGGCGAAGGAAGCTTATACGGGAGAAGGAGAACATGTGAACTCCGGCTTCCTGAACGGGCTGGGGAAAGAGGAAGGGATCAAGAAAATGATTACCTGGCTCGAAGAGAACGGCAAAGGCCGCGGCAAAGTGACTTACCGATTGCGCGACTGGTTGTTCAGCCGCCAGCGGTATTGGGGGGAGCCGATCCCGATCCTGCATCTGGAGGACGGCACGATGAAGCCGGTACCGGAGGATCAGCTCCCGCTTGTCCTGCCGGATGTCGACGCCATCAAACCGTCGGGTACTGGAGAGTCGCCGCTCGCGAACGTCACCGACTGGGTTAACACGGTTGATCCGGAAACCGGTAAACCGGCTCGCCGCGAGACCAACACGATGCCGCAATGGGCCGGCAGCTGCTGGTATTACCTGCGCTATATCGATCCGCATAATGACAACGAGCTGTGCTCGAAAGAGAAGCAGGAGGAATGGCTTCCGGTCGACCTGTATATCGGTGGGGCCGAGCATGCGGTGCTTCACCTGCTCTACGCTCGGTTCTGGCACAAAGTCCTGTACGATCTAGGCGTCGTCTCGACCAAGGAACCGTTCCATAAGCTGGTGAACCAAGGGATGATTCTCGGCACCAATAACGAGAAAATGAGTAAATCCCGCGGCAACGTCATCAATCCGGACGAGATTGTGGGCGAATACGGAGCGGACACGCTGCGCGTCTATGAAATGTTCATGGGGCCGCTGGAAGCGACCAAGCCTTGGAACGCTAGCGGCGTGGATGGCATTCACCGCTTCTTGTCCCGTGTTTGGCGTCTGTTCGTCGCCGAGGACGGCAGCCTGAATTCGAAAATTACGACGGACGGGGGCAGCGACGAATTTAAACGTACCTGGCACAAGACGATCAAGAAAGTGACGGAGGATTTTGAGAACCTGCGTTTCAACACGGCGATCAGTCAGTTGATGATCTTCGTCAACGAGGCCTACAAAACAGATGCCGTGCCGAAAGCGGCGGCGGAAAACTTCGTACAGCTGCTGTCCCCGCTGGCTCCGCATTTGGCGGAAGAACTCTGGGAACGGCTGGGCCATACCGGTACGATTACGTATGAATCATGGCCAGCGTACGACGAGGCTTGGACCGTTGAAGCCGAGGTGGAAATCGTGGTGCAGGTGAATGGTAAAATCGTCGAACGCACGAAAATTTCCAAGGACTTGGATCAGGCAGCGATGCAGGAACATAGCTTAAGCCTGCCGAGCGTGCAGCAGGCCGTGGCTGGGAAGACGATTCGCAAAGTCGTTGCCGTACCGGGCAAACTGGTTAATATCGTCGTAGGATAGATCGCTATAGCTCCATTCACCTGCGAGATGAACGGTTTGTTCAGGAAATGGAGGTTGCCCCTGATCCGTCTGGTGGTTTGACATCGGTTAGGGGATCTTCCTTCTCCGGGCACACCGATCTTAGGTTAGCTGATGGCGGAGAAATCTCCGGTTTATCCGGGTGAAAGAGCGCGTGCAGCTTGCCGATATCCTCGTCATATTTGCGGTGCGTCGTTTCAATCAGGCGGGTAAATACACCGCGCAGACCGGATTCGAGTACGGCGATGCCTTCGGCGGTTACTCCGCCGGGAACGGCAACCCGCTCGATCAGCTCTTCCGGGCTTAGGCCGCCTTCGGTCAGGAGTTTGCCGGTGCCAAGCAGCATTTCCGAGCCAAGCTCGATCGCCTCGGCATAACCGATTCCCGTCAGTTCGGCGGCTGATTCCGCCCAAAGCTGCAGCATATACGCGACGAAAGCCGGACCGCAGCTCGAGAAGTCGGAAGCGATCCGGGTTTCGCTCTCTCGGAGGGTGGTCGGCGTGCTGATCGAGGACATCAGCTGTTCCAACAGCAAGCGATCCTCGGGGCGGATCCGCTTGCCGTGCATGCAGAGCGATGCACCGCTGTGAACGGAATGCGTGATGCTGGGGATGATCTTGGCGATTTTTGAAGGAAGGGCCTCTTCCAATGTTTCGATCTGAACGGGGCTGGTGATCGACACGACGATCTGCTTCTCGTCGAGCACGTCCCGGATTTCCGCGATCACTTCGGGGTAATCTAGGGGTTTGATGCACAAGAAGACGATTTTGCTTCCTTGCACGGCTTCGGCGTTGTTGCTGTACGCCAGCAGACCGGGATGGCGCTGAGCCAGCCATTTGGTTTTGTAGGGAGAACGGTTGCTGGCACAAATGTGATGTGGAAGCAACGTGCCGGAACGCAAAAACGCGTCGATGAGCAGGCTTCCCATGGATCCGGTTCCGATGAAGGCGACTTTCATCCGGATTCCCCTTTCCGTGCTTAACGCACTGTCTTGGTAAAACGATAAGGCAGATCTCATTTGTTCATGATTCAAAAACGGTCAGCTTTACTCTCGCGTGAACCTACTTCTGCCGTTTCTACTTCACCTGTATAAATATGTATGCAGCTTGATTGGATCTTCATGACTATAAGTGGATTCTTTTAAGAGGTTTGATAGGGGAGTGGGTTACCATATGCGGAAGGAACTCGTATTGACAGCGATAGCTTCAGCTGTGATCGGCGCCGGTTTGATGCTCCTGGCGACGGGCGGCCTCGATCCCGCCGGGATCGAGGGCTGGATGCCGGTTAATGCTGAAGTGAAATCAGCACTGGCCGAGGAAGGCGCAGGAAGCAAGGACTCTGGCGCTGCGGCTGCAGCGGGCAACACGGGGGAAGTGAGCGAGAGCCAAACTGCGAAGGTCGGCGGCAGCTCGGCGTCGTCAACTTCCACAGCCGGAGCGAACGCTGCGCAAGGTAGCGAGGCCGGAGGGGGTAGCGCAGCCGTGACCCCAACGGATGGGGGCGGAAAGACCGCCGAGACCGGAAAGATCAGCATCAATCTCGCCGGTTTGGCAGAGTTGCAAGAGATTCCCGGTATCGGTGAGAAGAAAGCGCAGGCGATCCTCGATTACCGCAATGCACACGGCGCATTTGCCTCTATCGAAGATTTGACTCAGGTCAAAGGGATCGGGGACAAGATGCTGGAGAAAATGAAGCCTTACATCGGCCTGTAGGCCGATGGGATCGAAAGACGACTTGTGAGGGTGATAATGGGATGAATCCGGACCATCGTAAAGACTGGGATACGTATTTCATGGATATCGCTTATATGGTATCGACGCGGTCGCGCTGCAACCGTCGTCATGTCGGCGCCGTACTAGTTCAAGGGAAGAAGCTGCTGGGCACGGCCTATAACGGGGCCCCTTCCGGCGTTCCGGATTGCTCGGAAGCCGGATGTATGATCGCGGAAGAGTATGAACTCGTGATTGAAGACGGCCAGGAGAAGATGGTGAAGAAGCAGCGCTGCGTCCGCACCATCCATGCCGAGCAGAACCTGCTATTGTTCACGGACCGGATCGATCGGGAAGGGTCCAGCGTATACGTGACGGACGAGCCGTGTTGGACTTGCGCGAACATGTTGGCCAACAGCGGCATTACGGAGATCGTGTTCCATCGGTCCTATCCGAAGGATACCGGCAAGGTAACCGCCATGATGGCGCAGAAGGGAATCACCTTCCGCCGTCTGGAAGGTTATCATCCGCCGCAGGAATCAATCTCGCAGGTGGAAGAGTAAGCGTAACCGAATACGATTCAAACTTGTTGTTGGAATGTGGGAGCACCTCATTCGCCTTAGGGCGGGTGGGGTGTTTTTTTTGCTTAGGCAGATAAGGAGGGGTTCTGATGAACGGTAGACCGTTAACTGCGATCGCCTGCGGCTGGATGGCCGGCAGCGGTTTGGCGGCGGGGTATCCCGGCTGGCGTTTTTGGTTGTTTGCGCTGGGACTATCGCTGATATGTGCAGCCATCGCCTTGATCGGGCGCCATTTTTGGCGGAGTTTGGTCCTGATCTGGCTGGCCTTCTCGCTTGCAGGCGGTTATTGGCTTTATAACGAAACGGGGAATAAAACCCGGATTGGGTTGCCTGTGGACGGACAAGCCGTACGTCTGGAGGGAACGATCGTCTCGGCCGTAGAGATCGACGGCGATCGCGCCGACTTTACGCTGAAGGCAAGCCGGCTCTCCTTGCTATCTGCGGGATCAAGCCCGCAGGTCAGCCAGGACATCCCCGGCGGGGAAAAGGTGGCCGTCCAGCTGCGGCTGGCGGCTCAAAAGGAACTGCCTACGGCGGCCTCTTGGCGGCGCGGCCTCCAGGTGACTCTGGACGGAACGCTCGAAGCGCCGCAATCGGCACGCAACTTCGGCGCGTTTGATTACCGCCGGTATTTGCATCTGCAGCGGATTCATTGGCTGGTAAAGGCGCCGGGTGCCTCGTCTATAAAAGTGGTACAGTCAACCCGAGGCGTCGCCGCCGTTATGGGTTATATAGATGCACTGCGTGATCGGCTCGGCGAACGCATCGAAAGATTTTTTCCGGAATGGCAGGCAGGTTATATGAAGGGGCTGTTGATCGGCCTGCAGAATGACCTTGACCCGGACAAATATGCGGAGTTTACGCAGCTTGGGCTAACGCATATTTTGGCGATCTCGGGCAGTCATGTGGCGATAAACGTCGCGCTCCTATTCGGATTGCTTCGTCTTTGCCGGGTTACTCGGGAGACCGCGATCACGGCCGCGTTGGCGTTCGTTCCGGCGTATATGCTGATCACCGGGTTCTCGCCGTCGGTCATTCGCTCCGGGTTGATGACGATGCTGGGGCTGTACTTACTAAGGCGCGGGCTGTTGAAAGACAGCCTTAATGTATTAGCTGCGGCTGCGATGCTGATGTTAGTCTGGGACCCGTACTTTTTGCTGAACGTCAGCTTCCAGCTATCGTTTGCGGTGACGGCGGGGCTGATCCTATTCGTGCCGTTGCTATCGCCGTACTTTCGGTGGTTACCGAGAAAAATGGGGAGCGCCGTGGCGATCACGCTTGCGGCTCAACTGGTTTCTTTTCCGCTGACGATTCTCTATTTCAACCAGTTTTCCCTATTGTCGATCCTGGCTAACTTACTGCTTGTACCGGTTATTGGCACACTGGCGCTTCCACTCGGAACAGGGGTACTGCTACTTAGCTTCCTGTCAACTCGGCTTGGTTTATGGGCGGCATTTCCGGTACGGTGGCTGAATACGGTGACGTTCGAGGCGACAAGCTGGCTGAGCGCACGTAGCGGCTTCATGACGTATTGGCAATCCCCCTCATTACTTTGGGTTGCGGCTTTCTATGTCGGGTGCTACCTAGTGCTGTATTGGGGGAAACGGCGCGAGCGCCTTGCTGCAGAAGCGTTAACCCCTCAGTGGCAAGACGACGACACGGTCCCATTGAGACCGGTGGCAGAACCGACATCCTTTCCTCTAAAAGAGCGAGTATGGGCTAGGCGCGGAGACTTTCTGCGCTTAACCATAGCTGCAGGTTTGGTGCTGCTGCTGATATCCGGTTATCCCCCGGCCTACAACAAGGGTTCAGGCTACATCGAGTTCATCGACGTTGGTCAAGGCGACTGCGCCCTGATCACGACCCCTTCCGGTAAGCATCTGCTGGTAGACGGCGGGGGTACGGTGTCGTTTCGCAAAGCGAAGGATGCTTGGCGGGAGCGCCGCGAACCTTTTGAAGTCGGGGCAAAGACGGTTGTTCCGCTGCTCAAGAAACGAGGGGTTCACCGCTTGGACGCGGTGATTTTGACGCATGGAGATCAGGACCATATCGGTGGGGCGCAGGCGGTACTGGATTCGTTCCCGGTTGAAGCGCTGCTGATCAACGGCAGCCTGGCGGAGTCGAAGACGATGACAACCTTGATGGAGACGGCCCTAACTCGGCGGATTCCGGTATATTCGGCAAGCCGCGGCATGAACTTGCAACCGGATAAGGCCACCCGCGTGGAGGTGCTTTATCCGCTAACCGAAACGGAAGGGACAAGCCGGATTCCTTTCGTGAAAGAACAAAACCACCAATCCATCGTGTTTCGGTTGGACCTGAACGGGGCATCCTTTTTGTTCACGGGCGATATGGATGAGGCGGCGGAGCGAGAGATGCTAGAGATAGAAAAGATATCTGCTTCCGCTCCAACGACACCGGCAGATTCGATCGATGTTATGAAAGTGGCTCACCATGGCAGCAAGACATCCACCTCCGAGGCATGGCTGGCATACTGGCAACCGGAAACGGCAGTGATTTCGGTTGGAGCCGCGAATACCTACGGGCACCCGCATCCCACGGTCGTCGATCGGTTGAACGGGCAGAACATCCGAATCTATCGTACCGACAAGCAAGGTGAAGTTCAGATGAGAGTGCGCAGGGGGAGGATCGAGGTCAGAAGCAAACTACAGCAAACCCCGTGAAAATAGGCCCTTCCCTGATTTCGGCAGGATGACGGGGCCTGTTTTTTTTGGTATCCTAAGGTGAGATTGAAAGGATTCCGCACGAGAAATGCTTGAATTTCATACCGGATGATGGACTCCAAATTATTTTTAAAAAATAGTAACAACATTGCAACATCTTGTCGGACGTTAGCGTCTGTAAGGATGCAAGGAAGGGGGAGCCTTAGTGGTAGAGCAGGGACTCATCAGAGCCGCTCAAACGGGCGATCGCGACGCTCTAATCACCCTATTGCGAGAAATTGAACAACATGTTTATCGGACGGCCTACTATATTTTGAACAATGAGCAGGATGCGCATGACGCTGCTCAAGAAGCCCTCATTCGCATTTATACCAAAATCGATTCTTATGAGGAAAAAGCGCAGTTCAAAACCTGGGTCCAACGGATCGTAACTAACATTTGTATCGACAAATTTCGTAGGAATAAGCCAACGGTATCCATCGAGGAGCACGAAATGGTGTTTCAGGGGAATGATAGCGTGGAGCGGGAAGTCATGTCGGGCTATTTAGCCGAGGACATTCGCAGCGCGATCGAACAATTGCCGGAACACCACCGATCGGTGGTTGTGCTGAGGTATTTACAGGACTTTTCGTATAACGAAATCGCTGATAGCTTGAATTTGCCGCTGAATACGGTGAAATCCTATTTATTCAGGGCCAGACAGCAGCTGCAGCATTTACTCCAAGATTATCAGAAGGGTGGTGTATCAGGATGAAGTGCCCGGAGGCGGTGGAATGGATGCATCGTTATCTTGACCATGATTTAAACGAAGAGGAAAGTTTTCTTCTCTTTGAGCATATTCGTAATTGCGGGGAATGCGCTGAAACGTTTGCTCTGTTGAACAAGCTGTCTGCGCAATTGGAGGAGCTGCCGAAGGTGGTTCCGAACTATAGCCTCGTGGATGCGATCCTGCCGCAACTGGATGAAATCGACCGTGCTCGCCTTGAAGGAGGCAGCGCTGCCGAGGAGACGGTGCTGCCGATGACGGCGGTACAAGTCGATGCGGGAACCGGTCAAGGCGGTACGCTGCCGAGCCGCCGCAGCTCGCGCCGTCAGGATGCGGACACAGGGTTGCGACGGAGCCGGATTTACCGGTACGGTTCGCTGGGCGTGGCAGCGGCTTTGATTCTGGGTGTGTTCATTTATCAATATGAACCACGCACCGTATCGGATGCCGAGATCGCCATGAATACCTCGTTAACGGATTCGGCCAACGAGAATTCTTCAGCCGCAGATTCGGCCGGCGATGCGGTGGGAAACGCGCAGCTGTTCAAGGATGGCAGCAATGCCGGCAGCCTTGAGATGGAAGATCAGGATGCTCTGGCGCCGAAGGAGGACGGCACCCCGAACGAGGGTGCAAATTCCGGTGGTGCGGATGACCGGAACATGACGGGAGATTCGACGGATCCTATTGCTCCTGGAACGAAGCCAGGGAACTCGCAATCAGGCACCAAGGCTCCAAGCGAGCAAAATGCCGGAAAGAGCGATCCGACGAAAGGCAATTCGGTGCCGACAAATCAAGGCGAGGGTGTTCCTGCTCAGGATCCGACTACGCCTGAAGCTGGGAATTCGGACCCTGCGGCCGATGCCAAAGCTCCTGAAAGCCTTGAGGATGATGAGATGATCAACCGGCAATTGACCCTGGATGATCCAAAGGGAAAGTTTGGCATCGCCAGTTTTAATAGCTGGACCTCGCCGGATGGGAAGTTTGAAGCCGAGTTAAAGGATGGACACCTGTATGTCTACCGTCTCGACGTCCAGGATCGGAAACAGGTGGCTGATGAGACGATCGACGGAAATTGGGTCGACGGCGCTTGGTCGGAGGATGGACGTGTATTTACGTACGAGACAGAAATCGACGGAACCTCAGCGGTTCGTACGATCGATGCCGAGAAGGCGGCCGCAGCCGATGTGGAAGGAACGCAGCCCTAAACAAGAACGCGGACGGACGAAATTGGGCGGTTTTTTGAACATGCGGCAAGCACCTTTTCAGGAGATATGGAATAGGTTATATGTATAGTAGAGATAGCGGTTTGGACCCCTGATCGTCGTATGACCGCTGGCGGGAGAGTTTCTAGAGCTTTTCGGCCCGCGTTTATATAGATGTTCCGGGACAGAGGGATCTTTCGCCAAGAGGCAGAGGTCCCTCTGTTGCATTTACAGAGGAAGTTAAAAAGTCAGCTCGAGATCACGAAGCGGGCTCAGGGGAGATTACTCGGCGTCGAATCTTGAATTCAGCCGGGCCTTCCGATGCTCACGTAGCCTCCAGCTACGCTCCGCTACTCAGTCCCTAGCTTCATCCAACCTTCTCGGTGCTCCCAACCAGACTTTTTAACCTTCATTTGAAGGGGGGAGTTAAAAAGTCAGCTCGAGATCACGAAGCGGGCTCGGGGGAGATTGCTCGGCGTCGAATCTTGAATTCAGCCGGGCCTTCCGATGCTCACGTAGCCTCCAGCTACGCTCCGCTACTCAGTCCCTAGCTTCATCCAACCTTCTCGGTGCTCCCAACCAGACTTTTTAACCTTCATTTGAAGGGGGGAGTTAAAAAGTCAGCTCGAGATCACGAAGCGGGCTCGGGGGAGATTACTCGGTGTCGAATCTTGAATTCAGCCGGGCCTTCCGATGCTCACGTAGCCTCCGGCTACGCTCCGCTACTCAGTCCCTAGCTTCATTCAACCTTCTCGGTGCTCCCAACCAGACTTTTTAACCTTCATTTGAAGGGGGAAGTTAAAAAGTCAGCTCGAGATCACGAAGTAAATTCGGGAGAAGCGGAATCGGCGTCGAATCTTGAATTCAGCCGGGCCTTCCGATGCTCACGTAGCCTCCGGCTACGCTCCGCTACTCAGTCCCTAGCTTCATCCAACCTTCTCGGTGCTCCCAACCAGCCTCAACCTGCTGTATTTCACTAACCTTCAGCATTTTAACGGAACTCAGTGCCGTTATTTGGACGTTTATGCGTTACTTAGACTTCTAACGGAACCAGGAGACCTTATTTCGGTTGAAATCAGCTCAATCCACATGGGTATAGCTCAATAAGGTCTCTGGGTTCCGTTACAGCGGGAAATCGCCGGGAAATGGGCAAATAAGGGCTGTACGTTCCGTTACGATACCTTTGGCCGAACATTTGCTGCACGACGCTTGAACATTACAATGTACCGTCAGCAAAATACACGATGCAACTCTGCAACAGCAGTAACTACAGAAAACGAGCAAACTCCAACACACAACATCATCTACAGCACAACGACAACGACATCTGACAGCATACTGACCTGCTTCCGCATGTCACGGCAACTACTGTACTCCAACACACTACAGCAACTCCAACACACATTAGCTCATTACTGCCGGATCAGTGGCTATTTTTTCGTTTTTTCGAGCAGGAGCGACAAACAGGGTTTGGACGAATGGGCAAAATCGAAGTATGATGGTTAGAGGCAATGAAGACGGAAGGGAGAACCCGGATGGACGCAAAGCAAGCGATGAAAGACATTAAGCAGGGGCGGATCTCCCCGCTATACGTTTGTTACGGTACGGAGAAATACCAGATTCAAGAGTTCGTGGGCCTGCTCCAGGAGCAGCTTGTGGATCGGGATCAAAAGGACTTTGCCTTGGCTTCTTTTGATCTGACGGAGACCCCAATCGAGGTCGTGGTCGAAGAAGCGGAGACGATGCCCTTTCTCGTGGAGCGTAAGCTGATTGTTGTCCGTGACTCCGCACTGCTTGTAGCAGGCGGCAAGGAAGGCGGCAAAATCGAGCATAAGTTGGAGACGCTGCTGACGTATATCGGCAACCCGGCTGAGCATAGCGTGATCGTGTTTGTGGCGAACGGCGAGAAGTTGGACGAGCGGAAGAAGGTCGTCAAAGCGATTAAGGCAGCCGGTACGGTGTTGTCCTTTATGCCGCTGGGCGGCGGGGAGCTCGTACAGTGGGTCGTGCAAGAGGTGGAGAAACGCGGCTGCCGGATCGGACGCGACGCGGCGGAGGCGTTGATTGCCGCGAGCGGCGTGCAGATGGCAGCCTTGGCTGCGGAAACGGACAAGCTCTGCTTGTACGCCGGATCCGGCGGGATGATCGATACCGCGGCAGTTGAGCAGCTTGTTGCTCGCAGCACGGAGCAAAACGTGTTCGTGATGGTGGAGCATATCGCTGCGATTCGACTGGAGCAGGCGCTTGGCATTTTCTACGAACTGCTGAAGCAGCGCGAGGAGCCGATCAAGATCGCGGCGTTGATCGCCCGCCAGTTCCGGATCATGCTGCAAGTGAAAGAGCTTGGACGCCAGAGCTACTCACAGCAACAGATCGCCTCGCAGCTCAGTTTGCATCCGTACGTAGTTAAGCTGGCCGGTGATCAGGCCCGGAAATTTGAAGCCGGCCGGCTGAGAACCATCCTGTCCGAGCTGGCCGAGTTGGATTACCGGATGAAGAGCGGGCAAATCGACAAAGTGCTGGGGCTGGAGTTATTCCTGCTAAAACTGGGGGCCTAGAGGCGAATAACGTCCGCCGCCCCCTCAATAAAAGCCAAAAAGACCTGAACGATTCATCGTTCAGGTCTCTTTGAGCTTAGTTGAAGAAAAACTTCATTATCATTAACGAGTCTTACGCTTTAGACGTAAGTTCGTTCAATTTTTTAGCCAAGCGGGATTTCTTACGGGCAGCTGCATTTTTGTGGATCAAACCTTTAGTAACAGCTTTGTCCAATTTTTTGGTAGCAGCAACGAAAGCAGCTTTAGCTGCTTCAACTTCGTTGTTCGCCAGAGCGGTGTCGGCAGTTTTCACAGCCGTACGCAGGGCGGATTTTTGCGAAGCGTTCAGCACGCGGCGTTTGTCATTCGTTTTCACGCGTTTGATAGCGGATTTAATGTTTGGCATTGCATTCACCTCCTGTAAAGCATATATCAACCCAGATGATTCACAACTTAAAATATTTTATCACGCAAGATAGTAAAAAGCAATAAATTCATCATACTGAATCTCTCGATTTCTCGCAAGTTTTACCGCTTGACCTATGGCATGCATAAACGCATTCCCTCTCCCGCACAATAAAGGCAATCAGAGGAAATGGAGGTCATATGGCATGAATTTAGACTTACGGGAATATTCCGTACGTACTGACTTGGCCGTTGAATCGAAGGAGATCGCGGAGACCGCCCATGGCGGGCCGGTTCCCGGGCTAAATGAACAGGTCGAGGAACAGGACGGAATCAAGATCACCCGGCTGGATGTGACCAACGAGGCGGCCTCACGGCAAATCGGACGAATCCAGGGACATTACGTGACCTTGGAGGTCCCCGGCCTCCGGAATCAGGATACCGAACTGCAGGAAAAGGTCGCTGCCGCGTTCGCGAAGGAGTTTACCGCATTTTTAAATAAAATCGGGGTCGGACCGGGTGCGAAGACGCTGATCGTCGGCCTGGGCAACTGGAATGTTACGCCGGATGCACTCGGACCGCTGGTGGTAGAGAATGTCATGGTTACCCGACATTACTTCGAGCTGACGCCGGACCAGGTCGCACCGGGTTACCGAGAAGTTAGCGCGATCGCTCCTGGCGTGCTTGGCATTACCGGCATTGAGTCGAGCGAAGTGGTGCAAGGAATCGTGGAACGGACGCGACCGGATCTGATCATCGCCATCGATGCATTGGCTTCACGTTCGTTGGAACGGGTAAATACGACGATCCAGATCGCAGACATCGGCATCCATCCGGGCTCTGGCATCGGCAACAAACGTCGGGGACTAACCAAGGAAATTCTGGGCGTACCTTGCATCGCGATAGGCGTACCGACAGTGTGCTATGCATCCACGATCGTCAATAATGTGTTCGATATGATGAAGAGTCATTTCAATGAAGAAAGCGACGACGGGAACGCGCCTACGAAACAGATCATGGGCATGCTTAACGATTTAAATGAAAGCGAGCGGCTAGGTCTCGTCAAAGAGGTGCTCGAACCGCTTGGCCATGATCTCATCGTTACGCCGAAAGAAATCGACGAATTCATTGAAGATGTGGCGAATGTTATCGCGAGCGGTCTGAACATCTCATTGCACGAGGCAGTTACACCAGATAACGTGGCGTCTTATACCCATTAAGGCCGCATCCTCCTCCTTCTCCCGAATCTCAAGAAATCCGTGAATCTAGCGGATTTCTTTTTTTTGTGAGAATTCGAGGTTCTAGGCTTTGAACTAGGTTCATAGATTTGGAATATAGTTCGAAAGCGGCTGGAGGAGGACACGCATATGAAATTCAAGGCTTGGAATCTAGGGAAAATGAGACGGAATCTGTTGCATGTGTTGGCGCTGGGACGCACATTTTTGCTTTTATCGGTCATGTCGGTGATCTTTTTCGTCATGTTGGGGGTGCTGGGCATTGCCGAGAAGAATCTCAATACGTCCCCGGTTTCTTCGATGAAGGGGCTGGCGGCGTCGCTATCGAGCGGGTTTTTCATGGATATGGTTGGCATGGAACTGCCGCACGCGGCCAGCGAAAAGCAAACGCCGGCGATATCGGGTCGCCAGATGACGAATTTCGTCTTCCAGCTGTTGACGGACGTGAATCCATCCGATCCGAAGAGTTTGGTCGCCCGAGAAGTTCCGGGACTGGGTGCCGATAGCCCGATCCTGCTGCGTACGGGCTCCGGCAATGGCACGGCCCAAGCGCCCGAGGATTACCGGCCGGGTACAGGCGCGGATGGCAGCGCGCCAGATCACCCGGAGCCGAATGGCGATGAAGGCGGGGATGACGCGGACCCAGGGCCGGGCGAAGCCGATTCGGGCGAATCACAGCCACCGGAACAGGAGCCTGGGAAGACAGACGGCACCTCTGGGGATCAGGGGGAGCCTTCGATCCAACCGGGCAACAAAAATATCGTGATGATCTATCATTCGCATCCGCAAGAATCATATAATCCAGTGCTGGGTACTGATGTGGATAACCCTAGCTCGGCGGAAGACAAGAAGAACGTCGGCCTGGTTGGCGAGGCGCTGGCGAAAGAGTTGGAACGCAAAGGTGTCGCTGCCTTGCACTCGTTCGAAAATTATGCGAGCAAGGTGAGCAATTACAACTACAACTATTCATATAAATATTCACGAGAGACCGTGAAGCAGGCGATGGCCGAAAACGGCAAGCTGCAATATTTTATCGATATCCACCGCGATTCGCAACGCCATGACAAGACGACCACGACCATTGACGGCGTCAATTATGCTCAGGTTTATTTCATCATCGGGCATGGCAATGAGAACTGGCGCGAGAATGAGAAATTCGCGAGCTCGATTCATGATCGTCTGGAGAAGGCGTATCCGGGGATTTCCAGGGGCATATGGGGGAAGACGTCTTCCCAGGGCAACGGGGAGTACAACCAGTCGTTGTCGCCCAACAGCGTCCTGATCGAAATCGGCGGGATCGACAACAGCGAGGAAGAGCTGGAGCGCACCGCGAAGGTGTTAGCAGGGATCTTGGCCGATCTGTATTGGGAAGGCCAGGACGCGGAGAAAGCGGGCAAGCTGACGAAAAGCGGAACAAACGGTGGCGCATCTAGCGGAACCAATGCATCCAACGGAGTGAGCAAGGGCTCACCCAAAGCCGGCGAATCAAGCAAGAAATCTTAAATTTCATTTAACGAAGGAAACGGGGGAGGGACAGACATGGCAAAAACGTTGCGCAAAACCTTGGTATATGGCCTTTTGCTGGCGGCAGGGGTGACGCTAGGAATGCAGCTCGCCGAAAGCGGAACAACGTCGGTGTACGGCCCCGGCTTTCAAACCGGAGGGACGACGGTTGGCGCAAACGGACAGTCCGTGGGGGTTCCGTATCCGCAGCAGCAATACAGTAATGGCTGGTCGTCCGGTGCTGCCACCCCCGCCTGGACCACAACCGGCCAAGGCTATGCCGCGCCACAGGGGACAACCGGCGGGTATACCATGGCCCCAGGTTACGGTTCGGCCCAACCTGGAGCAACCCCCCCGAGCACGGTGACTAACGGATTTAACAACCCGGCGACAGGTGGCCAAGTGATGCAAACGCCGGCGGATCTGCTCATGCCGCCGCCGTCGCCTCCGGCTGTCGACCGCTTTGCCGACAAGGCGGCTCATTTGCTGCAACAGGCATCGCAGAAGAGCATTCATTGGGTAGCCTCCCTGTTTGGTCCCGGCGAATGAAATAACGATTTATAACGAATGGCGGATTTGTTATACTGTTGTTATATTGTTATGAATCCGTTCGTGATTCGTTATTTCGGAGGTCAGAACTTTTGAAGAAAATTACGATGCAGCAAATTGCCGATCATTTAGGCGTTTCGAAATTCGTCGTATCCAAGGCTTTATCCGGCAAGGGAGGAGTCAATGAACAGACCCGTGAGCGGGTCATTCAAGCCGCTTCCCAGCTCGGCTACTTTAACCAGAAGAACGGCTACGTCAAGAACGTCATTCCCTCGGGCACAACGCTGCCGGCGCCGGCTGGCAAGCAGTCGGTGCTGGTGTTGATGCCGAATATCCGGTTTCAAAACAAGGAATCGCTGTATTGGGGCCGGCTGCTGGAGGGCATCTCCCGGGAACTGGAGGCACAGCAACTGGGGATGATCATCGTATCGGAACCCCGGGGCGACAATTTTATGCATATCCTCAATCCGGACGGCATTCTGGGAATGATCGGGGTCGGGCAAATCGCCACCTCATTCCTGTTGGAGGTGCACCGGATTGGACTGCCGATGGTCCTCGTTGATCATGAGGACCCGCTGATTCCCAGCGACACGGTCTTTGCGAACAACCTTGACGGGATGGCCCGCCTGACCACCCATTTGATCGGACTGGGGCACCGGGAATTGCACTTCTTGGGGAACTCGGCTTTCTCCCGAAGCTTCCGGGATCGCTGGATCGGTTACCGCAGCGCTTTGGAGGAGAATGGCCTAACACCTCAAGCGCCGGATGATCCGATGCTGCAGTTGGAAGGCATCGATACCGGGGCATACGGGGACGAGCTGCAAGGGTGGTTGGAACGGAGGAGAAAAGCAAAGACGCTCCCGACGGCGCTGGTATGCGCGAATGATTCCATCGCCATCCATGCCTGTACCGTCCTGGGCGAGATCGGGTTAACCGTGCCTGGGGACATCGTTGTCAGCGGGTTTGATAATATCGACGATGCGGCCCGCAACGCGCCGTCGATTACGACTATCCATGTGCCGAAAGAGGACCTCGGCCAGCGCGCGGTGCGAAAGCTGATGGACCGGCTTGCTCATCCAGATGCGCCACAGGAAAAAATCATGATATCCGTCGAAACCGTGTACCGGGACTCTACCGCCGAACCACAACAGACCGGGCGATAGAAGGCGAGGGAGAGGAAGTAAGTCATGGCTTCCGGTTGGAATTTAACTCGTCGTGATTGCTGCTTGCCCCTGCAACTGATATAATAAATTGATTGTATGACTTCGATGATTTGTGGTGGGGGTAAGGATGACAGATATTAGGGCTAGACAAGCGAAAATTCGCAATTTCTGTATTATTGCACATATAGACCATGGCAAATCGACATTGGCCGACCGAATTCTGGAGTATACCGGGGCGCTGACTTCCCGGGAAATGCAGGAGCAGGTCCTTGACCAAATGGATTTGGAACGCGAACGTGGAATCACGATTAAACTACAGGCCGTCCGCTTAACCTATCGCGCCGACGATGGGGAGGAGTATTTGCTGAACCTCATCGATACGCCGGGACACGTCGACTTCACTTACGAGGTCTCCCGCAGTTTGGCCGCTTGCGAAGGCGCCCTTCTAGTGGTAGACGCCGCTCAGGGGATCGAGGCGCAAACGCTGGCCAATGTTTATCTGGCGCTCGATAACAACCTGGAGATTTTGCCGGTCATTAACAAAATCGACTTGCCAAGCGCCGATCCCGATCGGGTGAAGCAGGAGATAGAGGATGTCATCGGCCTCGATGCCAGCGAAGCGGTGCACGCTTCCGCCAAAGCCGGGATCGGGATTAAGGAGATTCTGGAGCAGGTCGTACAGAAGGTGCCTGCACCAACGGGAGACCCGGATCAGTCGCTGAAGGCGCTGATTTTCGATTCGCATTATGACCCTTACAAGGGCGTTATCGTTTACGTGCGCGTCATTGACGGGCAGATTAAGGCTGGCTCGAAAATCAAAATGATGGCAACGGAAAAAACGTTTGAGGTTATCGAAGTGGGTGCCTTCAAACCGCGGATGACAATCGTGGACGAGCTGAATGTCGGCGATGTCGGCTTTATCGTTGCCGGGATCAAGACGGTCGGCGACACTCGCGTCGGGGATACCGTCACGGACGCGAAGCATCCGACACTTGAACCGCTGCCGGGTTACCGTAAGATTAACCCGATGGTCTATTGCGGCTTGTATCCGATCGAAACGTCGGATTACAACGACCTGCGTGAAGCGTTGGAGAAACTGCAGTTGAACGACGCTTCGCTGAGCTTCGAACCGGAAACCTCAAGCGCGCTGGGCTTCGGTTTCCGTTGCGGCTTCCTGGGATTGTTGCACATGGACGTCATTCAGGAACGGATTGAGCGGGAATTCAACATTCCGCTGATTACGACGGCGCCAAGCGTTATTTACAAAGTAACGCTGACGAACGGCGAGACGATCTCCATCGACAACCCGTCCAACTATCCGGAGGTCGGCAAAATCGACTATGTCGAGGAGCCTTACGTCAAAGCGGCGATCATCGTACCCAATGATTATGTCGGAACCGTCATGGAACTCTGCCAAAGCAAACGCGGCGAGTTCGTGAATATGGAATACCTTGACACAACCCGTGTGACGATTACGTACCAGGTGCCATTGTCGGAGATTGTATACGACTTCTTCGATCAGTTGAAATCGAGCACGAAGGGTTACGCTTCCTTCGATTATGAGCTGTCGGGTTATCGTCAATCGAACCTGGTGAAGATGGACATCCTCCTGAACGGAGAGCAGGTCGACGCTTTGTCCTTTATCGTCCACCGCGAACGTGCTTACCACCGCGGCCGGATCATTTGCGAGAAGCTGCGTGAGCTGATCCCGCGCCAAATGTTTGAAGTGCCGATTCAGGCCTCGATCGGGCAGAAGGTCATCGCCCGCGAGACCGTTAAGGCGATGCGCAAGAACGTCCTTGCCAAATGTTACGGCGGTGATATCTCGCGGAAGCGCAAGCTGCTGGAGAAGCAGAAGGAAGGCAAGAAGCGGATGAAGCAGGTCGGCAACGTCGAGGTACCGCAGGAAGCGTTTATGGCCGTACTGAAAATCGACGACAATTAAGAAATGCAAATCGTTTGATGAAGGAAAGCCGTCAGGCTTTCCTTTCTACTATTATTCATGATAATTACGGAGGAGGGCATGACCATGAACCAAACGACAAACCGATCAGGGCAGGGAGTGCCGATCCATAACCCGGCGGCGGGCAGCGATATGACGCACCTCGAACCATCCATCGCACCGCAAGCCGTATATATCCATATCCCGTTTTGCACGAACAAGTGCTTTTATTGCGATTTCAATTCCTACGTCCTGAAAGATCAGCCGGTGATGGACTATTTGCGCGCCTTGGACCGAGAAATGGAACGGACGGTTCAGCAGACCCCACCGGGTGAAATCCGCAGTATCTTTGTAGGCGGGGGCACGCCAACTGTACTCAATCCGCAAGAAATGGAGTTCTTCCTGGCATCGGTCAGACGCCATTTCCCCCATTGGTCCAGCGATATTGAATTTACGATGGAAGCCAACCCGGGAACGACAGATCGGGACAAAATGACGGTCATGAAAGACGGCGGCGTGAACCGGGTCAGCTTCGGCGTGCAGGCGTTCCAGAATGAACTGTTAAGCGGTATCGGCCGGATTCATAACACGGACGACGTTTACCGGAGCCTGGACAATGCGCGCGCCGTCGGACTTAACAATCTGTCCATCGACTTGATGTTCGGACTGCCGAATCAGACCGTTGAGATGCTGGATTATAGCGTTTCTCGGGCGCTGGAACTCGGGCTACCCCATTATTCCATCTATAGCCTGAAGGTCGAAGAGAACACGCTGTTCCATACGCTGTACCACAAAAATCAGCTTCCGCTCCCCAGTGAAGAGGAGGAGCTGAATATGTATCTCCTGCTGATGGAACGGATGGAGCAGGCCGGGTACAAACAGTACGAGATTAGCAACTTTGCGAAACCCGGCTTTGCCAGCCGGCATAATATTACTTATTGGAAGAACGAGGATTATTACGGCCTGGGTGCCGGCGCTCACGGTTATGTTGGCCGCAAGCGTCACGTCAATATCAAGGGTGTGAATCCTTACGTTGAAGCGGCGAAAGCAGGCCTTCCTCGCTTGGAGCAGTTTGGCGTGTCCCGGGAAGAGGCGATGGAGGATTTCGTGATGGTAGGCCTTCGCATGTTGGACGGCATCCGCAAGGCGGACTTCCGCAAGCAATTTGACGAAGAGCTGGATGACGTGTTTGCCCGGCCGCTCAACAAGATGCTTAGCGCCGGTTTGCTGGAGACCCATGAGGATGGAGAAGGCTACCGGTTAAGCAAGCAAGGCGTATTGTTCGGAAACGAGGTATTTGCCGAGTTTATCGGTGTTTTAACCGTATAGCAACCGATGAATCAAGCAGCTTGCACTTCATTTATGAAGTAGCTAAGCTGCTTTTTTGCGTTCCGCTGAATATACTTTGAACGTGACATGGCGGTGAAACATTTTCCTTGAAGTTTTATACCGCATAATGTATATTTATTCATATTATTTGATTTGTGATCGAGGGGGAAGACAGCATGCCAGCGGTTGCCGTGTGCAGACAGGCGAACTTAACGGACGTCGAGCCATTATATAAGATGATTGAGGGGTATGCCCAGCGAGGCATTATGCTGCCGCGTTCGCAGGCGGTGCTGGAGCGCCAGATCAAGGATTTCGTCGTCGCGGAAGTGGATGGCGAGGTTGTCGGCTGCGGATCGCTGTGCAAGCTGGGCGAGGAATTGGTCGAGATTCGTTCGCTTGGGATTGCCGAAGGCCATAAAGGCAAGGGGCTGGGTTCCATGCTCGTAGAGCAGTTGGTAGAAGAGGCGCGGAGACAAGCGATCCCAAAGGTGATGGCGCTCACGTATGAGGTTTCCTTTTTCGTGAAAAACGGATTTGCGGTTGTTAATAAAGAGATCTTTCCGGAGAAAGTGTGGACCGACTGCGTGAATTGCGCGAAGCAGCATTGCTGCGACGAAATCGCTGTTCTGAAGATACTGGACTGACTTGACAATCGTCAGGTCGGTTTGGTATTTTTGTATTAGTAATTAGCACTCTACGACATTGAGTGCTAACGAACCGAAAAATCGAGGTTACTCAGGAGGGATTGCCATGTTGACGGAACGCCAAAGAATGATTTTAACAGCTATCGTAGACGACTATATTCGCTCGGCGGAGCCTGTGGGATCCCGAAGCATTTCGAAGCGGGGCGATGTTGGATACAGTCCAGCGACGATCCGTAACGAAATGGCCGATTTGGAGGAACTCGGTTTTTTGGAGCAACCGCATACGTCGGCGGGCCGTATTCCTTCTCATAAGGGATACCGCTACTATGTGGATCATCTGACACCGTTGAATTTGCTAACGAATGATGAACTGACAACGTTAAAAGCGTTTTTCGCGGAGAAGCTGAACGCAACCGAACTAATGATTCAACATGCCGGGACCATTCTCTCCCAAATGACCAACTACACTTCCATCCTGCTTGGGCCGGAAGTTTTTCATACGTCTTTGCGGCATTTTCAACTCTTGCCGCTGAACGAGACGACGGCGGTTGCCATCGTCGTGACGAATACGGGACAAGTGGAGAACAAGACGATATCCGTTCCGGCTGGCTTGTCCGTTTCAGAGATGGAACGGGTGGTCAATCTGTTGAACCGCAAGCTGACCGGCGTGCCGATCTACAAGCTCAAGTCCGCCTTGTATAACGAGATCGGTCAAGAGATGCAGCGGCATATCGAGCATTTTGAAGAGTTGATGAAAGTGTTGGATCAAGCGCTTGACGCAGGCACGGAAGGCCAACGCCTCTTCTTGAGCGGGGCGACGAACATGCTGACCCAGCCGGAGTTCCGTGACGTAGACAAGGTGAAAGGCATCTTGGATTTACTGGAGGAGACGCCAACTTTGACGAGAATGATCTCTGCGGCGGCGGGTTCGGGGATTCAGGTGCGTATCGGTACCGAGAACGACCATGAAGCGTTCGCCAACTGCAGTCTCATCACGGCAACCTATCAACTGGAAGGTGAAGCGGTTGGAACTATTGGCATTTTGGGACCAACTCGGATGGAATACGCCAGGGTCATTCGGATATTGGAGATTTTATCGAGAGATTTGAGCAAATTTCTGACCCGGATGCCATAACATGCATGAATGATTCATCTAGCTGCATGTTAAGGAGGTGAGCATCTTGAAGGAATCGCAACCGATTCAAGATAACATCAATCATAATGTAGAGGAAGAAACGAACATGAACGATAACGTGCAAGAGGACCTGCAACAAACGCCGGAACCTGACGCGAGGCAGGAAGAGGTTGTCGATGAACCGCAGATTGCTGCTGAAGAGGTTACCGCAGATGCCGGCGCTTCCGCCGAATTGGAGAAGCTGCGCGCAGAGAGTGAGGATTACCAGCAGCGGCTGCTAAGAACGCAAGCCGATTTCGATAATTTCCGTCGCCGTACGGTTAAGGAGAAGGAAGAGTTAGGGAAATACGCCTCCGCCAAATTGATTACCGAGCTGTTGCCGGTGATTGATAACTTTGAACGAGCGCTTAGCTCATCCGGAGAGAGCACGGACGCCAATTCCTACATTAAGGGAGTGGAAATGATCTTCCGCCAGTTGGAAGGCGTGCTTAAGGCCGAAGGATTGATTCCGATGGAAGCGGAAGGACAACCGTTTAACCCTGAGTTCCATCAAGCCATCATGCAAGTGGAATCCGATGAGCATGAAGAGGGTATCGTCGTAGAAGTGGTACAGAAGGGTTATCTTTTGAAAGATAAGGTACTGCGTCCGGCGATGGTCAAAGTCAGCGGCTGAGATGATTGAACCTGCTTTGTAATTTAAGATGATTTAACCTATTAAGGAGGACATAACGTAATGAGTAAAGTAATCGGTATTGACTTAGGAACAACCAACTCCTGCGTAGCAGTGATGGAAGGCGGCGAAGCGGTCGTCATTCCTAACCCGGAAGGTGCGCGTACGACTCCATCCGTCGTAGGCTTTAAGAAGGACGGCGAACGGATCGTTGGGGAAACGGCAAAACGCCAAGCCATCACCAATCCGGATCGTACGATCATTTCGATTAAACGGCATATGGGTACAAACCATAAAGAATCGATCGACGGTAAAGATTTTACGCCTCAGGAAATTTCCGCAATCATTCTGCAGAAGCTGAAAGCCGATGCAGAAGCCTATTTGGGCCAAACCGTCACCCAAGCGGTGATCACGGTCCCGGCTTATTTTAACGACAGCCAACGTCAGGCAACCAAGGACGCCGGCAAAATCGCAGGTCTTGATGTGCTGCGGATCGTCAACGAACCAACAGCAGCAGCTCTGGCATACGGTCTGGAAAAAGCGGAAGATCAAACGATTCTCGTGTATGACCTTGGCGGCGGTACGTTTGACGTATCGATCCTTGAACTAGGCGACGGCTTCTTCGAAGTAAAAGCGACGAGCGGGGACAACCATCTCGGCGGCGATGACTTCGACCAGAAAATCATCGATTACCTGGTGGCTGAATTCAAGAAAGATCAAGGAATTGATTTGAGCAAAGATAAAGCGGCAGTGCAACGTTTGAAAGATGCGGCAGAGAAAGCGAAGAAGGAATTGTCCGGCGTATTGACCACAACAATCTCCCTGCCGTTTATCACCGTCGTTGACGGCGTGCCGCAGCACCTTGAGGTTAACCTGACTCGCGCGAAATTCGAAGAATTAACCGCGGATCTTGTAGAGCGTACGCTCGGCCCAACTCGCCGTGCCTTAAGCGATGCGGGGATGACGCCTGCGGATATCGATCGGATCGTTCTTGTCGGCGGTTCCACGCGGATTCCAGCCGTTCAGGAAGCAATTAAGAAATTGACCGGTAAAGAACCGCACAAAGGCGTGAACCCGGACGAAGTTGTTGCGCTTGGCGCAGCGGTGCAAGCCGGCGTGCTGACGGGCGATGTGAAAGACGTTGTACTGCTCGACGTTACTCCGCTTTCGCTCGGGATCGAAACGGCCGGTGGCGTATTTACGAAGATGATTGAACGGAACACAACGATTCCGACAAGCAAATCGCAAGTATTCTCCACTTATGCCGATAACCAGCCAAGCGTAGAAATCCACGTCCTGCAAGGGGAACGGGAGATGGCGGCTGGCAACAAAACACTGGGACGCTTCATGCTGGGTGACATTCCACTCGCGCCACGCGGCGTACCGCAAATCGAAGTTACCTTCGACATCGATGCGAACGGGATCGTAAACGTGTCGGCAACGGATAAAGGAACCGGCAAGAGCCAAAAAATCACGATCACTTCCTCCAGCGGCTTGAGCGATGAGGAAGTTGAGAAGATGATGAAGGACGCCGAGCTGCATGCCGAAGAAGACAAGAAACGCAAAGAGCTGGTTGAAGCGAAGAACAACGGCGACCAATTGATCTACAGCGTTGATAAGACGTTGAAAGAGCTGGGCGACAAAGTAGACGCAGCCGAAACCGACAAAGCTAATGCGGCCAAAGAAGAGCTGAAGAAAGCGCTGGAAAGCGACGATCTCGAGCAAATCAAAGCGGCTTCGGAGAAGCTGACCGAAATCGTTCAACAATTGTCCGTGAAGCTGTATGAGCAGGCTTCGCAAGCAGCTGGAGCAGAAGGCGCAGCCGAATCCGCTGGCGGTCAAACCCGCGATAACGTCGTGGACGCCGACTATGAAGTGGTTGACGAAGACAAGAAACAAAGCTAAGATGACTCACAGAGCAGTAGAGTCTTGGGAATAGACTTTGGCAACCAGGAAGGTCAAAGTGCGGGCTGCCTCCGCGCTTTGACTTTCCTTTTGCCGTGATCAAATAACGACTGGTAAATCAGGTTTTTGCTTTGTGATCTAACTATATGTCGGGTTAACTTCTCGATTTGCTTCGTGATCAAAAGACGACAGACGGGGGTGGAAGAATGGCAGAAAAACGCGATTACTACGAGGTGCTGGGCCTCGGTAAAACCGCATCCGACGAGGAAATCAAAAAAGCTTACCGCAAGCTGGCCCGGCAGTATCACCCGGACGTCAATAAAGCGGAGGATGCGGAAGCGAAATTTAAAGAAGTTAAAGAAGCGTATGACGTCCTGAGTGACTCAGGGAAACGTGCGCGTTATGACCAATACGGCCATGTTGATCCGAATCAGGGGATGGGCGGCGGCTTTTCCGGCGGGGATTTTGGCGGCTTTGGGGATATTTTCGATATGTTCTTCGGCGGCGGCGGCGGCGGTCGGCGTGATCCTAACGCTCCGCAACGCGGCAACGATTTGCAATACACGATGACGATCGAGTTCAAGGAAGCGGTGTTCGGCAAGGAAACGGACATCACAATTCCGCGCACCGAAAACTGCGACACCTGCTTTGGCACCGGGGCTAAACCTGGAACGAAGCCGGTTACTTGCTCCGTGTGCCACGGTACCGGCCAGCAGGAAGTCGTACAGAACACGCCGTTTGGCCGTATGGTTAATCGGCGGGCCTGCAGCAACTGCGGCGGCAAAGGGCAAATCATCAAGGAAAAATGTTCGACCTGTGCCGGCAGCGGTAAAGTGAAAAAACAGCGTAAAATTCATGTGCGCATTCCTGCCGGGGTTGACGATGGGGCACAACTGCGGATGTCTGGGGAAGGCGAAGGCGGTCTGCGCGGCGGTCCTGCCGGTGATCTGTACATCGTCATCCGCGTGAAAACGCATGATTTCTTCGAACGCGAGGGCGACGATATCTATTGCGAGGTTCCGTTAACGTTTGCCCAAGCTGCGCTTGGCGATGAGATCGAAATTCCGACGCTGACGGAGAAGGTGAAGCTGAAAATTCCGGCCGGGACGCAAACCGGAACCTATTTCCGCTTAAAAGGCAAAGGGGTTCCGCGCCTGCGCGGGATTGGCCAGGGAGATCAGCACGTGAAAGTGGTCATCGTGACGCCAAGCAAGCTGAGCGACGAGCAAAAGGAGCTTTTGCGCCAATTTGCTTCGCTGGACGGCGAACAGACACATGAGCATGAACAATCTTTCTTTGACCGAATGAAACGAGCATTTCGCGGGGATTGATCCCCAATGAAAAAGCGCGAACCGAGGACTCAACTCGGTTCGCGCCTTTTTTTTGCTATGGGCTTTGGATCTCCGCCATGATTTCTTCCTCCAACACCAGCCGGATATCTTCCCGGAATACTCGCATCCCATATTCCCGGTGAACGTACACCATGATCGCTTCCATGATGTTCGATTCAACGATATAACGGCTGCGGCCGTTAACCCAAACCTCGCCGGTATAACCGGTATCTTCATCCCAACTGAGTTCCACCGTCACATCGGTGGGGCGGACGCCCGTCCGTTCAGCGGTATGCAGGCAAATCGCGTTAATGATCTCGTCCATCCCGAGGATCATGGCTTAATGTCGGCCTCCGCCCCGGTAATCGTCGTGGCGCGGTTGCTTCTTAAACCGGCGGTATAAGGCCGTGACGGCAATAATAATGACATAGATGGCCAACAGGTTTACGGCTAACCCTAAGAGATTGCCAAAGAAGCCCATGTTGCCAAACAACCCACCGAACAGCAGACCGGCAAAACCGCCGATCATCATCCCGCGCATAAAGCTGCCGCCGCTGAAGAATCCCCGGTTCGTCGTCGGAGTCCCTGTCGTAGCTCCCGTCCGATTACCCGTCGTGTTCTGGTACTCGCTTTGTGCCGGTTTTTTCGGAGTTGGTTTATAGGTACGCGGACCGGATTTAAACCCTCCGCCGCGTCTTGCGTCGGCAAAGTCCGGGGCAGTGAAAGTGAAGAATACGGTAAAGGCCATCATGAGCAGCATCACTCTTTTTAACATGGTGCATGAACCCTCCTATGCAAGTAAGTATGTTCTGTTCCCTAGCAAGTAATACGGACAAATTCGTTCAACGTTTCAAATTTAAAATAAACAGGCCTGGAACAAAATTTGCATAAAGCCAAGGCCAAGATTACATCCTACGGAATAATGGGCTGTGCAGGGTGCAGCTTCATTGAAGCGTAAAACGAAAGGCAGGGAGGAAGAATGGCTGAAAAGAATGTTTTGGCCTATTTCAAAAGCCCGGAGGAAGCCGAGGGGGTAGCCCGCAAATTAAGTGCGCTGCGGGTGGAGGATATGTCGATCGACCGTTTCAGCCGTTATGCCGGCGAAGGTTACGATCCGATGAACCCGGTAACGGGAAGCATATCCAGCTTGGCGGCGGTGACCCAGGATGCGGCGATCACCAACCGTTCGGCGGGGATTCTCGCCGCAGCGGATCCGGCAGCGAGCGGACTCAGCCATGGGGGACAAGGCGGCCCAACCGGCCATGATATTCTGTTGACCGCCGTCGTCGATGAATCGATACACCATCAGGCGCTGCGTATTATCGAAGAAGCAGGCGGCTTGATTTAACAAATGGACATTTTGAACCTAAAGGAGATGAACCTCTGATGAGTCAAAATCAGGAGGATCGGCGAACAAAGCGAGTTTCCGCCAATGGAAAGAATCTGCCGATCGGACATAACAACGATGTAGAGTTTGCCGATGACTTAGCCGATCAGGAGGACTGGGAGGCACTGGAGCGCAGTGAACGAGCAGACGCTCGCCAGCAGGGACAATATAAGCTGTAACCGTAGTAGCAGGCGGGGGAGCCTTATCGAGGCTCCTCCGTTTTGCTTTGTCACGTTCTTTATTCTATAGTACAATAAAACTTATGCATGTTAGTCAAGGAGGAAATCATACGATGATTTGGAAAGAAATAACTATACATACGACAGAAGAAGCGGTGGAGATGGTATCCAACTTTCTGCATGAAGCGGGTGCAGGTGGGGTGACCATTGAAGAGCATGTCGATAACGATAAACCTCGCGATACTTCGCTGGGGCAATGGTTTGAAATTCCGCCCAACGACATTCCCGAAGGGGAAGCCAAAATCAGCGGGTATTTTCCGGAAGGACTGAATATCGATGAAGTCATCGCCGAAGTCCGGGCACGCATCGAGGAGCTTAAGAGTTATGAGATCGACCCCGGAGATGCGGTTATCACCGTGCGGGACGTAAGCGAAGACGATTGGGCTAACAACTGGAAGCAATATTTTAAGCCGCTGCGGGTGTCTGAGAAGCTGACGATCAAACCGACATGGGAGGATTATACGCCAGAGCCGGGCGAGGAGATCATTGAACTGGATCCCGGAATGGCGTTTGGCACGGGTACTCATCCAACGACGTCGTTATGCTTGCGTACGCTTGAGAGTATCGTCCAAGATGGCGACGAAGTAATTGATGTCGGTACAGGTTCAGGCATTCTAGCGATCGGGGCCTGCCGGCTTGGTGCCTCCAAAGTGTTGGCACTTGATCTGGATCCGGTGGCTGTATCCAGTGCAACGGAGAACACGCGACTGAACCGTCTGGAGAACCAAATCCAGGTGGTTGAAAGCGATCTGTTGTCCGTCCTTAAAGGCGAAGGCAGCGCCGAAGTTAAGGTCAAGCTGCCCGTACGGGTGGTCGTCGCCAATATTTTGGCTGAGATCATTTTGCTGTTTATCGAGGATGTATACCAAGCACTTGCGTCCGGCGGTTACTATATCGCATCGGGCATTTATAAGAACAAAGAACAAGCCGTACAAGAAGCGCTGATTGCCGCGGGTTTCGAATTGGAACGGACAGCCCGGGATGAGGATTGGGTAGCTTTTGTGGCGAGAAAGAGGTAACAGTATATGGAATGGTTAGACCGAATATTGAGGTTTCCGCTAGACCAGCTTCCCTTTTATTTGATCACCCTGGTGATCGCTTTTACGCTGCATGAATTTTCGCACGCTTATTTTGCCAATAAATTCGGTGATCCTACCGCCAAGCTGTTGGGACGCGTTACGTTGAATCCAGCTGTCCATTTCGATCTGCTGGGCATTATTCTGCTTCTCATCGCCGGCTTCGGGTGGGCCCGGCCCGTGCCGGTAAACCGTGATAACTTCAGCAAGCCGCGCATAATGGGCGTGATCGTATCAGTTGCGGGACCGCTCAGCAATTTGCTGTTGGGCGTCCTCGGGACCTTGGTTTACGTGATGCTGGCTCAGTTTGGCGTTCTGGATTCGATTACGAACGAGAAGCTGTTCCAGGCCGTATTGATATTCTTTAATCTGTTTACCGTCATGAACTTTTTCTTATTTTTATTCAACCTGATTCCTTTACCGCCGCTGGACGGCTATCGGATCCTGGAAGATGTGGTACCGCGTCGAATGTTGGGCAAACTGCAGCAATATGAACAGTGGTCGGTATTGATTTTCTTGGTGATCCTGATCGTTCCAGGAATGCAGCGTTATACGATCTCGCCGCTGTATAATGCGGCCGAGGCGATCTATTTTCAGTTCGCCCATTTGTTCCTTGCCATGTTCGGCGCGTAGGGTGGAAGAAGGACTGGAAACAGGGTTTCAAAAGTTGTATGATGTAGTTTGGCGATTTTGAACCATGAACGATGAGGATGATACTATGCAGCGTTATTTTGTGGAGCCCATGCAATTTGGCGATCGGGAAGTGACCATTGTCGGCGAGGATGCCCGCCATATCGGCAGGGTGATGCGTTCCAAGCCCGGCGATAAGCTGATCGTGAGCGACGGGGGTTCCCGTGAAGTCCTCGCGGAGATTACATTCATCGAGCCGCAGCAAGTAACTGCGACGATTATAGAGGAACTGGCGGGATCGGGAGAACCGTGGCTGCAGGTGACCGTGGCCCAGAGCTTGCCGAAAGGCGACAAGATGGAAACGGTGATCCAGAAGTGCACGGAGATTGGAGCCGCTTCGTTTCTTCCTTTTCTATCCGAACGCACGGTGGTGCAATACGATAGCAAGAAGGAAGAGAAACGGCTCGCCCGCTGGCAGAAAATCGCCAAAGAAGCCGCCGAGCAGGCGCATCGCAGCAAAATTCCGGTTGTCGAGCTTTCGGTCAAATGGGAAGAACTGCTAGCCGCGCTGCCGGGCTACGATCTGGTATGCTTGTGTTATGAGAAAGAAGATGGCAGACAGCTTCGGGACGTATTGAAGCCATTCGTCACCGAACTGACGCCTGATATGAAGGTCAATGTCGCCGTTGTAGTCGGACCCGAAGGCGGCTTTACCGAAGCTGAAGTACGGGAAGCCGAAGCCGCCGGTGCAGTATCCGTTGGTTTAGGCCGACGTATTCTACGTACCGAAACGGCTGCTATGGCCGCCCTAACTTGCATCATGTATGAATCCGGAGAAATGGGGGGGAATTGAGCGATGCCAACCGTCGCCTTTTACACCTTGGGCTGTAAAGTTAATTTCTATGATACCGAAGCCATTTGGCAGCTATTTAAAAACGAAGGCTACGAGCAGGTTGATTTCGAGCAATCGGCTGCTGACGTCTATTTAATTAATACCTGTACCGTTACGAACACCGGCGACAAGAAGAGCCGTCAAATTATTCGGCGTGCCGTGCGCCGCAATCCGGAAGCTATTGTAGCGGTGACCGGCTGTTACGCGCAGACATCGCCTGCGGAGATTTTGGACATCCCCGGCGTAGACTTGGTCATTGGGACGCAGGACCGGGACAAAATTATCCCTTACGTGAAGCAGCTTCAAGAGCAGCGCAAGCCGATTAATGCAGTTCGCAATATCATGAAAACGCGGGAGTTCGAAGAGCTGGACGTGCCGAATTTCGCCGATCATACCCGTGCGTTCCTGAAAATCCAGGAGGGCTGCAACAACTTCTGCACCTTCTGTATTATCCCATGGTCTCGTGGCTTGTCGCGCAGCCGTGACCCGCAAAGCGTTATCCAACAAGCGCGTCAGTTAGTCGCCGCAGGGTACAACGAGATCGTCCTGACGGGCATCCATACAGGCGGATACGGGGATGATCTCGAAAACTACCGTTTATCCGACTTGCTTTGGGATTTGGACAAAGTAGAAGGACTTGGGCGCATCCGGATCAGTTCGATCGAAGCAAGCCAAATCGACGAGCGTATGCTTGAGGTGTTGAAGAATTCCTCGAAAATGTGCCGCCACTTCCATATCCCGCTGCAAGCAGGCAGCAACGAAGTATTGAAGCGCATGAGAAGAAAGTACACCATCGAAGAGTTTGAGCATAAAATCAAAATGATCCGCGATTTCATGCCGGACGTTGCCATTACGACGGATATCATCGTTGGCTTCCCCGGGGAAACGGATGAGCTGTTCCGCGAGGGCTTCGAGGCAATCAAACGCATCGGCTTCTCCGAGATGCACGTGTTCCCTTATTCCAAGCGGAGCGGCACGCCGGCCGCGCGGATGGAGGACCAAGTCGACGAGGACGTGAAGCATGCCCGCGTGCATGAGTTGATCGAGTTGTCCGAGCAAATGCAACTCGCATATGCCGAGAAGTTCGTCGGCCAGGTGCTGGACGTCATCCCGGAGAGGGATGAGAAAGGCACCGCCGGGGACGGTTTTGTGACCGGCTTCAGCGATAACTACTTGCAAGTCCGCTTCCCGGGCACCCCGGACCTGACCGGCAAAATATGCCGCGTCAAGCTAACCCAAGCGGACGTCAACACCAGCGAAGGCCAATGGGTCCGCGTTCTAGACGAAGCCTCGCAAGCTCTAGCTTAATACTTGCGCCCGCCATCGGGCATGAGCCAAGGATTTCACCCCGACGGGGGTTGAAATCCTTGTTGTTACATAAGGGCGAATTGGAAGTATGAGTACGCTGCGCCTATAATTAACAAGTGACATGGAAGGTAACAAGCGCATTCCCGAAGGGAACAGCGGCAGGAGCGCCTCAGCCGATCTCACGTTCTCTAGGTTTAGCAGGTAACCCTGGAGCGCAAGAAGTAAGACGTACCCGAAGGGGGAAAAGCGTTCCATGAGCCAACGTCAAGCGCATTCCCGAAGGGAACAGCGGCAGGAGCGCCTCAGCCGATCCCACGTTCGTCCAGTTTGCGGGATCCCCAAGGGCAGCGAGCCCTTGGGGGCCCTCCCTTACGGTAAGGGAGGGTTTGGGAGGGTTGAGCCCCGGGTTGAGTTATTTTAAGGAGGTACAGCCAGAATGCCATTCAAAGAAATCTCTGCAGGAGGCGTCGTCTATCGCTTCCAAGACGGGCGGCTGCAAGTGCAGCTGATTACCGACCGTTACGGCAAAATATCGTTTCCGAAGGGGAAGAGAGAGCCGGGGGAAACCGTTGAGCAAACGGCGCTGCGCGAAATTTTGGAGGAAACCGGCATTGTGGGCCGGATTGATAGACTCATCGATATCATCGCTTATACTTACCATCATCCCAAACTTGGGAACGTCGATAAAGAAGTGCATTACTACCTGGTGGAGTGGCAAAGCGGGGCGCTCCAGCCTCAGCTTGAGGAGATCCGCAGCGTGTCCTGGTACGAGCCGCAGGAGGCTTGGCGTCAGCAGCGGAAAGCCGGTTACGACAACAATGACTTTATCTTGGAAAATGCGCTAAAGATGCTTGGCGTCGAGCCGCTAGGTTAGAAAGGTGGAGGATGACGGAAATAGTTGACTATGTGCAGTTATTTCTTCGGAATTCGCCCAAGACGCTGAAACAAACGCTAGAGTGCAGTTATTTTTTACGGTATTTGAGAAATGGAGGATATCGGCGAAAATAACTGCATTTTTGCACCTACTCCTACACCTTCGTATTCGGAAGAATACGGCCGGAGAGATGATCATCGGACCGATCCAGCCGGGACCAAATCGGTAAATAACAAAACGGCAGCGCGAGCAAAGAGCATGCGACATTAAAAATCGTTTGCGTATGGGCGATTTGCGCCGAGAGATCGCCGGTCAGCGAGGCTGCCATCCCTTGCAACAGCGGAACCAGCGGCAGGAACAACGCTGCCCCCAGCACGTTTAGCGTCACATGCGACCAGGCGACGAATCGGCCCGACCGGGTGCCGCCGATCGCGGCGATCACCGCGGTGACGCAGGTGCCAACGTTGGAGCCGATGACCATGGCGATTCCAAACTCCACCGGCAGGGCACCGCTGGCGGCAAGTCCCATCGTCATGGCGACGACCGCGGCACTGCTGTGAATGATCGCCGTCAGGACGGCGCCGGCGAAGGCGCCCCACAGCAGGCTGCCAGTGGCATGCTCCAACAGCCATGAGATTACGCCGCGTTCCTCCAGCGCCGGACCGATCGATTGCATGAAGCGAATCGCGATCATCACGAGGCTGAAGCCGGCCATAGCAAGGGCACCAAACTGCAAGGGTTGCAGCCAAGGCAAGCGGCGCTGAATATAGCCGGGCAGCATTTCGCCGCCAAGCACGGCGGCCGCCCACATCCCTAACGAAACGATGAGCATGGGAACGCCTAGCTTGGCTATATTAAGGGCAAGCAGTTCCGTGGTCAGGCAGGTTCCGATATTGCCTCCCAGGATGATCCCTAACGTTCGCGCGTAGGACAACAACCTAGCGTTAACGAGCCCGATTGTCATGACCGTAACGGCTGTGCTGCTCTGCAGAACGGCCGTGATCAGCGTACTCGACAGCAAGCCGGTCCAAGGCGTTCGCGTTGTCCGATGAAGAAAACCGATCAGCTTGGGGCCGGCCCAAGCATGCAGGGAAGCCTCCATGACCTTCATGCCAAACAGGAATAGGGCGAGCCCAAACGTCACCGGGAACAAGATGTCTTGAAACATATCGGCGATCCCCTTTCCCGAAAAATAAAAGGCTACATTCGTACAAGTTACATATATGACGGACGGACAACTTCCATGCTAGCAAAGCAGGCGCAGGTCCGAGCCGAAGAGGCGCCAAGAAGCATTGGCTTACTTTTTTTATGAGGAGTGAAGTATCGAGTGGCGAGGGTTATACTGCAGCGCAGCCGTAAGAAACGGTTGGAAAAAGGGCATCCTTGGATCTTCAAGAACGAAATTGAGAGTGTAGAAGGTAACGTAGAGCCGGGCGCTTTGGTTGAAATTGTCGATTACCGACACCGCTACCTGGCAACAGGGTATTACAATCCGGCTTCGCAAATTACCGTCCGCGTCGTATCCTATACGCCGCTGGCGGCGATGGACACCGCCTTTTTTGTCCGTCGGTTTACGGAATGCTTGAAGCATCGGGAACGGTTCGTGAAAGAGGATGCCTACCGGCTGGTCTACGGGGAAGCGGACTTTCTGCCTGGTCTGATCGTAGACAAGTTTGGAGAGGTGCTGGTCGTGCAACTGCTGACGTTGGGGATGGACCGCTGCCGAGAGCAGATCGTCGCGGCGCTGACGGAAGTGTTGCATCCCGTTGGCATCTACGAACGCAGCGACGTATCCGTGCGTGAAATGGAAGGCCTGGAGCAGGTGAAGGGTCCGATCTTCGGAGAGCCGCCGCGTCATGTCATCGTGACGGAGAACGGGCTCCAGATTGAAGTGGATATCGAGCAGGGGCAAAAAACGGGATATTTCTTCGACCAACGGGAAAATCGGGCCTCCATCAAGCCGCTGATGACCGGTTGGGGCGAGCGCAGCGGCACCGCACTGCAGGAGTTGCCCACGGAAGACGGCGGAGTTCGACTTGCACCGGTCAACCGGAACGGCAAAGAGGTCACCTTCCCATATTGGGACGGGGCGACCGTGCTGGAATGCTTCTCACACACCGGAAGCTTCACCCTGCACGCCTGCCAATACGGGGCGAAAAAGGTAACCTGCCTCGATATCTCCGAGCATGCGATCGAAAGCGCGAAACGGAACGTCGAGTTAAACGGGTTCACCGACCGCGTTGAATTTGTCGTGGCCGACGCGTTTGACTATTTGCGCAGCCAAGTGAAGGGTCTGGAGGAGCGGACGCGCAGGGCGGCTCAGGACGGCAAGGTCGATACTTCCGTACCGCTGACGGCCGGCGGCGGACGGACCTGGGATGTCGTCATTCTCGATCCGCCGGCGTTCGCCAAGACGAAATCGGCGGTCAAAGGTGCCTGCCGAGGCTACAAGGACATTAACCTTCACGGCATGAAGCTGGTTAACGAAGGCGGGTATTTGGTAACGGCCAGCTGCTCCTACCACATGCGGCCGGATCTGTTCCTGGAGACGATTTTGGAGGCCGCGGAGGATGCCGGAAAAGTGCTGCGCCTGGTCGAATGGCGGGCGGCTGGAAAAGACCATCCTCAAATTCTGGGGGTCGACGAAGGACATTACCTGAAATTCGCCATTTTCGAGGTGCGTAGTAAAGACGCTCTCTAACCTTGGAAACCAAGATACAAGGATGTAACATTTTTCCTGATTTCTGCCGATAGCTAAGGGTAAGAGGAAAAATGAAAGGGAGAGGGTACAATGAAGCCTTTGCGCAAGGGGACGCCAAATCGGGTCTAGGCTTGCTGCTCGATTTCGTCCGAAACATCCCGACTCACCCGGAATGGATGGACAGCTACATGAAAAGTAGGCAACAGGCTGATTTCTGAATTGAACAGGGATAGATGGGCCTCGTTTCGCGATTATCGCGGAGCGGGGCTATTTTTTATATGCGAATGTTTGATCGTATTTATGCTATACTGAAAACTAACGAATTGTCCGTGGTAGGAGGTACTTCCATGTCTTTACGGTTCATACTCGGCCGCTCCGGCAGCGGCAAAACCAGCCTCATTCTCGACCGGGTAACCGCGGCACTGCGCGAGCATCCCACCGGTCCGCCGCTCATCATCTTAACCCCGGAACAAGGCACCTTCCAAATCGAACAGCGGATCGCCACCGCCCCGGGACTTCGCGGTACCGTCCGCACTCAGGTGCTGGGCTTTCGCCGCCTGGCGCTGCGCGTCATGCAGGAAACCGGCGGTGCGGCGCTTGTACCGATCGATGACGAAGGCAAGAAAATGCTGCTGTACAAGCTCATGCGCCGTCGGAAAGGCGAGTTAAAGCTGTTTGGGCACGGCGGGGATCAGCTCGGATTAATCGACCGGATCGCCGGACTGTATACGGAAATGAAAAAATATAACGTGGATTTCCCGACTTTGCAGGAGCACTATCGCCTTTTGGAACAAAGCGAAGGAGAGTCCCCGTTACTGAAGGATAAAATGCACGACCTTAGCCTGCTGTTCGCCGAATTCGACGAGGAGCTGTCCCGCTTGTACATCGACAACGAGGACCATGTGGTCAAGCTGGCACAGGGAGCCGGGAAATCGGATTATTTGCGGGGGGCAGAGATTTGGATCGACGGATTCCATACGCTTACCCCGCAGGAATACACGGCGATTATCGAACTGCTCAAGGCCGCCGCGTCTGTCACGATCTCGTTGACGCTGGATCGAACCTATAATGACGGAACGCTGCCGCATGAGTTAAATCTGTTCCACACACCCGCATCCGCCTTCGTCAAATTGAACCAACTGGCTGCGGAGGCTGGAATTGAAGTCCAGCCAGCCGAGCTGCTGGAGGAGCGTCCATTTCCCCGTTTTCGGGAGAGCGAGACGCTTTCGTATCTGGAGTCAGCTTACGAGCGGCGCTCACCGTGGCCGCAGTCAACTCCGCCGCAAGATCTGGGACGGGCTTTGTCTATACACCGGGCAGCCAGCCGGCGCGCCGAGGTTGAAGGCACCGCTCGCGAGATGGTGCGCTTGGCTCGGGAAGAAGGAATACGCTGGCGGGATATGGCGCTGCTGGTTCGTAATCTAGGGGATTACGAAGAGCTGCTCGCTCCGACGATGGAAGCCTACGGGATCCCTTGTTTTCTTGATCAGAAGACAAGCATGTTGTTTCACCCGATGGTTGAATTTATCCGTGCGGCGCTGGACGTCGTGCTCGGGTTTTGGAAATATGATGACGTATTCCGCTGCGTAAAAAGTGAATTTCTTCTGCCGCTGGACGGCAGCTTGACGCGCGAGCATATGGATATGCTGGAGAATTATGCGTTGGCGAGCGGCATTCAAGGCTACCGTTGGTTTGACGGGCGGCCATGGAAGTCCGCGCCAAGCCTGTCGCTCGAGCAGGATGATCAAACAACGGCTTCGGCCAAGGCCTTGGAGCAGTTGAAACTGCTAGAACGTTGCCGCGCTGCGGTTGCCGGTCCTTTGTCGGCGTTCGAGAAAGAGATCCGGAAGGCGAAAAACGCCGCCGACATGTGTGCCGCCGTGTATCAGATGCTGGAGAGCGTTGAGGCGGCTCAGCGCCTGGATGTGCTGGCCCACCAGATGGTACGTGAAGGTAAGCCTCGCCAGGCGATGGAGCATCGCCAATTATGGGGCGCGGTGCTTGACGTGTTGGACCAGATCGTAGAAATGATGGGGGACGAGCCCCTGGAGATGGAGCTGTTTGCCGGCGTGCTGGAGACCGGACTGAAGGAGCTCAAGGTGTCGCTGGTGCCGCCTTCGCTCGACCAGGTGCTGATCGGGAGCACCGAGCGTACGCGTTCGGGGCAGGTCAAGCATCTGTTCCTGCTGGGAATTAACGAAGGAATCATGCCGGCGAACCTGCAAGAGGAGGGCGTGCTTAGCGAGCAGGAGCGCCAGCGTCTGGCGGAGATCGGCTTAGAGCTGGCCCCGGGGCTTGCTCGCAAGCTGCTGGATGAGCGCTTCCTCGTGTATGAGGCGTTGTCGGGGGCGAGCCGCTCGCTGTGGCTTAGCTATCCGGCTGCGGACGGGGAGGGCGGCGCACTTCTGCCGTCCGAGGTCATCCGACATGTGAAACGGATCTTCCCGGGACTTCAGGAGCGGCCGCTTGCCTTAGCGCCGGGACCTTCCGATGGACTGGACGACCAGGCTGCTTTGCCAATGGAGTTTGTCTCGCGACCAGGACCCGCGCTCAGCGCTTTGATTGGTCAACTGCGGCGATGGAAAGCGGGGGAGCCCATTTCGCCGTTATGGTGGCGCGTGCTGGAATGGTACAAGACCCAACCGGAATGGGAGAGCAAAGCATCGCGTTTGCTCACTTCGCTGGATTATCGAAATCGGGTGCGCGGCTTGACGCCGGCGACCAGCAGGCGGTTATACGGCAAGCGGCTGCGGACGAGCGTGTCACGGATGGAGCAGTTCTCGGCTTGTCCGTTCGCGCATTTCGCTTCCCATGGACTGAAGCTGAAGGAACGTCAGCTCTACCGGCTGCAAGCGCCGGATATCGGGCAGCTGTTCCATGCTGCACTCAGTCAGATGGCAATTACCTTCAAGGCGCAAAACCGCAGTTGGGGTAGCCTCACGCCAGAGGAAGCGATTCAAGCGGCGAACACGGCGGTCGATGAACTCGCACCGAAGCTTCAGGGAGAAATCCTGTTAAGCTCCAAGCGTTACGGGTATATCTCCCGTAAGCTCAAAGCCATCGTCGGCCGGGCTTCGCTGATCCTTGGCGAGCAGGCGCGGCGCGGCAGCTTCGAACCGGTCGGGCTGGAGCTGGATTTCGGACCGGGGCGGTCACTGCCTCCACTGACGTTTGAGTTACCTAACGGCTGCGTCATGGAAATCGTTGGCCGGATTGACCGGGTTGATATGGCGGAAGGTGAACAAGGCTTGCTGCTGCGGGTCATTGATTACAAGTCGAGTCAGACCGATCTGAAGCTGCATGAAGTGTATTACGGCTTGTCGCTGCAAATGCTCACCTACCTGGATGTCTTGCTGTCCTCGGCGGAAGCTTGGTTAGGCGAGCCAGCGCTTCCGGCAGGCACGTTGTATTTCCACGTGCACAATCCGCTGCTGCAGAGCAGTAACGGCATGAGTGCGGAGCAGGCGCAGCAAGAATTGTTGAAGCGGTTCAAAATGAAAGGCCTGCTGCTGGCGGACCGGGATGTGATCGCGAAAATGGACGCGCAGCTGGAGAAAGGGTATTCGGAGATTATCCCCGTTGCGCTTAAGGCGGACGGCGGGTTCTACAGCAGCGCTTCTGTGGCGACGCCGGATCAGTGGGATACGCTGCTGGGTTCCGTGCGGCAGACGATCACCGAGATTGGCACCCGCATCACCGACGGTGACGTGCAGATTGCCCCTTACCGACTTGGGATGGAGACGGCTTGTACGTTTTGTCCCTACAAACCGGTGTGCCGGTTCGAAGAGTCGCTGGACGGAAATGCGTACCACGTACTCGGCAAGCCGGGCAAAAACGAGATTTGGCAGCTCCTTGGACAGGAGAGCGGAAAGGAGACGACCCCTTCATGACAACCACGATGAAACCCAAACCGGCCGGCACTTATTGGAGTGATGACCAATGGCGGGCGATTGCCCTGTCTGGCGGCGATATGCTGGTTGCAGCAGCGGCTGGCTCCGGCAAGACAGCGGTGCTTGTCGAACGGATCATCCGAAAGCTGATGGACCGCGAGCAGCCGTTAAGCGTTGATCGGTTGTTGGTCGCTACGTTCACCAAAGCAGCGGCCGCGGAGATGCGGGGGCGGATCACGGAAGCGCTGGAGAAGGAGCTTGCCAAGGATTCGAACAATGAGTATTTGAATCGTCAGTTGGCCATGTTGGGGCGGGCTTCGATTACAACGCTCCACTCCTTCTGCATGGAGGTCATTCAGCGCTACTATACGTTGATTCCGCTGGATCCGGGCTTTCGGATCGCTTCGGAAAGTGAAACGGCGCTCTTGCGGCAAGAGGTACTTGAGGAGCTACTCGAGGAAAAATACGGCAGCGAACCGGTGGACAGCCCGTTTGTAAAGCTGGTCGATCGGTTTGGCGGGGAGCGCAGCGATGCGGCTGTGTTTACGCTGATACAGCGGCTTTACGATTTCTCCCGCAGCCATCCTTGGCCGGATCATTGGCTGCAGGAAGCGTCCTCGGCCTTTTTGGCACCGGATCTGGACGCCTTGGAGAAGAGCGCATGGGTCCAAAGCCTGCTGGCCGATACGGCATTGGCGCTCGGAGGCGCGATGAGCCTGCTGTCGCAAGCGAAGGCGTTGGCAATGTCTCCGGGAGGACCGGAGCCTTACGCCTTGACGCTGGAGGAAGACCTTAACGTTGTCCAGTCGCTGCAAGAAGCGGTGGCTGGAGGAGCTTGGGCTTCGTTGTACGACGTGTTTCAGGGGGCGAGCTTCGGCAAACTGAAGCCGGTGAAGAAGGATCAGACCGATCCGGATATCCAGGAGCGGGTGAAGGCGCTGCGGGAAGATGCGAAAAAGACCCTCGCCGATTTGCGCTCGCAGCTGTACGGGCGGCCGGCGGAGGCATTTTTGCGGGAGATGCATGACATGGCTCCATTGCTTGGCGCCCTATCCGGTTTAGTCAGCGAATTCGGGGAACGTTACCGTCTGCACAAGGTCTCTAAAGGCTGGCTCGATTTCTCCGATCTGGAGCATTATTGCCTGCGGATTCTACGGCATCCGGATTCGGAGCCGGGCGAGCTCCGTCCGTCCGACGCCGCTCTGGAATACCGCCAGCAGTTCGATGAGGTGCTGCTGGACGAATACCAGGATACCAATACAGTTCAGGAGACGATCGTACGGTTGATCGCCCGGGAGAACCCGGGCAACCGGTTTATGGTCGGTGACGTGAAGCAGAGTATTTACCGCTTCCGTTTGGCCGAGCCTGGTTTGTTCCTGGAGAAATATCGGACCTATGGGGATGATTTTGACGGGGCCGGGCTGCGTATCGATTTAGCCAGGAACTTTCGCAGCCGGCGCGAGGTCGTCGACGCGGTGAATTTACTGTTCCGGCAAATCATGAACGAAAGCGTGGCGGAAATTTCTTACGATCCCCGCGCCGAGTTGGTGTATGGAGAAGGTTTTCCACTTGAGGCTATAGAGGATTATCGCCCCGAGTTATTGCTGATTGATCGCGACGCGGGTTCGGGAGGAATTTCGGAATCATCCGACCGCGGAGACGGCGAAACGACGCAAGGCGAAGGTGGGGAAGAGGAAGATGAGGCCGCTTTGATTGAAGCGGTGCGTCTGGAGGCCCGTGCGATTGCGGCCCGTATCCGCGGGATGCTGGGGGAAGGCGGCGAACCGCTACGCATTTATGATAAACAGCTGCAGGCGATGCGTCCGGTGACTTTCCGGGACATGGTGATTTTGCTGCGTTCGACGCTGACCTGGGCACCGGCCATGATTGAGGAGCTTCGGGTAGAAGGGATCCCGGCATACGGGGAACTGAGCCAGGGGTATTTTCAGGCTTCCGAGGTCGAAACGATGTTGTCGCTCTTGCAGGTCATTGATAACCCGCTGCAGGACATCCCGCTGGCGGCGGTGTTGCGCTCCCCGCTCTATGATTTCTCCGAGGAGGAGCTGGCGGACATCCGCCTCGCATCCCCTGGTGGCCGTTATTATGAGGCGGTGCTCGCAAGGGCTGCTGCCGGGAATGCGGAGATGTCGCCGGAAGGCGGAGACAACCAAATGAATGATTCGGGGGGAGAGTCTTTAACCCCGGTGGCTGGGCTTGAACGTGATGTGCTGTCGCTCAAGCTGCTAGCCTTCTTGCGGCAGTTGGAGGTTTGGCGCGGCTTGGCCCGAGTCGGGCAATTGGGCGATCTGATTCGGGAGATTTACCGGGAAACCGGTTATCTGGAATGGGTCGGCGGCCTGCCGGGCGGAACTCAGCGCCAAAGCAACCTGCAGGCGCTGCTGGACCGGGCGAAACAATACGAGGTATCCTCCTCTGCACCGGGTTTGTTCCGCTTCCTGCGCTACGTGAACCGGCTGCGCGAGAACGGCGGCGACCTCGGCGCGCCAGGAGATGGCGGGGAGCAAGGCGATGGCGTTCGAATGATGACGATCCACAAGAGTAAAGGCTTGGAGTTTCCGGTCGTGTTTGTCGCCGGATTGTCGAAGCAATTTAACCGACAGGACTTAAATGCGCCATTCCTGATGCATAAGGAGATGGGATTTGGCCCGAAATACGTTGACGCGGATACTCGCGTCAGCTACCCGACGCTGCCGAATCTGGCCATCCGGCGACGGGCGCAAATGGAGCTATTAGCGGAGGAAATGCGCGTGTTATACGTGGCGCTAACCCGCCCGAAGGACAAGCTTGTGCTTGTCTCTTCGGTGAAGAGCCTCACCAAATCCGTCGAAGTCTGGGGCGGCGCGCTGGAGGCTGACGGCGAACAACTGCCGGATTATTTGCTGGCGCGGGGTCGCTGTTACCTCGACTGGATTGGCCCGGCCTTGATTCGCCACCCGAGTGCTCGGGAGCTTCGGCAGTTCGCCGGGCTGCCGGAAACGGGCTCCACCCTGTTGGCGGACAGCCCATCCGAGTGGAATGTCGCGTTTATTTCCGCTCGTGCGGCGGGACAGACCGGCGGAGCGGAAGCGGCGGTCACCGCGGAGCATGCGGCGGATCCGGCGCAAATCAAGGCGTTGCTTCAAGGAGGCCCAGTAGCGGTTCTGCCGGGAGCGGTGGACGATTCAGAAGCCGCTGCGGTGAAAGAAGCAGTGGCGACCCGGCTAAGCTGGACGTATCCTTATGCTGCAGCCAGCCGGATAGCGGCCAAAACCTCTGTGACGGAGATGAAGGCGCTGTTGGCGATGCAAGAGGAACCGGCGCGTGACGTCTTCGCCGAAGCGGAGCTGGCGCACGAACGGGAGCAGGCGGAGGCGGCGGAGCAGCCCGAGTTCAAGCTGCATCTGCGGCGGCCGCGATTCATGGAGCAGCGCAAGCTGACGCCAACCGAACGCGGGGTTGCATACCACACGCTGATGCAGCATCTGCCGTTTGATGCGGAGCCGGGGATCGGTGTGGTTCAAGCGACGCTGACCGGACTCGTCGAGCGGCAGATCATGACCACCGAGCAGGCGGCCGCAATCGACGCGGAGAACATCGCGAGATTGCTGTTAAGCCCGCTGGGCGAGCTGCTGCGTCAGGCGGATTGGGTGAAGCGAGAAATGCCGTTCAGCTATGGGCTGCCCGCGGCGGAAGCTTCGCCGCAGCTTGGAGGCCTGGAAGCAGCGGATGAAGCTCTGGCCGGTGCATTTGCTGGCGAAGCGATCCGGGAGCTGGACGGGGAAATCGTGCTGATCCAGGGGATCGTGGACTGCCTTTTCGCCGTGGACGGCAAAGTGTACCTGCTCGACTACAAAAGCGACCGGGTGCTGGAGCATCGCGGCGGCACGGCGGCGCTGGCGGAATCGTACCGGTTCCAACTGGAGCTGTACGCCAAAGCGGTCGAAGAAATCACCGGCGCGGCGGTTGATGAGAAGTGGCTGTATTTCTTCGATGGCGGCCAAGCGGTGAAGCTGTAAGAGAATCAATTAAACTAAGAAGCACAGATACAGATAGAGTGAAATGATGTTCTTATTTCGGCAAATCCGTGCGGTTAAGGAAATATAGCGATATTGCCGGAATAGCGACATCTGTTCACTCTATTTCTTTCGGTGAGCTTCCTAAGCTAGCAATGGAATATACTAGAGTCAAATACTAGAGTTTATGAACTGTATTGTTGAAGAACTAGGATGTTGAAACGCCGGCGTTCGTTGGCGGGATTAAGGGGGAGAAACGGATGCGTATATTACATACGGGCGATTGGCATTTGGGACGTACGCTGGAAGGACGCAGCCGGCTTGCAGAGCAGGAGGCGTTCTTGGAGGAGCTGGCGCGGATGGTGAAGGAGCAACAGGTCGATCTCGTCCTGATGGCAGGTGACGTCTATGACAGCGTGAACCCGCCGGCCGCGGCGGAGGGAATGTTCTACGAAGCGGCGGCAAGGCTGACGGAGACCGGCTGCCATCTGGCAGTGATCGCAGGCAACCATGACCAGCCGGAACGGGTGGCCGCAGTGTCGCCGCTGGTTGCGCGCCGGGGCATCTCGTTGGTGGGGCTGCCGGTACCGAAGGCGATCACCGTCCCCGTTGCCCGCACCGGGGAAACGGCGAGCATCGCCGCACTGCCATATCCGTCGGAAGCCCGCCTGTCCGAGCTGCTGGCTGGGGATGCGGACGAGTCCGAGTTGCGGCTCGCCTACAGCGCTAAGGTGGGGCTGCTGATGCGGCAGTTGGCGGGCGCATTCCGTCCGGACACGGTTAATCTCGCAATGAGCCATATTTATGTACTCGGCGGACTGGAGTCCGATTCCGAACGTCCGATCCAAGTTGGTGGCGCTTATACCGTTGACCCGTCCGCGCTCGACGTAGGCGCGCAATATACGGCGCTGGGCCATCTGCACCGGCCGCAGGCGGTCAAAGGCGGCGGATTGACCCGGTACAGCGGGTCGCCGTTGGCGTATTCTTTTTCCGAGGCGGGACAAGCCAAGTCGGTGATGCTATTGGACGTGGCGCCCGGCAAAGAGCCGATCCTGGAGGAGTTGTTTCTGAGCAGCGGTCGGCCGTTGGTCCGTTGGAGCTGTCGGGGCGGACTAGCGGAAGCGTATCGCTGGCTGGAGGAGGGACGGGACGCTAATGCGTTTATCGACCTCGAAATCAGCCTAACCGAAGCGATGTCACTAGGCGATATCCAGGCGCTGCGCAAAGCCCATGAGGGTATCGTGCATATTCGGCCGGTGTATCCCGGACGGGAACTGGAGGAGGACGAACTGACGTCCCGCGCGAGCGTGCCGGTGCATGAGCTGTTTCGGAAGTTTTATCAGCGTCAAACCGGCGGGGCGGAGCCCGAGGAGGAATTGGTTGAGCTGTTTATGTCGCTTGTCTCCGAGGGAGAGGACGAGGCTTCGAGCGAAGATGAACTTGCGGAGGGGGGAAGCCGATGAAGCCGATTACGCTGAAATTAGCCGGGCTGCAAAGCTACCGCGAGTCGCAGACGATCGATTTCACAGAGCTGTGCGAGACGGGATTGTTTGGCATTTTTGGGCCGACGGGCAGCGGGAAGTCGACGATCTTGGACGCGATTACGTTGGCCTTGTACGGCAAGGTCGGCCGGGCATCCGGCGGAACCCAAGGCATCATGAATCATTCGGAGGACACGTTGTTCGTGGCGTTTACGTTCGAGCTGAACTCCGCCGCCGGCACGGAACGCTATCGCGTGGAGCGACGCTTTAAACGGCAGGGTGAGCTGTCGGTGAGCAACACGATCAGCCGGTTTATCGAAATCCTACCCGAAGGGGAAAAAGTCGTCGCCGACAAGCTCGCCGATGTAACGCGTTGTGTGGAGCAGAAGCTTGGCCTCAAGATGGACGATTTCACCCGCGCGGTTGTGCTGCCCCAAGGCAAATTCGCCGAGTTTCTGTCCCTGAAAGGAGCGGACCGCCGGGCGATGCTGCAGCGGTTGTTTCACTTGGAGAAATACGGCGACTTATTAGGGCAGAAGCTAACCCGCAAGGTACGGGGCAACGAGCAGCGCCGGGGCGAGGTGGCCGCCGAGCAGCAAGGGCTCGGCAACGCCTCCGCCGAGGCGCTGGAGCAAGCGGCGGCAGCGGCGCACGAAGCGGCGGAGCAGGCCGCCGAGCGGCGCCGCGAATTGCAGCAGGCGCAGCAGCGCTACGACCAGCTCGCGAAGGTACGCGAGCTGGCGGTGGAGCGCGCCGAGCGCGCGGCGCAGCTTGAGGCGCTGCGCGCGCAAGGCGGCGAGGTCGCCGCGCTGGAAGCGAAGCTGGCGCGCGGAGGCGCCGCCGAGGCGCTCAGGCCGGTGCTCACGGCCTGGAAAGAGGCGCAGCGCGCCGCGGCGGAGCGCGCGCAGCTGGCGGCCGAAGCCGAGCAGGCGGCTCGGGCCGCTGCGGCGGCTGCCGCCAAGGCCAGCGCGGCCGCCGAAGCCGCTGCTGCGGCGCTCGGCCGCGAGGAACCGGCGCTGCTCGTGCGGCTCGAGCAGCTGGAGCAGGCGCGCGGCCTACAGGAAGAGGCCGCGCGCCTCGGCGCCGAGCTGCAGCGGTTCGCGGCGCAGCGCGCGGAGGGCGCGCAGCGCAAGCAAAACCTCGCCGAGCAGACGGCGAAGGAGGAGCAGCTGCTAGCCAAAGCGCAAACGCGCCAGCGCGAGCTGGAGCAGCAGCTGAAGGAAGCGGAGGTCAAGGCCGAGGAGCGCCGTCTGGCGCAAGCCGCCGTACAGCTGGCTCAGCAGCTGACCTCCCTGCAGGAGCAACTCACGGCGGCGGAGCCCGAAGAGGCGGCAGGGCGCTCGAACCTGCAGCAAGCATCGTCCAAGCTGGAGCAAATCGCCGCCGAAGTCGCCGCCGTGCAGCAGTCCGGGCAAATCCTTGCCGGGCAGCTCGCGGAAACCGCCGTACAGTTGGCGGCATTGGAGGAAGAAGTGCGGCAATATGCTAGCGCGCTTACAGGGGACGAAACGACGCTGCGCCAAGCGCTTAAAGCCCGCGAACGCCACTTGTGGGCCGCCCGGCTCGCAGAGCAGTTGGATCACGGCGAGCCATGCCCCGTGTGCGGCTCCGCGCATCATCCGGCACCGGCACAGGCCGATGTCGAAGAGACAGCCGGCGGCGAAGCGGAGCTTGCGGCGCTAGCGGCCTTGATCGCGGAGGCTCGCGAGCTGCAATTCGCCGTCTCCCGCGACCGCGACGCTTGCGGCGCTTTGCTGCAAGCGCTCGGCCGTGACGGCGGCGAACCGGCCCCTGCGGCCGCAACGCTCGCCGCCGCTACCGCCGAGGTGGCCGCGCCGGACGTGCCTGCGCCGGCGCCTGCCGGCTTGGCTGCTCGCCAGCGGCAGGCTATGGCGCTGGGCGAGCGGCACGCGACTTGCCGCCGCCGGGTGGAGGCGCTGCAGCAGGAAGGCCGCGCCGCGCAAAACGCGCTGGCGGCCTTGCAGCCGCAGCGTACCGCCGCCGAAGCGGCCGCGGCAACGGCCTCCGGGCTGCTGGAGCAGGCCGCGGCGCGCAGCGCGCAACACCGGGAAGCCCTCGCGGCCAAGCGGCGCGAGTGGGTGGAGCAATACCCGGGCTTCACGCCAGAGGATGCTGCCCGGCAGATGGAGTCATTTGCCGCGAAAGATCGGTTGGCGGAAGACCTGCGTGGCCGACTGACGGTCAGCGTGCCGTTTATCGAGGAGAAGACGGCAAAGCTTCAGGCATTAGCCGGAGAAACGATCGAGTTGGATAAAACCTTGGTGCAATGGGAAGTGCAGGAGCAAAGTAAACAGGAGCTTCTGCGCGAGAAACAGGAGAGGCTGCATACACTGGCTGGAGAACGCCCTGTTGAGGAGCTGCTTTCGGAAGCTAAGGAGCAGCTGACGGCCCTTCGAAAACAGGCGGAGAGCAGTCGGGTGCAGCAAACCGAAACCACAGCGCGTAGCCACGAGTTGGCCAAAGCAGAGGCGCTTGCCGGTCAAGCGGCAACGGTGGCCCGAGAGCAGGAGGCAGAGCTTCAAGCCCGCTGGCATGAGGCGCTGACGGCATCGCCTTTCGACGGAGAAACCTCCGTCCTGGACAACCTGCTCGCCCCGGGAGAAGCGGAATCCATCGCGGGTAGGGTACAGAACCACCGCAGCCGCGAACAGGAGCTGGTGATCGGCCTTAGTGAGCTGGACGCCAAGCTAGCGGGACAAACGATTAGCGATGAGGAATGGCAGCAAAGCGAAGCGGTGCTGATCGCCGCCAAAGAGCAAGATGAGGTTGCTCTGCAACGGAAGGCCCGCGTCGAGCGGGACTGGGAGGACCTGCAGGTCCGCCACGTCCGCTGGCAGGAGTTGGAGACAGTTCGGGGCCAGTTGGAACAGGAAGCAGGTTTGCTCACCAAATTGCAGTCCGCGTTGCGCGGTAATGCCTTTGTTGAATACGTGGCGGAGGAACAGCTAATGAACGTCAGTCATGCGGCATCCCAACGTCTGCGCTTCCTGACGAAGCAGCGATATGCCCTGGAGACGGATTCCGGCGGCGGATTCGTAATACGCGATGATGCAAGCGGCGGCGTAAAGCGTCCGGTAGCGACGTTGTCGGGCGGAGAGACTTTCTTGGCCTCGCTGGCACTGGCGCTCGCCTTGTCCGCGCAGATCCAGCTGCGCGGACAATATCCGCTGCAGTTCTTTTTCCTGGATGAAGGCTTTGGGACGCTGGATCCGGAACTGTTGGACACGGTGATTACCTCGCTGGAGCATTTGCATCACGATCATCTCTCGGTGGGGATTATTAGCCACGTCGCCGAGCTGCGGGCGCGGTTGGCCCGTAAGTTGGTCGTCATTCCTGCGGAGAGCGGGGGTGCCGGCTCCCGGATTGAGCTGGAACGGTTGTAACGGAAACGGACGGAACGGAGGAACGGTATGAAAATACGGGTGCTGATCGCGGATGACAACTCTTTTATCCGCGAGGGGATGCGGATCATATTGAACAGCTTCGAGGAATTCGAGGTGTCGGAGACGGTGCAGGACGGGCAGGAGGCGGTCGATTACTGCCGGCGAAATCCGGTGGATGTCGCGCTGCTGGACGTGCGGATGCCGAACCTGAACGGTGTGGAAGCGACCCGATTGTTGACGGAGGAAGGGTTGGCAAAGCCGTTGATCCTGACTACGTTCGACGACGATGAATACATTATGGATGCCATCCGTTTCGGGGCCAAAGGGTACTTGCTGAAAAACAATGATCCGGAACGGATCCGCGACGCCATCAAAAGCGTGTATTACGGCCATAACGTCCTGCAGGACGTTGTGCTGGATAAGCTGAAGCAGTCGCTCGCCTCCGGTGCAGTCCCTAGGGAAGCCGTTACGCAAGCGAAGCCGGAACACCAGGACGCTCGGGCGGATGAGGTTGCTCCGGCTCCCGCTTCAGCTGCGGTTCCGATATCGGAAAATCCCTGTCTGCCACCGATTGATCTGGATCCGTTCACCGAACGGGAACTGGAGGTCATGTCGCGAATTGCCAAGGGGTTATCCAACAAGGAAATCGCCAAGGAAATTTTCATTTCCGAGGGAACCGTGGCCAATTACATTACCTCGATCCTGAACAAAACCGGGCTGGAACACCGCACGCAAATCGCCATATATTATTTGACTGGAAGGACTCGCTAGCCTATGGAAAGTTGGAGCCTCGGCAAAAGATGGCTTGTGCTTGGCCTTGCAATCGCCCTGATCTATGCGGTGGAACCGTCCCCGTCCCCTCAGCTGATCTTATTTATCCTGCTTTATCTGGCTTTGGATCTCACGGCGATCTTGCTTCACAAAACGGGTTATCGGGACGCTATTTATGGGATATTGATCGTATACTGCTCCGTTTGCGCGGTTTACGTCAACCCCGAGTTCGCACTCCTGCTGCCGCCAAGCGCCTATGAAACGGCGAGAGGGATCGCCCCGCGTATTGCCGTAACGGTCTTGCTGACGATCCCGCTGCTATTCCTGGAGGCGCCGCTTTCAGAGGTTTATGCGTTTATCGCGGCGATTAGCTTGTTTGACGGGATCTACATCCGGCACCTATTGTTGCGCCAGGTCCGGCAGGAGGAACAACTCGACAAACTGCGTTTGGATCAGGAGAAGCTGCGGAAGCAACTGCACGGTAATCGGGAGTTCATTCGGGCTTCGGAATACACAATCAAGCTGGAGGAACGAAACCGGCTCTCCCAGGAAATTCACGACGGCGTCGGCCATTCGATGACAGGAGCGCTGATCCAGATGGAGGCAGCCAAACGGGTGCTGCATACCGATCCGGCAGGGGCGGAGAAACTGCTGCAAAATGCGATCGGCATCGCCCAGGAATCGATAGAGCAAATCCGCCAAACGCTCAAGAATATGAAACCTCCGGTGGAACAGCTAGGCATTCACCGGTTGAGAAATACCGTGGAAGCCTTCGGTAGCCGTTCCGGGTTGCAGACCTCGGTCGTTCACCAAGGGGATCTGGAGAAGATTACACCGCTTTTCTGGAAGATCATTCATGACAATGTAACGGAAGCATTGACTAATACGGCCAAATACGGAGAGGCTACCTCCGTTCAAGTCGAAGTACGGGTGCTCGGCAAATGGATTCAATCCGTCGTTACGGATAATGGGCGAGGGCAGGCCAAAATCGTCAAAGGCATGGGCCTGCTCGGTATGGAGGAGCGCACGGCTGCGGTCAACGGCACGGTAATTGCGGATGGGACGCAGGGATTCAAGGTGACGACGTTGATTCCGTACGTCCCATCCAAGGAATGAAGAACCTCACCCCTCCTTGTCCGGCCCCGGCGACAACATGAACATTCTCATGCGCAAAGGATGAACTTATGCACTGACATAAGGGCATCCTTTTTTTCTACAATAGGGTCATGAACAAGAAGCAGGAATGGAGAGGTTGCAATGAATGTATTGGAGATTCATGGACTGACGAAAAAATTTGGCGACTTCATCGCAGTTGACAATATGTCCTTATCCGTTAAGGAAGGAGAAATTTTCGGGTTCCTTGGCTCCAATGGCGCCGGCAAAAGCACAACGATCCATCTGGTTGCCTCGCTGTTGCGTCCGACAAGCGGGGAAATCCGGATCCTGGATCAAGATATCGTCAAGCACAGCCGTTTTGCCAAAATGAATCTGGGGATCGTACCGCAGGATTTGGCAATCTATCAGGACATGACCGCTTATGAAAACGTGAAGTTCTTCGCTGGACTGTACGGCTTACGGGGAGCGGAACTCAAAGACCGGGCAGAGGAAGCGCTGCGATTTGTCGGGTTGGAGGATAAAGCTAAAAGCTTTCCGAAGAACTTCTCCGGTGGGATGAAGCGCCGGCTTAACATCGCGTGCGCCATTGCACACCGGCCGAAGCTGATCATTATGGATGAACCTACGGTCGGCATCGACCCACAGTCGAGGAACTACATTCTGACCTCTGTGCGCAAGTTGAACGAAATGGGCTGCACGATTATTTATACCAGCCATTACATGGAGGAAGTCGAAGAAATTTGCTCCCGAATTGCCATCATCGACCACGGGAAGATCATCGCCGACGGCACGAAAGAGCAACTGATCGCTACGATTACCGATGTGAAGGAAGTGCGCATTGAACTGAAACAAGACGGCGAGACTTTTCTAGACCTCATTCGGACATTGCCCGGGGTACGCAGTGTAACGGCACAGGAAGAGATCATTCGTATTTACAGTGATTTGTCGGTCGATAACCTGAGCGGTATCTTGAAGCGGTTGATCGACGGCGGGGCGGTGATCCGTTCCGTCGAGGAGCAGGAACCGAATCTGGAGACGGTGTTCCTGACGCTAACCGGACGCAATTTGCGGGACTAGGGCGACGGTCGGTACATCGGATCGCTTAAGGAGGAGATCAGAAGAATGAATACATTATCCATCGCGCTCAAAGAACTCAAGAGGGAGACGCGCAACCGTTGGACGCTCGTGTTCATGCTGGCGTTTCCGATCGTGCTGATGTTGATTCTGGGCACGGCTCTGTCGAACGCCTTCGGGGGTACGGCCCAGGTGGGGGATATCCGCGTGCTGGTTCGGGATAACGGTGAAAATCCGGCTTTAACTCAGGCCTTTGGAATCTTTGTCAAAGAAACCGCCGACATGGGGTTGTCATTCGAGTCGCTCGCAACCGAAATAGACGGCCGATCGGAGGTCGAGAAGGGCCATTACGACGAATACGTAGAATTGGGGCGTCAAGGCATGTCGCTTTATTTAAGCGGCCGGAATGCGATTCAGAGCAATGTTGTGCAAGGCATGATGGCTGCCTTTGCGGAGCAATACAATACAATTCTAGCCATTGAGAAGAATACACCGGGCCAGGCAGCCGCGGCTATGGCCGCAAGTTCAATGAAAACGAGGGATTATATCAAGGAGACGTCGATCACGGCCGATCGCCAGCCGGGTTCGCTTGATTATTACGCGTTGGCCATGACCTCCATGATCGCCTTGTGGAGTTCGCTTTCCGCCAGCCGGCTGATCTCCGGGGAGATCCGGCAGGGAACCAGCACACGGCTTGCGGCGTCCCCGATAGGCAAAGGGGAGATTTTCGCCGGTAAGGTGCTTGGCAACCTCGTGATTAACATGCTGTGCGTACTCATCCTCATTCTGTTCAGCAAATTCGCCTTTCAGGCTTATTGGGGAAATCATCCGGCTGCCGTCCTAGCCGTCTTGGGCTCGGAGGTCGTTATGGGCGTCAGTCTAGGTCTGGCCGTAAGCTATGTCTTGAAAGATGCGGCTACGCAGGGCGTACTCATGATCCTGACTCAGGTAGCGTCATTTTTCGGCGGAGCTTATTTTCCAATGGGGGCGGATGAAGACTTGGGTGTTATCGGTTATGCGGCGAACCTATCGCCGATCCGGTGGGCTAACGTAGCGATCACACGGATTATCTATAACGATCAGGTGTCGGTGATGTGGCCGGTCGTGGCTTTAAACTTGAGTCTCGCCATCGTCTTGTTGGCTGCGGCAGCGTGGATGATGCGACGTAAGGAGGGATTGTAACATGATCAAGGACATTTGGTGGCTCTCTTCCCATATCTTGCGAACGACGTTTCGAAAACGCAATAATTTGATTTTGTATGTTGGCTTGCCGCTAGCCGGAATTTTGTTAACGATGCTGATGTACGGCAACGTTGGAGAGACCGGCCTCAGGGTAGGCGTCGTGAATCAGGACGGGAATGAGACGATTGCTGCGGATACGGTTCGGTTTCTGGAAGGGCTGGACCAGATTCGGTTGACGAAAGTAACGGAGACGGAACTTCGCGAACAACTTGCGTCCGGGAAACTGGACAGCGGTCTTGTGCTAGCTGCGGGTTATTCGCAAAGCATTCTTACGGGTAAGCCTGACCATATCGGCATCCAATCGGTCAAAGGAGCACAGGTTACCGCGTACATGAAAGCGATGCTGTACAATTATACCGGGAATTTGGCCGCGCTTAGCCGAGCGGCCCAGGGGGACGAGACGAAGTTTGCCCGTCTTTATGCAGATTACCAGAACCCCAGCATGAAGCTGACCGTTCAGTCGGCCGATAGCTCCGCGGAGAAGAAGCAGGCAATGACGTATCAAACGATCGGCTTCCTGATCATGTTCATGATGATGTCGGCGGTAAATTTGTCGGAGTTGATTCTGAAGAGCAGAGAGGACCGCACCTTCTTCCGTGTCATTTCCTCGCCGATCAACGCCCGAAATTTCGTGATCGCCAACATTATCGTGAATTTAGTCGTGATGGCGGTGCAGATTATATTGACTCTGTTATTCTTGGAAAAGGTGTTCCGGATCGATACCGGAATTCCGTTCGGGCGAATGGCCCTGCTTCTGATGTTGTTCTCCCTGGTATCGATCAGCCTGTCTCTCGTCATCGTTGCTTTCTCCAAAAACAGCGGAGTCTCTGGCGCATTGCAGAACATTATCATTACGCCGACCTGTTTGCTCGCAGGCTGCTTCTTCCCGAGCGAGATCATGCCTGCGGCGGTGCGGCAGGTATCCGAATTTATGCCGCAGCACTGGGTACTGCAATCGATCGAAACGCTGCAGCAAGGCGAAGGTCTTGCCCGGATCTGGTTTAACCTGTCCGTACTGGCCGCGTTCGCCCTAGTCTTCTTCTTGCTTGCGGCCTACAAGATCGGACGCAACAACGACACACGCAATTTCATATAAAGTAGTTCAAAAGTCGTCTTTTGATCATGAAGCGTAAACGATGAAGCGGATTCGGCGTCGAATCTTGAATTCAAATCCATAAATAACTTATTTACTCGTGATGTACATCACAGATACAGTATCACCCTGCTGTTATACTACAGTTAGCCGACATCATATTTGCAAGCACCCCGCCGGACGTATTGGTGACAGAGAGCGTTACGCGATTTTCCGTCCAATACGTCCGTGCGACCAGCCAACTCATTATTGAGGCGGCAGGGTGCTTCTTTTTTTTGCCTATTTTCGGTATGATGAATTTTAGCAAAGAATATGTTTAGGAGGCTCTCCAATGGACAACTGTTTATTTTGCAAGATCGTTGAAGGTTCGATTCCCTCGAATAAGGTTTACGAGGATGAACGCGTTCTCGTTTTTCACGATATTCAGCCGGCTGCTCCCGTTCACGTGCTGATCATTCCTAAGAAGCATATCGCCTCGATGAACGACGTTGCTTCGGAAGATCTTGCCTTGATCGGCGAGATGCATCGAATTGCTCAGGAAACCGCGAAACAGCTTGGTGTAGCAGACAGCGGATACCGTCTGATCAACAACTGCGGACCCGACAGCGGACAAGCGGTGGCGCATTTACATTACCATCTCATCGGGGGCGCTAAGCTGGGTGCGCTGGTGCAATCCTCGGACTCGCACGCGCTCTAGAACTCCTTTTAGAAATTGGAAGAGAAAAATGCGGGCGCTCAGGTTGACACCCTATTTCTCTTTCCCCTATAATGAAGTTTGATGAACCGTGTTATGCTCTTGGACGGTCTGGTCGGAGGGAGGGAAAACTGGTGTCTGAAACTAAAGTTCGCAAAAACGAGACAATTGATGCTGCACTTCGTCGCTTTAAACGTTCCATCGCGAAAGATGGAGTATTGGCTGAGGTGAAGAAACGTAAGCATTATGAAAAGCCAAGCGTAAAGCGCAAGAAAAAGTCCGAGGCTGCTCGTAAGAGAAAGTTTTAGGAGGATTTAATCAGCGATGAATCTTAGCGAGCGATTGAACGAAGATATGAAGCAAGCGATGAAGAGTCAAGACAAGTTCAAGCTCTCCACCATTCGAATGGTTCGTGCTACGATGAAGAATCTTGAAATAGATTTGAAAAGAACTTTGAACGATAATGAAGTGCTTGATATCCTAAGTCGTGAAATCAAACAGCGCAAAGATGCCCTCCAAGAATTTGAGAAAGCGGGTCGTGACGATCTTGCCGAGCAAGTGAAAGCGGAAGCGGAGATCCTTGCTGAGTACCTTCCCGAACAGCTAAGCGAAGAAGAAATTAAAGTCATTGTACAGCAGACCATCCAGGAAACCGGTGCTTCTTCGAAAGCCGATATCGGGAAAGTGATGAGCGCGCTGATGCCCAAGGTTAAAGGCCGGGCAGACGGCAAACTCGTAAACCAGACGGTTCAACAGCTTTTGCCATAACTTCGAGAGACAAACACCTTCTATGAAGTCATTCGTAGAAGGTGTTTTTTCATTGTTTTCATCGTATCCAAGCCAAGGATGCCCGCCGGAGCAGCCTTGGCTTTTTGTTGCTCTTTTCCTTTCTCATAAATCACGGAAGGGCCGCATAATTTGTACAGTAGGGGAAGGAGGATTGCCTCATATGAGCCGGTTTGTCCGCAAAATACGCAAATGGACGGTTGATGCGCTCGACCTGCCCAGCGACCTTGTATTCGATTTGCCGAGGCTCACCTTAATTGGAGGTCAGCAGTTATATATAGAAAATCACCGGGGTGTTATCCACTTCTCTCCCGAGGCACTGCATTTGGCGCTTAGTCAAGGGACGTTGGAAGTCGAGGGGAGCGAACTGGTCATTAAAGCCATCATGCCGGAAGAGGTCGTTGTGGAAGGCCGGATTTTTGGCATCAAATATCGTGGAACGGAGGAATGAATCGTGAAATCACCGGCCTTAAGCCAGTTGAGGGGTATCGTTACCATCAGGGTCCGCGGAGGATCGATCGAACAGCTCGTTAATGAGCTGTCCCGTCAGGGTATCGACGTTTGGGATGTTAAGCCCTTGCCTGGAGGGCAAATGGATATGAAGGTATCTTTATCCGATTTCTTTCGCCTGCGGCCGCCGTTGAAACGGACAGGCTGCCGAATGTCGATTCGGGGGCGCTCCGGACTGCCGTTCGTATTGGCCAGGGTGTGGAAAAGAAAGGGGTTTATCGCCGGATTTGCCTTATTTGTTGCGGCGATTTTTTGTTTGTCCTCCCTGGTTTGGGACGTCGAAGTGAAAGGGAATGAGGAAATCGCCGCTCATGACGTCCTTCAGGCGGCGAAACAGGAGGGCATTTATCCGTTTCAGTGGATTTTTCGTTTGCCGGATCAGGACAAGCTCTCGGCAGAATTGACCCGCAAGCTGCCGGGTACCTCCTGGGTGGGAGTTACCCGCACGGGTACGCGGATCACGATTCAGGTTGTGGAAGCGACGAAGCCAAAGGACCAAAAGCTCGTTAGTCCGAGCCATCTCGTGAGTAAGCATGACGCCGTGATTACGCATATTTACGCGGAGAAGGGTCAGCCGGAGGTCGGAAAGAACGATCGGGTGAAGAAAGGACAAGTGCTGGTTTCGGGATTCCAGGGCGGCAAGCCGGTCGTGCCTCAAGCGAATATTCGCGGTATTGTCTGGCATGAGTATAATATTCAGGTCCCGCAGGTCTATCGACAGAAGGTATATACGGGAGAGCGGAAGCAGCGGGGATATTTGTATTTCGGCAATACGGCCATCCAATTGACCGGTTACGGTAAGGTCACCTACGCCCAGTCGGAGACGATGACGGACGAGGATCCGTTGACATGGCGCGGGTGGAAGCTCCCGATCGGTTGGATGACGGAGAAGGTCATGGAAACGACGGAGCTAGAGTTGAAACGGACGGAAGAACAAGCCAAGCAGGAGGGGATCGAGCGTGCAAAACGTGATATCCTAGCGAAATACGGCACGGATAGCGTCATTATGGATCAAAAAATTTTGCATGAGAAGGCCGACAATGGTAAAGTTTATATAAAAGTGCATTTCGAAGTAGAGCAGAACATAGCGGAAGAAGTGCCGATAGTACATGATCAAGGAGAATGAGGCTATTTGTCGGAACAACTGGTGAACATCAAATTACCGCTGCACAGTGCAGCTGAAGGGCTTTCTTTGTTTGGTCCTCAGGACTCGTTTCTGAAATTAATTGAACAGCATTTGCCAGCAAGCATTGTATTGCGGGAATCGGAAATTACCATCCGCGGAGAGCAGCGTGAAGCGGAGAAGGTAGAGCAGTTGTTTGAAGTGTTACTTGAACTGATCCGGAACGGATACATATTGACCGAACGTGACGTACTTTACGCTATCGATCTAGCTAAGGACTTCCGTGCCGATCAGCTGCTTGATTTATATAAAGGCGAGATTGCCATAACCTATCGCGGCAAGCCGATTCGGGTGAAGACCATTGGTCAGAAGCACTACGTCACGACGATCAAGAAACGGGATGTCGTCTTTGGCGTCGGCCCGGCCGGGACAGGCAAGACGTATTTGGCCGTTGTTTTAGCCATTACGGCGTTGAAGGAAGGTTCGGTCAAACGGATTATTTTGACGCGTCCGGCGGTTGAAGCAGGGGAGAGTCTCGGGTTCTTGCCGGGCGATCTACAGGAGAAGGTGGATCCTTATCTGCGTCCGCTGTATGATGCCTTGTATGATGTCATGGGTCCAGAACAAACGGCCAAAGCGCTGGAACGCGGGTTAATTGAGATTGCACCACTCGCCTACATGCGGGGCCGGACACTGGACGATTCGTTTATTATTTTGGACGAAGCGCAGAACACAACGCCGGAGCAGATGAAGATGTTTCTGACCCGGCTTGGCTTCGGATCCAAGATGGTTATCACCGGGGATGTGACGCAAATCGATCTCCCGAAAGGGAAGAAGTCCGGGCTGGTGGAAGCAAAGGCCATTTTGAGCGGGATTGAAGAGATCGGGTTCGTCCAATTTACGGAGTCCGATGTTGTTCGTCACTCGCTCGTGCAGAAGATTATTGTGGCGTACGACCGCGCTGCCGAAAACCAAGGGTAAGCTTCTTAGCCGCTTCAGGGTTTACCATGTTCAGGAGGGCTGTCTATTATGACAAATAACGATCAGCAAAAGAGAAGCGCGTTTCAATCCAGAATTACGGGATGGAAACATAGCACCGGTGTGCGTTATGTTCTGTTTGCGTTGCTTGTCGTTATGTTTTATGTCAGTTTGGCGCCCAAACTGCTACCCGAAACCTATGACATTGCGGTAGGTTTGCCTAGCGACAAGGAAATTATGGCGCCGATGGACATTCCCGACACCAAGGCGACGCTGAAGGCGCAGGAAGAGGCGGCTGAAAAGGTCGGACAGGTCTACACCATCCTCCCGTTACGCAATGAAACGTTAGTTGCGCAAATGCTGGATCGGATTTTCCGCTTGAACCAGGACGATCAGGTCTCGGAGGATGACAAGATCAAGATTTATCGGGAAGAACTGCCGCAGCGCGTCAAGGATTATGTGCAGAACTTCATCATGAACAACCGGAACTCCAGTGTCTACTCGCCGACCTTGTTTGAGGAAGTCACTCAACGCGTGGACGAGCAGCAGTATCATATCTCGGAGGAGACATTCATCAAGATTCCCCGCTTAACCGCGGAGGATATCAACGAGATGAAGCCGGTGGCCGCTGATATCGTTGCCCGTCTTACGGCGGATCCGATCGTCGAGGCGCAGGCGGCGCGAGCTAAAGTTGCCGAAATGGTCAGCACGAGCTCCCTAAGCAAACGGACCGCCCGCGAAGTCGTGCAGGAGTTGGCTCGTTTATCGATTACCGCCAACAAGTTCTACGATGAAGAAGCAACCAAGACGGCAAAGGTGGAAGCGCGTGAGAATACGCCAACCGTGTATATCAAACAAGGGGACGTTCTCGTCCAAAAGGGCGAAAGAATTACCCAGGAAATGTACACCTTGTTGGAGAAGAACGGCCTGCTGAAGGATGAGGTCAATTATTCGCCGCAATTCGGGCTCGTTTTGCTGTCCCTCCTGATGGCAACCGGGCTGATGTTGTTTATCCGTCAATCCGAAGGTGCCAGCCGATTCAAATATAACAATGCGCAGTTCGTCATGCTGTTATTGATTATTTTCATCACGATCCTATCTATGCATGTCATCAACATTCTGCAAACGGAACAGCAGGCTTATATCGGGTATTTAGCTCCGATCGCCACCGGTGCAATGTTGATTACGCTGCTGTTGGACTTGCCGCTGGCGTACATTTGCTCGATCTTGTTTAGCATCTTGGCTAGTATCATTTTGAATCAGCAGCAAAGCGAAATATTTGATTTTCAATTTGGCTTCTTCGCTTTGGTGACTTCGTTTGCGGCGATTTTTGCGATTCACCGGGCTAGCCAGCGTTCCACGCTGCTCAAAGCGGGGATCATGATCTGCTTGTTTGGTGCGTTGTCGATCTTCACGTTGCAGCTGATCGATAATCAGGACTGGACGCAGAACAGCACGTTGTATGCGCTTGGTTTCTCCGTGGCTGGGGGATTGGTAACGACGATTCTGGTCATCGGCTTGATGCCTTTCTTTGAGGTCACCTTTGGGATTCTCTCGGCGCTCAAATTGGTGGAATTGTCTAATCCCAACCACCCGTTGCTGCGCAAGTTGCTGACGGAAACGCCGGGAACGTACCATCACAGCGTCATGGTCGGGAATCTATCGGAAGCGGCGGCTGAAGCGATTGGCGCGAACGGCCTGCTCTGCCGTGTTGGTTCCTATTATCATGATATCGGGAAAACAAAACGGCCGAGCTATTTTATCGAAAATCAGAACAATATGGAAAACCCTCATGACTTTATAGATCCGAAGCTAAGTAAATCGATCATTATCGCCCATGCCCGGGACGGGGTGGAGATGCAAAAGGATTATAAGCTGCCGAAGCCGATTCGGGATATTGCCGAGCAGCATCATGGAACGACGTTTTTGCATTATTTTTACCATAAGGCGCTTCGTTTGGCGGAAGAACAAGGCGTGGAACCGGATTTCACTGAAGAGGATTTCCGCTATCCGGGGCCGAAAGCCCAATCGAAGGAAGCTGCAGTGGTCGGTATTGCCGACAGTGTGGAAGCGGCCGTGCGTTCGTTGCGTAAACCGACGGTGGAGCAGGTTGAGTCGATGATTGAGAAGATCATCAAAAGCCGTTTGGATGATCATCAGTTTAACGAATGTGACTTGACCATGCGGGAACTGGATTTGATCGCGCAAACGTTGAAGGAAACGGTCATGGGAATCTTCCACTCCCGGATCGAGTATCCGGAGGAAGTGAAGAAGAGTAAAGAGAACGAGGAGAAGGACAGGGGGCAAAACGTAAATGGGCCTACAGCTGGCTTGGAGCAATGAGCAGGATAAAATGGAGATCGGGCAGGAGTTGATCGATCTCTTGGATCGGGTGCTGCAGATCGCCGGACAAGCAGAGGGCGTTACCGAAGGCGAGGTCGCCCTCACGTTCGTGGACGATGAGGCGATTCATGAGCTGAACCGCGATTATCGCGGGATTGACCGACCGACGGACGTGTTGTCGTTCGCCATGAACGAATCGCTGGAGGATGAATCGGAAATGGAAATCGTCTATGAGCTCGAAGAAGACGAGGAGTTGGACGATCTGACCGATGTGCTCGGCGATATTATTATCTCCGTTGATCGGGCCAAGGCACAAAGCGAGGATTACGGCCATTCGCTGGAGCGGGAAATCGGATTCCTGTTTGTGCATGGCTTTTTGCATCTGCTAGGTTACGATCATCAGGACGCTGCCAGCGAAGCGGAAATGATGGGCAAACAGGAAGCGGCGCTCGCTGAGGTCGGGCTTGTGCGTTGATGAAGCCTTCTCGCCGCGAGTTCTCATCTTTTCGCTATGCCATGGAGGGGATCATCACTTCGTTCAAGATGCAGCGCCATGTGCGGTTCCATTGCGTAGCGGCCGTGATTGTGATTGCTGCCGCGATTACGTTGTCTCTCCCTGTGAGAGACGTGGCCTTGTTGCTATTTGTGATCGCCTTGGTCATCTCGCTTGAGCTTGTCAATACGGCGATCGAAGCCGTTGTTGATCTCGCAGCCCCGGAGTGGCATCGTCTTGGCAAGATCGCCAAGGATGCCGCGGCCGGGGCCGTACTGGTCGCAGCGATTTTTGCGGCTGCGATCGGGATCTTGATTTTTTACGAACCAGTGATGCAGTGGTTGGGTCAGCGATAAAGACTGATTCGCGCCACATATCCCGTACTTATTTGCCTTTGTTGAGGAGATGATATTGAATGGATTACGGTCAATTAATGCAAGAAGCAATTGAAGCCCGCAAAACGGCTTATATTCCCTATTCGGGATTTGGCGTGGGGGCTGCTCTCCTCGATAGCGAAGGCCATGTTCACCGCGGCTGCAACGTGGAGAACGCGGCGTACACCCCGGGGAACTGTGCGGAACGTACCGCAATGTTCCGGGCGATTGCCGACGGACACAAGCCGGGAACATTCCAGGCGATCGCGGTTGTAGGCGACACGGAGGAACCGGTAGCGCCTTGCGGCGTTTGCCGTCAAGTTCTACTGGAACTATGCGGACCGGACATGCCCGTCATACTGGGCAATCTAAAAGGCGACATCCGCCAGACTACGGTGCGGGAATTGCTCCCTTACGCATTTGCCCCCTCCCATCTGGAGGAGCGGTAACCTTCGGCTCTCGTTACCCCAAACCCGCCATACTGTTCACAAAGACGTCAGTTGAGCAACGCTAACGGACACCAGGGCCGCTATTTGCTTGCATATGGGTGCGGTCAGATTCTAACGGACTCAGGAGCCGTTATTTCGGACAAAGTGGCAAATATGACCGACTAGAAGGCTAGATAAGGTCCTTGGAGTCCGTTACACTGGGAAATCACCGGGGATTGAGCGAATAAGGTCATTACGGTCCGTTAGCGAGCGGTTCGGCATGTACAAACACGGATAAATAGAACATCAAGCACCTTTGCGGTCAGAAACGTTGATCAGGTCATAACGAAAGGAACTCAAATATGGCAAAAGCAAAATTTAAATCCGGCTTTGTGGCGATTGTAGGTCGGCCGAACGTGGGCAAATCGACGCTGATGAATCAGATCATCGGTCAGAAAATCGCCATCATGTCCGACAAACCGCAAACGACGCGGAATAAAATTCACGGCGTATATACATCGGAATCGATGCAGATCGTCTTTTTGGATACGCCAGGGATCCATAAACGCCAATCCAAACTTGGCGATTATATGAATACGACAGCGCTTAACACGCTTGGCGAGGTCGAGGCGGTGTTATTCCTCGTCGACGCCGCGGAAGGGCTGGGCGGCGGGGATCGCTTTATCATTGAACGACTAAAGGATCTGCGCACACCGGTCATCCTTGTGTTGAACAAAATCGACCGCGTGGAGCCGGAGCAATTGCTGCCTCTCATCGATGAGTACAGCAAGCTTCACTCGTTTAGCGAAATCGTGCCGATTTCGGCGATGCACGGCAATAATGTCAATACGTTGCTGGAGCAAATCGGCAAATATCTCCCGGAAGGCCCGCAATATTATCCGGAAGATCAGGTCACCGACCATCCGGAGCAGTTCGTCTGCGCGGAGTTGATTCGCGAGAAAATTCTGCACCTAACCCGCGAGGAAGTGCCGCATTCCATTGCCGTCACGATCGAAGACATGCGTGTCCAGGAGAACGGCGTGGTGAATATATCCGCAGTGATCTTCGTCGAGCGCGATTCCCAGAAGGGGATTATCATCGGCAAACAGGGGTCTTTGCTGAAGGAAGTTGGCAAGCAGGCCCGGCATGACATTGAGAACCTGCTTGGTTCGAAGATTTTTCTCGAGTTATGGGTCAAGGTCAAGAAAGATTGGCGCAACCAGGAGCGTATTCTAAAAGACCTTGGTTTCCACAAGGACTCCTAAAGGATATTATTTCATCGACATTATGAACATCGTCTATACTGGGAGTTATTGCAACGCATAGATCTCGCTCTTGGGCACATCCTATCTTTGAAGATGCAGGCGTCATTTCCGAAGAAAGGGTGAATACGAATGCGAGATTTTTCGTGGAAGTATTTTGCGATGACTGGAGATGTCGATGCTTACTTGCTTTATAAAGAAGCCAGTGGCCCGTACGAGGAGGAGGTTGCGGCTGCTGAAGAGCTGATCATAGAGGAAGAGGCTGAGTAACACGATCTGGCGGGAGAGGCGAGTTTGGGGGAAATGGAATGCTCTACAGAGTGGAAGGAATCGTCATCCGCAGCATGGACTATGGGGAAGGCAATAAAATTATTACATTATGCACGGAAACAAGCGGTAAGATCGGGGTGCTGGTGCGCGGCGCCAAAAAGGTCAAGAGCCGCCATGCGGCCCTGACCCAACCTTTTACACATGGAGAATACGTGTTCTTCCGTCAAAACAGCGGTTTGGGCACCTTAAACCAGGGTGAGATTATCGAATCTCACTTTTCTTTGCGTGAAGACCTTTTCTTGGCCGCATACGCCTCGTATGCCTGCGAGCTGCTGGATAAAACGCTGCAGGATGAAGAAATCGGCAGCTTCTGGTATACCCAACTGAAGGCTTGTCTTGAAGGCTTATCATCCGGCAAGGATCCGCAGATCGTTATCCACCTGTTTGAAATGAAAATCCTGCAGGCGGCAGGCTACGGACCTTCGTTTGAGAATTGCGTCTCTTGCGGCCGGAATGACGACTCGCCTTATGTCAGCCCGCGATTGGGCGGGAAACTGTGTCGAGGCTGCCGTCATCAGGATCCAGCCGCGATGCAGGTGACGCCCGGTGTCCTCAAGCTGCTTACATTGTTCGAACGAATGGACCTGCGCAGGCTCGGTAACGTGGAGGTTAAAGAGGAAACGAAGCAGGAGTTAAAAACGGTAATGCGTGCCTTTATGGACATGCAGCTGGGGCTTAAGCTGAAATCCCTCCATTTTCTCGATCAATTGGATAAGTATGAAATTTGACGAACGAGATAAAATTAGTTAAGATAAAAAAGAATTTCTGTGCGTTGAACGGGAAGAGTAACGAGGCAAAGTCTATAAAGTCAGCTTAAGGATCAACGGCTGATTAAGCGACCGGGGGTGGTGAGAGCCCGGATAGGCGGTCTGGTGAAACGGCGTCCCTGGAGCATAAAAGAACGATCGTGAAAAGCGGATTTGTCGGCAAAGGTCACTGATAAGCGACCTCGGCGAATCAAGTAGGGTGGAACCGCGGGAACTTAACAGTGCGAGATTAATAAGTGTTACTTCTTGATTCACTTCGTGATCAAAAGCGGACTTATTAAACAACCACTTCACAGCTCTCGTCCCTACGTCTGACAGCAGGCGTAGAGGCGGGAGCTTTTTGTATTGCCTCTCTAACTCATGCTTGCTGAACAAACCTGAAGGTTAGGAGATGAGGTTCGCCATGAGTATTAACTTTCAACAAATGATTTTGACGCTGCAGCAGTTCTGGGCAGAACAGAATTGTATCGTCGTGCAGCCGTATGACGTGGAAAAAGGGGCAGGTACCCTGAACCCGATGACGTTCCTGCGTTCCATCGGCCCGGAGCCGTGGAATGTAGCCTACGTTGAGCCTTCCCGGCGCCCGGCCGACGGCCGTTATGGGGAGAATCCCAACCGGCTGTATCAGCACCATCAGTTCCAGGTGATTATGAAGCCATCCCCGGACAACATCCAGGAAATTTACCTGGACAGCTTGAAGCGGCTCGGCATTAACCCGCTGGAGCATGACATCCGTTTCGTGGAAGACAACTGGGAGCATCCGGGACTGGGCGCCTGGGGCCTCGGCTGGGAAGTCTGGCTGGACGGCATGGAAGTGACGCAGTTTACTTACTTCCAGCAGGTCGGCGGGATCGAAACCAACCCGGTGGCCGTGGAAATTACCTACGGCATGGAGCGCCTGGCTTCCTATATCCAAGACAAGGAAAACGTGTTTGACTTGGAGTGGGTGGACGGCACGTCGTATGGCGATGTTTTTCATCAAGCCGAGTTTGAGCACTCGAAATATACGTTTGAAATCTCCGACGTTAAAATGCTATTTACGTTGTTCAACATGTACGAACAGGAAGCAGGCAAAGCGATGGAGCAGCATTTGGTGTTCCCGGCATACGATTACGTGCTGAAATGCTCGCACACGTTTAACCTGCTGGACGCCCGCGGGGCGATCAGCGTCACCGAACGGACGGGGTACATCACGCGGGTACGGAATTTGGCACGCCAGGTTGCCGCGACCTATTTGGAGGAACGCGAGAAGCTCGGCTTCCCGATGCTTCAGAAAGGGGGTGCTGCACGTGGCTAAGGATCTGCTGTTCGAAATCGGTTTGGAGGAAATGCCGGCCCGGTTCATCCGCGCTGCGTTGGAGCAGTTGAAGGAGCGGACGGTCAATTGGCTGGAGGAATCCGTCATCCAGCACGGAGCGGTGGAAGCTTATGCGACTCCGCGCCGGTTGGCTATTCTCGTTAAGGATGTGGCCGAGAAGCAGGAAGACGTGCATGAAGAGGTCAAAGGACCTTCGCGCAAAATCGCCTTGGACGAAAAAGGCGAATGGAGTAAAGCGGCACTTGGTTTTGCCCGAAGCCAAGGGGCGAGTCCGGAGCAATTCACATTCCGTGAAGTTGGCGGCACGGAGTACGTTTATGTCAATAAGAGCCGTATCGGCGTAGAAACCTCAAGCCTCGTCGCTGAGGGATTGCTGGGGATTTTGCAGGCGATGAATTTCCCGAAGAACATGCGTTGGGGAAATTACGATTTTAAATTCGTTCGCCCGATCCGCTGGATGGTGGCTTTGTTCGGCAAAGACATCATCGATCTAGAAATCGCTGGCGTGAAGTCCGGGAACGTGACACGGGGACACCGGTTCCTTGGGAATGAAACGGTGATTGAAGAGCCTGCAGCTTATGTGGAAACGCTACGCGCTCAGCAGGTGATCGCGGACGTGAACGAGCGTCAACAATTGATTCAGAACCAAATTGATGCCTTGGCCAAGGAAAAGGGCTGGCATATCGCGGTGAAGGAAGATTTGCTGGAGGAAGTGCTATTCTTGGTGGAGACGCCAACCGTGTTGTTCGGCACGTTCGAGGAATCGTTCCTGAACATTCCGCAGGAGGTGCTTATCACCTCGATGCGTGAGCATCAGCGTTATTTCCCGGTGCTGAACGAACAAGGAAACCTGCTTCCTTACTTCGTGACCGTGCGCAACGGCAACAACACCTCGCTGGATGTGATCGCCCGCGGCAACGAGAAGGTGCTTCGTGCCCGCTTGTCCGACGCGAAGTTCTTCTATGAAGAAGATCAGAAGCTGGCGATCAAGGACGCGTTGTCCAAACTCGAGAGCATCGTGTTCCATGACGAGCTCGGCACGATCGGGGACAAAGTGCGCCGTATCCGCCGCAATACGGAGAAGCTGGCGGCAATGCTTGGCACCGATACCGGGACAGCGGAGGCTGCCGCGCGTACGGCGGAAATTTGCAAGTTCGACCTGGTGACGCAAATGGTTTATGAATTCCCCGAATTGCAAGGGGTGATGGGTGAGGATTATGCCCGCAAAGCCGGCGAACCCGAAGCCGTTGCACGAGGCGTCTTCGAGCATTATCAGCCGCGTTTTGCGGACGATGCCGTGCCGGCTTCTTCCGTAGGCTCGATCGTCAGCATCGCCGACAAAATCGACACGATCGCCGGGTGCTTCTCGATCGGTATCATCCCAACCGGTTCCCAGGATCCGTACGGACTGCGCCGTCAAGCGGCGGGCATTGTCCAGATTATTGTCGAACACCAGCTGTCCGTTTCATTGACCGATATCTTCAAGCTGGCGCTGGAAACCCATCAGCAATTCCGCGGACTTAAACGCAGCGAAGAGGAAGTGCTGAAGGATCTGATGGAATTCTTCGGACTTCGCGTCAGAAAGACGCTTTCGGACGAAGGTCTCCGTTATGACGTCGTGGACGCCGTCCTGTCGGCCGGTTATAACGATGTCGTCTCCTCGGTGGCTCGTGGCAAGGCGCTGATGGATGCGGTTAACGGGAAAGAAGACTTCAAGGCGACGGTTGAATCGTTTGGACGCGTGAGTAACCTCGCAGCAAAAGCCACCGGCGAGAAGGTTCGTTCTGATTTGCTCTCCGAACCGGCGGAACAAACGCTCTACGAGGCATGGCGTTCGGTATCTGAGAAGTACCGGGAGACGCTGGCTTCCCGCGACGCTGCGGGTGCGCTGGAGCTGATTGGCGGCTTGAAGGAAGCGATCACGGTCTTCTTTGAAGCGGTTATGGTTATGGCCGAGGACGATGCCATCCGGACAAACCGCTTGGCACTGCTGGCCGCGATTGATGAAGATCTCAAGTCGTTTGCCGATTTTGGCAAACTGGTTTGGGCATAATAGAAGAAGGAAAGTAAAGCGAATGTGTGGCTGACGGCAAACGAAGGGCTTGCCGTCAGCCATCCATCGCTTATCGGCATAAATCGATAAGATTCGGCGTAACGCTTGTTTAGATTAGGCCATTTCGAGGTTATATTGTATTACATGGAGGCATGGAGGATGCGAATCGTCGTCGATGGGGACTCCTGTCCGGTAAAGGCGGAAATTGCCGAAACTGCAGGCAGGTTCGGCGTGCCGGTGTTGATGGTGGCTTCATATGATCATGTCTTACAACCGGGGCCGGGTGTAAATATCGTTCAGGTTGATCGAAGCGGACAAAGCGCTGATTTGTATATCGCCGCCCATGTGGAGAAGGGCGATATCGTTGTGACCCAGGACTACGGTCTGGCGGCTTTGGTCATCGCGAGAGCTTGCTACGGTTTATCCCCGCGCGGCGACGTCTACCATGCGGATAATATCGACTATTTGCTAGAACGCCGCCACCACCAAGCGAAGGCGAGGCGGGCAGGGCATCACAGCAAAGGGCCGAAGCCGTTTACCGGCGAAGACCGAGAACGGTTTACGGACGCTTTGTCAAAACTTTTGTCACGTTTGCAGGAGAATGTATAGTTTTAGCGAATTACTATTTACGTGTCACCCGAGAACATCAAAATGTCGGTCATTTTGACATTTTGGATGATTCTCACGCGTGAAAGATGAAGGTGATTTGGATGAGTACCGGGCGTGGCATTCCGGAGGAAGTCATCGAGGCGGTTCTGCGTCAGCACGATATCGTCGACACGGTCAGCAAGCACGTTCATCTAACGAAACAGGGGAAGTACATGAAGGGGTTATGCCCGTTCCATTCGGAGAAAACCCCGTCGTTTACGGTAACGCCCGAACGGCAAATCTTCCATTGTTATGGCTGCGGCAAAGGCGGGAACGCCATCAAATTCAGGATGGAAATCGAAGGATTAACCTTTCCCGAGGCAGTCAGAATCATGGCGGAAGAGGCGCACATCCCTTATGAGGATAAGGGGAGAGGTTACGGTGATTCACCGCGTAACCAAGAGTTGGAGCAACTGCTGCAGGCCCATGAATGGTCCTCCAAGCTTTATCATTACTTGCTGAAGAACACCGAATACGGCAAGCCGGCGATGGAGTATTTGAAATCCCGCGGCTTTACCGACAAAGCCATCGATACGTTCCAGATTGGTTACGCACCCGCTAGATGGGATACGCTCGTTCAGTTTTTGGACAAACGATCTTTTGAACTGGAAGCGATGGAGAAGGGTGGATTGCTCTCGTCCAGGCAAGACGGTTCCGGTTTCGTGGATCGTTTCCGTGATCGGGTGATTTTCCCGTTACACAATCGAAGCGGGAAAGTAATCGCGTTTGCGGGAAGAGTGCTTGGCGACGGACAACCGAAATATTTGAACTCGCCAGAAAGCAAGCTGTTTACCAAAAGCCGAGTTCTCTACAATTTGCATCAAGCGAAAAATGAGATCCGCAAAACAGGTCAAGTTGTCCTGTTCGAAGGTTACGGCGACGTCATTAGCGCGTGGGAGGCCGGGGTTCATAACGGCGTGGCTACGATGGGGACCGCATTAACGGAAAGTCATGCGGCTATCTTGCGTGGCATGGCCGAGGAAGTGTTGGTCTGCTATGACGGCGATTCCGCCGGACAAGCTGCGGCGTTGAAGAGCATTCCGATTCTTGAAGGCGCAGGTTTTTTTCAGGTAAAAATCGCATTGCTCAGCGAAGGGCTGGATCCCGACGAATTCATCCAAAAGTACGGGGCCGAGCGGTTCCGCCATCAAGTTTTGGACGGCGCGGTTTCTTCCGTCAAATTTAGGCTTATATATCTGAGAAAAAACCATATACTGCTAGAAGAAGATGGGAAAGTCGCTTATATCAAAGAGGCGATGCCGATTATTGCGGCGCTTTCCTCCCCAAGCGAACGCGAGATTTATCTAAAGGAACTCTCCGCCGATTTGCAAGTCTCCTTCGACAGCTTAAAGCAGGAATGCAACGAACTGAGAACGGTTATGCAAAAAAAGGCAGATGCCGGGGATAATAAGCCCGAAAGGTGGAATAATGGTAGGCATAAAAAAGGGCAGGCATCCATGCCAACGTTGCTGCCCGCTTTTCATGCGGCGGAACGAAGACTGCTGTCTTTCATGCTGCAGGACGAAGAGGTGTCCCGTTATGTAGGCGAACGCCTAGGGACGAACTTTAACATCGAAGATCATGTGGCGATTGCCGCTTATCTATACGCCTATTACGCACAAGGGAAGAACCCGGATGCTAGTCATTTCATTTCCTCACTTCAAGATGAGCGATTGGAGCAGACGGTCATTTCGATCGCGATGATGGATACGCCAGCCGAATGGACGACGCAGGAGCTGGACGATTGTATTCGTGAAATTCAGAAGGTGCCTTTGCTCGAACAGATCAAGCGCAAGAAAGAGGAAATGGTATCGGCCGAACGAGCCGGAGATTTTATGCGTGCGGCACAAATTGCAAGTGAGATTATTGCCCTAGAGAGACAGTAAAACGAACGGACTTTCGGTGATGTTTCTAGGGAGGAGGGAGCCAGATATGACGAATGACCAACATACTGAACTAGAAACGGAATTAACGCTGGATCAGGTAAGGGATCAATTGATCGAACAAGGGAAGAAAAGGTCATCCTTAACTTACAAAGAAATTATGGAGAAGCTTTCGCCTTTCGATCAAGATCCTGAGCAGATGGACGAGTTTTTTGAGCAATTAGCCGATCTTGGCATTGATGTAACAGGCGACGGCGACGAAGATCACCGGCGCGGCGATGGAGACAACTCGCATGAGGGCGACGATTTCAACTACGATGACGACCTCTCGCTTCCTCCGGGAATCAAGATCAATGACCCTGTACGGATGTATCTGAAAGAGATCGGGCGGGTACCGTTATTGTCGGCGGACGACGAGATGGAGCTCGCCAAACGGATCGAAAACGGGGATGAAGAGGCGAAACGCCGTTTGGCCGAAGCCAATCTGCGTCTGGTCGTCAGCATCGCCAAGCGTTATGTCGGTCGCGGCATGCTGTTCCTGGATTTGATTCAGGAAGGAAACATGGGATTGATTAAAGCCGTGGAGAAGTTTGACCACAAGAAAGGCTTCAAATTCAGTACCTATGCCACCTGGTGGATCCGTCAGGCGATTACCCGCGCGATTGCCGACCAGGCGAGAACGATTCGAATCCCGGTTCATATGGTCGAAACGATCAATAAGCTGATTCGGGTATCCCGGCAACTGCTACAAGAGCTGGGACGCGAACCTACGCCGGAGGAAATCGCTGCGGAGATGGAGCTTAGCGTAGAGAAGGTCCGGGAGATCATGAAGATCGCCCAAGAGCCGGTTTCGCTGGAAACGCCGATCGGGGAAGAAGATGATTCCCATCTCGGTGACTTTATCGAAGATCAGGAAGCCTTGGCTCCGGCGGACGCAGCGGCTTATGAGTTGCTGAAAGAACAGCTGGAAGATGTGCTGGACACGCTCACCGAACGCGAAGAGAACGTGCTCCGATTACGCTTTGGACTCGATGACGGACGCACAAGAACCCTCGAAGAAGTGGGGAAGGTATTTGGCGTAACGCGGGAGAGAATCCGGCAAATCGAAGCGAAAGCGCTCCGTAAGCTGCGCCATCCCAGCCGCAGCAAGCGGCTGAAGGACTTCCTCGAATAGGCGTGATCGCCTGCAACCTTGACCTTCTGCAGCTAAGCAGTAAGGTCATTTTTGTTATATGAGGTGTCCGTTTCTTCTATAGGGCGCCAGTTGCTAGCTTGTAGCCGTTAACGGACCGTAAAGACCTTATTTGCCGATTTCCCGGCAATTTCTCGCTGTAACGGACTCAAAAAGCCTTATTGGGCTTTCCTTACGGTTATTTAACTGATTATGACCGAAATAAGGTCTCTACAGTCCGTTAGAGTTCGGAATTGCCTGGAATCAGGTTAATAACGGCTCTAGTGTCCGTTAGCCGTCGCATCTGTGTTTCTGCTTCGTGATCTAAAGTTGACTAAGTGAACAACCATATGGGAGAAGGTGTTCTGTTGGATCAGGATAAACGCAAGATCATCCTGAAGGAAATCGATCATTGGCGGAGAAGTCGGCTGCTGCCCGAGCAATATTGCGATTTCCTGGAAAACTTATATAAAGATCAGACCGAGGGATCGTCACCCCGCTCAGGCTTCACGCTAAATACACTGATTCAACAGGGAAGCTTGAAACTTTGGTCCCTTTCATTTGGAATAATTTCCTTCTTTTTCTTTATTGTTTTTTATTTTAACGTTTTTCCCTGGGGTTTGCAAATCGCCATAACGCTGTTGCTTTCTGCGGCTTGCTATGCCCTTGCGGCTTATCATCGGCGTGATAAAGCGCTGTTCTCCATGTCGATGGCCGGACTTGGCAGTTTAATGCTGCTAGGCTTCGGCAGTTGGATCATTGCCATCCAGGGTTGGCCGCCCGGTATCGGTACGACGCTGCTAATCGCTTTCTGCGGGTTCGTCTGGCTTGTCTTGGGATACGCGCTGCGGTTTGGTATCATCAGTTACTGCGGATTTGCTTGCGGTATGCTGCTATATGCCTTTTTGCTCGGGCAACTAAATCCGGATGCATCTTGGGGAATGCTGCAAGTGTTTTGGCTGCCGTTGGCAGCAATCTTCTTCTGGCTGAGCTGGCTGGGTTATCATCGGCTTAAAGCGATGGCTCCCGTGTTCTTTGCCGTATCCGTGTCATTATGGTGTATGCCGGAAGCGGATGCTCTCCTACTGCGGGACGCCGAGATAGCAGCTATGCCGGCGCTGATCCTAATGAAGATCGTTGCGGCTTTTCTCCTCTTGTTTGGACTACGTAAAAAATGGGTGGTGTGGATTACTTCATGAAATTGTCAGCTAGATTACAGCATATTGCCGACTGGCTCCCGGCCGGTTGCCGATTCGCCGATATCGGATCGGATCACGCGCTGCTGCCCGTGGCTGCGGTACGCAGCGGGCGGGCGGCCTTCGCTATCGCCGGTGAAGTGAATGACGGCCCGCTCGAGGCGGCTCGCCGTCAGGTGGCCGAAGCCGGAGAGACGGGGCGCATCTCCGTTCGCAAAGGAGACGGACTTGCTGTCATTGCCCCGGGCGAAGTGGACGCGATCACGATCGCCGGTATGGGTGGGGCGTTGATCGCTTCGATTCTAGACGAAGGCCAAGCGAAGCTGGTTGGCGTAAAGCAGCTCGTGCTGCAACCGAACGTCGGCGGAGAATTTGTCCGCCGCTGGCTGCTTAAGCACGATTGGTATTTGGTCGAAGAGGCTATCCTGGAGGAAGACGGTAAAATATACGAGGTGATGAAGGCCGAAGCGCGGACCGATGCGGGCGAACAAAACAACGAGCTGTATCGCGAACGCGAACTGGAGGGGTGTCAGGTCAAATTGACCCGCGAGCTTCAGTTATTGATGGGGCCGAGATTAATGGCGGCTCCGAATGAAGTCTTTTTCGCAAAATGGGAATCGGAGCTGCGCAAGCTGGAGAGTATTCGTCAATCGGTTGCTACGTCGGCACTGGAGACGTCCCGTCAGAAGGAAGCGGAGCTTACCCGGCTATCGGAACAGTTGAAGGAGGTGCTGGCATGTTTGCCAAAGGACAAACCGTAGTGCAGTACATGGAGCTATTGGCTCCCAAGCATGTAGCGATGGAGGGAGACAAAATCGGACTCCAGCTGGGCAGCCTGCAAAAGGAGATTCGGAACGTCCTGGTAGCGCTTGACGTTAATGAAGAAGTCGTAGATGAGGCGATCTCCCTGGAAGCAGATCTGATTATTGCCCATCATGCGATCATTTATCGTCCGCTGCCTCATTTGCAAAGCGATACCCCAATGGGGAAGGTGTACGAAAAATTGATCAAAAATGATATCGCCGTTTATATCGCCCATACGAACCTCGATGTCACAGACGGCGGGATGAACGACTGGATGGCGGAGGTCTTGGGAATCGAAAGCTCCGGTTCGCTCGAAGATGTGCATACGGACAACCTTTATAAGCTTGTCGTCTTTGTGCCGAAGGACCACCATGAGCAGGTACTGAAGGCTATGCTGAACGCGGGCGCAGGCCATATCGGCAACTACAGCCATTGCAGCTTCAACTTGGAGGGCTATGGCACGTTTAAGCCCGGGGAAGGCACTGATCCCTATATCGGGACCGAGGGTAAGCTCGAACGGGTGGAGGAGATCCGCATCGAAACGGTCGTTCCTCATAGCCTGCGTAGTAAGGTCGTCCAAGCGATGCTGAAGCAGCATCCTTATGAAGAAGTAGCTTATGACTTGTACTCGATGGACCTGAAGGGGCGCACTTTCGGACTCGGGCGGGTTGGCAAGCTGTCGGAGCCGGTTACGCTGCGGGACTTCGTGGAGCGCGTCAAAACGCGGCTGGATGTGCCGATGGTTCGGGTCGTCGGAGATCTGGACCGGCCGGTTCGCAAAGCGGCTGTCCTTGGCGGTTCGGGAGGACGATATTGGAAAAGCGCTCAGTTCCGTGGAGCGGACGTGCTCGTGACCGGGGATGTGGATTACCATACCGCGCAGGATGCCTGGATGGCCGGGGTCGCGATCGTCGATCCGGGACACAATGCCGAGAAGATCATGAAGCCTCGCGTTGCGGCTTGGATGACCGAGAAACTAACAGAGGACAAATACGCAACTCGCGTGCACGTATCCCAGGTCAACACCGAACCGTTCAGATTCATGTAGAGTATCGAAAGCAGCGAGAAAATACGCGACAGAAGCTGGTAGGATACGTCAGGTTTACCGTCAAATCGCTCTTGTCAGCAGGCAGCAATGCCTGTATACTATCAAGTGTTGCCTTTCGAAAGTTTGACAGACAATCGCCGGCGGCTGAAGAGCCGCGGGAGGAAAGTCCGGGCTCCATAGGGCAGGGTGCTGGATAACGTCCAGTCAGCGCGAGCTGAAGGATAGTGCCACAGAAATGGACCGCCGATGGACGACTTCTCACTTCGTGGGAAGGAGTCACAGGCAAGGATGGAACCGAGGTGTAAGAGACCCCGAGGAACGCTGGTGACTTCGTTCCTGGTAAACCCCACTTGGAGCAAGACCTAATGGGACGCAGCTTCTTCGCGAAGCGGCCTTTGCCCGAGGCGCGTCCGGGTTGGTTGCTGGAGCCGCCCAGTAATGTGCGGCCTAGATAGATGATTGTCACTCAACGCGGGAGGGTTGTTCCCGTTCTACCGCAACGAGTACAGAACCCGGCTTACGGCAAACTTTCAACACTAAAGGGAACATGATCTATTTCTATGGATAAAGCCTCCGCATCGCTTGGAATGAATTCCGGCGATGTGGAGGCTTTTGGTTTTAGTGCGTTTATTTGGTGCGGTCCACGGCGCGGTCCATTTTACGCTGAATCGACTGCGGCCAAAACTGCAGCGGCGCCTCGCCGCCTCCGGCGGCTTGCAGCGCAGCGTAAACGTCGATCTGCCCGTATCCGTAATATTTATCGCGTCCGGTATCTCCAAGATCGATGACGTTTTTGCGGATGATGTCCATGACCTCGGTGTTTTTCAGTTCCGGATTCACCGATCGAATCAAGGCGGCAAGGGCTGCAACGTGCGGGCTGGCCATCGACGTGCCGGACAACGCCGCATATTGATTATCCGGATAGGTGCTGGCGATACTTTCGCCTGGTGCCATGACGTCGATGTAATCGCCGTAGTTGGAGAAGGAAGCTTTCTGCAGGTTGTAGTCCGTCGCGGAAACCGACAAGACTTCGGGGTAGGCGGCCGGGTAGCCCGGGCGTTCGGTATTGTCGTTGCCCGTAGCTGCGATCAGCACCACGTCCCGATCATAAGCGTACTTGATCGCCTCATGTAAGAACTGGGCGTCTGCGTAGTTGCCCAGACTCATATTGATCACTTTGGCGCCGTGGTCCGTTGCCCAAATGATACCTTGGGCCACCGAATAGGTTGTACCCGAACCTGACTTATCTAGCGCCTTCACAGGAAGTATTTTGCCGCCCCACATCATCCCTGCGATGCCCTCGCCATTGTTCACGTTGGCGGAGATGATGCCAGCCACATGGGTGCCATGCCCAACGTCGTCGGACGGTTCCTTGTCGGGTTCGATGACGTTATAGCCCTTCAGCAACCGACCTTGCAAATCAGGGTGCTTCAAGTCCACGCCAGTGTCGACGATCCCCACGATCACGTCGTTGCTGCCTTTGGACAGCTGCCAGCCGCGGTTCGTTTCGATGATCGGCAGGTTCCACTGGTATTCGGAGAACAGCATGTCGTTCGGAACTTCCGGCGTCTCTTCGGCATAACTCGTATCGTCTTCGTTAAAGAAACTCCCCGGATCGTCCCAATAACTTCCTCCGCTTTCGTTGGTCAAATACAAATAATGTGGCTCGATGTACTTCGGTTGCCATTTATTCAGGAAGTACTGCCGAAGTTGTTTCATGGTCATCGTATCCGAACGAAAAATGTAGGTGCTATTCAGGTTGCGCGGCTCTTTGCCGGAAATCTCCTGCACGATTTGCTTCATTTGCTCCGGAGTCGGCTTGCTGTGGAACGTAACAACGATTTCGTTTTCGTAATAGTGACTCGCTTTTTCGTTATCATGCCCCGTTTTGACGGTGATGTCTTTAAGCGTATCCGCATGCACCGATTCAACCTTGAATTTACCTTCTCTCGGGTAAGGGATCAAACGCAGGTTTTTGTGTTGATGGTCCTGTACCCGTCCTAAAATCCCGATGTCCATCACCGCGATGACCCCTTGCTTCTTATCCTTGGCCGGCTCAGCGGCAACGAAGTATTTCGGCTGCTTCGCCGGGAAAGCAGGCGATTCGTATGCCGTCGATTTGCTCAGCGCTTTTTTGGCGTAATTTAAGTACATGTTCAACTGCTTCTTCACCGCGGGATCCGGGTTGAAATCTTCTCGCCGAAATTGCTTGGTTTGCCCGCTTGCGGCATCGTACCACAGAATCGCTTGAAACTGCTTATGGTCCTTTTGCAATTCTTGGGCAGAGCCGGGCAGCTTACCGCGCTTACTTTGGCTAAAGTCGGCGGCAAGCGAACGAAGGTGACCCCGGGCGTCCAATCGGGATAACCGTTCGGTTGCGGTCATGTCGCGCTTCAGCATACTCTGCTTCAACTTTTGTTCCTCAGCCGGTTGGGGTACGGAAAGCCGATTTACGGTATTCCGCGGCGTTGCTTTGTCATTGTCCGAGGAAGGGAATAGAAACGAAACCGCGACCACTGTGGCTGCTCCCGCCAGCCCTAAGGCAGCCCATCTGCGCCATTTCATCGGTTAGCCTCCTTTAAGATGTCGATAGCCATAGCGTGAGGTGATGTCCCTGTTTTTATTCCTTGAGGGATACCGTATTCGGTTAAATTGTGTTACGATATTTTCGTTAATGACTATACCGATCATTACAGGTGAAGGAGAATTGTTCGCATGTCACAAGCCAATAACATCAGGCAGTTGTGTGAAGCCACTCGAGAGAATTTGAAACGTGCGGCCGAGAAGCTTGAAGCGTTTTTGAACGAGCATTCGCTGCCGCAGCTTATGGAAGGTCAAGAAGAGGACAGAGCTTTGTTTTACCAAGGATTTTTATCGGATCTCCGGCATCTGCTCGTGTTCAGCGAGGTTTGCTACGAGAAGCTGGGCGTCGCTCTTCGGCGCGGGACCTTTGACGAGGAAGCTGCCGAGAAAGTGCTGTACCATGTATATCATGACTGTGTTAACAATTTCTTCTATCCTAAAAATGAAAGCTATTCCGAAGATGGAAGATATGCTTATACCGGGCAGGATGCGATCCGGTTCCGTAAAAAGCCGGTTCGGGCAGCACGTGATATCGTGTTGGACATTACGGGGATGTTCGAGGAATTACGCGACGACCTGACTTATTATGAAAGCGATTATTTGACCCAACTGCGATTAAATCGTTCCGCCAAATAGAAAATTGAATAACGACAAGATGCCGAGATCTCGGCATCTTTTTCTTTTGGGAACGATTTGCTAATGGCTTGGCGCATAAGGGGATGGGGGCGAGGAGAAAATGATACGCGAGGTGATCAACATGCCAAATGGGGAAAAACCCATGGTCAAATGTAGCGTATCCAACTGCACCTATTGGGGAGACAAAAATGTATGCAACGCCGACGTCATTATGATCGATGTCGATCAGCATGCGAACAGCCGTTATTCGGCGGAATTTGCCGGCGAAACGTTTGATACGGAACACCGAGACTCCGCCCTGTCGTCCGCCGCTACTTGCTGTCATACGTTTAAGCCTAAATCGAAATCGTCGTAAGTAAAACATTAGTTAACGGAGGTGCTTTTGATGACGGATACCAAATCAGACAAACCGGAACAACTCTCATCCGGCAAAAGCCGCACCGATTATCCGCGCAAAGTTGACCGCGAGTATCACGAGGAGTATGCGGCAGAGGTCACGCCAGCGGGGACGTTTAGCGGTAACGTGGTCCGCGGGGAAAGAGCCGAGAGAACTCGCGATGCAGATCGATCCGATCGTGTCGATGGGGTTCGTACGGCCGGTCGGACGGTAGGCTACGTTGGCGTCGGTCTGGGGATCGCTTCGCTCTTTATGTGGTCGATTATCCTGGGGCCGCTGGCGGCGGTGATGGGCTTTTACGCCTATAGCCAGGGCAACAAAACGTCCGGAGCTTGGGCGATCGGTCTGGGTATCGTATCTACGTTAAGTTATTTCGTGCTCATGCCGTTTACCCGCTAATCCTTCGGCGGTCGTTAACGATGAAATCATGAATGTCATACCCTCAGGCTAACGTCGTCTTACGGACGTTGGCCTTTTTCTCTTTTTGCGAATTTTATCGAAAAAGGGTGGTGCAAGGCGTTGAATGCGTGTAAAATATAGGCATTGAACTAGTTATTCCCCAAAGAGGAGACTTAGAAGGCATGCAAATCGATCCGCGAACGATGGGACAATGGATCCAGCTTCAGTCCTTGAACCCTGTAGACTTGCAAGGAACGTCGGCACAGCGGGCTTCTGGCGATATGGACGGTTCATTGTTTGATATATTGCTGCAAGAAATGATGCTCTCGGAACAGGATTCGCAAGGATCATCCGATTCTGCGGGCGCCAATTCTCGTTCGGTGTTGGAATCGCTTCAGGGGTACCTGTATTCTGGCGGGCTCAATGATACGGACACTTTGGACGGGCTGTTTGCGGAGTTACTTCCTAGTTCCGGGACCGTAGCCGGAATGGGGTCAGCGGAGGATTTCGCGGAAGTGACTTCGGAAGGCACATCGGATTTGCAATCCCTGATTACCCAGGCCAGTGCCAGGTACGGCGTGCCGGAAAGCTTGATCAAAGCCGTGATCGCGACCGAGTCGTCGTTTAACCCGCAGGCGGTTTCGTCCGCCGGTGCCAAAGGGCTGATGCAGCTGATGGACGGGACGGCTAGAGGGCTAGGTGTTAGCGATCCATTTAATCCGGCGCAAAACATAGACGGGGGCACCAAATATCTGTCGTATCAGATCAATCGTTACGGCGGAGACGTTAAAACAGCCCTTGCGGCATACAATGCCGGACCTGGAAGACTGCAACGACTTGGGATCGGCAACGATGAACAATTGATGGAGAAATTCCATTTGTTGCCTCAGGAGACGCAAAGTTATATTGCTAAGATTATGAGAGCACAGGCAAAGTTCGAGGCTTAATGCAGTTTGCAGCTTATCGAATATGGCGTTACATGATAAGAAAGATCAAATGGAAAACGCTCCGACCGCGGTTGTTTCGGGTATACGCGTTTTCAATTTGGTCTTTTTTGAGATGAAGGTGAAAAGATGATTTATTTCGACCACGCAGCAACGACACCCCCTTATGAGGATGTTGCCAAGACCGTAGCGGAAGTGATGGCTCGGCATTATGGGAATCCGTCGTCACTGCATCGGCTTGGCGAGGAAAGCTCGAAGCTGTTGGATAAAGCAAGGGAAGTTAGCGCCGCGGCATTGGGAGTTCGACCGCGGGAAATCGTATTTACCGGCGGGGCCACGGAAAGCAACAATATGGCGATTAAAGGCGCGGCCCTTCAGTTTGCCGGACGAGGCAAGCATTTGATCACAACCGAAACGGAGCATCCGTCCGTGCTGGAGAGCGTGAAGCAACTGGTGTCCTGGGGCTGGGAGGCGACCGTTCTTCCGGTTGACGGGAATGGAAACGTAACTGCTGAACAGGTGCGGGAAGCGCTGCGTCCGGATACCGTTCTTGTGTCGGTGATGCATGTCAACAATGAAACAGGAGCCGTACAGCCTGTGGAGGACATTGGTCGGCTGCTGAAATCCGCGGCGCCCCGAGTCCTGTTTCATGTGGACGGTGTTCAAGGCTTTGGCAAACTGCCGTTATCCTTGACGGATGGCGGCATTGATTTATACAGCTTATCTGCGCACAAACTAAGAGGGCCCAAAGGCGTCGGTTTGCTGTATGTTCGCGAGGGACTACAGCTTGCACCGCTGCTGGCAGGCGGAGGTCAGGAGGGGGGCTACCGTTCCGGAACGGAGAACATTCCTTATATCGTGGCCTTCTCCAAAGCTTTGCGTTTGGCGGCGGAAGGCCGGGACGCCCGGGCAACCGTGATGTACCGCTTGCGAGAGCAGTTGATCCAAGGGCTTGCGGAGCTCCCGGAGCTAGCGGTAAATTCATCTGCACAGGGAGCCCCGCACATCGTGCATTTTTCTTATCCCGGTATGAAAGCGGAAGCGTTGCTGCACATGCTGGAGGAGGAGGGATTTTACGTATCGACCCGCTCGGCTTGCTCTTCCAAACGGAGTGAACCAAGCCGCATTCTGCTGGCTATGGGTAAATCCAAGGAAATCGCCTCGTCGGGCATTCGGATCAGTATGGGCGATGAACACGAAGAGCGAGACATAGATGCCTTGCTCGCTGCGTTGAAGCAATCGGTCAAGCGGCTGCAGGCTTTACGATAGGAGAGAAATGTCAAGATGCTGGAATATGATATGCTGTTGCTCCGTTTTGGAGAAATTATTCTTAAAGGGCGGAACCGGTCTCGTTTCGAGAAGGTGGCCCACAAGCACGTTAAGGCGCTGCTGCACCCTTTTCCCCGCGCGGAGATCATCAAGGAATATGGACGGATCTATATTGCCTTAAACGGAGAGCCGCTAGAGCCAATCGTCGCAGCGATGAAGAATGTGTTCGGCGTTACCTCGATCTCGCCGATCCGGGTTACGCCGTCCCGGCTGGAGGATATCATCCCAAACGCTGTAAATTTCGTTAAGGAGCTTGGCGTCGCGCCTGGCACGAGATTTAAAGTAAGCGCCCGCCGGGTCTGGAAGCCATTTCCCCATTCGACGCATGAAATGAATAAGCTGGTCAGCGGCCCGATCCTAAACGCCTGTCCCGAGCTGAAAGTGGACGTACATGACCCCGAATTGGAGCTTCGCGTGGAGATCCGGGAACAGGGCACCTATTTGTTCAGTGAAGTGATTCCCGGTGCGGGGGGATTCCCGCTCGGAACCAACGGTAAAGCGATGTTGCTGCTATCCGGCGGTATCGACAGCCCTGTCGCCGGTTGGTCGGCGTTGCGGCGTGGTTTGGAAATCGAATGCGTTCATTTTCACAGCTATCCGTTTACGAGCAAAAAAGCCGAACAAAAGGTCATCGACCTGGCCACTGTCTTGGCGGGGTTTGCAGGCTCGATCAAGATGCATCTCGTCCCTTTTACCGAGATCCAAACCACATTGGCGCAATCCGGTCAAGAGAACCTGATCATCACTTTGATGCGAAGATCGATGCTGCGCATCGCCACCAAGCTGGCTGAACGTAATGGAGCCTTGGCCTTGGTAACGGGAGATAGTCTAGGCCAGGTGGCCAGCCAAACGTTGTCCAGCATGAATGCAATCGGACGGGTGACCGATCTGCCGTTGCTGCGGCCGTTGGTCATGACGGATAAGGTAGATATTATCGCGATGGCACAGCAGATCGGCACGTATGACTTGTCAATTTTGCCTTACGAGGATTGCTGTACCTTGTTCGTGCCGAAGTCACCGGCAACCAATCCCAATCTGCATGTGCTGGAGAGCGTCGAGCACTCCCTGAAGGATTTGGACCAGATGATTGCCAAGGCGGTGGAGGACACGGAAACCATCGTCATTCGGCCTGGTCGCAGGATCGTGCGGCGGGAATCGACAGAAGCTGACGTCGTCCAGGAAAATTGGTTCTAATGCTACAAAAAAACCGCCAAAGCCATGTTTGAAGGCTGAGGCGGTTTTTGCTGCTCTTAACGGGTTGCCGGATGGGTCTGACGGCTATCCGTTTCCTTGCGATGCTGGCGTTTCTTCATGTAACCGGCCAACAGCACGCCGGCGACCACAATCGCGATCAGCAGATAGCGCAGAACCGGATTTTCCTCGAAGAAATGCAAGAAATGGCGTTCCTCGGTAACCATATTGGCGGCAGTGTAAGCCAGTACCGCGGAGCCAAGGTAAGCAATCCAAGGGAACTTGTCCAGCAATTTAATAAAGAGGGTACTTCCCCATACGACGATGGGAACACTGATTAGCAGGCCAATTACGACCAGAACCATATGTTGTTTGGACGCCCCTGCGACCGCGATGACGTTGTCGAGCCCCATCGCCGCGTCGGCAATGATAATGGTACGGACGGCAGGCCACAGTTTGTCCTTGGCTTCGATGTTGTCATGATCGCCTTCATCCGCTAACACCTTGTAAGCGATAAAGACCAACATCAAACCGCCGATGGCCAGCAGCCAGGGGATTTGCAATAACCAGACGACAATAAGGGTCGCGGCGATTCGCAGTACCACAGCTCCGGCTGTCCCGTATAGGATCGCCTTCTTCTGGACCGAGTTGGGCAGCTTTCTTGCCGCCATCCCGATGACGATTGCATTGTCACCCGCCAAAATAAGATCGATAAAAATAATGTTGATCAGGGCGAGAAAAAAAGCAGCACTAAATAAGTCCACGTTATGTCACTTCCTCTATAGACGTATATACGTATTAAATCGCTAAAAGGATTCATTTGTCCAGAGTTGTTTTTGTAAAGTGGCATAGCTTGGCTCCATTCCTCATACAAGTTGTAGGGGAGGGATGAGCTTGGAACAATTGCTGCTGTTGTCGGAAATTCTGATCATCAATTTAGTGCTAAGCGGCGATAATGCCGTTGTTATAGCTATGGCCAGTAAGAACTTGCCGCTTAAGCAACGCAAACGGGCCGTGTGGTGGGGCGCACTGGGAGCTGTGCTGCTGCGCTGCATTTTGACCTGGGTGGCAGTTTTACTGTTGAAAATCCCGTTTATTCATGCGGCAGGAGGCGTGCTGCTAGCGGCCATTGCCTTTAAGCTGCTGCTCCCTCAGGAGGAGCATTCTCGCGTGTCCGGCGCAGGCTCATTGTGGAAGGCGGTGCAGACGATCCTCGCCGCCGACTTCATTATGAGCCTGGATAACGTGCTGGCGATCGCCGCGCTGGCGGAAGGCGACGTATCCATCCTTGTCATCGGGATCGCCATCAGCATTCCGATCGTGGTGTGGGGCAGCAACCTGATCGCCGATTGGCTGCAGCGAATGCCGATCCTCACCTATGCCGGAGCGGGTATCCTCGGATACACTGCAGGGGATATGCTGCTGCAGGACCCTCAACTCGGTCCGGTCCTGGAAGCTGCCATCCCCGCATTGGCACATGCCGTACCTGCGGTGACTGCCGCGGTCGTTATTATGTTCGGCTGGCTGCGAAAATATAACGCTGGACGCGGGTAACTCGCTTCGGCAGTTCCATCCACACGATCCGAAAAAAAACATCCGTCCTAGGCCGTGGGCCGAGTGGTTTTTTGGGCAGATTTCATATAAACTGGAAGGGAAGGGGATGTCGTAATTTGCTGCGTCTTGTCCCTCATTGTCTTCTGGAAGGTGTGTGATGGATATGTCCGACAACAACAAGCTGATGACTGGCGTCTTTATTCTCGCTGCCGGAGTGATTATCCTGCTCGGGAAATTAGGGGTGTTCAGCTTTCTTGGAAAGGCGCTTTGGCCGCTGCTGCTGCTGATTCCGGGGATCGTGCTTCACGTATGGCATTTTTGGCGTAAAGGCCCGGCAGAGCTGTTGCTTCCCGGCGCAATTCTGGTTGTCTACAGCCTCGTGTTTTTCACCGGGGTTATTGGCGGATGGCAAACGCTGAAGTTTACCTGGCCGCTCTTCTTCCTCGGCCTGGCCGTCGGCCTGTTCGAATACGGCTACTTCTCGCCCCAGCGCCAGAACGGAATATTCATCGCCGCTATGATTCTGGGAGCCTTCTCGATCCTTCTGCTCGGCTGGACATTGTTCGCTTCCTCGATTGTATATTTCCTGGCTGCGCTCTTGATTATTGCCGGGATCTGGCTGATCGCCGCCCGCGGCAATCGCCGGAGATCCTGGTAATGTTGGGTTAGTTCTTGAATTATTCAAAATTTCACGTATAATATAAGGGATATGTCAAGCGTCGGCATCTAGTCGACGCTTTGTTTTGTGGTTAATGAGGCTGCACTTGGTCCTGTCGATTAAATACCGTTCGAAGTGCAAACTTTATATATAATTCATTACGCTTGACAACTGCTTGATAATCTATAGAGACGAAAGGATTTGGAGATAAACCTATGCGTGAAGAAAACGAAATTCGCAATATTGCGATTATTGCCCACGTCGACCACGGGAAAACGACGCTAGTCGACAAACTGCTGCAACAATCCGGGATTTTCCGGGAAAACGAGGCCGTACAGGAACGGGCTATGGACTCTAATGATTTGGAACGGGAACGCGGGATTACCATTTTGGCGAAGAATACGGCCATTACGTACAAGGATTACTTGATCAACATCGTGGATACCCCGGGACACGCCGACTTTGGCGGAGAAGTGGAACGGATTATGAAAATGGTCGACGGTGTATTGCTTGTTGTTGATGCCTACGAAGGCTGCATGCCGCAAACCAAATTCGTGCTTCGCAAAGCGCTGGAGCATCACTTGACGCCGATCGTTGTCGTGAACAAAATCGACCGTCCGGCTGCACGCCCGGCCGAAGTCATCGACGAGGTACTGGACTTGTTTATCGAATTGGAAGCCAGCGACGATCAATTGGAGTTCCCGGTTGTTTATGCTTCGGCTTTGAACGGCACATCCAGCCTGGATCCCGAGAAGCAGGACGACAATATGATGGCGTTGTACGAAACGATTATCGATCATATCCCGGCGCCTACGGAGAAGGTAGACGAGCCGCTGCAATTCCTGGTTACGTTGATGGACTATAACGAATATTTAGGCCGGATCGCCATCGGCCGGGTAAACCGCGGCATCATTCGCCAAGGCCAATCCGTGGCGGTTATGACACGCGACGGCGGCAAGAAGACCGCTCGCATCGAGAAGCTGTTCGGATTCCAAGGCCTGCGCCGCGTGGAAATCGAAGAAGCTGGAGCTGGCGATATCGTAGCCATCGCTGGGATCAAGGACATTAATATTGGCGAAACGATTGCCGATCCTAACCAGCCGGAGGCTTTGCCGGTATTGAAGATAGACGAGCCGACGCTGCAGATGACGTTCCTCGTCAATAACAGCCCGTTCGCCGGACGCGAAGGGAAATGGGTGACCTCCCGCAAACTGCGCGAGCGTCTGTTCAAGGAGCTTGAAACCGACGTTTCCTTGCGCGTCGAAGAGACGGACAGCCCGGACGCCTTTATCGTATCCGGACGCGGGGAGCTTCACCTGGGTATCCTGATCGAGAACATGCGCCGCGAAGGCTACGAGCTGCAAGTATCCAAACCGGAAGTTATCGTACGGGAAATCGACGGAGTCAAGATGGAGCCGCTTGAACGTCTGCTGATCGACGTGCCCGAAGAAAGCATGGGTGCGGTTATGGAAAGTTTAGGTTCCCGCAAAGCGGAAATGGTCAACATGATCAACAACGGAACCGGTCAAGTTCGCTTGGAGTTCTTGATTCCGGCTCGCGGTTTGATTGGATATACCACGCATTTCCTGACATTGACTCGCGGTTACGGTGTAATGAACCACGCCTTTGACAGCTACGGTCCATTCCTTGGCGGTCAGGTCGGTGGGCGCCATGAAGGGGTATTGGTATCCAGTGAAAACGGCGTTTCGACGCTTTACGGGATTTTGTCGATCGAGGATCGCGGGATCTTGTTCTTGGAACCCGGTACGGAAATTTACGAAGGGATGATCGTTGGGGAGCATACCCGTGACAACGACATCGTCGTTAACATTTGTAAAGAGAAGCAGTTGACGAACGTGCGCTCGGCCACGAAGGACGACACGGTGAAGATGAAGACGCCACGTCTATTCTCGCTGGAACAAGCGCTGGAATATTTGAATGATGATGAATATTGCGAAATTACGCCGAAATCGGTTCGCCTCCGCAAGAAGATTTTGAACAAAAGCGAACGTGAACGGGCGGAAAAACATCGCAAAATGTCGGAAGCCAACTTATAATAATTGTAACGTTGCCATTTGAAGGAGGGGTTTGATATGCAGGCCTGGTTTGCTGAGCATCCAGTCGTTTCCTACGTGCTGATCTTCGTGCTGATCGTTTTCGTTTACAATAAAGTATTTCGCGCACAGCAGAAGCTGCCGCTGTTTAAGGAGATCATCCTTTACCTTCTCATGGCGTTGGGTTCGTTCCTGCTGCTCATTTTTCAAATCGACAAACTGCCGATCATTCAATGCTTGCTGGTCGCTGTTGTTCTGATGCTCATGGTACGAATCCGCTATTTTGTCGAGGGACGACGGAACAAGGAGAAAAAGGCAGGTCCGCCGGCTGGAGATAAATCGGCATAATTTGGCTCCCGCCTAAATTCGGTAACTTTTTCGAAACCCGGTACGTCTTTATGGATGCGACAACATTTTTATAGAAATAAGGTGTTTGAGTTCATGAGTTCTAACCGCAGCGGCTTACCTCCTCGGGGGCATAGCCAAAGAGGCTCGGCAAAAGGTGCGAAGAATGGGTCCACCGGAAAAAAGAAGTCCAGCGGCTTTAAACGATTTTTAAAATTTGTCCTGACGCTCCTCATTATCGGGGTGGTTGGGGTTGGCCTTTATGCAGGTTATTTGTTTTATACCGCAGATCAGGTGATCGATGCGACCGGGACCACGGATAAAGTGGCTCCGGGAAAATCCGCTAAGGTGAAGCCAATCACGATGCTGCTGCTCGGCACGGATTATCGACCGGAGACCGGCACACATCTTAGCGACGTAATGATGATGATCGCGATGAATCCGGACACGAAGTCCGCTACTGTCGTATCCCTGCCGCGAGACACGAGAGTGAAGATGGACGGATATAAGACAAACAAGATCAACGCGTTTTATCCCAATTTTCTAGCGGCAGAGAAAAAAACGGGTATTTCCGCCACGCAGGAAATGAAAACGATGATGAGCAAGTTTTTTGATATCGATATCGACTATGTTACGGTTCTGAATTTTCAAGGATTCCGTGATGTGGTGGACGCATTAGGTGGCGTCGACGTGAATGTCGATGCAAATATGTGTTACCGCGATACGGCGGACGGTACCGATATCAATTTGAAGCAAGGGGCTCAGCACCTAAACGGGGAAGATGCGCTTGGTTACGTTCGATACCGTAAATCGAACTGCAGCCCTCGAACGAAGGGCTCGGATGACTTTGACCGCAACCGCAGGCAGAATGAAGTGCTGCATGCCCTAATCGACCAAGCGAAGTCGCTTAATGGTGTAATGGGCGCAGGTAAAGTGATCGAGTCCGTCGGCAAGAATATGGATACCGATCTGGAATCGCAGCAGATGAAGAATATGATTCAAGCCTACTGGAGCATTTCCAAGGAAAATGTTGATTTCATGCCGGTAACCGGTGATTGGAAGAGTCCGTACGTTTATTTGCACGAGGATGAACTGGATGCGGCCAAACAAGCCTTAAGGAATCAGATTGCCGGCATCAAAACGTCTGACTCGCAGCAAGGAAATGGCGGGCAAGCGGAAAACGAGCCGGTCAACTGACGATTGAATGCAAGTTTTGCCACATGTTATAATACAATTAACTGACAGGATAGCTGAAGCGTCTTAAGTGGAATCTCATGCAATGCCGTACAGGAGGGCTGGTCGTTATGTCCGAAGTCGTTACCCAATTGTCCGATTCGCTTTATTCGATTTTCCAGTCCGAAACGTTTGTATTGCTGAACACGGTGGATCAGGAATCCGGAGGGCCCACGTCCAGCGCGATCTCTTGGGTTTACGCCGTCGATCATTCGAAGCTGCGGCTCGCTCTGGACCATCGCTCCAGGCTGGTCGGCAATTTGAAGGCCAATCCGCGAGTTACCGTCACGGTATTCGGTCAAGAGACGATTTACTCGATTAATGGCCGTGCTTCCGTTGTGCAAGATCCCCTAGACGGCGTGCCGTTCAATATGTGCTGCTTCGATATTCATATCGATGCCGTACGGAATGCGTTGTTTTATGGTGCGCAACTGGTATCGCCGCCGGAATATGCCAAAGTTTACGACCAGCGTGCTGCGGACATGCTGGATCGTCAAGTGTTTGACGCCATGAAGAAAGCCTAGCGAGGTTATCGCTAGGCTTTTTTTCCATCTTGGGACAAACTTAACGCAAGTTTTGCCGCGTCGTGCCGCCGCCAGGGGCCATTTTCATTTGTTTCGGGTTCACGCCTTCGGGAGGTCGCGTATCGCTCGGGAGCTGAGGAACGATTCGTCCGATGATATCGGCAAGCTCGGTGGCGAAACCGGAAACCGGATGGCCTTCGCGAATTTTCTTGCCGATCTCGGTAATCCGTTGGTTCAAATCCATATCGGCGGTTACGATGGCGCCAGCTCCGTGCGGATCTTTTCGAAGCGCTTCAGCGACTGTATATTTAATGCTCCCAACCCTTGCGCGCTCGAGGCGGCTATCCACATCGATGCCCACGATGGCGGTTTTGCCCATAATGACGCAATGTGCGCCTTTGACGCCGGGAACCTTTTTCACAAGCTGCTCCAAATAGACTTGTCTGTCACGGTCTGACATTGCCCTGTTGCCGTTTGTACCGGTTGTGGCGTAAGGGTCCACGCTTTGCGCTCGGGGCGTATTCTCTGTTTGATTCCTTGGAGAGGGTGATGCCTTTTCAGAACCAGTTCCGCAGCTTGTAAGCAGGGAAGCCGTCACTAACAAACACAGCCATATTCGCATGTTCGATCCGTCCTTTCGGAATTGATCTCTCGTTATCGGAGTTCAGATATCGAGATTAGATTTCCCTGGGCGGAAAAAAATATGTATGAATCACATAAGGCTGCAATGACCGCGGTTGGAGGGGATAATGGTGAAGAAAATCTTTGTATTGGATACGAATGTATTGCTGCATGATCCGGGGGCTGTTTTCGCTTTTGACGAGCATGATGTGGTCATTCCGGCGGTCGTGCTGGAGGAAATCGACACCAAAAAGCGCAATGCTGACGAGATCGGGCGCAACGCGCGAGGCGTATCGCGCTTGCTTGACGGATTGCGGGAAACGGGTCATCTGCACGACGGCGTGCCGCTGGAGGGCGGCGGGCGAATCAAGGTGGAATTAAACCACCGCAGCTTTGTCAAGGTCCAGGAAATGTTCGGGGAGGTCACCAACGATAACCGGATTCTTGCCGTTGCCCTGAACTATCATCTGGAACAGGCGGAGCTGGCTTCGCCGCGTCCGGTCATCCTGGTGAGTAAGGATGTACTCGTTCGGATCAAAGCCGATGTCCTAGGACTGCATGCCGAGGATTACTTGTCGGACCGGACCGTTAGCCCCAGCGATCTGTACGGAGGTTACTCGACCCTCAAGGTTCACCCGTCGGTGATTGATGAATTTTATACGTATCGTTTTTTGCCGATCAAACCGCTTGGACTTAATTATTCCCTTTACCCTCATGAGTTTGTAATATTAAAAGATGAAATGGGCACCGGCAAATCCGCTTTGTTAAAGGTTAACGAAGACGCCACACGCATGGAGCCGCTGTATCTCAGCAACGAGCCGATCTGGGGGATCAGTGCTCGAAATGCCCAGCAACGTATGGCTTTGGAGCTGCTGCTCAATGATGATATCCCGCTGGTTACCATCACCGGTAAGGCGGGTACCGGGAAGACGTTGCTCGCCTTGGCCGCCGGCCTGCTGAAGGTTGAGGACGAACACAAATACAAGAAGCTGCTCATCGCTAGGCCCGTTGTTCCGATGGGGAAGGATATAGGTTACCTGCCCGGGGAAAAAGAAGAAAAGCTGCGTCCTTGGATGCAACCGATTTATGATAACCTGGAGTTCTTGTTCGACACGAAAAAGTCCGGCGATATCGAGAAAATCCTGATGGGACTCGGCAGCATTCAGGTGGAGGCGCTCACGTACATTCGAGGCCGCTCGATCCCGGGGCAGTTCATCATTATCGACGAGGCGCAGAACCTGTCGCGCCATGAAGTCAAAACGATTGTGTCGCGCGTCGGGGAAGGCAGCAAGATCGTCCTGGTCGGCGATCCGGAGCAAATCGACCATCCATATCTCGACGCAACGAGCAACGGCTTGACCAGCTTAGTCGAGCGTTTCCGCGACCAAGGCATCAGCGGGCATATCACGCTGGAGAAAGGCGAACGCTCGAAGCTGGCGCAGCTGGCGGCGGATTTGTTGTAGGAGGACGTCTGGTTCCCGGACTCGTCCGGCCGGTCACCGTGGCGGAAACCGTGGTAGCCAAGTCAACGGAAGCAAGTAACGCCCTCGGCCCGCTCTTGTCCGCCGGTTGTCCAATGATGAGAGGGAAGGGAGACAACCGGCTCCCAAATGCGGACGTAAACTTCCTCTGGTTCGTTACTTGCTTTCCTGGAGTGGGAGGGCGCTGGCCGAGTGCTCGCCACTCGTCCTTCGCGAAATAATAGTAAAAGCTCGGCGAATCGGTATAACGTGATTCGCCGGGCTTTTTTGCCGTTGACATGAGGGCTAACGGAACGGAGAGACGTTATTCGGTTGCAAATGAGGGAACCTGAGCTCTAACGGAACCAGATGATCTTATTTGGACACTTTTGGCGACAATAGTTACGTTTTTGGCTAAATAACGGCTCGTGGTTCCGTTAGAACGGGAAATGATCGGGAAATGACTAAATAGCGGCTCTCCGTTCCGTTACAGAAGAAAATTTCGCGTGCGTGCCTCCCTAGGCACAAATTAGTTAGTTTCTTAGTCCGGCGAATCGTTATAACTTGATGCGCCGGGCTATTTTGGCCGTATGGAGGAGGGCTAACGGAACGGGGAGACGTTATTCGGTTGCTAATGGGAGACTCTGAGGTCTAACGGAACCAAATGACCTTATTTGGACACTTTTGGCGACAATAGTTACGTTTTTGGCTAAATAGCAGCTCGTGATTCCGTTAGAACGGGAAATGTCCGGGAAATACACAAATAGCGGCTCTCCGTTCCGTTACAGAAGAAAATTTCGCGTGCGTGCCTCCCTCGGCGCACTTAAGCTAACATAGTAGCAGGCGAATCACTATTTAAGATTCGCCGTGCTTTATTACCTCCATCGGCGGGAGGAGCCGGAATGGTAAACTCAATTAAGAGCGCGAAAGGCCAGAGGGGGAAATGATTCTGAAGAAACTAAAAGCTTTCTGAAAGAAAGCTACTTCGGAAGCATAGGCTGTGTTCGCCTTTGCGAGCGGATTTCTACTCCATCTGAATTTAGTTCAACCAGGGAAATCCGCGAGCAACAGCGATCGTAAGAACATTTCACCCGGCGGCCCCTAGCGCTCTTGAACTCTTTGTATCGCCCGAATCCTCCCGCGACCTCCCGCCATCTCCCCATATACAATTTTTTACGGGACAATCCATTCCACGATTTGCTACAATACGGAGTATCGGAATGTTTATTGACTTACGCTCCTAAACTGAGGAGAGGAAGAACAGGCGTGAAGCGAAAAAATCATTGGGTGCTTTTTGCAATCCTGCTGCTCGCTTTAATCAATCTGTCCCCTAGCGAAGAAACGACGTTGGTTCGCCCGGAAGACCGCGGTGAGACCTTGCCGTTTACACCGCCCGAAGCGAGTAACCTTCAAGAGACTGGCCATATTCAAGTCGCGGTGCAAATGGACGAGTCCGATTTCCGGCGCTTGGAGGAAATGAACCGACAGTTTACGGTGATCCATCCGGTGGAGGTCGATCTGGTGAATGTACCGGCAGAGGAGACCTATGCTTCTTTTCAGCGACAACTCATGAAGCTAGGGGATTCGCCGGACGTGCTGCTATTGGACAATGTCTGGATTCGCCGCTTTGCTGCGGATGGTTATTTGCTGCCCACAGAGGGATATTATTCAGGTTCATTGTCTGGAGAAGTGTTAAGTGCTTCCTTGATTCCTAACGAATGGAACGGTTATGTCTGGGGAGTTCCGCTGGACGTAGACCCCTATGTGATGGTCTATAACCCGGCCAAGCTAAAGCAGTTGGGCCTGGAGCATCCGCCAGCATCGGTGGACGATTGGAACGCCTTGTTATCCGCTTATAAAAAACAACGTTCCCAACCCTACCTATTGGGCTTGGATTATCGCGATCCATATGCGGCGGCAACGCTGCTTTGGCAAATCGGGGGAGGCTGGAAGCCGGGGGGGACCGAGCCGTTTTTTGCGGTAAAGGGCAACATGCCGTTCTCACTGCAACAGATGGAGCAGATTCAACCTTGGCTACTGGATTCGGGTGCGGCGGGAGCTGATGCGTGGGAGAAATTGAATAGCGATGAGTTGGCCATGATGATCGTCCCGGCAACTGACGCCCAGAAGCATACGCATCCCCAAATGAAAGTGTGGATGCCGGAGGTGCAGCCGAATTTGGCGTCATCCTGGATACGAGGACGTAGTTATGCCGTCTCCTCCCAAACGGACAATGCCGAAGCGGCAGGTTTGTGGATCTCGGAGATGACCTCCGCGTTAAATCAGATGCGCTGGCAGGAATCATCGGGGCAGCTTCCGGTAGTGAAAACCATTTATTACGAAGCTGCTCGAAACGAGCTGCCGGCTTGGATTCCCGCTACATTGGCTGCCGGGGCCGGAGCTGCACTCCCGGCGAGTCCGGCGTTGCCAGGACAGCTTGAAGCGTTCGCGACACTCACTTACGATTATTTGAGTGGGGCGATAACCGCCAAGCAATATCGCGGCCGGTTGGCTGAGCTTAGCCAGTAACGCCGCTTAACTTACAAAGCCAATTTTAATTTCACCGTCAACGTTCCCTCGGAGATGGCCGCATCGGTGGCCTCAACGAAGGGGACGATTTTTTTAGGATAAAATCCGAGATCAAAATCCCGTTCCAGCTCGGCCCGCGTCGTATCCGGCAGCGCCAAGCCGTTAAACAACAGGCGGTCAACGTGAAAGACGATTGAATTCTCCGGTTCTTGCTCTACCGTATAATGTCCCTCAACCTCGAGCTTCAAGCCCTCCCGGCTACCTCGCGCAACGATCTTATCTTTTTCGAAGCGAAAACTCATATCTTTCAACAGCTCGTTTTGACTATATAGAAATGCATTAAGCTCTTCTTCGCGGATTTCCAGGCGATAACCGCCTTTTTCGGCAATCAAGCTGTTCTCGTTTTGCTGCAGGAAGTCGGGAAAGTGCGACATGGCGGAACTGAGTGCCTGAAAATACTTCCGCAACTCATATAATCCGACATTCTCCCAATAAACCGTGAGCTCTTGAATCAGCGCTTTGAGCTTTTCGGGGTCGGCACTGAGCCCAAGCGTTTCATCGACCCTTTGCTGAAGAGCGGCGACACGGCTACGTTGGAGCTGAAGCTCTTCTTTCATGCGAGCCAATTCAATGGAAGTATCATCCAGTTTCTGTTTTGTACGCTTTAGCTTGGCGTAGTCCGACTTGTATTGGTTTAATACGGCGCGATCCCGATCCATAATGAGTTGGTAATAGTCCAATACGGTAAAAAAATCCTTAAGGTTGTTCACGCTCAGCAAAGCGTACATTAGATTTTCCCGTTCTCCCATATAATAAGCACGCAGCCTTAAGCCGGCTTGCTCCCGGCTGACGCGAATTTGTTTATTTTTATCGGAAAGCTGTTCCTGCAAATCACGAATGGCCGATTCTGTCTCCTGCTGGCGGGACTCAATCCGTTCGATTTCCCGGTCGATTTCCTGAATCGACAAGCTTTGCTCCAGGATTTGTTGTTCTTCGGCGGTGAGCGGTGCGGCAACGGCTGGCATGCCGGTAATATGGAGGGCAGTCAATGAGAGCAATAGACAGAGCGATATGAGGCGTTTCTTCAACAGCGATCCTCTCCCGTCAATAGTTGTACTATATATATGATAACAGGTTCGGAAATAGCAGAAGCAACGAAAAAAGGCGTTCCGGCCCACAGCCGAAACACCCTTTTGGAACACTTATGAACGCTTGGGATTAGAGGGGCAAACCCATTTTAAAGATCGTCCAGTAGCTGAAACCGGTAAAAGCGACGATCATGTATCCCCAAAACAGCAGGATATAGGTTCTCTCGGTAAACTTCAAGTAGCCGAAAAGTACGAAAAAGGCGGTTTGCAAGAAAAATAGCAAGGCCATTTCCGTCATATCGCCCGCAAAGGCCATAAGCCCAATAGCCAAAGTGAAGAAGCCAAGGACGCGGAACATGCGTGCCACGAGGTAATCCCCCTTTCTTATGTATCAACGAACCTTCCATTTCTTTTCTCATTATACCCGTTAGGCCGAAAAGTGTAAACGAAAAGTCAATATTTAGCCAGATTCTGCAAATGACAATGTGAGCAATATAACAGTATTATCGACTGTCATATGCTTATGTTATTCGTTTCCGCGAACGTCATGTATGGAGTTCCTTGATTTTGGAAATACATTTTAGTATCAAATAGATTCTATGAACTCTATGAGAGGCATAGAAATGGAGTAAGAAGCATTTTACCCATACGCCTGCCGGAGACCGCCGGTTGGAAGACGGTTAGACTAGGATGTCGTTAGGAGGTTTTTATAGCATGACAGCTGTGAGACAAGATGCATGGAGCGCAGAAGACGATTTGATTCTGGCCGAGGTGACTCTTCGGCATATACGGGAGGGCAGCACCCAATTAAACGCTTTCGAAGAGGTCGGGGAACGGATTGGCAGAACGGCGGCGGCCTGCGGTTTCCGATGGAATAGCTGCGTACGGAAAAAATACGAAGCGGCCATCAGCATCGCCAAAGCACAGAGACAGAAACGGAATTATATGAAAAAGCAAACCCCGCTCATCGCGGGTTCCGGCATGGCTTCCCTCGCTTCCGTCGAAATGGACGACGGTGGTTATCGCGGCAGTGATGGAGTAACCGAGGAAACGATATCCATCGATGCGGTGATCCGTTTTTTGCGCGGATGGAAAAGTACGGTTCAGGAGACGAACCGTCAAATGAAATCGCTGGAGAAGGAGCTGCGTGAGAAAGAAGAGGAGCTTGCCGCACTTCGCGAAGAAAACGAACGGTTATCGACGCAGGTCAATGAGGTACAGACCGATTATCGGGTCGTCAACGACGATTATAAGGCGTTAATTCAGATTATGGACCGGGCCCGGCGGTTGGCTTTTTTGAACGAAGAGGACGAGGAAAGTAAATCTCGATTTAAAATGGATGCGAACGGAAATTTAGAACGAATCGAATAAGAGGGACGAGACAGAAAACTCCTGCCGAAACGGCAGGAGTTTTGTGTTTTAGGGGAAGGGTTTGGTATAAAGGGAATAGGAGGAAAGAAAGGACGTGGAGCTTCAATGCAATTTGATATTATTGGCGCAGGGGCGCTGGGGTTGCTTTTTGGTGGCAAGCTAGCGTCGTCCGGCGAGTCCGTTCGATTTTGGACAAGGACTCCCGAGCAAGCCATTTCGCTGAAGCAGGAAGGAATCCGGCTCGACGAACCGAACGGGACCTCATTCAACGTAGAGGGAAATCAATTCGAAGCTTATTATATGGAAGAAAGCGGTTCGATCGAGATCGCCAAACGAGCCGATTGGCTGCTACTAACGACAAAACAACGGCATCTGGATACCAAGCTGCTGAATTCCGTCGGCCAACTTGCGGGTCCGGAGACGAAGGTCGTGTGTTTTCAAAATGGAGTAGGACACATGGAGTTGATTCGCAGCGCATTGCCTGGCGTACCGGTATATGCGGCGATCACGACGGAAGGCGCGAAACGGATAAACGAATATAGCGTCGTCAGGGCCGGCCATGGGACAACGCAAATTGGCGAGAGCGGTAGCTCGCACGATCAAGTCGGGTATGGAGAAAGTTTGGTAAAAATGCTTGAGACAGCAGGATTTACCGCCCTTTTGTCGAAAGACATCGAGAGGGAAATCTATAAGAAGCTACTGATCAATGCCGTCATCAATCCGTTAACAGCTCTATGGAGGGTTGCGAACGGACAGTTGCTTGAAAAAGAGGAGCGACTCCTCCTGCTGCGGCAGTTATGCGAGGAAGGTACTGCAATCTATAACTCCAACGGGATTCCCTGCGATAATGACATGTTTGATCAAATCGTAGAGGTATGCCGGGCAACAACCACCAATATCTCATCGATGTTAAAGGATGTGCAACAGGGCACGCCGACGGAAATCGATTATATTAACGGGCGATTGGTCGAAATGGCACAAACCAAGGGGATTTCAGCCCCCGGTCATGAAATGGTATGGCGGCTGGTCCGCGCATTATAACCTGACATGAATATAAAAATATAGTTACTTACTTGGCAAGTCATCTTTTTAATTACAAATTGATGTGGAGGTGGGGCTTTGGAAGCGTTGGTCTCTTCCTTTATCGTGTTGGCCATGATCCCAATCATTCCTTTTGGGCTGGTTTATTTCATTCATTTCCAAGTGAGACGGGATAAAAAAGCGGCGCTGAAGCTAGCTATGGACGTGACGACGCTGTTTCTGATCTTTTCAGTATCCGCGTTGTTCAATAACGTGTTTCATTCAACCTTTGGCTTCTATCTCATTCTCATCATTCTGCTGGTTGTCGGAGGGTTGATTGGCGGCGCACAGACTCGCCTGAAGGGGAAGGTTGACGGTCGTAAGCTGTTTCGCGTAGTTTGGCGCCTGGCGTTTGCGGGAACCGGTGCGGCTTATGTCCTGTTATTTTTGATTAGCTTCATTACATATATTACAGCGGCATAGATCAAACTACGGATACAGGTGAATACCGAATAAATGAATGACATCTTTGGTTAATTGTTAAGGAAAACAAATGTCAATATTGTATATTGGACTATTTTGTTAAAGAAAAGCGCTGAATTTATCAAATCGCGCGAAAAATCTTTAAATTTATGTTGGATTTTTTTGACCGCTGGTTGTATAATCTAAAAACATATACCAAAACATTTTAAGGGGGATATTGCTAGATGAAGAAGAGTAAAAGTCTTTTGCTTCTTCTGACGCTCGTTCTTGCAGTCGGCACTTTGCTTGCCGCATGCGGTTCGAACGGCGGGAACAATGGCGCTGCCAATAACGGCGCAGCTAACGGAGGCAATACGGCTTCCGACAGTGGCAACAGCGGTGGAGAGAAATTGGCCGCGGATCAAACGCTTAGAATTAACCTGAGCGCGGAGCCGCCAACATTCGACCCGGCTCAAGCTCAAGACAGCCAAGCCAACACCGTTCTGAAGTTGATGTACGAAGGACTTACGCGCCAGGACGAATCTGGTCAAGTCATCCCCGCTGCAGCTGAAAGCTGGGACATCGACGGTACGAAGTATACGTTCCACCTGCGTAAAGACGCGAAATGGAGCAATGGCGACCCTGTAACCGCGAACGATTTCGTCTTCGCATGGGAACGCGTCCTGAGCCCGAAGACAGATCCGGCTGCACCTTATGCATACCAATTGTGGTACCTGAAAAACGGTCAAGAATATAATGAAGGAAAAGTTACGGATTTCAGCCAAGTCGGCGTTAAAGCAGTTGACGACTACACGCTGGAAGTTGATCTGGTATCTCCGACACCGTACTTCCTGGGCTTGACTTCTTTCTATACGTTGTATCCGGTTCACCAATCCGTGAAGGATGACCCGAAATGGGCGGTTGACCAAAGCAAAATGATCGTGAACGGTGCGTTCACCTTGACCAACTGGGTGAAGGGTCAAACGATCGAAGTGACCAAGAATGAAAGCTACTGGGATGCAGCTAACATCAAGTTGAGCAAAGTTACGATGTCCTTGGTAAACAGCAGCGCGACTGAGCTGGCATCTTACCAAAACAACGAATTGGATCGTGCCGGTGCGCCTAACGGTGAAATTCCGACCGACCAAATCCCGATCCTGAAGGATCAATTGAAAGATGAATTGGAAATCAAAGGTATTTCCAGTACGTACTACTATGAATTTAACGTAACGGCGAAACCGTTCGACAACGTGAATATCCGCAGAGCATTCTCGATGGCTGTCGATCGTCAAGCAATTGTTGATAATGTAACACTTGGCGGTCAAGTACCGGCATTTGGTTTTGTACCTCCGGGTATCAAAGGCGTTAACGATGAATATCGTAATGAGCACAAAGACGACTACTTCACAGAGAACCTGGAAGAAGCGAAGAAGCTTTTGGAACAAGGGATGAAAGAAGAAGGCTACACCAAACTTCCTGAAATCACTTTGATCTACAACTCCAGTGAAGCTCACAAGAAAATCGCTTTGGCAGTTGCTGACATGTGGAAGAAAAACCTGGGCGTTGACGTGAAATCGGAAAACCAAGAATGGGCCGTTTTCATCGAAAACCGTCAAAACTTGAACTACCAAGTCGCTCGTGCTGGTTGGAGTGCTGACTACAACGATCCGATGACTTACTTGGATATGTGGGTAACAGGCGGCGGTAACAACGACACTGGTTTCTCGAATGAAGAGTATGACAAGCTGATCCAAGAAGCGAAAACTAGTGACGATATGGCGAAACGCGATGCAAACTTCGCAAGAGCCGAAGAAATCTTGATGAAGGACAATCAAGTCCTGATGCCGCTCTACTACTACACGAACGTTTCGGCTACGAAACCGTACCTGAAAGGCGTAGTATTGGACTTCAGTGGCGCGATCGATTACAGCCGCGCTTACCTGTTGGAGCATTAATCGGTAAGTATCAAACTTCATAGGAATTTCGGGATATATATGTGGGTATTCCATATATATCCCGTTTTTTTTGTGCGCGGATTTCTTCCAAGCATTTCGTCCTTATACAATTATATGGAATAGACAAAGTGGTTTTTTTCACCTAAAATCGATATATGTCGAAATTTATAAGAAGGAGGTGTGAACGGGCATGGTGCGTTATATTGCCAATAAGTTTTTCTATATGTTGGTTTCGCTGTTTATACTCATTTCGGCGACCTTCTTTCTGATGAAAGCCATTCCGGGGAGCCCCCTGACATCGGAGAAGCAGGTGCCACCGGCAATCAAAGAACGACTAGTTGAACAGCTGGGACTCGATAAGCCCGTTTATCAGCAGTATCTGAAATATTTGGGTGAGATTGCGCAGGGCGATTTGGGAATTTCCATGAAACAGATCAATCAGGATGTTTCCCACATTATCGGTCAAACGTTTTCAGCGTCCTTGAAGCTGGGAGCCGTAGCTATCGTCGTCGCGTTAGTTGTCGGGGTGGTACTTGGTATGCTGGCAGCGCTGTATCATCGCAAATTGATTGACAATGTGGCGATGGTGTTAGCGGTGCTGGGCATCGCGGTGCCGAGCTTTGTCGTCGCTTCTTTGCTGCAATATGTATTCGCTTCGAAGTTGCACTGGTTGCCGACGATGGGCTTTAAGGGACCGTTGTATTACGTGTTACCGGTGGCGGCCCTAACCGCGCAACCGATTGCGTTTATCGCGAGGTTAACCCGCTCTAGCATGCTGGAGGTCTTGCATGCCGATTATATCAAAACCGCCAAGGCAAAAGGCCTCGGTTGGATGGCTATCCTGTTCCGCCACGTGATCCGCAACGGCATTATGCCGGTCATCACCTATATGGGACCGATGACCGCGAACATTGTTACCGGTTCTGTGGTAATTGAACAAATCTTCGGGATCGGCGGCATTGGCAAACAGTTCGTGCAAGCGATCAGCGTCCGCGATTATCCGCTGATTATGGGGATTACGATCTTCTATGGCGTATTGCTGATGTTGGCTCGTTTCATCACAGATATTCTCTATGTGATCGTGGATCCAAGAATTAAACTTTCGAAAGGGAAGGAGGGATAATGCGCATGGAATCGAATCCGATCAAAATGATGCCGACTCCAGCCGATCTAACCGCGGACGATTTTCGCAAAATCGGCACGGACGAGAAAGAAGCCGAAGTGATCCAACGCGAAAGTATATCCGCCTGGCGCGACGCTTGGCAACGGTTACGCAGCAACAAGCTGGCGATGACGGCTTTGATCATCTTGGCGTTGATTACGCTAACCGCGATTATCGCTCCTTGGCTCGTCGGCAAGATTTACGGCTATAACTATTATTCGAACGATCTCTTGTATACCAACAAAGGCCCCTCGGCTACGCATTGGTTTGGAACGGACGACCTCGGTCGCGATATGTTCATCCGGACCTGGATGGGGGCGCGCATTTCCCTGATCGTCGGTTTGGCTGCAGCCTGTATCGACCTGTTGATTGGCGTCATTTACGGCGGTATCATGGGCTACTATGGCGGCCGTGTCGATGAAATTATGAATAAGTTTTCTGAAATCCTGTACTCCATTCCTTACCTGCTCGTTACGATTCTTTTGCTGGTCGTGATGGAGCCAAGTTTGGGGACAATTATCCTGGCATTAACGATTACCGGCTGGATTAACATGTCATGGATCGTGCGCGGTGAAATTATGCAGTTGAAAAACCGCGAATACGTGCTCGCTTCCCGCTCGATGGGCGCAGGCCATGGACGCTTGTTGTTCCGCCACCTGTTGCCGAATGCGGTGGGCCCGATCATCGTTACGGTCACGTTGTCCGTGCCAAACGCGATTTTCGCCGAAGCGTTCTTAAGCTTCCTTGGTCTGGGCGTACAGGCTCCGGTTGCTTCGCTGGGTTCGATGATCAACGATGCGCTGACCGGTTGGTTGTACTACCCATGGCGTATGCTGTTCCCAGCAATTCTGATCAGCTTGACCATGTTATCGTTTAACATTTTTGGCGACGGTCTTCGCGACGCGCTGGATCCTAAATTGAAGAAATAGGAGGTGGAATGAATGGAGCCGATTTTACAAGTCAAAGATTTGCATGTTTCCTTCCAAGTCAAAGGTGGAGAAGTGAAGGCCGTCCGCGGCATGAACTTTGAAGTGGGGAAAGGTGAAACGGTTGCGATCGTCGGCGAATCCGGCAGCGGCAAAAGCGTCACGGCCCAAACGATTATGCGCCTGATTCCATCCCCTCCTTCCATCATTAAACAAGGTGAAATTGTTTTTCAAGGGCAAGACCTATTGAAGAAAAGCGATAAGCAAATGGAATCGATCCGCGGGAAAGATATTGGCATGATATTTCAGGACCCGATGACCTCCTTGAATCCTACGATCAAAGTAGGCCGACAAATTACTGAAGTATTAATCAAACATCAGAATATGTCAGCGGGCGAAGCGAAGAAACAGGCTGTCGAAATGCTCAAGCTTGTTGGCATCAAGAATGCGGAAGCCCGCTTTAACCAATATCCACACGAATTCTCCGGGGGCATGCGGCAGCGTGTTATGATCGCCATTGCCCTGGCTTGCCGGCCTTCACTGCTGATCGCGGATGAACCGACGACGGCGCTCGACGTTACGATCCAGGCCCAAATCATGGACGTGATGAAAGAAATGCAATCCCGGCTTGGAACTTCCATCATTCTGATCACCCATGACCTTGGTGTCGTGGCAGGCATGTGTGACCGCGTTATCGTTATGTATGCCGGGGAAGTGGTGGAAACCGGGACGAAATGGGAGATCTTTAAGAACCCGCAGCATCCTTATACAAAAGGTTTGCTCCGTTCGATGCCTCGTTTGGACCAAAAGAAAGGCGAACCGCTTATTCCAATTATCGGCACGCCACCGGATTTGATTAAGCCGCCAATCGGTTGTCCTTTCGCTGCTCGCTGCGACCAGGCGATGAAGATTTGCGAACGCATCGATCCAAGCGCGACCGTATTCAGCGAGACGCATACGGCTCGCTGCTGGGATCTTCATCCGATGGCCAAGGAGGTACAGTCGTCATGAGCAAAGGCAAAACCTTGATTGAAGTTGAAGGTTTGAAAAAATACTTTAATGTCGGCGGCGGCAACGTTCTGAAAGCCGTCAACGATATTAGCTTTTCGATCGCTGAAGGCGAAACGCTTGGCCTCGTTGGTGAATCGGGTTGCGGTAAATCGACCGCAGGCCGTACGATCCTTCGTTTGTATGAACCGACAGCCGGCAGTGTCCGCTTTAACGGCGTGGATATCAACCAATTGTCGCCGAAGAAGATGAAGGCCATGCGCCGCGATATGCAGATGATCTTCCAGGATCCATATGCATCGCTGAATCCGCGCTTTACCGTTACGGATATCATCGGCGAAGCGTTGGATATTCACGGGATGGCCGGTTCTCACGCGGAACGCAAAAAACGGGTCGAAGAGTTGCTCGATATGGTTGGTTTGAACCCGGACCATGCAACGCGTTATCCGCACGAGTTCTCCGGGGGTCAACGTCAACGGATCGGGATTGCCCGCGCGCTTGCGGTAAATCCGAAGTTCATCATCTGCGATGAACCGATCTCGGCGCTCGACGTATCCATCCAAGCGCAGGTCGTCAACCTGCTTGAAGATCTTCAGGATCGCCTGGGATTGACGTATCTGTTTATCGCGCATGACTTGTCCATGGTCAAACATATCAGTGACCGGGTTGCGGTAATGTACCTCGGCCGGATCGTGGAACTTGCAGATAGTGAAGAACTGTATGCAAACCCGATGCACCCCTATACGAAAACGCTCTTGTCCGCGATTCCGATCCCGGATCCGGAAATTGAAGCCAACAAGAAACGGATCCAGTTAGAAGATACCGCAAGCGGCCCGATCGGCAAAGAAGGCACATCCGGCGGCGGATTGTTCGATTTGGACAACTCTGAGCTGGTTGAAGTGTCCAAAGGACATTTCGTCTCCATGCCAAAGAAAGGCTGATTGAACCTGCGAGCTCCCGCAGCCGTAAATGACGGTTGCGGGAGTTTTTTTGCGCTTAATGGTTACGGAAAGTTAGAAGTTTCGCAAAAGTAAGGATTTCTTTGACGGAGCGGCCGGACATCCGGTACAATCAAGGAAGGTTTTGATGCAGACAGGAGGACGCTACCTGATGAATGTCGTTCAAGAGCAACTTTCGTTCGCGGGGCCGCTGGCTGAGGTATATATCAATCAGTTCTCCGCGGTTGAACTATTATATGAGAGCGATCCGAGCCAGTCCGAAAGTTGGACTGAACGGGCCGTGTGGTTAGATCAAACGGAACATACACGCGTGGATCGGAAGGCTTTGGCCACCCGACTACGTGAATATAACGGACGTTATAACCCCGATCCGGCCGTTGGACGGGCGATCGGCCAACTGGAGTTGCCCGGTACAGCGGTGATTGTTGGTGGACAGCAGAGCGGGGTATTCACCGGTCCGCTGCTCGTCGTCTATAAAGCGGTGACGATCCTTAAAGCGGCAAAGGCGGCTTCGGATCGGTTAAACCGCCCGGTTGTGCCGGTATTTTGGATCGCCGGCGAGGATCACGATTGGGACGAGGTCAATCATACCTATGTGTTATCGCAGGATTTGCAAGTGCGTCGAATTCGTATGCACCGTGGGGCGATGGACCGGCTGCCGGTTAGCTTTACGAAGGTGGAGGCCGAAGCTTGGGATAAGGCCGTGTCAGAACTGGAGCAGCTGCTTCCGGACAGCGAGCATAAGGCGGGCATCATGGAACTGGTACGATGTTGTTCAGAGGATGCGGATAATTTGACGGCGCATTTTGCCAAGTTGATCGGGGCCTTATTCGGAAAGCATGGCCTGGTGCTGCTGGATTCGTCGGATCCTGAGTTGCGCCGACTGGAGATGCCGGTGTTCGAGCGGATGATCCGTCAAAATGATGAGCTGGAGTCGGCTTACCATGAGACGGTACGCGATATGGCAGGGTTGGGGTACGAACCGTCCGCGGAAGTGGCCGAAAACGGGGCTAATTTGTTCTACATAAGCGAGCGTGAACGTCTATTGTTGTTTAAGCGGAACGACCGGTTTGAAGACCGCAAGGGCAAGGTTACCTTTACGGCTGACGAATTGTTGGAGGAGCTAAGGAAACATCCGGAGCGATTCAGTAATAATGTACTGACTCGCCCGCTGATGCAAGACAGCCTGCTTCCTGTTCTAGGCTCGGTGCTGGGCCCCGGCGAGATCGCCTACTGGGGGCTTACGCGCAAGGCGTTTCAGAAGCTTGGGTTGAAAATGCCGCTGCTGCTGCCCCGGGAATCTTTTACCGTGATTGACGGGACGATACAGAAGCATATGAAGAAATACGAGCTTAGCTGGAATGATGTAAAGGATCCTGAGGTCTTCCATCGCAAACGGAGCGCTTGGCTCGCTGCTCAGGAGCGTATGCAGGTCGACGAACGGTTCGATGAAGTTGTTGCTGCGTTTGGGGAACTGTATGCGCCACTCCTTGAGGAACTAGCCGGGGTCGAGAGCGGGTTGTCTCGACTTGGGACGGTGAACAGGGACAAAATTCTCGATCAAATCGATTACCTACGCGGCAAGGCGAAGGATGCGATGGAGAAAATCCATGAAACCGGCCTGCGTCATTTTGACCGGATTCAATTGTCGTTATTCCCTTTGAACAAGCCGCAGGAGAGAGTTTACAATCTATTTGATACTTTGAATCGGTTCGGAATGGATTGGATCGAAGACCTGCTGGATATTCCTTATGAGTTGACTGGCAAACATCGAATTATTTATTTATAGGAGGAGACGAATATGAGCTCAGAAGCAATTCAGAACAGTATCATCACCGACTTGAAGCTAGCCCCGGAAGGACATTTGAAAATCGATTGGGTGGAAGCCCATATGCCGGTGCTGAACCGGGTTCGTAAGCAATTCGAGGCCGAGCAACCATTTAAGGGATTGAAAGTCACGATCTCGCTTCATTTGGAAGCGAAAACGGCTTATTTGGCCAAGGTCGCGCAAGCAGGCGGTGCTGAGGTGACCATTACCGGAAGTAATCCGCTGTCGACGCAGGACGACGTCTGTGCGGCATTGGTTGAAGATGGCGTGACGGTTTATGCCAAATATAATCCTGAGCCGGAAGAATATAAGGCGTTGTTGATCAAAGCGCTTGAAACAAAACCGGATTTGATTATCGACGATGGCGGCGATTTGGTCACGATTTTGCACTCGGAACGGACGGATTTGCTGGAGAACGTACGGGGCGGCGCTGAGGAGACGACGACCGGTATTTTGCGGCTGAAAGCGATGGACAAAGAAGGAAAACTCAAATTCCCGATGGTGGCGGTCAATGACGCCTATTGCAAATATCTGTTCGACAACCGCTACGGAACCGGTCAATCGGTGTGGGACGGAATTAACCGGACGACGAATCTGGTGGTGGCCGGCAAAACCGTCGTTGTGGTCGGTTACGGCTGGTGCGGCAAAGGCGTAGCGATGCGAGCAAAGGGCCTTGGCGCGAACGTCGTCGTCACGGAAATCGACGCGATCAAAGCGGTCGAAGCCGTCATGGATGGCTTCCAAGTGATGCCAATGCTGGAAGCGGCGAAGGTTGGCGATTTCTTCATCACCGTGACCGGTAACCGAGATGTCATCCGCGGCGAGCACTATGATGTCATGAAGGACGGCGCTATTTTGTCCAATGCGGGTCATTTTGACGTGGAAGTGAACAAGCCGGAACTTAAAGAGCGTTCCGTATCGATCCGCACCGTACGTCGCAACATCGAGGAATATCAACTGAAGGACGGGCGCAAAATGTATCTGCTCGCGGAAGGCCGTTTGGTCAATTTGGCTGCGGGTGACGGACATCCAGCCGAAATCATGGACATGACGTTTGCGCTGCAAGCGTTGTCCCTGAAATACGTAAACGACCGCTATAAGGAAATCGGCAAAACGGTCGTCAACGTCCCTTACGAGCTCGACGAGCAAGTTGCCCGCTTCAAGCTGGAAAGCCTTGGCGTAAATATCGATACATTGTCCGCCGAGCAGCGCGCTTACCTGGATAGCTGGCAAGAGCATTAATTCGGTTGATCCTTGGGGCTTGAGCGGAGTTGAATTTATAGCTGCGTCGCATCGGGGGGGAATTAACGGTATTTTGCACCGCTAATTATTGCTTTTCAGCCGGTAGATGATAATTAACGGTAAATCGTACCGCTAATTCACCGGTTTGGGCAAAGTCGGGCGATGATGAAAGAAATAACGCTACAAATTACCGTTAATTCAGAATTAGGACGATCTCGTGCAGAGGAATCTGCCGGGATCGTCCTTTTTGTCGTGTTTTGGCGATCGCTGGCTCCGCCCTTCAATAGTCACGCTAACGCCACTTCAAAAAAAATTATGAACAATAGAAGGATTTTCTCATCCAATGTGGAATAGTTACATATCACGGTGGTGTAAAGTGGTGCAAAGTGGGGGAAAGAGGTAAGGAGTGAGTCACCAATGTTTATGGGGGAATTCCAACATAGCATTGACGATAAAGGCCGGATTATCATACCGGCTAAGTTTCGTGATCTCCTCGGCAGCTCTTTCGTCGTTACCCGCGGCTTGGACCAGTGTCTTTTCGTTTATCCGATGCAGGAGTGGGAAGTCCTGGAGCAGAAGCTGAAGGCACTGCCGTTGATGAAGTCCGACGCCCGCGCATTTACCCGTTTCTTTTTCTCAGGAGCGACGGAATGCGAATGGGATAAACAGGGAAGGGTAAACTTGCCAGGCAGTCTAAGGCAGTATGCCAAGCTGGAGAAGGATTGCGTTGTTCTCGGCGTGTCAAACCGGGTAGAAATATGGAGTAAAGACACTTGGGAGCAGTACTTCCAGCAGTCGGAAGATACTTTCAATGAAATTGCTGAAAAATTGGTCGACTTCAATTTCGATCTTTAAGCGCGTGTTCAATAAGTCAGGTTTTCAAGATGACTTTTTGAATAACCTCTTTAAAATGAATTCAGGTTTGGGGGCGTAAGTCTTGTTCCATCACATCACGGTACTCAAAGAAGAAGCGACAGAAGGGTTACGCATCAAGCCGGACGGCATTTACGTGGATTGTACGCTGGGGGGCGGCGGTCACAGCTCAGTGATCTTGTCCAAGCTGGGTCCAGGCGGAAGGCTGATTGCTTTCGACCAGGATGACTGGGCGCTGGACAATGCCAAAGAGCGGCTCACAGCCTACGCAGACAAATTAACTTTGGTAAAAAGCAATTTTCGCTATATCGAGCAAAAACTGCTGGAGATCGAGGGAGTGCCACAGTTAAACGGGATTCCCCAAGTGGATGGCGTTTTGTTCGACCTCGGCGTTTCCTCTCCCCAATTTGATGAGGGGGAGCGGGGGTTTAGCTATAACGCGGACGCGCCGCTCGATATGCGGATGGATCAGTCCGCGTCCCTGACGGCGCGGGAGATCGTCAATTCGTGGTCGGAACGTGAAATTGCTCGTATTTTGTTTCAATACGGCGAAGAGAAATTTTCCAGGCGAATCGCTAGAGTCATCGTGGAACGGCGCGAGCAGGAACCAATCGAAACGACGGAGCAGCTTGTCGAGCTGATTAAGGAAGGGATCCCGGCGGCGGCAAGGCGGACGGGCGGACATCCGGCCAAACGCAGCTTTCAGGCGCTGCGCATCGCCGTGAACGACGAGCTGGGAGCCTTCGAGGAAGGGTTGCATGCGGCCATCCGCTGTTTAGCGCCGGAAGGCCGGGCTTCGGTCATCACCTTCCATTCGCTTGAGGACCGAATTTGCAAGCAGATTTTTGCTAGCTATGTTGAGAAATGTACTTGCCCACCCGACTTTCCGATGTGTGTGTGCGGAGGCAAAGGTTCACTGAAATTAATCAATCGGAAACCGCTAGTCCCGTCGGAGCGGGAACTGGCAGATAATCCACGGGCCCGCTCGGCGAAATTGCGCGTGGCGGAGAAATTGCAAACTGGTGTGGAGGTATCGTAAATGGCTTATACGCGAGGGAATCTGGCAGTTAAAGAGAAGCAAACGGAACGCAGCTATCAATCGCAGCGTTATCGGGAAACGACGAAGGTGGTCACCCGCCGATCGCCGCTGCCGGTTCGTGAGAAGCTTTTGTATATGATGACGGTCCTGTTTTGCGTGGCGATCATGGGCGGATTGCTATGGCAAAATGTGTCACTTTACAACATAAAGCGGCAAATGTTTAATTTGAATACGGACATTCAAACCATTAACGCCGAAGTGAAGGAATTGACGATCCAGAAGGAAAAGCTGGAGGAGCAGATTCCGTTGAAGGCGAATGAGCTCGGTTATGTACAGCCTGAGGTGGAAGGTTTCCACGTCCAAGTTCCTACGGGAACTGACGAGAATAACGGCTTCAACGCGGGCACCGAAACGGCGGCTGCGGCAGATGGCGTGGCTACGGCCAAGAAATAAAGTCTAAAGAGGTTTTGCCATGATCAAGCGAATAAAGCTTCGAACACTGCTGATAGGGGGATGTATTACCCTCTTTTTTGCTGTATTGATGGGTAGAGCGTTCTGGTTGCAGGTTGTGCAGGCTGATTTTTGGCAGGCGCATGCAGAGGAACTCTGGTCAACCAAAAAGCCGCTGCCGGCGACACGGGGAACGATCACCGATCGAAACGGCGATGTTTTGGCGGTGGACGCTCCGGCCTATACGGTGGCCGTGAATCCTGAACTCTTAAACAAATACGACCTTCAGGACGAGGTGGTTGAAGGACTTGGCAAAGTCCTCGGGAAAGACGAGAACGAGTTGCGGGACATCGTAAACGCCAAGAAAGAATCCGGCGAGTATTTTACGCAACGCGAAGTTCGGAATGAAGGTTGGAAAATTGACCAGGACTTAAGAGACCAGGTACAAGCCTTCATCGGCGAGTTGAAAGAAAAACATCAAGACATGCAAGACGTCGGCATTTATATCATCAAGGATCAAAAACGCTATTATCCGAAGCAAAGCTTAGCTTCCCACGTTTTGGGTTATCTCGACCGTGAAGGTAAGGCGGTATCCGGACTCGAAGCTTTTTACGACGAGCAGTTGAAAGGCGTTGACGGTTCGATCGAATACAAGCGCGATGGTCGCGGAATCGAAATTCCGAAGGCGAGTGAGATTTATACGCCGGCGAAAAACGGGGATAATCTGAAGTTAACGATCGATTATACCATTCAATATTATATCGAGCAGGCGATGATAGAAGCTTACGCTCAGCTGCAACCAATCAGTATGACGGTGATCGCAGCCGATCCGAACACGATGGAAATTCTCGGCATGGCCAATATGCCTACATATAACCCAAACGAGTATTGGGCGGACGTCGATCAGAAGAATTTTTACAACCATGCGATCAAGTCGGTCTACGAGCCGGGCTCCACATTTAAAATCGTGACCTTGGCAGGAGCGGTACAGGACGGCTTGTTCAATCCGAACGCAACGTACATGTCCGGGAGCATCCGGGTACCGGGACAAACCATCCATGACTTGAAGCGATCCGGTTGGGGCGAGATCACTTATTTGGAGGGCGTCAAGCGCTCCAGTAACGTTGCTTTCGTCAAACTCGGTTACGAGATGCTGGGACCGGAAAGGCTGAAAACTTACGTTGACCAATTTGGATTCGGCAAAAAGACGGGCATCGAGCTTCCGGGCGAATCCAAAGGGATCGTGGATCCGGTACAGCAAGCCGACTTTGCGGCGATGGCATACGGTCACGGCAAGCTGCTCGTCACGCCGCTGCAGCAAATCGTAGCGGTATCGGCGATCGCCAACGGCGGAAAGCTGATGGAGCCCCATATCGTGAAGTCGATTACGGATCCGCAAACCGGTGAAGCGCAGGACACCAAACCCAAGGTCGTTCAACAGATCCTCACGCCGGAAAAGGCTAAAGAAGTTGGAACCTATTTGGAACAGGTCGTCTCGGACCAAAAGATCGGGACCGGACGCCACGCCTACATTGACGGCTACCGGATTGCCGGCAAGACCGGGACCGCGGTAAAAGTTGTGAATGGACAATACGACTATACGAAGCAGGTCGTGTCGTTTATTGGCTACGCGCCGGTGGACGATCCGAAAATTGCGGTCATCGTTTTGATCGACGAACCGAAGGATTCCGAGCTGGGCGGGGGAACCGCAGCGGCTCCGGTATTCAAGAAGATCGTGAATCAAACGCTGCAGTACATGGGAGTTCCGAAAAAATTGGAAGGCGCGGCCGATGCGCAGTTGAAGACCAGCGTTACGGGGCCGAAGGTGCCTGACGTGGGCGGTCTTGCGGTCCAGCAGGCGAAAGATAAGCTGACGGCAAGCGGCATTTCCTATGCCACTTATGGGAAAGGGACGGAAATTATTTCCCAATTCCCTAAGGCGGGAAGTACGCTGAAAACCGGACAATTCGTTTACCTGCTCACGGAGAAAGGATCGGATATCAACGTGCCGAACCTGCAAGGCGAATCGCTGCGCGATGCGATGGAACTGCTGTCCGTGCTGCAGATCCCGGTCACAGCGGAAGGTGAAGGGTATGTCGTTTCACAGGAAGTCGTTAATGAAAACGGAGGGAGACGTGTCATTCTTACACTGGAACCTCCTGACAAAGAGGAAGTATCTACCGACGACGGACAGACGGAAGATACCGGCACCGATGGCGGAGAAGGCGATGGTACGGGCGGAAATGCGGTCCAGGACTCGCCATAGCTTGTTCTAACCCCTGGTTGTCCTGAATAGTCATGTGATGAGTACACTCATGATGAGGTTTCAGGATGGGTTAGGAGGGCGACCTGTGAAAGTATCCAAGTTTACCGTCAGACGAAGATTGTTCTGGCTGTTAATGGTGTTGTGTTTGCTGTTTGCGGCTCTGGCCGTACGTCTTGCCTACGTTCAAATCGGAAAAGGCGCCGAATTGTCTGCCAAAGCGGAGGATTCCTGGCGCCGAAACATTCCCTATTCGGCAAAACGCGGTGAAATCAGCGACCGTAACGGCAACGTGCTCGCTTATAATATTACGACGCCAACGGTGATGGCCATTCCGGTGCAGATTAAGAATCCGGAGCAAACGGCCAAGAGCCTGGCGCCACTGCTTGGGATGACCGAGGAATCGGTTCTGAAGTCGATCACCAAGAGACAATCCATAGTCAGGCTGCAACCCGGCGGACGCAAAATTACGATGGAAAAAGCGCAGCAAATTCGTGATTTGGCTCTTCCGGGTATTGTTGTCGCTGAAGATAATAAGCGCTACTACCCATTTGGCGGACTTGCCGCACATATTTTGGGCTTTACCGGCGGGTACAACCAGGGGTTGACCGGTGTGGAAAGTAAATACGACAGCTTACTCAGCGGGATGAACGGCAGCGTATCTTATTTGTCCGACGCCGGCGGGCGGTTAATGCCGGGCTCCTCAGAGAAATATGTAGAGCCGAAGGACGGCTTGAATCTCAACTTGACGATCGACAAAACGATCCAGAGCATTATCGAACGCGAGCTGGATCAGGCCATGGACCGGCTGCAAGCCGATTCGGCGCTGACGATCGCGATGAATCCGAAGACGGGCGAAATCCTCGGCATGGCCGCCAGACCGGGGTACGAGCCGGGAGCCTACCAGGAATACGATTCGGCGGTTTATAACCGGAATTTACCGATCTGGATGACCTACGAGCCAGGTTCCACGTTCAAGATCATTACACTGGCGGCGGCATTGGAAGAGAAGAAGGTCGACCTACTGAATGACCGGTTCTTCGATCCCGGTTACGTCAAGGTCGGCGGAGCGACGCTCCGCTGCTGGAAGAAAGGCGGCCACGGCAGTCAAACGTTCCTTCAAGTTGTGGAGAACTCCTGCAACCCCGGTTTCGTAGCCTTAGGCCAACGGCTGGGTAAAGAAACGCTGTTCCAGTATATCAAAAACTTCGGGTTCGGCAGCAAAACAGGGATTGATCTGAATGGGGAAGAAAACGGGATTTTGTTTAAGCTGCCCCAAGTTGGCCCCGTCGAACTGGCGACAACCTCGTTCGGACAAGGCGTATCGGTCACGCCGATTCAGCAAATTACCGCGGTGTCCGCGGCGATTAACGGAGGCAAGCTGTTCAAGCCTTTCGTCGCCAAGTCGTGGACGAATCCGGATACGGGCGAGGTCGTTTCCGAGACAAAACCGCAGCTGGTGCGGCAGGTGATTTCGGAGGAGACCTCCAAGCAGATCCGCACGGCGCTGGAAAGCGTCGTAGCCAACGGGACAGGCGGGAACGCGTTTATCGATGGTTACCGGGTCGGCGGTAAAACGGGGACGGCGCAAAAGGTCGTGAACGGACGTTATTCGCAAAATGAACATATCGTTTCGTTTATCGGCTTCGCTCCGGCAGACGATCCGCAAATCGTCGTTTATACCGCAGTCGATAACCCGCAGGGCATCCAGTTCGGCGGCGTGGTGGCAGCGCCGATCGTACGTAACATCATGGAAGACGCGCTGGAATATATGAAGGTTCCGCCGCGTCAACAGCAGGTCACGAAGAAATACAAATATGGGGAGATCCCGATCGTTACGGTGCCTGACCTTATCGGTCACACGACGCAAGAGATCTACGAGGATATGAACATGAACTTTAATCTAGCTAGATCCGGCGCTGGCAACGTGGTCATTAACCAAGCGCCGAAAGCGGGATCTCGGGTGGAGAAGGGCTCTACCATCCGCATCTACATGGGCAGTGAAGCTGAAGCAGAACTACAACATGATCATAATCCGATCACAAGTGAATAATATTCCTGAACTGAGCAATTTTTGGTGATAATATAGAATGAGTGTGTAGAGCACGTAGTTGAAAGACGGAGGGGTATCCTATGCTGCTTAAGGAACTGGCAACTTATTTAATGGCTTCGCAGATCAGAGGGGATGGGGAAACGTCCTGCACAGGGATCGCCATCGATTCGCGCAAGGTAGAACCGGGAGATCTGTTTATCTGCCTTCCCGGCCACACCGTGGATGGTCATGATTATGCTCGGCAGGCTGCTGAGCAAGGCGCGACTGCTCTTGTAGTGGAACGTTGGCTGGATAACGCCGGGCTGCCTCAGCTTAAGGTGAAGGACAGCCGACTGGCGATGGCTGTGCTTGGAGGCGTGTTTTTCGGTTCGCCGAGCTCGCGTCTGAAGGTGATCGGCGTGACCGGCACGAACGGCAAGACGACCACGACCTATCTGATTGAGCGGATTTTGCAGGATCAGGGCCGGGAAACGGGCTTGATCGGCACGATCCAACGCCGGTTTGCCGGGCAAACCTATCCAATGTCGGGAACAACGCCGGAATCGCTTGAACTGCAAAATTATTTGCATGATATGGCCAAAGGCGGCGGAGAGTATTGCGTGATGGAGGTATCCTCCCATGCGCTGGACCAGGGCCGTGTCAAAGGCACTCGCTTCCGTACCGCCGTATTCACGAACTTGACCCAGGATCATCTGGACTATCATAAAACGATGGAGGACTACCGGGGGGCCAAGGCGTTGTTCTTCTCCCGGCTTGGCAATACGTATGCGGAGAACCCGGAGGAGCGCAGCTATGCGGTGCTGAACGCCGACGACCCGGCAAGTGCTTTCTTTGCCAAACAAACGGCGGCGGAAGTAATCACGTATGGGGTGGAGCAAGAAGCGGATGTGCGAGCCTCAAACATCTCCATTACCGCCCGGGGGACGTTCTTCCATGTAGATTCGTTCTGCGGCAGCACGGATATCTCTTTGCGGATGGTTGGCAAATTTAATGTCTACAATGCGTTGGCGGCCATCTCCGCAGCTTTGCTGGAGGGCATTCCGCTGGAGCAGATCAAAGCTAGCCTCGAATCCGTCAAAGGCGTAGAGGGTCGGGTGGAGGCCGTCGACGAAGGTCAAGAATTCGCCGTGATCGTCGATTACGCACATACTCCGGACGGCTTGGAGAACGTGTTGCGCACGGTAAATGAATTCGCTAAAGGGCGGGTCATTTGCGTGTTCGGCTGCGGCGGGGACCGGGATCGTACGAAACGACCGATTATGGGACGCATTGCCGCGAAATACGCGCAGCAGGTGATTGTCACCTCCGACAATCCGCGGACCGAAGATCCGGATGCGATTTTGCGTGATATCGAGCAGGGATTGCTAGACGACAGCGTAGATCAAGAGCGTTACGAGTTGATCGTCGACCGCCGCGAAGCCATCCAAAAGGCTATTGAAATGGCAAGCCGTGAGGATGTAGTATTGATTGCGGGGAAGGGACATGAAACCTACCAATTGATCGGATCCAAGGTGCTCGATTTTGATGATCGAATCGTAGCAAAAGAAGCGATAAGGGGTTTGGCAAAGTGATTAGAAGAAACTTAGCGGAAATTGCCGCGATGTGCGGCGGACAGATTCGAGAGGCGGGCGATGCCGGCATCCTGGTGCGAGGCGTGGTTACGGACTCCCGGCAAATAACGGAAGGCTGTTTGTTTGTACCGCTGGCGGGAGAACGGTTCGACGGCCATGATTTCGCCGCGGACTGCCTGCAGGCGGGAGCAGGCGCTTGCCTATGGGCTCGATCGAAGGGAACGCCGCCGGGTCCGGCCGTACTCGTGGACGATACGCTGATCGCGCTGCAGGCGCTGGCCAAATCGTACTTAACCGAAACCGGGGCCAAGGTGGTCGGCATCACCGGGAGCAATGGGAAGACGACAACCAAAGACCTGGTATACGCTCTCTTGTCTACAACCTATAAAGTGCATAAAACCAAAGGGAACTTTAACAACCATATCGGCCTTCCGTTGACGCTTCTGGCCATGCCAGAGGATACGGAAATCGTCGTGCTCGAAATGGGCATGAGCGGCCGTCATGAAATCGAGTTGCTCTCGAAACTGGGCGAACCCGAAACGGCGGTGATCACCAACATCGGTGAATCCCACCTGCAGCAGCTCGGCTCCCGGGAGGAGATCGCAAGGGCTAAGCTGGAGATCCTGGCGGGCATGAAGGCGGGGGGGCTATTCGTATACAATGGGGACGAACCTCTGATCCCTCAGGTGTTGGCCGAGCCGTCCACTGCGAAGCCGGAAGGGCTGCAAACAGCAACGTTTGGGCTTCAACCGGGAAATGACGCCTATCCAACCGGCATTCTCTTCACCGACAATCGAACATTGTTTACGCCGCATGGCAGCGAAGGGGAGCCGCCGTTTGAGCTGCCGCTCTTAGGTGAGCATAACGTCACCAACGCGCTCGCCGCAATTACCATTGCCCGTCACTACAAGGTGAACGAGTCGGCGATCCGCGAAGGCTTCAGCAACGTGGAGCTCACCGGGATGCGCATCGAGGTCGTTGTCGGCCGCAGCGGCATTACAATCCTGAATGACGCCTATAACGCTAGTCCCACCTCCATGAAGGCGGCAATCGGCGTTTTGGATCATATGAAGGGGTACCGCAAGAAGGTAGCTGTGCTTGGCGATATGCTGGAGCTTGGCGCTTCTGAGTTGGAGTACCATCATGGGATCGGAGAAATGTTGACGCCGGGCATGGCGGATCTGCTGTTCGCTTACGGCCCGCTCTCCCGCCAAATCGCCGAAGGAGCCAAGAAACAGATGGACCCGGACTGCATTTTTGCATATACTGATAAGTCTGAACTGATCCGTAAGCTGGTTTCACTGCTGCATCCGCAGGACGTCGTCTTGGTTAAGGCTTCCCGAGGCATGAAACTCGAAGAAGTCGTCGAAGCGATCAAAACTAGCGAGCTCACACCATAATACCAGCGAAAGGGGGGGATCCCATGGATTTTGGACTTATCTTGTTAACGATCGGCGTATCCTTTATTCTGGCGGTCATCTCGGCTCCGCTGGTGATTCCGCTGCTGAGACGGCTCAAATTCGGCCAGCAAATCCGCGGCGAAGGGCCGCAAAGTCACTTGAAAAAGGCCGGAACGCCAACGATGGGCGGCATGATCATTCTATTGGCGTTTACGCTGGCCTATCTGAAATTTTCGGTCGTGAATACCGACTTCTATGTGCTCTTGGTCGCTACACTTGGCTTTGGGCTGGTTGGGTTTCTCGATGATTACATCAAAATTGTGTTTAAACGGTCTTTGGGTCTCACGCCCAGACAGAAATTGATTGGACAATTGCTATTCTCCGGCATCATGTGCGTTTTGCTGATCTCGGAAGGCCACAGCACCGCGATCAGCGTTCCGGGAACGCAGTTTGCGTTGGATTGGGGGCCGTGGTTCTATTATCCGTTTATTGTCATTATGATGATGGCGGTGACCAACGCGGTTAATTTTACCGACGGGGTGGACGGCTTGCTGTCCGGCGTCAGCGCGATTGCATTGGGTGCGTTTGCGGTGATCGCCATGCAGGTGACCTCGCTTCCAGCTGCAGTTTGCGCGGCGGCCATGATCGGTGCCGTGTTGGGCTTCCTCGTATTTAACGCCCACCCGGCCAAGGTGTTCATGGGCGATACCGGTTCGCTGGGCATCGGCGGGGCGATCGGAGCGATTGCCATCGTTACCAAAACCGAGCTGCTGTTCCTGGTGATCGGCGGAATCTTCGTGATCGAAATGCTGTCCGTCGTCATTCAAGTGGTCTCATTTAAGACGCGCGGCAAACGGGTATTTAAAATGAGCCCGATCCACCATCACTTCGAGTTATCCGGATGGTCGGAATGGCGTGTCGTCGTTACGTTTTGGTCGGTTGGACTGGTGTTGGCGATCATTGGACTTTACTTGAACAAGGGGTTGTAAAAGATGAATCATCCAGAAGATTACCGGGGGCGTCAAGTCGTCGTTCTCGGTTTGGCGAGAAGTGGCGTTCAGGTCGCCAAAACCCTGCACAACTATGGCGCCCTCATTACGGTCAACGATAAAAAGGAAAGAGATCAGTGTCCCGAAGCATCCGAATTGGAGGCTTTGGGAATTTCTGTTGTATGCGGCGGTCACCCGGAGGGGTTGATCCATGAAGGGATTTCGCTGGTTGTCAAAAACCCTGGAATCCCATACACCGCTCCTCCTGTGGCCCGCGCGCTCGAGCTTGGCATCGAGGTAGTAACGGAGGTCGAGGTAGCCTATTTGCTTAGCCCGGCACCAATCCTCGGCATCACCGGTTCCAACGGGAAGACGACGACGACAACCTGGATCGGCAACATGCTGGAGGCCGCTGGGATGAGACCGATTGTCGCCGGAAATATCGGAACTCCACTGTGTGAGGCTGCGGAGGAGGCGGATGCAGGCAACTGGCTTGTCGCCGAGCTGAGCAGTTTTCAGTTGAAGGGCACGAGGGAGTTTCGACCTGAAGTAGCTTGCCTATTGAATGTCGCGGAAACGCATCTGGATTACCACGGAACGATGGAGGATTACATCTCGTCAAAAGCCAAGCTGTTCGCGAACCAACGAAAAACCGACCGCGCCGTCATCAATTGGGACGACCCTGTGTGCCGGGAGCTTGTGCCCTATATTCACGCGCAGCTGATTCCCTTCTCGATGGCCGAGGAATTGAAATCGGAGGGCGTCTATGTCCAGCCGGCGTACATACCGGACGTAGAGGATGGGTTGGTCCGTCGCATCATGTATCGAGGAGCCGACGGCGAGGTGCGCAGTATCGTCGATATCGCCGATATCGCCTTGCCGGGGCGCTTTAACGTCGAGAACGCGCTGGCGGCCGTTGCGGCGTCGATTGCCGCAGGAGCTGCGCCCGAGGCGCTAGCTGAGCCGCTGCGGACCTTCCGCGGCGTGGAGCATCGCTTGGAGTACGTGGACGAGAAGCAGGGCGTCGCGTACTATAACAACTCCAAAGCGACCAATTCGAAGGCGACGGTCATGGCCCTGGGCGCGTTGCAAGCGCCGATCGTATTGATCGCCGGCGGTTTGGATCGGGGTTCCGATTATATGGAACTGCTGCCGGTTTTCAAAGAGAAGGTGAAAGCCGTCGTTACCCTCGGCCAGACGAAGGAAAAAATCGCTAGAGTTGCCGAGCTGGCGGGTCTAGCGAACATCGTGCTGGTCGATACTGTGGACAGCGCCGCGGAAACGCTGCGTACCGCGCTGAAGGAGGCGTCCGGCCTGGCGGAGCAGGGAGACGTGGTTCTACTCTCGCCGGCATGTGCCAGCTGGGATATGTTCCCTTCCTATGAAGAGCGTGGACGCATTTTTAAAGAGGCGGTGCATACCCTTTAAGTAGGGGGGTGGAAAAGCCCCTACTTTCTGTCAAGAGGTGGCATCCACGATGGGCAAGAGCCGTACTGCGCCGGACTTTTGGCTGGCGGCCAGCATTCTAGGACTGCTGGCGATCGGAATCGTGATGGTATACAGCGCGGGTTCGGTACTCGCTTTCCATGATTACGGCGATTCATTTTATTTTGTCAAAAGACAGCTGTTGTTTGCCGTGCTCGGATTAATCGCGATGGTTCTGATGATGAATCTGGACTACCGCTTGCTGCGGAAATACGCCAAAATCGGGCTGTTTCTCTGTTTTGCCCTGCTCGTCATCGTGCTGATTCCCGGTATCGGGGTCGTGCGCGGAGGGGCGCGCAGCTGGCTGGGGATCAGCTCGTTTGGCATCCAGCCGTCCGAGTTCATGAAGCTGGGGATGATTTTGTTTCTATCCTACTGGCTCAGCAAAGAAGATTACAAGATCACGCATTTTACCCGAGGTTTGCTGCCGCCGCTTGGCATCATCGGACTCGCCTTCGGCTTGATCATGCTGCAGCCCGATTTGGGGACAGGCACGGTGATGCTGGGCGCGTCCCTGTTAATTGTGTTTACCGCAGGCGCGCGCATTCGGCATTTGGCCGGCTTGGCTGCGGTGGGCGGGTTAGGTTTCGTTGGCTTGATCCTGGCAGCGCCTTACCGGCTGAAACGCATCACCGCCTTCCTGGACCCGTGGTCGGATCCATTGGGCGCGGGTTATCAGATCATTCAGTCGCTGTACGCGATCGGACCGGGAGGTTTGGCCGGGTTGGGGCTCGGAATGAGCCGGCAAAAATACAGTTATGTGCCGGAGCCGCAAACGGATTTTATTTTCTCCATCCTAGCCGAGGAGTTGGGCTTTATTGGCGGACTCTTAGTCCTGTTGTTGTTTTTGATTTTGGTGTGGCGCGGCATGCGCGTGGCAATGACGATCGAGGATACCTTTGGCAGCTTGCTGGCTGTCGGTATTGTCGGGATGGTCGGCGTACAGGTCGTGATCAACATCGGCGTCGTTATCGGCCTCATGCCGGTCACCGGCATAACGCTGCCGCTGATCAGTTACGGGGGGTCGTCGCTTACGCTGATGCTGACCGCGCTAGGCATTTTACTTAATTTATCCCGTTACGCGAGGTGAGGATATGCGCGTCGTACTTAGCGGCGGCGGAACCGGGGGTCACATCTACCCGGCACTAGCCGTCGCCAGCCAATGCGCCGAGGAATTTCCCGGATCCGAGTTTTTGTACATTGGAGGCAAGCGCGGGTTGGAAAGCTCGCTGGTCCCCAAGCAGGGAATTCCGTTTGAAGCGATTGATATTACCGGCTTCCGTCGGAAGCTGTCGTTCGATAATGTGAGAACGATCATGCGTTTTCTCAAGGGAGTGCAGACGTCCAAAAAGCTACTTAGAGAGTTTAAGCCCGACGTAGTCATCGGAACAGGCGGTTATGTCTGTGGTCCGGTCGTTTATGCCGCGGCCAAGCTGGGTATCCCTAGCATCATCCATGAACAGAATGCCATACCGGGTTTGACGAACCGGTTCTTGAGCAAATACGTGTCGACGGTTGCCGTCAGCTTCGAGGGATCGGGTTCCGCATTTCCTTCGGCCCGACATGTCGTATACACGGGGAATCCGCGAGCAACTACCGTTTACGCAGCGGATAAACGAAAGGGCTTCGAAACTCTTGGGCTACCGGAATCCAGCTTCGTCGTGCTGGTCGTCGGTGGCAGTCGCGGCGCCAAAGCGATCAATGAAGCGATGGTAGAGATGGCACCGTTGTTGAAGCAATCGGAGCATTTACAATTCGTTTATGTGACCGGGGACAGCTACTATACCTCGACGGTGGAAGCGATCAAGGCGAAGACCGGTGAATTGCCCGCCAATTTGCAAGTCCTTCCTTATGTACACAACATGCCGGAGGTCCTGGCCTGCACTTCGTTGATCGTAAACCGCGCCGGGGCTTCTTTTTTGGCGGAAATTACGGCGCTGGGCATTCCAGCTATCCTGATTCCTTCGCCGAACGTCACAAACAACCACCAGGAGAAAAACGCCCGCACGCTGGAGAGCTCTGGTGCGGCGGAGGTGATTCTGGAGCCGGAACTGACGGGGGGCAGCTTGTATGCATCTATAGAGCGCGTGATGAACGATCTGCCACGGCATACCGCCATGTCAACTGCCTCTCGTGCGCTAGGTAAGCCGGATTCCGCCCATCTCGTTGTAGAGCAGATGCGGAGACTGTCGCAAAACCGTCAAAGCCGCAGCTAGTGGCGGACAGCCTGGTTCCCATGGTCTGGGCGATTGTCACACTCTCCGTGAGGGAGGCATAAGATACTCTATAAATCGTGACAACCAAGCGGGGAGGGCTATCCCCCTCCGCGGGACCCGGGCTCCGGCAGTCGTTGACTGCCGATTTGGAACAGCGGCACCCGGCGTTTGACGCCGAAGGAATCCGCCATACAAGTCAAGGAGGGTTATACGATGCAGCAGTGGATATCACATTTGACCAGGCTGGAAGCCTTAGAGGTCTTGCCGAATGAGCCAATGTCAAAGTACACAACATGGAAAATCGGCGGACCGGCGGATGCGATGGTCGTTCCGGAGAATTCCCAACAGCTTGCTAAGCTGATGCGTCTACTCTATGCGGAGGGAATTCCGTGGATGATCATCGGAAAAGGCTCCAATCTCCTTGTTTCTGACAAGGGAATCCGAGGCTGTGTCATTCGGTTGGGAGCGGGGCTGGAACAGATTGCTTTCACCGGCACGGAAGTCTGCGCTGGAGGCGGGGCGTCCGTCGTCAGACTCAGCATCATGGCGGGCAAAGAGGGGTTAACCGGGCTGGAATTTGCCGGAGGAATCCCGGGAACGGTCGGCGGCGCCGTCTACATGAATGCTGGTGCCCACGGGTCCGATGTGTCACGTATATTTAAATCCGCTGACATTGTTCTGGAGACTGGTGAATTGGTCACATACACAGCGGAGGATATGAAGTTTGCCTACCGGCATTCCGTCCTGCATGAACAGCGAGGGATCGTGGCACAGGCATGTTTTTCGCTTGCCGTGGGCGATCGGCTGGAAGTCGCGGCGGCTATGGCGGCCTATAAGGACCGTCGCCGTAAAACGCAGCCGCTGACGCAGCCTTGCGCAGGCAGCGTATTTCGCAATCCCCCCGGAGATCATGCCGCGAGGCTGGTCGAAGCGGCGGGACTCAAAGGGACGAAAGTCGGCGGGGCCGAAGTATCCACGCTGCACGCCAATTTCATCGTCAATACCGGGCAAGCGACAGCAGAGGACGTTCTTGCGCTCATGGAGCAAGTCAAGGCCACCGTCCAAGGCAAGTTCGGCGTGGCGCTGGTGCCGGAGGTCTTCTTCGTGGGTGAACGGTAAACTCGGAGGTGATACATTGGACAAATTGGTGATCGAAGGCGGGAAACCCCTATCAGGAACCATTCGTATCCATGGAGCGAAAAATGCCGCACTGCCGATTCTGGCCGCATCGCTGTTGGCGGAAGGCAAAGTACAACTTCGAAATGTCCCCCGCCTGCTCGATATTGATGTCATGTTAGGTATCCTCGGCCGATTGGGCTGCAGAGCCGTCCATTTGGGAGATACGGTGACCGTAGATACGTCAGGAGCGGACTCCAGCCATGTGCCGGAAGATTTGATGAAACAGATGCGCTCTTCCATTTTTTTGATGGGGCCGCTCCTCGCGCGTTTCGGGGAAGTGTGCATTTATCAACCGGGCGGCTGTGCGATCGGAGAACGGAAAATCGATCTGCATTTGAAGGGACTTGAAGCTTTAGGGGCGAAGATTGAGGAGTACGATCAGCAAATTTGGTGCAGAGCCGGAAAACTGATCGGTACGGATATCCATTTGGATTTTCCCAGCGTAGGTGCGACCGAGAACATCATGATGGCTGCTGCGCTGGCCGAAGGAACCACCATTATAACCAATGCGGCGCGGGAGCCGGAGATTCAAGATTTGCAGAACTTTTTGAATGCCATGGGCGCAAGCATTATCGGCGCCGGGACCGACACGATTACGGTCAAAGGGGTGGAACGACTTCTCCCTTGCGATTACGAGATTATCCCAGACCGTATCGTTGCAGGAACGGCATTGATTGCCGTCGCCGCAACCCGCGGCAGCGTGACCCTCACCCATAGCAACCCTTCGCATCTGGTATCCCTGCTGCATGTGCTGAAGCGGGCTGGTGTTCAAATCGGAGTGACGGATGATATAATAACGTTGAGCAGCGCGGGCCGCCCCAAAGCGGTTGAGCGGATCGTCACATCACCTTACCCTTCATTTCCTACCGATCTACAGTCTCAGGTGATGGTGCTGTTATCTTTAGCAGATGGTTTGAGCGTCATGAAGGAGACCGTGTTCGAAGGCCGGTTCAAGCATGTCGACGAGCTTGTCCGCATGGGGGCCGATATTACGGTGGACTTGAATTCTGCGTTCATTCGCGGGGTTCCCCGGCTTTACGGCGCGACCGTGGAAGCGACCGATTTGCGAGCAGGTGCGGCGCTGGTCATCGCTGGTTTGGCAGCCCAAGGGCAAACGGTGGTTGAGCAAGTTCATCATATTGACCGCGGCTACGATCGGATTGAAACGATGTTTCAGCGTTTAGGTGGCGTAGTGCGCCGAGAGTCTCCTGCCATGCGGCAGTTGGATTTGGCCTAAGCTGAAAGGCTTTTTGTTTTCGCGAACCTTCATTGGTGATAGCCCAAAACTTTTGTCCCCTCCCCTGGAGGGGATAATAGGCTTTGTAATACTTATTCAGAAAGTTGCGGAGAAATGACATGCCAAAAGCAAATGTACCCGTCCTAAAAGAACCCGCGCCTAAGAAGAAAAGCGGCCGGAAAATCAAAACGATTCTCATCTTGCTGTTCCTCGCCCTGCTGTGCGTCCTTTTCTTTCGTTCATCTCTTAGCAAAATTTCCGCAATTACGTTTGAAGGCAATACGTATACGACCGAAGCGGAACTCCTAGGCGTTACCGGCCTTCAGGTCGGTTCCCCGTTCTTTGCTGTCAGCGCGGATCATATCGCCCGCAAGCTGGAAGACGTTTCCTCGGTGAAGCAGGCGACAGTGGACAAGACGTTTCCCGGCAGCGTGAATATTCGTATCGAGGAATATCCAATCGCGGCCTATGCATTGACCAGAGAAGGTAAACTGCAGGGGTTACTCGCCAATGGGACGCGAATCGAACTCAAGGACGGATCGATGCCGGTGGACAAGCCAATCTTGACCGGTTGGAAGGCGGATGACGAAAGTCTGGTCAAACTTTGCCGAACGTTGTCGCAAATTCCGGACGAGCTGACCGCCGATATTTCCGAGATTGTCCCATCGCCTACGTTATCCTATCCGGACCGGATTAAGCTCTATACGAGGTCCAAATTTGAAATCATCTCGGCTACTTCGCTTCTGGCTAAAAAAGCGGAATACATGAACGAGATTCTGCAAACCCAGGACCCCGGTAAGCTGACGATGCTCGATGCCGATTCCTATGTTCCCTACTCCACGGCGGAGAACGAGAACGATGGACAAAATGATACTACTCATGATTGAAAAACAATGTTAAAATACATTTTATGGGCTAGTTGACGTTCTCCCTCTTTTTTCTTCTAATTTTGCAGATATGGCCAGGATCCTATTCCGTAGGATCATCGAACTTCCGCCTATTGGATGTAAAACTTGGAAGTCAAAAAATTTGTAGAAAAAAGAGGGAAAGGTTAAATGGCGTTGAATTAAGTAGATAGTGAATCTAACACGGTAAGTATATTTGATGGGGAAATAGGAGGTGCCAGGGGCTTGAGCAACAATGACATCATTGTTAGTTTGGACATCGGTACATCCAAAGTTCGTGCTATTATTGGGGAAATTAGTAATGGAACCTTTAATATTATTGGGGTTGGATCTGCCGACTCGGAAGGAATACGAAAAGGCGCGATTGTAGATATTGACCAGACGGTGCAGTCGATTCGCAGCGCTGTGGATCATGCGGAACGGATGGTAGATATTCAGATATCGGAAGTGTATGTCGGCATTTCGGGAAATCACATCGGACTCCAAACGAGCCACGGGGTAGTAGCCGTACAAAACGAAGACCGAGAGATCGGTGAAGAGGACATTGAACGTGTCCTGAAGGCAGCCGAAGTTATTGCGCTGCCGCCGGAACGCGAAATCATCGATGTTGTAGCCAAACAGTATATCGTAGACGGGTTGGAAGGCATTTCGGATCCGCGCGGTATGATCGGCGTGCGACTGGAAGTTGAAGCGACGATTGTCACGGGATCCAAAACGGCGATTCATAACTTGCTTCGCTGTGTGGAGAAGGCCGGACTTAAGATTCGCGATCTGGTTTTGCTGTCGTTAGCATCGGGACAATTGGCGTTGTCAAAGGACGAAAAAACGATGGGATCCGTCCTGGTGGACATCGGTGCGGGTTCCACAACGATCGCTGTATTCGAAAGCGGCACGATCGTAGCGACATCCACGCTTCCGATTGGGGGAGAATTTATAACGAACGACATTGCTTACGGACTCCGGACGTTAACGGACCACGCGGAAAAAGCGAAGCTGAAATACGGCTGCGCTGCGATCGAGGACGCGGCGTCGGACGTGACCTTCAAGGTGACGCGGATCGGAAGCAATGTGGACAAGGAGTTTACGCAGGAGGATCTGGCCGCTATTGCGGAGCCACGTGTACAGGAGATTTTCCAACTGATTCGTCAGGAAGTGAAACGTCTTGGCTACAGCGAGCAGCCGGGGGGATATATCCTCATCGGCGGAACCGTATCTATGCCGGGACTGCTCAAGATTGCCCAGCAGGAGCTGGAAGCTTCCGTACGGATTGCCGTGCCCGATTTCATCGGCGTTCGCGATCCGGCTTTTACCGGCGGGGTAGGGATTTTGCATAAGGTCATTAAGAACATACGTGTCCGCAGCAGCGCAAGTCCCAAGAAGAACGCGAACCGGAGCAAGGCTCCGGGACCGCAGGAAACCGCTCGGAAGACGGGCTTGATGGAACGACTTAAGAACTTGTTTAGCGAATTTATATAGTGGTTTAGGAATGATGCACGGGCCATCCATGCATATTGAGGGGGAGATGGAAGAGTATGTTGGAATTTGATTTCGAAATGGAGAGCTTGGCACAGATCAAGGTAATCGGGGTTGGCGGCGGCGGTAGCAACGCCGTGAACCGGATGATCGAGAACGGTGTGCAGGGCGTGGAATTTATTACGGTCAACACGGACGCTCAAGCGCTGCATTTGGCCAAGTCTGAGCATAAATTGCAAATCGGGGACAAGCTTACCCGCGGTCTAGGCGCCGGTGCTAATCCGGATGTCGGTAAGAAAGCGGCGGAAGAATCCCGCGATTTGATCGCCAATACGTTAAAGGGCGCGGACATGGTCTTCGTAACCGCTGGCATGGGCGGCGGAACCGGGACCGGTGCTGCACCGGTCATCGCCGAGATCGCCAGAGAATGCGGCGCGCTGACGGTTGGCGTCGTAACCCGTCCGTTTACCTTTGAGGGCCGTAAGCGCTCTTCGCAAGCAGAACTCGGTATCGAAGCCTTGAAAGAGAAGGTCGATACCCTGATCGTGATTCCGAACGACCGTTTGCTTGAGATTGTGGATAAGAAAACGCCGATGCTGGAAGCGTTTCGCGAAGCGGACAACGTATTGCGTCAGGCGGTTCAAGGGATTTCCGACCTGATCGCTGTGCCGGGTCTGATCAACCTCGACTTTGCCGACGTGAAGACGATCATGACCGAACGCGGCTCCGCCTTGATGGGTATCGGTCTTGCGACCGGCGAGAACCGTGCAGCTGAAGCTGCGCGTAAAGCGATCATGAGTCCGCTGCTCGAGACTTCGATCGAAGGCGCGCGCGGTGTCATAATGAACATAACCGGCGGGGGCAACTTGTCACTGTACGAGGTAAATGAAGCCGCCGAGATCGTAATTTCCGCTTCCGATCCGGAAGTGAACATGATCTTTGGTGCGATCATTGACGAGAACATGAAGGAAGAGATCAAAGTGACGGTGATCGCCACGGGGTTTGAGAACAAGCCGCTGCCTAACCGCAAGCCGGCGGCATCCGCTCCTGGCGCGCCAGAACCGCAGGATTCCCGTCAAGCTTCCACGCTGAGACCTTTTGGCAACCAGCCTAGCGGCGACCAACTGGATATTCCGACGTTTCTCCGTAACCGTTCGCGGAACAATAACGAATAGGTTATCAATCTTTAGATGTCTTCCCCAAGACCTTGTCCCGAAGTTGGACAAGGTCTTTTTTCTACGCCCCGATGATGCGAATCTCTTCGGTTATGTCGACAAAAATAGTGGCATTCTACTTTCAATTTTAGACAGACTTTCTCGTTCGTTCTCTTTATACTGATAACCATCTACCCAGGCAGGTGAATGCCGTTGATTGTCTATATCGATCTCCTATTCCTCATGAACCTATTGATCGATGCAAGCTTACTCCTGGTCACGGCTTGGATGCGAAAGCAAAAAATCATCTTCTGGCGTCTGGCCTTGTCGGCAGGCGTTGGAGCGATGTACGTCGTGATGATGTTTTTGCCGGAGCTCTCGTTTTTGTACACGTTTCTGGTGAAGTTTCTATTCTCTGTCGTGATGCTTTGGCTCGCATTCGGATTTGGAAGTTTGCAAAATTACTTAAGGAATATGGGAGCTTTTTATATTGTCAATTTTGCGGCGGCCGGCGGGATACTGGGAGTGCATTATTTGCTGCAGGACTCTGGTGAAATCTGGAGTGGGATTTGGTATTCGGCGTCCGGCGGGCTTTCGTTTTCGATCAAAATCGGAGCGTTCTTTATCCTGGTATGTTTTTTTGTCGTTTTGTTTTGGTTTAAACGGGTGATCGCTGCACGCCAGCGTCAGGAGCGGATTCACTCCTTTTTGGCCGAGATGGAGGTGCGTATCGGAGATACGACGATTGCCTGCACGGGATTGATCGACACAGGCAATCAGTTAACGGATCCGCTCAGCCGGCTTCCGGTAACGGTGATGGAAGCTTCGCTTTGGGAGCGGGTTCTCCCCCCATCGTATCGGGGGAAGCTGGCTGACGAGCGTGCGGACAACCTCATCCTGGAGTTGACGGAAGCCGGTGATTTTCCTTGGCCGGAGCGGTTGCGGCTGGTTCCTTATCGGGGCATCAACAAAGGCACGCAATTTATGCTGGCGCTCAAACCTGATGAGGTGACGGTGCGTCTGGAAGGACGGGAACATCGTACGACTCGGGTGCTGATCGGCTTGGACGGGGGGCGATTATCGACGGAAGGAACTTACCGGGCGATCGTTCATCCCGCCCTGATTGAGTCAGCGGAGACGAAGGATAACTCAGACACCATCAGTAAAACGGGAACGTAACTTAGGAGGACATGAAACCATGCATGTTAAGTGGAAAATGATGCTGCGGCTCCAGTATTACCGGCTGCTGTTTCTTTTTGGGCTAAAAAGCGAAGAAATCTATTATATCGGGGGTAGCGAAGCGCTGCCACCTCCCTTAACGCGCGAAGAGGAAGAATACTTGCTTCAGCGACTGCCTAGCGGCGATTCGGCGATTCGGGCCATGTTGATCGAGCGCAACCTGCGACTCGTCGTATATATCGCCCGGAAGTTCGAGAATACGGGAATTAACATTGAGGACTTGGTATCCATCGGTGCGATCGGGTTGATCAAGGCGGTCAACACTTTTGACCCTGAGAAGAAGATCAAGCTGGCCACCTACGCTTCTCGATGCATTGAGAACGAAATTCTGATGTATTTGCGCCGGAACAGCAAAATTCGCACCGAGGTGAGCTTTGATGAGCCGCTTAACATCGATTGGGACGGCAACGAGCTGCTACTCTCCGACGTCTTAGGCACGGAGAACGATACGATCTATCGTAACATCGAAGAGCAGGTAGACCGCAAGCTGCTGCACAAAGCGCTCGACAAATTGACCGAGCGGGAACGCATGATCATGGAGCTGCGGTTCGGTCTGGTCGACGGAGACGAAAAGACGCAAAAGGATGTGGCCGATCTGCTAGGCATCTCGCAATCGTACATTTCGCGCTTGGAGAAACGTATCATAAAACGGCTGCGCAAGGAATTTAACAAGATGGTCTAAATGCGGTATTCAAACAGTCAGGTTTACAGGACTGAGCAGGTTGGATGAAGTTAGGGACTGAGTAGCGGAGCGTACATGGGGGTACGTGAGCAACGGAAGGCTCGGCTGAATTCATGATTCGACGTCGAATCGGCTTCGAGATTTTGCTTGGTCATGGAAAGATGGCTGCGGAATAAAAATGCAGTCCCGGGAGATACTGTTCATTAGTTTCTCCTTGGGAGGTTTAGACACGATGACCCGAAACAAAGTCGAAATTTGCGGTGTCGATACCGCAAAATTGCCCGTTCTAACCAATGCGGAAATGCGTGAATTGTTCCACTCGTTGCAGCAGGACCACGTAAGATCAGCCAGAGAAAAGTTAGTAAATGGCAATCTGAGACTCGTGCTGAGCGTCATCCAACGGTTCAACAATCGGGGGGAGTATGTGGACGACCTGTTCCAGGTTGGCTGCATCGGACTCATGAAAGCCATCGATAATTTCGATTTATCGCAAAACGTCAAATTCTCTACTTACGCCGTGCCGATGATTATTGGGGAAATCCGGCGTTACCTTCGGGACAACAACCCGATCCGCGTCTCTCGCAGTCTGCGAGACATCGCCTATAAGGCGCTGCAAATGCGGGACAACCTGACCAACCAGAACTCGCGCGAGCCCACGATTTTTGAAATCTCAGAGGCATTAGGCTTGCCGAAGGAAGACGTTGTCTTTGCCCTCGACGCCATCCAAGATCCGGTCTCCTTGTTCGAACCGATCTACCATGATGGCGGTGACCCGATCTACGTGATGGATCAAATCAGCGATGACAAGAACAAGGACGTTTCCTGGATCGAGGAGATCGCCCTGCGCGAAGCGATGCAGCGGTTGGGCCGCCGCGAGAAAATGATCTTGTCCATGCGTTTCTTTGAAGGAAAAACGCAAATGGAGGTTGCCGACGAAATAGGGATCTCCCAGGCTCAAGTGTCCAGGCTCGAGAAATCCGCCATTTTACAAATGCAAAAGCATGTGAAGTCGTAAGTCCGGTCCCTGCGGGGACCTTTTTTAATGTGAACATTCCCATATCTCGATTCTCTTCTCCTTCGGTATCATAGAAGTGATGCGATAGGCTTGCGGACGTGAGATACGCTAGGAGGGAAGGAACATGAAATATTGCATTGGCGAGTTTTCCTCGCTGCTGGGCATCACCCGGGATACGCTAAGGTTGTATGAAAAGCATGACATCGTCAAGCCGATGAAGGATCGTCACAACAGTTACCGCTATTTCAACGACCTTGATGCTCGGGATCTATTGATGAGCCGTTGGTATCGAAGCCTGCAGATTCCGCTGCAGGACGTAGCTGAACTAATTCAAAACGCCTCGCTTGACGACATTCTCGATAAGATGGAGAACAGCAAGCAGGAGCTGACGGAAGAGATTCGCAAAAGCACAATGTTGCTGCATAAGCTAAACGAATTGAGCCGAGAAGTTCAGAGTATGGAGAATCGGCTATACCAATGCACGCTTGTGGAAAGGCCGGGACTTTATCGATTAAAGCAAACGGATAAAAACAACCTGCTGAACACGAAGGGTTTGGAAGGCACTATAAACACTTTGATGGAACTGTTGCCTTACTCTTTTTATTGCTTCCGCATCGAGCAGAACTCCATCAAATCGGAGGAGGAGCTTTTGGATTACAGCTGGGGCTTGTCAATCTCGGATGAAGACGTGCGTGAGCTTGGGATTGGATTAGACGAGCATCTGGAGCATATTCCTCCGTCCCGTTGCGTGTCTTCGGTGATTTTGTCGCCGCAGAGCGAGCACCTTTCCATAGAGGCATTCCGATTTATGCTGGATTACATGGTTGAACATCAATATGTAATTTCCGGCGCGACAACCGGACGGTTGATGTTGACCGAAAATCATGAAGGCCAGAAACGATCTTTCTTGGAAATACATATCCCTATTGAGGAATCCTATTGACCTTGGTGCCGCACCAAGGTTTATGCTTGTAGAGAAGCCTTAGTTCATCCGTTTATGTGAAAACAATCACAAATGGCTTCAATATGCAGTAAGGGGAGAAGAGGGAATGCGCAGCAATCGTTTTAACAAAATGCTCATGTTTTCCATCTGCATCGTATTGGTCGCATCGATGTTCGGCTGGGGGTGGCAATCCGGGAAGCTGGTAAACAGCCCTTCAACAGCGGCGGCGGCCTCGGCATTTAAAGCCGGGACGTATACCGGAGAAGCCGAAGGCAAAGACGGCGTGATCAAGGTGCAAGTGACGATGGAGCAAGCGGATCGGATCAAAGATATCAAAATCCTCAGTCAAACCGAAACCGAAGGTCTGGGCGATTCGGCGCTAAACAAAGTCAAGGAGCAAATCCTGGCTAACCAATCGCTGGCCATTGACGCGGTAAGCGGTGCAAGCGTATCGAGCGATGCCATGCTGAAAGCGGTAGAGAACGCCGTGAAGAAAGCAGGCGGCGATGTGAACGCTTTGAAATCGGTTAGCGTCAAGAAACCTGGCGTAGGCAAGACGGAGAAGCTCCAAGCGGACGTCGTTGTCGTTGGCGCTGGTGCTTCCGGCGTATCGGCAGCGGTGACGGCAGCGGACAAAGGGGCTAAAGTCGTGATCATCGAAAAGACCGGTGTGATCGGCGGTGCCAGCAACCTGTCTTGGGCAGGTAAATTCTATAACTCTTCCGCCGCGGTTGACGGCGGGTTAAAGGTGAACGTGGAACAGGAAATCTCCAACTGGATCGTCAATAACCACTGGAGAGTGGATGCGGCGGCTGTCCGCCAATACGTCACGAAATCCGGGGACACTTACGATTGGCTGAAGAGCAAAGGTTACGTTACGACCTTTATGAACTTTGGCGGAGAACAGCTTCATCTGCTTCCGGCTTATAACACCCGCGAACAGACGCTTCGCAAGATGCTGGCAGCTTCCGTAGAGAAGAACGGCGGCAAGGTCATTACCGAAACGACCGCGAAGAAACTGATGACCGACGCGAAAGGAACCGTAACCGGCGTCGTAGCGGAGAAGGCGGATGGAACAACGCTGGAAATCAGCGCAAAAAGCGTCGTCATGGCGACGGGCGGATACGCTGGCAATAAAGAAATGGTGAAGGAAGCCTTTGGCTTTGAGGGCGTTAACGGCGGACTCGCGCAGAACATTGGCGAAGGTCTGAAAATGTCCTGGGCGGCAGGCGCGAAGGTCCCGGATAACTTCGGCGGGCAAATGCTGCACCAGACGTTGGCCAGAGCGACCGGAGATTTGAAGAAGCAGTATACGTCTTTTGAAGCGACCTATCCAATGATGTTGAGTTATCTGCCTACTTTGATGAACGTCGGTCCTTCGGGAGCCCGGTTCAGAGACGAGACGGCTACCCTAACGGCGGTTGCGGCAGCCAATACAAGCGCCTTTAACGGGCCTTACCATCTGGTGATCGTTTCACAATCACAGCTGAAAGCTTTGGAATCGAAGGGCATGAACGGCGTTAACGCGTCGAAGTTACCTGGACTTCCTCCCGAATTTTATGCGGATTTCAAGGATGAGTTCAAGCTGGACACCCCTTGGAAAAACGTCGTATCCGTATTCGATACGATGGTGAAAAACGGAGACGGCTATAAAGGCAACACGATCGAGGAATTAGCCAAAAACGCCGGAATGGACGTAGAAGTGTTCAAGGATGCATTTAATAAATACACCCAAGCAACCAAAACTGGCGTAGACACAGAATTTGGCAAAACCAAAGATTATTTACTGCCAATGGGCGAAGGCCCATACTACGCGATCATTGCCGAGATCAACAACCTGGGTTCGGTTGGCGGCTTGCTCGTAAACCCTAAATTCCAAGTGCTGAACGACAAACGCGTGCCGGTGAAAGGACTTTATGCCGTCGGGCTTGAATCCGAAGGTGTGCTGTTTAATGACACTTACGTCGGCAATGGCGTAGGCATTGGCTATTCGTTCACTTCCGGACGTCTGGGCGGCGAAAACGCGGCTGCCGGGGCGCTGGGCAAAAAATAGAAAAAGATAGAACGTGACTGATCAAAGGACGGCTTCTTCCGGTATCAAACGATTCCGGAGGGGCAGTCCTTTTTTTCATTGCCGGAGCGTCTCTTTTCCCGTGGCCAAGGGCGCATGCGCCGAATTCCTCGCACATATAGTAAAGGGACGGAGTGAAACAGACGGGATGGGGGCGGTAAAACCATGGACAATGTGGTGAGGGCGAGTATGAAAATATCCGATTTCCAGACAAAAGACGTCATCAATGTCGTGGACGGGAAGCGGCTAGGGCATATCAGCGACCTGGAGCTGGATCTTCGGCAAGGGGTTATCGAGGCGATCGTCGTGCCCGTCGGGGCGAAATTTATGGGGTTGTTCGGCGGCGGCAGCGATTTGATCATCCCCTGGAAAAATATCGTGAAGATCGGATCCGACGTCGTTCTGGTTAAAATGGAGGAATTACGCGAATCCAGAACGCAGACGACCTACGATACGACCGTGTACATCGACCGGGACGGACGGGCAGAGCGGCGGAGCTAGAAACCGCAAGCGACGCCTGGCCGGTTTGTGGTAGACTTGAAGGAAAAACAGTGTGAGTGACTTGAAATTTTACGAACCTCAGAGGCGTTATTCTGGCACTGATTAATTACCTTAAGGAGATGGATGATGGAACCGTTTGTAAGGAATGCTAAAGATGAACAAGTGGAACGGTTCGAGTTGGCTCCGTGGTTGGACCTGATCCCGGGGATCAGCGTCGGTTTTACCGGCCGGTCAGGCGGAGTCAGCGAGCCGCCGTACGATCGCTTGAATCTCGCATATCATGTCGGCGACGAACCGTTGCATGTCCTGGAGAACCGGCGCCGGTTATCCGAGGCCCTGGGTTTCTCGCCTGAAGGCTGGACCTGCGGCGAGCAGGTCCACGGCAGCGCCGTTGCCGTGGTCCGAGCCGAAGATCGCGGCAAGGGGTATCTGGATCGCAGCAGCGCTTTCCAGGAAACGGACGGGCTGGTGACGAACGTGCCGGGAATCCTGCTGACTTCGTTTTATGCGGATTGCGTACCGCTTTATTTTGTCGATCCTGTGCAGAGGGTCGTCGGTTTGGCCCATGCGGGCTGGAAGGGCACCGTCCGCCACATTGCCGCGGAAATGATCGAGACGATGGAACGTGAGTTTGGCAGTCAGCGCAGCGAGATTCGCACCGCGATCGGCCCCAGCATCGGAGGATGCTGCTACGAGGTGGATGAAGCGGTGATGGAGAAAGTCCGCGAGGCACTGCCCGATGAGGGAGGCTCTGCGAAGGAGAAGCCCTATGCTTCGGCGTCAGACCATGCAGGGAAAACGATGCTGAACTTGAAAGAATTGAATCGAATCATTATGATTAAAGCAGGAATATTGCCGACTCATATCGAATGTACAAGGTGGTGTACAAGCTGTCATCCGGAGTATTTTTACTCCTACCGGGCGCAAGGTGGCGTCACAGGAAGAATGGCAAGCTGGATAGGCATAAAAGAGAGGTGATCCTTCCCGTGTCGCTGAAGGAACGAATACAGCACGTGGAAGAGCGGATTAAAGCTGCCTGCGAGCGGAGCGGAAGAAAGCGCGAGGAGGTCCATGTCGTCGCCGTAACCAAATATGTGTCGACTGAAGCCACCCGTGAAGTTCTGGCGGAGGGAATTGAGCATATCGGCGAGAATCGTCCGCAAATCGCCGTCCCCAAATGGGAAGCCCTCGGTGGGCAAGGGACTTGGCATTTTATCGGCCATCTGCAGAGCAAGAAGGTCAAGGACGTCATCGGTAAATTTCAATATATTCATTCGTTGGACCGGCTGTCGCTGGCCCGGGAATTGGAGAAGCGGGCCGCGGCACTGGGAACGAACGTGACTGCATTCTTGCAGGTGAACGTATCGGGCGAGGAGTCGAAGCAGGGAATTACGCCGGATACGGCGGCCGACTTTCTAAGGGAAACCGCTGAATTGAAGCATATTCGTATCGCCGGGCTGATGACGATGGCTCCGATTGAGGATGATCCAGAGCGGACAAGACCGGTCTTTCGCCGGCTGCGCGAGCTGCGTGATCAACTGAACGCCTTGTCGATTACTGCGGAGCCATTGACAGAATTATCGATGGGGATGTCGGGAGATTTTGAAGTGGCGATTGAAGAGGGGGCGACCTGGGTGCGCCTCGGAACGCTTTTAGTGGGGAAAGGGGAATTGACGTAATGGGAGTAATGAACCGGTTTATGAACTTTCTGGGCTTGCAGGAAGAAGAAGAGATTGTGGAGCGCGAACGGTTTTCCGGCCAAGAGGACGCGGAAATTGAAACCCCAAGCTTTGAATCCCGTAAAAATCAGAGAGGAAACAACGTGGTCAGCATTCACTCCCAGAAGAACGTCAAGGTGATCCTGTATGAACCTCGCTCATATGAAGAGGCGCAGGAAATCGCTGACCATTTGCGTTCTCATCGGTCGGTCGTGGTTAATTTGCAGCGGGTTCGCAATGATCAGGCGATGCGCATCATCGACTTCTTGAGCGGAACGATTTACGCGCTGAGCGGGAGCATATCCAAGGTCGGGGCGAATATTTTTCTGTGCACGCCGGATACCGTCGAGATTCAGGGATCTATAACCGAGATTTTATCGGAGGATTCCGATTACAACAGAATGAGGTGATGACAGCTTGGTAGGCTATATCGATTCCATTGTTGGGCTGCTATACAATATTTATTTTTATATGATCCTGGTTTACATTTTGATGTCTTGGGTACCTAATGTCCGTGAGAGTTTCATCGGCGAGCTGCTCGGCAAGCTGGTTGAACCTTATTTGGCTCCTTTCCGGCGGTTTATTCCTCCGATCATGGGGATGATCGACATATCTCCGATTATTGCCTTGTTCGTACTCCGCTTAGCTGCCTTCGGATTGATCAGCGTTCTGCACTATATCTTCGGGTATTGAGATGAAAGCGGATGTTTATGAACATTTTAAACCGGAGGAACGGCCGTTCGTCGACCGGGCCTGGGAATGGGTCGTGAATGCCGGGGATTACCATGAGGTCAAGCTAAGTGACTTCCTGGATCCGCGGCAGTGTTATATTCTGGAGTCTTTGGCCAATCGTCATCCAGACGCGATCATCCGGCTGGACGGCGGTTATGAAGGCGCGGAACGGCGTCGTGCACTCATTGCTCCGGATTACCGGGACCTAAGCGAGGAACCGATGGAAATGAAGGTGCTCGATATCTCGTCGGGAGACCAGAAGTTTCTTACCCTTCAGCACGGCGATTATTTGGGAGCGATTCTGGGATTGGGCCTCAAGCGCGATAAAATCGGCGATATTCATGTCCGCGAGGACGGATGCCATGTGGTGATCGCCGAAGAGATTGCACCATTCCTGCAACTGAACCTTCATCAGGTGCATCGCGTTAGCGTTTTTACAGAGGTGCTGAACCTTAGCGAATTGAGAACGATGGAGAAAGAGCTTGAGCCGCTGGAATTGACGGTGGCTTCTTTGCGACTGGATGGCATTGTCAGCGATGTGTTCCGCTTAAGTCGCAGTAAAGTGCTAATTCCGATCAAAGCGGGGCGTTGCCGGGTGAACTGGAGAACGGAGGAGGATCCCTCTACACCGCTGAAGGCCGGTGACGTGATCGCCTTGCAAGGCTTTGGGCGGTTTAAAGTGCTCGAGGCAGGCGGCCTGACCAAAAAGGGCAGACATCGTGTCAAAATCGGTAAATTTGTGTGAGGTCTATTGCAGGAGATGGCGGATTCTTGTCGAATAAGATAGTTCGAACTGTTATGAAGGGTTCTCGTAACTGTATTGACCACGTCTTCCCGCTGAAGTGCGAGTTCAAAAAAGTCAGGTTTTTAGCAATTCAAGATTCGATGTCGAATTCGCTTCTCGAGTTACCTCGTGATCAAAAGTTGACTTTTTGAACAACTACTTTAAGGGAAGTTTCGAAATTTCTAGGAGGTGGGGATCATGCCATTAACGCCGCTGGATATACATAACAAAGAGTTCTCCAGACGTATTCGCGGTTACGACGAAGATGAAGTCAACGAGTTTCTCGACCAAGTGATCAAAGACTATGAGATCGTGATCCGGGAGAACAAGGAGCTTCACAACCAGTTGATGACTTTGCAAGAGAAACTGGATCATTTTGCGAATATTGAGGATACGCTGAGCAAAACGATTATCGTTGCGCAGGAAGCGGCCGATGAAGTGAAGAACAATGCGAAGAAGGAAGCGCAGTTGATCGTGAAGGAAGCGGAGAAGAACGCGGATCGAATCGTCAACGAATCGCTCTCGAAATCACGTAAAATCGCCATGGAAGTGGAAGAGCTCAAGAAACAGGCTTCTATCTACCGGGCGCGGTTCCGTACGCTGGTGGAAGCGCAGTTGGATTTGCTCGGAAGCGACGGCTGGGATACGCTGGAGACCCGCGAACGCGCTACCGAAAAAGGGCAAGAGGTGCAAGAGTTGTATTAATCAAAAAACGCCATTTGGCTTCCTAGTAAGGAGCGCCAAATGGCGTTTTTTATATCCCCCCGTTAAGCCAGTCGGTTTGGCGGGTTTGCCGGCGATATACCGAAGGAGAGAGGCCGGTGGTTTGCTTGAAAAGGGTCAAAAAATGCTTCCTGTCCGCATATCCGACATTCCGCATGATCTCGTTCACGGGCAGCCTGGTGGAGGTCAGCAGCTCGCAGCTCCTTTCGATCCTTTTCTTCTGTACGTAATCGTTAAACGTGCAGCCAACGTATTGCCGGAATAAGCGATGAAAATGGCGTTCGCTTAAATGGCTGGCGGCGGCAAGGTTGCGGGCAGTTAAGGGGTTCTGAAAGGACGTATTGATCTGGCGAACGACTTCCTTGATGACCTGATTGTCTTGTGCAGCGGGAGGACTGGACTCCCCGAACTCTAGCTGGCGTTCCAGCATGACGGCTAGCTCGATGAACAGACTGTACAGCTTGATGAGATAGCCGGGGGCTCTATCTGTAAATTCGCGGTAGGCGGTTCGGAACCAAGCATTCCATTGGCCGTCGCTATCTCTCAAATGGAGCCACCCCGGCCCCGGCAGAACTGCAGCATCCTCCCCGAACAGACAGAGACTGGAGCGACCCAGTTCCTCAAAGCCTGGGAGGTGCTGCAGACAGGACCTAAGTTTGCTCGGCTCATACAAGCAATTGTATACGGTCAGCGGCCGATGCGGGCCCGTGTGGCCAGGGCGAAATACATGCTTTGCTCCGGCTGGGAGCAGGAACAAATCGTTTTTCGCGACGCGTACGACCTCATCGTCGATAAAGTGAAACCCTTCTCCATCGTTCACGAGCACGATCTCCACAAATCGATGGCTGTGCATCTGCAGATCAAATGTCTCCTCGGCCCGGTTAAAGTAAAAGGGCAGCGTATCTGTAAAAAAGGCAGTCCCGTCCAATACCCTCTCCCCTCGGTATAAAGACAACCTGGATCCCTCCTTCGCTGCGGTTGCCCCTATTATAGGCGTCGGCCCCGGCAGGGGTCAATTAAGGCCGAGTTTCTTGCATCGGATCGAAGCATAAGGCTACACGAATATGCTCGATGACGACCTCCACCTCTCCCGGAGGTTGAACCTCGATATGAACCGCCTCTGGGGAAACGATGCGCAGATGCATCCGGACGGGAATGCTTGGCGTATGTTCTTGACCCGCTGTCACACCGGTGGAATTCGGCAACTCCAGCCGCCAGGAGACGTCGATTCGACCGCCACCCGGAACGGGAACTGTGCCACGTGCCCAAGATAATCCGCCGCAAGGCTGGGGTGCGATGAGGACCCGGCTCCAACCAGGCTCAAGACTGCGCACCCCGAGAACGTAGGCGCCCAGGAAGTAAGCCGGTCCTGCGGACCAGGCATGGCAATGGCTTCGGGTCAACAGGTCTGGGTTCGCCCGATTTTCGGAGAAATGCGGATACATCTCCCAGCAGGTTGTGGCCCCCCAATCGATCATCTGCCCGTACTGGTGGCGGATGTCTTCGATCATGACATCCCATTCGCCCAACTTGGCTAGCGCTTCGTAATAGAAGAAGGACATAAATGGGCTGCCGATTTGCACGAAGGAGCTGGGTTGCCGCCGGATGTGGCTTTCGATGGTCGCGAGCCTGCTCGTTTTGGAATCGGCTTGCTCGGGAATGCCGCACAACAGTGCCACCACTTGCGTTTGAACGCTGAAGATGTCGGAGGGGCGTCCATCCGCATGGATGCAGTCGAGATAAGCCTGGCGCTCATCCGACCATAAATGCGCATTGATGGCGGCTGATAAGCGGCTTGCCTGGACGGAGTAGAACGCTTCGGCTTCGACATTGCCAAGGACCGTAGCGAAAGCGGCGGCGGCCGACAACGCTTTGACAAGGAACATGTTCTGGTGCGAAACGATGCCGTCGTTCGGTTGGTCGATCGGAGCCCAGTCGAGCAGGTTCCAACTGCGAATCTGAAGCAGTCCCTGGTCGTTCAGCCGGCTTAAATAATGCTTCAGCGTGTACTCGATATGCGGGAAAATGTCCGCGGCAAAGGATTTGTCACCATTTTGGCGATAGAGCTCCAAGCAAGCGATAACCCAGAAGAAGGTCCAGTTTGGAATCACGCTGTTCCATCCGCTTGGCACTTGGTTCGCGTATAATGGGGTTTGGAATTTTGAGCCGGGGACTAATCGTAGGCATCGTTCCACGATCCGGTCAGCTCCAAACAAATAATAATTGATGAGCGCCTCATTTCGGGCATCGCCAACCCAGAAGGTCTGCTCGTACATCGGACAGTCGACGAAAGTATCCTCCATGCAGAGCCGGGTCGTATGTTGACTGATTTGCCAAATCTCATTTAAGCGTGGATCCGAAGATTGGAACTGCCCGATCTCGGCGATGGGGTAGTTGCTTTGCAGCATCCGAAGGTAATAGATGCGAACGGGGGCAACCGCGTTTCGTACCGTAACCTGACAGTAACGCAAACCTCTTCTTACCGGAGAAGTGTAGCGACGGCGTCCGCCCGCGCAGATGTATCGAAGCGTGTGATCCAATCCATAGGTATCCTGGCGTTGGCCCTCATGCATAAATTCAAATCCATAGAAATCAAGAACTGCCCCTTCCGGCGCTTCCACCTCAAACTCCAAATACCCTGACAGCTCTTTACCAAAATCAATCACCAGCTCAGTATCCGCGTCAGGAAACCAGGGGACTTCAGCAGGCTCCGGTCCAGGAATGACCGCATTCTGCAAGGTGCCGGGAATGGACAAGGGGACTTCATGCCTTTTCCATACGGAGAGGATAAAGACATCCTCCCGGCTGACCAGCGCTTCGGGTACGGACCGGACCCAAGAGGCAAACGGTAGAAGACCGGCTACATCCGAGATCTCTTTGGCCCGTAAATAATCCGGGTGCCCTTCATCCATCGGCGGGCTCGGCAGATGATCGTAACGGATGCCGCCGTCGAAGGGGCCTAGGGCCACAAAGGCGGTTTTATCGTCTTCTTGGGTGAGGTTGCCAGCCGGAAGGAACGTAAGGGGAGACAGAAACTCTAACGTCTCTTCTGCATCCATCGCAAAATGATACCCGCCTCCGTGCGTACCTCCACTTACATCGATCAGCAGAAAATGATCGCCAGGCTCAAGGTCAAAGTGAATAAAGCGTTCTGGGGCTACTCCCGTTAGTGAGGACTCATCGTAATGAACTCCGTCCAGGCTGCAACCCCGAAAAGTCCCCCCAACATCGATAAGCGCTAGCGTGGCCTTGCAATGTTGTTTACAGCGTACGACCGTTGCCAGCATGCCGAGAAATTCCGCAGGGTTAGCCGTATTCGTGCTCTCTGCGTAAAAATGGTTGCGCAGGTCGATCGCCGCGGTAAACTGGACCGGCTTGACCTTGCCCAAACGTTCGACGCGCCGAGGATAAACGGGCTCCTCCGTCAAATAAGGAATGTCCCTCGATACCGGTATTCCCCAAGGCTCGCATCCCACTGGCCCAATTACGGCAGCAGCATGCCACTCCGAACCGGGTTTGTAATCCGACTCCGTCCAGGCTTCGTCCCAAAGTCGGGCATCGATTTTCTCGGCAAAAGCGTGCTGGCAGGACATTCTGGGAGAACGACGGTCATGACCCGGGTGAGTTACGGTTAACCACGTGTCGTCGGTTACGGCCATCACATGGGGTTGCCCTTCGCCTTGAAGAGGCGAGTTGCTTTCGACCTCCATTTGGGCAAGCAGCCCACCGCGCCCCCGCAGATAATAGAAGTTACTGATGCCAAAATGCATCACCATTACAGCTATGGCATTGGTCTGTCCCGGTTTCAGCAGATGGCTGATCTCGTATTCGTCATAGGCTATTCTGAACGGCCAGGACCGCGGGGGGCCTTGCCCGACCCGGTGCCCATTGACATATAGCACATATCTGGAGTCAGCCGTCAATTTTAGACTTACTCGCCGCCCGTTCTCCTCATCCGGCCACGCAAATGTTTTGCGAAAACAACTCCAATCGTTACGTGGGCTAGCCTCGCCGGGGTGCCAGATCCATTTGGCTTGCCAGAGGGTTTCCATCAATTTACTCGCTCCTTTTCGCGTCAAATCATATCCCTTTCATTATAAAAGAGGAGTGGCTGGAACAGAGGAGGGGGAAACCGTACCCGTGAGGGGGAAAACGGACATTTCAGAATTCATGATTCGATGCCGGGTCGTCCACTGGGTCTGCTTCGAGATCTAAATCCGATGATGTTGACATGGGGGAGGCAATACGATATAACTAATTACATATTGTACTTGCATAATGGAATCATTCGATGATGGGAACCAGTACACTGCGATTTTGTTCTCCAGAGAGTTGGCATCCTGCTGAAAGCCAACGTTCAAAGCGCGGACGGAAAATCATCCCGGAGAAGCAAGGCCGAACTCTTCTTAGTCGGATTTTCAGCACCGAGAAGGTTGGATGAAACTAGGGACTGAGTAGCGGAGCGTAGCTGGAAGCTACGTGAGCAACGGAAGGCCCGGTTGAATTCAAGATTCGACGTCGAATTATCTACTTGATCTGCTTCGTGATCAAAATCCGATTCAGTAAGCTTTGCCGGTTGTTGGCCGTTATACCAACCCCATATGAAGCGTATGGGATCAAGGTGTCATGTCCTTTTGCGGCCTCGTCCAGACGGCGCTGCTTTCAGAGCATGAAACAAGGGTGGTAACGCGAGCAAACGTCTCGTCCCTTCTAGGGACGGGGCTTTTTTGATTTTCCAGGCTGAATTGAAGAAAGGAAGAGAAGCATGAAGAAAGTCGACGTCAAAGAAAATGCGCGTACGCGCGACTTGCGGATTCTGGACAAATGGAGCCGCGAAAATACGTTTAAACGGAGTATCGAAAATCGGGCGGGTCGGCCAAACTACGTCTTCTTCGAAGGACCGCCAACCGCCAACGGCTTGCCGCATATCGGGCACGTGCTGGGGCGCGTCATCAAGGACTTCGTTGGCCGCTACCAAACGATGAAGGGCTACCGCGTCGTCCGCAAAGCGGGCTGGGATACGCACGGATTGCCGGTTGAACTGGGCGTGGAGAAAGAGCTGGGCATCTCCGGCAAGCAAGAAATCGAGAAATACGGCATTGAGGAATTCGTGAAAAAATGTAAAGACAGCGTCTTCGGTTATGAGAAGCAATGGCGCGAATTTACCGAAGCGATTGCTTATTGGGTCGACTTGGATGATCCGTATATCACCCTGAATAACAGCTACATCGAAAGCGTCTGGAACATCCTGGCGACGATCCACGACAAGGGTTTGCTGTACCGCGGACACCGCGTCAGCCCGTATTGCCCTTGCTGCCAAACGTCGCTGAGCTCCCACGAAGTGGCGCAAGGTTATGAAGACGTGAAAGACCTCAGCGCCACGGCTAAGTTCAAGCTGAATGACACCGGCGAATATGTGTTAGCCTGGACGACTACGCCTTGGACGCTGCCATCCCACGTGGCCCTCGCTATGAATCCGGACATGGAATACGCCCGAGTAAAACAGGAGGACGGCGTATACATCGTCGCCAAAAACTTGGTCGAGAAAGTCATGAAAGGCGATTACACGGTATTGTCGACGCATAAAGGTTCGGAATTCGTGGGCAAATCCTATACGCCGCCGTTCACCTACATTCAAGCCGAGAACATCAACGTGATCGTAGGCGCATCGTTCGTTACCGACGCCAGCGGTACGGGGATCGTACACATGGCTCCGGCACATGGCGAAGACGACTACCGCGTCTGCCGCGAGAACGGCATCAGCTTTGTCAGTGTTGTTAATGGCCAAGGGCGTTATACCGACGTGGTGACCGATTTTGCCGGCCGTTTCGTAAAGGATTGTGACCTCGACATCGTTAAGATGCTGTCCGAGCAAGGGACCCTGTACAGCAAAGAGAAATACGAGCATAGCTATCCGTTCTGCTGGCGTTGTAAATCGCCGCTGCTCTACTATGCAATGGAGAGCTGGTTTATCGAAACGACTGCGGTGAAGGATCAACTGATCGCCAACAACAATTCGGTTGAATGGTATCCAGGGCATGTCCGTGAAGGCCGCTTCGGCAAGTTCCTCGAAGAACTGGTCGATTGGAACATCAGCCGGAACCGCTATTGGGGCACGCCGCTGAACGTGTGGGTTTGCCCAGACTGCGGCGGGCAGTTTGCGCCGCACAGCATCGCCGAGCTGCGGGAACATGCGGTAGGTCATGTCAGTGAAGATCTTGAGCTGCATAAACCGTATGTGGATGAAGTGAAGGTCCATTGCCCGCACTGCGAAGGCGGAGTGATGGAACGGACGAGCGAAGTGATCGACGTGTGGTTCGACAGCGGTTCGATGCCGTTTGCACAACATCATTATCCGTTCGAGAACCAGGAGACATTCGGCGATCAATTCCCGGCGGACATGATCTGCGAAGGGATCGATCAAACGCGCGGCTGGTTTTACAGCTTGCTGGCCGTGTCCACGCTGTTCACCGGTAAAGCGCCGTACAAAGCGGTCATCGCCACCGGTCACGTGCTGGACGAAAACGGGCAGAAGATGTCCAAATCCAAAGGTAACGTTATCGATCCTTGGGAAATCATCAAAGAGTTCGGCACGGACGCCTTCCGTTGGGCCCTCCTGTCCGACAGTGCGCCTTGGAACAGCAAACGGTTCTCCAAAGGAATCGTTGCTGAAGCCAAGTCCAAAGTGGTCGACACGCTCGTGAACACCCATGCGTTCTTGACGCTGTACGCTGGCATCGACGGCTACAATCCCGAGGAGCATGCATACCGGCCTTCGGAGAATAAGCTGGATCGCTGGGTCCTGTCTCGTCTGAACAGCTTGATTCTAGTCGTTGACAAAGGATTGGCGGTTAATGATTTCGTCAACTCCTCGCAAGCGATTGAAGGGTTTATCGACGAGCTGAGCAACTGGTATATCCGTCGTTCTCGCGACCGCTTCTGGGGCAGCGGCTTGACGGAGGACAAATTGTCCGCCTACCAGACGCTGACCCACGTGCTTCTTACAGTATCCAAGCTAATCGCGCCATTTGCGCCAATGATCGCCGAGGATATTTACACCAACCTGGGCGGCGGGGAGAGCGTTCACTTGGCCGACTATCCGCAGGCGGATGAATCGCTGATCGATCTGGATCTGGAAAAAGACATGGAAAGCGCACGTCAAATCGTCGAGCTGGCTCGTAATGTTCGCAACGAGAGTGGCATCAAGACGCGTCAACCGTTGTCTAGCCTGATCGTTTCCATGGATCGCGAGTTTGCAGTTAGCGAATATGAAGACATTATCAAGGAAGAGATTAACGTCAAGGCGATCGACATCGAAACCAGCGACAGCGGCTTCGTTGATTTCACCTTGAAAATGAACCTGAAAGTGGCCGGCAAGAAATACGGTAAAAACATCGGTTTCCTGCAAGGATACCTGAAGAACCTTGCGGCGGAACAAACCCGTGCGATCGTAGAGCAAGGTCAATTCACCGTAACTTCTCCGGAAGGCGAAGAACTGGTTGTAACCGCGGATGAACTGCTCGTTGAGAAGCAGGCGAAGCCGGGATACGCTTCTGCTTCCGGTTACGGGTTGACTGTAGCGCTGAATACGGATATCACACCGGAGCTGGAGCAAGAGGGATGGGTACGCGAAGTCGTGCGCGCCGTTCAAGATACCCGCAAGAAGCTGGATCTGCCGATCGAGAAGCGGGTGCATCTCACCCTGGATGTTGACGACGAATTGAAAGCTGCCATCACCGCGTTTGAGCATGTGCTGCGCGAAAACGTACTGATTACGGACGTCGCCTTTGGCAAGCCGCAGGGCTCTGTTGAAACGGTGGATCTCGGCAGCAAATCGATCGGGATTGCGATTGACGCCTAAACGCTTGAATGGAGCTTTTCCATCAAGGCTATAATAATAGCAATTGAAGCAAACGAGCCTGCGGTCTCCTTCTAGGAAGACCGGGCTCGTTTGTGTTTTAGGATACTCTGGGGAGCAAAGGATGGGGTGTAAATGACTCGTCATAAACCGGCGCCCGAATCCACGGTGGAGCCTATACCGGGCACGCCGGAGGAACAAATGAATGCCGTATATCGCCTAACCTTGAACTGGACCAGGCAACTGGAGAGATCGCGCATTGCCGAATACACCGAATTGTTGAATCGACCCTGGCGTCTTATTTGGTTGAATGTGTTGTCCGGTACGGCCCGTGGGGTTGGCGTGGCGATCGGTTTTACCTTTTTTGCGGCAACGATCATTTACGTTCTGCAGGTACTTGGGGCGTTGAATTTGCCGATCATCGGCGATTATATCGCGGACATCGTGCGCATCGTGCAAAGACAGCTTGAGCTTAATACTTATTAGAGCCGGTTCCCAGCGAGTCCTCGCTTTCCAAATGCTCCGTGGCACTCATATGTTTCCGGTAGACCCCGTTACGGAAAAAGCAAACGTTTTGGCCATAGATATCGGTAGCAATGAACGATTCATAAGGCTCGACAAATCCGTCCAGCTCTTCGGACGCTTCGATTTCCATGTCATTGTAATCATCGATTTCTGAATCCTCGGCCATTGCCGGCGAATTCGAGGTCCCGAAGCTCTCGACGATCTGCCAGGCATCCTCTCCGTCGAACCCGTTTTGGTCGTCGCGTTCATCTAAGCTCGTTCGTCCGAACGGAGGAGACAAGAAGATCTCTTCGATCGGTCGTTTGGCGGAAACGAACGTTTGCGGGCTGTGATCCTTACAGTACGCCGTTTCAGGGATAGCGCTGAGCCGTTCGAAGCTGATTGGTTTGCCGCAGGTCGCGCAGTAACCGTAGCTGCCTTCCTCGATCCGTTCAAGCGCATCTTCTACCCGAGCCAGGTGAAGTTCATGATGCTCGGCGAGCGCCAGGTCTTTTCCCCGTTCATATACTTCTGAACCAAGGTCTCCGGGATGATTATCGATCGGGCTGAGCTCATTCGTATTATCGCGCATCGATTCATTCATTCCATAGTGATCATTATCCGACAATTGTTCGACTAAAGCGGACTGAGTTTCCTTCAGCTTTGCGGTGAGTTCCGCCAGCTGGGTTTTCGTCAAATGCGGCATAAGGTTGCTCCTTCCTTTCTGTGTCTAGAGCGGTTGTTTGAAACATCTCCTCTAGCGGTATTTTGTGCAGAACCATGACGAAATACCTAAGGAAAATCCTTTCGCGCATGGACGGGTCATTTCCGGCTGTGCTACAATAAACAAGGCTTAGAAGAGGAATATCCTGCCGCTTAGTTGCGGGCAGGAAATGAAAAACGAGGTGACTGACCGCGTGGTATATTTTTTGATTGCATTAATCGTTTTTCTGGTGGATCAAGGCACGAAATATTGGATTGCGACCGGACTTACGATCGGGGAACAGATTCCGGTGATCGGCGACTTCTTTATCATTACCTCCCATCGGAACCGCGGCGCAGCGTTTGGCATTTTGCAGGATCAACGCTGGTTTTTTATCGTGGTGACCACGGTTGTGGTAGTAGGGATTGTCTGGTATTTGCTTAAAGTAAGAAAACAACCAAACAAGCTTCTGCCGGTTGCATTGTCCCTGGTCCTCGGCGGGGCGATCGGCAACTTCCTGGATCGTGCTGTCAGTGGGGAAGTCGTCGATTTTCTGATGTTCAATTTCGGGACGTATACCTTTCCGATTTTTAATGTTGCGGATTCCTGCATTGTTGTCGGTGTTGCCCTGATCATTTTGGATTCGCTGTTGGAAATCCGTCGAGAGAAGCAAGCCGCAGCCCATCAGGAGCATGAGGAAAACGTATGAGTTTGAACAAAATGTCAGAGGAATTCGAAGAAGAGAAGCTCGAGTGGGTGGCTGGATCGGCCGACGCGAAAGAGCGAATCGATAAATATGCAAAAACGCTGCTGGGAGAGGACGTCTCCCGCAGCCAGATTCAATTGTGGATTGAAGCGGGGAACCTGGTCGTAAACGATGCGCCGGTCAAAGCGAATTACAAGCTGGCAGAAGGCGATCGAGTGGAATTGACCATACCCGAGGCAGAACCTGCGGAAATCGAGCCGGAGAACATTCCGCTCGATATTTATTATGAAGACGGGGATGCCATCGTCGTTAACAAGCCGCGAGGCATGGTTGTGCATCCTGCGCCGGGTCATTCCTCCGGCACACTCGTCAACGCCTTGATGTACCACTGCAAGGACTTATCGGGGATCAATGGCGAGCTCCGGCCCGGTATCGTGCATCGCATCGATAAGGACACGTCGGGGCTGATTATGGCAGCCAAGAACGATAAGGCGCATGCCTCGTTGGCAGCTCAGCTCAAAGCACACAGCGTGACACGGAAATATTATGCCCTGGTGCACGGCAATGTCAGCCATGATCAAGGAACGGTGGATGCACCGATCGGCCGCGATCCCCATGACCGCAAAATGTACACGGTGATCGAACGGAACAGCAAACAGGCGGTGACGCATTTTCAAGTCGTTGAACGGTTCGGGGACTATACACTGCTTGAGCTCAAGCTGGAAACCGGTCGAACGCATCAAATTCGGGTTCATATGAAGTTCATTGGCCATCCGTTGGTGGGAGACCCGCTATATGGCCGCAGCAAAGGAATCAAGATGGACGGACAAGCGTTGCACGCCGCCGTATTAGGGTTTGAACACCCTGACGATGGGCGTTATTTAGAATTCAGCGCTCCAATTCCTGCAGATATGGAAGCGGTGCTGCAATCGCTCCGAAACCGTTAAGCAACCATTCAATTGTTCACCTCCAGGAGACAGCTTGATCAAAAAGTACAAACGATCAGGTGATTAATCCATTCTCTAAATGGGCCGAATTCCTGCATATTTAAAGTGCGAGTTCGAACCATTCGAGAATGGATTTTTTAATGTATACAAAGGAGATGGACGTCTGATATGAGTACGCTGAACGGACAAGAAACCTATATTCAACAACAATTTGCGGAGCGCATTGGCGGGGCGAATTACGGCAAAGACACCGCTATTTATAAATTTGAGAAAATCAAACGGGCTAAAGCGGCGGCGAAGAAGGATTTCCCCGAGGTCGAGCTGATCGATATGGGCGTCGGTGAGCCGGATGACATGGCCGATGCCGGTATCGTGGCCAAGCTGGCGGAGGAAGCGGCCAAACGCGAGAACCGTGGTTACGCCGACAACGGGATTGCTGAGTTCAAGGAGGCGGCAGCGAAGTACCTCCATGATGTATTTGGCGTCGAAGGCATTGATCCCGTCGCAGAGGTCGTACACTCGATCGGCTCAAAACCGGCGATTGCCATGCTGCCTTCCTGCTTCATCAATCCCGGCGATATCACGATTATGACCGTACCGGGTTACCCGATCATTGGAACGCACACGAAGTACCTCGGCGGCGAGGTTTATACGGTGCAGTTGACCGAAGAGAACGATTTCCTGCCGGATCTGGATGCGATTCCGGAAGAGATCGCCCGTAAGGCCAAACTGCTGTATTTGAATTATCCGAACAATCCGACGGGTGCGAGCGCGACAAGAGAGTTTTTTGCCAAAGTGGTGGATTGGGCGAAGAAATATCAAGTTGTCATCGTACATGACGCGCCTTATGCGGCATTAACCTATGATGGGCTGAAGCCGCTAAGTTTCCTTTCCGTCCCAGGTGCGAAGGATGTGGGCGTCGAGCTGCACTCGTTGTCCAAGTCGTACAACATGACGGGGTGGAGAATCGGATTTGTGGCCGGGAACCCGCTGGTTGTTAAGGCGTTCAGCGACGTGAAGGACAACAACGATTCGGGTCAATTCATTGCGATTCAAAAAGCAGCCGCTTATGGGCTTGCCCATCCGGAGATTACGGAGCGGATCGCTGCCAAATACTCGCGCCGTCACGAACTGCTGGTGAGCGCGCTGAATGATTTGGGCTTCAACGCGAAGAAGCCAAAGGGATCGTTTTTCCTCTACGTTGAAGCGCCGAAAGGCGTGGAAGGCGGACCGACATTTGCGACGGCCGAAGATTTTTCGCAGTTTTTGATCCGTGAGAAGCTGATTTCCACGGTGCCGTGGGACGATGCGGGGCATTACGTCCGTTTCTCCGTCACGTTCATCGCCGACGGCGAGGACGAAGAGCATCGCGTTATTTCCGAAATCAAACGCCGCCTCGGCGACTTGAAGTTCATATTCTAACCGACGACTTATACTAACCAAGCCGCTCCAAGGGTTTTATGCCCGAGGGGCGGTTTTTCTGTTTTGTCTAATTGCCCGCCGAATTGCCGGGGTTGTCCTTGTTGCCACCTTTTCACGATTATCCCTTTCGTTCAGTGGCTGAAGTTGGCGACGAGGAAGAGAAAAAGGTATTAGTAAAAGATGTCTCGCCAATCGAGTTTAGGTGGTACTAATCTGCTGCTGCCTAATCTTTACCTGACATATTGGTTAAATATGCGTGTTAACAATAGAAACATACAATATGATCAGGCGAATACTAAAGGGAATATAGCGATTCAATGCGGATAAGCCGACAAAACTCAGGGTTGAATAAATATAACATACTATGTATAATTATAAACAATCATCAACACAGCAGGCTTTCAAAGGGAGTTGGAATAAACCTCAGCATTGGGGATGTATGAACTGGGTTGGGTGTCTTGACAGGCTAGCCTCATTCTGTCATAATTCATGTAAACCATAAGCACCTTTAATTCAGTCCCGTGAGGCTGGCAAGGTAACGTGAATGGGGAATTGGGCGGACTTCGCTTCTTTGTGGCGGAACCATATACCCAAGACCTACATGACAGTCATAGTATAACTGTGGCTAAAGACTCCTTGCCTGGATTTCCGGCAAGGAGTTTTTTTATGCGCCTATCACGGACGATGCAAGGTGACCCTATCCCTTAAGGAGGTCGCAGGCTGTGAGCAACGAAAGTCATATCATAATGGACGAAACGGCGATTCGGAGGGCACTGACAAGAATTGCACATGAAATTTTGGAAAGAAACAAAGGCATTGAGGGATGTGTACTGGCCGGCATCAAAACAAGAGGTGTCTACCTCGCGAAACGACTGGCTGAACGCCTAGAGAGCATCGAAGGAACAGCTATTCCATGGGGTGAGCTCGACGTAACGAACTACCGTGACGATAAAGAGGAATCCGCTCTGGGGTCTGGTAAAGCAACTTTCCCGGTATCGATTCAAGGCAAGAAAGTGATCCTGTTCGACGATGTGCTGTACACTGGCCGTACGATTCGGGCAGCGATGGATGCGATCATGGATTGCGGTCGTCCCGAGTCGATCCAGCTGGCGGTACTCGCCGACCGGGGGCACCGAGAACTTCCGATCCGTGCTGACTACATCGGTAAGAACGTGCCGACCTCACGGGTGGAAGAAATCGAAGTTCTCCTGACGGAGCATGACGGCACCGATCTGGTTCAGATCCTGCAGGCACGGGAGGGGAACTAAGATGGCGCTGACGGCAACGGCTGTGAAGGAACGTAGCCTTCTCGGACTAAAGGATTTGAGCGCGGCGGAAATTTCCGCGATCCTCGACCGAGCGGCCTACTGGGATGCAAAGAAAGAGAAGATGATCCCGGTGCTGAAGGATCATTTCGTCGCAAATATGTTTTTTGAAAATAGTACGCGCACCCGCTTCTCCTTCGAGATGGCGGAGAAACGGTTAGGCGCTCAGGTGCTCAACTTCGCGGCAGCCGCTTCCAGCGTGGAGAAGGGCGAATCGATATACGATACCGTCCGCACGCTGGAATCCATGGGGATCGACGCCGGCGTGATCCGGCTGAAGCCCATCGGTATGCTGGAGGAACTAGCCAAGCGGGTATCGGTGCCGCTGGTCAATGCCGGCGACGGCAATAACGAGCATCCGACGCAAGCGTTGCTGGATCTATATACGATGAAACAACACTTCGGAGAACTCAGCGGACTAAAAGTGTCGATTATCGGAGATATCAAGCATAGCCGGGTCGCTCGCTCCAATTTGTGGGCGTTGCAGAAATTCGGCGCCGAAGTGAAGCTCTGCGCGCCGGAGAATATGCAAGCGCCGGAACTGAGTACGCACGCATCTTACATTCCGATGGACGAAGCGCTTTGTGCCGATGTGGTCATGATGCTGCGAGTTCAGTTGGAACGCCATACAGACGGGCTGATCAAGTCGGCCGAAGAATACCGCTTGCAATACGGCTTGACGGAAGAACGGGCCGCAGCGCTTGCGCCGCATGCGCTGATCATGCATCCAGCTCCGGTGAACCGGGGCGTGGAGATCGACGATGCGGTGGTGGAACATCCGCAATCCCGAATTTTTAAGCAGATGCAAAACGGGGTTCCGATTCGCATGGCGGTTATGGAACGCGCTTTGCTGTAAGCGATAGCGGAGTAGTAGAGGCTGCAAGACGGTCGATGGACGTTTTTCGGTACGTACTCAAATCAGCGGGGGGATTAAAGCATGCGGCTTGTCATTATCAATGCCAACATCTTAAACGAACTAGGGGAGCAAGAGTTATCTCAAATCACGATCGAAGACGGAGTCATCGCCAAGGTTGAGAAAGCAGGGCAACTTGGTCAGGCAAACGCAGAAGCCGGGACCCAGGTCATCGATGCCGGCGGCAGACTGGTCACTCCGGGATTTATCGATATGCACGTTCATTTGCGTGAACCGGGGTTCGAGCATAAAGAGACGATCGAAACCGGCTCAAGGTCAGCAGCTCAAGGCGGATTTACCACGATCGCCTGTATGCCGAACACTCGGCCGGTGACCGACAACCCGGACACAGTACGGTTTGTGTTACAGAAGGCCAAAGAAGCTGGACTGGTGAACGTGCTGCCTTATGCGGCCATCACCAAAAGCGAGCTTGGCCGGGAGCTGACCGACTTCGCAGCCTTGAAAGACGCCGGGGCCATCGGCTTCACCGATGACGGCGTCGGCGTGCAAAATGCGCAGATGATGAAGGATGCAATGCGGCAGGCAGCCTCACTGGGGATGCCCGTGATCGCCCACTGCGAAGACAATTCGCTTGTGGAAGGAGCACCGGTGGCTGAAGGGGAATTCGCCCGAGAGCATGGTCTAAAGGGAATTCCGAATGAATCGGAGGCGATTCATGTCGGGCGGGATATTTTGCTCGCGGAAGCGACCGGGGTTCACTACCATGTGTGCCACGTAAGCACAGAGCAGTCGATTCGGCTGATCCGCCAAGCGAAGCAAATCGGCATCAACGTCACTGCGGAGGTGTGCCCTCACCATCTGATTTTGTCCGAAGAGGATATTCCGGGCCTTGATGCCAACTGGAAAATGAATCCACCGCTGCGTTCGCGCCGAGATGTCGAAGCGTGCATCGCTGCGTTGGAAGACGGTACGCTCGATATTGTCGTAACCGACCATGCCCCGCATAGCGAAGAGGAGAAAGCGAAAGGCATGCAGCAAGCGCCGTTTGGCATCGTGGGTTTCGAGACGGCCTTCCCGCTGCTGTACACGAAGTTCGTGGCCACGGGTCGCTGGAGCCTGGCGATGCTGGTGCAGCGGATGACGGCGGATCCGGCCCGTGTGTTCGGCTTGGAAGCGGGACGGTTGGTATCGGGAGCTCCAGCCGACCTGACGATCGTGGATCTGAACGCGGAACGAACGGTTGATCCGGCGGCTTTTGCCTCGAAAGGGCGGAACACCCCATTTACGGGGTGGGAGCTAAAAGGCTGGCCTGTCGCAACGATCGTCAAAGGGAAGCTGGTATGGAACGACGCGCTCGAACTAGCCCGTTAATGGGCGGATGTGAATATAGTAATTCAGCTTATGGATAAAGGAGTGCTGCAGGATGCAGGCAAGACTATTGTTGGAAGACGGCACGCTGTTTACCGGAACCTCATTTGGAGCGGAAGGGGAAAAGACGGGGGAGGTCGTTTTTAATACGGGAATTACGGGGTACCAAGAGGTGCTGTCCGATCCTTCTTACTGCGGGCAAATCGTCACGATGACGTATCCGCTGATCGGGAACTATGGCATTTCGCGCGACGACTTTGAATCCGTTGCACCATCGATTCACGGCTTTGTGGTTCGCCGCTATGAACCGACCCCAAGCAACTGGCGGGCCCAATACAATTTGGGTGACCTGCTCAAGGAATACGGCATTCCCGGCATTACCGACATCGATACGCGCATGCTGACGCGCCTTATCCGCCATCAGGGAACGATGAGAGGAATTCTGACCACCTCGGCGAAATCGATCGACGAGTTAAAGGAAATGATGCTGGCCACCAGCATTGCCGAGTTGCGCAATCAAGTCGCGCAAACTTCAACGCATCATGTATACAGTAGTCCGGGATCCAAGGAACGGATCGTGCTGGTCGACTTCGGCGCAAAAAGCGGGATTCTGCGCGAGCTGAACAAACGCGATTGCGATGTAGTGATCGTGCCGCATAACACGACCGCGGATGAAATCCGCCGCCTTCACCCGGACGGCATCCAACTGTCCAACGGACCTGGGGACCCGAAAGACGTTCCTTACGCCGCGGAGATGATCGCCGAGCTGCTCGGTGAGTATCCGATTTTTGGGATTTGCCTGGGCCACCAGCTGTTCGCCTTGGCTTGCGGCGCCGATACGGAGAAGCTGAAATTCGGCCATCGCGGCGGTAACCATCCCGTCAAGGAGCTGGAGTCCGGCCGCTGCTACATTACGTCGCAAAACCACGGCTACACCGTAAACGAAGCGTCCATTGCCGGCACGGAGCTGGAAGTGACGCATATCAACAATAATGACAAAACGATCGAAGGACTTAAGCATAAGAAATATCCGGCCTTTTCTGTCCAATATCATCCGGAGGCGGCTCCGGGACCTTACGACAATAGCTACTTGTTCGACCGGTTCATTGAGATGATCCGCGAACATAAGCGGCAGAACCCGCAAAAGCCCCGCCAAGCCAAACTGATGGCCGCTGCGAAAGGAGAACTGTAAACCTATGCCGATCAACAAAGACCTTAAGAAAATACTCGTCATCGGCTCTGGACCGATCGTGATCGGCCAGGCAGCCGAGTTCGATTACGCCGGAACGCAAGCCTGTCAGGCGCTGAAAGAAGAAGGCGTCGAGGTGGTGCTGATCAACAGCAACCCGGCGACGATCATGACCGATACGAACATGGCCGACAAGGTTTACATCGAACCCATCACCCTGGAATTCGTAACGCAAATCATTCGTCAGGAGCGGCCTGACGGCTTGCTTCCAACGCTTGGCGGGCAAACCGGCCTGAACATGGCGGTTGAGCTGGCCCGCGCAGGTGTACTGGAACGCGAAAATGTGAAGCTCCTCGGCACGCAGCTGACTTCGATCGAAAAAGCGGAGGACCGCGACTTGTTCCGCGAGCTGATGCGTGAACTGGAGCAACCGGTGCCGGAAAGCTCTATTATCACCACAGTGGATGAAGCGCTGCAATTCGCTGATGAGATCGGCTACCCGGTCATTGTCCGTCCGGCGTATACGCTTGGAGGTACCGGCGGCGGGATCTGTGCCACGGAAGAGGAACTCCGCGAGACGGTAGCTTCAGGCATTCGCTACAGCCCGATCGGTCAATGCTTGATCGAGAAATCGATCGCCGGCATGAAGGAAGTCGAATACGAAGTCATGCGCGACGCCAACGACAACTGCATCGTGGTCTGCAACATGGAGAACTTTGATCCGGTGGGCGTACATACCGGGGACAGCATCGTTGTCGCACCGAGCCAAACGCTCTCCGACCGTGAATATCAGATGCTGCGTTCGGCCTCGCTTAAGATCATCCGGGCGCTGAACATCGAAGGCGGCTGCAACGTGCAGTTTGCGCTGGATCCGCAGAGCTTCCAATACTATGTCATCGAAGTAAATCCGCGGGTCAGCCGTTCTTCGGCGCTTGCGTCTAAAGCGACAGGCTACCCGATCGCTAAAATGGCGGCTAAAATCGCGATGGGTTACACGCTCGACGAAATCGTCAACCCGGTCACAGGGCAGACCTACGCTTGCTTCGAGCCGACGCTTGATTACATCGTCAGCAAAATCCCACGCTGGCCGTTCGATAAATTCATTCACGCGAACCGTAAGCTAGGTACGCAGATGAAGGCGACCGGCGAAGTGATGGCCATCGGCCGCACATTTGAGGAGTCCATTCATAAAGCGGTCCGGTCGCTCGAGATCGGCACGCATCGCCTGTACCTGAAAGGCGCGGAGAAAATCGACGAAGAGACGTTAAACAACCGTCTGATCAAGGCGGACGACGAGCGGCTATTCTTGATCGCCGAAGCATTCCGCCGGGGCTACAAGCTGCAGCAAATCCAGGAATTAACCGGAATCGACTGGTGGTTCCTCGACAAAATCGAACGCTTGGTGGAATTCGAGAAGCAAATTGCGGGGGAAGAGTTCTTTTCCTATGATACGCTGTACGAAGCGAAGCGCTTAGGGTTTACCGACCGGGCGATCGCCGAGCTGCGTACTGCCGGGCAGCCATCAGGCACGCACCGGACCGAAGCTGAAGTAAGAAGCTTCCGCAAAGAGCACGGGTTGAAGCCGGTTTACAAAATGGTCGACACGTGTGCAGCCGAGTTTGAGGCCTCCACGCCTTACTACTACTCGACCTATGAAACGGAAAATGAAGTCCTCCAAACCGACAAAGAAAAGATCGTCGTGCTTGGCTCCGGACCGATCCGGATCGGGCAAGGGATTGAATTTGACTACTCGACGGTACATGCGGTATGGGCGATTCAAAAAGCCGGTTACGAAGCCGTCATCATCAACAACAATCCGGAGACGGTATCCACTGACTTTAACACGTCGGATCGCCTGTACTTCGAGCCGTTATTCTTCGAGGACGTGATGAACGTAATCGAAGAGGAGAAGCCGGTGGGCGTCATCGTGCAATTCGGCGGCCAAACGGCGATCAACCTGGCGGCGCCGCTACAAGCGGAGGGCGTGCGCATTCTCGGCACCTCCCTCGAGAGCATTGACGAAGCCGAGGATCGGAAGAAGTTCGAAGCTCTCTTATCGAAGCTCGACATCGCGCAACCGAAGGGCAGCACGGTCACTTCTGTGGAAGAAGCCGTGGGGACGGCACAGTCCCTTGGTTATCCGGTGCTAGTCAGACCGTCGTATGTACTCGGGGGCCGGGCGATGGAAATTGTCTACTCCGATGAGGAACTGCTCCGCTACATGGAGGAAGCGGTGAACATTAACCCGCAGCATCCGGTACTGATCGACCGCTACATGCTGGGCAAGGAAGTGGAAGTTGACGCCATCTGTGACGGGGAGACGGTGCTCATCCCGGGGATCATGGAGCATATCGAACGCGCTGGGGTACACTCGGGCGACTCGATTGCGGTTTACCCACCGCAGCATTTGTCCGAGGAATTGAAGGGGAAAATCGCCGAGATCACGATGAAGATCGCCCGTGAGCTGAAGACGATTGGCTTGGTCAACATCCAATTCGTCATCTACAAAAACGAAGTGTACGTCATCGAAGTCAACCCGCGCTCGTCGCGGACGGTACCGTTCCTGAGCAAAGTGACGAACATTCCGATGGCGAACGTGGCCACCCAATGTATCCTCGGTACGAAGCTTAGCGATCTTGGCTACCAAAACGGCCTGTGGCCGGAAAGCACCCAGGTTGCGGTCAAGGTTCCCGTGTTCTCCTTCGCCAAGCTGCGCCGTGTTGAGCCGACGCTTGGACCGGAAATGAAATCGACCGGCGAGGTGATGGGCCGCGATCCGCAATATGCCAAAGCGCTGTATAAAGGTTTGATTGGCGCGGGCATGAAGATCCCTGCTACCGGAGCGATCATCGCCACGGTAGCCGATAAAGATAAGCAAGAAGCGGTTGACTTGCTGCGCGGCTTCTACCGCCTGGGCTACAAGATCATCGCTACGGACGGCACGGCTTCCGCGCTGATTGAGGCAGGCATCCACGTAACGACCGTCTACAAGCTGTCGGAAGGGGTGCCGAACATCCTGGATCTGATCCGAAACGGCGAAGCTCACTTTGTCATCAATACGCTGACCAAAGGTAAAGAGCCGGAACGCGACGGCTTCCGCATCCGCCGGGAAGCGGTGGAGAACGGCGTCGTGTGCATGACCTCGCTGGATACGGTCCGCGCACTGCTGGAGATGTTGGAGACGATCAACTTCTCCTCCCAAGCCATGCCTACGCTTTAAAGAGGAAGTTCAAAAATCGACTTTTGATCACGAAGCTGGGTAAAACGAAACATTAAGCGGCGGCTCGGAAGCATCATGCTTCGGAGCCGCAAGCATGAATGGAGGAGAGCGGATTTGCGTTCGTTTGAAGATGCGGCAGGGAAACTGATCGTCGGCCTGGACTTCCCCGATGCGGATCAGGCGCGGAAGCTGCTGAAGGAGCTGGAGGGAATCCCTTGTTACATGAAGGTGGGGCTGCAGCTGTTTTACGCGGCTGGTCCAGAATTGATCCGCGAATTGAAGCAGCGGGGGTACTCCGTTTTTCTAGACGTGAAAATGCATGACATCCCGAACACGGTCAAGGGCGGGGCAAACAGTGTCACGAAGCTAGGCGTGGATCTGTTTAACGTGCATGCCGGAGGCGGGCTGGACATGATGAAAGCGGCCCGAGAGGGTGCTTTGGCCGCGCTGGAGAGCGACCGTTCGCTGACGATGCCGAAGATCATCGCGGTCACGCAACTGACGAGCACGAGCCGCCAAGTGATGAACGAGGAAATCGGCATTCCGGGCGAAGTGGAGCGAGCTGTTGTGCATTACGCGGAATTGGCCCGCCAAGCCGGTCTGGACGGCGTTGTCGCTTCGCCTCTTGAGGTGACGGCGATCAAAGCGCAATGCGGACAAGCCTTCCTGACCGTGACGCCGGGAATTCGCCCGGCGAACAGCCCGCAAGGCGATCAGTCGCGCACTTTGACACCAGGCGAGGCGATGGCCCAAGGCACGGATTACATCGTCGTTGCGCGGCCGATCATTACTGCCCCAAATCCGCGTGAAGCGGCGGAATCGATCATTAAGGAGATGATGTTGTCATGACTAACACTCAATCGGTAGAAGCTCAAATCGCCGGAAGTCTGCTGGACATCGGGGCGGTGGCGCTCCGTCCGCATCAGCCGTTCACTTGGACCTCAGGTATCAAGTCGCCGATTTATTGCGACAACCGGCTTACGATGTCGTACCCTGAAATCCGCGACTTGATCGCTGAATCGTTTGCAGCCTTGATTCGCGAAACGTACCCGGATGCCGAGGTGATCGCCGGAACGGCAACGGCCGGCATCCCGCACGCGGCGTTCGCTTCGCAGAAGCTGGGCCTGCCGATGGCCTACATTCGCGATAAGGCCAAAGGGCACGGCAAAGAGAATCAAATCGAAGGTTTGATCAAACCGGGGCAAAAGGTTGTCGTCATCGAGGATTTGATCTCCACCGGCGGCAGCTCGATTAAGGCGGCGCAAGCCGTTCGCGACGCCGGGGCGGAGCCGTTGGCCGTATTGGCGATCTTCAGCTATCAGTTGGACAAAGCCGTGCAGGCCTTTGCCGATGCGGGCTTCCCGCTGCAAACCCTGTCCAACTATACGGCGCTGATTGACGTTGCCGTGAAGCGCGGCGACATCCAGTCGGAAGATCTGGAACTGCTCCAGTCTTGGCGGAAGGACCCCGCTTCTTTCGGTAACGCGGAATAGACGTGTGAATCAGACTATTGTTATACAGAAAAGAACCACCCCTGAGAAGCGCGCATTCGCTTATCTCACGGGTGGTCTTTTTTTACTTAAACGAAAATCCCTCGTATTTCTCCGCATTCTTCAGACTGGTCCATACGTCCGGCGAGTCTCCGCCGATATGCCAGTAGGCATACCCGGCGATGCCGTATTTCGCCCCTAACCGGTATTTCTCGGATAGAGAACGGGCGTCCTCCAGCCATATTTTGTGCAGCGTGCCGTTCTTCCGATATTCCACGGTATACTGGCCTGCCGCCGCGTTCCATTTCGGCTTTACTCCATATTGGCTGACCCGGTTATTTTGCTCGGGGAGGGAAATGTCCTCCGATGACAACGTAGCCCCATTGCCACTCAGGCTCCAATCCCGCGTGTATAGCGGCATCCCAAGGACGAGCTGGTCGGCGGGTACTTTGGCGAGCAGTTTATCGATGTGCTTTTGTACCCAGCCGAGCGAAGCGACCGAACCGGCCGAAGCTCCGCTCCAGTGCTCGTCATAGGCCATGACGACCAGGTAATCGGCGCTCTTGGCCAATTCGGCGTAATTGTAAGCATCCGACCAGTCGGTGCCAAGATCAGGCGGAAGATCGACGGACAATACGGCGGAAACGGAGTGAAGCTCCTGGGCTAGCTTGCTGATAAATGATGTAAACAAGCTCCGGTCGGAGGCCGCAATATTCTCGAAATCCACGTTAATGCCGTTCAACCCGTATTTTTGTACATAGGACTTCAAACTCTGAATCGCATCCGAAGACAACGAGCTGGAAGCGAGCATCTTGTGCGTCGTTTCCTGATCAAACCGGTTGCCGACCATGGCCCATACCTGTTTGCCGTTACCTTTGGCCCAGGTTACTAGGGGAGGAACGCTGGAATCGGAGATTTTGCCGGTGCTTTCGAGAAAATACCACCTAGGCGCAAGCACGTTTACGTTCGATTGCAGAACCGACTTCTTATAAGCTTCAGTGGATTGTCCATATTGCCAGCCGATGCGAATCCCTGGATTACTGTTCGCTGCAATCGCATCGGTCCAGCGCTTGTCCTGCAGCAACCGGTCCAGGATGACCGCAGTCTCCTGACGGGTGATCGCCTGCGCCGGGTAGAACATTCCGCCGCTGCCCTGCATCAGTCCCAACTGCGAAATCGAGCCGATATACGGTTTGGCCCAGACGGCGATCGACGTTTCGTCCTTGTAGCTGGTCGGTGCGTTAGCCGACGACCCTGTTTGCTTCAGCGCGCGAACTAGCCAAGCCGCGGCCTCCTGGCGGGTCAGCGGCTGTTCGGGCTGGAAAATGCCGTCGCCCATACCCTCCGTCAGGCCAAGCTCGGTTGCAGCCTGGATCGTACCGTAATACCAAGCGCTCTTCGGAACGTCGCGATAGGCCGGAACGGCGGATTCCGCCGGATTGACTTGGAAGATCCGCGTTAGCGTCGTCATGAATTCCGCCCGAGTTATCGAGCGGGTAGGGGAAAACAAAGACTCGGATGTTCCTCTCATCACGTTATTGGCATGTAATCGAATGATCGCATCTTTGGCATAGCTGGCCGATATATCCGTATACGGGAGTTTGTCGGCAGCTGCAGGCTGCAGGCGGAAAACAGCGGCGGTAAGCAATAACGTCACTGCAAGCAAAGGGGGAATCAATTTTTTCATGAAGTAGTTCTCCTTGCCGATTCTAGTAGAATTCTCCTTAATTCTAACAGGATTGTAACCTAGCATCAGCGCTTAAAATCTGGAAGAAAAATGTTCCCATTCGTTCATTTCGTTGTAACTTTTTGCCATAGTATTTCGTTTATAATGCAAGACGTAAATGAATTGCTAGACAAGGTCAAGAAGAGCAAGACGAGGCAGAATCACAAATTAGGAAAATGGGAGAACGATACACGATGATGCGATGGCTTCGTAAACCAGAAAAAGTCGAAGTTCAGTCCGGAGCGGACTCTCCGGTCCCGCAGGCGGAAGCGGAAGTCGCTATCGCCTCGGAGGAGACGGCCATAGAGGATGCAACCGCCGAGGTCATTGCAACTCGTGCGCTAGAAGAAGAACCGGAGAAAGAGACCGGACCCATCTTGTCGGTCAGAGAAGTTCGGCGTTCTTTTCCGGTTGGCGGAGGAGAAATCCAGGTTTTGAAAGGGATCAACATGGAGGTGCTTTCCGGTCAGTTGGTGATGCTTAAAGGGCGTTCCGGCTCGGGCAAAACGACGCTGCTCAATATGCTCGGCGGATTGGATCAGCCGACGTCGGGCGAAATTTGGTTCCGAGGCCAGCCGCTTCATGAGTTGAACGACGATAAACGGACGCTGCTGCGCCGGGATCAGATCGGCTTTATTTTCCAAGCGTATGCTTTACTTCCGTTGCTGTCTGCCTGGGAGAATGTCGAGCTGTCGCTCCGAATGGCGGGAGTTCCGCCCCAAGAATGGAAGCGGCGCGTAACCCACTGCTTGGAGCTCGTAGGGCTGGGCAAGCGGATGTTCCACCGCCCGTTCGAACTGTCCGGGGGGGAACAGCAGCGGGTGGCGATCGCCAAAGCGATCGCTCACCGTCCAAAGCTACTGTTGGCGGATGAACCGACGGCCAATCTCGATTCGCAAATGGGAGCACAAGTCATGGCAGTATTCAAGAACATCATACAGACCGAACACGTGACAATCTGTATGACCACACACGATCCTACAATCCTGGAGGTAGCGGACCATGTTTACGAAATGGTGGATGGCAAATTTATCGGGTAAAGGAGGGAAATCGGGGCTATTTCGAACGCTGGGGATTTTATCCCTAAGCTTGTCTTTGGTGGCATCCACGGGCTGTGCCTTGCTGCCGAACGAAGAAGCGGAGGAGGACCTGCCGGTCATCACGCCGCCGACGATCTCGAAGAAACCGGAGTATGAGGTACGCACGGAGACGATAGAGCTCAAAGTCAGTGCGGTTGGCAAGATTATGAGCCAGCGGGAGGAACCGTTATTTTTTACGGAGGATAATCTCCACGTGAAGGAAGTCATGGTCAAGGCGGGAGATAAGGTCAAGCAGGGCGACGCTCTGATTCAACTGGACGTAGAAGACCTGCAGAAGGACTTGCGTAAGAAGAAGCTGGAATTCCGCAAGCAGGAAATCTCCATGAAGGAGCTGCTGCGTACGAAGGATGAGAAGGACCCGATCGAATTCGAGGAAGCCTCTATCGTTTTTGAGGAACAGCGCCAAGCGCTGGAGGATTTGGAGAAAACGATTGCGGACGGTACCTTGCGGGCGCCGTTCTCCGGCACGGTAGTTTCCGTCTCCGCCCAGAAGGGTGCGGCGATTAAAGCTTACGACACGGTAGCGGTGTTGTCCGATACATCGTCACTGGTGGTAGCGGCTCAGTTTGCCAAGGAAGATTTGGCGAAGGTCGCCGTTGGCATGAAGGCGAAGGTCGACATCAATGCGGCCGGCGTATTCGACGGTAAAGTAAAAGTGATGCCGGTCGATACCGGTTCATCCGATAACGGAAACGGTAACGGCGGCGGGGGTGGAGCCACTCCTCCAGAGAAAGATACGATCGATAAATATCTGGTCGTTCAACTCGATAAATGGCCGGAGGGCATTGAACGCGGCCGTCCGCTTAGCGTGTCCATCGTGACGGAACGCAAGGAAAACGCCGTATTGATTCCGATTTCCGCCCTACGGACGATCGGCTCGCGCACTTACGTCCAGGTCGTAGAGGAGGACGGAACGAAACGCGAAGCCGATGTCGAGGTAGGCATTCAAACCTCGACCGACGTGGAAATCGTTAAAGGACTCACGCCGGGACAGAAAGTAGTGGGTCGTTAATGGGAGTACCTTTATTACGATTGCTGTTCCGCAAAATGTGGAACACGAAATGGCTGACGTTAAGTACTTTACTGGGCCTGATCGTCGCCGTCTCGTTTACGGTCAGCATTCCGATGTATTCCGACGGGTCGTTGAAACGGGTCGTCGCGACCACCCTGAAAGCCGAAAGCGAAGGGCTTCCTGCGGGTTCGCTGATCATGAGCTATCAGGCTTCGGGCGGCACGAAGACGGATCCTGCTGCTCTTGCGGCCGTTAATCAATATATCGTCGACGAGGTGCCGAAAGAAATCGGCTTCCCTCATGACGCCTACGTCAATACGCGGTCGATCCGGAGCACGGAGGTATTCCCGGAGGATCCAACCAAAGTGGATGCAAGCCGTACCCGGACGATGTCGATTGTGTCTATGAGCGGATTGCAGGATCATATTTCCCTATCCGGCGGCCAGCTGTACTCAGATCGAGCCGACGGCGATACGCTTGAGGCTCTGATGCTGGAGGAGGCGATGTACCGCCAGGACCTGCACGTTGGCGACGTGATGGAGTATCCTGTGTACAGCGGTGTTGACGTGACGCTGAAAGTCAAGATCGTCGGCACCTTCCAGTTGACTAATGAAAATGATCCGTATTGGTACCAGGGTTTTGAAGGGATGATGAACAACTTCTACGTCCCGGATCAAGTGTTTAACGAAAACTTGCTGAATCGTTTATCGATTCCGCTGCATAATTCCAGCTGGTATTACGCTTTCGATCTCGGTGAGATCAAAACGAGTCAGCTGTCTCCATTGTCGGACACGTTGGACCGACTGAATGTGGAGTTGTACCAGAAGCTGAAAGACACAAAGGTGGACGTTTCCTTCGGCAGTCTGTTGAATGATTTCCGCAAGCAAAGCTTGCAGATGCAGACCCTATTGTTTACGCTGGCGGCACCGATGATTGCTATGGTGTTCTATTATATCGTCATGAACGCCCGCCAAGCCCTTGACAAGCAGCAGAGCGATATCGCCGTGCTGCGAAGCCGCGGAGCTTCCACGAAGCAGATTATCTTGATCTATTTATTTGAAAGCTTGATTCTGGGTGCGGTCGCGTTGATCGCGGGCCCATTGCTTGGTTGGTTTATGTCGAAGAGCATCGGATCGGCGGACGGCTTCCTGACCTTCGTGAATCGAAAGTCCATTCCGGTCGGATTCAATTCCGACGCTCTGGCGTTAGGCGCGGCGGCGGTCATTATCGCCATCCTGGCTACTTTGCTGCCTGCGGTCTCGTTCGCCCGATCTTCGATCGTCAAGACCAAGCAGAAGCAAGCCCGCTCCGATCGGGCTCCGTTCTGGCAGCGGTGGTTCCTGGATATCGTCCTGATGGGGATTTCGGGTTACGGCTATTACATGTTTAATCAGCGCCAGATGTTGACGTTCCAGACGGGGATGACGACGGATGAGTTGCAAGTACAGCCGTTTTTGTTCTTCGTTCCGGCGTTGGCGATTTTCTCGATCGGGCTATTTTTCCTGCGGGTATTCCCGTGGTTGCTGAAGTTGATCGGCTGGATCGGCAAGAAGTGGTTGCCGGTTCCGTACTACCTAAGCTTGACCCAATTATCCAGGTCGTCTTCCTCCTATTATCCGTTGATGATCCTGCTCGTGTTAACGCTGGGACTAGGGGTATATAACGCCTCGGCAGCCCGGACGATCGACCTGAATTCGACGGAGCGGACGCTGTATAAATACGGAGCGGACGTGATCATGCGGACGGTATGGGAAGGCACGCCTGAGATTACTCGCCCTTCCCAAGGAGGCTCCGGCCAAGGTCAAGGCGGGGGCTCTGGAGGTTCAGGCGGCGGCGGGAACCCGGGAGGAAGACCGGGTGGCGGACCGGGCGGCGGTGGGCAGAACCCCACTCCGACAAAGGTGAATTATTCCGAGCCCCCGTTCGAGGTCTTTCGAAAACTGGATGGGGTCGAGCATGCGGCGCGCGTGCTGCAGACGAAAGGGAATATCATCGTCTCCGGCCGTTCGGCGGGCCAAGGCAACGTGATGGGGATCGACAATGTTGATTTCGCCCAGGTGGCTTGGTTCCGGAACGATCTGTTTCCGACGCACCCATTCAACTATCTGAATTTTCTCGGCATGAATGAAAGCGCGGCTTTGGTACCGTCTACCTTGGCGGAGAAATACAAATTGAAGCCGGGCGACGTGTTTACGGTGGCCTTGGGTGAGCAGACGGTGGAATTTGCCGTTTATGGAATCTTGCCGTATTGGCCTAGCCAATACCCGGACCAAACGCCGTTTATTATCGCGAATTTGGACTATATCTACGACCAGGTTCCCCTCATTCCGTATGAGGTATGGCTCAAAATGAAGCCGGGAGCCAAGGTTGCGCCGTTGATTACCAAGCTGGCGAACGAAGGGATCGAACTTTATTCGGTTGACGATGTACGCAGCGAATTAGCGGCCCAGAGCAAGCACCCGACTCGGGGCGGCGTATTCGGGATATTAAGCCTCGGCTTTCTCGTCTCGGTGATCGTTTCGTTGATTGGGTATGTGCTTTACTGGTTTTTCAATTTGTCGGGCCGGGTCGTCCAATTCGGGATCTTGCGGGCAATGGGCTTATCTCGTAAGCAGTTGACGTTTATGCTGCTGGCTGAACAAATCCTAACCGCAGGCCTGTCGATCGTGCTTGGGATCGTCATCGGGAAAATCGCCGGCAAGCTGTACTTGCCATTCCTGCAAACGGCAGACAACGTGACAACGCAAGTGCCTCCGTTTCGGATCGTGTTCGATTCCCAAGATACCCTGCAGTTGTACGTCGTCGTGTTCGTGATGCTGTTGATGGGAGCCGGTCTGCTCTTCTGGCAAATCCGGCGACTGCGCGTGCATCAGGCGGTAAAAATGGGAGAGGAGCGCTAAGGGATGATTCATTGCGAAGGACTTGTCAAAATTTTTAAATCCGAAGATATCGAAGTCGTTGCGCTCCAAGGCCTGAACTTAACCGTAGAACAGGGCGAGATGATGGCGATCATCGGCAATAGCGGTAGCGGCAAATCGACGCTCTTGAACATCCTCGGCGGTTTGGATCGCCCGTCGGCAGGTCAGGTTACGGTCGGAGGTTGGGATTTGCTCAAGATCCGCGATGACCAGTTGGTGGAGTATAAACGGAATACGGTGGGCTTTGTTTGGCAAAATAACGCTCGCAACCTGCTTCCTTATTTGACCGCACTGGAGAACGTGGAAATGCCGATGCTGCTCACCGGCAAGCTGGATCGGGCTTATGCAAGAGAACTGCTGGAACGAGTGGGTCTGAAAGACCGAATGCATAACAAGCTGCATCAGCTCTCCGGCGGGGAACAGCAGCGGGTCGCGATTGCCATCTCGCTATCCAACCGGCCGAAGTTGCTGTTGGCCGACGAACCGACGGGTTCGGTCGACACGGCAACCTCCGATCAGATCATGCAGATCTTTCGCGAGGTGAATCGGGAGCTTGGAATCACGGTTGTCATCGTCACGCACGATTTAACGCTCGCAGGGAAAGTGGACCGCGTGGTCGCTATCCGCGACGGATTGACGAGCACTGAATTCTTGAAGCGGAATCCGAATCTCGATTTGGCGGCAGCGGAACTCGGTGCGGGCGGACTTCAGGAGGTTCACGAGGCCTTCGTCGTTGTCGACCGCGTGGGGCGCTTGCAGGTTCCGAAGGAATATTTGGAATCCGTCGGGATCAGCGGCCGGGCGAGCATGGAATTTGACGGGGAGAAAATCATTATTACCGCACCTAAATCATTGGAGGGGGATCCATCATGAGGTTGAAAAAATTATTATCCGTTTCGCTAGCGGCAACGCTGGCATTAGGCCTGCTGGCCGGCTGCAATGGCAGCAAGGCAGCGGACCCTGAACAGGAGAAAGTGCTGCGTATCGGCGTGCTTTATGGCAGTTACGACGATTCTTATTTCCGGCAGCAATATACCGATGTCTATGAGTTTACGCATCAAAACGTACGTATCGAGGTTGTGCCTGCCATCGACCAGTCGCAATACCGTTATCAAGATAACTCGCAGCCTTACGTGCAACCCGATTATCTGGATAATATGAAGAAAATTATGACGGGTAGCAATCCGGTCGACGTTGTCGTAACCGACACATCGGTGCTGAACCAACTGATCAAGGAAAATATGGTGAAGCAGCTGGATCCCTTGATCCAGGAAGACAAATTCGATACGTCCGACTATGTCCCGGCAGTCATTGACGGAATTAAGGATCTCGGGGAAGGCAGCTTGTACGCCTTAACGCCTAGCTTCTCTTCTTCGGCCCTGTTCTACAATAAAAAGATGTTCACGGATGCCGGCGTAGAGCCGCCAACCGATAACATGACTTGGGATGACGTGTTTAACCTGGCACGGCGGGTGGCTAAAGGGGAAGGTAAAGACCGAGTTTACGGATTCTCCTTCAACCGTTATGTAGGCAATGACCCGTTCTGGGATATGCAATACAGCTACGTCAACTCGCTGCAGTTGAAGACGTACGACGACAAAGCCGAAACGATGACGGTCAACACGCCGCAGTGGACCAAGGTTTGGGAAACGATCAGCAAGCTATCGAAAGACAAAGTAATTCCGGACAACACCAGCAATCCGATGGACGGTAGTGATTGGTCTTCGATCAGCAGCGATCTGTTCCTATCTGGGAAAGTCGCCATGACCATTGGCGAGAGCTACTACATCAATGAAATTTCCGATGCCAATAACAATGCTTCGAAAATCAAAAACTTCAAGCCCGTAGATTGGGATGTCGTGACTTTGCCGTCTCATCCAGAGAAGCCGGGCGTTGGCGGCAACATTTGGCTCAGCAATACGTTCGCAATTAACAGCGCGGCTCCGAATGCGGATACGGCCTGGGACTTTATCAAATTCATTAATGGAGAAGATTGGGCGAAATTGAAATCGCGCAGCAACTCGTATGAGATGCTGGCCCGTAAATCGTATATCAAGCCGAAATCCGGGCTCGATTACAATATCCAGGCGTTTTATTTGCTGAAGCCAACACCTCCTAACGATCCGAAGCAGGATAAGCTGATGAGCGAGAAACCGGGGCTTTACAGCGTGACGGACAGTGGGCGTAAGTTCTTCCAGGAGGTCCTGGAGAACAAGAAAACGCCGGCAGAGGCGCTCAAGGAATGGGAAGAAAAGGGCAACAAGATGCTGCAGGAGATTAAGAACAATCCGAAGACCCAATTCCAGGAGGATGGTACGCCATTCGTTCCGCAAGAAGGAGCTGCCGCTGACGGAACCATTATTAAAGGTTAATCCGCAGTTTCAGGAAAAAACAGAAATTACCAGAGCAATCCGAGGCCGCCGGGCAGAATCCGGCGGCTTTTTTTGTTAAGGTTGGGTATTCTATAGGCAAGGACAATTTGCTCTAGTTGAAGAAAGGATGGACGAAAAAGTCATGCGGTGGATCTATTTCAATAAATTGTACAGAACGAAATTCCAAGCCGGATGCCTGGCTCGACGATTGGAGCAAGACGGCTGGATCTACGGTTTCGACGACATGCGGCAAATTGAAATTTTTCGTTCGCGCAAGGGCAAATACGGCGTACGCTTCATTCCATAATGTATTGCTTGACGTGCCCCGCAGGAATCGTGTATATTATTAATTGTCGCTATTTATTGACGCGGGGTGGAGCAGCCCGGTAGCTCGTCGGGCTCATAACCCGAAGGCCGCAGGTTCAAATCCTGCCCCCGCAATCCAAGCTTCCCCGGGCCCTTAGCTCAGTTGGTTAGAGCGGTCGGCTCATAACCGATTGGTCACAGGTTCGAGTCCTGTAGGGCCCATACGCGCGAAACCTCTTGATAATCAAGGGGTTTTTGCTTTGTTCGGGGTTAGTTTAGCGGTAGTAGGCAAGTTTGGGTAGGGTAGAATTACTGTTTTGGTCACGCAAATGGTCACGAAGTTGGTTTATCCACAGGATTTTTGATACTTTTCATCTTTTCTTCGACCAGATCAACGGCGTCACGTTGCATGTCCGGAAGCAGGTGTGAGTAACGATCAAGATAAATTTGAACACTGCTATGACCGAGTCGTTCAGCACCAATTTTCGGATTGACTCCATTATTCAGAAGCATTGATGCGTGAGAATGACGGAGATCGTGAAAACGAATTTTTGGTAACCCGGATTTATTTGTCAGGTAGGCAAATGTTTCAGTAATACGACGAGGTTTAATCGGTTCCCCGTTCTCGTAGCAGCAAACTAGGTCATTATCCTGATACTTGTTGCCGAACTGCTCTTTGTTTGCCTTTATGACCTCTTTCTGCTGTACCAGATCATTTATGAGAAGGGAACCGATTGAGATCCTTCTCGTCGAGCTGGCCGTCTTGGTATCCTGAATAATTATACCCTCTGATGGTGTCCAGTTTACTGTCTGTTGGATCGTTAACGACTTTCCCTCCATATTTATATCCTTCCACCGCAACCCAAGTATTTCGCCTTTTCTCATCCCTGTGTGGATGGCTAATGAGTAGACGATATAATGAACATGCCCTTCAGCAATATTAAGGAAGTGCATGCATTGCTCCATCGTCCAGATTTTCATCTCGGTTTTCCGTAATTTTGGAGCTTCTACCTTCTCGATTGGGTTTGTTGAAATCATCTCCCACTTACTCGCCAATCGGAAAGCTTTCCTTAGAATTGCGTGTATATGCCTTACATAGTCTGGTGAATATTTTTTGGATAACTCATTGTAGAAACGAGCGATTGTCAAAGGCTTGATTTGTTGCACTCGTTGCTTCCCGATGACCGGGATGATCCGCTTGTTTACGATGGTAGACTCGACATCATACACTGTTGGTTTGTAATTAGGTTTTGCATATTCTTCAAGCCAAGTCTCTAGAAGTTCTTTAATTGTAATGTTGTTATCCGGTACATAGGTGCTCTTGCTCATCGAAGCGATCAGCTCTGCGCAAGCGTACTCGGCTGCTTGTTGAGTTGGGAATCCACCCTTTTTCTTTTGTCTACGTGCACCGGTTACAGGATCAGGAGGGATGTCAACTACAAATGTCCAGGTCGATCCTCTTTTAAAAGTGCGTCCTTTCATATAGCCTCCTCCTAAAATGCACCATAGAAGTGCAGGACTTCCTCGATCTCTTTCTTTTGAATCACAAACTTATGAACCGCGTTCCGGTACCTTGCCGCCAAACTGCTCAAACGCACACCAATTTTGTCGTCTCTGACGGTCATGTCGGCGAAAAGGACAGGTTTGCTATCATCGAAAACATCCAACTGGTTCTCTTCAATGCTTTCGAATGGTCCGTCAAGTGCAAAAATGATTTCGTCATGGTTCAGCATCGTTTCGGTATCAACCTCTACGATCAACTGAGAGGGAGCGTCGAATTCACCGGTTGGATCGTAATAAGCATAGATTTTCGTTTCAGGAGGCGGGGGGGTGCCGGCCGGCTCGGTATGTTTCCGTAGGCCGTGTTGCTTCGCAGCAGCCATCATGATCCCTTGGAATTCTCTTCGCTGGATCTGCTCAAGACGATCTCTCGCAAGCTTCATCGGCACCTGAAAAGTCGATGCCAGGTATTCAATGACATCGTTTTGCAGTATTGGAAGTCTGAGCTCATGGATCATATAAAACGGCATGGAAGCGTAGAGTAGAAACGCATTTGCGTCGGCTTCTTGAGCTTCAAGGAATAGTTCAGGCATTTTACGTTGATCACCTACGTGCCGGAGCACATGGCAGAGCTCATGGAAGAATACCATTCGAGAGCGAATTAGACTTTCTCGCTTATCGAGGATGATGACACCTTCGTTATTGTCTGAGAAGGATCTACAGATATCAAAACCAAGATCAACACCAAACATGGCTGCGATCCGGCTGATATCGAGGTCGTCAGCGGACAAAATTTGGTTCGAACGGTATTGATCATTGATCCATTGCTCGAGCACGGTTTCATGATAATGGGCGAATTTCATATGCAATCACCTCTATGTTGGGAATGTACGTTCGGTTTGTACTGGAAAAGAAAAGCCGTTTCCGGCTTCATATAAATTATGAGTTCTTTTCTTTATCAGAAGGCATATTCTGATTTGATGCGAAAAAACTTATGGTGTTTGGATCGGGCATCACATTATCTGATTTGATAATCATTGGCTGAGGCTTGTCTCTGCTACCGCTTCCGTTAAACACTCCGATTCGGATCATGGAAATTATCTCCTCAATAAGAATGTATGTTTGGTTAAGTGGTGAAAAAGAAGAGCCATTTCTGGCTTCTCGGATTGCTACTTTTTAATATCCTTCTTTGCTTCTTCAGCAGCTCTCCGTTTCATCTCACGGTACCGTTCCAAGGCAGCCTCCATTTCGGCTATTTCGTCAGGAGTGTATTTGTCTGGGCCGTCAAAGAAGGAGAGGCTGTTTTCTGTTTTTTTACGAGTACTAGAACGACCCAATAGATAATCAGCATCTACATCATACAAATCTGCCAATTTTGCTAGCGTTGTTGTATCTGGATCGCGGTAATCACGCTCATAATTTGAAAGAACAGTATTAGTGATCCCAAGCTTCTCTGCAACGTAAATCTGAGACCAACCTTTTATCTCTCTTTCCTTTTTTAATCTACTTCCCAAACTCATAGTAATACCGCCTTATTAATTTCTTACTAATAGAATACCAACATTTCACTGTGCGTTAAACAAATTCAACTAAAAGTTTAAAAAATCGTTGACTTCCACGTAAAGTGGATATAAAATAAATTTATTAGTTCAACTTTATGTGGAATAGAGGTGATATACATTGGAACTGCATGAACGAATTAAATTAATTAGACAGTCGAAGGGTATAACGCAAACTTTTGTCGCTGCCGAATCAGGAATGACTGTTTCTAACTACAATATGAAGGAAAATGGCAAACGTACAATTACAGCAAACGAAGTGGAGGCAATTGCGAAGGCCTTATCTGAACCAGTTGCTATTTTTTTTGATGAAGAAATCCACGAAAAGTTGAATGGCGGGCAATTCGTGGCTTCTGAAAAGAAGGAGGTTGTCTGATTGGACCACAACCTGGATCATCCGAACGGAAGGAGGTGGGATAGGTGGAAAAGCGGGATGAAGCAATGAAGGCCGTAATAGAAGCACTGGTCAAGGAGCTGAGTCGAGATCCAATTGCCCCGGAGATCGTGGTGGCTATCTCCAAGGCAATTGAAACTCTCGATGGCATTAATCCTCTTTCACGGCTTTAAGAATTTCTTGATACGCTTTGCCGACAGCTATTGCAGGTGTCTGGGCATCAGGATAGTAGTCCATTCTGAGGCCGTTGTTTTGAATTAATGCAATTAAGATTTCTTTTGCAATTTGCTTATCTTCCAAGATCAACACCTCCCTTCTGCAATGTGATCTGGACAATCCCATTTTAGCAGAAATTAGGAGGTACAACACGGAGGTAGGACCCAAGTTGAACCACAACCTACAAGACATCAAAGAGGTCCGCGAAACGAAGGACGCGGATGAGGTCAACCAACTGCTGAAAGAAGGCTGGGTGCTTGATTATCGCAGCCACGAACCAAGCCGCAGCCGATACGTACTCGTGAAATTCGAATAGGAGGGGGATCATGGCAAGAGCGCTTAAAACACCTTCCACCCTGGCTGAAGCACTAAGGCTGGCCGCTGACTTGGCCGAGCGTAATGAAAAGCTGGAGAAAGAACTGAAGGAGTTGCAATCATCGCAATATCCAGAAGTTCTTCAATCAAAACACATTCTTGAACTGATGGGATGGTCGAGACCTACACTGACATTTGCAGCAAACGATCCTACCTTCCCGCATCTGGATGGTTCTCGTAAAAAGGGAGATGGCATCCGCTGTTTGAAATGGGAGTTCTACGAATGGCTTAAATCGCGGGGGTGATGGGATGCGATTCAGATGGATGCGGCAAAGCTCTCGTTCTGGGTTGATCGCAGCGATCGTTACACGGGTGATGGTCAAGGGAATGTCGATGGAAGAAGCCCTAGACGTATCGTTGCCACACTATTCGGTTAATCCTGGAGCTCTATCACAGTTGGAACGAAAGCGGATCCTGCGGGATGCCTGGGAAGGAATTAAGAGAATAGAAGAAACCCGCCGGGGCGGTACCGGCCGCCGGCGGATGAGGGGATGACATGGGGAATGTTGTTTCTCACAAAACCATATTACAACAGCCCCATGTCCAAAAGCATCCCTCTTAATTGGACAAAGGAGGTAAATGTAAATTGGCAGTTGGACATTTTTCAACAGCACTCGAAGAGGTGCTTGATCAAACCGGGGATACCCTGGCTAAGGCGGGTAAGGCAGCTCATGTTGACGGATCGCTTATAGGAAAAATCCTCAAAGGTAGCCGTAAACCGACAGAGCCGGTCATGAAAGCGGCGGCACAGCACTACGATGACGGCAGGCTCTTCATTGCAGCAGCTGGAGAGATAACGGATGGGGCATTCGTCCCATGGCTAAACGGCGTTGATTTACATAGGACGAGCGTGCATATCAAGGTTTTGGAGGAAATCGGTGAAGCGCAGGAGGCTTTGCAACGGGCACCGATCACTAAGACCAGGGAGCAACTGGGGCAACAGGAGATGCTTAGGATCAAGGCGGCCATTATGGAGAGCATCGAAGCCATAACAGCTCTGATGCATTACGTGACGGTATTATGCCGGGAATATTGCTTCTCCTACTTTGGTGCATGGCGAGAACATCGCTCGGAGCTGAAGGCCAAAAAATATATGAAATGAGGGAATTAGGATGCAATCAAAGATGAGCTTGGAGGAAGAAGTGCGGTTTGTTGCTAGAAATGCGGCGAGAAATTTGCGGATGATCCAGAAGAACCCGGATAACGTATCACCGGACAAGCTGCAGAGCAACATCGACTACCTTGAGATGATGGTTCGCTTGCATAAGTCCGATCTGAAAGCGCAAAAAAACGCCCGGCGGGCAGGCCAGGCGCTTCGGTTGAGAACTCGTCAAAAGGCTCTCTTGTCGTTTATTTTACCCGATGGACGCCGGAAAAGCAAGGAGGGGACGGCGTGATTGAACAGGACAATCTCGAGCGCCTTATTGGCCGTAAATTGACTGAAAAAGAGCTGCGGACCATCGCATGGATTAACAGCTGGGAGAAGGAAACGAGTGGTACGGTCGCTCACCTGATCAAGACGGCGTATTTGAATGGGCGGCTGGATAAGAGCTTGAATAGCAAGGAATAGACAGGGCTTCGGCCCCGTCTCTCGGCGTCGGACGGTTTTCATAACCTTCTCCGTTCGGCGTCCAGAGATGCGGCTGACGCATCAATCCAACAGATAGGAGGACAAGCCATGCAGGTGATTCAGCGGCTGACAGTGGTCAGCAACCCGACGCGGGTCTTTGAAGTTGGTACCGAGATCGAGGGTCGGGAGGTTATTGAGATCAAGCAGTTCTGTAATGACGATTTCTCGGAGTTTTTGGTCTTGGATGAGAACGATAACCCGATCTCTAGCATCGAGAACTGCCCGGTCATCGTGGATTGGAAAACAATCGCGGTCCATGACGAAAAAGAAAACGACCCGCGGCAACGGGTCGTGTCTGGTACTTATTAATTTTTCTTGCCCTTATCGTAGCAGATCGGGGCGATACAGACAAGAGAGAGGTAATCCCATGGATGATCAGGACTTTTACATGGATGAACTGGACTGTGAAGAAGACCTCTTTTACTGGCCGACCGTGGAAGAGCAACTCGCCGAAGTCGGCATGAGCATCCGCGATTTCATTTGAAGGGAGAATGAACGATGGCAATGACCGTTGCGGCCCTGACTAAGGGCATGGAACGTCAGGATTGGTTGAAACTCCGGCAGAGGGGAATCGGCGGTAGTGATGCTTCTGCGGTGGCCGGTCTTAACCGGTATAAGTCTCCGGTAGCCGTATTTATGGAGAAAACCGGACAGGTCGAACCGGAAGAGGCTGGAGAGGCGGCCTACTGGGGAACACAACTCGAGGATCTGGTGGCGAAGGAATTCATGGCCCGTACCGGGCTCCGGGTGCAACGAAGCAATAAGATGTACAAGCATCCGGAGTATCCTTGGATGCTTGGGAATGTCGACCGACTGATTACCGACGAGCACAAGCGCCGCGGTGTATTGGAATGCAAGACGGCCAGTTCATACAAGGCGGACGAATGGCAAGGTGATAGAGTGCCGGATGAATACGCTATCCAACTACAGCATTACATGGCGGTATTGGGGGTCGATTATGGGTTCTTTGCAGTCCTGATCGGTGGCAATAAGTTCGAATATCGCTATGTAGAACGGAATCCCGGAATTATCGACTCCCTAATCAAGATCGAAGACGAGTTTTGGAACGGGAACGTTCTTAAGGGCATGCCGCCAGCACTGGACGGCAGCCAGGCTTCCGTGGATCTTCTGAATAAACTGTATCCTGAATCAAAGCCGGCTAGCGAGATCGAGCTTACGGCTGCCCAAGCTGAACTGGTTCTGAATCTCCATGCTGCTAAGGAGGATGCCAAGGCTGCTGAAGAGTTGGTCAAAGCATACGAGAACGAACTCAAGTCCATCATTGGCGAGAATGAAACAGCGCTATTCAAGGGCGATCCGGTTTTAACTTGGAAATCAAGTAACAGCACTAGACTTGACACAACTCGGCTGAAGAAAGAACAGCCGGACATTTATCAAAAATACGCTGTCACCTCGTCCTCAAGACGGTTTTTGGTGAAGTGAGGAGGATCTAAATGACAAACACATCATTGGAAACCAAGCTGCAGGAGAAGGCTTCTGGCAACAACGCACCAGCGAAACCGCAGGGGACAAGCCTTAAGTCACTGCTGAATTCACCGGCAATCAAGAAACGGTTTGAGGAGCTGCTGGATAAGCGCTCAGCTCAATACATGACTTCGATCGTTAATCTCTACAACTCGGACGCGATGCTGCACAAGGCAGAACCGATGAGCGTGATCTCATCCTGTATCGTTGCAGCGACGTTGGACCTCCCTGTGGACAAGAACCTCGGGTATGCCTGGATCGTTCCGTATTCCGGAAAAGCGCAGTTCCAACTCGGTTATAAGGGTTACATCCAATTGGCGCTGCGTACAGGACAATATAAGGCCATTAATGTTATTGAGGTTTATGAGGGCGAGTTAGTCAAATGGAATCCTTTAACGGAAGCATTGGAACTCGATTTCGAGAAGCGGAAATCAGATGCCGTTATCGGTTACGCTGGATACTTTGAACTAGTGAACGGGTTCCGTAAATCGGTGTACTGGACAAAAGACCAGATCGAATCCCATCGCAAGAAGTTTTCAAAGTCGGATTTCGGCTGGAAGAAAGATTATGACGCCATGGCAAAGAAGACGGTGATCCGAAATATGCTCTCCAAATGGGGAATCCTCTCGATCGAGATGCAAGAGGCTTACGGCAAAGAGATTGAAGCATCGCCAGCGAGCCAGGATGGTAATGATGACATCCCGATTGACCTGACGCCGGAGGATTACAGTGTTGGTGATGAGACTGAGAATCAGGCCAGCACACCTCAGGGCGAACTGGATTTTGAATGATGGAGAGCTTAACCAGCTCTCCGATAATGCGCAGCATGATGGGTGAGCGAATCTGGCAACTGATGGAGTCAGATCAGGAGGAGTTCAAACAGGAGACGCGGGCTTACTTCGCCCGGGCTTACCCGGGATGGACGGTGATCCGAGTTAAGTATCCCATCGTTTATTTGCGAGACGATAGAAAGCAAGTTTAGGGGATGAGCGAATGCCCGAAGGCAGTTACCCTTTTCCGATGTATTCAGGAATCTTGGAACATAGACATTACAAAAAAATAGGTTCAGCAATCTGGCTGTTCCTTTGGTGCATCAGCTCCACGACATCCGAGAAGGAAAAGGACGGAACAGTCTGGGGGATCGTCCTCGGGAATAAGCCAGTTAAGATAAGTGAATTGGAAGAAGAATTTGGGGTTTCAGACAGGACAATTCGATCATGGATCAAGACGCTCGAAGATAACCACTACATACGAGTCACCAGAGCGCCATACGGACTTATTTTCACCGTTCGAAACTCCAAAAAATTCAAAAACAGATCGGAAGATAAATTCCACTCTGACCAAGGAGATCGGCAAAATTCTTCCGATCTTGACAGTAGAGATCGGCAGGAATCTTCCGATCATCCGGAAGGAAACTTCCGATCTAAAAAAGATATTACAGAGATACACAATGCTGTTGTTGTTATCACTGATCCCGAGACCATTTTGAAACTTGCTCATGAGGTCGAAGAATACTTCTGCATGAGACGCGGCCAAGGTCTGAATGTCAGTGCTACGGATTTCGACGAAATCAAGAAGATGGTTGCAACAGGCATTCCGCTGGAGACCGTGAAGCGGAGCATCGACAAATCATTTGCAGAGTACAAGCCCAAGCACGCTTGGGACAAAATCAGGAACATGGCCTACTGCATCCCTCGCTGCCTTGACGAGTGGAGCAAATCGCAAGTGGACGAGTCCATAACCGATGGCGCGTTGCCGAACCGCCCGGTCGCCCGTGGATACTCCCCACGGCGGGGCCAACAGAAAGTGCAAGAGAAATTGGACAACTTGAGGCGGATTGCTCAGGAGGAGGAAAGTAAGCATGCACAGAGGTGAAGTTGCAAAACTGTTGATGCTGCTGGTTGAAAACTACCCAAACTTTGATGCGAGTGATAAGAACGTTGATCGCCATTTTAAATACCTTCATGATTTTCCCTTTGACCGGGCCGTGCAAAACGTCGACGAACATATCCGGACAAGCAAGTATCCGCCGAACATCGCGGAGATTCGCGGCAACCTTGGCGAACAGATCGAGCGCGACCGAATGAAAGCGAGGACCGCCGAATACTTCGCGGCGCGGGAAGAAGCAGCGAAGCAGGCATGTCCGCCGCCGCCCGGTTGGAAGGAGGCAGTCTATGCAAAACTCTTCGGTTCCGGAGACGATGCTTCCGGAGATGCCGAATGATTTAGGCGCCGAGTGTTCTGTACTTGGGGCAATCCTGATCGATCCGGAAACGCTGGAATATACCGAGTCGTTGGTGCCCGAGGCTTTTTACCATGCCGGCCATCAAATCATTTTCCGACGCATTGTAGAGTTGGCCGATGAGGGACAGCCGATAGATTTGGTTACGCTGACGGCTCGGCTCAAGGACCGAGGGGAGTTGGAGGATACAGGTGGCGTCAGCTACTTGGCCAAATTGGCGCATGCCGTACCGACCACTGCAAACATGGAATCATACGTAAAGTCGGTCCAAAGCAAGTGGATGCTCAGGGAGTTTATCCGGTCCAGCTCCCTTGTTGTCCAAGCGGCCGCGGCGGGAGAGGACATCCAACGCCTAGTCGTATCGGCACAGCAGGTAGCAACCACGCTGGCCGATCGGGCGGCACCGCCGCAGGACTTTAAGCGAATCAAGGACGTGGTCATAGAGGTCGTCGAGACGACTGAAGCCAAGTCCGAAGCGTTTAAGACCGGCAAGGTGACGGGCTTGGTGACTGGATATCGAGATTTTGACGGCATCACTGCAGGCTTGCAAAAGAGCGACTTGATTATCGTGGCCGCTCGGCCGTCCGTCGGGAAAACAGCATTTGCGCTGAACATCGCGCAGAATGTTGCGGTCCGGAGTTCGGATCCGGTTGCAATCTTTAGCCTGGAGATGTCCGCGCTGCAGCTCGTAGCCCGGATGGTTAGCGCTGAAGGCAACCTGGAAGCCAACCGGCTCCGGAATGGCGACATGGGTGAAGATGATTGGCTCAATTTGGCCGAAGCCGCCGGCGTTCTGGGTGCCTCTAACATCTTTATCGACGACTCCGCGGGGATCACGGTGTCCGACATACGGGCGAAATGCCGCCGGCTGAAGAAGCAGGAAGGTCTCGGATTGATTGTGATCGATTACCTGCAACTGATCGCTAGTGCCGGCCGTGGCCGCAGGGAGGAAAACCGGCAGCAGGAAGTGTCCGAGATTTCTCGGATGCTGAAGCACTTGGCCCGGGAACTGGACGTACCGGTCATCGCTTTATCCCAGCTGAGCCGGGGTGTGGAGCAGCGGCAAGACAAGCGGCCGATGATGTCCGACCTTCGGGAATCCGGTTCCATCGAGCAGGATGCCGATATCGTGGCGTTTCTGTACCGGGACGATTACTACAACCAGGAGAGCGAGAAGAAAAATATCATCGAAATCATCATCGCCAAGCAGCGGAACGGTCCGGTCGGGACGGTCGAATTGGTGTTCCTGAAGCAGTTCAATAAATTCGTTGATTACGATCGGAACCATATCGATCCAGGACCGGAGCCGCCAAGGCCGGAAAAACCAATCCCGGATATGCACCGACGAAAATGGGCGTCGTGAGGAGGGGGCGGACGTCATGCGTAATGAGGAACTTATTGATCCGTTTTTCCAAGAGGTTCCGTGGGAAGTTATCCACGATGATGAGGGCAAATTGGTCGGCGAAGTTTTTATCATAGATTTTTATTTACTACCGGCTGAGTTCGTGAAGGAAGAAGGGAAGCAAAATGATTCAATTCACCGTATACGGCGAGCCCGTCGCGCAGGGACGGCCGAGGTTCAGTACAGCCGGAGGGTTTCCAAAGGCATATGACCCGGCGAAGTCCCGGCATTATAAAGATTATATTCGTTTGGCCGCTTCGGAGCATGCACCGTCGGCACCGCTGGAAGGACCAATAGGCATGGTCCTGACGGTGTACCGCTCCACTCCGAAAAGCTTCAGCAAGCGGAAGGCGTCACTTGCTGAGGCAGGGGAGATTAAGCCGACAACCAAGCCGGACGTGGACAACTACCTTAAAGGCGTCAAGGATGCGCTGAAGGGAATCATCTGGCGGGATGACAGTCAGGTCGTTGATGTGTATGCCCGGAAGCGATACAGCGCCCGGCCGCGTATAGAGGTCAAAATCAAGGAATTATTCTAATTTTCTAAGAGGGGAAAGTGATAAGGGATGGGACAAGATTTCGCAAAGTTTTCCGCGGAAATTGCAAAGGGCATCAATATCAAGGAGTCGAATGTCGAGCTAAAGCTCCTGATTCCGCTAAAAGAGGCACAGAAGCACCTTGTATTTTTGAGTAGTAATCAAGGTGAGCCGGTTCATGTTTTTCTGGGTGACCCACAAGCGTCGCTTGATTTCGGCGAGGACGACCCAATGTATCAAAATCATACCGGCCGCTGGGTGACCGCTGATTCCTCCGGCGTTGTGACTAAGGTCGAAAAACCGGACGGCGAGGATGAAGACGAGAATCAGCAAACGTTATTCGGCAGGGAATCAGAACAAGAGGGCGACTCCGCAGGCGATGTGCATGAATGTACGGATCCTGCAGGCGGAGAGGGTGTCGGCGATCCGGAGCAAGCGGGCTCGGAGAATCGACTTGACGAGGATCTCCCGGGCTGGATGACGGATGGCGACGACGCCGGCGGGGATATGGAATTCACGGAGAGCGGCAGCGGGCAGGTGTCGGATGATCCTGAAAATGAATTGACTGACTATGAACGAGAAATTATGGGTGAGGTTGAGATCAGCAAGGAAGCGCTCGAAGATTTTATCATCAAGAATCGGCCGATATTCGCGGACCTGGACGTCGACCTGGATTTCCCTACGTTGTTGGAAAAGCGTCGGAACGGTGAGACGTGGATGGGGATTTCTAAAGAAATTGGGATCCCGAGTAGCCAACTCAATTCCAAATTTCGCAAATATAAGGACCATGTGAAAAAGCTGATGAATGGCGGGGGAGCGGCGTAAGCCGCTTCCTTCCATACCCCGGGTCATCCCGATCCGGGAGGGCCGGTTGCGGCCGGGTGACCAAACGTATGATCTTATCTATCGGAAAGGAGGACTTGATTTGGCCGGAAAACAGTATGCCGATCCGGATTTTTACGAAAAAAAACTGGCGAAGGTCATGGAACGCTTCGGCGCCAACGAGTACAACTACGACTGGGGCCGACACGGTGGCTGGGTGGAGTTCCGATACCGCGGGCAACTTTACCGATTTGATTATTCGGTAGAAAAGGCAAAATCCAAGGGGCAAACGATTAAGTATGGCAGCGACGCCTTTGCACAGATTGTCTTGGCACTGGAGGACTTGGCCAGGCTGGTCGAACGCGGGCTGTACGATCTGCAGAACTGGATCGAAGGCATGCGGTTCCTTCCACCTCCGGTAGTCATTCCTGAATTCTTCCGGGAACTTGGTTTCGAAAGCACTCCCGGGGACATCGCAGAAGTAGAAGACCGGTTTCGAGCGTTGGCAAAGCAGCGGCATCCTGATGTGTTGAAAGATGACGGTACGTCGTTCAAACGGCTGCTGTCGGCAGCGGAACAGGCGAAAAGATACTTTAGCCAGGAGGGATAACCATGACCGAACAGGAACGCCGACGTGTATTTCAAAAAGTGAAGTCATTTTCAAACAATAAGTTCTGGAACTGGATGAATTTCATCCATTCCCGAGCTTACGCGAAAGCAGCTCAGCATTATGAAGAAGCCATGGCCATCGTGCTGCAACCCAAGCAAGCCGCGGCGGTTACGGCCAAGGCAACGGAAATTCGGGAAAAGTGGGACGGAATGGCTACGATCACGATGGATGAAACGGAAGGGATGGAATTGAGCAAAGTGGGGGTGTAGGCGGTGGCAGTCAGGACGAGGGAGAGAAATGTAACACCGGTGCCGCGGCGGGATGTTGAAGCTCTTACTCGCGGGAGCGGTCCGGTGATTGAATACAAATTGTCTCCGGAAGAACTGGAGAAATACAGGGGAGGTTTGGGAGAAATGGCCAAAGGAGTAAAAGCTGAGATCAATATGACCAAAGAGCAGTACCTGCAGAAAAGATTGAGCGGGGAGACCAGAACTCAGATTTTCAGAAAGTTGGGGGTTGGCCAGCCGACCTTTTATGGTCTGCTGAAAGAGTGGGGGATTAGGGAGGTAGATGCTGAGGAGCGGGAATTGGAGCTTTTGGCGCCGGCGCGATTGACGCCGAAAGCCGAACCCCTTGCGGAAGAAAAACACTCTGATATGCAGGAACAGGCATTGGCAGAGCTGCAGGCAGCCGTTGCTCTTTGGAAGAACGATGCCGAGCGTAAGGACGAGTATATTGCTGATCTTGAAGGTGAACTGAAAAAGGCTCGTGAAGAAGCGGAGAGCGTTCAGAAGCGATTCCAGGCTGTTTCAAGGGAGCAGGCCGATGAAATCTCACAGTTGAAGGATGCTTTGTCTGGAGCTGCTGTTATTTCCGATCAAGCCGGCGTGCGGATCGCGGAGCTGGAGGATGAAATCGGGCGTCTGAAGAGGGAACTTTCAGTAGCGGGCCAGGCCAGTAAGGTTTTAGCACCGGTTTTTGGCGATTCGGTCACGCTGCACGTTCCGATTGTAGCCGGCACGGATCCTGTCCGGGAGCGGTTGAATGTGTACCGCGGGCTGGATGCCCTCGGCGGAACGTTTGAATCGGCCGGCCTGGACCGGGAGCGGATCATGCGTGAGCTATTCGAGTTGCTGCAGACGGTTGTTGGTTTCGTGGCCACGGATCTTGCGGAGCTGCTTCCCGGCCAGGATGTGACGGATCATGTACAGCGGTTTTTCTGGGCACATAATCAGCAGGTGTTTGGATCCCAACAAGAAGCGGTGTGAACCGGTAGCTTCGGTGGGATTACACCATTTTGACAGGGGGAATAATCTTGAACAACAAACCATTAACTCGGCGCCAGGCAGAGGCGCTGGAATTCATAAAATCATTCGTAGCCGGTAAAGGATATCCGCCGACCGTCCGGGAGATCGCCGACCACATGCAGTATCAGTCGTCCTCCACTGCATTTCAGTTACTGGAGGTTTTGGTTCACAAGGGATTTATTAAGAAGGGAAACAGGCCTCGTGAATTACAGATCGTTGGTTTCGAAACCGGAGCAGAAAAGGATAAAGAGATCGCCCGGCTACGGGAGGCATTGGTCGAGGCAAGAGGCGATTTCGAATACATTCTTAGCTGGAATACCTTGCCTGAGACGTTGGTAACATGGGTTAAAACGGCTATGGCTTCGATCATTGAAGAATTGGGAGAAGGTGAACCCAATGTTGGACAAGGGGCTTGATGTGAAGCACTGGACGCCGGAACAATTGGCCGAACATCTGAAGAAGATCGGCGCAGACGGACCGCCACCACCACGTAAACGGCCGGACAATACCATAACGGCCCCGCAGAAAGGACATAACGGGAAATACATCAAGAAATGGGGCGGCGGTTAAAGTTGCAAAAGCAAAGACCCCCAAAACCTGGCAGGGCGCGGGGGTCAATCGGAAAATGTTTCCTCACACAGATTATAACATGAGTGAGGGGATCGCGATGGGGAAAAGACGTAGAAATCCACTTCAGTTAGCATTCAACATCATGCCGATCGATGAGGCTGCTACTCGTGCGGCTATTGAGGAACGTCTCGAAGAAGTCCGGCAATACCGTCAGATTGGATTCGTCCGGCGGGAAGCGGCTATGACACCAGCCTATTCCCCACGTTACCACGGAGCAACGAATCAGGTAAGCAAACCGACGGAGAATATTGCGACTTGGAATGTAGACAAGGAAGCCGAATTGAAGGAAAAAGATAGATTGTTGGAGATTGCCATGAACAAGTTGTCTAGTACCGAGCGGGAAGTAATTGAGCGGTGCTACTTGGATGACGAAGGAGAGTTTGATTATATTCTTTGCGGCGAGTTAGGAATGAGTGATCGAAAGTTCAGGTATATAAAGGCCGGCGCTATTTTCATTCTTGCCGCTGCGATGGGTCTTGAAGTATTTAAGGACACTAAAGATGTGGTGGTGTAAATCGTTTCCGGTTTATTGCCGGAAAAATTCCGAATTGTTGCCGTTCGTTGGACATTTTGAGTGTTATATTTGTATTGTGGAAATCAGGCGAGAATGACACGCACGGCCGCATGAATGCGGCATTGAAACCGGGGCGTAACTCTTCTCGCCGTTTTCTGTTAATTAAACTTTGGAGCTGTTTCCGCTATTCTATTCGGAAGATCTTCGAAAGCACTAACAAGGCCTTTCCAGAAACCAATAACTGCTACGAGAATCAAGAGAACCAAGACTGCTCTCTTTATGTAATCTTGAGTTTTATCCAATACTATTCCTCCTTTCATAGAATTTCACTACTTCCAGAATAACCCTTTTAATGAATAATATCAAAAAAAGTTAGGAAGAAGGAGAAAATCGAAGTTATGGGCTTTAATTAGCGGTGAATCAGAGAGTTAGCTTTTTGACTCTATTTTCTGCAGCTCGTTAAAATGGTCTTTTCATTCCTCTCTAGTAACTAAGTACGTTATCTTTTAAGCAAAGAGCGAAGCGTTTTTGCTGCGGCCGGTACGGTCGCAATGCTCTGGAGGATCTCTTTGCAGGTATGAACTGAATATAGAATCCGAAGTCGCTCCTTTTCCGGAGCGGCTTTTTTATTTTATCGAACGGAGTGTGATGGATCGTGAATATCATCAATTGGCTGATCAGGGTTACTTATGGCAGAGCTGATTCGCCAAGGAAGCGGGGTGAGCGGAGACATGGCTGAGAAACGGATTAAGCTTCAACGGTTACAATCTATACCAAAGCAGCCAGAACGGTGTAAGGGATGTATTTGGGGCCGATGGGAAGGGACGAAACAGTTTTGTACGAAGCAACAGTGTATTAAGAAGGGAAATACTTCCTGATGTCGAAATTAATGATGCAGGAGGTGCACTTTATGTCCGATAACAAAAAATGTTTTGTAATTACGCCTATAGGTCCTGATGATTCAATAATAAGAAGACAAGCAGATGGTGTAATTGATGCAGTTATAGAACCTGTTTTGAATGTGTTAGGAATCGAGACTGTGGTTGCTCATAGGATCAGCGAAAGTGGGTCTATAACTCGGCAAGTAATCGAACATGTTATAAATGATGATATGGTTGTAGCAAACTTAACAGGTTTGAATCCAAACGTATTATATGAATTAGCTATACGCCATTCTGTAAGAAAACCAGTTGTACAAATATGCGAAAAGGGGACGCCACTTCCTTTTGATATTAGTGAACAACGTACAATCTTTTATACTAATGATATGAAAGGAGTGCTAGAGCTTAAAGATTCCTTTGAAAAAATGATCGATGAGGCATTAATTGACACGATGCCTGATAATCCAGTTTATAGAGCGATTAAAGCAGATAGTATTATTCAGAGTGTCGAAGTTCCTGAAGCTGAAAAATATCTTATTAACAGACTGGACAGCCTAGAACAAAAAATTTCAAATATGTTTTATTCAATATCGTCTGAGAGTACTAATTTTAGAAAACTGACCACTAGAAATGAAGCGAAAAAAATTAAGGAGTTACTTCTTTCTTCAAATCTTATTAACATTGAAAATGGGATGTTTACAACTAAAGAAGTTGAGGAATATCTTAATAAACATGGTGTTTATATGGAAAGACCTATACTTAGAAATTTTATCATTGAAATATTGGATGAAATGAGAAATGAAATTGTTGAATTCCGAAAAGCCCCGTAGAGGGCTTTTTCTTTGATCATATGACGAAATAGGAGCCGATTTCAGGCGTTCATCCACTGAACGTTCGAATACAGGCAGAGCTACATAAAAGGGCAGGAAGGGGCCGCAGCGTTGCTGTACAGTCCTACTTTTGCATGCCGTACTTGGAGACCATCTCAACACAAAGGAAGACTTCTAATAGTAAAAAAGGTACTGATTTATGTATAATTGTTCTAAGAGGAGGGCGGGGAACTACCTATGATAAAAAAGAATTGGAAACTGATAGTTATTGCTATACTTAGTCCGATTATATTAAGTCAAATTATTCGGTTACCTTTGGGAAATTGGACTATAGGAAATGAGGAATCGTGGATTGGTTTTCTTGGAAGTTACATAGGAGCACTAATAAGTGGAGTTATAACACTGTTTGTCTTTGTAAAGACAATAGAATATTATCGTGAAACGGATCAAGCAGAAAAGGAAAAACAAAAAGAACAAAACAGGATGTCTATTATGCCATACTTAAAAGTTACTGGTGGCACCGCAGACAATTCTGAAACTATAGATACCTTCATTGGGAAATCAAAGACTGAACCAAATTTTCAGTTTGAAACTATTTTTGAAATTGAAAATATTGGCCTGGGTAGTGCTATCGGAATTTTGGTTGAATCGGATGATAGTGTTTTATGGAGCGGCGTGAAAGGTATTGCGTTGGCAGTTGGGAATAAAACAGTTTTTAAACTGTCTATGGAAATGGATTACAACGGTAAAGGTATTTTAGAAACTGTTTGTGAGCTGAGATTTTCTGATCTAATAAACAACCAATATACTCAGACAATATACCTAGCGGCATTTCCTGTAAAGGAAGGCGTAAATAATTGGATGCAAATTATTGAAGTCTCCTCTCCTATTCATAAAGTTGTTATTGATACCTCAGCTAAGATGACATAGTCACGTACGCTGATCACTCGAAAGTCCGGAGCGCGAATTCGGGCTTTTGTTTTTTGTCCGCGGGATCTTTACGTATTGGCCGGAGTAAGCGACTAGGATTTATGCCTCTCCAAATTCTTCCTTGACCGTAACTCATATATCGTCAGATACTGAAAGATGATGTACATAATAACGGGAGGCGGTTCGTTGGTGGGCAAGAGCAAAAGTGGAACTCCATTTGAAGTCTCTGTGATGGAAATTCAAAGATTAATTGATCCCAACTCCAGCGTCAGTCATGATGAAAAAATAATAGACAAATATGGTCATCCTCGTCAGTTTGATGTTGTTATAAGAGGGGAATTGGGAGGTCGAAAACTTCTAGGGGTGATTGAGTGTAAAGATTGGAAGGCAAAAGTCGATCTCCCCGTGGTTGATGGATTTATTACTAAAATGAGAGATATCAATGCAAATTTTGGGTTAATTTTTTCTAATTCTGGATTTACTGATAGAGCAATTGAAAAGTGTGCTAAGAATGACATTGGAGTAAAGTCTCTTCTTCAGAACGATAAACTAGACACAAAAGTGAAATTCGAGTATCACGTGTATTTAAAGTGCTACGATTGGAAAAACCTTAATGTTAGAATCTTTGGCATTGGTCCATATATCTGGGATCCAGAAACTACCCTTAATGATTTGTTTATAAGAGAGCAGAATTTATTAGAATGGTTCCAACATCATTTAGACTCAATAGCCCTATTAGATAATGAAGGGCCATATGAAAAAGAAGTGAAATTTAAGTCTCCGCAAGTTGTTCAAGTACACGGACAGTCATTGCTTGTTCAACGTTTAATTTTCATGGCAACAAGGGTCATGCAACTAAAACATACCAATGTTGATATTAAAGGCGATGGTATTTATGATTGGGCCGAGAACTCAATGTCATTTCCAGTGAACTGGACGATTGAAATGAAGGTACCCAATGATCCAAGTAAATGGGAGGACTACAACGGACCAATCCGAGAAGGTTTTGATATTAGATTTGGAACATCTGCTCTCCAGTATTATAAAGATTACCCGCCTCTTAATATTGAAGAATTATAAATTAATAGGAGCTGTCAAGCTGCTCATTGAGCAGCTTTATCTTTTGGAAAAGGAGAATCCACATGAATATTCAAACAATCCCGGTAGACCGTATCAACGTAGCAGCCTACAACCCGCGCGTCGATCTGCGGCCGGGCGATGCTGAATATGAGAAGTTAAAGCAATCGATCCTTTCATTTGGCTACGTCGAGCCGATCGTCTGGAATGAGCGGACCGGCAACATGGTCGGCGGGCACCAGCGGTATAAGATTATGGTTAACGAGCTTGACCACACGGAGCTTGAGGTTTCCGTTGTCAACTTGGACGACGAGCAGGAGCGGCTGCTCAATCTGGCGCTGAACAAAGTCTCGGGCCGGTGGGATGAAGAGGCGCTCGCCAGGCTGCTGGCGGAGCTGCAGGAGTCCGGGGCGGATTTGGGGCTGTCAGGGTTTGAGGAGGAAGAGATCGGTGATCTGATCGTGGCGTTGCCGGACATACCGGACGTGGATCAGCCGGTGGTTGAAGATGATTTCGACGTCAATCAGGCGCTGGAGGATATCGATGAGCCAGAGACACGTAGCGGAGATGTGTGGCAGCTCGGCCCGCATCTACTTATGTGCGGTGATGCGACGGATCCGGTAGATGTCGCCAGGCTGATGGAGGGCTCAAAAGCTGCGCTGGTGGTGACAGACCCACCGTACAATGTTGCCGTGGAGAGCGACTCGGCCCGCCTGGCCGCTGACGGCCGGAGTAGCATAATGAACGACGACATGCCCGCGGAGGATTTCGCGGGCTTTTTGCATGCCGTTTTTCAGAAATACGTGGGGGTTATGGTGCCGACGGCAGCGATCTACGTTTTTCACCCATCGTCCTATCAACGGGAGTTTGAAGATGCAATGAATGCAGCAGGTATTGTCGTTCGGAGTCAATGCGTCTGGGTAAAGAACGCGGCGTCCTTCGGCTGGTCACAATACCGCTGGCAGCATGAACCGGTATTTTACGCGCACCTGAAGGGCAAAGCGCCGGCCTGGTACGGTGATCGCCGGCAGGCAACAGTATGGCGTGCCGGCCTGCCCGGGGAACCCGCGGAACCGTCAACGGTCTGGGAAGTTTCCCGCGGCGATGTCGGCAAATACGTTCACCCGACGCAAAAGCCGCTGGAGCTGCTGGCCATCCCGATTCGAAACAGTAGCCATCGGGGGGACGTCGCCGCTGACTTTTTCGGCGGCAGCGGATCCACGCTGATGGCGTGTGACCAGCTCGGCCGGATCTGCCGGACGATGGAGCTGGATCCGAAATTCTGTGACGTCATAAAGAAACGGTACCAGGTAGCGACCGGCATCGAGCCGGTCCTGCTGCACCGCAACGAACCCGCGGCATAAAAAAAAGGAGGACGCGCGAACGTCCTTCCTTTGGCCCAGGGTATCCCCCGGCTGAGATAGCGGCCCGCCACGCGTGGCATTTTGCAGATATCCGCTATCTCGACACCATTCTACATGGAAGCCGAGGGGAACAGCAATGAGAACACCAGAAGAAAAAGACATCCTGCTGCAGCACGAGCTCGCGGTGATGGAAGGGATATTGGAGTCGAAAGCGCAATACCGTAAGATTGTTAAGGCCGGTATCGCCAAGTGGGTTAAGGACTTTCAGGACGGCCGGATTGAGATTAAGACGGTGGATGACCTAAAGAAGTTGATTGAAATTGATATTGAGCTGCAGAAGGATGAATTGTAATTATCTAGTCCTGTCTCTAGCCTCTATACCTAGTCTTTTACCTTCGGGCAGCTTAGCATATAACCCACTTATCCTCTTTTCTCGGGATATTCTATCTTCAATAATGAAATTAATTAAATCGAATAGTTGCAAGGCTATCTCTTGATTGTCACGGAGATCAAGTTCGCCAGGATGTACCGCTTCATTTCCAATTACACGAACAATATCAAGGGCTTTTTGAACTGCAGTTGGTAAACCTTTGCTTACAAGGGAACCGATATCTTTATTAATATCTTTTCCTGATTCTCCTAATTCGATCATGAGTTTTTGGACACAGAGTCTAAGTAATGCAGCGGCTCCTCTGGGAGAACGATTAACTATGTCTCTCGCTTCATCAAAATCATCAGATAATGTTTCAGGCATATCGGGATGAGGTAAAGGCGCGTTTGTTGTGAGTGGATAAATCATCCTTGAACCTAACCAATAAGAAGACTTGTGACACAGATTACAACGGCATACATTGAGATCCGTCTCACTATAAACGCTTGTACCACCTATTTGCCTTGGAGCTTGCCACGTTTGTTGTGTCAATACATTACAAAAAGGGCAATGAAAAGCTGGTGACATAAGTTTGGGTGGGATATATTTTACCTCCACAACAATCAATCTCCTTAACAATATTTGTATCTAGCAAATATTCGATAAGACTTTTAATTTTCCTTTAATCTATTTATGGGGGTGGTGGTACATGTAATGGCCAGAGAACGTAGCCCCGAGCGGGATAAAGCAAAACAAATGTGGCTTGAGAGTGGCGGGACGATGAAGCTTAAGGACATCGCCGCCGCTCTTTCTGTTCCGGACAACAAAGTCCGGAAATGGAAGGCTTTGGACAATTGGGACGCCGAGCTCAATGGGAGCGCTCCATTTGAAACGAAAGGGAGCGCTCCACGTCGCGGAGCTCCCAAAGGGAATAAAAACGCCGTCGGTAACCGCGGCGGTGCGCCCCCAGGAAATCAGAATGCCAAGGGGAACCGCGGCGGTGCTGGTGGACCGCCCGGCAACAAAAAAGCGGTCACCACCGGCGAATATGAAACGATTTGGATGGATGCCCTCGAGGAGGACGAGCAGGAGCTGATCGACCAGGTTGATACCGATCCGGTTAAACAAGCCGACGAGGCTATTAGACTCTTGACCATCCGGGAGCGCCGCATGCTGCAGCGGATAGCAAAGTTCACGAATGGTCTTACCGAGAAGCAGCGGCGAGTATTGAAGGAACTTACGGCTCTGAAGGATGTCATGGTTGTTCACGATGAGAAAACAGGCGTCACTAAATCTATCCCGGTCACCCGGACCGAAATGGTCGAGTCCGAGATCGAGGAGACGGAATACCGGACTATCGACGATATCATAAAGCTGGAAGAGGCGTTAACCCGTGTACAAGATAAGAAGCTGAAGGCAATCGATCTGAAGAATAAGCTGATTGCAGTTGATGATGAGAAGCATATCAGAACGGCTCTTTTACAGATTGAATTGCAGAAAAAGAAAGAGACTGGCAGCACAGCTCCGCTTCATATTATTGTGGATTATGGAGACGGTGAAGAGGATGATGCATCATGAGTGCCGCTGCTGTTATGGTTCAGTTTAATGCTCACTTCAAAGCGGTCAATCGATCGAAGCGGCGTTACCGGGCTCTCCGTGGAAGCGCTGGTTCCGGTAAGTCAGTAAATATCGCCCAAGATTATATCCTTAAGCTTGGGGATCCGAAGTATGCCGGCGCTAACCTCCTTTGCGTTCGCAAGGTTAACGAGACGAACCGGAACAGTACCTTCGCTGAGCTCACCGGTGCTATCAACCGCATTTTTGGGGAGCAGGCGGATGAGTATTGGGAGATTCTTCGATCACCGCTGACGATCCGCAGCAGGGTTACAGGAAACGAGGTCATCTTCCGCGGGATGAACGATGTGCGGGACCGTGAAAAGGTCAAGTCCATAAACTTTGCTCACGGTAAGCTGGTCTGGATATGGGTGGAGGAAGCGACGGAGCTGCAGGAATCTGACGTCGATATCCTCGATGACCGGTTGCGGGGCGTACTGCTGAATCCGAACCTGTATTACCAGATCACGTTCACTTTTAACCCGGTATCAGCGCAGCACTGGATTAAACGGAAATACTTCGACCGGGAGAGCCCCGACGTTCTGACCCATCATTCTACGTACCGAACCAACCGCTTCATTGATCCGGCCTATTTTCGCCGGATGGAGCGCCGAAAGATCGAGGACCCCGAAGGCTATGCAATCTATGGCGAAGGCGAGTGGGGCGAGCTTGGCGGACTGATCTTCAAAAACTTCATTATTCATGATTTTGATACGTCCTTCGAAATGTTCGACAGCATGCAACACGGACAGGACTTCGGTTTCAACCACGCAAACGCAATACTCACCGTCGGCGTTAAAGATGGTGAGTTTTTTATTTGCGACGAAATCTATGTTCATGAGCTGCCGACAGACCAGATTATTGAGATCGCCGACCGGAAGGGCTTGAGCAAGTACCTTGCCATGTATTGCGACTCCGCGGAGCCGGACCGGATCCAGATGTGGCAGAACGCCGGGTACAACGCGACGGCGGTCGTTAAGGAGCCGGGCAGCGTGCAGGCTCAGATCGACTACCTAAAACAGCGGAAGATCCACATTCATCCGGAATGCGTCAACACGATCAAGGAGATACAGCAGTGGTCGTGGCGGAAGGACAAGAAAACGGGCCTTTATTTAGATGAACCGGTCAACTTCATGGATGATGCGATGGCCGCGCTCCGGTATGCCGCCGAACCGTTGCGGCGTCCAGAAATGCAATTCACGAGTCAACGGCCTGCGGGCTGGTAAGAAAGAAGGTGTTCAAACTGACAATCGTTTATACGAAAAAGAGCTTCCCACCACCACCATTCGACCAAGAGGTCGAAGCGATGCAGTATTACCGGCTGCTGTACGACGGCGATCACGCCGAGATTTTCCCGCGGGCCAAATTGGTGACGCAGGAAAAAAAGGTAGTTCACCGCCGGGTCGGAATCCGGTCGTGGCGGCGCGCTGAGAAGGTACTAAGCGCCGACAATCAGTACATCGTGGCCAACTTCAGCAGCTTGGTCGCTGAGGTTCCTGCGGATCTCTTGAACCGTGCGCTTGGGAATATCTCAGCGGATGTGGAGCAGGGTCCAGAATTGGACTTTGTGTCGAACGTGGTGACGTTAAGCAAGCCAAACGAGAAGATTTGGGCGGCTGTGACGCAGCACCAGGTGGACGGCCGGATCGCATACCGAGCCCGACGAGACTCCTCCGGGGCTGTTTGGTTTGAATGGGTGCTCGGGGATCTGTATTTCCCGCACACCGACGGCCGCGGCGCCGACATCGCCTGGATCGAAGAATGGGGCGAGGAAACGAGGAAACATAAGTACTTACGGGTTGAACGGCAACGCCTCGATGCGAACAGCCTGACCGTGAAGCAGCATGTGTTCGGTATGGAAGGCGATACGGTGATGGATGAGATCGACATCAAGGAATACGCCACTGCTCATGAGATAGATATTCCGGAAGATACCGAGTTTCAAGGCGTGAATGAGCTGCTTTGCGGCGCTGTTACCAACGATGAGACGCTGGTTTATCCGCGGGGGCGCTCCGCACTGCGTAATATTGACGGTCTGCAGGAGGAGATCAACTGGACGATCACACGCGACTCGATCGTGTTTGAGAAGCACGGGAAACCGAAGCTTGCGATCCCCCGGGCCCTTTGGGATACGGTGGCCAACCAAAATCAGCGTGATTATGGCGGTCGCTTTGTACGGAATGCTGATTTGGAAGTTGTGTCATTTGACGAAAAGACAGGCGCAGTACCGCAGTACATCACCTGGGATGCCAAGGTCCAGCAGAGCTTCGAGCATGTCACCAGATTGATCAAGTACATGCTAGCCATCAGCAAGACGTCTCCGCAGGCCGCCGGGCTGGAGGAAGGCAAGGGAGACTCCGGAGTTGCGCTACTTTATCTCTGGATTCAATCTGTTATCAAAGCCGAAGCGATCAAGGACAAGTTCGACGCGGCGATCAAGGACGCGATCCGGAAGTGCATGATCTTGGAGAATGCACTGGGCGATGCCGGCCTGAAGGTTTCGAATCCAATTATTGAGTGGGGCGATATGCTGCCGAAAGCGGACAGTGAGAAGGATACCGAAGAGATCGAGAAATATTCCGGCGGCGTCCAGTCGCTCGAAACCACGGTCCGCCGCATGCACCCGGATTGGTCTGAGAAGGCGATCGAAGAGGAGATCCAAAAGATTACGGACGAACAGGCCGCGAGCAGCATGAACCCGACATTTGCACAGCCGCCGCAGGTGAATTTGGGTGGTAGCTGATGGCGGACGCCGAAAAGCTGATTGCTTTGTACACCCGGGCTGGAGAGCGGTTGCTGGAGCTGATCCGCTCACTCGAGTCCGGGAGCTATTCACGGCGCCGCAGGGAGAAAATACTTCAGCAGATCGTCGAGATCCTCGCCGGCCTAACCGATGGTGCCGCGCAAAGCATGGCTGAGCTACTGGCCGAGGCATACAAGGAAGGCGTCGATGAGGCGGCGAACAGCATGATTTCCCAAGGTGTTCCTGATGAACAGATCAATACCGTACTGGAGCCGCTTATCCACCAGCAGGCCGTGCAGGCGATCATGGATGAATCGTTCCTCCGGATCCTCGAAGCCACCGACAACATGTCGCAGGACGCTAAACGCCGGGTAGAGGATGCTGTCCGGACGGCGACGGAGCGAATGCTCACAGATAGCGTCAACCGACGACTGGCGACAAAAGAGGCGGTTACACGGCTGACCCAACAAGGAATTACCGGAATTGTGACGAAGAACGGCGCCCGCATCCCGGCAGAAAAATACATGGCCGGCGTGGTGCAGTACAACCTCCGTAAGGCTCACGTCACTGGGGCGGAAAACACGATCGTCCAGAACGGTCTCGACTTGGTTTACGTGAACTATGTGGGCATCACCTGCGAGTATTGCGCCAAATACCAAGGCCGCGTGTACTCGATCAGCGGCACGCACCCGCGCTTTCCTAGGCTGGATGCCCGACCGCCCTACCATGCCCATTGCGTGCACTCCCTGTCGGCTTGGATCGAGGAGTACCAGAACGCAGATGATGTGGAGCGCATGATCGAACTTTCGAACAGGCCATTTACCGACAATCGGACCGAAGCAAACATCCGACGTTACAACGAGATCCAGCGGGACAAGGCCCGGAAGAACGAGACTCGGAAGCAATGGATCCGGTACAAGGCAACGCTGCCGAATGACACGCCGAATCTACGGCAGTTCGCCAGTCTGAAGGCGCGGGATGCCCAAACCTACCGCGAGCTGCAAGAGGCTTATCGGAAAGCCAACGATCAAATTAAACGAACGACACCGAATTATGGTCTTATTGCTTCAAAAAATACCGAAATACCAGACGCTAAATTGACCCAATATGCCCTTGATCCAAACCATCCGAAAGGAAAGGACAAAGCCCGTGTTTTTCAGAGTGCGCTGGGTTATAATCAAAGCAACTACAAGGATTTAATCAAAAATGTTGATCGAAACCTTGGCTCTGCGCCTGCGTATTTTAGAGGAAGTACACCTTATGGAGACAAGTACGAGGTAATCCTTCCGCTGCAGGGGCCGAACGGGAAGACTGCAAATGTCTTAACGGCATGGATGATGAAGGATGGGAAAGCGAGGTTGACGAGCATTTATGTCAAGGATTGAAGCAAAGCTTTTTGATGTCGTTCGTTTGAAAGACGGACAAGAGGGAACGATCGTTGAAGTTTATGATGAGCCGCGAGGCTTCGAAGTGGAGATATCCGCGGAGGAACCAGTATTGATTACGGTAAGATATGATGAAGTCGCCGAAGTGATCTGGACGGCGCCATGAACCATCTTTGCTTATAAGCGAAGGTGGCTTTTTTTCTAAAAAGAATTTATTAATCGTTTGACATTTGTGGGTTTAGCTGTTATTCGTTTCTATATGGAGGGGATAACAGTTGGATGCTGAAGAATTAGGGATAATATATGAAACAAGAAAAGAAATTATCAATAGTGGCAGTGGGGTATTTCAGATTAGCTTAAGACCATATGAAGACCTTAATCTACTCATGCCTAAGACAATTTTTCCGTGCAAGATAAAGTTAACTTCAGATGGCGATTACGAATTTGACCCGAAGAAAATTAAAGACGAACTAATAGAAGGAAAATCAATTTATGTAGAATGGGATGAAACCGACGAGAATCAGATAAGTGGAACTCTTGATAGATGGAGAGTCGCTTCGATTGAAGGTCCGTTTATTCGCCCGACTATAGACGAGCTTTTATCTGTACCAGAGGCAGCAGTAATCTGGGGAAAAGGTATTCGAACCATACGTAGTTGTTTCAAACAGTCAATAGAAACCAATGACGGTATGGTTTCTAAATTCGATATGATGAAATATTTTGGAGCATTACAGTCACTTCCAATTCATCTTCGTTCGTTTTATAGGATCATGGTTAAGGACTATCGCAGGGATGGATTTATATACAAAGATATGCGTATAAAGGATTGGATAGAGGATCAAAGAAGACTTCAGTTATATATTTATGAAAAGTCGCTCAAATGAGCGGCTTTTTCTTTTGTCCAAACCGTGGTATGACGTAAAACTGCTATTCGAGGATAGTCCACCCGGACGTAAAACAGGAGGATAAAGATGCGCGAATATATTGCAAGACGGTTTCCATTGAATCTACAGTTGTTTGCCGAGGATCCAAACAATAATCCGGACCCGAATCCGAATCCCAACCCAGATCCCGATCCGAATAAAGGTAAGACCTTCACGCAGGCTGAACTCGACGCAGCTGTACAATCGCGCCTATCTCGGGCTGAAAAAGATGCTAAGAAGGCGCTGGCCAAGGAATTGGGATTTGACTCGGTCGAAGCCATGCAGGCCGCCATGAAAAAGGACAAGGGAAGCGACAAAAAGGATTCACTTGATCCTGCAGAAGTCGAGAAATTGCTCGACGAGCGAATCAAGGAGCGCGAGAAGGAACAGAACCAGAAGACCTTCAATCGCTTGCTGAATGCCGAGGTGAAAGTTTTGGCGAATGAACTCGGGTTCGCTGATTGGGAGGACGCTCTGGCCCTGGGCAACTTTTCAAATGTAAAGGAGGATGATCGCGGAGATTTGGAGGGCGTCAGGGAAGCAATGGAGGATCTATCCAAGAGGAAGCCACACCTGTTAAAACAAAAACCGGGCAGCGGATCTTTCGGTGCTGATGTTCGCGGTGGCGGCTCCCCTGACGACAAGAGGAAGGCGCTGGATCGTATGGCCGAACTGGCAAAAAAGGAAGGCACTCACACGGTCGCAGCAAATGACCCGTGGGGCCGTAAATAAGGAGGAAATAAATCATGCGTTTGCAACCGAAATCGCTGTTTGAAGTCCAGGACGACTATGAAATCCTGGCATCGCTCGAAGTTGTCCGCGAGGTAACGAATGGGATCACGATTGATTCCACGGCGATCACCGCCGATGTCAACGGGGACAAGATCGTCAAGAAGGGAATGCCGATGGCGAAGGTGACTGCGACCGGAAAGTACGTTCCGTATAAGTCTGATGGCACCGACGGCAGCCAGAATCCGACGGTGATCCTTAAGCGTACCGTCAATGTAAAAGACGGCGACGCCGTGGTGGGCGGTTACGAGGTCGCCAAGGTCATCACAGCACGTCTCCCGATTGCCGTAGATGCTACCCTCAAGGGAAAAATGCCGGGTATCACTTTCGCCTAATCGACAATAAATCATTTTTGAAAGGACTGATAAGATATCATGACTACGCAAAAGTTTCGCTATAAATTGAATCTTCAAACGTTCGCGGATCCAGATGAAATCAGCATGCTGGAGGACGCACTTTCCGGGGAGGAGTTGCTGACATACGCCTCTAACCTCACTGTGCAGAACGATTACTGGCAAAACCTACTTTTTCCTGCTCGCCAAACTGACGAGCTCACGGTTGACGTGATCAAATCCTCGTCTCGCCTGCCGGTCATGGCACAAATTGCCGAGCTTGGAACAGAGACTCGGTACGGGTCCCGCGAAGGGGTGAAGGGCGACCGGGTGGAAATCCCGAAAATCCAGCGCGGCCGTTGGATGGATGAGAAACTGATCCGCTTGCTTCTGATCGCTGGGCGTAGCCAGGGCCTCCGGCAGCAAGAGATCCAATCGATCATCAGGGATCAACTCGACGATGCCAAGTATGCTGTCGATTCCATCAACGCTCGGCGTGAGTGGATCGCCATGCAGGCCGTATCTACCGGTACTGTATCCTACGCTGAGGGAGATGTCAGACTCTCCGTCGACTACGGTTACACGGCAGAGCAAAAGCCGGTGCTGTCCGGTACGGATAAGTGGTCGGATACCATCAATTCTACACCGCTGGCAGACATCCAAACATGGTATCAAATCCAAGCGGACCGCGGCGTCAAGTTGACCCGCGCGTTTACGACGCAGGCGATCATCTCGTTGCTGCTCCAAAACCTTTCCATCCGGAAGCAATACTTCGGCGATCCTTCCGGAACCGCTCAGCCTCCGCAGCTCAACAAGAGCCAGTTGGATACTGTTACCGATTCGCTGGGGCTCCCGCGCATTGTCGCATACGATACGCAAGCGCGTGTCGAGAACGATGCTCTATCGAGCGGCAAGTTGTCGATCACGAACGTCCGCATGGCAGCCTCCGATCGCTTTGTGATGCTGCCGTCTGACGCGCTGGGCAATTACCTCTTTGCCACGACGACGGAGGAACTGATGGGCGGTTACGACAGCGTTGGTTCCGGGAATAACGGCATCTTTGTTTTCCGTGACGTTGCAAGCCGGCATCCGCTGCGTGTACGCACAGTGGGCGTCAATCTGGCGTTCCCGGTATTCCCATATGCGGATTCTGTAATCTCCGCGACAGTAATTTAAGTGGGCGCCCTTCGGGGCGCTTATCATTTTTGAAAGGGTGGTAAAACGTGAATACCGTGGATATCAAAGTAACTGGCACCGTGAAACACGGTGGTAGATGGTACGGCCCGAACGATGTCATCTATGGTGTAGACGAGGCCGAAGGAGATCGTATCGTAAAAATCAGCGCTGGCGTCAAAATCGAGAAAACGCCTGAGCAAATTGCAGCCGAAGCAGAAGCAGCAGCACGCAAAGCCCAGGAGGAAAAGGAAGAAGCTGAGCGTAAAGCAGTAGAGGAAAAAGCCAGGAAGGAAGCTGAGAAACAACTGAAAGCTCTCCGAAAGAAGGCTTCGGAGCTCGGCATCGATGGAGCCGACGAGAAGGACGCTGAAACGTTGACCGCGGAGATCGCTGCCAAAGAGCAAAAGTAGGTGAAGTCTGATGGATCGACAAGAAGTGGCTGATTGGATTGCCGCTAATATGTTAGACACCGATGCCTGGGATCGAGCTTCTGAGCAAAAGCAGACCGTGGCCGTCGTGCAGGCGGAGCGGAATCTCACCCGTTGGTACCCGGAGATTAGCCCCATGGCCGTGTCAATCGTCGCTTTCCAGGCGGTCTGGGAGCTGCAGGGCATCGATCCGGCGCTGAAATACCTCAAGCATAATGTCAAAAGCATCACGGACAACGGGGAATCCATTAGTTACAAAGATAACGGAGAGCGACCTGTTGTCGCCCCTGAAGTTCGGGAATTGCTTGGGTCTACGGTCGAAGAAGCAGCTACATCGCAGCAACAGTTTGGTGGGTGTCTCCTATGAGCCTCTTCGGTTATCCAGCCAAAGTGGTCCATTGGCATTCAGAGGTGGATGATTGGGGGCGCCCACTGCCACCCACACCGACCGATAAATCAGCCAAGGTTGTCGAGGAGCAGCGGTTAATCCGAAATTCCCGCGGCGAAGATGTCCAGATCGCATACACGATCTTTCTTCCAGGACTCAACGCTGTAGGATTTGACGATTACATCGTTTACGCAAATAAACTTGGCGTCACGATCCGCTGCGACATCGCTCATATCGAGGTTCGGAAGTATCTCGGCACCGACGACGTAAAGGAGGTCGTTGTGTATGGCAAGCCGCAAAATATTTAGCTGCAGCCTTGAGGGCATTGAGGCGATGGTTAACAGGCTGGATACGCTGGAGAAGGACTTTGATCGCAGGTTGGATGAAACTCTCACGAGGCTGGCATTGAAGGTTATTGCTGACGCTAAAAGGCTTGCCCTGATCGATTCCGGTGATCTGGAAGCGGCCTTGGTCGTTGGTGAGGTCAAACGGACCATTGCCGGCATGTATATTGATCTCGGGACAAGCCCAGAGGTAGACGACTATGCTGTTGTGCAGCATGAGGGTTTCAGAAAGACAAAAGACGGTAGGCTGGTTGAATTGACACCGGGTGAAAAAACGCTAAGCAAGGGAGCATACAACGGTTACTTGCCGGGGAAAAAGTTCCTGGAGAACGCCTTGAAGATGAACGAGCAGTATATCCTCGAGGAGCTCTCGAAGGTATTGGAGGGATAACGTTATGTTTGCAAATGATTTGATCACCTATCTTACTGGCGCTGGCTTCACCGTTTATCCGGACCCCAACTTTCTCCCGGCAGAAATCCCGGAGAATAAACTCCCTTGCCTCTTCGTCTTCGGTACCGGAGGTTATGCTCCCCACGAGTATGTACCAACGGAACGGCCGACATTCCAGGTGATCATCAAAGGAAAGTCTTACAAGACGCTGCCGGCTAACATGGCCGCGACCGAGGAACTGGGGAAGCAACTCATTAAGCATTTGCACCGCCGTGCGAATTATCAAGCCGGATCTGCAGGGGTAATCTCCAGCACCGCCGCACAGCCATCACCGATTCCGCTTGGGCTTGATGAGGGTGATCGCCCAATGTTCTCGACAAATTTTATGTTCTATACGAAGGAGGATGAAAATCCATGAGTGACGTGGATAAAATCTATGCAGGCCCTGGTATTTTTGTATGGGGAATCGATGATAATGGCGATGAAGAAACGGACGCTCTCACCATTGACCTTACCCAAGGCGGAATCACGTTTACAACGTCGACCACGTATTTCGAACCGACGACCGACCAGACGGGTACGGCCCCGGTGAAGTCGATTTCTACCGGAACGACCGGTGCGATCAACTTCGAAACGCCTGATATGGACTTTGAGAAGGTGCTTAAGTATAACCCGAATGCCTTGAAGGTCCAGAATGCAACCGACCCGACGAAAGCGAAGTATCAAGTAACCGGTTTGGCTGGAAAAGAGTTGCCTCGTAAACGTGCAGTCATTATGCCGCAGGGTATCTCCGACCCGAGTCAATTCATTTACATCGAGTCTGTCGGCATCAAGTTTGATATGAATGCTGCCTATGTGTTGGATAACAACCGCCGGCTGACCATTTCGGCTATGGCTTATCCGTCCTTAAGTGCAACGCCCAAAGGACTGCTGTATACCTGGGGCGACATCTCCGTTACGGCCTAATCTAATTAATCGAATATTCAAGCAAGGGGGAAGGCAGACGCGCCTTCTCCTTTTTTCTATTTTCCTTGAGAGGACTGATCGAAGATGTTCAACTTCGGTAAAAAAGACCTTGTGATGCTTGGTTCTAAGAGGGTTCAGATCCCTAAGCTAACCCGCAGTCGGTTGAAAAAGCTGACCGACCATATCGGGTCGATTGGCGATTACCTCGTAAAGCTATTCCTGACTCCAGAAAAAGACCGCGCGGTGTTCATTGTGGCCGCCGCTGACGTTTCCATAGATGAGATATATGAATTGACATCCCTACTAAGCGATATCCCGATGGACTACCTTGACGAGCACGCAGCATTCTCGGAATGCACAGACTTCCTCCGGCTCACCTGGGAGAAGAACGACATGAACGAAGCCCTAAAAAACTTAGGCGGCCTGATTCCTCCGATGGCGCAGCAGTTCGTGCAGTCGATAGTCAAGCGGATGAATCGGGCCGGAGAGTAATAACGCACGATGATTTCGTGCTCCGTTGCTGTGTTGTTCTAAGTAAGACACAGTACGAGATCGAGAACGAGTATTATTTTATCGATCTGCCCGAACTATTGATGCTTAAGGATCAAGTGCGTGCATCTGAGATGCTGGAGCAGATCGACATCGTGGCATTCCCGCACAACTCAGACAAGGAAGCCCGGAAAGCGATTGTGAATCGGTATGTAACTGTTCTGCCGAAGCCACCGACGCCTAAGCCGAAGTCGGCCCAAGAGCAATACGAGGCGTTGAAATTACGGATGAAGGGACGGTGAGAAGATGGCAACGGAAATTGGTGAACTGAGAGCGCGGATGACGGCGGACTCGCAGCAGATCAAGGCTGAGCTCCGTCAGGTCAAGCAATACCTGAAAGAGCAAAGCGACGAAGCAAAAGCGGCCGCGGGAAACTTTGATGCCTTGAACAGTGTACTTTCTCAAGTTGGGCTTGGCGCAAACCAAATCAAGAAGGTCAACACTGAGATCCGGAACACCAACCCGCAAATCTTGGAAAAACAACTGGAGCAGGTAAGGAACCAGCTCCGGATGCTCGGAGTTGATGCCAAGCAGATTGAAAAGATTGAGCGGGAAATGAAGGACGCTGCATCGGAAACGGCCAACACCAAGCGGAGCATCGATGGGCTTGCCTCCGGTCTGGCTGCCCTCGGTGCCGGTGCCGCAACAGCTAAGTTGGCCAGTACCTTTAAGTCGCTAGCCGATGAAGCACAGAGGCTTGCGATGTCCTATCAAGGCTTATCCGAGGTATCGAAAGCACTAAACGTCGATACTGAAGAATCTATCGGATTGGCCGAAGGACTCTCCGATCGCTGGGGGATTAGCCGGACAGCACTGGCTGATACGGTAAAAACATACCTGACAGCCGGCCTGACCTTAGAACAAACGAAGGACATCATCACCGCTACTGCTGACGCCGCCGTCTATAACAGGGAGGCGCATTTGTCCTGGGACGAGGCGATCCGCCAAGTCGCTCAAGGTATCAAAATGGGGAACTCGGAACTCACGGATGCCGCGGGTATCACGACCAACCTATCGGTCATGTACGACCGATATGCCAAGACGATCGGTACAACAGCCGCCAAACTGACCGAGGCCCAAAAAATCCAAGCTGCATATAACGGCATCATACAGGAATCAGCGCTGTTCGCTGGGAATGCAGACTCAGCCATGAGCGGGTACACAGGAACGCAAGCGACGTTCAATCAGACACTGCAGATGGCCAGAGTAGAGATTGGAGAAGCGTTCCTCCCTGTTCTTCAACAGGTTATGGAGGAGATCATGCCTCTTGTGAGGAGCTTTACTGAGTGGGCGAGTGAGAATAAGGAGGTTGTTGCGGGGGTTGGGGCGGCAACAATCGCGATTACCGCCCTTATCGCTGTGGTTGGTGCCTTGTCAGCGGCTTTTCTCGTACTTAACAGTACTATGGGCCCAATTGGTTGGATAGTTCTGGCTATTGGCGCCGTTGTTGCCGGAACTACGGCGTATAGCATGGCGGCCGACGCTGCCTCCGGGTCCGTATGGAAGTTCGCACAGAGCCAGGAAGAGCTGAATAAAAAACTGTCCGAATCACCCCTGAATCGGTCGTCACAGGATGTGAAAGACCTGCAGGCGGACTACGACACCCTCAACAAGCTACTCGAAAATAGAGCGAAGCTTGAGGAGGAAATCCAGAAAAAACAAATTGGATTGCGTGGATCCGGTCAAGCCCGCGGGATGAACTCCGACCTCCAAAAGCGAATGAACGAGCTGAGTGATCTACAGCAGAAATTAGAGGACATCAACGATGATCTGAAGGTTTTTGGGGCTGATACACCAGAAAAGGCCAACAAGGTACTAGCAGACCTGAAAAAACAAATGGATGGTGCTGTGCCGGCCTTGATCGATATGAAGCGTGCTGAGTTGCAAGACCTCGCTGCTAAGAACCAGAAGATCTCCTCGATGGAAAGGCTCGTTACTCGGTATAAAGAACTGAGTGGGGCACAAAAGTTGGATCAGGCCCAAAAAACGGAGCTGATTAGCATCACCAACCAGCTCAAAGCAGAATACCCCGATCTGCATGCCCTAATGGATGAGGAAGGCCGGATCCGAATCCAGAACATTGACTACATCGAAGATCAGATCGGCGCTGAACGCGCGCTTATTCAGGGCTCTGTCGATTCGGCTAAAGCTTATATCTCGAATCTTCAGAAGATGACTGATGCGCAGCGGGTGTCTGTGGAGACGCAGATCAAGAACTACGAGAATTTGCTTAAGGCGATGCAAGCGGTGGCCGGAACGCAAACAACGGGCCCGAAAAAGGAGTCCGGCACCGTGACGCTCAGACAGGCGAACCCGCTCCTTGGGCAGTATGCTGAGTCATATGCTACCGATAACCTTAAACCAACTCAGGACAAACTGAATGATCTCTATGATGAGCAGAATCGGTATGCACAGGCACAACTTGAACTGAAGAAGTTGGCGAATTCGTTAAGTTCAAGCGGGTTGGACACTTTTCTTCCAAGTAGCTCCGGGTCCGCCGGGGGCGCCGGTGATGATTCGAAAAAGCAAAAGGGAAAGACCGCCGCAGAGCTCCGAAAAGACGCCTACGACGCCGCAATCGCCACGGTGCAATATCAGGCCGAAATGTACGACTGGACAGCAGACCAGCAGATCAAGGCCTATGAGAAGGTGCGTAAACAGCACCAGAAGCACCTCAATGAATCAGTCGAAGACGAGCGGCAGATGAACTTGCAGCTCAACCGGCTGCAGGAAGATAGTGTTAAGTCCAGATACGACTTTTCAGCGGAATGGATCGACCGCGAAGAACGCCGGATGGAAGAGTCCAGTAAGACGGAGATCGAGATCACTCAGATGAAGATCGATGCCTGGACACGGGTACGCGATCGCTATGCAAAGGACAGCGAGCAATACAAGCAGGCCGATGAGGAACTTTACCGGGCGCGCAAGGATTTAATCAAACTGCAGGAGGACGCCGAGAAAGAGGCGACCAAGGCCCGGGAGGAGCGCGTCAAAGAATACCAGAAGCAAAACGATGATCTCGTTAAGTCCGAGCTGAAGGCGATCGAGAAGGCGAAGCAGGCGGAGCTGGACGCGATCGACAAGAGGCGGCAAGAATACCTGGATGCTCAGAATGAGAAGATTGCCGCCATCGATGAACTGCTGAAGAAGGAAGAAGAGCTCAATGCTGACGCTGATTATGAAACACAATTGGCCGAAAAGAAGGCTCGACAGGCTCTGTTAAGCACTGCAGTTTCTCCGGAAGGACGTAAGGAGTTGGCCGACATAACGGCTGAAATCGAGCGTATGCAGCTCGAGCACAGCCGAGAGCTACGGAAACGCGATCTTGAGGACCAGAAGGACAAATTGGAAGACGAGAAAGACGAAAAAGAGAAAGCCTACGACGAGGAGAAACGGCTCACCGAGGCTCGATACGATGCTCTCACCGAAGCGCTTGAAGAACACCAGGACGATATCGAATTTATCGAGATGGCAATCAAGGACTTCCGAATCACCGCAAATCAAGAGGCCAATAATCAGATCCTCTCTGATCTGGATCAATTCGTGAGCGAGTACCGCAGTCGCATGGCCGAGATTACGTCTCTTTCAGCCGCGACATCCGCCGGCGGGGTAAATGGTGGAGGATCATCCTATTCGCAGGCCGATCTCGACCTTGCGGAGTACAACGCCAACAAGGATGCCTGGGATGCGGCAAAGTCTCGGGGGGATAAGGAAGCAATGGCACAACTGTCCGCCCGAAATGAGGAAATTCGCCGGATGTATGGGATAGAGAAAGATACAGGGAAGCTGGACAGACTTCCAAGTTATGATGTTGGCGGTGTGATCCCAGGGCCCGCGGGCACACCGGTACCAATCGTTGCTCACGGCGGAGAAATCTATTTGAACCCTGAGCAACAGGCGAATCTTTTCCGTATGCTCGATGCGCCAAGAACCTCACCTGATGACCGTTCTTCGGTGGCGCCTCAGCAGATTATTCATAACACCTTTGACATGTCTGTTGGCACGGTCGAGGTAAACGACCAGACGGATGCCGAAATCCTTTATACGGAGCGTGAGCGGGCGGCGCGCCGGCTCGCCATGACAGGAGGCGGTAAATAGATGGAGGACTTTGATGTATCAGTAAACGGCGAATGGATCTCCGAGGTCACCGGTGCCATCCTGGTCCGTCGAAGTATCCCAGGGCTGCCCGAGGCGATCGAGAACACTGTGGAGATCGCAGAGCGTGACGGAGCAATAGATTTCGGCAGCACCTACGGAGCCCGGCCTGTTGGCCTGGCTTTTTTTATTGCTGGCGATTATGACACGACGGTCGGGCTACTGATGCGGAAGTTCAACACACGACGTGGCCAGCTCGATCTCGTTTTCTCAGATCGTCCCGGTAAGCATTACTTCGGAAAATACCGCGGGACAATTAGCTGGGATGAATCGACCGGGAACCGGGTAATCGACATCCCGCTCAAAATGTACGATCCGTTTCCTGAGAGCGATGAGAAAATTACTGAGCTGACCATCACCCAATCCCCGCAGGTAATCTCCATCGAGTCTACCGGTGACGAGCGGGCAAGCCCCGTGATCGTGTTGACCAATACCGGAACAACGACATTATCTAACTTCAAAATATCAAATGAATACGAGAAATAGGAGATGATTTTATGGCTATGCAAATATCAGATTGGCTTGCTGATCAAATGCTGAACGCCGCTCTTCGCGGAATCCCCTTTGATCCTCCTGATAAAATCTTCCTCGCTCTTTACACAAGCGATCCCACAATAGCTGACACAGGGACAGAGGTCAGCGGAGGTTCATATTCCCGTCAAGAAATTACCTTCGGAGAACCGTCCACAGTTAGCGGCAAACGCACGGTTGTTAGTTCGGATGACGTTGAATTTCCAATCGCAACAGCAGACTGGGGGCTAGTATCACATGTTGGGCTTCGTGATGCTGCATCGGGCGGGCATCTTCTTTGGTCAAATGCGCTTTCGAGTAGCCGTTCAATACAGCTTGGAGATAGACCTAAGTTCTTGGCGGCAAGTACGACGATTGCGTTCGCACAGTAAGTGAGGAGGTCTGAAATATGGCACAACAACCTATGTACCCGGCGAAGAGTAATAGCCCGATAACGGAGCTGGCCGCTGCTATATCAGCGGAAGATACGACGATTACTCTTTTGTCAGCAAGCAACATTCTGGAAGCTCCCAACCTGTTTACCCTGGGAAATGACGAAACTGCAGAAATTGTGCTTTATACCGAAGTTGTCGGCACAATGCTTACCGTTACGCGAGGCTTCGGCGGAACGACGGCGAAAGCGTGGCCGGCCGCAACAAAAGTGGCACGGAATTTTTCGGCTTACGATCACGAATCCTTTCGGGCGAACATCTCCGATTTGGATACCCGCGTAATAACCGCGCAGGAAACCGCCGACCAGGCCGTACCGACGGCTAATGCATACACCGATCAGCAATTACATGTTACGGAAATGGCTATCACTGCATTGGAAGAGCGCCTTGACACCGCCGATACCGTCCAGATCACGCTGCAACCCGACTTGCAGATAGTCAATGCGGACAAAGATTCCCGCTTTAAATTAGGGGAGATTAAAGGCCGTACGTTGATTAACCTTATCAATAACGGGAACTTTGATTCTCTAACCGGATGGAATATCGACCCAACCTTAGTTGCGCTGGATACCTCTATTAAGTATATTGGGGAATCTAGCGCCAAAGTTATCTTAGGTAGCGGAGGGGTGGCTACCGTAGAAAAGTTGTTCCCTTACGATAATACAAAGAACTATGTATTTGTAGTATACGTAAGAACACAGGGCGGCGCGGAGACGAGGCTTAGACTAGCACAAATCGGCGCAGGAACGGAAGTTTCTACTGGATTAATAACATCGGACGGGAAATTCTCCCCCGTTTTTGTGCGTGTCCCTGCTGGATTCTACCCAAGTGTGACGAATGACGTAGTTTTGGGGCCTGTTTTCACCGGAGCAAGTGGTACAGTGGGTAATGTTGATGCGTGCTGTGGTTACGAAATTTCCCAAGCGGAATATGACGCTTTAGCGTCCATGACACCGGAACAAGTCGCCGCTAAATATCCGTTTATGCCGTCCGGGATTGTTGGGGTAGAAAATCCTTATGCTATCGGATATGGTGAAAACCTTTTGCCGCCGTTTAATGAGCAATGGGCGACATCCGCTAATGTGACAATATCCCAAAAGTCTCCATATGAAATACTGTACAAAGCTACTGGAACAGCCCAAGGATATGCACACATTGCCGGGTTTAAAGTTCTTCCCAATACCGATTACACGTTTTCGGCTGAACATAATCTAGGGATTAACGTACATGTTCCCGGTGTTGGCGCTATTGTGTCCAACAACGTAGCGCAATCTGTAACGTTTAATACTGGTTCCGCTACCATCTTAAACATCGGGTTTGTCAACGGATCGCCTAGCGGGGTTCCCGGGGATTATGTTATTAAAAACCCAATGCTGGTGCTTGGGGCCGAAGTAAAGCCATTTAAACCACAGCGAAAGTCTATGCTTGCCCTGCAAACGACATTACACGCTAACCCGACAGATGGAAGCGAACAAGATGTATTGTTTGAAAAAGAGGGACAATACTTCAAGCTGGCGAAGTGGAAAAAGTCCATTATCGACGGATCATATGCCCCTACTTTGGGTTCCACTCCAACCGGGTACAAGGTAGTTAGATTAGACTATCCGGCCATTGGCGGCTTAGCGAATACGGGTTATGTAACAAAGTATGACGGGAAGGTACTATCTAGGGTTAATTATGGGGCAAGCACAACAGCCGCAGATCAATTCGTGAGTGGTTCTAGTGGTGATGTTCACATTGCTATTGCCAACACGGACAGCGGTTGGGGAGACAGCTACACGCCGACAGCTGGCGAGATAAAGGTGTATTTTATGGGCTGGAAGATGTATCACGTAGAATCTAGCGATTATGCATCCACGTATAACGGTACCGGAACAAAACGTTGGGTTAGTATAGGTGACATGTCCACGGTCAGCCCTGTATTGGGTGTCGTACCAACTACCCAAGCGCCTAAATGGAATCCTTACCAGCTTCTTTACCGCCTAGCTAAAGACATCGTAGAGCCTGTGCCTTTTGAGGGAGCATTAATTCTACCGGAAGGACAAAGCGTGATTGATGTTGGAACGGGGATTGTGCTAAGGGAAAGTGTTACTCCTAAGCTAGAAAGCGGCACGGGTACTTACTGGCTTAATATAGTCAATAGCCAAACAGACTTAGCTAGTCAATTTGCCTACAAAACTGACAAGATCATGGCTATCTATGCGGATTCTATGTTGGATAGTAAATGGAATACTAAGGCAGGTTCACCGCTTTCCTACGGGGCTATAGCCGCCGCGATTTCAGACTACAACTTCGATCCTACAGCATCCTACACCGTTACCTATATCAAGTTGGACAAATCACCTATCCAGCCGATCACCGGGAAGCTGGCGGCCAACGAGAAAGCGCAGATTAGCGACTTAATGGAGGCGGTGTCTAGTGCGTTATCGGCGGCATCAGTAGTCGGGACAGGCGGGGCGTCCCAAGCGGCTATAGGATCGCTATCCAGTCTCAAAACGGATAGTAAGGGGAATTTGGTCGAGGCGGTAAACGAGCTTTTTACAGATGTCAGTGATGGAAAGACGGCGGTCGCTACCGCTATTACTGGCAAAGGGGTAACGGCATCAGGTAGCGACACTTTTCAGGAGTTAGCGGGTAAGGTAGGACAAATACCTACGGAATTGCCGCCGCTTTCCTCGGCGTATGTTGCGGCCGCGGGAACAATGGCAACGATTGGACAGTCTGACAAACTCCTTAGAACATCTTCAAAAACAATTTTTTATAAGAATACACCGACTTATGCTATTTATGCCTATGACACCCAAACGATGACGTTCCTCTCAATAACTCCGATTACATCGGCACCGTTTAATGCGGGATCAACGGCATATGTTCCTAGACCGGGGTATAAGGAGTTTTTCCTTCGGGGTCAAGGGGTGACGGCAGGAAGTAAATTCTATAGATATGACGAAAATTACAACTTGTTGGGAACGCTTGAAACAAATAATAATTCCGTCATTAACTCGAACATATCTTCGGAAAAATTGATTTATGGGTGGGGAACTGGTTCGAGCAACGTCTATGATATGTTGGGGAACTCGCTCGGGACGGCCACGTTTACTAGTGTTGGATATGGATTTCAGCACGCGCAAGCCTTTCCTTTAAAAGACGGAATCGTCGTTATTAGGCTCTTTAGAGACGCCAACAGCGGCAACCTGTATTATGACGGAATAATGATTAAGGAATTCAACGCGACCTATAGCGCGGGCCAAACGATTAGTTTGGGTCAGGGAATACCTTGGAAATTTTTCATTTAGGAGGAGAAAAAATGTTCGTAAAAATTAACAATCTAGTTAATTCGATGGGACAGGCCGATTACAAGGGTCTGGATATTTCGAAGAATATTCCCGGTTCGCAAGCTTATGCCCTTGAGAATGGAGACAATTACTGTGTGCTGGAAACAACACAGGAGACGACTCCTGAGCACCTAGACCTGATCATATTAACGGACGAAGATTATGCACGGGAGCGCGACGAAATCATAAGTAAGATGGTCCCGGCCCCTGACCCTATCGCGGAGTTGAGACAAGAGAACGTCGAACTAAAACAAGCCATCGCGGAGTTGACGATGATGATCGCCGCCGCGCCGCAGGCTTGAGGGGAGGTGATGGACCATGACATTTACGCCGAATAGCGGGCTTGTCAAAGTTTGGGTAAGCCTGGTACTGGCCGGGACATACGCGTGGGACCAAGTGCCAGCCTTGTACAATCTCAAGACGGTTGTTGGGGAAGTCGTAAACGGCACAGCAGAATAACCAAAGGATAGCGCCGAAAGGCGTATTTTTTATGCCCTCGGAGCCGATCCGGGGTTTTTAATGTGTCCAGGAAAATTTTCCTGACCTGAAAGGAGGTCCCCATGTTCGGAGGACCCTTCAACCGACTGCCCTTTAATCGTCAATTGTCGCTGGAAATATTCTTTTCGGTTAACTTTGAGAGCAACACAGAATTCGAATCACGAATGAACCTTGAAATGCCCTTGTCCGCCAACTTCGAAATGGAAACAGAGTTCACATCAGAGATGACACGGGAGATTTATTTCGGTGTCATCTTTGAAAGCGTGACGGAATTGATGACCAAAATGATCCGGGAACGGATGATGCAAGTCGAATTCGAGAGCAAAACGGAGTTTGACGCAAAGTTAAAGTTATTTCACGTGGATGAGATTGAGTTTGTGGGAGAATTCAAGCCTGGCGACAAGATCATCATCAACAGCGAAAAGTTTAAAATCACCCGGAATGGAGAAAACGTCTCCGATTTGTACGTCGGAGACTTCTTTGATCTGAATCTCGGAACGAATAACTTAGCCTGGACGGACCCGGCGACCGGGCGAACTGTTCTGATCCGCATCACACATCGAGACAAGTTTTTGTATTAAGGAGGAGCTATGGATTGGATGGATTTAACCCAAGGACAATTGCTGGTAGAATACTGGTGGTTATGGGCAATTGTCCTTGTAGTGGCGATAAGTTTCTCAGAGTATCTCCGAAAGAAATGATTATGATAGACAAAATTTGTGGAATTCCCGACCAAGTGAACTTATTTGTACTGATTCATTAATGCCGTTGCCTGATCCCCCGATAACTATGCCGTTTAATTGTGAATCTACTAAGCCTAGTAGTTTGAGCTGGGATAGATGACCCAACATTACGGCTTGCTCAACACCAGGCTTGCCGATCGTTCTATCGATTACAGGGCTTTGTTGATTTACGAAAAAAATTAATAGTTCAATTTGATTGGGTGTCAGAGTCCCGAGGATATTTAAGAACAGCATCCTCTTATCATAGTTATTTTGTTTTACAGGAGAATACAGATTCTTTAAGTAAAAGATTTTATAGTAGTTTCGTTTTTGTTCTATATGTTCGGTCTCAATTTTTTCATGAAGGTTCTCAATGATGGAAGATAATTCGTCAGGATCGTGGGTTGAAATGTCAGGCAATGTTTCGGTGATGTTCTCAATAACTCCCTTCAATTCCGAATAAAACGACTCCAACCTTTTGAACCTTTTCTCCTGCTTGTGGCCAAAATACAAAGTTGCCAATGGTCCACCGACATATGGGATTGTCTGGACTAGAGCTTCTAAAGCGAGATCAAATTTACCGCTTTTATCATTCATATGATCGCCTCCTATTATTATCCTACTACAAAATCTTATGGTAGACGATTTACAATGAAACGAGGTGATATCTTGCCCAAAACCATGCAAGTGTTTGATAAAAACTTCAAGCGTTTAGGCACCCTGATCGACGCTTACGGCATCGAGCGACGGAGACGGCTCAATTCCGACTATGAGCTGTCTTTTTTTGTGCCCATGTCTTCGGACGACTATCTGGAGAAAATCCAGCAGAAGGGCCATGTGAAGGATGAGCGCGGCCAGTTTTACGTAATCAACAGCCGCAAGCGGGATCGCTCGAAAAAGAAGCTGACGGCCCTGATTACGGCTACGCACGTCATGTTCAAACTGAACGATTACAAAGTGCTATATGATGACTACATTGCAGAAGCGTACGGCGTGCACATCTCCACGCTGCTGGACAAGATTAGCGAGTGGACCGGTGGCCGGTTCACGTTCCAGGTACATGACACATTCGACCTTTGGGATATTAAGGACTTTGGCCGGACAACCGCTTTGGCCGCTCTCAATCAGGTGGTCAACTTGTTCGGCGCCGAGATCCGGCCGGACAACTTCGTGATTCACATCCATAAAAAAATCGGCTCACAGACGGACCGGTTCGAGTATCGGACTAAGAAGAACATCATCTCCGACTCTTTCAAGGACGACGCCACCGGACTTGTAACCCGGATGTATGCCCAGATGAAGGACGGCCGGACGTGGGTTGGGATGTCCGCTGATAACCTGACGGCGGAGGAACGTAGCTTGCTGCAGTCAGTGCAGGGGGCCATTCAGAACGGCAAGGTCATGGTCAACTACCTGTTGTCTCCGTACGTTAACTACTGGAGGAGCGACAGCGTCCCGTATTTCGACGGTGAGAACGTCCAGCAGGACATCGAGGACCCGATCGAGCTGCTCAAATCCACCCGGGAGGAGCTGCGGAAGAAAGAGATGCCGGAGCTGGAGATCACCCTGGACGCTGCGGATCTGCACAAGATCGACCGCGACGAGCGACCGCCGGACTTGGGGGATGCGGCTACCGTATATGACCCGGACATGGAGATGAATCGGATTGCCGTCCGGATCGTGGAGCTGACGGAGTACCCGTATTCAATCGACCAGCACTCGAAGGTAACGCTGGCCAACTTCGCGTTGAAGGACGACATCGATCTGATCGCTGATTTGGAGCGTTCCCGGAAGGTGATGGAGAACCTGCTTTCCGGAGGCCGGATCCGGGCGGATGTGTTCGAGGCCTTCGCGCGGCAGGCGGTGATTGATATTGATAACAGCAAGACGGAGCTGATTTATCCGCCTGAAGGCGGCATCCTTGCCCAGGAGAAAACAAATCCTCTTGAGCAGGTTCGTATCACTTCTAATGGCCTTGGAATTTCCACGGATGGATGGAAGACGATCAGATCCGCTATAACCGCCCGCGGTGTTGTAGCCGAGACGATTGTTGGACAGCTCGGCTCCTTTGTTTCCATGTTGATCGGCAGCGGGAATGATATCGTGCAAATTAACACGAAAGGCATCGCAGCCGGCGCCGCCGATTTCAATTCTGCTCCATTCCGGGTTGATATGAAAGGGAACCTGGTCGCCAACAAGCTGACGGCAAACTCCGCACAGATCAATACTTCAAACCTCAATTCATCAACATGGAAGGACGGCTACTTCACGGGGAATATTACGGCACAGGGCGAAATCACCGGCGGGACGCTGACAGGTGCATTGATTCGAACGGCAGCAAGTGGCCAACGGATCGAGGTCAGTTCATCCGGGCTAAAGGCAATCGATAATGTCGGCCGCACACGGATTTCCATTTCTCAATCCGGCAGATACGGCGTTGCCGGCACGGAATACTATGATGACAGCGGGGTGTTTCGTGGCATTATTGCTGGTTTGGATGACGGTTTCTATATTGAAGCAGGCCAGCGGATCAACCTCTACGCATCGGTGATCGATTTCAATGGAGGGACAACTGACTTTATGACTAACGTTGATTTTTCCTCAAACGTAGATTTCACGTTTGCCGATAGTGTGACGGGTCTTTCGATGTCAATGATTAGTGGTTTGGCTGCTGCTTTAGCAAATAAAGCATCGCACGGAACGCCAACGGATTATGTTACAGTAGCGGTTCACAATCATGGCATTCCCAATGGCACTGTTTTGAGGACAGCAGATGGTGGTACAGTTACGTTTGTTTCATATGCCGGAGATACTCATAGACACGTTGTGTAAGTCGTACTTGAATCTTTCAGCATCCCCAGACGATAATATATTCAAGAAGTATTTTCCAAGGAGGATGAAACAATGAAACGAAGCTTTATCACAGGCGCGATATCTGGAGTGTTGGTTGGAGCTCTGATTTTCGGAGGAGCGTCTTCGTTTGCTGCAGGCGTGAATCCGTTTGCGAAATCCAAAATTAATGGCGTATTCTCGGTTTTCAAATCGGATGGCACTAAAATCGCGGATGCTCCTGTCATCGACGGGTCTGCATACGTTCCGGTACGTGTAATGTCCAACGCTGCCGGAATAGACTTAAAAGTTGAAGGGAAGTCAATCATTATGGGGGAGCAAATCAGTTCATCAACTGGATCACAAATTATTGGTGAAGATGATGCATTAAGCCCGGAGGAATTGGAATTGGCTAACAGAATCAGCCGTAATCAACGCGACATTCTTTCTTGGAAAGGCCTAATCGATACGGAAAACGAAACCATCAAAATGTACGAGGATAAGATTGCAGAAGAGAATTCTCGTACCGAAAAGGTACCTAGTAGGATCGAAGGATTAAATGCGAATATCGCAAAGAGCAAGGAACGCATCGCGGAGTATCAAGCCAAAATCGACTTCGCCGAGACCGAGATTAAGCAACTTGAGGCCATATTGAATAAGTAATGCATATTTCTCCAGAGTCTGCGAACCCCGCAGGCTCTTTTATTTTGCCCGGAGAGGAGGTGAATCACTTGGCAGCAATTACTAAAGTGGACGTGTCGATCGACCTGAGGTATCCGGTACAGGAGGTGTCGGACATCATTGCGCTGATCCTCGGCATGTATCCAGGACGAGAGATCGAAATCTTGCGGGGAATCGATGAGGAAGTTGGATCGGCGTTGGCCAGACTGGAGCATGCGGGGGCGCCGGCATCTGAGCCGGAGAACGAGAAGCCTTCAGAATAGATAGATAACGGGAACGGGGGATGAAGATATGGATATAACAGCAATCACGGCAATTATTTCTGTTGCAGCGGCGTTGAGCGGGATTGCATTAGGGTGGGCGGGCCGGGCGAGAACAGTACGGCAGGACGTTTCGCAGGATGCCGAGACGATCACAACGCTAAAAAATGATCTTGGCTACATCAGATCTGGCGTAGATGATATTAGGTTCGAGCAACGCATGCAGAGCCAGCGCATTGATGCTTTGAGCGAGCGAGTCACACGTAACGAAGAATCCGCTAAGCAGGCGCATAAGCGGATCGACCGGATAGAAGAAATGGAAGGGAGGGGATAAGCTTTGGACAAATCAAAATACCCGATCGAGCGCCTTTATATCGCTAAGCGCCCGAACACACGGCCAGGCACCCGGTTAAAAACGGGAACGCCGGCCTTTTTTGTTGCTCACGATACGGGCAATCCAGGGGCGACAGCGGACAACCATTTTACGTATTTCAACAACCTGACGGATCGCTCGGCTTCCGCGCACGTTTTTATCGATGACACGAAGATCTTGGAGATCATTCCGACCGACACCGGAGCGGATCCGGCGGAGAAGGCATGGCACGTGCTTTACAACGTAACGACTGACAATGATCAATTCGGTTACGATGCCAATGACGCGGCGCTGGGTGTGGAGCTGTGTTACGGGGGCCGGATCACCTTCTCAGAGGCGTACAAACGTTTCGTGTGGTACTTGGCTTACTGCTGCGACAAGTGGGGCAAGAATCCGTCTACGCACATCGCCAGCCACAAGCAGCTGGACCCGGCACGCAAAGCTGATTGTGAGCAGGCGTTGAAAGCAGGCGGCAAGACGTTCAAGGACTTGATCACAGATGTTGCCGCCGAGCTTGCCGCGCCGATCGCTCCGCCGGACTTTACTCCGCTGCCAGACGGTATCGCTCAGGCGCTCATTGACAACTATGTCTCGCCAGCATGGTTTGCGGCCCAAAAGGTCGGGGACGAGGTTGGCAAGACCCATTTCCACAACCTGGCCAACAACCTCCGGATGGCCGCTGGTATTCCGATGACTCACGAGGGGGCCGCCGCGCCGATGACAAAGCTGCCGAAGAGCAACGCTCAGGAGATTATTTTTCGCTGGCTCTCCCCAGCATGGTTTAATGCTAAGGCGTCTGGGGACAAGACGGCGATGATGTACTTCAACAATCTGGCCAATTACCTGCGGATAGCCGCGGGTATCCCAGAAGAATAAGAGAGGGGTTAGATAATAATGGACGCGTTGAATAATGTAATGGCGTTCGCCTCGGCGTTGGCCGTGTTCGTGCTGGCGTTGGTGCAGCTGGTAAAAACGACGATCAACCTGCCGAAAAATATCATCCCGCTGATCGGTGTGGTGATCGGCTTCCTGGTCGGCGCCGCCGCTTCTCCCTTCACAGACCTAGGTCTGGTGCTGCGGATATGGGCTGGTGGTCTTGCTGGCTTATCGGCTACGGGGTTGTTTGAGCTTGGGAATAAGCGTGATGGTAGCACGAAGGAATAATTTGCGTTGTATTGGTAATTGAAATCAGAAAGAATGGTGAAAAATCCCCACTGGCGATTATGCTGGTGGGATTTTTTTGTTTATTAGACATGAAGGAAAATAAAGAATTAAATTTTCCATTAAGAATAATAATAAAGTCATTGAAAAGTTGAAAGGAGATCAACAAATGGAAAATGGTAATGAAGTGCCGATTTCCGATGAAACCCAGGATATTGCTGCTACTGGATTAGCAAATTCAAAATGCCCATGTAGTGAAACTGATGAAGCTTTATGTATGCAATATGACAAAGGACAAAACCTTGCGACACTTAATACATCTTGGAGTATGGGACGTCTTGATGCGGGTGATTGCGAAGTCCGAATGACTGATGCATATATCTGGCCGGATGGGAAGGTTAAAATTTATGCAGAATATCATGATCATGGCAGTGTTTTTGGTGATCATTTTAAGATAAATTATAGTTTTCAAACGAGCGATAAAAAGGAGATATTTTCAATAGAGTCTAAATTTACTCTTACTGCCGGAGAAGATTATTCACTAAATCACGAAGATAATTTGCCTGTAATAAAAGAGTACTATGATAGGATAACAACACTCTCCCGACACTTATCTTGTACACCGGATTATTAAGTTAAGTTTTTTAAAGGCCCGCTGACCTTATTTGGTTGGCGGGCTTTTTTATTTCCTACAAAGATAAAAAACTGCAAATTACTAGTTTATTTTTATAGATCAGCAATTAATTGTTTAGACAGTTTATGTTGTCTGGAATATTCTTTTTATTGCACGAAATGAATAGGAGGTAGTTGTTTGATGAAATTAGTTGGTAAGTGCTGCATAATATTTTCATTGTTTTTGATGTCAATCTTATCTTTTACAGGAATAATAACTCACGCTGCTACACTTGGAAGTCAACTTACCGCTCCAGAAGAAGGTTGGAAAAGATATAACGATACCGCCTCAGAACTAACATATCATGGCACTGGTTGGGAGTATATTCAAAATGTATCAGGTAGATACGAAGGCGACGGACATGGTCAATTAAGTGGAGACAATTCCGGAAAGATGAAATTTAAGTTTGAAGGTACTAAACTCAGAATTATTGGATTCGTACATCCTGAAAAAGGCTTTGTATTTGCTAAAGATATCAAGATCTCAATAGATGGAAATAGTGAGCATTTTGGGATGGATAATATAATTAGCAGGCTGCAAGAACAAACTATGGTTTATGAAAAAGTTGGACTTGAAAAAACTATACATACAGTAGAAATAGAGACGATAACTCCTACTGAAGTAAGGGGGATGAATATTGATGCAATTGATATTGATGAGGATGGTCGATTAATAGATTTCTATACCCCTATCAACCTTAAAGCCTCGGCAGGTAACAAACAAGCAACTCTATCCTGGAACCCGGTTGAAGGAGCAGAAAAATACACTCTATACTTTGGTACTGAGTCAGGAAAATATACTAAATCCGTTAGTGTAACAGCTGACGCTTATGGAAACTACATTGTTCCTGATTTAACAAACGATATTACGTATTTCTTTGTGGTGACTGCCACAGTAAATGGTGTGGAATCGGATTATTCCAATGAGGCATCAGCCACACCGAAAGCTGATCCAAAGCCAACCCCCGATCCAATAGGTAGTCGTGCCATACTAATCATTACCATGGTTAGTGGACTTGAAAAAGAATATGATCTATCAATGGAAGAAGTTAACGACTTTATTGATTGGTATGATTCCAAAGATGGTGGAAATGGCCCATCAAGATATGCTATTGATAAGGGAGTAAACAATAAAGGCCCGTTTAGCAAACGGACTGATTATGTAATTTTTAATAATATCCTGACTTTTGAGGTTAATGCTTATAACAACTGAGTTTAATACGTGCCCGCTAGCAAAAGCTAGCGGGTTTATTCATTAGAAATCTGAGGATGTTATCGGTATAATATGGTAGAATTCCGGTAAGGAGGTCGAAATATGATACTTTCGAAACGCTTTATGCGACCGTTAACCTCAGATATCCACCTTTACACCGCGCAAGTGGACCGGACGCCCATTGTTGTTTTCATCGCAGACGAGCTCGTTGGAAGCGGAAAAATCGCGGAGATAACGGAGAATAGCGTTAAGATCGGGGAAGAGCGTTATCTTCGTGCGGTGTGTACGTTTAAATATGCTGGTTAGTATTAGGAGGAAACCTAGATGGCATTCTCAAACAAATGGATAAACATTCTTAACCGAGTTGACGATATCTGCAGTCAGATTAGGATGCCATGGTTTAGAGGCCACTCTAATACCGACTACCAGTTAAGTTCCGGTCTATTTAGAAATCGAAACTCTCATGAAATAAGTACTATAATCAATCATGAACGGGCCTATTACAGAGAATTTTTACATAACGGACATGCACACCACAGCCAAACAGATTGGAACTTACTTTATCTTATGCAGCATCATGGTGTTTCCACAAGACTGCTTGATTGGACCGAATCATTTTCTGTCGCTCTCTATTTTGCATTTAAGGACTGGGACTCCCACAATAATGCTTGTGTTTGGATTCTTGACCCTTTTGAATTGAATTTAAAGACTAAAAATAACCAGCTATATTACATTCCATATGAGGGCGCCCCGTATGAAGATTTTTTATATAAAGATGAGAGTTTTTTCGAATATTCAGTAGCCCTTTTTCCGATTAGAAACAGTAACAGATTAATAGCCCAGCAAGGTGTTTTTACTCTACAAGGAAATAAAGGGGTACCTCTAGATCAAGAACATTATGGTAGACTAGTTAAGGAAGATGCCCTTGTAAAAATAGAATTAACTCAGGACATTAAAGATGATGTTGGAGATTTCCTTTACTTGTCTGGAGTAACTGAACACACACTATTTCCGGATATGGATGGTTTATCTCGTAGTATGAAAAAAGATAGGGCTTACTCTACCTCTAGAGTGATTTACAGTGATACTAAATAATAAACCGCTCGAACACCGGGCTCCGCAGCTTCCCCGCGCGAGTCCAGTTCCTCATTTTCACGCGAGCTCTTATTCGCGGCTCCACAAATACAAAGTCACGATCCTCCCCGGTTACCAACTGCTGAGCAACCCCATAAAACGCCTGCCGCTCCGTCGGCTCCGCACCAAATTCGATAATACCGGCCGGACATACCCTTCCGCGCTCATCCGCAACGCCTGCCAACCACCCAAACTCCGCTTTTTTGTACCCAGTGATATACACGTCGGCATATGTCCAGTTGATCACCTTACGCCAGCTATTGGACCGGCGTCCGGTTTCATAAACACTGTCCATTCGCTTTCCGACGATGCCCTCCATACCTCGAGCCTTGATTTGCTCAAAAAGCGCCTCACCGGTACCGACTATGTGCGGCACGACGCCAAAGCTGGGGCTCGGCAGTGCTAAGTTCGCGAGTATCTCCTTACGTTCCCTTAGGAGCAAACGGCGGAGGTCACGACCCTGGTACATTAAGATATCAAATATGGCATAATAGGCCGGCAGCTCTCCGGTGAGCCGCATGATTTTATCAGCTCGCTTTGCTTGAAACCGCGTCATGACTGCCTCAAAATCAGACACTCCGGTTACTGGATCGACACAAGCGACCTCGCCGTCCAGAATCACATCATGATCAAACGGCAGCTGCAGCTCTGGATATTGGTGTGTACAGTCGTTTTTGTGACGTGTATATAAGCGGACGACGCCATCCTGCTGGGAAAATAATAAACGGTGGCCATCTATCTTGGGCTCATAAATGAAACGTGGGTCACTAAACGGGCCCGGCGCTGTTGCGAGTAACATCGGATCAATAAACATAAAAACACCTCTCTATCGATTATAGCGCTCGGCTGTTCGAGAGAGAGGCGGTAAGTTGTGGAATCGGGTTTCTATTCGCTCATGCGGTATTCATTTACTTCAAACGTCAGAATGTTATTGAAGATCACATAATCAGTTCGCTTACTAAACGGCCCTTTGTTGTTATTGTGTTTATCAATTGCATACTTGGATGGACCAGCGCCGGCGTCTTTTGCGTCATACCAATTAATGAAGGCATTTACTTCGCTTATTGAAAGATCATATTCTTTTTCTAATCCAGTCGTCATCGTGACTACTAAAATAGCCCGGTCACCAGATGGTTGCGGTTGAGGATTTGGTTCTGGCTCTGGTTCTGGCTGTTCAGTAATTGTATGGTATAAATTCAATTCTGCAACTTTATATGTAATAGATCCTCTGTGACCCAAAAAAACTCTTGAAACATTTGTGTATGTTTGTGGGAAATTGTAGATCCCACTATCACCTTTAAGGATTTGCCGATAAAAGGTTCCGATTTCGTTACCCTCACTATCATAAAATACCATGCTAATCGGCCCATCATTGTAGTTAAGAATCTGCATTTTATATGCGCTAATATCTGTTGGTTTATCAAAGTCGTAAATCAACGTGTCCCTTGCTGTTGCACTATCCTGGACGTATGCAAAAGAAAGAAATGTTGACTCATCATTATCCGTCATTAATGTAGTACTTTCTAGGATATTATTTTGGTTTGTTCCAGCTTTAATAGGTTTGCCATCTAAGAGGGCTACATATTGTTCCTCAGCTTTTACTAATGGTGATAACGGTGATAATTGAAATGAAAGACAGAAGAGAAGCAACATTGATACGGCAAACTTGATTGATCGACTTAACATCATAATTATTCCTCCAATATTTTTATTTACAAAAAAATAATATTAATGTTATTCGAACTTGTCCATACAAAATTGTCTATATATGCATATTGAAGTCGAATCCTAGAGGGAATTTTTCTCATTGAATAAAGAACATATATTCGCATATAATACAAACAAACGTTCGTATTATTGTGAGGAGGAATGATGGTGAAATCAGCTAAGCGTATTATCATGCTTGGTGATTGCCAGTCCTTTTATGCCAGTGTAGAGAAGGCTGAGAACCCGCAGTACCAAGACCGTCCGTTGGTCGTGGCTGGAGATCCGGAACGTCGATCGGGAATCATCCTTGCCGCCTGCCCGATCGCCAAAGGATTCGGGGTGACGACGGCGGAGACGCTGGGAACGGCTTTAGCTAAATGTCCCGATCTCGTCGTAATTAAGCCGCGGATGCAGACTTACATCAATGTTTCGATGCAGATCACGGACATTTACAAAAGCTACACAGACCTGGTCGAGCCGTACAGCATCGACGAGCAATTTATTGATGTAACTGGGTCAATGCATCTATTTGCCAATTCGCCGGAGGAACTTGCCCGAATAATTCAGACACATGTCCAGGCCACCAGCGGGGTCCGCACCCGCTTTGGGATTGCCGAGACAAAGATTCTTGCAAAGACAGCCTGTGATAATTACGCCAAAAAAAATCCGTCCGGCATATACACCTTGACCAAAGAAATGTTACCAGAAACACTTTGGACGCGACCCGTCAGCGATATGTTTATGGTCGGCAGTCGGATGCACCGGCATTTTATGTCTATGGGGCTACACACAATCGGTAATGTCGCTCAGACTCCTTTAGGCAAGTTGAAACAGATGATGCGGCAGAAGTTCGGCAAAAACTCAGACATACAGGCCGAAATGTATTGGCGGATTGCGAACGGAATTGATGATAGTCCCGTAAAGCCGGGGACGCACCAAGTCCCACCAAAGTCAGTCGGGCACATGATGACCTTACCACGCGACTACTACAAACTAGACGAGGTAAAGGTTGTATTGCTCGAATTAACGGAACTTGTTTGCATGCGTTGCCGCGAGCTAGGTTTTATGGGTGGGGTCGTTAACGTTGGCTGCAGGGGGGCGGATTTTGACCACCCGACTGGATTCTCGAGACAAATGAAATTGCCCGATCCGACCAACGTTACCAAACAGGTGTACGACGGGGTGATACAACTGTTCCGCCGACATTGGAACGGCGAGCCGATTCGTCAGGTTGGCGTTTCTCTATCCGGGTTGGTGGGGGCTGAAGAATATCAGATCACGTTGTTCGATGATCGACCCAAGTATCAGGCACTTGAAAAAGCGACCGATGAAATCAAACGTCGTTTCGGTGACTCAGCAATACTGCGGGCTTCTTCGCTTACAACGGCCGGCCAGGCACTGCGGAGATCGCAACTGATTGGAGGTCATCTCAAATGAAAAAGCTGGAAGGTAACGGTCTTTGGGAGTCTAGCCGGATGATGCTGCCAGAGCATAAAGAAACAATTATCCGCAAGCGGATCGAAGAGGGGAGGAAGCAGCGACCTGAGCTGGATCCTCAGGAGGTGGAGCTGATCGAGCGGGCGATCGCTGAGGCGTTCCGGGAGCGCCGGCGGATCACCCTTCGCATTTGGGGCGAGTATGAAGATACTGAACTATGCGGGGGAGTAGTAACCGTTCAGACTCATCTACGTGAGATTAAACTATCTACTGGGAATGGAGAGTGGCAGTGGGTAAAGATATCGGACATCGTTTATGCCAGCATATAAGAAGTGTTGCCGGATGCAAACAAGAAGAAATATAATAGTTGAAGACGAAGTTCAGGATTTGCTGAAACTTCGAGGGTCGCACATCCTGAACTTGGTTAAGTCTAAGGACGTGTGATCGCGGTTATTACTCGACTCCAAATAAAAATGGTCACGTAAATGGTCACAAACTGACTTAAACTCAGTTGAATAAATACAGTAAAAAGGCGATAAAATCAATGTTTTTTAAACACACACAAACCCACTTTAACACTTCCTCTAAATCAGTTGGTTAGAGCGGTCGGCTCATAACCGATTGGTCACAGGTTCGAGTCCTGTAGGGCCCATACGTGCGAAACCCCCTTGATCATCAAGGGGGTTTCTTTTTATGTGGTTATTAAGATTGGGGAATATTCGATGAAACGTCACCGGCTCGGATCCGTCGGAAAAATGAAAGCCCCACTAACACTCAAGTTAGTTGGGCTTTCATTTTCGCTCAATCAACGAAGATAGTCATTGTGACAATAGCCTGATATTGACTTGCCATTTATATCTTTGCCCCATACATAAGTCCAATCTGCAGAAGGTATAGGGTCTATAGCGCCATAATTGACGACAGTTCCATTCGCGAATTTACCTATTATGGAATAATTAGTTCCTGGACCGCTGCGTACATTCAAGTTCGATCCATCGGTTGTTACCACCGCAGTCCACTCATCACTGGCGTGAGCTTGTTGGACGGGCGCGATAGAAGGTGAAAGGAAAAGCAAGAACATGGATAAAATGATCATTGTTCCTATCTTTTTCATTGAAAAACCTCCTCTTCGAATGTGAAATTTGGAACATATATTATCAAAAAAATAGGTTGGCCAACCTTAATTTACCATAACATAATAAGGAAGGTATGTATATAGATGTTTTGGATTGTCGTGGAATATATTAACCTCTAATGACGATAAACAAGACAAATCATCCAAATGATCGCAACGATCCATACGAGTAGGATGAGACTTCCTGCGAACCAGTTTCTGGGTTTGCCCTTCTTCAATCGTTCTTCGGCAATGGCTTCATATTCTCGGATCACGGACTCGGGGATCATTCTTAAAGCGATCGCAATACCGAGCGGAATGAGTATCACATCATCCAGATACCCTAATACAGGGATAAAATCGGGTATCAAATCAATTGGACTGAAGGCATAGGCGACGACGCAAACGGCAAAAATTTTGGCATACCAAGGCGTCCGACGATCCTGATAGGCAAAATAAAGCAAGAAGATCTTTTTTTTCAGTTTTCTTGCCCACGTCCTAATTTTTTGAATCATTCCGCTACTCCCGTGTGCTTTTTTCTTCATGTTACCATGCGGCGCTGAGGTTTGCATAACGATAAGACCCATCCAGTATTATAGAAAGATCACTAGCAGTGCCCAAATTAGAAAATACCCTCCGAGGATCATAGAAACGAACCCCTTGAATCTCATGGATTCCAGATAGGACTTGCTAGGTTCCGCGCTACCTCTAACTTTCCAAGCCTCATCCATTCGCCAGAACGCATCCTGATGAAAAAAGGAGCCGCTTCCGCGGCTCCCTGAATCATTTGACTTGCTTTTGGATCACCAATCGATGGTATTCGTTGAGCAACTCGTCCAGTCGTTGACTTACCATGACCAGTTCCCTATCGACCAGACGTTTGCTTCCGGCGAGTCTGTTTAGTTCCATCCGGAGCTCTTCAATTTTGAGGATAAGATCCAAGGCGAACAACTCCCAGAATTGAAGTATCTATTGTATACGTCCGCTGTGCACTGGCGACCGTCCTGCGGATCCCACTTTATATCTGTCCGCACCAGGCTAAAGTGGTAACTATACTTTCTATGTCCGTTTTTGTAAATCCTCCCTAAATCCTGAGATAATATGCAAAAAACTGTCGATTCAGTGAATTTTATTAAAATTGAAGGTTTCTCGAAAGGCAGAAAAGGACCGCGGGTGGGCGGTCCTTTATCGGCGAAAGCGATGCGATTATTTGCTATCTTGAGTCGGCGCAGGGTGAGCAGCCAAATATTCGACCGCGTTGTAAGTCAGTACGGCGGCCTCGGCCCGGGTGATTTGATCCCCCGGATGGAATTGCTTGTTCTCATCCAGCTTGGCGATCCCCAGCACGAGCGCACGCTGAACGGTTCCCTGATACGAAACGGTGAGCTGGTCGTCATCGGTAAATTCGATCGGTTTAATATTGATCTTTGGCAAATTGCCATGCTCCTCCATCGCCAAAATCAGCTGATGGGTAAATTCCTCACGCGTCATCGGCTTGTCCGGATTCACGGCTGCTTCCAGATCAAAACCGCTATTTTTCGCGATCACGAACGCCGGGGCATACCAAGCATCTTCCTTGACGTTAGTAAAGTAGTCGCTTGCTCCCTGGTTGACCTCCGTTTTGAGCTCCAACCCCAGCAGGTTAACGATGAGCTGAACGCCTTGGCTGGTGGTCAATTGGTCGTCCGGCAGAAAACTGTCGGCGCCGACGCCGCGAACGATTCCTTTAGCCTGCAGTACAGATATACTATCTTTGGCGGTGGAGTGGCTTACGTCTTTAAAGGCGCCTGCGGCGGCAAAGCTTTCTCCGGCAAGCGACAGACTCAGAATGGCAGTGGCGGACAACAGGGCTAAATTACGTTTAAACATGGGGTCATCACCTCGTCTTGTTATTTTTGACAACTACTAGACGAGAGCTTACTGAAAATGTTGCAAACTATCCGAAAGATTTTCCAAACGGGATGATTCGCGTCACATGATTGATTTCGTCAAGCTGAACCCACACAGCTCCTTCTGTTGTTCGCAGCTGTACTTTGTCTGGTGCGGAACCCCATTTAGGCAGTCCCGTCATCATTTGTCCATCATGGAGCTGAACGACCACTTGATGGCCGAGAGTAACCGCCATTTTTAATTCATGCATGAAACCAAACCTCACCTTTCCTGAAATTCGAGCCGATCAACGTGCTACAACTAACTTATCATAAATCCCAATCGAATAGTTTATCGGAAAAGGCTGGTCCAGATTTTTGGTTGAATTTGATTCGAAATCTGTATATAATCATAAATACGGGATTTTTCTTGACGTGCCGGGGTGGCGGAATAGGCAGACGCACAGGACTTAAAATCCTGCGATGGGTGACCATCGTACGGGTTCGACCCCCGTCCTCGGCATCTAGAACAAGAAAGAGCGTATTCGATAAACGAATGCGCTCTTTTTTTATAGGAAAAAAGGATTATTTTCGCCAGAAAACGTTACGAAATATGTACCAAATGTCGATATAAAACCCAGAGGGCTGGAAAAAGGTTCCGGTAATTTAGCAATGAAGATAAAGGAGAGAAATCAATGATTGCTAACAGGAAAATGACGTATTGGATGCTCGTCTTGACGCTGCTCCTTTCGGTAATGGTTCCGACGGGCGTGTTTGCGGCAACGGGGGACATCAACTCCATTGCGATCGATGGAGAAAATACGACCATCGAACTTGGCGTGGGTAAAACGAAACAGCTCAAGGTTTCGGCTTCGGTAGAGGGGTCCACCTCAAAGAAGGACGTGACCAGCACCGTGGTTTGGACCACTTCCGACGCGAGTATCGTCAAGGTTGACGAAGGTTTGGTGACAGCGCTCAAGAGCGGCACAGCTACCGTTACGGCGTCTTATAATAATCCGTCAACGCAAGTCGGTTCCAAATCGTTGATCACGATTAAGGTTACGGACACCTACACCGCGTTAACCTTGGATTACAAACTGGACGGGAAATATAGCCTGGACAGTTCCGCATCGGATCTAACCGTTACGGCTAAGGCGAAGGTGGACAACGCCTCGATCGAACCAAAGGATGTTACGGCCGATGCGGAATGGACCTCCTCCAATGCTGGGGTATTAACCGTTGAGAAAGGCCAAATCACGTTAACCGGTTCAGGGGAAGCCACGATTACGGCCAAATATGCCGGACTCACTGCTTCTTTTAAAGCTAAGGTAACTTCGCCGTACTCCGGTTTGAAATTGTATCAGACGGTTGGAACAACCGACACGGAGATTCAGGAGAAGGAAGACCTTGAGTTGATCATGGCCGACAAGGAAGTGAAGCTTCGGGTCAAAACAGTGTTGGCTAGCGATTCTACCACCAATAGCGACGTCTCGGATAAAGCGACTTGGGCTTCGACGGACAACGGCGTAGCTACGGTGGAAGACGGAACGGTCAAGATCGTATCCACGGGGAAAGCAACGATTACGGCATCGTATCTGGGGGAGCAAGTCAAAGTTGATATTTATGTGCGCGCTCCTTATGAGGCGATCCTGTTGACGCCATCCGGCGATCAAATGATGTTTATCGGCGAAGCGCTGGCCATGGATGCCGGCGTGCGCGTCAAAGCGAACGAAACGCAGGACGTTAGCGATGTCGCTGATTGGTCTTCTTCCAATAAATTAATCGCCACCGTGGACGACAAAGGTGTAATTTCAGCCAAGTCAACGGGGACGACCACGATTAAAGCCAGCTACCAAGGCGTAAGCAAGAGTATGAAATTAACGGTACTCCCTACAGTGACCAAACTAGAAGTCGAGAAAGACCAAATGGACGTTTATCTAGGGGGATCTGCCAGCTTGCCGAAAGTCACGGGCACGAAGTTGGACGGAGAAACCGTTGATCTGAGCAATGCAATCACTTGGACCTCAAGTCAAGAGAATATCGCGATTGTGGAAGACGGGAAAATCGTTACGAAAGAATTGGATGATTCGGTAGTATCCGCCGAGGTAACGTTAACCGGGAAGCTTACGGAAGCCGGAATAGGACTGACGCCAAACGCGAGCTTCCCGATTCGGGGGACGACCGTCGAGGTTAAGGTGAGCGTAAAGGAAAAGGTATTAACCTTGCTCGCTTCGGAAGATTCGTTGAGTATCGTCATCGGGACGGAAACTGCTCTGCCGCAAATCACGGCTGTCTACGAAAACGGGGTAGAGCAAGCGAATCCGACGGGTGTAGAGTGGACGGTATCGGGTTCCAATGCAGTGTTGAAGACGACGGTAGACGGGAAGAAGCTCAAAGGTCTCAGCAAAGGCTCCGCTACGCTGAAAGCGACTTTTGAGAACAAAACGGTCAGCTTTTCCGTGACCATCGAACCGAAAATTACCAAGATTGTTGTGGAGCCACAATCGTTCGAGCTGAATATCAAGAAATCGAAATCGATTAAGGTAACGGGGTATTACACGGACGGCAAAAAGGTAACCCTCTCCTCCAAAATGGGCTGGGTTTCCTCCGACGAGAATATCGCTACGGTTTCTTCCTCTTCGGTGAAGGCCATTGCTGAGGGTTCGGTGACATTGACCGGCTCTTACCAAGGCCAAACGGTAACCGTGAAGGTGAACGTGATTCCGAAGCTGATGAAACTGGAGGTTAGCGAGAAAAAACTGCAGTTGGCTCCAGGATCGGCTAAAACGCTCGTGCTCACGGCTACTTATGATAACGGTAAAGTAGTCTCCGTGACCGGCAGCGCCAACTGGACGAGCTCGAAGACGAATGTTGCCAAAGTGTCGGCCGGCAAGATTGAAGCGGTAGCGAAAGGCTCTGCTTCCATCAAAGCGCAATACGGCGGCAAAACGGTGACGGTTAGCGTTTCGGTAAAGTAATGTAGATCGTTTTTTCCAAGAGTCTGCCTTCGTAAAGGCGGGCTCTTTTTTTGCGAGTTAGCAAGTTTTGGTTGATTTTAGGCTAGGGCTTCCCCTATAATTGGAACAAATGTTCTGGGAAGAGGACGATCATCTATGATTAGACAGAAGACAAGAAGGACGTTAGTTTGGGGATACCTGCTTTGGTTCTGCGTTCTGATTACGGGTTGCTCGCTGGGAGGCTGGGAGGCGGCTGGGGGACAACCGGGGGAGAACGCGTCATGGATTTCCAAAGAGCAGGACGAAGGTCAACTTCGCGTCCTATTCCTGGATGTCGGACAAGGCGCTTCACAGTTGCTGATCAGCCCCTCCGGGCACACGATGCTCATCGATGCCGGCAACAATGACAAGGAAGATGAGATGCTAGGCTATCTGCAGGCTTATGGGGTACGCCACCTGGATCTCGTGATCGGGACGCATCCGGATGCGGATCATATTGGCGGTTTGGATCGGGTGATTGATCGCGTGGACATTGGCCAGGTGTATATGCCGAAGGTTCAGTCCAACACGAAGACGTTTGAATCGTTGTTGATTTCGATTCGCAACAAAGGATTGAAGGTCAAGACGGCCAAGGCCGGATTGGATCTGGCATGGGACGAACAGGTACAAGTGAAGATGCTCGCCCCGGCAACGTCAACCGACGACAACAACAATATGAGCGCTGTCGTTAAGGTGACCTATGGCGATACCTCGTTTCTACTGACCGGAGATGCGGAATCCGAAAGCGAACGGGCGATGCTCGAATCAGGAGCGAACCTTCACGCCGATGTCCTGCTAGTAGGTCACCATGGCTCAAAATCGTCAACCACGGCACGGTTCTTGAACGCGGTTAAACCAAAGTACGCGGTGATCCAAGTGGGCGACAATTCCTATGGGCATCCGACGAAGACGATCTTGGACCGACTAGCCAAACAGAAGGTGGAAGTGTATCGCAACGATCTACAGGGTACTGTGGAGATCGTCAGTGATGGTAAAGAATATCAAATTATAACGGAAAGGTAGGAATGGGGATGCTCCATATCGTTGAAGGTTTTGAAGGCGAAGTCTGCATCCTGGAGTCAGGCGAGAAACTCCGGAACATCCCGAGATCTCAGGTTGATCCTTCGGTCAAGCCGGGGGACGTTGTGGAATGGGATGGCGAGAAATGGGTTTCCAGCAAGAAGGAAACCGAACGGAGGACCCGCCAAATCCACGCCTTAATGGAAGAAGTGTGGGAAGAAGAATAACGCTTAATCTTTACCAGTAATCTTAAAATAAGAGGAGGAATGAAGTAAATGTTGACTAGACCGCAAACAGGGGAATACGCGGAGCATTTTGCACCCTACATTAACGAAGTGCCAGAAGGCGATCTGCTTGCCTTTCTGGAGTCGCAGACGAAGCAATTGCGCAAGGAATGGGGCGGAGCCAGCGAAGCGCAGGCCAACTATCGGTACGCCGAAGGGAAATGGAGCGTCAAGGAAGTGCTGGGCCACATGGCCGATACGGAGCGGATCATGAGTTATCGGATGCTGCGGATCGCTCGCGGCGACACGACGCCGCTTGCAGGATTCGACGAGGAATTGTACGCCCGTCATGCCGGGTTTGATCGGCTGTCTCTAGAGGAACTGCTGCGCGGCTTTGAGATCGTGCGGGAAGCCACGCTGGTATTGGCTCGCCAGTTGGACGACGCTGCATGGGCCCGCACGGGAACCGCCGCCGGCGGACCTGCCTCCGCTCGTGCCTTCGCCTACATTCTCGCGGGGCATGCACAGCACCATACACGGATTTTGAGCGAACGCTATACCCAAGCCCAAGCTTAAACAGGCGGACCTAAACGCAAAAACGGACGGGATCAGCCATCCTGAGGATGGTAGCTTCCGTCCGTTTGTTTTGAATCGGGATTATTCGTGAGACATGATCATTTCCAGCTCTCCGCTTAAGCGGTAGGGGCCAAAGCCGGCCGGGAGGATGAAGTGCTCACCTTTGGCCAAGTCGTAGCTTTGTCCGCCTGCTGTCAACGTACCGCTGCCAGCGAGTACGCTGAAGATCGTATATTTCTCGTTTGCTTGAACTTCGGTTTCCCCGCCGGAAACGTTCCATTTTTCCACGGTAAAGAAGGAGTTGGAGACGAAGGAGGTGACCGTCAGCGCGCCATTAGTTGAGGTTGCGTAGGATGCCGGAACATAGGCTTGCGGTACGGTGGTGACATCAATCGCTTTCTCCAGATGCAGCTCGCGGGTGTTGCCGTTCTTATCGCGGCGATCGTAATCATAAACGCGGTATGTCGTATCCGAGCTTTGCTGCGTTTCGAGCACCACGATGCCTTTGCCAAGCGCGTGTAGAGTACCGCTAGGGACGTAGAAGAAGTCGCCCGGCTTTACCGGTACTTTGGTCAGGAAATGGTCCCAGTCGCCGTTTTCGATCATCGTGACGAGTTCTTCCTTCGTTTTTGCCTCATGACCGTAAATGATCACAGATCCCGGTTCGGCATCCACGATGTACCAGCATTCGGTTTTGCCGAGCTCGCCGTTTTCGTGTTGGCCGGCATATTCGTCGTCCGGATGTACCTGTACCGACAAATCGTCGGAGGCGTCAAGCAGCTTCGTCAGGAGCGGGAATACGTTGGACGTGGAGCGGAACAGCTCCGGATGCGAGGTCCACAAATCCCCCAGCTTCATACCTTGGTGTGGTCCGTTCTGAACAACGCTTTGTCCGTTGGGATGAGCGGATACGGCCCAGCATTCGCCGGTACGGTCATTTGGGATGTCGTAGCCGAACAGGTCTCTTAATTTCGTTCCGCCCCAAATGCGTTCTTGAAAAATCGGCTGTAGAAAAATCGGTTCATTCATGGATTTCGCACTCCTTTATCTATAGATCAATATGAAATGTGAACTAATGCAGCGGCGCCAATTAAGCCGGCATCTTGGTGCAGCGCGGCAGGGACGATAGGTGTTTGACGACCCGAAGGGTTCAGCGCGTACTTGGACACATAGTCCCGCACCGCGTCAAACATGGGAGCACCGACTTGAGAGACGCCGCCGCCAATGACCAGCTTCTCTGGATCAAAGGTGTTGATCAGAGTTACGCAGCCTACGCCGATGTTCTCAAACACCTTGGCGACGAGCTCCTGAATCGAAGTATTCCCGGCCGCCGCCAAATCAAAAGCTTCCTTCGAGGAAACTTCCCGGCCGAGCAAGGCCGAGGCTTGTCTCGCGACCGCCGTGCCGGAGGCGACGTATTCCCAGCATCCTTTTTGCCCGCATACACAGGTGCCGGCCGAGGGATCAACGACGAAATGCCCGACGTCGCCGGCATTGCCGGAAGCGCCGGTAATGAGTTTGCCGTGGGAGTAGATCCCGGCGCCGATCCCCGTGCTGATCGTGATAAATACGAAGTGTTCGGCATCCTTAGCAGCTCCCAGCCATTTCTCGGCCAAAGCAGCGGCAGTAGCGTCATTCTCCAGCCGTATCGGGCGGCTGAAATGGCGCGCCAGCGAGGCGACGACAGGGAAGTTCCACCAGCTTCGCAAATTCGGCGGTTCGGCTATCTTCCCTTCCTTCGTATTCAACGGTCCCGGGGCCCCAACCCCGATTCCCAAGAGCTCGGCTTCCGTAATACCTTGTGCGGTAAGGATGTCCTGGATGGCAGCAGCCATTCGGTCGACCATCACCTCCGGCGTTACTGTCTGATCGGTCGGCAAGGAAACCTTGGCGCGAACCTCGCCGTCTGCGCCAACAAGCCCAATGGCGGTTTTGGTGCCGCCGATGTCGATACCTATTGCATAACTCAACGTTCATACCTCCTGTGGAAGTGAAGATTCATTAATAACTTGACAAACTTGACAAAAACCGTATTTGTAAAGTAGGATGTAGGCTAAGTGTAGCATGATTCGAAAGGAATGAAAAGAATGGGCCGCAAAAAGAAAATATCCATGCAGGATATCGCTGATCACCTCCAGATTTCCAAAAATGCGGTGTCGCTTGCGCTGATGAATAAAAAGGGGGTCAGCGAGGAGATGCGCCGCCTCGTGCAGCAAACCGCCAGGGAGATGGGCTATGGACCCTATGCTCCCCAAGAAAGCGGAAAGGCCAACATTCTGGTGCTCGTTCCCGAGCGAATCATGAGTTATCAGGATAATGATCACTTTCAGTTTTTTCACGATATGATCTGGGGTTTGGAACGGAGTGCCCGTAAAAAAGGCTTTAACGCCGTCATAACTCCACTTGATCGCGAGACGGAAACGTCGCTTTCTTTGCCTGGACCGTTTGCCGATATTCCGTATCGTGGGGTAATTTTATTTGGCATCACGGATCGGGCTTATGCCGTGCGTATTTGGGAAATGGATACACCGCTTGTGCTAATGGATTCCTATTACCGCGACCTGCCTTGTCCGGCGGTCACTTCGGCCAATCTGGAAGGAGCTCACGCTGCGGTAACACATTTGATTGAAGCCGGTCACAAGCGAATCGGCTTCATCGGGCCAACGAACTTGTCGACCAGTCATGAGGAGCGCTGGTTTGGGTATGAGAAGGCAATGAAGGAGCAGGGGCTTGCTATCCGAGACGCGGATTGCTTAACGATCTCTCGGGGGTATGATTACACCACGGCGGAAATGGATGCCTTTTTGGAGGGGCTCGGCGAATGGCCGACGGCGTTCTTTTGCAGCAATGACCGGATTGCTTATTTGCTTGCGGGCTTGTTGAAGGAGAGAAACCAGCGATTGCCGGAGGACGTTTCGATCGCCGGGTTTGACGATTTGCCTTACGTGAACGGCGAAGGGCTCAACATGACGACGATGCGGGTGGAGAAGGAGCGTATGTGCGACGCGGCGATCAGTCTGCTCTTGTCGGAGCTTGGCCGTACCCGGGAAGCGATTCATTGGCAGGTCCAGCCGACGTTGGTGGTGCGCGAGTCGGTGGTCTGGAGGTCATGAGGAGCCGGGAGCAGGCATGGAGTCGATGGATAAAAAAAGGGTGCCCCAGGGAGCCGGTTAACCGGTCCATCGGGACACCCTTTCTTAGTCACGCAGGCGCTTAGCCCACATTCCCACTTATTTGTTCAACGCTGCTTCGTAACGTTTCTCTACTTCAGACCAGTTGATAACGTTAAAGAAAGCGGCGATGTAGTCAGGACGTTTGTTTTGATATTTCAGATAATAAGCGTGCTCCCATACGTCCAAACCAAGGATTGGCGTTTTGCCTTCCATGATCGGGGAGTCTTGGTTCGGCAAGCTGTATACGGACAATTTACCGCTGCCGTCTACGGCCAGGAACGCCCAGCCGCTGCCGAAACGAGTTGTCGCAGCTTTGGAGAAGTCTTCCTTAAATTTGTCGAAGCCGCCGAGCTCGCCGTTGATCGCTTCAGCCAGCTTGCCAGAAGGTTGGCCGCCGCCGTTAGGTCCGATCGTTTCCCAGAACAGGGAGTGGTTCGCGTGACCGCCGCCATTGTTGCGAACTGCGGTGCGGATGCCTTCCGGAACGCTGTCCAGTTCAGCGATCAGCTCTTCAACGGATTTGGATTGCAGTTCCGGAGCGGACTCCAAAGCTGCATTCAGGTTCGTAACGTACGTATTATGGTGACGATCATGGTGAATCATCATCGTTGTTTCATCAATATGAGGCTCAAGTGCATTGTTCGGGTAAGGCAAAGCAGGCAATTGATGTGCCATTCCAAATCAATCCTTTCTTCTCCGATATGTAATAGTAATTCCGACAAATCTAATTATAGATCTGGATGCTGACTTAGTCAACATAAATGTATGTTAAGTATGTTAAATGATTCGCAAGCATTGACAAATGATTTTGGTATCCTCATAATGATGGTTCAAGCAGAGTTATCGACAAGTTTGGGGTGAAAGACGTCATGGGTTTGGGCATTGTGATCGTTGAAGTGTGCGATAGCAACCTGATGAGCGCGCTTGAGCTGGAGCAACTGGAGGAGGATTATCCGGAAATTGCCGTGATGCGCCAGGACTGTCTTAGTTTATGCGGCTTATGCAAGCTTAGACCGTATGCGCTGGTTAACGGCAAACGGGTTGCCGCCAAGACAACGGAGGAATGTATCCGGCTCGTTAAGCAAGCCATTGAGGACGAATTAAACGTCTATGACATATAACGTAGAAAAAGCAGCCCAAGGGCTGCTTTTTTTCTATTCGCGGTTTCGCTGACGGATTACATATACGCATTTCTTCCCTTGCTGGGCCAAGCATTCCGTGCGCTCGACGTCGGCGTCCAGCAAGGATTCGAACAAATTCAGCTCGCAGTCGCAGGCATGGTTGTAACGATTGGCGATTTGTGAGATCGGGCAGTTATGCTCCATGAGCACGTATTCGCCGCGATCGTTCTGCTCAAGCTCCGTCATATAGCCGTTATCATTCTGGATTTCCGAGAGCGTGCGCACTTTTTCGGTTAGCGATTTGCCTTGCATGTCGGCCATGTATTTACGGCTCAGCTTCTCCTTGCGCCGGTCAAATAGGCGATCCACCATTCCTTCGCCGCTTTCCTCGGCCAGTTCATCCAGCAGGTCCAGGGTGAGCGAATGATATTTTTTTGGAAAAATCCCCTCGGCCAGCTCTGTTAATCCATACACCGCCGTTGGCCGGCCCTGCGTTTGCCGGATCATCTTCGACTCGATCAGCCCGTCGCGCTCCATCGTTCCGAGATGCCGGCGTACGGCCATTTCCGTAATCTGCAGCTCTGTCGTGAGCTCTTTCGCGCTAAGAGGTCCAGCGGTTTTCATTAGATGAAGAATCCGCTCGCGGGTAGAAAGGTCTTTGTTCGTGTTCATGCGTGACACTCCCTCTCGGGTGATAGGTTCCGGCAATTCTTAGCTTTGCGGGACAGCGAGGGCTGCCTCCCGGCATGCATCCGAACAGAAGCCGTGATGCTCGTCTTCGCAATCCTCGCAGCATACATACTGAAGGTTGCACACAGGACAGTTAATGTACCGGTCATGCGTTATGCCGCAGTGGAAACAGCTAGCGATTACGATATCCTCGTCTGTGCGGTTGATCGGCACGGAGATTCGTTCGTCAAAGACATAACATTTGCCGTCAAACAAACGTCCGTTGACCTGCGGGTCTTTACCGTAAGTCACAATCCCGCCCTCCAGTTGGGCGACGTCGTTAAAACCTTCATTTAACAGGAAGCCGGTCAGCTTCTCGCAGCGGATGCCCCCGGTGCAGTAAGTCAAAATCTTCTTATCTTTGTGATCGCCAAGATTCTGCCGGATCCATTCCGGAAACTCGCGGAAGGAATCGATCTCTGGCCGAATCGCTCCGCGAAAATGGCCGATGTCGTATTCATAATCGTTGCGCCCGTCCAGAACGATCACATCATCTTGTTGCAGCTGCTCGTAAAATTCGGCAGGGGAGAGGCGTTTGCCGCTGATGACGTTCGGGTCAAGCTCCTCCTCGTAACGGAAGGTGACCAGCTCTTCTTTATGGCGAACGAACATTTTCTTAAAAGTATGGCCTTCCGCTTCGTCGATCTTGAACACGATATCGGCGAACAGCGGGTTGGTTCTGAGGTCGTTCATATACTTCTCGGTTTGCTCCACCGTACCGGACAATGTTCCGTTAATGCCCTCGGCGGCGATCAGGATGCGTCCCTTGAGGCCCAGCTCTTTGCAGTATTGCAGATGCTCGGCCGTGAAGGCGGCAGGATCCTCGATCCGGACAAACTTATAAAATAATAATACGCGGTAAGCGTGTGGCTCCATTAATTTAATCACCCATCTATTCTATGTTGAATTCTACTGCATTGTAGTTCAAGGTTCCCAACTTAGTCAATATATAAGTATAGTAAGTATATTAATGCAGGTCTAGCGGATATTCTTTCCTTGCAGACCCTAGAATGAATTAAATTTGAAATAAGGGTTGCCGACAAATCTAGATTCCCGGTAAAATAACTTGGATTCGGTTGAATGTTGGAGAGAGGGGAGAGTCGGGTTTGAAAAAATGGTTTTGGCCGGTCCTTCTGGCCGTCTTGTTTACGGTGCTGAGCGGGCTCATCCATACGGAGGGGCTGCGCTCCATTGACCGCAGTATTGGGGATTTCTTCTATGGGCTGCGAAGCGATAGCTTGACTCCTGCGGTGAAAGCTCTTGCTGAGCTGGGGACGACGATCGGTTTCGTTGTGGTGCTGTTGCTCACTCTCGTCTGGACCCTGGTATACTTGCGTAACGGACGTTATGCAGTTTGGCTGACGGTCAGTTTGGTGGGTGGGTGGTTACTCAACAAAGGATTGAAAGCCTTGTACTCTCGTGAACGTCCGGACTTGTGGGACTATCTTGTCGTGCCGGATGGGTACAGCTTTCCCAGCGGAAATGCGATGATCTCCGCGGCTTTCTTCGGGCTGATTGCCCTGTTGCTGCTGCGCTCCGGCAGGGCGGGGAACCGCGTATGGGCAGTTATCGTGCTGCTGATCATTTTACTGATCGGGGTCAGTCGCTTGTATTTAGGCGTACATTATGCCAGCGATATCGTCGGCGGCTTCCTGGCAGGAGCGGTGATCGCCGAGGTTTGCTCATGGGGGGCCGTACGGCGGCGCCGCAAATAAAGAAGAGGGCCTTCCAAATGGAAGGCCCTCTTTCATTCACGCGGCCGTTACGCCGGGCGTTTGACGTTTAGCGGTTGTTTAGCCGCCGGGGTTTGCGTACCGGCATCGTCTTTCTTATGAAACAGTTTGCGGAGGTAAGGAAGTACGTAGGTGTCGAGGCCGATTTTGCCGGCGTTGGCGGCGGCGACGAGGACCAGCACTTCAAGAATCAACATTTGCGCGTTGGTGCTTACCGTACCCGAGAAGAGGAACGCGGCGTTCATCACGAAGCCCATCAACGCGGCGAAGGTGGTGAAGGTACCGAGAATGAGCCCGATGCCGACCAGGAATTCGCCGTAAGGCACCATCACGTTGAAGAGGTCGACGTTCGGCAGGGCGAAGTGTTGCAGGAAGGTCGCCCACCAGCCTTGTACGGCGGGATGGTCACCGGTGCTGTTCGCAATCGCTCCGGTCAGGAAGCCTGCGGCGTCGAAGCCGCCGGTCAGTTTATGATAGCCGGCTTCGATCCATTGATAGCCGAGGTAAACGCGGATGACGGTCAAGAGCCACATTGCCACTTTGTTTGTTCTAAGGAAATTGTTAAACATGATTCCCACTCCTTTGGTTTGTCGTTCGATTTTGTTTTTCGGATGATCATCTTTGATGTCTTTATTATATGTGATTTTTTTCACTATATATGTGATTTAAATCACATATATTAAAAATTGAGAAAATAAAATTTAAATAAAACAGCAAGGTGGATTTGCTCCCACCTTGCTGCGAATTCGTACGTTCGTTATTTGGCTTGTTCTTTGCCCGGATCCTTGCCTGTCAGCGTCTCCGACCATTCCTCCATCATTTCGCCAACGAGATCCTCGAGGTTCTCCGTAGCTGAGGTGGGGTGTTTGGGTACGGGAATCGGATCGACACCGGAACCTTTTCCAGGCGGCAGGGTGTCCTGTTCCTGCATCTTGTCCACTCGTTCTTGCTCCTTTCTGAATTAGGATAGGATCGCAAACGGCTCGTTTTCCAAGCTAATGATTGACCTTGATATGATGATCCGGCGTGACCTTATGGGTCAGCAGTTCAGAGACGGTAACGAACCGATATCCCCGGCTTTGGAGTTCAGGCAAAATAACCTTTAGCGCCTCGATGGTTTGCGTACTGTTATGCACGTAATCATGCATGAGGATAATGTCGCCGTTTCGTGCGTTATTTAGTACCTTGCGGACGATCTTGTAAACGCCGGGCGTTGCCCAATCCTTTGTATCTTGATGCCAAGACCAGAGGATCATCTTCAGGTCGTTATCTTTGGTTAACTCGACGATGGCTTCATTATAGTAACCGCCTGGTGGACGGAAGAGGACCGGTTTGCTTCCGGTTGTCTCTAATACGGCCTGCTGGGTCATCGCCAACTCTTCCGTTAAGGTCTTTAAAGCCAACCGGTGAAAGGAAGGATGGTGATAGGAGTGGTTGCCGATTTCATGCCCCCCGGCTTGTTCCAATCTAACGATTTCGGGGAAACGTTTGACGCGGTCGCCAACGACGAAAAAGGTCGCTTTCGCTTGGTACTGCTCCAGAAGTTCAAGGATTTTCGGGGTTTGATGCTCATCCGGCCCGTCGTCAAACGTCAAGGCGATGTATTTTTCCTGCATTGGCACTTCCCAAACAATGTCCCCGCGTTCCTCGTAGTAGCTCCTTTCCTTGCCCTGGGCCGGGGAAGATGCCTCCACGGCAGGGGTGAGAAGCGAAGCCGAGAGGGCGATAGCGAGCGCTGCCCCCAGTTTGTTTTTTAACATCGTTTCTGCGTGCCTCCATCAACTAAACTTAAAGAGATTGTCCAGCCCAGCCAGCAAGAAAACTCTTGTTCCCGGCGGTCGGCGCTGTCCGTTTAGTGTGGCTGATCTCCGGCACTTTTATCCTTGTACGGGAGAATCGTCCTCTCTTTCAAAAAAATCGCCGCTCTGCAGTCGGTCGACGAACTGCTGCAGCCACTCGTAATAGCTTGTGGCATGCTTCAGCTTGTGCAGATCCTCCAGGCACCGCTTCCGCTCTTCCTCGGAGGTCTCCATCTCCAGAATGGTCTCCGAGAGCGGCGGAATGACGGAGTCGAGAGCTCCGCGCATGACATCGATTTCTCGTTGCAGCTTCGTCGCAAAAAAGGCCTGAAACGCTTTGAAAAAATCGGTTTCCGCGGCATACAGATCTTTGCGGGCGTCTTTTTCGTCCAATTTGCTCACCATCTTCGAATCGACAAGTGAGCGGACGGCATAGCTCATATTGCTTTTGCTCATGTTCATGCTCTGTTGCATTTCCTCTAGCGTCATGGGCCGATCCTCAAAAAATAGGATGCCGTACAGCTGCCCATAGGAGTAATTTACGCCGTAGAGGTCCATCGTTTGCGCAATCGCATCAATGACCTTGGCGCGAAGCTCTTCCCGGAAATTTTGCGGTTCCGGCATTTTCCCCGACGTTGGCTTCTTCACCTTCACACCTACCTGCCTCGAAAAATTTTACACAAAATTAATCGCCGCTTCACGCAGAGATAACCCAATAAACGCAAAACGAACGTACAATAAATATTGAACACAAGAGATTATTAACGTGATTCATCTACCATTATAACAAATATTCAATGATTACTGAATGGAACAAAAGGAGGATCCATGAAACGTTCGCTTTGGGTGGAAGATGTCCGGGCCTTGTTGTTTACGCTCCCGGCGATGGTTCCGCTGACGTTGTTTTGGTTTTATCCGTTGGGGTACATCATCTATCTCAGTTTCACGGAATGGGATTTCATGAGCCCCGATAAGTTGTTCGTCGGACTGCAAAATTATCGCGACCTGTTTACGGATCCGTCGTTTTATCAGTCGCTCCGGGTCACTGCGTTATTTTGCGCAGGCAGCGTACTGCCCGTCGTTGTATTCGGCTTAGGGCTGGCCTTGCTGCTCAACCGGAACATGAAGGGCGGATCCGTCTACCGGATGCTGATGTTCTCCCCTTGGGTGACGCCGACAGTGGCTGTTTCGATTGTTTGGTCCTGGATTTTCGAGCCCGAGGTGGGCCTAGCCAATACGTTGCTGAAAAGTTTCGGGATCGAAGGTATTCGTTGGCTGGAGGATCCTAACTGGGCGCTCGTGGGTGTCCTACTCGTTACCGTCTGGAAATCGGCCGGTTGGGGGATGATCTTCTATCTCGTGGCGCTGCGCAGCGTGCCCACAGAGCTGCTGCAAGCGGCCGAGCTCGACGGCGCAAGCCGCTGGCACAAGTTCTGGAACGTGACATGGCCGCTGATTTCGCCGACAACCTTTTTCCTGGTGATTGTTCAACTGATTCAGGCTCTGCAGGCGTACGACCAAATCAATGTGCTGACGCAAGGCGGGCCGGCCGGTTCGACACGCACGTTACTCTACCTCTATTATCAGTCCGCCTTCGACGCGTTTCAAATCGGGCAAGCCTCTTCGGTGGCGATCACGCTTATCGTCGGGTGCGTTGGATTATCGCTGCTGTCGTTCTGGGTAGGGCGGCGTACCGTTCATTACTCTTCATAGAAGAAAGGGGACTAAACCATGCAAGGGATCGAAAAATGGGGCACCGCCATTCGCCATGTCTTGTTGGCGGCGGTATCGCTGATCATGGCGTTTCCGTTCTACTGGATGGCGACCAGCGCGTTGAAGAGCAATGATGAGATCTGGCAGTTTCCACCGACGCTCTGGCCGCACAGTCCGAAATGGGGACAATTCGCCGAGGCTTGGGTCGCCGCTCCATTTGAGCGGTACATGTACAATAGTATCTTCGTCGCTGCGGCCATCGTAGCCATCCAGGTTGCGAATTCAGGAATGATGGCCTACGCCCTGACCCATATGAAATTTCGCCTGAAAGGGGCGTTTACCGCATTGGTTCTGGTCGGGTACATGGTGCCGAGCACCGCGGTGTACCTCCCGGGTTATATCGTCTTGGGCCGGCTGGGCTTGCTGGATTCCTATGCCGGGTTGATCTTCTCCAACTGCGTGAGCGTGTTTTCAATCTTCCTGATCCGGCAAGCTTTCCTGCAAATCTCGCATGAGCTGGTGGAGGCCGGGCAAATTGACGGGGCGTCGCATTTCCGTATCCTTTGGACGATTCTGCTGCCGTTGACACGCTCCTCCTTTGCGGTACTCGGACTGATTACCTTTATCGAGCAGTACAACAACTACTTCTGGCCGATGCTGATCACCAAAAGCCAACACCTGCAGCTTGTTTCGGCCGGTCTGCGCAGCTTCTTCGTGGAAGGGGGTGCTTACGGGCTGAAGTGGCCGTTGATCATGGCCGCCAGCGCCTTCACGATCGCGCCTTTGCTCGCGTTGTTCGCGTTGACCCAGAAAACGATCATGCAAAGCGTCAATTTGTCCGCAGGTGCTAGTAAAGGATGAGAGAACGAAACTGAAAACCATTTATGGAGGTTATGAAATGTCGAATTGGAAAAAATCGTGGTTCGGATTGTTAATGACTTGTATCTTCCTCGTAATCAGTGCTTGCGGCGGGGGTTCCGGTGCGGCGGGGAATACGGCCGATCCCGCTCAGGCTGCGCCGGCGGGGAATGCGGCGAATGCCGGAGACCAAGCGCAATCGGTAGAACCGGTAACGATCGAGTTTTGGTATGGTCTTGGCGGCAAGCTAGGCGAAAATATGCAAGCCCTCATTGACAAGTTCAACAGCTCGCAGCAAGATGTCATCGTGAAGCCGGTCGTGCAAGCCGATTACAGCGAAACGGAACAAAAGCTGCAAGCGGCCATCGCCGCCGGCACCGTGCCGGCCGCCGTTCTGTCGTCCAACGTAGACTGGGCACGCAAAGGGTATTACGCACCGCTGGACGAGTTGATCGCCGCCTCGCCGGATTTCCATCCGGAGGATGTCGTGCAGACGTTCCTGGAGCAAGGGAAAGTCGACGGCCAACAATTTTTCCTGCCGATGTACGGTACGACGCAAGTGATGTATTACCGGAAGGATGCCCTCGAGAAGAGCGGCCTTAAAGCCGAAGATTTGACCACCTGGGAGGCGCTTGCCGATGCCGCAGCAAAAATGACGGTCAAGGAAGGCGGCAAAACCGTGTTCTACGGCTGGGAGCCGATGTGGGGCGCGGAGAACATGATGGACGCCGTGTATGGCAAAGGCGGTAAAATCCTTAGTGAGGATGGCAACACGGTGTTGATCGATTCCCCGGAATGGGTGGATACCTGGGAATCATTCCGAAAATGGATCCATGAAGACAAAATCATGCGTATCCATTCCGGCGGCCAAGGCTGGGAGTATTGGTACAAAACGATCGACGACGTGATGAAAGGCCAAGCGGCGGGGTACACCGGTTCCAGCGGCGACCAAGGCGACCTCGATTTTAATATCGTGGCGGCTATGGAACAGCCGGGCTGGGAAGGGATCGGTGCAGGAAAGCCAGTCGCCCAGGCGATCATGGCAGGTATTCCGGCAGCCGCCAGCCCCGAGCAGCAACAAGCAGCGATGAAATGGTACAGCTTCTTCATGAGCCCGGAGAATACCGCATTCTGGTCGATGAACACCGGTTATATCGCGGTTCGTCAATCCGCGCTGAACGATCCGGAGTTCGTAGCCTACAGCGAGCAAAACCCGCAGGCGACCGTGCCGCTGAAGCAGGCGACGCATGCCTCGAAACCGTTCCAGGATCCAACGGGCGGGAAGATTACGGACGCGCTGAAAATCGCTGCCGACAAGGTACAGATCAGCAATACTCCGGCAGCCGAAGCGCTGAAGGAAGCGAAGGAGACGGCGCAGCGTGAACTCGACCGAATTCGGAAATAATCGTACCTCCGCGGCAACATTAGATGTCGCAGGAATCAAGTTTAGGGTCGATGCGATATTGTTCGATAAAGACGGAACGTTGATGGATTTTATCTATACGTGGGGAAGGTGGGGCGAGCGGTTGCTCGCCCATTTTTCCTCCGAATTGATGAAACGGCAACGATCGCCGCTATCTGCCGATCAGTTGCAGGTCTGGGGAATCAGCTACGACGCGGAAGGGCAGATCTCCGGGTATGATCGGAACAGTCCGTTGTCGATGGGCACGGTGGATGATCTGCTGACGCTGCTGGCAATGGAAGGTTACAAGGCAGGCCTCTCCTGGGCGGAAGCAAAGGTGCTGGCGGCGCAGAGTCGCGTGGCCGCGGACGAAGCACTTGAGGGTTCTCGCACGGCTCGGCTGCTGCCAGAAGTGCTGCCGTTCTTGGAGCAATGCGGTCAGGCGGGGCTCCGCCTTGGGATTGTCACCTCCGATGAAACGGCGGCGGCGGAGAAACATCTGGAATGGCTCGGGATTCGCCCCTATTTCTCCGTATGTGTTGGCGCGGATCGGGTGAACTGGGGGAAGCCTTTTCCGGACATGGTGGAGTTAGCTTGCCGTGAACTTGGTGTGGAGGCGGCTCGGGTAGCCGTCATTGGCGATACGGACGGCGATATGCAGATGGCTCGCTCCGCCGGGGCGGCTGCGGCCATCGCCTTGGATGAGGGTCATACGTCGGGGAAGGAGGGCTTCCCGTCGGCGGATGTCGTGATGACCAGTTATCGCGAGCTCCGGCTCGGGGAAGTTCGGTAATTCCGGAAAGGTGGAAGAAGAAATGGGTTGGTTATTCCTGGCTCTAGCCATCGTGCTGGAGTTGTCCGGCACGGTATCGATGAAGCTGTCGGATAGCTTTACCCGGTTGGTTCCCTCGGTACTGATGTTTCTTTTTTACGGGGCCAGTTTTACCTGCTTGAATTTTGCGCTGGGGTATATGAAGGTGAGCACCGTTTACGCGGTTTGGTCGGGAATCGGGATCGTGTTGATCTCTGTCGCGGGCGGAATTCTGTTTCAGGAGAAATTGTCGGTACCCTCGATCTTGTGGATCGGGGTGATCGTTCTCGGCGTCATCGGGTTGAATTTGAGCGGCAAGGGAGGTTAAAGAAATGGTGGATCGAAATGAGTTGCAGGTAGGGAAAGGTCAGCGGGACGAAGGGATTCTGCTAACTTTTCAGGTGATCACCGATACGCATGTCCGGACAGATGGGCAGCATACGCATAATGTTAACCTGGAACAGGCTTTACGGGATATCGCGGAAAATGGTGCCGGAAGCGCCGGAATCATGCATGCGGGAGACGTGACCGATCATGGATTCCCGGAGGAGTATGAAGCCTGGAACCGAATCTGGGAGCAGTTTGGTGGGACATTACCTCCGCTGTATGTGACGATGGGCAACCACGATGTCGCGTTGGGGAACTGGGAGGCGCGTTTGGGGCAGTTTTTGCGCGGTACCGGCACGGAGGGCATCTATCATGATCATTGGATTGACGGCTATCATTTCGTCTTCCTCGGAACGGAGGAGGGGCTGGAGTTATTTAGCTCCTTATCAGAAAAGCAGCTGGCCTGGTTGGACGATAAGCTGGGGGAGAGCGCTGCGGCGGACCGTCCGGTATTTGTATTCCTGCATCAGCCGCTAATGAACACGGTGGCCGGCTCTTATGAAGCACAACGCTGGTATGGCGTCGTGCAGGACGCCGAACTACTTGCCGTACTCGCCCGTCATCCGCAGGCGATCCTGTTCACGGGGCATACCCATTGGGAGTTGGATGCACCTAACACTTCTTTTGGCGTTCGAGGCGAAGGGCCAGCGATGTTCAATGCCGCTTCGGTTGCTTACCTGTGGACCGATGAAGACGAACACAAGGATGGCAGCCAAGGCTTCTACGTAGAGGTTTACCGCGACCATGTCCTCGTGCGTGGCCGGGACTTTACCCGCGGCGAATGGGTGGAGGCGGCGCAGTTTCGGGTGGATTACCCGCGAGGCTAGTAGAAGATCGGTCCGACGTGGAGACGAGCAGGACACTTTAAAGGGAACGCGTGCCAGTTTTGGCGCGCTTTTTTTACGTGCGGTGTGCTGGCGGGCTAGTGCGATGCTATAAGCAACAAGCAACGCGCAACGAGCAGCGAGCCCGTTTGCTGTTTGCTGGTAGCGGTGCTGTGCTAACGGACACCAGAGCCGCTATTTGGGTTCTGATGTTGCCCTCCCCATTCTAACGGACCTCAGAGACCTTATTTGGGTGAATGGTGGTGAAATGATCGCCTAAAGGGTCAAATAAGGTCGCACCAGTCCGTTAGCCCGGGAAATCACCGGGAAATATACAAATAAGGTCGCTACGGTCCGTTAGAAGTTTGGGAGCAACGAAACGACTGGGACTTTGGAGATACCTGGATTAGGTCGAGGGGGTTGAAGAGCCGTGGAGTCGTTAGCCCTTTTGTTCTGACTATATAGGAAGCCCCCCGCAATTCCTCCGCTAAGCGGTAAAGGGGCGGAAGTTATGGGCGAGTAATTATCCGCGACCACCCAACGCATAGAGCGAAGTTGCTCGCCGCATAATACGACCTACAGGAGGTGTATTGTGAGTTGAACAAGAAGAATGATGCGAAGCACAGCTCCAAGCAAGTAAAAAAGAAATTAGGGGTTCCAAATCTGAATGCGGAATTTGCTGATGCAGATACCTCGAAAAAGACGAAGCAATAGAATGAGTATAAGACCACCAGGGCATAAGCCTCAGTGGTCTTTTTTTCATATCGGGGGGGAGTATAAGGATTGCCCACTTGTGGTTGCGGGTGATCCAGAGCTCCGATCAGGGAATAACTTGGCCATCTGCCCGCTGGCTAAAATCATATGGGGTCACGATGACGGAGACGCTCCCAAAAGAAACTCTTTAAACTATGAAATTCGTATCATAGGCCAATTCAGACCTAAGAAATAAAAATCCCCTGAAGCCTTATGCTTCAAGGGATTTTTGCGATGATCTGCAGTGGGCTCGAACCACTGACCCCCACCCTGTCAAGATGGTGCTCTCCCAGCTGAGCTAGCAGATCAAAATTATAGTGAAGACAAAATTTATCTTATCAGGCAGCAGGGTTCTTGTCAATACTTCCTTGAAGTATAAGGGGCCGGGACCCTGCCAACAATGGAGGAGAAGCGTAATTCCGGTCAGGATACGTATGACGTCAGAAACGCACCAAGCTTGGAAAGGAAGATGTTCAGATGCATCAAACCCACCGTAATCCCCATGACCACCATCATAACCCGTCACGACCCAACGGGACGAAACGGCCCTGGCCCCTATGGGTAGCCGTGGCGGGAGCCGTCCTCCTGCTGGCCTTAACCAGCGCTTGCCGTCTGGCACCCGACACGGAGACGATGAACCGGCAGGCTCGCGCCTTTCCCTGGCCGTTTGGGCCTTCGGTATCGGATGGCGTTTATTCACCGACGATTGTGGAGGACGTTTATTCTACGGAATAACAAGCTTTATTCCTCGTCCCACTTGCGGGAATAGCCTTTCTTCGTCACATAAAACATGGAGACGATCAACAAAACCGCGATCAGCACCGCAGCGGTTATCGTTATGCCCATGACCATAACCCTTATGCCAGCTCCTTTCAGCCGATATCCATTTAGAATAACTATACATGAAAATGATTTTTTTGTATAATGATGCAGTTTAAACAAACCAATGGACAAGGAATGCTGGGAGGGGAACGAAGTGTCGGCTGCAACAATCATTCACGTAGATAACGAGGAACAACTTCAAAGATGCCTGGACATCCGTAAAGAGGTGTTCGTCGAGGAACAGAAGGTCCCCATCGATTTGGAGATTGACGAATACGACAAGATCGATCCAGATGTGCATCATGTGCTGATCGAAATGGAAGGAGCCTATGCCGCGACGGGCAGGCTGATTTACTATAAAGACAATGCGGCCAAAATGCAGCGGATCGCCGTACGCCAAGAATTTCGCTCAAAGGGCGTGGGCAAAATCCTGCTGCTTGCCTTGGAGGAGCTGGCTCGGGAGTTGGGCCTCACAAAATCGGTCCTGGACGCACAGTGCCATGCCGAAGGGTTTTATGCCAAACTTGGTTATGAGACGATCTCGACCGAGCCCTTCGATGATGCCGGGATTCCACACGTCCGGATGGTCAAACCGTTGAAATCGTAATCATAATCATAGGTTTTGAGGTTTCGGGGCAAGCTAGGTCTAACTTGAATGAAGAGGAGATGAGCTAGCCGATGGCCCTGAATACCAGAGAAACGTTTATTGCCGTGCGAAAGAACGGAGACGGGGATTTGGAGGCGTTTAAAACGTCCAGCGGACGCGTGCTTGATTACCAGCAAGCCCTGCAGGAAGTTAAGGCCGGTGCGATCGCCGGCGTCAACGTGTTTAAGGGGCGGGACGGAGAAATGTATATCCGTGGCGATGCCGACGGAGACCCGTCCAATAACCTCGACAACTTGCCTGGTTTCGAATAACGTTGCTCCTCACCATAAACGAATGAACCCTGCGGGCGTAAATGCCCGCAGGGTTGTTTTCGTTACAGCGTATATACTTCATGTTGACGGAGGAACTCCATCTCCCCGATAGCCCCGAGGAACGTCTCCATTTCATCCCCATAATGCATCAGCAGGGTTTGGCTCTGAATTTCGGAAGGCAGAGTTAACAATTCTTCCAATGTCGTATGAACTTCGCCCCGCCCGGTTAACTGGACTTCATGCAGGATTCGTTGGCAGCCACGTTCGCGCACCAGCTTCTCGAGGAGCTCCGGCTGAAACGTTTTGTCCGCACTGTAAAAGATCTCGTCGTTGAAATAAAGCGAATAGCTCGGTTTACCCGGGATATGCGGTGTTCGGATAATCTCCACCTTCAATTCAGGCGCAAGCAGCATTGGCCGGTCTTCCGCTAGCAGACGCACGTCAAACACGTCGTGCAACGAGGCGATCACCCCATCCTGGCTTAGCCCGCCTTTCAGCGTATTTTCCCATAACGGCTCTACCAGGTTCTCGGCGACATAAAGGATCGGTTTCCGCCCAGACCCGAACTTTCGACGGAAGGCTAGTTCCTCCAGTCCGCCCACATGATCTCCATGGATATGGGTGATCAGCACGGCGTCGATGTCCTCCACCGGTTTACCGATTGCGTGCAGCGCCATGGGGGCGGTGATTCCGCAGTCGATCAGCAAGGTGAAATCTCCAGCATAGAGAAGCGCATTATTATTGAAATATCGTTTGGCAAACGCCCCGCCCGTACCCAGCATTTGCAGACGTAATGGCATGAGGAATCCCCCTTAAGTAAAGTATGGATCACCCCTTAAATGTACACAATTTCCATTAGAAACAAAAGACTGGCATCTCTCGCCAAAAAAAGTGCCGCCTTTTACCATAACCACCGCAACTTGACCGAAATCGAGGAGTATAACATTACATCAACAGGAATCAAATGGAGGGTCAAATTCATGAAATGGAGAAGAGTTGCATTATTGGTGGTTGCTTTCTCCCTAATGGGAGGTTCCCTGCTGTTTGCCGATGCCGCTAGCCAAAAGGTAAAGCTGATGCTGAACGGCCACGAGCTGGAGGATGGCGGATATATCGTAGACGGGAAAACCTATGTGCCCGTACGCAATCTCGAAGGATTGGTCGAATACAATGACAGCACCAAAACGGTGAATTATTATAAACCCAACGTTCATATGTTTTTGTTCACAGATGATGCGGTGTTTGGCGACGTGAAGAAGACGGGGAAGCTGAAGTTCAACGTATTTTCACAAATCGATAATTTACGTACGGATATCGCTGCAGTGCGGGTTTCGATCACGGCCCCTGACGGAACTTCCAAGGAGATTCAGACGGATGAGATCAAAGAGCAGCGGGATAACTTCTGGTTCCGGACGAAGGACATTACCTATGATTTCAAATCGTCAGGCCGCTATGTCGTAGGGTTCTACATGCAGCCGTCGAACGGAACGGACTTCGTGCTGATCTCGGAGAAAGGCATTAACGTCTTAAAATAATCGCAAGTTTAGCTTTACACTCGACAGTACTTACGAAAATTGACCTGTCCCACCCAAAAGTGTTACGATACGGGGGGAATGAAGCAAGGGATTCTTCTTCACTCCATTAAAACATACTTAAAGCGAGGTAATTTCATGAGCGACCACAATCACGAACACGGCGAAGCATGCGGCTGCGGCCACGATCATGATCATGAGCATGAAGAGTTTGTGTTGACGCTGACTGACGAAGAGGGGAAAGACGTAGAGATGGTTCTTGTCGAGACCTTCGACGTTGGCGAGAAAGTGTACGCGTTGCTGCTCGAGCGCAACAATCCGGAAGCGGACGGCATCATTCTCCGCATGGAAGAAGAGAACGAAGAAATGGTGCTTTACAATATCGAAGACGAACAGGAATGGAAACAGGTGGAAGAAGCTTATAACGAGCTTGTCGCCCAAATGGATGAAGCCTGATCCGAGTTTAGTCCCCTGGTTTATAAGATAAAAGCTCCCCGGAAGCGGGGAGCTTTTTGATTTGGGTTGAATCAGAATATCGGGTCAGCTTCAACGATCACCTTAACCTTATCGATATATCGATCCTCCGGTCCTTTGACCGGCAGTCCGACTTCGACATGATCCACGATGTAGTCGATATTGTCCTGGGAAATGACCTCACCCGGGAGCAAAATTGGAATCCCCGGCGGGTATACATAAATAAATTCGGCAATGATTCGTCCGGCGGATTCCTTAAACGGAATGACCTCGGTATCCGCATAGAAAGCATCCCGTGGAATGAGGGAGAGATGCGGAATTTCCGGGACTTTGACGATCAGCTCGTTGGCGTTATTTTCCTTATAATAGGTCTTAGACAATTCGCGTAGAGCCGTCAGTAAAATATCGGCGGTTTCCTGCGTATCCCCCGGCGTAATCAGGCATAGGATGTTATACATGTCGCTGAGCTCCACTTCGATGTTGTAGTGCTCACGCAGCCAATTCTCCGTTTCATAACCGGTAATCCCCAAGTGACGGACGTGGATCGTCAACTTGGTCGGATCGTGGTCATAAGTCGCTTCCCCGCCCAGAATCTCCCGCCCGAAGCAGTACAAGCCTTCGATTTGGTTGATTTCCGACCGTAGATAATGCGCCAACTCCATCGCTTGTTCGGCCATTTCTCGCCCGTGCAGCGCCAAATTACGGCGCGACGTGTCAAGGGAAGCCAGCAGCAGATAGGATGTTGAGGTGGTCGTCAGCATGCTGATGATCGTCTGCACGCGTTGCGGGTTGACGTAGCCATTCTTCGTATTGAGGTTGAGAATCGAACTTTGCGTCATCGAGCCGCCGAGCTTGTGCACGCTGGTGGCCGCCATATCGGCGCCCGCCTGCATGGCCGACATCGGTAACTTCTCATGAAAGTGAATATGCACCCCATGCGCTTCATCGACCAACACCGGTACGTGGAAACTATGGGCCAGATCGACGATTTCCTTCAGGTTCGCGCATACGCCAAAGTACGTCGGGTTGATCACCACGACCGCTTTGGCATCGGGATGGCGTTGCAGGGCGCGGCGGACCGAGGAAGTCGTAATCCCGTGGTCGATCCCCAGATTGGCGTCCTGTGCCGGCGAGACAAAGACCGGCTTCGCTCCGGCGAAAATAATTGCCGACATTACGGATTTATGAATATTTCTCGGGACGATAATTTTATCACCCGGAGAACAAACGGATAGTATCATGGTCATGATGGCCCCGCTGGTCCCTTGTACCGAGAAGTAGGTATAGTCGGCGCCAAAGGCGTCGGCCGCCAGCTTCTGCGCCTCTTCGATGACGCCGGTAGGCTGGTGCAGGTCGTCCAGGGGAGCGATGTTGATCAAGTCGATGGACAAGGCGTTATCGCCAATGAACTCGCGGAATTCTTTATCGGTGCCGAGCCCTTTTTTATGCCCGGGAATATGAAACTGAACGGGATTGCCGGCCGCGTGCTTTTTGAGCGCAGTGAAGAGCGGCGTGCTTTGATGATCCATACGGGCCATCCCTGCCTTTCGTCTACATAATTTTCAAACAAGCTTGAGTATAGCAAAATGCGCCCGGAATGCAAGCGAATGACGACGGTTTTACGCAAAATTGACGTTATGCGGGTTAATTTGCCGGCGAAAACGGACAGAATGAAGAGGGAAGCCGTGATCGGAAACTAGGAGAGGGGGACTTTTCGTGGAACTGACAAGCGGAATCGCGCGAAAAAAACTGCTGAATCCCACGTTTGCCAGCCTGTGGCTCATCATGTTTTTGGTGGAATTTGTCAAGGGGGCGCTGATCGTATCCATCCTTCCGGTCTATATGGGGGATGTCCTGAGCCTGAGCGCGTTTGCGATTGGTTTGTCTTTTTCGATGCAGTATATCGGGGATAATTTGTTTCGTAGCCCGGCGGGCTGGCTGATCGAACGGATCGGCTTTCGCCGAACGATGAGCTTGGGGCTATGCATCACGCTCGGCGCCGTGGCGGTGATCGCGTTCCTGCCCACCATGGGGTTTCTGGTGCTTGGCTGCGCACTGTTAGGCATCGGTACCAGCCCGCTTTGGCCTTGCGTATTGATGGGGATTACCGCGGTCACGGAGGAGAATAACAATTTCGCGACGGCGATGGGCGTCATTCAGATCTCCAGCCTCGGCGGAACCGGACTCGGTCCCGTTATCATCAACTTTTTTTTGCATGATTCCTATCGGCCGGTCTTTTGGTTCCTACTTGGATGTATTGCGTTTGTCGTTCTAGTATCGTTGTTGTTGCCGGGAAAAAAGGGCGGTTCCACCGCCGCGGGAACGGCGAAATCCGCCATCCCCGGGGAGGCATCCCCCTTCGCCAAGCGCGGGGGGGTGTGGAGCCAAATGCGTGCCTCCATTCGCCATATTCGCACGCACTTGAACGTCAGCCCGCTGTTGTACCCGGCGCTGTTCCTTCAATCGTTCGCCGTCGGGCTGTTGACGCCGGTCATCACGCTGTACGTCCGCACCGAGCTCGGGCTGTCTCCGGAGACCTTCAGCGCTATGCTTGTCATCGGGGGCGGGATCACCGTCTTGGGGCTGATTCCGATCGGCAAATTGGTCGATCGCTTGGGGACGCGCTGGTTTTTGCATATCGGCTTCGCCCTGGCGGCGACCTCGATCGGTTTGTTTGCCCTGTCGCGGGAGGTATCGCTCGTTTGGCTGTTTGTCATCCTGATCGGTTGCAGCTACGCGTTTATCCTCCCGACGTGGGATACGATGATCTCGCATATGCTACCCAGCGGCGAGAAGGGGACGGTCTGGGGCCTGTTCCTGACGATTCAGGGCTCGGGCATGGTCGCTGGGCCGATCATCTCCGGCAAAATGTGGGACCTGATCGGCCCGACTGCCCCGTTTCTGGCCAGCTCGGCGATGATGGCGCTGCTCTTCTTCCTGCATATCGGCCTTGTGCGCACGCAAAAAGCCTCCCCGAAGATATAGATCGGGGAGGCTAAATGCGCAGTAATGGCCAGGCACGCAGCCGAGCTTTAAAACGCGTTCTTATACAGCGGAAGCAGCGTCTGAAACGTCTCTTGGACCGTGCGTATCAGTTGGGTCCCGTCGGACACAAGAGGGTCGTTCCGGTCGAGTCGCAGCCCGCACAACGCTTCGGATTTTTTCACCGTCTTCAGTTGCTCGGCCCAGGCTTTCAATTGCTTGGCGTCGGCTTCCTGGTGCAACGTACCGCCCGGGCTCATATGGTCTAGGGACCAGTAAAAGCCGTCCGGAATCGTCTTCTTGATCTGGGCCGCCTGCTTGTCCAAATAGTTTGCGAACACCGATTTATTTGGGCTTTCGTAGATGACGGCGAAAATAATAAATAAGTGAGTGGAGAACATCCCCACTTGGAAATGCGGCAACGCTTTATACCCGCGTTTGCTGGCCGCCCAGGCGACCCAGGTGTCATTCGGCGGGTTCACCGTCCGGCGGGCATGCTTGGCGACATGCGGGAACATCTCTTCTCCGCATAATGCGGACAAGAAGGGAGCCAGCTCCGTGCCCAGCGTCTCCAGCTTCGGTCTGATGCGGCTTATGATCGCTTCCATCCGGGGCTCCAGGCCGGGGACGGTTAAGGCGTCGAAATCTGGTGTCGTAAATCCTTCAAAGGACATCGATGAATACCTCCAACTCGAGCATGAATCTGACTCTGGTGTGTTTGGTTTGTAACGGTACCAGTATATCATAAATTTGCGCGTCATCCGCGGCCCGTTCAGGGTAAAAATAATCAATAAACCAAGTTCCATTACATAAGATGGAGTATAAGATAAGGTAAACCGTTAGGAGGGAGTGCCGTGAACAAAAGTTACGAAGTGGAATACTGCAACCTGGAACTCCGATTCGACCGCCGGCACATTCAACAATTGATCCGCGACTTGATCCAAGACGGGTATTCTTTATATTGGAGCGAAAACGAAACTCTCTTTATCATCTCGGTCCGTACCGGACGTAAGCTGACCAAGCTGCGGTTTCAGCGTCTTCCCAAAGGATACAAGCTGGTGGGTGATTACTTGATCCGGGATGCCAAGCTGGCCGAATGGCTGGAGAAGCTGATTGGGGATCTACGCGGCCATGCGGTGGTCAAGCGGTTCAAGGATCGTCAAATCTTGGTCGAAAATATTTTGTTTGGTGAAGTCATTCGCCTTGTCGAAATCTCGGGGATGGAACATCGCGTCATCTATCAAAAGGGACCGGTCCTCGACACGGCGCAGATGGCCGAAATGTACGCTTCCGAATCTGCGGAACAGCAGTTGGCCCATCTCCAGGAGGAATTGGATGCCGAGCTGGAACGGTTGTTCGAAGCGATCCAGCAAGGAGATGCCGAAACCTCCGAGGCTTGCAAGGAGAGGCTGCGCAAGCTACGGCTCGAATTGCTCCGTCTTGAATGGTAAGCGCTAAATCCGCCCATCCTAGAGGAGTGATTATTTGCCTCGCTGTCGGCACAACCCATACGAGAAAATTGAAAGGCAAGTCCTTGGCTCCCACGGCGTTGGGGGTTGTTTTTTGAGCGAAACGGCGCAGGGTTCACTTCTGTACACAAAAGAGTTAAAATGATACTATTGAAAAAAATATAGTGTGCAAAGGATGGAGACCATGTCAAAACAACAAATCGGCGTCATCGGCCTGGCCGTCATGGGCAAGAATTTAGCCCTTAATATTGAAAGCCGGGGCTTTACCGTGTCGGTATTTAACCGCTCCCCGGAAAAAACGCATGACCTGCTCGATAACGAAGCCAAAGGCAAGAACCTGGTCGGCACGTTTTCCGTCGAAGAGTTCGTGAACTCGCTGGAAACGCCGCGCAAAATTCTTATCATGGTACAAGCCGGTCCGGCCACAGACAGCACGATCGAACAATTGCTGCCATACCTGGATCAAGGGGACATTATCATCGATGGGGGTAACGCACACTTCCCGGATACGCAGCGCCGCAGCAAAGAACTGGAAGCTAAAGGATTCCGCTTTATCGGTACAGGGGTATCTGGCGGTGAAGAAGGCGCCTTGAAAGGACCAGCCATCATGCCGGGTGGCCAAGAATCCGCTTATAAGCTGGTTGAACCTATTTTGACGGCAATTTCCGCAAAAGTGAACGGCGATCCTTGCTGTACATATATTGGTCCGGACGGAGCCGGACATTACGTGAAAATGGTGCATAACGGCATCGAATATGGCGATATGCAGCTGATTGGCGAAGCCTACCATCTGTTGAAAGACGTGCTGGATGTTGATGCGAAAGAACTGCACGAGATTTTCAGCGAATGGAACAAGGGCGAGCTGGACAGCTACCTGATCGAAATTACCGCCGACATCTTCTCGCAATACGATGAGGAAACCGGCAAACCGATGGTAGACGTCATCCTGGACGCTGCCGGTCAGAAGGGTACTGGGAAATGGACAAGCCAAAGCGCGCTTGATTTAGGCGTACCGCTGTCCATGATCACCGAATCGGTCTTCTCCCGTTTCCTCTCGGCAATGAAGGAAGAACGTGTTGCGGCCAGTAAAATTCTGAACGGACCTGCGAAGAAGACGTTTAACGGCGATAAGAAGGAGTTTATCGAGAACGTCCGCAAGGCACTGTTCGCTTCGAAGATCGTCTCGTATGCCCAAGGATTTGCGCAAATGCGTTCCGCTTCGGACGAATACGGATGGGATTTGAAATATGGCAACATCGCGATGATTTTCCGCGGCGGCTGCATCATCCGCTCCCAATTCCTGCACAACATCAAGGATGCTTACGATCGCGATCCTGCGTTGAAGAACCTGCTGCTTGACCCTTACTTCAAAAATGTCGTGGAGAGCTACCAAGACGCATGGCGTAATGTGGTATCCGCGGCTGTGGCGAACGGGATTCCGGTGCCGGGTTTTGCGAGCGCGCTGTCCTACTACGACAGCTACCGCACGGAACGCCTGCCGGCCAACCTGCTGCAAGCGCAGCGCGATTACTTCGGGGCCCACACGTTCAAACGTGTCGACAAGGAAGGCGTCTTCCACCATCAGTGGTTCTAAGCCGAAGAACGGATCACGAGGAAGCCGGAGGGACGGGAACGTCTCTGCCGGCTTCTTTTTGTGTTGAAAATGGATCGGCCTGTGTTATGATATGAAAAAGTTTACTCTGAGCGAGTTCTCAACAAGCTGAACAGAGCAAGTAGGTGAACGAACACATGAATCAACCGCTAAATAATATCGTGCTGATCGGCATGATGGGCACGGGGAAGTCGACCGTGGGTTCGTTGTTGGCGGCCGAAACCGGCCTTGCGCTCGTCGATCTCGACCAGCGGATTGTCGAGGAAGCCGGACGGACGATCCCGGACATTTTCGCAGCCGAAGGGGAAGCTTATTTTCGCGAGCTGGAATCCGCGATCTTGCGGAGTACGCTGCAGGAACGTGGCATTGTGCTGGCGACCGGCGGCGGCGCCGTACTTCGCGAGGAGAACCGCCTCGTGATGCGGGAAGGTGGCCTTGTGGTCGCGCTCCAAGCAACCGCGGAGGAGATTGTCGCGCGGGTCGGAGAAGATCCAGGTCGACCGCTGCTGGCTGGAGGCGCGAAGGAGCGGGTGATCGCTCTTCTGGAGGAACGGAAAGACGCTTATGCTTTTGCCCATCTGACCGTCGATACATCGGGGAAAAGTGCGGAACAAGTATCGGATGAGATTTTAACGCATTACCGCGGTTCTTGATCAATCACAATAAAGGGGAATGTGAACCATATGGACGTTATCGTAAAGCCAACGCCGGAGTTAAAGGGCGAAATCGGAGCATTATCTTCCAAAAATTATACGACCCGTTACTTGCTGGTTGCCGCTCTGGCGGAAGGGACAAGCACCGTTTATTATCCGGCGCATAGCGAGGACAGCGACGCCATGCGCCGCTGCATCGCCGATTTGGGCGCGGTATTGGAAGAGGACGAGGAGAAGATCGTCATTACCGGTTTTGGGCGTCGGCCGAAGGACGTCAAGGAGTTGAATGTCGGCAACGCCGGTGCGGTGCTGCGATTCCTTATGGCGATTGCGGCGTTGTGTCCAGAGGTGACGTTCGTGAACACCTACCCGGATTCGCTGGGGAAACGTCCGCATGACGACCTCATCGACGCGCTGGGGCAACTGGGCGTGGAGGTTAGCCATAATGAAGGCCGGCTACCGATCACGATTAGCGGAGGAACGCCGAAAGGCGGGAAAATCCGCGTGTCCGGTTCGGTCAGCTCCCAATATTTGAGCGCTTTGTTATTCCTGACTCCGCTGCTTGCTGAAGACAGTGAAATCGAAGTGTTGAACGACCTGAAATCGAAGGTGGTCATTGGGCAAACGCTAGAGGTGTTGGAGCAGGCCGGGATTGTCATTCATGCCAGCGATGATTACATGCATTTCCGTGTACCCGGTGGGCAAAGCTACCAGGCGAAGACGTATACGGTGCAGGGCGATTACCCCGGTTCGGCGGCGATCTTGGCTGCAGCCGCGGTGACGAAGTCGGACGTTAAGGTCCACCGTCTTGCGGAACGCAGTAAGCAAGGCGAACGTGCCGTCGTGGACGTCCTGCAGATGATGGACGTGCCGTTATCCCATCAGGACGGTACGGTGCACATTCAAGGTAACGGCCGTCTTCGGCCGGTGGAATTCGACGGTGATGCAGCGACCGATGCCGTGCTGGCGATGGTAGCGGCTGCGGTGTTTGCCGAAGGAACGTCCCGTTTCTATAACGTAGAAAATTTGCGTTATAAGGAGTGCGACCGGATTACTGATTTTTTGACCGAGCTGAAAAAAGCGGGAGCGAACGTGGAGGAACGCCAGGCCGAAATTATCGTGCATGGCCGCCCGTCCGGATTGGAGGGCGGCGTGACGATCAATGCACATTACGACCATCGCGTCATTATGGCGCTGACCGTCGTAGGCCTGCGCTGCCGTCAACCGCTGGTGATTAAGGATGCGCATCACGTGGCCAAATCGTATCCGCAATTTTTTGACCATATCGTCTCGCTTGGCGCATCCGTGGAACGGGTAGAATAAACTTGAACTAAGACGCAAGGCGCTGGTTTGGGACCGGCGCCGGCAAAGGAGGCATTTCAAATGGCATTTGAAAATCCAAGCCGTGAGGAAATCAAAGAAATTCTACTGAGCGCCGGGAACATTGCGGTTGTGGGACTGTCGGACAAAACCGACCGAACCTCATATATGGTAGCCCAAGCGCTGCAAAATAACGGCTACCGCATCATCCCGGTTAATCCGACGGTAAGCGGCGAAATCCTGGGTGAGAAGGTGTATCCGAGTTTGTCGGACATCCCCGAACCCGTGGATATCGTAAACGTGTTCCGCCGCAGCGAGCAGACACCGCCAGTGGCGGAGGAAGCCGTGAAAATCGGCGCCCGCGTGCTTTGGCTGCAGCTGGGGATTGTGAGCGAGGAAGCGTACGAAATCGCCTCGAAAGGCGGTCTGACCGTGATTATGGATCGCTGTATCAAGGTTGAGGACAGCATCTTGATCGGAAAACGAAGTTAAATGTAGCGAGGCCAATAGGACCCGTCCGCAATCGGAGGGCCCTTTTTTGGCTTCTCGTTTTTCCTTTGACAAATTTGAGGGGCTAGGATTACCATAATGAAATAGATAGAGGGCATCCTACAGAGGAAGTTCAAAAATCATCAAAGTTGATTTTTGAACTCTATTTTAATGTGCCTTGAACAGGAACTTACAAGCAGGACTAGGGGGTCACTACATGATACAGGGGATCGGAGCAGCAGCTGGCGTCGCCATCGGCAAAGCTTTCGTGCTGCCCGCCTGGGAATGGGACGTACCGGATCGCCGGATGGAAAAGGTGGATCTCGCTAAAGAATTCGAGCGGTTGTACGAAGGCATTCGCACGTCTAAAACCGAAATCGAAGTGATGAAGAACGAGATTAAAGAGACGGTGGGTGCGGAGGAATCCGGCATCTTTGACGCTCACCTGGCTATCCTGGAGGATCCCGTCTTTATGAGCGAGATCCGGGGGATCATCGAACGCCAGTACAAGGCGGCGGAGGTTGCTGTTAAGGAAGCGATCGACCATTTTGTAACGATGTTTGACCTGCTGGACGACGAATATATGAAAGAACGGGCGCTCGACATCAAGGATGTCGGCAACCGTCTGCTCAAGCATCTGCTCGGGACGCCGGACATCACGCTGCCGGCGGATACACAGCCGTACATTTTGGTGGCCAAAGAGCTTTCACCCTCCCAACTGGTCCATTTGAATCCGGACAACGTGCTGGGTATGGTCACGATGGCTGGCGGCAAAACTTCGCATTCGGCGATTATGGCTCGGGCGCTGGGGATTCCGCTAGTTTCAGGTCTGGAGAACAAGTTGGTTGAGCCGCTGCAAACCGGCGACATGTTGGTGATCGACGGGGACGAGGGATGGGTGTATCTCAATCCCGAACCGGCGATCGTGACGCGCTTTACGGAGCTGGCGGAGAAACAACGCCGCCGCAAGGAGCAACTGCAGCTGTTAGCTGCGGTTGAAGCGATAACCAAAGATGGCGTACGCATGCGGCTCGCCGGGAATATCAGCTCCGTCAAGGATTTGGAGCTGGCTTTGAAGCACGGTGCGGAAGGCGTTGGCTTGTTCCGTACGGAATTTTTGTATATGGACCGGTCCACTTTCCCTGGCGAAGACGAGCAGTTTGAGGTGTATAAACAGGTCGCGGAGAAAGCCGGGCCGCATCCGGTCGTCATCCGGACGCTGGACATCGGCGGCGACAAGCAGTTGGAATACTTCGAGCTTCAGGAAGAGGAGAATCCGGTGCTGGGCTACCGGGGGATCCGCATCAGCCTGGACAGCCGCGAGCTGTTTCGGACGCAGCTTGCCGCCGTTTTGCGCGCCAGTGCCTACGGCAAAATGAAGATCCTGTATCCGATGATCTCTTCGCTGGAGGAAGTCCGCGGGGCGAATGCGATTCTGGAGGAAGCCAAGCAGGATTTGACCCGGCGCGGACTCGCCTATGATCCGGAAATTCAGGTTGGCATTATGATTGAAATTCCGGCCGCGGCGGCGATTGCCGATCTGTTGGCGCAGGAAGTGGACTTCTTCAGCATCGGCACCAACGACCTGGTCCAGTACGTGCTGGCCGTCGACCGGATGAACGAGAAGATCGCCCATATGTACCACCCGTTCCATCCGGCGGTATTGCGTCTGCTGCGACAAACAGTGCAATCGGCCAAAGAGGCGGGCATCACCGTCAGCGTCTGCGGCGAGATGGCCGGGGACGAGAAAGCGGTGCCGTTATGGCTGCATCTCGGCGTCACCGACCTGAGCATGTCGCCGCAGGCCCTGCTGCGAGTGAAGCACCGCGTCTTGAACTCCGATTCGCGGGAGAGCAAGGAAGTGGGCGCTGCCTGCTATCGCTTATCGACCAGCGATCAGGTCGAATCCGAGCTGGTACGTTATGCGCATGAGCTGGAACAAGAACGGTTGGGCAAATAACAACATAAGCCGTCCCTGGGGTCAAGAGTGAGTGACTCCAGGGACGGCTTGTTGCGTTTCAGACCTGCACTTTTACATTTGGCGGGAGCAGGAACGGCGCGGGGAACCTTGCCCGGTGCGTCGTAAGTCATGTCCAAATCATGTCACGCCATTTCATGGCAGAGCGGAGTCGGGACGAGACGAGACGACTAACGCAGATCAGCCACCGCATCCACGAACGCTTTGCCGTAAGCCGGCAGGTCCGGTGGACGGCGGGCCGAGATGATGTGCCCGTCCACGACGACGGGCTCGTCGAGCCAGATCGCGCCGGCGTTCTGCATATCGTCGCGGATACCCGGCGTGGACGTTACGGTCACGCCCTTCAAGATCCCGGCGGAGATGAGCACCCAGCCGGCGTGGCAGATTTGCCCGATCGGCTTCTTCGCTTGGTGCAGCTCACGGACGAGCTGCAGCACCTTGTCGTAACGCCGAAGCTTGTCTGGCGCCCAGCCGCCGGGGACAAGAATCCCATCATACGCGCTGGCATCGATTTCCTCAAAGGCAAATTCCGCCTCGGCGGGGACGCCGTATTTGCCGATGTATTTTTTCCCTTTCACCGGGCCGGCTAAATGCACCTCAGCCCCCTCTTCGCGAACGCGGTAGATCGGGTACCATAGCTCCAAATCTTCAAATTCCTCATCCACCAGGGCAATAATTCTTTTGCCAGTTAATCTCAAATCCAACTCCTCCTGTCTTTTATGGTACTTGACGAAAACTCGATTCAATATTTTAATTGTATCAAAAATGATAACTATTACTATGCCCGGCGGTTTCTGAAACCTTTCCAATTATGGCAATTTAAAGTATCTTTCGCCAACAGAAGGAGATTCTCGCAAGCGGGTCGAATAAGATCATTATTCATAAAATTTATCGAATCAAAAAAATGCAAAGGACTAAGATGAGGTGGTACTGTGCGAAAGCACTGTCATTGCGGGCAAATGATGAACCTAGGCTTCAGGCTGGTCATTTTTGAAGGAATCTATGAAATCGACCGCGTTCCCATTTACGAGTGCGAGGATTGCAGCTATTATGAGGTGCTTCCGGAGGTGAAGTCGGATCTGACGGACTTGTTGGCCGAACTCAAAAAAGAGCAGCCTAACGGCCGCGTGTATTTTACCGAGATGAACGAGCTGGCTGACCTGATATTCGCCATCTACCGTCAGTGGAATCGAACCGAGAACGCTTCCTTCGAGAGTCTGTTGGAGCAGCAATGCGAGGAACGAATCAATCTCCTGCTGGACTTGTACGGCGGGGCCAAGAACATCGGCGATTTGGATTGGATGAACGAGATCTCTAAACGCCTCTCTCAATTATCTAAATATGTCAAGAATCGACAACTTTCCAGAGCCAATTGACGATTTTGCTCGATTTTTGCAAATCATTTTGTAAATGATGTTGTATTTTCATTTCTCTTTTTGTTAAGATATCAACAGAACATCTGGAGATTCTTATTCGCACAAAAGGGGATGAAATGTTATGTCCACATGGATGAGAATACAATCGATCCAGGAGCTGAATGATGCTTTGGTACGCTCCTCAAGCCAGCCGCTGCTGCTGTTTAAGCACAGTACCCGCTGCCCGATCAGTGCCGGGGCACATAAGGAAGCGGAGGCGTATTTGAACGGGACTCCGCGCGAAGACGTTACATACGGGCTGATTTACGTCATTGAGAACCGGGACGTATCGAACGAAGCAGCCGAACGGCTTGGCGTCAAGCATGAATCCCCTCAAGCCATCCTGATCAAGGAGGGACAAGCCGTCTGGCACACGTCTCATTCTAAGATCACGGAGACCGCGCTGCAGGAGATTTTACGCTGAGTGAAGCGTTATCATTGCATAAAGTAGTATTTTGTCGTATCATAAATTTAATTGAAGCTCTGGAACTTTACCGGATGAACGAGTGAAAATCTATTGGCAATGGAGAGAAGAATGTGACGGTTACCATTTACGATGTGGCACGTGAAGCAGGCGTCTCGATGGCCACGGTTTCCCGGGTTGTCAACAATAATCCGAATGTGAAGCCGCAGACCCGGAAAAAGGTTTACGAAGCGATAGAACGGTTAGGCTACCGGCCCAATGCCGTAGCCAGGGGTCTTGCCAGCAAGAAGACCACCACTGTAGGTGTGGTCATCCCCGATATTTCGAATTCGATCTTTGCGGAAATCGCTCGGGGCATCGAAGATATTGCAAACATGTATCACTATAACATTATTTTGTGTAATGCCGACAAGCGCAAAGAGAAGGAGATTCGCGTCATCAACACGTTGCTCGAGAAGCAAGTGGACGGGCTCCTCTTCATGGGCGGAACCGTAACGGAGGAACATATTCAAGCGTTCCAGACGTCCGCGGTGCCAATCGTGCTTTGCGCAACGAGTGACGAGAACGGATTGTATCCTTCCGTGGATATCGACCACGAAGCGGCGGCTTTTGACGCGGTCAGCACGCTGATCCGTCATGGACATCGCGAGATTGCGATGATCAGCGGAACGTTGCAGGATCCGGCGAACGGTTATGCGAGATTCCAAGGGTACAAGCGCGCGTTGGAGACGGCGGGCATTCAGTACCAAGAGGATCTGGTGCGGATTGGCAACTATCGTTATGAATCCGGTGTGGAAGCGATGAAGTATTTCCTCGGGCTGAAGAAGCGGCCGACAGCGATCTTTGCGGCAACGGACGAAATGGCGATTGGCGCGATTCACAGCATTCAGGACGAAGGCTTGAAGGTGCCGGACGACTTCTCGATTATCAGCGTTGACAATATCCGTATGGCTTCGATGGTTCGCCCTCAGTTGACGACGGTCGCTCAACCGATGTACGACCTCGGTGCGGTAGCGATGCGTTTATTGACCAAGCTGATGAAGAAGGAAACGGTTGAGAACCCACGGGTGATTTTGCCGCACGAAACGATTTTGCGGTTGTCCGTTAGCCACGTCTAAGGGCTTAGCTTCGGGTATCTTGCAACGTTGGGTATAGAGAGATAAGCTACACATAGAAAATATATATGAAAAAGGTTAACTACGGATAAAAAAGCTCCTTATTTTAAGGAGCTTTTTTGAGTATTCGGGGACAATAATTCTGCCCGCACGATGGACGGGAGAATAGGAGGGAGAGGCTGACATGAATCAAACGATAGGCCTGATGGGGGCCATGGATGAAGAAATCGCATTGCTTCTCGAAAAGGTAGAGCGTCAGGAAAAGGTTGACGCCGCAGGAGCCACTTTCGTCAAGGGCATACTGCACGGACGGGATGTTGTCGTGTGTAAATCCGGCGTCGGCAAAGTCAATGCCGCAACCACAACGCAAATCCTGATCGATCGCTTTGGAGCGGAAACGGTCTGGTTTACCGGAGTGGCCGGCGCGGTGCACCCGAATTTGAACGTTGGCGATATCGTCATTTCGTCGACTTGCTTGCAGCATGATATGGATGTTCGGCCGCTCGGCTATAAGCGCGGTATTACGCCGTACCAGGACGTCTCCGACTTTCCCGCTGACCCTGCCTTGATCCGCTTGGCAGAAGACGCCTGCGCCCGTCAGTGCACGGATCATCATTACCGGGTGGGACGGGTGCTGTCCGGTGACCAGTTCATCGCGGATCCGGAATTCGTTGGCTCTGTTCTGTACAAGGAGCTGGACGGCGTTTGCGTCGAAATGGAAGGGGCGGCGCTCGCACAGGTATGCCATCGGAACGGGGTGCCATTTATTGTACTTCGCTCTATCTCGGATAAGGCGGACGGCTCCGCCGACGTGAATTTTGCCGAGTTTACCGCACTGGCCGCCCGGCGTTCGTTTGCCATTCTAAACGATATGGTAGAGCATGCCGGCGAGTTAAAATGAAAAGACTTTGGGTGAGGTAAGCAACCTCACCCAAAGTCTTAGGGATAATCCTGTAAAGCGACCGCGAGAGTCTCGCGGTTTTTTGTCATGATTTCCGTTCGGCGGGGGATGCCCTCCCAATGGGACAGGTCGTCAAGCCAAGCGACGGGAAGCTCGAATGGAGTCTGCGACTGCCAGCGATCCATCCAGGCTTGCGGCAGCGGGAGCAGCGGGTCTTGGCGCAGGGCGGCAGTTAGCGGATGATCGCTCATCTCCAGCCACAGTAAGCTCCAGGCGCGGGGAACGACCCGCCAGAAATCGTAACCGCCGCCGCCCATGGCGACCCAGCGGCCCTCGCAATACGTATGGGCCAGCTCATGCAGGATCGCCGGCATATCTCGGTAGATCGACATGCTGCAGTGCATGTGCGACAGCGGATCCAGCGCATGGGCGTCACACCCGTGCAGGCTGACGATCAGATCCGGCTGGAATTGTGCGGTTAGCCGCCGGATGGACTCCTCGAAGCATTCCATCCACGAGGCGTCTTCGGTATAAGGCTGAAGCGGCAGATTCATGCAAGCGCCGTAGCCTTGATGTTCGCCGCGCTCCGGCAGGAAACCGGTACCCGGGAACAAGTATTTCCCCGTCTCATGGATAGAGTAGGTGCACACATCAGGGTCTGAATAGAAGCTCCATTGGACCCCGTCTCCGTGATGGACATCCGTATCGACGTACAGAACGCGTGCGCCGTAATTGCGTCGGGCATAATCGATAGCCACCGCGGCGTCGTTATAAACGCAGAAGCCAGCCGCTTTGGCCGACAGGGCGTGATGCAGGCCGCCGCCGAGATGCAGCGCATGCGGACTGGAGCCGGAGAGTACGGCCTCCACGGCCGTAATTGTCCCTCCGGTAACCCAGGCGGCCGCTTCGTGCATGCCGGGAAAATATGGCGTGTCTTCGTCCAGCAGCCCAAACTGCTCGCCGCGCGAAATCCAGTCCGCTGTGGGGGTCGGGCGGCTCAACTGCTTAACGGCTTCAACATATGCCGGCTGATGGATCCAGAGCAGCTCTTCGTCGGTCGCCGGCCTCGACAGGCGCATTTGCTGCGGCGTCAGTGCGCCGATCTCCTGCAGCAAATCCATCGTCAATTCCAGCCGGATCGGATGGAACGGATGGCCATCGTGAAACCGGTAGTTCATCGCCTGTTCATGGTGGACAAATAAAGCGCTTCCAGGCATGGATTCATCACGCCTTCCTGTATACTGTCAGTACATAAATCGCTGCTGAAAACGAATCCGGTCAAACTGCTCCTCGGAGGACAAGGGGACCTCCTTGCCGATGCGAACCATCAGACAGTTGGCGGGATGGGAGCAAATTTCCGGGTCATCGGTGGCGTACCAGACCATGTCGACTGTCTTCATCAGCCGCTCCATCATGGTGCGGTAATCCCATACGGAGAGACCGCTCTTTTTCAAATCCCAATGCCAATAATATTCGGTCGTAAAGACAATGTATTTCTCCATCTGACCGTCCTCGAACGCCGTGCGGATCATCTTCGATCCGAGCCCGAGAGAACGGTAATCATCAGCAACTTCGACCGCTCCGAGCTCGATGAGATCGGGCATGTGGCCTTGCGACCATCGTTCCATTTCGTCGGGATAATGAAAGGTGACATACCCGACGATGGTCGAATCCTCGCGGGCCAGGATGATGCGACCTTCCGGAAGACCGGCGATTTCCACCAGTGCGGCGTGTTGATCAGCCGGTTTGCGGAACGCATCCAGATCGGGATGCATCTTTAAGGTTTGGAGATGGGAAGGGGATACGGGACCTTCCACAACGATTTCACGATTCTGATGGGGCAGGGTGTGGCGGATATACGTTTTTTGGTGTTCCATGGAACCGCCTCCTTTGCTCGTTCCCCTCACTTATAACAGAAAAATGAAAATTTGAAAAGTGTAGCCTGTGCGCGAAAACGTGTGCTATAATGTTCTCCGACATAAATTATTCACATTTTCAGGCCGTGCGTGTGATCGTTGTACTCGAAATACCGCCTCAAATCGCTTGAGTTCTGTCGTTGCTTTTTCGATCAAAACGGATGCCCTCACCCATGACGCTGAATGAAGCTCTCAACTTACGCTGCTATGTATCCGTTTTCATAAACTTTGATCTATTGCTTGGAGATTTCCAAAGATTAAGGGAGGATGAAACGATGAGTCAACTGCAAGGGGAAGTCATTTCACCGGGCGTTCCGTCGTCCAACATGGGCAGCTACGAAGAGGCGTATAAGAATTTTCAATGGGAGGATGTTGAGAAGCAGTTCTCCTGGTACATCACAGGCAAAGTCAACATGGCCTATGAAGCGATCGACCGCCACGTTGATGCAGGCAAAGGGGCGCGTGTGGCGCTTCAATTCAGCGATCCCTCGCGCGAGGAGTCATATACGTACGAGGACATGCAGGGGCTGACGAACCGGTTTGCCAACGTGCTGCGTAAATGCGGTATCACGAAAGGCGATCGGGTATTCGTCTTTATGCCGCGGACGCCGGAGCTCTACGTGAGTGTGCTGGGCACGCTTAAGGTCGGCGCGGTCGTGGGGCCGCTGTTCGAGGCGTTTATGGAAACGGCAGTTAAGGATCGCCTGGAGGACAGCGGGGCGGTTGCGCTGGTCACGACGCCGGCGTTGCTGCCTCGGGTGAAGCGCGAGGAGCTGCCGACGCTGCGGACCATCATCGTTGTAGGTGACGAGGTGGCGGCCGGGGACGGAATCGTCGATTATAAGGCGGAAATGGAAGCCGCATCCCCTGAGGCCGAGATCGAGTGGGTGAATCGCGAGGACGGCCTGATTTTGCATTATACGTCGGGTTCGACTGGCAAACCCAAAGGCGTTTACCACGTTCATAACGCGATGATTCAGCACTATCATACCGGCAACGTTGTGCTGGACCTGAAGGAAGGGGACGTCTATTGGTGTACGGCGGACCCGGGATGGGTCACCGGGACGTCCTATGGCATCTTTGCTCCGTGGCTGCATGGCGTGACCAACGTTGTCCGCGGCGGGCGCTTCAGCCCGGCCGACTGGTATGAGACGATCCAAAAGAACAAGGTAACGGTCTGGTACAGCGCACCTACGGCATTTCGGATGCTGATGGGTGCGGGACAGGACGTTATTAAGCAATATGATCTGTCGTCACTCCGCCATGTCATGTCCGTTGGTGAACCGCTGAACCCTGAGGTAGTGCGCTGGGGGATGAAGGTGTACAATCATCGGATTCACGACACGTGGTGGATGACGGAGACAGGCGGTCAGCTCATCTGCAACTATCCGTCGATGCCCATTAAACCCGGTTCCATGGGTAAACCGGTGCCCGGCATTGAGGCGGCGATCATTGACGAGAACGGCAAGGAGCTGCCGCCGTACCGGATGGGTAACTTGGCCATCCGCACGCCGTGGCCGTCGGTCATGCGGCTAATTTGGAACAACGCGCCGAAATACGAGGAGTATTTCCGCATCCCGGGATGGTACATTTCCGGCGATACGGCTTACATGGACGAGGACGGCTACTTCTGGTTCCAGGGCCGGATCGACGACGTGATCAATTCCTCAGGCGAACGGATTGGACCGTTCGAGGTCGAGAGCAAGCTCGTTGAGCATCCGGCCGTCGCGGAAGCCGGGGTGATCGGCAAGCCGGATCCCGTGCGCGGGGAGATCATCAAAGCGTTCATCTCGCTGCGTGAAGGTTTTACGCCGTCCGAGGAGTTGAAGGCGGAGATCGCCAAATTCGTCAAGGAAGGGCTGTCCGCTCACGCCGCTCCGCGCGAAATCGAGTTCAAAGATAAGCTGCCCAAGACCCGCTCCGGCAAAATCATGCGCCGCGTGCTCAAAGCCTGGGAGCTCAACCTCCCAGCCGGCGACTTGTCGACGATCGAGGATTGAAGTCGGTTGATCTATAGCAGGAGTCCCCTCAAGCGAAGGCTTGGGGGGACTCTTTTTTTTGCGGGAAAGCGATCTCTGTAGCCGAATCGAGATTATATTCGAAAAACCGAACATATTCGCTCAATTCAGGCGGATTTCTCTCAATATATATGAAATTTCATACATTATTGTCCCTTTGGAGCGCCAATCTCAAGATTTTATATGAAAAATCAATCATATTACCGCTAAACCGGTGGTTGGCTGTGAATTATGTTCGAAAAATCATATATAATCGCTCAAATCAGGTGGATTCCTCCCAATAGATATGAAATTTCATATATAATCATCCCTTTGAAGCCCAACCTCGAGATTGTATATGAAAAATCGAATATATTTCCTCCAGACGGGGGGGCGCAGCGAATTATGTTCGAAAAATCATATACATTCGCTGGATGGAGGAGGTGGATTGATTTTTCAGTTTAATGACACTATTTAAACCACAAAAAAGCAGCAGGCTCACACCTGCTGCTTTTTGCTGCTTACTTACTATACTGCACCGGCGCCGACGGCGGGGATTCGCCCAGCACGTTGACGGCGGTGACCTGGATCCAGACGGAGCTGGAATCGGTTTTGAACGAGAAATGCGCGTCCGAAGTGGAACCTACCTTCGTGTAGGAGCCGCCTTGGGCATCGGACACGTAGACGTTGTAGCTCGTCACGAGGTCGAGGGCGCCGTTCGCGTCCCAGCTAACGGTGAACCCGCGGTCGTCCTTCTTGACGCTCACCTTGGCAGGCGAAGCGGGGAGCGGACCGCCTTCACCATTGTCGCCGATCGTACCGTCGTTGCTGCCGCCCGGCGTTTCACCGCTTGGATCCGGCGTCGAACCGCCGTCCGGGAACACGCCGCCGCCAAAGGCGCTAACGATCGCGCTTGGCGCCGATTCCTTGCCGGCCACGTCGACTGCCGTGACGTAGTACGCCGTTGTGAAGCCGGCTGAGCCGCCGTCCGTTATCGCGGCTGGATCTCCAACCAGCGCCGCTTTCCCGGCGTACTGGAAGGTCACGCCGTCATCTGCACGGTACAATCGGTAACCGACGACGTCTTTCTCCGTATTTTCGCTAAATGTGATCGTGGCCGCCTCTCCGCCGCCAGAAATGGCGACATTCGCCGGGGGCGCCGGCGCTTGGCCGTCGTCAACCCGCGGATCCGGTTTGTAAGGCGCGTCTTCACCGGCATCCTTCGGCAGGTAGAAACTCAGCGGCTTGTGGCCGCCGGACATGCCGGCGAATGCTTGCTCCAGCTGTTCCTTGAGCAATTCGATCGGCGTCTCGCGTTTTACTACGACCTTCTCCCGCAGCATATCGGAAGGCGTCGTTTCGAGCGGTACATAGTTAATTCCTTCATACGTGACGTATTTGGCCCGGATCAGCACGTCGTCCGGCTCTGTCGGCACATACTTGGCGTTGAAAATATCCGTAACCAGTTTGCCGGCCTGCTGCGTTAATTGGGTCGGCAGTTTGCCGCTATACCCGGACACCGTTTTCGACACGATGCCGTCCGGTTTGGTGAAGGCTTCGGTCGCGAACAAATCCGGTTCATTTTCAGTCACTTCGTTCATAACTAGCGCCCAAATTTTGCGCGCCCGCGATTTGCCGGCATCCGACAGCGTGTTCACTGGCTCGCGGTAACCGATCCATACGCCGAGCGTGATGTCCGGCGAGTAGCCCATGAACCAGACATCGGCGTAGTTTTGCGTTGTACCTGTTTTCCCGACGACCGGGATTTTGCCATAGTTCTTGAAGTCGCTTTTGATCGATTTGCCGGTTCCATCCTTAATAACGGTGCGCAGCATATCGGTCATCAGGTAAGCCGTTTGCTCGGAAAATACTTGCTGCGGCTCGACCTCATGCTTATAGACGATATTCCCTTTGGCGTCGGCGATTTTCTCGATCATGTAAGCATCGGTGAACTTTCCGCCGTTAGCGATGGCACTGTACGCGTTGGTCAGTTCCTCGACGGTAACGCCATATTTCAAGCCGCCGAGCACGCCGGTTTGGGCGCTGTAGTCCTCGTCCTCCAACGTCGTGATTCCCAGCTTCTTAGCGAAGTCCCAGGCTTTGTCGATGCCAACGATGTTGTTAAACACGCGGAGTGCCGGGATGTTCCGGGATTCATTCAGCGCGGTCCGCGCCGTCACGAGGCCTTTATAGCCGCCGCTGGAGTTCACCGGGATGTGGAAGCCTTTTTGATAATCCTTCAAAATAATCGGTGAGTCGTCGATGATGCTGGCCGGCTGTACGAGCCCGGCATCGAGGGCCGGCAAATAAGCGGCGATCGGCTTCATCGTCGAGCCTGGCTGCCGTTTCATTTGCGTAGCATAGTTCATTTGCTCCGTGTAGAAGTCGCGTCCTTCGATCATCCCAAGGATCGCGCCGGTCTTATTATCAATCATCATCGAAGCGACTTGCTCCAGGCCTTTCTTCTCGCTCGGTGGCGAGAAATTGTCGGCGTTGTCCGACACCTTGTGCATGGAGTTGTAGACCTTCTTATCGATGGTCGTATATACCCGATACCCCCCGGTCAGCAGCTCTTGACGGGCTTCCTCAATTATTTGCGGATTTGCGGCGACCTCCTCTTTGGTCATCTCCGGATTGTTCAGCATCGCGATCACGATCGCGCCCTGACGTTCCGTCTCCAACATCAGATAAGGGAAGGTATCGTAAGCCTTCTTCGTTGGTTTGGCCAGCGAACCCTTGATGTCGAAGGCCAGCGCTTCGTCATACTGCGCCTGTGTGATTTTGCTCTCCTCGAGCATGCGCTGCAGCACCAGTTGTTGTCGTTTGACCGCCCGACCGAACGCCTCCTCGTTGAATTCCCCTTTACCGTTAAAAGCGGAATACGTCGAAGGAAGCTGCGGCAAACCGGCCAAATAAGCCGCTTGGGCAACATTCAGGTCCGCCAGATTGCTGACGTTAAAAAGACCCTTGGCCGCGGCTTTGATGCCGTAGACCTGATATCCGTTCGAACCATTGCCGAAAGGAACCTTATTCAAATAAGCCGTAATGATTTCTTCCTTGGATAAAAAACGCTCCAGCCGAAGCGCAAGCAGCATTTCCTTAACCTTCCGGTCCTCGGTCTTATCCAGGTTCAGGAACACGCGACGTGCCAGTTGCTGCGTCAGCGTACTGCCGCCGGTCTGCACGTCCTCATGGAGCAGGCGCTGCTTGACGGCCCGCAGCGTGCCTTTAAAATCGATGCCGATGTGTTCCTCGAAATGATTGTCCTCGATGGCGATCACCGCATCCAGCACCGTTTGCGGGATCTCCTTGTAAGTGACGGGGCGGCGGTCCTCTTCCGAACGAAGCTGGCCAATGGGTTGGCCGTCACGGAAATAGGCGAAGCCCGTCATTTCATTATGGTTGATTTTTGCTTCAATGTCGGCACGCGACCGTACCGGATCGTCTTTGACGATAGAGGATACGTATCCGAATACGGCCCCTCCGGCGAACAGCACTCCGGCAAATCCAAACAGAACGAGCCAACCCAATATCGCCCAGGCAATCCGGCCTTTTTTGCGCTTCCGAGCGGGTTTAGCGGGTTTTTCGCTCCGGGTATTGCGCCGCAGTTTGCCGGAGTTTTTGTCGTTCTCATGATCCATGCATGATCCTCCTTTATAAACAGCAACATTATAGCATAAAAAAGGGGATTTGGATGTTTTTTCAGCGTATTTTGGCGTCATATGGAGCCTTAATCGTGCTTATGACCTAGCTTTCGTAGGTTTGACTTTGCGAATGCATCTATGATATATATTATTTTAAATCGCATATCGACAAAAGGCTTGGAAAGACTCAGTAGAAGGCGGAATCCCGCTGCTCAGAGAATCGGTGGATGCTGCGAACCGAATGGGCGGATCCCTTTTGAAATACCGTCTGGAGCCGTCCGGGGGAACGCGCGGGAACGATCCGAAGCGCTAGTAGTCCGGTACCGGGGTATCCCGTTATTTGAATGAAGTGAAAACCGTGAACGGTCGTTCGCATGCTTGCGAGATCCAGGTAGCGGTTTTAATTAGGGTGGTAACGCGAGCGCTCCTTCTCGTCCCTTGGGATGAGAAGGGGCTTTTTTGTGTTTATTTTCATAGGCGTTAAATGAACAAATTCGATGGAGGTAGGAGCAATGAAGTGGGAAGAATTAAACGCGGCACAGCAGGCCGAGGTGGAACGGCAGATTCAGGTGATTTCCCGCGGCGTGGTGGAGATCGTGCCGGAGGATGAACTGAAGCAGAAAGTGATCAAGTCGGTTGTGACCGGCAAGCCGCTGAAGGTGAAGCTGGGGCTGGATCCTTCCGCGCCGGACATTCACGTTGGACATACGGTAGTCATGCAGAAGCTTCGCCAGTTTCAGGAGTTGGGACATCAGGTGCAACTGATCATCGGCGACTTCACGGGGCGGATCGGCGACCCGACCGGTAAATCGGAAACCCGTAAACAGTTGACAGAAGAAGATGTGCAGCGGAATGCGGAAACGTACCGCCAACAAATTTTCAAAATTTTGGACCCGGACAAAACCCAGGTCAACTTCAACTCCGAATGGCTGGCGCCGATGACGTTCGCTGATGTCGTCAAGTTGTCCGCCAAAGTCACCGTAGCGCGTATGCTCGAACGTGACGATTTCACGAAGCGGTACACCACAGGGCAACCGATCAGCATCCACGAATTCTTCTACCCGCTGATGCAGGGGATGGATTCGGTAGCGCTGGAGAGTGATATCGAGCTTGGGGGAACAGACCAGAAGTTTAACCTGCTCATGGGACGGACGCTGCAGAAAGAATACGGCAAAGACACGCAAGTCGCCATCATGACCCCGATCATCGAAGGTTTGGACGGCGTGCAGAAGATGAGTAAGAGCCTTGGCAACTACATCGGCATCGATGAGGCGCCAAACGAAATTTACGGCAAGGCGATGTCTGTGCCGGACGAGCTGATGACGAAATACTATGAACTCGTGACGGACCTGTCCTTGGAAGAGTTCGCAGCTCTCCGCGAGGGTCTTAAGTCGGGGGAAGTACATCCGCGCGACGCCAAAATGAGACTCGCTCATACGCTCGTCCGGATGTACCACGGCTCGGAAGCTGCCGATGCGGCGCAGGAGCATTTCGTGACCGTATTCCAGCAACGAGCGTTGCCGGAGGATATCGAGGAGAAGGAAGTTCCTGCCGCCGAGCTGGAGAATGGGAAAATCCGCTTGATCAAGTTGCTGACCTTGATCGAGTTTGCGGCCTCCAACGGAGAAGCCAAACGCAGCATCCAGCAAGGCGCGGTCAAGCTGAACGAAGAGAAGATCAGCGATCCGAACGCCGAAGTAGAGCTGGCAGGTGGAGAGATCATTCAAGTCGGGAAGCGCAAGTTTGCCAAGCTGCTAGTCAAGTAATTAAAAGAACCCCGAACCTTCAAGGAGGATTCGGGGTTCTTGTTATCGCCACGAAAAAACCGGCCCAGGTCGATAACGACTTGGGCCGGTTTGCGCTGTTGAAATCTTAACGGTTGTAGAATTCGACGATTTGTTTCTCGTCGATGTCTTGCGACAGTTCGGAACGTTCTGGCAAACGAATGTATCTGCCTTCCAGAGCCGTGTCGTTGAATTCCAGGTAAGCTGGAAGATGCGAACGGTTTTCCAGGGCTTCTTTCACAGAGGAAAGGCCGCGGCTTCTTTCACGAAGACTGATCACGTCGCCAAGGTTTACACGGTAAGAAGCGATGTCCACTTTCTTGCCGTTCACGGTTACGTGGCCATGGGATACGAGCTGACGCGCGCCAGCGCGGGAGTTCGCGAAGCCCAGACGGTAAACGAGGTTGTCCAAACGGCTTTCAAGCAAGAACATGAACGTTTCGCCCGCGATACCAGGCATATGCTGCGCTTTTTCGAACAGCGTGCGGAATTGCTTCTCGCCCAAGCCGTACATGTGGCGCAATTTTTGTTTTTCGAGCAACTGTGCTCCGTAGTTACTTACTTTTCTGCGTTGGTTAGCGCCGTGTTGACCCGGAGGGAACGGACGCTTCAAATCTTTGCCTGTACCGCTCAAGGAAATGCCAAGACGGCGGCTGAGTTTAAATTTAGGACCAGTGTAACGTGCCATTGTATAGGTAGACTCCTTTGTTAGTTAAATTTCGTATAGGGTTCTACTTGCGCGGGTTTTGTTTGGACGAGCGAAGGATAGATAAAAAATACGCTCCCTAACAGGAAAGTTCAGCCGCTGTCCTGTCAGCAACAAAAACCGAGAGGGTGCTCGCATGCGTTACGCCCTAAGCAAGACTCTATCCAGTCTTCATCAACAATATATATTATATGAATTTAGGGGGTAAAGTCAATAAGTGTTTTTGTTGGGAAAGGAGGTATTTTGTCGATAGGGCTTTTGGCCTAAAAAAATGCCATGAACCTTAGGAATTATAATGCAAAACCCTAAGGAAGATAGTAAAATAGAGTTAACAGACATGAACGGATCCGGCGGAGATGGACAAGCTTGAACTTCAGGGAAGGAAGCTTGTCCGTTTGGTGTTTATCGTAAGTTGAAGGGCTAAAATCCAACGCAGCATATAAAAGGAGCTTTTTTTATGGCCGATCAATCCATGGGTCAGCCGATGCTGAACCTGAATCACGCTTCTGGCCTGCAGCGGCTCGATGATGGCGACAATTATACGGATTGGCTGCGGCAGCTTGATATCACTGTCCATGATTTCCCCTACATTGAGTCTATCTTAAAACAGGGGTACGCGGAGTGGCGAAAGCTGGTAAGTGCAATGCCGGAACTTGGTAAGGCCGACTTTTTCATTTCCGGCAGTCGCGGCGAAGTGCTGCTTGCCGATTCGCTTGATCCGGGAGGGCCAATCAGCCCGACCTGGCCCAAGCCGATGGAAGAGGCGATCCTGCAAAGCCTTCGCGAGCATAGAGCGGTCACAGCCGAAACAGCGGACGGTGTTTATGTTGCCGTGCCGGTGTTTTCCCGCATTCATAGCGATTTGTTCGCTTCATTTGGTTGCTGCTTGCATGATTGCGGCGCTACGGCGGCTGTTCTGTTCGCCAAAATGGCGGCACAACTATTTCAATCTTGCTTTTATAAGTGTTTTGAAGGCTTGTTCGTTTCCGATCTGCTGCGCGTTCAGCAGCAGGCCAAACGCGAAGAGCAGCGCCGTTCCAAGCTTTTTCAAGTCGTGCAAAAGCTCCATGATAAGATCGATGTGGATTCGGTCCTGACCGAAGTGTTTGAACGGGTTTCCGGAATGTATCCCGCAGCCAAGTTGGAGCTGTTGATGTCCCAGGATCACTTAAGCCGCGATCCGCGGGTCAAATCGCTGCAGCTGCATGGACAAGGCGATGAGCTGCTTGTAAGGGCGTTCATGGAGGGGCGGATGCAGGTCAGGGAGTCCACAGGTCCAAGTCCCGAAGAAGGCGGCGAGAGAAGGCTGGAAATTGCGGTGCCCCTCAGTGGGAAACAGGGGGTCTATGGTGTTTTTCATTTGCAAATTCAACGGGAAAAGATCGATGATGTGGATCTGCAACTGATCGGTATGCTGGCGGATACGGCTGGCACGGCGTTCGAGAATGCCAAGCTGTATGAACAGTCCAATTTGTTAATTAATGAACTGAGATTGATCAATGAGCTCACCAAACGGCTGAATCAAAGCCTGCGGCTGAAGGAAGTGTTCAAGTTTGCTACCGAAGAGCTGTTGTCGATTTTCAAAGCGGAATATTGCTGCATCTCCCAATTGAATAAAGAACGGGAAACGTTTGAAATTATGTCTAGCAACGTGCCGGGGCTGTCGAAGGAGCATTTTCCGAAAAGCTACGGGTTCAGTGGACTTGTCTATTCCACGCAGGAGCCGATCATTCTCTCGGACTTTCAGGCATATGGTAAAGTATCCTCGAGATTTATGGAGGAGACGGATTCCCGTTCACTGATCACCGCACCCTTGATCGTTCGGGGAGAGGTCAACGGGGTCATTATGCTGGCACACCGTAAGACCCGCTTCTTCTCCTATGACAACTACAAGCTCCTTCAGGTCCTGTCCTCGCACATCGGCTTGGCGATTGCCAACGCATCGCTGCATGCGGAGGTTCGCCGTATGGCCAATCGCGATATGCTGACCGGACTTTATGCTCGCCACTATGTCGATGATGCGATTCAAGAGTTCCAGAAGAAAGATACGAACGGCTCCTTGATTATCGTTGACATTGACCAGTTCAAGCAGGTCAACGATACGTATGGCCACCAAACCGGGGATAAAATCCTGAAGCAGGTGTGCGCGATCGTCAAGAGCTCGATTCGCAAAACGGATATCGCCGCCCGGTGGGGAGGCGAGGAGTTGGCTGTGTATTTGCCAGGGGCAAGCGCCGATAACAGCTATCAAATCGCGGAAACGATCCGGCTGCGCGTTGCCATGGATACCGATCCACCGGTCACCGTATCGTGCGGCATCGCCGAGTGGATTCGGAGCGACGATAAGCTTAGTGTGGAATCGCTGTTCTATCAGGCGGACATGGCTTTATATAAAGCCAAGAACAGCGGGCGGAATCAAACGCAAATCGGTTCCAGTGACGATGCCCAAGCTCCGTAAACATTCATTCGGATGTTCCTGTTGGTTTTGGACGCTCCGAGCCCTACTTTGGGCCTCGGAGCGTTCTTTATTGCGCGATCCGCTTCGGCGAATAGAGCAGCCGTTCCCGTGGCAGGATACTGCTAGATGAGGTAAGGAGAACAGTCCGGTGGAGAACTGGTGCATTATTGAAGGCGGGGGCTTGCGTATGAGAGGGATGACACAGAGAGGGCTGAGATACCGGTTAGCCGTCATTGTAAACGGGTTGCTGTTGACACTGATGTTGGCGTCCTGTGGGATGAACGAAGCAAAGACGCCGGAGCAATGGTTCGATTTCACTTGGTCAGGGCTCGCGGGTAGCGACACTTTATCGTTCCGCGGTTTAGCTACCTTGCAGCGCGGAAACGAGCATGGGCTGGAGGAGAGTCTAAATTATACGGGTCGCTTACAGAATCACCGAGAATTGAGCATCCGAACTGAGCCGGCAAACAACCGCAATGGCAACCTCGGCAGCCGACTGCAGTCGACGGGATTAGCGAAGCCAAGCGGATGGGAAGCCAAGCTGCGCTTAGAAAACGGAAACTGGCTGGTACAGTCTGACAACCACGATGCCTTGCTGCAAGGGGTTGTGCGGTTGAATCCCTTGGATCAGCTTGAGGAAATCCGCATGGCAGCAAAGAAAACCATCACCTCCGAAAGTGGCGCCGCACGGGGGACGAAGGTACTCCGGATCGAGATGGACCCGGCGGAAGCCAGCATCAGATTAAAGGATCGTCTGCTGTCCGAAATGGAGCTTACACGCGAAGGGGGCATGGAACGGCTCGCGAGTGTTCCGGCTCCGCTTCAGGAGTCGCTGCGCGGCGAGTTATCGAAGATTTGGACGGCGGGGAACGATCAGTTGTCGGCCATGCTCGAGCAGTTGAACGCGACCGTTGTTTATCACTTGACGATTGATCGCAAATCCGGACTTCCCGCCAGGCTAACCTCGGAAACAACGTTAACTTACCTGTCAACCAAGGGCGTACCGCAACGAGAGGTGCTGCGCACTGATAATCGATTCGAGAGCTATAAGTAGTCGTGACATCCTGGGTTAGGCTGACTTTCCGCCCCCATCGTGCTACAATAACAGAAGAATTAACCAATGGTTAAACAACGCGGGACGTTTGAACGGCACGGGTTGCCCAACAAAAGTCCCGCTACGAATTTTGGAGGAGAGTGAGCCAGATGCGAGATCCTAGAGTTCAGAAGCTGGCGGAGAACCTGGTCGGTTATTCCGTAGATGTACAGCCGGGAGAGAACGTCCTGGTCGAAATGATCGGTGATGAACGCGATTTGCTGAAAGCCGTGGTGGAAGAGGTTGGGAAGAAGGGCGGCAATGCCTTCGTCGAGATTACCGATCGCACCGTGCAGCGTGCGCAATTAAAATACGCGACCGAAGAGGGCATGAAGACCTGGGCGGAATACGATTTGAAACGGATGCAGATGATGGACTGCTACATCGGCATTCGCGCCGGTTCTAACGTCAATGACATGTCCGACGTACCTGAAGACAAGATGAAGTTGTACAACTCGCTTTATTCCCATCTCGTACATAGCGAACAGCGGGTAAAACGCACGAAATGGGTCGTGCTCCGTTATCCGAATGCCAGCATGGCCCAATTGGCCAACACGAGCACCGAAGCTTTCGAGGATTTCTACTTCGATGTATGCAACCTGGATTATGCCAAAATGGACCGGGCGCAGGACGCCTTAGCCGAGTTGATGAACAAGACGGACAGAGTTCGGATTGTCGCACCGGGCACGGACCTGAGCTTCTCGATCAAGGACATTCCGGCCATCAAATGCTCCGGACAGAAGAATATTCCTGACGGCGAGGTCTATACCGCTCCGGTTCGCAATACTGTAAACGGTACGATCAGCTACAATGCGGCAACACTGTATAATGGGATCACGTTCGAAAATATCAAGTTCCGCTTCGAGAACGGCAAAATTGTCGAAGCGACAAGCAACGATACAAAACGCATGAATGAAATCCTGGATTCGGACGAAGGGGCTAGATACATCGGCGAGTTTGCCATTGGCTTCAATCCGTACATCTTGCATCCCATGAAGGACATCTTGTTTGACGAGAAGATCGCCGGCAGCCTGCACTTTACGCCGGGGCAAGCGTACGAGGAAGCCGATAACGGCAATCGTTCTTCGATCCACTGGGATCTTGTGCTGATCCAGCGCCCGGATTACGGCGGCGGCGAAATTTATTTCGACGATGTGCTGATCCGTAAAGACGGGATTTTCGTGATCCCTGAGCTTGCGGGATTGAATCCGGAAAACTTGAAATAAGAAGAAATTTCCTTGCTAGGAAAGCGGATTCAATGTATGATTAAAGTATGTAATTTCCAAAGTTAAAGACGGAGGGATCCCTATGGCCACGAACAATGAAGCGGTAGTCGAAATTGCCCAAACTGCAGGCAAATTCACTTCTTCCATTGTGCTCCAAGCGGACAACAAGTACATCGATGTAAAAAGTATCCTCGGCCTCTTCACCACACTCGTAAACACGAAGAGCTATGAGCTTCACGTTCACGGACCGGATGCGGATGAAGCAAAGAAAGCCGTAACCGAAGTGTTCGCCAAGCACGGTTTGGATGTCAAAGTCGTCGCTGAATAACGAAACGAAAGAAACGCTCCCGCTTGAAGCGGGGGCGTTTTTTAATGCCTTCGAATGGCGACACTCGGCGTTTTCTTGTGTTTAGGTTAATTTGAGGAGGTTCTTGTATTGGCCTTCGATTTCGTCTAATATTAAGATTAGAGCAGATTGGTAGGCGATTTTGGACATAGGGGGGAAGAAGCATGACTTCATCTGAGTTGCAGGAGCAACTTAACCTGAAAGCACTTAATCTTCTGAAAGAAGATGCAGATAAAATTGAGAAGCTGATCGAAGTACAGATGGAGAACTTGGCCACACGTTACTGCCCTCTCTATGAGGAAGTGTTGGATACCCAGATGTATGGATTCTCCAGACAAGTAGATTACGCGATTCGCGTCGGACTTATTCAAGAAACGATAGGCAAGCAAATCATCAGCAGATTGGAACGGAATTTGGCTACACTGTATGAAGCCATGAACAATAAACAGCAGTAAACGTAATTTGCCGCTAAATGATACAAGCGTATGCTTACGGAAGGCTTCCGGGAGCATACGCTTGTTTGTTTTTTCTTATTGAGGTTATACCAGGTAGAACGAAACGCCGAGTATGGCATAAACCGCCAGAAGCAGTAAACCCTCATACCAGTTTGTTTGACCGTCTTGGGTGATCGACTTGGCGATGAACACCGAGACGCCAATCGCGGCCAACTCGATCACGGTAAAGACGATATCCATTGGTTTGCCGAATAGATGGCTGACGAAGATCAGCACCGGAGCGACGAACAAAGCGATCTGCAAGCTGGAGCCAACGGCGATCTCTACGGCTGCTCCGATTTTGTTCTTCAAGGCCAGCATGATGGCTGCGCTGTGTTCGGCGGCATTGCCGACGATAGCTACGACAAAGGCCCCGACGAAGAGTTCGCTCAGCCCGAATTCAGCGGTAAACGTGTCAAGCGTATGTACAAGCCATTCGCTGACGAAAGCAACCATAACGGTGGCGATCACCAGGTAGAGGATGGATTGACCTTTTGACCAGGCCGGAGCATGCTCGTGCGGCAACTCCTCTGCGTCTTTCTCACTGATGTCGGCAAGGTAATTCTTATGCGTGACCATGGAGAAGATCAGCCACAGCAAGTAAGCGACGATCAGGATCCCGGCGACGACCAGGCTGAGCGTAGAACGGTCAGCCTCATGGAGAACATGGGTTTGCAGAAATATCGCCGGGACGAACAAGGCGATGATCGCCACGATCATGAGCGAGCCGTTCATGCCAGCCAGGGCGACGTTATATTTTTGCACCTTGTGCTTCAGACCCCCGGCAAACAAGCTGAGTCCGAGGACGAGCAGCAGGTTTCCGATGATGGAGCCGGTAATGCTGGCCTTCACCATATCGAATAGTCCTTCCCGGACGAGCATGATGGCGATAATTAATTCGGCGGCATTACCGAAGGTCGCATTGAGGAAGCCGCCCAGCCGTTGCCCCGCGTAATGCGCTACGCTTTCCGTCGCCCGGCCGAGAAAGCCGGCCACCAGAACCACGGCGATCGCGGAGATGATAAATTCCAAAGTTGCTGACCAATGCGCGTAATGCCCGATGGCACTAAGTGCAAAGAAAATCAGCAGCAATGCAGGTGAAATATACTTTTTCATGGAACACCTCGTGTTAGTCATTTTTTGGCAAAAGCCGAATGTAACAATTTTACTCAAAAATAAGCTGAAGGTCTACATTTGCTTTAAATCGACTTCCGATTTACAATGAAACTAATGAGGTTGAAGGAGGAATGACCATGACCGAACAACTGCAGTTGGATAATGGGCTGATTCGGATTTCAGACGATGTCGTTGCGAAAATCGCCGGAATGGCCGCTCTGGAGACACCGGGGATTGCCGCGATGTCCGGAGGGCTGTCCGAAGGCTGGGCGAAACGGTTAAGCGGCAAAAATGTGCAAAAGGGCGTGACGGTCGAAGTCGGTCAATTGGAGGCGGCCATCGACTTGCGGATTATCGTGTTGTACGAGACGCCGATCCACGAGGTTTGCCGGATGCTTCAGCAAAATGTTCGAGAAGCGGTAGAGAGCATGACGGGGCTTAAAATTGTAGAAGTGAACGTGAAAGTCGAGGGCGTCGCGTTTAAGGACGATGAGATCTGATCGATCCTACCTTGACCTTCTGCAGCATATAGAGTTTCGCTTTCGGCCTCGAATGACCGGATTGCTGGCATAAGCAACAAACACAAAGAAGACTACGGAGCGATTGCTTCCGTAGTCTTCTTTGCGATTAGGACTATTATCCGCGCCGTGTCTGGCTTCGCATTTCAAACGGCGTTGATTCACGAATCACCACCGACTTGGTGCGTTCCTGCTTCACCGGCAGAGACGATTCGCGCGATATACTAAGCACGATCCCCATTGACACCATCGTGACGAGCAGCGAAGAGCCGCCGTAACTGATGAAGGGCAACGTGACGCCGGTCACCGGAATGGTGTTGGTGACGCCGCCGATGTTAACGAAGGCCTGAATCGCGATTAATCCCATGATTCCGACCCCGGCGAGCGTGCCAAACGTGCTTTGACAACGAAGCGATACCAGCAGCCCGCGCCAAATGAAGTAAATATAAAATAGCAAGAAGATCAAAGTCCCGATAAAGCCAAACTCTTCGCCGATGACGGAGAAGATGAAGTCATTATACGCATTCGGCAAATAGTGCAGTTTCTGAATCCCTTGTCCGAATCCGGTGCCGGTGAGTCCGCCATGACCGATTGCGGTGAGCGATTGAATCAGGTTATAGCCGGTTCCTTGCGTATCATGCCAAGGATCCAGGAAGGCCTCGATCCGGCCCATCCGATAATCGCCACCCGCAGCAACGGTCGGATCGGGAGGGTTGATTTTGTCCCACAACGCTCCGACGCCAAGCACGATGCTTGCGCCAAGCACGAGCAACGCGATCGAGCCGAGAATGTGCTTCAAATTGGCGCCCCCGGCGAAAATAATGAGCCCTGCCGTAGCGACGAGAATCAGACAGGAACCAAGGTCTGGCTGGAGCATGATCAAGCCGGCAACGAAGCCGACGATCACCATAACCGGGATATACCCGGTTCTTAAATCCCGAAATCGCTCGCCTTTCTTGGAAATGAGGGCCGATAAGTACAAGATCGTCGTGATTTTGGCCAGCTCCGTTGGTTGAATCCCCAGCGTGCCGATAGTAAACCAGCTGGTCGCGCCATTGATGCGCCCACCGATGAAAGGGACGAGCAACAGCATGATGATGGCCAGAATAAAAATGGGTATAAACAGCTTCTTATATTTCTCGTAAGGGATATTCATCGTCACGAACATACCGACAAGCCCGATCAGGCCGAATATCATTTGCCGTTTGGTAAAATACATCGGGTCATATCCGAAATTTTCGTTGACCAGCGTGATGCTGGAGCTGGAGCTGAATACCATGACGATTCCGAAACCGACCATCAGTAAGGTCAAGATGAGCAATTGAAAATCGGGGGCTCCGCGTCTTGGTTTCTCTGTGCCTTCTTTCATCGCCGTGTCCGCTTAGGCCTCAAGAAGTTCCTTCAATTCCGTCAATTTATGATTGGCGGTCTTCATTACCATTGCGGGAATCTCCGATTCATACTCTAATCCATGCGGAAAAGTGGCCCGCCCCATATAGACCGCTTCGATCGCCAGTACCGTGTCCGGACGTTCCAGTTTGCCTTCTACTGCCCGCGTGTTGATACGGAGGTAGTAGTCACTGTTATTGTATTCGATTTTAAAATCGTATGTAGCGCGATAGTATTCCCATTGCCAGCGTACGAAGCCCACCTTCTCCGCAGCTTCGTCCAAGTATGCCAAATCGCTTTGCAGTCCGTCCAATCCGGTATTTTCTACGATCATTGTAAAGAGTGCCCCCTTAAAAATATTGGTCCAAAAGTTCGCTGTTCAAATTGTGAACTTTCATCAAACTTATCACACTTATCCTCATGATATTATGTTTCCATCGGTTGTGCAAGCATAGGAAAACCTCGCAAATCGGCGATTTCTCGCAAGGTTGACCTGATCCATGAACCCGTTTTCTGCTACAATAAGCTAAATGAGATCGTGAAAGAAAAGAGGAGTGGGACGATGGAGGAGAAGCGATTAAGCGATTTGTTTCCATCCATGGTGGAACGGCGGCGGCACTTACACCGTCATCCGGAGCTTTCCTTCATGGAGAAAGAGACTTCGGCGCAGATCGCCGGAATCTTGCGGGGGCTAGGCATCGATACGGTAGCCAACGTCGGCGGGTTTGGACTCGTGGCCAAAATTCGGGGGGAGCTTCCCGGCAAAACGATAGCGCTTCGAGCCGACATGGACGCGCTGCCGATCCAGGACGAGAAAACGTGCGAGTACGCCTCTTTGCACCCCGGCGTGATGCACGCCTGCGGGCATGATGGCCATACGGCTACGTTGCTGGCGCTGGCCGAATACTACAGCCGGACCCAAGCGAAGCTGCGCGGAGAAATCCGACTGCTCTTCCAGCCGGCGGAAGAAGTGTGCCCTGGCGGGGCAAAATCGATGATCGAGGAAGGGGCGCTGGACGGGGTAGACGTCATTTACGGAGTTCACTTGTGGACACCCATTCCCGTCGGCATCGTGGCGAGCGCCCCGGGACCGCTGATGGCCTCGACCGATGAATTTTTCATCGATGTGCAGGGGCGTGGGGGACACGGCGGCATGCCGCACAAAACGGTGGACAGTGTAGTAGCCGCTTCGGCACTGGTGCTGCAGCTTCAAAGCGTTGTGAGCCGTTCGGTTGATCCGCTGGATCCGGCCGTCGTCACGATTGGCTCCATCCAGGGCGGCACGGCGCAGAACATCATCGCTGACCGCTGCAGGCTGTCCGGTACGGTTCGTTGCTTCCGTGAGGAGACAAGAGAGCTGATTCGCGAGCGAATCCATGTTATGGCTAAAAATACGGCAGAGGCGTACGGCGCGGAAGCCCAAATCAACTATATGATGGGTTACCCGAGCTTGGTGAACGATGAAGGTGAATACCGCCGATTTATGAAAGTGGCTCCCGGTGTATTCGGGCTTCGGGCCGAGTTGTCGCCGAAGATTATGCCGGCGGAGGATTTCGCTTACTATTTACAGCAAGTGCCGGGCTGCTTTATGTTCGTCGGGGCCGGAAACCCCGACAAAGGCGCGATTTACCCGCATCACCATCCGAAATTCGACATCGACGAGGACGCCATGCTGCATGCGGCGGGTCTGCTGGCCGCGATGGCGGAATCCTATCAGGACGAACACGCATAAACCGCTTCCTTCTTTGGCACGCTATGTCCGAAGGAGGGATATATGTTGAAAAAAGTTAGCGAAATCATGACCGATGACATCGTGACTGTGACCCCACAAGATAATGTCTATGAAGTGGCGGTAAAGATGAAAGAAAACGACACGGGGTTTATTCCGGTGGTCGAAGGCGGGGATAAGCTGATCGGCGTTATCACCGACCGGGATTTGGTCATTCGCGGGATCGCTGAGAAGCGGCCCGGCTCTACCGCGGTCGATGAAGTGATGACCAAAGGGATCAAAACCGCTTCCCGCGACATGTCGGTGGATGAGGCGGCTGAACTGATGGCCCAGCAGCAAATTCGCCGGCTTCCGGTATGCGAAGGGGATCGCTTGATCGGAATCGTTTCGATCGGCGATATGGCCGTGCGTAACATCTTTGCCGACAATGCGGGAGAAGCTTTGTCCGAAATCTCGGAGCAGGTGCATTAGGAGATGGAAACAAGCGGGAGAGGTGCGCGGCCAGTGCGGCGGACTTCTCCTTTTTGCTGATTGCGGCGAACTGAACTAAAGGAGGGCAAACCGATGAATGAAACGGGAGCATGCATCGTTCAAAGAGATTTGACGGTGCTGCTGGAGAAGGAGCATCCCGGCTTCGATACGGCACGGGAGCAGTTATCCCATTACGCCGAGTTGGTGAAGAGCCCGGCTTTCTATCATACATATCGAATCACCCCACTCACTTTATGGCACGCCGCTTCCTGTGGAATCGACGCGGACCAAGTGCTGGATCAACTTGCGTCCTTGGCCCGGTACGGGCTGCCGAGTGGTGCTGCCGAAGACATCCGACGCTGGATGGGCCGGTATGGGCAATTAAAGCTGCGTCCGATTCCTGGGGAATCGGACCGGCTGGAATTGGAGTGCGACGATACCGTTGAAGCCGGCTTCCTGGAGCCTATAGCCGGCCAACTGGCTTTGCCGGCGGGGACATGGTGCCTGGTGGACGAGCGACGCCTCCATTTGCCAGCCTCGTGCCGCGGCTCCTTAAAGCAGGAGCTTGCCCGGCTGGGCTATCCCGTGCTGGACGAAGCAGGGTATCATCAAGGCCGCACCCTCGAGATCGTACTTCGGCAGGAGCTGGACGAGGGGCGTCCGTTCCTGCTCAGACCGTATCAGCGGGAAGCCGTCGCTGGATTTGCCAGCGAGACGGGCGACGGCGGCAGCGGTGTCGTGGTGCTCCCCTGCGGTGCGGGCAAAACTGTGGTTGGTCTTGCGGCAATGGAAAGGTTTCAATGCGAGACGTTAATTCTGACTTCCAATGTGACTTCGGTGCGCCAATGGATTGCCGAGTTAAATTCGAAAACAACGCTGCCTGCCGAGGCGATCGGGGAGTATTCGGGCGAGAAAAAACAGGTCAAGCCGGTTACCGTATCTACGTATCAAATATTGACGCACCGCTCGCGGAAAGAGGAAGGCTTCAAGCATATGTCTTTGTTTAATGAACGTGATTGGGGGCTGATCATATACGATGAAGTGCATCTACTTCCGGCACCGATCTTTCGCGCAACGGCCGACATCCAAGCGACGAGACGCCTCGGCTTGACCGCCACGCTGGTTCGAGAGGACGGCTGCGAGCGGGATGTCTTCTCCCTGATCGGACCGAAGCGGTACGATGTTCCGTGGAGAACCCTGGAAGAAAGCGGGTTTATCGCACAGGTTGATTGTCAGGAGATCCGGGTGGCAATGCCTGAACCCCAGCAGGACAAATACGTTCAAGCCGAAGGACGGGAGAAGTTTCGCATCGCTGCGGAAAATCCATACAAAAACGAGATTGTACGGCGGCTTTTGGATCGGCATCGGGATCGTCAGGTGCTGGTTATCGGACAGTATGTAGACCAACTGCAGTGCATGGCAAGGGAGCTTCAAGTCCCGCTCATCACCGGAAGTACACCCCAGGCGGAGCGTGGCAAACTGTTTCAGGCTTTCCGCGATGGGGAACTGCAGGTCCTGGTGGTTTCGAAAGTCGCCAATTTCGCGGTAGATTTACCAGATGCTTCGGTGGCCATTCAAATATCCGGCAGTTTTGGCTCACGCCAAGAGGAGGCCCAGCGTCTGGGCCGGATCTTGCGGCCGAAGCGGGACGGCAGCCGAGCCTATTTTTATACGCTTGTTTCGGAGAACACCCGGGAGCAAGAGTTTGCTTTACGGCGGCAGTTGTTTTTGCTGGAGCAAGGTTATGAATATGCCGTGCTGAGAGATCGGGAGGGGGTTGAAGCATGAGCAGGGGACCAAGTATGTCGGCTTATGAAGGCGAGCTTCCTTTGAAGGAGATGCGGAATGCGAACTCGTTGAATGAAGCCGAAATGCAGGCGCTTCAGCTCCTGTTTCGCCGCTTTGCCGGTCAGCCGTTTAAGCTGGAACAGGCCAACGCCGCTGCGGCCGGAGACGTAAGCGGAGCGGACATACGCGCAGCGCTTCCGGCGTTGCTGCGCTCCGGAGACCTCGCCGCGGTGCGCAAAGCTTGGGGCGAGAAGCTGTATTACCTGCCGCTGGACCGGCTGCTGGGAATAGGGGACGCGTGGGGGTACGCGGAGCTGCGAGAGCAGGACTCTACGCGGGTTAGTCTGCAGCGGGAGGCGAAACCGGGCTTAGCGATGGATCTGTTCCGCGCCTTAACCTGGATCGCAGGAAATGGGCTGCGAATGACGGCAAAAGGGACAATTCATCAGAAGGAACGCGGCAAGCTGGAAGCGCGGATCGCGTTGAAAGCGGAGGACGTTGCCGATCTAAAGCTAAACTATCCGCATCCGGACGTGTATTCACCCGCGCTTGCCGTCGCGCTGGATCTAATGCTGGCGTTGGGGTTGATCGTCAAGGAACGGGCGTTATGGCGGGTTCATCCGCCGGGATTGGCGGCGTGGCTATCCTTTGACCTGCAGGCAATGAACGTCGTCCTGATGCACGAAATGCTGCAGCGCTATGTACCGGCAGATGCCGCGTTACAGCATGTTGTTTTGCGAATGACGGCGGCGGATTTGAGAACCGGCGTTTGGTATTCGCTCGAGGAATTGCTCGGCTCACTCCAAGACCAGGGGCTGCTGGGACCGGACAGCAATCCGTCCACGGAGCGCCAAGTCTGGATCCAAGGTTGGTTGGACACCCTTTGCGGCTGTGGCTGGATGGAGCTCGGCAGCCATCCTGAGGACGGTGCAATGTTCCGTTGGCTGATCGAACGGAGCCCTTCTTCGCCAGTGACATCTCAAGCCTCTGAAGGAAAGCTGATTGTACAACCCGATTTCGAGCTACTCGTTCCGCCAGACGTGCCCTTTACAGTCCGTTTCGAACTGGAGGCTTATGCCGAGTTGGCTTCGTCCGGCATGATGAGCATCTATCGACTGACGCGTGCGGGGCTGGAGCAGGCTTGCCGCATGGGTCGTACCCCACAAGACATCCTGCGGCATCTGGAGGCGTGTTCTGCCGGCATACCAGAGCCGGTTCGCGAGGCGCTCCTCCAGTGGGGACGAGAAATCGGTCGGACAACGCTGGCTGATGTGAAGTTGCTGATCTGCGCCGATGAGGAAGCCGCAGATCGTATCGGCAGCCTGCCGCTATTGGCCGATAAGCTAGAGCGGATTGGCCCGCTCCATTTTCTCATGAATCCGGGTTGCGAGGTGGAAGTTCTGAAGATCTTGGACGGAGAACGTTTGGCTCCCGTCAACCGGGCTTCGCAAGATCCGGACGAACCGATGTATCCGAAGTTGACGGAGATGTCAAATCCGAATGGCGAGAATCGGCAACCTCAGGAAAACCAAGGGTGGATTTACAAAGGAGCGGACTTGCATTTTTACGAACCGGATCTTGATCCGCCAGACATTGAGGAGTTGTTCCCGGGATGGACGGAATTGCCAGCCATGTGGTGGAGAGAATTGAGGAAGTATCACGCATCGACCGCACGAGAACTCGTGCAACGAGCCTTGGCCTGGCAAGCCAAACTGATGGTGCAAATCGGTGAGGAGGCTATTCTTTACGTACCGCTTACCGTGGAAGGTGAAGCGGATTGGAGAGTTAAGGTGCGGACGCTCCCTTCTTCCGAAGAACCGTCAAAGGAGATCGTTCTTTCCCCCGGGGACTGGCAAGCAATTCGCCTCATTCTCCCCGCAGGTTTACGCTAAACGGGAGATTAGGAAGGATGAACCTCTTCTGCTCGCTAAAGGATTGTGGTATGATAATGTCGTCTACCTCAGGGTGGAACATTTCACATCAAAGCGAGATGAAAATTCATGAGCGTAATCGAGAAGAACACGGTCGACATGGCCGAAGTGCTGACAAACGCCTATGAATTAGGCGATATGATAAATCAATCCGCCGCCGTATCCGAATACTTATATTGGAAGCAGCGCGTGGAGGAGGATAGCGAAATTCAGGCATGGGTCAAGAAACTGGAGGCTCAGAAGGAGCTGTTCCGGGAGACCGAGCGTTTCGGACACTTCCACCCCAACTATCACGAAGCGAAGGATAAAGTGGCTGAGGTAGAGCGGGAATTGGAACGCTTCGAGGCGGTCCGCAAATTCAAAGCGGCCGAGAACGAGCTGGACGATATTCTTCACCAAATGTCGGAAATGATCGCTTATGCGGTTTCAACTACGATCAAGGTGCCAAGCAATGATCCGAACCCAAAAGGCGGCTGCGGCAGCGGCGGAAGTTGCGGCTGCGGCTAATGCAAATAGGCAGCCGAGAATTCCGGAAGAAGCGGCGGAGCCGCTGACTTTCCGGAATTTTCAATAGTTGAGGAACGGGAGGGGGAAAGTCATGTTTCCGGAGCGTACAGGCTATATCATTTGGGTCAGCGACTTAAAAGCGGCAAGGAACTTGGATAAATACGGAAGCGTGCATTATTTGTCCCGCCGGATGCATTATGTGGTGATGTATGTAAACACCGATCGGGCGGAGGAAACGATGCGGAATATCCGCAAGCTTTCTTATGTTCGCAAGATTGAGCGGTCTTACCGCGGAGAAATTAAAACGGAATACACCAAAGACGTCCCGGATAAAACCCGCTTCTATGGATTGTAACCTTCCCCAATTAAGGGGCGTCAGTGCCGTGCAGCGAACACCTTCGTTGCGCGGTATTTTTTTGCCGAAAATCGCCGTAGGACGGATGACCTGCATAGGTTGATGAGACTAAAGTTCTAAAATACTCCTTTTTCTTGGGAAAAGAGAGCTTTGACCTTGTAGAAAAATAGGGTTTGTTGTAATATAATAGGCGAAAGTGCTTAGTTAAAAAGACCTAATTCAATCGTCTTCTATTTTTACAGACCTATTTAATGCGAGGTGCGGCATGAGAGACCGGGCAACGGAACGCTGGAGAACCTATGAATCCTTCCATATTGCGCTAGGGGACAAGAGAGTTGCCGATATCGTAGTGACGAATCATGCCAAACTCAGATATCAGGACAGAATCGATCGGGACAATATCGGGTTTGAACAGATTGCCGGATGGGCATGGGAATGTCTGAAGCAGGGCCGGATTACGCCGTACTATCGGAAGGAAGAGGACGTCTACCTGATTGATGACGATCTTGTGATGGTCGCTGAATTTGCGGAAATTCCGGGCGAATTTGATCTCTCCGGACGCCCGATGCACCGCATGATCATTGTAACCTTCCTGGGACGGATGTCGGAAACCATCGAACTGCGCGATTTGAAATCTTATTATTCCTGGTTGCGCCATTCCCGGCGAATGACGTTGATGAAGAATAGCCGCAAGCGCCGATAGGATGGTTACGGTGGAAAGTAGATGATGAAGAGGCTATGGAATCAAGCATGCTGGGTGACGGCATGCTTTTTTTGTTGGTCCGGGCATGCTATTGTAGGGGAAAGAACGAGAAAGGGGAGTGCCGGACGATGGCGTTGAACTACCACCAGCTCCATATTTTCTATACGGTGGCGCAACGGGGCAGCTTCTCTGCAGCCGCCCAGGCGCTGCATATGACGCAGCCTGCGGTCACGATGCAAATCCAATCGCTCGAAGATTACTTTGGCACCAAGCTGCTGGTCCGGTCCACGAAAAAGATCGAATTAACCGAAGCCGGGCATACGCTGCTTCCGTTCGCTCGCCAAAGCGTGGAATTGATCCGCGAAACGGAACAGGCGATGTCGCGGCATACCTCCATGTTGGAAGGGCGGTTACAACTCGGTTCCAGCTTGACGATCGGGGAATACGTCCTGCCCCGGTTGCTAGGGCCATTCGGCCAACGGTATCCGCATATTTCGATCGTCATGAAGGTGATCAATACGACGCAAATCATCGATGAAATCATGAATCACCAGCTTAATTTCGGATTGGTCGAAGCCCCGGTTCAGCATCCGGATATGGTATCCGAGCCCGTTATGGAAGACGAACTCAAGCTGATCGTTCCTGCCGGTCACCCGTTGTCGGGGAGAAAATCCGTCACGATGGAGGAAGCGGTTCATTACCCATTCGTGCTGAGAGAGAAAGGCTCCGGCACCCGCCAGGTGATGGAGGATGAAATGCGCAGGCGAGGGGTCGATATCAGCCGAATTCACACCGTTATGGAACTCGGAAGCACCGGGGCGGTGAAATCAGCGGTGGAGGCCGGAATCGGCATCACGATCATTTCGCCTTCTTCCGTGAAGCATGAGCAGGCGCTGGGACTGCTGGAGGTGCTGGATATTGAAGGGCTGTCCTTTAAACGAATGTTTTATTCGATTCATTTGAAATCGACGCTGCTACCGGTTACCGCGGTGACATTTTTAACCTTCTTGCGGGAATATCCGCAAACGACTTCAGGGCATAGCTCACCTTAAGGAGGGGATGGACATGGAAAAGCAGACGGCAATGGAACGTTATGACCTACATACGCACACTCAAGCTTCGGACGGGATGAATCAACCGGCGGAAAATGTGAGGTTAGCCAAAGAGAAAGGGCTAACGGGCTTGGCCATCACGGACCATGATACCGTTGCCGGGATCGCGGAGGCACTGCTGGCCGGGAAAGAGCTTGGATTGGACGTCGTCCCCGGCATCGAAATCAGTACCCGGGTCGGAGAAAAAGATATTCATGTACTGGGGTACTTTGTGGATCCGGAGGATAACCGGTTTAAGGAGCGGTTAGCCCGGCTGCGCTTGGTGCGAGAAGAGCGGAATGGGTTGATTATCGCTAAGCTCGAGCAATTAGGCCTTTCGATTACACTGGAGGAGGTGAAGGCGGGGCTATCCCGACCGCTGCGTCCGGATGAAAGCCTCGGTCGACCCCATATCGCCGATACCCTCGTCCGCAAAGGGTATGTGTCCGATATGCGGGATGCCTTTGATCGGTATTTGGCCGAAGGCAAACCGGGATACGCCTCGTTGCCGCGCATCGCCCCGGAGGAGGCAATTGTCTGGATCCGTGAGGCGGGCGGTGTGCCGGTGCTGGCTCATCCAGGTCTATACAGCGATGATGATTTGGTACGGTCGATCGTAGAGCGCGGGAAGCCGGCCGGGATCGAGGTGTACCACTCCGACCACGGGCCGGAGGAGGAGCTCCGTTATGCTGCGATGGCTGAGAAGTATGGGCTCATCGTCACCGGCGGGTCCGATTACCACGGCGTGCGGCAGGGCGTCGTATTCCATGGGGATTTGGGCGGACGCACGGCTCCGCCAGGGACGGTTGAACGGCTGAGGCAGACGGCGGCAGCTGCATGGGCAGAAGGGAACTGAAAAAACGGTGTTCCGAAGGGGTTATGAATCTTGAATCCCTTTGGAGCACCGTTTATTTATGGAGCAAATGCAAAAGTGCAGCAGTTTCGGATGAGTTCAACTGCACTTTTGCATTTGGACCTTCATATGGGCGGGCGGTCCTTCCCACGCGAGCCTCGATCATCAGCCGTTTTTCACCGTATTCGGCAATGCCTTAATCATCTGCTCCTCCGGCGTGACGAATAACGTCCGCTGATGGTCGTAAATCACGAAGCCGGGTTTGGCACCGCTTGGTTTGCGGACGTGACGAATCAACGTGCAGTCGACTGGGACGCTGCTCGATTGCTTCGCCTGGCTGAAATAGGCGGCGAGCTGCGCGGCTTCATTCAGCGTTGCGTCACCATACGACTCGCTGCGGATCAGCACGTGCGAACCTGGAATGTCTTTGGTGTGCAGCCAGGTATCGTTGGGTTTGCCGAGCCGGTTCGTGACGTATTCGTTTTGCAGGTTGTTTTTGCCAACGTAAATTTCGATGCCCTCCGACGAGGTATAGACATGCAGCGTCGGACGATCGCCTTTTTTCTTCTTCTTCCCCCGTTTGGCCCGATCCCGTAAGTACCCTTGCTGGGTCAGCTCCTCGCGGATCTCGTCGATATCGCTTAACGTCGCGTCATTCAACTGCTGCAGCAAGCCTTCGAGATAGGCGACTTCCCCCTTGGCTAGTACCATTTGCTCGTCGATGACGGCGAGGCTGTTCTTGAACTTGTTGTATTTCTTAAAATAACGCTGGGCGTTCTCCGAAGGCGTCAGCAGCGGATCCAACGGAATCGTCTCCATCTTCTGCTCTTCATCGTAATAGTTGACCAGTTCAGCGGAGGTGTCGCCTTTATGGATCGCATGCAGCGAAGGAAGGAGCAACTCACCCCAGATGCGGTAACGTTCGGCGTCCTCCGCTTCGTTCAAGTCTTGCTCCAAGTTGGTCAGCTTCTTTACATTTTTGTTCCGCTCGTTCTGCAGGAAACGTAGCAGGTCGCTCGTCTTTTGCTTGACCGTATCCCGCAGTGCTTTATCCCCGTAGTAGTCCTCCATGCATTCGCTGATCGAAGGGTAGGTGCGAATTTCCTCGCAGGCGCTTGTGAGCCGAATAGCGGAGAAGATGCTCTTCCCCTTTGCGTTCTCGCCGGTCATGGGGGCGTATTGTTGGCCGCGAACCTCCTCCATTAATTCGGAAAAAGCCTGCCACAACCGCTCCGCCTCCTCCGGGTTCAGCCCGATCTCCATCGCGGCAACGCCAACTTCGGCACGAGCGTAGATTTCGCCGGCCATCAGCGGACTTAGTCCGCCAAAGGCGTCGACCAGCCATCCGCTGCCAGTGCCTTTGCCTTCGGCCGTTGCCGCTCGCCAAGCAGCCATAAAGGACTCGCGATCCGCTTCAAGCGGATTGCGCTTATGCTGCTCCGGCGGCGCCGTATAGGCGAACCCGGGCATGACGACCCGGTAGCCGGAAATCGCCGGCGTTACGTGATGAATTCCGTCCAACTGGGTCCCGGTGGCCGGATCGACCAGAATGATGTTGCTGTGTCGTCCCATCAATTCGACGATGATTCGTTTGATGGATAAGTCGCCGAGCTCGTCGCGCGTACGAACGTCGATATGGATGATCCGTTCCATGCCGACCTGGGTCACGGCTTCAATGCTGCCACCTTCGCAGTACTTGCGCAGCAGCATGCAAAACATCGGCGCCTCTAGCGGATTGGGAAATGACGCTTCCGTGAAATGAACCCGCGGATACGTCGGGTTTGCCGACAGCAAGAGTCGTTTGTTGCCAGCCTGCGTGCGCAGGTGAAAGACGAGATCGCTCCCTGCAGGCTGATGTATTTTATTGATGCGACCGCCGATGCAAACTTGCAGTTCGTGTACGATCGCTCGAGTTACGATACCGTCGAGTGCCATTTTATGAGATTCTCCTATTCTTTTCTTATAAATGAAAGAGGTTGTTCAGCGATGGAGCCTTCCTCTATGATGCCATACTTCGGGCAAAAACTTAAGGGCTCCTCTGTGATAATTTGGGACTGGCCGGAATACATTTACCCTAGGTGGAAAAGCCTTCACGCCGATACTGCATAATAAACGGAAGGGGAATAAGGAGGATGGAACAAAAATTCTGGCACCAGTGGAGCAGTGAAGCGCTTCTGGAACGCTTCGGCGTCACGCGTGAACAGGGCCTGACCGATGAAGAAGCGCTGAAGAGACGCGAGGAGTCCGGCTGGAACGAACTGCAGGAGGGAGAACGTATCTCCCCGATCCTGCTGTTTCTGAACCAGTTTAAGGATTTTATGATGCTGGTGCTGATGGGCGCCACGCTGATTTCTGGTTTTCTCGGCGAATATCTGGATGCCATCACGATCATCGCCATCGTTATTCTGAACGGGGTGCTTGGATTCATCCAGGAATTCCGCGCGGAACGTTCCCTACGGGCGCTGAAAGAGCTGTCCGCGCCCCATGCTAACGTACTACGCCATGGTGTTGTCAAGAACATACCGGCTAGAGAGCTTGTTCCGGGAGATATCGTTCTGCTGGAAAGCGGGGACCGGATTCCTGCGGATATCCGTTGGTTAGCCACAAATAGCCTGGACGTGGAAGAATCCGCATTGACCGGCGAATCCCATCCGGTGGGTAAACATGCGGGAGTGCTTAGCGAAAGCGATGTTCCGCTGGGTGACCAGAAGAATATCGGCTTCATGGGCACGATGATCACGCGCGGTACGGGTCGAGGAGTCGTCATTCGCACGGGTATGGACACCGAGATGGGGAAAATCGCTGATTTGATCCAAAATACCGAGGTCCAAGAAACCCCGCTGCAGCGGCGTCTGGAACAGCTTGGCAAAATTCTGATTTACATGGCGCTTGGCTTGACCGTTGTTGTGGTGCTGCTGGGGATTCTGCAAGGACAGCCGGCAAACAGCATGTTCTTTGCCGGGGTCAGTCTGGCCGTTGCGGCTATTCCGGAAGGTTTGCCGGCCATCGTGACGATCGCATTGGCGTTGGGCGTGCAGCGTATGATCAAGCGCAAGGCGATCGTCCGCAAGCTGCCGTCGGTGGAGACCCTGGGCTGCGCCTCGGTCATCTGTTCGGATAAGACCGGCACGCTGACCCAGAACAAAATGACCGTTACCCGGGTGTGGTTGGAAGGACGGTCGCTGGAAGTGACGGGCGAAGGGTACGAGCCTGTAGGGAACATTCTGGATCAAGGCATGCCCGTCGATTTGCGCAAGGACCAAAGCCTGCGCCGGCTGCTGCAAATCAGCGCCTTGTGCAGCAACGCGGTCATCTATGAGGACGACCCGGAGAAGCGTGGCCGCCGCAAGACGAAGGAAGAGGCTGCCCAAGTCGGCCCGCTCTGGAAGCTAAAGGGCGACCCCACTGAGGGAGCATTGGTCACGCTAGCTTCCAAAATGGGCTTATCGCCCGTAACCTTAAGCGGGATGTATGCCCGCGATCAGGAGTTTCCTTTCGATTCTAAGCGCAAGCGGATGTCCGTGATCGTCTCCCATCAAGGTGGCAAAATGGCGCTGGTCAAAGGCGCGCCGGACATGCTGCTGGAGCGATGTTCCTATATTTTGTGGGAAGGCAAAGTCGTCCCCTTCACAGGCACGTTCCGGCAGAAAGTGCAAGCGGCCAATGAACAAATGGCTCGCAGCGCACTGCGCGTGCTTGGGATGGCTTACCGCGACTTAAAACCAGCGGAAGGGTCGGATCACGAGGATCATGTGGAATCGCAGCTGATCTTCGTCGGCCTGACCGGGATGATCGATCCGCCGCGCCGCGAAGCACGGGATGCCATCACGGTCTGCCGCCGGGCCGGCATCAAGACGGTGATGATCACTGGCGACCACGGATTAACGGCGGAGGCGATCGCAGCGGATCTCGGCATTTTGCCGCGAGGTGGTACCTCGATGTCGGGCCAACAGCTGGAGATGCTTAGTGACGAAGAACTGGAGAAGCAAGTCGAGAACATTTACGTGTACTCCCGGGTATCCCCGGAGCATAAGCTGCGGATCGTTAAGGCGCTGCAGCGGAATGGGCATGTCGTGGCGATGACGGGCGACGGCGTGAACGACGCGCCGGCGATCAAGGCGGCCGATATCGGCATCGCCATGGGCATAACGGGCACGGACGTGTCGAAGGAAGCGTCCTCGCTGATCCTAAGCGACGATAACTTCACATCCATCGTGGCTGCGATTGAAGAAGGCCGCAGTATTTACGAGAACATCCGTAAATTCATTCGTTATTTGCTGGCTTCCAATGTCGGTGAGATTTTAACGATGTTCTTCGCCATGCTGGCCGGCTTGCCGCTGCCGCTCTTGCCGATCCAGATTTTGTGGGTCAACCTCGTGACCGACGGTTTGCCAGCGATGGCGTTGGGTGTCGACCAGCCAGAGAAGGATCTGATGGAGCACAAACCGCGCGGCGCAAACGAGAATATCTTTGCACGGCGTTTGGGCTGGAAGATCATCAGCCGAGGGGTGCTCATCGGCCTTTGCACGCTAGGTGCCTTCTGGCTGACACTTCGGGTCGCGCCAAGCGATCCGGCGCAGTTGATCAAAGCGCAATCGGTCGCTTTCGCCACCCTGGTCATGGCACAGCTGATCCATGTGTTCGATTGCCGCAGCTCGCGTTCGATTTTCCACCGCAACATTTTGCAAAATAAATATCTGGTAGCCGCCGTTCTGTCGTCGATCGCGCTGTTGCTAGGAGTCATGTACATCGAACCGCTGCAACCGATCTTCAAAACGGTACCGCTTGGCATGCGGGAGTGGGCGATCACATTGGTAGCCGCAGGCATTCCGACCTTCCTGATGGGTGCGGGCAGCGTTTGGTCCAGCAAACGAAACCGGCGTAGCAGCGGGCCTCGCCCGTTCGTCACCGCGAAAAGTACAAATATTCGTGCATAAAATCAATACCTTTTGCCCCGGGCAAAAGATAGACTAACCCTATCATTTAACGATGCAGGAGTGGGTTAGCATGGAATTTACGAAAATGCACGGACTAGGCAATGATTTCTTAGTATTTTACGGTGAACAACAACTGCCGGACAACGTATCTGAGCTGGCAATTCAATGGTGTGACCGATATTTTGGGGTTGGCGGGGACGGATTGGTGTTCATACTCCCGTCGGAGAAAGCGGATTTTCGAATGCGCATCATCAATTCGGACGGCACGGAAGCCGAGCAATGCGGGAACGCGATCCGCTGCGTGTCCAAATACCTATACGACCATCGTTTAGTGGATAAGACGGACGTAACGATCGAAACGTTAGGTGCAGGCGTTCAGCAGGTGACCTTGCAGGTTGAAGACGGAGCCGTTAAGACGGTCCGGGTAGATATGGGTCAGCCGATCTTGGACGGTCTGGCCGTGCCGACGACGTTGGATCAACAACCGGTGCTAAGTCAGCCGATCGAGACGAGCGGCCGGGAATTTACTTTTACGGCGGTTTCTATGGGCAATCCGCACTGCGTCATTTACGTCAACGATGCGCCAAACTTTGATTTGGCAACATGGGGCCCGAAGCTGGAGGTGCACCCGTTCTTCCCGCGTAAGATCAACGTCGAATTCGCCACCGTGACGAACCGTCAGCGGGTCGAGATGCGCGTTTGGGAGCGCGGTGCGGGCCCAACGCTGGCTTGCGGCACAGGCGCATGCGCCACGTTGGTTTCCTCGGTGTTGAACGGATTAACGGATCGAGCCGCCTGGATCGGACTTAAGGGCGGCGACCTGTTCATCGAATGGAGTGAACGCGACAATCACGTATACATGACGGGTCCGGCGGAAGAGGTATATAAAGGTAGCATCGAAATGTAACGTTCCGTTAATTCTTGTTGCAAGTAAGCCGGGCTCTCCTTAGCGGGGGTCCGGCTTTTTTGTGACGAACCTTGCAGGAGATGTGGAAGGATACCTTATCATTCTGAGCGATTTATGCTAAATTAATATGATAATAGTTTGCGCCGGGTTGATCATGAGGCGAATCAGACATCACGGCAGTCAGGGGGCAGAAGCATGAAACCGGATTTGCGTACGACATGGAAACGCGAAATTCTCGTTGGCGACGGAGCCATGGGTACTTACTTGTATCAGCTGGGTTTTCCGGTCGGCATTTCATATGAAGAATTTAATTTGCTGCGCCCGGACGTGATTGGCGACATTCATCGCCGCTATCTCGATGCCGGTGCTCGGCTGTTGGAAACCAATACGTTTTCGGCGAATTACTATAAATTGTCTAAATTCGGGCTGGAGGCCAAGGTAGAAGACATCAATCGGGCCGCGGTACGGATCGCCAAACAGGCGGCGGGAGACCGCGCATACGTTGCGGGTGCGGTCGGTTCCATCCGCGGGGGCAAGCGGGCGAACGTCAATGCCCAAGAGCTCGGGAGTTACTTCGAGCAGCATATTGCCGCCTTGCTGACTGAAGGGGTGGATGCGCTGCTGTTCGAGACGTTTTACGACCTGGAAGAAATGCGGATTGCCTTGGGGAGAGCCCGCAAGCTGACGGACATTCCGGTCATTTGCCAGTTCGCCGTCGATCAAATTGGACGTACGCTGGATGGATTTACGATTCCGGAGGCCTTCGGGGCGCTGGTGCAGGAAGGGGCCGACGTGCTTGGCTTTAATTGCCACTCCGGGCCAAAAGGCATTATGGCTGTAATGGCCGGGGTGGGCGGTCCTCTCGAAGTACCGATGTCCGTCTTCCCGAATGCAGGTTTGGCAGACTACATCGATGGAGAGTATGTATATGGAGCGACGCCGGAATATTTCGGGGAATGTGCCCGCTCCTTCGCGGATTTGGGCGCGAGATTGATCGGCGGCTGCTGCGGGACGACGCCGGAGCATATTGCCGCCATGGCGACCGCGCTTGAGGGATATGCCGTTGCGCCGCTGGCGAACGAGACGAAGCTGCCCGAGCCGCGTTCGTCCGTTGCCGTAACGCTGAAAGAGCGGCCGACTACTGCAACTGCCGGCATCGATGGCGAGGATCGTGATCTTTCGAGCTTGACCGAGCTCGTGAAGCAGCGTCATACCGTCATTGTGGAGCTGGACCCTCCGCGTGACCTGGACATCGGCAAATTCATGGAAGGTGCAGCGGCTTTGAAAGAAGCAGGCGTCGACGCGCTCACGCTAGCGGATAACTCGCTTGCCGTAACGCGGATGAGCAACATGGCGCTGGGGCATCTGGTCCAGTCTCAGCTTGGCTTGAGACCGCTGGTGCATATCGCTTGCCGCGACCGCAATCTCATCGGTACGCAGTCGCACATGATGGGCTTCGATGCGCTTGGGATCGACCACGTCCTGGCCGTGACAGGCGATCCTGCCCGTTTCGGCGATTTGCCGGGAGCCAGCTCGGTGTATGACTTGACGTCGTTCGAGATCATTCGGATGATCAAGCAGTTGAACGACGGGATCTCCTTCTCAGGGAAACCTTTGAAGCAAAAAGCCAAATTCGTCGTTGGCGCAGCGTTTAACCCTAATGTGAAGCATCTGCACAAAGCGGTGGAACGGCTGGAGAAGAAAATCGCCTCCGGTGCCGATTACATCATGACCCAGCCGGTCTACGATCGCGAGCTGATCGTGGCGATCAAGCAGGCGACGGCGCACCTGGACGTGCCGATATTCATCGGCATTATGCCGCTGGCTAGCGGAAAGAACGCCGAATATCTGCACAACGAAGTCCCGGGAATCCAGCTGTCGGATGACGTCCGTAAACGGATGGAAGGACTTCAAGGCGAAGAGGGGCGGGCGATGGGGGTCGAAATCGCCAAAGAATTGCTCGATACGGCGATGGAGCATTTTAACGGAATTTATCTCATGACCCCGTTTATGTTCTACGAAATGAATGTCGCCTTGATGAATTATGTTCGCGAGAAGTCCAAACCGAGCTCGGCCCACTTGTCTCGGTTCACATAATCAATTACAATAGGGTAACGGATGTGATGCCTGTGTCGCACAGTATGACAGGGTACGGTGGGGCCGTCAGATCGTATGGCGGTTACGTCGTCCAATTTGAAATCAAGTCCGTCAACCACCGGTACGCCGAGGTCGTCCTGCGGATGCCGCGGGAATGGACGTGCTATGAAGACGGACTTAGGCGTCTGGTTCAGCGCCATATCAAACGGGGACGTATTGATGTGTACATCAGTAAAGAACGCGATGAATCCGGCACCCTTCCTTATGTGTTGAACCGGCCGGCCGTCGAAGCGTATCTAAAGGCTGCTGATGAGCTCGCCCGACACTATAGCGTTGATGCGAAGCTTAGCGCCAGGGATCTCTTGTCCCTGCCGGACGCTTTGACGGCACCTGCGGAAGTAACACCGGCCGGCAGTGCCGAGTCTGACTGGGAACAGATATTGACCGAAGGCTTGGAGGAAGCGCTGATTGGGCTTCTGGGCATGCGGGAGCGGGAAGGGAAGCATCTGGCCGCGGATTTGGGTCAACGCCTGCTGCGGTTGGAGGCGATTCACGGTGAGTTAGTCCGGTTGGCTCCGGAAGTCGTGAGTGAATACCGGAGCCGTCTGAAAGGGCGGCTTGCCGAATTGCTGGATGGGAATTATGATGAACAGCGATTTGCGATGGAAGTGGCCGTGTTTGCAGACCGGTCCAACATTGACGAAGAGCTGATTCGTCTGAAGAGCCACTTCGAGCAGTGCCGCAGCCTGCTTCAGGCATATGAACCGGTAGGCCGCAAGCTGGATTTTCTTATACAGGAAATGAACCGGGAAACCAATACGATCGGATCTAAAGCCAATCATTTGGCTCTAGTCAACCTGGTCGTCGAGATGAAGGCGGAATTGGAGAAGATCCGCGAACAGGCGGCGAATCTCGAATAAGCCATCCCATCGGCACCAGGTGAGTCAAGCAAATTAGGGGGAACTACCTGAACATGGCAATCAAACTTATTAACATCGGCTTCGGAAATATCGTATCGGCCAACCGGATTATTTCGATCGTCAGCCCTGAGTCCGCGCCGATCAAGCGGATCATTCAGGAGGCGAGGGATCGCCATATGTTGATCGACGCTACATACGGGCGACGGACGCGTGCCGTGATCATCACGGACAGCGATCATGTGATATTGTCGGCGGTGCAGCCGGAAACCGTCGCTCACCGTTTGTCCACCAAAGATGAAGACAACGACGAATAAAATGGAGAGAGATATGTCTAAAGGGTTACTTATCGTATTGTCCGGGCCGTCTGGCGTTGGCAAAGGCACGGTATGCACCGAGCTGCGCAAACGGATGCCGGAGCTGGTTTATTCCGTATCAGCCACCACACGGCAACCCCGGTTGGGGGAAGAAAACGGCATTAACTATTTTTTCAAAAGCCGGGAGCAGTTTTTGGGAATGATCGAAAATGACCAGCTCTTGGAGTATGCGGAATACGTCGGCAATTATTACGGAACTCCCCGCGATTTCGTGGAAGAGACGCTGGCTGGCGGGAAGGATATCATTTTGGAAATCGAGGTTCAAGGGGCGCTCAAGGTTAAGGAGAAATTCCCCGAAGGCGTGTTCGTGTTCCTGCTTCCTCCTTCACTTGATGAGCTGAAAGGCCGTATTCAAGGCCGGGGCACGGAGAATCAGGCCACGATCGATCACCGCATGAGTGTGGCGGCCCACGAGATCGGATTGATGGAGAATTATGATTACGCCGTCGTGAATGACGAGATCGATTTGGCCTGCCAAAGAATACAATCCATTATCATCGCCGAACATTGCAAAATTAGATAGTCGTGCTAAAGTCCAACGTTCATAGGGTGATGAGTCCAAATAAGAAGAGGTGTTTTGAACATGCTGTATCCATCGATTGACAAAATGCTCGGAATAGTCGGAAGCAAGTACTCTTTAGTTGTCGCCGCCTCCCGGCGTGCCAGACAGCTGCGCGAAGGGGAGAAAAGCGAATTGAAGCAGCCAAGATCGCATAAACAAGTGGGCATCGCCCTCGAAGAGATCTATGGCGACTACATCAAGCTGAAACCCCAAATCGGAGAGATCGTCGAGAATACCAAAGACTAGATAACTTATAGACATATACGAAAGGCCTCCGGGCTTCTTTTTACGACAACCGCGAGGTTGTTATTTTTTTCGTTTGGGGAAAGCGAGGGGTAGCGATGTTAACCGGCAAAAAGATTCTATTAGGCGTGACCGGCGGCATTGCCGCGTTCAAAGCGGCGTCCTTATGCAGCAAGCTGGTGAAGGAAGGCGCGGAGGTCCGCGTGATCATGACCGATTCTGCGACCCAATTCATCACAGAGCTGACGATGCAGGCGTTATCGAAAAATTTCGTATACACCGACACCTTTGACGAGAAGCATGCCGAATCGATCGCACACATTCATTTAGCCGATTGGGCGGATCTGGTATTGGTAGCGCCGGCAACGGCGAATATCATCGGAAAAATGGCGGCAGGGATCGCTGACGATATGCTGTCGACCACGCTGCTGGCGACCCAGGCTCCGATCATGCTTGCGCCGGCGATGAATGTGCACATGTATGAGCATCCGGCGGTCACCCGCAATTTAGCGGAGCTGGCGGCGCGAGGCGTCTTGATGATCGAACCCGGGGAAGGTCTGCTGGCGTGCGGATATACCGGGAAAGGGCGAATGGAGGAGCCGGAGTCGATCGTCCAGGTTGTTAACGACTATTATGCCCGGGAAGCCCGTATTTCGCAAAAGCCTTTGAGCGGCAAGAAGGTTGTTATCACCGCAGGCGGTACGGTGGAACGGATCGACCCGGTCCGCTATATCACCAACGATTCCTCGGGAAAAATGGGGTTCGCCATCGCCAAAGCGGCACAGCGCCTCGGTGCGGAGGTCGTGCTGATTGCGGGGCATACCCAGGTGGAGCCGCCGACCGGCATCCCGGTCACCCGTGTACTCTCGGCTCAAGACATGTACGAGGCGGTACGGGCGGAATGGGCGGATACGGATATTCTGGTCAAGGCGGCGGCCGTAGCGGATTATCGGCCGAAGGAAACCGCTGTCCAAAAAATCAAAAAAAGCGATGATTCTCTCGTGCTGGAGCTGGTGAAAAACATCGATATCCTAGAAACACTGGGTAAGCAGAAAACGACGCAGTTCCTGATCGGATTTGCAGCTGAAACGGAGAACGTGGAGCAGCACGCCATGGATAAGCTGAAACGCAAAAACTGCGATCTCCTGGTCGCGAACGACGTTACCGCGCAGGGAGCGGGGTTCGGTTCCGAAACCAACATCGTGAACATCTACGATTTGTCCGGCTTGGTTCTGTCCGTGCCGCAAATGGCCAAGGACGAAGTGGCGCTTCGAATTCTGGAGCTGGCCAGCGAGCGTTTGGCGGGAACGAACCGATGACCTACCGTATGGCCAAAGTAATTGTCGATGTGCCGAGCCGGGAAACCGACCGGCCTTTTGACTATTTAATCCCTGAATCGATGGCCGGCTGGATCGAGGTGGGCAGCCGGGTTGGCGTTCCGTTCGGGCGTCGTACGGTTCAGGGGTTTGTTGTTTCCCTGCACGAACAGCCGGAGATGGACCGGGCACGGATGAAACCGATTCAGGAATTGCTCGACATGACGCCGCCGATGCCGCCGGATCTCGTTGAATTGGCGGAGTGGATGAGCCGTAAGTACGCTTGCAGCCTGATTGCGGCGTTGCAGGCGATGATTCCGGCGGCTTTAAAGGGCAAGGCCGAGCGGTATATCCGCGTGGCGGGCGCCGATGTCACGGTCGAAGAGGGATCGTCGGATAGCATAGACCGCCTATTTGCGTTGCCGCGTCTCGTTACGCCGGAAGAAGAGGAGATTCTGGGCTTTGTCCGGGCCTCCGACTCGGTAACGATGACCCAGTTGGGCGCAAGATACCCGGACGCAGCCAGCTTGATCAAAGATATGCTGGCCCGGGGGGTGCTGACGGAAAGCCAAGCGATTAAGGACAAGGTGCGCAAGAAGACGGTCAAAACCGTGTCTGCCTCAGTTAGCGGCCAAGCAGCACAGGAAGCGTTAGCTTCGTTTGGTCCGCAGGCGCGCCGTCAAAAGGAAGTACTGGAGTTTCTGCTGGAGCTGGGTTTGCCGATGTCGCTGCAGGAAGTATTGTCGACGCTACAGGTAACGGCCGGAACGGTCAAAAAGCTGGCGGAAAAGGGCTTTGCTGTCATTGAGGACGTTGAGGTGTTTCGCGATCCGTACCAAGGTCGGCGCTTTCAACATAGCGAACCGCTGACGCGAACGCCGGAGCAAGAGCGGGTCTACCACCGTCTGGCGGAATCGCTGGACGCGGAGCGGCATGAAGTATTCCTGCTGCATGGCGTCACGGGCAGCGGTAAAACCGAGGTGTATTTGCAGACGATCGAACGCTGCATCGCGTCGGGCCGGCAGGCGATTGTGCTGGTGCCGGAAATTTCGCTAACCCCGCAGATGGTCGAACGGTTTAAGGGGCGTTTCGGCGCGAAGGTAGCGGTGATGCACAGCCGCTTGTCCACCGGCGAACGTTACGACGAATGGCGTAAAATTCGCGAGGGTCGCGTGGAGGTGGCCATCGGCGCACGCTCGGCGATCTTTGCTCCGTTTAACCATCTGGGGTTGATCGTGATGGACGAAGAGCATGAGACCTCCTATAAGCAAGAGGAGACGCCGAAATATCATGCCCGGGACGTGGCGGTGATGCGAGCTCGCCAGCATGGGGCAGCCGTGATTCTGGGTTCGGCCACGCCTTCGCTGGAAAGTTATCATGCGGCGCGTTCGGGAGGCGGCGATTACGGCGAGTTTGCGCCTGTATTGCTGGAAATGAAGCAGCGTCCTTCCGGCAGTCAGTTGCCGGGCGTTCAAATCGTCGACATGCGGGAGGAGCTGAAGGAAGGGAATCGCTCGATGTTTAGCCGCGCGCTACATCAGGGGATTGCAACCCGGCTGGAGCGCGGCGAACAAACCGTGCTGTTGCTTAACAGACGCGGATATTCGACGTTCGTGATGTGTCGGACCTGCGGTTATGTAGCCGGGTGCCCGGATTGCGACATTTCGCTGACTTATCATCAGAAGTCGAACAATCTGCGTTGCCATTACTGCGGTTACGCGGAAGTCGCGCCGTCCGTTTGCCCGGAATGCGGCAGCGAGCATATCCGGTACTTCGGAACCGGGACCCAGCGGGTCGAAGGGGAATTGGCCAAGCTGTTCCCCGGCATCCGCGTCATTCGCATGGACGTAGACACCACCAGCGAAAAAGGGGCTCACGAGAAGCTACTGCAAGCGTTCCGCGAAAAGAAAGGCGATGTGCTGTTAGGAACGCAGATGGTGGCGAAGGGGCTAGATTTCCCCGACGTAACCCTGGTTGGCGTCATCGCCGCGGATACGGCGCTGAACTTTCCGGATTTCCGTTCGGCGGAGAAAACGTTCCAGCTCCTGACGCAGGTCGCCGGCCGAGCAGGGCGGCATCAGCTCCCTGGGGAAGTATTCATTCAATCTTATATGCCGGAGCATTATTCCATCGTTCACGCCAGCGGTCATGACTATTTGTCGTTCGTCCGCGAAGAGTTAAAAACGCGCAAGACGCTCCATTATCCGCCTTACAGCCGGTTAATCCTGGTCACGTTGTCGCATGAGAAGCTGCCGCTGCTGCTGCGGATGGCGGAGAATTTTGCCGGTGACCTGCGAGCTAAAGCTCAGCGCCAAGGGTGGTTTGGTAGCCTGGATCGGTTTGCGCCAGCCGCACTGGACATTCTAGGCCCGGTGGCCTCGCCGATTCCGCGGATCAAGAACCGCTACCGGTTCCAATGCATGGTGAAATACCGCGGCGAGCTCGACGCGGTGGGCCTGGTCCGGGAGACAGCGGCGACGACGCTGGACCAATTGCGCGATGCGATCCTTCAGATCAGCATCGACGTTGATCCCCAAATGCTGATGTAATGGATTGCGCTTGAAATGATCCATTTTTTATCCGTTGACATATATTTGGGTTAGAATAAGGAAAGAGCCATAGAAACTAGCAAAGTGAAGACGGGAAAGGGAGTGTCACCATGGCGATTCGGATTATCGTGAAGGAACCGGACGAAGTGCTGCACGAAGTAGCCAAGGAAGTCAAGAAAATTACACCCAACATTCAGAAACTGTTAACCGATATGGCAGATACGATGTACGACGCAGAGGGCGTCGGTCTGGCTGCACCGCAAATCGGCATCCTCAAACGGTTGATCGTGGTGGATGTCGGGGATGAGCACGGACTGATCGAGCTGGTTAATCCAGAAATCGTGTCCACGGAAGGCGAGCAATTTGGGCCGGAGGGCTGCCTTAGTATTCCAGGTTATCGCGGGGATGTCCGCCGGGCGATGACCGTTACGGTCAAAGGGCTGGACCGCAACGGCAAGGAAGTGACGTATACAGGTTCGGAACTGCTGGCACGGGCTTTTCAACATGAGATTGACCATCTGAACGGTGTGCTGTATACGGATGTGGCGGAAAGAGTATATGAGATTACACCTGAAGGTGAAGAGAAGGAGTGAATACCGCCCGATGAATATCGTTTTTATGGGGACGCCGGCGTTTGCGGTGCCTTCACTCGAAGGGCTGCTGCGCGAAGGTTATAACGTTGTTGGCGTCGTCACGCAGCCGGATCGGCCGCAAGGCCGTAAGAAGGTGCTGACGCCGACGCCGGTGAAGGAAGCCGCTTTGCGCCGTGGGCTTCCCGTGCTGCAACCCACACGGATGCGCGCGCCGGAGGCTGTGGCGGAAATTGCTGCACTTCAGCCAGATTTGATCGTTACCGCGGCGTATGGCCAGATTTTGCCGAAAGGCGTGCTTGAGCTGCCGCAATACGGCTGCTTGAATGTGCACGGATCGCTGCTGCCGAAATACCGCGGCGGGGCGCCGATTCAGCGGGCGATCATTAACGGTGAGAAAGAAACGGGTATCACCTTGATGTACATGGCCGAGGGGCTCGATACCGGCGACATGATCGCTAAAGCCGTTGTGCCAATCGAGGATGAGGATACGTCGGGCACATTGTTCGAGAAGCTGAGCGAAGCCGGAGCGCGGTTACTGCTGGAGCAGCTGCCGCAGATCCTTGCCGGGACGGCGGCACGCATTCCTCAGAACGATGCGGAATCGACCTATGCGCCGAATCTGTCGCGTGAGGACGAGCGCATCGACTGGAGCGCAACCTCGCGGCAAATTTATGATCGCGTACGGGGACTTGTACCTTTCGCCGGCGGATTTACGACCTGGAACGGCGAGGTGTTCAAGGTCTGGGCGGTAGCCAAGCCAGCGGAAGGCGGTGCATCTGCAGGGGCGGAACCGTTGAGGGTTGGACAAGTGCCGGGGACAGTGCTGGCGCTCTCGCCGCAGGGGATTCAAGTTAGAACCGGTGATGGCTCCGTATGGCTGACCCGGGTTCAGCCTGCCGGCAAGAAAGCGATGGAGGCCGGCGAGTTCATACGCGGCGGTGTGATGAGCATCGGGACGGTCCTGTCATGAGCCGCGCCAATCATGGCTCGGGTTTGGGCACAGGCACGGGCACGGGCTCGAGCGGCAAAGGGCCGGGCCAAGGCCGAGGAGCAATGAGACCAGCCGGCGGGGACGGCCGAAAACCAGCGAAGCCAACCGGAACGTCATCCTCCCAGGGGATGGGCCGTGGTTTGATAGCTCCGTCGGCCCGCAGCGTGGCGCTGCAGGTATTGACGGCCGTCGAGCAGGAGGGCGCCTATAGCAATCTGCTGCTGAACGGGGCCCTGCAAAAATCCGGGTTGACCGGACCGGACGCTGGACTCGCAACCGAGATGGTCTACGGCACTATTCAGCGGTTGAATACCATCGATTATTTTCTGGAGCCGTTTGTAACGAAGGGACTGGCGAAACTGGCGCCCTGGGTCCGTAATTTGTTGCGGCTCAGCTTCTACCAGCTGCATTACCTTGACCGGATTCCCCCGCATGCTGCCGTGAACGAAGCGGTGAACCTGGCTAAAAAGAAGGGGCATCAAGGGATCTCTGGCATGGTAAACGGCGTCTTGCGCAGCGTCCTGCGCAGAAAGGAAGAACTGCGTTTCCCAGAGGGAATGGAGCCTGTGCAGCGCATCGCTCTTGAGCATTCCCATCCCGAGTGGATGGTCAATCTCTGGATTCGGCAATATGGCGAGGAGGCGGCCGAAGCGATTTGCCGAGCCAATAACGAGCCACCTTCGGTCAGCGTTCGGGTCAATCGGGCGAGAATAAGCAGGAACGAAATGATACGTCTGATGGAGGAGCAAGGTCTGCAGGCTGCGGCTTCGAAGATCTCGCCTGACGGTATCGTAGTACATAGCGGCGGCAATATGGCGCTGACCTCGTGGTACCGGGAGGGCTTGATTTCCGTACAGGATGAAAGCTCGATGCTGGTGGCCGAAGCGCTGGATCCGCGACCAGGCATGACCGTGCTGGATTGCTGCGCGGCGCCCGGAGGCAAGACATGCCATATCGCCGAGATCATGGAAGGCCGCGGCCGAGTGCTGGCGAACGACATTCATCCGCACAAAGCGAAACTGATTGAGGACCAGGCTAAGCGTTTAGACCTGGAAAATATCGATACGTTGTCGAGCGATGCGATGCAGTTGGCCGAGCGGCTGGATGCGTCTTCCTTTGACCGGATTTTGCTGGATGCTCCTTGCTCCGGGCTTGGCGTCATCCGCCGGAAACCGGATTTGAAGTGGGCAAAGACCCCGGGAGATGTGGCGGAGATCGCCGGCGTTCAGCGGGCGCTCCTAGACTCGGCGAGCGGGCTGTTGAAACCGGGCGGCTTGCTTGTCTATAGCACCTGTACGATCGAGCCGCGAGAAAATGCCGAGATGGTCGCCTCCTTCCTGAACCGCCATCCGGAATTCGAGCTAGCCGTGGATGAACCGGCTGGCTGGAGCGGGCGGCAGCCTTTGGAAGCCGCTGCAGGGCGGGTGGAAGCCGGCCTGCAGATTTTGCCGCAGGACGCCCATTCGGACGGATTTTATATCGCCAGGTTGCGCAAGAAGAGCGAAGGAAACGGATGACAAGATAGGTCAAGCGGCGCCGTAACTGGCGGGCTTGGCCTTTTTGCGTGGACATGTCACGGCTTGCGACTTTAGTCGAAAGGCGATTTATGATAAAATGGGAAGAATGAGTGGACAAATTTTGAAATTAACATGGACAGGTGTGTGAAAATGAAACCTTTTATATATGATTATACGTTGGAAGATTTACAGGAATGGGCCGTCTCGCAGGGAGAATCTGCGTTTCGCGGCGGCCAAATTTTCGATTGGCTGTATGTGAAGCGCGTCAGCTCTTTCGAAGAGATGACGAATCTGTCCAAGCCGCTACGGCAGAAGCTGCACGATGAATTCGCGTTCGTTACCCTGCGGGAAATTACCAAGCTCGAATCGAAGGATGGGACGGTGAAATTCCTGTTCGGGCTGCATGACGATCATGCGATTGAAACGGTTATCATGAAGCACAATTACGGCAACAGTATCTGCGTAACTACCCAGGTCGGTTGTAAAGTGGGCTGTACGTTTTGTGCCTCGACGTTGGGCGGCTTGAAGCGTAACCTGACGCCGGGAGAAATCGTCGCTCAGGTTGTGCAGGCGCAGAAAATCCTGGATACGAGAGGGGAGCGCGTTAGTAGTATCGTTATTATGGGAACGGGCGAACCGTTCGAAAACTATGACGCGACAATGAAATTTTTACGGATTATGATTCATGAAAAGGGCTTGAACATCGGACAACGGCATATTACTGTATCAACGAGCGGGATTGTCCCGAACATTTATCGGTTTGCGGACGAGGACACGCAAATCAATCTGGCGATATCGATTCATGCGCCAAACGATGCGCTCCGCTCCAAGCTGATGCCGGTCAACCGGCGCTTTCCGTTTGACGACGTGATGGAGTCGCTGCGTTATTATATCGCTAAAACCGGCCGCCGCATCACGTTCGAGTACGCGCTCATCGGCGGGGTTAATGACCAGCCGGAGCATGCGGAGGAACTGGCCGGCGTGCTGAAGGATATGTTATGTCACGTCAATTTGATTCCGGTCAACTATGTGCCGGAGCGCAAGTACGTGAGAACGTCGCGCAACGATATTTTTCAATTTCAGCGCATACTGGCGGATAAAGGCATCAATGTGACGATCCGCCGCGAGCAAGGCCATGATATTGCCGCGGCCTGCGGGCAACTGCGGGCGAAGCACATGGAGTCTGGTGCGAGGTGAGCGAATGTGATGAATTGTGTTTATGTGAGTGATGTGGGACGAGTTCGTTCCGTCAATGAGGACAGCACGTGGGTAGGCCGGCTGGAGTCGGGGTATACGCTAGCGATTGTCGCGGACGGGATGGGCGGCCATCAGGCGGGAGACATTGCCAGCCGCATGACGGTTGAGACCATTACCGGGGATCTGGGAGAGCTGCCGGCGGGGTTATCGGCGGAAGCCTGCGGGGAAGAATTAAGGAAAGCGATTCTTCACGCGAACGATGCCGTGTTCCGCAAAGCAACAGAACATGTGGAATACCACAGCATGGGCACCACGGTGGTTGCCGGAATATTTGAGGGCAGCGACGGGGTGATCGCCCATATCGGAGACAGTCGGGCTTACCATTTCCGGCAAGGTCAGTTGGTTCAACTGACCGATGATCACTCGCTCGTCAACGAGCTGTTGAAAAACAAACAGATCAGCGAAGAGGAAGCAACGGTTCATCCACACCGCAACGTGGTAACCCGCGCGCTGGGCACCGATGAGCACGTGGAGGTGGACATGAACCGGGTGTCGCTGGAGCCGGGGGATATTCTGCTGCTATGCAGCGACGGGCTCAGCAATTACGTGACGCCGGAACAAATGATCCTGACGCTCGGAAAGGGCGATCTTGGATTACACGATCGGGCCGATCGTTTGCTCCAGCTGGCGTTGAACGCGGGAGGCGACGACAACATCAGCGTCGCTCTGCTGGAACAACATGAAGATGCCGGGTCAGGCATAAAGGAGTGGAATTCATGATCGGACACGAATTGGGCGGTCGTTATCAAATTATCGAACGGATCGGCGGAGGGGGCATGGCGCTGGTATACAAGGCGCAGGACCTTTTGCTGAACCGCTACGTGGCCATCAAAGTGCTGCGTCAACAATTTGTGAACGACGAGGAATTTATCCGGCGTTTCCGCCGGGAGGCGCAATCTGCCGCTTCCTTGTCGCACCCGAATATCGTCAGCGTGTACGATGTCGGACAAGAAGACGAAGTCCATTACATCGTCATGGAATACGTTGAAGGTCAGAACCTGAACGAAATCATCAAAGAACGCGCCCCGCTGCAGGTCGATGAATCCGTACGGATCGCATCGCAGATCGCTGATGCATTGGATCACGCCCATCAAAACCAAATCATTCATCGCGATATTAAGCCTCATAACATCTTAATTGGGCGAAACGGACGAGTGAAGGTAACCGATTTCGGGATTGCGCGTGCGGTCACATCGGCGACGATTACGCAAACCGGCTCAGTAGTGGGCTCGGTGCATTATTTCTCGCCGGAGCATGCCAAAGGTGTCGCCACCGGAGAGAAGTCCGACCTGTACTCGCTCGGAATTGTGTTGTATCAAATGCTGACAGGCCGGTTGCCGTTCCTTGGCGAAAGCCCGATTAGCGTAGCGTTGAAACATCTGCAGGAGCAATTTGACGAGCCGCGGTTGGTTAACCCGATGATTCCGCAAAGCGTAGAGAACATTATTCTCAAGTCGATGCGTAAAAATCCGGCTGAACGGTATCAATCCGCCAAGGAGATGCTGCGGGATCTGGAAACCTGCCTGCTGCCGGAACGAAAAATGGAATCCAAACTGGCCTTTATTGAAGATCATGACGAAGACAGCACGCGAATCATTCCGGCGATCCGGCCGCAGAATCAAGGTTCTTCGGCAGGTCCTTCCAAGCTATCCCGTGATGGAGGGACGGCAGTAGAGGAGCGAGGCAGTTCCCAAAAGAAGAAGGTTTTGGGAAAGCCGGCGCTCTGGGTCAGCCTGACATTGGTCGTCTTGCTCGCTTTGGCCGGTGTCGCCTGGTATGTCACGAACCTGGTCACCGTCCCTGAAGTCGCGGTGCCAAACGTAATCAACCTGGAAGAGGAAAAGGCCATTCAGACGCTGACTGATAAAGGTATTGCCGTCGGGGACATCACCCGGGAATACAAAGAAGGCGTGAATGAGGGCATCGTCTATGAGCAGAGCAAGCCGGAGGGCACGATGGTGAAGGAAGGTTCGGCCGTCGACCTGAAGGTTAGCACGGAGAAACCGCTGGAGAAAATGCCGGCGTTAACCGGGACTTACGAAGAGGCGCTGAAGCAATTAAAGGATCTTGGTGTTGACGAAGCCCGTGTGACGAGAAAAGAGGAAAACAGCAACGAGATCGAACCGAACATGATCATCAGCCAATCGCCGGACGCCGGTGCGGAGTTTAATCCGGAGTCGGTAGACATCGTGCTGAAGGTCAGCAAAGGACCGGCTGAGGTGAAAATGCCGGATCTCGTGAACAAGACGCAAGCGGAAGCGGAAGCAGCGATTACCGAGCTTGGTTTAAAGCTGGCCGCGGATGGCATAAAGCAAGAGACGAGTTTTGAAGTTGAGGCGGGCAAAGTCACAAAACAGTGGCCGTACGCGCCAAACGATACCGTAGCTCCGGGTTCGGAGGTCACCTTGTTCGTTAGCACCGGGTATCCGCCGGAAGCGATCAACTATACGTTCCAGGTGCCGGCCGTACCAGCCCAAGAAGGTCAAATCAGCAAATACACGATCGTATACGGGGATGCTCGAGGCGAAGGCCGCGAATGGGGCACGCAGAAGGTAGGTAAAGCGCAATACTTGGCGGTAGATCTGGTTCTGGCGCCAAACAAGAACGGTTACGTGACCGTAACGCGTGACGGCGTCATGCTGGATACCTACCCGATCTCGTATATCGATGCCAAGCAAGGAACCGTCCCGGTGCCGCAATTCCCGGATACCGGCGGGACGGATCAGAATACGATGGATATGGATTCAGGTGATAACCCACCCGATACCGGCATGATTTTATCTGGCAAGCTGGCTTCACTCCAGAATGAGTTGGGCATAGTCAAAGGTAAAGGAAAGGCGGGTAAACGAGACAAACATGGCGATTAAGTCAGACCGATACGAAAGAGAGGCTGGCCGATATGCCTGAAGGCTTAATTGTGAAGGCATTAAGCGGTTATTACTACGTGAAGCCGACGACGGCGCAGGCCGGGGCACCGGACGGTTACGTCCAGTGCCGTGGCCGCGGCATTTTTAAGAAGAGAGGCGAGAGTCCACTGGTGGGCGATCGGGTCATCTATTCCCCAACGGAAAACGGGGAAGGGACCGTTGACGAGATTTTGCCGCGGGAAACGGAGCTCGTCCGCCCGCCGGTCGCCAACGCCAAGCTGGCTGTGCTGCTATTTTCTTTGCGGGAGCCGGATCTCAATCTGCAATTGCTGGACAAGTTTCTGGTGCATATCGAGCATGCGGGTCTTAAAACGCTGATCTGCCTCACCAAGGAGGATCTGGTGGAGGAAGACGGACCTGAGGAAACGCCTGAAATCATTAGCCAGGTTAAAGCGTTGTACGAATCGATCGGTTATGACGTCATCGTCACCAGCTCCGTGACCGGGATGGGAACCGAGGAAGTGAAATCGAGCCTGGCTGGGGAGATCAGCGTCTTCTCGGGACAGTCGGGCGTCGGGAAATCCTCGCTTCTTAACGCCATGCTCGGCTTATCGCTAGAGACGAGCGAAATCAGCCTCAGGCTGGGCCGCGGACGTCATACTACGCGTCATGTCGAGCTGATCGAGCTGGAAAACGGCGGTTACGTAGCCGATACACCGGGCTTCAGTCAGCTGGATTTTCTCGAGCTGGGCGTCGAGGAGTTATCCAGCTGCTTCCGGGAATTCACGGATTACGCGGAAGGTTGTAAATTCCGCGGCTGCAGCCATTTGCACGAACCGGGCTGTAAAGTAAGAGAAGCCGCGGACAAAGGCGAAATCGCCGCGACTCGCTATGAGCACTATGTACAGTTCCATGAAGAGATGAAGGAGAAGAAGCGGAGGTATTGACGTCATGAGCAACAACGTATATATAGCGCCATCTATTCTATCGGCCGATTTCGCCAAGCTGGGCGAGGAGGTCGCCGATGTAGAGCGGGGAGGCGCCGACTGGCTGCATGTGGACGTCATGGACGGACACTTCGTTCCGAACCTGACCTTCGGGGCACTGGTGCTGCAGGCCATCGCTCCGCATACCAAGCTGCCGCTGGACGTCCATCTGATGATTGAGAAGCCGGAGGAATACGTTCCGGCCTTCGCTAAAGCGGGCGCACAACTCATTACGGTGCACGCCGAAGCCTGCGTGCATCTGCACCGGGTGCTGCATCTGATCAAGGAGCAGGGGGTTAAAGCAGGGGTCGCGATCAACCCAGCCACGCCGGCTTCGGCTATTCGCGAGGTGCTGGAGGATGTGGACCTTGTCCTTGTCATGACGGTAAACCCCGGTTTCGGCGGGCAAGCGTTCATTCCGGCTACGTTGCGCAAGATTCGTCAGTTGAAGGCCTGGAAGGAAGAACTGGGCTTAAGCGATTTGCGGATCGAAGTGGATGGCGGAATTGCGGCTGCAACGGCGCCGCTGGTCGTGGAAGCGGGGGCGGATGTGTTAGTTGCCGGAAATGCGGTGTTCGGCCAAGCCGACCGACGTGCGGCGATGGCAGAAATCCGCGAGAGCCTGGCCGGATTGGCATAGGCGCTTCAAGATGTGCATACAATGGGTTACATGAGCGAAGGTTCTCATGTAGCCTTTTTTTTGTGGCGGGAATACACGGGTAAATGACATCGAACATAGAATATGGGTGAAGGCATGAGCACGATGGGGAGGGTGAACGATGAAATTTTACACATTCAAGCTGCCTAAGTTTTTGGGAGGTTTCGTTAAGGCGGTACTGAACACGTTTCACAAGAACTAGCGGGCGGGGCCTGAGAACCCGCCCCAAGCAGCGAAAGGGCGCGCCTGGCGGTTCCCGCCATGAAAGGAATGCATCGACCGCGGCTAGAAATGCAGCTGGCGTTAGCCTTTTTGGCGGCTTAAAGCAAAAAGCGTAGTAAAAAAGCACCTCCATAGGAAAAGGTGCTTTTTGTCTATAGTTCGTCCCGAGCCATTACACGCGGGTCACTTTACCGGATTTCAAAGCCCGAGTGCTGACGTATACGCGTTTCGGTTTGCCGTCTACCAAGATCCGGACCTTCTGCACGTTTACGCCCCAAGAGCGCCGATTGCGATTGTTTGCGTGAGATACATGGTTACCGCTGCCTGGCTTCTTGCCAGTCACATAACATTTGCGAGCCATTCATTACACCTCCTGTTCCAGTACACACTGTCTTGAAAATAACAGTTTCTCTTCAAATCACGGTTATTGACAATACTTAAATATAATATCACAGTAAAAAAAGCCCCGTCAACAGATATTGACGTTGGACTCTTTTATTTATTTCTCTCTGTTCTTATAGTACAATATAGTTTAGTCCATAATAATTTCTATGGAAGGAGTGAGGTTGGCGTGGCTGTGAATCTTACGACCGAATATGGACGAATCGATATTTCGGAGGAAGCCATCAAGGTTATCGCCGGATCGGCCGCCATGGAGTGTTATGGACTGGTAGGAATGGCAAGCCGAAAACAGTTGAAGGACGGTATTGCCGAATTGCTGGGGCGAGAGAACTTGGCCCGGGGTGTGGAAGTGAACCTGGATAATCATCGATTAGCTATTCATCTTTATATTATAGTCAGTTATGGCACGAAAATTTCCGAGGTCGCACACAACATACAGCTCAAAGTGAAATACGTATTGAATGAAATCGTTGGACTCGAAGTGGATCAGGTGAATATCGTAGTCCAAGACGTACGCGTATCAAGCTAGGAAGGGGAATTTTCATTGAGTAAGCGTTCTTTAACTGGAACAGATTTCACCGCTATGGTATTGGTCGGTGCGCAGCGGCTCACGGAGCATGCTGAACACGTCAATTCTCTAAACGTATTCCCGGTACCCGATGGGGACACCGGTACGAATATGAATTTGACGATGACCGCTGGCGTAACGGAATTGAAAAACCATGGAGCCGGAGGTTTAGGCAGCAGAGCAGCCACTTTATCCAAGGGCCTCTTGATGGGCGCACGCGGGAACTCTGGCGTCATCTTGTCCCAGCTGTTCCGCGGGTTTAGCCGTTATGCCGCTTCGTTAGAAGAAATGAATACCGTTCAATTTGCCGCTGCTTTGCAAAGCGGGGTGGATACCGCCTACAAAGCGGTCGTCAAACCGGTGGAAGGGACCATTCTGACGGTGGCCAAGGAAGCTGCCAAGCATGCCGTATATTATGCGCGCAGAACAACGGATATCACGGAATTGATGACCGAGGTGCTGGCCAAAGCGAAGGAAGCGCTCGCGGGTACGCCGGAGCTGTTGCCGGTATTGAAACAGGTTGGCGTCGTGGATTCGGGCGGTCAAGGACTTGTTTATATTTATGAAGGATTCTTGCAGTGGTTGACCGGAGGTGCCAGCAGCGAGGCTGCAGCGACTTTAGGACAAGCCCCCGCGGCCATCGCCAAACCGGAACTTCACACGCCAGTCGCTGCACCGATACATGTCCCGGCTTCGGCACAAGCAAAGCTGGAAACCGAGGATATTGAATTCTTGTATGACATGGAATTTTTCATTAATCGAACGATCGGCGAAATTAAGAATGCTGTTTTTGACGAGGATCAGTTCCGGAAAGCGCTTTCAGTCAATGGCGATTCGATTATCGTGATTGCGGACGACGAGATCATTAAGGTCCACGTCCATTCCAAAACACCGGGTGATGTGCTGAATTTGGCGCTTCGTTACGGTGAAATTACTCAAATTCATATTTTGAATATGCGCGAGCAGCACCGTGATCTGTTGATCGCGGGCATGGACGCAGCACCGATGCCGGAGCTGTTTGCCGAAGTCCCGGTAGAACCTTCACGCCTCGTCGATCCAGCGAGTTTGCCTGCCGATGAGCTGGCACCTTATGGATTTATCGCCGTTGCTTCGGGCCAAGGCATTTCGGAAATCTTCACCAGCCTGGGTGTCGATGTCGTTTTGTCCGGTGGGCAAACGATGAACCCGAGCACCGAGGATTTCGTTAAGGCGATCCAATCGATTTCGGCTCAGCACGTGTTTGTGTTGCCGAACAACTCCAATATTATCTTGGCCGCTCAGCAAGCGCGCGATTTGCTTGAAGGGGAACGCAGCGTTACCGTTATCCCTAGCAAGAGTATCCCGCAGGGGATTGCCGCAGCGTTTGCTTTCCAAGAGGAAGAAAGCGTGGAGTCCAATCAGGATAACATGCAGAACGCCGTACAACATGTGAAGACGGGCCAAGTCACGTATGCAGTTCGCGACACCATGTTCGACGATTTGGAAATTACGGCCGGCCACTATATCGGCATCGCCGATTCCAAGATCGTAGCAACCGAAGAAGGCCTGTTGGAAACAAGCCAGGGTTTGCTGGCTAAGATGTTGGCCGGGGGCGACGAAATTGTGACGGTTCTGGCCGGTGAGGAAGCCGATGGAGCAATGACAGACGCATTGGTGGGCTGGATTCATGAGGAGTATCCTGACGTCGAAGTCGAGGTCCATAACGGCGGACAACCGATTTATTATTATTTATTTTCGGTAGAATCCTGATCCCGAGGAGAGGATGAAGATACCTATGAATCAGGCTGTCATCATTGCCGACAGTACGTCGGATATCCCGCAGGAGACGGTGTCGGAATACGGTATTCATATTGTTCCGATGCGGCTCGCCTTCGGTGACCAATCTTATCTCGAAGGCATCGACATCACGGCGGAAGAGTTCTACGACAAGTTAACGAAGTCAAAGGACCTGCCAACGACGTCGCAAACCTCACCCTCCCAGTATGTGGAGGTTTACCGCAACCTACTTGCGGCCTATCCGGGTTCGCCAATCATTTCAATCCATATCTCCTCGGGGATGAGCGGGACCTATCAATCCGCCGTGCTTGCCAAGGAGATGCTGGAGGAGGAATTGGGGCACCCCGTAGACGTAACGGTAATTGACTCGCTGTGCGCGACATACGGCTTTGGCCTTCAGGTTGTGCATGCCGCACGGATGGCGAAGCAAGGGGCTTCGGTCGAAGAGATTCAGGCGGAGGTTGAACGGTTAGGAAAAGCTCGGCGACTGTATTTTCTCGTTGATTCGCTGGAGTATTTGCAAAAGGGCGGACGGATCGGCAAAGCTGCTGCGATTCTGGGCACGTTGCTGAACATCAAGCCGATTCTGTCGGTGGACCAGGAGGGCGTCATCTACGCTGTCGATAAGGTCCGAGGCCGTAAGAAGGCGGTGTCCCGCGTCATCGAATTGTTCGTGAACGATTTCGGTGGGGTGAAAGATATCAACGTCGCCGTTTGCGACTGCGTGAATCCGGAAGGGTCCGAGGAGATTCTGGAGATGTTACGCCAACACTTCACGTTGCACGAAATCGTCCGCACCAGTATCGGCGCGGTCGTTGGCACGCATGTCGGTCCGGGTACCGTGGCGACGTTTATTTGGCCGGCAAAGTGATTGGGGTTAGGTTGTGGACCTCAAACTCGTGAGGTTTGGAAGAAGCACGTGGTTTGTGCTTGGGCAGCAAACCTAACGGGACGGACCGTAACGTAACTTAACGGACCGTAGAGACCTTATTTGCTTATTTCCCGGGTATTTCCCAAGCTAACGGACTTCAGAGACCTTATTTGGCATATAGGACAGCCATCCTGTTGTTTTTGTCCGAAATAAGGGCCTCTCGGTCCGTTAGAAGCGGAAGCTGCCGAGAATCGGGCGAATAACGTCACTGGTGTCCGTTAGGTTGGATGAAGCTAGGGAGTGAGTAGCGGAGCGTAGCTGTAAGCTACGTGAGCAACGGAAGGCCCGGGTGAATTCAAGATTCGACGCCGAAATGGCTTCCTCGCTTGTGCTTCATGATCCAAGGATGACTTTTTGAACTACTGTTTCAATGGAGGTTCAAAAAGGCAGGATTGGAGCATCAAGAAGGTTGGATGAAGCTAGGGAGTGAGTAGCGGAGCGTAGCTGTAAGCTACGTGAGCAACGGAAGGCCCGGGTGAATTCAAGATTCGACGCCGAAATGGCTTCCTCGCTTGTGCTTCATGATCCAAGGATGACTTTTTGAACTACTGTTTCAATGGAGGTTCAAAAAGGCAGGATTGGAGCATCAAGAAGGTTGGATGAAGCTAGGGAGTGAGTAGCGGAGCGTAGCTGTAAGCTACGTGAGCAACGGAAGGCCCGGGTGAATTCAAGATTCGACGCCGAAATGGCTTCCTCGCTTGTGCTCCGTGATCCAAGGATGACTTTTTGAACTACCTCTATAAAGTGGGGGATTTGGTGTGATGGATTTGCATAACATCCCCGTAAAGCAAGTTAGCGGCGTGAGCGCTCTTAAGAAAGAAGAGCTTCACGCCTTTGGCATCTTTACGGTGAATGATTTGATCGAATATTATCCGTTCCGGTACGAGGACTACCGGCTGCGCTCCCTGACGGAAGTCAAAGATGGGGACAAGGTGACGGTACAGGCCAAAATCATGGGCTTGCCGGTACTCCAACGGTACGGTCGAAAATCGCGGCTCACGTGCAAAATGGTCGCGGAAGACTGGATGTTTACGGCGACGTGGTTTAACCGTCATTTCCTCAAGGACCAGTTGACGACGGGGCGAGAGATTGTTTTAACCGGAAAATGGGATATGCGCCGGAGCCAGCTCACCGTGACGGATTCGGAGTTTCCCGACCGGGGGACGCTGCGCAGCGGCAGCCTGCAGCCGGTCTATTCCGTTGGCGGCAAAATCACGCAGGCCTGGATGCGCAAAACGATCGGACAAGCGCTGCTGCAATATGGGGAGATGATTCCGGAGAATCTGCCGCCCGATCTGTTGCGCAAATACAGCCTGATGCCTCGCAAGGCGGCGATCCTGCGGCTGCATCAGCCGCAGGATAACGAGGAGGGGCAAATCGCCCGACGCCGTATGGTGTACGAGGAGCTGTTCCTGTTCCAGCTCAAGCTGCAGGCGTATCGGGCGATGAACCATGATCGCATGGACGGGGTGGCGCATGTCGTGGATAACGCCACGATTCGGGAATTTGTGCGCAGTCTTCCGTTTGAGCTCACCGATGCGCAGAAGAAGGTCGAGCTGGAAATTTTGCAGGACATGCGCTCGCCTTACTGTATGAACCGGCTGCTGCAGGGAGACGTTGGCTCCGGCAAGACGGTCATTGCTGCAATTGCCCTGTACGCGGCGGTGAAGTCCGGGCACCAGGGCGCTTTTATGGTGCCGACGGAAATTTTGGCCGAGCAGCATATGCGCTCCCTCACCCGGTTGTTCGAACCGTTTGGCATCACGGTTGGTTTGCTGACCGGCAGTATTACGGGACGCAAGCGTAAGGATTTGCTTGGCTCCCTGCAAATGGGGCTCACCGATATCATCGTTGGCACGCATGCGTTGATTCAGGAGGACGTATTTTTTCGTTCGCTCAGTATGGTGGTTACCGACGAGCAACATCGATTTGGCGTTAATCAGCGCAGTATTTTGCGGCGCAAAGGCTTTAACCCTGACGTGTTGACGATGACGGCCACGCCGATTCCGCGCACGCTCGCGATCACCGCCTTTGGCGACATGGACGTATCGACGATCTCGGAGCGGCCGAAGGGGCGCAAGCCGATCACGACCTATTGGGTGAAGCACAGCATGATGGACCGCGTGCTTGGCTTTATTGATCGCGAGGTGTCGCAAGGCCGTCAGGCCTACGTAATTTGCCCGCTCATCGAGGAGTCGGACAAGCTGGACGTGCAGAATGCCATCGACCTGTATGTGTCGATGCAGCAGGCGTTCCCGAACATGAAGGTCGGATTGCTGCACGGCCGGATGACGGCGGCCGAGAAGGACGAAGTGATGCGCGCGTTCTATGAGAACGAGGTGCAGCTGCTCGTCTCGACGACCGTCGTCGAGGTCGGCGTTGACGTGCCCAATGCCACGCTGATGATTGTGATGGATGCCGATCGGTTCGGCCTATCCCAGCTTCACCAGCTGCGCGGGCGCGTTGGCCGGGGAGAGCACGCGTCGTATTGCGTGCTCATCGCCGATCCGAAGTCGGAGGTCGGTCAGGAGCGGATGAAGGTCATGACCGACACGGACGACGGCTTCGAGGTGGCGCGGCGGGACCTGGAGCTCCGCGGTCCCGGGGATTTTTTCGGCACGAAGCAAAGCGGCGTGCCGGATTTTCGCGTCGCGGACATGGTCAGCGACTATGCGGTGCTGGAGGCGGCGCGGGACGACGCCGCCCGGCTGGTGGCGGGCGAGACCTTCTGGACGTCGCCCGAATACGGCCCGCTGCGGGATTATTTGCGGCGGGAGCAGATTTTTCAAGGTGAGCTGATCGACTAACGAAACATTTAGCAAGGATGGAACCGTTCGCGGGATATGCGGGCGGTTTTTTTGCGCCAAAATAATAATAAATAACATGCCTTGAAATATAATTTCATCCATAAAATAATATGTTGAAATAATATCTCAATTGCATTATAATCAAGTCGAAAACGATTACAACCATGTGGATCCACACAAAGGAGAGTAACCTATATGTTGGAAAATCTGACAACCGAGGCAAGAAACGAGCGGACCATGCGCTTGGACGAAATGGGTGTGACCGAGTTGCTTAAGGTGATGAATGAAGAAGATGCCAAGGTAGCCGGAGCGGTAAACCAAGAGATTCCGAAAATCGCCGAGGCCGTGGCAGCCATCACCGAGTCGCTCCGCAAAGGAGGCCGGCTGATTTATATGGGGGCCGGCACAAGCGGACGGATCGGGTTGCTGGATGCGGTGGAATGTCCGCCAACGTTCGGGACTTCCCCGGACCAGGTGGTTGGGCTGATCGCTGGCGGAAGCAACGCTTTTATCAAGGCTGTTGAGGGAGCGGAGGATCGGGCTGAGCTCGGGATGGTTGATCTGCAAAATCTCGGGCTTACCGGAAACGATGCAGTCGTCGGATTAGCTGCCAGCGGGCGTACGCCTTACGTGATCGGCGGATTGGAATACGCCAAGCGTATCGGTGCTAAGGCGATTAGCATCAGCTGCAACAAGAATGCAGCGATAAGCTCCATTTCCGACATTGCTATCGAGATTGAGAACGGTCCTGAAGTATTGACCGGGTCGACTCGGCTCAAGGCAGGAACCTCGCAGAAACTGGTCTGCAATATGCTGTCTACGGCCTCGATGATCGGCTTAGGTAAGGTATACGGCAATTTGATGGTTGATGTTCAGCCCACCAATGAGAAGCTGGCGGATCGGGCGAAGCGAATCGTCATGGAGGCGACCGGTTGCGATGTCTCTACCGCTGAAAACGCCTTGGACCTTGCCGAGGGGAAACCGAAACCGGCGATCCTGATGATCTTGACGGGATGCACGTATGCGGTGGCCTTGGAAAAATTGGAGCAGAGCCACGGGTTTATCGGTAAGGCTGTGAAGTCTACGATGCAGTGAAGAAACAAATAAGACCATCCCATAGGGGCAGGAGGCTTCCCAATGAGCAAATTTGAAAGCATGGCAAAACGGATTATGGAATCCATCGGCGGTTCCGGCAATGTGGAGCAATTTACGAACTGCATGACCCGGTTGCGCGTTTCGGTCCTGGATCGCAGCCGGATCGATGAGACTGGGCTCAAACAGATCGATGGGGTACTTGGTGTGGTTGATGACGAGACGTATCAAGTTATTCTCGGGCCGGGTGTTGTCAACAAGGTCGCAGAGGAGTTCGGTAAGCTTCTGCAAGCGGAGGGGAATGGCGGCGACGGGGCAGCAGCTGGCGGCAAAACGACGCCGTTCCGCGAAGGCTCCGACATCAAGGCGGAGCTCAAGCAGAAGAACAACACTCCTTTCAAAAATTTCTTGCGGAAAATCGGCAACATCTTTATTCCATTGATTCCTGCCTTGGTGGGAGCGGGGATTATCAACGGCATAGCCGGTTTGATCAACAACCTGGTTACCTCCGGGAACGCTGCAGACTGGCTGCTTACGCTCCAACCGATTATTAGCGTGATTGGCTCGGCGTTCTTCGGGTATTTGACGATCTTTGCCGGGGTGAACGCCGCGAAAGAGTTCGGAGGTACGCCAGCGCTCGGCGGAGCCGTGGCGGCGATCATCGTCGCACCGGCGGTGGCGAATATCTCCTACACCTACCCCTTGTTTGGTGAAATTAAGCTTAACGCGGGGCAGGGCGGAATCATCGGGGCGATTTTGGCCGCAGGATTCATTTCTTTGCTGGAAAAATGGATCCGTAAGCGGATGCCGGCTGCAATTGATATCATCGTCACTCCTACCATTTCGCTGTTGATCGCAGGCCTGGTTACCGTGTTCTTCCTGATGCCGGTCAGCGGGATTATCTCCCAGGGCATCGGACAGGTAACAACTTGGCTGTTGGCTCATGGCGGACCACTATCTGGATTCGCCCTAGCTTCGCTGTTCCTGCCGCTGGTCATGTTCGGCTTGCACCAGGCGCTGATTCCGATTCATGCCGAATTGATTTCTCAGGTCGGATACACCGCTCTGCTGCCGATTCTGGCCATGGCGGGTGCGGGACAGGTCGGCTCGGCGATCGCCATTTATGTCAAGCTGAAGCATAACACGCGATTGCGTAATATGATCAAAGGGGCCTTGCCCGTCGGGTTCCTTGGTATCGGCGAACCGCTTATTTACGGGGTCAGCTTGCCTCTGGGCCGGCCGTTTGTGACCGCTTGTCTCGGCGGTGGTTTTGGCGGCGCGGTGCTGGGCTTGTTCGCGATGACGGGGAATTTCGTCGGCTCGGTGGCGATCGGTCCTTCCGGACTCGTCCTGATCCCGCTGATTCAAGGTCCAATGGGGATTGGCATGACGATTCTCGGTTACTTATCCGGGTTGATTATCTCCTATGTGGCCGGCTTCTTGCTCACTTACTTCTTAGGTTTTACAAAGCAGATGCTTATAGAGCATAATAGATAATACAGCTAGCGGAGGAACGTTTGGCGGCCTTATATCAGGCCGCCGCGTTTCTTTTGTATTTGTATCGGAAATACGGAGGGGATGACCGTGACGACGGGAAGCATACTTACGCAAATGGAGGCGGTGCTGGAACAACTGCCCGAATCAGAAAGAAAAGCGGCTCAATATATTTTGACGGCTTCGGCGGAGGTTTCCGGTTTAAGTATTCATGCAGTCGCTGATAAAGCGGGGACCAGTGCGGCGGCGATTACCCGGCTATGCCGTTCGCTGGGGCTAAGCGGATTTCCTGATCTGAAAATGCGTTTGTCGGTTGATAATGCTAAACCGCAAAGGCCGGGTTATTACGATATCGAGCGCGGAGAGACGATTCAAACCGTCATTCAAAAGACGGTGTCCAACAGTGTCCAAGCCATTCAAGATACGATGCTTCACCTGCAGCCGGAATTAATCGAGCAGGTGGTGGACAGCTTCCGAAAGGCCTCCGTCATCCATATGTACGGGGTGGGGGCTTCGGCTATCGTAGCAGCGGATGCCGCACAGAAATGGCTGCGCCTGGGGAAGCAAGCGTTCGCGCTACAGGATGAGCATCTAATTGCAGCCGCGCTGGCAAGCGCTCCGCCAGGGGCCTTGTTTATGGGCGTCTCTTACAGCGGAAATACCAAGGAAGTACTGCAATTGTTCCGGGTCGCCCAAAAGTATGGTGTACGTACCATCGGCTTGTCCCGTTTCGGCAATCATAAAGTATCCGAGCTCGCCGATTTGATGCTGTACACGCCGCAGGCACCTGAAGCGACCCTGCGCAGCGGAGCGTCTGGCTCTCGCCTGGCTCAACTGGTTATGATCGATATTTTATTCTTCGCTTATGCCTCAACGCAATACGAGGAGACGATCGTCAGATTGGGACAAACCCATGAAGCGACGACGTTCCTTAGACAGAGCTAGCGACTTGCGAGTGCTTTCGGATTTAGAGGCACTATGGACAGCCTTCCCGTCATATAGTAGAGGTGAAGTCCGGAAATGACGGGACAGGAGGTGCTAGTCACAGTGCCCAGTTATCATCAATATGGAATCAGTCCGCAGCTGGTCGAACGGGTTAAACTCAAAATGAAAAATCCGGCGATCAAGGACCGGGTCAAGCAGGTCGTCGACGGCCTCACTCGCGCGGATTTGCAGGATCGCGTCAAGGTACGCAGGCTCGTTAGAACGGCCTCTTCTGTGCTTGGCGAAAGACTGAGCGGCGCTCAGGAAGAGCAAATCGTCCAATTTGTCATCGATCAGCGAATCGACCCGCGCAATACGCTTCACTTGCTGCGGTTATGGGGAATGTTCCGTTAAGCAGCGCGCGGCGATACGGCGGTAACGGGTGACAAGGCCCTGGGGAAATGGTGCCCCGGCGGCCTTTTGCTATTTCCGGAGGTTGTTTTTGGAAAGAGGATGCGCTAAGACGGGGCTGGTTAAGCTAAACGAGAAATCATCGGTTAGGCTTAAAAATTCGGGTCTTTCCCGCTTGCCAATTTCCTCAAATTGTTTTATATTGACATGAGAGTAGGTCAAAAATAAAAGGGGATGAGGCGGATGACACCGCGTACGAAGGAACAAAATGAAGAGATCCGATTGCGGCGGCTTGCTCAAATTCGTATGGCGGCCGCCGATGTATTTCTTGATAAAGGTCTGACGCTGGAAATTCGGGATGTAGCAGCCGAAGCCGGGCTCGGTTACGGAACGGTTTACCATTATTACAGTAATAAAGGGGATTTGCTGCACGACGTGCTTTGGACAGCGATGGATCGAGCCGGGGAATGGATGGGCAGGGGAGCCCCCGGGGACATTCACCCTAAGGAGGGCATTGACTCAAAGGCGGATCCCCTCGTGGCGGAAGGTGCCCGGCTGCTGAAATTGTGGGCCGAAGATCACGGCGTTTACTTGTTGTATAAATTTGCGGCGGAAGACTTCCGCTTGCTGCCGGAGGCGCGAGCGTTACCGCTGACGGATGCGTTCCGCCGCGAGGTGCTGCTGCCATTTGCAGCGGTGCTTAGGCGCGGCCAACCGCTTGATCCTGGCGAGATCGTCGCTTCCGGAACGGCTGACCGGGGGGCGAACGCGGCGGAGCAAGTCTCGCAGGCGGAAATGCTGCTGGCCGCCTTGGCCGGTTGCGCGAGCTTTCCGCTGCGCCGCGGGACGCTGGATCGTGAGGCAGAGGGCATCGCTCGCTTGTTATTGCATCGGCTATCGGAGCGCACCATACCCGATGGACCATTGAAGGAGTGAAGACAAATGATTATATTAAAATCTCCGCGGGAGATCGAAGAGATGAAGCGGGCGAACCAGATCGTTGCGGACTGCCATCGGGAGGTCGCCAAAATGATTGGGCCCGGGATCACGACGCAGGAGATCAATGATTTCGTGGCTCGGCATATTACGAAGCTGGGCGGCAAGCAGTTTACGAAAGGTTATAACGGATTCCCCGCCGAAACCTGCGCCTCGGTCAACGATGTGGTCGCCCACGGGTTCCCGTCGAACCGGCCGCTGCAGAACGGCGACCTGCTTAAACTGGACATTGTCGCGGAAGCGGACGGCTGGTTCGGAGATTCGTGCTGGTGTTACGCCGTGGGTCAGGTGAGTCCCGAAGCGGAAAGGCTGATGCGGGTGACGAAGGAATGCCTGGAGCTGGGGATTGCCCAAGCGCTCCCGGGCAACCGGTTAGGTGACGTGACTTCGGCCATTCAGAAACATGCGGAGGCAAACGGCTATGCCGTCGTACGCGATCTGCTGGGTCACGGGATCGGGCGTAGTCTGCATGAGGAGCCTAACTATGAGCATATCGGCGTGGCGGGCAAGGGAATTCGCCTTAAGGAAGGCATGGTGTTTACGATCGAGCCGATGATCAACGAAGGCACGTTCCGCATTGCGATTGACGACGACGGCTGGACGGCGCGCACGGCGGACGGCAAATGGTCGGCCCAGTATGAGCATACGATCGCGCTGATGGCGGACGGACCGCTGATTTTAACAGCTCAATAAGCGTCAACAGGAAAAGAGGCTGATTCCCAAAGTCCGACGGACAGGGGGAATCAGCCTTTTTCATGCGCATTCACCCTGCCAAATTATCCAACATAAACCTGTTGCCAGAGGGAATGTTTGTTCGTATTATGAATATAATAGGAACAAACGTTCTGATTAGAGGGTGAGTTTATGACAGACAGCATGAAGAAGGGAGCGGCATGAGCCCGGTTCCTTGGCAAACGCAGGAGGAGGCGGAGATAATCAAGCAATACGTGCTGCTTCCCCTATTGCTCGATGCGCTGGAACGGGACCGGCGCATTTTGGCGTCGGCTTCGCTGAAGCTGCCGCAGGTGTATAAGGGGCTGATCGGTTTGCTTCAGAACGCCGCAACCGCCGATCTGACCCAGGTGCGCCAAAGCATGCGCGAGCATGGATTGAAGGTGTTTGAGGAGCGGCGGACGAACCTGGGGATTGAAGCCCGCTATTTATGCCGGGGCTACACGTATGAGTTTTCCATGCTGTGGGGGCTGGTTAAAGCGGAGCTGATCAGCCGGCTTTACACCTATCTCGGGATGGATGTAACGAAAGAGGGGATGTTCTCATGAAATCGGAGCGCGTGATCATGATGGCGGATTGCCAATCCTTCTACGCCAGCGTGGAGAAGGCTGATCATCCGCAGCACCAGAACCGCCCGCTGATCGTGGCCGGGGATCCGGAACGGCGCTCGGGGATCGTGCTGGCCGCTTGTCCGCTGGCCAAACAGTATGGAGTGACAACGGCGGAGACGCTGGGCACGGCTTTGGCAAAATGTCCGGACCTGGTGGTGATGCGGCCGCGTATGGAGCGGTACATCGCCGTGTCGATGCAGATCACGAACATCATGAAGCAGTTTACCGATCTGGTGGAGCCGTACAGCATCGATGAGCAGCATCTCGACGTGACCGGCAGCCTGTCGCTGTTCGGCGAGCCGGAGACGCTGGCCCTGACCATTCAGCAGAAAATCCGCCGCGAGACCGGCATCTACAGCCGTTTCGGCATCAGCTACAACAAGGCAGTCAGCAAAATGGCCTGCGACAATTTCGCCAAGAAAAATGCAAACGGCCTGTACGTTCTGCCTCGTGAAGCCGTTCCGAAGGTGCTATGGCCGCTGCCGATCCGGCAAATGTTCATGGTCGGCTCCCGCATGGAGCGCCATCTGCTGCGAATGGGCATCCGCACGATCGGGGAGCTGGCGAACCTACCGCTGGCGCGGCTACGGCAGCGCTGGGGCGTCAACGGCGAAGTGCTGTGGCGACTGGCCAACGGCATGGACGACTCGCCGGTCGACCCGAACAGCCATCAGGGGGAGAAGTCGATCGGTCATGAAATGACGTTGCCCCGCGACTACTATTCGATGGAGGAGACGGCGGTACCGCTGCTGGAGCTGACCGAGCTTGTCTGCCGCCGGTGCCGGGAAAAGGGCTACATGGGCGGGGTTGTCAGCGTTGGCTGCCGGGGGGCGGATTTCGACCATCCGACCGGGTTTTACCGGCAGATGAAGCTGCCCGATCCGACCAACGTGACCATGCAGGTTTACGACGGGGTGATGCGGCTGTTCCGCCGTCATTGGGACGGCCAGCCGGTCCGTAAGGTGGGGGTCACGTTAACCGGGCTGGTGCGGGACGACGAATACCAACTGACCTTGTTCGATGAACGGCCGAGATACCAAGCGCTCGAACGGGCCACCGACGAGATCAAACGTCGTTATGGGGAATCGGCGATTTTTCGCGCGGTATCGCTGACGGGTGCCGGTCAGGCGCGGGATCGAGCCGGCAAGATTGGAGGGCATTACCGATGAAAGGAAAGCTGTATGGCAACGGATTATGGGAGTCGTCGCGGATGATGCTGCCGGAGCACAAGGAGGCGATTTTGCGGGGCAACCGCAGCCAGGAGCGCAAGGCGCGGTCCTTCCTCGACGAACAGGAACTTGAGCGGATTTCACGCCTTCTCACGACCTCGCTGCAGACCGGGAAGCCGGTGCGCCTGCATCTCTTCGGGGAATGGCAGGGGCGGGAGGTCCTAGGAACCGTGACGAGAGTCGACCCCGGAGGGCGACAGGCGCGCCTTCAGACCGAGGCCGGTCCCGAGTGGATCGCGTTCGCGGACATTGTTGGAGCCGAGACCGATTAGGCAAGTCAACGACGGGTAAAGCCCGCGTTAAACGAAGGTAAATCTATTAAGCTGCTGATCTGCCGCTGGCGGATGGGGAGCTTATTTTGTTAACGTCTGGTGAAATCTGTATTTCGAGCCCCAAGATGGAAAAGGGCGGGAAAACGTCATTTTTTAGGAAGGAAGTCGCCGATCAAGGCGGGATGGCCCGACGAAAATCCGTCATCGTAAACGACGGAAAAACGCTAGTCCCAGGCTGGGACCAGGGAAGCTTTTTTTGACAAGGGCTGTAACCTTAGAAAATCGTGGAAAACCGCAGAATGACGCGATTTTCAGACAAGACTTTGGTATCAATTTTGTAACCATTATGGAAAAGGGTGTAAAAATTGAGCGAAACCTAGATGAATTTTGTACGTCTAATATCACGAAATGACCAAGCGGGACAGAGATGCCGAAAATCCGTCTCCCCCGGAAAACAGCCCCAGCTGTAAAACACTCCCATTAGCCTAGTTACATGATAGGGGCGCTTGGTTCATGATAAATAGTGATTTTGAGAAGCGGAGGTGCGAATCGGCCATACTGAATCATCACCTGTATAGCTGCATAGAAAGCGGCCGTTCGATAGGACGCTGTGCTCCTCGGGAATGTCGGCGTGCGGCCGGGGGATTCGGTTGTTCAGAACGAGCACGAAAAGAAGAACAGCGAGGTGAAATAAGGGTAATCCGATGACGACATTAGCGAAAAAAAGGTTGGCGATGGGGCTTGTCCTGGCGGGCGTCTTCATCGCAGGCTGCGTGGTTCTGGCCGTTCTAAATTGGCCGCCGCCTCATTACAGCTATGCGGCAAAGGACGGAACGGAGCTGAAGTTCCGTACCGAAGGCGACAAACTTCTCGCCTATGACGGCGAAAGCAGTTGGGAGGAGTTGTTCGTCAAAGGCGTCAACCTGGGGGCGACGGTGCCGGGATATTTTCCCGGGGAATTTCCGATTACGGAAGACGATTACTTGCGCTGGTTCCAGCAGATTGATGACATGGGCGCAAATGTGATTCGAATTTATACGGTGCATAATCCGGTGTTCTACAAGTCTCTGGTTAAATACAACCGGGACAAGGGGAAGGACCCCCTCTATTTCATCCAAGGCATCTGGTCGCCGGAGGAGCAGTTAATCGAGCAGCAGGATGCTTACATTCCCGGAATTAAGGAGGCTTTTCACCGAGAGATCGAAAAGGCGGTTAAAGCCGTTTACGGCGATTTGAAGGTCCCGAAACAGCCGGGAACGTCGGGCGGCAAGTATACCGCAAATGCCGGTCCCTACCTGATGGCCTGGCATATCGGCACCGAATGGGACCCGGAGATGGTGGATAACACGAACCGCAAGCACGCTGAACTTCCGCCGTATCAAGGGCAGCATTTCACGGCGACAGACGAGGCGAGTCCATTCGAGAGCTGGCTGGCAGAGCTGGTAGACGACACCGCCCAGAAGGAACGCGCGTACGGGTGGGAGCATCCCATCACGTTTACGAACTGGGTGACGACGGATGTGTTGCAGCATCCCGGTGAACCGTTGTTCGAGGAGGACCTGGCCAGCGTCGACGCTACGCATATTCGGCCCGTGGAATGGGAAGCGGGTTATTTCGCCGCTTATCATGCGTACCCGTATTATCCGGACTTTTTCCATCTAGACAAAACGCTGGAGACGATCCCTGATGGGGATGGGGACTTCAACACCTACAAGGCTTATTTGCAGGAGCTAAAAAATTACTATAAGGACATCCCGGTGATGATTACCGAATATGGCGTTCCTTCCTCGCTGGGCGTCTCCCACCTCGGACGGGGCGGACGGAATCAGGGCGGCCACAACGAGCAAGAGCAGGGAGAGATCAACGTCTCTCTGACGAAGGATATTTACGATACGGGGTATGCCGGTGCCATCTTGTTCATGTGGCAGGATGAATGGTTCAAGAAAACGTGGAATACGATGCGGTTTGAGATCCCGGAGGATCGACGCGCTTTTTGGTTAAACGTGTTGACCAATGAAAAACAATTCGGTCTGTTGTCGATGGGCCCTGGTAAAGAGGACGACCTCATGATCGACGGCAAGCTGGAGGATTGGGAATCCCTGCCGGAAGGGGAGGTCCAAGCCTGGGATCGTCCGTCGGCAGGGATCGACCGATTGCAGGTCACGCACGACGAAGCTTATGTCTACGTGGGTCTTCAGCTAAGCGACCCGTTCGACCCGGCCAAGCGGTTGATCCGGCTTGGCGCAGATACGCAGCCCGGCGGGAATCAGCCGGTGGCGGAGCTGCCTGGGCGAACGCTGAGCGACGGCCTGGAGGCGATCGTGGAGATCGGAAATGACGAGGAGACCGAAGTGCTGACGGCGCCAAGTTACGATTTCCATCGCCGGCTTTACGGGCGATACGGATATTGGATGCTTGACGATCCTACGGAGGAGCAAACTGTAGCGTTTCAACCTTGGAAGCTGGCGGTAAGCTTGACGATGACGCCGCCCGACACCCGCTTCGCTCATCCGTTCCAGGACATGACCGTCGGCAAGCTGATTCGCGGCACCACCGATCCGGGAAACGCCGCGTTCAATTCGCTTGCTTCTTGGCAGTACAGCGGCAATGAGGTAGAACTACGCATTCCCTGGATGCTGCTGGGCTTTGCGGATCCTAGCTCGCGGCAAGTGATTGACTACCGGCCTTTGAAGGAGGACCGGGCCTTCTCGACGACCGAATCGGACGGCCTGACCCTAATTCCATGGATCATGGAGCGGGGCGAAGCGGGGGTTCTGGGTCCGGGAACGGAAAGCGGAGAAACCCGGGAAAACGTCTCATTGGACGCATTCCCGAAATACGTGTGGCAGCCATGGGAAACCGTGCAGTATACCGAACGGCTCAAGTCCGGTTATTACGCCCTGCAGGCGTTCTACCAAAGCTTGCCGGATCGGCGAACGACGGGAGAATAACTGGCGCCGAAAGGAGGAAAACAGGATGGCGGGTCAGCATCTTGGACTGGCAATTGCCTTTATTTATGTATGCCTGGGGCTGATCGGCATAGGCATGCTGCTCTTGTTTTATATGAAAATCCGGCATTTGCGCATTCAGCGCAAAACGAAGGAATATCAACGGAAGCATCAGGATTACTTCCTGTTCCTCCAAGCCCATCTGGGCGATGCCGAGGAGCTTCCGCTACCGCCCGGCAAGCTTGGGGATCTGGAGCGGCGGGTGATCCAGCAACGGGTAACCGAGTGGATCGAACAATTTAAGGGCGATTTGCAGCAGAAGCTGATCGCTTTATGTTACAACGCCGGTTTTGTCCGGGAAGACCTGAAGTTGCTCGACAGCTTGTTTTACGGGCGGCGGATCGCCGCTGCCTACCGCCTCGGCGGAATGCGGGCGGCCGAAGCGGTGCCGCGGCTGCTGGAGATGCTGAAGCATCAGAAATATAGTCCGCTGAGCATCGTGCTTGCCCGCTCGATCGCCAAAAGCGCGGAACAGGAGCAGCAGCTTAGGGATATGCTGGTCCATCTCCTGCGCCACGGCAAGCCGATTCACCACCTTGCCGCCGATATCCTGATGGAGACACGGCTGGATGCGAGCCGGCTTCTGCTCCAGTTGTTGAAGGAGGATAACGAGGATTTGGTCAAGGTGGCGCTGGCTGCGATGCGAGGACAAGAAGTGCCGGAGGAGGCACCGGCACTGGGACGATTTGCTTTTGCGCTTGAGAGGAGGGAGACCACTGCTTAGAGATATTTTGCTGATCTATGGCCTGTTTGCGACGTATTACGTCATGACGGTCAACTTGGTTTATTTTTCGATCATGACCTTTTCGTTCCGGCAAATTCTTACGATCTTCCGCCGGGCTGCCTATTCGAAATACAACACGTTGTCCGGTTCCGAACTGGTACCGCCGGTTTCGTTGCTGGTGCCGGCCTTTAACGAGGAGATCACGGTCATCGAAAACGTCAAATGCCTCCTAACCCTGAATTATCCGACTTACGAAGTGATCGTGATTAACGACGGGTCCAAGGACAACACGCTGGGGGTGCTACGGGACGAATTCGAGTTGATGCTGCTGCCGGATCCGGACATCCGTCACACGATCGACTGCCAACCGATTACGGCGGTGTACCATAACCCGAAGTATCCACATCTGTACGTCATCGACAAGCCCAACGGCGGCAAGGCCGATTCGCTGAATGCCGGCATCAACCTGTCGCATTATCCGCTCATCTCTTCGATCGATGCCGATTCGCTGCTGGAGAAGGATGCGTTGATCCGGATGGCCCGCATGTATATGGAGAACCCGGAGGAGACCGTCGCCATCGGCGGCGACGTGCGAATCGCCAACGGCTGCGTGATCGAGAACGGGGCGGTGAAGGAAGTTTCGCTGCCCCGTAAAATCTGGCCGATGTTCCAGGCTACTGAATATCTGAAGGCGTTCCTCGGAGGGCGGATCGGTTGGAGCTCGATCAATGGGCTAATCATTGTGTCGGGAGCGTTCGGCCTGTTCCGCAAGGATTATGTCATCGCCGTCGGCGGTTATCGCGGAGGGTATCCCGGCGAGGATATGAACATCATCATCAAGCTCCACCGTTATATGCTGGAGAATAAGTTGAAATACCGTATTTCGTTTTGTCCGGAAGCGGTGTGCTGGACGCAGGCGCCGGATACGTACCGGATTCTGTCCAACCAGCGCAAGCGATGGGGCCGTGGTAATCTGAAGAACATGATCGAGAACTACGACATGGCCTTCAATCCGAAATACAAGGTGATGGGGCTCCTGACGATGCCGTACAACATCATTTTTGAAGCATTAAACCCTTATTTCAAAGTTACCGGGCTGCTCGCCCTGATCGGGTACACGTTGCTCGATATGACGCATTGGCGGGTCCTTGCGGTGTTCTGGCTGATCAACTTCCTCAGCGGTTACGTGCTCAGCATCGGGGCGTTACTCCTTGAGGAACTCGCGTTCAAGCGGTTCAATAAGCTGTCGGACTTGTGCAAGCTGCTGTTGTTTTCGGCGTTCAAGTTTTTCGGTTACGCACAGCTCGGGGGATTGTGGCGGATTCAAGGGCATATCCAGTTTCTGCGCAACAACAATTCCTGGGGGACGATGACCCGCCAAAGCTGGCAGGACAAAGGGGAGGCGGCCGCCAAAACGGCGAAACCGGCCAAATCCGCATAGCCTTCGGGCATCTCTCCTCCTCCCCCCGCTTCGCGGCCGGTGGCCGGAAAGGGGATGATAGGGTAAAGGGAAGGCTTGGATCCACGAAATAACCAAACAAGGATAAACTTACGGAAGAAGAAAGGCGGGAATGAATGATGTCAAACCTGATGGCACTGCAAAACCAAACGGAACGATCCGGCTTATATGCCGACATGGAACAACGCGTGAGGGAAACGGCCAACGAGGTGAACGGGGTGCTGTTCATTTATTCCGCAGGCGGCCCCTCTTACGTGGCTTCCCAAGTGCGGGGAATTCTGGAATCCGAACCGGGACTTCAGTTTGATGTATGGGGCGGAGACGAGCCGGGGAGCGTGGCGGTACTACTGCCGGGCCTGGCGCTGGATGCCGTCCATTATCAAGGCTTGCGGCTGAAGCAGCAGCTACAGGAGCGCATTGCCGATTATCGTCCGCGGATGGCGCTGTCCAGCTTCTCTACACGGGAGGAAATCACGCCGCAGCTGCTGAGTCAAATGGAGGAGAAAGCCAAGCAGAATTACTCCGATGATATCCATATTTTTACGAAAGCGGACTTGCTGCTCGTAAAAAGCCGGATCCTGATCGTAGAGGGAGACCCGGCGGTACGCGAATTCCTACAAATCCGGCTGAATATGCAGGGCTATGAGACGATGATAGCCGATAACGGCATCACCGCGTTGGATTTGATCACCGATTGGAAGCCCGATCTGGTACTGACGGAGCTGAACCTGTACGGCATCGACGGTCTGCCTTATATACATCAAATCCAGCAGGCGAGCGGCGAGGAGATGCCGAGTATCGTCGTCCTGACGGAACAACGCGTAGAGAAGACAATCAGCTTGTGCTTCCAAAACGGGGTGGACGATTACATCACTAAGCCGTTTTCCCCGGTGGAGCTGGATGCCCGAATTCGGCGTTGCATCCAATAATTTGACCCGAATCAATTACAGACAAAAAATGGAGGTAGAAACCTGTGAATAATCATTACCAGAAGCTGATGAATGCGATTGAATCGAAAACCGCCGTATTAGGCGTTGTGGGTCTAGGCTATGTCGGACTGCCGCTAGCGGTCGAAATGGTAAAGCAGGGTTTCCGGGTGGTTGGCATCGATCTTGATGTCGCGAAAATCGATAAAATCCAACGTGGAGATTCGTATATCCACGATATCTCTTCCCAAACATTGGCGGAAGCGATGGGGACGGGACGGTTTCTTCCAACCACGGATTATGCGAATTTGTCCGAAATTGACGCGGTCAGTATCTGCGTGCCGACGCCGCTGAGCGAAAACCAGGACCCCGATACCTCCTACATCGTCACCGTGGTGGATCAGTTGAAACGATACATGAAGAAGGGCATGCTAATCACGCTGGAAAGCACAACCTATCCGGGGACGACCGAAGAGCTGATCCAACAAGAACTGGAGAAGCTGGGGTATACGGCTGGCGAAGATTTCTTCCTCTGCTTTTCACCGGAGCGGGTGGATCCATCGAATTCGAAATTCAACACCTTCAATACCCCGAAGGTCATCGGAGGAACGACGAAGGCCTGCCTGGATTTGGGGACGGCACTGTATTCCCGGTATGTCCAAACGGTCGTGCCGGTTTCTTCGCCTAAAGTAGCGGAAATGTCCAAACTGCTGGAGAATACGTTCCGCAGCGTCAACATTGCCTTTGTCAACGAAATGGCCATGATGTGCGACCGCATGGGCATCGACATTTGGGAAGTGATCGATGCGGCGAAGACCAAGCCGTTTGGGTTTATGCCGTTTTATCCGGGACCTGGCATCGGGGGTCACTGCATTCCGCTGGACCCAATGTACCTGAGCTGGAAAGCGAAGGGTTTCCGTTTCTATAGCCAGTTCATCGAGCTGGCGCAGTCAACCAACGATAACATGCCATATTACGTCGTCAACAAGACGTCCAAAATCATGAACGAATACGCTAAATCGATCAAGAAATCCCGGATTCTCATACTCGGCATGGCTTACAAGCCCGATATCGCCGACCTGCGCGAATCCCCAGGTTTGTCGGTGTACGAGCTGTTTAAGGATAGCGGAGCCAAAGTGGATTATTATGACCCGTATGCGGCAAGCTTCCGTGAAAAATCGGGCGGCGTCGTGCACAGCGTTGCTTACGAGCTCGACAAATTCAAGGCCTACGACTGCATCGTGTTGGTGACCAATCACAGCAATTTCGATTATGAGGGGATCGCCCGCCTCGGCGTGCCGATCGTCGATACGCGTAATGCGTTCCGTGAGTATCCGCTGCCGCATGTCTACAAGATTGGACACTCCGTTGCGCAGGTCAACGAAGAGTCTCCTGCGCTGATCGTAGGATAAAAGGACAGGAGCTTGATGTTCAGAAAGCCGATATTCGTTCGCCTTCGGGCCTTTCCGGGAAGCAAGCGGCCAGCCCTGCTTGCGCTCGGCGGGATGCTAATGATGGTTTTGCTTGTTTTATTGGCTTTTATCCGGCCATCGGGTTCACAAGCGAAAGCCACCTGGATCTGGGAGACCACGGTCATCGAACAGCATCCCGGCGAGGTGCTGGCCTTTGCACGCAAGCAGGGCGTGGACACCCTCTTTCTGCAAATCGGCGGCGGGGTGGGGAAGGAGAACTATCGCAGCTTCATCCGAGCCGCTGCTAAAGCCGGCATTCAGGTGCATGCCTTAAGCGGCCACCCGGATTGGGCGCTGCGGGAGCACAGGAACGAGGCCGAGGAGTTTTTGAAGTGGGTGGTCGATTACAACCGGGAAGCGAGGGCCGAAGAGCGGTTTACCGGTGTACAGCTGGACGTCGAGCCCTATTTGCTGGACCGCTGGCAGACGGATCAGGAAGCCGTGGTGGAACAGTGGATGGAAGGCGTCCGCGCCTGGACGGAAGAAGCGAGGTATAATGAGCTCGCGATTGGTGCGGCCGTTCCGTTCTGGCTGGACCAGATCGACCACCCGAGCGGGACCCTGAAGTTGCCGCTTGGCAATTGGATGGTGGACCAGTTCGATTATTTGGCGATCATGGCGTATCGGGATGTCGCAGGCCGCATCTATGAAATCTCGAAGCGCACGCTGAATGAAGCGGATCGGCAAAATAAGCGGGTATGGGTTGGCGTCGAGGTGGGCGAAAGCCAGGAAGGGCCTGGCATTTCCTTCCATAAACAGCCGCTTGCCTCGCTGAACCGGGAGATGAAAGGGTTGGAGGAACTGGGAAGAAAGCACAACTCGTTTGCCGGTATTGCCGTTCATAGTTATGAGGCTTGGCACAGTAAACTTAGTGGGCCTTAAACCGAAGGCTGTCCCCTAGATATAGACGGGACAGCCTTTTGCTCGCCCCCCTGAAAGACCGGATCTTCGCATTAGGAGTTCGGGACAGCCTTCCCCATTTTTGCTATAATAAAAATAATTGCGTTTTGAAGAAATGGAGAGATTGTCATGATATTACATAAAGGCGAAATCTTGTTCCGGCAAGGGGACGACGGTTCTTTTCTGTACCATATCAAAAGCGGACTGTTCAAAGTGACACGACTGCATGAGAACGGGAACATGGTCTTGTTTAATATCTTGTACCCGGGGGAAACCGTGCCCCATCACTCCCTGATCACCCCGAAAGAGGTGCACGGGACGGCGATTGCTTTGATGCGCAGTGAGGTAGAGGCGATTCCTTCTCAGGTGTGGTATCGCGAGCTTCAGGAGGATCCGCAGAAACCGCTTGAGGTTGCTCAGCTCCTGCAGGAGAAGGTACGTTTCATGCAAGAGCGGCTTGACCATTTAACGGTCGGCACGCCGGCCGAACGGCTGGAGCTGCTGACGAAATGGCTGGGTCAGCACGCCCATGGCGTACCCTTGACCGATTACTTAACCCAGGAGGAAATCGGCCAACTGATCGGCGTGCGTCGCGAAACGGTCAACCGGCTGTTGCGCGGCCATGGACACGAACGGGCCTAAACCTGAATAGATGACAACAGCGCGGACGAGGGGAGATTTCCCGTGTCCGCGCTTTTTGTTGGTCTTCAAGGGAACTAGTTGATCGTATCTTCCAGGCTGTCCGCCGGGCCGAAAAATTCAAAGTGAATCCGTTCGTCCGGAATGCCCCATTCCTTCAAGGCGCGTCGAACCGCCTTCATGAACGGTACCGGTCCGCAGAAATAAAAGTCGCTATCGGCCGTTGTGACCGTCTTGAGCCAAGGAAGATCGATGTAACCGGCTTTGTCGCTGCTATCGCCGGTTTCCGGCGTTTCGTATACGGTGTAAGAGCGCAGGTTATCGTGGGTCTGTGCGAGTTCGTCGATGTGCTCCTTCATGGCATGATGTTTGCCGCTGCGGGCGGCGTGGATATAGACGACATCTCGCTTGGCTCCGCTTTGCAGCACTGTTTCCAGCATGCTGACCATCGGGGTGAGGCCAACGCCGCCGCTCAACAGCACAAGCGGCAGGTTCTGCGTTTGATCCAATGTGAAGTCACCGGCTGGAGCACTGAGTTCAAGCACGTCGCCTTCCCCAATATGGGAGTGCAAGTAGGTGGAAACGACACCCGCCGGGCGATCTTCGGCGGCCTCCTCACGCTTCACCGAAATTCGGTAATAGGGCTGCCCGGGTGCCGCAGACAAGCTGTAATGGCGCAGATGGGTATATTCCTGGCCTTTCGGCTTTACGCGGACGGTAATATATTGTCCCGGCAAGTAGGAGGCGATCTCATTGCCGTCCTCCGGCTTCAGGTAGAACGAGGTGATCACATCGCTCTCGGGGACTTTACGTTCAACGACAAAGCGGCGAAATCCGCGCCAACCGCCCTTTTTCTCCGCTGTCTCACGATACATCTCGGCCTCTACACTGATAAACACGTCAGCAATCACGCCATAGGCTTTGCCCCAGGCATCGAGAATTTCATCGGTTGCTGCGTCACCAAGCACCGTTTTGATTGCCGCAAGCAGATTCTCACCGACGATCGGGTAATGCTCCGGTTGGATCCCCAGCGCCCGGTGTTTTTGGGCAATCCCGCGAACGACCGGGAGAATCTCTTCCAGACGATCGATGTGGGCGGCGGCGGCATAAACCGCATTGGCCAGCGCCGTAGGTTGTTTACCTTGACGTTGATTGGCATGGTTAAATACGTTCAGCAGCTCGGGGTGATTTTTAAACATCGTCTGATAGAAGTTTTTCGTAATGGTTTGTCCATGGATCTCAAGAACTGGTACCGTAGATTTGATAATCTCAATTGTTTTGGCGTCAAGCATGGGTGAACCCTCTTTCTAGAAAATTTCGTTCCACCTCAGTATAGGAAGCGTCAGCACGTAAAAAGGTGACTTCTGTCACATTGAAAGTTGCCAAAATGTGAACTGTTACTAAAATGCAATGACAAGTATCACATTATTCGCTAATAAATAAAAAAGCTTGTAGACTGTCCCGTGCAGTCATGATCAGATATGTGGTATAATATAAATAGAAGAAATTCTAACAGAAAGGATCAGGATACCATGTGTCCCCGAAGGACGAAATCCCAAAGGACGATTTGGAAACGTTGTGATCTCTCTTATACTTAGCTCCTTTCGTGGCTAGTCGGTAATTTGGCGACAAACCTACGAAAGAAGCGTGAAATCATGCGAAGGATGAACTCCTCATGGATCTGCTCCGTAGGGTGTTGCCGGATGGTCAACCAAACTACGATAAGAGGGATTCCAAATGAGGACAAAAGCAAGATGGCAAACGTACGGTACTCGATTATTTACGATGTTGCTAGGATCTAGTTTATTGGCTTTTACGTATTACCACATCAATTTTCAGAACGGATTGTCGGAAGGCGGATTTGTCGGCCTAGCGTTGCTTGGCAAATACCTGTTTAACCTGCCTCCGGCATTGACGATGATCGCGCTGGATTTGCCGATCGTGGTACTCGCCTGGTGGCTGAAAGGCCATAAGTTCGTGATCAATACGGTGGCGGCTTCGCTGACGTTCTCGCTGGTTTACGAGCTGTGCGAGAAATACTCGCCATTGACGATGAACCTGCAGAACAACTTGCCGTTGGCTGCGTTATTGTCGGGGCTCTTGACCGGTTTCGGGGCAGGACTCGTGTTGCGGGCAGGTGGAGCGAGCGGCGGGGATGATATTCTGTCCATGCTGCTAAGCCAGTGGTCCGGCATCAAAATCGGTACGATGTTTATCATCATGGATGCGGTCGTGCTGACGGTCTCCTTGTTATATTTACCATTCAAAGAAACCATGTTTACGATACTGGCGGTGCTGATCGCTGGGAAAATGATTACTTGGACCGTCCATTACGGACAGGGACAACTGGCGCCGATGCGTCTGCCTTACCCAATGAAAGAGAAAACGGCTCGAGCTTAAGGCTCGGGCCGTTTCTTTTTTGATTTCTCAGGATCTCCAAGAACCCTGCTGCCTGCGAATCAACACGATTTGTCCCGCATGGTAGGCGTCATGCAGCATCCAGCGGGAGAACTCGCGTCCCACGGATTCGTTCGTATTCGCGTAAGGCGCTTCCAATTCCTCATTGGATAAGGAAGCGATCGCCTCGCGCAGTTCCAGCTGAATCCGTTTCGTTTCCGCCAGCACCTCTGCCCACACGGCTTCATCCGGCGTTCCGCCAGCGAAGGTCTCCTCGTTGGTTTCCACGCGAGCGTCCGGCTCCACCCCTTTTAGGCGGCTAAGCATCCGCTCGTTGTAATAATTAATATGACTGACCGTTTGCCATATCGTGTTGCCGCCGCCCGGCGGAGCCCAAATGGCTTGCTCGGCGGTCGTGCCTGCCAAAGCCGTTGACAACGGTACGATCCACTCCTCTAATTCCCAAGTGTTGTCTTTTTGCAGTACGAGTAAATCCACGGCACTTACGCTCATCTGATCTCCTCCTCGTCATTGTAACTGGCTAATCCATATTTAAAGGGTTACAATGGTATTGTAGCAGAAGATGGTAAGAATGTAACTATTCATTTATAGATTTGGTCGTTACATCTTGGGGAGGCCTTCGGAGTTGGAGACATTATGGAGTGATTTTCTAAATAGCCAATGGCATGACTGGCGGGGAAGCGGACGCAGCGAAGATCGGCTGGAACTACGGGCTTGGCAAGAGCGATTCCTTAGCGACTGGCATCTCGCCGCACCCGTACCGATGCCTGCGGAAGCAGCTTCGGCAATGCGTCATTTTCGGGAGCGTTTGCATCTGCTAGCCGTCAAATTGGCGGACGGCGGCGGCATGGAAGATGGGGATTGGCAGCTGCTCAACGAGCATTTAGCGCTTGATGTAGTGAGTCGCCGTCTGATTGGCCGGCCGGGAGCGGTTCGGCTGGTATATGTTCCGGTAACGGAGGATTGGCGCCATGTGCGGGCGGAAATCGCCGCGAGCTTCGGCGAAACCTTACTTGGGGGAGAGACGGGAAGGATTCGCGTGTGCGATAACCCTGATTGCCGCTGGATTTTTTATGATGATACGCGAAATCGAACGAAAAAATACTGCGATGATAAAATGTGCGGCAACCTCATGAAGGTGCGGCGGTTTCGTGCCCGTAAAAAGGCCGGAGAGGAGCGGGGCGAAGAATCATGATCCTCTCCCAGAAGAACAAGGCTGCCGGGATCGGCAGCCTTGTTCTGTACTAGCTTCTTTATTCTTGCGTATCTTGGAACAGGTAAAGATATTCTCCGTACCCTTCCTTCTCTAGATCCGCTAACGGTACAAAGCGGAGCGCCGCGGAATTAATGCAATATCTGAGGCCCGTTGGTTCCGGGCCATCCTCGAAGACATGGCCCAGGTGGGAGTCGCCCAGCCGGCTGCGCACTTCGGTGCGGATCATGAAGTGACTCGTGTCGGTTTTTTCCTTGACGTGGTAGCTGCGGAGCGGGCGCGTAAAGCTGGGCCAGCCGCAGCCTGCGTCGTATTTGTCGCGGGAGCTGAACAGCGGCTCGCCGGAGACGATATCGACATAAATCCCTTCTTCTTCGTGGTCCCAGTACTCGCCTGTAAACGGCCGCTCGGTCGCGTTGTTTTGCGTCACCTCGTATTGCATCGGGGTCAGCCGGCGCTTCAGTTCCTCTGGATCCTCCGGGCCGGACCAGTGGCGTTCCAGAAAGTCCTCGCGTCCGGAGCCTTTGCGGTACAGCTTATAATGGCCCGGGTTTTTCTTGTGATATTGCTGATGATATTCCTCGGCAGGATAAAAAGGCGCCGCCGGCAAAATCGGTGTGACGATCGGCTTGTTAAAGCGACCGCTTTGCGCAAGCTCTTGCTTAGAAGCCTCTGCCTCCAGACGCTGCTCCTCATCATGGTAAAAAATCGCGGTGCGATACGATTCGCCGCGATCATGAAATTGGCCGCCTTCGTCCGTCGGGTCGATTTGCTGCCAATATAACTCCAGCAGCTTGCGGTAAGGAAACACGGCCGGGTCGTACGTGATCTGCACGGCTTCGTAGTGGCCGGTGTGTCCGGCGCAAACCTGCTCGTAAGTTGGATTAACCGTATGACCGCCGGTATATCCGGAAATAATCCCGTGAATGCCGGGCAGCTCTTCGAATGGCGAAACCATGCACCAGAAGCAACCTCCGGCAAAAGTGGCCAGTTTGACATTGGAATTTGACGCTGGACTCATTGTGATCCCTCCGTTTCGCTCCTTATTATAACTTGTTTTTGCACCAAACCCAAAACGCTTTGCATAAAAGGCTGGTGCTCTCCTGGAGTACGTGCTATAATAACTCCATTAAACATGCATGGTTCCCAAAGGGGAGTAGCTGCTACAATAAAGTCGTCATTACGGGAGTATACATACCCCCGGCTTTATTGGCAACGAAATGTTGTTAGCGAGACCTTTGCCCGTAGCGAGTATTGGGTGAAGGTCTCTTTTGATGCATAAATTGCGTCGTGCCCAATACGGACACGGCGTATTTTTTTTGGATCACTGATGGGGATTGTTCCCGTAATCCCTACCGCATCAATTGTCCGTAGGCCTGACACACTACCTTTACAACAAAGTCAGCGGTCGGTCGTGAGGCGGTTTTTCCGGAAAAAGTGGGATCGCTGCATGGAAATTAGAAAGGGGAGAGAATATGGATTTATTTTCGCCGGAATTTTGGATGGCTTTATTATCCATCGTCCTGATTGACCTCGTCCTAGCCGGAGACAACGCGATCGTTATTGGCCTTGCCGCCCGTAACGTGCCTCACCAGGATCAGAGAAAAGTCATTATTTGGGGGACCATTGGCGCGATTGTGATCCGGGTAATCATGACCTTGCTTGTCGTGCAGCTGCTAAACATCCCGGGATTACGACTCGCCGGCGGCCTTGCTCTTGTCTGGATCGCCTATAAGTTGCTGGTCGAGGAGAAGAACCACGAAATAAAAGCAGGCAACCAAATGTGGGCAGCCATCCGTACGATCATTATCGCTGATGCGATGATGGGCCTCGATAACGTGCTAGCCGTAGCGGGTGCAGCGCATGGGGACACCCTGCTGGTCATTATCGGTCTCGCCGTTTCTGTACCGATTATGGTATGGGGCAGCACGATGATTCTGAAGTTGACCGAACGTTATCCGATCGTGATCACGATCGGTGCAGCCGTACTGGCTTGGACCTCAGCCAAGATGATCGTCGAAGAGCCGCTGATCCACGATTGGTTCGCCAGCCCTTGGATCAAATACGGATTCGAGATTCTCGTCATCGCTGCGGTGGTGCTGCTTGGCACCCAAATGAAGAAGCGTAAAGCGCGCCTTCGCCAAGCGATACCGCAAACCAACGGAGGTTAAGGGTAAAAAAGAACAACGCCGCGGGCGGCCGTTACAATGGCCACCCCACGGCGTTGTTTGCATTTCAGGCAGACCCAACACTATGCGCCATTGTCACGGGAGGTTTGGCGGAATTGTTTGGGAGACATCCCAAAACGTTTGCGGAAAACTTTGTGGAAATAATTGTAGCTCGGGAAACCGGAGCTCTCCGCAACGTGCTCAAGCGATAAGGGGCTGAAGATGATCCGCTCGCGCGCCATGTTTAGTCGCACGTCCAGGGTGTATTGAATCATGCTGGTGCCAAACGCCTGCTTGAAGAGATGCACCGCCCGCGACACGCTGATGCCGACGTGGACTGCGGCGTCCTCCAGCTTAAAGGGAGTGGAAGCGTTTTCTTCAATATAATTTTTCAGGCGGTGGGCAAGATAGGTTGGATAGGTAGGTTGCGGCTGCTCCAGTAAATTTCGTTCGATCTCCATGCACAGGATCTTTAAATAGTATTCGGATATTTCCGGTGTCGGGTTGGAGATGCGGCGCTGCTCCAGCATGATCTGACGGAAGGTTCCAACGATGCCCTCGGACAAGGGAACCTTCAGTCGATGAGGAAGCGGCCGGCGGTTCCACCAGGCTTTGATCCATTCCCCAGATAAAAAAATATGGTAATCGCCGCTGGAAACCGCCGGTTCCCCTGTACTGTTCGGTTCCGCTTCAATTTTCAGCTCGTAGGGATCCCCCGGGGCGAACAGCAGCAAATCGCCGGGTTCCAAAAGTTCTAGCCGCCCGTTTAATCGCGAACGGCATTTGCCTAATGTTTGCAGGCGAATGAGATAATTCTCGTGTCCGTCTATTTGCGTCGTGTGGAATGGCTTGCGGTGCAGCGAATAGCCGGCATGCAAAATTTGCAGGTTTGCTTCTTCCTTCATTGGTGTCCTCCACAGGGTCTTCGAAAAAAATGACCAGATTGTTCATGTTTCAATCATATTATTCATTTTACAACGGAGCGTTTTGAAATACCATGGTACATGGAAAGCGCTTTATATGGATCCATCTGATGGCATGAATGGAGTTCTAGGTTATACCACAACTATGGATGAGGTGAACGAGAAGATGACGCAGATTGGTTTGCAGTTGTATACGGTAAGAGATCATTTGGAGCAGGATTTTGAGGGAACGCTGCGCAAGGTGGCGAAACTTGGTTATAAAGGTGTGGAGTTTGCCGGATTTTACGGTCGCTCGGTAGAGCAGGTGCAGGAAATATTGCGGGAAACGGGCTTGACCGCGATCGGTGCGCATACTCCATATAACCGGTTGAAGGAAGCCTTGGATGAGGAATTGGCGTTTAATAAAGCGATTGGCAGCCGTTATATCATCGTTCCTTATTTGGCGGAGGAGGATCGCAACCGCTGGTCGGAAATCATCGAGGATCTGAAAATATTCGGAGAGCGCTGCAAAGAAGAGGGTTTGGTCCTTTGCTATCATAACCATGATTTTGAACTGACGTTGCAGCACGAGGGCAAACCGGCGCTAGATGCGATATACGAGCAAGTTCCCGAATCCTTGCTGCAGGTTGAACTCGACTCTTGCTGGGTTGCGTTTGCCGGGTCGGATCCGCTGGAATATATCGCGACATACCAAGGGCGGCTTCCGCTGGTGCACTGGAAAGACTTGGTTAAGAAAGCGGACGGTTCTCCGGAAACGGTTGAGTTGGGCCGCGGAGAAATCGCCATTACGGACATCGGCGATGCGTCGATCGCAGCAGGCGTAAAATGGTTGATCGTGGAGCAGGATTATTGCGCCGCAGATCCGCTGGACAGCATCCAAACAAGCATGGAGTGGGTGCGTGCCTACGCGGAAAAGGGAGGTAAGCTTCATGTCTAAAACGTTGAAAGTCGCGATCATCGGTTGTGGCGGGATTGCGAACGGTAAGCATTTGCCAAGCCTAGCTCAGCAGCCTGAGGTGGAAATGATCGCATTCTGCGACATCGTCCAGGAGCGCGCAGCCAAAGCTGCGGAACAATATGGCGCGGAAGGCGCCAAGGTTTATACGGATTTCCGCCAATTGTTAGCGGAATGCGATGCCGAAGTCGTGCATGTCTGCACGCCGAATGACTCCCACGCGGAAATCACCGTCGCTTCGCTGGAATCCGGCCGCCATGTGATGTGCGAGAAGCCGATGGCCAAAACGGCTGAGCAGGCTCGTCAAATGCTCGATGCGGCCAAACGCACGGGCAAAAAGCTGACGATCGCTTACCAGAACCGCTTCCGCAACGATAGCTTGTACTTGAAAGAGCTGTGCGAAAATGGCGAACTCGGGGACATTTATCTCGGCAAGGCGCTGGCGCTTCGCCGCCGGGCGGTGCCTACTTGGGGCGTATTTCTGGACGAGGAGAAGCAGGGCGGCGGTCCACTGATCGACATCGGTACCCATGCGCTTGATCTTACCTTATGGCTGATGAACAACTACGAGCCGAAGAGCGTCACCGGCTCCGTCTTCCATAAGCTCGGGAACCGCGAAAATGCGGCGAACGCGTTCGGTCCATGGAATCCTGAAGAATTTAAAGTGGAGGACTCCGCGTTTGGTTTCATCACGATGAAGAATGGCGCTACGATCATCCTTGAATCAAGCTGGGCGCTGAATGTGGTTGAAATCGGCGAAGCCAAAACGTTGCTGTGCGGCACGGAAGGCGGAGCGGATATGACCAACGGACTTCGCCTCAATGGCGAGAAATTGAGCCGTTTGTACGAGACGAAGGTCGATTTGGGCTCGGGCGGCGTCGCTTTTTTCGAAGGCAAGCAGGAAACCGATGCCACTCGCGAAGCGAGAGCTTGGGTGCAGGCCATTCTTGAGGATAAGGAGCCGCTCGTTAAGCCGGAGCAAGCGCTCGTCGTAACGGAAATTTTGGAAGCCATTTATGAGTCGGCGAGAACGGGAAAAACGGTTTATTTTGATTAACACTACCCATCGATTTGGTGAACGTAAATGGTAACGGATTCAGCCGCCGAGATGCGGGGGTATAAGTTACAACCAGCGTAATATACTATATTAGCGGCCGCCGCCAAGGCGGCCGTTTTTCAAATGACAAGGGTACCCCCTTACTTTCCAAGGACAAATGTGCTAATATGAAATATACTAACAAAATGTAAGTCTTAAGCCTTTAGGCGGGCAATGATAACGAGGTGAATTTTATGGATGAGCATTCTCATGCGATGTGTCCGCGTTTTGAATCGGCTTTTTCGTTTCTCGGCAAACGTTGGAACGGTTTGATCATCAATACGCTGATGAGCGGGCCGAAACGATTCAAGGATATTTCCAATCAGATTCCTTCCATGAGCGATAAAATGTTGTCGGAGCGGATGAAGGATTTGGAATGTGAAGGGATCCTGATCCGTCACGTTTATCCTGAGACACCGGTTCGTATTGAATATGAATTGACCGAAAAGGGGCGTGCGCTTCGTCCGGTGATGGATGAAGTTCAAGCTTGGGCAACGGAGTGGATCAAGTGATCGGCATGCCGTTACCGGCGAGCGGGCGGCATGAAAACAATAGAAAGTGGGTGTACTTGTGGCTGAGGTAATTGTTATCGGAGCAGGACCGGCGGGAGCCAGCGCAGCGCTTTTCTTAGCCAAAGCGGGTAAAGAAACGCTCGTTCTGGACAGCAACGCTAGCATGACCAAACGGGCATGGATCGAGAATCATTACGGCGCGAAGGATATTTCCGGACCGGATCTTCTAAAGATCGGGCGGGAGCAAGCGGAGAAATTCGGCGCGAAATTCATTGAAGAAAAAGTGACGGGCGTAGATACCAACGGCGGATCGAAAGTGACTGTCAAGACCGAATCCGGCCGCAGTTATGAAGCGTCCCATATCGTATTAGCCACTGGTGCCTTAACCGATCTTGCAAGCGCTATCGGCTTGGAGCTGAAGGATGGCCGGGAACCTAGAATCAAAACCGTGATTGCTACCGATGGCGAGGGCCGTACGAGCATTCCGCGCGTTTGGGCAGCAGGAACGGTTGCTGGGGTTAGCGTGCATACGATCATCACCGCCGGTGACGGTGCGAAGGTTGCAATCGAGCTGATCAGTGAGCTGAATGGCGAGCGTTACGTTGATCACGACGTACTTAAGTAATAAATAAGAACATACGACAGGCCTCCTGAGACAGGGGGCCTTTTTATTTTATAAGGCAATCAGGTTTATGGCGAAGTGAGCGCAATCACCAAGCAGGTGTACCTCGTGAAGTATGGTGAAGAGGTAAGCTTGACTTCATTATTTCAGGAGGTTTTAGAAATGAATATCAATCCAATAGAATTTCAAATGACCGATAAAGTTCGAGATATCGTGCTGCGGTTTCCCAAAGCTGCGGATTATTTCCGGCAACGGAAAATCGACTTTTGCTGCGGGGGAAACCGTCCAATTACCGAGTCAGCGGAAGAAAGCGGCGTTCCGGTAGAGCTGTTGCTGGAGGACTTGAACCGTATGTTAGCTGAGCATCCGCATACAGGAGGAGAAGAAGGCTGGCTTCAAGCGTCATCTGCGGACCTGGTTGAACATATCGTAGGCAAACATCACCGTTATTTACGGGAGGAGCTCCCGGAAATTCAAAAATACGTGACGAAGGTCTCGCGCGTTCACGGTGAAATAGATCCTCACCTGCTGGAGGTGGCCCGATTGTTCGGCGAGTTGCGGCGTGAGCTGTTGGCGCACAGTGACAAAGAGGAGGCCGAGGTATTTCCGAAGATGCTCAACTGGGATGCAGGCCGCGAACCGGAAGTGCTCGAAAAACTGCAGGGCGCGATTGCCGATTTGGAATCGGAGCATGACGGTGCAGGGAATATCTTGAAACAGCTGCGCGAGCTCACCGGGGATTTTCAACCGCCGGCTCATGCCTGCACGACGTACCGTCTGACTTACGCGCGCCTGGAGGAGTTGGAGGGAATGACCTTTACGCATGTACATCTTGAAAATAACGTGTTATTCCCGCGATACACAGAATAAGTGGCCTTTCGCTTCCGCGAGCCGCCGTTTGTATAAAATTTGAGAACCTGCGCCTTGTCCGGTATCCTTAAGATAAGGAATATTCTATTGCCCGGGTTGGGACAATGATACGAGAAGGGCAGGGGGCGGCAATGCACAAGAGATGGCGATGGCTTGTTGGATGGATGGCAGGAATAGCAATAATCGTGACGGCTTGCGCCCAAGGCCAAATTACGGATCAACCGGCACCGGCGGAAGCACAGAGAGCCGACAAAGAACAACCCCACGACATCACGTTGACGATCGACGGGGGTACCTTTATCCCCGATGTGACGCGCAGCCTGCATTACGATTATATGGCTGGGCTAACGGCACGTCATGCGCTGGAGAGCAGTGGGATCGTGAGGTTCACGGAGGATCAATCGGCAATCCAATCGGTTGGGGAAGTGTCGCTGGATTCTACCCTGGAGTGGGGAACGCAGTTGAATGACAAAGAGCTGGATCCCAGCGACTGGGATCATGAGTTGAAGATTGGCGACAAGCTGCTCGTCTATGTCAAGACGGTCGATAGCTTTGAAGCGATCCCGCAGCAGGCGTCCTTGCTATTGATTATCGATGGGGGCAGTCCGAAGAAGAAGTATTACGTCAATAAATACGACGATAACACGACGGTCAGGGATCTTCTGAAACGCAGCGGCATCGTTCAGTTTAGTCCCACCAACAAATCCATCGTATCGGTCGGCGGGTATACTCCCCAAGAGAACGAACATTGGATCCTGAAGGTGAACGGAAAGAAGCTGCTGGATACGGGGCTGGATATGAGATTAAAGCCACAGGACAATGTGGAAATTGTCTTAAAGCAGAAATAGATGTAGGTACTCGACAAAACTTATGGAATCCGCAGTCCTGGTCATAACCGGGGTTGCGGATTTTTTCAATAGGTTCATGAAAATAGTTATGACAAAAGTTTGTGTATTCTTTCACAATTAATGTGAATGCAATCACAAGGTATCTGCAATTTTAAATTTATACTAAGAGCATCACTTAAAAATTGAACTATCGTAAAGACACTAGAGATCTAGGTATTTATAGGAGGAGGCATTACGAATATGGGAACGGACAGAGAGAAACTGGTCGTGATCGGGAACGGAATGGCCGGCATCAGCGCCGTGGAACAAATCCTGAAGTTGACTACGAAATTTGACATTACGGTCTTCGGAAGCGAGCCGCATCCGAACTATAACCGGATCATGCTGTCGTATGTGCTGGAAGGCAGCAAAACGATGGATGACATCGTATTGAATGATTTGAATTGGTATAAAGAACATGGGATTACGCTGCATATGGGGACCACGGTCGAGCGGATCGATGCGGAGGCCAAAGAGGTTGTGGCCGATAACGGGCAACGCGTTCCGTACGATAAAGTGTTGATTGCTACCGGCTCGACTTCGTTTATTCTGCCAATTCCGGGCAGTGATAAGGAGGGAGTCGTTGGATTCCGCGATATCGCAGACTGTGAGCAAATGCTGCAAGCGGTCAACACCTATAAGACGGCGGCCGTGATCGGCGGCGGCTTGCTCGGTTTGGAAGCGGCCAAGGGGCTAGTGCAGCTTGGCATGGACGTGACGGTCGTGCATTTGATGGAAGATTTGATGGAACGCCAGTTGGACCATCAAGCGGCAGGCATGCTGCAAGCGGAATTGGAACGTCAGGGCATCAAGTTCAAGATGGGCGCACAAACGACGGAGTTGCTAGGGGATAACCGGGTACGCGGGCTGCGGTTCGCGGACGGCACGGAGCTTCCGGCGGAATTCGTTGTTATGGCGGTAGGGATCAAACCAAATGTCGCCGTTGCCAAGGCCAGCGGAATGGAAGTGAATCGCGGGATCGTGGTCAACGACTACATGCAAACCTCGCTGGAGGGAGTCTATTCGGTTGGTGAGTGCACCGAGCACCGCGGAATCTGTTACGGTCTGGTCGCACCGCTGTTCGAGCAGGGGAACGTGATGGCCAAGCATATCAGCGGCGTAGACACTCCACCTTATGAAGGTTCGGTCGTATCGACCAAGCTGAAAATTTCCGGCGTAGATGTCTTCTCGACCGGCGAATTCATCGACGGGCCGGAACATACGGTCATCGCGAACAAGGACGATTGGAAACGTACGTATAAGAAAATCTTGCTGAAGGATGGCAAGCTGGTAGGTGCGGTGCTGTTCGGCGATATCACGGATTCGGCCGAACTGCAGAAGCTGATCAAGCAAGGCGCAGAAATGACCGACGAATTGTACGAGTCGCTGATGGGCGGAGGCTGCTGCGGCGGCGGAGCCAAGAAGAAGGCCTCGGTCGAAACGATGAGCGACGAGGAAATCGTCTGCGGCTGCAACGGGGTTACCAAGGGTACGATCGTGGATTGTGTTGTTAATCAAGGTATGACGACGGTGGACGAGATTAAGGCATGCACCGGGGCGACCCGTTCTTGCGGCGGGTGTAAACCGGTCGTGGAGCAAATCTTGCAATATGTACTTGGAGACGGCTTCACGCAAACGGCGAAGCAGGGGATTTGCGGCTGTACGACGCTGAGCCGCGATGAGATCGTTGCGGAAATTAAGGAGAAAGGGCTGCAGACCACCAAAGAGGTTATGAACGTACTCGGATGGTCGCAACCGGAAGGCTGCTCGAAATGCCGGCCCGCCATCAACTACTACCTGGGCATGATTTACCCGGATACGCACGAGGATGAGAAGGCTTCGCGTTTCGTCAACGAACGGATGAACGCCAACATCCAGAAGGACGGCACTTACACAGTGGTACCACGGATGTACGGCGGCGTAACAACCCCGGAAGACCTGAAGAAAATCGCCGACGTGTCCTTGAAATACGATGTCAAAGTGGTGAAGGTCACGGGCGGACAACGGCTCGACTTGATCGGGGTGAAGAAAGAAGATCTGCCGAAAGTTTGGGAAGAGCTGGATATGCCGTCGGGGTATGCTTATGCCAAATCGCTGCGTACGGTCAAAACATGCGTTGGTTCGCAATTCTGCCGCTTCGGGACTCAGGACTCGATGGGTATGGGCGCGCTGCTGGAGCGTAAATTCGAACGGCTTGATTTCCCGGCCAAATTCAAAATGGCGGTTAACGGCTGCCCGCGGAACTGCGCCGAATCGTGCACGAAGGACATCGGTATCGTCGGTAATGATGGCGGTTGGGAAATCTTTATCGGCGGCAATGGCGGGATCAAGGCGCGCTTGGCGGATTCGCTATGCAAGGTAAAAACCGATGAGGAACTGATCGAGCTGTGCGGTGCAATCATGCAATATTACCGTGAAACCGGCAACTACTTGGAGAGAACGTCGGAGTGGGTGGAACGGATGGGGCTCGAGCACATTCGCTCGGTTGTCGTCGACGACACCGAGAACCGCAAGGCGTTGATGGAACGGATTGAATTTGCCTTGACTCAAGTGACGGATCCATGGCAAAAAGTGCTGAACGACGATGATCAACGCGGTAAATTGTATCATTCGTTGGAAATGAGCAACCAGCTGTAATGTAGCGTCTAAAGCGAAAGGGGTTATCAAGCATGAAGATGGAGTTGAGTGGGGATACGTTTTACCCTGTGGGCGCCTTGGAGGAGTTCCTGCCACAGATCGGTCGGGTGGTGGAATTGGCCGGTCAGTCGATCGCGGTGTTTCGTACGTCGGATGGTCGCATTTTTGCGGCATTAAACCAGAATCCCCATCCGAAGGGCGGACCGCTGGCCGAGGGCATCGTTTCGGGTCATTATCTGTATGATCCATTGTACGATTGGAAAATCGACCTGACCACCGGACAGGTTCAAGCGCCGGATACCGGCCAGGTGACGATGTTTCCGGTCAAGGTGGAAGAGGGACAGGTTTTCGTTGCCGCAGCGGTGCTGCAGCAAGCGTAGCGGGATGAACTGAAGCGCGGTGATCGAGAGGTCGCCGCGCTTTTTTTGAAAGCAAGGCAGGCTTCATATGGGGGAGGAACACAAATGTTTACGCAAAACGTGGAAGCGATCGTGGAAGCGGCCGTCAAGAAAAAAGAAAAGATGAACGAAAGTCTGCCACGGTATCTCGTGTCGGCCATGCTGGCAGGGGCGTATGTCGGGTTGGGGATCATTCTGATCTTCAGCATCGGTGGGCCGTTGGCTGCGGTCAAATCGCCATATCAGACGATGCTGATGGGGATGTCCTTTGGGCTGGCGCTGACGTTGGTTGTGTTTGCTGGCTCCGAACTGTTCACCGGCAATAATATGTTCTTTACGGCTAGTACGCTCGCGAAGCGGACAACGGTTGGCGATACGGCGAAGAACTGGACTCTTGTTTTTCTAGGCAACCTGGCAGGTGCGTTGGTGCTTTGTCTGTTAATCGTCGGCAGCGGTTTGTTTAAGACGGCCGCGCCGGAGCATTTGATCTTTGCCGCTTCCGCCAAGAAGATGGGGGCTCCGGTGACAGAGCTGTTCTTTCGCGGGATTCTGTGCAACTGGCTTGTTTGCTTGGCACTTTGGATGGCGAACCGGGCCAAGGAGGATATCGCCAAGCTCGTCTTGATCTGGTGGTGCCTCTATGCGTTTATCGCGAGCGGGTACGAGCATAGCGTGGCCAATATGACTTTGCTCAGCTTGTCGCTGCTGCTACCGAATCATCCGGATACGATTACGGTCGCTGGATGGTTGCACAACATGGTGCCGGTTACACTAGGCAATATGGTTGGCGGCGCCGTGTTTGTCGGTATGGCATATTGGTTCATTTCGCCTGTGCGCAAGAAGGCGTAGGACATAACAGGAGCTGAGAATGGTCCCCCAAGTTCGTCTATCATAGACAAGGCTTGGGGGATTTGCTTTGTTTATATGAAGAAGAGCAAAGCAAAAAACCGTCCAACCAAAGAAGGGACGGTTCGATACGCTAGCACTAGCGTCTATTGGTGATGAAGCTGCGGGCAATTAGATACGGCAAATTTCGTTCGGGCATAGCTCGCAGTGACAAATATCCTGCAGCATCACGAGGTCTTTGATCACGATCATGCCGTTCTCGTACTCCAGCGCGTCTTTCTTGCGCAGATCGCTCAGCATGCGGTTGACGCTCTCGCGCGTTGCTCCGATCATGTTGGACAAGTCGGTGTGAGTGATCTTCTTGTTGATCAGAATCGTGTCTCCATGTTGTTCGCCATACGTATTGCTAAGGCGAATCAGTGTCGAGCACAATGCGCCTGGTTTGCCGTACATCATCAAATCACGGAATTTCGTCTGGGTCAAACGGTGATGGATTCCCATCCATTTCATGAAATCGATGGCGAAATCGCAATGCTGGCAGATCATGATTTCCAGATCCTTTTGCTCGATGACGCCTATTTCGCAGTCTTCGATGACTTCGGCGGTGAAGCTGTGCTTCGTGCTGAAGAACGGATCGGCCTGACCGACCATGTCGCCACGACCATACATGTAAAGGATCAATTCCTTGCCTTCATCTGTCGATTTGGTCAACTTCACGCGGCCGCGCTTGATGTAGAACAGTTTATCGGAAAAGTCACCTTCCCAGAACAAATGCGTCCCCTCGGGATATGCTTTGTCTTTCATCGTAACGAGAAGGCGATTGAAGTTTTGCTCTGTAAAACAGCTCGTATTACCGCGGGGCAGGGTGGCATTTAAAATTTCACTCATCATCGATTTCCCCTTTGTACTCCAAATTTTTCTGAAAATTTTAAATTAATTATATAACGTTTTTTCGGTTTTTTGGGGGCCGTAAAGCCTGAAAAAGTGTCGAAATTTCAACATTGTGAGAAAATTCACTTTGTCAGATGATAGAAATGCGCTATGTAATGCGCACAATAACAGGCTTGGGCTTACAAAAATCAATTCAAAATTTTCACACAATGTAAAGTATATATGAAAATAAAATCATGGCAAGTGAAAACTTTCAACTTTTTTAAAGTATGTGAAATAATTCACTATACAAAGACCATCCCCTGTGCTATGATCAAGACATAAAGAGAAGCACACAAGCTTCATAAGGGTTAGCTTGCAAGTGAAAATTTTCACTAGACATTGATCACCCGTACCTGCAGGCAAAATCCTTAAACCACTTAGGAGGATGAGAGAGATGGCCGTTAAAAACGAAGTGGCTCCAAAAGCACAGGCAACCGCGCAAGATTACATTCAAACTTTGATCGACAAGGCGAAGAAAGCATCCGAAGCCTTCATGAGCATGGATCAAGAGCAAATCGACAACATCGTGCAAGCCATGGCTTTGGCGGGGCTCGACAAACACATGCATCTCGCGAAACTGGCGATTGAAGAAACGGGCCGTGGGGTGTACGAGGACAAAATCATCAAAAACATGTTTGCGACGGAGTACATCTGGCATAGCATCAAGTACGATAAAACGGTAGGCGTAATCGAAGATAGTCCTTACGACAACTTCCAAAAAATCGCCGAACCCGTGGGAATCATCATGGGGATTACCCCGGTGACAAACCCAACGTCAACCACCATCTTTAAATCTCTGATCGCCATCAAAACACGTAACCCGATCATTTTCGGTTTCCATCCATCCGCTCAAGCCTGCAGTACGGAAGCCGCTAAAATATTGCTCGAAGCTGCCGTTAAACACGGCGCACCGGCCGATTGCATCCAGTGGATCGAAAATCCTTCCATGGATCGCACGAACGCTCTGATGAATCACCATGACATCGCCTGCATCTTGGCTACCGGCGGATCCGCAATGGTTAAAGCCGCTTACAGCTGCGGCAAACCGGCACTGGGTGTTGGCCCTGGTAACGTTCCTTGCTTCATTGAAAAGAGCGCAGACCTGGATCAAGCGGTCAACGACCTGATCCTTTCCAAAACGTTCGACAACGGCATGATTTGTGCATCCGAGCAAGCGGTCATTATTGAAGAACCGATTTTCGACCAAGTGAAGAAGAAAATGATCGCCAACGGTTGTTATTTCGTTAATAAAGATGAAGCTGCGAAGCTGACTGCAGGCGCGATCATCGCCGACAAATGTGCAGTGAATCCTTCGATCGTCGGCCAACCTGCGGTAAAAATCGCGGAAATGTGCGGTATCGACGTGCCGGCTGGAACGAAAATTCTCGTTGCTGAAATCGAAGGCGTGGGTCCGAAATTCCCGTTGTCTGCTGAGAAATTGAGCCCTGTACTCGCTTGCTACAAAGTGAAAAACGCGGAACAAGGCATCGAACGTGCTCTGGAAGTCGTTCAATTCGGCGGCATGGGTCACTCCTCGGTCATCCACTCGGATAATGAAGAAGTGATTCAAAAATTCTCGGAACGGATGCCGACTTGCCGGATCCTGGTAAATCAGCCTTCCTCGCAAGGCGGTATCGGCGACATCTACAACACGAACCTGCCGTCGCTGACGCTGGGCTGCGGATCGTATGGACGCAACTCGACTTCGTCGAACGTCACGGCTGTCAATCTGATCAACGTGAAAAGGGTGAATCGTCGTACCGTGAATATGCAATGGTTTAAAGTGCCTAACAAAATCTACTTCGAGAAGAATTCGACGCAATACCTGGCCAAAATGCCGGACATCTCCCGCGTGCTGATCGTCACTGACCCGATGATGGTGAAGCTGGGCTATGTGGAAAGAGTGGAACACTATCTGCGTCAACGCCAAACGCCGGTTGCTATCGAAGTGTTCTCGGATGTCGAACCGGATCCATCGACGACGACCGTGGAACGCGGGACCGAGTTGATGGCCAAATTCCAACCGGACTGCATTATCGCCTTGGGTGGCGGTTCGCCAATGGATGCGGCGAAAGGCATGTGGCTGTTCTACGAATATCCGGATACCGACTTCCATAACCTGAAGCAAAAATTCATGGATATTCGCAAACGGATCTACAAATACCCACGTTTGGGACAAAAAGCGAAATTTGTTGCGATTCCAACAACGTCGGGTACGGGTTCCGAAGTCACCTCGTTTGCGGTTATTACGGACAAAGTCAACGGCAACACGAAATATCCTTTGGCGGATTACGAGTTGACGCCGGACGTGGCGATCATTGACCCTGAATTTGTATACAGCTTGCCGAAGGTTGCGGTAGCCGATACCGGTATGGACGTACTGACACATGCGATCGAAGCTTACGTGTCGGTGATGGCCAACGACTTTACGGACGGCCTCGCGATCAAAGCGATCCAACTGGTGTTCGAGTGGTTGGAGAAATCCGCGCTGACCGGCGACAAACTGGCCCGCGAGAAAATGCACAACGCTTCGACCCTGGCGGGTATGGCGTTCGCGAACGCATTCCTCGGCATCAACCACAGCTTGGCGCATAAATGGGGCGGCCAATACCATACGGCGCATGGACGCACGAATGCGATCCTGATGCCGCACGTGATCCGGTACAATGCGAAGAAACCTACGAAATTCGCCGCTTGGCCGAAATACACGAACTTCGTGGCCGACGAGCGTTACGCGGAAATCGCCCGTATCCTGGGACTTCCGGCTCGCACGACGGAAGAAGGCGTAAAGAGCTTGATCAAAGCCATCCGCGACCTGAACAAAAAACTGGGCATTCCGGAAACGTTCCAAGAGCTTGGCTTCGATGCGAAGGATTTTGAATCGCGCGTCGATTACTTGGCAGATCGTGCCTTTGAAGACCAATGTACGACGGCGAATCCGAAGCTGCCGCTCGTAACTGAACTGGCTGATGTATATCGCGACGCCTTCTACGGAAGATTTGAAGAATAAGTGAACATCGCTTCGTGAAAACGTGACAAATATCACTTAATGTGATATTTGTCACAATCTTTTTATAGGACATAAGCTATGATTACATTATAAATGATCCCTCATAGAGTGATGATGGAGTGGAACCCCGGTCCGGATGGCCGGGCACAATTATTGTCTAAGTTGTGAAAAGTATCACAAATTTTAGGGATCATGAGGCGCGGGATATATCCTTCAAACCGCGACCACTATATAAAATGGAGGGAATAAAGATGTCGGTGATCGAAAAAGAAGTGCAAGAAGTGCAAAACGCATGGAGAGGCTTCAAACCGGGCAAATGGATGAATGAGGTGAATACCAAGGATTTCATCGATACGAACATCACGCCTTATGTAGGTAACGAATCTTTCTTGAAAGGCGCTACGGCTAACACGAAGGCCTTGTGGGAAATCGTATCGGGCTTGTCCAAGAAAGAAAGAGAAGCTGGCGGCGTATTGGATGTTGACGTAAACACGCCTTCGACCATTACTTCCCATGCTCCTGGATACCTTGACAAAGACAAAGAACAAATCGTTGGTGTGCAAGGCTCCGCGCCTTTCCGACGCACGATCCGTCCTAACGGCGGCATCCGGATGGTTATTACCGCTTGTAAAGCTTACGGCTTTGAGCTTCCGGAAGATATCGTGGATCTGTACACGAACGTTCGTAAAACACATAACCAAGGCGTATTTGATGCCTATACTGCAGATATGAGAAACGCTCGTCATACCGGGATTATCACCGGCTTGCCAGATGCTTACGGCCGCGGCCGCATCATTGGCGACTATCGCCGCGTAGCCCTGTACGGCGTGGACTTCCTGATCAATCAAAAGAAACAAGAGCATGCCGAACTTGATGTTGACGTGATGAGCGAAGAAGTCATTCGCCAACGCGAAGAGTTGTCCGAGCAAATCCGCGCTTTGGGCGAGTTGAAACAACTGGGTCAAATGTACGGGTTCGACATCGCTAGACCAGCAAACAATGCGAAAGAAGCTTTCCAATGGCTGTATTTCGGATACCTTGCAGCCGTTAAAGAACAAGACGGCGCTGCAATGTCCCTTGGCCGCGTATCTTCGTTCCTCGACGCTTATATCGAACGCGACCTGGCTGAAGGCGTGTTGACGGAAGAAACGGCTCAAGAGCTGGTTGACCACTTCGTCATGAAACTGCGGATCGTAAAATTCCTGAGAACTCCGGAATATAACGAATTGTACAGCGGCGACCCAACTTGGGTAACCGAATCGATCGGCGGGATGTCCGTACAAGGCGTAACCCGCGTAACAAAGAACAGCTTCCGCTTCCTGCACACGCTCTACAACCTGGGGGCTGCTCCAGAACCAAACCTGACCGTGCTCTGGTCGGATAAACTGCCGGACGCGTTCAAGAAATTCTGTGCCAAAGTATCGATCGAAACCAGTTCGATTCAATACGAAAACGACGATTTGATGCGTCCGATCTACGGCGACGACTACGGTATCGCTTGCTGCGTATCTGCAATGAGAATTGGTAAACAAATGCAATTCTTCGGCGCTCGCGCGAACTTGGCAAAATGCTTACTGTACGCGATCAACGGCGGTAAAGACGAAAGATACGGATCGCAAGTAGGTCCGGAATATCCAGCGATCACTTCCGAATATCTCGAATATGACGAAGTCATGAAACGTTTCGTTCCAATGATGGAATGGTTGGCTAAATTGTATGTAAATACGCTGAACGTCATTCACTTCATGCATGACAAATACGCTTACGAACGGATCGAAATGGCGCTTCATGATCGTGATATCCTGCGTACGATGGCTTGCGGTATCGCTGGTCTGTCGGTTGTGGCCGACTCGCTTAGCGCGATCAAATACGCGAAGGTTAAACCTGTTCGCAATGAGAATGGCATCGCCGTTGACTTCGTTACCGAAGGCGAATACCCTTGCTACGGCAACAACGACGACCGTGTTGACCAAATCGCGGTGAACTTGGTAGAAACATTCATGGGCATGATTCGCAAACACCAAACTTACCGGAACGCTTTGCCAACACAATCGATCTTGACAATTACCTCGAACGTTGTATATGGTAAGAAAACAGGTACAACGCCTGACGGACGTAAAGCCGGCGAACCGTTCGCACCAGGTGCGAACCCAATGCACGGCCGCGATAAGAAAGGTGCCTTGGCTTCCCTGAGCTCGGTAGCGAAACTGCCTTACGAGCACAGCTTGGACGGCATCTCGAACACCTTCTCGATCGTACCTAAGGCGCTGGGCAAAGACGAAGATACCCGCATCTCGAACCTCGCTTCGATGATGGGCGGATACTTCGGCAGCAACGCACATCACCTGAACGTTAACGTATTCGACCGTGAGACTTTGCTAGACGCAATGGATCATCCAGAGCAATATCCACAGCTGACGATCCGCGTATCGGGTTATGCGGTGAACTTCATCAAGTTGACTCGCGAGCAACAGCTTGATGTCATCAACCGGACGTTCCACGGCAAAATGTAAGAACCTTCTGCTGACAGGCAGCAATAATACAAGCTGAACGATAGAATGGGGAGTTAGGCCAATCGCCTTTCTCCTCATTCTTTTATCGGCCGGCTTATCATGGAAAGGGTGACGGAAGATGCTTAAAGGTCGCATACATTCATTGGAAACTTTCGGAACGGTAGATGGGCCGGGGATTCGCTTCGTCCTCTTTATGCAGGGCTGCTTGCTGCAGTGCGAGTATTGCCATAACCCGGACACCTGGAGCCTGACCGAAGGCAAGGAAATGACCGTAGAAGAAGTGCTTGCCGAAATCGAGCCGTACTTGAGTTATTACCGTTCTTCGGGCGGCGGACTGACGGTATCCGGCGGCGAAGCCACGCTGCAGGCGCCGTTCGTCACCGAATTGTTCCGGGAAGCGAAGAAACGCTGGAACCTTCATACGACGCTGGATACGAACGGATACAATGAAGGGGACAAGATTCGCGATCTGCTGGACGTGACCGATTTGGTGCTGCTGGATTTGAAGCATATCGACAACGAGAAACATATCAAGTTGACCGGCAAGCCGAATGATCGGATGTTGAAGATGGCGCACTGGTTGTCTGACCACGACCGGAAAATGTGGATCCGTCATGTTTATGTTCCCGGCATCCACGAAGATGAGCAGGATTTACTGGAGCTTGGGCGGTTTATCGGCAGTCTCCGAGGCGTAGAAAAATTCGAAATTCTCCCTTACCACCAAATGGGGATTTACAAATGGCAGGAACTCGGTTGGGCTTATCCACTCGAAGGCGTGCCTTCCCCGACGGATGAGGAGATCGAAAGAGCTTATCGGTTGATTCATGAAGGCGAGCAGCAAACCGCAGCTAAATCCTAAATATGTGTAAGTAAATCTAACATCAAAACTTAATATCCCAACCTCAAACGGTTAAACCTTTCGATAGATGTTAGGTTTAACCGTTTTCATTTTGCGATTTAGATGATATTATCCCCTTAATAGAAAAATGTCCTCCTTATCAAAGCTGATGGCGCTTTCTATAATGAGGGTGTATCACATAAACGAGTTTGAGGAGGGTCTATAGAACATGAGGAAGAGTTTAACGCTGTTGCTATCTCTTGTGTTTATCGCATCCGCGCTGCTGGCGGGCTGCGGCAATTCCAATTCCGGGAATAACGGAAAGAATGCTGCCCCGGCGAACGAAGGTCAGAGCACGTCGAATGCGGGGACGGAAACGGAAACGAATAACGATCCGTTTGAAATCACGATCCGTCACACGCAGGTTGGGGATTCCAAGAAATTCCGCCTGGCGATGCTGGAGGACGTAGTCAAACAAACGGAAGCCGCCGTGCCAGGCTTAACCATCAAGCTGGATGCGGTCGATTCTGAAGTAAACCGCAAAGAAAAACTGCGGGGTGAGATGGCCGCAGGCAAACCGCCGGAAGTCTTCGACGTATTCGGCAGCCCGGATGCCCAGCTGTATGCCAAAGAAGGCTTGATGCTGGACTTGACGCCGATTATCGAGGAGTTGGGCATTAAAGATAAATTTACGACACTGGATCCGTTTACCCTGGACGGTAAAGTGTACGGCCTGCCGATCGGCGGTTCGATCGAAGGCTACTTCTACAATAAAGAATATTTCGAGGCCAAAGGCCTGCCGGTGCCTAAGACGCTTGGAGAACTGGAGCAACTCGCCGAGAAAATCAAGGCGGACGGTAAAATTCCGTTTGCTCAGTCCTCCAAGGATGCTTGGATTCCGCTGATGACAACCAACAATCTGTGGTCGTACTATGCTGGACCGGAGATCACGTATGGCTTCAAAACAGGTACAACAAAATGGACCGATGAGAAGATGGTTACGGCCATCGCGAAACATCAGGAATGGGTACAAAAGGGTTACTACAAAAAAGGCGAGCTGGGTTTCGAATACGCAGATATGAGAAACCAAGTCATTACGGGCGAAGCGATCATGATGATGGACGGCTCCTGGGCCAACTCCGTGTTCCGTGATCCGGCTCAAGCCGGCGATATGGTCGGAAAAATCGGGTTCTTCAATATGCCGCCGGTGAACGCAGGCGATCCGGTAGTTGTCATGCAGGACGCCAATAACGGTTATGGCTTCTCCAGCGCCGTTGCAGAGGATCCGCGGAAGCTTGAGGCTGTTAAGGAATTCATCAAGAACATGTGGACGGACGAAATGCAACTGCGCGGCTTGAAAGAAGACGGTGTACTGCCGGCGATGAAAATGGATCTGGAACAAATGAAAACGGCGTCCGACGACCCGTTGATGCAGGATATATTCAAAGCGGTCAGCGAAATCGGCACCTCGTTCCCGGCATTTGACGCCCTCGTGCAAGCGGAAGTCAACACGGCGCTTAGCATGGGCATCCAACAAATCATCGGCGGTGAAATCGAACCGGCGAAGATGCTGGAAAATGTACAGGCGGCGCAAGAAGCGGCCAATGCCGCAGCAGAGTAATCATCTAATATGATCATCGAGCAAGGGCGTCAACCGCCGGCAGCGGTCCGGGGGGACGCCCTTGCTTCCAACTACGGAGGGATTGGCATGAACAAAGCGCTCAGAAGTCCTCTGATCTATGGTTTGTTTGTTCTCCCGGCATTGATCTTGTTCTTTGCCTTTTTCATTTATCCGATCTTCACGGCCATCAACAACAGCTTTACCAGTTGGAACGGCATTTCCAAACACATGACTTACATTGGATTGGATAATTACACGATGGCGTTCGAGGATCAAGCGTTCTGGAAATCGGTGCGGAACAATGTGTACTTTATTTTGTTCTCCTGCTTGGTCCAGGTGCCGCTGATCGTGTTCTTCTCCTTGTTGATTGCAAATGTAAAGAAGCTGAAGGGATTGTACAAGACGGCTGTTTTTATGCCATCGATCATGTCGACGGCCGTCATCGGGATTTTGTGGGGGTTCATTTATAATCCCGATTTTGGATTAATGAATCAATTGCTAGGCGTGTTCGGGATTTCCCCGGTGTATTGGCTATCCGACAAGAATTGGGCGATGATTTCTATCCTCATTACGAATGCCTGGCAGTGGACGGGGTTCTATATCGTCATGGTGCTGGCGGCGATCCTGGCGATTCCTCGCGAGCTAGACGAAGCGGCGGCGATCGACGGGGCGAACGGCATTCAACGAGCCGTCAAAATTACGATTCCGTTAATTATGCCGATTATTAGCGTCGTCATCATGCTGTCGGTAGCCGGAGCCATGAAAGCGGCCGATATCGTCTTGGTCATGACCAAAGGCGGCCCGGCCGGTTCGACGGACGTCATGGCAACCTATATGATCCGCTACGCGATCACCAGCTTCCGCCATGGATTTGGCAATGCCATCGCGGTGCTCATTTTTGCGTTTACGATCATCATTACCGCCGTGTACCAAATCCTCGTGGTCAGACGCACAGAAAGGATTGAATACTGATGAGAATGCTAAAAAAGTCGATCCCGCATCTGTTTCTCATGGCGTATCTACTCATCATTTTGTATCCGTTTCTGTTCGTGTTGTTCTCCTCGGTCAAAACCGATAACCAGGCGATTGCGTCGAATCCGTTTGGTTTGCCGTCGTCGATCATATTCGATAATTACGTGAATGCATGGGTTAACGCCAAGATCAGCACGTTTTTCTTTAACAGCTTATACATCGGCGTATTGTCGGCTTGCTTGTCCATCTTCTTTGCCGCGATGCTGGCGTTTGCGGTGACGCGCATGCGGTACAACCGAATCAGCGCGATCGTGTTCCAGCTCATCCTGCTGGGGATGCTGATCCCGAACAATTCGCTGCTGCTGCCGATCTATGGCATGATGCGGAACTTGAATGTGCTCGACACGCATATGGCGTTGATATTGCCTTATGTGGCCAACGCGATTCCTTTTTCGGTCATCATTTTGGCAGCATTCATGCGCTCCATCCCCGGAGAAATTGAAGAGGCTGCCGTCATGGACGGCCTATCCTCGTTAGGGATGTTCTTCAAAGTCATGCTCCCTCTGACGGTGCCGGCGATCGTGACCGTGTTCATCATCAATTTTCTCGGCAATTGGAACGAGTTTTTGCTGGCCAATTATTTTCTGTCCAGTGAAGAACTGCGTACGCTCCCGGTTGGTATGGTGGGTTTCCGAGACGCATACAACACGAATTATGCACAAATGTCGGCAGGGATCGTGTTCAGCGTGCTGCCGGTCATGATCATCTATGCGGTGCTCCAGGAAAAAATAATTGAAGGCGTTACGGCCGGCAGCGTTAAAGGATAGACGGAGGCATGTTAAAATAAGGGGAGTCTTACCAATTGGGAGCTGCCGCCGATGAATTTACGGATCAAACTATTTACCGCCTTTTTAGGATTAGTGATCATTCCCTTATTTGTGCTTGGCATTATCACGTTCTTCGTCACGTTCAACTCGATCGAGAAGAAATACAGCCAGCAGGCGGAATATTCGCTGAAGGCAATCGGCTACAGCATCAAGAACGTCTTCCAGGAGATGGACAATGTCACCGATAACGGCATTGCCAAAGGGGTGTTTCAGGCGGCATTGTCAGCCAAAGACCCGGATACCCAGGATTTGACGGCCACGACGCAGCTGGAGCTGAACGCCAATCAGCGAAATTTCCGATCCTTGCTGTATAGCCATCCGGCCATCGATTACGCGTTTCTGTATAACATTCACGGGGGCCGGGAATCCAATGTTATCGCTATTTTCAATAAGGAAAATTTTGAGACGCTGCCCTACGAGAAATTCAAGGAGCATCCTTTATATACGGAAGTGATGGCTCTAAACGGCCAACCCAAATGGATCGCTCCGCACGAATATCCGGAACTCACCGGGTCGGACAACGTGTTTACGCAAATTCGCCTGATTAAGGAGCTTAGCAATCTGGAGCGGGTTGGCGTGTTGGTGGTGCAGATCAAGAACTGGGAGTTCGAGAAGATTTTTCAGAACCTGAAGCTCGGCAGCCAGATGCGGGATACCCGGTTTATGTTGGTCAATGATAAGGGCCTGATTCTGTACGATTATCAATCGGAGCTGGACGGTCAGCAAATCGGAGCTTATCTGCTGAAGGACTGGGAGTTGGGCGAGGGGTATCGGAGTTTTAAAGGGAAATTTAACGGGAAAGAGAGCGTCGTCTCGATTTACAAATTGCAGGATTACCCGTGGAGCCTCGTCTCGGTGACTTCATGGAGTTATTTGTCGCAGGAGGTGACGACCTTTGCAAAATGGTTTGTCGCCATTATCTGTGTATGCGTATTGACGGCGATGTTGTTTAACTTCATCTTTATCAATCGGATTACCGGAACGATCGGCGTGATCGTACGGTTCATGCGCAAGGTCGAGAGCGGCGATCTGAACGCCCGCGTGGATGAGAAAGGCGATGACGAGCTGCTTCTGCTGCAAAAAGGCTTTAACAATCAAATGGATAAAATCAATGAGCTGTTTGATCAGGTCAAACGGGAGCAACTGCAGAAGGCGAACGCCGAGCTGCGCGTCCTCCAGGCCCAGATTAAGCCGCATTTCCTCTTTAATACGCTGGAATCGATCAACGTGCTCGCGGTTCAGAATGAAGGGCGTAAGGTAAGCGAGATGGTGCTCCGTCTTGCCAGCATTTTGCGAATCAGCATTCAGGATAAGGAAGAGATCAAGCTGAGCTTGGAAGTCGAGCATTTACGCAGCTATCTAGAAATACAAAAATTCCGGTTTGATGAACTGTTTGAGTATGTTATCGATATTCCGGACGAGATGAAGAACTGCCTGCTGTTAAAATTGACCCTGCAGCCCCTCGTGGAGAACAGCATTCAGCACGGGTTTGAGGGGATCGACTATAAAGGCAGGATCACGGTCACGGGGAGAATGGAACAGGACCGCATCCTGCTGAGAATCGAAGACAACGGAATTGGGATGACGAACGAGCAGCTGGCGAACATTCAATACGCGGATATGGACGATCCGGCATACCGTTCCTTGGCGCCTTATCCAAGTCATGAACGCCGGGGGCTGGGACTCCGCAGCGTGTATGACCGGCTGAGGTATCAGTATGGGAGCAGGTATGGATTATTTATTTGTTCGCAGCCCGGATATGGAACAACGATTCAATGTGTGATACCAAGATATGGGGCGGGTGATTTCGATGAGATTAAAAGCGTTGCTGGTTGACGATGAAATTCATATTCTCACGAACTTGTCGAAGGTATTGCCTTGGGAAGATATGGGGTTCGATAGCGTCTTACTGGCCAAGAACGGAAAGGAAGCGTTGGAGCTGGCCTCCATTCATCGTCCCGACTTGATCTTAAGTGATATCCGCATGCCGGTCATGGATGGGATTCAATTGCTGCAAGAGCTCCGGGAGCGCGAAATTCCTAGCGAAATCTTGCTGTTGACCGGGTATCAGGAATTTGAGTATGCTCGAACTGCGATCCGTTATGGCGTCAAGGATTACATTTGCAAGCCGATCAATTACTTTGAGCTGGAGGAAACGGTTCGGGGAGTTGCCAAGCAGATTCGTGAGAAACGCAAAACCCAAAATAAGGAACAGCGGCTGAATCAGGTGGTTGATCTGGCCAACGAGAACTTCCTGCTGCATTCCCTGCTTGGGCAGGAGACGGATGGGGAGGGGCTGCTGTGGGACGACGAAGACGTTGGAGTAGAACAACGCCGTTACGCCATGCTTCTCTTGGATCTGGAGGGATATTCGCATCGTTCGATCGTTTGGACACTCCATGAGCGCAAAGCTTGGAATTTGCATATCAAGCATGCGCTAAAGGACATCTTTGGCGTGGTGCTATCCGACTTGGTCGTGCTCCAGATCCGTGAAGGAGAATGGTGTCTGGTATTCCCGGCCACCGAATCGGATCGGTCGTATGGGGAGGACACGCTGATGCCAGGATTTGAACGTATACGGCAGCTGATCCATAGCAAGGAGGAACTGCCGGTTCGAATCTGTATGACCGCACAGCCGCATCGGTTGCAGGAACTATCGGTGTTGTACCATCAATTGCAGCATCGGTTGATTTTGGGATCGGCGCAGGAAGGGTTCGTGAGAGCCGACACAGCGCCTGCGGACGAGGACCGTTCAAGGAAAGACGCGATGGAATTGCAATGGGGCTGGATCGAACAGCTGGGGACCGGATTGCGTAATGGAAGCCAAGAGGTCTTGGACCGCATCGCCGGAGAACTAAAATCGTATTTCGGCCGTTTGGATGAACAGCGGGCGGGTGCGGCCGAGAAGTTGATGCACTACCTGCTTATCCATTTGCTGCGCGAAATGCGTGAGCTGCAGATGCTGCCGCGAGAACAGGAAGAAGCGTTATGGCAGCGGCTACGGGAACCGATGAGCTTGAAGGAGCTGCTATCGCTGATTGTCTCGCTCATTGAGCAGTCGCGCAGCTGTTTGTCAGCGAAGAAGTCCACGGAGCTGCTGATGATGACCGCGCAGAATTATATTCAGAATCATCTTGGCCGCGACTTCGGGATCGAGGATATCGCCGATTATCTCGGCATCAGCAGCAGTTATTTCTGCTTGCTCTTCAAGAACCATTTTGGCGAAACATTTGTGGAGTACCTCACGAAACAGCGGATGGAGATGGCGAAATGCCTGCTGCGCAGCAGCGAGCGTTCGATCGCGCAGATCGGGACCTCCATCGGTTACCAGGAACGGCGTTATTTCACCAAGGTTTTTCAGAAGTATACCGGCATGACGCCGTCGGACTTTCGGCAGAAGGAATCGAACGTATCTTAACGTTTTTACGATGAGGGGGACGGCTCGTGGATGGGAAGGCATGGACGTTAGAGGAGAAGATCGGGCAGCTGTTTATTTGCGGATTTCATAGCCTGGTGCCGGACGAACAGATCAAGATGCTGGTACAGCGTTACTATGTAGGCGGCGTGGTTTATTTCCGGCGGAATATCGCCTCGGTGGAGCAGCTCGCCGAGCTTTCGCGGAGCTTACAAGCGCTGCCCCGCAGCAGGCCTGAGCTTCCGCTGTTCGTTTCGATTGATCAGGAGGGCGGCATGGTGGCTCGGTTGGATCATGAGGGGATGAGCCGCATTCCCGGTAATATGGCGCTAGGGGCAGCCGATGATCCGTCGTTGACGGAGGAAGTGGCGCGGCTGGCGGCGAAGGAGATGTTGCAGCTCGGCATTAATTTTAACTTTGCGCCGTGTGTCGACGTCAACAACAATCCGGCGAACCCGGTGATCGGCGTACGTTCGTTCGGAGAACGTCCGGATCGAGTGGCCGTGCAGGGATCCGCGGCGGTACGCGGCTATCAGACCCAAGGCGTGATCGCGACGGCCAAGCATTTTCCGGGCCACGGGGATACGGCAGTGGACTCCCACCGCGGCTTGGCCAGCGTCCCGCACGGGAAGGAGCGGCTGCACCAAGTCGAGCTGACACCGTTCCGCGAAGCGATTGCGGCGGGCGTCGATGCGATTATGACGGCGCATGTGATCTTCCCGGCATTTGAGCCGGAAGGGATCCCAGCGACGTTATCACGCCGCGTGCTGACCGGCTTGCTTCGCGAAGAGTTGGGCTTCGGCGGGCTGATCGTCACCGATTGCCTGGAGATGAAGGCCATTGCGGAGCATTACGGCATCGCCGAAGGGGCGGTGCAGGCGATCGAAGCCGGCGCGGACCTCGTGCTCGTGAGCCATACGCTGGCGGACCAGCGCGCGGCGATTGAACGGGTGGCCGAAGCGGTGCGGAGCGGCCGGATCAGCGAAGCGCGGATCGACCGCTCGTTAGAGCGCATTCTGGCGCTCAAGGCGAAGCGGATCGGCAGCGCGGAACAGGCGTTAACTGCCGCGACCGCGGGGGAAGGGCCGCTGACGCCGGAGGCGGAGAGCGGTGCGCTATTGCGGAGAGCGGCAGAGCGCAGCGTGACGCTTGTGAAGGGTGCGGGCAGCCTGCCGCTTGAGAGCGATCGGCCGGTGCTGGTCGTCTGGCCGGAGCTGCGGCACCGCACCGAAGTCGATGAGCCGGCGGTGCATCCCTATACGCTAGCGGATGCTCTACGGCCGCTTCATGGCCAGGTATCTGCGACGGTGATCGGCACACAGCCCTGCGACGAGGAGATAACCACGGTGATGGAACGAAGCAAAGAGTTCGACCAGATCGTTGTGGCAACCTATACGGCGGAAGGGGGGATCCCCGAAGGCCAGCAATCCTTGGTGCGGCGGCTTCAGCAGCTTCCAGATAAACGCCTGATCATCGTGTCTACGCGGAATCCTTACGATTTGCTCGCGTTTCCGGAGATCGAGACGTATCTCTGTTTATACGAGAACCGCCCTTATTCACTGGATGCAGCCGCCAAGGTCTTAGTTGGCAAAGCGCAGCCACAAGGAGTATTACCGGTCAGCTTGATCCAAGGTTAATGAAAGGTTTTGCGGCAACGCCCGGGAGAGTTTTCCGGGCGTTTTTTGTGGTGATTTGTCAAAAAATAAAGGAAAATGCGGCAACGAACGACTTCTTTTGCCAATTTATTGTCGTACGTGTCAGCAACTTTTCGTTTTTACTTGCGTTTAATACATTGTGAGATAAAGGGTGCTTTATAAAATGGGAGAGTAAGGGAGTTTAGGCATGAATTTAAAGAGATTGTTGATCACCACGATGTTGGTAGCATCGCAAATTTCCATGGTGCTTCCGGCTAGCGCGGAGGAAATGGGGCAAGGGAACGGCGTGGATCCGTCGACTGTGACGCAGCAGCCTGCGAATAACGGGACATCGACCCAACCAACCGATGTTGTCCAACCCGGCGATACGCCTTTGGATCAAGGAACGAATGATGGAACGACGGGGGAAACGATTCCCGGAGATAGCCAGGACGGGACGGAGAACGGTGACGAATCTTTGCCTCCAACCAGCCCGGTAACCCCGCCAGCAGATCAAGGCACGCAAAACCAGAGTAACTCGGGCCAATTGATTTTGATGGTGAACAGCAACAAGATGTACCAGAACGGGAAGGAGTACCTTGCCGGCTATCCAATGGAAGTAAAGGACGGCGTATCCTACATTTCGATCCGGGCGATCGTGGAACGGGCGGGATTCCAGCTGTCTTTTGACAATAAAACCAAGGAAACGATCATCAAGCGAGGCAGCGACGAGCTTCGGTTCAAATTGAATACGACCTCTTACAAGGTCAATGGCGTAACGCAGACGATGCGTGGGAAATCTTATTCAGCCAAGAATAACTTCATGGTGCCGTTGACGGCGATTACGAAGGCCTTAAATATCACGTATTCTTACGATTCGGTAGGCAAACGAGTGATCGTTAATTTGAATACTCTGCCGTATGCATCGTTTACGATTGGCAACAATGAAGTGGTCGCCGGTGAAACGCAGGTTCAGTATGTAACGAATGCTTCCTCGCCGATTGGACTTCCGATCGTGAACGAGGAATGGATCGGGCGTCAGGATATGTTCATGACGCCGGGGGATTATACCGTTACCTACCGGGTACAGGATTCCAGCGGTCAATGGAGTAATCCGTTTACGCTAATGATTCATGTTAGCAAACCGCATACGCCGCCGGTAGCGAATTTTACGACGGACAAAGACACCTATAAAATGGGTGAAATGATCACTTACACTGACCTCAGTACGGATGAAGTGGCCATCACCGAACGCGTGTGGGAAAATAAACAACTGGCGTTCTTTACGCCAGGGCAAATGACGATCCGCCTGAAGGTCGTCAACAAATTTGGTTTGTATTCGACCGTAGAGAAGACGATTACGATTACGAACGAAACACTCTATACGCGGGACGAATTCAATAAACTGTTCATGCCTGTAGGGGAAAAATATACGTTTGACGGTACACAGGTGCCAAGCTGGGAACGGCTCAAATACGCGTTCACTTCCGAAGCGGTAACGTTGATCCGCAGCAATAGCCCGGAAACGGTCTATTCCAAAGGGATCCTGTATAAGGAAGCCGCCATCGGAAATACGCGCTTCATGATCCACCACGCCAATGCGACCGGGAAGTCGGTCAAAATGTACGTCATCGCGACGAACAACAATGGTGAAACGACGAGACTAACGCAGAGCAATCTGGGCTTTGGCGGTCCGAGCAATTACGCTACAGCGGCGGGGAAAGCTTCGGTACAGCGTTATTATGAGTCGATGCAAACCGGCAACAAATACAAGGATACCTGGTTTGCTCCAGGGGAAAGCAAGATCATCCTGAACGAGCTGAGCGCTACCTCAATGAAGCAGGGAGATGTCATCTCGCTGTTTGCGGACTTGTACAGCGATCACACCTTGAATTACACGGTCATTATGGTGGATCAGGATCAAGACCCGTTCAAGACTTTGCCTTATCTGAGTGCATTAGCACCTGATATTCATAATCGCGGTACCTATATGGAGGCCAACCGCAATATTGAAGTGACCGATCTGATCGGCAATACGCCATCCCGGTTGTTGATTGGCGATAACTCCAGTGACCCCTTCCTGATCGGATACGACGGTCCAACCGGGGAATATCGCATGAACGCCGGTAACTTCGGCGTCTTGTACCGGATCAAGCTGTACCGCGTCGCCCCAAACACACTGATCTCGTTTAATCCACGTGGGGGTGCTTATATGGGAGCGGTTATGGTCAACGGGGATATCGTGGGATTGGCGAACGTTGGTGGACTCAGCGCCCCTAACGATAACGGCGTGCTGTTCCGCACCGGGGAACGCGAGCAAACCGTGGATCTGATTTTCACGGCGGCTCCGGGCAGCAATTTGTCCGTCAACCTGCTGTTCCAGCAGATGCCGGAGAAGAAGAGCGAGTAAGAACGAATGAGCCTAAAGGCACGGCGCCCCAGCGTCGTGCCTTTTTTTGGTTAAGGCTAGAAGCGGATAAGCTGCACGCAATGCATATCCGATCTCATTGACGGAGCATTTGATTTGGGGCATTATTAGAGAAGACGCATGGATTAAGGGGTAGATTGGAGGAATGTCACATGCTGTCGACCGAAGAAATTATTAAAGTGATGTCCAGCCGGGGGCTGCGGATTACCGACCAACGCAAAAGCTTGGCCAAGCTGTTCGCCGAGCGGGACGGTTATTTGACCCCAAAGGATGTCTATGAATATATGGGCAAGGAGTACAGCGGTCTCAGCTTCGATACCGTATACCGCAATCTCCGGGTCATGGAGGAGCTAGGCGTGCTGGAACAGGTCGTATTTGAAGACGGCCTCAAGTTCAGAGCCAGCTGCAGCAGCGAGGGGCATCATCACCATCATATGATCTGCCTCCAGTGCGAGAAGACGTATCCGATCCATTTCTGCCCGATGCCGCTGACGGACGCGCCGGAGCAGTTCCAGGTCGTGAAGCATAAATTCGAGGTTTTCGGGTATTGCAAAAACTGTCGGCCGGACGGCAATTCTCAGGATGCCGCGCCGGAGCCCCACGAGGTGTCCTGAGATGGGCGTGGTCCGCAAAACGTTTCAGGCCCCGATCCATGTCTACCGCAAGTTTATTTCGCCGCTGAAACCGCCAACCTGTCGTTTTTATCCGACCTGCTCGGCGTATGCTTTGGAGGCGATCGAGGTGCATGGCCCGCTGAAAGGCTCTTGGCTGGCGGCGAAACGGATCGTCAAATGTCAGCCGTTCCATCCGGGCGGATATGACCCGGTTCCCCCTAAGGCGGAGAAGAAGCCCGGGGGCGAGCAAGGCACGCCGCCGCTGAATGGCGGACAAGCCTGATCGCTTCGGGGAAGAGGCCGGCTCCGAGGCGGCTTGACACGGTTTGGAAATTTTTTTAATATAAAACGTAAGTTCAAATTAAAATGTAAGTTCAAAAAAATCAAGATTCGACGCCGAGTTTTCTTCTTGAACTGCTTCGTGATCGAAAGCTGACTTTTTGAACAACTTCTATTGTGTCCAGTGAACGGATGAGTACAGGGATAAGATCCAGCTACAGAGAGCCGGGGAAGCTGCAAACCGGTCTGGAACATCTTTGGAATATGGTCCGGGAGGAACCGTTTTCGAGCCAAGTGGGATGCGTTCTGCGCAGCGCACGGGTAAGGGAATGGCGTACGGTCCGGCGTTAACGGACGGTCGGTTTCGACCAATGGAGCCCGTTGCCTGCGAAGGTACGGGGAATTTGGGTGGTAACGCGTGAGAACTCTCTCGCCCCATGATGGGGCGGGAGTTTTTTGTTTTAATTGGAATGAAATGAAAGTTCAAAAAGTCAGGTTTCCAGCACCGAGAAGGTTGGATGAAGCTAGGGACTGAGTAGCGGAGCGTAGCTGGAAGCTACGAGAGCAACGGAAGGCCCGGTTGAATTCAAGATTCGACGTCGATTTCGCTTCATGAATGGCTTCGTGATGGAAAGATGACTTTTAGAACAACCTCTAAAGGAGATGACGGTACAATGTCCACCAACAAACCAACATTCTACATTACGACGCCAATCTATTATCCCAGCGATAAGTTGCACATCGGCCATGCCTACACGACGGTAGCCGGAGACGCCATGGCGCGGTATAAACGGTTGCGCGGCTTTGATGTCCGCTATTTGACGGGGACGGATGAGCACGGGCAGAAGATTGAGCAGAAAGCGAAGGAAAAAGGCCAAACCCCGCAGCAGTTTGTGGATGGGATCGTGGCGGGGATTAAACAGCTTTGGGATAAACTGGACATTTCTTATGACGACTTTATCCGCACGACGGAACCACGGCATAAGGTGGTCGTGGAGGAGATTTTTGACCGACTGCTGAAGCAGGGGGATATTTACAAAGGGGAATACGAGGGCTGGTACAGCATTCCTGATGAGACCTATTATACGGAATCCCAGCTGGTTGACGTCGTTCGTAACGACCAAGGCAAAGTGATCGGCGGGAAAAGCCCGGAAAGCGGCCACGCCGTGGAGTTGTTGAAGGAAGAGTGTTACTTCTTACGGATGAGCAATTATGTCGACCGATTGCTGAAGTATTATGAGGAAAATCCGGATTTCATTCAGCCGGAGTCACGAAAGAACGAGATGATCAACAACTTCATCAAGCCGGGATTGGAAGATTTGGCCGTGTCGCGGACAACATTCGACTGGGGCGTGAAGGTCAAAGGCGATCCGAAACATGTTGTGTACGTGTGGATCGATGCTTTGTCCAACTACATCACAGCACTGGGTTACGGCTCGGACCATCCGGAGCTGTATGAGCGATTTTGGCCGGCAGATGTACACCTCGTTGGCAAGGAAATCGTCCGATTCCATACGATTTATTGGCCGATCATGCTGATGGCGTTGGGACTGCCATTGCCGAAGAAGGTGTTTGGTCATGGCTGGCTGCTGATGAAGGGCGGTAAAATGTCCAAATCGAAGGGCAACGTCATGGACCCGAATGTACTGATCGACCGCTATGGGCTTGACGCGACCCGTTACTATTTGCTGCGTGAGGTGCCATTCGGCTCGGACGGTTCGTTTACGCCAGAAAGCTTTGTGCAGCGGGTCAATTCCGATCTCGCCAATGACCTTGGTAACCTGTTGAACCGGACGGTGGCGATGGTTGAGAAGTATTTTGGCGGTGAAGTACCGGCTTATCAGCCTAATGCGACGGCTTTTGACGCCGAGTTGGAACAAGTGGCGGTGGATACGGTTCTCAAGGTGGAAGAGGTGATGGAGAAAATGGAATTCTCCGTGGCGCTGACCTATATCGGGGCGTTTATCAGCCGCACGAACAAATACATCGACGAGACGCAGCCATGGGTGCTGGCTAAAGACGAAGCGAAGCAAGGCGAACTTGCTTCGGTGATGGCGCATCTGGCCGAGTCGCTGCGGATAGCTTCGATTCTGCTGCAGCCGTTCCTGACGCAAGCGCCGAAGAAGATCTGGGCGCAGCTCGGGATCGCTCCCGGGGAGCTCACGACCTGGGAGAGCGCCAAGACGTTTGGCCGACTCCCGGCTGGAACGAAGCTTGTCAAAGGTGAGCCTATCTTCCCGCGGCTTGACGCGGAGCAGGAAATCGAGTTCATTTCGAGCTCGATGAGCGGAGGAACGCCAGCGGCAGAGGCCGCAGCTCCGGCAGACGCTGCGGCGTCGACTCCAGCTCCGGCGGTGGAACAGCCAGAGCCGAAGGAGGAAATCGGCATCGACGATTTCGCCAAGGTGGAGCTGCGCGTAGCGCAGGTACTGGCTTGCGAGCCGGTACCGAAGGCCGACAAGCTGCTGAAGCTGCAGTTGGACTTGGGCTACGAACAACGTCAGGTCGTGTCCGGCATTGCTAAGTTTTACAAGCCGGAAGAACTCGTTGGACGCAAAGTGATTTGCGTGACCAACCTGAAGCCGGTGAAGCTTCGCGGCGAGTTGTCGCAGGGGATGATTCTGGCCGCTTCGCAAGGCGACCAACTGACGTTGGCGACGGTGCCGGATTCGATGCCGAACGGCGCTATTGTCAAGTAAGCAAGGTTTGCAGACGTGATCAACGCGTCAAAATATCGGTGTCATGCGACCGCCAGGGGAACTCCCTCTGGCGGTTTTGTTTGTGGCGTCTTCATTAAAGGAAGAATAATTGAGGTTGACAATCGTAGGAGAATGGCCCTATAATCCTTGTTGGTAATCATTACGATTAAGAGAGGGAGTTATTTATGCTTATACATAGATCCAAGCGGGCGCTGATCCTCGCGGTGGCGCTGCTTACCATCACACTGACTTTGTCGGGCTGCGGAAAGAGTTCGGACAGCGGAACCATCGTGGAGGGGAAGGTTAACGTCATCACTAGCTTTTATCCCATTTACGAATTTGCCAAAGCGATCGGGGGAGAGGAAGCCAACGTTATCAACCTGCTGCCCACGGGGGTCGAGCCGCATGATTGGACGCCGCGCAGCCAGGATATTTTGAATGCGTCCAAAGCGCAATTGTTCTTGTATAACGGAGCAGGGCTGGAGGGCTGGGTCCCGAACTTCCTGAAAGGCTTGGGCGGTGACAACGAGGTGCAAACCGTGGAGGTCAGCCAAGGCATTGATTTGATCGAAGCGAATGGGGACGATGGTCATGGACATGGCGAGGAATCGGAGTCGAACTCGGGGCATGAGGGAGAGGAAGCCGACCATCACGTCGATCCGCATACTTGGGTTAGCCCCAAATCCGCAATCGTGATGGCGGAGAATATCAAGAACAGCTACATTGAGGTAGATCCGGCTCATGAGGCAACCTATGAAGCCCGCTATCAGGAGCTGATTGGACAATTGCAGGCGCTGGATGCCAAGTTTACCGAGCAATTATCCGCGCTGCCAAACAAGGAGATTGTCGTTTCCCACCAGGCCTTCGGCTATTTGTGCAGGGATTACGGCTTAACCCAACATGCGATCATGGGGCTCTCGCCCGAAGCCGAGCCGCGGGCTCAGGACCTGGTAGCCCTGTCGAAGATGGTGAAGGAAGAGGGCATCCGCTATATTTTCTTCGAGGAGCTTGTATCGGATAAGTTAGCCAAAACGCTGGCTTCCGAAGCCGGCGTGGAGACCTTGGTCTTGAATCCGGTGGAAGGGTTGACGAAAAACCAAGCACAAGCGGGGGACAATTATTTTACATTGATGGAGAAAAATTTGCAAAATCTGATCCAAGCTCTACAATAAGAAGAAAACTACATGTACCGGAAGGACGCAAAGTGAATGAATACCGACGCAAAACCGGCACTGGATGCCGTTTGTCATGATAGTGTAATCGAGCTCGACCACGTCTCCTTTGCTTACCAAGAGCAAAAGGTCATCAACGATTTCAGCTTTCGAGTTCGTGAGCGGGATTTTGTTGGCGTGATCGGTTCCAACGGCGCGGGGAAAACGACGCTGCTGCGAATGATGGTAGGCTTGCTGCAGCCGACGGAAGGGCAAATCCGCTTGTTTGGCGAACCGATTCGGCGCTTCCGCGATTGGGAGCGAATCGGTTATGTGCCGCAGAAGAACGCCTTTAACCCGCTATTTCCGGCGACGGTCCGCGAAGTCGTGATGTCCGGCCTATACAACAATAAGAAGCTGTTTCACCGAATCGGCCGCGAGGAGCAACGTAAATGCGATGATGCGCTGGAAGTAATGCGAATCGGCGAGATCCAGGATAAACGGATCGGTCAGCTTTCGGGCGGCCAACAGCAACGTGTATTTTTGGCGCGGGCGCTCGTCAACAAACCGGATCTGCTCGTTTTAGACGAACCTACAGTCGGTATCGACGCACAGACGCAAGCCGACTTTTTTGAATTAATCTTTCATATGCACGCCCATCATCATATGACGTTTCTGATGGTCTCCCATGATATCAGCATGATCGAAGGTCAGCTGGGCCATGAACCCCGTGAGCATTGCGGGGCGATTAAATTTTACGTGCGTCATTCGCACGAGCAGGACTGCGCGATCCCGGACCTACAGCATTCGTTGGTTTAGCCTACGCTTTCGAGGCCGTTTTGCTTCGAAAAACTTTTAGGAGTTGTTGATTTTGGAAATATTATCCGCTGATTTTTTTCAAAGAGCGCTGGCTGGAGGTCTGCTTATTGGGCTGACGGCACCGCTGATCGGGATCTTTCTGGTATTGCGCCGCCTATCGATGATCGGGGATACATTGGCCCATGTGACGATTGCCGGGGTGGCCTTAGGTTTCTTAGTTGGTGTATACCCCGTAGGGGTTGGTTTAGCTTTTGCGGTGATCGCCTCGTTTGCGATCGAGAAGCTGCGCAAAGCTTATAAAGGCTACGCCGAGCTGTCGATAGCCATCATCATGTCTGGGGGCGTTGCGCTAGCTTCCCTGTTCTTCACACTAGGGATGGGTTACAATACAGATGTGGTCAGTTATCTGTTCGGCAGTATCTATACGCTGGATACGACGGACTTGTACGTGGCATTTGGCGTCACCTTGGTAGTGGTCATCGTCGTCGCGGCGTTTTTTAAGGAGTTCTTCTTGCTCACCTTTGAGGAGGATGCCGCTTCGGTGAGCGGCCTTCCGGTAAAGCTGCTGAATTTGCTGCTGACGGTCATGACGGCGTTGGTAATCAGCACCGCGATTAAGATCGTTGGCGCTTTATTAGTCTCGGCCTTGTTGACGATTCCAGCCGCTTGCAGTCTGTTGATCGCCCGAAGCTTTAAGACGTCCGTTCTATTCTCCGTCATCATAGCCGAAATTGCGGTCGTGGCGGGATTGATTGTGGCGGGCATCTGGAATCTGGCACCGGGTGCCACGATCGTGCTGCTGCTGATCTGTATGTTGATACTTACTTTGCTGGGCAAACGGGGATTTTCCGCCTAGCCCGCAAGGGTACATAGGGGGTTCATATGGCCGACATCCATCTCGGGCTTGCTTTTGGCGCGGGAGTAGCTTCCTTTATTTCGCCTTGCTGCTTGCCCTTATATCCGTCTTATTTGTCCTATATCACCGGGATGTCCGTGCAGCAGTTGAAGACGGAGCAAAGCAAACGAGACGTCCGGTTCCGGACGATGACGCATACGCTGGCGTTTATCCTCGGTTTCTCCGTCGTCTTTTACACATTAGGGTTCGGCGCCGGTTTGTTTGGAGAATTCTTTAATCAATACCGCGGGTTGATCCGGCAATTATCCGCTATTCTGATCATTTGCATGGGTTTGTTTCTTATGGGGATCTTCCAACCGCGGTTTTTGCTGAAGGAACGAAAAATGGACCTGAAGTTCAAACCTGCCGGTTATGTTGGATCATTTATTTTCGGGATCGGTTTTTCGGCGGGTTGGTCGCCTTGCGTTGGACCGATCCTGGCGGCGATTATCGCGCTGGCTGTGACGGAGCCGGGAACCTGGATAGGACTCATTACCGCGTATACGCTAGGATTTGCCTTACCATTTTTTGCGCTGGCCTTCTTTATCGGTTCGACGAAATGGATCCTCCGTTATTCCGCGATCATGATGAAAATCGGGGGCGCTTTGATGCTCCTGATGGGGGTGCTGCTCTTTACGAACCGCATGGCCCAAATCACCATTTGGCTGCAGCAAATCACGCCCGAATGGTTGAAGTTCTAGGGTTGGATATAGGAAAGTGTGCCGATGCGCACTTGCCAACGGACAATCAGAACATGTATCATTAACAGAGTAATGTTAACCTGCGTGTACATGTTTGTCCGCGTCAACTCATGGAAAAGAGGGAATCGATAGATGCCAACGCCCAGTATGGAGGACTATTTGGAGCGTATTTACAAACTGATCGACGAGAAGGGATACGCGCGCGTGTCCGATATCGCGGAAGGTTTGGAGGTTCATCCTTCCTCCGTCACGAAGATGATTCAAAAATTGGACAAGGATGAATATTTGATTTACGAGAAGTACCGGGGCCTTGTCTTGACCAACAAAGGAAAAAAAATCGGCAAACGGCTCGTGGACCGACATCAACTGCTCGAAGAGTTCCTTGGCATGATTGGCGTTGAACACGAGAACATTTATAAAGACGTCGAGGGCATTGAGCATCATTTAAGCTGGGATTCCATCACACGTATTGCAACGCTAGTGGAGTATTTCAAGCGTGACACCTCTCGCATCCGCGACCTGGAGACGGTCCATCAGGAACTGATTAGCGAATCATAGAAGAAGCATCTGTCTTTGAAGATAAGGCAGATGCTTTTTTCTTTTTTGCCCCCAGGAGCGCAACTCTTGACCTCTGCCAGACGTTAAAGAGAGTAACGCGGTTTGTCCGTACATAAAGATGATGTGGAGGATTCTGATGAAATTTCGTAAATGGTTTATTCCTTTTCTTGTGTTGCTCTTCTTATGGCCTTATTCCGGAAATACGCCGGCAGCTGCCTCATCCGACATTCGGATTATTCTCGATGGTGTCGAGTTGTCCTCCGATACTTCGCCATACATTAAGCCCGGAGCGAACGTCACCATGGTCCCCCTTCGGGTGATTAGCGAAAACCTGGGAGCCCAGGTGGCCTGGTCCCAAACCGATAAAAAAGCGACGATTCAAAAAGACGGCAGCACGATTGTGCTTACAGTGGGGGATTCCACGGTTCAAGTGGACAGTAGCGCTATTCGCCTTGAAGCGTCCGTAGAGATCAGTTCGGGACGAACGATGGTCCCGCTTCGCTTTGTCAGTGAGCAGCTTGGAATTGCCGTTGATTGGAATGGACAAACTCGCACGATTTCGCTGACGAGTGGATCTGCGGAAGAGCCATCGGTTCCCGGCACAGGCGGGGGAGTTCCGCAAGGCGAGGTTCCTCAGCCTCCGGCTTCGGGCGATACCGCTAATGGGCTGCGAGGCGTTTGGGTATCCACCGTTTCAAACCTGGACTGGCCAAGCAAAAGCTCATACGGTAAGGTGGAAGCTCAGAAAGCCGAATACGTTCAACTGCTGGACGAAGTGCAGGCGATGGGCATGAACGCGGTATTCGTTCAAGTGCGCCCGTCGGCGGACGCGATCTACCCGTCCTCGTTGGTGCCATGGACCTCCTATTTGACAGGAACAGCTGGAAAGGATCCGGGATATGATCCGTTGCAGTTCCTGATTGAGGAGACGCACCGTCGCGGCATGGAATTCCATGCTTGGTTTAATCCGTTCCGTGCCAGCACGGGCGGCGACGCCAGCAAGCTTCCGGCCAATCATGTGGCGAACCTGCATCCGGAATGGATCGTAAAGTTCGACGGCAAGCTTTACATCAATCCGGGGATTCCGGAAGCCCGGGATCATGTCATTCGCGCGATCATGGAAGTTGTGAACGGATACGATATCGACGGTGTTCATTTGGACGATTATTTCTATCCAACCGGGGAAACGACCTCAAAGATATTTGCGGATGATGCGGCGTTTAAAGCCTATAACGTCAAGAAAATCGCAAATAAGGGCGACTGGCGCCGGGACAACATCAATCAGTTCGTACAGAAGCTGGGACAAAGCGTTGCCCAAGCCAAACCAAGCGTGTCTTACGGTATCAGTCCGTACGGGGTTTGGCGAAACAAGTCGAACGATTTAACGGGTTCTGATACGAAAGCCAGCGTTACGGCCTACGACAGCACATATGCCGATGTTCGTACCTGGATCAAACACGAGTGGATCGATTATGTGGCTCCGCAGATCTATTGGAGTATGACGCGCAAAGAGGTTCGGTATGACCTGCTGGCGGACTGGTGGGCCAGCGAGGTTAGAGGTACAAACGTGAAGCTCTATATCGGCCACGCGCCATATAAGCTGGGGACACCGGAGATTGGATGGTCCAGCGCGCAGGAAATCATCGACCAATTGAATTACAACCGCCAAGTTCCCGAAATCAGCGGCAGCATCTTCTTTAGCGCCAAGGATCTGCGGAAGAACCCGCTGGGCTTGATCCCGCTGCTGCAGTCTTATTATGGGATGTAGGCAGCTATAGGCATACGTACAGCCCCTCCCAACATACATAAGCAATAGACTGATGTAGGTTGGGGGGAAGGCACCTGATGCTAATGAACGGAGTGTTTGAAGGCGGCGGGGTCAAAGGGATTTCGTTGGCCGGTGCGGTCAGGGCGGCGGAGAAATACGGCGCGCGGTTTCATCGTGTGGCCGGAACTTCGTCCGGCTCGATTATCGCTTCCATGATTGCTGCAGGCTATACGGCTGATGAAATGAAAGAACTTATCTTGACCACGTCGTTTTCAAAATTTCTGAAGCGTGCGCCGATCTTTAATCTGGCGTTGATCGGTCCGGCCCTCCGTGTGCTCCTCAAGAAAGGATTATATGCCGGAGAGGCGCTGGAGGAGTGGGTGCGCCAGATCCTGCTGGCCAAAGGCATTCGCACATTTGGTGATCTCCCCCCGGGGAAGCTGACGATTATCGCCTCGGATATCACAAGCGGGAAAATCATGGTACTGCCGGACGACCTGCATAACATCGGTCTCAATCCGGCGACATTCGAAGTGGCCCGAGCGGTTCGCATGAGCTGCAGCATTCCCTATTTCTTTGATCCGGTGCTGTTGCGGCTGCCGCCGAAGCTTGCGAAAGGCAAACCGTTCGCCGAGCAGTTTCTACACATCGTTGACGGCGGACTGCTCAGCAATTTTCCATTATGGTTGTTTGATCGCGAAGAGCCACGGCACGGGGAGAGGCGTATTCCGACCGTCGGCTTTCAAATGGTCGGCAAAAATACGAATAAGCCGCATGGCATTACCGGTCCGTTTTCGATGCTGCAGGCGATCGTAGAGACGATGCTGTCCGCTCATGACGAGCGGTACATCGAGCAACCCAATCGTTATCGGACGATTAAGATTCCAACGCTTGGCATAGGCACGACACAATTCGATATCAGCGACGAGGAAAGCTTGCTGTTATTCGAATCGGGATTTCTGGCCGGAGACCGATTCTTCGGCAGTTGGAACATGCAGTTGTACGAGGATCAGTTCAAGAAGTATCAGCAAGCGTTCGCCGCGCTAAAATAAACCAAAAGGACGGTACCGCAATTTTAGCGGCACCGTCCTTTTACATTTTAATGATATTTAGGCAAATCGTCATCGCTTTTGCCTTTTTGCCCTTCAATAACTTGAAACGGATACGCTTTGCGTTTATCGCTTCGGGCAGGCTTGCGTTCCGCGGCTACTTTGGCCATTGTACGTGCCGAAGGTTTGATTTTCGGCTGTGCTTTCCGGTATTTCCGCGGCGGGAATTTGTACAGTAGAAAGACGATGCCGATGACGGCGACCGGAACGATAATGCTACTCCAAGGGATCCGATGGCTCACAAAGAGACTGTCGATAATGCCGACGCCGACCAAGAGGACGATGATCCAAAACATGATGCCTTGTTTTTTCATGTTACCTCATCCTTTCAAGGGATCCAAAGCCGAACCAACTGGCGTCTCGAGGACGCCGACTTGTTCCAATTGAGCATCTAACTCACGCATCCGATTAAACGAAGCGATGGATACTTCGACTTGATCATCGGACGGTTCCTTTGTCGTTAAGAGCTGCAACCATAGACCCGGATAGCCGAGGAAACGCAGCACCGGAATGTCCCGAACCGCATTGGTGAATCGCAGCATTTCGAACGAAAGACCAATGACGAGCGGGAGCAACAGCACGCGGATATATACGCGTTCCCAAAGCGAGTCCCAACTGAATATAGGCAAGGAATAAATGATAACTCCGACAATGACTGTCAAAATAATAAAGCTGCTGCCGCAGCGGTAATGCAGACGGCTGTATTTTTGCACATTGGCCGGGGTTAAATCTTCCCCTGCTTCATACGCGGAGATGACTTTATGTTCTGCCCCGTGGTATTGGAATAACCGTTTAATGACGGGCGTCTGCGACATCAGCCACAGATAACCAAGCAACAGGACGATTTTGATCGCGCCTTCGATGAGGGAGTGCAGTGTTTGACTCGCAAAAGCGTGCTGGAACAAGTATTGTTCCAAGAGTGCCGGTACCAAAGTGAAAATCAGCTTGCCCACGATAAAGGACAAGACGCCGACCACGGCAACCCCAAGCAGCATCGTGAGGGAGAAGCCGGACTCCTCTTTTTCCTTCTGTTTGGCGCGTTCTTCCGGGTCCATTTCGTCATCGGCCATCGCCTCTGCCGAATAGTTGAGGTGCTTAGAACCTTTGGCACTGGAGTCGACAATGCTGACGATTCCGCGAATCAGCGGGATTTTGCGCAGCCGTTTGACCCAATCCTTGTCTTCTTTAGGGACCTCCAAAAAGCTGATTTCCCCGGTCTTCCGGCGAACGGCGGTTACGTTGACATATTTTCCACCGAACATGACGCCTTCTATAACGGCTTGGCCGCCGTAAATCGTCGGTGCAGATTGTTCAGGCAAAACTTTCACCTTCCTACAATATATGAGTTTTGTGTGGCGTAAGCGGCGTGACATCAAGATTTGTAATGATTCCATTGTAACGGACTTTGCGGGCAAATTCTAGTTTGTTTAGTCTTTTTGGAAATGTACATACTAACCTTCAAAAAAACGAATGTAAATATTTCTATGGAAGGGAAGGATGCGAATGAAAGCGAACAAGGAAAAATCACATGCGAGGGTTCAGCCATGGCGGCAGCAGCGGCGTAAAAACACCAACATTTGGATGTTTGCGTTGGAGATCGGATTGTTTGCCGGATTGATCTGGGGGGGTGTCAAAGGCTTATTTTTCTATATGAGCTTTACCTCGGTATTGCCCGGCTATCTGGTGGAGCCATTCTTCAAAAATTCGTTCCTGAACAGTCAGGCTGGATATTACATTGGATGGCTGTCGTTTATCGTGTTGTCCATTCTGGCGACGATCCTCTATGTGGTAGCGTTCCGTAAACTGAAAGGCCCGGGCCCGGGGATCTTATACGGCATCGCCTGGTGGGGAATTTTGTTCGGTTTGCTCGGCCCGTTGCTGGATCTGATTCCTCCGCTGCGCGATCTGTCACGGACCACAATCATCAGCGAGTTTTGCCTGTATTTACTGTGGGGGTTGTTTATCGGATATACCACGGCGGAGGAATATACGGACGAACGGTCGCGTGAACCGAACAAAGCCCGCGAGCAGCATGCGCTTCAATAAGAGAGCGTCCGAAAAGTTATAGCTTCTCAAGCGACTCCCTCCTATGTTAAAATTATTTTTGGTTATTTTTCGGAAAGGGGGAGCCGCCTTGTATCGCATCTTCGTCATGAACGGACCGAACTTAAACATGCTTGGCGTACGCGAGCCCGGCGTTTACGGATCAGAGACACTCGGTGATATCGAAGATAAGCTGAAGGAACTGGCTGTGCCAAACGGGCTGGAGCTTTCCTTCTTTCAGTCCAACCATGAGGGCGAGCTGATTGATCGAATTCACGCCGCCTACGGAAACTCGGACGGAATTCTGCTGAATCCAGGTGCGTTGACGCATTACAGCTATGCGCTTCGGGACGCCCTGACTTCGGTGAAAATTCCTGTGGTCGAAGTTCATTTGTCTAATATCCATGCCCGCGAGGCGTTCCGTCATACCTCGGTCATTGCGCCGATCGCTGTCGGTCAAATCTCCGGATTTGGATCCTATGGCTATGAAATGGGACTGCTGGCGTTGAAACGGCATTTGGAACGGGGATAGCCGGAGGTTTCTAAACCAAGTGACCTTGAATTGACCTTGGATTCGACCGGTTGGCTTGAGACGAATAACTGCAAAAGTGCAGGAATTTCGGGCGATATTGGAGCTTAAGTCGAAAAAAGATGCAAAAATGCAGGGATTTTGGGTTGAATGAGCGTTATAGTCACTTTTTGCGAAATAAAACTGTATTTTTGCAGGTATTCACGTGATGTTGCCCTTTTTCAAGAGAATAACTGTATTTTTGCAGGAATTCCTTGGATTCATGTGGCAGATTCGATGCCGACCTCGCAACGCAGCCAATGCTTCGTGATCCAAAGATGGCATTTTGAACTACCGATTCAAATGAAGGTTCAAAAGGGCAGGTTTGGAGCACCGAGAAGGTTGGATGAAGTTAGGAAGTGAGTAGCGGAGCGTAGCTGCAAGCTACGTGAGCAACTGAAATGTTTCCGAAGGAAACATGCTTCGGAAGCATCGGCTTGGACCGGCTGAATTCAAGATTCGACGCCGACCTCGCATCCCAGCCAATGCTTCGTGATCCAAAGATGGCATTTTGAACTACCTTATAATAAGGGAGAGTTAGTTATGGCGAGTACACGTGTAACCCGGCTCCGCGAAGCGATGACATCGCAGCAGATCGAAGCCGTACTGATTACCGGAGAAGTGAACCGCCGCTATTTGACGGGATTTACGGGAAGTTCCGGCTATGTGCTGATTACGCATCAACAAGCCTGGCTGTTAACGGACTTCCGTTATTTGACACAGGCGGCCGAACAAGCGCCCGGGTTTGAAATTGTGGACCATGGTGCATCGGTCACTGGAACCATCCAAAGCCTGCTGCAACAAGAGAACATCGATCGGCTTGGATTTGAAGAAGAGCAAATGGTGTTTGCCACCTTCCGTTCTTACGAGCGCGAACTGCAGCCGGTGACGCTTGTTCCGCTGAGCGGTATGGTAGAAGAGTTGCGCATCTTCAAGGACGCTGAGGAATTGGCGATCATGAAAGAAGCAGCCGAACTGGCTGACCGGACTTTCCTGCATATGTTGGACGTCCTGAAGCCGGGAATGAGCGAATGGGATGCCGCGCTGGAGCTGGAAACGTTCATGAAGAAGAACGGGGCGACGGGTCCTTCCTTCGATACGATTATGGCCTCCGGGGAACGTTCCGCTCTGCCCCATGGCAGAGCAAGCGAACGCATCATGCAAGCGAACGAGCTGGTAACCATGGATTTCGGCGCCTTGTATAAGGGGTATTGCTCTGATATTACACGGACGGTTGCTTTGGGAACACCAACCGCCAAGCTGCGTGAAATATACGATATCGTCTTGGAAGCCCAACTGCATACGTTGGAATTCCTGCGTCCGGGGATGACCGGGCGGGAAGCCGATGCCTTAGCGCGTGACGTCATTACCCGTTACGGCTACGGCGATCAGTTCGGCCACAGCACCGGGCATGGCCTCGGGATGGAAGTGCATGAGGCCCCTCGCGTATCCAAAGCGAGCGACACGGTCTTGAAGCCGGGGATGGTCGTCACCGTGGAACCGGGGATCTACTTGCCGGGGATCGGCGGCGTTCGCATCGAGGACGATGTCGTGATCACGGAGACCGGAATCCGCCGGTTGACAGAGTCGACGAAGGATTTCATCGCGCTCGGCTAAAATAAGGGTGACGACGGTTTGATGTAGCCGGCACCCGGCTGTACGTGGTTTCGCAGGGACTCCAAGGTTGGGGGAAACAGCAGCTTACGTTGGCCGCTTGAATTTTGGGTATTTTTCAATTTTAATAGAGATGTTAACCCACTTGAGGAGGTACTTTTGTGATTTCAGTAAACGATTTTAAAACAGGCTTGACCGTCGAGGTGGACGGCGACATTTATACGGTGTTGGAGTTCCAACACGTAAAACCGGGGAAAGGCGCGGCGTTCGTCCGCTCCAAGCTGAAAAACCTGCGTAACGGGAACACGGTGGAAAAAACATTCCGCGCCGGTGAAACGATTGGCCGGGCGATGATTGAAAACCGCGACGTGCAATACTTGTATGCCAGCGGCCAAGAGCATACGTTCATGGATAACGAAACTTATGATCAGTTCTCGTTGACTTCGGATCAACTGGAGTGGGAGCTGAACTTCCTGAGAGAAAACATGAACGTCAAGATCGTCAGCTACCAAGGCGAAATTCTCGGGATCAACCTGCCGAACAGCGTCGAGCTGAAGGTAATTGAAACCGAACCGGGGATCAAAGGGAACACGGCTACCGGCGCAACCAAAAACGCGAAAGTCGAAACCGGCTTGAACGTTCAAGTTCCGCTCTTCATTAACGAAGATGATGTGCTCCTCATCGATACACGCGAAGGCAAATACATCTCGCGGGCATAGAATTCCCTGCGGTTGTTTGGTACAAGGCTCTGCTTCAGGCGGGGTCTTGTCCATCAAGCGGTATCCTCCACCTGACCTGGGTGGGGGAATTTTTGTTAATATCCGCAAAACCATTGACGAACTTCGGGGCTTTCGTATTATACTGGTTTAAAGCGTTACTGGATTTAATGGGCTGAACGCTCCAATTCGGAGCACCATTAGGGAGGGTCTGACTTGGCTTTATACGTGATGAAATTTGGAGGTAGCTCTGTAGGCGATACGGAGCGTATGCAGCGCGTCGCCCGGCGCGTTGTGGAAAAACAGCAAGAAGGGCATCAGGTCATGGTAGTGGTCTCTGCGATGGGCGATACAACGGACGATTTGATTGATCAGGCGAAGCTGTTGAATCCGAATCCGCCTCTGCGGGAAATGGATATGCTGATGACAACCGGCGAACAAATCTCCATCGCGCTGCTGGCGATGGCCATCGACGCGCTTGGTGCTAAAGCCGTTTCTTATACGGGCTGGCAGGCCGGTTTCCGCACGGAAGCAGAGCATGGTAGAGCCCGAATCACCGATATTAAGCCGGATCGAGTGCAGAAATCGCTGGAAGAAGGGAATATCGTCATCGTCGCCGGCTTCCAAGGGATGACCGAGGGCGGGGAGATCACCACGTTTGGGCGCGGCGGTTCCGATACGACGGCGGTAGCTTTGGCGGCAGCGACAGGCGCAGATTATTGCGAGATCTATACGGACGTGGACGGCATTTATTCCACCGACCCGCGGATCGTGAAGAATGCCCGTAAACTGAATGAAATTTCTTACGACGAAATGCTTGAGCTCGCGAACTTAGGCGCTGCGGTCCTGCACCCCCGTGCGGTGGAATATGCGAAGCACAACAAGGTCCGGCTCGTGGTCCGCTCCAGCTTTAACTATCATGAAGGTACGGTTGTGAAGGAGGAAGTCAATATGGAACAAGGTGTGGTAGTCAGCGGAATCGCTTATGATAAGAATGTGGCCCGCATCAGCATTCTGGGCGTGTCGCATGTCCCTGGCGTGCTGGCGAAGGTGTTCGGCTCGCTGGCCAATGCGAAAATCGATGTGGACATCATCGTTCAAAGCGGTGTAACGGACGGTAAAGCAGACTTCTCCTTTACGGTGGCCTTGTCCGATTGCGATAAAGCGGTGAAAGTGCTGGAAAGCATCCGTGGCGACCTGCCGTATGAGAATGTCACGTCTGAAGAAGGACTCGTGAAGGTGTCGATCGTTGGCGCCGGCATGGTTAGCCATCCGGGCGTCGCAGCGCAAATGTTCGACGTGATCTCGAAGCAAGGCGTAAATATCGTCATGGTCAGTACCTCGGAGATCAAGGTGTCCTGCGTCATCGACGGAAGCAAGCTGAACGAAGTCGTGACCGCGCTGCATACGGCCTACGGTTTAGATGCGGAGAGCACCGCTTTCGTTGGCGGGCCGCAAGATCGCCGGTAACCTACGGAACCCTGGAAAATATCAAAACGAAATCCCCTGGAGCTATGGCTTCGGGGGATTTTTTTAATAAATAGAAATTGTCGGGCATATCGTTAAGAGAACGGATGGGACAAGAAGGAGGTACATATGCTTGATAAATTCGTGACAAGTATGGCGGCCTTACGCATCTTCTCGGGAACGGTCGAGATCCTGGCAGCGCTGCTTATGCTTAAGTTGGGAAGGGTAGACAAAGCGCTCGCCGTCAATTCGGCGCTAGCATTCGTTGGACCAACCATTCTGCTCATCACTACGTCCATCGGCCTTGCCGGCATCGCCGACAAACTTTCCTGGGGGAAGATGGTATGGATTGGCTGCGGCGTGGCGTGTCTCTTAATCGGTATTTTAAAGAAATGATAGAGTTCCCTAGCATAATGGCAAAGTACAAGCATACACATGTCATATAGCAAAAAACAAACCAATTAAGAGATGCATGAAAGTAAGAGTTTTGGGGGTACGTCTATGAACCCAAGTTGGTTAACCGTATTTCCCGACAATCTCCGGGCTTTGCTGCTTAAGCTTCCGCCTTCTATCTTTCCGGGTTTGGAAGAGATCCGCATTCGCGAGGGACGACCGCTAGAGATTAACGCAGGCGGCCGCTACTACTTTCTAACGCCCGACGGAGAGATGACGAGGAATCCGGACGCTGCGTACAAGCCGGGCAAGCAAGACGGCAATCGTCTGCTCGATCTGATCACTAACCATTCGCTCTACACGATGGAAGAAGAGCTTCGCAAAGGGTTTATTACGATCGCCGGCGGACATCGGATTGGACTGGCTGGCAGAACCCTGCTGAGCGGAGGAAGAGTCGAGCATCTGCGCGACATCAGTGGGTTTAACGTGCGGATTGCCCGAGAGATTCGAGGCATCGCCGATCCCATCCTGCCGAAGCTGCTGGATTTCAGGCACAAAACGGTGAATCACACTTTGATCCTGTCGCCGCCGCAGCAAGGGAAAACGACGCTGATCCGAGATTTGGCCCGTCAGATCAGCAACGGAACCTGGGGACATCCTGAGGCGTCCTGGCCTGGATTGAAGGTCGGGGTGATCGACGAACGCTCGGAGATCGCCGGCAGCAAGCGGGGGGTACCCGGCTTTGACGTCGGTCCGCGCACCGATGTGATGGACGGTTGCCCGAAGGCCGAGGGGATTATGATGATGATCCGCTCCATGTCGCCAGACGTCCTTATCGTTGATGAGATCGGCCGACCGGAGGATGCCGAGGCTTTAGCCGAGGCGCTGCACGCCGGTGTGCGGGTGATCGCCACGGCGCATGGATCGAGTGTAGACGATTTGGCGGCCCGCCCTGCGTTGTCCAAGCTCACGGAGAGCTCCTTCTTCCAGATGTACGCGGTACTGGCGCGGACGGACAAGGGTCTGGCATTCAAGCTGTGGGACGGCAAACGCCGCGGTATTCCGGCGGCCGCACCCAGTTGGAAAGGCAGGGAAGAGAATGTTTAAAATGTTTGGCGCCGTACTTGTTCTGCTGACCGCCACCTTGGCTGGTTTCATGCAGGCCAGACAATTTGCCGCCCGGCCCAGCCAAATCCGGCGGCTCATCCTTGCTTTAAAACGGCTTGAAACGGAAATCATGTACGGCTTCACCCCGCTGCCGGACGCCCTTCGGAGAATCGGGGAGCAAAGCGGGGAGCCGATCCGTGCGATCTTCGTAAACGCGGCGGACAACATGAGTTCGGCCCACCCGTGGACCGCCCAAGAAAGTCTGGAGCAAGCCGTTACGAAGCTGTGGAAATATACCGCCATGAAGGCGCCTGAGCAAGAGGTCATCCGGCAGCTCAGCTTGACTCTCGGGACAAGCGACCGGAAAGACCAGTTGGGCCACCTGGCCACGGCGGTGCGGCAGCTGGAAAGCGAGGAATCGACGGCACGGGAAGAACAAGCCCGCTATGAGAAAATGTATCGAAGCTTGGGCCTTTTGTGCGGAGCGTTCATCGTCATTTTGTTCTACTGAATACCATTTCCCTCCACGGCTGATTGTCGCCTGTGAAATCGTTAGTGAGGTGCCAAATCAATGAACATAGAAGTGAACGCCATTTTTCAGATTGCGGGCATCGGCATCATTATCGCCATGATCCATACGGTGCTGAAGCAGATGGGAAAAGAGGACATGGCGCATTGGGTGACGCTGATCGGGTTCGTTGTCGTCCTGTTTATGGTCATCCGGCTGCTTGACAGTCTGTTTCAGGAAATCAAATCGATCTTCTTATTCCAGTAGGTGAGCGCACCGTGGAAATCATCCAAATAGTAGGGCTTGGGCTCATCGCAACCGTGCTGGTCCTGGTCGTCAAGGAACAAAAGCCGATGTTCGCATTCCTGATCGCCGCAAGCACGGGCGTTCTGATCTTTCTGTATCTGATCGGCAAAATCGGCGGGATCATTGAGGTATTGGAGGATCTGGCCGATAAGTCCGGAGTCCAGATGATCTATCTGAAGACGATTCTAAAAATTATCGGAATCGCTTATATCGCCGAATTCGGTGCGCAAATCGTACGAGATGCCGGACAAGAGAGCATCGCCAGCAAAATCGAGATGGCGGGAAAAGTGCTCATCATGGTGCTCGCCATTCCGATCATCAGCATTATTATCGAGACGGTCATCAAGCTGCTGCCGGCATAGAAGGTTGCATCAGATTGGGGAGAAGGACTTATGCTCGCTACGAATGAACGATGGCACGGCACTACGCTGCTCTTGATTTTGCTAGGAGTGCTGCTGTTTTGGTACATGCCCGTCATCGCCTCTGCCGAAGGGGAAGGAGATAACTGGATCCAGCGCCAGGCCGAGGAGCTTCCAACCGATCAGGTCGAAAGGTATTGGCAGCAACTGATGGAAGATTACGGGGGATTTTTCCCAGATCAGAAGGTCCCGTCTTTTATGGATATGCTCCTGCAACAGGATCAAAGCTTCAGTCTAAAATCGGGACTAGGCGGTCTGATGCGATATATGTGGCATGAAGTCCTTTACAACGGGCACATTTTGGTCACTATCGTGCTACTTTCCATCTTCAGCATGATCCTTGAAACTTTGCAAACCGCGTTCGAACGCAAGCAGGTGAGCAAAGTGGCCTACTCCATCTGCTACATGGTGATTCTAGTTATGGCGATCAACAGCTTTCATGTGGCGATTACGTATGCCACGAATGCGATTAGCGGGATGATCGACTTCATGATGGCGATGGTACCGCTGCTATTCACGCTTCTGGCCTCCCTGGGAAATGCGGTGACAGTGACGGTGACCCATCCATTGGTCGTGTTTATGGTCCACGCGGTAGGAACGACCGTGCATACGATCGTCTTCCCGCTGTTGTTCTTCTCGGCGGTGCTGCACATCGTCAGCTCGTTGTCCGACAAATATAAGCTCACCCAGCTCGCCAATTTACTGCGAACGGTCAGCATGGCTTTATTAGGAGTACTGCTCACCATTTTTCTCGGCGTGATTTCCGTCAAAGGTATCGCCGGGTCAGTGGCGGACGGGGTCACGCTGCGGACGGCCAAATACTTAACGGGCAATTTCGTACCGGTCGTCGGCAAGGTGTTTGCCGATGCTACGGACACGGTCATCTCGGCTTCCCTGCTTGTCAAAAACTCGATCGGCTTGGTCGGGGTCATCATCCTGCTGTTCCTCTGCGCTTTTCCGGCGATCAAAATTATCACGCTGGCGTTGATCTTCAACCTGGCTGCGGCGGTCATGCAGCCGCTGGGAGATTCGCCGGTCATCACTTGCCTGGAAACGATCGGAAAGAGCATGCTGTACGTTTTTGCGGCACTGGCCGCGGTGGGCATGATGTTCTTTCTGGCGATCACGATCATGCTGACCGCCGGGAACATCACCGTCATGATGAGGTGAGACGCCTTTCGGACAAGAACGACTTTACAAGGGGTGGTGATCATGCATGGATTGGCTGGCGGAGTGGCTGAGAGAAATTATCTTCATCGTACTGATTGCGGTTTTTATCGATTTGCTGCTACCCAACCGCGCGATGGAGCGCTACGTCAAATTCGTGGTCAGCCTGCTGATCCTGCTGACGCTGCTATCCCCGGTGATGCGCTTCTTCTCGGCGGATGCCAAAGACCAACTGGAGGCCGCGTTTGCGACCAGTTGGGACGGACTGGGGGGCGATTTCCCGGGTCAAAGCACGGAGGTGATCCTGCAGCAGGGGGAGAAGTTAAGGCAAAAGCAGGAATCCGAAGCGCTCGCATGGGCAGGTGAGGAGGCGGCGAGACAAATGAAGCAACAAATTGAACGATCGACCGGGCAGCAAGTCGACCGGGTCACTGTGAAGCTAAGAACAGAGCCCGCAAAAGCTCAAGCCGGAGCTGGCAAAACAACTCCACCTGCTGCGGAGCCGGTGATCTCTGAGGTCGAGGTCGTCATGGCGCAGGTCAAGCCGGAAGAGGAGGGCGCTGATCCCGGGGCAGCCGGACGGGGGCCGGAGGTATCGATCGCACCGGTAGATAAGATCCAGATCAGCGTGAATACGAAAGAGAATTCCGGTGAACCCAGGGGCGCGCAAGACCAGACCGAATCACAGACGAGTACGGCGATGGCCGGATCCGATGAAGACGAAATCGCAGCAGGGGAACTTGCCGAATCCAGAGACAACTCCAAGGGTGATGGCGGATCGGCGGCAACCCCGTTGGTCTCGCAAATCGAAGAACTGCTCCAGCAGAACTGGGGCGTAGCTAAAGAGGCAGTCACGGTCCTTGGGGCCGCAAATCTAACCGAAGATAACGCCGGGAGGTGATGAAAGTGCCGGGATGGCTGAAGAAACTGGAGCAATGGCTTGGCCGGGGAGCGGAAGGCAAAAAAACCGCAAGTACGTTTCGTTGGCTGCTGATCCTCGGGCTGGTCGGGATCGCCATTATGCTGTTCAATTCCTTCGTAAACGTCAAACAGCTGGAACCCAACGGCGAAGGGAGCCGTGAACCGCCTATGATGCAGGAAATCGCCGGTTCGTCAGGAACCGCGGGCGGAACGGGGGAGGATGATTTCAGCAGCATCGAAATGACGCTCGAAGGCAAGACCAAGGAAATCCTGGAAAAAATCGTGGGAGTCGGTGCGGTGGATGTGCTTGTCACCATTGATTCGACAGAGGAGATCGTAGTTCAGCGAAACATCAAGGACTCGCAGGAGTTAACGGAAGAAAGCGATGCGGATGGAGGCAAACGGCACATCACCCAATATACCCGGGACGGTCAGATCGTCACCTATGAGGCTTCAGGCAGCGAGCAGCCGATCGTGACCAAGAAGATCAAACCCAAGGTTCGCGGTGTCCTGATTGTAGCACGGGGAGCGGAGAACAAAACGGTGAAAAGCCTGATCGTCGATGCCGTCGAAAAGGGGCTGAACGTGCCGGCTTATCGGATCTCCGTCGTACCGCGCAAGCAATCTCAATAATTAATAATCAGGAAGCAAACGTTTATTTTTAATAATTTTGAGGAGGAATTCCATTATGAAATCCAAAAGACAAACGATTTGGCTGGTATCCATGCTGAGCTTGATGGTCATTTTATCTGCCTACTACCTGTTTACGGAAGATAGTCCGAAGACTTCGACGCCAACCGATGGACAGCAAGTGAGTACGACAAATAACGGGATGAACGGAAATGCGGCGGGGGATGACGTGATCTTGTCGGAAGTGACGACGGACGGAAGTGAGAACGGCAGCATCGTTACGGACGACACCGCGGCTGCAGATCAAACCGAAGCAACTGCCGGCAACGATGGAACGGAACAGGCGGACGTAGCGAAAACCGATGACGTTGCGACTTCCGATAATACGCAAACGACGGATGCCGGTAAAGCGGCGGAAGGCACCCCGGCTACTACGAATGACGAGCAGAAGCCAGCGGCAACGGATGAAGATGTGCTGAGTCAGTTGGAAGCCCAAGGCGTATCCTCCACGGACACGCTGAACGCGTACCAATTCGCCCGGACCCAAGACAACATGAAGAAGCAGGAAGAGCTGATGCAAGCGATTGGCGACGAGAACAAAACGTTGGACGAAGCCGCAATGGCTCAACAAGAATTAAGCGCTTTGGAAGAGAAGGAAGCAAAAATCTATGATATCGAGGAAAGACTCAAACAGCAGTACGCCAATGCCGTCGTAACGGAAGCGGACGACAAGTACAAAGTGGTCGTTGTCAGCGAGAAGATGGAAGCGAAGGAAGCCGTAAGCATCATGGACCTGGTGATCAAGGAACTAGGCGTATCCCAGGATAAAGTCAGCGTACAATACGTGACGCAATAAGGAAAACAGCTCTTAAAACTAGGGACCGATAGGTTCCGATCTCTGGAAGGGTCCGAGGTAACTTGGACTCTTTCCATTTTGATCGATTATGATATAATACATAAAGTTATGAGCCGAGAAGGCTTATGGTTTAAGGCCAAGGCTTTTCCTACAAAGCTGAAGGAGAGAGTGAGAATATGTTTAAGCTGAGTGAAATCAAAGAATTGATCGAACTGCTGGACCAGACGTCCGTGAATGAATTAGAAATTGAAAATGAAGGCGCTCGCTTGTGCATTCGCAAGAACGCTGTGAGCGAAGTCGTTCACGTGCAGCCACAGATGGTTACCGCAGTTCCGCAAAATATTCAGGCTGCCGTATCGGTACCGGCCCCACAAGAGAACGTATTGGCACCCCAAGCGACGGAAGCAGCCCATTCCGCTGCACATGCAGCTAACTTACATACCATAGCTTCTCCGATGGTCGGAACATTTTATCGTTCCTCGTCGCCGGAAGCCCAGCCTTACGTGAACATCGGCGACAAGGTCGGCGAGAAGACGACGGTCTGCATTATCGAAGCGATGAAGCTGATGAATGAACTGGAGGCGGAAGTCAAAGGTGAGATCATCGACATCCTTGTGGAGAATGGACAGATGGTCGAATACGGGCAGCCTCTCTTTTTGGTGAAGCCGGAGTAAAAGAAGGAGCTTTCCAAAGGAGGATACGAGAATCACATGAAATTCCATAAAATATTGATTGCTAACCGCGGCGAGATCGCCGTGCGGATCATTCGGGCTTGCCGCGAGCTGGGGATTTCCACCGTGGCGGTTTATTCCGAAGCGGACAAGGATTCGCTGCATGTGCGCTTGGCCGACGAGGCTTATTGCATTGGACCCACGCTGTCCAAGGACAGTTATTTGAACCTGACGAACCTGATGAGCGTAGCGACTTTGACCGAGTGTGATGCGATTCATCCCGGCTATGGGTTCCTGGCTGAAAATGCCGACTTCGCAGAAATCTGCGGTTCCTGCAACATTACATTCATTGGGCCTTCTCCGGAAGCGATCACCCGCATGGGGGATAAAGCGATGGCGAAGCAAACGATGAAAGAAGCGAACGTGCCCGTCATTCCCGGCTCGGACGGTTTGATTGAGGATCTGGATGAAGCCGTCATGGTGGCGCGCGACATCGGATATCCGGTTATCATCAAAGCGACGGCCGGCGGCGGGGGCAAAGGGATCCGTATCGCCGAAGACGAGGAATCGTTGATCAAGCAAATTACGACGGCCCAACAGGAAGCGCAGAAAGCTTTCGGTAACGCCGGCGTGTATCTTGAGAAGTATTTGACCGGCATGAAACACGTGGAAATTCAGATCATTGGCGACAAGCATGGCAACGCCGTATACTTAGGCGAACGCGACTGTTCCGTACAGCGCCGTCGGCAGAAGCTGGTCGAAGAGGCACCTTGCCCGGTGCTTTCGCCGGAGAAACGGCGGGAAATGGGCGAGGCTGCGGTTCGAGCCGCGCAAGCCGTCAACTATTCCGGTGCGGGAACGCTGGAATTCTTGCTTGGGCTGGACGGACAATTTTATTTCATGGAAATGAATACGCGGATTCAGGTGGAGCATCCGGTCACCGAAATGGTTACCGGCGTCGATTTGATCCAAGAGATGATTTCCGTGGCCGAGGGGAATCCGCTTTCCTTCACTCAGGAGGACATTCAGCTGAATGGTTGGTCGATCGAGTGCCGGATCAACGCCGAGGATCCTACCCGCAACTTTATGCCATCTCCGGGCAAAATCGGCTTTTACTTGCCGCCGGGTGGTCCGGGCGTTCGCGTCGATAGCGGGGCTTATCCAGGGTATACGATTTCGCCGCATTACGATTCGATGATCGCCAAACTGATCGTTTGGGGACCTACGCGGGAGGTAGCGATCGCCAAAATGAAGCGGGCGCTGTCCGAATTCGCCATCGAAGGCATTCATACGACGATCCCCTTTCACCAGAAGCTGTTGGAGCATCCGACATTTATTAAGGGTGACTTCGATATCAAATTTCTGGAAGAAAACGAGATATAGAAAGCCGCTGCGAGTTTGTCATAATGAACCCAAAATGATATAGTATGTATAATAAGTGCGCGGTATCTATCGTTAGAGCAGCGTCATACTTATTGAGAGGTGGATGAATAGAATGAGCACTTTGCCAACGGAATTCGAACGTACGGATATTGGTGAAATTCAGATTGCTCCGGAAGTGATTGAAGTGATCGCCGGACTGGCTACCGTCGAAGTGAAGGGCGTTGCCGGAATGAGCGGCGGATTCGCCGGCGGCATTGCCGAATTGCTGGGAAGAAAGAATCTATCCAAAGGCGTCAAAGTGGAAGTTGGCCAACGTGAAGCTGCGGTGGACGTATCCGTGATCGTTGAATACGGCAATCGTCTCCCGGAAGTCGCCTCGGAAATTCAGCGCAACGTCAAGCGTTCCATTGAAACCATGACGGGGCTGAACGTCGTCGAAGTGAATGTACATATTCACGACGTGATTTTCAAGGCTGCTGAACGTGTGGAAGAAATCGAAGCGACCCATCGCGTAAAATAACGATTGTAACGAACCCCCGACTGCTTCTCAGGTCAGGGGTTTACTGTAATTTTCAGCTGGACAAGCTGAAGCAAACCTCTATTAAGGAGGCAATACCTGTCGTGGCCAAAATTTTAGACCGAATTCTGATGTTTATTTACAGCTTGTGCATCGCGATCCTATCTGTTTTCACCATTCTATTACTTACGGGCACTGTTCCCCTGAATCTGGAGATTCTGGAGCGGCAACCGTTCTATGTCGGTACCTGGGTAGTAGCCATCGTATTGCTGCTCATCAGCATCCGTGTTTTTTACATATCGGTCAGCAGGGACCGCAGCTCGGCGACCTCGATTGACCAGCGTAACGAATACGGGGATATCCAGATCTCGGTGGACACGATCGAGAACCTGTCCTACAAAGCCGCTTCTCGTGTGCGTGGCATCAAGGAAGTCAAGACGCGGATTCGAATCACGGAATCCGGACTTGAAATCGTGGTTCGCGCACTCGTTGATGGAGAAACATCGATCCCGGTGCTGACGGAAGAAGTGCAGAAACAAGTTCATGACCATGTCGAGGAAATTACGGGAATTCCCGTATCCTACGTGTCGGTTTATATTGCGAATCTGGTCCATTCCCCGGTCCTCAAAAGCCGGGTTGAATAGGGGTGAGCAGCGGGGTGTTCTGGAAACAATTATGGGAGAGTCACAAAGGACGCCTGCTTGGGATAGCGGCGGCCGTGTTTTTATGCCCGATCTATCTGTTTTTCGGATTCTGGAATATGTTGTTCTGCGCCTTGCTGCTGTTTATCGGGTATACGATCGGCAAGCAGAAGGACTTGGAGGGAGGCCCGCTGTTCCCTTGGGGCATGATTTGGGAATGGCTGTCTACGCGTTGGCGTCCCTTTAAATGAGATTTCAAATTCCTCATTACCGTTTCCTGTGATATGCTTACTCCGGAAAAGAGCTAGGAACGTTCTCTTGCCCCTTTTGTGGAGTAAGCCAATTACGGGTCTTTTTTTGTGCAAAGAGAAGTGCAAGTTGGCGAAGCCGGTGATGATTGAGTCGGTTTTGGTCCATGCTGAAGGATATGTAAGGTTAATGCATGAAGCGTAGAAACTATTAGGAGGAAGCAGATGAAACGGCGTTTGGCGAGAGAAATTGCAGTGCAAAGTATGTACCAGATGGAAATGAACGAAGTTGATGCGAATGAAGCAGTGACGATGCTGCTTACGGAAGCCATGGAAGAGAACGAAAGCGAGGTGGAGTTGTCCGATATAGACGCAACCCGGGCCTTCGTGTTGGAGCTGATCAACGGCACATGGAGCCGTAAGAATGCGATCGACGCCTTGTTGGAGGATTACTTGAAAGGCTGGCAAATCAGCCGCTTGTCCAAGGTGGACCGTCAGGTCCTGCGACTGGCGACGTACGAAATGATCTTTCGAGACGACGTACCGGGCAAAGTTGCGGTCAATGAAGCGATCGAGTTAGCCAAACATTTCGGAACCGCGGAATCCGGGAAGTTCGTGAACGGGGTCCTTGGGAAGATGATTCAAGATGTTGACCAGTTGAAAAGCAATCGATAATTCAATTTAGGGTAGAGGAGAGGACGAGCATGACGGCACCAATCATTAACGGAAAACAAATTTCGGAAGAGATCCGCAAGGATTTGCGCGAAGAGGTAGAACAGCTGGCGAAGCAGGGTTTTAAGCCGGGACTGGCGGTCGTGCTCGTCGGGGAGGACCCGGCTTCGCAAGTGTATGTGCGGAACAAGGAGAAAGCATGTCATGAACTAGGCTACTATTCGGAGGTTCACCGCCTGTCGGCGGAGACGTCTCAGGAGGAACTGCTAGCCTTGGTGGACAAGCTGAATCGTCAGAGCAATATTCATGGGATATTGGTACAGCTGCCGCTGCCGAAGCATATTGACGAGAAAGCGGTTATCGATGCCATCTCCGCGGAGAAGGACGTTGACGGATTCCATCCGGTCAATGTCGGAAATCTGATGATCGGCGACGATAGCTTGCTGCCCTGTACGCCGGCGGGAGTCATCGAACTCATCAAACGCGCGGGCGTGGAAATCGCCGGCAAGCACGCGGTCGTTATCGGGCGGAGCAATATCGTTGGCAAACCGGTCTCCTTGCTTCTGCAGCGGGAGAACGCAACCGTAACGATGTGTCATTCGCGGACGGCCAACATGAAGGAATTAACCCAGCTTGCAGACATTCTGGTCGTAGCGATCGGGCGTGCCAACTTCGTTGACGCGTCTTACGTGAAGCCCGGTGCGGTGGTCATTGACGTCGGCATGAACCGACTTGAGAACGGCAAGCTGGCCGGGGATGTCGATTTTGAGAGCGTGAAGGAGGTTTCCGGCCCCATCACACCGGTACCCGGCGGCGTAGGACCGATGACGATCACGATGTTGATGCAGAATACGTTGATCGCGGCCAAGCGGTTGCAAGGGCTGTCGTAATCCGAGCATTCGAACAATAGCTGCAAGTTCAGTGAGATTTGAATAAAAGGAGGCGGCCCCCTTGGATCAGCAGCGGATTTTGACGGTCAAGGATTTGAACCGCTACATCCGGATGAAGCTGGAATCAGATCAGGTGCTCACCGATGTCTGGATTCGCGGCGAAATTTCGAATTTCACTCATCATTCCAGCGGACATATGTATTTTACGCTAAAGGACGCGGACAGCCGAATTAAATGTATTATGTTCGCCTCCCATAACCAGCGGCTGCCGTTCCGTCCCAAAGAAGGAATGCGCGTCATTGCTCGTGGCAACGTCTCCGTTTACGAACGGGATGGCCAATATCAATTCTACGCGACGCATATGCAGCCTGACGGCGTGGGTAGCCTGTATCTGGCATTCGAGCAGTTGAAGCAGAAGCTCGATGCGGAAGGCTTGTTCGCGCCGGGACGGAAGCGGCCATTGCCGCAGTTCCCCAAGACGATTGGCGTTGTAACATCGCCGACCGGAGCGGCAGTTCGCGATATTTTGACGACGCTCGGGCGGAGGTATCCGCAAGCGAAAGTAATCCTGTACCCCGTGCTCGTCCAGGGCAAAGGGGCGGCGCCGTCGATCGTGAAGGCGATCCAGACGCTAAGCGCCATGGGCGAGGCCGACGTGCTCATCGTCGGCCGCGGCGGCGGCTCGCTCGAGGAGCTGTGGGCGTTCAACGAGGAGCAGGTCGCGCGTGCGATCTACGAATCGGCGATCCCCGTCATCTCGGCCGTTGGCCACGAGACGGATTTCACCATCGCCGATTTCGTCGCCGACCTGCGTGCCGCCACGCCCACTGCGGCCGCCGAGCTGGCCGTGCCGCACATGGCCGAGCTGCGCGCGCTTCTGCGCCAGCGAGAACAGGTGCTGCAGCAGGGCTTGCAGCATCGCCTGCAGCAGGCGCGCGAACGGCTGCGCCGGCTGACGCGCTCGCCGGCGTTAACGCAGCCGCGGCGCAGCCTGCTCCAGCACGCGGAGCGGCTGGACCGGCTGTCTTCGCGGCTGACCGGCCGCATGGAGACGCGCCTGCAGCTCGCCGGCGCGGCGCAGGACCGCCTGCACCAGCGGCTGCTGCGCTTCCATCCGAAGGAAGCGCTGGTGTTCGCGGGACGTCGGCGGCGGGAAGCGGATCGCTTGCTGCGGCAGGCCATGCAAGGCATCCTGCGAGAGAAATCCGGACAGCTGGCTTCAGGCATCCGCCATTTGGATGCTTTGAGCCCGCTTAAGGTTATGGCGCGGGGGTACAGTCTTGTATACGATGAACGAGGGGAACGGCTCATTAAGTCGTTGTCGGAGGTTGACCCCGGCGACCGAATCACCGTGAAAGTTACGGATGGAGAACTGGATTGTCAAGTTTGGGGCATGAGACCGGAAGGAGCTGGAGAAGAAGATGAAGGAAAAGGAAGCCAAGCTTAACGCGGAAGCGCAGCAACCGGAACTGAATTTGAATTTCGAAGAAGCGATGAACCAGCTGGAAGACATCGTGTCTCAACTGGAGCACGGGGATGTACCTCTGGAGAAAGCGATCGACCTGTTTCAGCAGGGCATGAGGCTCTCGCAAATATGCGGCCAGAAGCTAGCCCAAGTGGAACAGAAGATCGAAATGATCGTTGAAGAAGACGGGGCGGTAGCGAAGCAGCCGTTTCAGCCGCCACTGAGCGATAATGCGGATTTCTGAGGAGAGCGGTGATCTTGTTGCGGCAGCATCTAACGATTGAGGAGTACATGAAGGAAATTGGCGAAGCCGTTTCCGCCCGATTGTCTGCAAGCCTTCCGGCCTCATGGGATGTGCCGGATACGCTGCGCCAGGCGATGGATTACTCGCTGATGGCGGGAGGGAAACGGCTGCGGCCATTGCTCGTCGTGGCTGCGGCGGAGGCGCTCGGCGGTAACCGAGAAGCGGCATTGTCCGTCGCCTGCGCCGTGGAAATGATACATACCTATTCGCTGATCCATGACGATCTGCCCGCCCTGGATAACGATGACTTTCGGCGCGGCAAACCCACGAATCATAAAGTATTTGGGGAAGCGATGGCCATATTGGCGGGAGACGGTTTGTTGACGCATGCCTTTTATCGCGTAGTTCAAGCGAGCCGTGAGCATGGAATACCAGCGGCGGCGGCCCTCTCGATCGTGGAAGAGCTGTCGCGGTATGCCGGACCCGGCGGTATGGTTGGCGGCCAAGTGGCCGACATGCAAGGCGAGCAGGGAGTGACCGACCTGAAGCAGCTGCGCTATATCCATGAGCACAAAACCGGTGATCTGATCGTTTTCTCGGCAAAAGCAGGTGGACATATCGCTGCCGGTTCGACAGAGCAACTCGAAGCTTTGGAGCGTTACGGACGCGCGTTGGGCCATGCTTTTCAAATCCAAGACGATATCCTGGATCTAATCGGGGACGAAAGCAAACTAGGCAAAAAAACGCAAAGCGACGTGAAGCAGCAGAAGGTGACCTACCCTTACTTTATCGGCATTGACGCTTCCCGCTCCGAAGTCGACCGGCTGACGCGCGAAGCGAAGGAAGCCGTGCAGGACGGGAAGGTTCCGCACCCGCAGCGGTTGTTGGAAATCGCCGATATGCTGCTTCGCCGCGATCATTAAATACAGAATCAAATCATCGAAATCAGGGAAAAGTGACTCATTCATCCCTTGCAAGTGATTTCGACATCATCGTGACATATGGTATAATGAAGGCTATTATCATCTAGTGCAAAAGAAGCCGGTATTTGAAGGCCGACTTTTTGAACTATACATTAAGGAAAGCGGGGAATGGCTGTGCTGCTTTCGCAAATACATGAGCCTGCCGATCTGAAAAACTTGTCCCTGGAGCAATTGACGCCGCTCGCCGAGGAAATTCGCCAGTTCTTGATCGAGAAGCTGTCGGTTACCGGCGGGCATTTGGCATCCAATTTGGGCGTGGTGGAATTGACGATCGCCCTGCACTATTGCTATAACAGTCCGCAGGATAAATTCATCTTCGACGTAGGCCACCAGGCGTATGTACATAAAATTTTAACCGGGCGGATGGACCAGTTCGACACGCTTCGTAAACATCAAGGGTTATGCGGGTTTGTCAAACGAAGCGAGAGCGAGCATGACGTGTGGGAGGCAGGGCACAGCAGTACCTCGCTTTCGGCGGCCATGGGGATGGCGCTGGCCCGGGATTTGAAAGGCGAATCGAACCGGGTGATCGCGATCATCGGGGACGGCGCGTTAACCGGGGGAATGGCGTTTGAAGCGTTGAATCATATCGGACATGAGAAGAAGGACCTCATGGTTATCCTGAACGACAATGAAATGTCGATCGCGCCAAACGTCGGAGCCATGCACAACTACTTGACCAAAATCCGTTCCGACCGCAATTACCTGCGGGCCAAGGATGAAGTCGAGCAGCTGCTTAAAAAAATCCCGGCTATTGGCGGGAAAGTAGCTAAAACCGTAGAACGGGTCAAGGACAGCCTCAAGTATTTGATGGTCTCCGGCGTCCTATTCGAGGAGCTCGGTTTCAAATACCTGGGACCGGTTGATGGCCATGATTTACCGGGGTTGATCGATTCCTTCAAACAGGCGAATAACGTGAGCGGCCCTGTGTTGGTGCATGTTCTAACCACCAAAGGCAAGGGATATACGCCGGCGGAGCAGGATTCGCATAAATGGCACGGCATCACGCCGTACAAAATCGAATCCGGCCAACTGCTGAAGGCGGTAGGCAATCCGATGTATACGGAGGTGTTCGGACAGACGCTGATCGAGCTGGCCGAACAGGACGAACGTATCGTGGCCGTAACTCCGGCGATGCCGGGAGGCTCCGGCTTGGTCAAATTTGGGGAACGTTTCCCCGGCCGAATGATTGACGTGGGCATCGCTGAACAGCATGCCGCCACGATGTGCGCCGCGATGGCGATGGAAGGCTTGAAGCCGGTTTACGCCGTGTATTCCACGTTCATGCAGCGGGCTTATGACCAGATCGTGCATGATATTTGCCGCCATAATGCCAACGTGATGTTCGCCATCGACCGGGCTGGATTTGTTGGCGCCGACGGGGAGACTCACCAAGGGGTATACGATATCGCCTTTATGCGGCATATTCCGAATATCGTATTAATGATGCCGAAGGATGAGAACGAATTGCGCCACATGATGAAGACGGCGCTTGAATATAATGACGGGCCGATCGCTTATCGCTATCCGCGGATCAACGTGCCCGGGGTCCCGCTGGACAATGAGCTGGTACCGATCCCGATCGGTACGTGGGAACAACTGCGCGAAGGCGACAGCCTAACGCTTGTCGCGGTTGGACCGATGGTGCAGGTTGCGGAGGAAGCCGCGGAGCAACTGAAGCGTGAGGGGGTTTCGGCTGCCGTGGTGAATGCGAGATTTTTGAAGCCTCTTGATGGGGAGATGTTGGGTCGCCTTGCGCAGGGCAGCGGAAAGATTGTCGTGCTCGAAGAGGCATCGCAGGCCGGAAGCCTGGGCAGCGCTATCCTGGAGTTCTACGCGGAGCTGGGGATTATTGGTTTGGACATTCATCTGATGGGCGTCCCGGATCGATTTATCGAGCATGGCAGCATTAAGGAGCAGTTGGAAGAAGTGGGCTTGACGGCCGATCATGTTGTACGCGAGGTGCAGAAATTGCGAGGCGGTCAGCATTTAACATTAGGCAAAAAAGTAAATTATTGACGGGAGATTGGCATGTCGGTTTCCAAGGAACGCATAGACGTCCTGCTCGTGGAGCAGGGATATTTCGATAGCAGGGAAAAGGCGAAAGCCGCGATCATGGCCGGGCTGGTGTTCGGCGGACAGGAACGGATCGAGAAGGCCGGAATGAAGATACCGCGCGATACCGCGTTGTCTGTCAAGGGGGCGATCCATCCCTATGTCAGCCGGGGCGGGCTGAAGCTGGAGAAAGCGATCAAGCGGTTCAACCTTGATCTGACGGGACGAACGATGCTGGATATCGGCTCTTCCACAGGAGGATTTACCGACTGCGCCCTGCAGCATGGCGCCGATTATGTCTATGCCATTGACGTCGGTTATAATCAACTGGATTGGTCGCTGCGCAATGATCCGCGCGTGAACGTCAAGGAGCGCACCAACTTTAGATATATGACACCGGAGGATTTGGAGGGGCCCAAGCCCGACTTTGCCAGTATCGACGTTTCATTTATATCGCTCAAAATCATTTTGCCGCCGCTTCTTGCGCTGTTGGAACGGCCGGCGGATGTTGCCGCATTAATTAAGCCGCAGTTCGAGGCTGGCCGTGAGAAGGTTGGCAAATCAGGGGTCGTTCGGGATCCTAAGGTGCATCAGGAAGTGCTGGAGACTGTGCTGAGCTTTGCATTGGACCAGGGCTACATGGTAGCCGGATTGACCTTTTCCCCGATTACCGGCGGAGAGGGAAATATCGAATTCCTAGCTCATTTAAGGCTGGAGGAAACCGCAAGCCAGGCTGGGGAACTAGGGGACGATCGTTTCGCTCCGATCCGCGAATTGGCGACGAGCGTTGTCCAAGAAGCATCAAACACTTTTTCGGGTGGCCCATCCAAGTGATGGGTCTTTTTTTTGCGTGTTTACGCTTGCAAATCGAACGCCTGTTCCCTATAATGAAATCAAAACTGTGCTTTTGTCCTCATTCCTCTCAACTTTTTGTTATGTACCTGACAGGAGCTGATCGCGGTTGCGTCGAAATAAGGGTTGAGGTGATAATCGGTGGGAGCTTACTCGGACGGTATTCTGATGGTCGTGATCGCGGGAATCGGCGCTTATTTGCTTTACCGAGGTTTTCATTCCTGGGTCCGCAAACCGTTTTCATTAAGATCGGGAATCGGATTTGAAATGAATGAGGAGATTCTAGAGCATCCTGCCGTGGACATGCTGGAGCAAGCGGGTTACGAGGTCATCAGTGATAAATTGAAGGTGCCGCTCACCTTTCGCGTAGACGGCGAAATCCTGCACAGCCGTCTGTTTATCGACTATATTGCGGTCAAGAACGGGGAATTCTATCTGGTAAGAACCGCGCGGGAACGTCTCCCGATGGAATGGACGGGCAGCGGCTTACGCAGAGATCTGCTCCCGTTCCTGCTGCTTTATCCGGAATGCGCCGGCGTGGTGTACGTGGATCCAGATCAAGGGGAGCTCAAGGAAATCTCCTTAACGACGGAAGAAGACGAAGAAGATGAATCCGCCTGAATCGAATTTTTCGATCATCAGGCGAATGGAGGGCAGAATGAAAGGGCATAGACATATCAAAATTCGGGAAATCATTACGGCAAGAGAAATCGAAACCCAAGATGAGTTGGTGGAAGCGCTGCGTGAGGCAGGTTACCAGGTCACCCAAGCCACGGTCTCCCGTGATATCAAGGAACTGATGTTGATTAAAGTACCGACCGACGATGGCAAGTATAAGTACTCCATGCCGACTGCTCAGCGTTATAACCCGGTGCAGAAGCTGCAGCGGGCGCTGGTCGACAGTTTCGTTCATATTGATCACACCGGCAATCTAGTCGTCATGAAATGCCTTCCGGGTACGGCAAATTCGGTAGCCGTACTGCTGGATAATATGGAATGGCCGGATTTGCTTGGCACGATCTGCGGAGATGACACGATTTTGCTGATCTGCCGGAATGAGGACTACAGCCGGTTTCTGATCGAACAGATCATGGGATACATATCTTAATTGAGCTTGGAGTAGGGGGAGGAGGGCCTCGCATGTTGGTTCATTTATCCATACGTAATTTGGCGGTTGTTGAAGCGGTGGATGTATCGTTTGGTTCCGGCTTTCATGTCCTGACGGGGGAGACCGGTGCAGGTAAATCGATTATTATCGATGCGCTGGGCTTGATTGCCGGCGGCCGGGGTTCGGCGGACTTGATTCGTTATGGCTGTGACAAGGCTGAAATGGAGGCCTCCTTCGATCTGCCGACGGAACATCCGGTTTGGACCACCTTGGACGGACTTGGGATTGCCGGGGATCCCGGCGAGCTTCTAATTATACGTCGGGAAATCAGCGTCCAAGGCAAGAGCTCGGCCCGCATCAACGGTCAACTGGTCAATTTGTCGATGCTGCGCGAGGTTGGGGACGAGTTGATCAACCTGCATGGACAACATGAGCACCAAACCCTGCTTCGGCCGGAACGCCATTTGGAGCTGCTGGACGCTTACGGGGCCGAATCGATTGATCCGGTGAAGGCGGCTTACCAGGCGACTTACGCCGAATTCGTTCGCATTGATAAAGAATATAACGAGCTGCGCAATACGAGCCAACAGGCCTTGCAAATGCTTGATTTATACCGTTTTCAGCTTGGCGAAATTTCGGCAGCCGAGTTAAAACCGGGTGAAGATGAATTACTCGCGGAGGAAAAGGTCAAGCTATCCCATAGCGAGAAAATGATGGAGTCCATCTCGAAAGCGTATGACTCGTTGTATGGTCCCCAAGGACTCGATGCGATCGCCAAAGCGGTATCCAAACTAAGTGAAGTGGCCGCTTATGACAGCAAAGGGATTTCTCCTCTCCTGGAGCAACTGCAGTCGGCTTATTATCAACTGGAGGATGCGTCTTTCAGTTTGCGGGATTACCGTGAACGGATTGAGTTTAATCCGGAGCGGCTGGAGGAGGTAGAGGAACGCCTAGACCTGATCTCTTCCCTGCGTCGTAAATACGGGGACGACATCCAAGGGATCCTCACTTATTATGAGAAGATCCGTTTGGAAGCCGACGCTTTGGAGAACAAGGACGAGCGATTGGAGCAGCTTCAGGCACAGCGGGAGAAACTAACCACAAGCTTGATGACTCAAGCCTTAGAGCTGAGTGCTGTGCGGCATCGGATGGCTGAAGAACTCGCGGGTCAGATCGAGATCGAGCTTAAAGACCTGCAGATGGGGAGAACCTCCCTGCAAGTGAAATTGTCCGTGATGGAGGACGCCCATGGGTTGGAATGGGAAGGCAAGAAAATCCGTCCCGGTAAGCAGGGCATCGATAATGCCGAGTTCCTGATCTCGCCGAACCCGGGGGAGCCGCTCCGGCCGCTGAGCAAAATTGCATCCGGTGGCGAGCTGTCGCGGATGATGCTGGCGCTCAAGAGTATTTTTGCCCGGCATGAGCAAGTTCCGGTATTGATCTTCGACGAAGTCGATACCGGCGTCAGCGGACGGGCAGCCCAGTCGATCGCTGATAAATTATCACGTTTGTCCGCGATGTGCCAAGTATTCGCCATTACCCATCTTCCGCAGGTGGCTTGCATGGCCGATCGTCAGTATCTTATTGAGAAGGTTGTAGAGGACGGCCGCACGATGACCCGCGTTGAATCTTTAGATGAAGCGGGACGGGTCAATGAATTAGCTCGCATGCTCGGCGGGGTGGAAATCACGGAGAAGACGCAGCATCATGCCCAGGAAATGTTGAAGCTGGCACAGGCACAAAAGGATGGTTTATTAAGTGCGGCACAATGATTGACAGTAATAAAACACCTGACCCGGGGTATCTTATAGGTACGCAATTGGCGACCACCTTTTCGTCAAGCGAAAGAAGCTAAGGGAGCGTGACAGCCATTGAACCCGAACCTCAGGAATAGAATGCTCGGTCTTTTTCTTGCCTTCTTCTTTTGTTTTCTCGGCACGTCCGCCGCTGAAGGGCGGCTTCCTGTTTTGCCGGACGAGTTACGCCTGTTTCAAGGTCAGGGAACGCAAATTTCATTAGCTTTGCCCGTACAGGCCGAAGTCAGTGTAGATCGGCCCGATGTTGTGATGTTGAACGGGCAGGCGAATCCATCCATGAAAGTATCATTGGGAAATCCGCTCAAGCTCTCGTCGCTTCGCAGTGGAGAAGCAACCCTCCGCATGAAATTATTCGGTCAAATTCCTCTGAAGACCGTCAAGGTCAATGTGATTCCGGACCTCAAAGTCATTCCCGGCGGACAAACCATCGGAGTAAAGGTCAAATCCGCCGGGATCTTAGTGGTCGGCCATCACCAGGTCGTCACTGATACCGGCAAGGTATCTCCCGGCGAAGCTGCGGGAATTCAAGCCGGGGATCTGATCACTCACATTAACGGTACGAAACTGCAGGATGTCCGCGAGGTGGCCGATATAGCGGCTGATGCTGGCAAACACCAAAGACCGCTCAAGATTACCTATCAGCGGAACGACAAGGAATTTAACACCTCTCTGAGCCCGGCTTACGATCAACAGGATCGAGCCTGGAGATTGGGACTATATATCCGGGATTCCGCCGCAGGGGTGGGTACGTTAACCTTCTATTCCCCGAATCATGGAGTATATGGGGCGTTAGGTCACATTATCACTGACATGAATACGCAGACACCGATCGTGGTGGGTAGCGGACAGATCCTGCAGTCCAGCGTAACGTCCATCTCTAAGAGTGAAAGCGGAGAACCGGGGGAGAAGCGGGCACATTTTCTGAAGGAAGGTAAAACTCTGGGCAATATCGAACGGAATACGCACTTCGGGATCTTCGGGAAAATGTCACAAAACCCGGAACATAGCGTATATGAGAAACCGATTCCTGTTGCATTTGCGGAGGAAGTTAAGGAAGGACCCGCGGAAATTTTGACCGTGGTGGAAGGTCAACACGTGGAGCGATTTAAGGTTGAAATCGTCCATGTTTCCAAGCAGAGCGCTCCGGAAACCAAAGGTCTGGTGATTCGAATTACGGATCCTCGCCTTGTGGAGAAAACGGGTGGCATCGTACAAGGCATGAGCGGCAGCCCGATTATTCAGAACGGGAAGCTGATTGGAGCAGTCACCCATGTTTTCGTTAACGACCCGAAATCGGGATACGGTTGCTTTATCGAATGGATGCTTCAGGACGCCGGTATTCTTCAAAGAGGCAAAGAAACACAGCAAAATCTTAAGGCGAGCTAACGCTGCCTTAAGATTTTTTTATCCTGAGGGTTACGCCGCTCGACAAACCCTCTACTGATTCCTGTATGCATTTGTCGAATGAATCCGAACGAAATCGCTTTGTGTAAATAAATATTTTATTATATCTCAAGCCTGCAAAAAAATAAATAAAAATAATTTTCGACAGAAGGAATTTACTTTTGCGTGTCGAATCCTTATTCTGGGAAGAGGAGAAAAATATTAGAACCCATCCATTTACCTGAAGGAGGACGTAGGCAGTGCAGAAAATCGAAGTGTTGTTGGCGGATGATAATCGAGAATTTACGAATTTGCTCGCGGAATACATTTCGGAGCAAGACGATATGGTCGTCTCGGGAATCGCCTATAATGGGGAAGAAGTGCTGGAGATGATCGATAATGCAGCAAGAGTTCCGGACGTGTTGATCCTGGACATCATTATGCCTCATCTAGACGGACTCGGCGTACTTGAGCGCATTCGCGATCTCAACTTGACACCGCAACCTAAAATCATCATGCTGACCGCTTTTGGTCAAGAGAACATCACGCAACGTGCTGTTCAGCTTGGCGCTTCTTACTACATCTTGAAACCTTTTGACATGGAAGTCCTAGCGAATCGTATCCGTCAGCTTGTCGGCGTTCAAACCTTAACGACGAATACACCATCGACTTCTTACACCAAATCGAATGTGGTACCTTTAGGCAAGGGCAAAAACCTCGATGCGAACATCACTTCGATCATACATGAAATCGGAGTTCCTGCGCATATTAAAGGGTACCAATATCTACGTGAAGCCATTACGATGGTATACAATAACATCGAGATCTTAGGCGCAATCACAAAGACGCTGTATCCGGCAATCGCAGAAAAATTCAAAACGACGCCTTCTCGCGTGGAGCGCGCAATTCGCCATGCGATCGAGGTCGCCTGGACGCGCGGCAACATCGATTCGATCAGCCATCTATTTGGATATACGATCAATATCTCCAAATCCAAGCCGACTAACAGCGAATTTATTGCCATGGTGGCGGATAAGCTTCGGATCGAGCATAAAGTTTCGTGAAAGTCTAAGGAAACGAATGAACGTGATAACGACTGGTGAATTTATAACGTTGGTCGTTCACTTGCGTAGTTATACAGATACGAATGAAAGGCGGTCCCTCTCGGTGTATACCGGGATGCGGCCGTTTTTTATTTTGGGAGGATAATTTTTTATTAGCCAATTGACAAAACCTACCTTGAGGATTATTCTGTATATGAACATATGCTCATGTACTTGATTTTGAGGAGGAACTACCGATGGAGAGAGATGTCCACACCTATCTGAACCCGGATACGCTGGAGAAGGTGTCTACAATTTTCAAGGCATTATCCGACCCCACTCGCATCAAAATTCTTTATTTGCTGTCGGAAGAAGAATGTTCCGTGACCCATATCTCGGACGTGCTGAATTTGTCACAATCGGCGGTATCCCATCAGCTGAGTTTACTGCGTAATTTGCGGCTCGTGAAGTTCCGGCGGGAGGCGAATACGATGTATTACAGCTGCGACGACGACCATGTTATCTCGCTCTTGACCCAGGCAATCCAACATGCGAAATGCGATTAGGGAGGGAGTTTCAATGGAACATCATCATGATTCTCACGCGCATCACCATCACGACCATGCCGGCCACCATCACGATCACCATGCCGTGCGGTCAGGGAATAAAAAAGGACTGCTCATCGCTTTGTTGATTACGGCTTCGATTGCTGTTCTCGAATTTTGCGGCGGGTTGTTTACGGGAAGCTTAGCTTTGTTATCCGACTCGGGACATATGCTTAGCGACGCTAGTTCGTTGGTGCTCAGCTTATTCGCGATTTGGTTTGCCGCCCGCCCCGCTTCGAAGCGGAACACGTACGGGTTCCACCGGCTGGAGATATTGGCGGCGCTGCTTAACGGGGTTACCCTGTTCGTGATTGCCGGAATTATCATATGGGAGGCCTACGGGCGCCTGCTTGATCCGCCGACCGTTTCCAGCAATACCATGATCGTCATCGCGGTCATCGGCTTGCTTGCCAACTTAGCCAGCGCTGCCGCCTTGCTCAAGAAAGGCGATGTGAAGGGGAATGTGAATCTGAAAAGTGCCTACCTACACGTCTTGGGAGACGCTTTGGGTTCTGTCGGAGCGATCTTGGCAGGAATCGTGATGTCGTTATTTGGTTGGTACATTTTTGACCCCATCATCAGTGTTGTCGTAGCGTTGTTAATTCTTCGCGGTGCTTGGGGCGTGTTAGTCCAATCGGTGCATATTCTCATGGAAGGTTCGCCCGCATCGATCGATCAAAGCGAGGTTAAACAGTGTCTGGAAGGCATACCTGGCGTTGTTGAGGTACATGATTTGCATATTTGGACGATCACATCGGGTATGGATGCGCTAAGCTGCCATCTGACGATTGAGGACGAAAGCCAGAGTCAAACCGTGCTTCAAGAAGCTATTTCCGTGTTAGAGACAACGTTCCAGATCGGTCATTCCACCATTCAGGTCGAAACGACGCACATCCGACATCGGGAGCTTATGGTATAATGCGATCTGAGAAAGGATGAGCAAACATGTCCCAGAAATTTGATTCGGCGGCTTATCGGAGTTTGCTGGAGGAGGTCCATCTGGAGGAGGAGAAGCGGCAGGTTTTGTTGGAGCTTATCGATCAAATCGAACAAGTAACCGCTGAAAATGCCAGATTACGCAAAGCATTGCTTCGGGCTTCTTCCCACAACGCTTCGCGGATGTCGACCAAGCTGAAAGAAGCCTTATACGAATAAGTTGAAAACCTCTCCCGCCCATCTGTTAAGGCGAAAGAGGTTTATTTTTTTGCCATCTAAGGTTAATCGTGCGGGATCCCGGCCGGCTCCGGTTCTTTGACGGCAGAGGCTTCTTTTTTGCGAAATCTAGGTCCGACGTAGTTCCGTTTGCGGTCCCTGAAGAAGATCCAGCCACCCAGAAATCCGGCGCCGGCTGCGAATAGAACAACACCCAGCCCAAAGTTTAGCCAGTCGAATGTTATGCGGGATAACGCATCGTCACCGTGAGCGGACATATAATCAAATAGGGAGTCTTTGATTTTCAGGAAGCCGATCATCGCCGTAATGCCGGGAATAACCAGCAATATAATGGCGACAAACCGGGATAACATCAACTTCATGAGGGAGATCGTCCTTTCATCTCATAATGGCTATGTATTGTTAAAAATATCATACCTTTTTCCTGATGTGATGTCTATTTGCAGCTCTGGTTTGTATTCACGGAAAAACAAGGTAAAATAGGGGAAAGCGACTGAATTGATAGAATGGGTGGAGATCTGATATGGCAATAACTTGTGATGTAGCGGTACTGGGCGGAGGTACGGGAGGATATATCGCGGCCATTCGCGCGGCCCAATTGGGGAAAGATGTCGTCATCATCGAGCGGGACAAGCTAGGTGGAACTTGTCTGCATCGGGGCTGTATCCCAAGCAAAGCGCTGCTTCGAAGCGCCGAGCTCTTCGCGCAAATGAAGGATAGCACAAGCTACGGCATCGAAACAAACGGGGTCACCCTGGTGTTTCCGAAAGTACAAGAAAGAAAGCAAAGCATCGTGGATCAGCTGCATAAAGGGGTCCAATATTTGATGCGTAAACATAAAATCCGCGTGATTGAAGGAAATGGACGAGTGATTGGGCCATCGATTTTCTCGCCGAAAAGTGGAGCGGTTGCCGTAGAGCTCCCGGATGGGGAGATGGAGACCATCGTGCCGACAAATCTGATCATCGCAACAGGCTCACGGCCGCGCACGCTGCCGGGTCTTGAACCGGACGGCAATCATATTCTCAGCAGTGATGAAGCATTGCAGCTAGCGGATCTCCCTGGCTCGATGCTGATCGTAGGGGGCGGTGTCATTGGCGTGGAGTGGGCATCGCTGCTGAATGACTTTGGCGTGCAGGTAACTGTGGTGGAAGCGGCGAATCAACTGCTGCCGGCCGAGGACGAGGATGTGGCCCGAGAATTGCAGAAACAGCTGCAGCGCCGAGGGATTGAAGTCATTACGGGGGTTTCCGTAGATCCAAGTTCCTTCGAAATGGGTGATAACCGGGTACATATTTCGGCGAAGCGAGGGGACGAATCGATTCGGCTAGAGGCGGACAAGCTGTTAGTCTCGATTGGTCGGCAGGCTAATGTGGAGAATATTGGGCTGGAAAATACCGACATCGGGTTAGACCGCGGCTTCATCCGGGTAAATGAACATATGCAGACAACCGAGCCTCACATTTATGCCATCGGTGATTGCATCGGCGGACTTCAGCTGGCGCATGCTGCTAGTCATGAGGGGTTAACGGCCGTTCATCATTTGTCCGGGGAAGCTTCGCATGGTTATCAGGACAGCCAAGTGCCGCGTTGCGTGTATACACGTCCGGAGGTGGCTTCGGTCGGAATCACTGCCAAAGAGGCGAAAGCGAAAGGGCTGGACGTCAAAATCGGGAAGGTTCCGTTTTCGGCGATCGGCAAGGCGATGGTACACGGCGAAACGGAAGGCTTCGTCAAAATGGTAGCCGATGCCCGCACGAATGACATTCTCGGCGTTCAGATGATCGGGCCTCATGTGACGGAGCTGATCAGCCAAGCGGCACTGGCACAGGTGCTGGACGCGACGCCTTGGGAAGTCGGACAGGCGATTTTCGCGCACCCGACGCTGGCGGAAATTATCGGAGAAGCGGCGTTAGCCGTGGACGGGAACTCCTTAAACGCCTGAAGAAACGGACGGGAAGACGGCTATTTTCTTTTTCGCTGCAAAAAGATTATAATAAACTTATTCCAAGTCTTAGTACCTGGTGTTAAGATTAAGCTATGTAATGCCCCAATCGAAGGAGGTAACTCCCATGAATGCGAAAAGTATTGTTCAAACTGAATCCAAACATAAGCAGCTCGGATTAACGGATGCTGAAGTCGTTGAGATGTACAGATATATGGTGATTGCGCGCAAATTCGACGAGCGAAACCTGCTGCTGCAGCGGGCAGGAAAAATCAATTTCCACGTGTCCGGGGTCGGTCAGGAGACAGCGCAGGTTGCCGCGGCTTTCGCGTTAGACCGTCAGCGCGATTACTTCCTGCCGTACTACCGCGACTACGGATTTGTGCTGGCGGCTGGTATGTCGCTGACGGAACTGATGCTCTCTGCGTTCGCTAAAGCGGACGACCCCAACAGCGGCGGCCGGCAAATGCCGGGGCATTTCGGCAGCAAACGGCTGCGTATTGTGACCGGCTCTAGTCCGGTAACCACTCAGGTACCCCATGCGGTGGGCGTGGCTTTGGCCGCGAAAATGCAAAAGAAGGACATCGTTTCCTTCGTTACATTTGGCGAAGGCTCCAGCAACCAGGGCGATTTTCATGAAGGCTTGAACTTCGCTGGGGTTCAGAAACTGCCGGTGATTTTCATGTGCGAAAATAACCAATACGCCATTTCCGTTCCTGTGAAGAAGCAATTGGGCGGGCGCGTTTGCGACCGGGCTCAAGGCTACGGTTTTCCGGGAATTCGCGTAGATGGCAACGATGCGCTCGAAGTGTATCGGGTCGTGAAGGAAGCGCGGGAACGTGCCGTTCGCGGCGAAGGACCTACGCTGGTCGAGGCGATGATGTACCGGTTGTCTCCACACTCTACTTCGGACAATGACCTGGCGTATCGGACAAAAGAAGAAGTCGATGAGAATTGGAAAAAAGACGGAATTCCGAAAATGAAATCTTATCTGATCGAAACCGGTCTGTGGAGCGAAGAGCAGGATGAAAGGCTGTCGAAGGAGATCCATGGGCAGCTGAAGGAAGCCGTGGAAGCTGCAGACAACGCGCCTTTCCCGAAACCGGAGGACACACTGCTGCACGTGTATGCCAGCGAAGGGGAGGGTCAATAATTATGCCGGTGATGGAATATATCGACGCGATTCGTCTTGCGATGAAGGAAGAAATGGAGCGGGACGAGAACGTATTTGTGCTGGGGGAAGACGTCGGTGTCAAAGGTGGCGTCTTCACGACGACAAAAGGACTGCAGGAGCAGTTTGGGGAAATGCGCGTCATCGACACCCCGCTCGCCGAATCGGCGATCGCCGGGGTTGCGATTGGGGCAGCGATGTATGGGCTGAAACCGATCGCGGAAATGCAGTATTCGGACTTTATGTTACCTGCTACCAACCAGATCATTAGCGAAGCGGCCAAAATCCGCTACCGCTCCAACAACGACTGGAATTGCCCTGTCGTCGTTCGCGCCCCAATTGGCGGCGGGATCTTCGGCGGATTGTACCATTCCCAGTGCCCGGAATCGATCTTCTTCGGCACGCCAGGGCTTAAGATTGTTGCCCCCTATTCGGCTTATGATGCCAAAGGCTTGTTGAAGGCGGCGATCCGCGACCCCGATCCGGTGTTATTCTTTGAGAACAAAAAATGCTACAAGCTGATCAAAGAGGATGTGCCGGAGGACGATTACGTGGTACCGATCGGCAAGGCAAACCTGCTTCGCGAAGGCAGCGATATTACGGTTATCAGTTACAGCTTGCCGCTGCATTTTGCGATGCAAGCCGCAGAAGAACTAGCTGCGGAGCAGGGGATCAGCTCTCATATTCTCGATTTGCGTACGCTGCAGCCCCTGGACCGCGAAGCGATCGTGGAAGCAGCCCGGAAGACGGGGAAGGTGTTGATCGTTCATGAAGATAATAAGACCGGTGGGATTGGCGCTGAGGTCTCGGCGATTATCTCCGAGGAGTGCCTGTTCGAACTGGACGCGCCGATCGCGCGGTTATGCGGCCCAGACGTTCCGGCAATGCCGATCAGTCCGCCGATGGAGAAATTCTTTATGCTTAGCAAAGATAAGGTCAAAGAAGCAATGCTTCAATTGGCGCTTTATTAATTGGGAGTGAGTATACCGATGCCATCCAATAAAACATTGATTGACGTACATTTGCCCCAGCTCGCCGAATCGCTCGTGTCGGCAACCATCGGGAAGTGGTTGAAGAAGCCGGGTGATCCGGTTGAGCAATACGAACCTATTCTCGAAGTCATCACAGATAAAGTGAATGCGGAAATTCCTTCGACCTTGGACGGCGTGATGGGCGAGCTGCTGGCCGAGGAAGGGGAGGAGGTTCAGGTCGGTGCCGTAATCTGCCGGATCGAGACGGCGAACGCGGATGAGGTAACGGCTAGCGGTCAAGACGCACCCGCGGCTGTCAGCCCTGAGGCGGGGATGATAGGCACGGCTGAGCAGCTTGACGAGTCGCAGCGCAGCCGGTACTCGCCGGCGGTACAGACGCTTGCCGCCCAGCATGGCCTGGATCTGCGGCAAATCGTCGGCACCGGGCTTGGCGGGCGGATCACGCGCAAGGACGTCTTGGCCTATATCGAGCAGGGCGGTCGTGGTGCTGTTGCTGCGCCAGCTGCTCCAGCAGCCACGTCAACAGCCGCCGCGAAGCCCGTACAGCCACAGGCAGCGCCTATCGCTACAGCGGCGCCGCAGAACGCCATCTCTGGCGGGCTGAACGCAGCTGCCGGGCCGGTACGCCATTCTGGCTTGCACCTGACGGAAAACCCTCCGATCCCGACCATTGAAGTGGAGGGGGGCGACCGTTCTGAGTATTTTATCGACGTGACCCCGATTCGTAACACGATTGCGACCCGGATGCGCCAAAGCGTGTCGGAGATTCCACACGGTTGGATGATGATCGAAGTGGATGTCACCAACCTGGTGCAACTGCGCAACAAGATTAAGCAGGAATTTATGCAGAAGGAAGGCGTCAATCTGACGTATCTGGCGTTCCTGTTGAAGGCGGTTGTGGGAGCCATCAAGGATTATCCGATCATGAACTCGGTGTGGGCGGTAGACAAAATCATCGTCAAGCGCGATATCAACATTTCCCTGGCTGTCGGGACCGAGGATTCGGTGCTGACGCCGGTCATCAAAAAGGCCGACCAGAAAAATATCGCCGGCTTGGCGCGGGAAATCGAGGAGCTGGCATCGAAGGTTCGTTCCGGCAAGCTGAAGCTGGATGACATGCAAGGCGGGACGTTTACGGTTAACAATACCGGTTCCTTTGGCTCGATCTTGACGCAACCGATTATCAATTATCCGCAAGCCGCCATCTTAACGTTTGAATCTATCGTCAAAAGACCGGTTGTCATTAACGACATGATTGCCGTCCGTTCGATGGCCAATCTCTGCTTGTCATTAGATCACCGGATCCTGGACGGGGTCATTTGCGGTCGCTTTATGCAGCGGGTGAAGGAAAATATGGAAAGCTACAATTCGGAAACGCAGGTTTATTGAGCGTAAAGAGAGGATCGAGGCGAGATTGCGATGAACGAGGGCTTGACAGTACGCTATTATCCGATGATGGAATATGGGGAAGCCTGGGATTTGCAGAAACGGCTCATCAAAGAGATGGATGCGCAGCAGCAGGGAGAACACCTGCTGCTGTTGCAGCATCCGCCGACCTATACCATCGGCTCCCAGCGTCATCCCGAGCATCTGCTACTCAGCGCAGAGCAACTGAAGGATCGGGGCATTGCGGTGTTTGAAATCGACCGCGGCGGAGATATTACATACCATGGCCCCGGCCAGCTTGTCGGTTATCCCCTGCTTCGGCTGGGGGCCGGACGTGAACTGGATTTGCACGGTTACCTGCGCCAACTGGAGCAGGTCATTATCGATTATATTGCCGGTTTCGGTATAGAAGGGTCGCGTAAACCAGAGTATACCGGGGTATGGGTCGGTGATGTGAAAATTTGTGCCATCGGCGTGAAATTTAACAAAAGCAGGCACCAAAAAGGCTTCATTACGAGCCATGGGTTTGCATTTAACGTCAAGTCCGGTATTCAAGAGGAAGGCTTCGGCGGAATCATTCCTTGCGGAATTCAAGAATACGGGGTCACCTCACTGGAGGATGTAACGGGTCGCTCGTTTACGGTAGAACAAGTCGCAAGGGACATCGTTCCGAAGTTTAACGCGGTATTTGAGCGTTCGGGGGCTTGGACTACGGCGTAAAGAGGTAGTTCACAAAGTCATCTATTCATGACGAAGCAGCCATGCCCCCATGGCAGGGCTAGCGAATGAAGAAAGGCTCCAGAAAAGCGATCAGCGTCGAAGCTAGCATGGCAAACAACATCAATAAAACGACGATTCTCATTCGGTTTTTACGCATAACGGTAACTCCTTTTGCTTAAACGTAGATTATGATCATCTCTATTATCGTATCGAAGAAAGTGAGGAAAGTCCAATGATTCACGAGGAACGCATCATCGGACAATTTTTGGAACTGGTGCAGATCGACAGCGAAACGAAACATGAGCGCCAGATTGCCGATGTACTTAAACGCAAATTCAACGAGTTGGGATTGGATGTCGTTGAGGACGATTCGCAGGCGGAGACGGGGCATGGCGCCGGGAACCTGATTGCCACTTTGAAAGCCACTGAGGGGGTATCCGCTGAACCTTTCTTGTTCACCTGTCATATGGATACGGTCACACCGGGCAAGGGAATCAAACCGGTGGTCGGCGAGGACGGATGGATTCGCAGCGACGGCACGACCATCCTGGGGGCTGATGACAAAGCAGGGGTTGCGGTGTTGTTGGAACTTATTCAGGTTCTTCAGGAGAAACAAATCCCGCACGGCCAGATCCAGTTCGTGATTTCAGTCGGTGAGGAATCAAGCTTGCGCGGTGCGCGGGCATTGGAATCGCGCTACCTGGACGCCAAGTTCGGGTTTGCAATCGATACGAACGGTGAAGTAGGAACGATCTGTATTGGCGCGCCTACGCAGGCTCGTGTGGAAATCGAAATTTATGGCAAAGCCGCCCATGCTGGGGTGAATCCCGAGGATGGCATCAGCGCGATCCAGGTGGCGGGCAAAGCGTTGGCTCGGATGAAATTGGGACGGATCGACCAAGAAACGACCGCCAATATTGGTAAATTCGAAGGCGGCGGCGCTACCAACATCGTACCTGACCATGTCACTTTATACGGTGAAGCGCGCAGCATGTCCCAGGAGAAAGTCGACAAGCAACTGGAAGAAATGAAGGAAGCGGTCGAATCGGCATGTCGCGACTTCGGGGCCAAAGGAGAATTCCGCAGCGAGGTGCTATATCATGCGTTCCGAATTCCCGAGGAGGCTCCCGTGCTGCGAATCGCTAAGCAAGCGGCCTCTGTGCTTGGACTGTCGGGCACGACGTTTACGACTGGCGGCGGCAGCGACGCGAATGTATTTAATCGCCTGGGGGTTCCAACCTTGAATTTGGCTATTGGCTATGAGGACATCCACACGACGAACGAAAGAATCAAGAAGGACGATATCGTCAAGACGGCGCAGTTTGCGCTGGAAATCGTCCGTCAATCCGTATCCTCCTAAGCGGTATCGAGGATAGATAAAATGCCCGGTGCGGGAGGTGCACCGGGCATTTTATTTTGTTAATGCAATAAGCTGGCCGATCTCGCCGGGTATTGACGAATCTGCCCCTGGTTCCATTCAGTATGCCAGCCTGAGGTCTGTATGAGACGCAAGGCCTGGTGAAAGTCATCTAGATATTTACAGATTTTCTCCTGCTCCAATTTGGTCGGATGATACAGCTGGATTCTTCGCTCTAAATTGACGATGGCCTGCTGTATGTAACAGGAGGCCGCACCAAAACGGGCCGCAGCGAAATCGGGATGCCGCTCGGCAATCGCTTCAAAGATAGGGGCTGCTTCGTCATACCGCCTCTCATCGTAGCAGATTTCCGCCCAAATCAAGCTAAGCTCTAAAAATGGGGGGGAGGGTTCGCGAAGGATGCGAGGTTCTATCTTTAACAGCCTTTCTTTGGCTAAAGTGACATACCCCTCTTTATATAAAGATTGTACCAGTTCGCTAAGTAAATAAAGATCGGTTTGCCCTGCCAGCTGTTCGGCGACATCAAGGCGTCCGGTCGTTACGGCGTTTTGAATCATTTCTACGAGTTTACCCATATTTTGAGGTTGTCCGGTAGGACTACGCATAATTCACCCCCTCCTTATATTAACCGGAATAACCGTGACTGAATAACTAGTTTTATAGGATTGGATGAGATCGGAGATTTTGGCGTCGGGACCTGCTTCTTTCATCCATTGGGACAACAGGATGCGGATTTGCCAGCCTTTTCCTTGGGCGCGTATGCGATCCATCGCAAAATAGCTTTTCATAAGGGGGCTCCTTTCCGAACAGGTTTGGTATAATAACACCATATGTCCGGCATGGACAAGTTATGAATGGATGAGGAGATCTTTTGCATAATGAAGGAGGAATCAGGATGGCAGCAAACGATAAGTTAATCGAAACTACGGTTTCTACGGAGCCGGTGTTTAGCGGAAAAGTGATTTCCCTGCAGATCGATACGGTAAAGCTTCCGGATGGAGTGATGGCGCAACGCGAAATCGTTAGGCATCCGGGCGCGGTTGCCGTGCTGGCGGTACGTGAGGGGCGCCTGCTGCTGGTCGACCAATTCCGTCAGGCGATGGGCCGCTGTGAATTGGAGATTCCGGCCGGCAAGTTGGAGAAGGGGGAAGACCCTGCGGAAGCGGCAGTTCGCGAGCTTCAGGAAGAGACCGGCTATCGTTGCGATAAACTGACGCATTTGCATTCGTTCTATACCTCACCGGGGTTCGCGGATGAAGTCATTCATCTTTATCTGGCCGAGCAGTTGAGTGCCGGGGAAATGTCACTGGATGAGGACGAATTCATCGAAGTCCAGGAGGCGACGCTGGAAGAGGCGCTCGACCTGATTGCCGAAGGGCGAATTGCCGACGCCAAAACGATCCTGGCAGTGTATATTTGGCAGCTCTGGAGCATCCGGGGTTCGGTGGGAGTAGAGGTATGAGCCAACAATCCGATGTAGCCTCGGATCGGCTGACAACCGTCTTTGCGGATTTGCACATCCACATTGGTCGAACCGGACGGGGGGACCCGGTCAAGATCAGCGGCAGCCGTAACTTGACCTTTGCCGGGATCGCGAAGGAGGCGGCGCAGCGTAAGGGAATCGGTCTTGTAGGCATCATTGACTGCCATGCACCCGGGGTGCAGGAGGACATCGAGTTGTGTCTGAAGCGGGGCGAAATGCAAGAACTAAAAGACGGGGGAATTGCCTATCAGGGGACGACGATTCTGCTTGGCAGCGAGCTGGAAATTCGTGAGCCAGGTATGGGTCCGGCGCATCTATTAGCCTTCTTCCCCCATTTGGAGCTGATCCGTGGCTTCACCGACTGGCTTAAGCCCAGAATGAAGAACGTCGGTCTTAGCTCGCAGCGGGTATACGCACCGGCCCGAACCCTGCAGGAGGAGGTTTACGCACGGGGAGGCATGATCATTCCTGCCCATATTTTCACGCCGCATCGCAGCATTTATGGCAGTTGTGCACCACGCATGTCCGATGTGCTGGATCTTTCCCTAATCAGCGCGGTGGAACTTGGACTCAGCGCCGATACCGAAATGGCTGGGTTGATCAGCGAGTTGGACCCTTATACAATTTTAACGAATTCGGATGCGCATTCCCTTGGCAAAATCGGCCGGGAATATAACGAGTTGCGGCTTAAGGAAGCAAGTTATCTCGAGTTCACGAAGGCATTGCGACGTGAGGAGGGGCGGCTGGTGGCCGGCAATTACGGGCTGAATCCGCGCCTTGGCAAATATCATCGAACGTATTGCAGCAACTGTAACTACATCATCGATGAGGCGGAAGTTGCCGTGGAACGCTGTCCTTATTGCGGCAGCCCGAAGTTGGTTCGGGGGGTGCTGGACCGCATCCGCTCGATCGCGGATCGAATGGAGCCAAAGGTACCGTCTCATCGCCCGCCGTATCATTACCAGGTTCCGCTGGAGTTCATCCCAGGTCTAGGTCCCGCGAAATTGGAGTTGCTTCTCGATAAGTTCGGCACGGAGATGAACATTTTGCATCACGTGCCGGAAGCTCAGTTAGCGGAAGTGGCAGGGGCAGAGTTGGCCGAACGGATTGTCTTGGCACGAAGCGGCAGACTGGAGTTAAGTGCGGGAGGCGGCGGGATTTACGGCAAAGTGAAGAAATCCGAATCTGTCGAAAACCCTCTAGGAAAGAAGCAGTCATAGGCGGGCAGGCTTGTTCATAGTTTAGGATAAGACCCTAAAGAACAAGCTAGGAGGCAAAATTCGATGCTGCATCCCATTCGCCATGCGCTCAAAGATCAAACGCCGCTTTATGTTTTTGTTTCCGTGCTGTTTTTGATGGGCGTCGTATTCGGTGCCTTGATGGTAAATGCACTCACTTTGGAACAACAACAGGATATCTCCCGTTATTTGGGTGACTTTTTTCTGTCGATAAACGAGGGCGGTGTGGAGTTTCAGACGCAGGCCTTTTGGGACGTGGCCGCCTTGCATTTGAAATGGCTTGGTTTGATCTGGCTGCTCGGCTTGTCCGTCATCGGGTTACCGGGCATCCTGATCCTTGATTTCCTAAAAGGGGTGCTGATCGGCTTCACGGTCGGCTGCTTGGTCGGCCAATATACTTGGAAGGGACTGCTGTTTGCCCTGGTCTCAGTTGCCCCGCATAATCTGATCGTGATTCCAGCGTTGCTGATTGCCAGTGTGGCGGCTGTCGGCTTCTCATTAAATATTATTCGCTCGCGTGTTCTCATGAGCCGCACAGGTCAGGCCACTCGTCCGTTCCTCTCCTACACGGGGCTGACGCTGGCCATGGCCGCGGTGCTGCTCGCCGTTTCCTCATTCGAAACCTGGGTGACCCCGGTTATGATGGGCTGGGTTACGCCTTTGATTGCGTGAAATGGGGCTTGTATATTGAAATTCCCGCTTTCCCGGTTGTTGCTAAAGGCGTAAAATTACAAAAAAATCACATTTACGGCAAATTGACATCGTTCAGGATGTTTCCAAAGTGGATTTTCACTTTCTCGGAGGCATCCTTTTTCATTTTCTTCGTAATGTGACCGTTGAGGGAACAAACTGTTCGTGAGCGCTTGAACGTATACAACGGGCTTAAGCTCTTGGGGGGGTGTTGAACAGGACAACGCGGAGTGTTAAAAAGAGCAGCAATCTACTGTCTTTGTTGGCCGCTCTTTTTTATTCGATAGCATATTGAAACATGCCATTCCCATAAACTCTGTTAGTAGGTCAATTTGAACGATAAATTTTTTAAGAATTTTGGATGGAGGGATATTGTTGTCAGATCCTTTTGTTGTACGATCATTGGACGAGGTGCGTTTTTGGTCACGCATTATGAAAGAACATTCTTTGTTCCTTAAACTGGGTTTTAGATGCGAAGACACCCAACTAATTAATGAGGCAAATCAATTTTATACGATCTTCGAGGATATAGAAAGAAGAGCCCATTCTTTTCAAGCAGATACTGACCCCCAAACCATCAGACAGTTCAATTCGGAAGTTTACCATGCTGCTACTCACATCTGGGCATTCAAGAGGAAGGTACTCGGGCTAATATTGCGGTGCAAACTTCCGGGCGGAAACAATTTCCCTCTGCTTGTCGATCATGTCAGCCGGGAAGCAAGGTATTTCAGCAACAGATTGGAGGAACTCAATAACGGGAGGCTTGAACCATTAGCTGATGCGATTATCGATGAAAATATCTTTTTTCTTAAAATCATGGCAGATCACGCAAAGTTTATAGGCCATCTGCTTGACCCATCTGAACGAAAATTGGTGGAACAGGCAAGGGAGTTTAGCCATGAATTCGATACGCTGATGTATCAGGCTATTGATTTAAGTTCTATGCGCCCCGAGTCGCAGACTCATCCACTTTTAAGTCAATTTGTTGATGAAAACCGCGTTTCAGTTACATCTCTGCGCGATTTTAAAAAAACTGCGCGTGACCTAATTGAAGAGTGCCGAATCAAAAGTATCATTCACCCTTTGCTAGCGGATCACGTTTTTCGGGAGGCAGAGCGATTCCTATTTATTCTTGACATGTTTGATCGGTCGCTGTCCGGCATGAAGGTAAATAAGAAAGAAATTGTATTTTGAAATTGATCAAAAAGTGAATATGAACTGAACGAAAATCCACGAAGAAGTTCTTGATTTTTTATCTTTTGATTGCGTAAATGTGCGGGCCTCTGTTTGGTCTTGCAGAACGAAAGCGACTCTACCAAAATGTTTGACTTTGTTGAATAACTCCCCCTATAATGAAAGAAGTGGTTATAGAACTTTTTTTGGATGTGCGGCAAGGGCTGGGGGAGGGATAACATGGAAGCAAAGATCGAAAAAATCAAACAGCAGTTACAATCCCACGGTTACAAATTGACGCCCCAGCGGGAAGCCACGGTACGCGTATTGCTCGAAAATGAAGACGATCATCTCAGTGCGGAAGATGTTTTCATGCTCGTGAAGGACAAGGCGCCGGAAATCGGCCTGGCCACGGTCTATCGAACGTTGGAACTGCTCAGCGAGCTTCATGTCGTGGAGAAGATCAACTTCGGTGACGGAGTAGCCCGGTACGACCTGCGTACCGATACGACAAAACATCATCACCACCATTTGATCTGCGTTCAATGCGGGGCAATGGATGAAATCCGCGAGGATTGGCTTGGACCGCTCGAGGAACGCTTGGAGAAGGAATTCAACTTTACGGTGCTCGACCACCGGTTGGATTTTCAGGGCATTTGTTACCGATGCAAGGACAAGAACAACGACTCTCCGGGAAATGGCAATAAGAAATAGAATGATTAAGCCGAGCTCTTTACGGCCCTGCCGTAGGGAGCTTTTTACGTTGCCTGCGCGAATGCGAAGGCCGTATGGGCCGATTGAGGCAATCCCGCATACTCCCCTGTCCCTCTTTATATACTGAATACATAGGGTGTCCAAGCAAGGCTCGGACGCTGGAGGAACGATTGAGAGGATGGGGACTGTCTATGGTGATTTCACTTCGAAAATGGCTGAGATCGGGGAAATATTTGATCCTTTTCGTCGTGCTTGCGTATACTTTGTATAGAGCGCTGGGGCTGCTGGATGATTACGTGTTTCGCGAGGACAAGTACCGCGTCCCCGAGGGCTCCGCGGTTAAGGTGTTTCGTGAAGGGGTACCGGGAAGCGCGGAGATGGAGATGATGACGGAGCGGCTGAAGCTATTTTTCTGGTATGGAGAGTAGTTGATCGGCAGGAGCAGCAGGGAATGAACGGCTTGATGTGGAATTAGTATCAAGGCGGATGGTTGAAAATATGGCTTGTGGACAACTGAGAAAGGAGGCGCAACGCATGGAACGGGATGCGGCCTCTTTTATTTCATTTTTGGCCGAGCAGCGAGGGTTAAGCGAGTCGACTCAGGCATCCTATTCACGGGATCTGAAGCAGTACATAACTTATTTACAGGACAAGCAGATCGACGAATATCGCCAAGTCACCCGCGCGGGAATTCTGCTCTATTTTGCTTATCTGAAAGAACAAGGTAAAGCTCCGGCAACGATTCAGCGGGTGTCCGTGACCCTTCGAGCCTTTTTTCAGTATTTATTGCGGGAACGACGGATTGACCAGAATCCCTTCGTGATGCTGGAGGTGCCGAAAGCGGAGAAGAAACTCCCGCAAACGCTGACGGTGGAGGAGACGGAACGGCTGCTTGAGACGCCCCGGCCGGATACCCAACTGGGACTTCGGGACAAGGCGATGTTGGAGCTGCTTTATGCAACCGGCATCCGTGTTTCGGAGCTGATCTCGTTGAATACGGCAGACGTAAATCTGGAACTCCAGTTTCTCCGCTGCTCAGGCGAACGGGGCAAAGAGCGAATCATTCCGTTTGGCGGGGTCACGTCGGAATGGTTGGATCGGTATTTGAGGGAAGGACGAACCCATTTGATCCCGAACGAGCAGGACAACCCTGCCTTGTTCCCCAATCGCCGGGGCGGGCGGATCAGTCGCCAGGGCTTTTGGAAGTTGATCAAGAGATACGGCCAGGAGGCCGGGATCTCGGCGGACATCACGCCCCATACCCTACGTCATTCCTTCGCCGTTCACCTGCTGGAACGGGGGGCGGACGTAGGGTCGGTGCAGGAGCTGTTAGGGCATGCCGACGCCTCGACGATTCAAATGTACGTAAGCCGCTCCAAGACCAATTTGAAAACGGTCTACGACGCCTTTCATCCTCGGGCCAAACGCGAGCCGGAGGCGCCGGAGACCACAGATGATGGTTCACCAAAGGACAGGCAGAATGTTTTCCCTTCAGGCAAGGGATAACTATAGCTGCATAGATTAAAGGAGTGATAGAAGATGCAAAACGGGAATCGTTTTAGAAAAATGACCGTCATCGTCCTCGACAGCGTGGGGATCGGCGAGCTGCCAGACGCGAAACAATTTGGCGATGAGGGTGCTCATACGCTTGGGCATATTCTGCAAACTGTGCCCGGTACTAAGCTGCCAAACCTGCAAAAATTAGGATTAGGCAATATTGCGGAGCTGCCGAATTTGAGCCCGGTGGCTGAACCGACGGCTTATTTCGGTAAGATGGCCGAGATTTCCTCGGGAAAGGATACAATGACCGGTCACTGGGAGCTGATGGGACTGAAGACCGAAACGCCGTTCCAAACGTACCCCAATGGCTTTCCGCGAGATTTGATCGCTCGCTTCGAGCAAGAAACGGGCCGCAAAATCATCGGGAACAAGCCGGCTTCGGGCACGGAAATTTTGGTAGAGCTTGGGGAAGAGCATATGAAGACCGGCAACTGGATCGTATACACCTCGGCCGATAGCGTATTCCAAATCGCCGCCCATGAAGAAGTCATTCCTCTGCCGGAGCTGTACCGGGCCTGTGAAATCGCCCGTCGGTTGACGCTTGAGCCGGAGCATTTCGTCGGGCGCGTCATCGCCCGTCCGTTTGTCGGTCAGCCGGACAACTTCCAGCGTACGCCAAACCGCCATGATTACGCGGTGAAACCGCCGGAACCCACCGTACTGAACGCGCTGAAAAACGCCGGCAAGGAAGTTGTTTCTGTCGGGAAGATCAACGATATTTTCTCCGGAGAAGGCATTACCGCTTCGTATCCGACGAAGAGCAATCAGCACGGGATTGAGGAGACCTTGAACCGGATCGGCCAGGATTTCTCTGGGATGCTGTTCACGAATCTTGTTGATTTCGATTCCTTATACGGTCATCGTCGCGACCCTCAAGGTTACGCGCGCGCCCTGGAGGAATTTGACGCTGCGTTGCCGGATTTGCTGAAGAATGTGGGCGAGAACGACCTGTTGGTTATTACAGCCGATCATGGCAATGATCCGATTCATGCCGGAACGGACCATACGCGTGAATACGTGCCGCTGCTCGTTTATGGGCCAAGCCTGAACCAACCGGGCAGCCTAGGCGTCAGAGCTACTTATGCGGATTTGGCAGCGACGATCGCTGACAATTTCGGGGTACACGCGACCGAGCACGGCAAGAGCTTTTTACACGAACTTATCTAAGAGAGGTAGTTCCAAAAAGCGAGCTTTTATTTTGGACTTGGAGGATTTTTGAGATGACGACTACATTGACCATTGGTATGATCCGGGAGGCGGCGGAATATATCCGTTCCCGGTCGGCGATTACGCCGAAGGTAGGATTAATTCTGGGTTCCGGATTAGGCGTTCTGGCCGACCACATCGAGCAGCCGGTTAGCATCGACTACCGCGATATCCCGTTTTTTCCGCAGTCGACGGTGGAAGGCCATGCCGGCGAACTGTTGATCGGCACGGTGCAAGGCACGGCCGTTGTGCTTATGAAAGGACGTTTCCACATGTACGAAGGATATGGTCCTGAAATGACCGCATTCCCGGTACGGGTCATGAAAGAGCTTGGTGTTTCTACGCTGCTCGTCACGAACGCTGCAGGCGGGGTGAACACGTCTTATCACCCGGGGGATTTGATGTTGATTTCCGACCATCTGAATCTGACCGGGAGAAATCCTTTGGTTGGACCAAATGACGAGGAACTCGGAGCCCGCTTCCCGGATATGTCTCAGGCGTACAGCCGTCGATTGCGTGACATCGCTCGGAAGATAGCCGCAGACAAAGGGGTGCCTTTGCAAGAGGGTGTTTATGCCGGTTTGCTTGGCCCGACTTATGAAACGCCGGCGGAAATCCGGATGCTTCGGACTCTTGGCGCGGACGCTGTGGGGATGTCCACCGTCTCCGAGACGATCGTGGCCCGGCATGCGGGCATTGAAGTGTTGGGCATCTCCTGCATCAGTAACATGGCTTCCGGCATTTTGGACCAGCCATTATCCCACCAGGAGGTCATGGAAACAACCGAGCGCGTGCGAGAGAAGTTTCTGAGCCTCGTGTTGTCCATTATCCCACAAATCGGAGAAGCTTAAGGAACGGAGGTAAGGAGCGATGAGAGCGGTAGATCTGATCCGTAAAAAAAGAGACGGCCAAGAGTTGACGAGCGAAGAGATCGTCTTCTTGGTGAAAGGGTACAGCGAAGGGCAGATTCCCGACTACCAAATGTCTGCTTGGGCGATGGCCGTTTTTTATCAAGGGATGACTGCCCGGGAAACAGCCGACCTGACGTTAGCCATGGCCGGTTCCGGAGATACGATTGACCTCGGCTCCATTCATGGCATCAAGGTCGATAAGCACTCAACTGGCGGGGTCGGCGACAAAACGACCGTGGTACTCGGACCTCTTGTGGCGGCTGCCGGCGTGCCGGTGGCGAAGATGTCAGGCCGGGGCCTGGGCCATACCGGCGGGACGATTGACAAGCTGGAAGCGATCTCCGGATTCTCCGTGGAGCTTGGGAAGGAACAGTTCTTCCGTCAGGTTAACGAAATCGGCCTGGCGGTCGTCGGCCAAAGCGGCAATATGACGCCAGCCGATAAGAAGCTGTATGCGCTGCGGGATGTGACTGCAACGGTAGATTCCATTCCGCTGATTGCCAGCAGTGTCATGAGCAAGAAGATCGCAGCCGGTGCAGATGCGATCGTGCTTGACGTGAAGACCGGCAGCGGCGCGTTCATGAAGACGCTGGAGGACTCGATCCGCCTGGCTAAGGCGATGGTCGATATCGGTACGCAGGTCGGTCGCCGTACGGTCGCCGTGATCAGTGACATGGACCAACCGTTAGGCCACGCGATCGGCAATGCGCTGGAGATCCAGGAAGCCGTCGCGACGCTGCGAGGGGAAGGCCCGGCGGATCTGGAGGAAGTTTGCCTGATCTTGGCCTCGCATATGCTGATACTCGGCGGCAAAGCTTCCGATGAAGAAGAAGCACATGCCATGCTGACTGCGCAGATCGATAGCGGCGAAGCCCTGGAGAAGCTGAAGCAGATGGTCGCCGCGCAAGGCGGGAACACGGAGCAGATCGACCATCCGGAGCTGCTGCCGACGGCAGAGCTGAAGGTGGACGTGAAGGCGAGCGCGAGCGGGTTCGTGGAATCGATCCAGGCGGAAGAGATCGGCATCGCCGCCATGATGCTGGGCGCTGGCCGGGAAACGAAGGATTCTGTCATCGATCTGGCGGCCGGGGTGGAGCTGCGCAAAAAGATCGGCGATCCGGTTGAAGTCGGCGAAACGCTGGCCGTGCTCCATTTCAACCCTAGCCATGAAACGGGCCGCGCGGAAGCGGAACGGCGCATCTTAAATGCTTACGGCATCTCCGGAACGAAGGTGCCGAGACGGCCGCTGGTTTTCGCGCTGGTGACGCCGGATGGGGTCAAGCGGTTCTAAGCTAGTGCGGTTAAGTCGCCACGGTCCAGAGGTAAGAATCATGGGATCGTATGAAATAGCGGTAATATTAGGCCTTAAAGGCCACTTATGTCCCTTATTCTTAATATGCCACAAAATCAAACGCCGAAAGGCGTTTTTTCTTTTTTGCGCAGGAATATTATCCCACTTTCATGCCGATACTAGGTTAGCAGAATCCAGACTTATGTCTAAAGGAGGACGAATCTTGAAAAGACGGGTGTTGATCTGGTTTGCCGCGTTCGTTTTGGCCGTTTCGGTATGGCCGACTTACACCAGCGCGGAACATGGTGGACCGCATGTGGGGGATGATGAAATCGCGTTGGCGGAAAATGCACTGTCCGCCGTATTGATCGATGCCGATACGGGTACGATCATTTACGAGAAAAAGAGCCACGAGAAGCTGCCCCCGGCCAGCATTACTAAAATCATGACGATGCTGCTGACGATGGAAGCGATCGATAACGGCACGCTGAAGTTGAACGACAAGGTCACTGCCAGCGAGTATGCGGCGTCTATGGGCGGGTCGCAGATCTTTCTGGAGCCGGGGGAAGCGATGACGGTCGATGAGCTGCTGAAGGGCGTTGCCATGGCTTCTGGGAACGACGCATCCGTAGCACTGGCAGAGAAGCTTGCCGGTTCCGAGAAAGCGTTCGTGAAAATGATGAATGAGCGGGCACAGTCGCTCGGGCTGAAGGACACGCATTTTGCCAACTGCAACGGCTTGCCGGTGGCCGATCACTATAGCTCGGCCCACGATATTGCCGTCATGAGCCGGGAGCTGCTGAAGCATGAGGGAATCACGAAATATACCGGCGCTTACCAGGATTACTTGCGGCAGGGGTCGGAGAAACCGTTCTGGCTCGTTAACACGAACAAGCTAGTTCGTTTCTACAGCGGAGCCGACGGTCTGAAAACCGGCTATACGTCGGAAGCGAAGTTCTGCCTGGCCGCCACCGCAAAACGCGACGGGCTGCGTTTGATCGCCGTGGTACTTGGGGAGCCAAACACAAAAACGCGGAACAGCGAAGTATCGGCCATGTTCGATTATGCCTTCTCGCAATACGCGCTGCTGCCGATTTATCAAGCGGGTGAAACGATCGGCAAGGTGAAGGTACAGAAAGGGATGAGCGCCCAGTTGGAACTGGCCGCTTCGAAGCCGTTTAACGTTCTGGTTAAAAAAGGCGTGAAGCAGGACAGCATCACCCATAAGCTCATAACGCCGGATAAACTCGCAGCTCCGATCAAATCGGGTCAATCCGTCGGCAAATTGGTGGTGTATCAGGATGGCCGCGTGCTGACCGAATTCGAACTAACCGCACCTAACGATATCGATAAAGCCGGCTGGTGGACGTTATTTAAACGGACGGCGGCACACTTGTTTTTTGTAGATTCATAGGGCTTTTCTTCTAGTTTTGTCAGTCGGCAGGAATCCGGACCGGAAATCTAGAATTGTTGTGTTCATGTCAGGGAGGAGAGTGAACAGACGTGAATTTGCAAGTGGAAATGGAAAAACACCGCGAAACGTTAATCGTGCGCTTGAGCGGGGAACTAGACCATCACACGGCGGACGACGTCCGCATGCGGATGGATGAAGAAATCGCCCGTGGAAACTGCCGCAATCTCGTATTAAGCCTGAAGTCGCTGCAGTTTATGGATAGCTCCGGTATCGGAGTGATCCTCGGAAGATATAAGCTGATCAAGCAAAAGGGCGGGAAGATGGTCGTATGCGACGTCAACCCGCCGGTATATCGGCTTCTGGAAATGTCGGGATTGTTTAAGATCATGTCCATCTTCGAAAACGAGGATACGGCGCTGACGGATCTGGAGGTGGCCCTGTGAGTACCCAAGCGAATCAAGCCGGAAATTTTATGTCTCTCAAGTTTGCCGCAAAGTCCGAAAATGAATCGTTTGCCCGAGTGACCGTCGCCGCGTTCGTCTCCCAGCTGGATCCAACGATGGATGAGATCACCGACTTGAAGACGGTGGTGTCAGAGGCGGTCACGAATTCCATTATCCACGGATATGATGGGAACCCCGAAGGGGTCGTCTCCATTTCCGCTGAAATTGAAGGAGACACGGTAACTTTGATCATTGAGGATCAAGGCCGTGGCATTGAGGATGTGGAGTTGGCGAAACAGCCGCTTTATACGTCGAAGCCTGAACTGGAACGTTCCGGCATGGGCTTTACGATCATGGAGAATTTCATGGACGAATTCGACGTGATCAGCGAGATGGGCGGGGGCACGCGTATTCGGATGAAGAAAAGGATTGTATCCAAGAAAGCTTTATACAATTAGGGGTTGGATCTATGGATGCCGAAGTGAAGCAAATCTCGAGAGAGTTTTTGGACGACACGGAAGTGAAACGGTTGATCGCCCTGAGTCAATCCGGGGACAACGCTGCCAGAGACCGTCTGGTAAACTGCAACATTCGGCTTGTCTGGTCCGTCGTGCAGCGGTTTATGAATCGGGGATACGAACCCGAGGATTTGTTTCAAATCGGCTGTATCGGCCTGCTTAAGTCGGTGGACAAGTTTGATCTCAGCTATGATGTGAAGTTTTCTACGTATGCGGTGCCGATGATCATCGGGGAAATTCAGCGTTTCCTGCGCGACGACGGGACGCTGAAGGTCAGCCGTTCACTGAAGGAAATGGCGAACAAGGTTCGCAAGAAGAAGGATGAATTGTCCAAGCTGCTGGGTCGGCTTCCGACCGTCAAGGAAGTTGCCGAGGAGCTGGGGGTTACGCCCGAGGACGTTGTGTTTGCCCAGGAGGCGAATAAGCCGCCGGCGTCCATTCATGAAACGGTGTTTGAAAATGACGGCGACCCGATCACGCTGATGGATCAAATCGCCGATGAATCCCAGGAGCGCTGGTTCGACAAGCTGGCGCTGCACGAAGCGATCGATGGCTTGACCGATCGAGAGCGCCTGATCGTCTATCTTAGGTACTACCGCGACCAGACCCAGTCGGAAGTGGCGAGCCGGCTGGGCATCTCTCAAGTTCAAGTATCCAGGCTGGAGAAGAAAATATTACAGAGCATTCGCGACCAGATCGCGCAATGATCTGACATGCATTCACCCCTTCGGGCAGCGGCGGCATTCAGGAAGCCGCTGGAACCGAAGGGTTTTTTTACGTCATCAGATCTCTGCATCGTTTGCATCCATATACGTTGGTTGTCGCATCCTATATAATAAGAGAGTAGCAGCCATACCAAAAATGTTAGCAAGGGAGATACCAGAACATGAGTGTACATATCGCAGCTAAACCGGGAGATATTGCCGAAACGATCCTGCTGCCGGGGGATCCGCTCCGAGCTAAATTTATTGCGGAAACGTACTTGAGCGATGTCATTTGCTATAACGAGGTGCGCGGGATGCTTGGATTCACCGGTACCTATCAAGGAAAACGGATTTCCGTACAGGGGACCGGCATGGGCGTTCCGTCGATTTCGATCTACGTGAATGAATTGATGAAAGAATACGGCGTCAAAAACCTGATTCGCGTCGGAACTTGCGGAGGCATGCAGCAGCATGTTCGCGTACGGGACGTTATTTTGGCTCAAGCCTCCTGTACCGATTCAAGCATGAATCGCCATGTCTTCAGCGGGTACGATTTTGCGCCGATTGCCAGCTTCGAGCTGTTGAAGGCGGCCTATGAGCGTGGCGTGGAAAAAGGGCTCAAGCTGCATGTGGGTAACATTTTCAGCTCGGACATGTTCTACCGTGACGATACGAGCGTAACCCAATTGCTGATGAAATACGGGGTGCTTGGGGTCGAGATGGAGACGACAGCGCTCTACACGTTGGCCGCCAAATACGGTGCGAAAGCGTTAACGATTCTGACCGTCAGCGATCATTTGCTGACCGGCGAGGAGACGTCGGCCGAGGAACGGCAAACCACGTTTAAGCAAATGATGGAAGTGGCGCTGGACACAGCCATATCGCTGTAATTCCGGAGCAACTAGAACGGGAAAAGCATGGGGGTATCTCCCCATGCTTTTTTTGATGCCGCAAATTTATCATCAAGAGTAAAGCCCCTCCTCGCTTGGCATACTATGGGCAATACGCTAGTGGAAGGGTGGTTAGCATGGATAAGGATTCCGCTTCCATCGTCTATTTGCGTCTGCGCAAGCAGGTCGGGCTTCCCGCCGGGGTACCGATCCGGCTGCGAGACGTAGCCCGCGTCCTGGCGGAGCCGGAGCTGGAAGCCAAGCTGCTTCAGCTGGAGCTGGTCCGGCCGGAGCATCGCGACGGTAATTTGATCGTCATTGATATGCTGCAGGTCATCTCGGCCATTCAAGCCGAATTCCCGGGGCAACGTGTCGAATTGCTTGGTGAACCGCATGTTCTCGTTGAAATGATCAAACCCGAGAAGAAACCGTCTCCGCTGTTGTTCGCCTTGGTCTGGCTGCTGCTCTTCTTCGGGGCGGCCCTGACCATCATGAATTTCCACGCCGATGTCAGCATGCCGGAGGTACAGGTGCGAATCGTCGAGATGATCACCGGCGAGAAGGACGAGCACCCCTATCTGTTTCAAGGTGCCTATTCCGTGGGCATCGGCTTTGGGATGATCGTATTTTTTAACCATTTGTTCAGAAAAAAATGGAATGAGGAGCCAACCCCTTTAGAAGTTGAGATGTTCCTCTACCAGGAGAACCTTAATCAATACGTTGTCGCTGAAGAGTACAAAAAAATGAACCATGCCGAATCGCCGGCGGAGCGATCCTGATGTCTCCCATCGCCGCGGGGTTGGCAGTATTCCTTGGCCTGGCTGGCGGCATCGCCGTGGGAGGCGGCGTGATCGCTTTGTTCATCGTGCTGGACATGATTCCGCGCCTGGCCCAGGTGACGAATTCTTACGACAAGGTGCACTGGTATGAAGGGGCGATGATTGCGGGGGCAGTGGTGGGTACGGTGGCGGACTTCTGGAATTGGCGGGTGACCGGGCCGTGGCTGGCGACCGGCATTGTCGGCTTGTTTAACGGCGTGTTCGTCGGTATGCTGGCAGCTGCTTTGACCGAAGTGCTGAACGTGCTGCCGATTTTGGCCAAAAGGTTGCATATGCAGCGGTATCTTTTCGGCTTTTTGCTCGCAATGGTATTTGGCAAAATGGCGGGCTCCTTGTACGAATGGTTTATTTATAGACCGTGAACTCGAAGAAACGGAGGTTGATGTTGGATGGACCAGGATACGCAAGAGTCAACGCAGGAAGGGATGGATCGGCCGCAGGCGATTCCGGACTTCGTACCCGAGGATGAGGAGAATTTTCTGCAGGAGAACTATCCGGAAGACGAGGCGATCAAACGGAAACGCGAAGCGGAGAGATCCGATAATGTGGAGGAGTCGGTGATCTATTGGCAGCAAAGCGATGCGATCAGCCGCAGCTTGACGACTACGAAACATACGTTGAAGGAAGTCGTCGGACTGGGGGAAAGTTTTGACGTCGTGTTTCGCGACATGACCTTTGGCGGTAAACGTACCTGCCTCGTCTTCATCAACGGGTTTGCCCGAACCGACGCCATGCAGGAAATCCTCAAGCGACTGACCTATCTGACGCCTGAAGATCTGACAACCGGGGCGCTTCGATCCTTTTTCGAACTTTATATCCCTCATATTCAGGTGGAAAAAACGGAGAAGCTGAGCGATGCCATCAACAAAACGTTAACCGGCATGAGCGCGCTGTTCATCGAAGGCGAGCAAACGGCGCTGATGATGGATACCCGGCAGTACCCGGTCCGCAGCCCGGAGGAGCCGTCTTTGGAGCGCGTCGTAAGGGGCGCACGGGACGGATTCACGGAGACGCTGGTTACCAATATTACCTTGGTCCGCCGCCGGTTGCGCGATCCAGGGCTTAAATTAGAGATGGTTAGTGTAGGCCGTCGAACCCGTACCGACGTGTGTATCGCCTACATCGATGATATCGTGGATAAAACGCAGGTCGATTCCATCCGCGAAAAGATCAAAGCGGTCAACATTGACGGCATTCCCCTGGCGGATAAGCAACTGGAGGAGGCGATCATTCACAGGGGCTGGAACCCGTACCCGCTGGTGCGTTACTCGGAGCGTCCGGACGTCGTTGCATCGCATCTGCTGGAAGGCCGGGTTGTTGTGTTCGTGGATACGTCGCCCAGCGTGATGATATTGCCGACGACTTTCTTTGATCTGTGTCAGCATGCAGAGGAGAACCGGCAAACCCCGTTTATGGGGACTTATCTGCGTTGGGTGCGCTTCTTTGGCATATTCGCCTCGCTCTTCCTGCTTCCAATCTGGCTTCTGGTCGTCGTCCATCCGGAGTTCAAGCCGGCGGGACTCGCCTTCATCGGACCCCAGGAGCAGGGAAAAATCCCGCTAATCGCTCAGTTCCTGTTGGTGGAGTTCGGCGTCGATCTCATGCGGATGGCGGCCGTGCATACGCCGACGCCTCTTGCGTCAGCGATGGGCTTGATTGCCGCCATCTTGATCGGGGATATCGCCGTCCAGACAGGGCTTTTCGTTAACGAGGTAGTCTTGTATATGGCAGTGGCCGCGATCGGGATGTTTGCGACGCCAAGCTATGAGCTGGGTCTCGCCAATCGTGTGGTGCGGCTCGCATTGCTGGTGGCGGTGGCGATCTTTGGCGCCCCTGGATTTGTCATTGGGATCACTTCGTTTATCGTGCTGCTGACTTTGCGCCGTTCGAATAACTCGTCTTACATGTGGCCATTTATACCTTTTAATGCAAAGGCGATGGCCGGGGTGTTATTCCGTGTTCCAGTGATGACATCCAAGCAAAGACCGTCCTCCAACAAGCCGCGGGACAATACGCGGATGCCGGGCAAACGGTGACGTTTAGGCTTGTTCAACAAATAACACAAATGATATTCCGAAAAATCCATTTTTCAGGTTGCCGGTTGTTTGCTATACTGGTGTAAAATTTGAAAGTGGAGGACTGCATAGATGTATTTACACGGTACCAGCAAAATTAATGCAAAAGGCCATCTCGAAATCGGCGGCTGCGATACGGTCGAGCTAAAGCAATCCTACGGAACGCCGTTGTATGTCGTAGATGAAGCTCTTGTGCGGCAAAGATGCCGTGAATATATGAACGCCTTCCGAGCATCGGGCCTGGCTTTCCAGGTTGCTTATGCCAGCAAAGCGTTCTGCGTCATGGCGATGTGCCGGCTGGCCGAGGAGGAGGGCTTGTCCCTGGACGTTGTCTCCGAGGGCGAATTGTTTACGGCCCTTCAAGCGGGATTCCCTGCGCAGCGAATCCATTTTCATGGCAACAATAAGACGCCAGATGAATTGGAAATGGCGATATCCGCCGGCATCGGCTGTTTCGTGGCTGACAATTTTACGGAGCTGCATATGCTTCAAGCGCTTGCCGCTGAGAAAGGCGTCACCGTGAATATTCTGCTGCGCGTAACGCCGGGGGTGGAAGCCCACACCCATGAATATATTTCAACCGGCCAAACCGATTCCAAGTTTGGGTTTGATATCGGCAACGGCTCGGCTATGGAAGCTGTTGAGTTGGCCAACCGAAGCTTGAATCTACATTTGCTCGGCGTACATTCGCATATCGGCTCGCAAATTTTCGAAGTGGAAGGTTTCCAGATGGCGGTTGAGCGGGTTGCGGCGTTCGCTTTGCAGGTCAAGGAGAAGCTGGGCGTCACCTTCAAGGTCGTCAATTTAGGAGGCGGCTTTGGCATCCGTTATACGGAAGGCGATACGCCGCTGAAGGTTTCCGATTATGTCGGTGCGATTACGGATGCGGTCAAACGGGAATTTGCCGCGTATCCGCAGCTTCCGGAAATCTGGGTAGAACCGGGCCGGAGCATCGTAGGCGATGCGGGGACGACACTTTATACGGCGGGCACGAGTAAGGATATCCCTGGTGTGCGTAAATACGTCGCCGTGGATGGCGGGATGACGGACAACCCGCGTCCAGCCCTTTACGGTTCTAAATACGAGGCGATGCTCGCCAACCGTGGTAACGATGCGAACGAAGAGACCGTATCGATCGCCGGCAAATGTTGTGAGAGCGGCGACATGCTGATCTGGGATGTGGATTTGCCGAAGGTGAACAGCGGCGATTTGCTCGCCGTGGCTTGCACCGGCGCCTACAACTACGCGATGGCCAGCAATTATAACCGGTTACGCCGTCCAGCGGTCGTCTTCGTTCAAGACGGCCAAAGCGATCTCGTCGTAAAACGAGAGTCCCTGCAGGACCTAATCGCCTGTGACGTAATTCCGGAACGGATCGCCAAACAGCCTTCGTTGAAGTAAGCGACGAGGAGAGGCAGGAGTAAAGCCGAGGGGATCGGATTGTCCGATTCCCTCGGTTTTTTTGCTTGAAAGGCTTTTTTTTAGTAAACTGGAAGAGGTTTGTCCAATGACGCTAAGAAGAAGGGTGTGCACGGATATGAAAAAAGGTAAAATCGTATTGGAAAAAGGCGGCGAGGTCGAAATTCAATTCCTGCCCGAAGAAGCTCCGGGTACGGTCGCGAACTTCGAAAAACTGGCCAATTCCGGATTCTATAACGGACTCACGTTCCATCGCGTAATCCCGGGTTTTGTGGCTCAAGGCGGATGTCCGATCGGTAACGGAACCGGAGGCCCAGGTTACACCATCAAATGCGAGACGGATACGAATGTAACCAAACATGAGCGCGGGGTGCTGTCGATGGCCCATGCAGGCAAAGATACCGGCGGCAGTCAGTTCTTCATCGTATACGAAGCGCAGCCGCATTTGAACGGGGTACATACCGTGTTCGGCAAAGTGACTTCGGGAATGGAACTTGTGGACAATGTCCGTCCTGGCGATAAAATGAAGGAAGTTTCCGTTTGGGACGAAGCGTAAGCAGGTTCGAAGCGAAAGGGGTGCTCCGCAAGGCCAAGCAGGCTTGGCAGTGGAGCACCCCTTGATTCATTTTTTACGATTTTCTTTGATGAGCGGCTTCGTCCTTCACTTCTTCCCGGAAGCCTTCAATGGCGTGCAGCCGTTTTTCGTTCTTCTCCTGAACCTGTTTCTTCTCCTTGACGGAGATTTCATCGGCATGCTCACTGAGGTAATCTTGTCCCTCACGGAAATTCTCGATGGTGTTTTGAATGCTTCTTTGCAGCTTATCAACGTTGTCGGAGCGATTGTCCGGTTTAGCCACGTTCATTCCTCCTGAGTATGGGATTTGTCAATACGATATCGACTTTAAGGTTGGCTATTTCGGGAGGTTTTTATGCACCTTGGATCCCGGGAGATAGGGGGATGAAGATTCCTTGCTCGAATGGAATTGAGGCAGGGTGTAGTGACAAGTAGGCTTGATTTTTGACAGGAATAGTGCTAACATTCGTCTTGCAGTTATGCAAACCTAATATTAAGCAATCCTTCGGGGCAGGGTGAAATTCCCTACCGACGGTGATGGCTCATTGGACGCTAGTCCGATGTAGCACAAGTCCGTGACCCGCAGTGCTTTCGTAAGCATGCGGCTGAGCCGGTGAGATTCCGGGACCGACAGTATAGTCTGGATGGGAGAAGGAAAACGCGGGAGCACGTACGTTATTTTATTTGCGAAGGTGTTCGGATTTCGAGAGTTCAATCGACCAAGTTCTATTTTTCACATTTGATTTTGTGAAAGAGCTTTGGCGATGCTAGCTTTTCGCCATAAATTTATCGTCCTTGTTTATCAATGGATAAGCGGCGGCGTGATTTTAGGCGGAGGCGCTCTTTGATTTAGCGTAGAACTACTCTCATGATCAACCCTGCCGGATTGCGGCAGGGTTGTTTTTGTTACTGAGCGATAGGCAAGGACGGAAGGAGGATAGAGGATGAAGGTGATCGACGACGATTATTACATGACTTTAGCGCTAGACATGGCGGAGCGGGCGCTGGGACAAACCGGGACGAATCCGGTCGTCGGCGCCGTTGTCGTTAAGGAAGGGACGTTGGTTGGACTTGGTACCCACTTGCAACGGGGGACTCCGCACGCGGAGGTGCATGCCTTGAACATGGCCGGTTCCCAGGCCGAAGGCAGCACGGTATACGTCACATTGGAGCCTTGCAGTCATCACGGTTTGACACCCCCTTGCGCGGAGCGGTTGGTACACGAGAAGGTGGCACGTGTCGTGATTGCCTGCGAGGATCCGAATCCCCTGGTTGCCGGGAAAGGAATCGAGTTGCTGCGTACCGCCGGGATTGAAGTTAAAGTTGGCGTGCTGCGCGACCGGGCCTTGAAGCTGAATCGCCGGTTCATCAAGTTTATCACCAGCGGCTTGCCGTATGTGACAATCAAATCTGCCAGCACGCTGGACGGAAAACTTGCAAGTCGATCCGGGGACAGCAAATGGATCTCGAACGAGAAAGCGCGGGAAATCGTGCACACGATGCGGCATCGCCATCAGGCTATTATGGTTGGCGTGTCGACGATCATAGCCGATAATCCGCAGTTGTCAACCCGTTTATCTGTCCCGGGTTTATCGCCCGTACGGGTCATTGCGGATTCCACGCTTCGCATTCCCGAGACGGCGCAGATTCTTCACGATGGGATAGCCCCAACATGGATCGTGACTACTGAGCAGGCTGACCCGGACAAAGCTGAGCGGCTGACCGAGCTTGGCGTCGAGATCCTTCGTTGCGGAAGCGGCCCACAGGTCAATCTCAATGAGGCGTTAGTTCAGCTCGGACAACGGGGCATATCCTCCGTACTCGTTGAAGGAGGCGGTCGATTGAATGGCTCGTTGCTGGAACGTCAATTGGTGGATGAAATCGTGATCTTCTTCGCCCCCAAGATCGTCGGCGGGAGCGAAGCGCCCGGAAGTTTTAGCTTCGCCGGGTTTGATCTTATGCGGGACGCGGTCTCGTTACGCGACATGGAAGTCGAACAAATCGGGGATAATGTGTGCATCCGAGGAATTCCGGTCTGGGCACAGGCTGAAGTGAGGGAGGAGGATCACTGATGTTTACAGGACTAGTGGAGGAGATCGGCACGATGAAGTCGATCAGCCGCAAGGGCGAAGCGATGCTACTGAGCATTTCGGCGAAAGTCGTTACGGAAGGCATCAAGCTGGGCGACAGCATTTCTGTTAACGGTGTATGCTTAACGGCAACCTCGTTCGACGCTTCCTCCTTTACGGTAGATGTCATGCCGCAGACGTACCGCAACACGAATCTGAAGGATCTAAAACCAGGCAGTCGCGTGAATCTCGAGCGAGCCATGGCGGCCAATGGACGATTCGGCGGGCATATCGTACAGGGGCATGTTGACGGAATCGGTACGATTGTCGGGACCAGTCAGGATCAAAATGCGGTTGTGTTTCAAATCCGACCCGGGAAATCTTCCTTATTGAAATTCATTATTCCAAAAGGATCGATTGCCGTGGACGGGATCAGCTTGACGGTGGTCGAAGCGGAAGGCGGGATGTTTACGATTTCCATTATCCCTCATACGCTAGCCGAAACCGTACTGGCCTTCAAGCGGGCCGGGGACACCGTCAACCTGGAATGCGACGTACTCGGCAAATACGTGGATCATCTGCTGAAGTATGGCAGAGGTAGCGGCGATCCGGGGGAAGAGACCGGAGACGAGTCGGGAATCAACCTCCCGTTTCTGGCAGCGAACGGGTTCGTTTAAAAAAGTCGGGGGTTAAATGACGACATTTTGAACTACAACTTCAATAAAGGTTCAAGAGGTTGGATTTGGAGCACCAAGAAGGTTGAATGAAGCTAGGGACTGAGCAGCACAGCGTAGCTGGAAGCTACGTGAGCAGCGGAAGGCCCGGGTGAATGCAAGATTCGCCGCCGAATTGATCTTCTCGAGAATGCTTCGTGATCCAATGACGACATTTTGAACTACAACTTCAATAAAGGTTCAAGAGGTTGGATTTGGAGCACCAAGAAGATTGAATGAAGCTAGGGACTGAGCAGCACAGCGTAGCTGGAAGCTACGTGAGCAGCGGAAGGCCCGGGTGAATGCAAGATTCGCCGCCGAATCAACCTTCTCGAGCTGCTTCGTGATCCAAAGACGACATTTTGAACTACATATAAAACAAGGAGGGGAAAGCTATGGGTGATATCGTATTAGACCGAGTCGAAGAAGCAATCTACGAATTGATGCGGGGCAAGGTCATTATCGTCGTTGACGATGAAGACCGGGAGAATGAAGGGGACTTTGTGGCCCTGGCTGAAAAAGCGACGCCGGAAGTGATCAACTTCATGATCACTCAAGGGCGCGGACTGGTCTGCCTGCCGATTACGGCGGAGCGAGCAGAGGAACTGGATTTGCAGCCGATGGTGGCGCAAAATACCGATAACCACGGGACGGCTTTTACCGTCTCCATCGACCATAAGGATACGACGACAGGAATCTCGGCCTATGAGCGTTCCTTGACGGTTAAGGCCATCATGGATCCGAACGCCAAGGCTGCGGACTTCCGCCGGCCGGGCCATATGTTCCCGCTGATAGCCAAAAAGGGGGGCGTGCTGCGGCGCGCCGGTCATACGGAAGCGGCGGTCGACTTGGCCCGGATGTGCGGCGCCTATCCGGCCGGCGTGATCTGTGAGGTCATCAAGGAAGACGGAACCATGGCTAGGTTGCCGGATTTGGTGGAAATCGCCAAAACCTATGACCTTAAATTGATCAGCGTCAAGGACCTGATCCATTACCGCAATGAAAAGGAGAAGCTGGTCACGCGCGAGGTCGAGGTGCGCATGCCAACCGATTACGGTGTATTCCGCGCCGTCGCCTACACGAATGATGTCGATAACAAAGAACATGTCGCACTGGTCAAAGGCGAGATCGACGGCGATGAGCCGGTGCTGGTGCGGGTGCATTCCGAGTGCTTGACCGGAGACGTGTTCCACTCCCACCGGTGTGACTGCGGACCGCAGTTCGAAGCGGCACTGCGGCAGATTGAGGAAGCCGGCAGAGGGGTGCTGCTCTATATGCGCCAGGAAGGCCGGGGGATCGGCTTAATCAACAAGCTGAAGGCGTATAAGCTGCAGGAACAAGGCTTTGACACGGTTGACGCCAACCTGAAGCTCGGATTTCCCGCCGATCTGCGCGATTATGGAATCGGAGCGCAAATTCTCAAAGACCTGGGTGTCCGCCAAATCCGTCTGATGACGAATAATCCGCGGAAGATCAAAGGTTTAGAAGGATACGGTCTGGAGGTAGTTGAACGCGTGCCGATTCAAATGAAAGAAAACGCGGATAACACCAAGTATCTGCATACCAAACAAGCCAAGTTGGGGCATTTGCTCAAATTTGATGATTTGGAACAGGATGAATCCTCCCGCGTCTAAGGGCGTATCCGCAAAAACGATATTATCCACTATCCCACTTATAGAAAGGTTTGATGATTCATGGCAAACGTATTTGAAGGACATTTAGTATCGGAAGGGTTAAAATATGCGATCGTGGTCGGGCGTTTTAACGAGTTCATTACAAGCAAGCTGCTCTCCGGAGCTTTGGATGCCTTGAAACGCCACGGGGCCAAAGAGGAAGAAATAAACGTGGCTTGGGTGCCCGGCGCTTTTGAAATCCCGTTCGCCGCGCAAAAGCTGGCCGAAAGCGGCAAATATGACGCGGTCATCACGCTTGGCACGGTCATCCGCGGTTCAACCACGCATTATGATTATGTCTGCAACGAAGTCGCCAAAGGAGTGGCGGCCGTTGGCCTCGAAACCGGCGTGCCGACGATCTTCGGCGTCGTGACGACAGAGAATATCGAACAAGCAATCGAACGCGCTGGGACCAAAGCCGGAAACAAAGGCTGGGATGCAGCGATGGCGGCAATCGAGATGGCGAACTTGACGAAACAGTTGAAATAGTGCTTATCTTAATGTAGTACCTCTGATTCGTTGGGGTACTACATTTTTCTTTTGCAACAAACGTTTTTTAAGGTAAACTAATCTACATATATGTTTGGTTACGGGTGGAGGATGTTCATTGACGACAGTAACGTACAAGCTGGAATCCTTCGAGGGTCCGCTGGATTTGCTATTGCACTTAATTGATAAAGCGGAGATCGATATTCATCAGATCTCGATTAGCGAGATCACCGATCAGTACCTCGAATATCTACAGGACATGCAGGAGCTGGAGCTGGAGGTGACCAGTGAGTTTCTGGTCATGGCGGCTACGCTGCTGTCGATCAAAAGCAAACAACTGCTGCCCAAACCACCTGTCATCGAATTGGATGATGAATTCGATTATTTGCTGGAGGATGAGGAGGACCCGAGGGACGAGTTGATTCGAAAGCTGATCGAATATCGGAAATATAAAGGAATCGCTGAACATTTGCATGAACGCGAATGGGAGCGCAGTTTGATTTTCTCCAAAGAACCGGAGGATTTAACGCCTTTTATGCCGGAAGTGCAGGAGAATCCGGTAAAGGGTCTGCACGCCGCCGACTTGATCGCCGTCTTTCAGAAGGCGATTCGTAGGGCTGCCAAGCGCAATACCGTAGCCCGAATTCACCGTGACGAGATTTCCGTCAAGGATCGGATCAAAGAAGTGGTTGGCGCGCTCCAACAGGCTGGTAAGGGGGGACGTTTGCTATTTTCTAAGCTGCTGCATCCCGAAATGTATCGACATGAAATCGTGGTCACGTTTCTTGCGGTGCTGGAACTGATGAAGATGAAGCAGATCGTCTGCTATCAAAACAAGCTGTTCGATGACATCGTTATGGAGTGGAGAGGGGAAGGAAAGGTCGATGAATTTTCAGGAATTGAAGTCGATTATTGAGGGGCTGTTGTTTTTGGCCGGCGAAGAGGGCTTGAGCCTGAAGCAGCTGGCCGAAGTAACGGAACAGAGGCAGGAGGTGATTTCGGATGCCTTGCTCGATATGAAAACGTCATTCGAGCGAGCCGGCCGAGGGCTGCAAATCGTGCAGATTGCCGGCAGCTACCAGCTGGCGACGCTTCCGGAGCACGCCCCTTATTTCGAACGTTTGGCTTATTCGCCCTCGCGTTCAACCTTATCCCAAGCTGCACTCGAGACGTTATCGATCATTGCGTACCGACAGCCCATTACCCGGGTTGAAATCGAGGAGATCCGAGGGGTCAAGTCTGAGCGAGCTATCCATTCGTTGGTGAACAAGGATTTGATCGAGGAAGTTGGCCGCGCCGAAGCGATTGGGCGTCCCATTCTATATGGCACCACAAAGGCGTTCCTTGATTATTTTGGGCTAGCCAATTTGAAGGATCTGCCGGATATGTCCGATTTCGAGAGTACGGAACAGCTGGAGGAAGAAACACAGCTTCTATTTCAACGGTTGGAAGAACAACAGTTGACCTTCGACGATGTCAACAGCGACGAAGCAGGAGCGCAGCCGGAAAAGCGCCAGGATCCGGAAAACGAGAACTAAACGTGAATCTATGTAATCCAAACCGCCGGAGGAAGCTTCGGTGGTTTTTTGCGCTTAGTTGCTGCTTCATGCCGCATACCGACGAATTTTTTCCTTTTGGGCAAGCCATACTACGAGGGAGAATTTTTATCTGATAGGTATGGAGGGCTTTCCCGTGTGGATTTGGCTCGGAGGCATCCTGATCCTGCTGCTGCTTATAGCCGCCTTGATTTTGCTGTCTACAATCACGCTCCATTTGACCCTGCGTAAGAAGAATCGGGACGATACAATCCTGCTGGATGTCACGATGCTCTATGGCTTTGTTCGCATGCATTACCAAGTGCCTTCCGTAAGGTTGAAGAACTGGCGTGAAGGCCTGCAGATCGAGAAGGATCGGCCCGAAAACGTATTGCAAAAGGAGTCTTCCAGTGTTGACCAAAAAGTAAACAAGGACATAATCCATCAATGGATGGAGGAGTTCGACCGGATGCTCAAGGCGACCAGCGGGTTTCGGGTTTGGCTTCGGGCCACGCTCCGCCGCGTTTCGTTCCGCCAGTTGGAATGGTCGACGAATGTCGGTTTACAGGATGCAGCCCATACCGCAACATTGACCGGGGCCTTATGGGGGGTCAAAGGCACAATCGTGGGTTGGCTTAGCCATCGCATTCGATTAACGCAAAGACCCAAGCTATTCGTCGTCCCCGTATTTGGGGGAACGCCGTTATTTTCCACGGAATTTCGCTGCATAGCGCAAATTCGCTGCGGTTATGCTATATATGCTGGACTGGTACTTATAGTTCGCGTGCTAAAAGTGAAGGGAGGAGTGAAAAAATGGCTGACCATCCTATTCAAGGATTAATGCAAACCGCCATGGAAAACATCAAGGATATGGTTGATGTCAACACGATTGTGGGCGAGCCGGTCGAAACGCCGGACGGTAGCGTGATTCTGCCGATCAGCCGCGTCGGGTTCGGTTTTGCCGCAGGGGGTAGTGATTTTAATATCGAGGACGGCCAAGATAAATCGGCCTCAGGTTCGACAGAGCACGGCAAAGCCCGTCCGTTCGGTGGCGGTAGCGGCGGCGGGGTTTCGATTAATCCAATCGCTTTCCTTGTCGTTGGAAAACCTGGGGTGCACATTGTACCCTTGGATAACCAGACGCATCTGGTCGAGAAGATCATCGATTCGGTCCCTGGTGTCATCGACAAAATCCAGTCCATGTTCCCGAATCAATCTGGAACTGCAGATCCCTCGATGGCAACGGCGCATGTAGCTCAGAATGCGATGCAGGAATCGGCTGCAAGAACCGGTATCAACCCGTTCACCTAACCACCTTTCGACCGTTGATCCTTTCCGGACTTCCGGGAGGGGTCTTTTTCTTGATCCCAGGTGGGACATACTCTCTTGGATCATCGCATATAAGTTAAACAAGTACTCGCAACAGTACCTGTTACCGGAGGAATCAGCTTATGAGGAAAACCACACCTGGCCGCAGCTATCGTACCTTTTACAGTTTCTTGGCCACCATCCTGTTGTTGGGTTGGCTAAACCCGCAGGCGGTACAAGCCACTCCTGCCGCGCCAACGATTCATGCCCAAGCCGCCGCGGTCATTGACGTAACTTCGGGCCGCCTGCTTTACAATTTGCGCGGGGATGAGACGCTACCGATCGCCAGCCTGACCAAAATCATGACCGCTATTGTCGCGATCGAGCATGGCAAGCTATCGGATACGGTTACGGTCGGAAGAAACGCTTTTGCTAAGGAAGGTTCGTCTATTTATCTCCATATGGGGGAAGAAATGAGCCTGGAAAATATGCTGTACGGCCTTATGCTTCGTTCGGGCAATGATGCGGCCACGGCGATTGCCGAGCACGTCGGCGGCTCCGAAGAGGGCTTCGTCTACTTGATGAACGAGAAAGCCAAGATGCTTGGTCTGATGCATACCCACTTCCAGAATCCACATGGTTTGGATGCCAAAGGCCATTACTCAACGGCCAACGATTTGGCCAAGCTGACAAGCTATGCACTGAAAAACCAGCAGTTTAAAGAGATCGTCCGAACCCCCAGCAAAACCGCACCGAATCCCAATGATCCTTGGGATTATAAATGGTTGAATAAGAACAAGATGTTGCGTTTCTACGACGGGGCCGACGGCGTCAAAACCGGATATACCAAAATCGCCAAACGATGCCTGGTGAGCTCCGCGACCCGTGGCGGACAGCAAATCGCGGTCGTCACGTTAAATGACGGGGATGATTGGAATGACCACCGGAAGTTGCTGGATTATGGTTTTGCCAACTATCCGTTGACAACCCTGATCGGAGAGGGGCAGGAAATTGAGCAAGGCCTGATCACTGGGGCAGAATTTAAGTATGCGTTGGCGACGGAAGAAGCCAGCCACATCGAAAGAAGGCTGAAGCTAACTACGGCGCGCACGGGTTCATTTGGATACCGCGGGAAAATTAGCGTTCTCTTGAATGGGGAAGAAATCGGCACGGTACCGGTCTACGATAAAATCAGCTATCGGCCATCCGGATCAGGAGAAGGAAGTGAGCCGAGAGCAGGTGGGGCCTTTGGTTCCGCTTCAGATCGTAAGCTCATCCGGCTAACTTCCGATTGGTCGGATGCATTTAAAAAGGTGCTGCAATCCCTACTGTTTGACATTCGATAGCAGAGGGAGCAGGACAGGGTTATGGAGGGGAAAAGATGGTCAACAAAATATGGCTTGCGCTCATTTTGATCGGTTTTTTGTTCGCTGCGATCAAAGGGGATATCGGCACTGTGACACAAGCAGCGTTTGATGGGGCGGCGACCGGCGTGACCGTATGCTTTGGTTTAATCAGCGTTCTAGTATTCTGGCTTGGCATCATGCGTCTAGCGGAGGATTCCGGCCTCGTCAAGGCCATCTCCAAGCTGCTCGGGCCGGTCGTCGCTTATCTGTTCCCCGACGTGCCGAAGAATCATCCGGCCATGGGATATATTTTATCGAACATGAGCGCGAATTTGCTGGGACTGGGAAATGCAGCAACGCCTATGGGAATCCGCGCGATGCAGGAGCTTCAAGAATTGAATCCGGATAAACAAACGGCATCCCCGGCAATGTGTACACTACTTGCCCTGAACACGGCCAGCATTACGCTCATCCCAACGACGCTCATTGCCATCCGCATCAACTTTCAATCGGCGAATCCGGCGGAAATCGTGGGTTCTACCCTGCTCGCGACCGCAATCGCCACGATGGCGGCCATTGTAGCCGACCGATGGTATCGCAGGCATAGCACCCATCGCACCCCGCCACAGGCCACAGCGCCGCCCAATATCTCATTGAAAGGGTGAGGCACTTTGCTGGACTGGATTAACCTTGTCTCTGCATGGGCGGTACCGGTCATGATCGCATTTATTCCGCTTTATGCTTATTTCAAAAAAGTGCCGGTCTACGAATCGTTCGTGGACGGGGCCAAGGATGGCTTCTCAACCGCCATTGGCATTATCCCGCATTTGGTGGGCATGATGGTGGCGATCAGCGTGTTCCGCGCTTCGGGGGCGCTGGATTTCTTCGTCGGGTGGATGGCTCCCATGCTGTCTTGGCTGAAGGTTCCACCGGAAGTGCTGCCGCTCGGTTTCCTCCGGCCTTTGACGGGGACGGGCTCGCTTGCGTTTACAACTGACCTGATCAAAACTTACGGACCGGATTCGATGATCGGCCGCATTGCATCTACGATTCAAGGCAGTACCGATACGACATTATACGTATTGACGGTTTATTTCGGCGCCGTAGGTATTCGGAACGGCCGTTACGCTTTAAAGGTTGGATTATTCTCGGATATTGTCGGCTTTGTCGCGGCGATCGCCGTTTGTCTGCTCTTATTCGGATAACTTATACATATTGACGGGTTAGTGTAAACCGCCCTGCAGCTGTCTAGCTGTCGCGGCGGTTTTTGCTGTTTCTCCTGCGGCTATTGTGATTTTGTCTTTCGGTGGGTATCATGTGTATGAGGTGACTTAGCGAAAATGGAGAGATTACAGAAAATATTAGCCGCCGCAGGTGTGGCATCCCGTCGCAAATGTGAGGAATTGATTCAGAGCGGCAAAGTTCAGGTGAACGGAGAAACCGTCACGACATTAGGCACGAAGGCCGATCCGGCCGTGGACGTCATTACCGTCGAGGGCAAGACCATCGGTACAGAGAAGAAGCTGTACCTTATGTTCAACAAACCGAAAGGCGTCATCACGAGCGCTTCCGATCCCCAAGGCCGTAAAATCGTCACCGACTATTTAAAAGGAATCACAGAGCGGGTTTATCCAGTAGGCCGGCTTGATTATGATACTGAAGGACTGCTGCTACTAACGAATGACGGTGAGTTTGCTCACCTTCTGACGCATCCAAAGCACCATGTATCGAAGACTTATCACGCAACGGTTAAAGGAGTACCGCATGGCTCGGCACTGGACAAGCTGAAGCAAGGCGTGATGCTGGAGGACGGGATAACGGCCCCGGCAGAGGTGGAATACCAGGACATCGATCCGGAAGGGAAGTTCTCGACCATCTCCATCACGATTCATGAAGGCAGAAACCGCCAAGTGCGCCGTATGTTTGAGGCGATCTCGCACCCTGTGACGAAGCTGAAGCGCATTTCCTTCGGCGATTTGTACCTCGGTAACCTGAAGCGCGGCATGTACCGTCACTTGACGAAAGAAGAGGTTGAAAGCCTCTATAAACAAGCCCGCACTACCACACTCCCCACACCAAAGCGCTAGAAAACGCGGTGAAAGGGAGGCGAGAGGCAACAGGTGGGGCGATTCTGAAAAAGCGAAGCGCCAAGGCCCGGTAAATTGAACGGAAGCACGGAAAGTGGCAAAAGGGGAAAATGATTCTGAAGAAGCGAAGCGTTCGCCTTTGTGAGCGGAATTCTACCTTGAAATCATATGATATAGAATTCCGCGAGCAACAGCGATCGTAAGAACATTTTACCCGGCTGCCCCAGTCGTAGCCAAACCATTCGTTCAAGTCATTCTAGGCCCATAAGCGATAGCATGTTCGCAGGAATCGTTCACCTTACTGCCATTCCCCCACATTTTCTCCTCATTTCAAGCGCGTCACATAATATTCATATTTCCCCGGGCTGAAACTGCGACGAATTTCGTTATAATGTTCATAGAGTGTTCACGATTTGTTCAACACTTATGATTATTGTCATAGAAAGGAAGTTAACTATGGGGAAAGCGAGACGGCCGATCCAAATCGTCATCTTGCTGCTGATCGTCGTGCTGGGCGGCTATGCCATCGGGACCGCAGTGTCCGGCGGCGAAGCGGATAAACCCAAGCAGGGGGGTAAACCGCCGGCTTTTAAGCTGCTCGGTTTGGATGGACAGGTACATACGTTGGATGATTACAAAGGCCAAGCGGTCGTCCTGAACTTCTGGGCTACCTGGTGCACCTATTGCGTGAAAGAGATGCCAGCATTGCAAGCTCAGGCGGAAAAATGGCGCGATCAAGGCGTCGTCGTATTGGGGATCAATACGGGCGAGGATGAGATGACCGTGCAAAATTTCATTAAGCAGACGGGCGTGGATTTTCCCATTTTATTTGATTCCGATAATACCACGACGCGCGATTATGGGATTGTACCGATGCCAACAACGTTCTTTATCGGAAAGAACGGCAAAATCTCCTCCATTCATCAAGGCGAGCTGAACTTGGACACGTTGGATGACCAAATCAAGCAACTGCTGGATCTTTGACGACGAGAGGAGGGCATAATCGGTGATCCAAAATACAAAATGCGAATGCGGCCACCAAAATCGGGTGGGAACCGTGTTATGCGAAGCTTGCGGCAAACCGCTGTTTGAGGATGAGCAGCCGGGCGGGCTGCTGGAGATGCGATATGACGGGGTCGCCCGACGTTCGCAGCGAGCCAACCCCAATATGATCGATCGGGTTTGGAATTTCTTCTCCTCCGTGAAAGTTGCCATTTACCTGATCATCATTACGCTGATTGGTGCTATGTTCGGCACGATCTTCGAACAAGAGAGCAACTTTATTAATTTCGATCCGTCCACTTTTTACAAAAACAAATACGGCACGATCGGCGAAATTTATTATCGACTGGGTTTATCCCATACGTATGAATCCTGGTGGTTTACACTGCTTCTGGTGATGATCGGCGCTTCGCTGGTGATCTGCAGCCTGGATCGCGTGCTTCCGTTGTACAAAGCGCTTTCAAAGCAAAAAGTACGCAAGCACCGGGAATTCCTCACCCGTCAGAAAATCGTTTACCAAGGGGAGATCGGCGAAGAAGGTGCCGACTGGGTCCAGCGTGCCGTTCAGCCTCTACGTAAGAAGCACTATCGTGTTCATACGGAGGGCAGTGCCCTGCTGGCGGAGAAACAGCGATTCAGCCGCTGGGGCCCTTATATCATTCATATCGGGCTGATCGTTTTTCTACTGGCCGTCTTATTTCGCGGGTTGCCGGGACTTCACATGGACAAACATTACTGGTTCCCTGAGGGAGAAATTACGCGGATACCGGAAACGAACCTGTTTTTAAAAAACGAGAAGTTTACGGTGGAGTATTATAATGAGGACGAAATGTCCGAAGATTTCAAAGCTAGGGGCAAAGTCGTCCCCAAGTTGTTTGAGACGCAGGCAGTCCTCTATGAATGCACGGCCGATTGCGATGATCCTTCCAAAGAGCCGCAGCTCCGGGAAGTGGAACGTCACGCGATCCGGGTGAACGATCCGCTCAGTTACAAAGGACTCCAAGCTTATCAGTTCGACTTCGATCTTACGCCGAAGCTGAGATCCGTGCAGCCGGCTTTAGTGAATGCCAAAACCGGGGAATCGTATGGCAAATTCAAATTAGATATGAGAAATCCCCAACGCGAGGTCGAGGTGGGGCCATATCGGCTTACGCTGCTAAACAAATATATGGATTTTTCCCTGAACGACCAGGGGCAGCCGGTCTCCATCTCCGGTGAGCCCAACGCGCCTGCCTTTTTGTTCTTGATCGAAGGACCGGATCTTCCTGAACAAGGCGCGCAGTATATTTACTTTCCCAAGCAGATCGACAAGGAGCGGTTTCAGCAGGATGCCATCAACCAACAACTCGGCGGTGTGCAAACGAAACTGCAGCTCGATGTCCTTGGCATGGAGGACGTGGATTTTGTCGGAGCGTCCAGTTACCTGAACATCCGGATCGACCGGGCAATGCCTTTCGTTTGGTTGGGGCTCGGAATCGTGATGCTTGGGCTGATCTTAGGGTTTTACTGGCAGCATCGCCGAATTTGGCTACGGGTGGACGGCCGACAGCTGACGCTGGGCGGACACACGACGAAGAACTGGTTCGGTATGCGCCGTGAAGTTTCCGGGTTCCTTCATACGATGGGCTTGGAAGCAGATGAGAAGTCTTTGGAAAACGGGGGGAAACGTCCATGAACTTTCTGGAAATCAGTAGAGTCGCATTTATGTCGGCCTTTTTGCTTTATTGCGCAGCTTTCATTTGTTATGTAGTGGCCGTAACGGGAAAAACTTGGCGCAATCGCGACCCGGAGCGCCATGAGGCGAAATGGGGGCGTATTTCGTTTAGCATCTCTTCGCTTGGCTTGCTGTCGCATCTGGTTTATTGCGGTACTCGCTGGGCTTACAGCGGACACGTGCCGGTCAGCAATATGTACGAATTCATGTCGTTTTTGTCGATGATGATTATGGTGGCTTTCACCGTCGTCTTTGTCATTTACCGCAAGATTCTACTTGGAGTGTTCGCGCTCCCGCTGGCTATTCTTATTATGGCTTATGCTGCCGTATTCCCGCAGGATGTGCAGCCGTTGATTCCGTCGTTGCGCTCGATTTGGCTCTATATCCACGTAACGCTGGCGGCCACGGGAGAGTCGTTTTTCGCTGTCGGGTTTATCGCCGGATTGATGTACCTTTTGCGCGCGGTGGATTTCACTGCTACTGACCGGCCAGGCCGGCGGCAAAAATGGTGGGTTGAATTTACGCTTTTTTCTATTATTATAGTATTGGGCTTTATTGTTTCCGTATTCGCCTTTCGGGCAGCCGGATATGAAGCCGTATTCGTACAAAATCAGACAACGATTGACAGCCAAGTAGAGCAAGATAGTACAATAGAAGATAAAGTAATCTATAATCTGCCGCCGATTGTGGGTCCGCACCAAAGCGAACCGGAGCAAATCCAGCCGTTCCTCGGCATGAACAAACCGTTATTCGATGCGCCTGCCTGGATGCGGGGGGATACGGCCGGCCGTAAACTGAACACGGTAATTTGGGCTATACTAACAGGTACCGTACTTTATTTGCTGCTCCGGTTGATCCTTCGTAAATCGCTGGGTTCGGCACTGTCGCCGGCGCTTCGGGCGATTGATCCGGATGATCTGGATGAGATCAGCTATCGGGCAATCGCGATCGGGTTTCCGATCTTTACTTTAGGCGCGCTCATATTTGCCATGATTTGGGCGCAGCAAGCCTGGGGCAGATTCTGGGGATGGGATCCGAAAGAGGTATGGGCGCTGATTACCTGGTTGTTTTACAGCGCTTATCTGCATTTGCGCTTATCGCGCGGGTTCCAGGGGCGTAAGGCCTCGTGGCTGGCCGTCTTAGGATTTCTGGTCGTGATGTTTACGCTCGTAGGGGTGAATCTGATCATAGCGGGTCTACACTCCTATGCGGGTACCGATTAAACAAGCAAGAAGACCATATGGACTGCTCAACTGATTGGGTAAGATGATGAAGGGGTTGTTGTTAATGTCAGATCAAGCAAACCGCATTCTGGTAGTCGATGACGAGGAGCGGATTCGCCGGCTGCTGAAGATGTACTTGGAAAAAGAAGGCTACGAAATCGATGAAGCCGAGGACGGGGAGACCGCCCTGAAAATGGCGACCGCCGGCGACTATGGTTTGATTCTGCTCGACGTCATGCTGCCGGGCATTGACGGCGTCGAGGTCTGTAACCGTTTGAGACAAGTCAAGGCAACGCCGGTGCTGATGCTGACGGCCAAGGGCGAGGAAATCAACCGCGTGCAGGGCTTTGAGGTCGGAGCGGACGATTACGTCGTGAAGCCGTTCAGCCCTCGTGAGGTCATCTACCGGGTCAAAGCGATTATGCGTCGCGCTTCGGCAACGGCGTATTTGACCAAAGAAAGCGGGACTAGCAACAATATCGTGTTCCCTCATCTTGTCATTGAGCATGACGCTCATCGGGTGACGGCTAGCGGCCAAGAGGTCAGCTTGACCCCGAAAGAATATGAGCTGCTTCATTATCTGGCGGTTTCACCGGATAAAGTATTTTCTCGGGAGGAACTGTTGAAGGACGTTTGGAATTACGAATTTTTCGGTGATTTGCGTACGGTCGATACTCATGTCAAACGGCTGCGCGAGAAGCTGAATAAGGTGTCACCGGAATCCGCCGCAATGATCACCACGGTGTGGGGCGTCGGTTACAAGCTGGAGGTTTCGAAGTAAGTGAACTTCTGGAGAACGCTCGTCGGTAAACTGTGGATTACGATCATTTGTTTGGTGGCCTGTGTCCTGATGCTGATGGGGCTCTTCCTGCTGCCCTATATCGATACGAATTTTACAAACTCCGGAGCGGTCAAACGATTATTTGTGATCGTTTCGATGATCGGATTTTCGCTCACAACGTTTTTTGCGCTGTTTCTCTTCACCAAGATCACTCAACCCATGCAGCAGTTGATTCAGGCTGCGGATTCGATTCGCAAAGGCAAGTATGAAACCCGCCTTTCTCTTCGCACGAGTGACGAAATCGGCGAACTCGCGATTACGTTTAATCATATGGCGGAGGAACTGGAGAATACGATCCGCAGCTTGAAGCATGAGAAAGAGCATCTATCCAGCGTGCTGCGCAGTATGAACGATGCCGTGATCACTTTGGATCGGGAGGGTTACGTGATTTTGACCAATCCGCCGGGCGATCGCATTCTGCAGATGTGGGGGGATCTGATCGAGGAAGAAGACGAGGGAGAGATTCTGCGGCCTGCACCAACGGGTGAAGGGCAGGTTGTGCCTCAGCCGCTGCTTCCGATGTTCCGCCGGTTGCTGGATCAAGAAAGCGACCAGAAGATGAACGTGCACGTCATGAAAGGCGTTTGGTCCGTACATATGGCCCCTCTGTCTTCAGATGGCGAAGTCCGCGGGGCGGTTGCCGTTCTTCGCGATGTAACGGAAGAGGTAAGTCTGGAGAAGATGCGCCGCGATTTCGTAGCGAACGTCTCTCACGAAATTCGGACGCCACTCTCGATGATGCAGGGCTATAGCGAAGCGCTGCTGGATGGGATGGCTTCTTCCCCGGAAGAGAGTGCAGAGCTCGCACAGGTGATCTATGACGAGTCGCTGCGGATGGGGCGGCTAGTCCGCGACCTGTTGGACTTAGCCCGCATGGAGGCAGGACATACGGACATGGTGATGCGCCAGATCGATTTTCGCGAATTGGCTGAACGGGTGTATCGTAAATTTCAAGTGCGAGCCAAGGAGAACGGTGTTGAACTCGCGCTGGAGCTGGAAGAAGGCGAGCTGAAGCTGCAAGCTGATGAAGATCGGCTGGAGCAGGTGCTGACGAACCTGCTGGACAATGCTTTCCGGCATACGCCGGAGGGAGGCAGAGTAACCGTGACGGCGGGGATGAAGCCAAATGGGCAAGGGAAGCAGCTTCACGCGACGATTACGGATACCGGTGTCGGCATTCCTAGCGATGATTTACGCTTTATCTTTGATCGCTTTTATAAAGCGGACAAAGCTCGTGTTCGCGGGGAGAACGGCGGTACGGGATTGGGGCTATCGATCGTCAAAAATATCATCGACGCTCATCATGGCTCGATCTGGGCCGATAGCGAGATTGGCAAAGGGACCGCTTTTCATTTCATGCTTCCTGTCGAATAGGGACAAACCACGTAATCAAAAAAAAACATCCTTCGCGAAGAAGGATGTTTTTTTGTTGAATGCCGCAGATAAATCTTGTTCATCGTGGAACATTGATCTCCAATTGAGGAGGTTAAGCAAAGATGATATGCTGCGCTTTATTCAGTTCGGAAAGTTTCGTCAATTCGTCTAATACATTTTTGGTAACCTCTTTGTCTACGGTAAGCACCATGATGGCCTCGCCGCCGATCAATTTACGTCCCACCTGCATGGAAGCGATGTTGACGTCGTTCTTCCCAAGCAGTGTGCCGACATGTCCGATGATGCCCGGTTTGTCGTTATGGGAGATAAAGATCAGATGACCTTCCGGTGCAACGTCTACCGGGAATTTGTCAATCTGTACGATCCGTGCGCCATACCCGTTCAGCAGTGTTCCGGCGACTCGGCGCTCCGCACCGTCTTGCCCTTTAAGCGTAACAGAAATCAAGTTGGTAAAGCCTTTAGTGGCCGAAGCCTGCGATACAACGACGTTGATGTCGCGGACTTTCGCCAGATGCATCGAGTTGACGATATTGACGTCTCCGGCAAAATGACGGGACAACACCCCTTTAATAATGTAACGGGTGAGGGGTTGCGTATCAACTTCTGCCAGATCCCCGGCATAATCGACATGGATTTCCTTCACGGCCTGATTGTTCAACTGGGACAAGAAGATCCCGATTTTCTCGCCAAGACCGAAGTAGGGCTGCAGTTTATTCATGACGCTGGCCGCTACTGGCGGCATATTAACAGCATTTTTGAACGGCTCGTTACGCAGGATGTGAAGAACCTGTTCCGAGACGTCGATTGCCACGTTCTCTTGGGCTTCCACAGTGGAGGCGCCAAGGTGAGGGGTTACGATGATTTTTGGGTTGTTGAGGAACGGGTGATCGGCTTCCGGTGGCTCTTTCTCGAACACGTCGAAGGCAGCTCCTGCGACGATGCCTTGATCGATCGCTTCAACCAACGCCAACTCGTCAATAATGCCGCCACGGGCGCAGTTGACGATGCGCATGCCTTTCTTCATGACCTCAAACTGCGGACGGGCGATCATGTGCTTCGTTTCAGGTGTCAACGGCGTATGGACGGTGATGAAGTCGGCATTACGGATAATATCGTCCACGGTGGCCAGCTTCACGCCTAACTTCTCAGCCCGATCTTCGGTAAGGAACGGATCATACCCGAGAATATCCATTCCAAATGCTTTGGCCCGTTTCGCAACCTCGCTGCCGATGCGGCCCATACCTAGCACGCCCAACGTTTTGTTGCGCAGCTCCACGCCGAGGAATTTGCGATCCCATTCGCCATTTACCGTTTTGGCGTAGGCTTGAGGAATATGGCGGGCTAGCGCCATCATCATCGCAAAGGCATGCTCGCATGTCGTAATCGTATTGCCGTCTGGAGCGTTAATGACGATAATCCCGCGTGTCGTTGCGGCCTCCAGATTGATGTTGTCGACCCCGACACCAGCGCGGCCGATGACTTTCAAGCGGGTCCCGGCTTCCATGATTTTTTCGGTTACTTTCGTTTGGCTACGGACCAGAAGACCGTCATATTGCGGAATGATCTGCACCAATTCGTCTTCGCTGAGACCTGGTTTTTTGTCGACCTCAACGTCGGCTGCATCCATCAGTTGTTGGATTCCCAAATCGCTGATTGGATCCGATACTAACACTTTATACATGATTATTGACCCTCCTAAAAGTTTTATATAGCAAGGCCTCCTCGAAAGTGATCTTGCATCGCTTTCTTCGGAAGCATAAGCTGATGGGATTCAAAAACGAGTTCCTTCGTTGACGCTGTGTCTTATCACCGCGCAAAAGAGCGGAGGTACCCGATAACGCAAATTCGCCTCCATGGCACGTTAAACTTACTTGATACATCAAAAAAACTCCCAATCCGCACACTACTTCCGTAGTAAGGGACGAGAGTTGTTCGTGGTACCACCCTAATTCGCTGCACCTTTGCAGGTAAGCAGCCTCAGTTGTCATTGCTGACAGAACGATAACGGGTTCACCGGCTGCGCCTACTCAGGATTCAACGCAGCGACTCGGGAGCGCTAAAGCATTCGTTCCGCTACCGGTTTGCAGCACCACCGGCTCTCTGGAAGCTTTCCGAATCCTTTTTTCCTTCAACGTGTTTCATGAAATGTAATTTTTCATAATGTAACACGGTCCCCGGCAAGGTGTCAACACTAACCTGAACATTTTTACAAAGTTAGGCGTTTGTCGTTCGGATTTTGACCAAACTTGAATCCGCCTAGAATTTTGGTTATGATTTTACTAATGTCGAAAAGCGTCTGATTCCGACGACCCGGCCTGCGGTTTAATCCTCCGTAAAGAACGGCAGCTCCGGCAGAGATTCGGATGCATAATACGTTGATTTCCATTTCGCGAATTCCTTATTCTTAACGGCATCCGTTTCTGTTAAAACCTTAACGATCGATGCTACGGAGGTCAGTTTAAGAGCGTCGGAATTTCCGCTACTGATCAACTGATCGATTTTGGAGGTAAGATCCTGCGGCAGATAGGATACATAAAGTTGCTCATTCACCATCATATCGGTGATTGCTTTGTTCTTCACAGCGAGGGAATAGCCGGACCATTCCTTAGTGCCGATGTTATTCTTGTAAGTATAATCGGCCGGAATGCCGTTTTTGGTTTTAGCGGTCCATTTCAGGATCGAGGAATAATATTTCTTTTGCGCCTGCAGGCCAAAGCTTTTCGCGCTTACCGTGAATTCGTCCTGGGTGACCGCTTTGGCTAGCTCCGCGCCTTTTTTGCTTCCTGCCTTTGCCTTGACTTGGTCGATGCTGTCCGAGAACAGCTTCAGGCTTTTTAAATAGTCGGTCTGAGCCTCCTTAAGTAATGGCGAGGAATCCGCAATGGATTGGGCGGCAATTTGCTCGTAACCGGCTTTCGCCTTTTCGCGGATTTCCTTCATTGCGTCCGCTGAGACCGACTTCGAGGAACTGCGGGACATTTCATCGACCAGCGTGAGATAATCCTCTTTGAATTGCTGGTATGGTTGGAACACCACGTAGTAGAACGTGACCAAATCCTGTTGCTGATAGGAGTTTTCGTTTTCTTCTCCAGGTGGGGCGGTTTGTAGATAGGCATATTTAGCTTCCGTCTTGTCGATGCCGATATTGAGTCCTAGAAAGAAGGTCCCAAACGCGATAATCAGCGTGGCAAGAAAACCAAGCAAAAACAGCATTTCGAATTTGGCATTATTTTTACGAATCATGAGGATGCTCCTTACCATATTGAATTGAATGCGCTAGAATATTATAAAGGACAGGGTTTGACAAAAACTATGAAAAAGTTCAAATTACGCGACGTAAAAATTCAAAAAGTCGACCCCGGTCAGCTTAACGATCGTTTGCTGCTTATTAATTTGTATCTAACGCAAGGACTTACTTTGTTTATCGGTCTGGTCATACTTATTTTTCAGAAAAGAAACCCGATTCACCTGTTCAATTTTCCGAAAAGTGTCGAATTTTTGTACTGGGGGGCGGGGTTGGCAGCGGTGATGTTTGTTGCGGACATGCTGTTGTCTCGGTTCATCTCCGAGGAAAGCATGGATGATGGAGGCATTAATTCACTGCTCTTTCGCAACCGTCCGATCTGGCATATCGCCGTGATCTCGGCGATCGTAGCGATTTGCGAGGAATTGTTGTTTCGGGGGGCGATTCAGAATGGCATCGGCCCGTATTGGACGAGTATCTTGTTCGCCGCGATTCATGTCCGGTATTTGCGGCACTGGATTCCAACGGCATGGGTGTTCGCAAGCAGCTACGGTCTAGGGTTCATCTATTTGCAAACGGGGACGCTTTGGGCGCCGATCCTATGTCACTTCCTGATCGATTTGGTATCAGGTTTGGTGATCAAATTTCGGAGGGAGTCATGAACGAACATTTAAGCCGAATGGACCGTTACGGTCAGCCAAATCGAGTGAAGCGCAGCTCCTCCACATCATGGAACTTTTCCTCCGGAGTGGCAGCGGCCGAGCCTGCACCACCCGAGCCTACACGACCCGAACCTACGGCGACGGTCATCCACGAGAAGGTTATGCCCGATGCTTTTGCGGAGAAGAAGCCGGCGATTGGCGACGAGACAATGGTCCGTCTATTAATTCCGCGCACGGTAGCGCCTGAGGAACGACGGCGTGGAAAAATGACGCTAGCGGCGTCAAAGCCTGAACCGGTGAAGTTGGCTATGGCTGAGAATGGAAAGTTCGAGTCTGCAGCCGTCGCCGCTTTAGCCAAATTAAAGGAACCGATCCCGCAGCATCCGTTCTCTACATCCTCGGGTTCCGGTTTGTTGGACGAAGCAGAACATCTTGACGAGGGTCAAGAGCATTTGCTTGAAATGACGAGCTTGGAATCGGAACTCGAAATGATGCCGACTCGTAAGGAGCTGTTTCCGTCGCAGCGGTTGAAAATGACTCGTTGGTTTTATAATTCGCTGCTGTACATTTTTGTTATTATTCTCATTTATTTATTATGGTGGGGCGTTAGCGATTCTCCGTGGGGGAAGAATCACGGATTATAAAAACAGGCGAAAAACCGTCAGGAGGGGTCTCCTGACGGTTTATTTTGTTCCTTATTTGGTTCCTCCAGCTTCAGCCTCTACCGGAGCAGGCCCGATACTCCGAGGGTCGACAAATCCGTATCCTTTTTGCTCCAGTTGTGTCAGCAGTTCATCTAGGGCTTCTACGGTCCAGGGGAGCTCGTGCATGAGAATGTTGCTCCCGGCATGAAGCTGCTCTAAAACGTTGGCAATGACCGCATCCGGCTTGTTTTTATTTTTGCTGTCCCAGTCAAGGGAACCGTTGGACCATGTCATGTAAACCAGATCGTTATCGTCTGCGATTTGGTGTGTCGTTTCGTTGCCTGATCCAAATGGCGGCCGGAAAAAACGAGGCGCTTCGCCAGTTGTATCCTTAACGATCTTTTGCACATCCTCGATCTGCTTGCGCATGTTTGCTGCGGATTCCTTCTTTAAATCGATGTGATCCCAACTGTGGTTCCCGATGATTTGTCCGCGTTCCTTAATCAACTGAAGCAGCTCGGGATGGGCTTTCACGCGGTATCCATTTACGAAGAAAATCGCCTTCGCTTGGTGTTTGTCCAGCGTATCAATCAGTCCGTCAATCATTTCTTTTTCCTTCGGTCCGTCGTCAAACGTAAGCAATACGACCTTCTTCTCAATACTCTCGTCATTTGGAACAACGTTGTAGGCTTTATTAATGTGGTACATCAGTTGGGGTTCGGCCGTTTCGGTAGCGGCATTTTCTGCATTTTGATCCGCCCCTGCGGTCTGGCCGCTTGGATCGGACGAATTTCCTGAGTTTGCATTCTGATCGGTCGTTACTGAGCTGTCAAGCGGGTCGCTTACCTGTCCGGATTCGTTACTCCCCCCAGGCGTCGTCGTCTCCACAGTTGGAATGGCATTTTGGTTGGATGTGGCTTGTTCGTTTTGTGCATCAGTCTGGCCGCATGAGCTAAGAATAAGACAAGCGGCGGCGATGGGCAGGAGTTTCTTGTGGAGCAAAGGAGTCATCTCGCTTTCCTGTATTTATGCCGCATGAGTTTAAGGCAAACCGCGAACACTACAGATGATTTTAACATAACCAAGGAGGTTTTTTACGTGAAATCTTCCTCATTTTTAGGCGGCATATTGGTCGGCGTATTCGCTGCGATGTGGGCTTCCAGACGTAAGCAAAGCCTGATGTCGGTGATGAATGGCGCGGGGTCGGCCCTGAAGTTTGCCAGCATGACCTCAAATCGCCACGAAAGCTCTAACGAGGATCTGTCGGCAGCGCTGAAGACGGAAGGTCCGGCGTCCGAAAATGCAACAAAGGCCAAAGGGGCAAACAACGCCCAGGTGTATCCCAGTTCCGGCACGATATCAGCGGCCGGTTCGAATCATTCGAAGGAATACAGTCTGAAGCAGTTGACCGACTTCATTAAAGCCGATGCCGATGTGCGTCGTGAAGTCGAAGCCATTCTCAAAGAGACCCATACGCCCGTTCCAGGATTGTAAACCAGACACCGCCGTGCCTGCTCAAGAATCATTTTCCATCCCTTGCCCGGGAGCGGAAAATGATTCTTTTTTGGTCTATTTTAAAGCGTGCATTTAGGGGAAATAAGTGATAACATACATACAAAGAACCATTTCCAGCACATTTAACAACAGCTTTCATAATCTGTTGTAACACGGCATAGAGAGAGGAGGATCCTGTATGAAGATCGAAAGACTAGGCCAGGATAAGGTACGGATTTTCCTCACGTTTGACGATTTGAGCGAACGCGGAATACAGAAAGAGGACATGTGGCAGGAGATTCCCAAAGTCCATGACCTGTTCACCGAAATGATGGATCAGGCTTATAACGAAGTGGGCTTTGACGCCACTGGGCCTTTGGCTGTGGAAGTATTCGCACTTCCTGCGCAAGGAATGGTCGTCATCGTAACACGCGGCAAATACGATCACCATCAACACGGGATCGGCTCGCCTTATGAGGATGAACTGCCGGATGAAGTATACGAAATGGAAGTCACGCTGGAGCAAAGCGATACGATCCTGTATTCCTTTGACGATTTCGAAAATTTAATCGAAGCTGCGCATGTACTTAAGACCATGTTACAGAATGCCGGCAGACTGTATAAATATAATGGGAAATGGGTTCTTCAGCTGGAGCCGGAGGAGTTGGAGGAGGGCAAACACCCTGCTCTGATTGCGGTATTAGCTGAGTTTGGCGAAGCAACATCAGTAACTACGGCGATGCTGGAAGAGTACGGGAACTTGATCATGGCCGACCACGCGGTGGACACGATTTGCAGCCACTTCAAACGCCAGGATTAATTCGTACGTATCGCACGAAGGCAGACTCGTGAAACAATATGAGAGAGAGACAAGAAACGGCAAGCGGCCAATAAGGGGGGATAACCGTTGCTCTTTTTCTCGATAGCAAGCGCAGCGGTAGCTCCCGGTATTGCACTGCTAACTTATTTTTATCTCAAGGACAAGTATGATGCAGAACCGCTGCATATGGTCATCAGGGTGTTCCTGCTTGGTTTCCTGATCGTTTTACCGGTCATGATCATACAGCGGGGTTTGACGATGTGGCTGGGCGAAGGGCCTCTGGTCACGGCATTTGGCATTTCGGCTGGCGTGGAAGAAGTCCTGAAATGGTTCGTATTGTTTCATATGATATACAACCATACGGAGTTTGATGAGCCGTATGATGGGATTTTATATGCAGCGGCTATTTCGTTAGGATTCGCGACGGTCGAAAATGTATTGTATGCTTTCGCGAGTCATGCTTCAATAGGCACCTTAATCGTACGGGCGTTGCTTCCGGTGTCCGGTCACGCGATGTTTGGGGTCATGATGGGTTACTACTTGGGTCGAGCCAAATTTTCGACCGGTTGGCAAAGTCGGAAATTCCTTATCTTCTCTCTGTTGTTCCCATTGTTCTGGCATGGGGTATACGATTGGATCTTAAACAATACGACCCAATACTGGATTTGGTACATCGTTCCGCTTATGGCTTTCCTGTGGTATGGTGGGCTTGGCAAGATGTACCGGGCCAATAACCGTTCCCCATTCCGGCTGACACCGGGAGCTAAGGGGCAAGATTAATTTAGGAAGAATAGGGCATCCTAATTCTAGCGATTCGTGCGTCTGCGAAGACGGGCCACGTAGTTGGATAGAATAGGGGGTGCCTTTTTTCGTGCGTGTCAAGGTCAGAATCATATGTAGAGCGTGCGGCGAGCGGTTCGTATTGCGTGGCAAAAAAGAGCGCGGCCAGATCGAAACCGGCTTCAAGCAATGTTTGTGTAATAATCAACATGACTTCGAGATCGAGGAAGAAGCCCAGTAAGGGGGGCAGAGGAGGTTGGATGAAGCTAGGGATCGAGTAGCGGAGCGTAGCTGGAGGCTACGTGAGCAGCGGAAGGCCCGGGTGAATCCAAGATCCGATGCCGAATGGCTTCATTGAACTGCTTCGTGATCGAAAGTCGGCTTTTGAACTAAGTTCCAATGATGTTGAAAAAGACGGGTTTTGAGCACCGAGGAGGTTGGATGAAGCTAGGGATCGAGTAGCGGAGCGTAGCTGGAGGCTACGTGAGCAACGGAGAGACCGGGTGAATCCAAGATCCGATGCCGAATGGCTTCATTGAACTGCTTCGTGATCGAAAGTCGGCTTTTGAACTAATTTCCAATGATGTTGAAAAAGACGGGTTTTGAGCACCGAGGAGGTTGGATGAAGCTAGGGATCGAGTAGCGGAGCGTAGCTGGAGGCTACGTGAGCAACGGAGAGACCGGGTGAATCCAAGATCCGATGCCGAATGAGCTTCATTGAACTGCTTCGTGATCGAAAGTCGGCTTTTTCAACTACTTCTATAATGCATAAAGTTCTTTCCTTCTTGTCACACTAATCCCAACCTAGTTGAAGAAGGGAGAGAGCATAAGCCCAATGTACAAACGACTGAGTGCGATCCTGTTTCCGGTGACCGCTGTGCTGTTGATCGGCGCCCTGGTTTGGGGGTATCAAGAGAACCAGGAGAAAAACTCGATTCTAATTAAGGCGGAAAACCAATATCAGCGGGCTTTTCATGATTTGTCCTATCATGTGGACAAGCTGCATATGGAATTGGGCAACACCTTAGCAGTGAATTCAGCATCCACGGGTGCACAGCGCAAAGGTCTGGTTAACGTTTGGCGTATCACCAGTGAGGCGCAAAATGAAATTAATCAGCTACCCCTAACGTTGCTCCCGTTTAACAAAACGGAAGAGTTCCTGTCGCGAATTGCGAAATTTTCGTACCAAACCGCCATTCGTGATTTGACCAAGCAGCCGCTGAACAATAACGAAATGAAGAACCTGAAGGAGCTATACAAAAGCTCCGCGCAAATCTCCCAAGATCTGCAAGGGGTACAGAACAAAGTGATCTCCAATCGGCTCCGCTGGATGGACGTTGAGACGGCGCTAGCCAGCGAGAAAGAGCCGCGAGACAATACCATCATCGATGGTTTTAAAACCGTAGACAAAAAGGTCGGCGAATATCCGGAGCTCGATTGGGGACCATCCATTTCCAGCATGTACAATAAACGTTCGGTGAAGAAGCTGGGCGGAAAACCAATTACGGTTGAGGGAATCAAACGCAAAACGGCGGAATTTACGGGCGTTCAAAACGCAGGAGCGATCCAGGTCGTGGAAAACGGGAAGGGTACGGAATGGGCGTCGTATACCGCGAACCTGACGAACGGCAAAGGCGGCGAAACGTGGTCGCTCGATTTCACGCGGAACGGGGGTCACTTGATCTCCTATGTCTACCATCGACAAATCGGCCCCAAAGCCGTGGATATGAGTACGGCAAGAGAACGGGCCAGTGAGTTTCTGCAAAATAAAGGGTATCCCGGGCTGACGGCCGTTTCGTACGACGAATTCGATAACGAAGGAAACTTTACTTTCATCAGCAAGCAAGGCGACGTGTTGATATATCCGGAAAAAATCACGATCCGCGTCGCGTTGGACAACGGACAAGTTACAGGGATGCAAGCCAGCGACTATGTTTATGAACGAGAAAGTCGCGAAATGGTAGGGAAACCGAAACTGACGCTGCAACAGGCGCGTAAATATTTGAATCCGGAATACAAGGAGAAATACCACCGCCTGGCACTCATTGAAAACGAGCAGTCAGAGAAGGTGCTGACCTACGAATTCGGCGGTTCCATCAACGGTTCGCAATACCGAATCTATATCAACGCCGAGAATGGGAATGAAGAAATGATCGAAGAGATTCGAAACCGCAACAATAAAGGTGCCACGCCTTCATAAGACGATGTGCGGCAAATAAAGGAATGTTCCGGTCGTCCGGAAGATTCCTTTTTGGCTTATCTGCAATATTTTAAGGCCCAGCAAGCGCCTTGCCGTGCTATAATCAGGAGGTAGCAATACTACCATGGCATAGGACGGTGGGGAAACTTGTTTCCTAAAGTGAACGATCTCGTATACATTCAAGTCGCGTCGGCGGACAAGTCCAACGAAGAGAAGGAATGTAAATCGCGGATCGCGGACGTGGAAGAAGAATCTTATTTGATCGAAGTGCCGATCGAGAGCGGAAGCGGACGCATCAAGAAGCTATACATCGGGGACGAGTTATCCGTTTATTTCTTAACGGAATCCGGAGTGAAAAACTACTTTAATACATATGTGCTGGGCTTTGCCGACGACGTTGTCCAGTTGGTGCGGATTCGCAAGCCTGAGCCGGAAACCATCACGAAAATTCAACGACGTCATTTTTTGCGGGTGGTCGCAGAATTGGAAATTGCCCTTCAAATGAAGGACGGTGTCCGCTTCGTCACCCATACGGAAGATGTCGGCGGCGGAGGCGTCTCTTTTAGCTGTAGCAGCGTATTCAATCTCGTCCAGGGAGATCAACTGTTCTGTTGGTTGTTAATCCCGTTCAAGAACGGCTCGATTGACCACGCGCCTTTTGAAGCCGAGGTCGTACGCACCAAGAAGCTGGATGCGGGGCGTACGATGGTGATGCTTAAATTCGTCAGCATATCGGACCTGGAACGGCAAAAGCTGATTCGGTATTGCTTCGAACGGCAGTTTGATTTCAAGAATCGCTGATTTCAATCAGAGGGCGATGTATTCCCGATTTCCCTATATGGATAAGCTAGACATGACGCTGTTTCTGAAGGTGTTGCCATGACAAGGAGGGAATCATGTGAAACGACCCCAAGATGATGAAATTTACACGGAGCTGTTTCTGTCGTTTTCGGCAAAGGCAGAACATTGGCTGAAGCGGGGGTTGCTGGTGCTACTGGCGGCTCTATGTTTGTTTCAGATCCTGCTGCGGATCCCGGAGATTCGCTATATTCTCGCCTCGGCGGAAAAATACGAAGGGGTGCCGATCCACAGGGAGCAGGGCGAATAAGGGGAAAAGAGGGAGCGATTCTTTTGCATCCCTTTTCTATCTGTGGTATAATTTTCACGTCGCAGGCAATGCCTGCTTTTTTCTTGAGGATTTGTTTTGAGGAGGAATACCCCTTTGGCAACCGAGACGTCTACAACCCATGATAAAATCAACATCGCGATCGACGGTCCTGCGGGGGCAGGGAAAAGTACGATAGCCCGAATGGTTGCCGGCAGCTTGCATTATGTTTATGTCGATACCGGCGCGATGTATCGGGCAGCCACATGGTATTTTCTGCAACGGGGAATCGGGCCGGACGAAGTGGACAATGTGCTGCGTTATTTGCCTGAACTGGATATCGAATTGTTGCCTGGAGAACATGGACAACAAGTTCGGGTGAACGGTCAGGACGTCACGGAGGAAATCCGCTCGATGGCCGTCAATGCTCAGGTGTCCCGATATGCGCAAATCGAGGGGCTGCGTGAACGGCTTGTCTCTTTACAGCGGCAAATGGCTTTGCGCAAAGGCGTCGTCATGGATGGACGCGATATCGGCACATGTGTTTTACCTGATGCGGAAGTCAAGGTGTTTATGACCGCGAGCGTCGAGGAACGGGCACGCCGCCGATACAAGGAAATGAAGGAACAGAACGAGATTTCCTTTGAAGAGCTCGTTCGTTCGATCGAAGAGCGGGACCGGCTGGACCGGGAGCGGGAGGTTTCCCCTCTGCGTCAGGCGGAAGACGCTCAACTGCTGGATACGACGCAGATGTCCTTGGACGAGGTTGCTGACCATATCGTATCTTTGTGCAGAACTTATGGAAGTGAGAGTTGAGCCAGGATGATCTATCGTTTTTGTCGAAGCGTATTGCGGGTTCTCTACAAGCTGCTTTTTCGCTTGGAAGCGAGCGGCTTGGAGCATATCCCGAATGAGGGTGGAGTGCTCCTTTGCTCCAACCATATCACCTTGTTTGATCCACCTACCATCGGCATCCTGCTGAAACGCAAGGTGCATTTTATGGCCAAACAAGAATTGTTTCAAATCTTTGGCTTCGGTTGGCTCATCAGACAACTAGGTGCGTTTCCCGTAAAACGGGGAGGCGTTAGCAAAGAATCGATCAAAACTGCACTCACCTTGCTCCGCAGCGGTCATGTGATGGGGATTTTCCCAGAAGGCCGGCGGGTAAAAGGGGCCGAGGAAAGTGTGGTCGGCAAGAAAGGGGCGGCAACCTTTGCGCTCCGCAGTGAAGCTGCAGTGATACCGGTCGCGATTATTGGCACTTATAAACTGTTTCAAAAAATGCGCGTCGTCTACGGACCCCCGGTTGATCTGACGGAGTTCAAGGAGATTGGCGGGCCTGAAGCGGCTGAGCGGGCCACGGATAAGATTATGGCCAGCATCGCTGAACTCAAAAAGCTTTAATTTCTTCAAGTCTTGCCTAGATAGGATGCATGAAGGCTGAAGATATTAGGGAAGCTATGCCTTAGAAGTAAGTTTTGAACATCGCTATAAGAGGAAGTTCAAAAAGTCGGGAGATTCGACCTCGTATCTGCTTCTTGAGTCGCTTCGTGACCCAAGATGGCTTTTTGAATAACCTTTAGGGCGGGTTTAAATAAATGGGTTTTTGAATTGAGGAGGTTATTGACATGTCGGAAGAAACAAAAAATGTTCAAGAAGCTGCGGAAATCGCAAGCCAGGATGAGATGGAGCAAATCGTCTCTTTGAAAAAAGGGGACACCGTCAAGGGAACGATCGTCAAAATCGAAGATAACCAAGCTTATGTAAGCATTGGATATAAATACGACGGTGTTATTCCTATCCGCGAGCTGTCCTCCGTACACCTGGACAACGCTGCGGATGCTGTTGCAGTCGGCCAGGAAGTAGAAACGAAAGTGGTCAGCATCGACGACGAGAAGGAACGACTGGTGCTTTCCAAACGCGCGATCGACAGCGAAAATGCTTGGGAAGAACTGGAGAAGAAGTTCGAAAGCGGCGAAACGTTCGAAGTGACAGTGGCTGACGTCGTTAAAGGCGGGATTGTGGCTGACGTAGGTGTTCGCGGCTTCATTCCGGCGTCGATGGTGGAACGTCATTTCGTTGAGGATTTCAGCGACTATAAAGGCCGCACATTGCGCGTGAAAGTTAAAGAAATTGACCGCGAGAACAACAAAGTGATCCTTTCCCAAAAAGATGTTCTTGATGAAGAGTTTGAAGCAAATAAGCTGAAAATCATGGGCGATTTGAAGGAAGGTCAAGTACTGGAAGGTACGGTTCAACGCTTGACTCAATTCGGTGCTTTTGTAGACGTAGGTGGCGTAGACGGACTGGTTCACGTATCCGAAATCGCATGGAATCACGTCGACAAACCGGCTGACGTTTTGTCCGAAGGGGACAACGTGAAGGTTAAGGTACTCAAAGTTGATCCAGAGAAAGGCAAAATCAGCCTCTCCATTAAAGCAGCACAACCTGGTCCTTGGGATACTGCAGCTGAGCAGTTCCACACCGGCGACATCGTCAGCGGCGAAGTGAAACGTTTGGTTAACTTCGGGGCTTTCGTGGAAATCGCGCCAGGGGTAGAAGGACTTGTTCATATCTCTCAAATTTCGCATAAACATATCGGTACTCCGCATGAAGTGCTGAAAGAAGGTCAAACGGTTCAAGTGAAGGTGCTTGACGTGAACCCTAGCGAAAAACGGGTTAGTCTTAGCATCAAGGAAACAGAAGAAGCTCCTGCTCCTGCACCGAAGAGCGAAAGACCTTCCAAAGGCAGCAGCGTGAGAAAAGAAGACTTGGGCGACAACCCTAATGTATCGCTGAGCAACCAAGGCTTAAGCATCACATTGGGCGAGCGCTTCGGCGACAAGCTCAGCAAACTGAAATAATCAGGTTTTTGTGGCTTGAACATCGGCGGACCCTGAAGGATCGGGTTCGCCGTTTTTGTTGTGGTTCCGGTTAGCCAAGTAAACGTTTTTTTGCTATGATGATTAACGTGTATTCGTATATAAACGAGTGAAACCTATATAGAAGAATCAGAACTTGAAATTAATAACGAATTAGGAGGGATGTCTATGGCAAGACCCGTTGTGGCTATAGTCGGGAGGCCAAACGTGGGGAAATCCACGATATTTAACCGGATTATTGGAGACCGCCTGGCGATTGTGGAAGACAAGCCGGGGATTACCCGTGACCGAATTTATGGTGCCTCGGAATGGAACGGGAAATCGTTCAGCATCATTGATACCGGGGGGATCGAGCTCGATGATGAAGAGCCAATTTTAAAATCGATCCGGATGCAGGCCGAGTTGGCCATTGAAGAGGCCGACGTAATCGTATTTATGTGCGATGCCAAAGCCGGAGTGACTTCCTCGGACGAAGAGGTCGCCAATATGCTGTATCGGTCCGGCAAGCCGGTGATCGTTGCTGTCAATAAGGTAGATAATATCGGCCGGATCGACAATATTTATGAATTTTACAATTTGGGCTTTGGGGATCCGATCGGGGTATCGGGAAGCCACGGTACCGGCATTGGCGATTTACTTGATGCAATAGCCGACAATCTGCCGGAGCTTGCGGAAGACGAGTACGATGAAGACGTGATCCGTGTCGCTCTGATTGGTCGGCCAAACGTCGGCAAATCCTCGTTGGTCAATGCGATTCTCGGTGAAGAGCGGGTCATTGTCAGCGATATCGCCGGGACCACCCGCGATGCGATCGATACGCCGTTTGAGAAGGACGGTCAGCGTTATGTCCTGATCGATACCGCGGGGATGCGTAAACGCGGGAAGGTATACGAAACAACGGAGAAATACAGCGTTATGCGTGCGATGAAGGCGATTGAGCGGGCGGATGTTGTGCTGGTGCTGATTAACGGCGAAGAAGGGATTATCGAGCAGGATAAACATATCGCCGGATATGCCTATGAAGCCGGCAAAGCTTCTATTTTCGTCGTCAATAAGTGGGACGTGGTCGAGAAGGACGATAAAACCATGCACCAATTTGAGCAAAAGATTCGCGATCACTTCCTGTTCATGACTTACGCACCGGTCGTTTTCTTGTCGGCCAAAACGAAGCAGCGTCTTCACAAGTTGCTGCCGGTCGTTCAGCATGTGGCGGATCAGCATACCAAACGTGTGCAAACCCACCTTCTAAACGATGTGGTGTCCGATGCGATTGCCATCAATCCTCCGCCTACGGACAAAGGTCGGCGTATGCGGATTAATTACGTGACGCAAGTCGCGGTCAAACCGCCAACGATAGTGGTGTTCGTCAACGATCCGGAGCTGATGCATTTCTCCTACGAAAGGTATCTGGAGAATAAAATTCGGGCTGCGTTCGATTTTGAAGGGACGCCCATTCGGCTGTTTACACGGCGTAAGTCTGATGAAGGTTAGGGGAGAATAAGGTGATTTTACCCGTAATTGCTGTAGTCCTTTGTTATTTGATTGGTTCGATCAGCTTTAGCGTGGTGCTGGCGAAGGCTTTGAAAGGAATCGATATTCGTCAACACGGAAGTGGAAATGCAGGAGCGACCAACACCCTTCGCGTACTCGGAAAAGGCCCGGCGATTCTCGTTCTTGCGCTTGACGTGCTTAAGGGCATCGCCGCCGTGTGGATCGGAAGATGGCTGGGCGGTGGTGCGGAATGGACAGCGGCGCTAAGCGGGATCGCGGCCATCATTGGCCATAACTGGCCATTGTATTTCCGCTTTCGCGGCGGAAAAGGGATTGCCACCACAATTGGCGTCATGGCTACCCTGTTCTTCTTCCCCGCGTTGTACGCGGGGATTATCGCGATATTATCGATTGTTATTACACGGTACGTCTCGCTAGGTTCGTTAATCTTCGTCTTTTTGACGCCAATTTTTCTGGCGGTCTCCGGCGAATTTGGTCCTTATTTCTGGACGAGTCTCATTATCTGCGTATTCGCCTTCTGGAGACATCGCACGAATATCGTGAAAATCGTGCACGGCAAAGAAAATAAGCTGGGTTCCAAAGGAGGAGATCGCGTTGTCTAATAAAGCCGCCGTGCTAGTGGCGGGCAGTTGGGGGACAGCACTTGCCAGCGTGCTCGCCGACAAAGACATGGAAGTTGCCTTGTGGACACGTAATGAAACGCAAAAGGAAGAAATCAATACGAAGCACCGGAATGAGCGGTTTCTGCCCGGAGTCGACCTGTCGCCTCGGCTAGCCGCAACCACGGATTTGGAGGCCGCGGTTCGCGGTGCCAAAGCGGTCGTGATGGTTGCGCCTTCCTCGGCCGTACGTGAGGTGGCCCGAGCGTTAAAGCCCTTCTGGCATGAAGATATGCTAGTGGTGCATGCGACTAAAGGTTTTGAAATCGAGAGTATGAAACGGATATCGACCGTGATTGCCGAGGAGCTCGGCTGCGAAGAGGGACGAATTGTCGTATTGTCCGGACCAAGCCATGCGGAGGAAGTGGTTAAACGCTGTCCAACCACCGTGGTGGTCGCTTCACAAGTCGCGGCCCAGGCCGAGTTAGCTCAAGACCTCTTCATGAACCCGTATTTCCGCGTATACACGAATCTCGATATGGTCGGGGTAGAGCTTGCTGGGGCGCTGAAGAACATCATTGCGCTGGGCGCAGGGATGTCCGACGGCTTGGGATACGGAGACAATGCTAAGGCGGCATTGCTTACCCGCGGGCTTGCAGAAATTACGCGAGTCGGCGTTGAAATGGGGGCCAATCCGCTGACGTTTGCCGGATTGGCCGGGATTGGGGATCTTGTCGTGACCGCGACCAGCCAACACAGCCGTAACTGGCGGGCCGGGTTTATGCTCGGCGAAGGCAAGCCGCTAGAAACCGTTTTAAATCAGATGGGCATGGTTGTGGAAGGCATCCGTACAACAAAGGCGGCTCACGCCATCTCCGAGAAATATCAGGTGCAAATGCCGATTGCCGCACAGTTGTATCATGTCTTGTTTGAGGATCTGGATCCACGCACCGCCGTGGAAGCCCTGATGGGACGCGACCGAAAGACGGAGATGGAAGTGATGTCCCTAGAAACCTGGGAACAATGGCACACTTGATTTAATAAATTAAAATCGTGATCAAAAAGTCGGCTTTTCAGCACCGAGAAGGTTGGATGAAGCTGGGACTGAGTAGCGGAGCGTAGGCAGACCTACGTGAGCAACGGAAGGCCCTGCTGAATTCAAGATTCGATGCCGAATCTGCTACATTGAGCCTACTTCGTGATCAAAAGTCGAGTTTTTGAACTTCCACTATAGAGCCCGTTTTGCTGGGGTGACAGCACCTTTGCATTCGCCTCCTCATACATTGGTTGAAGAGGACAGCGGAGGAGGCGAAAGCGTGAGCAAAATATCCAAAGAGGCCCTGAATGCCATCAATAAAAAGGCGGGTAAAGCCATCTCGGAGGGCTCGGTCAAAAAGCTGGCCAGCACCGTGAAGCCGTCAACGATGCAGAATGAAGCCGAATTGCGGAAGCTGATCAAGCAGGTATCTACGATGGCGAAGATCCCCGTGTCGGAAAGCACGATTCAGGAGATTGTGAACGCCGTAAAAAAGAGCGGCATGAATCCATCCAATATGGAAGCCTTGATGAAATTAATGATCAAAAAATAATTGAACGGTTTCCTTGTTGCCCCTAAGCTCTGCGGTCATATGCCGCGGGGCTTTATTTAGTTTCGGGCATCTCTGCAAATCCTGGGGCGAACATAGCCTGAAAGACAGCATAATGCTATAATATGGATCATATTAAAGCAAAAAAATAGTAGGAGATTCGAACACATGGATGCAATGACGAAGATGTGGTTGTCGATCGCGGCTGTTTTGATCATGGGGATTTCCGTATTTTTGATCACGTTTGCCCGAACGAAGACGAAAGGGATTGTCCGGGGGATTTTATCGCTGCTCGCCTTTTTTATGATGTTGGCGGGTTTCTTGACCGGGATTGTGTCGATTACTTGAGAGGAACCCTCGCACCACGGAACCCAAGAGAAGAGGAAGATACATGCAACAACAAGAAAGCAAGGCTTATGCCGAATTAACGGAGGCCTTATGCAAGCTCGCCGCCAGCCTTGAGGAGGCGGATGGCATCTGGCTGCTGGGCGGCAGCTGCGGATTGTGGCTGCAGGGAGTTGCGCTCGCGACGGCACCGCGGGACATCGACATCTATGCCGATCTCGACACCGCAAGCCGACTCCATGAGCGGCTCCAGCGGTTTGCTACGGATCAGCCACGACATGACCGGAGTGGGTTATACACCTCACAATTGAGCCACTACCGTATCGAGGAATCGACGGTGGAACTGGTGGGCGGGTTTGAGGTTCATACTGCCGGGGCGTATTACCGGACTGAGGTTGATGCGTTACTGGCGCCGGCAGCGCAGCGTGTGACGCTTCGAGATACCTCTTTTTCGGTCATGCCGTTAGCCCATGAACTGGTGTTTAATCTGTTGCGGCAGCGCCCTGACCGCTATTTGCCGATTGCGGGATTGATCCGCAAGGCCCCGGAACAGCACCTGCCGCTGTTAGACGAGTTGCTACAACGAAATGAGTGGTCATCCGATTGGGTCGGACGACTAGCTGAGTTACTGGACCGTCCGCTGCTCTCCCGGCCCTGGCGGGAATATCGCGGCGAGGAAACATAGGCGTGTCATGGTAGGGCGAATTACGTTTCTGCCGTTAGGGAAAACCGTTCAAGTTCGGCCGGGCACTAGTGTGCTTCGAGCCGCCCGCGAAGCGAAGATCCATATCGCAACCCGCTGCGGGGGAAACGCAGGTTGTCTGATGTGTAAGATTCAGGTTGATCCGGAGCAGGCTGCCTCGTTATCGCCGCCCAGCGATGCGGAGCGCCGCAAGCTTGGCCCTCTGCTGGAGCAGGGGGTTCGATTGGCGTGCCAGGCGGGAGTTCGTGGTGAGGTGGCCGTGCGGTTGCCGGAGGACCCGCTTAAGGCGGCGATACGCAAGCAACTGGAACGGCAGAGGGAAGATGAGGAGTTATGGTAAGTACGAAGGGGATAAAGTGAGGATAACAACATGTTGAAGTTATCAATTTTGAAACCGACCCGGTTGAGGTCGGCGGCATTGGTTGTCATCTTAACGACGATGATGACCTTCCTGTTGTCGGGATGTTTGTATCGCGGAGACAGGCAGCAGGGGGGCCCGGTTTCCTATACAGAGAGCGTGGACCGCGTACAACGGGCTTTGGAACGCTTTCAAGAGGAGAAAGGGATCTTGCCAATCGTTACAGCCGGGGAGGAGACTCCGCGGTATGAGAAGTATCGGATCGATTTGGACCAATTGAAGCGGGAGGGCTACTTGGAGGAACTCCCGTCAGCGGCTTTTGAGCAGGGCGGGAGCGTTTATTTTCTCGTGATCGATGAGGAAGTTAACCCAACGGTCAAAGTCATGGATTTAAACACGATGCAAAAGGTGAACGATATCCAGCGGAAAGTGTTAAGCTATCAATCAAGTCACGGAGGCGCTCTGCCGAGTAAGGCTGACGGGGAGGCCTATCCGGGCTTGTATACCGTTGATCTACCTTTGCTGCATGCCGAGAGCTTGGCTTTACCAAGCGTCTACTCCGGGGAGACCCTTCCCTTCCTTATGGATGCGGAGGGTAACGTGTATGTGGATTATGCCTTCGATATCATGCAGGCCATCGATCAGTCCGGCAAAACCCCGCAGGGTGATGAGGACTTGCGAGCTTGGCTTACGGACCGTTCGGCGTTCGTTCCAGTGAAGTCGCTCCCTTATCGTTGGACCGGGAGTGAACCGGTGCCGTACGTCGGCTAATGATGAAGTCTTTCGGACTCTTTCCGAAAGGCTTCTTTTTGCTATTGTTCCGAATTTGTCCCTTTTGTTCTTCCTTTCTCCGGGAGCGTCATACTTTTTCCGATAGACTCATACAAATGGGAGTATGGCGGTTAAGTGCCCGCCTTGTTCGGGTTGAATGAGCGGCCTCGCAAAAAAAAACGGGCTTGGACGGTTTTATCCGTCATATTCTCGCATCTGGTACATAAGATGTTACTAGTCCAAATGCATGTACGAGTTTACGCCGCTTCGTTCAGGTTCCTTCCACAGGTTTGCGGCGGCGGACACGGGCAAGAGGGGCTGCCGCTCCTGCCGCAGCAGCGAAGCCCAAAATCATGGTGAATCACGAAGCGGATGCTCACGGGGCATTTTTCCTTCGGCGAAATTTGAGGAGGGGATATCATTGGTATTGGAGAAAGTGGACATTTTTAAGGACATTGCCGAACGAACCGGAGGCGACATTTATTTGGGAGTCGTCGGTGCGGTCCGCACCGGGAAATCGACCTTTATTAAGCGTTTTATGGAAACGGTCGTTCTCCCGAACATCGCAAACGAAGCCGATCGGGTCCGCGCGGTAGATGAACTTCCGCAAAGCGCCGCCGGCAAAACCATCATGACGACCGAACCGAAGTTCGTCCCGAACAATGCGGTGCAAATCAAGGTGGCTGAAGGGCTCGAGGTCAACGTAAGACTTGTAGATTGCGTCGGATACGCCGTGGAAGGCGCAAAAGGCTACGAGGACGAAAACGGACCACGGATGATTTCCACGCCATGGTTTGAAGAACCGATTCCGTTCCAAGAAGCGGCGGAAATCGGGACGCGCAAAGTGATCCAGGAGCACTCCACCCTAGGTGTCGTTGTGACAACCGATGGAACGATCGCCGATATTCCGCGTTACTCTTACGTAGAGTCAGAGGAGCGGGTCATCGCCGAATTGAAGGAGGTTGGCAAGCCGTTTGTGCTGGTGATCAACTCGACCCGGCCGAATAGTGAGGAAGCGCAACAGCTTCGCGGCGAGTTGGCCGCAAAGTATGACATTCCGGTCATTACGCTTAGTGCGGCGACGATGACGGAAGAAGACGTGACCGGCGTTCTCCGCGAAGTCCTCTATGAATTCCCGGTACACGAAGTCAACGTCAATCTGCCTAGCTGGGTCATGGTGCTGAATGAGAATCACTGGCTGCGCAGCAATTATGAGAACTCTGTCCGCGACACGGTCAAAGACATTCGCCGTTTGCGCGATGTGGATCGGGTCGTCGGAAATTTCATGGAATACGATTTCATCGATCGGGCCGGACTCAGCGGGCTCAATATGGGTCAAGGCGTGGCTGAGATCGATTTGTACGCGCCGGACGATTTATATGACCGCATCCTGATGGAAGTGGTTGGTGTGGAAATCCGCGGCAAGGACCATTTGCTGCAACTGATGCAGGAGTTTACTCATGCCAAACGGGAATACGACCGTTTCGCTGAAGCGCTTGAAATGGTCAAAACGACCGGTTATGGCATCGCAGCACCTACGCTGGCGGAAATGGCGCTGGATGAACCGGAACTCATTCGCCAGGGTTCTCGCTTCGGCGTAAGGCTGAAGGCGACAGCTCCTTCGATTCATATGATTCGCGTCGACGTCGAGTCGGAGTTCGCGCCGATCATTGGGACCGAAAAGCAAAGCGAAGAACTCGTCCGTTATCTGATGCAGGATTTCGAGAACGATCCGATCAAGATTTGGGAGTCCGACATCTTCGGTCGTTCCCTGCACTCCATCGTGCGCGAAGGCATTCAGGGTAAAATTGCCATGATGCCGGACAACGCCCGCTATAAGCTGCAGGAAACGCTGGGGCGGATTATTAACGAAGGCTCCGGCGGCCTCATCGCCATCATTTTATAGACCTTCTCGGTGCTGAAAAGCCGACTTATTAACCTGATTGAAACTCTTAATTCTTGGCAATTCCTCCTCAATGACCGCGCGCATGCTGATCCTAGCTGCGTGCGGTTGTTTTGTTGTTTGAGGGGCAGATTCTCCACTTTTATAGTGCAAAATGAGGAAAAATCGCCGAGAAGCCTTGAAATAGCTTGAAATTATGCATGGGCTGTATTACTATAAATTTGTTCCGCGCCCCCGGAAAGCGCGATTTCATCGCGTTTTTGGGGAATTTGTACGTATTGAATTGCTTAAATCACGTATATTCTGCGGTAAAACGGAAACACAAATAGCAAGTGGTATTATTTTCCGTAGTGGGGAGGTGAATCACACATGAACAAATCCGATTTGATTTCTCAAGTAGCCGAAAGCACTGAGCTTTCCAAGAAGGACGCAACTAAAGCGGTTGACGCCGTTTTCGAAGCCATTTCCGAAGCGCTGCAAAACGGAGACAAAGTTCAACTGGTCGGCTTCGGCAACTTTGAAGTCCGCGAGCGTTCCGCCCGCAAAGGCCGCAACCCGCAAACCGGAGAGGAAATCGAAATCCCTGCGAGCAAAATCCCTGCTTTCAAACCAGGTAAAGCGCTCAAAGACGGAATTAAATAAAGATTTCTACATATCTTTCCGTGCAAAAGACCGTGGGCTTCTCGTTCACGGCTTTTTCTTTTCGCGGGAGGCGTAGATGGAGAGCAGTCTGTCAAATTGACGAAGGGAGAGGCGCAACCATCATGGATAACCAGCACAGCGGCGGAAACGATCAAGCGACGACCACCAGCGGAGACTATTTCGTGGTTAAAGCCAAGGAACAAGGGGTTACGGTCATCGGGCTGACCCGCGGGAAGGATACGCGGTTTCATCATACTGAGAAATTGGACAAGGGTGAGGTGCTCATCGCCCAGTTTACCGACCACACGTCGGCAGTCAAGGTTCGCGGCAAAGCGCTCGTTTATACGAAGCATGGGATGATTGACACGGAAGAATGATTTTCTATTCTGCAGGCATAGCCTGCTTTTTTTCTATGTAGAATGGGGTATAAGAAACTCTTGGACAGGAGGGACTCCGTTGTCCGAGTGTACCTGAAGGGGGAGTGCCCCATGAAACGAAAATTAGCCCTACGGGCCATACTGCTTACGTTCGGTTGTGCGCTGGCCATGGCGGGCGTAGCTTGGTTCAGTGAACACCCCACCCAGCCGCGGCAGGCGACCACGGTGTTTGCCGGACCGTCTCCAGCCGAGTTGACCGACGATAACCTCGTTGACGCATTAGTTCCGCTTCAGCTTCCGATGCCTATCGCTAAGGTCGAGCTGAACCGGAACATCTTGTCCATCGATCTGAAGGTCGAAGGCGATCAGGTTGGTGTCGATGACGTTTACCGGGGAATGGCCGAAATGGTTTCTTTTGCGTTCGAGCACACGAGTAATATCGATCAACTGCTGCTGCGCTTGATGGCGGAGGACCGCTGGCTCGGCACCAAATATTTGCTCTTGGCTGCCGATGTCAGACGCAGCGAATTCTCGGCGGAGGAGCTGAACGCGCTTCGGCATGCCGGGAGTGGCGAACTGCCAGAAGCCCTGCGGCTGCGCATGCGGGTGACGGAAACCCGTTTATGGAAGTCGCGTTTTCTGCAGGAGTAGCTGACTCGAATGACGGATGTGTCGAATTCGCGTCTAGCCTCTGTGCGCAGTGAAATAACATATGCTATAATAGACAAGATTGTGACAGCTTTATTACTGAAAGATCAGCGGCACGGAGGCAAAGGATGAAACCTTATCGCATAACAGAATTGGCTAATAAGTATGTCAGTTATGACATGATTACCGCATACACGGCGCTTCCGGAGTTTCCGGTGCCCCGTGTTCGTTTGCTTTATACGTTTTTAAACGAGCGGGAGGGCCGTCCGCCCGAGTCGGCGGAAACATGCGCTTTAGCGGCCTTCCTTGTACAGCTCGGCATGGATACGCATGATCGTATCGACCTGGCATCCGGACTTGGCGAAGCGACGCGGGCAATGCGTTCGCGTCAACTCAAGGTGCTGGCCGGCGACTATTTCAGCGGCGTATTTTATCATCTGCTCGCGGGTGCCGGAGAGACGAATATGGTTCCACGAATGAGCTCGGCGATCTGCGAGGTGAACCGCTTGAAAGTCCAGCTCTACAGCAAATTGAAGCGGGTCGTATTGCCTGCTGAGGAGTACCTAAAGGAATGCGTCCATGTCAAAATGGGGCTTTTTCTTTCTTTTACGGAGCTGTTGGACAAGTCGGTGCAGCAGGTTTGGCGGAAACTTCTTGCTGAATTAAGCCGCTGTGAAGTCATGCTGGATGAAATCCAGGCTTCCTCTGAACTGCCGCACGACCGCAAAGGATATGCGTATTTGCGGATTATGGAAACCGGGTCCTCGGAGGACAAGGATACGTTATCCGCACGTAAAGTTGGCGAACGCGACTGGACGCTGATGCTCGTGAAATACAATATCAAGGAACAGTTGATGTCCATGCTGCACCAATCGGTGGATCATGTTCAATCGCTGCTCCATGAATGCAAGAAGGAAACGGTACGAACTGAGCTCAAATCCATTCTTGAGCCTTTCATCAACGTGCTGTCACCAGCACGCCGATCCGTGCAAGAAGGGTAGGGAGATAAGCAGATGAGTCAATCGTCTTCATCCGAGACAAAAGAACAGTTCGTCCACTCCGTATTCGAAAGCATTGCTCCGAAATACGATATGATGAACGACCTGCTCAGCTTTAGGCGCCACAAAGCGTGGCGGAAATTCACGATGGCCAAAATGAACATGTCCCCTGGGGATAGGGCACTTGATTTGTGTTGCGGTACCTGCGATTGGACGATCAGTATGGCCGAGGCGAGCGGGGGACCGATCGTTGGCTTGGATTTTAGCGAGCAGATGCTGGAATACGGCCGCCGCAAGGTGAAAGAACGCCATCTTGATTCGTCGATCACCCTGATACAAGGGAACGCGATGGAACTGCCTTTTGAAGACAATAAGTTCGACTACGCCACAATTGGCTTCGGTCTGCGAAACGTCCCCGATTTACGTCAGGTACTGAGGGAAATGCAGCGCGTCGTGAAACCCGGAGGCAAGGTCGTTTGCCTGGAGTTGTCCAAACCGACCTGGCAGCCGTTCAAAGGACTTTATTATTTTTACTTTCAGAAAATGCTTCCGATGCTTGGCAAGTTAGTCGCAAAACGGTATGAGCAATACAAATGGCTGCCCGATTCCCTCGTTCAATTTCCCGGCCGCCTGGAACTGGCGGAAATCTTCCGGGAGACGGGACTAGCCCGGGTCGAAGCGTATCCTTTAACCGGCGGGATTGCCGCTTTGCACATCGGAACGAAGGAGACGCACCATGTTTAAGAAAATCGTAATTTTTCTGCAGATGATCAAATTCGAGCATACCGTATTCGCTTTACCTTTCGCCTTTATGGCTGCCTTACTGGGATCCGTAGCGATTCATCAAGAGCTGCCTTCCTGGGCACAAATCGGCTGGGTGCTATTAGCGATGATCGGGGCGCGCAGCGCCGCTATGGGGCTTAATCGCCTGATCGACCGTGTCAGCGACGCAAAGAACCCTCGAACCGCAAATCGCGCGATTCCTAAGGGCCTCTTGAAAATCGGGGAGGTTGTAGTGTTCGTCATTGCCTCCTTTGCTCTGCTGTTCTGGGCTGCTGCCGAGTTGGACCCGCTGGCGCTGAAGCTTCTACCCATTGCCGTTATTATGCTCGTATTCTACTCTTATACCAAACGTTTCACCTGGCTCTGCCACGTCGTTCTTGGCTTGACGATCGCTCTAGCTCCGCTTGGCGGATGGGCGGCCGTTACTGGACAAGTTGACTGGACCGCGATGGTATTCTTCGCAACCATTACGTTCTGGATTGCTGGTTTTGATATCATCTACGCTTGTCAGGATGTGGAATTTGATACCAAAGAAGGCCTTCATTCCATTCCCGTACGGTTTGGTGTTGCCAAATCGCTTAAAATCGCTCAAGCGTTTCATATGATCACCGCGCTGGGCTTCATCGCTTTGCTGTTGATGACGGATCTGGGATGGTGGTATGTCGCAGGAATGGTGATCGCCTATATCATTTTATTTTACGAACACCATATCGTTTCCCCGAGCGATCTCAGCCGGCTGCAAACGGCTTTCTTTACCATGAACGGCGTGCTTAGTATCGTGGTATTTTCCTTTACATTGATTGATTTGGTGGTGCGTCATAACTAATGGATAAAGCGAAAACGATCGTCGTCGGCATCACGGGAGCCAGCGGTTCAATCTATGGCGTGAAGCTGGTAGAAACGCTGTTAGGCATGAACTTCCTCGTCCATCTCGTCGTATCGAATGCGGGATGGAGAGTGATCAAGGAGGAGCTCGGCTGGAACACGAGCGACCGAGAGGCTGCGCTGCAAGAGCATTTCGGCACGCTCCCCGGGAAGCTAGTGTATCATCCGATCGCCGACATTGGCGCTTCAATTGCTAGCGGTTCATTTCTAACCCATGGCATGATCGTGATGCCCTGCTCCATGGGGACCCTGTCTTCGATCGCAAACGGAACATCGGACAATCTGATTGCTCGGGCGGCAGACGTCATGCTGAAAGAAGGCCGACCGTTAGTGCTGGTGCCCCGTGAAACGCCACTTCATGCCATCCACCTGGAGAATATGTTGAAACTGGCAAGACTCGGCGTACGTATGATTCCAGCGATGCCGGCGTTTTATTTCGGGCCGCAGACGATCGATGATCTGGTCGCATTTCTAGTCGGCAAAGTGCTCGACAGTCTGGGGATTGAGCACGCGTTATTCAGAAGATGGGGGGATCAAGATGAACAACAGGGAGAATAAAGACATCCTCATCGGTAAAATCAGATATAGCAACGTTTGGCCCGTATTTCACTATTTCGACGTCACGCGCCTGCCACAAGCAAGCCAATTGAATTGGTCACCGAGGTGCCTTCGAAGCTGAACCGCCGTATGCTCGGCGGCACGCTCGATATTTCCCCGGTGTCTTCTTTTGCTTACGGGTACGGATCGGATCGCTTTCTGCTGTTGCCCGATCTTTCGGTCAGCTCGGACGGGCCGGTGAATTCGATTCTGCTGTTCTCGCGGAAGCCGCCGGAGCAAATCGCGAACGGGCGGATCGCACTCACGAATACTTCGGCTACTTCGGTGAACCTGCTTAAGATCATTATGGAGAAGGCGTTTGGCGGCAAGCCGGATTACTGGGATAGCGAACCCGATCTGGATGCGATGATGGCTGAAAGCGACGGAGCTCTACTGATCGGTGATCATGCAATTCAGGCTTCCTGGCGGGATCATGGTTATATCGTCACCGATTTGGGGGAAGTTTGGAAATCATGGACAGGTTATGGTATGACATTTGCGGTTTGGGCCGTTCAGAGAGAGTTTGCCGAAGCCAATGGTGACTATTTGGCCGAAGTGGCCGAAGCCTTTGTGGATAGCAAACGTAAGAGCTTAAGCGACGTATCCCCGCTTGTAGCCAAAGCCTGCACGGAAATCGGCGGCACGCCGGACTATTGGCAGCATTATTTTAAGCAAAACATTCGTTATGATTTTAACGAATCGCACCGCCAAGGACTTTCCTTGTATTTTGATTATGCCTATGAAATGGGATTGTTAGATCATCGAGTAGAAATGGGTATTTGGAGTCACAATTCGCTGACACGGGTGAAAGAATGAAACTACTGGATATTTTCGGTGCACTAAAAAAAGATATGGATTATATCGAACGGCAGCTGTACCGGAGCATCGACGGCGATGATGAGCTGCTGAGCGAAACGTCCCTGCACCTGCTGAAGGCGGGAGGCAAACGGCTGCGGCCAATCTTCGTGCTGCTTGGCGGGAAGTTCGGAAATTACGATCTGCAAAAGCTGCAATATATTGCCGTGCCGCTGGAGCTCATCCACTCGGCGTCCCTTGTCCACGATGACGTCATTGATGATGCGGACACGCGGCGGGGCAAAGCGACGGTCAAGTCCAAATGGGATAACCGAATTGCCATGTACACCGGCGACTATATTTACGCCAAGGCGCTGATGCAGGTATCCGAGCTGGGAAATCCATACATACACCGCATTCTGGCTAAGGCGATGGTGCAGATGTCGATCGGTGAAATGGAGCAGATCCGCGATTTTTTCAACACCGAGCAAAGTGTGCGTAATTATTTGTTGCGCATTCGCCGTAAAACCGCGTTGCTCATCGCCATCAGCTGCCAGCTTGGGGCGATGGCGGCGGATGCCCCGGATAAGGTGAACTCGCTGTTGTACCGTTACGGTTACAACGTCGGGATGGCCTTTCAGATTCGTGACGACCTGCTCGATTTGTTCGGAACCGAGAAGTCGATTGGAAAACCTCCGGGCAGCGATATGCGTCAGGGCAACATCACGCTTCCCGTCCTTTTTGCCCTGCAGGAGCCAGGGCTAAGAGAGCCGCTGCTGCGGGAAATTCGCGGCATTCAAGCCGGGGATGGAAGCGGAGAGGTATCCAGGGCCATCGAAATGATCCGAACCAGTCCCGGAATTGGTAAAGCAGAGGCGCTGGCGGACCGTTTTATTGCCAAGGCACTCGAGGCGCTGCAGCAACTGCCGGTGACGGCGGCACGCACCCATTTGGAGGACATTGCGGAGTTTGTCAATAAACGCTCCTATTAAATCTTGATGCTTTACCGACTTCGCAAGAATCTGGTAAAATGCAGGTGAAACCGCCTTCTTGGGAGGGTCGGAATCATCGTATCTCAAATGATGCTGTTTAATTTCGGGAGGGGAACCATGGAAAGAACGTTTTTAATGGTTAAGCCGGACGGCGTACAGCGTGGGCTGGTCGGCAGAATCATCAGCCGGTTCGAGGATAAAGGGTTCGGGCTCATCGCAGGCAAGCTGGTTCAGGTGACGGAAGCCCAGGCGAAGAGGCACTATGCAGAGCATGAGGGCAAACCTTTCTTTGATGAGCTCGTTGGCTTCATTACTTCCGGACCGGTATTTGCCATGGTTTGGGAAGGGGACGATATCATCACCTTGTCCCGCATGGTCATCGGCAAAACGAAAGTGACAGAGGCACTCCCTGGCACGATTCGCGGCGACTTTGCCGCCCATACGCCTTTTAATCTGATTCATGGTTCCGACGGAGTGGAAAGCGCGGAGCGGGAAATCGCCAATTTCTTTGCACCGCAGGAACTTGTGCCGTACACAAGAAGCGTGAGCCCATGGATCTGAACCGGATGATCCCCGACTTACCTCGGGCAGACAACGCAGAGACGACACTGGACCCCGATTACCTCGGCTTTATCCAAAGCATCAAGAAAAGCACGGGAATCGATTTGGCGCAATACAAGGAAGCGCAGATGAAACGGCGTCTGACGACGTTGCGCAACAAGAATGGCTATGCAACATTTGCGGATTTTTATACGGCGATGATGAGTAATAAGCCGTTATTTTATGAATTTTTGGACAAGATGACAATCAACGTGTCCGAGTTCTGGCGCAATCCCAACCGTTGGGAAGTGCTGAGGGATTCGGTGCTGCCGGAGCTGGCGGCCGGACGGCCGAAGCTGAGAGTGTGGAGTGCGGCTTGCTCGACGGGAGAAGAGCCGTATACCCTGTCGATGATCCTCGCAGATCTGGGGCTTCTGCCGAACACCTATCTGCTGGCGACGGACATCGATGATGGGGCGCTAGGCAAAGCCCAAGAAGGGTTGTACCTGGAGCGCTCGCTGAAGGATGTGCCCAAAGCGGTAGCCGAGCGTTATTTTTCGCCGGAAGGTCATATGTTCCGGTTTGATCCAAAGCTAAAGAAAGCAGTGACGTTCAAGAAGCAAAACCTGCTGCTGGATACGTTCGAAGAGGGCTTCGACCTGATCGTTTGCCGCAACGTCATGATTTATTTTACGGAAGAAGCAAAACAAGGGCTTTATCATAAATTTTCGCGTGCGCTTCGTCCCGGCGGCGTCTTGTTCGTAGGCAGCACGGAGCAGATCTTCTCCCCCGGCCAATATGACCTGGAGGCGGCGGAGACGTTCTTTTACCGCAAGAAGGGGTAAGGGGCGGATTCGAAGCCGATTTCGCGATCAAAAGTTTTGGCTTCTTAGCGTCGAGAAGGTTGGATGAAGTTGGGAGTGAGTAGCGGAGCGTAGGGAGGCCTACGTGAGCAACGGAGCGAGCAACTGAATTCAAGATTCGAAGCCGATTTCGCTTCACCCGAGCTACTTCGCGATCAAAAGTTTTGGCTTCTTAGCGTCGAGAAGGTTGGATGAAGTTGTGAGTGAGTAGCGGAGCGTAGGGAAACCTACGTGAGCAACGGAACGAGCAACTGAATTCAAGATTCGAAGCCGATTTCGCTTCACCCGAGCTACTTCGCGATAAGAAGCCAAAGAGATGGTATAGAATGGTTTGATGTATCCTATACTGGGACCATACAGTCAATGGAGGTCAGGTCATGGACAAGCGAAAGGTGATCGAAGCGTACCGGCGGGGATTCTTGACGCCGCAGGAATGTGCGCAGGTGCTGGGCATCGAGGGTCCGCATTTGAAAAGAATGCTGGAGGATTTTCCGTTAGATCCTCGGCGCGCTGCTTCCCTGGAAAATCAACCCGCTTCGGGACTTAGATAGGCTGACAGTAGGCCCAAACGAATTGAAGATCGTTAACAGCGTCGAGGTTTCGCCATACAGGGCGGGATACGGCGCTTTTTTTGCGTTTCACCGTTGGAAGCGTTCTTGACAGCAGCAGGGGGGCTTTCTATAATAATTAATAAATTCAGGTCAGGAGAGGTTTCATCGATGAGCGATTCGGACGACCCGGAGAGTAGCAACACAGCACAAATAAAGCATAACTTATTCGTCATCGACGGAGTTCAGGCATAACCTGCGTCAATTTTTTGGCGGCGGGTTATGCCTTTTTGCGTATATCCGCGGGGCGACAACCTCAAACTAAAACGGGGAAATTTTTGGAGGTGGAATGAATTGTTGGAACTCTTGGTCATTTTGATCTTAATTTTGATTAATGCTTTTTTTGCCGCATCCGAAATCGCCTTGATCTCCCTAAACGATAACAAAATCAAAGCGATGGCGGGACAGGGCCACCGGAAAGCGAAGGTCATCGTCGGTTTGCTCGGCGAGCCCAGTAAGTTCCTGGCTACGATTCAAATCGGGATTACCTTGGCGGGCTTTTTTGCCAGTGCCTTTGCCGGGGAGAGCTTTGCCGGTGACCTGGCTGCTTATCTGATCCGCTTCGGGTTGCCGATTCCCGAAAACGTGCTGAGTACGATCTCACTGATCGTCATTACGCTACTGCTCTCCTACTTCCAGCTGGTACTTGGTGAATTGGTGCCGAAGCGGGTCGCGATGAAAAAAGCCGAAGCCATGGCGATGTTCGCGGCCACGACGCTGTCGGTGTTATCCAAAGCAACCGCGCCGTTCGTGAAGCTGCTGACAACTTCCACCAACCTGCTTGTGCGTCTATTTGGTATCGATCCGAATGCCAATGATGAAGAGGTCTCCGAGGAAGAGATCCGCATGATGCTGGATACCGGGGAGGAAATGGGGACGATTCAACCTAGCGAACGGCTGATGATCAACAATATTTTTGATTTCGATAACCTGACCGTATCGGATATCATGACGCACCGCATCGACGTCGTGGCGATTCCTGTGGATGCCGATCAACAAACCGTGGCCGAAATCGCTGACAAGGAGCAGTATACTCGGTTCCCGGTGTACGAGGAGACGGTTGATAACCTGATCGGAATTCTGCACAGCAAGGATTTAATCCGATTTTTGCGCACCGGGGAGAAGGAAAACTGGAATTTGCAGGAGCTGGTGACGCCGCCATATTTTATCCCGATATCGAAAAAAACAAATGAGTTGTTCGAGGAAATGCAGCAAAACCGCATCCATATGGCGATTGTCGTGGACGAATATGGCGGCACCGCCGGAATCGTGACGATGGAGGATTTGCTAGAGGAAATCGTCGGGAATATCTATGACGAGCACGATGAGGAAGAGCGGGAATACGAGCAGATTGGCGAGGGCAGTTATCTGTTCAGCGGCACGATTTCCCTCGATGATGCCCAGGACATCCTGGGTATCAAGTTGCCTATCGAACACTACGATACCCTGAGCGGGTTTATGATTGGGCAGCTCAAACGTATTCCGACGATCAATGAAAAGCCGGAATTCGAGTACGGCGGCTATGTGTTCGTCGTGCGCGAAGTCGGGCAGCACCGGATCCGCAAGCTGGCGGCAGTCAAGAGAAACGATGCGCCCGTTTTGGAGGGGGCGTTGCGGGAGGATTAATACGACGGTTCGCTTACGATTTTCTGAAGAAAAATCCACCACTGAGAATCAAAACCGTCGAGTGTAATTTCACGGCAGCCTTTAAGCTCGCGCAGCCACTCGCGCGTCATCGGGATCATGTGCTCGAATACATCGGGGGGATAACCCCAATCCAGATCGAGCTGGAACAGGTAGTGATTCATCGCAACGTAGCCGCCGGACCGAAGGGTTCCCAGCAATGCGCGCATCAATTCCAGGAAGGGTTCCTTGACTTGAGCGGCCAAAGTATTCCGCGACGACTCCTGCTTGACGAGTTCGATCATGCGCGGCAGAAGTTCCATCCATTCGGCGTGTACGGTATCTATGCCCGCTTTGTCGCAAAGGATGGACTGAATAACATCGTTGACGGCATGCTGGAAAGCGATGACGTCAACGGTGCCTTTGCCGGTGTAATCGGCAATACGCACGGCATCATCCTCGATGATGTTCATCTTCAAGGCTAGCGATTCGGTTTTGCGGGACAAACTGTCGTTCAGCGCTTTGTTCATGTTGGCCGTGATGTAGAGGCCTTTGGGATGCGTGCGGGCCATCGCTTGCGGAATCATGTCTGCGTCGCCCGAAGCGATCTCTAGCAGAACCAGGTCTTCGCCGGGATGGAGGAGACGAAGCAATTCCGCCCAACGCGCCCGAAAATACGCCTCGTTGACGACAGTAAACTCGGCGAGCGGCTTTTCAAGCAAATTTTTAAGCTGCCGCGCGACTTCCTTTCCGGAGAAGGATTGGAAACTCTTGAGTTCGTCCGGGTTTAAGAATGTGTGCGCGTGATCTTCCAAGAGAGGGAAGCAGGTTTCGAAGTGGTCAAGTGGCTTCATAACAAGGTCCTTTCCAACTCAGAGTGATGGATTACGCCATTAATGTAATACCGGTGTCGGGGGTGCGCTATGATTTTTTTCGGCTCCTCCGCAAAGCGGTTCGGAAACGAAGGAAATTCTCGCAAAAGCGAATCACCACGTGACAGAATGCAGCAATCAATATTATAATGAGCAAAGATATCATCGGGTTTTAGCTCTTTACAGTTTAACAGTTTAAAGGGGGAACGCAACAACATGAGTTTACGATACTTAACAGCGGGGGAGACGCATGGACCCCAGTTGACTGCGATTATTGAAGGTTTGCCAAGCCATCTGGAACTGGATTTTGAAGCGTTGAATTTTGAATTGGCCCGTCGTCAAAAAGGGTATGGCCGGGGACGGCGGATGCAAATCGAGAAGGATACGGCGCAAATCGCCGGCGGCGTCCGTCACGGGTATACGACGGGAGCGCCGGTGGCGTTGGTCGTGGAGAATAACGACTGGAAGCACTGGCAGAAAATCATGAATATTGAACCGATTGAAGGCACGGATGAAGAGAAGCGCAGAGTTCACCGTCCTCGACCGGGGCATGCCGATTTAAACGGTGGCTTGAAGTATAACCATAAAGACCTGCGCAACGTGCTTGAACGTTCGAGCGCACGCGAAACCGCGGTTCGTGTCGCCGTAGGAGCGGTGGCCAAGCAACTCCTGGAGCACTTTGGGATTCGCATCGCCGGTCAGGTCATCCGTATTGGTGAAATCGAAGCGCCGCCTCATAACTTGCCGTTAGACGAGTTGGCACGGGTAACGGAGGCTTCCTCAGTACGGGTTGCCGACGCCGAGACGGAGAAGAAGATGGAGGCTTATATCGATAAAATCAAGGAAGAAGGCGACTCCATCGGCGGGATCGTCGAATGTATCGTCGAAGGCGTGCCGGTCGGGCTGGGCAGTCATGTGCAGTATGACCGCAAGTTGGACGGACGCATCGCGCAAGCGGTGATGTCGATTAACGCGTTCAAAGGTGTGGAAATCGGCATCGGTTTCGAAGCCGGGACACTTCCGGGCTCCAAGGTTCATGACGAAATCCTGTACAGCGAGGAGCGGGGCTACTATCGGGCCACGAACCGGCTCGGAGGCTTCGAGGGCGGGATGACCAACGGCATGCCGATCGTCGTTCGCGGAGTAATGAAGCCGATTCCGACGCTGTACAAACCGCTGCAAAGCGTCGATATCGACACCCGCGAGGCGTTTGCCGCCCAAGTGGAGCGTTCGGACGCCTGTGCCGTTCCGGCGGCTAGCGTCGTGCTGGAGCATGTGGTTGCTTGGGAAGTCGCCAAAGCGTTCCTGGAGAAATTCGGCGGCGATTCGATCGGGGAGATCGAGCGTAATTACCAGGGCTACCTGGCTCAGTTGGAGGAGTATTGATGAGAACGTTGCAGGTTGACTTGGGCGAACGTTCTTATCCGATTTATATCGGCGGCGGTTTGCTGGGGAAAGCCGGGGATTTCTTCGAACAGCATCAGCTGTCGACGAAAAGCCCCATCCTGATCGTGACCGATGACCATGTCGCACCAAAGTATTTGCCGGTTGTCGAAGCCTCACTGCAGGCCAAAGGATACCAGACAGTCAGCAAAGTGGTCAAATCCGGAGAAAAGTCAAAATCGCTGGATGTTTACGAGGATGTCATGACCACGGCCATTGAAGGAGGTTTGGACCGCCGCTCAGCCGTGGTAGCGCTCGGCGGCGGCGTCGTTGGCGACTTGGCCGGCTTTGTGGCGGCGACGTATATGCGCGGCGTAACCTTCGTGCAGATGCCGACAACGATCCTGGCCCACGACAGCAGTGTCGGAGGAAAGGTCGCGGTGAATCATCGGTTGGCTAAGAACATGATCGGCGCTTTTCATCAACCTGAGATGGTGCTTTATGACGTGGACAGCCTGCAAAGCTTGCCGCCGCGCGACGTCCGCGCCGGCCTGTCCGAAATGATCAAGCACGGATTGATTTGGGATACGGCTTTTGCGGACTGGTGCCGCGAGCATACGGCCGATTTGTTAGCTCTTGATCCCGAAGCGCTAGGTTACGGCTTAACGCAAGGCTGCTCCATCAAGGCCCAAGTCGTATCTGTTGATGAACGGGAGAACGGACTCCGCGCGATCTTGAACCTCGGGCATACGTTAGGCCATGCGATCGAAGCGATCGGCGGATACGGCGAATTCTTACATGGTGAAGCGATTTCGATCGGAATGGCCGCCGCAGCGAAGCTGGCGGTGAATCGGGGCAGGGATCCGCAAATTTATACGGATACGGTGTCCATCCTGCGAGGCTTTGGTCTGCCGACGGCCATGCCGGCTCATTTAAACGAGCAGGATTTAATCGGAGCGATGATGCACGACAAGAAATTTAAGGAACAGACGATGGTATTTATTTTACCTGTGGCGATCGGGCAAGTGGAAATTGTCTCTGATGTGACTTTGGATGAAGTTCGCCAAGTGATCGCTGAATTGAAAGAGGAGGGACAATATGTATAACCGAGGCATTCGCGGAGCAACAACGGTAGCCCGCAACGAGGAACAGGAGATTCTGGACGCGACGGCGGCCTTGTTGAAAGAAATCGTAGCGCGGAACGAAATCGAACCCGAGGATATTTGCAGTGTCTGGATCACGGTGACACCAGACCTGGATGCCACCTTTCCTGCCCGTGCCATTCGGGTCTTAAGCGGCTGGGATATGGTTCCGCTGATGTGCTCGACGGAGATCCCGGTTCAAGGTGCCCTGCCGAAATGTATACGCCTATTGATTCAGGTGAACACAAGCAAAGGACAACGGGACATGAAGCATGTTTATTTGAACGAAGCTCGCAGTTTGCGGCCGGACTTAAGTGTTTCCGGATCTTGAGCAGGTTTGGGTTGCCAAACGGGTTGTCGATAAGGTATAGTTATTTTAGATTTTAGATGAGTGTAAGTTAGATGAGAGCAAGTTAGTTGAGATTTTTGAGCGTTTTGAATTGAGACATTTTAGAGCTGAGTAGAGATAAGTTGAGATGAGCTGAGTTTAGCTGAGCGAATAGCCTGTTTCCGGGCGCGATTCTTGTCCTTTCCTTTTGTGGGGAATGAGAGGGAATACGCGTGATGCGGAGCAGTGCTTTCCCATAAACCGCAAATCCCAGAACCTCTACTTCGGTAGAGGTTTTTTTATTTGGCTCTGAACCAAACCGAAAAGGAAGTGAGAGACATGGCAACCCCGCAAGTAGAACAGGTCATTGCTTTGGCGAACGAATACAATCTGATCCCGATTGCCCGTACGCTGCTCGCCGACATGGAAACCCCGATTCGAATCTTCCGCCGTATCGCCCAGCGGGAGCGGGCATTTTTGCTGGAGAGCGTAGAAGGTGGCAGTCAGTGGGCACGGTATTCTTTTATCGGCACCGATCCGTTCCTGACCATCTCGGCCAAGAAAGGCGAAATTACGGTCGGTCGTGAAGGCGGCGAAGAGCGGCTGCGCTCGTCCCGGCCCGTTGATGAGCTGAAGGCGATCCTGCGGGGCTACCGCAGTCCGAAGCTTCCGGAAATGCCGCCGTTTACAGGCGGGGCGATCGGGTTTTTCGGTTATGATCTGCTGCAATATTATGAGAAGCTCCCTGCGCATCAGGTCGATGACCTGAATCTGCAAGATATGCAGTTTATGTTCTGCGACCAAGTGATTGTGTTCGACCACGTAAAACAACGCATCTTGCTGGTGGCCAACGTGCACGTCAAGCCGGGTGACCGCGATGAGGATATTCGCCGGGCTTATGCGGAGGCGGAGACGAAGCTGGATCTGGCGGCCGATCTGCTGCAGCAGGAAGGGCCGGGCGAGAGCTTTAACCGCAGGCCGCTGCCGGCGGTGACCGACCTCGGTGACGTAAAGTCCAACCTGACGAAGGAGCAATTCATCGCAAATGTAGATAAGGCGAAGGAATATATCCGCGCGGGCGATATTTTTCAAGTGGTGCTCTCGCAGCGATTCCATATCGAAACCGAAGTCGATCCGCTTCACGTTTACCGCGTCTTGCGGACGCTGAATCCGTCGCCGTATATGTATTATCTCAAGCTGGACGAGGAAATTATCGTTGGGACGTCGCCCGAGGCGTTGGTCAAGGTAGAGAATGACCGTGTGGAGACCCGCCCGATTGCCGGAACGAGACCACGGGGGGCCACAGAAGCGGAAGACTTGGCGCTGGAAGCCGAGCTGCTGCAGGATGAGAAGGAACGGGCGGAGCACCTGATGCTGGTCGACCTCGGCCGTAACGATTTGGGCCGCGTCTCCGATTTCGGCAGTGTCACATGCGAATCCTATATGGATATCGAGCGTTACTCTCATGTCATGCACATGGTATCCAAAGTGTCCGGCAGGCTGCGGGATGACAAGGATTTTTTCGATGCCTTCCTGTCCTGCCTGCCGGCTGGGACGGTATCGGGTGCGCCGAAGCTGCGGGCTATGGAGATCATTGCCGAGCTCGAGCGTGAATCACGAGGTACGTACGCCGGAGCCATCGGCTATCTCGGGTTCTCGGGGAATATGGATTCCTGCATTACGATCCGCACGATCGTGTTCAAGCAAGGGAAGGCTTACGTGCAAGCGGGCGGGGGCATCGTGTGGGATTCGATTCCGGAGAACGAATATCAAGAGTCGGTAAATAAAGCCAAGGCGCTTTTGACGGCAATCCGCACCGCAGAGCAGATGTTTCCGCCTCCGGCACGAAACGACGATATCATTAACCAGGATTACCTATACGAATATACTCCGGGGAACTAAAGAGAGGAGCGAATCGATATGACGACAGGACAGCAAACCGTTCAAGCGGGCATCAGCCGCTTAATCGAAGGACAACATTTGGCGCGGGAAGAAGCGCGCGGCATGATGCAGGCCATCATGAACGGCGAATCAACGCCGGCCCAAATCGGCAGCCTGTTGACGGCACTGCGAATCAAAGGGGAAACGGTTGAGGAGATCACCGGTTTCGCAGAAGCGATGCGTGGTGCCTCCAGCCGGATTGATACGGAAACACAGAAGTTACTAGACACGTGTGGCACGGGCGGTTCCGGCATCCATAAAATCAATGTGTCGACGACGGCAGCCATCGTTGCGGCATCGGTATCGGTCCGCGTGGCGAAACACGGCAACCGATCGGCATCCGGCCGTTCAGGCAGCGCCGATGTGCTTGAGGCATTAGGCGTCAATATTCAACTGGACGCCGGACAGGCAAAACGCTGCCTTGACGATATCGGCATTTGTTTCATGTTCTCACAGCTGTATCATCCATCGATGAAACATGCGGCTGGACCTCGCAAGGAGTTGGGCATCCGTACGGTCTTCAACATGCTGGGTCCGTTGACGAATCCGGCAGGGGCGGATCGCCAGGTACTGGGTATCTACGATGGAGGTAAAACATCAACGATCGCCGAAGTGCTGCGTGAGTTGGGGTCCAAACGTGCGCTAGTCGTCAGCAGTCGAGAAGGGTTGGATGAGATTAGCATTTCGTCCCCAACACGGGTATCTGAACTGAAAAACGGTGAGATTAGAACCTATGATCTTCAACCGGAAGATCTAGGGCTTCGCACGTATCCTCTGGAGGCGATGATCGGCGGCGATCCGCTGACGAACGCGGAGATCGTTCGTCGTGTACTGCAAGGGGCACCGGGAGCCCACCGGGACGTAGTCTTAGCCAACGCAGGCGCTTGCGTGTATGTGGCCGGTCTGGCGGACAACATTCGTGAAGGGGTCGTCATCGCTGCGGAAGCGATTGATTCGGGGAAAGCCCTTAACAAGCTAGAGCAGCTTATTCAGACAACGGAGGAATTAAGTTATGTATCTTGATCGGATTGTGGAGACGAAAAAAACGGAGGTTGCGCGTTTGGCAGAAACCTTCTCCATCGCAGAAGCGGAACGCCACATCGCGGCGATGGCGCCGACACGCAGCTTCCACTCCGCCCTTACGGCGGGCCGGAAACGGGACATGGGATTAATCGCCGAAGTGAAAAAGGCGTCTCCTTCCAAAGGATTGATCCGTCCGGACTTCCATCCGGTTCAACTGGCCGCGGCGTATGAAGCGGCAGGAACCGACTGTATCTCCGTACTGACGGATGAAACGTATTTTCAGGGCAGCGGGGCTTACTTGAGTGCGATTCGCGAGGCGGTAAACGTGCCGCTGCTGCGCAAGGATTTCGTGATCGACGAGCGACAGATCTATGAAGCTCGGCTGCTAGGTGCCGACGCGGTGCTGCTGATCGCGGCGATTCTGAGCGATGTCCAGTTGCGTGACTACTTGGCTCTCGCCACGGTACTGGGGCTCGACGCATTGATTGAGGTCCACGACCGCGAGGAGCTGGATCGGGTCCTGGCACTGCCCACAGCGAAGCTGATCGGTATTAACAACCGGAATCTGCGGACCTTTGAGGTGTCCCTGGAGACAACGACCGCGCTGGCCGCACTGGTGCCGCCGCATGCGACACTGATCAGTGAGAGCGGGATTCAGACGCGGGAAGATGTGGAATTCTTGCAGCGAAACGGCGCAAAAGGTGTGCTGATCGGGGAAACTTTTATGCGGAGGGCTAACGTTGGGGACGCAGTACATGATTTGATGGGACCGATACTTCAAGCTGCAGAACAGAACAACAATGCGAAAGGGACGACGTAACATGGGGGAAGCCGCCGTAAAAATTTGTGGACTTCAAAGCGTTGAAGTGCTAAAATCTATGGTGAACTTACCCGTAGATTATGTCGGATTCGTGTTTGCCAGAAGCAAGCGTCAAATCAGCGGAAGCCGTGCGGCGGAGCTGCTTCCCGTGCTTCGAGAGTGGAGCGTGGAGGCGGTTCCCCAGAGCGTTGGGGTTTTCGTCAATCCGACCTTGGAGGAGCTGGACGAGGTTTTGCGGCAGGCGCCGCTGGACATCCTGCAGCTCCACGGGACGGAAAGCCCGGAGTTTTGCCGGAAGGTCAAAGATGCGTATGGCGTCAAGATTTTCAAAGCTTTTTCGGTGAAAACGGACGGAACGGTCCATGCCGGTGCAACCTTGGCGGAATATGACGGCGTGCTGGACGGGCTGCTGCTCGATACGTACGACCCGAATTACGGCGGAGGCTCCGGCATCACGTTTGATTGGGCAGCTGCTGAACCCTATCGACAATGGGCCAAGGAGCACGGAATTCCGTTCCTGGCGGCCGGCGGACTACATCCCGATAATGTTAGGGTGTTGATCGAGACCTTACAGCCGGACGGTGTTGACGTCTCAAGCGGGGTTGAAACGGACGGCGTGAAGGATATCGCGAAAATGACAGCATTCGTAGAGAGGGTGAAGGGATGATGAAGCAGGTACCGGATGAGCATGGACGTTTTGGCCCTTTTGGAGGCCGTTACGTGCCGGAAACGCTGATGAACGCATTAATCGAATTGGAAGAATCCTATTTGAAATATAAAGATGATCCCGATTTTCAAGCGGAGATTGCTTATTTGCTGAAGCAGTATTCCGGGCGGGAGACCCCGTTGTATTATGCGGAACGCCTGACGCAGCACTTGGGCGGGGCCAAAATTTACCTGAAACGCGAGGATTTGAACCATACCGGCGCTCACAAGATCAACAATGCGATCGGGCAGGGGATCCTGGCTAAGCGGATGGGGAAGCAGAAGGTCATCGCCGAGACCGGCGCGGGCCAACACGGGGTGGCAACCGCTACTGTTGCCGCTTTGTTAGGTCTAGAATGCAAAGTGTTCATGGGCGAGGAGGATACGAAGCGGCAGCAGTTGAACGTGTTTCGGATGAAACTCCTTGGTGCAGAGGTCGTTCCGGTGATGTCGGGTACTCGGACTTTGAAGGATGCCTGCAACGAGGCGCTGCGCTATTGGGTCAGCAACGTGCATGACACGTTTTATATTCTGGGGTCGGCCACCGGGCCGCATCCGTATCCGATGATGGTGCGGAATTTCCAACGCATTATCGGCGATGAAACACGGGAGCAGATTTTGCGGGCGGAAGGTCGGTTGCCGGAGATGCTCGTCGCTGCGGTTGGCGGCGGGAGTAATGCGATCGGGATGTTTTATCCGTTTGTCGAGGATCAGGAGGTTCGTCTCGTAGGTGTGGAAGCCGCCGGCAAAGGTGTCGATACTGAATTCCACGCTGCTACGATGACCAAAGGGACGAAAGGCGTCTTCCAAGGCTCGATGAGTTATTTGCTGCAGGACGCATTTGGTCAGGTGCTGCCGGCTCATTCGATTTCCGCCGGTCTGGATTACCCGGGGATTGGTCCGGAGCATTCCTATCTGAAGGATATCGAACGCGCGAAGTATTACCCGATAACCGACCGCGAAGCGCTGGATGCGCTCCAACTGCTGAGCCAGACCGAAGGGATCATCCCGGCCTTGGAATCGGCGCACGCGGTGGCGCAAGTCGTGAAGATGGCCCCGGCCATGAGTCGTGACGAGATCGTCATCATCTGCTTGTCCGGCCGCGGAGATAAAGATGTGGAGTCCATTATGGCGTATACGGAAGGCGGGGGAACGATATGAGTCAACCTACGGACCACTTGCTCGACGACACATTTGCGAAACTGAAGACGGCGGGGAAAACCGCGCTGATTCCGTTTGTGACTGTCGGAGACCCGGACCCGGAAACGACCCTCGATATTTTAGCGGTGTTGGAGGAGGCCGGTGCCGATGTGGTGGAGTTAGGTGTGCCATACTCCGACCCCTTGGCGGACGGTCCGGTCATTCAACGGGCGTCAGAGCGTGCTCTGGTCCATGGGATCACGGTCGCTTCCTGCATCGAGACAGCCGCCAAAGCCCGAGAACGGGGAATCCGTCTTCCATTCGTCTTGTTTACTTATTACAATCCCGTGTTGCAAATGGGATCGGATCGTTTCTTTGCTGCCGTGAAGGAAGCGGGGATCAGCGGTTTAATCATACCAGACCTTCCCTATGAAGAGGCGGAGGAGGTTCTGGGGTTAGCGGATGCAGCGGGCGTTAGGCTGATTCCGCTCGTAGCTCCAACGTCCAGTGGTCGGATCGCGCAGATTCTGGAACGTGCCCGCGGATTTGTTTACTGCGTTTCCTCACTGGGCGTGACCGGTGAGCGGGCTACGTTTAACGCCAGCGTTGACGAATTTATTGCATCCGTTAAAGCGCAAACGGATTTGCCTGTCGCCGTTGGCTTCGGGATATCCAGCCGGGAACAGGTTGAGCGTTTTGCGGCCATCTGTGACGGCGCGGTGGTCGGCAGCGCGATCGTGCGAAAGATCGAAGAAACCTTGCCGTTGTTGGCGCAGGCGTCCACCCGGGACCAAGGGTTGTTGCAAATTCGCGACTTTGTGGCAAAATTGAGATTATAGATTTTTTAGAGAATAGCACAACAAGTCATTTGAGGGAGGAACCTATCCATGTTGCCGAAACCCCAGATCGTCAATTTGCCGGTGTATCAACCCGGTAAACCGATTGAAGAAGTAAAGAAGGAGCTCGGGCTCAAGGAAGTCATCAAGCTGGCTTCCAATGAAAATCCATATGGCAGTTCGCCACGTGTCCGTGCCGCTATCGAGCAGGAACTGGCTAACTTAAGCTTGTACCCCGATGGCAGCGCTGCAGAGTTGACCGAAGCGTTAGCCAGCCAGCTTGGCGTTGGGAAGGAACAAATTATTTTCGGCTGCGGTTCGGATGAAATTATCGCCTTGATCGCTCGCGCGTTTTTCCTGCCTGGCGACGAGACGGTGATGGCGGATCAAACGTTCAGCGTGTATAAGAGCAATGCCGATATCGAGGGGGCCGTCAGCATCGAAGTGCCGCTGAAGGATGGTACCCACGATTTGGAGGGAATGCTCACCCGCATTGGGAATAAAACGAAGGCGGTCTGGATCTGCAATCCAAACAATCCAACCGGGACGATCGTGCCTCATTCCGAACTCGTATCTTTTCTTGACCGGGTTCCGGGACATGTGCTGGTCGTATTGGATGAAGCGTACGCCGAGTATGTTACCGATTCGGCTTACACGAACGGGATTGCCTTGCTGAACCAATATCCAAATCTGGTTGTGCTTCGTACGTTCTCCAAGATCTACGGTCTCGCCTCGCTGCGCATCGGTTACGGCGTGGGTCAGCCGAGTGTTATCAAACTGATTAACCAGGTTCGCGAGCCGTTTAATACATCTCGGATCGGTCAAGCGGCGGCCAAAGCGGCCTTGGCTGATCAAGAATTCGTGGCCGATTGCCGCACCAAGAACCGTGAAGGCATTGCTTATCTGTATGGCGAGTTCGAACGGCTGGGTCTTACGTATTTTCCGGCACACGGCAATTTCATTATGGTTGATGTTCAGCGTCCGGCCGGTGAAATGTTTGGGTCGCTGCTGCAGTTAGGCATTATCGTGCGGGCGGGCTTTTCGAAATATCCAAATTTCGTGCGGGTCACCGTAGGATCAGCGGAACAAAACGCCAAATTCGTGACCGCCTTGGAGCAGGTGCTTGGTAAATCGGCAACCCGGGTTTAATCTCCTAATTTATTCGCAGAAAATGAGTGAGAAACGATGACAACGAAAATTGCCATTTTTGGCGTTGGTTTGATCGGAGGTTCGCTGGCGTTGTGCCTGAAAGGCAAGCCGGGAATCACGGTCGTCGGCCATGCCCACCGTCCGGAATCCCTGAAACGCATCGAGGAGCGCGGCGTCGTTGACGCCGCGACTCTGTCCATGGAAGAGGCGGCGGCGGATGCCGACTTTATTTTTTTGTGCGTGCCGGTAGGGCTCCTGGAGGATTACCTACAGAAGTTGACTGAACTTCCGCTGAAGCCTGGCTGCATTGTGACGGACGTCGGAAGCACGAAGGCGGCCGTCGCCGCTTGCGCGGCGAGAATTTCTCGCCCGGGCGTGCATTTTATCGGCGGCCATCCGATGGCCGGCTCGGAGCGTTCTGGCGTTGAGGCCGCTTCATCGTTCTTATTTGAGAACGCCTATTACGTGTTGACGCCGTCTCCTGACGTACCGGAAGAGGCTTACCAGCGCTTAGAACAGTTGCTGTCACACACTAAAGCGCAAATCGTCCGCGTCGACCCGGTCATGCATGACGAAATCGTTGGAGCGATCAGTCATCTGCCGCATATCATTGCGGTTGCACTGGTAAACCAGGTACGCGATTACAACGACGGCAACGGGCTGTACCGCATGCTGGCGGCCGGCGGTTTCCGCGACATCACGCGGATCGCTTCGAGCGACCCGGTGGTTTGGCGGGACATTCTGCTCAGCAACCGTGAAGTGTTGCTTGGCTTGTTGAAGGATTGGAACGACGAGATCGAAGGTTTCATCTCCTTGCTCGAGGAACAGAACGGAGAAGGGATCGAAGCCGCGTTCCAAAAAGCAAACCGGTTCCGCAGCGAGTTGCCGGAGCGGCGCAAAGGGGCGATCACCTCTTTGTTCGACATCTACATCGACGTGCCCGACACGCCGGGGATCATCGGGCAAATCGCGACTGAGCTGGGCCTTCGGCACATCAACCTGAGCAACATGCAGATTATCGAAAGTCGCGAGGACGTTCCGGGTGTGCTGCGCTTATCTTTCCGTCAGGAAGGGGAGATGGAGAGGGCGAAGGCGCATCTCCAATCCCTAGGCCACACCGTCTACCTTTAAGAGGTTGTTTTGAATTCGGCTTTTGATCACGAAGGGGAATCGAAGGGGAGGCTCGGCGTCGAATCTTGAATTCAGCCGGGCCTGATGTGTGATTTCAGCTAACGGAACTCAGAGACGCTATTTGTCCGCTTTTGGTTCAATTTTGTTGCTAACGGACCCAGAAGACCTTATTTTGGACAAAAGCGTCTCTTTAGGTACCATTCAAGCTCAATAAGGTCACTAGAGTCCGTTAGAACGGGAAATGACTGGGAAATGGGCAAAGAAGGGCCATGGGTTCCGTTACACACTCTTAGCGAACGCGAACTTCCTGCCCCTATGCTTCTATTTCCGCTTACAAACCGAGGGACGCTGGGATGTTTTCGATGTCAAACTAAGAGTTAAATGGGATACGGCAACCCCTTGTGGATTGCGAAATGAAAGCGCTCAAAAAAAAGTGTTGACAGAATGAAAACGTATACATATAATAAAAGTACAGTATGGTTTCTCTCCACTCCTATCCAATAACTTCTTGCTCGTGAGTGAGCAAGGACCGCTTCGAAGGAAGCGGTCTTTTTTTTGTCTTTTTACACAGCAGGCGAGAAATCTATACGATAAATTGTATAGATATCGTCCATTTTCCTGAATTCAGCCGATTATATATGAATTATCATGCTTATTTTGGCCGCGGGAGTGCGGTAGACATGTTTCTGTATGAATTTTCGAATAGATCTCGTACATTTGGGTGTTCATGACAAGTTATATATGAAAAATCGAATACAATGGGACAACACTTGAACGTTGATTACAGATACGACACCCACAGGGGGCATCGGCACAAGTGGCACAAGACATCCGTTGGCCCTGATTAACGAACATGCCTTATGAAAAAGCGCTACTTCGCCAAGCACGCCTGTTGCTTGCGGTAAGTGAGCGGGCTGATGCCGTATTTCTTCTTGAACGCCTTGCTGAAGTAGTAGATGTCAGGAAAACCGGCTTGTTCGGCGACTTCCTTAATGAGCAAGGAAGGCTGCAACAGCAACTCGCAGGCTTTGGCCAGACGGATTCGGTTCATTTCCTCGATCAGAGTCCGGCCGGTTTTTTGTTTGTACAAGCGGGATAGATGGCCGTAGCTCATATGCAGCGAGGCTGCCAACGCTTCAACATTCAGCCGGTCCCCGCGAAAATCCTCCAAATAAACCTCCACTTTGCGGAGCAACGCGTCACGGGCTTGCACTGGCTCTGTTGCCACTGACGCATGGCGTACGGTCACTCCGGACAAAACCTCCAGCAATTGCACCAACAGCAGCCGCAGATAAAAAGGGGACCGCCCGCTCTCCGCTTCGGCAAAGAACTGGAGCAACAGCGACCGGATGCCGTCATTATCGTGGTAAGCGCCGGGGGGCCAATCCTTCAGACGACCAAGCCGTCCAAGAAAGCTATCGTCAGCGGTATCTACTTCGCCTGGTGAAGGCCGAAACCGCCATCGCAGGCAGATGCCTTCATGCGGATCTTCGCGAGAATAGTCGTGAGCATGGGTCATCCCCGGCGGGATCAGAAAAAATTCGCCCGCGTGAACCATCACGTCCTGATCAATGAAGCGAGTTTGCATCCGACCGGACAGGACGTAGTTGAATTCGTACCACGTATGCGCGTGGGGAGGGCATTTTCCAGAACCGCCGGTTTGTTCTATCACGATATCGACCCAATCGACCACGGCATCCCCCACCGCGATTTCACCACAGATTCCGTTCAGTACAGAAGCCAGTTCGTTCCGCCATTTTTTCAAATCCATAGGCAGGCGCTCCTTTGTTCAAATTATCTTCATCATATCATAATAGGACAAAAATTGATGAGGATAAGTAATTTACTTCGCAGGGACAGAACCGGAAAATGAGGGGGTAGGCACACTCATATTCAGGGAGGTACCCGATACGATGTTTTGGACGGAAGAGAAATTGAATGCACGGATACGCGAGCTGGAAGCATACCGATACCGCGATGCCCAGCCGATCGAGGCGTTTCAAGCGCAAGTGGACGAGGAAGGGCACATCGGCGCCAGACCGCCTAAGGAGGGGCCATGGTCCAAGATGCAGGCGGGAGAACGCTGGGAAGGCCGAGATCTTTACCTATGGCTGGAGACGAACATTGAAATCCCGGCCGCATGGAGAGGACGCCAGATCGTCGGCGTATTCGACTTCGGCAAAACGGGCGGAGGGAACAACTCCGGGTTCGAATCGCTCCTGTATGTCAACGGCGAACCGTTCCAAGGCGTGGATATGAATCACCAAGAGGTGTTTTTCCCGGAAGAAGCCTCCGGTACCAAGGTCAAGTTGCAGTTTCGTTTATGGTCCGGGCTTGAGGGCGGCGGGAAGCCGCAGGTGCAGGAACACCGGATCAAGCGGGCGGAAATCGCTTGGTTGGACGGGACCGTAGATCGCTTGTATTATACGTCCCGTGCGGTCATGCAGACAGTGGAGGTGCTGCCGGCGAATGCGCCGGAGCGGACCGACCTATTGACGGCACTGGATCGTGCTTTTCTGAGGATCGATTGGTCTTATCCAGGATCGGAAGGATTTTATGCTTCGCTGACGGAAGCCGAGGAGCAATTGACCCAAGCGGTGGCGGGAATGAAGAAGACGTCGCCGGTCACGGTCCAATGCATCGGACACACGCATATCGACGTCGCCTGGTTGTGGCGGCTTAAGCATACGCGGGAAAAAGCAGCCCGCAGCTTCAGCACCGTGCTGCGCTTAATGGAGATGTTCCCGGAGTACGTGTTCCTGCAGACGCAGCCGCAACTGTACGAATATATCAAGCAGGATTATCCGGAGCTTTATGAACAGATCAAGGAACGCGTCAAGGAAGGGCGCTGGGAAGCAGCCGGCGGCATGTGGCTGGAGGCAGACTGCAATTTGACGAGCGGGGAATCGCTGGTGCGGCAGTTGCTGTACGGGACGCGCTTTTTACGTGAGGAGTTTGGCCAGGAATGTACCTACTTATGGCTCCCGGACGTGTTCGGATACAGCTGGGCCCTGCCGCAGATTTTGCGCAAGTCGGGCATCGATACGTTTATGACAACGAAAATCAGCTGGAACCAGTACAACCGCATGCCGCATGATACGTTTCACTGGCGCGGTATCGACGGCAGCGAGGTGCTGACGCACTTCATCACTACGCCGCAGGACGGCAGTTTCTGGTGGTATACCTATAACGGGAATATTGAGGCGTCCAGCGTGCAAGGCATTTGGGAGACGTATCGCGACAAAGAGGTTAACAAAGAGCTTCTGCTTTCTTACGGTTATGGGGATGGAGGCGGCGGTGTCAATCGCGAGCATCTGGAGTTGCGGCGGCGGCTCGACGAAATGCCGGGCCTTCCGAGGGTAACGACCGGCCGGGCGGACGAATTTTTCGCCAAGCTGCAAGAGACCGTTGGGGCGGCGGATCGCTATGTTCATACCTGGGACGGTGAGCTGTACCTGGAATACCATAGAGGAACCTACACCAGCCAAGCGTACAACAAAAAGATGAACCGCAAACTGGAGTTGTTGTCCCGGGACACCGAATGGTTGCTCAGCCTGCAGGCGCTGCTCGCGGAAGGAGACTGGGAGGCTTATCCGAAAGCGAAGTTGGACGAAAGCTGGAAAACGATCCTGCGCAACCAATTCCACGACATCATTCCAGGCTCGTCCATTCCAGAGGTGTACCGCGATTCCAAGCTGGAGTACGCGCAGGCCGAATCGCTGTTGGAATCCTGCCGCGAGCAAGCCATTCAAGCCTTGACGAACGACGCGGGGGATTCGTACACCGTATGGAATCCGTCCTCCTGGCCTTTTACCGGCTTGGTTGCTTTGGAGGGGCAAGCTGAAGGAGCAAAGTGGGTTCAAGCAGGCGGGATAGAGCTGAAATCCGAATTCGACGGAAAGACGGTGTGGGTGCAAGTAGAGAACGTGCCGCCGCTTGGCTTTGTGACGATTGAACGCAGCAAGGACGAACAGGTTGATCTCACACCAGATGAACCTTTTAAAACACGGCCAAACGGAATCGAAACCCCGATTTATAACATCGAGTGGAATGATGGCGGGCAGCTAATCTCGATCTTTGATCGGGAAGCCGGCCGCGAAGTGCTGGCGCCGGGCGAACGGGGGAACGTACTTCAGGTGTTTGAAGATAAGCCGAAAATGTTTGAGGCTTGGGACATCGATGTGTTCTACCAGGAGAAACAACGCGAGGTCGAGCAGCTACAGGACTGTAAAGTCGTGACGGGTTCGCTGCGCGCCGTCGTTAGCTTTACTTGGACTTATATGAACTCGACGATCCGCCAAGAGATGATTCTGTATGGCAACAACCGGCGGATTGACTTCCAGACTCAAGTTGATTGGCAGGAGCGTCAGCAACTGCTGAAGGTCGCTTTTCCGGTTGACGTACGGGCTACGGAAGCTACTTACGATATCCAATTCGGAAACGTCAAGCGACCGACGCACTGGAACACCTCATGGGACCTTGCTCGATTTGAAACGGTCGGTCATCAATGGGTCGATTTGTCAGAGCACGGGTACGGGGTCAGCCTGCTGAATGATTGCAAATACGGCCACGACATTAAGGACCATGTGATCCGGCTGTCGCTGCTGAAATCGGCAACTTATCCGGATCCGCAAGCGGATCGCGGCGAGCATGAGTTTACGTACGCTCTGTATCCTCACGAGGGGCATTGGTCCGAAGGTGGTACCGTACAGGCAGCAACGCTGCTAAATCAGCCGGTTTACGCCACGATGGGCCAGGCGCGCTCGTCTTCATTCTCACTGCTCCAAACGAGCGGAAGTGCGGACGTCGTCATTGATGCCGTGAAAAAAGCGGAAGACGGCGACGGCTTGATCGTTCGTTTGCATGAATACAAGGGAGGCCGAGGCCGCGTTCGCTTCCATTTCGGGATGCCGGTGATTTCCTGGCAAGAAACCGACATGATGGAACGGTCTTTAGGAGAATCCTCCTCAGCTGCGGAGCTTGAGTTGTCGATGTCACCGTATGAAATCAAAACGATTCGTTTGCAGTTGAAATAACGAGAGAACGCTGTGGGTCGCCTTCGACAGTTAATCGGAAGTCGGGGCGCCCGTCAGCGTTTCGATATCGTTGGAACCGTAGAAGAACAGAACGACCAGAATGATGATTACGATGAGTTCCGAGAAGCCTTCGCCGTCAAATTCACTCATTGTAGTAAACCCCCGCATCTAGGTTATGATGTAAAGCGAGCGATCCTCCCGCCCGAATCTTTCAAAGGAAGAGCGGGTTCAGGAGGAATTGTCCGCTTTTTTCTTCATGGCATTGATGATGTCATTGATGGTCATATCTCCATTCTCGTTGAGAAAGTTCAGCAACTTGTCGGCGTTTGCATCGCTGCTGATCGTTTTGTATTCGCCAACAAGGGAGACATACATGGTTGCGTTACGGTATAACTGGACGGAATCCACGCGAAGTTTACCGGAAAGAAGCAGCGCAGCTACGGTATATTCCGGGGTTTTTGGCCGGAAACCGCCCTTTTTGCCATTTTTCTTGTTGGAGGACGAGGATTTGCTTTTTCCGGCTGAATTCATGGCCTAACCTTCCTTAGCTGGATGGGATCCGGTTACTTATCCTGAGGAACCGGTTTACAAGACAGTTCCCTGATAGTTATGCTATGCAGCATTCCGGGGATGGTGTAGACGAGAGAAACAAGTGATCCAACGATCTTTCGCTGGACGGGATTGACAATCCAGGCAGGGATCGGTAGAGTAATAGGTGAATTGCATAGGAAATCCACTAGGGGCGCCGTAAACGGCTGAGACAAGAGACCATCTTGGACCCTTTGAACCTGATCTAGTTCATACTAGCGTAGGAAAGTGGAGTCGGCCCCCATTTGAATAGTGCTCAGGTTGTCGTATATCAGCCTAGGACTTGATCGAGCCGCTCCCTCTACGGAGCGGCTTTTTTGCGCGCTCTGTTAACAGGTCGTTTGTCGTCGTCTTCTCAGGGGATTTCCTAGTTCAATATATTGGGAGGTGGAGACGATGGGGTTTACGCAGGAGCTACGACGTCAGGCGGACGGGATCTATCAAGCCATATTCGATCATCCGTTCGTCAGAGGCATCGCAAGGGGACAACTGGAGAAAGAGCAGCTCATTCATTACGTTAAGCAGGATTACGAATATTTAAACGCCTATATGCGGATTTACGGTATCGCGATTTCCAAAAGCCGGACCCGAGAGGAGATCGCGATGTTCAACGAACAGATCGCGTATATTTTAAACCGTGAAGTTCAACCCCATCAGATTTTTTGCCGGGCCGCCGGAGTGAATTTTGAAGAGTTGCAGGGGTACCCGCTTGCACCTTCGGCGCATCATTATATCCGTCATATGCTGACGGTGGCCCACGAAGGGAGTTTGGGCGAGATCTATGCCGTTTTATTGCCCTGCCCTTGGACCTATCTGGTGATCGGCCAAAAGCTGCTGGCAGAAGTGCAGCCGACACCGGACCATCCGTTTTATGAGTGGATTGATTTTTACGGGCGTCTTTCGGGGGATGTGACGGAGAAGTTTATCCATGCGTTAGACCGATGGGCGGATACAGCCAGGGAGGAAGAGCGGCAAAGGATGGCCGATCATTTTCTGCAAAGCTGCCAATTGGAATATCTCTTTTGGGATATGGCTTACCGGCAGGAAGACTGGCCGGTTGCGATGCCGATGATCTCGCATTCATCCAAATGATCGAAAGAGAGGTTGAAAACATGAGCTTAATGGAAAAAGATCTGTCCGATGTGCTGGAAAAGGTGCAAAAAACGAAACCCCTCGTGCATAACATGACCAATGTTGTCGTCACGAATTTTACCGCAAACGGCTTGTACGCCCTTGGCGCTTCGCCGGTCATGGCCTATGCTCCCGAGGAGGTGGCTGATATGGCCAAGATCGCCGGGGCCCTCGTCTTGAACATCGGCACGTTGTCGACGCAGCAGGTCGAAGCGATGATCCTCGCCGGCCGGTCGGCGAACGCTCATGGCGTGCCGGTGTTGCTTGACCCGGTCGGTGCGGGGGCGACCGCCTTTCGCACTGAATCGGCTCTGCGTATCCTGCGCGAGGTAAAGGTGTCGCTCCTGCGCGGCAATGCGGCGGAGATCGCCCATCTCGTCGGGGAAACCCGCGAGATCAAGGGGGTTGATGCCGGCGACACCGCGGGGGACGAGGCGGCCGAACTCGCGGTACGGGCCGCGCGGGCGCTGAACACGGTCGTGGCGATTACCGGCCGTGAAGACGTCATCACCGACGGGCTGCAGTGCCGGTTTGTCAGCGGCGGAGACGCGCTGCTGACCCAGGTGACCGGCACGGGCTGCTTGCTCACGTCGGTGCTGGGAGCCTTCGCCGCGGTGGAGCGCGATCTGCTGCTGGCCGGTACCGCCGGGCTAGCGTTCTATGGCGCCGCCGCGTCCCGCGCCGCCGAGCGGACGGCCGCCGCCGGACCGGGCAGCTTCCAGATCGCGTTCCTCGACGAGCTGGCGAAGCTTCATCCGCATTCGCTCAAGGGCCACGCGGCAGTGCGTGAAATGCAGGCGACAGGCGCCGGCGGATGGTGGGTCGGATGAGCCGGATCTCCAAGGCGCTGACGGTTGCCGGGTCGGACAGCGGCGGCGGGGCCGGCATCCAGGCCGACCTCAAAACGTTCCAGGAGCTGGACGTTTACGGCATGTCGGCGATCACTGCCGTGACGGTTCAGAACACGCTGGGCGTGACGAACGTCTACCCGCTGCCCCCGGAAGCGGCGGCGGAGCAAATCGAAGCGGTTGGTTCCGACCTCGGGGTAGATGCGCTGAAGACCGGCATGCTGTTCAGCGCGGAAATCATTGAGGCGGTTGCCGCCCAGATTCGAGCCTTTGGCTGGATTCAAGTGGTGGTCGACCCGGTAATGGTTGCCAAGGGCGGCGCTTCTCTGCTCCAGCCGGAAGCGGTGCGAGCGCTGCGCGAGCAATTGCTGCCGCTGGCTTTCATCGTTACGCCTAACCTCCCGGAGGCGGAGGTGTTGTCCGGCCTGTCGATCCGCACCATGGAGGATCGTCGCGAAGCGGCCAAACGTATCTGCGCGTACGGGTCGCGGCAGATCGTACTCAAGGGCGGCCACGACACCGAGAACGGCGATCGGGTTGTTGATTTGTACTATGACGGGTCGACCTTCACGGAGTTGGTCGGACGGCGAATTCCCACGCCACATACACATGGCACGGGATGCACCTTCTCGGCTGCGCTGACAGCGGGGTTAGCCAAAGGCTTACCGGCTCTAGACGCGGTACGGACCGCCCGGGCCTTTATTCAAGCGGCGATCGAGCACGGGCTTGAGCTGGGGCAGGGGCATGGGCCGACGAACCATTTTGCTTACCGTCGCTTACAAGGAGTATCCCGATGAACGACGGTGGCGGAAGCGGTCGCATCGAGGCAGCCCGCATGCGCCAACTGCTGCGGACTTATCTGGTCATCGGCAGCACGAACTGCCGTATAGAGCCGCTGCGGGTGCTGGAAGAGGCGCTTGCCGGCGGCGTCACGCTCGTGCAATTCCGCGAGAAAGGGCCGGGCGCGCTCACCGGGGCTCCGCTGCGGGAACTCGCCATCCAGCTGCAAGGCGCATGCCGCCAGCGTGGTGTGCCGTTCCTCGTCAATGACGACGTGGAACTGGCCCTTACGATCGGAGCCGACGGCGTTCACGTCGGCCAGGAGGACGAGGCGGCCGTGCGGGTCCGCGCCCGGATCGGCGACCGCATCCTCGGCGTCTCCGCGCACACGCTCGCCGAAGCGGAGGCCGCCGTTCGGCACGGTGCCGATTACCTTGGCATCGGGCCGATCTATCCCACGGCCTCGAAAGCGGACGCCAAAGCACCGCAAGGGCCGGGAATTCTCCGCGAGCTACGCGCTTGCGGGATCGCCTTGCCCCTGGTCGGCATCGGCGGCATTACGATCGAGTCAGCCGGCGAAATCATTCGCGCTGGGGCGGACGGCATTGCTGTGATTTCCGCCATCACGCAGGCAGACGACGTTCGAGAGGCGGCCACGCGTTTCGTTGCGGGGTCAATTGCTGAATCATCCTGAGGCCACTAGCATATTGTATTGAACAGACCTTTGCTGAAATGGGCAAAGGTCTGCCAATTTATGGGGCTTATGGCAACGAGAAATCGCGTTTCGTCGTCGATTGACATGAATAATGCAGGAATGGATGTTTTTTTAAATCCAACTCCTGTGGTATAATATCCTCAAAGTTTGGCTACGCTGTTAATTTTGCTTTCATGTCGAATAGATTTTTTATCGAAGTTACATAGATAACCGCAACTTTTTCAAACCTGTTCGGTAATAATTGATGTAAGAATCGAACGGGAAGATGGCCCATGGAAGCGCGAGGAGGATCGCACCTAAATGACGGATTCCCAAATGATTCGCGAAATTAAGGAAGGCAATACGGAACTGTACTCGGAGCTCATGCGAAGGTATCAGCGGAAGATATTGGCCTTCGTTTATCACATGTTAAAGAGCGCTCATATGGAGCTGCTTGCCGAAGATCTATGCTCGGAAACGTTCTATAAAGCATTTCGCAGCTTGCATTCCTTCAGAGAGTTAGATGCTTCTTTCTCCACCTGGTTGTATACGATTGCCCGTAACACGGTGCTCAGCGAACTTCGCAAACAAAGAAACGGCAATGTCCCCTTGGATGAAAGCGGGATCGTTCCCGTAGCTTCAAACGATGTCGTCCCCGAGCAAGCGGTATTACGGAGCGAGAAAGTGGGCATGGTGAGAGAAGCCATCAACAATCTGCCGGAGAAGCAAAGATCGGCTTTGATCTTGCGCGAATACGATCAATTGGATTATCAAGAGATCGCGAATATTCTGGGACAAAGTGTTAGCGCCGTGAAGTCGCTGTTGTTCCGGGCGCGCAGCAGTGTAAAAAGTCAGCTTGAACCCTACTTTTATGAACCCATCTACGAGCATTACGAAGGGATGAAAAGCAGATGAATTGTAGAGAGGCCCAAGAATTGTTCGGATTGTTAAGGGACCTGCCCGAACAACACCCTCAGCGGATTTTGCTGGAGCGGCATCTTTTGGGCTGCGAGTCTTGCGCAGACGAATATCAACAATGGGAAGAAAGCCTGGACATGCTGCAGTACATACCGATGGAAGTGACGGAGGAGCAGGCAGAAACGGTAAATCGGCGAGTGATGGATCGGATTTATGCCGAATCCCCTTGGCTGGCCCCTGACGTCAAGCGCGGCGTTACCCGCCGTTTCCGGCGTAGGGTCGTATTTTGGGCCGCCAGTTTCCTGGCTATCTTCCTTTGCAGCTTTGTTTTCCTATTGATGGATCATACCCCGTCGAACCAGAAAGCTGCCGAGCCGATGACCGGGATTCTGCCGACTGCTGTCGCGGCGGCCGGCTCGGAGACAGATGCATACGCGGATTTTTCGTTCGCCATGCCTAGCGCTTCGCGTGGGATTGTAGAGCCTTTTGCCGTGCAAATGGGCCCGGCTTATCCGCAATACTGGATGGTACTGTCTATGGCAGGCATGTTGCTGGCGCTCTTTTCCTGGAAAGGACTCCGCCGTACCAGAAGATAAACTTGGGTTAACAAACGCTTCTTCCGCTATTGGAGCGGGCGGGGCGTTTTTTACATCTAAAGGGGGATGGTTATGCTCGTTGGTTTGATTCGCCATGGACTAACTGATTGGAATGCGATAGGTAGAATTCAAGGGCAGAGCGATATCCCCTTGAACGACGAGGGACGGCGACAAGCCAGACTGCTCGGCCAGAGATTGAAAGAGGAAGGCGAATACCGCTGGGACTTCGTCCTGACGAGTAACTTGTCACGGGCGCGCGAGACCGGTGAAATCTTGGCCGTGACGCTGGGGATTCCGCTGTACGATCCTGATTCGCGGTTGATGGAACGTTCCTTTGGTCAGGTCGAGGGCATGACGTTGGTGGAAAGAGAAACGTTATGGGGCAAGGATTGGGACCAGCATGAGCTGGGGCAGGAGAAAGACGAGGAAATCCGCCAGCGGGCTTTGTCCTTTATGGCTGATTTGGCGGAGCGTTACCCGAGCAACAATGTGTTGGTTGTTTCGCATGGAGGTCTGCTGGCGCAGCTTTATATCGCCTTGTACCAGGAGAAATGCCAGGAGCGGATTGGCAATTTGTCTTTAACGATTCTGGAGAAAATGGAGAATTCTTGGGATTTGCGATTATATAATTGCACACGTCACTTGCAAGAAGGTGTCAAGGAACCGAAGTAAACCGGCTTAGGCCGGCTTATTTTTTTTGCTATTTTTTCGGGATAATTTCGGATTTCGGGAATAAACGCCGGAAAACCTTCCCATAATGGGATTAAAACGGCGAGGCGGTAAAACTATGAATCTGGCGGATATGCTCACTTTTGCCGATATCGGACAACTCAGCAGAATAGCGGATCATTACGACTGCGAATGCAGCGGGCATTCGAAGCATGAATTGATTCAATCCATCCTGCAGACGGTAGGCCGTCGCGATTTTATCGAGCGGCATATTGGCGGCATGAGTTTGGAGGATTTCCGCTTCCTGAACACCCTGCTGTTCGACGGACGCCGTCAGTTCAGCTTGGAGGAGCTGATCGCTTGCGCGCAGGGCTCGCGGTTTACCGAGGATGCCAAGGAGCGGGAAAGTCCACGGGAGATGATCACCCGCTTTCGCCAGCAGGGTTGGCTATTTAATGGAACGACCCAGCAGACCCGTTATCTGTTCGAGGTTCCTGAGGATTTGAAGAGACGGTTCCGAGAAACCCTCGAACGCCGGTTTCTTGCCGAAGTGAAGGTGGCTGCCGCCGAACCGCCGATGTACCGGGAGGAGCCGGATATGCTGTCCACCGACCTGCTGCTATTCCTGCAATACGTGTCCCGGCACGATATTCCGTTAAACAGCGAAGGGGTCATGTACCGGAGAAATCAGTTGCAGATCCTTGAATCGCTTCACGTGTCCGAGGGATTAGTTGGCAAAGGTTGGCGTTTCGGGTATGGCCGCCGTTTTAAGGATTATCCGAACCGATTAGCGCTGCTTTACGATTATGCCTACCATTCCCGCCTCATTCAGGAGAACAACCATCGACTAGAATTGACGGATGGGGGAGCGTCCTACCTAGCGGAGGAACGCAAGGAGCCTATGATACAGTTCGTCCGCTTTTGGTTAAGATTATATAAAGGGCCCATTCCTAACTTGCTGTCTCTAGTCTACTGGATGATTTGCTGTTCGAAAGATTGGGTGACGGTACCCTCGCTGTTTGAAAGGGTTGAAATGCTGATTAAGCCGTTTTTTTATGACTCTCCCGCTTCGATTTTTGAAGAGCGAATCTTGCAAATGATGCTTCATTTAGGCATGGTTCGATTTGGCGAAGACGAGAGGCATGAACGGTATGTACAGGCTTCTCCGTTTGGAAAACAAGCAGTTCAGCTCATTCATAAGGCCTAAGCGTTGAGGAAAGCGATCAACGCACTTACATAACTTCTAATGCAGATGCTTTGGCCTTGGTGAATGCAGGGGAATAAACGACTTCGAACCCGTTGACAAAGAGCAGTTCGAATGGGTACAATCACTCGCAAATCAAGAGGGAGAGTGAGTGGCGATGTTGATCCCGTACCAAGGAAAATTACCTCAGGTCGACGGCAGCGTATTTATCGCGGAAGGAGCCAAGCTGATTGGAGACGTCCGGATAGGAAGCGAGTCCAGCATATGGTATAATGCGGTGCTTCGGGGCGATTTAGCGGAAATCGTCGTTGGTAAACGTACCAATCTTCAGGACGGCGTGATTGGACATGTCAATGCTTCTCAGCCCTTGATCGTTGGCGATCACGTATCCGTGGGACATGCCGCTATCATTCACGGATGCCGTATAGGCACAGGCACATTAATCGGTATGGGGGCGATCGTCCTAAACGGCGCAGATATCGGTGAATATGCTTTAGTAGGAGCAGGTTCTTTAGTGACGGAAAATGCAAAAATTCCACCTTATACTCTTTCTCTGGGTTCACCAGCCCGAGTCGTTCGGGAGCTAACCGAAGACGATTTAGAGCGAATGCGGCGGACGACGGAAAGCTATGTGGTGAAAGGAAAAGAATATAGGATCATTTAACGATGGTTTGGAGGTGCATCCTATGGATCAGATGAAGGTTACTTATGAAGCAATGCTTGGATTGGCGGCGGAAATGATATGGGACGAAGCGCTCCGGAAGCATCGCTCGGAACAGATCTACAGCGAGATCGACACCGCCTTGGCGAATGGCGATGAGGATGCCTTCCGGCTCCTGACGGATGAACTGAAAACTTTGGAAGAGCGCTAAAGGCAAACCGCCCCGTCTGTTCACATGAAGGATGAACGGATGGGACGGTTTTTTTTGTAAACAGTGGCGTTAATCATAATTCCGGACGGCCGGGGTGAACATGACGGCCAGAAGGGCCAAAGAACCGATCGCTGCAAACAGCGCGATCGTTTGCAGGCCGCCGATAGAGTCAGCTAGCCAGCCGACGATGATATAACCGACCGGAAGCAGGGCGAACGACCCCAGCATATCCAGGCTGGCCACGCGGCCGAACGTCTCCTGCGGAACCATCTCCTGCATACTGGTTTCCCAGATCAGGCCAAACATCATCATTCCGAATCCTTCTACGGCAAAGAGAGCGCAGAGTACGGCCGGAGCTGGCGCTGCGGCCATCAGCAGAAGGGCAATACCGCTAATCAAAGCTCCACCGTAAGCGATTAGGCCGCGGTGTCTTAAACGTTTCTTCGTGCCAAAGAGCAAGCCGGCTCCAATGGCGCCCACTCCTGAACAGGTCACGGCGATGCCGTATACATAGGGTTGCAAATCCAGGTGGATTTTGAATAGCCAAGGGATAACCACAGTGACGATGGCGCCAAAACAGATGTTGACTAAGGAGAAGGCTAGGATGGTGATCCAGAGCCAAGGTTTGCTTTTCAACACCACCAAACCTTCCTTGAAGTCAGCGCCCATGCCCGCGCTATGGCCTGCAGCCTTCGGTTGATAGGGAACGAGCCTCCGAAGCGCATATAAACAAAGAAACGAAACGACATAGGACATGGCATCAAGCGCAACTCCCCAGCCTGCTGAGAAGAATGTGACCAGTACGCCGCCCAGAGACGGGCCGATCAAGCGAACCGCTTGATTGCTGATCTGCGTTAGCGCATTGGCGGAGTTGCGGATGTCGGCGGTAAACACGGTGGCACGAGTTGCCGCATAAGCGGGTTGAAACAAGCCGTCCATTAAGCCGTACGAGGTGACCAGGATAAACAGCATTTGAATCGTTAAAGCGTTCGCAAACAGTAAAGCTGAGAGGATGACCATGACCGCAAAGCGAAGCAAATCCGTCAGTAACATTAAATTCGTGCGATTATAACGGTCAACCAACGTGCCGGAAATAGGCAACATGACGATGTTTGGAAGCATATACGCAGCCATAAGCAGGCCCATCGTGGTCGTCGAGCCGGTCAAGGAATAGACGATGATCGGCAGGATGACCAAGGTAATGGAACTGCCGAGGAAAGAAACGAGCTGTCCAAGCCACAAATAAGGGAATGCTTTGGATTTACGGAACGGCTCCGCGAATCCTGAGAAGGGGTTCTTGGCTGCGGGCTCGTCTGCAGGTCGGATCGCCTGTCTGGCTGCGCCCTCTTCCTGTTGTGAAGTTTCAAGATTCATAGATGCGGATCCTCCTTCTAGTTAATCGGAACCCGAGTCGCTGTCCTGCACGCGACCCAAGGTGAATAATACGCCGTATTCGGCTCCATCGGTGTCCTTGGCTTCCCATTTGCGGATCAGGGCATCGAGCTCGTCGATGAAATCCTGATATTGAGCCGGGGATAGAAGTAACCGGGTCGCAGCCCGGTATGGCGGCTCATCTTCGAGATAATTGAATTCAGTGAACTGTTCCGGTTTAAAGAACGTTGTCTTAGAACGGTAATACTTCTCGACAACGCCGCCAACCGTCTGGGTGTTGACTAAATCCAACAGCCCGCCGTCGTACAGCTTCTGGATGTGATAATGCACGTTGCCGGGGGTCTTGCCCAACAGATTCGCAACCTGTTTGGAGGTGTGAGCTTCATTGGCCAACACGTTCAGGATTTTGATCCGTAAGGCGCTTTCGAGGAGCTTGCTTTGCTCGGCGCTGATAGGCATAGGAGCCTTCTTGTTGCTGCTCATTTTTCCTCCTCCTTGTTTAGCAAGGTGTTAAAAATTCTTACTGGATATGGAAATCAATCTGAATTGCAGTTCGATCTGGATTCCAGATCGATAGTAAAACAAGAAGGATGGATTTGTCAAGGATCCCTGTTTATAATGGGGAGACATGAATCGAAAAAGGGGTTATCACATGAAATTCAGTGAAATTGAAGCTTCCGCTTGGGAGGAGCTGCGCCCATATTTGGACACTTGCGTGATTCCAGTAACGGGATTAACCGGCTTGGAACGTCCGTATGAAGTAACGGAAAAGTTGGAAAGACTGAGAGATATCCTTGATTGGGTAGAAATTCCTTTCAAAGGGAGAGTGGTCACGTACCCGTCTTTCCAATATCGAACACAGGATTTGCCACAGGCAATTAATGACGTATGCCGAAATGTCAAGTCTAGCGGGTTTGCTCATGTCCTTGTCGTCTCCGCTGAATTTGAATGGTCCGATGGGGAACTGCCGGATGCCGATTTAATCGTGACATTACACCGCTTTTCGCCGGATTCCAGGGAGGGCGCCGCAGGACAAGTGAAGGTGGCCGTACAAGAATTGTGGCAAGCAAAGAAGGGTTTGGGATTGTGACAAAATATCGACAATTTCAAGAACGACAAGCTTTTATGTGCCCAAAAAAATGTGTCAAATTCTTGACGCTCTTAAAACGCTAATATATTATTAATATGTCTTACGCGATATTGTGATATTTATCATTGAAACGTACGGAAACAATTGCTTGACAAAGGGGGTTGAAGACATATGAGCAATCAGCATGACCAGCAGGAAACCTCGCATAAACCGCCTATTCGCAAAGAGATGTCCCGTCGGCAATTTCTTACATACACGCTTGGGGGCGCCACTGCATTCATGGTGGGTGGGGTGACGCTTCCTATGGTTCGTTTCGCGGTTGATCCGATTCTGCATAAGAAGGGCGAAGGTGCTTTCGTCAAAGTTGTGGAAGTTAGTAAAATCACCAGCGAACCGCAGGAATTTTCGTTCGAGCTCAAGCAGCAAGACGGCTGGTACCTAAGTACGGCTTCCCTTACGGCTTGGATTCGCAAGGACGAGAGCGGAAATATTTATGCGCTTTCACCGATTTGTAAGCATTTGGGATGTACGATCGGATGGAATAACGATACTAATTTTCCGGATGAATACCACTGCCCTTGCCATGGTGCGCATTACACCAAGGAAGGCAAGCAGTTGGCGGTCGCATCGAAGCCGCTTGACGAGTACAAGGTTATGATTAAGGACGATTGGGTTTACCTGGGGGATATCATCCCGAACACCATCGTGAAATAAGGAGGCGTAGATTCGGATGTTTAAAAATGTGTACAACTGGATTGACGAACGTCTTGATATCACGCCGATCTGGCGCGATGTGGCCGATCACGAGGTTCCGGAGCACGTCAACCCGGCGCATCACTTCTCCGCGTTTGTGTATTGCTTCGGCGGCTTGACGTTTTTTATCACGGTCATCCAGATCTTGTCGGGGATGTTTCTGACCATGTATTACGTTCCTGATATTATTAACGCTTATGCCAGTGTGGAGTACTTGCAGACACAGGTCGCCTTTGGCCAAATCGTCCGCGGGATGCACCACTGGGGGGCAAGCTTGGTTATCGTCATGATGTTCCTACATACGCTTCGCGTTTTCTTTACCGGTTCCTATAAAGCGCCGCGTGAAATGAACTGGATTGTCGGGATGTTGATTTTCTTCGTCATGATCGGTCTTGGTTTGACGGGATATCTGCTGCCATGGGACAACAAAGCCTATTTCGCCACGAAGGTAACCTTGGAAATCGCCAACTCCGTACCGGTGCTAGGCCCGGTCATTAAGGAGCTGCTGCAGGGCGGTTCTATCGTAGGCGCGGAAACGTTAACCCGGTTCTTTGCCATTCACGTGTTCTTCCTTCCGGCGGTATTGTTGATCCTCCTGGTTGGTCACTTTATCATGATCCGCAGACAAGGGATTTCCGGTCCGCTGTAAGAAGTGCTTCGTGATCCAAAGATGAATATTGAACTACTTCTATAAGAGAAGGGGGGCGAAAGGGACATGGCTCATCATGACAATTCAAAGGAAAAAGTCGTATTCGTCGGCGATTCCCGCGTCCGCAAGGGCAAAGGCTTTATCACGCCGCCGGATTATACGGCTTATCCCGGCAAGTCGGAAGCGTTCATTCCTAACTTTTTGCTGAAGGAATGGATGGTCGGCGTCGTCGTGCTCGTCGGCTTCCTGGTGCTGACCATTTCAGAACCGGCTCCGCTTGGCTTCCCGGCCAATCCGACCGCTTCGGTTATTCCGATGCCGGACTGGTACTTCCTGTTTCTGTATCAATATTTGAAATATCCGTATGCTTCCGGCGATTACGTCGTATTGGGTACGATGGGCATTCCAGGCGTGATGTTTGGTGGACTGCTGCTAGCACCTTTCCTAGATCGGGGCAAGGAGCGTCGCTTCTATCAACGTCCGATCGCTTCATCGCTCATGTTGCTGTCGATTGCCGCAGTTGTATATTTGACGAACTTCGCCTGGACGCATTACCAGCATGAGCTGGAAGCGACGGGACAGGTGCCGGAACATATTCAGCGGGAAGAGAAAGCTCGGGAAAATCGGGAAAAAGGGTTGCCGACGTCCAATGCAAAATCACAGGAAGAGGTCGCCATCGTGGACAAAGAAGATCCGGCGATGGAGCTTTATAAGAAAGCCACTTGCGTATCGTGTCACGCTGCGGACCTAAAAGGAGCGGGCGGACCTTCACTGCGTGGAGTTGGCGACAAGCATGACAAGGAAGCGATTCTTACCATTATTAAAGAAGGTTTAAATGGCAAGATGCCTCCAATGTACGATACGGCAATTAGTGCCGGACTGACGGATCAGGACATCGACCACTTGGCCGAATGGCTTGCGAAACAAAAAGCGGAACAGTAAAATAAGAAGTATGTGAAAACCTGATCGTGATGCGGTCAGGTTTTTTTAAGCTTGCGCGCCGATTTCATGAGACCGGTGCCATTTTCATATAAAAGAGGGATATCACGTTGAAACTATCGGATCTTTGGAGTACGTCTTTTCTATCTTCCCGTTTCATTCTCTGGGCCTTGTTTGTATGTAACCTGCTAGGAACGGTCTATGGGTACATTTGGTATGATGCCCAACTGGCGGATACTTGGCAAAACCATCCGCATTGGCAGATCATTTTTGTTCCCGATAGCCCGACGGCGAGCTTATTCTTTACTCTAAGCTTGTTGTTTCTGCTGTTTCCGGGACCATTGAAGAAATACTTTCGCATACGCACCTTAATTGAGGGATTGGCCGTTGTGACGAGCGTGAAATACGGCGTTTGGGCCGTGTCGATGATTTTTGCCGGTGCGTATCAGGGCGGGGATCTCGTTTGGCAGGACTGGATGCTGGTTGCCTCCCACTTGGCGATGGCGGTGGAATCGCTGCTGTTTGTCCGATTGTACAAGTTTGGGCCCTTAATGCTGCTGGGAGCGGGTGCCTGGACGCTGCTCAACGATACCGTGGACTACACGTATGAGGTTTATCCTTGGTTGCCGGAGACCTTATGGGATCATGTATCCGAGGTTGCCGTCTTTACTGTGGTTTTAACGTTAGCCAGTATTGCAGCCGGTTGGCTTGCGTTGAAACAGGCTAAACGCGCCTAAGAGCAAGGTTCTAACGGTGGACAGCCTGCCATACCATGAAGGTAGGGAGGGGATGTCCGTGAGAAGATCTTGGGTGAAAGGAACTGCAGCCGCACTGGCTTTACTTGCCGCGATGCTGCTCTGGAACACGGTGGTGTTAGCTCAACCGGTAGGGAACGGAACCGGGAGTAAGGCAGGAACGTCATCGACCGCCGCGCCATCCTTGTCGGAGCAGGAGCGCAGTGAGCGTTTGAAGCAGCTCGAAGCGGCGTCAGAGCGTTTGTATGAACATATGCAGCAAGGAAATGCCCCAGAGGCGCTGGCCGACATGGACACGTTGATCGGCGCGCTGGAAGGCGTGTCTTTTAAGGGATTGACGTCGGTGGAGGGAATCCATGCCTTGGCCGAAACGATTATGGACACCAAGGAGACGCTGGTCAAGGCGGAGGTCCAGCCAGAAGAGTGGGCGTTATCCTCGGCTCGCTTGCGGCTGGCGGTAAACAGTCTGCTACATCCGGACAAGGCCTTATGGCAGCAGTATTATAAGGTCATGGCCGATAATTTGCAGCAGATGAACCGCGCGCGTGCGGGCGGGAAACCGGCGGAGGTACGCAAGGCGTTCCAGGCCTTAGAGGGCCATTACGAAGTGGTACGTCCTGCCGCAGTGATTCGACGCCCGCCCTCCAATGTCAATCAGTTCGACTCCTGGTTGTCATATGTCGGTCGGTTGAGCGGGGAACGAACCTGGGATGAGGCAGCCTTGAAGGAGGCCATCTCTCAAGGGGGAGGCGTGCTAAAAGGGTTGTTCGGACGACGGGGAGACGAGCCTGTATTCCTGCCGGTTACCGGCTTTGACAGCCCGTGGTATTGGAGCGGGTTGATCGGGCTTTGGATCGTACTTGCCCTGACCTACACGGGAATTCGCAAGTATCGCGCCTCGCAAACGGTTACCGCAGTGCGGGAGCAACGCAGGGAAGAGGACACGCGTAGGTACAGGCTGTAAGTGATGGCGAACGATAAAGGGCGATAGCGGACGATAGCGGTAAAGGATCCCCTTTTTGTTGCGGGAAACTCGGATTTCGGCTGGATAAGGGTAAAAAATGGTATTATCGAGATAAGTGACTTTGAGGCGAAATAAGGACATATTTTACCGCTAAATTTATGTTCGGGTTGGATTAATAAAGCAGAGAGGCAAAGGATTCCCTTAGCCTCTCTGCTTTTGTGATGTCTGCTTCGCGTTTAATCTTCCTTGAACCCTTCCCCATGCACGTCATGCACGTCGCTGATGATAATGAACGCTCGCGGATCAACTGACTTTGCTATCGACTGGAGTCGCCGGATTTCTTGACGCGACACGACGCAATAGGCCATATGCTTCGCTTGCTTGGAGTAGGCGCCAATCGCCGGAATCAACGTCACGCCGCGATCCATCTCCTTCGTGATGATGTCGGCAATCGCCGGCGCATGATCGCTGATGATCGTAAACGCTTTGGCGGAATACGCGCCTTCCTGAATAAAATCGATGACTTTGGAGGCGATAAACACAGCCACAAGCGTATACAAAATATTTTCCTTCCTAATATAGAAGAGCGACAATCCGATAATGACGATGTCCAGTGTTAATATGACCTGTCCCATGCTGAACCCGTATTTGCGCCCTAGTATCCGGGCCACGATATCAGAGCCTCCCGTCGTCCCTCCAAAACGGAATACGATTCCAAGACCTGCCCCCAGCGTTACCCCCGCATATAACGAAACGAGGATATAATCCGTTTGTGTCTCGAACGGCAGGATCCAGCCGCCACGGATCATCCGCTCGAACAGCCATAGGAAGAAGGTCAGCGAGCCGATCCCGATCCCGGTCCAGATGATTTGTCGTCCGCCAAGGATCTTCCATCCGATGAGAAACAAAGGGATATTCAGCAGCAGGTTCGAAAGCGAAGGTGAGATGCCAAACGCATAGTTCAGCAGCAGCGTGATGCCGGTGACCCCGCCTTCCATCAGTTGGTTGGGCAAGATAAAATAAAGGAGTCCAAACGCATAGATGGCCGTACCCAATAAGATCGGCAGCAGCGTTTTGAGAATTCCGGAAAATTTGCTTGATTCCATGAAAAAAATTCACCTGTCCCTAAAGTAGTTGTTGTCATTCCAACGATAAATGGCATTTGGTTAGATCTGCCTCTCCTAGTATACCTTTTTCCATGCAGATTAAAAAATGATTTGTTTTCGTCACCTACTTACGATAACATAGGGGAAAACGGGACAAACGGCGGAGGGATCGGCGCTTGGATACGAACACAGAGAAATCTCTCGCGGATATGCAACGCGAAGTAGACCGTTACATATCGCAGTTTAAAGAAGGATATTTCAGCCCGCTAACCATGCTGGCTCGAATGTCTGAGGAAGTAGGAGAGCTGGCCCGTGAGGTCAACCATGCCTTCGGCGAAAAGCCGAAGAAGAAGGACGAGCCGGATAATTCCATCGAGCTGGAGTTAGGCGATATTCTGTTCATTACGATCTGCTTTGCTAATTCGCTTGGCATTAATTTGACCGAGGCCCATGATCGGGTCATGCATAAATTCGCGACCCGAGATGCGGATCGATGGACGAAAAAGGACACCGAATAGGGTCATCCTTCATATGCTGTTAGTATGATCATCCCTACAGTAAAGGGGGATAGCACATGAAGGCGGAGGATTATTTGCAAAGAGCTTACCGAAGCATCTATGAAAACGACTTTGCTCAGGCCATGCACTGGTTCGAGCGAGCGTTGGACGATCAACCCGATCACGCGGATATCCATTATCGGTACTCGATTACCTGCGCCCGGAGCGGGCAACTGGATAAGGCGCTTCAACATGCACGCCTGGCTGCAGCTCTGGAGCCCGCGCAGGACGAATATAAACTGCATTACGACCGTTTGCAGTCCATGGAATTAACCCAAATGGCCAGACGGCAGCTGGAGAAGGCGGGCAACAAGCGGAAATCCGCAGCCGAACCGGCAGCCCGCATGCTAAAGCGCGCCGTGGAGCTCGATCCGTTGTCGTTGGATGCACAGGTATGGCTGGCCATCGCCTATGGCGAGCTGGAATGCTACGAACTGGCGCTCCAGGCCGTACGCGAAGCGTCGGCCCTTCCTTTGGATGCCGGTGCGGCCGGACAGCTGAAAGAGATGGAACAGCGCTTGAAGCATCAAATCAAGCAATCATCATAGTAGAGAATGCGAGGAGATCAAGATGTCGGAACCAATCAAAGTAGCCGTGGCGGGAGCCGCTGGCAGAATGGGTAGAGAAGTGGTGAAGATGGTGCTCCAGGATCCGGAGCTGAAACTGGTTGCCGCCGTGAATTTGTCGGATGCCGGGCTCGATGCCGGAACGATGGTCGGCCTTCCGGCCTGCGGCGTAGCGTTGACGGGCGATTTGGAGCAAGCGCTCAGCGAGACGCAGCCGCGGGTGCTGGTCGACTTCACAACGCCGCAGTCCGCCTACGCCAACACTGAGTTGGCGATCCGGCTCGGCGTTTCGCCGGTTGTGGGTACGACCGGGTTTACGCCGGAGCAAATCGAGAATCTGGACAAGCTCTGCCAAGCCCGAGATATCGGCGGGTTGATAGCGCCGAACTTCTCCATCGGGGCTATTTTGATGATGCGATTTGCAGCACAGGCGGCGAAGTATTTCCCGCACCTGGAAATCATCGAATACCATGGCGACCAGAAGCTGGATGCCCCTTCGGGGACGGCGGTGAAGACGGCTGAGTTGATCGCTCAGAGCCGGGAGGAGTTGCGCCAAGGGAACCCGAACGAGGAAGAGACGATTGAGGGGGCAAGGGGCGGTTATTATAACGGTTTCCGGATACATAGCGTTCGTTTGCCGGGCGTATTTGCCCAGCAAGAGGTCATTTTCGGCGGCTTCGGCCAGACGCTTAAAATTCGTCATGATTCCTATGATCGTGCCGGCTACATGCCGGGGGTCAATTTGGCGATCAAGAAAGTGATCGAATGCAAGGGCATGATTTACGGTTTCGACCATTTTATGGAAGATTAAAGGGGACAATAGCATATGTTGAACATCGCATTTATTGCTCATGACCGCAAGAAAGAGGATATCGTCAATTTCGCCATCGCTTACGAGCATGTATTTAAAGATAAAAGGCTGTATTCCACCGGAACGACCGGACAGCAGATTATGGATAATACATCGTTAAAAATCCATCGGTTTCTGTCGGGGCCGCTGGGCGGGGACCAGCAGATCGGCGCGTTAATTGCTCAGAACGAGATGGACCTGGTCATTTTCCTGCGCGATCCGCTGATGGCGCAGCCGCATGAACCCGATATCACCGCACTGCTGCGTTTGTGCGACGTGCATGGAATTCCGGTAGCGACCAACATGGCGACGGCGGAAATTCTGGTGCGTGCCTTGGACCGCGGCGACTTCGGCTGGCGCGAGTTGGTAGAGATGCACAAACCGGGGTTAACGAAATGAGCGAACAGCTGGATATTCTGATCTTCGGGGCGCATGCAGACGATGCCGAGATCGGTATGGCCGGCACAATCGCCAAGCATACCGCCGCGGGCTACCGTGTCGGCATCTGCGACTTGACCGAAGCTGAGCTGTCCTCCAACGGCAATCCCGTCCTACGCAAGGAGGAAGCCGAAGCGGCTGCCAAAGTGCTGGGCTTGGCGACCCGTGTCAATCTGGGACTACCCGATCGCGGGTTGACCGGATCGGCGGAACAACTGGCTGCAGTCACCGAGGTCATTCGCCGGTTCGCACCACGACTCGTGTTCGCCCCGTACTGGGAGGATCGTCATCCCGACCATATCGATGGCAGCAAGCTGGTGGAGGCTGCGGTATTTAACGCCAAACTGCGCCGGTTTATGCCGGACAAGCCGGCGGTGCCTGCGCCCGAGCTTTATTTTTATTTCATCAATGATTGGAAAACGCCGGATTTGGTCGTCGACGTGAGCGCAATCTACGAGCAAAAAGAGCGGGCTCTGCGGTGCTACCGTTCTCAGTTCGAGGCGGGTTCGCCGGGCGAAGACGTCGCCTTGACCCCGCTTAACCAGGGCTATGTGGAACGCGTGAAAGCTCGGGACTCGCTGATTGGACAGCGTTCACTGATCCCGTTTGCGGAAGGGTTCATGACGAAAACGGCTTATCCGGTAAATCTATTCGGCTCCCTACGCACATAAGCTGGAAGAGGGAACAACAACAAAGGAGGCCCCCACCATATGGAACCATTTTTGAAAATCGGCATCACCTGTTATCCATCCTTGGGCGGTTCGGGGGTTGTGGCCACCGAGCTGGGAAAATTGCTGGCGGAAAAGGGCCACGAAGTCCATTTTATCTCGCATAGCGTTCCTTTTCGTTTAGGGAGTTACCATAAGAACATTTTTTACCATGAAGTTGAGGTTAGCGATTACTACGTTTTCCGTTATCCGCCCTATGATTTGTCCCTAGCGACCAAAATGGCCACAGTAGCCAAAACGCAAGGCCTGGACATTCTCCACGTGCACTATGCGGTGCCGCACGCCGTTTGCGCATTCCTCGCCAAACAGATGGTAGGCGACTCGTTAAAGGTCGTAACGACGCTGCATGGGACAGATATTACGGTATTGGCGCAAGACGAATCGCTGAAGGATTTGATTCGGCTGGCAATTAATGAAAGCGACGCTGTGACTTCGGTCTCGCGCGATTTGATGCGGGAAACCCGGGAAGTGCTGGACATCACCCGGGATATTGACTTGACGTACAACTTCGTTGACGAAAGGGTATATTATCCAAGGGACGCGAAGAGCTGCCGGATGGATTTTGCCGCGCCAGGCGAGAAAGTGCTGATGCACGTCTCGAATTTCCGACCGGTGAAACGGGTCAGCGATGTCGTCGATATTTTTCATCAAGTGAACGAGCAGGTTCCGTCCCAACTGCTGTTTGTCGGTGAAGGGCCGGAGTTGCCAAAAATCCAATGCAAAATCAAGGATCTTGGCCTCGCCGACCGGGTGCATTTCCTCGGCAAACAGGATGATATCGCCCATGTCATTTCAATGGCTGACGTCTTGCTGCTTCCGTCGGAGAAGGAAAGCTTCGGCCTGGTCGCCCTGGAAGCGATGGCTTGCGGCGTGCCGACGGTCGGCTCGATCGCCGGCGGGATTCCGGAACTGGTGACCCACGGAGAAACGGGGTTCCTCGCCCCGATCGGCGATACGAAGCAGATGGCGGAGCACTGCATCGCGCTGCTGCAGGACCCTGATCTAGCTGCACGGATACGCGAAGCTTGCTTGAACCGGGCGAAAACGCAATTCAGCAGCGAGATGACGACGGCGGCTTATGAAGAGATTTATTACCGTGTGCTCAATCGTCAGCTGCCAACTTTGAATCCGGCTTGCAGCTAGAGTTGAATTGGCGAGAGGGCTAGGGAACCTAAAGACAGAATCGGCGCAGGGCTAGGTGCCCTGCGCTTGTTGTGCCGTATGGATTACGATAGATTAAAGTTAATTGGAAGGGAGGTGTCCGCAATCGAGACGATTCGTTGGAGTCAGGTTGACCCCCTCATGTTGGTGCAAGGGGAGAACGTGCTGCGCGTCTTGCGGGATGGCGGGCACCAGGCCTTTTTCGTCGGGGGCTGTGTTCGCGATGAATGGATGGGGCGTCCGGTCCACGATATGGATATCGCCACCTCGGCCAAACCGGACGAGGTGGTTCGCCTGTTTGAACGCACGGTTCCGACGGGAATTCAACATGGCACGGTGACGGTGCTGATGGAAGGTCAGGCGTTCGAGGTGACGACGTTCCGCAAGGAGTCGGATTACGCGGATCACCGTCGTCCGGCTTCGGTGGAGTTTGTGGATGCGGTTGCCGAGGATTTGCGGCGGCGCGATTTTACGATGAACGCCATCGCCCGTGGGCTGGATGGGGAGCTGGTTGATCCGTTTGACGGCCGATCTGATATTGAGCGTGGGCTGATCCGCTGTGTTGGCGTTGCCGAAGAACGGTTTGAGGAGGATGCTCTGCGGATGATGCGAGCCGTCCGGTTTGCTTCGACGTTTGGCTTCCGCCCAGTCAAGAGCTTGTGGAAGGCGCTCCTTGATGGCAGGGACAAGCTTGGTTATATCGCGACGGAACGCGTGCGTATGGAGCTGGAGAAGATCGTGCTGGGCCCGGACCCGCTCCGCGGGCTGGCCCTGCTTGAACGCAGCGGGCTGCTGCGGCATGCGAAAGCGGCGCAGGGACCGGCCGCGCCGGAGGCGGTGGCGGACGCGGGCGGCGAGGCCCTCGGCGCAGAAGCGGCGCTGGCGCAGCGCCTGCTGCATCGCGAGCCGCCACGCCGCGCGTTGCTGGGCGCGCTGCCGCTGTTGGAGCCCGCGCCGCCGGCGCTGCGCTGGTCGCTGCTGCTGCAAGCCCTAGGCGCCCCGGGCGAGGCGGCTTCCCCGCTGCTCAAAAGCTGGACGTTCCCGAACCAGACCGCCCAGGAGGCGGCTGGGATCGTCCGCTTTGACGAGGCATGGGAAGCCATCCAGACCGGGGCGCCGGGCGAGCACGAGCAGCGGCGCGGCTGGATCGGCCTGCAGGTCGCGTTCGGCCGCGAGACCGCCGGGCTGTGGCTGCGCCGCCAGCAGGCGGTGCTGCAAGCGGCCTCGGGCGACGACGCATGGCGGCAGGCCGGCCAGGCCATGTTGACCAACGCGGCCCGTTGGCACCGCGAGGTGCGCGTGCACACTCTGAAGGAGCTCGCCGTCAGCGGCGGCGAAGTGCTGCAAGCCGCCGGCCGCAAAGGCGGCCCTTGGCTTAGCGAGCTGTTGCGGGAACTGCTGCTTGCGGTTGCCGCAGGTGAGCTGCCCAATGATCGGCAGACCCTTCTTCAACATGTCGAAACGGGGGGGAAGGAAAATGGAAGCAAATCGTTTGATTGACATGCTCCTGGAGCATCCGGGGCAATATATATCCGGCGAGGAGCTCAGTCGCCGACTATCGATCAGCCGGACGGCAGTGTGGAAACAAATTGCCAAGCTGCGCGAGGAAGGTTATGAATTCGAGTCGGCGCCGCGGCGAGGATATCGGCTGATTCGCCAGCCGGACAAGTTGAGCCAAACCGGCTTGCTGCATGCGCTGCAAGGAAACCGCATGTTCGGGCGGAGACTGAAGCTGCTGGAATCAACTCCCTCCACGCAGGAGGAGGTTCGTAAGCTGGCGGAAGAAGGGGCACCGCATGGCACGCTGGTACTTGCCGAAGAGCAGACAGCCGGGCGCGGGCGTCAAGGCCGGCGTTGGTATTCGCCTCCCGGCAAGGGAATTTGGATGAGCCTGCTGCTGCGACCGGAACGGCAGCCTTTATCGATCGCACCGCAATTGACCTTACTTGCGGCGGTGGCGGTGTGCCGCGCCGTGCGCAAAGTTGGCGGCGTAGATGCCGGAATCAAATGGCCCAACGATATCTTGGTGGGCGGACGAAAGCTGTGCGGCATCATCGTTGAATCGGTCGCCGAAGACGAGTTGATCCGTTTTGCTGTTGCCGGCATCGGTATTGACGTAAATTTGGAGGCGAAGGATATTCCACAGGAGCTGACGCCAATCGCCACCTCCTTGTCGCTGGAGAGCGGACGCCGAATCGATCGGACCGCACTTATTGGCGCAGTCCTGACTGAAATGGAGCAGCTTTACGAGCTGTATACGCAGGAAGGGTTTGCGCCAGTGGGGCATTTGTGGGAGGCGCTGTCGGTAACACTCGGCCGCGAGATTGCCGTTCATACCCCGAATGGGGTGCTAAAAGGTACGGCAACCGGCTTGGATCCTAGCGGTGCCTTATTGCTGTTGGATCAAGATGGCAAACATTTCACGATTTTCTCTGGAGAAGTACAACTTGGCGGATGAAAAATAGAACGTAATTTGTTATACTGAGCACAGGAGGCGGTATCGGTAAAGATCCGAACTGCACTCCGGGCGCTCGTCGGAGGTATGTAAAGTGAATGTTCAACTGTCGGATGACGACATGAACAGCCACGATCAAGTTGCGTTGGATTCTGCTCTGAGCCGTAAGAAGGACCGAGACAGAAGAACGAGGAATGAACTCTTCTTTGGACTTCGGACCTTTTTAGTGCCAAACTAAAAGGTTTTTTTGTTGTGCGCGTTTTTTCAAGGTTCGCACACCCCCTAAACCGAAGGAGATGGATCAAATGGCAGGTAAACAGGCTTTAAATATCGTAAAAATGAAAAAGATGAAGCAGGACGGCATCCCGCTGGCCATGATCACCGCATACGACTATCCGTCGGCCCAGTTGGCCGAGGAGGCGGGGGCGGATCTGCTGCTAGTTGGGGACTCGTTGGGCAACGTGGTTTTCGGGTATGACTCGACGATTCCCGTAACGCTGGACGACATGGTTTACCATTCCCGTTCGGTTGCACGCGGAGCGCAGCATACGTTCATTGTCACCGACATGCCGTTTATGACCTATCACGGAAGCATCGACGAAACGCTGCGGAACGTCCGCCGATTGATGCAGGAGGGCCATGCTCACGCCGTCAAAATGGAAGGCGGCGCAGAGATTGCCGGGGCCGTTCAGGCTATCGTGCAAGCAGGTGTTCCGGTACTGGGGCACATCGGTTTGACGCCGCAATCGGTCAATCAGATCGGTGGTTACCGGGTGCAGGGCAAGGACGCTGCGGATGCCAAGCGGCTAATGGACGATGCCAAAGCGCTGGAACGCGCCGGCGCCTTTGGCGTTGTGCTGGAACTGGTTACTGAAGAGGTGGCAACGGCGATTTCCCGGGAGCTATCCATTCCGACGATCGGTATTGGGGCAGGGCGCGGCTGTGACGGCCAAGTGTTGGTCTACCATGACGTCTTGAAATATACCGCGGATTACCGGGACAAACGGTTCGTCAAAACATATGCCGACCTCGGAGCACAGGTGCGTCGCGGCATATCGGAATACGTGGCCGATGTCAAAAATCGTTCGTTCCCGGCGGAAGAGCATGTCTTCCGTGCGGATCAAAGCGTGCAGGAATCCCTGGGTACGTTGTACGGTAAAGGAAAGGTGGAAGTCCGGTCATGATGACCTTTACAAATATACGACCGCTTCGTGAACAGTTGAAGGAAGCGCGGTTCACAGCGGCAAGGAATGGAAAACCAATCAAGATCGCGCTCGTGCCGACGATGGGTTTTTTGCACGAGGGGCATGCCAGCTTGCTGCGCAAAGCGCGGGCGGAGAACGACTTGGTGGTTCTAAGCATTTTCGTTAACCCGATCCAGTTCGGCCCTAATGAGGATTTTGAGCGGTATCCCCGAGATCCCGAGAAAGATCTGGCCTTGGCCGAGCGGGAGGGCGTAGATTTTGTCTTTCTACCCAGCGTTGAAGAGATGTATCCCCAACCGACGCGAACGAATATTAAGGTTGCCGATTTAACGCACGTCTTGTGCGGGGCGTCGCGTCCGGGTCATTTTGACGGCGTTACGACCGTCGTTGGCAAGCTGCTGCATATCGTGCAGCCAGACCGGGCTTATTTCGGGCAAAAAGATGCCCAACAGGTGGCGGTCATCGCGCAGATGGTGTTGGACTTGAATTTTGATGTTGAGATCGTTCCTTGTCCGATTGTGCGTGAGTCCGATGGCCTTGCCCTTAGCTCCCGAAACGTATACCTGAGTGCGGAAGAGCGGCAGGCCGCACTTGTCCTGTCTCGCAGCCTGCTGGCCGTTCAGGCTAAGGCAAATGCGGAAGCCAACGTGACCGCAGGAGAGGTGCTCGCCGAACTGCGCGATTCGATTGGAGCTGAACCGCTGGCCGTGATCGATTATGTGGAGATTGCCGATTTTCCGGGACTGTCCCCGCTGGCGGGCGGAGACCGGCTTGATGTAGCCGGACGACAGAGCGACGTGTTGATCGCGGTTGCCGTGAAATTTGGCAAGACTCGGCTGATCGATAACGTTATCTTAACGAAGAAGGTGAACGACTGATGTATAGAACGATGATGAAATCGAAAATTCACCGCGCGACGGTGACGGAAGCAAATCTGAATTACGTCGGCAGTATCACGATTGATGAGGAATTGATGGAGGCTTCTGATCTGCTAGAGAATGAGAAAGTGCAAATCGTAAACAATAACAATGGTGCCCGCCTGGAGACTTATGTGATTCCGGGGCCTCGCGGAAGCGGCGTCATTTGTTTGAACGGCGCGGCAGCACGTCTTGTGCAGCCGGGCGATAGTGTCATCATCATTTCTTACGCCCAATTGTCGGCGGAAGAGGTACGCAGCCATAAACCAACGGTTGTGTTCGTTGACGAGAACAATAAGCCGGTGGAGAAGGCGCACCAAGAACTTCACGCCATGATCCGCTAAAATAAGGTAGTTCATAAAGTCATCTTCGGACACGAAGTGGACTCAGGGGGAGGGCTCGGCGTCGAATCTTGAATTCAGCCGGGCCCTCCGTGTGCTCACGTAGCCTCCAGCTACGCTACGCACCTGGTCAACGTTGCTCGCTGATTGTATTCGATTTTTCATATACAAATTGCCGCGAATGACCCAAAAACCGTGATGTATTCGGTTTTTCATATAGATTGCGGGTCATTGCCTTCCCAACACGCAATTATGTATGATATTTCGAATACATTCCGTCAGAATCATCGAAAACGCCAAATTGTATTCGATTTTTCATATACAAATTGCCGCGAATGACCCAAAAACCGTGATGTATTCGGCTTTTCATACAGATTGCGGGTCATTGCCTTCCCAACACGCAATTATGTATGAAATTTCGAATACATTCTGTCAGAATCACCGAAGACGCCGAAATGTATTCGATTTTTCATATACAAATTGTCGCGAATGACCCAAAAACCGTGATGTATTCGGTTTTTCATACAGATTGCGGGTCATTGCCTTCCCAACACGCAATTATGTATGATATTTCGAATACATTCCGTCAGAATCATCGAAAACGCCGAAATGTATTCGATTTTTCATATACAAATCATCGCGAATGAACCAAAAACCGTAATGTATTCGGTTTTTCATACAGATTGCGGGTCATTGCCTTCCCAACACGCAATTATGTATGAAATTTCGATACATTCCGTCAGAATCACTGTTAAACGCCAAATTGTATTCGATTTTTCGCATACAATTCGCGTCTTAGTTCTTGCGGAATCGGCCACCTTGGGGAACACTGGAACATACGCCTCCAACCCCCGACCCGCTGAGGACCCCAAGCTTGCGGCATCCGCCACAGTTACCAAAGCCAGAATAAAGCCTTCAAAAAAGTGTAATTCCTCCCTGCGGGAATGAAAACGGTCCTCGAAACAAAAAATGAACGTAAGGCTCGGACTGATTTCATTTTCGTTTGGGGGGATGCGAATGATGTTTCAGCATGTGTTTGCGGAAATGAATGAGATGTTGGACGAAATCACACGGAAATATCCCTTGGCCGGTAACGCTCAAAAGCTGGAGTTGGCTAAGAAATGGAGCCTGCTTCAGCATATGAGCGACGGGATCATCGAGGAGTGGTTATGCTTCGAGGAGAAAATGGGATATTTGCGCCATGCGTTTGGGAGCCTGGCATCCAGGGAGACGCCCGATCTTCCTGAATTGGATGACCCCGTTTTTATCAAAGGGCAAGGGTATTACAAACTGCTGATGTTTCCTCAGGCATTGTCCCAATTTGAGCAGGTCATGCAGCAGTTTCCTGACAGTGTGCTCGCCCAGACCTACATGGGAATGTGCCATCTGCACCTGGAGCAAATCGACAAAGCCGCGAAGCATTTCTGGCTGGTATTGGAGAAGGCGACGAACAAACGGCTTCGTTCCATCATTTACAACGCACTCGGATGCATTGAGGCGCAAAAAGGTGTGTTTACCAAAGCAAAAGAGTACTTCAAGTTGGCTCATCACAGCGATCCGTCCTTGCCCGAGCCACTGGCCAATTTGGAGGCCTGCACGCACAGCACGGGGAAATTGCATTACAGTCCGGAACTGACTTCCTTATTGTAGGTCTCATTCCGATTGAACGCACTTATTTACGGCTTGAATCATGAAGCGATGCGAAATTCCGCTTAAAGCGGCGCATCGCTTGTTTTGTTTTTGTGATTTTTATTACAGATCCCGTTTGTATTAATTTTCAAATCGGTTATCTTCTGTTATGCTGTAAAGAGACTGGAATGAAGGGACAATTAATAGCAATGAAATACGCAGTGCTTGATTTTGAAACGACGGGTAACCAGTCCTCCGATGAAATTATTCAAGTGGGACTTGCCATTATAGAACCGGATAAGACGATATCGCAGGTGTATCGTTCCTTCGTGAAACCAGGTGTTCCGATCCCTCCTTTTATTACGGGATTGACGGGAATTGCAGAGGAAGATGTCAAGGATGCGCCGGAGCTAGACGAAGTGATGGTGGAGATGGTTCCGCTTCTAAACGACGTCGTCTTGGTCGGGCACAATGTTGCATTCGATTTTAATTTCTTGCAGAGCGCTTTGGACAAAACAGGCTATTTGCCGTTTACCGGCCGCATTCTGGATACGATGGATTTCTTGAAAATCCTGTTTCCTTCGCTTACTTCCTATCAGCTCGGGCTGGTGGCGGCGGAGTTTGAAGTGGAGCATGATCGGCCGCATCAGGCGGACAGCGATGCGCTGGCGACGGCGCTCATTTTCCTGAAATGTCTGGAGGAATGCGCGCAGTTGCCGCTGTTGACTTTGCAGCGTCTGGCCGATCTGTTTGCAGGCGAGGACAGCGATTTGGGCTGGTTTTTCGATGCGATGACGCAGGAGAAGGAACGCGAGGCGGTGCCAAGCGAAGATGGTTTCGTGTACTATCGTCAATTCGCCCTGCAGGTGGAGGATTGGCTGGACATCCAAGCGCCAAGGGACAGTTCGGATCGAAATCCGCTGGCGGATGTGACGTTCGAGCAGTTCATGGAACAGGTTCGGGAACGGCTGCGAGAGCGTTTGCCGCAGTATGAGGAGCGAGAAGCCCAGAACATGATGCTGAATGAGGTCATGCGGGCTTTCGAGGAAGACAAGCATCTGCTGGTCGAAGCCGGAACGGGGACCGGTAAATCCTTGGGATATCTCCTGCCGGCCATTTACCACAGTGTAAAGAATGAAGAGAAGGTAATGGTCAGCACTCATACCATCAACCTGCAGGAGCAGCTGCGGGAGCGCGACGTGCCGCTATTGACGGAAGTCGTGCCTTTTCCTTTCCGCGCAGCCGTATTTAAAGGAAGGCAGCATTATTTGTGCTTGCGCAAATTTGAACATAAAATGAATAGAAAAGACTTCGCAACACCTAAAGAAGAGGTGATGACGGCCGCGCAAATGGTTGTGTGGCTGACACAAACGGAAAACGGCGACGATGAAGAGTTGAATCTCGGAAACCGCGGCGGCGACTTCTGGGAGACGGTAGCCAGTGAATCGGAATCCTGCTTAGGCCGATCCTGCCCCTGGTTCCGCAAATGCTTCTATCATCGTGCCAAACACGAAGCCGGAGTAGCTGACGTGGTCATCACGAACCACTCTAAATTGTTTACGGACATTCAGGCCGGGCACCAGCTGCTACCAGGCTATGAGCGGCTGGTCATCGATGAGGCGCATCATTTGGAAGATGTGGCCGGCAAGCATCTTGGCATTCATATGAAATACTTTACGGTGGTCCATACGCTGACCCGGTTGTTTAAAGACAGCAAGACAGGGCAGCTGGCTAATCTTCGGAGCTCGATAGATGCGTCGTCCGCGGAGAAAGCTGCGGAATGGTGCGCAGTGATCGATGGCATCTACCCAGTGTTGGTGGATGTGAAAGAGAGCTGGGACAAGCTCAGCGAGCTGCTGTTCAGCTTGATGCCGGATCGCAGCGATGCGGCCCCCGGCGATCCGGGGCAATTCGTATATCGGCTGCTGCCGACCCGAAAGCCGAAGGATTGGGAGACACTGACCGCGCTCGAAAACCAGATTTACGTGGGTCTGGGCGACGTGCTTCGAAAAGGGGATCGTCTCCTGTCCGAGATTCGGGAGGAGCAGGATGATTATGCTGCGGAAAGCCTGCTTACCGATATCAGCGGCTTGTTTAAGGATTTAGCTGGAGAACGGGAATCACTGCGGTTCTTCATGAAGCTGGAAAGCGAAGACACAGTTTATTGGATGGAAGCCAACGGGAATTACCGCAGCCGCTCGCTGCAAATGTACGCGGTGCCGATTGACGTTAGCGCCCAGTTGAAGGAATTTTTCTTCGATCGGAAAAAAAGCGTCGTTATGACTTCCGCGACATTGTCAGTCGATAAGTCGTTTCAATATATGATCGAGCAGTTGGGTCTGACGGAGGCGGCGGAAGAGGAACGGTTGATTACGTCGATGTTGCCATCTCCGTTTAATTACCGGGACCAGGCACTCTTAGTCATTCCGCGTGATTTTCCGAGCGTAAAGGGCAGCGTGGGAGATGATCACTTCATTAACACGTTGGTGCAGTCGTTGGCAGATTCCGCGGTGGCTACTCAAGGCCGCATGCTGGTGCTGTTTACGTCCTACCGGATGCTGAGACAGGTGTATGACCCGCTGAAAGAGTTGCTCTCGGCGCAGGGGATCACCGTCATCGGGCAAGGGATGGACAGCGGTAGCCGTACCAAGCTGACTCGGCGCTTCCAGGGTCAAAATGCATCGGTATTGCTGGGGACGAGCAGTTTCTGGGAAGGGGTAGATATCCCCGGCGAGGCGCTGACAAGTTTAGCGATCGTGCGGCTGCCTTTTCAACCGCCGAACCATCCGCTGGTGGAAGCCAAGAGTGAGCGACTGCAGCGGGAGAAGAAAAACCCATTTATGAAGTTATCCGTCCCGCAGGCGGTTATCCGCTTCAAGCAAGGATTCGGGCGACTCGTCCGTTCCTCGCAGGATCGTGGCATCGTAATCGTTTATGATACCCGTATCCTGGAGTCTTACTATGGGAAGTATTTTTTATACTCTTTGCCCGGACCGAAGATGGAGCATATGCCGATGAATCAAATGGTACCTCGCATCTCGGAATGGTTGAATCCCGAAGCCTAAACCGCTTTATTGATCGCATTGAAGAATAGGGGGAAACGAAGCATGAAGTCAGAAAAAATTTCGGACGCCGTCGTCCGCAGACTGCCGGTTTACCTGCGTTTCTTGAACGAACTCAGCCGCAGGGAGGTCCCCACGGTCTCCTCGCAGGAGCTGGGCCAGAAGTTGGATCTGAATCCCGCGCAAATCCGCAAGGATTTAGCGTATTTCGGCGATTTTGGTCGGAAGGGGATCGGCTATGACGTGGCTTACCTAATCGAGAAGATTCAACAGATTCTCAACTTGGACCAGCAAATTAACGTGGCGTTAGTCGGTGCCGGTAATCTAGGGCAAGCCCTTTCGAATTATAATGCTTATTTGAAGGATAATATGAAAATCGTCGCCGTGTTCGACGCATCGCCAGCAAAGATCGGTACCCAAATCAACAACATCACGATTCAACCGATTGAGGAGCTGGTAGCTACGGTACGAGCGAATAATATCCGTATTGGGATCATAACGGTACCTGACACAGAAGCCCAGCGCGTGGCAGACGAGCTGGTTGCGGCCGGGATCGGAGCCATCTTGAACTTCGCGCCAACGATTCTCAAGGTGCCGTCGGAAGTGCGGATTCATGCGGCCGATTTCACTACAGACCTGCTTAGCTTGGCATATTATCTGGAGGATGGAAAGGAACAAGCCAACGTATGAGTCGTAAATGGTTAATTAAGAACGGGACGTTTGCCGTACTGGAGACCAATCGCCCCGTGATTCATGGATATATGCTTGTTGAAGGCGATTCGATCACCTATATCGGAGAAGAGCGCCCGGAAGGCGTGGAAGGCGCCGAAACGTTTGACGGCAAAGGCTTGTTATTTTTGCCGGGACTGATTAATACCCATGGTCATGCGGCGATGTCGCTGTTGCGCGGTTATGGGGATGACATGGTACTGCAAACCTGGCTGCAGGAGAAAATGTGGCCGATGGAAGCCAAGTTTACCGCTGCTGACGTTTATGCCGGAACGGCGCTGTCCGTACTGGAAATGCTTAAAGGCGGTACGACCACGTTCTTGGATATGTACGATCAGATGGACGAAGTCGCCAAGGTTGTCGAGGAATCCGGCATTCGCGCCGTGCTGATGCGCGGAGCGATCGGGCTATGCTCGCCGGAAGAGCAGGATCAGAAGCTTAAAGAAGCGATCGCGTTTGCCCAGAATTGGCACGGTAAAGCGGAAGGACGCATCACGACGATGATGTCGCCTCATGCGCCATATACCTGTCCGCCGGCTTTCATCGAGAAGTTCGTACAAGCCGCCCACGATCTCGATCTACCGATGCATACGCATATGTCGGAGACACGCGCCGAGGTGGAGCAGAACGTGAACGATTACGGCGTTCGCCCGGTAGAGCACCTACGGAAGCTGGGCATGTTCTCCCGCCCGACGCTGCTCGCCCATGCCGTACATTTGACGGACGAGGAAATCGAGGTCTTGGCTTCTCATGGCGTTACCGTCTCTCATAATCCGGGTAGCAACTTAAAGTTGGCCAGCGGCGTTGCCAGAGTACCGGAGCTCCTGAAGAAGGGAGTCGTGGTATCGCTGGGTACTGACGGTGCAGCCAGCAACAATAACCTGGACATGCTGGAGGAGATTCGTTTGGCCGCGCTGATTCATAAAGGCGTATCCGGGGATCCGACGGCGATTCCGGCTCTAGAAGCACTCAAGATGGGGACGGAGTACGGCGCGAAGTCGGTCTTCTTGCCGAACACCGGGAAGCTTGCGGCTGGCATGAAGGCGGATTTCATCGCCTTGAACACGGAGCAGGCTCATTTTCTGCCGCGAACGGATTTCATCTCGCACACCGTGTATTCTGCTGGACCAAAAGACGTGGAGCACGTTTGGGTGAATGGCAAACAGGTCGTCAAACACGGGGCTTGCCTGACGCTTGATGAGGAGCGTATTCGGCACGACGCTCAAGCTGCGTTCGAGGGACTGCTGGCACGGTAATACGCTAGGATAGGAAAGGAAGAGAAGGTTGAGGAAGCGAACCCAATGGATTCTGCTGTCCATCGTGATCCTGTTGATCGTGCTCCTTGGTCTCCACCGGTTTTATCTATACATTCATGAGGATACGTGGAGAGCCGAAAGAGAGGCCGTTCAACAGGCGAAGCAGGAGACGGACCTGGTCCAGGGAGACGAGGTGTGGAAGTCGGTATGGGATGAAGTCACCTGGGTCGTGCAGGGGGAAGACGAATCCGGACGTAAAATGATGGTTTGGCTCCGAGAAGGACAGGACCCTGAGGTGCGATTGCTATCGGAAGGGAAGTCCGAGAATCAGGTTCGAGCCATCATCAAACAGACGTTGCCGGGTATCCAGGTAGTCCGTCTGCTGCCGGGCATTTACAATAACCAACTGGTCTGGCAGCTGTTCTACAAACAGAAGGACCACCACTATTATCGGTTCTTCAGTTTTACAACGGGCGAACCGCTACCGGAAGTGTTCACCCTGCCGAATCGCTGACGGGTCGTCGTAAATAGAAATATTCCTAATAAACGGTTTCGAGGTTTAGGCGAAAAGCCTGAATGGCGAGACCGTTTTTTTGTAAGGAGGGAAAGGCATGGAGTTGCTCGATCCTACAGGGCAAGAGAATAAGGTGTGGGAAGACTTGAAACAAGCGTTTAACCATCATTTTTCTAGTCCAATCCGGCAGGCTATTCCTATTAAAAGAGGTTGGTTAAATTATAAATGGAAAATTACCACGGATTTCGGTGAATTTGTGCTTAAGCAATATAATAGGGAGCGGTTTAAGTCCTATCGGCCCGAAACGTTGCAATTGGCCTTATCGCAACAAATGCGATTAAGTGAACTTGGTTTTCCGTGCCCTTCGCTTCTTACCTCGAACGGGAATAGGATGCTTGAGTCGGACAGTGGTGAAAAGTTCATTGTAATGGGGTATTGTCAGGGACTACTTGTTCCGCCGGGACAATCCAACATCCATCAAGTCTATGATTTAGGACGGGTCACAGGCCAAATGCATCGGTTTTTGAATGACGGGACGTTGGGACGGAAGGAATCCGCCTTGTTTTGCCCTCCCGCTCGCGAGGAGCGATTGGAGCATTGGATTACGCTTCAGGAGCAAGCTCTTCGCAGCGGCAACCTCTTATTGTCGAGTGAGATTGAAACGCAACGCATTGCAACGGAAAACGTTGACCTGGGACGATTTGAACAGATTGCATCGGGGTGGGCGCATCGGGATCTTTGGATGGACAATTTGCTGTTTAACGAGAGTTCTGTGGCTGCGGTCCTGGATTTCGATCGCTTCAATTATGATTATCCCCGGCTCGATGTTGCTCGAGCTGTTATGTCATGTGCGTTTAGCGATCACTTGGACCTGACTCTGGCTACTGCATTTATGGAAGGGTATCGACAGGAGGTAGAAGCCCCATTTGAGACGGGGTACTTAACGACATCCCTGCAAATGCTGTGGTACATGGAATGTGTCTGGTGGATTCATGGGCAGATGGATCCACATAGCGCGCCTCCCGCGCGCTTCGCCAGGGAGATGAAGTGGCTGGCGGAAAATATCAACCGCTTGCCAGTGATGCTTGAGAATTTGTAGCATTTCGGGGTAGAACTGCTAGCTTCAAATTTTAAATATCTTCACACTTTCCTTCGATATTTGATATACGATGTGATATACTCATATTTGTAGTTTTGATAGACGGGTTGATATACTACAGAGATGATTATTATAGATAAGGGGGACATCACGTGAAACTGCGTATTGGACCAATTGCTGCAAGCATCGCTATTTCCGTCCTTGTGTTGTTTGGTGGATGGTTCCTGTATCGGCAATGGGCGATTGAACGTCCGCTGGAGAATATCGTAAAAAGTGTGGATGGTGTAAATCAAGTCGAAATGGATATCAAACCTGATGAGTTGGCGCTGAAGCTGAGTTTAAAGCCGGGGACCGATCTTGGCGCGCTAGTTCGGCAGATTGAACAGAACGGGAAAGACCAAATCGGCAACCGTACGTTGAAGCTAGACGTGGAGGATCATTCTTCTCCGACATTGGACCAGTTGTGGGAGAACGCGTTGTTCACCGTCGCGCAAGCGATGGAAAACAAGCAATATACGCAAATTACCGCGGCTCTAAAGCAAATGGAACAGGAAAACGACAAACTGACGGCTACAGCGGAAATGGACGAGAAAAACGTCTATATTACTTTGACGGATGGTCAATACAGTAAATTTGTTATTTTGCCGCGTACACCGGAACGAATGGGGGCATGGCCGAATGCGTAAATGGATGATCGAAGCAGCCATCGGATTTATTCCGGTCCTTATCGTATTCTTGGCAGTGACCGGTGTTAATGTTGTTCCGCTTGTCGTAGCTATGGTGCTGTTTGGCGCGTTGTTTACGGCGATCAAAATGCGCAGCGGCGGGATTACGATCGGAGCAGCCGGGGAACGGAAGCGCAAAAAGCGCGGCCTGGCAAAGCTAACCTTCGAGCAGATCGGCGGACAGGAAAGTGCAAAGCAGGAGCTTCGGGAAGCGCTGGATTTTATGGTGCGACAAGATGAAATCAGCAAGTTCGGCATTCGCCCGATCAAAGGGATTTTGCTGACGGGACCTCCGGGAACCGGGAAAACTTTGCTCGCGAAAGCAGCGGCACAATACACTAATGCCGTGTTTGTCGCGGCTTCGGGCAGTGAATTCGTTGAAATGTATGTCGGCGTTGGGGCGAGTCGGATTCGTGATTTGTTTAAGGAAGCGAGAACCCGCGCGGCTAAGGAAAACAAGGAAAATGCGGTTATTTTCATTGACGAAATCGAAGTGATCGGCGGAAAAAGAGAAGGCGGGCAGCAACGCGAGTACGACCAAACGTTAAACCAGCTGTTGACGGAAATGGATGGCATTTATTCCTCCGATACGCCGCGGATTCTACTGATTGCCGCGACGAACCGTAAGGAAATGCTGGACAGCGCTTTGCTTCGTCCAGGGCGGTTTGACCGGCATATTCAAGTCGATCTGCCGGATAAGAAGGGCCGCCGTCATATCCTCGAACTGCACGCGGCCAACAAACCGCTGCAAGAGGGCGTCAATTTGGACAAAATCGCGGAGGAATCGTATGGCTTCTCCGGCGCGCAGTTGGAAAGCGTGATGAATGAAGCGGCAATTTACGCGATGCGGGATGAGGTCGATCAAATTACCCAAGGTCATTTATCGATGGCTATCGATAAAGTGCTGATGGGCGAGAAGACAGACCGACAGGCCGCCGAGGAAGAGAAACGTCGCGTCGCGATTCATGAGCTGGGCCATGCCATTGCCGCTGAGGTTGTTGCGCCGGGCAGCGTTAGTCAAGTCGCGTTAAGTCCGCGCGGGAGAGCGCTTGGATATGTTCGCCATAACCCGCAGGATGAGAAGTATTTGTATACGAAATCGTATTTGGAAGGCCAAATTATGATTGCCTTGGCTGGGGCGGCCGCGGAGGAAATCTATTACGGTGGCCGCAGTACGGGGTCGAGCAATGACTTCGAGCAGGCTTTGAAGATCGTGCACACGATGATGACGTCTGGCCTGACATCGTTAGGAATCGTCAACATGGACATGGTGACCACCGAGGTGTTGATGAACGAAAATACACGAATTTTGGACGATCTTGCAGCAAAAACAAAAGAAATGCTGCAGCAACATTCTGCAGTCTTCGACAAATCGCTTGATCTCTTATTCAAGGAAGAGCGCCTTTCCGGCGAGCAATTCCGTTGTCAATTTCGTGACAGCGTCGATTTACCGGCATAATTCATGATGCCGGTTATTTTTTTTTACTTTTTCTTCGTGCTAAGATATTATTATATGTTGGATGTTAGAAGATGTATGATTCGACATCTGGGGAACCATATTATGTACAGATAATGAAAGGATGGAGCGAGAGGACCATGAACTACAAACGAATTGGTGTCATCGGCGGCGGCACAATGGGTCAGGGCGTAAGCGAAATGCTAGCGGCTAAAGGACTTGACGTGCTGCTCGTGGAGGAGACAGCCGATAAATTGGAGCATGCCTACAGCATGATCGAAACGAGTCTGGATAAACAGCTCGAGAAATGGGCAATCACGAAAGCGGAGAAGAAACTGATCTTATCCCGTATCCATAAAGTTACGCATTTTGCCGAACTCGGAACCTGCGATATGGTGATCGAGACCATTTCGGAGGATTTGAATGCCAAAAAAGAGGTATTCACACAGCTGGATCAAGTTTGTCCAAGCAACATCATTTTGGCGAGCAACACATCAACGCTCAGTTTAACCGAGATCGCCGGCGGAACGAAATATCCGGAGCGCGTCATCGGCATGCACTTTATTTATCCTGTTGCCAAAATCAATCTGGTTGAAATTATCCGCGGTCTGAAAACATCGGATGCCACGTTTGAAGAAACGAAACGCTTCGTGGAAGAGGTCGTGGAGAAACGCGGCATCATGGTTTACGAATCCCCGGGCTTTGTTACTTCCCGGATTATTTGCGTTATGATCAATGAAGCGCTGCATGTACTAGGTGAAGGTGTCGCATCTGCAGAAGAGATCGACGAGGCGATGCGCATGGGCTACCAGTTCCAATACGGGCCGCTGGAAATGGCCGATCGCTTTGGCCTGGATTCAGTACTGGCCGCATTGGAACGCATGTTCCGCGAATTCGGCGAATTGAAATACCGTCCTTCCTTCGTGCTCAAGAAAATGGTACGCGCCGGCAGTTTGGGCGTAAAAACGGGCGAAGGTTTCTTTAAATACGATAAGGACGGTGACCGGCTGTGAAACTGTTAGTTATTAATGCGGGAAGCTCCTCCCTAAAATACCAGCTCTACGATATGACCGATGAATCGGTTTTGGCTAAAGGACTGGTTGAGCGGATCGGTATGGATTCCTCGATTTTGACACATAAACCGACTGGCAAAGAGGAAGTGACGGAAGTCAGCGAAATTCTGGAGCATACGACGGCGATTCGCAAAGTGCTTGAGAAATTAACGGACAAGGAACATGGCGTTCTAGCGTCGGTTAACGAGATTCAAGCGGTGGGCCACCGCGTCGTGCACGGTGGCGAGGCGTTTAAAGGCTCCGCCCTTGTCACACCGGAAGTCAAAGCCGAAATCCGCCGCCTGTTCGACTTGGCGCCGCTCCATAACCCTCCGGCAATCATGGGGATTAATGCTTCTGAAGCCAATATGCCGGGCGTTCCGAACGTGGTGGCCTTTGATACGGCTTTCCATCAAACCATGGATGAGAAAGTGTATTTATACCCGATTCCGAGAGTTCTGTACAAGAAACACCGCGTCCGTCGTTATGGCGCACACGGTACATCACATCAATATGTCAGCCGAGTGGCAGCGGAATATCTGAACCGTCCGATCGAAGAGTTGAAGATCATCACTTGCCATATCGGTAACGGCGCAAGCTTGACCGCGGTCAAAGGCGGTGTATCGGTGGATACTTCGATGGGTCTGACGCCTTTGGAAGGCTTGATGATGGGGACGCGCAGCGGCGACCTCGATCCGACGGTTGTCACCTTCGTCATGAATAAGGAAGAGCTGTCCATCAGTGAAGTGAACTCGATGTTGAACAAGCACAGCGGTCTGCTTGCCATCTCCGGAAGCAGCAGTGACATGCGGGATATTACCGACGGGTGGGAAGCGGGTAAACCGAATGAGACACTGGCCTTCGAGATGTACGAATACCGTCTGCGGAAATATATTGGATCGTATGCTGCAGCAATGAACGGCGTGGACGTGATCGTCTTTACGGCAGGTGTTGGCGAAAACTCGGCAATCGTCCGCGAGAAAACGTGTGAGAACTTGAGCTACTTGGGCGTCGAGCTGGACAAAGAGCTGAACAAAATCCGTTCCGGGGAACCGCGTCGGATTTCGACTCCGAATTCCAAGGTCGAAGTTCTGGTCATCCCTACGAATGAAGAACTGATGATTGCCCGCGATACGCTGCACATCGTGCAGGAATCGAAGTAAAGCACGGCGAATTTAAACCTTTGTGTTATTAATATCGTTATCGTTAGAGGAGAGATAAAGGCATGGCGGTCAAAACTGTGATTCGTCAAGTGAATGAGTATGTCGGGGAAACCGTAGTCATCGGCAGCTGGCTCAACAATAAACGTTCCAGCGGCAAAATTCAATTTTTGCAGCTTCGCGACGGGACCGGCTATATTCAAGCGGTAGTCGTCAAGAGCGAAGTGTCCGAGGAGACTTGGAACAACGCCAAGAGCTTAACTCAGGAAACGTCCATGTACGTTACGGGCGTGATTCGCGAAGAACCGCGAAGCCAATCCGGTTATGAGATGACGGTAACCGAAGTCGAAATCCTTCATTTGACCGAAAACTATCCGATTACGCCAAAAGAACACGGTGTCGATTTCCTGATGGACCATCGTCATCTGTGGCTTCGTTCCTCGAAGCAGCGGGCCATTATGGTCATCCGGGCCGAAATTATTCGGGCTATTCAGGATTTCTTCGACCAAAACGGGTTTACCTTGGTTGATCCGCCGATCTTGACGCCAACATCTGCGGAAGGGACCACGAACCTGTTCCATACGAAATATTTCGAGGAAGACGCTTATCTGACGCAAAGCGGGCAGCTTTACATGGAAGCGGCCGCGATGGCCTTGGGCAAGGTTTATTCCTTCGGTCCAACGTTCCGCGCCGAGAAATCCAAGACACGTCGCCATCTGATCGAGTTCTGGATGATCGAGCCGGAAATGGCGTTTACCGATCATGAGGAGAGCCTCAAGGTACAGGAGAACTTCATCGCGCATGTGGTGCAATCGGTGTTGAAGAACTGCCGGACCGAGCTTGAAACGGTGGGCCGCGATGTATCCAAGCTAGAAGGGATACAAGCCCCGTTCCCGCGCATCAGTTACGATGAAGCGATCGAATATCTGCATACGCAAGGGTTTGATATTCCTTGGGGCGAGGATTTCGGGGCGCCGCACGAAACGGCGATTGCGGAACGTTACGAGAAGCCGGTATTCATTACGAATTATCCAGCGGGGATCAAGGCGTTTTACATGAAGCCGGATCCGAACCGTCCTGAAGTCGTCCTGTGCGCCGATATGATTGCGCCGGAAGGCTACGGAGAAATTATCGGCGGTTCGCAGCGGATCGACGACCCGGCTTTGATGGAAGAACGTTTCAAGGAGCATAACCTGTCGGAGGAAACGTACCAATGGTACCTGGACCTCCGCAAATACGGCTCGGTGCCGCATTCCGGTTTTGGCCTTGGATTGGAACGAACGGTCGCCTGGATTTGCGGTCTAGATCACGTTCGCGAGACGATTCCGTTCCCACGGACCCTGTACCGGTTATATCCTTAATTGGCGCTGAAAGGTGAGCTTTAATTTATGGCCATGAATGAGGGCAACAATGCTTGGGCGAAGGGAATGGCTTTCGGAATGGAGACAGGGACGGTGAACGTGCCTTTCGCACTGTTGGCCCACTACCGTAAGCTCCGTTTAAGCGATACGGAAGCGATGCTTCTGATCCAGCTGCTTGCCTTCAAACAAGTCGAGCGTAACGATTTCCCATCGTTGGGGCAGCTGGAATCGCGGATGGACACGGCGCCCGGAACGCTGGCCCCGGTCATTCGCGGTTTATTGAAGGAAGGCTGGATCAGTATCGACGAAGCAGTCGACGAAACAACCGGTATCCGTTCAGAACAATATAATTTGAGCGGTATGTATGACCGGTTGGGGAGGTGGCTGGCAGCACAGCAACCGGCTGCCGCCAGCCGCAAAACGGCTGACGCGGCTCCGGAAGCGCGGGAAGAACAGGAACGGAACCTGTTCGTGATTTTTGAGAAGGAATTCGCCCGTCCGCTTTCACCGATGGAATGCGAGACAATATCCGGTTGGGTGGACCAGGACCGGTACCCGGAAGAGCTGATTCTACTGGCGCTGAAGGAAGCGGTATTCGCCGGTAAAGTACATTTCCGGTATATCGACCGTATTTTGCTGGAATGGAGCCGCAATCGCGTACGTACGGCGGAGGACGTCAAAGCCTATGCGCAGCGGTTCCGCGGAGGAATGCGATAAATACGTTCATGTAAATAATACCCAAAACAGTCTGTTTTCCTATGGGAGCAGACTGTTTTTTTATATTGTCACATTATGGTTTGAAAATTTATAGTAGTCTATAGAAGAGAGGGTAATGGTCAAATCATCTTTGTAAGGGCTTTCAATTGATGATTATATTGAATAAGCAGGTGAGAGGATTGGAAAATGGGAGTAGAGCTAAAATACTGGAAAATCTCCATTCCCAAATTAAAAGGGGGAGTCATATTATCGGTGTAGCTGCAGGCTCCGGAATGACGGCGAAGTTTGCCAAACAGGGCGGGGCCGATTTTATTTTAGTATTAAATTCAGGCCGGTTCCGGCAGATGGGGAGAAGCTCGCTAGCCGGTTATTTACCGTTTGAAAACAGCAATGATTTAGTGATGGATTTTGCTTCGAAAGAGATCATTCCTTTGGTTAAAGACATTCCTATTATTTTCGGTATCAATGCTACGGACCCAACCAAGGATTTGGATGTTTATATCGATAAAATTAAAGAGAAGGGCTTCTCGGGAATCAATAACTATCCCACGGTTGGATTAATCGACGGACAATTCAGAGATGCACTGGAAATGGAAGGAAGCACTTATCTTAATGAGTTGGCCGCGATCCGCACGGCTCACCGGAAAGATATGTTCACTATAGCTTTTGTGTTTAATGAAATACAGGCCGAGCAGATGCTTGAGGCGGGTGCGGATGTCATTTGTGTTCATTTAGGCTTAACAGGTGGAGGCCTATTGGGAGCAAAGAAGGTTTTTTCCCTGGAAGCGGCTAAAGTGATGGCAAACCAGATCTTTAATAAATGTAATGAAATAAGACCCGATGTCATTAAGTTGATCTACGGCGGTCCTGTAAAAACGCCTATCGATGTCCAATATATGTACGGTAACAATGCTAACTTAATGGGGTATATCGGAGGTTCTGCCTTTGAGAGAATACCTACTGAAAAATTCATTACGAATATTACCAAAGCGTTTAAAGTATCTGGTAAGCTCGATGAGGATGAGTTACTCACCAAAATGCTAGATGGCATTACAAAGCATTATGATTACGTTGAGTTTGTGAAAAAGTATGTCTCCCAACACTATATGAACGAAATATTGTTCATGGATCTGGCGAAGGTGGCGCATGTGTCCAGAAGTTACTTGAGCAGCCTCTTTAAAAGAGAGGTTGGCTGCAGCTTTCCCGAATATCTCGTCAAATTTCGAATGGACAAGGCCACAGAAATTCTTGACCGTGAAAGTATTCAGTTATCAGAGGTTAGCGCTTTGGTGGGTTATCAGGACTATGCACAGTTCAGTAAGATGTTTAAAAAATATAAGGGCTGCACACCAAAGCAATACAAGCAAAAAAAACAGAGAAAGTGAACATAAGCACAAAAACACAAGACGTGATAACGTTTTCATAATAAGGCGAGAGCAGTATGATTAGCTTGTAGTTAATCGTACTGCTTTCTTCATGAGGGCGCGCTCAGAAGAGTTATCCGGTATGTACAGACTGGATAAACAATGTAAGCTAAGGAGGAGAGTGAACAAGTGCCAACGATTGCGATTGCCGGAACATTTGATACAAAGGGCGCTGAATTTTTTTATGTAAAGGAATTGCTGGAAAGCTTGGGACTCAAAACATTCACGATCCATACTGGTGCATATGAGCCGACTTTTCAACCTGATGTATCCAATGAAGAGGTAGCTAAGGCAGCTGGAACAGACATTCAAACGGTCGCGAAAAGCGATCGGGCCTACGCCACAGAAGTGTTGTGTCAAGGGATGAAGAAGCTGGTGCCCGAGCTGTTCAAACAGGGTAAATTTGATGGAATTCTTTCATTTGGCGGTTCAGGCGGAACTTCATTGGTAACCCCGGCCATGCAGGCGTTGCCGATTGGTGTGCCGAAGGTGATGGTATCCACGGTTGCTTCAGGGAATACCGCTCCTTATGTGGGAACCAGCGATATTGTGATGATTCCGTCGATCGTCGATGTTTCAGGACTAAACAGCCTTTCGGTAAAAATATTCTCTAATGCTGCATTTGCGATTGCCGGGATGGTTAAGTTTGAAAACAAACAAGTGATGGAGAAAAAGCCGTTAGTAGCCGCAACCATGTTTGGTGTAACAACTCCTTGCGTAACGGCAGCAAGAGAGTACTTGGAGGATCGCGGGTACGAGGTATTAGTATTCCATGCCACGGGTACCGGCGGCAAAACGATGGAAGCACTTGTTGATGCCGGATTTATTGAAGGCGTTCTCGACCTTACCACCACAGAATGGGTGGATGAACTGGTTGGCGGCGTGTTGAATGCTGGCCCACACCGGCTCGAAGCGGCTTCGAAACACCGCATTCCGCAGGTCGTTTCCGTGGGCGCACTCGATATGTGTAACTTCGGTCCTTACGATACGGTACCCAAGCAATTTGCAAACCGCAATTTGTATAAACACAATCCGACGGTTACGCTGATGAGAACCTCTGTAGAAGAAAATGAAATCATCGGCAACAAGCTTGTGGAAAAACTCAAGTTGGCCAAGGAAAGAACCGCGCTCTATTTACCGCTGAAGGGCGTCTCTGCCATCGATGTGGAAGGCCAACCCTTCTATGGACCGGAGGAAGACAAAAAGTTGTTTGATGTTCTGAGAAATGGCGTGAATCGCGACGTAGTCGAAGTCGTAGAAATGGATTGCGACATCAATGATGTGAAATTTGCCGAAGCAGCAGCTCAAAAATTGATTGATCTGATGAACCAGGAATAGGCTTGTATAAGAACGGGAGGAGAAATATGAAACTCACTAAGTTGGATTTTTCCGTCGCTATTTTAGCAGGCTTAACTTGCTTGACAATGTATTTCGATTTACCGGTCTGGGCGTTGTTCATCGGTTGGGCGTGGTACTTTGCATTAGGCGCTAAGCCGGGTGCTTTCAAAGAGGCTATTCCCGCCATGCTGCTTGGCTACATATTAGCTGCGGTCGCAGTTGTCGTCTATGCGGCATCCGGACACCAAATGATCGCTTTGGTTTTGGTCGTAGCCGTGACGGTATTTCTGATTATGTTGTCGCTAAAAACTTCGGTGTTCAGCTGCTCACTCGCTTCATTTAATGCCTATTCCTGCATGTTTGCAGGGTATTATGCCGGGAACTTTCCGAAAGTGGAGTCCATCTCTCTTGACCTGAACAATGTTTTGATCTGTGTGTTATGGCTTGTGCTGGCTAACGTTATAGGTCTTCTGTGCGGCTACATTAGCGTAACCGTTGGAAACTTGGGGAACAAAAACAAGTAACAGAGATTTTACTAAAATTTATGAATGATATAGGAGGTTTTATCCATGCTTACGAAATCCAGAAAAGAAATTGTCGACGGTTTCCGGGAGCAAATCAAACAAGGCAAGATTCTGCTAGGGGTTGGTGCCGGTACAGGGATTACGGCAAAAAGCAGTGAAGCTGGCGGAGCCGATATGCTTATCATCTACAACTCTGGTCGGTACAGAATGGCAGGACGTGGATCTTTGGCTGGCCTGCTCTCTTATGGAGATGCGAACCAAATTGTCGTAGAAATGGGCTCAGAAGTTCTGCCGGTCGTGAAGCATACTCCAGTGCTCGCCGGGGTTTGTGGTACGGACCCCTTCAGAGTGATGGATGTCTATTTGAAACAATTGAAGGATCAAGGATTTAATGGGGTGCAAAACTTCCCGACAGTCGGTTTAATCGACGGTACGTTCAGACAAAATCTTGAAGAAACTGGCATGGGATACGGCCTAGAAGTCGAAATGGTCCGGAAAGCGCATGAATTAGATATGCTGACCACACCTTATGTATTTGATCCAGAGCAGGCTAAAGCGATGGCCGAAGCCGGTGCTGACCTTCTCGTAGCCCATATGGGCTTGACGACCAAGGGGACAATCGGTGCTAAAACAGCATTGACCCTTGATGATTGCGTGAAGAAAATATCCGACATTGTGAAGGCAGGGAAATCTGTCAATCCGGACATTTTGGTCATTTGCCATGGCGGCCCAATTGCCGAACCTGAAGATGCTGAATACATTATTCAAAGAACAGAAGGTATTGTTGGGTTCTTCGGGGCATCCAGTATTGAACGGCTTGCGGCTGAAAAGGGAATCAAAGCGCAAACGGAAGCGTTTAAATCGATTAAGAAATAGGTTTAGCTAATAAAAGGTTAAGCGTGAGTTGCGGAACTTGGGACTGACCCTTTACGTGAGACAAATGAAAACACCTTCAAGAGAATGCAACCATGTCGTAAGATATGGAGACAACCTTGGAGGTGTTTTTGCGTGGAGGGGGCCTTGTCTTTTTACTGGCCGGGGGCAGGCTGATGGACCGCTTCGGACGGAAGAAAGAAATGTTGGCGATGTTGGTGATGCTGAACGTCTGGATGCTGGTGTTGCTGCTGTCCGTGCTGTCGGACAACTTTTACGCCATATTAATCGGAATGTTTATGGCGGTGGGCGATTCCACCTTACCGAGCACGACGGTTAAATTTCTATTCGATTTTTCGCATACAATTCGTCACTAACGACAAAAAGCGCGAATTCTATTTGATTTTTCGTATAGATTCTTGGCTTCTGTCATCCTGAGGCCAGATTAAGTATGAAATTTCATATACATTCCGCCGAGTCCGGCTGGAAACAATGAATTGTATTCGATTTTTTGCATACATTTCCCTCGTCCCATAAAATCGGCTATACGATATGCTGCGAATTTTACAGTAATCTCGATTTGAAATCATACTCGAAACAAAATGGTTTCGTACACTGTGGGAAGAGTCACTTTGATCTTCTCCTGGGAGGACGATACCGATGCAAGGTTGGATTATTTATAAGAACTCCGCAACTGATGTAAAGCCGGAAACCTATGAAATCAAACGGTTGATGGAAGAAGCGAATAAGCAGGGGATCGATGTGAGGGTATTCGCCCCCGAGCAGTTTGAGCTGATCGTCACACGCGATGATCGAAAGAGCGTGATGGTCGGCGGCGAAGTGCTGCCGCTCCCCGATTTTGTGCTTCCGCGCATGGGTGCGGGGACGAATTACTTCGGTTTAGCCCTGATTCGCCATTTAGAGCGGTTAGGCGTACTTACTCTGAATACGGCGCAAAGCATTGACACGGTCAAGGACAAGTTATTCACGCTGCAGATTTTGGCTCAATACAATCTGCCTGTCCCCAAAACGATGTTGATTCGTTCCAAAGTGGATGTCGAACTGGTGGACAAGCATCTGGGGTTTCCGGTTGTCGTCAAAACGATCTCCGGTTCTCAGGGCAGTGGGGTCTTCTTGGCGGAAAATCGTTCGAATTTCATCGATATGCTGGAGATGATCAACGCCTATAAGGAGAATGCCACCATGATCCTGCAGGAATTCGTAGCCTCCAGTCGTGGCGTGGATTTACGGGTACTGACCATCGGCGGCCGCGCCATTGCAGCGATGAAGCGTAGCTCCGGTAATGACAGCTTTAAAGCGAACTATTCGCGTGGCGGCTACGTGGAACCGTACGAAATGACTCCGGAGATCGAATGGCTCGCACTGGAGGCTGCCCGATTGTTAAACTTAGATATTGCCGGTATCGACCTGCTATTCGACGGGGAGCATTTTAAAATTTGTGAAGCTAACTCCTCTCCTGGTTTTGAGGGGCTAGAGTCCTGCTGCCAGGCGAACATCGCGGAAGAAATCTATCATTTTTTGCGGGTGAGGTTGAACGCGTTTGAGTAGAGAGCGCTGTCGGGGTACGCGAATCCGTCCGCGGAAGCAATTTGTCCGTGATCCATGATCGAACGTGCCTCGATTCATTCCATCGTAAGAAAAATTTGCGGTAAAGGCGAGCCCTTCCTGCGCAACGAAGCGATCCCGGCAAATACCTGCAAAAGTGCAGGTATTTGCCCAGGAACGGCTAAATTCTCATGAATATCTGCAAAAATGCAGTTATTTAGGAGAGAAAGCGCGATTATCGCGAGTATTAAGAAAAATACCTGTATTTTTGCATCTATTTCGCCGAAATCATAAAAATCGACCGAAATAACTGCACTTTTGCAGGTATTTTTTACATTTGGCACGTCATGAAATGGGTTCGGAACTAGTTGCCTAGTTCTTTACCGCAGATAACCGGGCATTCAACGTTTCCGCCAGCTCCAGCAGCTCCAGCGGTTCGCTGATGATGTAGTCGGGCTCTTCTTCGGGGCTGGCTGGCGTATGCGGATAACGCGAGGTCCATTTCAGGAACACGCTCGTGATCCCCAAAGCATTTGCTCCTTTAATATCCCGGCCCAGGTTATTGCCAACCATAGCAATCCGCGGGATATCGGCTTCGCTTAAATCCAACGCACCGATCGCCGCTTTGAACATTCGGGGGCTGGGTTTTTCCGCTTTGATCGTTTCCGAATAGATCATGGTCGCAAAAATATCGTAGAGTCCGTGCTGACGGTATACATTTTTGAACGATTGAGCGTTTCCGTCAGCGACCAGTGCAACGGTGAAGCCCCGTTTAACCAGTTGCCGAAGCATGTCCTCCGCACCGGGGATCAGATCCGCCTTTAACACGATCCCTTCGTCATCGCGGACTTCCGTCGCTTCGTCAACGAGCGTATCGCCGCTATCCAAAAAGAGAATCAACCTTTTCTCCGCCATAGAGTTTCTTCCTCTCCCTCTCGTTGAATCCTTCGCTAATTCTTGGTCGATCATGAGCCTTGAACCGCTGCGATGACGAAGAGCACCCATCCTGTCAGAAAGCAAACGCCGCCAAGCGGTGTAATCGCCCCAAGCTTTCGGATTCCCGTTAAGCTTAAGGCATACAGACTACCGGAGAACAGGACGATCCCGGCAAACAGGAACCAGCCAGCGAGTACGACTAGCCCTTTGCTCGTTAGCTGCGTTGCGGCTAGACCCAGTAGAATCAACCCTAATCCGTGGGCGATATGGTACTGAACCCCGGTTTGATAGGTTTTTTGCCGGTCTTCGGTCAACCGGTTCTTGAGTGCATGCGCGCCGAAGGCGCCAAGAGCGACAGCGAGGAACATCAGGATCCCGCCTAAAGTAAGCAGTAACGTCATCGTTGGATAACACCTCCCCCCAAATCTTACCGATTCCCGCTAGGCACGTCAATCGGACAAACCACAAAGCAGCGCGTTCGCTATGAACGCGCTGCTTTGCATGTGGAGTCATGCTCCTTATTTGGCTGGAAGCTCGATTTGGCCGTAGCCAACCGTAGTGAACCAATTTTGAACCGTATCGAAGTCTTTAGAGAAGGACAAGCACAGCAGCAAGAGAATTCGGGCATGCGCCGCATTTAGGTTGTCGCCGGCGATAATACCGTCGCCGCTGGAGTAGTTGCTGCCCGAGCCGGTCCGAGTGGTCGTGACGAACACGACGCCTTTCTCGATTGCGGCTTTGCGCTCTTCACTCATCGCTTTGGAAATACCGCCCGCTCCAGTGCCGGCAGTAACGATCCCTTTGGCTCCATTTGCGACGAATCCGCTGATCGCTCCTGCGCCTGCCTCTTGATAGGAATAGGCGATTTCGACCTTAACCAAATCCTTCTTGGTGATTTTGTTCAAGTCGAACGGGGTAGCCCAGGTCGCGGCCGATTTCAAAGCGCGGAATGGGGCGCGGTATACGCGGATCGTTTTTTCGTCGATATAACCCAAAGCGCCGATTTCTGGAGTGATAAACGTATCGGTCCGGTAAGAGTTGGTTTTGGTGACTTCGCGTGCGGCATGGAATTCATCATTTAACATCAGCACGGTACCGAAATATTTCGTTTTCCCACTGGCCGCCAGTTTAATCGCGTTATACAGGTTAGCTGGAGCGTCCGTACCGATGACCGTCCAAGGCCGCATCGAACCTGTAATGACAACCGGTTTCGGACTGCGTACGGTCAGATCGAGGAAATACGCGATTTCCTCCATGGTATCCGTACCGGTGGTCACCACGACCCCATCCTGGGTTTTGAGCGCTTCATCTACCTTCAAGGAAAGATCATATAATTGCTCGATCGTATAGGCGCTGGAACCGGAGTTGCCGAATTGAACCGTGGAGACCTCGGCGATTTGATCTTTATTCGGGAGGGAAGCCACGAGATCAGCGATCGGCAGCGAACCGGCCCGATAAGTTTGGAAACTCGTTTCATCCGTGGATTGCCCAGCCAGGGTACCGCCGGTAGCGATAACCTGCACTTTCGGCAACTTCTTTACGGCTTCAGTCGAGTTCACGGTACCCGTAACGGTTTCGGCTGCGGAAGCCGGAGAGAGATATAGATTGGGGAGCAGCGCGGTCACGGCGAGGCCGGTGACCAATAAGGCTTTCAAACTTCGAGATGTCCACTTCTTCATTCCATCAACCTCCAAGATGTTATTTTAGTTAACGATATGTAATCTAACTTAATGTGAAATTCGTTAACTTGAGTGAAATTATAGTTTGATGTCATGTATATTGACAAACGCGTTAATGACTTAATAAAGCGCTTAAATCCAGTGGAATCAACGGAATTCAACCTTATCGTCGAAAATGGGGGCAGTTTCAGAATCATTAAATATTCAAATTTGATGTTATGTTAGGTGACATATAATGATTTTTCGAGAGATTGTAGAACTTTTGTCGATTCAAACGTTTTAAGAAATAGTGCAGGGGTTGGACGGACAACCGACGTCTATATCTTGGGAGGAGGGGAGAGTCATTGATGAAACGACGTTTATTCTAAGATTTCAGCGGGGAGACCGCAGCGTTTTTCCTTGGTTAGTCCGGGAATATGGGACCTATGTGTACCGGGTAGCCCATTCGGTGCTGCATGACGCCAAGGAAGCAGAGGACGCCGCACAAGAAACCTTTCTGCAAATCTTTAAATCTCTCCCGGAGTATCGCTCCCAAGGGCTTAAGACCTGGATTACCCGGATCGCCGTCAATAAGTCGATCGACATCAAGCGGAAGCGGGATCGGCGCAAGGAAGAGCAATGGGATCCCGTAGATTTGGACTTGCAGCTATCCGATTCGGAAGAGGACCATTTGTTTGGGCTAATCGATGCGGAACGGAGTACGGAAGTACGCCGACGTATCGCCGGGCTTCCAGCGGGACATCGTCAGATCGTTACGGAATTTTACCTGGAGGGCAAAAGTCATGAGCAAATTGCCGCAGAGCTTAGCGTGGCGGTGAAAACGGTCGAATCGAGGTTGTACCGGGCAAGAGCCTATATTCGCGAGCATTGGTCAAGGGAGGAATGGGGATGAGTCATCAACCGCAAGATGAACTGGAGCTATGGCCTATATTCGCGAGCATTGGTCAAGGGAGGAATGGGGATGAGTCATCAACCGCAAGATGAACTGGAGCTATGGCGGAGCTATATCCGCGGCAGCCTGGATTCCATCACAGAGGCGCGATTAGATGCGCTGCTGCAAGGGGATGAGGCAGCCTTTGCCGCTTATACCGCAGCTCTATCCTCTTTGGAAAGCGAGCTTCCTGGTTTGGAGGATGAAGCCGCCTATATGCTGGCGATCATGGAGATACTTCCGCAAGCGAAGCTGAGCAAGGAGCGCGGCGGCAGCCGTAAGTCTTGGACCAGGCATCCGCTGCTGCATTATGCGATCGCGGCAACCTTAACGGCATTGCTGTTGGGTAGCGGATTATTCGATTTGATTGCCGCGGAGACCGATCATTTGATGAATCAGGCGGATGCGTCGTCCTTGAGCGAACGAATGATGGAGGCGACGGCCGGTTGGCTGGATAGTTGGAAACGATAAGGGGTCATTTTGATAGAAAAAGTTGGAGGAAAGGAAGATGGATATGCCGTTTGAGCGCAACCGACTGCTCGCTTTACTGTTGAATTTCATCCCCGGAGTGGGGCATCTGTACTGGGGCAAAAAAGGGAGGGGGATTACCTACCCGATTCTGTTCTTTGGCGGTATTCTGTTTGGCATTGTTGTTGCGATGGCCGCGGATAGCGGGGAGCTCGCGATGGTGACCTTGATTGCAGCCATTATCTTATGGTTGATTTCGATGTTCGACCTGCTCATTACGATGCTTCGCGAATCGCCGGAGGAACGGGCTTACCGGGAGCATGTCCGGCAGATGTCCGGCGAAGGGAGAGAATCGGAAAAATTCTTTACGATCCTGCTGTCGTTCGTTCCTGGCTTGGGCCATTTTCAACTGGGCTTGATGCAGCGGGGATTATCCTTTTTGATCGCCTTTTTTGGCTTGATCACGATGATGTTCTTCGTCACAGGCATTACGCATGAATCGGTATTTTTGCTGTTCCTCGGTTTGCTGCCGATCATTTGGCTGTACAGTATGTTTGATGCGGTGCAGCTCGTACACCGGAAGTTGGCGGGGGAACCGCTGGTGGATCGGACCCCGTTTGACGATTGGGAGGCCGGTAGAATCGAAGGTCGGCGCAGCAAAGTATTGGCGACGCTCCTGTCTGCCTTTCCCGGGGCGGGTCAAATGTATCTGGGCCTCCAAAAGCGGGGCCTGCAAATGATGGCTTTGTTCCTGGGCAGCTTCTATGTGATCGACGTGCTGCGGCTTTCCGTGTTTCTGTTCGTCATCCCGATCATCTGGTTTTATTGCTTCTTTGACGGTCTGCAGCAGACGAGCCGTTACGGGATCCTACCGATGGAGGATCATCCGCTGATTCAAACTCGCGGCGAATACCAGCACTGGCTGGGTATCGTGCTTATTGTGTTAGGGGTGTATTTCGTCGGGATGGAATTGATCGTTCCGGTGCTGGATGCGAACTTCCCCGATTTGCGCTTGCACCTTCGGATTGAGAAATACCTTCGGCCGACGATTGTGGCCGTGCTGCTGATCGGCGGGGGCATCAAGCTGCTCGCCCGGCCGAAGCGGCGGGATGTGTTCTGGAGCGACGGGGATATTTAATATTTACTAGATGACTAGAGGGGTATCAGCTTCGCGGCTGAAGCCTCTCTATTTTATTTCCACGGTCAGAGTTTGTTACAATGCTAGGAGTAGGACGGGTGAAAAGGAGAAACGGACATGTTCAAAATCTTTATCGTCGAAGACGACAAGCTGCTCGTTGAGCTGCTGGAACAATACTTGCACCGGTTTGGTTACGATACACTGGCGGTCGCCGATTTTGGCGAGGTCAAAGCCGAGTTTGAGCGATACGCTCCACATCTCGTACTGCTGGACGTGAACCTGCCTAAATACGACGGATATTATTGGTGCCGCCAGATCCGCAACTTGTCGACCTGTCCAATCGTATTCTTGTCGGCGCGCGAAGGGAAAATGGACCAGGTGATGGCGCTGGAAAACGGGGCGGACGACTATATCACCAAACCGTTCGATTACGATATCGTGATTGCCAAAATCAAAAGTCAGCTTCGCCGAGCCTACGGGACCTATGCCGGGAGCGGGGACGACCGCACGGTTACGGTCGCAGGGCTGCGTTTGGATCGGGATCGGCTGTCCCTTAGCCTTCGGGATGAACGGATCGAATTGAGCTTAACCGAGGTTAAAATTCTGGATGAATTATTGGGCAAAATCGAGCAAGTGGTCAGCCGGGATCGGTTGCTGGAGAAAATTTGGGACGATCAGGTCTTTGTAGACGACAACACCCTGAACGTCTATGTAACTCGTGTTCGGAAAAAGTTGTCCGCCCTCGGGATCGACGATGCGCTGCAAACCGTCCGAGGCCAGGGTTATCGGCTCGTCCCGCATTGGGGGGAGTGAGCCTATGCGTTTGTTCTGGAAAGATCAACTGCCGTTCATTTTCGCTTATTTGCTGCAGCTGGCATTGAACACTCTGGTGTATTGGCTGGATGGTTACCATCACGCGGCGATCAGTATCTATGCCGCATTGCTCAGCACCTGCATTTTGGCGGTGTTTCTGCTGATCCGCTATTGGACGAATCGGTCATTTTACCGCCGATTAGAGGAAATCCCGGATTCGCTGCGCGCTTTTGCCGACGTTAAACCGGGCTCGCCGTTGGCCGACTCCCTGCAGCGGCTGTTGAAAGCGCAGTACCGCCTTTATTTGCAGGAAATTGGCGAGCAGCAGAGCAAGATCGACGGTCATCGCCATTTCATGAATCAATGGGTACATCAAATGAAGACGCCTTTGTCCGTGATTCATCTGATGGTGCAGCATGAAGACGATCCTCGATCCGTGGCGATCGACGACGAACTGGAACGGCTGCGCAAGGGGCTGGAAATGGTGTTGTATGCGGCTCGTTTAGATACGTTCGAGCATGACTTCGTGGTCGAGTCGCTGGATTTGGAAAACCTGGTACGTTCGGTGAGTTCGTCGCAAAAACGGTTATTCATTCGGCGCAAAGTGTATCCGGTGATCGAGATACCGGAAGGGCTGGCGATTGCCACGGATGAGAAGTGGCTGTCCTTTGTATTGACTCAGTTGATCACCAATGCCGTGAAGTATACCGTGAAGGAACGGGCCAATCTTCGTTTCCGCGGCTTCACACGAGGTCGGGAGACTGTGCTGGAAATAGAGGATGAAGGCGTCGGCATTCCCGCCAGCGATCTCCCCCGGGTGTTCGACGCTTATTTTACCGGGGATAACGGTCGCAACTTTCAGGAATCTACCGGCATGGGGTTGTATTTGGCGAAGGAAATCTGCGCGAAGTTGGGACACCGGATTGAATTGGATTCACAAGAAGGGGGAGGTGCGACCGCACGGATCGTATTTCAACCGGGGCGCTAAAGCTTACAACGGAGTAAGGTAACTGTAAGATTGAGCCATGGAGCGCAAGCTGGCGGCTTTACTATAATCAAAAGTGTTCAGGCAGCATGCCGGGACGTAGACGGACTGAATAGAAGGGGCGACACGGACGGCATGGCGATATTGGAAGTGAAGGCATTAACGAAGATCTATGAAGGGAAAATCGCCACCAAAGCCTTGGATGGGGTAAGCTTCACGATCGCTGAAGGGGAGTTCGTCGGTATTATGGGACCGTCGGGTAGCGGTAAAACAACGCTGCTTAACGTCATCGCCACGATCGACGAGCCGACTTCGGGGGCGGTTACCCTGAGCGGGCAGGATCCGCATCGAATGACCCGGGAACAGACGGCGTTGTTCCGGCGGCGGGAATTGGGGTTCATTTTTCAACATTTCAACCTGCTGGATACGCTGACGGCGGAGGAAAATATCGTACTCCCGTTAACGCTCGACGGTGTTTCGGTCCCGGTGATGAAAGCCCGGGCGCTGGAAATGGCGCGGCGGCTTGGGATCGAGGGAGTCTTGTCCAAGTATGCTTATGAGTTGTCGGGCGGACAAATGCAGCGGACCGCGATCGCTCGCGCGATGATCCACGAACCTTCGCTCATCTTAGCCGATGAGCCGACGGGGAATCTGGATTCCAAAGCGTCCCGGGACGTGATGGAGGCGTTCGCAGCAATGAATGAGTCCCATCAGGCGACGATCATGATGGTGACCCACGATGCGCTCGCCGCCAGCTTTTGCCATCGGGTGATTTTTATCAAGGACGGCAAGTTGTATAACGAAATCTATCGCGGGGACAACCGACAGACCTTTTTCCAGAAAATCATCGACATGATGTCGCTGCTGGGAGGGGACAGCCATGACCTTTCGTCAATTCGCCTCTAACAACGTCCTGCGGAACAAACGAACCTATGCCGCCTATTTTCTCAGCAGCTCGTTTTCGGTCATGATTTTTTTCGTTTGCGCGCTATTTTTGTTTCATCCCGGCCTGCAGGCTGAGGTCGTGTATCGTTCGGCGGTGCTGGTGCTGTGGGCGGCCGAAACGATCATGTATGTGTTTGCTTTCTTCTTTGTGATTTACTCAGTAGGCTCCTTTCTGCGCTCGCGAAAACGCGAGTTTGGGATATTGCTGCTGCACGGGATGACCGAACAACAACTGCGTAAGCTGGTTTTCCTGGAAAATGTGCTGATCGGCGTGGGATCACTGGTTTGCGGCATCGGTGGAGGGCTATTGCTGGCGAAGCTGTTTCTGATGGCAGGCTCCAATCTGCTGGGTGCACCGCAGCTTGCGTTTCATGTGCCTTGGCAAGGTCTGCTGCTGACGGTGGGGGCGTTCTCGCTGCTGTTTCTGTTGATTTCGCTTTGCACGTCGCTTCTGCTGGGTTCACACCGACTGATCGAGCTGTTTCAGGCCGAGATGAAACCCGCCCGGCCGCCACAGGCTTCCTTGGTTTTATCGCTGTTGGCGGCGGTCCTGCTGAGTGCAAGCTACTTGTTGGCGGCCACGGCCACGGCTTCGAACGTGTTGCTTCGTATGCTGCCAGTCACGGCGATGACGATAGGGGGCACCTATTTCTTCTACACACAGCTCAGTGTTTTTCTGATTCAACGGGCCAAGCGGCATTTGACTTATTATTGGAAAAAAACCAATTTGGTCACCGTATCGAATCTCGCTTCCCGGATGAAAGAGAATGCGCGGATGTTTTTCCTCGTGACGATCATCTCGACGGTCACGTTCTGCGCGGTAGGGGCTTTTGCGTCGGTGAATCGTCTGGCAGGCGAATTTGATCTAGACTATCCGGTGGAGATTGCTTATGTGGCCAAAGGGGACGGTGCAACCGCGGACGTTCATTTGCGCGCGATTCGCGCCGAGCTCGCCTCGCATGGAATCGCACATCGCACGGTGAGCGTGCCGATTTCCCTTGTGGAGGTGGCCTCTTCCAGGCCTTTCTCGGCACTGGAACGCTTGCCGCTGATCTCGTTCACGGACTACAAGCGGCTTCTGACGGCGGCAGGAATCGAGGTTACCGAGATTGCGCCTGAGGACGGTGAGGCGCTGCTGCTGCTCGGCTCGGAGCGGGAGAAACCGCTGCTCGTACATCGGAGGCCGGTAACTTATACCTTTAGGGGGGCGCCGGAGCTGTCCGTCCGTGAGATTGGCGTTACTCAGCATGTGGCTATCCCCGAGAACCTGACGCTAACCGCTGGCGACGATCGGGAGGGTTCGTTCTCCGGCCTCGTCGTCAGCGATTCCTTCCTGGAACGATTAATGACGGCATCGGCGAAGGAGATCGACCGGGTATATATGGATCGATTCACCGGATTTTATGTAGAGGATCCAAAGCTTACCCTCGGTTTGGCAGCGGAGCTGACCGATAACGGGCGAATGAGCTATGAGATGGACCAACCCTACGCCATGACCGTTAGCGGTACTTTGTATGAGGTGCAGAGGACAACGTACCGGGCATTGCTGTTTTTCGCTTTGCTGGTGGGTACCGTCTTCTTTATCGCGGCGGGAAGCTTTCTCTATTTCCGGCTGTACAGCGACTTGGCCTATGACCGGCGCCAGTACGGGGCATTGGCGAAGCTGGGCCTCACGGAATGTGAACTGGCCAAGGTCGTCACTCGTCAGGTTGGCCTGCTGTTCTTCGTACCGATCGCGTTGGCGATCGTGCATAGTTTGTTCGCATTCAAGGCGATGCAAAGCTTATTTAACTTCTCCGTCGCTTGGCAGACGGTGATGATACTAACCAGCTTCCTGCTGGCGCAAGTGGCCTATTTCTTCTTTATCCGGGCTCGTTACTTGCGTAACATAAAGAAAGCGATTCGCTAAAAATACTGGAGGTACAACGTGGAGAACTGGATTACGGACTTTATGGAACAGTTCGGCTATTTTGGCGTCTTTCTGCTCATTGCTTTAGAAAACGTGTTTCCTCCGATTCCGTCGGAAGTGATCTTAACGTTTGGCGGATTCATGACCACCTATACGAGCATGACGCCGGTAGGGGTGATCGTGTTCTCGACACTGGGTTCGGTGCTAGGTGCCGTGATTCTGTACGGGATCGGATATTTGGTTAACGTCGACCGATTGGAAGGCTGGATCGAGCGTTACGGACGGTTCCTGCGTCTGAAAAAAGAAGACATCCGCCGCGCAGATGCCTGGTTCGATCGGTACGGTTATTGGACGGTGTTGTTCTGCCGGATGATTCCGTTAATCCGCAGCCTGATATCCATCCCGGCCGGCATGTCCAAAATGAAATTCGGCCTGTTCCTGCTGTTCACAACCATCGGGACGCTGATTTGGAACGTGGCACTCGTCTTGCTTGGCGCGGCAGTAGGGGGATCTTGGGAAGAAATCGTAGCCTTTATGGACGTCTATTCGAACATCGCTTATGCCGTGATTGCTTTAGGTATACTGTTCGTGGGCGTACTTTGGCTGCGTCGAAGAAAAAGCGGAGCGCGGGAACATCAAAACTGAGGAATAAAATACGGAACAACCTTTTAAAGGAGCAAGCATATAATGAATTTGTTGGAACTGATAAAAGCAATTATTCTTGGCCTGGTGGAGGGACTCACGGAGTTTGCTCCGGTGTCTTCCACGGGGCATATGATCATCGTTGACGATATGTGGCTGAAAACCGGGGAATTGCTTGGTTCAAAATACGTGGCGAATACGTTTAAAGTCGTGATTCAACTCGGTTCGATCCTGGCCGTCCTGGTCGTGTTCCGGAATCGATTTATCGATTTGCTGGGGCTGTCCCGATGGATGCCGGGGAAGGCTGGGCGAGCATCGGCAGCTGGTGGACAAGCGGGGCCGCGGCTAAAGTTGATGCAGGTGATCGTTGGCTTAATTCCAGCCGGAATTCTGGGGGTATTGTTCGAGGATTATATCGATGAGTATCTATTCTCAACGGCGACTGTACTGATCGGTTTGGTTGTGGGGGCGTTGCTGATGATTGCCGCCGATCGGTTCGCGCCGAAGCGGGCGAGTGTGGAGACTGTCGATCAGATTTCGTACAAGCAGGCGTTTAGCATCGGCTTGTTCCAATGCCTGTCGATCTGGCCGGGTTTCTCGCGTTCAGGCTCGACGATTTCCGGCGGGGTACTGCTAGGCTTAAGTCACCGCGCGGCGGCTGACTTCACCTTTATCATGGCCGTTCCGATCATGGCCGGGGCTAGCTTGATTTCGCTGGTGAAGAATTTGGAGTATTTCACGGTCGATGCGCTGCCGTTCTTCGTGGTTGGCTTTATCAGCGCCTTCGTGTTTGCGCTGTTGTCGATCCGTTTTTTCCTGAAGCTGATCGATCGCATTAAGCTGGTTCCGTTTGCGGTGTACCGAATCGTGCTGGCAATCGTGATTTGGATGGTTTATTTCTAAGTCGACGAATCGTCTTGCTTTTTGAACCCTAGTACGAGCGTGCTCTCCGTTAGCCTTATTCACCCATGTTCATACAGTTAATGGCCCACAGATGGCCGTCCAAGTCCACGAAACCCCAATGATACATGGATCCATGATATTCTGGTTCGGCATGCAATTTCCCGCCTAAGGAGAGCGCAGTGTTCACGATTTCATCGACTTTTCCCCGGCTCTCAAAGGCTAAGGCGATCGTCATCTGCGCATACTTGCTCGTATCGACGGACTCCTTCTCCGTGAGCGTATTAAAGAATGATTGATGGATCAGCATGATCTGCAGGTTGTCGCCGATCACGATGGCTGCCGAACTCTCGTTCTCGGGGAATTGCGGGTTGAGCTCGAATCCGAGTCCGATGAAGAACGCTTTCGATTGTTCTACGTTTCTTACGGGCAGGTTAAAGCTCGTGAATGCGGAAGTTAATGCCATTTTCAAAACACCTCTTCATCAAATTAGTTTGTGTTCATTTATGCCTTCGTTTATATAGACGACAGCCGATCCGGGAAATCATCGGTCTCATGGATGCGGAAACGTTCATTCTGAAGAATAGCTTGGCATTGAATTCGGATATCCACCATTTTATCCAACACAAAAGAGATGCTGCGAAATTACAGCATCTCTTTTGTGTGTTATTTGGGTTCACCCGCAGGCGCAATTCAATACCGGCTTCCGGGCAGCGCCGGTTTCGTCCAGACGCGTAACCGACGTCGTGTGAGGAGCGTTCCGCAGCAGATCCGGATTCGTCTCGGCCTCCTGAGCGATAGCGATCATCGTATCAATAAAACCGTCCAACGTTTCCTTGCTTTCCGTTTCCGTCGGTTCGATCATGATGCATTCCTCCACATTTAACGGGAAGTAAATGGTTGGCGGATGATAGCCAAAGTCCAGCAGTCGCTTGGCGACGTCCAGCGTGCGGATACCGTATTTCGCCAGCCCGCTGCCGGACATGACGAATTCGTGTTTGCAGGGTTGATCTGGGTACGGCAGGTCGTAATAAGGCGCCAAGCGTCTCATCATATAGTTGGCGTTCAATACGGCGTTTTCCGAGACCTGACGGAGTCCTTCCGGACCGAGACTGCGGATGTAGGCATACGCGCGGACCAGGATGCCGAAGTTGCCGTAAAAAGCTTTCACCCGACCGATCGAGCTGGCCGATCCGGAGGTTCCACCATCAGCTAAATCATTCGCAGCCCCTTCAGTACGCGCGCCGCGGATGGCGTACCGCCCAGATTCGTCTTGGACGATCCGTGGCTCGGGAAGAAACGGAACCAGCCGCTGCTTGACGCCGACGGGACCGGCGCCGGGGCCTCCGCCGCCATGCGGGGTGCTCATCGTTTTGTGCAGATTAAGGTGCACAACGTCAAAGCCCATGTCGCCGGGGCGGGCGATGCCCATGATCGCGTTGGAGTTCGCGCCGTCATAATACAACAGACCGCCGGCTTCATGCACAATCTCGGCGATCTCTACGATTTGTTCCTCGAACAAGCCCAGCGTGTTCGGGTTGGTGAGCATCAGCGCAGCCGTGTCTTCGCCGACAGCCGCTCTCAACGCGTCCAGGTCCACCATGCCGCGCGCGGTGGACGGGATGGTCACCGTCTCGAACCCGGCGACCGAGGCGCTGGCGGGGTTCGTGCCGTGCGAGGAGTCCGGCACGATTACCTTGGTGCGTTTCTCGCCGCGGCTTTCGTGGTAGGCGCGGATCATCATCAGGCCGGTCCATTCGCCATGGGCCCCGGCCGCGGGCTGCAGCGTCACCTCGTCCATGCCGGTGAGTCCGGCCAGGTCCAACTGCAGGAGATACATCAGCTCTAGCGCCCCTTGCACGCTTTCCTCCGGCTGATACGGATGGATTTTGGCTAAGCCGGGGTAACGAGCCACATCCTCATTAACCTTCGGATTGTATTTCATCGTACAGGAGCCAAGCGGATAAAATCCGTTATCTACCCCGAAATTACGGCGGGATAATGCGGTATAATGGCGAATCACGTCCACCTCGTACACTTCGGGAAAAGCCAAGCCCTCGCTCCGCAGCATGCCTTGCGGCACCAACTCTTCCTTCGGGACGGCCGGAACGTCACATTCCGGCAAGGAGTAGCCGATCCGTCCGGGACGGCTGCGCTCAAATATCAATAATTCATCGGATTGTGCCGTCTCTTTTACTTCGAGCATATCGATTCCTCCAGTACGCGGGCGAATTGGTCGATTTCGGCTTTGCTGCGCTTTTCCGTTACGGCGATCAACAGGTGGCCGCTCAGCTCGGGGTAGCTGCGGCCCAGGTCATAGCCGCCAATAAAGCCGGCGTTGAGAAAATCCTTCTGCAGCCGAACTGGATCGGCCTCCTTCGGCAGTCGAAGAACAAACTCGTTGAAGAACGGCGATTCAAAAGCTGCGCTGATGCCGGGGATAGCGGTCAATGCATTTTTTGCATAATGGCTTTTCTGCAAATTCAGCTCCGCAACCTCGGCCATTCCTTGCTTGCCCAATATAGACAGATAGACGGAGGCGGCCAGGGCGAGCAGCGCCTGATTGGAGCAAATGTTCGAGGTTGCTTTCTCGCGACGGATATGCTGCTCGCGGGCTTGCAGCGTTAGCACGAACCCGCGTTTACCGTTCCGGTCGGTCGTCTGCCCGACGATTCGGCCGGGCATCCGGCGCATGTGCGCCTCCGATACGGCGAAGAAGCCGCAGGTCGGGCCGCCGAAGGAGGGGGCCAACCCCAGCGGCTGGGCATCGCCAACGACGATGTCGGCACCGAGCTTCCCCGGCGCTTCCAACAAGCCAAGCGCGAGCGGATTGCTGCTGACGATCAACAGGCTCCCATGCGCATGAGCCATTTCGCCGATGGCGCGGAGGTCCTCCAGGGAACCGAAGAAATTCGGGTTCTGAATCAGCACGGCGGCGGTGTCTTTCGTGATGGCCGCGGCGAGCGCTTCGCGATCGGTAACGCCTTGCGTCCAGCCGACCTCGACGATCTCAAGGTTTAAGCCATGGGCGTAGGTAGCGAGCACTTCACGGGCCTCCGGATGGACGGCGCGGGAGACGAGAAGCTGCTTACGCTTGGTAGCGGCAGCGGCCAGGTTGCCGGCCTCGGCCAAGGCGGTAGCTCCGTCGTACATGCTGGCGTTGGCGACCTTTAGACCGGTTAACTCGCAGATGTAGGATTGGAACTCAAAAATCGCCTGCAGCTCGCCTTGGCTGATTTCCGGCTGGTACGGGGTGTAGGCCGTATAAAATTCCGAACGGGAAATGACATGCTGAATGACGGAAGGGATGTGGTGGTCATAAAGGCCGGCACCGAGAAAGCTGGCGAAACGATCGGTATCGGCATTTCGTCCGGCCAGTTCGGAGAAGTGCCGGGTCAATGCGTATTCGTCCAAACGCGGGGATACCGGGAGCTCGCCGTGAAAACGAATGCCCTCCGGGATGTCGCTGAACAGCTCCTGTATGGAGCTTGCTCCGATGGTCGCCAACATTTCTGATTCGTCTTGTTCAGTTAATGGCAGGTAACGGTGTTTTAACATCTGATTGCTACTCTCCTTTCACCGCTTAGCGGATAGGTTTCGGCGATAGAACGGCAACGGGACGACCTTGGCCTTCAGCCGTTTGCCACGGATGTCGATCTCGAGGATCGTGTCCGATTCGGCATAACGGCTTGCGAGGATCGCCATCCCGAGGTTCTTTTTCAAAGTCGGCGATTGCGTACCGGTAGTTACCTCTCCAATCGGTTCTTCCGAGCCTTCGGCGAACACCGGATAATGCGTACGGGGGATGCCGCGATCGATCATTTCGAGGCCGACCAAGCGGCGAGGGATGCCGTCTCCCCGCTGATTAACCAGCGCATCGCGACCGATAAAATCACCTTGTTCCAGCTTCACGAACCGATTCAGGCCTGCTTCAAGCGGGGAGATATCCGGTCCTAGCTCCTGCCCGTAGAGCGGCAGGCAAGCTTCGAAGCGTAACGTATCTCTGGCGCCAAGCCCGGCAGGGAGAAGGCCGCGCGCTTCTCCGGTTTCCATCAGCACATCCCAAAGCGCTTCCGCATGTTCAGCAGCCACGTACAACTCGAAACCGTCTTCACCGGTATATCCGGTGCGCGACAGCAGCACGGGAATACCGGCAATCCGCGTGTCCCGAATAAAGGTGAACGGACGCAAGGCTGAGGGGTCCATCCCTTCGCAAAGCGGGGATAGAAGAGCGGAGGAGAAGGGCCCTTGTACGGCGAGTAAAGCCGTCTCGTCGGACGCATTGCGCATCGTTACGCCTTCAGCGGGAAGGTGTCGCTGCAGCCAATCCCAGTCTTTTTCGATATTGGAGGCGTTAACCACCAACATGTACTTTGTCTGCTCTAGCTTGTAGATCAACAAATCGTCCACCACACCGCCATCAGGATAGCAGAGCAGGGTGTACTGAGCTTTTTCCGGCACGAGTAGGTCCACGTCGTTGGTCGTCATGCCTTGCAAAAAGCGTTCCGCCCCAGGCCCCTCCACGTAAAATTCGCCCATATGCGATACGTCGAATAACCCGGCGCGCTCGCGCACGGCTTCGTGTTCTTTCTGGATGCCGCTGAACTGCACCGGCAGCTCCCAGCCGCCAAAATCGATGCAGCGAACTCCTTCATATTTTGCATACCTGGAGTAGAGCGGCGTACGTCGCAAAGCGGATTCGGACATTACCATCACCTCGAAAGGGCCGGATCGGCCAATTTTGGGAAACCAAAAAAGGACAGGCCAAAGAAAATCCCGTCAGTCTACCTAACGGATCTTCCTGGCTCTGTCCCTTGTACCTGAGAGTTACCCTGCTAAGGCTCTAAGACTTGCGCAGGTTTCCCCTTGGGTGATTCGCATGAGAGTTGTAAATGAACTACCTCTTAGCGAATGCTCTCCAGAGTTGCGTCCGGCAGAAGTCCTTTTGCCTGAGAGATTCACCGCATGGCGGCTTGCTCCTTCGGCGTTACAATATGGCCTATTGTAATCTCTCCCCCTGCCATCAATCGCAGCTTACACATCTCATTAATACTCAAAACCAGCCTCTATGTCAATAAAGTTATCATAATAATTTTAATATATTTCGTTTGTTGGAAAAGGTTGCGCTTACATTTTGATAGACTCTATCATTTGTGTTAATAATATTGACATGAGAGCTAGGTTTGGAATAATCTGAACGAAGAAACATCAAGATCGAGAATCGGCAAGTTCAGATGTGGGACGATAGATCATCCGGAAAGAGGAGGAGCTAGTCTTGGCCAATGAGATCAGGGAAAACATGTGGTACAGCGATGAACATGAATGGGTGCTTGATTTGGGGGACGGTACGGTAAAAATCGGCATTTCCGACGTAGCTCAACATCGATTGGGGGATATTGTGTTCGTGGAGCTACCCGACCCCGGGCAGGAGATCGAAGCGCAGGACGGTATCGGTACCATTGAATCCGTCAAGACGGTCGCCGATTTGTTTACGCCGGTCAGCGGTACCGTGGTGGCAGTGAACGGAGAGCTGGATACCGCTCCCGAACTAGTGAATGAAGAGCCGTACGACGGGGGGTGGATGGTACACATTCGTCTGAAGGAGGATCCGAACCTCGCGCTAGCAAACTTGATGGATGCCAAGGCGTACGCGGAATTTATCGAGAGATAAGTTGATATTTCATTCGCACGAATCAAAACTCGCGGCCAGCAATAAAGCGGAAGAACCGGATCTTCGATCGGCTTCGCTGCTTATCGCATGCCGCGAGTTGTTGTCATCAAACCTGGCGCCCTTTGGAGGGCAAGAGTAGGGAACGGTACATTACCTCAAACATAAACTCCATCGCCTCCAAATGACGTTTTGCCTCCCTGAGGCCGGAGCCCCAGGCATAAATCCCGTGGTTTTGCAGCAAAAACGCGGGAACGCGGGAATCCAGTCCGCCCGCAATTCGCTTCAGAATTGTTGAGAGTTCAGCGGCGTTTGGCAGGATCGGCACTCGAATCTCCGTGCTCGTCTCCCAGATTCCTATTCTTTTTAACAGCTCATTGCCCTTGAGTGGTACTCCGCCATCGGCGTTGAAATATTCACTAAGCAAATTGTTATATGCCGTATGTACGTGAACAATCGCGCCGCAGCCGGTCAACCGGTAAATTCTCGCGTGAATTGGCGTATCGGGGCTTGGTTTCAAACGGGTCGGCTCGCAGGGCTCACCCGCGGCATCCACGAAAAGGACGCCTGCCCGTAGGGAAGACTCCTCTAACAGCTCCGGCCGTTCCGTCTCGTCGACCGTGACCGCAAACGTATACCGGTCCGGCGCCCAGCCGCCAATCCGCACCGACAAGCTTCCGCTGGAAGCGGGGAACCAGCCGCGGGCCAAGAATTCCTCCCGCAAGCGATTTACCGCGTCCAGTGCCGTTACTTTTTCTTCCCATGGGATGTCGCCGTTACTCATGCTGCCGTCCCCCTTTCGAACAAACCTTAAGCGAGACTCCGGCCTTCGGCTATCGTGATGCCTTTCCTATAGCAATGCCTGCTTCACGGCTTCGCCCATTTCCTTTGAACGTTCGGCAGCCCGGTGGACCGCAGCTCGTACGTTCGGCTGGAAGCTGCCGGATTCCAGCACGCCGATCGCCGCTTGCGTCGAACCGTTAGGCGAGGTGATGTCCGCACGCAACTTGGTAGGCGCTTCACCGGTTTCCGCCATCATCAAGGCGGCGCCCAACACCGTTTGCACCGTCAGCTCGCGAGCTTGTTCGGACGTTAAGCCGCCCTCGATACCGGCTTCAATCATCGCTTCCATCAGGTAATATACATATGCGGGTCCGCTCCCGGATACGCCAGTCAAAATTTCCATTTGTTCTTCGGGGATAACACTTACCATTCCGACCGCCTCGAACATCGACAGCACCTGGGCGCGGTGCTCCTCAGTCGCTTCCGTTGAGAAGGAGATCCCGGTCGCTCCATGCCCAATGGAGGAGGAGGTGTTTGGCATCGTGCGAGCTACGGCAGCCTTCGTGCCGAGCAGGGCTTGAATCGTGGCGATGGACAAGCCGGCGATCAGGGAGACAATCAACTGACCCTCTCGTAAAAGCGGCCCAAGACCGGCCAGAGCTTCGCCGGCGTCTTTAGGTTTCATCGCCAGGACGATAATCGATGCATCCCGCAGATATACCCGCTTGGCGTCTTCTTCGATCGCCGTTTGGACTTGATAGGTTTGCGATAAATAATCGAGCCGTTCTCGGTTCGAGCGGTTCAGCATGACAATTTGGCCCGCGCTGGCAACTTGCTTATGGAGCAAGCCGCGCACGATGGCTTCGGCCATCGATCCCGCTCCATAAAAACAGATGGCGGAGGCGGCTAAAGTAGGATTTGTTTTCATAGGGAATGACCTCCTAAAGAATATTGGGATAAAGGGGAGTATAGCTTGTTATTGCCGAATTTGCCCGTTCCCCTGAACGATATATTTGCTCGACGTGAGCGCGGTTAAACCCATGGGCCCCCGAGCATGTAACTTCTGGGTGCTAATCCCGATCTCTGCGCCGAACCCAAATTCAAAGCCGTCGGTGAAGCGGGTGGAGGCGTTATGATAGACCGCGGCCGCATCCACTTCCTGTTGAAACCGCTCGGCATTGGCGGGGTCTTGGGTGACGATGCATTCGGAGTGTTTCGTACCGTAGCGGGCGATATGCGCCATCGCTTCGTCGAGGCTGCGAACGATTTTAACGTTAAGAATATAGTCGTTGTATTCCGTAGCGAAATCCTGATCTGTGGCAGGCACAGCCCATGAGATCAGTCCTCTGGCTGCCTCACTGCCTCGTAGCTCAACGCCGGCTTCCTTGAAACGTTCCGCCAGCTCCGCCAAGTGGCGTTTGGCAAAATCTTCATGAACCAGCAGCGTTTCCATCGAGTTGCAGACCGAAGGGCGCTGGACTTTGGCATTCAACGCGATATCCTTTGCCATTACGGGATCGGCTGAGGCATCTACATACGTATGGCAGATGCCCGCACCCGTCTCGATCACCGGCACCGTGGCGTTTTGCACGACCGTTTGAATCAGCGAGCTGCCGCCGCGTGGGATCACGACGTCAAGGAGCCCGTTCAGCTTGAGCATTTCGTCGACGGAGGATCGACTCGGATCTTCGATCAGCTGTACAGCTTCAACCGGAACCCGGGTGCCCGCGAGCGCGACATGGATGACCTCCACGATTTTGCGGTTGGAAGACAATGCGGAGGAACCCCCGCGCAGCACTACGGCGTTCCCAGTCTTCAGGCATAATCCCATCGCGTCAACCGTGACGTTTGGCCGGGCTTCATAGACGATCCCGATGACGCCAAGCGGGACGCGGCGTTTAACGATATGCAGCCCGTTTGGGCGGTCGAGGGTCTCCAGCACGTCTCCAACCGGATCCGGGAGCTCGGCAATTTGCCGCAGCCCCTCGGCGATGCCTTCAATACGTTCCGGCGTTAAAGCCAGGCGGTCCAGCATCGAGGAAGACGTTCCGTTGTCGCGTCCCCGTTGCAGATCTTCCTCATTTGCTGCGAGAATGGCATCGGTACCGCGCACCAGGGCTTCGGCCGCCGCCAATAGGGCTTCGTTTTTATGTGCCGTCGTTAATCGGTTCAGTACGGCTGCAGCCTTGCCAGCTTGTTCGGCTTTTTGTCTCACTTCACTCATGGGTATACCTCCTTGATATCCGCTGGGGATGAGAATATTTAGGCTTTAAGCGAAATCCATTCGTCCCGGTGGATGACCTCCAGGCGATGGACGGTGTCCATCTTTTTAACGACCTCGGTGCTGGGAAGCCCGAGAATGCCGTGGAGCTGTTCCACGTCATAATTGACAATGCCGCGTCCCAGTACCTCACCATCGGTACTAACGACCTCCACAACATCGCCGGTATGAAAATGTCCGCTCGCGGCTTTAACACCGACCGGAAGCAGGCTGCGCCCGCCACGGATCAACGCTTCTTCAGCGCCAGCGTCTACCGTCAGCGTCCCGATCGGGGTGGAGAAGAAGCCCAGCCACTGTTTCTTCCGCGGCAGCGCCGCGCCATGGGCCTCAAAGTAGGTGCCGCGGCCGTCACCGCGCAAGGCGGTCAGTAGATCTCCGGGATCGGCAACTTTGCCGACAAAGACGGGAACACCGCCAATTGAAGCGATTTTGGCGGCGTCGATTTTTGAACGCATGCCGCCAGTGCCTACGGCCGAACCGGCCCCCCCGGCGATTGCATAGATCTCGCCGGTAATTTCCGTTACGCGACTGAGCCGTGTCGCTGCGGGATCCAGGCGCGGATCTTTGGTATACAGACCGTCCATATCGGTCAGGATCAGCAGGTGATCGGCCCGAATGAGGTTAGCAACGAGGGCAGACAACGTATCGTTGTCACCGAATTTCAATTCGTCCAGCGATACGGTGTCGTTCTCATTAATGATCGGCAGCACGTTATGCTTAAGCAGCTCTTCGATCGCCATGCTGGCGTTGCCCGTCCGCTTGCGGTTCTGAAAATCAGATCGGGTCAGCAGCACCTGAGCGGCGGAAACCCCGTGCCGTGCCAGTTCTTCACGATAGGTTTGCATCAGCAGGGCCTGACCGACGGCGGCTGAGGCCTGCTTCTCATGCAGCAGCTTCGGCCGTTCGGGATATCCGATCTCGCGGAATCCGGCGGCAACCGCGCCGGAGGTGACGAGCAGCGGCTGGTATCCAGCCTGAATCAACCCAGCCAGTTCGGTCGCGAAATAGGCGACCGCCTCCCGGTTTAATCCTCCTTCCGACGATGTCAGCGAACTGCTGCCGATTTTGACGACGATGCGTCGCAGCATAGGGATCACTCCTCGAACTTTAGATAAAATAAAAAAAACTTCCGCCTTTGCACGCAAAGGACGAAAGTTTTGACTTCCGCGGTACCACCTTTATTGATGAGGGATCTCATCCAACTTATATGCCCGGTAACAGGGGCGCTGTCCGGCTTTGGCGGCCGGCCGCTCAGGGATAGGATTCGGAAAGGGCTAGCCTGTAAATTCTTTCAGCCGGTGGAATTTACTCTCTTTAGCGCCGCGTTCTTTCGTACTGGTCCCGTCTACGCGTTTCGATCATGTCCGTCATGGATCTCATTTACGATAGCATAACACGCGTTTCGCGCTAATGCAAAGGAAACACGCCTCGAAGTCGCAGATACCTGCATACGCCCATCGAGCCAGTTCGTCTTGCGTAACCGCAGGGCCGCCGTTATGATGAGACACAAGAAGCTAACGTCAAACGAAAGGCGGTGTCCAAGAGATGAATCAAGTGTCGACTCAAACGCTTCACCTTCAGGACTGTTGGCGAATCGCCTTGATCCAGTGCGATATCGTTTTAGGGAAACCCAAGGTCAATCGAGCTAACCTGGAACTAGCTATGGAACAGGCGGCCACGGCTGCGGAGAAGCCGGACATCATCCTGCTCCCGGAGCTATGGAATACGGGGTATGCCTTGACGGAAATCGGTGCACTGGCTGATCCGGAGGGGCGAGATAGCCGGAAATGGCTGTCCTCTTTTGCCCGCCGCCATGCCATTCATGTGGTGGGCGGCTCGATTGCCGAAATCCGCGAAGGTCAGGTATATAACACGATGCCGGTTATTAACCGCAGCGGCGAGGAAGTCGCCTCTTACTCCAAAATTCATCTATTTCGCCTGATGGAGGAGGAGAAGTATTTGCAGCCCGGGGAGCGGAGTGTGACGTTCGAACTGGATGGTCTGCAAGCTGGAGCGGCGATTTGTTACGACATCCGTTTCCCGGAGCTGGCCCGCCGTTTGGCTCTGCAGGGTGCGAAGCTGCTGTTCGTGGCGGCGGAATGGCCGCATCCGAGGCTCAACCACTGGCGCATGCTGCTCGCTGCACGAGCTATTGAGAATCAGATGTACGTTGTCGCCTGCAACCGGACGGGGAAGAGTGGAAGCGATGCCTTTTTCGGCCATTCTCTGATCATTGATCCTTGGGGCGAAATCGTAGCCGAAGGCGGTGAAGGGGAGGAAATCGTCACCGGCAGCATCGACCTGTCGCTGGTGGATCAAGTCCGCCGCCAAATTCCCGTTTTCGCCGACCGACGACCGCGGTGTTATGAATGATAAAGCGTTTGACGATGCTCCATCGTCGCTTTAAACGTTTCAATGAATGCCTCAGCCGCCTTGGACAAATAACGGCCTTTGCGATATGCGATAACCAGCGTCCGGCTTGGGGCCGGAGCGGCGAGAGGTAAATAAACCGGGATCAATTCGCTGCGCTTGGCCCTGGCAATAAACCGCGGTACGAGCGTGATTCCCATACCGGCAGCAACTAGCGACTGAACGGTCTCAATGTTGTTGCTCTCAAATACGACGTTAGGCTCGAATCCGGCGCCGCGGCACAGATCGACGGTCAGTTTACGGAAGCCTTGGCCTTTTTTGAGGACGATAAACGGTTCGTCTTGAAGCTGCGTCAGCTCGACGCCCTGCTCCTGCACCCCGGGTATTCTCGTCAACGGATGGTCCGGGGGAACCGCCAAATCGATGATCTCCTCGCCGATCGGTACGTAGGAGAGGGTGGGCTCCTGCAGCGGCAGGGAGAGCAGGCTAAGATCGGTCCCGCCGCCAGCCGTGAGCTTCTCCAGGTTCAAGGATGTGTCTTCCCGCAAGGTGATTTGAATGTTTGGATAATTTTCCTTAAACGCTGGAAGCACGTAGGGCAACAGGTGGGAGCCGGTAATCGGCATACTGCCGACCACGACGCGACCGGCCCTTAGCTGGGAGATGTCGTCCATTTCTTGCCGGAGCTCGGCGACGGCGTCCATAATCTTCTGCGCATGCGTGATAAAGCTGGCTCCGGCGTAGGTCAACTCGACCGTACTCGTATTCCGTTGAAACAGCTTCACCCCCAGCTCCTGCTCCAGCTTGGACAACTGCTGGCTTAGCGACGGTTGGGCAATGTGGAGCTTGTCGGCGGCGCGGGAGAAGTTTTTTTCCTCAGCAATTTGCAAGGTGTATTGAAGTTGGCGAAGTTCCATGCGATTACCCCTTTGTATCTTATAAGTAGAACCTATAAGTCCACTATATCATATAGATGTTTGTCATGGCATATCCGTTGCCTTTATAATAGAGACAAACATCAAGTGGGTGGAGGTTTTCGCTTGAAACGAAAGAGATGGTGGAAGGAACTTGGCGGATGGGGCTTCTCGATCGCCCTTGGGTTTGTGCTTAGCATGATCATCGGCATTTTTATCATTCAGCCCTATAAAGTGGATGGACATTCGATGGAACCTACTTTGAACGACAACCAACGGATTTACGCCTGGAAGTTTACGCATGTGTTGGAGAAGCTGCCGGCTTACGGCGACATCGTCATTATCGACAGCCGCGTGGACCGTAGCCGCACGTTCTGGGATGATGTGAAGGAGCATCCGATTATCACCTGGTTGTCCGGTGGAGAAGAGGATGATGTATTCTATGTGAAACGCGTCATCGGCTTGCCCGGGGATACGATCGAAGTGAAAGACGGACATGTGTTCCGCAACGGACAGCAGCTGCAGGAGTCTTACATTAAAGAACAGATGGATGCCGGTGCAGCACAGGTATGGGAAGTGCCGGAAAACCACGTGTTCGTGATGGGAGATAACCGGAATAACAGCAATGACAGCCGCAGTATCGGACCTGTACCGCTGGATCATGTGATGGGAATCGATACGTTTTAAATCAGATTACGATAGGGAGCAATCCGAATTCCGAGATGTAACTCGGCCGGATTGCTCTTTTTTATTGCGGAATCCATTTGGGGATGGGGTATAGGCGTTAACTATTAACGATATTGGTTTCTGGTCTTGGACGATGGCTTCATCCGGACGTTAAAATAGGTGGCAATTCAAAGTAGGGGGTGCCGTCATGCTCCAAACGGTTGGTTCGACGCTGCTTGGCGTTATCGTGCCACTGTCGGTTCCGGTTGCCTTCGGGGCGCTGCTGGCCCGGTTCCGCGCCTGGGACACGAAACATTTGTTAACGTTATATTTGTACGTGCTTAGTCCGGCTATCATCTTCGACACGCTGCGGAACGCCCGAATATCGATGGATGAACTGTACAACACGATCGGTTTCGCCCTCGTAAATCTGCTGCTGATGTGGGGGGTAGCTAAAGTTGCGGGGATGATCACCCGAATGGATTCGGCGGAGACGGCCGGTTTGACTTTGATCTCCACTCTCACGAATAGCGCGAACTATGGGTTGCCGCTCGTGCTTCTGGCATTCGGTCAATTGGGCCTGGATAAGGCCTCGGTGTATGTGATCACGCAAATGATCATTGTGAATACAGTTGGGGTCTATTTCGCGGCACGATCCCAGTTTTCCGTCAAAAGTGCGGTGAAATCCGTGTTTGCTCTCCCGGCGGTCTATGCGGCGGCTCTGGCTGTATTTCTGAAAATATTCGGGTTTCACCTCTCCATCGGTTTGGAGCAGGGGATCTCGATGGTAGCTGACGCGTACTCGCCTGTGGTGCTAACGATATTGGGTGCACAAATGGTGAAGGTAGGGCGACCGGAGGCGACGCGGGTGAGGCCAGCCGCATTTTGGACAGGTACGGTAATCCGCCTGCTTCTGGCTCCGTTGTTGGCCTTCACGGCTTTGAAGCTGCTTGGGATCTCCGGCGTCCTGTTCTCGGTCCTGTTTATTCAAGCCTCGATGCCGGTCGCGGTAAATGCCGCTGTGCTGGCTGAACGGTTTGACGCCGCCCCCGGGCTGGTGTCGAAGTGCATCGTATGGACAACGCTCGCTTCCTTTCTGACGCTTCCGGTGCTGATCGTAATCGTTCAGGCAATGAACTAAACGGTGTTCAGCTCGACGTGTTTGCGTTTTCTAGTCAGCAGAGAGATATTATAAACGATATAATACACGAACATAATTAACATGAGGCCTGACAGCCACGGGGATGGCGAGCTGCCGATCGAAGTCAGTGCCTCCATGCTTTTCACGTGGTCGCCGTTAACAAAGAAGAGCATGTAGAATCGATAGGCTAATCTACCAAAAAATAAAGCCATAACCGTAAAACTGATCCAAAGACTGCTATTGTAATAGAGGGTTCCATCACGCTGTTGAAACCGAGTTGTGGCAGAGCTATAATACGCGAGCAAGCCGCCGATGCATGCGCCTGCGAGATCCGAAAGCACACTCGCGACGCTGAGGCCGCCTGCAAACAAGAATAAGAACCCGATAATTGTAAGAAATACGGTGGAGTACAAGAGCTTTCGGGGCTTCAACTGCTGCCAGCCGATACTGCGGCGGACGCGAAGATAGATGCGGTAAACGATAAACAAAGCGATCAATGTAGTGACGATTTGTCCCAAGATGAAGAACCTCCTTCGTTGTGATGGACTTATCGTACCGCGTATCGCCCTCATCAGACGACTGCCTCGAGGTTGAATTGTCGCCGTCGAATCTCTATCCCGAGATAGAGAGGGGTTATGCTAAAGTTGAGGCAGCCAACGTTTGGAGGTCATGCATTTATGTCCATGGGAAAATACGCTTCGAATCTCCGTCCTGCCGTCATTGGAATAGTAATCCTGTATTCCATGTATTCGGTGGGTCTGTTTGCAGGCTCCACATCTCAAGTTGCTTTAAATGGGCTCATTTGGCTCTTTTATATCTGCATTCTGTTCATTCCAAAATCAAAGTGGGACCCAAAACATGCATGGGTGGCTTTCGGTCTGCTCCTGGGCATAACCGGTGTCAATCTTTATTGGTATCATGACCGAGAGCTTGTTTATTTCTTCATCTTCATCGCTTTTTATGCGCTGCTGCGTTTGATTTTGCCAAAACCATTATGGCCGGCACTCTTGACGCTGCTGATTACGGCTGTCCTTTTCATTCGCTTCGGTGCTTTGAACCTTACCGGTATCGTCACCTACATTTCGTTAGCGATCGTGCTGTACTCCGTCATTCGCAGGCGCATGATGCGTAAAGAGATGCATGAGCAAAACCTCCGCCATTTGGCAGAGTTGCGGAAGGCCTACGATGAACTTCAGGAGGCGTCCGCGATGTCCATGCGTTTTGCGGTTCTGGAGGAACGCACGCGCATTGCGAGGGATATTCATGATTCTGTAGGACATAGCCTCACGTCCTTGATCGTCCAGCTCCAGGCGCTGCGGTACATGGTCCGGCAAGATCCCGGCCTGACGGAGCATACCATTGATGAGATGTTGGCCGTAGCGAGGCAGGGCCTCCAGGACATCCGTAACTCTGTGCACGAGTTGGCGGACGATCCCTCGATATCGGGTAAAGCGGCTTTGAATGCCCTGCTATCTCGAATGGAAGCATCGACGGGCATTCGTTACGTCGTGCATGACGAGTTGCCGGACGGGGAACTGGGGGACGGCATATACGGAATACTGTTTAAAATATTGCAGGAGGCCATTACCAACGTCGTGCGCCATGCGCAAGCAACCGGGGTGGAGGTAAACCTGAGGCGGGATAACCGCAATATCGTAATGAACATTCGGGATAACGGCAAGTTGCAAGCCGGCAAGGCCATCTCCGAAGGATTTGGGCTCAAAACGATGAGGACCCGCGTGGAAGAGAAGGGCGGAAGTTTACAGTTCATGGCGCGGGAATTAAACGGCTTGGAGATTGTCACCAAGCTCCCGGAGTCTCTTGGACAGTTAGACAGGAGTATTAGCAAAACGGAAGATAAGGAGGGTTCCCGTGCCAGAGTCGAACCGAATTAATGTAATGCTCGTAGACGATCAGAACCTGATTCGTCAGGGCTTCGGCTATATTCTTGGTTTACAGTCCGATATGCAGTTGGTAGGTGAAGCCGGAAACGGAGGGGATGCGGTTAAGCTGGCAGAGGGGCTGCATCCGGACGTCATTCTGATGGACGTGCAGATGCCTTTCATGAACGGTATCGAAGCAACGAGGCGTATTATGGAGCGGCAAACGGGAGTTAAAATCGTCATTTTGACGACTTTTGACGATCAGGACTACGTATTGGAAGGAATTCGTGCTGGCGCTGTCGGCTATCTATTGAAGGATGCGGAAGCACACGACATGATCGAAGCGATTCGTTCCGCTCATCGCGGAGAAGCTATCTACAGAACGAAATTGGCCTCCGGGGCCCTGCAGGAAGCTATTGCTTCCGCACCGCCGCTAGCTCCTGTCAACGCACAGACTCTAAAGTTGCTGGAACCGCTGACCGAACGCGAGCAAGAGATTCTGCAGGAGTTGGCTTACGGCCTTCGCAACGAGCAAATTGCGGCGAAGTTGTTTATTACTGAAGGAACGGTGAAATCCCATGTTCATCGGATCTTGCAGAAGTTCGGGTGCGAGGATCGAACGAAGGTCGTCGTGATGGCCCTGCGGGGAGGATTGGTAAAATGACCGGTCCCCCTTGTTTTTTGCACTGCTTATAAGTTAAACCTATTACATTTATAGATATTATATCTTGGAACAATTAACGCGATCATGTTATATTGATTTCAACATTCAAGGCGGCAGGGGCGGTCAACGCGACGTGCTTACGTCTTGATCATTGGTACGAATCCTTGTGTGGGGTGAATGAACATGAGCAGCAAAAAGACAATGTATGAGAAAATTTGGGATAACCACGTAATTCATCAAGAGGAAGGCAAACCTAGCATTCTTTATATCGACTTGCACCTCGTACACGAGGTAACTTCTCCGCAGGCATTTGAAGGACTTCGTCTCAGCGGCCGCAAGGTACGCCGTCCGGAATTGACTTTCGCTACGATGGACCATAACGTTCCAACCAAAGATCGCTTTAACATTTCCGATCCGATTTCCAAACAGCAAATTGACACGCTGTCCCAGAACTGTCGTGATTTCGGCGTTACTTTGTATGATCTTGACACGATCGATCAAGGCGTTGTCCACGTCATGGGTCCGGAGTTAGGGCTGACACATCCCGGCAAAACAATCGTTTGCGGTGACAGCCATACGTCCACGCACGGCGCATTCGGCGCGCTTGCTTTCGGGATTGGTACGAGTGAAGTGGAGCACGTATTGGCCACGCAATGTCTCCAACAAGCCAAAGCGAAAACGCTGGAAGTTCGTTTTGTCGGCAAACGCAAACCGGGCGTGACCGCGAAGGATATGATTCTCGGCGTAATTGCGAAATATGGCACGGACTTCGCTACGGGTTATGTCATCGAGTATACGGGTGAAGCAATCCGCGAATTGTCGATGGAAGAGCGGATGACGGTTTGTAACATGTCGATTGAAGCTGGGGCAAGAGCAGGCTTGATCGCACCGGACGATACAACGTTTAACTATTTGCGCGGCCGCGAGCACGTTCCTCAAGGCGCGGCGTTCGAACAGGCGGTAGCCGAATGGAAGAACCTTGCTTCCGATGAAGGAGCGGTTTATGACCGCGTCGCAGAATTTGACGTCGATTCGCTGATTCCGCAAGTCACCTGGGGAACGAGCCCGGGGATGGGGACGGGGATTAACGGTACAGTGCCGAACCCGGCTGACTTCGCGACAGACAATGAACGGAAGGCCGCTGAGAAAGCGGTAGAATATATGGGCTTGACGCCAGGTACGCCGATGACGGATATCGCCATTGACTATGTCTTTATCGGTTCCTGTACGAACGGCCGGATCGAAGACCTGCGTGCGGCGGCGGAAGTCGCTAAAGGCTACAAGGTCTCGGATAAGGTAACGGCGATTGTCGTTCCAGGTTCGGGCCGCGTGAAGCTGCAAGCCGAACAAGAAGGCCTCGACAAGGTGTTCGTAGAAGCGGGCTTCGAATGGCGTGATGCAGGCTGCAGCATGTGCCTCGCGATGAATCCCGACGTCCTGCAGCCGGGACAACGGTGCGCCTCCACCTCCAACCGTAACTTTGAAGGACGGCAAGGGCGCGGCGGCAGAACGCATCTGGTTTCTCCAGCCATGGCGGCTGCGGCGGCGATCAAAGGTCATTTCGTTGACGTACGTGACTGGGAAATCAAAAGCGAAGTCCTGAGCTAATCAAGGAAAAGGGGAGAATCGACGATGGAAGCATTTGTGAAACATACCGGTGTCGTAGGTCCGGTGGATCGCGTGAACGTGGATACCGATGCAATTATACCGAAGCAATTTTTGAAACGGATTGAACGGTCTGGATTTGGCCAATTTCTCTTCTACGAATGGCGTTTCGACACGGAAGGGAACGTCAATCCCGAGTTCGAATTGAACAAACCGCGTTACGAAGGCGCATCCGTGCTCATCTCGCGTGTCAACTTCGGGTGCGGCTCCTCGCGGGAGCATGCCCCGTGGGCGATCCTGGACTATGGGTTCCGCTGCGTGATCGCGCCGTCCTTTGCGGATATTTTCTACAACAACTGCTTTAAGAACGGCATTTTGCCCATCAAGTTGTCGGAAGAACAGGTTGAGGAATTGTTTCAGCGCACGGCAACTCATGAAGGCTACAAGTTAACGGTCGATCTGGAGCAAAAAACGATCCTTGATGAGTACGGCTTGAAATTGAGTTTTGATCTGGATGAGCATCGCCGCCAATTTTTGCTGCAGGGCTTGGATGACATCGGTTTAACGCTCCAGCATGAGGATTTGATTGCGGCATACGAGAAGAAAAAGTTTGCGAACATGGCTTAAACCGTCTGAGTTTGGCGAGAAGTCCCGGCTGCGATGAGCAGTTGGGGCTTTTTTTTGTCATTCTATGAAAATATGAGTCTATCAGGGCCGCGGTTTTTCTGATATTATGGAAGTAATTAGCAACGTTCTGGGAATGTTGGCGTTTACATAAGAGTCGCTGGACTGCTATAAGGGACGCATCCGCCAATGAAGTTCTAGATTCGGCAAAATACGAGGGTGGGGTAGGGATTAACGAATGAAGAAACTCGGCTTGATCATGTTTATGTTGGTTGGCTTACTGGTTTTCCCGGGTTTGGCGAAAGACGCCTACGCGGCCTCATCGGGAACCTCCGAGACGCATATTGTATTGGACGGCCAAGAATTGCAGCAGCCTGTAGGCGCTCAGGCCGGCATCGTGGGAGGCAATGTGATGGTGCCGCTGCGAGTGGTTGCTGAGGGGTTGGGTTACCAAGTCGCCTGGGAGAAGAAGAGCGGGACGATTACCATCTCGCAGGAGGGGACGGAACTCAAGCTCACATTAGGCAAAAATGCGGCTTCCGTCGACGGCCAGACGGTTAAGCTGAATAGTGCCCCCTATCTGCAGGGGGACTCTACGCTCGTACCGCTGCGCTTTGTCGGAGAGCAGATGGGCATGCAGGTCAGTTGGGACAATGCAACCAAGTCCGCTTACTTAACCAGTCCGGCAGGAGGTTCTGCAGGTGGTGTTGTTCCTGGCACGGGAAGTCAGTCTCCTGATCAGGAAACCACAGTCTCCGTTCCGTCAGGGCAGCCGGCGGCTGGGGATGACGATACATACGTTCCAGGGACACCAACCGGGAACCAGGCTGAGGTCCCAAATGCGTTGATCCAGGGCATCAGCTTTAGCGAAAACCGCTTGATGTTTGCCGTATCCGGCAGCGTAACTCCTAACGTATTTAAAATGAGCGGTCCTGATCGGATCGTTGTCGACATTCCAAACGCTGATTTTGCTCCTACTTTTGGGGAAGTTCAACCGCTCGACGTCAGTCGGAAAGGTCAAATTGCGGTTAGCGATTATCCGGACGTATCTCAAATCCGTTACTCCCTGTTCAGTACGGCACCGTCTACGATACGGATCGTGATTGACTTGAACCGGAACGTAGAGTTCAAGGTAACCAATCTGGACGATGGTCTTGTAACCGTTGACTTGACGTCAGGGGTCACTGTTCCAGGCATCGGGATAGGCGGGACCGGCAAACCGGTTGTCGTGATCGACGCGGGTCATGGCGGGAGCCAGCCTGGAGCCATCAGCGTGACCAAGAAACAGGAGAAGGAATTCACCCTTGGCGTAGCGTTAAAAGTCGAGGCACTGCTTCGGCAGGAAGCGAATCTGGATGTGGTGATGACTCGTACGACGGATGTTACGATGTCGCTGCAGGATCGAGTAAAGGTCGCCAATGACATCGGGGCCTCGGTGTTCGTCTCTATCCATGGAAACAGCATTGATCCCCCAAGTAACCCGAGCGGTTCGGAAACGTATTATACCCGGGACGAGAGCATTCCGCTTGCCAACGTCATGCATCGGCATTTGGTAAACGCGACGGGCCTATCCGACCGGGGCGTCAGAAAGAGCAGTCTGCATGTCACCCGAGAAACAAAAATGCCGGCGGTCCTGCTTGAGGTTGGATATCTTAGCAACAAGACCGACGCAGGCCTGATGTATACCGAGGAATTCCAACAACGCGTTGCAGAGGGCGTCGTCGCGGGTATTAAAGAATATCTGGGCCTATGACAGACGAAAGAGGCCGAATCGACAAGGGGGCAAGCGGCATGAGAAAAATAGCGATTTTACTGGTGATGGTCGCCATGTTGGGGGTTGCCGCAGGATGCGGGAACAAGCCGGTGGCTTCGCCTCCGGATAACGGGAATGAAGTGGACGCTGCACTGAGCAGCGGTGCGCAGGGAACCGAGCTACAGGAGGTTCAACAGAGTGGAAGCGGTGCTGATGAGACGAGTGCTGCAAACGCCGATGCGCCAGAGGCGGAGGTGGAGAAGTTGACCATACAGGTTTATTATACCGACGATAACCTAATGGACTTGAAGCCAAAATCTCGCGAGATCGAATTTACGGCGGATCGGAGCAAATACGAAAGCGCCTTTGAAGCGCTGCAGAAGGCGGACGACGGCCTTCTGTCTCTCTGGGAGAAGGTGGTCCTGAACACGGTGAAGTTTGATGAAACGAGTGGACAATTAAATCTCGATATCAGCCTGCCGGACGAAGCTCGCCTCGGCGCAGGCGGGGAATCTCTGGCCCTCGAAGCGCTGAAGAATACGATGTTCCAGTTTGACGAAGTCAAGCAAATCGAGTTGACTTTGGACGGGGCGCAGGTCGACTCGTTGATGGGCCACGTCGATCTGGAGCATCCGATGAGCCGGTAGAAAGCTGTGTTGCTGCCGAGTAACTGAATAGAAGAGCGCGGGAAGGCCGCCGTGTGAAATGTTCTTACGATCGCTGTTGCTCGCGGATTTCTTGATTCTGTAGAATTAGGAGTTGTAGAAGCCCGTTCGCAAAGGCGACCACTATCTTTTCTTCAGAATCATTTCACCCTCTGGCCTTTAGCGCTCTTTTTTTGCGTTGGGGCACTCTCTGGCTGCTACAGGCGGTATGGAGAGGAGCATAATCCCGTCAACTCGGTTGAACCTGAGTTAACGGGATAATGATCAAAGAGCGCGCAGCGGGAGTTTGTAACGGACCGGAGGGCCGTTATTCCGCCATTTCCCGAGGTTTTCCCAACGTAACGGACTCCAACGGCGCTATTTTGACCTTTTTGTACCTATCCGGTTTAGAATCCGGCTAATAAGGTCATCTCAGTCCGTTACATAATGAGTTAACCGAATTCATCGCAAATAACGGCCCTGGAGTCCGTTAGCCGACGAAATTAGCCCGATCGATCGAGAGTCAAGGATCTGTCGGGTTCTTTTGTGCGTGTGATCGAGGCCCACTTCCGCTTTTAGGAAAGTCAGGATTTTCGTAGGAAGCTCTGGCAAATGTTAAGCAGAAAAATGCCATTTTTTCGCAACTTTCCATGGCTTTTGGCGTCTAATATGTCGTCTGGTGATGTCGAAGCGCAATAAAGAAAACTCATCGGTCATCATGAGGCAAAAATTCTAGGATGGTAGGGGTGACGGATGAAGAAAAAAGGTTTGGCGGCGCTCGTGTTCGCCTGGATGCTGCTGATGGTGATGGCGCAGACAGGACAAGCAGCGCCTGGCAGTACGAGTATTTATCTGGATGGGAAAGCGCTCGCTTTACCCGAAAACGGACAAGTCCAAAATGTGAATGGAAATGTGATGATTCCAATTCGTGTCGTCGCGGAGGAGCTGGGTTTTGACGTCAACTATGAGAAAAAGACGAGCACGGTAACCATAAAGCAATCGGGTACAACGCTTATTCTCAACGTCAATAAAACAACCGCTTCCGTCAATGGAAGTGAAGTTAAGCTGCCTATCGCACCTAAGCTTGCCGGGGACACGACGCTCGTTCCGATGCGTTTTGTCGGAGAGCAGATGGGGCTGAAGGTGTCTTGGGACAACGCAGCTAAATCTGCTTACTTAACATCGTCAAGTTCCGGGAGCGGAAGCGGAAATGCCGGAAATGCTGGATCTGGCACCGACAGCGGTACAGGAACGGACGGACAGCAACCGGGCACGGTTGTGCCTCCGGTCGATCCCGCCGAGTTAGCGAAGGTTACGGGGATCGGGTTCAGCAACAATAGCCTGATGATTGCGGTTGATAAGAACGTGACGCCGAGCATTTTTACAATGAGCGGTCCGGAACGGTTAGTGATCGATCTTCCGCAAACGCAATTTGCTGAAACATTGGCTAATGGAGCGCCTCTTGACGTTAACAAAAGTGGAGCCATTGAAGTAACGGATTATCCCGATGTTTCCAAAGTCAGATACGCGCTGTTTAGCAGTAATCCATCGACCGTACGAATCGTACTGGATTTGAACCATAAGGTAAATTATGAATTGGTTAACGATAACGACGGATTGATCTTCGTTAACTTGAATATGGATCCTAGCCAAGGGGGAAACTCCGGCGGCGATGGGAAGAAGACGGTTGTGCTGGACGCCGGTCATGGAGGTAGCGATCCAGGGGCGATCAGCGTCACGAAGAAGAAGGAGAAGGACTTTAACCTTGCCGTGGTTCTGAAAGTGCAGAAGCTGCTGCAGAACGATCCTAACATCAACTTGGTGCTGACGCGCGAAAGCGATACTTATCCGACCTTGCCGGACCGGGTAAAAATTGCCGAAAACGTAGGTGCGGACATTTTTATATCCGTACACGCAAATTCGGGTTCCGCCTCGGCCAGCGGCGTAGAGACCTATTATACTCGGGCTGCAAGCCAGGATTTGGCTAAGGTTATGCATAAGCATCTGGTCCAAGCCTCCGGTTTGGCCGATCGCAAGGTCCGTACGCAAAGCTTGCATGTGACCCGGGAAACCACCATGCCGGCCGTGCTGCTCGAATGCGGGTACTTAAGTAACAAAAACGATGATGCGTTGCTAGCAACGGACGAATACCGCAGCAAAGTCGCCCAAGGCATCGCGGACGGCATCAAAGAATATCTCGGCCTTCAGTGATCGCCGGGCGAAGGAGGAAGTAACCATGATCAGAAAAAGTTACCTCATGGGAGTTTTGGTTCTTCTGCTCGCCTTGAGCAGCGGCTGTGGGCAAAAACCGCAATCGGCTCCTAACGCGGGAGCGGGAAACGCTGAGACAAACCAGGAGAACGTACAGGCTCCGAACACGGCTTCGCCGCAGAATACAGATTCGTCGCAAGGAGCAGGTGGGGCGAACCAGCCACAGCAGATCACGGAAAAGATCGAAACGTATTTTACCGATGATCAGATGCTGGAGTTAACCCAAGATAGCCGTGAAATCACCTATCAGGCAGAAGCTGATAAATATTTGGCGGCCCTCAAGGCGTTGCAAACCCCGAGCGATACCAAACAGTTCTCGCTGTGGGGAAAAGTCGAGTTTCATTCCGCCGATTTCAAAGACGGAACCGTAACCGTCGACTTGGCGCTGCCCGATGAAGCGCGCCTTGGTGCGGGCGGGGAGGCGCTGGCTCTCGATGCGTTAAAAAACACCTTGTTCCAATTCGATGAGGTTCAGGCGATCGATGTCCTGGTGGATGGAACTCCCGTCGATACGTTGATGGGACATGTCGAACTGACGCATCCGTTGTCAAGAAATTAAGGATTCGGGGAGGAACTCACTTGTCCGCCGTCGAATGGGTAGAGAGATCTTTTTTGTAGAAAGGAAGAATTTGATGGCATCCTATAAACGCACGTTTACACGCAGTACCCAAAGAGCAGTTTCCGCCATGCTGGTTACGGCCATGTGTTTGGGCGGAACTACGGCGGCATTTGCCGAAGAAACGACAACGGTCAACACCTCGCAAAACGTCGCTGCTGTATCTTTGTTTAGTGACGTACAGAACGGATTCTGGGCGGAGAAACATATATACAAACTGGCGTCTGAGGGCATTCTTCTCGGCGATGCCGGCAAATTCCGGCCAGGCGATAGCGTAACTCAACAGGAAGCCATTACGATGGCTGTCCGGTTCATGAACCTGGATTCTCAGTTAGGCAGCGGGTCTACCGCTCCGGCAGATCTTAAGGTCGGCAATTATTTTAAACCTTATTTGGAGCTGGCACTATCCAAGAAATTGATTGACAAAAATGAAGAGGTTGCTGTCACAAAAGAAGGCGAATCCTGGGGCGAGAAGAAAGCCTCGCGGGAATGGATTGCCAAAATTCTAGTACGTTCTCTGGGCAAAGATGCGGAAGCCAAAGCATCGGCTGCGATGTCAACCGGCTTCGCCGATCAATCGAGCATCTCCGCGAACGCGCGCGGCTATGTCAATGTTGCGGTTCAGTTGAATCTGACCAAAGGGGTGGAAGGCAACCGTTTTGATCCGCTCGGCAAAGTCACCCGCGCTCAGCTCGCTACCTTCTTCAGCCGTGGCGGCGAATACGTGAACCCGGGTTACGCTAACGTCTATGAGGGGATCGTAACCCAACTGACCGACAGCAAGCTGACTTTGTATACGAACGGTCAAATGAGAAGCTTTTCGCTGGACAACCGTTCTGTCTATTTTACGAAGGATTCCGAAGTGAGAACGACCCAAAGTGCTTTGAAGCTGTACACCAAATTGCTATTAGTAGATAAAGTGGGCTCGGCTGCTTATGTGGAAGTGACGGATGCGAACCAGCAGTTGGAGAGTGTCGAAGGAACTCTGCTTCGGGTGCTAACGAATAACCGTTTGCTTCTTTTGGTGAATAATGATTCGGTGACTTATACCTATGACGCAAATACCAGTTTCCTTGACCAAAACGGCAATGCCATCAAAGCAAGCGACCTGACGTCTGAGAGCACCGTAGTTGTACAGCGTGAAACGTTCACGGCAGAGAAGAAGCCGGTGATCGTTCAGGTGAAATCGGCGTTGGTGGATAAGACAAGCAGCGGTACGGTGTCGAAGGTGGATCTGACCGCGAAAACCGTAACGATCAAAGCCGCCAATGGGGCGGAAGAGACGTATAAATTTGATAACAATACGATTTTGCTGTACCAAAACCAAAGACTCAATACGATGGGCGAAGTGAATACAGGGGCATCCGTGACCTATACGGTGAAGGATAGTGTCTTGACATCCCTTGAAGTCACCCAGGCAACGGAACGTACGGTAACCGGTACCTTGCTGGATCTCGTAGGCGATACGCTGCTCAGCTATACGAATGCGGGAGGACGCGACGAAATTAAGCGGCTAGCGAAGAACGTTACCGTGCAAATTAACGGGATCGCGGATGCGGGCCTGGACGATCTCATTACCGACACAAAAGGCGGGGACAAAGTCGAAATGACCCTGAACCCGGATGACGAAGTCACGAAGATCGTTGTCACCGGACGGCAGTCCGAACAGCTGGCGAACGCTTCCGTCATCAACTATGATGCGAAAACGAAGGCGCTCACTGTGATGGATGCCGCGGAAAAACCGTATGTATTCGTAATCGATGACAAAACGAAATACACCTATAACACGACAACGCCAACCTTGTCCGGTCTGGAAGCATTGCTGTCCAAGGGTCGTAGAGTCGATCTGACGGTCGTTGGTTCGCGTGTGGTGAACGTGGAAGTGACGTACAAATACGAGGGCACTTACGTTTCGGCCAATACTTCGACGAAGAAGATCACGATCTTGCTGGGCAACGGAAAAACCGTGGAAATCCCTTATCAAGGAACAACGCCGTCGATCAGCATTTATGGCAAAGCAAGTGCAACGTTGGCCGATATCAAGGCTGGGGACCCAGTAACCGCGATGTTGACGGCAAACCAGGATGCCTTGCAAACCTTAGCAGTGAAGAGCTCTATTCAATTCGAAGTCGCTTCGATAAATACGGCGAACAGCCGCATTCGGGCAACGGCGAACGGGGTGACTAGCGAGTTCTATGTCGATCAGGCCGTATTGCTTGGCGAAAACGGCGGAGCGATCAAAGTCAGCGATCTGAAGGTAGGACAAACGATCAACGTTACGTTTAATGGACAAACGGCTGTCTCGCTGCAAGTCGTGAAGCTGACCTTAGGTAAGGTTCAAAGCGTCGATGGTTCGTCGTTAACGGTGAAGTCTTTTGCCGGCAACGTGGAGACCTACTCCCTGGCAAGCGGCGTGAAAGTTCAACGGGGTACCGAGATCAGCACGAGCACAACTTCGCTCACGACCAGCGATCATGTTGAAGTACGTAAGGACACGAATGGCGCGGTCGTGATCAAAGTATTAACCCCGCAGGAACGCAAGTTTTCCCGTTATGATGGGGTTGCCAAAGAAATTATCGTCTTGCGATCCAGTACGTCTGACAACAATTATCGTTTTGCCGTAACGGGAGACACCTATATTCACCAAGGCGACACGACAATATCCGTGCAATCCCTCCAGAATAATGATAAAATTGTTTTGTATTTCAACGGAGACAAGCTGGTTGAAATCGAAAAACAATAATCATTTTTCGTGAGATCAACCGTCTTGATGCGGGATGTTTCCCGGATCAAGGCGGTTTTTTCGCGGATTAATCCGAGCTGCCAGCCGGGCCTCCAGGAAAGGAGTGGAGACATGAACGCGGCTGACGTCCGCTATATTTTAGACACCATCGGTGCCATGTTTCCGGATGCGCGTTGCGAGTTGAACCACGAGAATGCCTTTGAACTTACGATTGCTGTGCTCCTGTCCGCGCAATGCACCGACGCAACCGTGAATAAAGTCACGGCCGATTTGTTTCAAAAGTATAAAACGCCCGAGGATTATGTTTCGGTTCCGTTAGAAGAGCTGGAACAGGATATCCGGAAAATCGGCTTGTTCCGCAGTAAAGCCAAGCATATTCAAAACCTGTGTCATATTTTGCTGGAGCGTTACGGCGGTGAGGTCCCGCGGGAACATGAACAATTGGTTGAGCTTCCTGGTGTGGGGCGAAAAACGGCAAACGTCGTCGTATCGAACGCCTTTGACGTTCCGGCCATTGCCGTAGATACGCATGTGGAGCGTGTCAGTAAACGACTAGGTTTGGCTGGATGGAACGACTCCGTTCTTGAAGTAGAGAAGAAACTGATGAAGCGTGTCCCGAGGGATGAATGGACATTAACCCACCATCGCTTGATCTTCTTCGGTAGGTACCACTGCAAGGCGCAGAACCCGAAATGTGAAGTCTGCCCGCTGCTTGACGTATGCCGGGAGGGCAAGAAACGTATGAAAACGCCGCAAAACAGAAAAAATAAGAAAAATGCGGCAAAAAAAGATAACCCATAGGTGAGGATGAGAGACCCCATGAGATGCATTTCTGTGTATACCGATAACTTTGAACAGTTCTCGGACGTGTTTGAGCAAGTGATCGATTTGAAGCTAGGCGAAAACGACGAGCGTGAGGTTGAAGGCTTGGTTGTCAGCGATTCCGGCGAGGTACCTGAGCATTATTTGGAACGGATGTCCGTTAAACCGGAAGTCGTTGTGATGAAGGATAAGACCAGAGGCATCACGATATTACAGCACGGCAAAGTCTTTGAAATCTTGCTTCCAACAGAAACGGCGGATGTCGTTAGTTAAATCGAGCGATGAAGTTGCTCGAAACGAAGAATAGATAAGAAATCCCCTCGGGAGGACGTGTTATGAACACGCCAGACCGCAGGGGATTTTTGTCGTTCTGCAACCAAGGAGCCTTGGCTCGTCTATTCGGTTTTAAGGCGGGAGGAGATCCATAGCAGGCCGAAGGACAACAGGATGGTGCAGCCCGTCAGGGCCCAAGCCAGCGACAGGTTTCCGCCGTCTACGGCAAAAAAGATCGCCGTTGGGATCGTTTGGGTTCGGCCGGGGATGTTGCCGGCAATCATCATCGTCGCCCCAAATTCGCCAAGCGCACGGGCGAACCCGAGAATAAACGCCGATTGCAGCGAACGGGAGGCAAGGGGCAATACAATATACACCAGCACGTGCCATTCTCCGGCTCCCTGCGAACGGGCAGCGTCCTTCAGCTCTTTATCCACAGCCTGGAAGCCGGACTTCAGCGTCTGATAGATCAGAGGGAAACTGACGACAGCTGCAGCGATCACCGCACCGAGCGGCTGGAACACGAAGCTCAGGTGCAATAGGGTTTCCGCGGCTTGCCCGATCCAACTGTTCTTGCCCAACATCACGAGCAATATAAAACCGACAACGCTAGGCGGCAGGACGAGCGGAAGAAGAAAGACGGTTTCCACCAGCGTTTTCCCGTAAAAGGAGGCGGAGGACATGCGCCATGCCATTAAAAGGCCAGTCAAAAAGGCGATGACCGTGGCAGCTATAGACACTTGCAATGATAATCCAACCGGCTCCAGGAAGGTTTCCGGAATCCCTATTGCGTTCATAGGCGATTACTCCGCTGGGGTAAACCCGTATGTGCTAAACACTTGCCGGGCGGGGTCGCTTAACAAGAAATCGTAAAGTTCTTTGGCTTCATCCGGATGAGCACTGCCCTTGAGGACACCGATCGGATATTCAATTGGGTCATGGCTTTCGGCTTCTGCGCTTAGCGCCACCTTCACCTTATCTGAAAGGGCAGCGTCGGTTTTGTAAACAAATCCGGCGTCGACGTTGCCGGTTTCCACATAGGATAAGACTTGTTTGACGTCCTTGGTCAACACTAGCTTGGATTGCAATGAATCCCAAAGTTTATGGTAATTAAGAGTCTGTTGCGCGTATTTCCCGGCCGGAACAGATTCAGGGGTGCCGATGGCGATATCGCCGAGTTTTGCTAGATCTTCCATTTTTTCAATTTGTACGGAGCCATCCTGAGGAATAACCAGCACAAGTTCATTGGTCAATAGGTTGGTTGTTAGACGGTCATCCATTAGGCCTTTTTCGATCAAAGCATTCATCTGCTTGGTCCCGGCGGACAGGAACAGATCAGCCGGGGCGCCTTGTTCGATTTGCTGTTGAAGCGTTCCGGAGGCGGCGTAGTTAAAAGTTAGCTTCACATGGCTGTGCTCGGCCTCGTATACACTCTTGAGTTCATCAAGGCTTTCGGTTAAGCTGGCAGCGGCAGAGACGAGCAGTTCGACCTGCTCAGCCGGTTCGGACTTGTCCTCAACCGATGTTGGTGAGTTGTTGGCCGCGTTGCTACCTTCGGCACTGACGGAAGGAGCCTTGTTGGGCGAAGCCGAATTGCTGCCGCATCCGGCGGATAGGAGCAGGATAAGGACGGTGAGTACGGCCAAAAAGGGCAGCTTCATCCATTTGTGCATAGGTATTCCCTCCTCGGTTATATCTAATTATAACTAGATTATACGAAACATAACGATCTGCATAGATCCATGGGGGAGTTTTCATTGAAAAAAAGGGGAATCCCCGGTAAGATGAGTCTAGTTGCAAGAACGATGGTGGAACAGATGAGGAGTAAGTTATGACTGAACCGATCTCGTATACAGCCGAAGAAATCGCCAAGCTGTTAAAGGTATCTAAGTTAACCGTATATGATTTGATCAAAAAAGGGGAGCTTCCCGCATACCGGGTCGGCAAACAGATGAGAGTGGACTCCACTGACTTGGAGGCGTATAAGCACAAAGCCAGAAGCGGGGCCGGGTCGTCCGCTGCCACCGCCATGCCGGTATTTCAGGTTCCCTATACCGTACCGACCCGACCGGATGCCGACGGCGGAGAAGTGCGGGATGGGGCAAGGACGTTGGTCATTACCGGGCAGGATCCGGGGCTCGACCTGCTGGCCAAAGCGTTGGAATCTAAAGTTCGCGCATACCGTCCGCTGCGTTCCTTTGCCAGCAGTATGGACAGCTTAGTGGCCATGTATAACGGTACGGCGGATATCGTCAGCACGCATCTGTACGATGGAGACACCGGGGAGTACAATTTGCCGTATATCCGCAAGCTGTTCATTTCCCTCCCTTATTTGGTATTGAATTTTGCGACGCGCCGGGCAGGTTTTTACGTCAAGCAAGGTAATCCGCTTAGGATCCAATCCTGGGAGGATTTAGCGCGGCCCGGGATTAAGCTGATTAACCGGGAGAAGGGTTCGGGAGCCCGGGTATTGCTGGATGAACAGCTGCGCAAGCATGGAATCGCTCCTGCGACCGTCACCGGCTACGCCCAGGAGGAATCTTCGCATATGGGGCTTGGGGGGCGGATTGCCCTTGGCCAGGCGGACGTTGGCGTCGGCAGCGAACGTCCGGCTCGGATCGCCGGACTTGATTTCATTCCGCTGACCCTTGAACGCGTCGACCTTGTTGTGCTGAATAAGCCGGAGAACCGCGAGTGGATCGCCAAGCTCCGCGAAGCGCTGGGTTCGACCGAGCTGCACGAGGTACTGTCGTCATTAGGGGATTACGATTTGTCGCTCACCGGACAGGTGCTGGCGGATCGAGAGGCTGGCTTATATTAGTTAATGCTGTAGTATAGACGGAACCGCCTCCTTGGGAGGCGGTTTTTTGGTATGAAGCGTTACGCGGACGAACATCCGCAAGCGAGCGTTTCCAAGCGAACAGGGAAATGTTAAAATATGAATAATTAAAATGAAACTTGATTTCGCAGCGTGGAAAACGGAGGAACTAGGATGGATGGAACGATGACGGATACGGAGCTATCATTGCGCGAGCGGCTGCATCGATTGCGAGACTTGGTGGACGGGGAAGGTGACCTAACCGCGGCGGCTGAACTGCGAGAGGTTGGCGACAAGCTGGGCCGGAGGGAGCTGGTCACGGCGTTTTGCGGCCATTTCTCGGCGGGGAAGTCGAGTTTAATTAACGCTTTATGCGGAAAAGTGGTTATGCCGGCTAGCCCGCTTCCCACCAGCGCCAATGTGGTACTCATTCGGGAAGGGGAGCCGCGTGCACTATTGACGCCGGCCGATTTGGCCAAAGCTAAGGTAGAAGTGCCGGTGGAGGAGGTAGCGGCGTATTGCCGCAACGGCGAAGAATACACTCGCGTAGAGCTCTGGGACCAGATTGAGCTACCACCTCACGGCGGTGTGTTGCTAGATACGCCTGGAGTCGACTCCAATGACGCCGGCCATGCGATGGCCACGCATTCTGCTCTGCACCTGGCGGATGTAGTGTTCTATGTGATGGATTATAACCACGTTTCTTCGGAGACCAATTTAAGCTTTGCCAAATCGCTAAGCGATTACGGTAAACCGGTATACATGGTCGTGAATCAAATCGATAAGCATCGGGAAGAGGAGCTCCCCTTCGAGGAGTATCAACAATCGGTCAGCCAGGCGTTCCGGGCATGGAATATCGCGGCGAAGGGAATTTTCTATATTTCATTAAAGAGGGAAGATGCTCCCGGGAATATGCTGCCGCAGTTGAAGGAAGCGATCCGCGCCTTGTTTGAGCGGGGAGGCGGTTTGCTGGAATACGGGGCTTACGCTTCGGCGGCTCAGTCGGTTGAAGGTTATTTAGCGCGCGTGGCTGAGTCGGAGCAATCTCGGCGTGAGCAGCTAGAAGAAGAGGCTGGCGGCGAAACGGACGTAACGGCAATGGGGGAAGAACTGCGTAGACTCGAGATCGTTGATCCTTCTGGGGAGAAAGCTTGGGAGCCGCGGAAACAGGAGTGGCTGCAACGTATCGGCAGCCTGCTGGATACCGCACAGTTGATGACACCGCAGTTGCGGGAGCTTGCGGGTCGCTATTTGGAAGGCCAGGCGCCGGGCTTTAAAGCGAAGGGCTGGTTCGCTGGCGGAAAGACGGAAGCGGAGAAGTTGAAGCGCCAAAGCGAATTTCTGCAGGCGCTTGGGGAGCAAGTCGAAGCACAGCTGGATTGGCATGTGCGCCAGGAGCTGCGGGGGATCGGCCAGGAGTTGGAGCTTTGGGGCGAAGCCTGGGAGCAGCAGTTGGACGAGCGGATGCCGAAACCGGCAGAGGCTTGGATCACGGAGCCGCTTCCGGGCGGAGCGATGTTGTCCGGCGAGTCGACGCTGATCTACGCCGCGGCGGTTGGCGCCAGCATCGCCGCGCGCTACCGCCGCGCGGCCGTGGACGTCATCGACGCGCTGCTCGCCGCGCCGTCGCCGCGCCGCGCCGCCGAAGCTACGGCGGCGCTCACCCGGCGCGCCGAGCTGGCGGCGCGCCTTCCCGCGGCCCGCGCCCTGGCGCAGCTGGACGCGGCCGCCGCAGCGCGCGCGGTGCGCTGTGCCGCGCTGCTGGGCGCGCCCGTGCCCCTCACCCCCGGCCTGTTGCCGGAGGTGAGGGCAGGGGTGGCCGCGCCGCGCGCGGCGGGCCGCGGCGCGGATGCGCCTGCGGCGCCTGTGGCGGCGAGCATCGCTGCCGCCGCTCCGCCGCCGCAGGCGCAAGCCGCCGGGGGCGGTGCCCCGGCGGCAACGGCGCCCGCGCCAGCGGCCACGGCCGCCCCGGCGCGCGGGCGCGCGCTTGCCGCCGCCGCACGCCTGACGGCCGCGGCGGAGCGGCTGGCTCCCCACCCGGCCTTCGGCACCGGGGTGCGGGAGCTGACCCGGCGCGCCGCCGAGCTGCGCGGCGGCGTCTTCACGGTGGCGCTGTTCGGGGCGTTCAGCGCCGGAAAATCGTCCTTCGCCAGCGCTTTGCTAGGCGAAGCCGTGTTGCCCGTATCGCCGCATCCGACCACCGCGGCGATCATCCGCGTGATGGCGCCCGCTGGAGGCCAGCGCCATAACACGGCCGCTGTCAAATTCAAGAGCGCCGAGGCGATCCGCGAAGACCTGGCCTATTCCTTCCAAGCTCTAGGTTTGGGAACTTGGTCGGAGACGGCCTGGCTAGAGGCGGTTCGGCGCTTGAAACCTGAAGACATTCCGGCGGCCGGTCGCGCTCACTACAGCTTCCTGAAAGCTGCGGCCGCCGGATGGACAGAGTCAGCCGGACGATTCGGCCAAGTGGAGGTCGTGGAGGCGGAGATGTTCCGCAGCTACGCCGCAAACGAGAAGAAGGCTTGCTTCGTGGCCGAAATCGACTTTTACTACAGTTGTTCATTAACCGAACAAGGAATCGTGCTGGTGGACACCCCAGGGGCGGATTCCATCCATGCCCGTCATACGGGAGTGACTTTCCAATATATGAAGGACTCCGATGCGATTATCTTCGTGACCTACTACAATCACGCGTTTTCGCGAGCCGACAAGCAGCTGTTAAGCCAGTTGGGACGGATGAAAGGCAGCTTTGCCCTGGATAAAATGTTCTTCGTTGTTAACGCCGCCGATCTTGCGGCTTCGGACGATGAACTCACCGCCGTCGTGGAGCATGTACGGGAGGGTCTCCGCACGGCAGGGATCCAGCAACCTAACGTGTTTGCCGTATCCAGTATGCGAGCCATGGCCGCAGTTCAGGGGAACGTTGCGAACGACCCGGGCTTCACCCTCTTCCGACAGCGGTTCTCCGCTTTTCTGGAACAGGATCTGGGGAATCTGGCCGTATCTTCCGCTGCTGCAATGGTGAAGCAGATGCACGAACGGTTATTCAAATGGACGGAAGCCGCCGGGCACAACGCAGAAAATGCAGAGCAGCGGCTCACCGCCTTACGTGGACGCCGAGATGCCTTCGAACAGGCGGTCGCCGAGTTTGTTCAGGTCGATATCGGCAGGGAGTGGGCCCAGGAGAATTCCGAGTTGCTGTTCCACGTCGTGCAGCGCGTTCGGCTGCAGGCGTTGGAGCTGTTCGCCGAATTTTTCCACCCTTCGCTGCTGCAGGAGCACAACGGTCCGCTGAAACGTAACTTTACCGTCGCCATGCGCGGTTGGTTGGATCAAATTTCGGGTGAATTGGAGCGCGAACTGCTTGCCACGACCCTGCGCCTGGAGCGAAAAGCAGAGGCGTTGCTCCGCCGCGAAGCGGAAGCTTGGTGCCGTCGGCATGAGGCGGCGCTGGAAATGCCGCTTAGCTATACGGAGGGCGAAACGAGCTGGAATACGCCGACGATACCCGAAGGTTTGCTCGACGGCGGAACGTTGGAACCAGAGACGTATTGGCCCATCTTCAAAAATCCGAAAACATTTTTTGAAGGAGGCGGCCGCTTGCAGTTGCGGGCTAAGCTCGAAGATCCACTGCTTGCCAAGTTGAAGAAGATCGTTGAGGGGATGGAGACGAACTTCCGGGAGCATTACGAACAAGAAATCGCATTACGGAAGGCACAAACCGCCGAAACGTTCCGCGGCCTGTGGTCGGAATGGGAGCAAAGCATTCAAGGTTCCAAAGCTTCGCCGGAGGAGTTGTCGCATTGGAAAAGCATCCTTGCTCAAATCGGGCGGGATGTGGAGGAAATGGAAGCTTTTTATGAAAGATAAGCCGGTTTAACCGGCGATAGAGGCCTAATATTCCAAATTTAAGGGATATTAGGCTTTTCTTCGCTTTGCCGCGGGAAAATCCGAATGATAAACTGCAAAGAGCTATAGCCATGAAAGCGCATGCTTCCAGGCTGTGACAGGTTTCGCGGCGTTCAGACAGATCCCTCTGTTATTTCATCCAAGACGTCCGGAATCGTTGGTTTATGACGGTTGATCAAGTTAATTCCAACTAACGGGTGTAGGAGGAGTGACATGGAGGTTCTCAGGCAACTTCGGGGATATTACCAGGCAAAGTTGAATTACTTGGTGTTGTCGATTTTATGTTTGGCGGCAGCTACCGGACTGGGCTTAGTTTATCCAATGCTGCTGCGCAAGCTGATCGACGATGTGATTCGGCCGGGAAATTACGGGGAAGTGGTGTGGATTGCCGCCATGGCGGTTTCCGTCGTGGCCGTCAAGGCGCTGCTGCAGTTCCTGCACGGATTCTTCGGCGGAAGATTGGGGAATTATCTCGCTTACCGACTACGTAACGCCTGCTACGAAAAACTACAATTTCTATCGTTCCGCTATTACGACACAGCGAAAACCGGGGATTTAATGTCCCGATTAACGGGGGATTTGGAAGCGATCCGCAACTTCGTCGGGTTTGGCTTCGCCCAGTTGCTTAATCTCGTCCTGATGGTGACCTTCGGATCGGCGGTAATGTTGTCCATTCACTGGCAGTTGACCTTACTGACGATGATCACGATTCCATTCTTAGCCGGTGTGGCGCTCAAATTCGAGTCGAAAATTCATCCGGCATTCCAGGAAATGCGCCAGGCACTCAGTTCCTTGACGACTGCAGTACAGGAGAACGTAACCGGGGTGCGCACCGTCAAATCGTTCGCCCGGGAGCCGCATGAGGTGGAGAAGTTCTCGCATCGGAACGAGCGATATAAGGATAACCAGATCTTTGCGGCTACCTTGTGGAGCAAATTCTTTCCGGTGATGGAGTTGCTGGCTTCGATTAGCGTTGCGGTTCTTCTGGCGGCCGGCGGCACATTGGTGATCAAGGAGCAGCTGACGCTCGGCGATTTAGTCGCCTTCTTTAGTTTGATCTGGTTTATCATCGGCCCGATGTGGGGCCTAGGCTTCCATATTAACAACTATACGCAATCGAAGGCATCCGGGGAACGAGTGCTGGAAATTTTGAATCAACCGATTGACGTCAAGGACGAAGCGCGGGCCGTAGAGCTCGATCCGGAGCAGGTTCGCGGCGATGTCCAGTTCGATCGGGTCACCTTCGCATACGGAAACAAAATGCCGGCTGTCGTCGACATCGAGTTTCATGCCTCACCTGGTTCGGTCATCGGCTTTCTCGGCGGCACCGGGTCCGGCAAATCAACGATCATCCAGCTGTTGATGCGTGCTTATGACGTCAACAAAGGCCATATCCGCCTGGACGGCAAAGACATTCGAGAGATCAACGTGCGCAGCTTGCGAAGCCAAATCGCCACCGTGTTCCAAGAGACATTTCTATTCTCATCGACCATTAAAGGGAATATCGCGTACGGCATGAACAATGTATCCATGGAGCAAATCATTCGCGTTGCCCAATTGGCGAAGGCGCACGATTTTATCATGGAGCTGCCGGACGGGTACGATACCGTAGTGGGTGAGCGAGGACTCGGATTGTCGGGCGGGCAGAAGCAACGGATCGCGATCGCCCGCGCTTTGCTCAAAAATCCGAAAATCCTCATTTTAGACGATGCCACCAGCGCGGTGGACATGGAGACCGAGCAGGAGATCCAATCGGGCTTTCAAGAAGTCATGCGGGGGCGAACGACATTTATCATCGCACACCGAATCTCTTCTCTGCGCCACGCGGACGAAATTCTCGTCTTGAATGAAGGAAGGGTTGTGCAACGCGGCAAACATGAGCAACTGATTGAGGTTCCCGGTCCGTACCGGGATGTGTACCGAATCCAATACGCGGACCATCTGGATGGAGCGGCCCGGCGTGAACGGGAAGGTGACGTATGAATACGCAAACGGTAACCGGGCGGAAGCCTCAAGGGAAAGAATCAGCCCGCGGAAAAATCGAGGAACGCTTCGTTTACCAGGATGACGAGGTGATTGACAAGGCTTTTGATTGGCAGCAATTCCGCCGGCTTTTTGCCTATATGATCCCTTACGCCAAACAGATGTTGCCTTTGATTGTCCTGATGACGGTGCTAGGTACAGTAACGAAGCTGGCCGTGCCCTATTTGACGAGTCTAGCCATCGACCGGGCGATCGCGCCGGAGAACGGCCAAACCAGCTTAACGTTGCTGTACGGCATCACCGTCGCCGTCCTCATCCTATACCTGATTCAGTGGGTTTCCGGCGTATACCGGATTAAATACACGAACATTATTGGACAGAAGGTCATTTATGACCTGCGCGCCGATTTGTTTAAGCATATCCAGAAGCTTTCCTTCAACTTCTTCGACAAGCGTCCGGCCGGCTCGGTGCTAGTGCGGGTGACCAATGACGTTAATTCCCTGCAGGAGTTGTTCACCAACGGGGTCGTTAACCTGATGATCGACTGCGTGCAGTTGGCCGGGATTGTCGTGATTTTATTGCTGATCAATTGGAAACTGGGACTTGCGGTGATGATCACCGTGCCGATCATGTTCCTGATCTCCACCAAACTGCGGCAAAAAATCCGGATGGCCTGGCAGGAAGTTCGCATGAAGAACTCGCGGATCAACTCCCATTTGAATGAATCGATTCAAGGGATTCGCGTCACCCAAGCCTACACCCAAGAACGGGAGAACATGCGTTACTTCGATTCGATGAACCTGAGCAGCAAGAAGTCGTGGGACAAAGCGTCGGCCATGAACCAGGGTTTTGGTCCTTTAATCGAAATTACCGGGGGCATCGGCACGTTCGTGCTGTTTATGTTGGGCGTTTACCTCATTCAGACCGGAGAACTGACGATTGGCCTGCTGGTGGCGTTTAGCAACTATGTGGGGAACTTCTGGGATCCGATCAATCGCCTGGGACAAATGTACAACCAACTGCTGGTGGCGATGGCTTCCTCTGAACGGATCTTCGAATTTATCGACGAGGAGCCGAATATCGCGGATCAGCCAGGAGCTAAGCCGCTCCCGGCGATTACGGGAGGGATTCGCTTTAATCAGGTCGTGTTTGAATATGAAAAAGGGCGCCCAGCCTTGAAAGGCATCGACTTGGACGTTCGTCCCGGCCAATCGATCGCGCTTGTCGGCCATACGGGTTCGGGAAAAAGCACGATCATCAACCTGCTCAGCCGTTTCTACGACCCGAGCCGCGGTTCGGTGGTGATCGACGGTCATGATATTCGCGAGGTCACCGTCCAGAGCCTTCGCAGCCAAATCGGAGTTGTACTGCAGGATACGTTTATTTTCTCAGGAACGATTCGGGACAATATTCGTTTCGGTCGCTTGGACGCGACGGATGAGGAAGTAGAGGCTGCGGCCAGAGCGGTGGACGCCCATGATTTTATCATGAAGCTACCGTCCGGCTACAATACGGAGGTGGAGGAACGCGGCAACGTGCTCTCGATGGGGCAACGTCAGCTATTGTCATTTGCCCGTGCGCTGCTGGCGAATCCGCGGATTCTGATCCTCGACGAGGCGACAGCAAGCATTGATACGGAGACCGAGCTGAAGATCCAGGACGCGTTAAAGGTGCTCCTCAAGGGGAGGACGTCTTTTATCGTCGCCCATAGGCTATCTACCATCCGCAATGCCGACAAGATCATCGTCTTGGACCATGGTCAGATTAAAGAATCAGGTACGCACAGGGAACTGATGGAACAAAAGGGAATCTATTACGGCTTGGTCGAAGCCCAATTTCGGTTTTTGTAACTTTTTATCGAAAAATATGTGCATTTTTAATTAGAACTATTGCAATCTTGGACATAAAACCGGAAAATAGAATTGGATTAGGAATCGGCAAATTTATTGAAGGTGGTTTGGTCCAATTGAGTATTGAGGCGTTAGCTCCGGCTCTGGTCATTCGCAACGGTTGTTGCGACGATGTTCAACACATGCTTCCTTTAATGCGTCAGTTGCGTTATCCGATGACGGCAAGTGTGTTGAAGGAACGTCTAGCAATGCTGGAAGGTCAGTTACTGCTAGGCAATCTGGTTGCGGAACTCGACGGTGTGGTCGTAGGGACAGCTTTTCTCAAGCAGCATCAGACGCATGATATGATTAAACCGGTCACCCGGATTACAGCTTTGGTCGTTGAAGAGAAACACCGTGGTACAGGGATCGGGAGACGGTTGATCATGGAGGCGGAGAAGTGGGCCATCGAACGTGGTAGCACGGATCTGGTTCTTTCTACAGCCCGAGAGAATCATCTGTCCGCGAAAATGTTTTATGAGCATTGCGGCTTCAGCTGCACCGGTTACCGGATGAATAAGCCGTTAAGCTAAACCTAAATATAACTTAAATCAGTAGACAAACTGCGATTCAGGCTCCGTCCTTTTTTAGGACGGGGCTTTTTTGTGCTTGCGTGGGAGAATGAGAAGGGAATGTAAAATATTTTAACATTTCTTTTTTTGTATTGGGTAGGATACCGTAGTTTTTTGTAGTCAATAGGTTAAATTCATTCTCAAATGTCACGAATACTAACATATATGAAGCGGATGATATCTATTGTGTTATGTATTATGACATATAGTTAACAGTGATCGGGGTTCAACCCTAGGAAAATGTCCATTTTAGGAGGATGCGTATGAAGGGCAAAAAAAGCTATGTTTGGCTTATCAGCACTTTTCTAATCATGGGGTTACTCTCGGCATGCAATTCGTCCGGCAACACTTCGAAACCTGCGGATGGCAATGCCGCCGCATCCGGAGGCGAACTGACGGTCATCAAGATTGCTTCGCAATCCCCGTTATCCGGGGGCTCGGCGATTCAAGGGGAATCGATTAAGCTCGGAGGGCAGATGGCGCTGGAGGAGCGTCAAGCGGAATTTAAGGAATTGGGATTTGACTTGCAATTCGTGCCTTACGACGATCAAGGCGATTCAAAGAAAGGTGTCGCCAACTCCGAACTGATCGGCGCCGACCAAGCGGTATTGGCGGTACTGGGACATCTAAACTCGGGGGTATCGATTCCAAGCTCGGTCGTATACGAGAAATACGGGATTCCGATGGTCTCCCCGGCCAGCACGGCAACCGACTTCACCGACCGGAAGCTGAAAGCGGCCAACCGGATCGTTGCCCGCGACGATTTCCAGGGACCGGCGGGCGCCGAATATGCCGTGAAAACCGTGGGAGCGAAAAATATATTCGTCATCCAGGATAAAACGGCTTATGGGCAGGGGCTGGCCGACGCTTTCCGCAGCGCAGCCGAAGAGCTGGGGGCGACCATCGCCGGTTACGAGGGCATTACGGTTGGGGAGAAGGATTTTAACGGCGTACTGAACCAGGTGCTCAGCAAGAAGCCGGATTTTATTTTCTTCGGCGGGATGTATGCGGAGGCGGGACTGATCGTCAAACAGGCGCGCGAGAAAGGCATCACGGTGCCGATCATGGGCGGAGACGCGCTGGATTCCTCGGGCATGGTCGACATCGCCGGCGACAAGCTGACGGAAGTTGCCTACAGCTCCGTGTCTACGGACGTCACGAAATCCAACAAGGAATGGGCGGATAAGTATAAAGCCAAGTTCGGCAAATCCGTCGAGAACTACTCCGCTTATGCCTATGATTCGATGAATGTCATCTTAAACGCGGTGGAAAAAGCGATCGAGGGCAATGGCGGCAAGCTTCCGACTCGCGAACAGGTCCGTGATGCGGTCCGAGCTACGACCGACTTCGAGGGCATCGCCACGAAAGTCAGCTTTGACGACAAAGGCGATAATGAATACGCCAAGGTTTTCATTTATAAATTCGATTCGCCAACCTACCCTGGCACGATGGTTTCGGAGATCGAACAGCCGAAGTAATGAACTCTCGGCAATAACGCAGAAGGGATAAGGACTTATGGATATGATCCTGCAAACCCTCCCTCAAGTATTGGTGGACGGATTAACTTTGGGTGCCGTCTACGCGGTGGTGGCCATCGGTTACACGATGGTCTACGGCATTCTCGAATTCATTAATTTCGCGCATGGAGAAATATTTATGACCGGCGCGTTCGTAGGCACCGCAGCCTTGCTGACGATGAACTCGGCAGGTTGGCTGACCGGGCTGCCTGCCGGACTCGCCTACTTCCTCATCCTGGCGACGGCGATGCTGTCAACCGGGATGCTGGGGATCGGGATCGAGCGGGTGGCCTATCGGCCGCTCCGCCGAGCTCCGAAGCTGATCTCGCTGATCTCGGCGATCGGAGTGTCCTTCCTGCTGCAGGATATCGTACGGTTTATCGCGGATATCCGTACCGGGAATTTTATCGTTACCGGCATCTCGTTGTACGGCGATAACCTGAAGCTCGGTGCTTCATCCTTATGGAGCGGGTTTGACGACGCATTTCTTAAGACGAATACGATCATCGTTGTGACGGTGGCTGTCGTACTCATGGTGGGTCTCGACTTTTTCGTGAACCGCACCAAATGGGGAACCGCCATGCGGGCCGTAGCCCAGGATCGGGAAACGGCGTCGTTGATGTCGATTAACGTGAATAAAGTGATTGCTTTGACTTTCTTTATTGGGTCGGCGCTAGGCGGCGGGACCGGCGTCCTGTTCGCCCAGCAGTATGGAACCATCGACCCGTATATCGGGTTTATCTTAGGGATGAAAGCCTTCACCGCTGCGGTCCTCGGCGGCATTGGCAATATCCGGGGCGCCATGTTCGGCGGGTTGTTTATCGGCGTATTGGAGATGTTCTCCTCAGCCAACCTGTCGGCCATAACGGGGGGCGTGTTAGGCGGGGAATATAAAGACGTCGTCGCTTTTCTGATCCTAATCGCGGTGCTGATTTTCAAGCCGGAAGGCTTATTCGGCAAGGCCGTGAAAGAGAAGGTGTAGGTGATCTGCCATGAATCAACTGAAGCTCTGGTTGGGGCGAAGCCCATTCGCACAAGCTTTGTTATTAACGTTGTTTATCTTGGTCGCGGCAGCTGGCGTGTATTTCTCGGATAAGTCGGTCATCTCCTTTCTGCTCTTACTTGGCTCCTTGCTACTCTTGTATTTAACGACCTTCCGAACCTCGATCAAATGGGGGATCGGAGCGGTGCTGCTGCTTGCGGTGATCCCGTTTGCTACTTCGGGTGGTCCGGCCCATCAGTCGTACATGGAGGTAGCCACGCAGTGCGGCATTTACATCGCCATGGCGCTAGGTCTTAACATCGTGGTCGGATTCGCTGGACTGCTTGACCTCGGTTTCGTTGCCTTCTTTGCGGTAGGGGCTTATACGTACGCCATCTTTGCCACACCGCAGGCGAACGAATTTATCTCCGGTCACTGGTTTCCGCTACCTGGGGGCGCGTTTTGGATCTTTATCGTGCTTGGCGGGTTTATGGCTGCATTGTTCGGGCTCTTACTCGGTTTGCCGGTACTTCGGGTCAAGGGCGACTATTTGGCCATCGTCACGTTGGGGTTCGGAGAAATCATCCGCATCATCTTTAACAATCTGGATAAACCGGTGAACATCACGAACGGGGCGATGGGGTTGTCTTCGATTCGGCCTCCGAGCTTGTTTGGCCTCTCCTTCACGTTTCCGAACCAGTTTTATTTCATCGTTATTTTTATTCTGGCAATCGTCATTTTTAGCGTCAAACGCTTGGAGTATTCCCGGCTTGGACGGGCATGGAAGGCGATACGGGAGAACGAGATCGCCGCGCAATCGATGGGTATCCCGCTCATTCGAACCAAATTGACCGCTTTTGCCATCGGTGCTTCATTTTCAGGCATGATGGGGGTGGTTTTTGCCGCGAAGCAAACGTTTATCGATCCGACCAGCTTTACATTGCTCGAATCGATTACGATTCTGGTCATGGTGCTGCTTGGCGGGATGGGCAGCGTACCCGGCGTCATTCTCGGCGCGGCTTTGGTGACGATCCTGAATCTGCAGGTGCTCACCGAGCTTACCAATTGGCTAAATCAGTTGACTCTGCAGGGAATCATTCATATCCCTAATTCGATCTCGCCTTCCAAAATGCAGCGACTCATCTTTGGCGCGATCCTGGTGCTCGTTGCTATCTTCAGGCCAAATGGCCTGATCACAGCCAAGAACAAGAGGGTGGATGCCGAGCGGCTAAAGGAGCAACGTTTGGGCAAAGCATTATCCGTCTTGCCGCCGGCGAAACAACAAAGAAGAGGTGTAGGTCAATGACGATTCTGAAGGTCAATAAGCTGGTCAAACGCTTCGGCGGATTAACGGCGGTTGGAGGCGTTGACTTTGCGTTCCCGCGCGGCAAGATTTCCGCCGTGATCGGTCCTAACGGGGCCGGGAAAACGACGTTTTTTAACATGATTACCGGCATTTATACTCCGGACGAAGGTGCGATTGAACTGGATGGAACGTCCATCGTTGGCGTCAAACCCCATCAGATCGTGAGCCTGGGAATTGCCCGGACGTTCCAGAACATTCGCCTGTTCGGCAGCATGACCGTGCTGGAAAACGTCATGGTGGGCATGCACATCCATCTGAAGACGGGGATCATCGGCACACTGCTCTCGCTGCCGACTGCCCGACATGAGGAAGAGTTGGTGCATCGAGAGGCATACCGTTTATTGGAGTTCGTCGGTTTGCAAGCGTTGTTGAACGAACAAGCGTCCAACCTGCCTTACGGCGCTCAGCGGCGGCTCGAGATCGCCCGGGCGCTGGCGGCGAAGCCTAAGGTGCTGCTGCTGGACGAACCGGCAGCCGGGATGAATCCGCGCGAGACGACTGAATTGATCGGCCTGATTCGGCGAATTCAGAAGGAAACCGGAATGACCATCATCCTGATCGAGCATGACATGAAGCTCGTGATGGAGTTATCCGAGCACATTCTTGTCCTGGATTACGGGACGAAAATTGCAGAAGGCGGACCTGACCATATCCGTGCACATCCGAAAGTGATTGAAGCGTACCTGGGCAAAAGCGCTGTCCAAGGAGAAGCGGTTCGGCTTGAGGTGATTTCATGAGTTTGCTGGAGCTGCGAGAGGTACACGCTTATTACGGAGCGATTGAAGCGCTTAAAGGCGTTACCCTGACGGTGGAGGCTGGGGAGATCGTGTCGCTGATCGGTTCGAATGGGGCCGGGAAGTCCACTACGCTTAAGGCGATTTGCGGACAGGTGAACATGACCGGCACCATCCGCTTCAACGACACCGAAATGTCAAACTTACCTCCGCACCGGGCGGCGTTGGAAGGGATCGCGCATGTGCCGGAAGGACGACGGATCTTCCCGCGGTTGACGGTGAAGGAAAATTTGGAGATGGGTGCTTTTTCGGTGAGCGACAAAAAGAAGATTAAGCAGCGGATGGAGAGGGTGTTCGACCATTTTCCGCGGCTGCGGGAACGGTTGGCGCAAACGGGCGGAACGATGAGCGGCGGGGAGCAGCAAATGCTGGCCATCGGTCGGGCGATGATGATGCAGCCGAAAATACTGCTACTGGACGAACCCTCGATGGGGCTCGCGCCGATTATCGTTGAGCAAATTTTCGAAATTATTCAACAGCTGAACCGTGAGGGGATGACCGTGCTGCTTGTGGAGCAAAATGCCTATCAAGCCTTGCAAATTGCCCACCGCGGCTACGTGATGCAAACCGGTGAAATCTTGATGGAAGACGCGGCTGATTTGCTGCTCGCCAACGAGCAGGTCAAGGAAGCTTATTTAGCTTAGCGGAAGCATCCTTAAAGGGACTCCAATCGCAGGATAGGCCTAGGCCTATCCTTTTATATGGGATAATATACAGATATGACCATTCATCATGACGCCGGCAAACCGTTCAATTATTTGCGGATGAAATGGAGAAGGTGGGTAAAACCGTAAAGCTTGTGGTGTACCCGAATGGTCAGCATGGATTAGAGGATAAGTACATCGAGCAGAGAAATCAAGAAATCGTGCAGTGGCTGCAGCAATATGGTGCGCCAAAACCTTTTATCGTTGAATAATTGTCCGACTCAAAACAATTTAGCGCCACAAAATCACCTTATCCGCCTGAAAATCACGACCAACAGCAGAATAGGGTGATTTTAAAATAGCGCTATTCCCACCAAATAAGGTGAAAACATAGCGCTATTTGGTCATGCTCAATCCGACAGTGGTTAATCAAAATTAATTCGCCGCATAATACCGGCTTTGCTCATACGCCACTGCGGACCGACGTGAATAGCAGTATAACTCGCGGTAGGTTTCAAGGCGTCCGCGGAATTCGAGTTGGAGCTGCGAGCAACCGCAGAGATCGGACGGGGTAGTTAATCCTGCGGATTTATCCAGCAGTTTGACCCCGGCTTCTTGAAACACCCGGCTGACGAACTGAGAGCAGAAGTAGGAGTTCTCTCCGCCAAGCTCCATGTTTAAGATCACGCCCAACAGGCCTATGAAGTTATATTTATACAGTTCACCGTTGTCCTCAAAGGTTTTTACGAAATTTCTCATGCGCATGTAGTTCTCCGCACTAACCTTGCAGCTATACACGGCGCAGGTCGCCTTTTCGAATACCCCGCAGTGAATGTCCTCCTTGACGAAGCCGCCGAAGATCGGAATCACGGGGTGTTTGCGCCCGAAGCTATACACTTCTCGCAGCTCAGGATCAAAGGCGACGGAGGCATGATTGTAAGGAGCGCGGGTATATAATCCGATCGCTTTAGCGACCAACGTCTTCGGATTGCTTAATAGAATATAGATTTTCATCTCATTGTTCATAAATTCGACCACCATTTAGAGTTGATGATAGTTCTTTAGGATAATATCATGGTACTTGTTTTATGGGAATCCCAAAACGGACCGAAGACGGAAAACAAACTGGACTAAGGTCTTGGATCCTTCCATCAGCTCCGAATGATCCGCAATTTACTTTTGCGGACCGATACGATAAAATCGGGGGGAAATCAGGGTATAGAAGAGGATGGTCCATCGATGTATAAGTTGATATTGGCCGATGACGAAGAGGACGTACGGGAGGGCTTGCTGAGTCTGATCGACTGGGAAAGTCTCGGTTATACCGTCATGGAGACGGCAGAGAACGGCAAGGAAGCGGCCGAGCTGGTGGAGAAGCATGCGCCGGACGTTGTGGTAACAGATATACAAATGCCGTTCATGAACGGCTTGCAGCTTTCCGAGTGGATTCGTGAACAATACCCGGCCACGAAGATCATTATTTTGACCGGATACGAGGAGTTCGAATATGCGCAGAAAGCCATTCGACTGGGCATCGACGAATATGTGTTGAAACCGTTTTCGGCGAGAGAATTGGCCGAGATTTTAACGAAGGTGAAAATGCAGATAGATGAAGAGGTGGCCGCGAAGGAAAACGTGCAGCTACTGACGGAGCATTACCGTAAAAATCTGCCAATCCTGCAGAGCCTGTTTTTGTCTTCCCTGGTGTCTCGCCGGTTGCAGGAAACAGAGATCCATGAGAAATGCGAGCATTATGACCTGGATCTGAGCGGCGAACGTTATCAAGTCTCCGTGATCGGAATCGATTCTACGGCGGTCCGTCGGGAATCATCTGGGAGCGGCGAACCCGGGAATCGGCAGGCGTCGGTCTCCTTGAAGGATACAAACGATACGCAGTTACAGCTGTTTGCCGTATATAACATTGCCGAGGAGATGGTCCGGCTTCATTCCGGAGACCGGGCATTTATCCATCATGATGAGGTTGTGGTGCTCAGCATAGCAGAGCCTAGCATGGAGGATCAACTCGCAGACCGAACACTACAGTTATTGGAAGAAATCCGTTTTAGCGTGGAGCGTTTCCTTAAACTAACGGTGACGATTGGCGCCGGCTCTGAGGTGGAGCAACTGAGTGAACTCGCCGGCTCTTATGAAGAGGCCGTCAAAGCGCTGGATTACCGCGTGATTCTCGGTGGCAATAAAGTGATCTGGATCGAGGACGTGGAATCACGGCAGTACGTTCCGTTATCTATGGACGAGCTAAGGGAGAAAGAGTTGGTCCGCTGCCTGAAGGTTGGCAGCGACCAAGAGTTGACTGACTTATTGGAGGAACTGTTCTCGGCTTTAGCTGATAGTAAGGCGTCTTATCAGGATTTTCAGGTGTATTTGCTGGAAATGTTGACCTCGGTGATCAAGGTCGCCAAGGACGTACACGTTGACCTCGACAAATTATTTGGTGAGGGAGCCGGATTTCTAGGTCAGTTCATCAAGTTCTCGCATGCGGAAGAAGCTAAGACCTGGTTCCTGGATGTCTGTATGAAGCTGAAGCATTCCATCGCCTCCGATCGGCAATCGAGCTACAACAAGTTGGTAGATGAAGCGAAGGATTACATCATGACGCATTACGGGGACAATGACATCTCCATCGCCAGAGTATGCCAGCATCTGCATATCAGTACCGGATACTTCAGCAACATTTTCAAGAAGGAGACGAAAACGACCTTCGTCAATTATTTGATGGGCGTGCGGATGGATGCGGCACAGGACCTGCTGGCTACAACTGACTTGAAAGCATTTGAAATCGCCGAACGCGTTGGGTTTGCCGATCCCAACTATTTCAGTTTTTGCTTCCGTAAGAAATACGGCATTTCTCCGAAAGAATATCGCACTGGAGCCAGAAGCTCATGAGATTGTGGCGTTCCGTCAAACGAATGGCTCAAGGTTTCCATGTGCGCAACATTCAAGTACTGATATCCTTGTCATCGATTGCCGTTACGGTACTTGCGGTCGTATTGGTCAGCACCTTGCTGTTCAACCGCTTCTCCCAAGCCGCGGAAGAGAATGCCTATTTAAGCTTAGAGCAAATCATTGAACAGGTTCATTCCAACCTGGAGCTATATGTTAGCGGAATGCAGGATATTTTTGACCTTGTGGAGCAAAAAATTGCCGTAGTCCCCGATCTGCCCACCAACGATCAACTGGGGGAGCAACTGGAGACCGTGCTCAGTACGCGCGAGGATCTGGTTTCGATGGCGTTGTTTACGGAGGATGGGAAGCTGGTGCGTAACATGCCGTCCATTCCGATGCGGCAAAATACACGGCTGCAGGAGCAGTTATGGTTCGAATCCGCAATGGAAAATCCGGGGGAACTGCAATTTACCCCGCCTCACATTCAGAACTTGTTTAAGTGGCAGTATCGCTGGGTCGTCTCGATGAGCAAAACCGTGACCTACCGGGACCAAGGGAAGCTGAAGCAAGGCGTGCTGGTCATTGACATCAACTTCCGTACCATTGATGAGCTTAGCGGTCGAATCAGCTTGGGCAAAAAAGGTTACGTGTACATTATCGACGAGGTAGGGAATATCGTCTACCATCCACAGCAACAGCTGATTTATGCAGGATTGAAGTACGAAAATCTGGAGCCGGTGCTGAATTATGCATACGGTCGTTATTTCGACGAGTCAGACGGGGAGCAGCGAATCATTACGATTCAGACGGTCAAACCGGCCGAGTGGAAAATCGTCGGGGTGGCCTACGCAGACGAGTTCTTGACGACAAAAAGGGAGGTCGGCGATTTCCTGTCCTGGTTCTTGCCCCTCGTAATCGCGATCATCCTGGTCATCAGCATTTATGTATCGGCCCGGATCTCCCAGCCGATTCGCAAGCTGGAGCGCTCCGTTCAAATGGTGGAACGCGGGGACTTCGGGACGAATGTCTATGTTAGCGGCGCTTATGAAGTCGAACAGCTGTCTAAGCGGTTCAATCTAATGCTGCGCCGGATTCGTGAGTTGATGGATCAAATCATCCAGGAACAGGAAGCCAAACGCAAAAGCGAGCTTGACGTGCTGCAGTCGCAGATCAATCCTCATTTCCTCTATAACACGTTGAACTCGGTCACAAGGCTGGCTGAGCTCGGACGAAACGAAGAGGTTGTTACGACGATAACGTCGCTGTCGCGGTTTTTCCGGATCAGCTTAAGCAAGGGGAACCACGTCATTAGCGTGCAGGACGAGTTGGAGCATGTGCGCCATTATTTGATCATCCAAACGATCCGGTTCAAGAACAAGTTTCGCTATGAGATTAGCGCAGATGAAGACGCATTGAAGTGCTCAACCTTAAAGCTGATCTTGCAACCGCTCGTCGAGAACGCGATCCATCACGGGATCGAAAAATCGGCCGAAGAGGGATTCATTCGGGTGGAGGCCCGTTTGGAAGGCGATAAGCTCGTCTTTCGTATCCGCGATAACGGAATCGGGATGTCTCCGGAAACGGTCGAGAAGCTCATTAGCGGGGCTATCCGAAGTGAAAGTGGGTCGGGCGTCGGTGTTCGTAACGTACAGGAGCGAATTACGCTCTATTATGGCGCGAGCTATGGACTTCATTTTGATAGCGAACCGGAAGAAGGGACAACGGTGACGATTACGATCCCGGCCGTGCGGCCGGAAAGTTCGGAAGAAGGCGGGAGGGAGTCATGAAGCGATTGCCGAAGTACGTGAATCTGGCTTGCCTGCTGTTATCCTCCATCCTGCTGATCGTTTTGCTGTCCTCCTGCGGCCGCTCCGGTGGAGGGGGAGACAACAAGCAGGTTATCGACGTGGACATGATCGTCAAGATGGATCGCGGCGATTACTGGAAGACAACCAAGCTGGGGGCGGAGGTTGCGGCCAAAGAGTATAACGTGCGGTTGAATTTCCTGGCGCCGGAGAACGAAAACGACGTCGAAGGGCAAATCCAGCTGATGGAGGGGGCGATTAAGCGGCGTCCCGATGCCATCATTTTGGCGGCTTCCGACTATGAAGCGTTGGGGCAGGTGACAGACCGAACATCCTATTACGACATTCCGGTCATTTCGATGGATTCGGAAGTGGCCTCGACCAAGGTGAAGACCTTCGTCGGTACCAATAACTACGAAGCCGGCCAGAAAGCCGCCGAACGGTTGGTTGAACTGACCGGACCGGAAAGTGAAATCGGAATCATGAATTTCGTCCAGGGCGCTCGAAACGCGAACCAACGGGAGGAAGGATTCCTGGACTACATCGCCCGGTTTCCCGGCGTGCATGTCGTCGATATTCAATACTGCGGTTCGGACGAGAAACTCGCTTATAACCTGACGGCCGATATGCTGAAGCGGTTCCCGGATCTGGACGGCATCGTGTCGCTCAGTGCCGAATCTTCGATTGGCGCAGGTCGGGCCGTCGATGAGCTCGGCTACGGCGGAAAAGTGAAAATGATCGCTTTTGATAATCCGCCGGAAATGCTTGAGCTGCTTCAGGAGGAGAAGGTGCAGGCGATGGTTGTACAGAACCCGTTTAACAATGGTTACATGGCCGTAGCCGCTGCCGTCCAGGCTGCCCGAGGCGAGAAGCTGCAGGATCGGATTCCAACGGATACGAAGCTGATCGACCTGAACAATATGCTATGGCCGGAAAACCAGAAACTGCTGTTCCCGTTCGTGAAGTAAAGACAGCGGTTGACCGAGCCTTTCTTTCTCTAGTTGAAGTTCAAACGAGCAAACAGCAAGTGGGATCCGGATCGTCCGGACGGCTTGCTGTTTTGCCGTTTTGCTAACGTACCGAAGAAACGAACTATAAATTCTCAAAGGGACATCATCAGAATTTTGATAGAAACATCTTAGAATTTTGGATTCGCATTCCGTCGAAAACCATGCATAATGAAAACGTATCCAAGAGGATAACTCACAGAAATACATTTTTCAGGAGGTCAAAGATATGAAGAAGTTGACGACAGTCATGCTGGCCGCAGCAATGCTCGGTGCGACAATGGTAGGTTGCTCCAACGGCGGCGACAAAGAGAGCAGCGGAGGAAATGGAGGATCCACTCCAAGCGTAGGCGTGGCCATTTACAAATTTGACGATACGTTCATGACGGGCGTTCGGAACTCCATCGAGAAGAACGCGGACGGGATTGCAAAAGTGGATGTCGTAGACAGCCAAAACTCCCAACCGACCCAAAACGATAAAATCGACTTGTTCTTGACGAAGAAAACAAACGCGCTGATCGTTAACCCGGTTGACCGTACGGCGGCAGGCGTAATTATCGACAAAGCCCAAGCCAAAGATACGCCGGTTGTGTTCCTGAACCGCGAACCTTTGCCGGAAGATATGAAGAAATGGGATAAAGTTTACTACGTTGGTGCGAAAGCCGAAGAATCCGGTACGTTATCCGGACAAATCGTAGTTGACTACTGGAAAGCAAATCCGGAAGCGGACAAAAACGGCGACGGCGTATTGCAATACGTGATGCTGAAAGGCGAACCTGGACACCAAGATGCTGAGCTGCGTACGCAATATTCGATCCAAGCGATTGAAGAAGCTGGCATCAAAGTTGAAAAAGTAGCCGAAGACACCGCAATGTGGGACCGCGTAAAAGGCCAAGAGAAAATGGCGGCCTTCCTGGCTGCAAACGGCGACAAAATCGAAGCCGTGCTTGCAAACAATGATGACATGGCTCTCGGCGCAATCGAAGCTTTGAAAGCGGCCGGATACTTCACAGGCGACAAATACATGCCGGTTGTAGGGGTTGACGCTACGGCACCAGCACTTCAAGCGCTGGAACAAGGCACGATGCTGGGTACGGTATTGAATGACGCTGAAAACCAAGGGAAAGCAGCAGTTACTTTGGCTTCCTTGCTGGCAAAAGGCGAAGCGATCAGCAAAGACAGCGTTGGTTTCGAAATTACCGACAACCAATATGTTTGGATCCCTTACCAAAAAGTAACGAAGGATAACGCTGCTGACTTTAAATAAGAGCACGGCTAGCAGGTAATCAGCAGGACTTCTCAACATTCGCAAAGACTAAATGGGAGGTTCGATGCCGAAGGGTACGGACCTCCCGGTTTTTTCGCAGGGATAGGAATACCGGAGGAAATCATGCTGTGCCTCTAAAGCGAAAGAAATGATCAGGGGGCGAAAAACAATGTCTGAATTCATGCTCGAAATGAAGGGCATCACCAAGGAGTTTCCCGGCGTCAAAGCGCTGGATGGCGTAACGCTGCAGGTTAGACCTGGTACCGTTCATGCGCTGATGGGTGAAAACGGGGCCGGTAAATCAACGCTGATGAAATGCCTGTTCGGAATTTATAAGCCGGACGATGGCGAAATTGTGCTGAATGGTCAGAAAGCGGAAATTAACAATTCCAGCGATGCGCTGAAGCTCGGGGTTTCGATGATTCACCAGGAGCTGCATCCGGTACCTTTCCGCAATGTCATGGAAAATATATGGCTCGGACGTTTCCCTATGCAAGGATGGGGTCCTCTCCGCTTCGTTGACCATAAGAAGATGTACAAGGACACGGAAGAGCTGTTTAAACAGTTAGATATCGATTTAGACCCGGAAACGATTGTCGGTAAGCTGTCCGTTTCGAAGATCCAGTCGATCGAGATCGCCAAAGCGGTATCCTTCAACTCGCAGATTATCGTCATGGACGAACCAACCTCCTCTTTGACAAGCGTAGAGGTCGAGCATCTGTTCCGGATCATCAATGATTTGAAGAAACGCGGCGTGTCGATTATTTATATCTCGCACAAAATGGAGGAAATCCTGCGGATCTCCGACGATGTCACCATCATGCGCGACGGCAAGAAGATTGGCACGTGGCCGGCAGCGGAAATGACCACGGACCTCATTATCTCCAAGATGGTCGGCCGCGATTTAACGCAGCGGTTTCCAGACCGCCACAATGTGCCGAACGGCGTCATTTTAAAGGTGGATAAGCTGACGTCCAGCAACCCGAAATCGTTTAAGGATGTATCGTTTGAGCTGCGTAAAGGGGAAATCCTTGGCGTGGGCGGACTGGTCGGGGCACAGCGCACGGAATTGATCGAAGCGCTGTTCGGCCTCCGGGAAATTCAGTCGGGGACGATCTCGATCGGGGGCAAAGAGGTCAAGATTCGCAGTGCCGGCGAAGCCAAGAAGCACGGGTTAGCCCTACTCACGGAGGAACGCCGCACGACCGGTATTTTCCCGGTATTGTCCGTTCACGAAAATGGGGCGATCGCGAATATGTCCCGTTACGTGACGTCGTTCGGGCTCTTGAATGATCGCAAGAAAAAAGCCGAAGTCAACCAAATGGTTGAGAAGCTACGGACCAAAACGCCGTCCCCGAAGACGTTGATCATGAACCTTTCGGGCGGGAATCAGCAAAAGGTACTGCTTGCGCGCTGGCTTTTGACTGAGCCGGATATTCTGCTCTTAGACGAACCCACACGCGGGATTGACGTTGGGGCAAAATACGAGATTTACTCCATTATTGCGGATTTGGCACAGCAAGGCAAAAGCATCATCATGATTTCATCCGAGATGCCTGAACTGCTTGGGATGTCCGACCGTGTTATGGTTATGTCCGAAGGCCGTCTTACAGGGATTGTGGATGGAGACAAGGCTACGGAAGAAGAAATTATGCGTTTGGCTGCCCAGCACTAAGGTTAGAGAAGGAGGAGAAAATCATGAATACAAAGAAATTACAAAGTTTTGTTAGTGAAAATGCCATTTATATCGTTTTGGCTGTGCTATTAGTCGGCATCGCTGTCTATGAGCCTAGCTTTATTGGCTTGAATACGCTTCGCGATATTTTGATCCAGTCGTCGACACGGGTGATCATCGCCCTCGGCGTGGCCTTTATTCTCATCACGGGCGGTACTGACTTGTCCGCTGGCCGGATGGTTGGTTTGACGGCGGTCGTGTCTGCTTCCATGCTGCAAGAAGTAGATTATGCGCGTCGTTTCTTCCCCAATTTGCCGGAGCTTCCGATGTTTATTCCGGTTCTGATCGCTATTGCAGTGGGCCTGCTCTTTGGTCTGATTAACGGGGTAATCGTTGCTAAATTCAAAGTTCCGCCGTTTATCGCTACTTTGGGTACCATGGTTGCCATTTACGGAATCAACTCGCTGTACTTCGATACCGATCCTAACCAATCCCAGCCTATCGGCGGCCTGCGCGGCGATTTTACGAATCTGCTGGGTTCGGGGAGCATTGGGAAAGGTGATTTCTCCATTCCTTACATTGTCATTATCGCCATCGTCGTCTGCGCCATTGTTTGGGTGATGTTTAACAAAACACGTCTCGGTAAAAACATGTACGCGATTGGCGGCAATGAGCAAGCGGCTAAGGTGTCCGGGATCAACGTATCTAAAAACCTGATCCTCATTTATTCTATCGCAGGCGCTTTGTATGGCTTGGCAGGTGTGATGGAAGCCGCTAGAACCGGCGGCGCAACGAACAACTACGGGAACATGTACGAGCTTGACGCGATCGCAGCCTGCGTCGTCGGCGGCGTTTCCACTACAGGGGGTATCGGTACGGTTCCGGGCATCATGGCCGGGGTGCTGATCTTTACGGTTATCAACTACGGCTTGACCTTCGTTGGTGTAGGTCCTTACTGGCAACAAATCATCAAAGGTGCGATTATCGTTGCTGCCGTAGCATTCGATATGCGTAAATACGCAAGCAAGAAATAAGAAAAGGAATGGCAGGGGGAAGGGCGGCTCATGAGTCGCTCTTTTTCCATTTTTTAAGCAAGCAGAGGCCATCGAAATATGTTAAAATGTGACAAGAAACGGCAAAACGGGGCAAACGGCTGGGAGGAGCTATCCATCATGAAGAAATGGAGTACAAAAATCGGGATGTCCGGGCTGCTGGTTGCGGCTTTGGCATTGGCTTTGACGACGGCGCAAGGAGGCGGATTGGGAACGGACACTGCGCATGCAGCTGCTGTATCTGGAGTTAAGTCGAAGTCGCTAGCAGCAGTCTATGCGCAAATCCAGACGCAAAACGCGTCCAAGGTGGTCGCGCTCGTGAACAAGGAGCGAAAGGACGCCGGGTTAAAACCGCTGATGGTGCATACCAACTTAACGAAGATGGCCAAGACCAAAGCCATCGACATGTTCAAAACCGGGTATTTTAGCCATACGTCACCGAACTACGGCTCCCCCTTCGATATGATGGACTCATCCAACATCACGTATCTCTATGCCGGCGAGAACATCGGCAAAGGCCAGCGTTCCGCCGAGGAAGTGGTCAAGGATTGGATGGACAGCCCTGGCCATAAGGCGAATATCCTCAATCCCAAATACAAGCTGATCGGCGTCGGGTATTATAATGGGTATTGGGTGCAGGAGTTTATCGGGAAATGAGAGCTCGCGTCTTCATGCGAGCATGAAAATATAGAGGAGCCTGGCGTGTAGCCGGGCTCTTTGTTGTAGTTTAGCGGAGTCAGCGGAAGCGAATAACAAGCACGGGCCGCTCTTGTCCGCCGCTTGTCCAACGATGAGATAGAAGGAAGACAAGCGGCTCCCCAATGCGGACGTAAACTCCCTTAGGTTCGTTATTCGCTTTCCTTGGAGCTGAGGAGGCAACTCGCGATTCATCCGCGAGCTTAGGGGCAGATAGAGAGCCATGGCGAATCTGGGCAATGATTCGTCGGGCTCTTTGTTCTAGTTAGTGGAAGTGCGCGATTAGAGGGTGTGCTGATTTTTATCGGACCTGAGAGACGTTATTTGGCTAGAAGCACAAGGCTAAGAACTCTAACGGACCGAGAAGACCTTATTTGCTCCCAATTGGCCGTAGTAGCCTCATTTTGAGGCGAATAACGGCTTCTGGGTCCGTTAAACTGGGAAATAACCGGGAAATGTTTAAATAACGCCTCTACGGTCCGTTAGCGCAAGAGAGCGGAGTCGCGTACGGCGATGGCAAAGACCAGGGTAGAGTAATTGAGTAATAGCCCGGTGAATTAACGATAAGATTCACCGGGCCTCCTACTCCCCCCCTTCACAGATTGGGGGGATTTGAAAGGAGATAAAGAGCGCAAAAGGCCAGAGGGTGAAATGATTCTGAAGAAACTAAAAGCTTTCTGAAAGAAAGCTACTTCGGAAGGAGAGGCTGTGGTCGCCTTTGTGAGAGGATTTCTGCCGTGTTGGAATTTACGATATCAAAGAAATCCGCGAGCGACAGCGATCGTAAGAACATTTCACATGGGGGCCTTTCGGGCTCTTTTTTTAGAAGCTTCCCCAAATCGAGATTTTTATTGAAACCTCCTGAATTCTGCAGCGTAAACATATGCATAATCTGATATTTCAATCGGGAGGAATAAACAAATGTCTATGTTTAAGAGATTACGCGATTTGACGATGTCCAATATCAACGCTTTGATCGACAAAGCGGAAGATCCGATTAAGTTGACCGACCAATATATCCGCGATATGCAAGAAGATCTTGAAGACGCAGAGAAGGCGGTTGCCGCTCAGATTGCCATTGAGAAGAAGTTCAAGGGACTGTACGAAGAACAGGAAGCTTTGGTCGAACGTCGCACACAACAGGCGCACCAAGCGGCCCAAGCGCAAAACGTTGATCTGGCTCGCCGCGCTTTGGAAGAGAAGAAAGCGGCTGAAACGAAAATGGCGGAATACAAGACCAGCTATGACCAGAATAAAGCAGCGGCCGACAATCTTCGGGGTAAGCTTGAGGAAATGCGCAAGCAACTGACGGAGATGAGGAACAAACGCGAAACGCTCGTAGCCCGCTACAATGCGGCGAAAGCGCAGAACGAAATCAACAAGACGATGTCCGGGTTTAATGCGGATTCCGCATCAAGCGGTCTGAAACGTATGGAAGAGAAAATGCTGCAGATGGAAGCCCAAGCTGAAGCAAGCAATGAACTTAGCTCCAAGGGCAAGTCTCTGGACGAAGAATTTGAAGGCTTGAACAAGGACGCTGCAGTGGAAGCGGAATTGGCCGAGTTGATGAAGCAATACGAGGATAAAAAATAGGCGAATCGAACCTAAAGTGAGGCTAGACCGAACATGAGCGTATGGAAAAGAATCGGTAACCTGTTTGCCAAACCGGCACCGCCGATGACAGAGAAGAGCATGCTTGCACTAGCTCCCGGTGACATCTGCGAGGTATCGCTCGTCTCCTACGAAGTGACCGGACGAGTGGGCAATCGCGGCCGTAATGCCGTCGTACTGACGCTACAGGACGGCAGTCGCATCAGTTATCTGCTGGTGGAGGAGCGCGAGACGCTGCAGTATCAGTGGTATCAACCGATTGACGGAAGGTTGGACGATCCAACCGAAGTACCGTCTCAAATGGAGCTGGACGGAACGGAGTATTTTTTGGATGAGGAGTACGGGGGTTACGTGTCCGTGGTTGGCAAAACGCCGTTTCTGCAAGGCGGAGAGCAGCACGTGTGGCAATACCAGTCCGACGACGGCAAGCTGCTGCGTATCGAGTGGCAAAATGGACGGTTTATGTTGTACGAAGGCGTCAAGGTGATTTCAGCCGACGTCAAAGTCATCCGTGCCAACTAATACAGTGTCGGTGGCTGGACCATGACGAGAAGCGCGAGAACGGGGCGACAACCTCGATTCTCGTGCTTTTTTGGCTTCGAAGTGGACAAAAAATAACATCCCCCAAGCTGCCGATGCAGTGGAGGATGCTATAAATGGGTTATGCAGGGGTCGAACCTGCGACCTGCCGATTAAGAGTCGGCTGCTCTACCAGCTAAGCTAATAACCCGCAATGTGAAGTTTTTTCGGAACATGAAATATTATAACTCTGTGACTTACAAAAAGCTAGTCCTTTTTTCGAGAAAATTTGCATCTCTTCACAAGAAGTTTTATGTTATTTACATAAGTTGGAGAGTTTATTGAAGTGAGTGTTAGATGGGACTTAGAACGAACAGGAGGAAGTGGCATGAACAGAACGTCCCGAATCTGGAGATGGGCAGGAATTTCCTCCGCCCTGTCGACCTTGCTGCTGCTGGCTGGCTTCGTTTACGCAGTGTCGGATATTGCGAATCCTTCGGCAGTAGCCGGCAAGCAGGCGGTATCCCCTTCCCGAACGGAACAGGCCGCAAAGGCCGGCGCTTTCGATGTGACCGCTATCGGGGATTCCCTGGCCAAAGGGACCGGGGACGATACGGGGAGCGGATTTGCACGGCGGACGGTTGACTTATTGAATAAAGAAGGCGCAACCTCTAAATTGGTCAACAACCTCGGGATCAATGGGTTAACAACGGAGGAACTCTTGCCGATGCTGGAGGATCCGGGCGTGAAATATGCTTTGCAGCAGGCGGGGATCATCCTGTTGTCCATTGGAGGCAATGATTTGTTCAACGGCACGGAAGAATTGACCTCCGGCGAACAGGTGCCCACCGAAGCCGAAATCGATGCGGCTATCGATAAGAGTTCGGCTGATTTTGGGCAAATCGTCGCGCATATTAAAAAAATCAATGTGCAGGCACTGCTTGTCTACGTTTCTTTATATAACCCATTCAGCGACCTGGAAGGGATGCGGGAAATCGGTAATGATGCGGTGGCTCGGTGGAATGCGATGGCGATGAATGCGCTCGGCCAATATGAAGGTACGTTAGTGGTGCCTACCTATGATTTGTTTATGCAAAACTCGTCCCGCTATCTGTCGAGCGATCATTTTCACCCAAACGGGGACGGCTACCAAGCAATAGCTGAACGAATGGTGCAGGGCATTAAGCGCTAATAAAGGACTTGTTCTGGAGTAAAAATGAAGGAGTGGACGGCGATGGGGATACGGCAGCCGATGAATGCCGAACAACGCCAACCTGTATTGAAGGTACAGGGGCTCAAGAAGAAAATCGGCCGAAAGTGGATCGTACACGAAGTGAATTTCGAGGTGTATGCCGGGGAGATTTTCGGGTTCCTGGGACCTAACGGGGCCGGTAAAACGACGACGATCCGCATGCTCGTTGACCTGATTCGCCCAACGGCCGGTCAAGTGAACATTTGTGGATACGATGTGCAGCGGGAACCGGAGCTGGCGTTGCGTTGCGTGGGATCGATCGTAGAGAATCCCGAGGTTTACAGCTATTTGACCGGACGGGAGAACCTCGAGCATTTTGCCCGGATGATCCCGGGCATCGATGCAAATCGGATTGAGGAAGTCGTTCATATGGTGGGGCTGACGGGCCGAATTGACGATAAGGTTAAAACCTATTCGTTAGGGATGAGACAGCGGCTGGGGATCGCTCAGGCGTTGTTAGGACGACCGAAGCTGCTAATCCTTGACGAACCAACGAATGGTCTCGATCCCAAGGGCATTAAAGAGATGCGCGGGTTTATCCGCCGGTTGGCAGAGGAAGGCATGGCCGTATTCGTATCGAGCCATCAACTTAGCGAAATTCAGCTGTTATGCGACCGAGTGGCAATTATCGGGCGTGGACGCATATTGGCCGTCGGCCAAGTTGACGAACTGATTCAAGCGAACATGAGTTATGTGATATGGGAACTGGAACCCCGGGAGCCCGGAGAGCGGCTGCTTCGTTCGGCATCCGGGGTCAGCGTGGTGAGCGAAGCTGGAAACGTGCTGGACGATACGATCATGGCGGGGATCCAGGGCCAAGCGATTGTAACCCAAATGCAACCGGAATTAATCGCTGACCTCGTGGGTCGCCTGGTGCGGGAGGGGGTCCGGGTGGAAGCCGTCCAGAAAGTCAGTCCGACACTTGAACAGCTGTTCCTGGAGATGACGGAAGGTGAAAGCATTGAATAACATTTTGCCTTTAGTAAAAAATGAAACGATCAAGATGATCAAGAAGAAACGCTTTTATGTCATCTTGCTTGTTCTAATCGTGCTGGTGCCGATGTTTGCTTACGCCCAGCTGCGGCAGGCCGAGGACAAACGGGAGAAGTTCGGTACCGACTGGCGCCGGGAGGTTCAGCAAGCGATCACGGACAACCAAAATTCGCTGGGCAGCGACCGGGTACCGGAAGAATGGAAGAAATACCGCCAAATTTATATTCAGCAGATGAAATATTATTTGGAACATGACGTGAATCCGAAGGAGCCGGGCGGCGTTTCGTTTACTCGGGAGTTCTTAGATAACGCGGCCACGTTGTTCATTCCGCTGTTAATCATGGGTGTGGGCTCGGATATCGTGTCTTCGGAGCGGACGGGGGGAACCGTCAAAATGCTGCTTACGCGGCCGATTAGACGGTGGAAAATCCTGTTGAGCAAGCTGTTGACCTTGCTGATGTTCGTGTCCTTAATCATCTTATCAACCTGTTTGATTTGTTATTTGATATCGGGTTTATTTTTCGGTTACCGCGGATGGACGATGCCGGTATTTACCGGGTTCCAGCTCAGAGGGGCGGAAGTGGATATCTCGGGCGTGCACGCAGTGCCGCAATGGCAGTATATCTTCATGCAGGCCGGACTGATTTGGTTTGTCAGCGTTGTGGTCGCCGCACTGGCTTTCATGGTGTCCGTGCTCGTGCGCAGCACGTCGGCAAGCATTGTCATCATGATGGCGACGCTGATCGCCGGCAATATTTTGACGAATATGGCTTCCTCCTGGACGAGCGCCAAATACCTGTTCATGGTGAACTTGGGTTTAACGAATTATTTAGCAGGTACTCCGGCGCCAATCGAGGGGATGACGCTGGGCTTTTCGCTGGCTGTGCTGGCGGTTTGGGGGGCTTGCTCGCTAATCGTTTCATTCCTTGTCTTTACGAAACAAGATATTTTGAATTAAAATGGACAAAGGCACCAAAACATCTGTTCGTTTACATACAGAGGTTTACTACAAGAAATAAAGGGGGAGCATGAATGGCCGAACAAATCGATTTGTTCGAGGACGTACCCGGCACAAGTTCCGGAAGCTCGTCTTCGGGTTACGACGCGGACGACATTCAAGTGCTCGAGGGGCTTGTCGCGGTACGCAAACGGCCAGGGATGTATATTGGCAGTACGAGCTCGTCGGGACTTCATCATCTGGTTTGGGAGATCGTAGATAATGCCGTCGACGAGCATCTGGCAAAGTACTGCTCCAAAATCGACATTACGCTGAATAAGGACGGATCGGTCACCGTAATCGACAACGGCCGGGGAATTCCAATCGGGATGCACAAAACCGGCATTCCGACGCCGCAGGTCGTATTTACGATTCTGCACGCAGGCGGTAAATTCGGTGGATCGGGTTACAAGAAATCAGGCGGTTTGCACGGCGTTGGCGCCTCGGTGACCAATGCACTGTCCGAGTGGCTGGAGGTTCACATCTACCTGAACGGGAAAATCCATCGGATGCGCTTCGAATATTGGGTCGACGACAAAGGTATTGAACACGTCGGCGAACCGGTCACTGGACTTGAGGTCATCGGCAATACGAATAAGACCGGAACGAAGGTCACGTTTAAACCGGATATTCGCGTGTTTTCCGGTGGTATCGGATTAAACTATGATACGCTCGCGGAACGTTTACAGGAGATCGCTTTTCTGAATTCGGGCCTGAAGGTGACCTTGAAGGACGAGCGGACCGACCGTTTCGACGAGTTTTTTTACGAGGGCGGAGCCAGTCAGTTCGTTCAGTTTCTCAATGATGGGAAGGACGTACTGCATGACGTCGTCCATTTCTATGCGGAGCGGGAAGATATCGAGGTGGAGGTTGCGCTGCAGTACAATGCAGGCTATACCGAAACCCTAGTCTCCTTCGTTAACTCCATTCCAACTCGCGGCGGGGGAACGCATGAAACCGGATTCAAGACGGCATATACCCGGGTGATGAACGAGTATGCCCGGAAGAACGGCATCCTCAAGGAGAAGGAGAAGAACCTCGAAGGCAATGATTTGCGCGAAGGGATGATGGCTGTCATCAGCGTCAAGATGTCCGAGGTCGAGTTTGTGGGACAAACGAAGGACCAGCTGGGGAGTGCGTCCGCGCGCAGCGCCGTGGAATCGGTCGTTGGGGATAAGATGGCGGTGTTTCTGGAAGAGAACCCGCAGGTCGCCCAAACGTTGATTAAGAAGGCGGTACAAGCCTCTAAAGCGCGGGAGGCCGCCCGCAAAGCCCGCGACGAAATGCGCACGGGCAAGAAACGGAGCGAAAGCTCAAACCTCGGCGGTAAGCTGACGCCGGCACAATCGAAGGATTTCTCGCGAACCGAGCTATTTATCGTGGAAGGCGATTCTGCCGGAGGTTCGGCGAAGCAGGGGCGCGATTCGAAGATCCAGGCGATTCTGCCGCTGAAGGGTAAGCCGATGAATCCGGAGAAAGCGAAGCTCGCCGATATTCTGAAGAACGACGAGTACCGGGCCATCATTTCGGCGATCGGTGCTGGCATCGGGCCGGAATTCGCCGTTGAGGACAGCAATTTTTCCAAAATTATCATTATGACCGACGCGGATACGGACGGCGCGCACATCCAGGTGCTGCTGCTGACGTTCTTCTACCGTTACATGAAGCCATTGATTGATGCGGGACGGGTTTATATCGCTCAGCCACCTTTGTACAAGATCACCCGTCGATCCGGCAAGCTGGAAACGGTGAGATATGCCTGGAGTGACGAGCAACTGCAGAACTACCTGAAGGAATTCGGTAAGAATTTCGAGCTGCAGCGCTACAAAGGTTTAGGGGAAATGAATCCCGAGCAGCTGTGGGAAACGACGATGAATCCGGAAACGCGGACCATGCTGCAGGTGCAGATCGAAGACGCCGCCAAAGCCGAACGCCGCGTGTCTACGCTGATGGGGGACAAGGTCGATCCGCGCAAGCGCTGGATCGTGGAAAACGTGGATTTCACGGAGTTTGAGGAATAGAAGGTGAATTGATGTGAGCATGCTGGAAAACTTTTTGCCGGCGTTTCTGGAAGAGGTTGTAGGTGACCGCTTTGGCCGGTATTCCAAATACATTATTCAAGACCGGGCGATTCCCGATATTCGCGACGGGTTGAAGCCGGTGCAACGGCGGATTTTGTACGCGATGTACGATTCCGGCAATACGCCGGACAAGCCGTACCGGAAGTCGGCCAAAACCGTCGGGGACGTCATGGGGAACTATCATCCGCACGGGGACTCTTCGATTTACGAGGGTATGGTGCGGATGGCGCAACCGTGGAAGATGGGTCATACGCTGGTCGACGGCCACGGCAACTGGGGCTCGCAGGACGATGACCCGGCGGCAGCAATGCGGTATACCGAAGCTCGCCTGTCGGCGATCGCGATGGAGCTGCTGCGCGACATTGAGAAACGAACCGTACCGTTCAAAGACAACTTCGACAACACAGCGAAGGAGCCTGTGGTGCTGCCGGCACGATTTCCGAACCTGCTGGTCAATGGCGCCAGCGGGATCTCGGCCGGATTTGCGACGGAAATTCCGCCGCATAATCTGCGCGAGGTGATCGATGCTTGTATCGCTTTGATGGAGAAACCCGAAATGACGTTGGAGGAAATTCGCTTGTTCGTCAAAGGACCGGATTTTCCAACGGGCGGGATCATCATGGGCGAGGAAGGCATTCAGGAAGCTTATCAGTCCGGCAAAGGCCGAATTTATCTGCGGTCGAAGACGGAGATCGAGACGCTCCGCGGCGGGAAACAGCAGATCGTGATCACCGAAATTCCGTATCAGGTGGTTAAATCCCGTTTGGTTACGGCCATGGAAAACATCCGTCTGGAGAAAAAGGTGGACGGAATCGCCGAGGTCCGCGACGAAAGCGGCCGGAACGGCCTGCGTATCGTTGTTGAGCTGAAGAAGGATGCGGATGCCCAGGGGATTTTAGCGTATTTGCTAAAGAAAACCGATCTTCAAGTCACGTACAACTTCAATATGGTGGCGATCGTCAACAAAGCGCCGCGCTTATTGGGCCTCAAAGCGATGCTCGAAGCCTACATTGCCCATCAACGTGAAGTTGTCACGTACCGGACGCAATATGAGCTGGAGAAGCTGGAGGACCGCGCTCACGTATTGGAGGGCCTAGTTAAAGCGCTCAACATCTTGGATGAGGTCATCGCGGCGATCAAAGCCTCCAAGAACCGCCAGGATGCGCAAAACAACCTGCAATGGATGTTTGGTTTCACCGAACGCCAAGCGGATGCCATCTTGACGTTGCAGCTGTATCGGTTGACGAATCTCGAAATCACGACGCTGCAAAAAGAGATGGAGGACATCCAGAAGAAAATCACGGTTCTGCGCGGCATACTGGAAAGCGATAAGAAACTGATTGCTTTGATCAAAAAAGAGCTGATCGAAATCCGCGACAAATACGGAATTGACCGCCGCTCGCACATTCAAGACGAGGTTGAGGAGCTTAAAGTGAACCTCGAGGTTCTCGTTGCCCAGGAGGATGTGCTGGTCACGATCTCGCATGAAGGGTACATCAAACGCACCAGCATGCTGTCCTTTACTAGATCCGGCGGGGAGCGGGATGGCTCAGGGGTCAAAGAAGGCGACTACATCAAGCATCTGCTGGAGCTGGATACGCTGCAGAACCTGCTGATCTTTACGCAGCGGGGACAGTATTTCCTCTTGCCGGTGCACCAGATTCCGGAGTTCAAGTGGAAGGACAACGGAACGGCGATCGTCAACGTGATCCCGCTCGCCAAAGAGGACCGGATTATCAGCGTTATTCCGGTGAAAAGCTTCGACGAGAATCCGGAGCTTAGTCTGGTGTTCGTCACGAAGAACGGTCAGGTGAAGCGGACGGAATTGAAGGAGTACGAGACGAAGCGTTCCGGAGCCATCGCCGCTTGCAAGGTCGGCGACGGCGACGTGGTGCTGAGCGTCACAGTCAGCCGAAGCAATCAAGAGATCCTGATGCTGACGAAACAGGGAATGGCGATCCGGTTTGCTGAAAGCGAAGTGAACCCAATGGGTCGCGTGTCCGCAGGGGTACGCGGGATCAACCTGAAGGAAGACGACGAGGTTGTCGCCGCACTCTGGGTCGAAGGGGAAGAAGGCGAAGTTCTCGTCGTGTCGGATCTGGCTTACGGCAAACGCAGCCTGCTGCTGGATTACCCGCTCCAAAGCCGAGGCGGCAAAGGCGTACAGTCCTTTGAGTTTAAGGAAGGCAAACGCGTCAAGCCGAACGGCAGCCGTCTGATCGGCGGGATTCGCTGCAAAGAGCCGGTGCTCTTGCAGGCGGTTACGAAAGATGGAAAAATGCACGCATTCAGCTCGGAAGAGGCTCCGTTAGCCGATCGGAAATCGATCGGAAAAGCGCTGATGCATCTCGAGAAGAACGACGGAGTCACCGAGCTTCTGCTCAAAAGCAAATCAGAATAAGTAGAAGTCCCGCGAAAGGCGCGTAAGCGATTTGGCGGGACTTTTTTCTAGTGTTTGGAGAGCAACATAACCAGAGCTGGCTACAAAAGAAGACTTAAAATTAATGATCCCCTTGATTTATGGGGGAGTTCTTGATTATATTAGTTAAGTGCTTAATTAAACAGCTTGAGATTGAGGAGTGCGTTTAATGGAAGAATTGCAGGATTACGTAATACAACAAACGTTGCCTATGCAGGTATTCTTCACTCTTGTGGAAGCGACCGCGAAGCTGGTAGAGGTATCGGAAAAATACTGGCACTCCATCGGACAGAATGGTGCCAGAGTCCGCATCCTGGTCGAAATCATGAAGGAGGGAGGGCAACTGCTTCCTTCCTTGCTCGCTCAAAAGATCGGTGTCACGAAAGCAAACATCAGCCTTTTGCTCACCCCTTTAGAAAAGGATGGATTGATTCGCCGGACCAGCCATCCGACCGATGGTCGCAAGTCAGTTATTTCGATCACGATCGAAGGCCAGTCGTTTCTGCTGAATCATTTGCCAGGCAACCGCAGTACTGTCACTGAGAAGCTAAAGGTGCTTACGGATGACGAACTGAAACAACTCGCAGGTTTGCTAAATAAGTTGAAAAACCAAGTGTAATTCATAATGAGCGTATAGTTAAGTTCTTAATTAAATGTACAGGGAGGTTTATTATGTCAATTGCCATTACCGGAGCGTCCGGGAAGTTAGGAAAACTGATCTTAAAGTATTTGCGTCAGCAGGCGACAAACGAGCCCATAATCGCTTGCGTGCGCAAGCCGGAAGGCGCAACTGACTATGAGGAGTTGGGCGTTGAGGTGCGCTATTGCGATTATGATGTACCCGGAAGCCTGACCCCTGCATTTACCGGCGTGGATAAGCTGCTACTGATCTCTGGCTCGGACATCGATGATATTGTTCGCCTTTGCCAGCATACCCAAGTTGTCGAGGCAGCCAAACGGGCAGGGGTAAAACATCTATCCTATACGGGCTTTGCGTTTCCCGGAACCGTTCAAGTTCCACCCGTGCCTCTGCATTTGGCTACAGAGCAAGCTATTATAACTTCGGGGATTCCATATACCTTCTTCAGGAATGCTCTTTATGCCGACCTAACGTCCCAGTTCGGGCTCGACTCGGCCATCCGAACGGGAGAACTGACCACATTCCCAGGAGAATGGCGCTTTAATACCGTTACACGTGAGGATTTAGCAAAGGCCATCTCTTCCGTTTTAGGCTCTCGCCCGGCCCCGCACCATGTAAATCGGATTTACGAGCTAACGGCCCCTAGGTTCTGGACTTTTCAGAATTTGGCGGAAGCTTTGTCTGAGATATCGGGTAAAAACGTCGTTCATCGCGAAGATCCGCAGATCCAGAGCTGGATTTATGGGTATTTAAGCAAACTGAATACGACTTCCACCACAGAGGATTTAGAGACGTTGATCGGCGGCCCCGCAACCTCCCTTAAAGAAAGCATTCTACCGCTTATTGAATGGAAAAAATGAGATATGCTATCCTATTCCGTCAAATGCCGGATAAACGCCTGAAGCGTAGGGTCCATAAACGTACTGCTGCGGTACACCAACCCGACATTTTTACGTGGAACGGGCTCCGCCAGCGGGACAACGGTGATCTCACCGCGGCGGTTCGCTCCAGCCAGCGTCTGGGCATAGGAGGCAGGGAGCACGGTTCCCCCGACATGGTGAAGAACCATCTGTACCTGCGATTCCATCGTCGATAGTTCCATGACGGGCCGAATCTCGATGCCTTGTTCGGCGCAGGCCGTATCGAGCAATTGCCGAACGTAAAACTTCGGAGGAAATAAGACGAGCGGCAGCCGAGCCAACTGTTCCAGTGTGACCTCAGGCAATTCTGCGTAGGCGTGCAGGCTGGAGACAGCGAATACTAACTCTTCGTCATAGAGTGGACGGCTGATGATTTGCTCGTCCTGAAGCGGCAGGAACACGACGCCGAGATCCAGCTGGTTGGCGAGCAGTCCGGCTCGCGTTTCCTCGGTAGCCAACTCGAGCACTGTCAACGCAATGCCAGGATGCTGGCGGTGGAAAGAGATCAGCTTGCTTTCCAGCAAGTGATTGCCGGAGCAGCCGATGCGGAGCTGGCCCCGCTGCACGCCGCTTATCTGGCCGATCTCCAGCTTGGCCTGCTCCACTTCATAGACGACCCGGCGGGCATGCTCCAGGAGGATGGAACCCGCTTGGGTTAGGTAGTTTTTTTTGCCGATGCGGCTGATCAGCGCAGTTCCGAGCTCTTGCTCCAGCAAGCGAATCTGGTGGCTAAGTGTGGGCTGGGTAATTCCGAGTCTTTCTGCGGCTTTGGTGAAATGCAAATCCTCACCGACCGCAATGAAATATTCCAGCAAGCGATGCTCCATTCCGGATCCCCTCCGTATCTTTTCATAGATATTGTCAATGATTATAATCGAAACTATGTTATTGATCAATGAACTTAGAATCGGTATAGTGAGAGACAGGGAATCAATTGATTCGTACGATTCGTAAAACCGATATTGGAAAAGAGGAACTGAACCATGGAAAAATGGCCAATCACGTTAACTAGCACCAAAAAAATGAAGCCTGAAGCCGATCGTTTGGGCTTTGGAAAGTATTTTACCGATCATATGCTGCTGATGGATTACACGGCAGGTCAGGGATGGCATGATCCGCGTATCGTTCCTTATGGTCCGATCTCGCTGGATCCATCGGCGATGGTGTTCCATTACGGGCAAGAGGTTTTTGAAGGGATGAAGGCGTACCGGACGCCGCAGGGAGAACTTGTGCTGTTCCGTCCCGACATGAATTTACGTCGGTTGAACCAGTCGTGCGCTCGCATCGGCATTCCTCAGGTCGATCCGGAGGAAGTGCTTGAGGGGATTAACCGCCTCCTCTTACTGGAGGAGGCGTGGATGCCGGAAGGTGAAGGCAATTCCATGTACATCCGTCCCTTTATCATCGCTACCGAGGCGGGGCTTGGTGTGCGGGCGGCCCAAGAGTACCGTTTGATTGTCATATTATCGCCGGTTGGGGCGTATTACCCGGAAGGCATTCACCCGGTCCGCATTTATGTAGAGGATCGTTATGTTCGGGCAGTGCGCGGCGGTACAGGGGAGGCGAAAACCTCCGGGAATTATGCGGCGGGGATCAAGGCACAGGAAGACGTCAAATCGCTTGGCTTCTCCCAGGTGCTTTGGCTCGATGGAATCGAGAAACGGTATATCGAAGAAGTTGGCAGCATGAACGTGTTCTTTAAGATTGACGGAGAAGTCATCACCCCTGAGCTCAATGGGAGCATTCTGGCCGGCGTGACGCGCGATTCGGTTATCCGTTTGCTTCGCGAATGGGGCGTACCGGTTACGGAACGTCGGATTTCCGTGGCAGAGCTGTTCGAGGCCCATCAGGAAGGTCGGCTCGAGGAAGCGTTCGGAACCGGCACCGCAGCGGTTATCTCCCCGATTGGCAGCATGAAATGGGAAGAGCGCGATATTGAAATTGCCGGCGGAGAAACCGGGGCGTTGTCTGCCAAGCTTTACGACACGCTGACAGGAATTCAACGCGGAGAACGTGAAGATTTGTTCGGCTGGCGGTATTCCGTTCAATAAATCTTCAGGGTCATCTCCTACCAGCCATCAATCACTGGATTATTGCGCAAAGCGAGCAGGAATTTGCAAAGGAAGCAGCGAATGATTTAAGTGGTGATGTAAGGCAAGGAGGGATAAGATTGCATACCGCTGAATTTGCCAGATTGCTTGATCTCATCGTGAAGGATTATCAGGCCCACATGGAAGAGGAGCTGGCTCCAACGCTGACGACTTCGCAATTAACCGTTCTGGAGCTGCTGGAGCAGCAGGGCAATCTGAAGCCGTCCGATTTGATCCCGTTTCTCTCCACAACGCCGGCCGCAGTGACGATGCTGCTTGACCGGATGGAGCGGGGGGATTTGATCCGCCGCGATCGGGACGAAAACGACCGCCGCAACGTATGGGTGTCGATTACTGATAAAGGACAAACGGAAGTACAACGGGGCATCGCGGTTCGCAACGCATATTTAAGCGGGGTATTGGACCGAATCTCCACCCATAATCAACAACTGTTGGTTTTTTTGCTGGGCAAAATCTCCGGAACGAAATAAGAAGCGGTGTCAAAAAAAAGGGGCGGGACGCTAGGGGGTTGAAATCAACCCTAGGCATCCCGCCTTTTTACAATTCCATTCCGTTCTCCCCGGCTTGCAGCAAGGCTGCGAGGCGGGTATACATTCTATCCTCCCATAAATTCCAGGGATACGAGTGTGGCGGGAGGGAGACCAGATCAACCGGCTCCTTGGTTACGGGGTGCGGAAAACCGACATACAGTGACCATAGGGCGATTTGTTGACCCGGTTTGTTCACTGCCGCACCATATTTCTGGTCGCCGTAGAGGGGACAACCGATGCGGTTCATTTGCACACGAATCTGGTGCGGGCGTCCGGTATGCAGCTCCACTTGTACGAGGCTCAACCCTTCTGACGTAGAACTACCGAGCACCCGGTAATCCAACCGGGCCTCCTTAGCGCCCGGCGTCCCGGCGGGGACGACAGCCACCATGTTGGTGCGTTCATCCTTGAGCAGCGTATCGTTCAATCGGCCTTGTGGCTGCGGTGTTGTTCCGTGCACAACGGCGACATACGTTTTGCTGAACCGGCGGCTGCGCACCGTCTCGGCCAACCGCGAAGCGGCTTTCGACGTCTTGGCGAAGATCATCGCCCCGCCGACAGGGCGGTCCAATCGGTGCACGAGTCCAAGATACACGTTGCCGGGCTTGCCGTATCGCTCCTTGATATCCGCCTTCAACAGATTCAGCAGATCGGGGTCGCCGCTGGCATCCTCTTGGGTCGGGATGTTCACCGGCTTCTCAATGCCGAGCAGGTGGTTATCCTCATAAAGGATCGCCATCGCCGGCTGTCCCGAGGTCCGCTTGGCTCCGGAATCCATACGTTATTCCTCCCAGCGTCCGAGAATACCGCAAGGAAGGTGAAGCCCCGAACGGGTGATCGGCAGTCCCAATTCGCCAGCGGAGATCCGTCCGCCGTACCGCTTCTTAACCGTCATCGATAGCATGTTGTTCAGTACGGTCGGAGAAATGCCGGTCGTATAGGAGTTAATCAGGAAAAAGAGCGGCTTGTCCGACAGAATGGACAAACAAGACTCCACAAACGGGTAGAGGCTTGTTTCCAGCTTCCACATCTCCCCGCCAGGGCCGCGCCCGTATGAAGGAGGGTCCATGATGATGGCGTCGTAGCGGTTGCCGCGCCGCTGCTCCCGCTGCACGAATTTGAACACGTCGTCCGTGATGAAGCGCACGGGGCGGTCCGCCAACCCGGAGAGCGCCAGGTTCTCTTTGGCCCACTGGACCATTCCCTTAGCGGCGTCGACGTGGACGACGGAAGCGCCGGCTGAAGCCGCGGCCACGGTTGCGCCGCCGGTATAAGCGAACAGGTTCAGCACCTGGATCGGACGTCCGGCACCGGCGATCTTGTCCATCATCCAGCGCCAGTTGGCCGCTTGTTCCGGAAACAATCCCGTATGCTTGAAATTCGTCGGGTGAATATAAAATTTCAGCCGGTCATAAGAAATCGTCCAGCGATCGGGGATTTGCTTCTTCATTTCCCACTGCCCGCCACCGGAGGAGCTACGGTGGTAATGACCGTGCACTTCGCGCCAATTGCGATCCTCATCGGCAATCGGCCAGATGATCTGCGGGTCGGGGCGGCGCAAAATGACGTCCCCCCAGCGCTCGAGTTTCTCCCCGTTTCCGGTATCCATGATTTCATAATCCTGCCAATCATTTGCTACGTACATGCGTTGATCCTTCCTTCCGCCGCTCATGCGGCCTGCCGTTCAGGCATATCCATTAGTTCTGTTGATTCGGTAGTTATTGTACCTTATTTTTCTATTTGCATGCCACCTTCTTGGCTGCGATCTGCATCGTATCTCACGAGTTATCGCAAATAGGCATAATAATCCTGAGATCGGCAGACCCGAAACCCGGCTTGTTCGTACAGTTTCATGGCTTGGGGATTGTTTAGTGCCACTTCAAGCCATATCTCGTGATCGCCGGCTCTTTCGCGATCAATGACCTGACGCAGGGCGGAGCTGCCGATGCCTTGTCCCCGGCGCGATGAAGATACAACAAACCCGTAAATCCATGCTTCTCTATTACGGCGGGAAACGCGGATTTTGCCGACTGATTCCCCCTTATGTACAATCAATTCATTCTGCTCGATTTCATGCTTGTTCAATGTCTCATAAAACAGCCGTGTTTCCTCTGCGGTCAGCCCGAACCCTTCCTGGTCAAGGCGAGCAAGCAGCGGTCGATCCGCATCCAGGGCTTGACGGAGAGTGACGTGAACGTCACGTGGGGGCTGGCTCGCTAAAACTGCCTCCAAGCCGTATTTCATTTGGTATTCGCTGAAGTCGAAACGGCAAGGGTAATCCGCTAAGAATTTCTTGGCTGTTTCTGAGTTGCCGGGAGCATTCAGCAATATCGTCGAATACGAAACCACGGTATCGGAATTTAGTCCGCGACGCAGTAATGAGGTGAATAGACCTTGTCCGCGATATTTCGGATGAACCATGCCGCAGACCTCCAGCGTGTTTCCGAACGGATAAAGACCCAAGAAGGCGACCAACTGGCCGTCTCGGAACTCCACCAGCTCTGCTGCGCTGTCTTCCGAACGAGAGTGGAGCGTATCCCAATTCAGCTTCAGGGCAATCCCATCGTGCTCCTCAACAAGGTGTTGGAGAGTTTCGACGTTGGCCCAAGTCCATGTCGGTTTCAAGATGCCTCACTTCCTTTCACTAGTATTCTAGTCGATCGGAAGAGAATTGGCACTAGAAATCATACAGCGTCCGCCTGCGCTTGACAAACCGCGGAGACAGGCGTAGCTTGAGATTACTGCAAACCTACTTATTTTCGGAGGTACTCGAATGAACATCATTGAGATGAACCAGGTAACTTGGTTCCGGGAAGGGAAAGCGGTTTTGAACGGCATTGATTGGACGGTACGGGAAGGAGAGCACTGGGCCATGCTCGGATTAAACGGCTCCGGCAAAACAACTCTCCTTAACATGCTTAGTGGATATCTCTGGCCGACGTCCGGCGAAATTCGCGTGCTGGGAAACCGGTTTGGCGAAGTGGATTTGCGGGAGCTGCGTAAAACGATCGGGTGGGTTAGTTCTTCGATGCAGTCCAAGCTGCACGGGGAGCAAAAGGCCGAAGATCTTGTGGTGAGCGGCAAGTTCGCTTCGATCGGACTTTACGAGAAACCAAAGCCTGAGGATTATGACCGGGCCGATGCCTTGATGAATCAACTGCGATGCAGCCATCTGCATGGCCGCACCTATCAGACCTGCTCCCAAGGCGAGCAGCAAAAGCTGTTGATCGCCCGGGCATTGATGGCATCGCCAAAATTGCTTATTTTAGATGAGGCGACGAACGGGTTGGATTTCATCTCCAGGGAAGGGCTGCTTGCCAGCATCGCAAACCTGGCTGCCGAGCCCGATACGCCGCATATGTTGTATGTGACGCACCATACTGAGGAAATATTGCCGATATTCAGCCATACACTGCTGCTTCGCCGAGGTGAGGTATACGCGCAAGGGAAAACAGCCGAAGTCCTGAACGAAACGGGGTTGTCCGACTTTTTTGAGACTCCGGTTGCCTTGCGTTGGAACCAGGAAAGGGCTTGGCTGTCGACGAAATAAGTCTTAACCCGCTGAACTTTTCTCGGCGGGTTTCTTTGCTTTTGACCCCGAAGATGGGGAACGAACGGTACTCATCAACCAGTAAATCGCTGGGATCAGAAATTCGGCAAAATACATGAGCGGTGCGCAATCCCAGGATAGGAATAGAAAAATTTCCTGCGGGTTTCGGGCGATAGCCAAGGAGAACACGGAAACAAAGGCTACCACCGGCAGGGTGAAAGGCTTATGATCCTTGACGCCAGTCAGCTGGGAGAGGCAAATGACCGCCGTAAATACAATAAATGAGATTTTTACAAAGATGCTAGTTAACCATAAGATGATAAGAATCGGGTCCATCGTTTCGATAAACGAGCCGACGCGAATGAAACGAACGAGTTCCATGTCAGGGTACAGCAGGTTGGCTCCCAGGTTTGGCCCAAACGTCAACAGTACCGGGATGAGGTGCAACAGGATAAACAGCAACGAGATCCCGGTTGCCCAAAAGAGAGAGTGATACACCATTTTAGGCGCTTTTAAATAAGGAAACAACAGAAACAGAAAAGCCATTTCTCCAAAAATGGCTAACGTTTCATAGACACTGGACCACATCTCATTCACCGATAAATGAGTGATTAAGGCGGTGAACATATCCGTTTCCATCTCCTGAAACCCGATAAACGGAATCAAGAAGAAGGCGACCGCAAAGATGAGAAAGAATCCCTCGGCCGTCCGAAAGATCGTCGAGATGCCGCAGCGTACGGCGTAGGTGACACATACTCCGAAAATGGCCGCAATCGCCCAGCTCGGTGTACCGATTAAATACTCCGATACTAAAAAATCGCTGAGTTCTCTTAGATCCAAAGCGGCAAGAAAGAGATGGGTCAACAGAAGATAGAGGATGAAAATGAAATGAAGGGGGCGCCCTACCAATTTGCTCCCGTATCGTACGAGGAACTCGTCGGGACGGGAAGAGCCGACCTTGTATGCCGGGTAGGTTAACAACAGGCCAAGCAGTCCGCCTACTAGAACCGCGACAGGGGTGGAATATTTACTCCCCCCGATTAGCATCCCCGTATAAAAGGCGATAACCGTGGTGAATATCTGCAAGCTGTAAAGCGCGAAAATCTGGTTGGATGTAATATTTTTGAGCATGCGATCCGCCTCCTAGTAACCAGAATCATCATGATCCACCTAACATCGTTTCACGTAAATAATGAAACCAGCTAGGTAAATTCCATTGGTCTTTCAGTTTAAATAAGACTTCCGCGGTAACAAAAAAACAGAGTGAGATGAGCAGTACCTTGATTCGAGTTTTGACTTTGACCCCTTCTTTTATCTGCATGAGCCAGTCCGCCAGCATAATCAGCGTAAACAGGATCCCTATCCAGAACACGCTTATCCCTCGCTATCTATTGGTTTCATGAACGACCGAACGGTAAACGCCGCCCGAACGGTTCAGCTTAATGTCCACGCTCACTTCAATGGGGAGCTCCTTGGCATATATATTTTTCCATTGGTCTCGAACCGAATGCCAAACTTTAGGATACCTCCAGTCCAGGTACTGGCTCATGATAAAAGCGTCGGAATGGGCTTGGCGGGTTTTGGCCAACACATCAAGAAACTGTTCTTCCACTGTTTTATTGAGGATTTCCTCCAGTTTCAGAAGGACTTCCGGATTTTTTAGATCAATGTGAGAAAGAGAGGATTCTACAAAAGCTTTGGCGCTGCTCTTGACCCGAAAAGAGATGTTCTCTCCATGCACGACCGGATCGATACTCGTCTTGACATCCTCGATGAAAAAACTGATCTCTTTATCATCGGTGGGGGAGGAGATGGTTGTGGACGTATTCTTGAGCTGAGAACTAATCCAAAGCGCGATCCGGTGTTCATGGGGGGACAGCTCGATCTTCGACATCCTTCCACCGCTGAATATCGCTGCACCCCCCGATCCCATCCAGCGATTCTTCTTGGGGTCCTCTTGCGCCACTCCCGGGAGTTCCCCGAAATTTAGCAGCGGGATCAGGATATCTCCGCCTTGGTACAAAGCAATTTTGTAGTCTTTGATCGTGGTGTCCAGCGTATAGTGATGGTTTACGTATTTACGCAGGATATCACTTAAAATTCGTTCAAATACCATCGGTGAACGCGTAATTTCTTTGACGTCGCCGGGCGTTATGAACAGGCTGGCGCTGAGCCGGAAGGAGGGCTGGCGAAAGACGAATTCGACGACTTTATCCAAGCCTTTCTCCGCTTGTCTTCGGCCAACCACGATGATTCTGGTTTGACCGAAGGAGATGTTCCGCGGTAGGTCGACTTGTAGCATATTTAAAGCCTGGCTCAGATTATCCGCACGTTTGGTCACAAAGCTGAACGGATCGCCCTGAGGTTGACCTGTCCCGCCGGCTTGCCCTGGGATCATCCGGTTGGGCAGCGGAACTCCGATGGTCAGCTCCGTCTGTCCATCTTCCGTCAGGTCGATCAAGACGGTGTTCACAAATGCACGATTATTCAACTCTTCAGCAGACCAGCAGCCGCTAACTCCGATGAAGAGCAGGAAGACCAGCATTGCCTTGATGATCGTACGATGGTTTCTCGTCACTCCAGATCACCTCTCTCCTTGACCCAAGCACGAGGATTCTTGGTTTGGCGGACTTTGTTGTTCGTGAGTTGAACAGGACGCTTCTGCATCTTCCACCAGGGGGCTCGAAGGAACGTATCGCCTAAATCCTCGATCACGAGCGGTGCAATTGGGGACATATATGGAACCCCAAAGGACCGCAAATTCACCAGATGAATGTAAATCAGGATCATTCCGCAGGTCACACCGTACAATCCGAACATCGAGGCTAAAATCATGATCGGGAAACGCAGCAACCGAAAGGCCAGACCCAAATCAAAATGGGGGATGATAAATGAGGCGATTCCCGTTAATGAGACGATGATGACCATCGCCGCCGAGACGATCCCCGCCTGTACGGCAGCGGTGCCGATGATCAAAGCTCCGATAATGGATACGGCTTGTCCAATCGATTTCGGGATTCGGATCGAGGCTTCTCTAAGCGCTTCGAAAGCCAGTTCCATGGCAAAAGCCTCCCATAACGCCGGAAACGGGACGATTTCTCGGGATGCAGCGATCGTAATGAGCAGCTGCGACGGAATCATCTCCGGATGAAAGGTTGTGACGGCGATATAAATGGACGGAAGCGTTAAGGAAGCAAACACAAAAAAATAACGGATCCAGCGAATCCAGTTCGCTGCGACATATCGCTGGTAATAGTCCTCAGCCGATTGCAGCAGCATCGGCAGCGTCACCGGGGCAAGCAACACAATCGGTGAACCATCCACGAGGATGGCAATTCTCCCTTCCAGCAATGCCGCGCTGACGACGTCAGGGCGTTCCGTATACTGGAGTTGCGGAAAAGGCGAGTAGGGATTATCTTCGATAATTTCTTCCAAGTAGGCAGAGCCAAGCACGCTATCCATGTCGATGTAGGATAGTCGCCGCTGCATTTCTTTCAGCAATTCCGGCTTGCAAACATCTTCGACGTAAGCTAGAACGATACTGGTTCGCGTTTCCCGGCCTTTGTTGATCGCCGGGGTCTTAAATTTTTTCGATTTGATCCGACGGCGAAGCATCGTGAGGTTCTTCTCCAGATCTTCGATAAAAGCTTCTCTTGAACCTCGGATGACTGATTCATTAGGGGCTTCATCGATTCCGCGCGTCGGATAAGCCGAGATGGAGAACGTCAGCATGCGCGTGTCACCGTCGATCATCAGCAACGCACCGGCGTTTAGCACGGCTTGAATCGCTTGATTCAGATCATTGATGACCGTAGCTTGGGATACGCTTAACGCCTCGTCTTCGAACAGAAATTGATAGATGTCCTTCTCTTCCAATTGCGCGGATTCCCGCTGCAAACTCCGCACGATAAATTGCTGCGCCGTTTCCTGCGCAATCATGCCTCGTACGTATACCAAGACACAACGCTGACCGGAGCTGATCGTAAATTCACGGTAGATCACGTCCGAGCTGTCCTTAAGCTCCTGCTTGATCCAATCCAGACGGGTGGACAAACTTCTGTCTTTATGAGATCCGGATGAATCCGTGTGACTTGGGGGATTCGCTGGGGTTTTACCGGGCTCTCCCCCTCCGGAGAGTTTCCGGCGTTGCAGTTTTCTGATGAAAGGCATGGAACCTCCTCCTTCCTGGGCCGATTATTCCCAGTTAAGATGTACGATGCGAAGGAAATTTATTCTTTTGTCCGACTTGGGGGAGGTCTATGAAAAAACGAAAAGGGATTATTTTCGGAGCAAGTTGGTAATAAAGGGTAACGACATCAGAGATGATCTGACTTATTGGGGATGATGTGTTATGCCAAGATTTATGTTCCGAAATCAACACAAACGAAGCCCCGTCCTAAAGAGTGGAGCAGCGCAAGGCGATGCGCTCGCTTCGTCAGCCTTCGGCGGCAGCGTTCATGAGTCGATTGCCAAGATCGTCCGTATCCTAGATGCTCCTGACGACTTGGTTACCCGATTTGTCAGCGGCGGGGAGGGGATCCCGCAATGTGGGATTCTTTGCATCGCCGGATTGTCGGATTTAAATATGATCAACGAACAGATCGTAACTTCGTTGCAGCAGGCGTTTACCGCCATAGGACATGCCGAGAAGATGTCCGGACAGGATCTGTTTGATTTATTAAACAAACAATTTTTATCGGTTCAAAAATATAAAACAACCCCATCGCTCGACGACGTTCTGGTATCTGTGTTATCGGGAGATACCGCGTTGTTTATCGATGGCTTTAATCAAGTTTTGCTCATCAGCAGTAAGAAATGGACGGGACGGAGCGTGGAGGAGCCGCAAACGGAAGCGTTGGTCCGCGGCCCGCGCGAAGGTTTTAACGAAAGCATAGAAACGAATGTCATTCTTTTGCGCCGAGCGATTCGCGACCCGAAACTGCGATTTGACACCTACCGGGTCGGGGAAAGGGGAAAAAAAGAGCTCATTATTGCCTATATCGATAATATCGCGCATCCAGCCCTTGTCCAAGAGGTCAAGCGGAGAGTGGAGACGATCGATATAGACGATGCCCCGGAGAGCGGGACGATCGAGCAGATGATCCAGGACAGCTTCTTGTCTCCGTTCCCTCTCATTTTGCACACGGAGCGCCCCGATAAAGTCGCCTCTGCGATTTTGCAGGGCAAGGTCGTTATTATGCTTGACGGAACGCCGTTCGCGCTGATTATGCCAACCACGTTTGTCTCGCTGATCCAATCGCCCGAGGATTATTATGAGCGTTGGTTAATCGGGTCTTTGATTCGAATCTTGCGATATATGGCGGTCGCCATTTCTTTGACGTTTCCGTCGCTATATATCGCGCTCGTTTCGTTTCATCAGGGCATGATTCCTTCCAAGCTTGCTTTTTCGATTGCGGCTGCCCGGGAAGGAGTCCCGTTTCCTGCTGTAGTTGAGGCCTTTCTTATGGAGTTAACACTGGAACTACTGCGTGAAGCCGGGGTTCGCCTGCCGAAGCCAATCGGGCAAACGATTGGGATCGTTGGGGGGCTGGTTATCGGCGAGGCCGCCGTCCAGGCTGGAATCGTCAGTCCAATCATGGTGATCGTGGTGGCCGTGACGGCGGTCGCTTCATTCGCTATTCCGTCTTATAGCGCGGGAATCGCCTTTCGCATCCTGCGATTTCTTACGATGATTGCGGCTTCCGTATTTGGTCTTTACGGGATCATTCTAGCCATGATTATGATCTGCATTCACTTATCGAGGCTGCAAAGTTTTGGGATTCCTTATTTAACGCCACTGTCTCCCGGATTTTATCACGATTGGCGAGACATGATCATTCGGGCTCCTTATACAATGCTGACGAAACGGCCGAAATTTATGCAAACCAAAGACGATTCCAGGATGGGGAATGGGGAGGGTGGTCCGTGAAATCATTCGAATACGGGGATCGAGAAGTTGGAACCTATGAAGTATTTGCTTCAGTCGCAAATATGGTCATTGGTTTTGGCGTGCTTACGCTGCCTCGTTCGATCGTAGAAACGACGCGTTCAGTCGACGGCTGGATATCGATTCTCATCGGTGGTTTAGGCGCACTGGTGTTCACATGGATGGTTGCCAAACTAGTATCCCGATTTCCGAAAAGAAACCTCCATGACATCGCCAACGCGGTCATCGGGAAGCCGCTGGCCTTTCTTTTTACGTTGATGTTTGCCGCTTATATGCTGACTTTTGTAGCCTATGAGACCCGGGGGGTGGCCAGCATTTCCCGGATTTACCTGTTTGACCGGACACCCATCGAAGTCATTTGCCTGGTCTTCCTGCTGGTACTCATTTATGGCGTAGCGGGGCCCAGTGTGACGTTGTTTCGCTTAAACACTTTATTTTTGCCGATTGTGATTTTCCTGCTGTTCGTCTTGTTTATCATGAACATTAGTTTTTTTGAAGTCAAAAAGCTGATGCCGTTTTTTGTTACCAATTGGCGGGATGTGGTTGCCGCTTCCAAAGAGTCGGCCTTTTCATTTATCGGGTTTGAGATCTTGTTATTCTACAATGCAGTGATCAATCAGCCGAAAAAAATCGTCAAAGCCTCGACATGGGGAATGCTGATTCCGCTTGTGTTGTATTTACTCGTGTTCTTCTTCACCGTTGGGGTCTTTGGCCCCGAGGTGACGGCCAGCGTACTGTATCCTACCGCGGAGCTAGCCAAGCAGGTTGAGGTTCCCGGCGGCTTCTTCGAGCGGTTTGAATCGATCTTTTTTTCAGTATGGGTGCTTACCTTGTTTAACACGGCGGCGATGGCCTTTGACGTATCTTTGCAGGCTTTCGAGGCCGTATTCAAAAAAGCCAAGCGCACAACATTAGCATTTTGGCTAGGTCCCATTATTTTTCTGATTGTGATGCAGCCCCAAAACCTGATTGAAATTCAACAATTCGGCGAATGGATCAGTTATGTCGGCATTGGGCTCGGCATGATTTTTCCGACGCTTTTGCTTCTACTGTCTCTACTTCGGGGGGTGAAAGGGCATGCGTAAACGTATGAACTGTTACGGATGTTTGATCGCGATATTTCTGACCTTAACTTTATTTTTGACCGGTTGCTGGGACCGAGTTGAAATCGAAGAAAGAGGTTTTGTGGTCGGGGCCGGGATCGATCTCGCGGAGGATGAAGAAGCCGAGAAGGGGCAATATCGTTTAACGTTTCAATTTGTCATTCCAGGCGGATTGCAGGCCAAAGAAGGAGGAGGTAAAGGCGCTAGGGATGCCGCTTACTTTAACTTGTCTTCATCGGCAAATACGATGTTCACGGCGGCGCGGGACATGTCTTTTCTAACAAGCCGAAGTCCCTACTTACAGCACTTGCGTATGATCTTGATTTCTGAGGAGTTGGCTGAAAAAGGCGAGTTGGCCAACTCCCTGGATCTATTTCTGCGGGACCATGAAATGCGAAGAGCCACGAAAATCATGGTGACCGAAGGGGAGGCGCGTCAACTACTGGACACGAATCCGAAAAATGAGAAGCTGCCCGTCATGTATTTTGAATCCACAGCGCTAAATCCGACGAAGAGCTCAAGGATTTACCCCCCGACGACTGTCGGGGACGTGCAAGCCTTTATCCTATCCAAAAGCAGCTTTGCGCTCCCGAGAATTCGGAAGACGGACGGAGAAGTTTCCGTTTCCGGAGCGGCTCTTTTTGACGGCACTCAGCAACTGAAGGGATTCCTGAATGACGACGAAACGTCCGGGCTTAACGTCTTACGTGGAACCGCCCAGGACGGGGTTCTAGAATTTCCTCTGGATGACCGTTTCATGGCTTATGAAATCAAAGGTCTGCGGCGCACCATTCATGCGGACGTGTCCAATCCGGAGCATATTCGATTCCGTATCCGACTCGATATGGAGGGGAACGTCGGAGAATCCCAGGAGCGAATCGATTTGCTTAATCCCAGCCAATTAGCGGAAATTGAGAAAAAAACCGCAGAGCGGTTAACTCGCTTGACTTCAAGGACCCTGAGCAAGGTTCAGCAGGAGTACGGCGTTGATGTGATCGGTTTAGGGGAATACCTGAACCGCAGGCATCATGCGATATGGGAGGGGATCAAGGAGGATTGGGAGCAGGGAGAACGATTTTTTACCCGTTGCGACATCGTTGTTGAGGTCCGCACGAAAGTTCGAATTGTCGGAGCAACGGTGGAAACCAGTTGAAAGCAGGAGGTGAGATGTCATGTGGGTCATGTGGAATCTGTTGTTGGATCGACTTCCTACTCCAATGACATGGGTATGCGCGGTTTTATCAGCCGTAATCCCCTGGGTGATCTATTCTATTAATCAGACGCTGCATCGGTACGGCGATCCACCGTGGAAACGAAACGCCAAGTAGGCAGGGGCCTTTTGTCCCGTGTGATGCGAAGGATAAAGTACGAAACCCCCTCCAAAACACGCCTTTAGGACTATTCATGGGAGGCCCAATTTGCGCGATATTTATAGATAATAGTACAAATTTCGTCGGTTAACGCGCAGATGAAGAAGGGAGGGGCATATGAAAACTCACGTCATGGAGCTTCAGGAAGGGGATCGTCTAAGAACCGATGTGTTTAACCGGGCCGGTTTGCACGTTCTTCCAAAGGGGACAAGCATTCATACGGAGGAAATCGCCCTGCTGATTCGACAAAGTATCGAATACGTCGATATTGAACTACGTGCAGGGGAAGACGCCCTGAATTCGGAGAAGAACCCTAGCTTCACGCAGCGTTTACGCGATAACTTTTATTTTACGGTTAAAGGTTATCAAGCGTTATTTCTAGAGGCGCTCACGACAGGGAAATTCAACCAATCCATGGTTGAGCAGCAATTGGTGCCCATGCTTGAAGCGCTCGATCAAAGTAAGGATGTCGTTTCACTTCTGATCGCCTTCTCGGAAGAGGATGTCAATATTTATAACCATTCATTGCAGGTGGGTCTATTGTCCTACTACATTGCCACTTGGCTTGGACATTCGCCTAATGAGTGTTATGAGATCAGCAAAGCAGGTTATTTGCATGATATCGGCAAAAGCCGGGTCCGCCAGTCGCTGCGTAATCGTGAACAGGAGTTGGTTGGGGAAGAGCAGGAAGAAATGAACCGCCATACCTCCTACGGTTATGAAATTATTCGTAGGTCAACAGGGGAAGAGGTGACGGCACTTGTCGCACTGCAGCATCATGAACGGGAAGACGGTTCCGGTTATCCGGCCGGCCTCCGGAAAGAGAAAATTCATCCCTATGCCGAAATTGTAGCGGTCGCCAATGAATACATAGCCATGACTTCACCCGACGCTTCGGGTACTCGGCAAGATCTCTTATCCGTACTGAGAAACATCTACATGATGGGGTTTGGCAAGCTGAATGAGAAAGCGGTTCAGGCGTTGACTTCCAACCTCCTCCCGAACTTTATAGGGAAGAAAGTCAAATTAAGCAACGGCGAAACGGCGACGATCGTATGGAATAACCCATCTGATATTTTTAAACCGCTCGTGCAAATTGACGAATGGCAGTTCCGGGATTTATCAAGGGAACGGCATATCGAGTTAGTCCAAGTGTTTGTTTAAGCTACTAAAACATGAATAAACAACCCGTTATCTCCATCCGATGAGAACGGGTTGTTTTTGGTTTCGAATTAATCGGATAATCCTAGAGCCTGGTAGACCCGGTAAGACACAACGCCGTTGGGGATCAACCCGTGATCGCGTTGGTATTGGGTTAAGGCCTGGGCAGTTGCCCGGTTGAACTTGCCGTTACAATCGCCCTTGAAATAGCCCGCGCTCTTTAACCGTGATTGAATCAACTGCACGTCACCCCCAACGTCCCCTTCTGCCAAATCGCGTGGGTCGTGATCCGCGTCTCCGAGAATATGGCCATAGATCGTTACTTTGGTTCCTAAAGGAATCAGTTCAAACAATTCCATGACGTCGTGATTCCGCATCCGGATACAGCCATGGCTCTTGTGCCTTCCAATCGAATCGGGCCGGTTGGTGCCATGAATCCCATAAAAGCCCCATGGCACGTTAAGGCCCAGCCATCTTGGACCAAAGGAAGGCCCCCAGTCTTTGCCTTTATACGTGACCAGATACTCTCCTACAGGGGTAGGAGTCGAAGGGTTACCTACCGCAACGGGGTAGGATTTATAGGATTGTCCTTGAATTTTGACAATCAGCCGATGTTGCCGGGGGTAGACTTCGATCGAAAATATGCTTTCCTCCGAGACGATGGGCAGCGAGGGGGAGGCTCCTGCATCCGCAGGAAAAGCGATGATGGGGGTTAAGACGCATAGAAGCAGCGTAAGTACCGCCAAGGGTTGCGTTATAACCCAAACCCTGTTGTCTTTGTTAGTCATGGATTCACCATTTTACCTGATGGGATTGAAATAGGAACGAACACTCGTCAATTCCGCTTGTAGTGTCTCCTGCGTGTCGGTGATTATGCACCACTGAAGATCATCCAGATCGGTCCAGTTTCGGAAACACCGTTCGAGGCCGGGATTACTGCTACCCTCGTCCCGCTGCAAAAAGGGAAACGTTTTTGGGGCTAGAGATGCTTTTTTGCCAGTAGGGTTCAGCAACTTACTAATCGCAACGATAAAGATATATAGGGGTTCACCCCCATAAACGGTAACCATTTTACGTAATAGGAAGTGATCCGCTGTGTTGGATAGACCGATAAATGAACTACTGCATCAAGCTCAAGCGGGGAACAACAACGTAAGAGACCTGTTGATCGACTACTATCGTCCGTTCATTATCCGTGCGGTATCCCATGTTTGCAAGAGGCAGGTCGGTTGGAACCAGGATGAGGCAAGCATCGGAATCATTGCGTTCAATGAGGCGATTGACCGGTATCTCTTAGCATCCGAGAAATCATTTGATAATTTTGCTTATATGGTGATCCACCATCGTCTTATTGATGAATTTCGCAGGCAAGGAAAATACATGCAACTGGAAAGTGCCATTTGGGACGGGAGACACGCGGAGTTGGACCAGTCGCCACTTGAGGTCGCTAGTTCTTTGGAAATCTTCGAGCGGGAACAAGCGGCTGAGGCGCTCGCGGAAGAGCTTCGCTTGTACGATGTGACTCTTCAGCAATACGGGATTGATTTGGAAGAGTTAGAGGAAGTCTCTCCCAAGCATCGGGATACCCGAGCGCAGTTGATTCGGATCGCTCGAATCTTTAGTGAGCATCCGCAATGGCTCAATACGTTAAGGACGACCAAAAGGCTTCCGGCTAAAGAAATGTTAGCCGTCTTTAAAGTTAGCTCCAAAACGCTGGAGCGCAACCGAAAATATTTGATCGCGTTAATTTTGATTTATGCCAGCGAAGAGTTCAAGCGAATTAAGACCACGGTATCGTTTGAGGAAGGAGGTGTGGAAGAGGATGCAAGGAACCGTCATGAAAATCACAAAAGATAACATCGTCGTCCTCTGCGAAGACGGAACCTTCCGCAATCTACCGAAGCCGGAGGTGCTGCCGGGGTTAGGAGAGCAAATTTCAGTGACTTCATCTGCTAGGAACGGTAACGTTAACCGGCGAAACATCAGACTGACAAGGACTATAAGCTCTGTGGTCGCTTCAGTTCTGTTGCTGATCGGTGTCGTTTTCCTATTCCAATGGATGAGGCAAACCACGGAACCCCTTACTCGAGTGGCCATAGACATCAATCCGAGCATCCAACTTGGCGTTACATCAACCGGTAAGGTTAGGGAAGTGAATCTGGTTAATGATGAGGCTAAGTTGCTCATCACCCCTCGTCAGCTGAAGGGGAAGACGTTTAGCGAGGCGGTTGGTCAGATTATTACTCAGGCGAAGAGAGACGGTTACTTAGAGGACGGAACAACTAAAACCTGGATCTGGATGACGCTTATTCCACCGGAGAATTCCGATGCTCCCGCTTATTCGATCGACCGCTCCTCACTTCCGATCTCCGAGAGCTACAACCTGGAGTTATTTACAGCAACACCTGTACAGGTAGAAAAGGCGGCAGAAGCCCATTTATCCGTAAATAAATATAGGGTGTACGAGCAAGCGCAGATGCAAGGTATCAAGTTGGATATTACGGAGCTGCAGACTCATTCCATTGTATCCGTGCTTCAAGCTGTGGGCATAACGCCCGCCAGCCTCTTTGAGCATGATGTAAATAAGGAGATGCCTGCCGCTGCCGGGGGCGACCTCTCTTCTGAACCGACGCCTTCGCAGAAGACGGACGGGGACTTGAACGAGCAGCAATCGGATCCGAACGTAACAGAAGGGAAGGAGCCAATCCAGCAGAAGGGGAACAACTCTACGCGTATTCATCCGCCTGCCAAGGAGGAGGAGAAGGAGACCAAACGCTCCCAATCTTCGTCTTCGGGGAAAGAAAGACAACCTTCTATGGAACCGGTGGTAGAGCTCAGGGAAGAACCATCTTATGACAGCGCCACTGATCTGCAGGTGCCAGAAATGACAAAACCGGATCCGATTAAGGTCCCTGGGAATGAATCTGCTGGAAACGGAAATGAGAAGGAGAATGGCAACAAGCGGCCGGAGAAAGAGGTACTGGAACCCCGTAACACAGCACCATCGCAGCCTGTGAACTCGGTAGGGGAAAACCAAGGAGGAGGCAACGGGGACGCTAATCAAAAGAACAATAGTAACGGTAATAGTAACGGTAACGGTGACGGTAGCGGTAATAGACATGGCAACGGTGACGCTGAGAATAGCAATGGAAAGAGCGGAACGGTAATTACGAATAACCCGTAAACTTTCCTGCGCGTCCGCAGACAGGTACAATAGGTGTCGAGGAAAGTAAAATGGAGGCACTTATGGAGAAAACGAAAATCCTGATCATCGACGACGAAGCGGCTATCGCCGACTTATTGGCTTACGGGTTGTCCAAGGAAGGGTTCGACACGCAGACGGCGGGGAACGGAGCGGAAGGGCTGGAGCTGATGAAGTCATTCCGTCCGGACTTGTTGTTACTGGACTGGATGCTGCCGGACCAAAGCGGGCTGGACATTTGCAAAAAAGTGACGGCGGCGTACAACCTTCCTATCCTGATGATTACGGCGAAGTCGGATATTACCGACAAAATCCTCGGATTGGAATTCGGCGCCGACGATTATATTACGAAGCCCTTCGACCTTCGCGAAGTGGTGGCCCGAATACGCACGATTCTTCGCCGGATTCAGTCGACCGGAGGCGGGCAGGGGGCATCCCAGGAGGAAGAGCGGATTCGCTTCAAAAATATTGAAATTATCGAAAGCGAAAGACTTGTCCGAAAGGACGGCGAGCCCGTAGATTTGACACCAAAAGAATTCGATCTACTGCTGCGGCTTTATCGTCATCAGGGCAAAATATATACACGCACGGACCTGCTTGACCTTGTGTGGGGTTATGACTTTCCCGGAGATACGCGCACCGTCGACACCCATATTCAGCGACTACGCAAAAAGCTGGATGCCGGCGACCAGATCACCACTGTATTTGGAATCGGGTATAAATTCGAGAAACAGGCGGACTAGGCGATGATCCGTACGATTCGGGGAAAGTTTCTCGTCGGTTTCTTTCTTATCTTTGCCTTGTCCTTTGTCCTGCTGAATCAAACCGTGGACCACATCATCCAGAAGAGCAACCGGAACATTATCACCGATGATTTGATTGGGTTGAAGAAGAACAGCAATGTCTATGTTCGTCAGGCGTTCCTGATCAATCACTTCACGAACGATGATCTCTATTTCGGGCAAATGTCTGAAGAGATCGTAAATGACCTGAAGAGGGCGACCTCCAGCGAGGTTAGCGCGTATACCGTGGATGGGGTGCTGCTTCATTCGTCTTCGGAGGCGGCGTTTACCCAGGCGGCAGATGATGATTTAAAACAGGCGCTTCAAGGTAAAACCGCTTATACCATCTCCTATGAACAAGGGATGGCGGCTGTACGTTACTCTTACCCGGTGATCATCGACGGAACCAAAGTCGGGATCCTGCGATTTGCCAAGGACTTTACATTGCTGTACGAACAAAGTGGCACGATTCTGGATACCATCACCTATTTAGCATTCGGGATTATGGCTGCGGCGTTCCTGTTCTCCTATATCCTGTCACGCAATATGACCATCCCCCTGGTCAAGCTCAGCAAAGCCTCCAATGAGGTCATGAACGGGAATTTGGACGTGAGCATCGACGTTAAGCAGAAGCGACGAGACGAAATCGGCCGGTTAGCCGCTAACTTCAACGAAATGATCGGTCAAATCAAGCAGCAGATCGCCCGCATTGAACGCGACCGTGACCGTCTGGAGCGGTTGAATCAGCAGCGGAAGACGTTCTTCGACAACGTGACCCATGAGCTCAAAACCCCGCTGACCTCGATCCTCGGTTATGCCGAGATCATCCGTCAACAAGGGGAGTCGGATCGGGCTTTTTTTGATAAAGGCATGAACCATGTTGTCCAGGAAAGCGAACGATTACACGACATGGTCTTGCGGTTGCTGGAATTATCGAAGGAAACGGCGGGACGTGAAGAGTTCAGACGCGTTGAGACGGGACGAATTTTGCGCGATACATGCGAGGCTTTAACGTTTAAAGCCAAACGCTACCAAAAAACACTCCGCTGCGAAATCGACGAACAGCTTGAGGTTTACGGGCAGGAAGACCGCATCCGGCAATTGTTTATCAATTTGCTAGACAATGCCATCAAATACAGCGAAGCTCGTTCGGAGATCCAGGTTCAGGGGGGACGCGCGGGGGAGATGGCTCGTTTCCTCATTATCAATCGGGGGGAGACGATCCCGCCAAACCAATTGACTGAAATTTTCGAGCCGTATTATGTCCCGGACCGACAGGGTGCTAAAGAGACGGGGAGCGTTGGGCTAGGGCTGGGCATCGTGAAGTCCATCGTCGACGATCATGGAGGGAACATTCGGATGAGCAGCGAACACGAAATGACGACCCTTGAGGTGGCGCTACCCTTGATGATGGCGGAAAGGGAGCGGTCATGAAACGAAAGAGATTACGTACCCTCGTTTGGTTGATGATCTGTGTCATGATGTTAGCGAGTTGCGGCGGGAGACCGCAAACCCAAACGATCATCATTCCGGACACGGACGAAAGTCAGAACTCAGGCGGACAAACCGGCCCGTTCGAGGTCCAGAAGATCTACCGAATCGAACTGGCCACGAAAGGCGGGTTGATCGGCTGGTCCGGAGCGGATGCGTTGTTAGGGTATTTTAGCGGACCTGGGGGATCGCAAAGTCTTCAGGAAATCAAGCCTCCTTATGACAACCTGCTGCAGGTCCTCGAAGTGGATCCTAAACAGTTTGTATTTGATTTATCCCCGGATGGACAGCGAATTACAGCGATCGAGGAGAACGATGGCAAGTATGAGCTCAAGCTGCTGTCTCTTGCCGATGGAACGGAACAAAAGTTAAGCACTTTTGACCCTTCCCAACTCACCTCGAAATGGTTCACCTGGTCAGATAATAGCCGGTACCTCTCTTTCGCGAGTTACACCACTCAACCCGAGAGCAAAGGCCAATCCGATATCGTGGTGTACGATGTGCAGAATGGAACGCAAGCGACCTACTTGGTCCCGATCCCCGAGGGCAGCCGGGCGGAGCTGTATTCCTCCGTCCATGTTGCAGATGACGGGAACAGCGCGTTTCTTCTCTACCAACGGATGGATGAAACCTGGATTGTCGTCGGAACCTGGAAAGACGGGGTATTCACCGCTCAATATAAACATGAGTTGATCGGAGACGGTCAAGCCGCGTGGATGAATGACGATCAGGTCGCCTTCCTGGGGAGGGATGGGACGTTATACACGTACGACCTTCGGAATGAAGCGGTGACGGTCTTGCTGGACAGCGCTTTTAGCTTCAGTCTGTCCGGGGATCACCAATACGTCGCCTACAGCAAGGGGGACGGAACGTTGTTCGCCGGCAAGCTGCAGGGGAACAACGTTCTGAACGCCAAACAGATTTATCAGGGCATTCTGCCATCTCAGATGGCCTGGAGCCCGGATAACCGAAGACTGCTGATTTTCGGCGGAAGAAGTCTACTGAAAGGGAAGCCGGAGCCCGTAGAGGTGCAAAATCCAGAAACCTCCCTTCAGAGCGCCGAATGGCTGCCCTTCATTATCGAATTTAAATAACTTTCTTTCAATGGACAGGAGCGTGAACGATGACGCCCCTGTCTTTTTTGTGTTTGCAAGCATTTAGAGACATTTTGTTGACAACTCGGTCAAACGATGGTGACATCTGCCCTTTACGATGAAGTAGGCCTATCAAACAGGAGTTCATCTTTCGCAATAGCGCCGAAAGGAGTAAAAGACGGTGAAAACCACAATCAGAATGAGAGCAAGAGCATCTGCAGCCGCCGGTTTCTTCCTGTTGTTCGCACTTGCCGCATGCAGCGGCGGGGGAGGAGAAACACCCCAAATCCAAATCGGCGAATCCGGCGATAGAGGATCCGAACAACCGGTTGAGGCCCCGGCGAATGCGGGGAAGACCATGTTGACTTTTTCAACATTTTTTCCGGATACCCATTTGGAGGAGCTCGTCAGCCAATATGAAGCCTTGCACCCGGAGGTCGATATTCAACTCCAGAGTGTACAGACGGATAATGCCCATCTGGAAGCGGAAATGGAGAAATTCAAGACCCAAACCAATACAGCCATGCTGGCAGGAAAGGGGCCGGATTTGCTGCTGCTGGACGATTTGCCGGCAGCAAGTTATGTGAAGAACGGTCTTCTCGTCAATTTCGATGAGCTCATCGCGCAGGATGCTGCCTTTAAGAGAGAGGACTATTTCACGAATATCTTGGATCATGCCAAGATCGGCGGCGGCCTGTATGCCATGCCGATTTCGTTCTTCCTGCACGGACTGGCCGGCGACGAAGAAGCGCTTGCCCAAGCAGGGGTTGAAATCAACGACGAGTCCTGGTCATGGAACGATTTCGCGGTGCTGTCCAAACAGCTGGTCAACAAAACGTATCCGCATGTCATCCACACCGAACCCCAATATATGCTGAACTGGATGGTGTCTGACAATTTATCGCTGTTTGTGGATGAGCCCAACGGGACGGCCAAGTTCAACACGGCCACGTTTACCGGCTTAATGAAGCAGGTCCAGAAAATGTCCGAAGACGGGGTGATCGGCGCAGAGGGAACCCCCTATTTCTTCCCGGTACAGATCAATTCGCCCGGCGATTATTTCGAATCGTTAAACAGCTTCCTGAGTTCTAACATGAAGTTGTACGTTAAACCTCACGCGCAGGACGTTGGCGCCGGCGGGTATTTCCAACCCTACCGAAGCATCGGCCTGAATGAAAGTTCCAAGGCGAAGGAACAAGCCTGGGACTTCGTGAAGTTCATGATCTCCGATCAAGTGCCGGTGGATCCGAACCATGCCGGCTTTCCGCTCAATAAACGGTTGTACGCCCAGGAGGTTGAACAGTTGAAGAAGGACGGCTCCGTACCGACCGCCAAAGAGGGTCCTTTGAAAGGGGTTCCGATCCAGGTGAATTCGGACGAACTTGACGCGCTGGAGAGCGAACTGACAGGTGCAATCCATCTGGTATCTAAGTTTCAACCGGATCAGCTGTCAGAGATCATCATGGAACAATCTCAAGCTTTCTTCAGCGGGCAGAAATCCGCCGAGGACGTCGCCGGCCTGATCCAAAACAAAGTTACGACGTATCTCAATGAATAGCCGTTGGCTGTCGAGGACGTTTCGGAGGGAAACCGCTGCAGTGCTGTTATTCTTGGCGCCGAGCGTGCTTGGTTTTGCAGTGTTTTACATCATTCCATTTGTGATGGGCATCTCTCAATCCTTGACCAACCGCACCCTTAACGGCAGCTTCATCGGATTGTCCAACTATTCGGAACTGCTGGCCAGCGGTTCGTTCCGCAAAGCGGCTGCTAACACGCTGTTATTCACAGGGGTCAGCGTTCCGCTCCTGATCGCCTTGTCCTTGAGCTTGGCGATGTTGATCAATAAAGGGCCGTTCTTCCGTCAAGGCTTACAGACCGCTCTGATTCTGCCGCTGGTCGTCCCTGTGGCATCGGTTGTCCTGGTCTGGCAAATCTTCTTCGACTGGAACGGGACGTTGAACGCCTGGCTAACTCATGTGGGTCATAGCCGTGTCGACTGGCTGCAATCGAACGGGTCTATGGTCGTGCTGGTGGTGTTGTATCTATGGAAGAACATCGGCTACAACCTGATCTTGTTTCTGGCGGGCTTGCGGCAAATCCCGCGGGATTACTACGAAACCGCACGAATTGAGGGGGCGGGAAGGTGGCATCAGTTTACACGGATTACGCTGGTCTATTTGACACCAACGCTGTTCTTCGTTGTGCTGATCTCGATCATCAATTCGTTTAAAGTGTTCCGCGAAACGTATTTGCTGGCAGGGGATTATCCCTATGACCGGATTTACATGCTGCAACACTACATGAATAATATGTTCGCGGCGCTGGAAATTCAGAAGCTAACGGCGGCGGCTACCCTGATGGTTCTCTGTATTTCCGTCCTGGTCATCGTTCTTCTCTCGGTGGAGCGGCGGTTTCGGGATGTTCTGGACTGAAGGGAGGGAAGCACGATGAAAAAGTCGAGGCAGCTCCCGCAGCTTGCGTTAACAGTAATACTTGGCTTCATTGCCTTATTAATGTCCGTTCCACTGCTCCTGACGTTTACGAATTCGTTGATGACGGAGACGGAGATCGGGTTGAATTACGGGCTCATCGGACAGATGACGGATGTTTCGGTGGGAGGCAATACCCACTTCGTCAATCTAAAGCTGCTTCCGGATTGGCTGAGCTTCGGGCAATATCGAGAGGTCTTAATCATGAATTCTAAATTCTTGCGAATGTTCTGGAATTCGGTGGGGATGGTGGTACCGATCATCGCTGGTCAGACCTGGGTTGCTTCTCTGGCAGCCTATGCTTTCGCGAAGCTGCGTTTTCGCGGAAGGGACAAGCTGTTTCTGGTCTATCTCTTAACCATGCTGATGCCGTTTCAAGTGACGCTGGTGCCGAATTATTTGGTGGCTAGTACGTTGGGGCTGATGAACAAGGAAGCGGCCATTATTTTGCCTGGAATCTTCGGCGCGTTTGGGGTGTTTATGCTGCGTCAATTCATGGCGCATATCCCTGGTGCTTACGCGGAAGCTGCCAAAATAGATGGGGCTGGAGAGTGGACGGTGTACCGGCATATCGTTATCCCGTTGGCCAAACCCGGTTTGGCGGCGCTAGCGGTGCTGTTGTTCGTGGACTATTGGAATATGATCGAACAGCCGCTCCTCTTCCTGCAGGATTCATTTAAACAGCCGTTGTCGCTTTATCTGGCACGCATTGCCTCGGAGGAGCGGGGAGTCGGTTTTGCTGCCTCCGTGTTGTACATGACGCCGATGCTGCTGCTGTTCTTCTACGCAGAGTCTTATTTCATCCAAGGGGTGCAATTGTCGGGAATTAAAGGTTAGCAGGACGGAGGAATCGCATTGGAAGCGCAATGGAATGAGGAGTCGCGGCTGCGAGTTAGGCAGCGGAAAATCAGATGGCTTGCCGGTTTGTTTATCGGCTTGCTACTGGTTTGTACGCTACTTGGCAACACGCTGCAGAACCTGATGCTACCTAGAGTGCTGGTAGCCGCTGCGAGTCCCGGCGAGCTGGCACATTCATATGAAGGTTCAGCTCTATTGAAATACGGAGCCACTCAGGCTTTAATGAACCCGGCCGGCTGGAAAGTCAGTCAGGTGCATGTGAAAGAAGGGGATGTGGTTCACAAGGGCGACCTTCTGATCGAGTATGACGACGGTGAAGCAACCCAAGAGTTGGCCGACATGAAGGCGAACCTTGAGAAGCTCAAGTTGTTACTTGCCGATGGGCAAGAAGCTTACAAGCAGGCGGCACAGGTGGGAGATGAGTCGGCACAACAAAGCGCTCGTACCGCCATACAAACCGCGAAGATCGATATCGCCACACAAGGTCAGCATCTGGCGGCTTTACACACCAAAATCGAGGACAACCGCCGACTGGTCGCCCCGTTCGACGGCACGATCATCGAGATCTCAGCGGTTGAAGGACAAGCTTCCGCCGGGGGGGCGGATATCCGCTTATCCGACAGTTCCAAAGGGTTTCGCCTTGAACTGCTGATTCCAAACGATGTCGCGGAGCTTGTGCGGATCGGTGATGAGCTGGATGTCCTGCTGCCAGATCAGGAAAATTCGATCGTTCAGGGGCAGATCTCAAGCTTGGAAGCTAATGCAGGAAGCGATTCGACCGGCAGCGGAACCGATCAGACGGACCTAGCTACAACACCCGGTCAACTCTTGACGGTTTCGCTCCATGGAGACCATTTGCGCAGTGGGATCAAGGCTCGAGTCGTTATGACGAAAACCGGAAGCGCGGGGACGCTTCTAGTGCCTAAAGCGGCGATCCATGAGGATGATGCCGGTACGTTCGTCTATACGGTTGAGCCCAGAGAAAGCCCGCTTGGCAATGCTTACTACGTTGCTCGAGCTAACGTCGAAGTTGCTGGAAGCAACGGGTACAACACCGCCATTACCGGAGGGGTTTTCGAGGGTCAGCAGGTGATTGTGGAGAGTACCGATCCAATTCTGGAGGGCAGTCGCGTTCGTTTTTGAGCGGAGATATAGATGGTGATGGAGAGGGAGAAGAGGAGAAAAGCGGGAGGAGAGCAACATGGGGAGAAGTGGGAAAGTTGCGTATTTCATTGCCTTCTTAGGTATCGTTATCGTTTTGTTATCCTTTGGTGGAGTGATCACCTTCGGTGGTGAGGATAAAGTAGGCTCCGGTCATCGGTTCTTGTCGTCCGCACCGGCGACCGGGGAGGAAGTGCCCGTACCCGACAGATCCGAAGGGAAATACCGGATCGTCATCGACCCCGGTCACGGGGGAAAGGACCCGGGGGCCAGCAGTGTGAGCGGCAGGGAGGAGAAAGAGTTTTCGCTTGCCCTCGCTCGGAAAGTGGTTGATCTCCTTCGGCAGGATCCAAAGTTCGAACCGTACTTAACTCGAACAAATGACGAGTTTATCGAATTGGAGGACCGTTCCAAGGTTGCCAACGAGCTGCATGCCGATGCATTGATATCTCTTCACGGCAACACCTATGAAGGGCCGGAGAACGTGTCCGGAACGGAGACGTATTATTACGCTGAAGGAGATGGCAGTCGTGATCTTGCGGAGGAAATTCATCAGCATTTAATCGAAGCCTTGGATTTCCGTGATCGAGGGGTTCGTCAGGAGGACTGGAAGGTGCTGCGAACAAGCAAGGTGCCGGCAGTCCTGGCGGAAATTGGGTTTCTGACGAATGCTGAGAACGAGTCGGTCCTGTTAAGCGAAGCGGGACAGGACAAGGCAGCGAAGGCGATCGTGGAGGCACTGAAGGATTACTTTGGGAAATAATAACGGAAGAAACGGCATGCTTACATGCCGTTTCTTCCGTCGTCATAACTAAGCTGCCATTCGATGCCGAACTTGTCCTTCAAATTGCCGTAACAAGGACTCCAGAAGGTCTCCTGCAATTCCATTTGAACCGAACCGCCTTCCTTGAGCCGTTCAAATGCGGAGGTGATCTCCTCCCGGTTTGGGCTGACCAGCGCCAAACTGATATGGGTTCCAACGGTATAGGGGGAACCTGGGAACACGTCGGAGAACATCAGGTTGCTGCCGCTAACCTTAAGGTTGGCATGCATGACGCGGTCCTTCGCTTCTTCGGGAAGCGTATAATCCGGCTCGGCGGAATGCGCTTCGCCGTAGGTGAGAATTTGCGGCCGCTCCACGCCGAATGCCTGGGCATAAAATTCAACCGCCTCACGACAGTTCCCATCAAAATACAAATAAGCGTCAATAGGCATGATCTCTTCCTCCTCGTCATATCTTGTCCTACACGGGTGACTCCTTCACCAGCTTAACCAGAATGGGTCGTACCCAATCCATCGAGTGAATCAGATCTAAAGAAAAGTTTCAATTTCAACAAACAGCCCCAACTGCAAAAGAGCATCCCATGATCTGCCAAATCCCGATTCCGAAAGGATGAACTGTTGCCGCAAAAGTTTATGGGAAAGAACAGAAGATCTGGCCAACCCTGTCCAGGTCTTGCTTGTTATTCGGTGACTTGCAGCGTTAATACCGTTTCAGCCACTTCTACACCATTCACCAACAATACGATGCGGTGTTCTCCGGGGTAATGACGGCGGGTCGACAGGTCTGCCCAACTGTGCTTCCTTGCACCGCCGATCCGCGAACCGCCAGGGATAGTTTTGTCCGATAGCAGGAACAGCTTACGCGAGGTTCGACCGCCGGCTTTGACGAAATCGATGCCGTATTCGATACGCACCTTAGCCGGTTCACCTTCGCGGATCGTCAACTCGTAGCGAAGCTCGCTACTGTCGCCGATATGCAGTACGGTCGGCACGATCTCAAGCGCCGCCGTGGTCGTGAGCGGATGGCCGTCCTCGACGGCCGCGTAGCCGAACAGCTCTAGCGCTTCAGGTCCGCCGCGGCGGATCAAGGTGCGGCAGCCGTGGCGCACAATCCAATCGGTGTGCGGGTGGGTACCCTTCCAACGCCGAGTGAGCTCCAAGACGAATTCCGGATGGTCCTTGGCAATATCGTTCAGGTTGTTGGCTACGCTCTTGCGGACGTACAAGCTGGGATCGGCCTTTAGCCGCTCAAGAATCGGAACGATTGGCGCAGGGTCACGTTTGAACATCGGCAGCGCTTGACCCCAAGGGAGGCGCGGCCTGCAGCCTTCGCTCGCCAAGCGGCGAACGTGCTCATTGACGTGTTCCGCCCATGTCGCCATCTGACGCATCATCCGTTCCGGATCGCGTTCGATAAACGAACGAACGGCAAACTCGGCGGACGACCTCGGCGTAAAGCGCTCGAGCGCCTGCATGGCAAGCGGCCAGTCCGCTTCGGCATGGCCAAACACCTCAACGAAGTCAGGGAAGAACAAGTAAGGGAACCCAACGCAGGTTTCGTCAATGGCGTACAGGACGTCCAGCGCCTCCGCAAAGCTTGGCGGAAGCCATGCACCCAGTTTCAATGTGATTTGCCGCATTCGAGCTTTGAGTTCCAGCTTGTCCCAGGTTTCGTCCATCACTGCGGCGACAAATGTATCCGCGTCGAACGCCGGGTAGGCGCCCTTCACTTTGCCGCCGAAGCCGCGTAGAAATGCTTCGTTATACATCGATTTTAACGTATCGGCCATGTCTCTTCTCCGTTCCATGCCAAACTGTGATCGAGAGATTTAGGGTTCTATTTTACTATGACGGTTTTATTCAGCGCAAACACCGGAGAAACACGGCGTTAATCCTATTCTACTATAATCTAAACATTCGTAGGGGAGGGGGCAAAAGGATGAACAAATCGAAGATACGTGCCTGGATCCTGTACGATTGGGCGAATTCGGCTTACGCCACCACGGTGTTGGCGGCGGTACTTCCTATCTTTTACGCTGGCGTGGCGGCGCAAGGCTTAAGCAAAAGCACCGCGGCGTCTTATTTAGCCTACACGCATGCCATCGGCATGGCGTTGGTGGCGCTCATCTCGCCATTGTTGGGATCCATCGCGGACTTATCGGGGCGAAAAACGTCGTTCCTATCCTGGTTTGCCCTGCTAGGCATCGCCGGGACAACCGGATTCGCGCTCGTCGGACCGGGAGATTGGCTGCTCGCCTCGGCGTTGCTTGTCATCACGACGGTTGGATTCTCTGGAAGTCTGACGTTTTACGACTCGATGCTCCCTGATCTGGTACCTTCCCGGGATCGGGATGGCGTTTCGGCTAAAGGTTATGCAGCAGGGTATGTCGGCGGAGGGATTCTGCTGGCTATCAACCTCTTGATGATTCAGCAGCCGCGGTGGTTTGGCCTAAGGGATGAACTGGCGGGAACTCGGCTTTCTTTTCTCAGCGTAGGCCTTTGGTGGCTAGTTTTCTCGTTGCCGATCATGCGCAAGGTGCCGAATTTATCCAAGCAAGTGTCCGGGCTAACCACGGGGGGATATGTACGGGCTGCCGGTCAGCGAATCGGCGGTACGTTCCGGGACATCCGGCGCTATCCGCAACTATTTCGAATGATCGCTGCATTCTGGTTCTACAACGACGGGATCAACACGATCATCCTGATGGCTACCATCTATGGAACGACGCTTGGAATCGGTACCAGCGATCTGATCTTGGCTCTGCTCATTACGCAATTCGTCGGGTTCCCCAGCACCATTCTGCTTGGCAAAGCGGCTACGCGCCTTGGTCCTAAGCGGATGCTGATCGCCTCGTTAGGTATCTATGTGCTGATCGTTCTCTTGGGTTTTGGGATGAGTAGCGCCCTGCATTTTTACATCCTGGCCGTAATGGTTGGGTTGGTCCAAGGGGGAAGTCAATCGATTTCCCGTTCGATCCTTAGCGATCTGATGCCGCCGAACCGGACGGGGGAATTTTTTGGTTTCGTCAACATTACGAGTAAATTCTCTTCTATTTTTGGACCGTTTGCATTCGGACTCATCGGACAATGGACTGGCAATCCGCGTCTAGGGATTCTATCGCTGCTGCTGTTCTTCGCTTTAGGCATCGCCGTCGTGGCGAAGCTGAACCTTGTCCAAGGCAGGGCAGACGCCTTGCGGGGAGCCGGCGGTGGTCCCGATGCCGGAGCGCAGCCGCCGGTGACGGCCTAAACCTTAACCGATTGACGGCGACTCCAGATGGGCTCCGCGTATCGATTGACTAAATTGCTGACGCATTCTTTTCCCGTATCATAAGAGCGATCCCCTAACGTTTGCCGGAACTGTTCTCGTTTCCGCACGGCTGCTTCGGGGATTTCTTCATTTAGCCATTCTCCCAGGGCTCCGAGAACTCGTTCGCCGTCCGCGAGCGCCTGTTCCCAAAGCTCCCACACGCTTTCCGTTCTGACTTCGGATAAGACGGCGGAATGCCGCCACCTCGCATGCCGTTCGTTCAGATAATCCGGAGCGGAAGGGATCGAAACAGACGGGGCGGGCGGATAAAATAAGCCACGGATCGGTCTCGGCGTCAACCGCTTCTTCCAGCCCTTCGGATCGTTCAGCAGACGAAATGCGAGTCGCATGTCACGATAGGCCGCTTGCCAGCTGGTGAATGGCAGGTTATCCATCTCGGGGTAATGGGCGAGACAAGTCTCGTGGAGGACCCGGCGAATATGCAGGGGCAACCCGGCTTCGAGATCGATTTCTTTCCAACTGGGATGACGCGAAACGTCAAACTGTTTTAGCTTCCACAGGAATGCAGCGTCCAAGGCAATTTCGAAGCGCTGATGGTCCAGCCCTTTGTAACCGGCACTCCAATTAATGTAAGGGTGTAGATTACGGTCGAGAAGGTGATGGGTGAGAAAACCGAGGAAATACAGCAAGGCATCCGAGCGATCGGGTTCGGGGAGCGTGAGGCTATGTGCGAAAACATCAACTAATACCGATCCGCAGCTTCGACTGTGCATGAGGTTGCCGAGTCGAAATGCTCGACTGGAGTTACTCCTGGACAAAAAGCCATGGAAAAGCAGAACATCCGGCCCCTGGCAGCCAACATGATAGAGCTTGCGTAGAGCCGGAAGCCCGCGTAATAATGGCAAACGTTCTTGAAAATCGGTCGCAAGCCGTTCTCCATACTCCAAATGCATCCATAAGGCCGGCATGGGAATTCCTCCTGCTGTAGTTCGCCCGCCAAGACGGAGAGCGAAGTTCTTAAGACCAGCATAAGGAGCGTTTGTTAGAGGAGCGTGAAAAGAGATCCGGGATCGTGTTAAGATTTATGGCGCGCTTTTACTATACGTAACGCATAAGCAATCAGGACGAGACCCACGAGAAGGTTCAAACCTGTCGTCATCAGTGGTGGAATGTATGCATTCGCCAGACTTCCGATCCATGCGATCAGGTTCAAAAAGCCGAAGGTAGCCAGCAAAGCGCCCATCGCAAACCAGATTAGCTGTGAGCCACTTAGATCCAAACCTGACTCGGCGATTTTGGAGCCGAACACCCCCGCCCAGAACAGGATCGTTAATGGGTTGGAGGCGGTGAGCAAAATGGCGTAGACCCCGTAATTCCCGTCAAGACCGAGCCACGGCGGGCTAAGGAGCAGCGGCACCTCCATCTCCATCGGAATCGCGCTGAGCATCGTAATGACCCCGAATAAACCCACGACGACCGCACTGCACCCATTCAGCATCGATCGAACGCCCTCTCTGTCGAGCAGGGTGGAGACCCCCAGCAACGCTGCCCCCATAAACATCGCGTCCACCAGGGTGACCCCGAGAACGCCAGTCGCGGCCGCACCGTATCCATGCTGAGAACCGGTTTGAAAAATAAACAGGAAGACCGGGCCAACGGCCAACTGCAGCAGCATCCCGAATTTGAAACCGCGCAGGACCAGGCTTGTGCTTCCTCTCATAGGTTGATGTTTTCCTTCATGGTGGAAAGGGAAATCATAGTGTTGCTCTTCACAACACCGGGAAGCTGCTTCAACGTGTCGGACAAAAAACGCTCCAGTTGTGTGGTATCTTCGACGAGCAACTTAAGCAAATAATCGTATTCACCGGCAAGGTGATGACATTCCAGGACCGGTTCACAGGCGACGATCCTAGTGCGAAAGTTGTCTATATGCTTGGTATGCTCAATGCCGACAAACACGAAGGCGAGTAGCTTGTGGCCGGTTTTCCCCCGGTTGATCTTCACCGTATAGGCCTCGATGACCCCGGCTTCCTCCAGCTTGCGTATGCGCTCGGATACGGCGGGGACGGACAACCCGACTCGCTTGCCAATGTCAGAGGCGGTCATGCGGCTGTTTTGCTTGAGGGATTCAAGAATTCGTTGATCGGTCACGTCCATGGGGATCTCTTCTCTCCTGGTTGATATTTTACCTTTATTGTAGGAAAAGAGTTTAAGAATGTAAATAAGTATTGGAGAATGCGTTAATTAATTAACTAATATAACTTAGAACATAAATATTTGAAGATAGAAGGACTAGGAAACCGTTTCAGAAAAAACATTTTAAACCGATCTGGGCCTGTCACCCACGCAACGGAAGTGCTAGGATAATTTTCATAAGGGAAACATGGATATCAAAGGAGTGGGATCAATGGCAGAGACCAAAACGAATGCCATACGGATGTTGGAGAAATCCAAAACGCCATACCATATCTTCGCGTACGAGGTCGAGGACGGGCAAATTCACGGGACCGCTGTGGCGGAGAAGATTGGCAAACCGATGGAGAAGGTGTACAAGACGCTGGTGGCTCATCAAGGCCCAGCGTTATTCGTGTTTATAATTCCGGTAGCCGAAGAGCTTGACTTGAAGAAGGCAGCCAAAGCAGCCGGGGTCAAAAAAATCGAGATGCTCCCGCTCAAGGATTTGCTGCAGCACACCGGATATGTCCGAGGCGGCTGCTCTCCGGTCGGTATGAAGAAATTGTTCCCGACCTGGATCGACAGTCAAGCCGAAAGCTTGGATACGATTCTCGTATCTGCCGGAAGAATCGGCTTGCAGATGGAACTAACGCCTCAGCATCTTGCCGCGCAAGTCAGGGGAAAGTTCGCCTCGCTGGTCCGTGAAAGCGCGGACGAAGGGGAGATGGAGGAAGAAGGGATTCGTTGGATTTGACGTGCCCCTAACAATCACCATCTATACTGGAGGTAAAAACCAACAGAAAGATGGATGATCTGATGGGCATTCATGCTTATTTTCGCTCCTTAAATGAACTGGAACGCATCTATCGCTGTCCCGGAAGGTTCAAATTCGAAGAACATAGCGTGGCGGCGCACTCCTGGAAAGTCGTGCAGTACGCGAAAACTTTAGCCGATATCGAAGAACAACAAGGCGTTGTTATCGACTGGAAGAAGTTGTATGAAATTACGAGCAGTCATGATTACGGCGAGATCTTTATTGGGGATATCAAGACGCCGGTCAAGCACGCATCGATCGAGCTGCGGAACTTGATCCAGCAGGTTGAAGAGGGCATGGTCCACAATTTCATCGATGAGCATATCCCCGAAGCGTTTAAAGCGATCTTCCGCAACCAGCTTCGCGAAGGGAAGGACCATACCGTCGAAGGGCTCATTCTCGAGGTCGCCGACAAGATGGATCAGGTCTACGAGGCGTTTGCCGAACTGCAGCGGGGGAATACAGAGAAGGAATTCGTCAAGATGTACCGCGATGCGTTGGTTAAAATCAAAAATATCCGTCTTCATTGCGTCGACTACTTCCTACGTGAAATTCTAACGGACATGGTCAACGAGGGGACGAGCTCGCCGATCGACATCAGGCGGATTACGCAGGAAGCGCTGGAACACGGTGAAGGCGCTTGAACTGGGAGATGAAGAAGAAGCCCATTCCAGAGCTTTGGAATGGGCTTCTTTGTGCTTCAAGGATAAGCGAATCGTTACAGCTCGGCGACGATTTTACCGCGGACATGGCGCTGGGATAGGCGAATCAAGGCGTCCGGTACTTGCTCCAGTTGAATCACTTCCTGGACCAAAGAGTCGACTTTGTTCTGCTGCAGCAGAGCCATAAATTCGCCAGCCATGACAGCGAGATCTTCCTCGGCTTTCCGACTCCCTGAGCCATAAGCACCGGCAATCATCAGCTTATGCAGCGTAAACGATTTGCTGGACGGCTGGAAATCGGCCACTGTCTCCGGTGCGCCGGCAATGCAGGCCAGTTGCCCGCCGAAGGCCAGGGTGTCTAAGTCCAGCTGGGCCGTTGCTCGGTTCAACGAGTTGATGATCAAATCCACGCCAACCCCGTTCGTGATAGCCATGACGCGTTCCTGAACGTTATCCGAGTTATAGTCGATGACCTCATCCGCGCCAAGGCTTCGGACGTAGTTCGCATTCTGCGGCGAAGCCGTTGCGAGGATGGGAGAGGCACCGTAGAGCTTGGCAAGTTGAATGGCATATCCGCCAACCCCACCCGCTCCGGCATGGACAAGGAGGGATTGCCCTGAACGGATCTGCATTTTGCGCGTCAAAATCTGGTAAGCCGTTAGCCCGGCGCAAGGAAACGCCGCTGCGTCCGTAAAGGATACGCCGTCCGGGATCGCCGCCACCGTATGAGCGACGGTGACGGTGTATTCGGCGAATCCGCCAGGCCGGGTGAAATCGGCCATGTAGGCAACCCGGTCGCCCGTCTTCCAGGTAGTGACGCCTTCGCCAACAGTATCAACGACACCCGCAACGTCGATCCCAAGCACGAACGGATACACCCAGGCTGGATTCCCGTTTGGCGATACTTTGTAATCGATCGGATTCAAGCCGGCGGCATGAACGCGAACCCGAATTTCGCCAGGGCCAGGCACGGGCATAGGCAACTCGGCGATTTCAAGCGTATCAGGTTTTCCCGGTTTCGGGAGGATAAGTGCTTTCATCTGTATCTCCTTTTCGTTCCTTGGATTTTCGAGTTAGTTCCTTTTTGTATCATAGCATAGACCGTTTACATATTCGATGAACCGCTTGGCCGCTGGCGAAACGTAGCGATCTTTTCGCCACTTGAGGCCAAGCTCCCATTCCCAGCCTTCCTCCTGAATCGGAATCCATGCGAGTCCTTCGAGCTCCAGTCCCATCGTCTTCGGTAGGACGGATACGCCTAAACCGGCCTTAATGAAGCCTGCTACTGTGATCAAATCCTCGGCATCATACGTGGATGCTAGCGAAAATCCGGTGCTTTGGAACCGAGCGAGTAGGGTCGCTTTGAGACCGCAGTTGTTTTTCAACCCCACGAACGGCTCTCCGGACAATTCCGTTAAGCTTAACGAAGGGCGATTAGCTAAGGGGTGTTGTGCCGAAACAACGATAAATAGCGGAAGCGTTTGGATCACGATCCATTCATGGAGCTCCATAAACGATTCTCGGGAAGTGATCATGAGATCAGAGAGTCCTTTGTTCAAGTGCTCGTCGATGTCTCCGAGGTTTCCTTGCGTTAATTCGAATCGGACCTGCGGATGGCTTCGTTGATAATCGCGGATCAGTGTTGGCACGAGATCAACGCCTAGGATATTCAGGTACGACAAGGCAACAACTCCGGTCTCCGGATTTGTCCATTCCTGCAATTCCCGAGTGCCGTTGGTCAAATCCTGCATCGCTTGTTCAACCCAGACCATGAACATCTGACCGTACCGGTTAAGCTCCAGGTTTCGGCCGCTTCGCTCGAAGAGCGGAACGCCAAGTTCATGCTCGAGCTTGGAAATGGCGTGGCTTAAGGCCGGCTGGGTTAAATTCAGCGCCTTGGAGGCTTGGGTCATATGCTGCAAGCGGGCAACCGTCAGGAAATACTCGAGTTGCGTGAGTTCCACAGTAGTCACCTCACCTTTATATATTAATTTAATTTATTATTTACATGAATACTATAAATTAGACGATATAAGGGGTCAATCGTAAAATGGATTTGGGCCCGGTTCAACCAAGTAAAGCGGATCGAGGACCAGATGCTAAAGCTAAGGAGTGGAGCAGAAATGACTCGGAATGACATCGAGGTAGGGTTACCTCAAACGATTCGTGATTTTTTTCGGGCAAGTGATAAGCACCAAACGGAGGACTTACTTGCCTGCTTCGGGGATAACGCATTAGTTTTGGACGATGGAGGAAGGTATGAGGGGCTAAGCTCAATCCGTTCCTGGAGCGATCAGAACTATATCGGGGCCCGGGTTCATGCGGATCTTATCGCGGTGGAGCCAAGGGATAAGGAATGGGCGGTTCTGGCCGAAATCACCGGCGATTATCCAGGGGGGCCGTATCGATTTTGGTTTGGATTCACCTTAGATCAAGGACAGATCAGCAAATTGGAAATTACGGAGGGATAAGATGAAATTCGACTTAAATCAGATTCATACGGAGTTTGCCGGTAAAAAAGTGCTTGTGACAGGGGGCACCAAAGGGATGGGACAAGCCATTACAGCGAGGCTAGTCGCTGCGGGGGCCGTTGTCATGACGACGGCCAGATCGATGCCGGAATCGCCAGGCGATCCGCTGCTGTTCGTAGCCGCAGACCTGGCGACCCCTGAAGGGGCGGAGGAGGTGACCCGTACGGTCCTGGAGCGCATGGGCGGCGTAGATATCCTTATTCACTGCGTTGGCGGATCGACCACGCCTCCAGGCGGGGCCTTGGCACTTCGCGAAGAGGATTGGATCTATGCGCTGAACTGGAACTTACTTAGCGCCGTTCGCTTGGACCGGGGACTACTGCCATCGATGCTGGAGAAGGGGAAAGGGGCGATCGTGCACATCTCTTCGATCCAACGTAAGCTGCCGCTGTTCGAAACGACTTTGGCCTATGCCGCGGCGAAAGCGGCGTTAACGAACTACAGCAAAGGGTTATCCAAAGAATTTGCACCGCAAGGCATCCGTGTCAACACAGTTTCTCCCGGGTTTATTCAGACGAAAGCGGCCGATGCTTTAATCGACCGAATTGCTGCAGAGACGGGTAGTCGGGAGAGCGCCCTGGAGCAGCTGATGCAGTCGCTTGGCGGTATTCCGCTGGGTCATCCGGGACGACCGGAGGATGTAGCCGAACTCGTGGCGTTCCTTGTCTCTGACCGGGCAGCTTCCATAACAGGCAGCGAATACGTCATCGATGGAGGAACGATCCCAACGCTTTAACCTCTGCTATCGTCAACTTCAAAAGAGCCTTCCCAACAAGGGAGGGCTCTTCGTTTAAAGATGGGGAGCGATGTTCAATCGGAATACTTCGGTCGGAGGGCGGTCTCTTTTGCGCTTATCATCGGTCAGAACGACGACGGTCTCCAGGCTTGGGATCACGTAGATGAATTGTCCTCCGTAGCCGCGGGCATAGAAAAACTCAAAAGACGACTCCCGCTCCCCCGTGTATACGTCCGTCCACCAATGCCAGGCATAGCAGCCGCGATGGGGGGCTTCAACGTCGATCGCGGGATGGACGGACTCCTTCAGGCGTTCCTGGCTGATCAGTTGTCGTCCGTTCCAGGCACCTTGCTGCAAATACAATAAACCGAACTTCATCATATCCGTTGGCCGTAGCCACAATCCGAATCCGCCGGTATGAATTCCCTGCGGGTCTTGCTCCCAGCGGTAGGTTTCGATGCCGAGCGGGCCGAACAGGTTCTCTTCGGCAAAACGGGCTGTCGGCATGCCGGCTGCTTGGACCAAGATTGCCGATAGGAGCTGGGAGCCGCCCGAGTTGTATTCCATCCGGTCGCCGGGGCGATCGGCCATCGGTTGATCCAGGGCGAACCGGACCCAATCGCGGGAGCGGGTCATCCGTGGAAACGAGTTATGCTCGCCGAATTCTGTCCAATTCCACCCTCCCGACATGGTGAGGAGATGCCGCAGGGTGATCTCCCGCTTCCGTTCGTCGGAGTCCGCATTCAATGAGGGGAAGAAGGTGCGGATTTGCGTATCGGGTGGAGGCAGCAGACCGCGGTCGAAGGCGATGCAGAGCAAGGCTGATAGGAAGCTTTTTGTGCAGGAATTGGTTTTGGCGATTTGGTCAGCCACTTGCGTGTTACGATAATGCTCGAGGACAAGCTGGCCTTCCCGGTTGATGAGACAGCTTCGTAATTGAAGCGGCTGAATGGCCGCAGAAATGGCAGAGAGATTCATCGCTTAGATGTCCTTTCTAGTGTCGTGGGGCCCAAAGGATAATCGATACGCCGATCAAACAGATTGCGGCGCCAAGCCAATCGTAGAGGTCGGGCGTCTTCTTGTCTACCCACCAGCCCCATAATATCGCGAGCGCGATGAAGACGCCCCCGTAGGCTGCATATACGCGACCGAAAGAAGGGAACTTTTGCAGGGTCGGAACGATGCCGTAGACGATGAGGATCAACCCGCCAGTGATGCCATACCAGAGCGGCCTGGATTCCCGGAGCCAGAGCCAGATCAAATAGCCGCCGCCGATTTCGGCGAGTCCGGCGACAAGAAACAAGAGAATCGCGAGGAGCATGATGAAGCCAATCCTTTCGCTCTATTTTTACCCATGATTGTACCATGGATCCGTAAAGATGAAACCTTGATGAAGACTATGGCGTCTTCGCGCGAATGCGTTATAATCGATCTAAAGTGAATATTCAAATTTAAACTATCAAATCTACAATTAAAGGAGTGGATCCGGATGGAAAGAGTCCAATCGGAAACGCAATTCGAACAATTGATTCAAAGAGACCAGTATACGGTCATTAAATTCGATACAACCTGGTGCCCGGACTGCAAAAACCTCGATCGGTTTATTGGAGATATCATCGCCGAGCATACGGACAAGGAGTTCTACGCGATGGATGCCGAGGAATTCCAGCCGTTGGCCGAAGCTAACGAGGTGCGGGGCATTCCGAGCCTGCTCGTCTATAAAAACGGGGAGAAGCTTGCCCATCTACACAGCAAATTCGCCAAAACGCCGGGGCAGATCCGCGAATACCTCGAGAGTTTGGCTTAATCCGGTAGGGGGGCGTTCATCGTCCGTCATGGGGAGAGGGGAACATGAAGTTTACGGAAATGACTTTGTGGTCGGGGCAACTGCAGGAGACGGAAGCCTTCTACACGGAAATCCTGGGGTTTGCCTTAATCGAGCAAGGACTGGAGCACTTCACGATTCAAGCCGGAACCACGCTGCTCACGTTTCGTTTGGCCCAAGAGAACGTCTCGCCGTTTTATCATTTTGCGCTGAACATACCGGAGAATAAATTTGTTGAAGCCAAGCAGTGGTTGGCGGCGAGAGTTCCATTGATCCGTGAACAGGGGGAAGATGAGGTGTTCTTTACCTCCTGGAACGCGCATGCGGTTTATTTTGAAGATCCGTCCGGTAACATTGTCGAATGGATTGCCCGGCATCATTTACCCAGCGGGATCAGCCACGATTTTACCGTCGATGACATCATGGGGGTTAGTGAAATCGGTATCGTTACATCCGAAGTCCTCCCCTTGGTTCGTCGTTTGAACGCGGCAGGGATACCGAATTGGAGAGGGGACGATGAGGGACTGACCCCAGTTGGCGATGAATATGGGCTGCTGATCGTCGTCAGGGACAGACGGGAATGGTATTTCTCCAACCGGAAAGCGGCCCATTTCTACCCGGTAGAACTGTCCGCAGTCGGGATCGGGCAATTGAAGTTTCGTGCGCAGGACGAGTTGTTGGTCACATCGTTCGGTTGAATTGAAGCGGATGCTTCATGTACACGTTCATGGATGTTGTCCCTTGTTTTGTGGTATATTGCTTATATAATAAGCAGTTGCATTTTGGACAGGAGACACGCGCATGAACGAGAATGGAAATAAGACGGACGATCGTAACTATACGAAGGGGCTTCCTCACGGAATTGCATTAACCTGGGGATTGATTCCGGAGCCTAAACGGGGGCCCAAACGGGAGCTAAGCATTCCGGAAATTGTCCGTACCGCAGTTGCACTTGCGGATAAGGACGGGCTCGCTGCCGTATCCATGAGCCGGGTCGCCGGAGCGCTGGGTTATACGGCCATGTCGTTGTATCGATACATTCCAAGCAAGGATGATCTGCTGCTTCTGATGCAAGAGGCGATCTGTGACATCCTCCTTCCTGAGGAACAGGATCCGGAGGATTGGCGAGGGATGATGCGTACCTTCGTTTGGAGTACGGTGAAAGTATATAAGGAGCATCCCTGGTTTGCCGATCTCCCGATTTATGGAGCGCCAATCACACCCAACAGTTTACGGTTTGTCGATTGGGCATTAAAGGGAATGCGAGACTTCCCAATCAGCGGGTATGTAAAAATGTCAATCATCCTTCTCCTGAGCAGTTATGCGCGCGCATGCGGAATCCTGCAACGCGACATGGACCGGGCCTTCAGTTCGGGGACTAGCCTGGGTGAATTTAGCGGTTATAGCTACAGTGCTGCTTTGAAAGAGCTCGTCACCCCGGAGCGTTTCCCCTATTTACATCCATTGATCATGTCGGGAGAGTACACCGGAGAAGATGAAGCCGAGGGCGGCGTGGGGAATGACATTGAATTCGGTCTGGAGCGGATTCTTGACGGGATAGAGCATTATTTGAGCGCTGCGAAAAAACAAACATAAAAGCAGGGATAACGAAGCGATTCGTTATTCCCTGCTTTTTTTATTGCGCTTTTTGCCGGATGATGGTTGCGTTTATCGTTGTCCTGACCGCCTTTGAAACACGACGCGACACCAGACGAAAGCACCGGCGATGAGGAACAGGCACCACCCGACTGCCCACCAAGCATTGTCACCGAGCGGAACATTGGTGAGCAACCCGCGGATCGTTTCGATCGCCGGGGTGATCGGCTGGTGGGCCGCGAAGCCCTGCAGCCATCGCGGCATCGATTGCGTGGGCACGAAGGCGCTGGATAGATAGGGGAGGAACAGCAGGATGAACCCGTAACCGCTTGCGGCCGAGGCGCTCCCGGCGATGAGGCCGATGGCTGCGAATAACCAGGTGATGGCCAGGATAAACAAGATGATCATGCCCATAGCCCCTAGCCATTCCCAGAAACCGGCGGCAGGGCTGAAACCGACTAGCAAAGCAACGCCAATCACGATCACCGTGGCGATAAGATTGCGGAACAAGCTGGCTACGACATGGCCGGTTATTACGCCCAGGCTTTGAATCGGCATGGTGCGAAATCGCTCGATCACACCGTTGGAAAGGTCCTCGGCGACTTTCACCGCAGTCCCTGAAGCACCAAATCCGGCACACAGCAGGATGATCCCGGGAACCACATACTCAACGTAATTGCCGGAGGGGTCAAGGGCACCGCCGAAAACATAGGTGAACAGCAGCATCAGCATCACCGGGAGCACGATCGCCATGACCATGGCATCCACATCTCTCAGACTATGGCGGATGCCGCGGCCGATGAATACCCAATTGGTCATCCAGGACGAAGGCACTTTGGCTGAAAATGGGGCTTCCATTAAACGGCTACCTCCTTATCGCCGGAAGTCAGAGAAATGAACACCTCATCCATCGTCGGACGCTGAATGCTGACACGTACATCCGAGGGCACCTGGGTTTGAAGATCATTTAAGATCCCCAACAAATCACGGATGGTGCCGTCCGTCGGCACCCGGGATAGCAACTGATCATCGGAGTCCCGGAGTTCGACCCGATCGCTGCGGACTTGAGCTTTCAATTGCTCCGCAGTACCGGTCGCAACGATTCGTCCGTCCTTGAGAACGGCGATCGTATCGGCCAATTGTTCCGCTTCCTCCAAATATTGCGTTGTTAGAAAAATCGTATGACCCTGCCGCGCTAATTCCGTGATGCTACCCCAGAGTACGCGGCGGCTCAGCGTGTCAAGACCGGTTGTCGGTTCGTCCAGGAACAGTACCGGGCGGTTGACGATCAGGCTGATCGCAAGATCAAGACGGCGACGCATGCCGCCGGAATAGGTCTTGACCCGTTTTCGGGCCGCATCGGTCAAGTCGAATTGTTCTAATAGCTCTGCAGCGCGCAAACGTGCCGCTTTGGAGGTTAGGCCTGAAAGGCGGCCCATCATCACTAAATTTTCCTCTCCGCTCAGCACCTCATCGACCGCGGTAAATTGTCCGGTAAGGCTAATTGAACGTTTGACTTCGTTTGTTTGCGCGGTCACCTCGTACCCAGCAACCCGAACCGTTCCCGCATCGGGTGTGGTAAGGGTCGAGAGGATGCGGATTAGGGTTGTTTTACCGGCGCCATTGGGTCCTAGTAAGGCATAGACCGTGCCTTTTGGCACAACAAGATCAACCCCGTTCAGCACAGTTTGGCTGCTGAAGCTTTTGTACAACCCGCTAATTTCGATCGCATGATTCATTCCAAGGACTCCTCTCTCAATTAACTGTATATTATGTAAACAGTATATGGTGTAAGCATATGTGAAGTCAATACGAAACATTCATGGCGTTGACTAATTTATTCGTTGTGCGACAAGAGAAATACTTCCTAAATCCTACGTAGTGCTATTTTCCTGTTTTTTGAAACGAAGGGAATACACTCTACACTAATAGGGTTGATCGGACGATAATCCATGGTGGAGTGGTACTTTTTTCCACAAAGGGACCGCTTTGAAGGACATCTTTTCAAAGTGAGGAGACATGCGATGTAGAGAGATTGAACTAGAGAAATGGCGATAGGAGACTGTTGTGGAGCGCTACATAGTTAAACGACAATGAAGGAGAGAAATCATGGAGAGAGCGTTCGTGAGCAAACGCAAAGCCCGGATCTGGGCGCATTTATTGACCGCTATCATTTTATGGATCAGCAGCGTGCAAGTGATACCGGCACCGGAGGCGCGTGCAGCTGAGGGAGATTATTTACTCTCACTATATAGACCGGTCTACAGTTCTTCGTCGCTAGGCGGGAATACGCCGGATATGGCGGTGGATGGCAACGAGAATACCCGATGGGAAAGCGTATGGAAAAAAGATCCGCAATGGATGTACGTCGACTTAGGCGCCAGTGCTACGATCTCGAAGATATCCGTCCATTGGGAGAACGCCTATGCCAGCGCTTTTGCGTTTGAGGTGTCCGACGATGAAGTTCATTGGGAGCCCGTCTATTCCACGACGGAAGGTAAAGGTGGATGGACGGAGGTCGACGTGGACGCCAAAACCCGTTATGTCCGTGTGTTAAGCACGAAACGGGCACAGGAAGCCTACGGCGTATCGATTTACGAATTTAACGTTTATGGCACCGGCGGTGTCAGCCTGCCTCCAAAGCCAGCTGCAGCAAATCTGGCGCTTGGCAAGCCGGTAACGGCCTCTTCGCTGGAAATCGATGAGCCTAGCAAATCGGCGGAAGATAAAGCCAAAATGGAAGAGAAAAACTATTTAGCGATCCATGCGACCGACGGCAGCAACGATACACGCTGGTCTTCAGTTTACAAGGACAACGAATGGATTTACGTCGACTTGGGTGAAACCCGGGAAATCGGCAGCGTATCCTTTAACTGGGAGACGGCTTACGGGCGCGCTTACGATATTCAGGTATCCGAGGATGCCAGCCACTGGACGACCGTATACCGCGAGTTAAACGGATCGGGCGGACGGGAAACCATCCCGGTCTACGCGAATGCCCGTTACGTGAAGATGGCCGGTCTCGGCCGCGGCTCCACAAACGGCTATTCGCTGTTTGAATTCGGCGTCTACGCTTACCGGGAAGGCGATCCGAAATCAACCTATGACATCCCGGAAATTCCGGCCGCTTCCGCCGTTCAGGTTGGCGCGGGCAGTTATGAAATCAACGATGTGACGATGCTGGAACCCAAAAATCCGAAGTATCGCACCTCTAACGTCGAAGCGCCGATTCCTTCGAATGACTGGTGGCAGTCGATTCTGATCACCAATTTAGGCGACGGTAACAGTCTGGTGACACTTCCGCTGAAGAATCGGTACACCAAGCAGGGGCTGAACATTTTGAACCCAGGAGCCGGGTATGCTTCCGCTGACGGAGGTTCGATGGACGCTGACGGCGAACCGGATTTGATCCTGTCGACGAATAACATCAACCCTGCCGAGCTTGTCACTAAGATCTCCGGATATGGCGATTACTCCGCCACGGTCATGATGAGCGACGACGATACGGCGAAAATGAGCACAACATTCGTCAAAGGCTCGCCGTTCCTTTACAACACATTCGAGAATCCGGATGCGGCGATTTTGCAATCGCAGTACATCACCCGGCTGTATGATGATCACAACCAACCGATCCTGCTCAATGACGGCGATGTCCTGACGGCCGATCATATCGGGATCGAGGTAACCAACCAGGACAAGGCACCGCAGCCGCAAACCTTCGTGCGCCAGTACGGGGTGTTCGCACCGGAAGGCACGGTATTTATGAAGCTGGGCAACACGATCAAGATCAAGTTTGGCCCAGGAGGAAACTACCTCTCCCTGGCGGCGCTGCCGTCTGCGGACGAGCTAAGCGGCTACTATCAGCATGCCTATGCGTTCGTCACGGATACGCAAGTCGACTATCGTTACGATGAAGCGGCTTCGCTCGTAACGACGGACTTCCACTCGATCACGGAGCTGAAACGCCCGGGCTTCTCTTCGGAGACGTTCATGGCGCTGCTTCCGCATCAATGGAAGATCGCCACCACGCCTTTAACCGATCTGAGCTATCCTTCGATTCGCGGGTTGCTGAAGGTGAGCGAAGGGAATTCTTTTACGACCCAAGATCGTTTCTATGGCATCATTCCGCAGTTTGTTGAACCCGATGATCCAACCTATTCCCGGGCACAGATGATGGCGTATCTGGATCAACTGGATGCGGACGTAGCGGGCAACATCATGAGCGAAGACCCTTATTGGCAAGGCAAAAAGCTTCATCCATTGTCATTAGGTGTCTTGATCAGCGATCAGCTTGGCGATACGGAACGGAGAGATCATTATCTGTCCAAGCTGAAAGACATTTTGACGGACTGGTACACCTATTCGCCGGAAGAACGGCTGCACTCGTATTATTTCCATTACTCGGACGAGTGGGGGTCCATCTTCCCGTACGGCAGCGGTTTCGGCGTGAATACCGGCTTGACAGACCACCATTTCACCTATGGCTATTACATCTTTGCTTCCGCCGTGCTGGCGACGTACGATAAGCAGTTCCTCCAGGATTATCGCGAGATGGTGGAAGTGCTGATTCGAGATTATGCGAATCCGTCGAAGACGGACAGCCAGTTCCCTTGGCTCCGCAACTTTGACCCTTACGAAGGTCATTCCTGGGCGGGCGGCTATGCGGACAATCGCAGCGGGAACAACCAGGAAGCAGCCGGGGAGGCTCTGTTCAGCTGGGTTGGCGAATATATGTGGGGCCTGGTAACGGGCAATGACGCATATCGCGATACCGGCATTTGGGGCTTTACGACCGAGGAAAAAGCAGCAGAGCAGTATTGGTTCAATTATGATCACGACAATTGGGTAGAAGGCTACAAGCACGCTACCGTAGGTCATGTCTACGGAAGTGCCTATTTGTACGGCACGTATTTCTCCGGCGATCCGGAGCAGATATACGGCATTCACTGGCTCCCGCCTGCGGAATGGATGACGTATTATGGACGGGATCCGCAAAAAACAAACGAGCTGTATGCCGGATTGATCAAGGACCTTGGCGGCCAGCCGGAACGTTCGTGGCAGCATATCATCTGGCCATTCCAATCGATTGGCGATCCGGAAGGCGCGCTGGCGAAGTGGGATACCCGACAAATGCAACAGAACGAAGTATTCAACGCATATTGGTTCCTTCACAGCATGGTGTCGACGGGAACCCGTTCCATGGATATTTGGGCGGACGATCCGGCCGTTACCGTATATGAAAAAGACGGCGTCTACACAGCGCAAATCTGGAATCCGTCGGATAACGCCAAGACCGTGCATTTCTTCGGCGCGAATGGGCCATTGGGATCGGCAACGGTATATGCTAAAGCCCAAGTGAAAGTAAACCCGCTAGAAGAGACTGTGTTGGAAGGACCAGATCCTTCGCAAGGCGTGAAATATCTGGATCGCAGCGAATGGACGATCACGGCTTCGTCCAGCTCGGAAGGCGTCGAGCGCTTGGTGGACGGCGACTTATCGACCCGCTGGTCTTCGGGACGTTTGCAAGCTCCCGGCGACTGGCTGCAAATCGATTTGGGTTCGGAGCAAACGTTTGATACCTTATTTATGAACTCCGGCACGAACTGGGGAGATTACGCGCATGGTTATGAGGTTTACGTCTCGGCTGACGGTGAAAGCTGGAACGATCCGGTGGCAACAGACACGGGTACATCGCCAAGCCTAGCCGTATCCTTAAATAAGCAGCAGGCCCGTTATGTGAAAATGGTGCTGACAGCGCCTGCGGACAGCTGGTGGTCGATTTCCGAGCTGAAGCTGGCCGAGTTCGGCGCTGCTGCGCCGCCTGTAACACCGCAACCGGCAGATGGCTCGTTGGATGATCGCTCCGGCTGGGTCGTAACCGCATCCTCCACCCAGGGGAAGGATGTAACGGTAAACATGCTGGACGGTAACCGCGACACGCTCTGGACGAACGGAAGAGAACAAGCAAGCGGCCAATGGGTGAAGGTGGATTTAGGCGCGGTACATCGCTTCGATTCCATCGTGCTTGATCCGGGCAATGCGGGGGAAGATTACCCGCGCTCGTATCGACTTTATGTTTCAAACGATGGCGAGAACTGGGGGGATCCGGTCATCGGAGGCCCAGGACAGGCGGGCCGCTTGTCGGTCACGTTCCCGACGCAAACCGCCCGTTACCTGAAGCTGGTGCAAACCGGCGAGGCGAACCGGTGGTGGTCGATCGCCGAGCTCTATGTCAATGATTACGGCATCGGCAAGCAGAAAGAAGTGACGCCCGACAACTGGATCGTTACCTCCTCCTCCGGCGATAGTGCGGGGGCGATCGTAGACGGCGTGGAAAGTTCCCGCTGGACGAGCGGCCGCGAACAAACCGGCGGTGAATGGTTCCAACTTGATTTGGGTATGGCGCAGCCGGTAGACCAAATGGTGATGGACAGCGCACACAGCCATGAGGATTACGCACATGGCTATGAAGTGTACGTATCGCTGGACGGTGAATCTTGGGGAAGTCCCGTCGCATCGGGGACGGGCAAAGGTCCGATTGTGACTGCTGCCTTCCCGTTGCAGACGGCTCGGTTCCTCAAAGTCGTACAGACGGGAACCGATCCCCACTGGTGGTCGATTCATGAAGTGAAGGTATACACAGCAGATTCGACCCCATGGATTCCGGAACCGCAGGATGGGGAGGAAGTACTCTTGAATACGTTGGACCGCTCGGGCTGGACGGTTACGGCATCGACCTACGCCGATCTCTCGGCGCTGTTCGATGATAACTTAGGCAGCCGCTGGACCTCCGGCGCGGGGCAATCCCCGGACCAATGGATACAGATCGATCTAGGCGGCGAGCGGCATTTCAGCCGATTAAGCATGGATTCGGGAGGCAGCGATAACGATTATGCCCGCAGCTTCCAGGTACTCCTCTCAGAGGACGGCGAGAGCTGGACAACGGTCTCGGAGGACGTCGGAACTAGCAAGCAAATCGTGACGACATTCCCACAGCAATCCGCCCGGTACGTAAAGATCCTGCAAACTTCCACGACACCGGAGTGGTGGTGGTCGATTGCCGAAATAAATCTATATCGTTAAGAAGCGGCAAGATCAGATAGTTGAATTCAGCTCCCGGACGGAATTTTCCGTTGCAGGGAGCTGCTTTTTTATTAAATAATTGGAGAACGGAAATTCTAAATAATTCTTTACCGAACGTTCTCAATATGATAAACTCAAGATGAAAGGAGGGACCGCCCATTGGCCAGAGCCAAACAATTTGACGAGGATACGGTGTTGCTGAAAGCGATGAAGCTATTTTGGGAACAAGGCTATGAGAGAACGTCGATGCAGGATTTGGTCGAGCAAATGGGCGTTCATAAGCGTAGCATGTATGACACATTCGGCGATAAGCATTCTCTGTATGTCCGAGCGCTGAACCGGTATCAGGAAGTGATCGCGAAACGGATGGTGGAGGCGATGAACGGAGCCCGTTCCACAAAGGAAGCGATCCGCGCCTTATTCGAAATGGTGATCTATCCGGAAAAGGGATTCCCGGCGGGCTGCCTGATGGTGAACACGGCGGTTGAGCTCGCAACGATCGACGCGGATGCCAGGGCTTTCGTGACCGAGGGTTGGGCGCATTCCGAGATCGTGATCCGTGGGCTGATCGAAGCCGGACAACGATCAGATGAGTTAGATCCGTCGTTGAACGCGGAGGAGCTCGCGTCCTATTTCAATAATGCCTTGGCTGGCCTTAGGGTAATGGTGAAGACAGTTGAAGATAAAGAGAAGCTCGTCCGGATCGTCGATACGACGTTGTCTTTGTTGAAGTAGTCTTTTTTTTTGCACAAAAGAGAATGATCATTCTCAATAAACATCTATCTAAAGGAGCGAGTACGATGGGAAAACTAGCAGGTAAAGTAGCGTTGATTACTGGAGGGAGCAGCGGGATTGGATTCTCCACGGCCCAATTGTTTGTAGCCGAAGGGGCGAAAGTTGTCATAACGGGAAGGAACCCGGACAATTTGAAGAAAGCGGTGGATACGCTGGGCACATCCAATAGCATTGGCGTGGTATCGGACGCGGCTGATCCGGAGAGCGCCGAGAAGGCCGTCACGGCAGCAGTGGAAGCTTTTGGCGGATTAGACATCGTGTTTGCCAATGCCGGGATCAGCGGAAGTACGCCACTCGGCAGTACGGACCCGTCCCTGTTTAAGCGCATTCTCGATATCAACGTCGCCGGTGTATTCTTCACGGTTCAAGCGGCTTCGCCCCATTTGAGAGAGGGGGGCTCGGTGATCCTGAACGGTTCTGTTCTGGCCAAAGCCGGCAGTCCGGGGTATGCCGCCTATGCTGCAAGCAAAGGGGCGGTCACAAGCATGGCGCGGGTTCTGGTTTCGGAACTGGCACCGCGCGGGATCCGCGTCAATACCGTCGTGCCGGGCGCCACGAAAACGCCGATTTGGGGAGATACTGCTGCACCGGCTTTTAATCAGCTGGAAGATTATTTGAAACGCAGCATCCCGCTGAACCGAATGGGCGAACCTATAGAACTGGCAAATACCGTGTTATTTCTGGCTTCAGACGATGCATCCTTCGTCAACGGGGCGGAAATCAGCGTAGATGGGGGCTCAGGCTCTTCACCGATGGGAACACCGCTCCATACCCAACGTTAACAACTCCTCCCGTCAGGGGGTTCATATACATCAGAGCCGGTCGGTTTCCGATCGGCTTGTTTACTCGAACAGGAGGAAGGTGGAAAAATGATGAACAAGCTGTGACTTGTTATGTGAAAAAAAGCACATTAAAAGTGAAATAAATCACATTATATGATTCCACTTTTTTTTATAATTCAAACTGAAGATAAAAACAGGAGGGAAATCAAATGAAAATGGTCAAAGGTTTGGTAGTAGCAGGGATTGCAGCGGCGTTGCTGGCAGGTTGCGGTTCGAATAACGGGAATACGGCGGAAAACACAAATAAACCCGCTGAACAAACCGACGTAACGACGACGGCATCGATCGTAAACCAAGCGGATGCGTTCACGAATGCAGTCAGCGAAAAAGGGACTTGGATCGTCGCGATTCTGGACGACTTGACAGTCGATAAGGATGTTGTAGTTGCTGGTGAATTCCATGACAAAAACGATGCTGCAAAAGACATCTATCGTAAAATCGCGCTGTACACCCAAGACGAAGATCACAACATCACCGCTTCGTTTACATTGACGGTTCCTAAACTGACGGTACAAAGTGAAAACCTGAGAATTCAAGGCGGTACCGTGAAAGGTGACGTCTATGTAGAAGCAAACGGGTTCAACTTGGATAAAACCGCTACGATCGACGGCAACCTGTACTTCGCCAACGCGGACGTGCAAGCTAGCGCGAAAATCGACGGTAAAGTAACGGGCGCAACAGAAGTGAAGTAAGTTTAGTCCTAATCATAACGAAGGCCAACCGATCAGGTTGGCCTTGTTTTTATACCAAAAATGATTTTACGAATACATAGATCCGTTTATCCTCCCACATTCAGATCATAGTTCTACACTCTTCAGCGGGCGGGAGGTTGCGGTTTGCCCGGCCGTATGTTCTAATCGCAGTAGCTGCGTTCCGCAGCGGAAGACCCGGTGGAGGCGATCGGTTATGAACTTGAATAATCTCTATTTTCATATCCATTACTGCAATAGTAAGCAACCAAACGATGGCAAGAAGATCAGGACCCAAATTAGCAGAACGCTTCAGCATCATGAGCTGCTGCTTGTAACCGGAGGTAAGGGCAGCTTAACGCTGGGCGGCAAGAAGCATCTCGTTCAGGAGGGGTTGATCTTTTACCTGCGAGCGGGGTTACCGCATACGATTGAAATGGATGAAGAGGAGCCGATCTGTTTCTATTCGATCCACTTCAGCTCTACGAGCATCGGATATGACGAAGGCGCTTGGTCTATCGGAAAGGAACATGAACGGCTGCCGTTGCCGCCGATGCGCATACTGCAAAATGGATACTTGGTCGTGGACGCCTTTCAAAGGCTGACGGCCGCCTGGTCCGCCAAACTGCCGGGTTATGAGCTGTTGGCAAGAGCCAGATTGCAGCAGCTGCTATATGAAATCTTCTTACAGGTAAAGAGACAAAATCAGAATCACGCGGTTGCGCTTAAAGTCGAAAAGGTGATCCAGCATATGCGTGAGCATCTTACTGAGCGGCTCACTTTGGCGGAGTTGTCTGATTTGGTGCAACTGTCAACGTACTATCTGACGCGAGTGTTCAAGCAGGCTACCGGCTATACGGTCATCGAGTACTTCAACAAACTTAAAATGGATAAAGCCAAAGAACTCATCTTGGACGGTGACAAAAAAATCAAGGACGTTGCATTAGAGCTCGGTTTCGCCGACGAATTTTACTTCAGCCGAATTTTCAAGCGTACGGAAGGGATCAGTCCATCTGAATTTTACAGCAATATCGTCCATGGAGTTTAGGATAATGCATGGTACATAGCTGTTTTTCGCGTTAAGATCATTCTGCAAGAATGTTCAATTGTCGCGCAGTGGACAGCGAGCTCTTACAGAAGGAAGAAGGCTTTGGGTTATGCCGATTTGGAAAAGAAATTTGATCGTCTGCTGGTTTGGCATGTTCGTGACAGGGGTAGGCATGAGTCAGATCGCTCCGATTTTGCCGCTCTACATCAAGCAGCTGGGGGTTGATCAGGCCGATGCGGTAGCCCGTTATTCCGGACTCGCATTTGGCATTACGTTTATCGTCTCGGCGATTTTCTCCCCGATTTGGGGGCTCGCGGCCGATAAATATGGGCGGAAACCGATGCTCCTCCGGGCTAGCCTCGGAATGGCGATCATTATCGGATGTATGGGGTTCGCTACCCATGTGTATGTATTGATCGCCCTTCGTCTGTTGCAAGGCATCATTACCGGCTACGGCACAGCATGCACAACGCTGATCGCGACGCAAACGGACAAGGCTCATGCGGGTTGGGCGTTAGGTCTGTTATCCACGTCCAATATCGCGGGATCGCTGTTAGGGCCAACGATCGGCGGGTTCATTGCCGAAAACGCCGGGATTCCAAACACCTTTTTCCTGACCGGTGTGTTGATGCTGATCGCTTTCATAACGACATGGTTATTCGTTAAGGAAACGTTCGTGCGGACGGATGAGAAAGTGGCGGGAATGAAAGAGGTATGGGCGGCAGTTCCTGAAAAAAGCTTAACCTTGACGCTGTTCGCCACCTTTTTTATGCTGAGTGTCGCCATGTATTCGGTGGAACCGGTGCTAACGGTGTGTGTAAATGATATTTCTCGGAACAGCGGCCATGTGGCGCTGTTGGCCGGGGTCATTTTCTCGGCATCAGGTTTGGCTAATATTTTGGCAGCGCCAAGGCTCGGGAAGTTGTCCGACCGGATTGGCGCTCATAAGGTGATGCTGGCTGCGCTGCTGGTGGCCGGGATCTTGTTTATCCCGCAGGCACTCGCACGGAATCCTTGGGAGCTGATGGGGCTGCGTTTTTTGCTGGGATTGGCTGCGGGCGGACTCAGTCCCTCGGTCAACACACTCATCAAGAAGATTACTCCGGAGCATCTGACAGGGCGGGTGTATGGATTTAGCATGGCAGCCGGGTATCTGGGGGTATTTGCCGGTTCCGTGCTGGGCGGTCAAGTCGCGGCTTGGCTCGGCGTTCCATACGTATTCTTGACGACCGGCGTTTTGCTGCTAATCAATGCGGTCTGGGTTTATACGAAGGTGTATAAGAAGTTGAAGGAACCTGGTCGATTGGCGCTTATCCAAAGATGACCAAGAATGGAGTGAAGGAGAGATGATGATGGAAATGGATCCATCTGACATGAAGACGAGGATCATAGCGGAAAAGACAGCGCTGGTTGTGATCGATTTGCAGCAAGGAATTGCGCATCCCTCCCGCAAAGGGGCTCCTCACGAGAGCACTGTAGTGGTAGGAAACGCAAGCCGGCTGGCACAGGCATTTGCCGAAGAAGGCGGGTTCGTGGTGCTTGTCCGGGTATCCTCCTTTGATGGAAAGGACATGTTGAAGCCAGAAACGGACATGCATCCGAGCCCAACGGCGTACCCTGCAGGTTGGGATGAAATCGTGCCTGAGTTGGCGGAGGTTAAAGGGGCACACATGGTGACGAAACGCCAGTGGGGAGCTTTCTTCGGCACGGACCTTGATCTGCAGCTGCGGCGGCGCGGCATCGATACGATCGTGCTCTGCGGCATCTCCACCTCCATCGGGGTTGACATGACTGCGCGTGAAGCGTTCCAGCATGGGTACCAACAGATATTCGTCGAGGATGCCATGTCTGCTTCGACGACGGAGGAGCACGAGTACGTATGCCGATTCATCTTCCCGCGCATCGGCAAGATACGATCGACGGAAGAGGTTTTGGCGGCGCTGCGGTAAACGGTCGTTTTGATGTGAAAGAGCCTTGAACCTTTGGGTTCAAGGCTCTTTGGGTATGCGCCCAGCATGGGGACATCGATAGGGTGAAAATCCCGAGCGGGGGTTGTGAGCGCCTGCCGACAAGCCATGAAACAGGAAGCGGCTTGGCCGAGTAATCCGGGGTATCCGCTTCTACCCGATTGATCGTGTACTAAAACTGCAGCACAACCATCTGATGGCAGGACCAAGAGGGAAGAGTGTACGTGATGCTCCCTTTCTCTTGGCGGAATGGAATCGCTGTCCGCTGAGGCGCCAGATAAACTTCCCGAACCGGTGCCGGTACAGCGATCGTGGATTCGATGCCGCTAAGGATCGGAAGGTCTTCGATGACCTCAACGTTTTGGCCTCGGCGTACCGGAGAGGCATACAACAGATGGTGGATCCAGCGGTTGCTGGCTTGTTGTGCCTGAAGCGTTGTTACCCCTTGTGCAGGGAGATTTGAGCTCATCGTCTTACGTTGCAGCAAACGGTCCAAGGCGTAGTGCAGAATCTCCTTGACGGGCAAGCTGCCCTTCAAGGCGTAGTCCTCGAACAGATTCCAGGCTGCATAGATACCGGAAGGGCCCTCCACCATGCCGGGGCCGGCGTCCTGCAAATTGGACGGTGTGTGCTGATGCGAGCAAAAGGTGAACAGATCGCGGTTGAAATAGGAATTTTCCCGGCTGCCCAGCTTGTGACCGTTTGTATCCAGCTCGATGTCCTGACCATCGGCGTAAATGACGAAGGAAGCGTTGCTTAAGGAAGGCAGTTCAAAGTCCGGCCGAAAATACGACGGCTTGAACGCGGAGGCCTTAAGCGGTTTCACACCGAAATCAAGTTCGAACCGCGTACCGTCCGACGACAGGCCGGAGCGTCCGGTGGCCAGGATTTTGCCGCCTTTGGAAACAAATGCTTCAAGCTTCGTCTTGAGCGGTTCATCGAGGGTAATGACGTCCGGCAGAATGACGACTTGATAAGAAGTTAGGTCGGTTTCCGTGTCCACGACATCAAACAGGTAATTCCCTTCCAGCAGGATCCGTACGGCCCCCGAATCGGCGTCTTGCACCGAATCGCCCGGAACCCCCGATGCCTCGGCAGACAGCAGCGCTACGTCGGCGACGGAGGTTACGTCCCGGCACCATTCCTCCTTCGCTTCAACTTCCCTATAAGCTTCGCCGATTAGCGCATAAGTTGCTGGGTCCATCAATCCGGTCGGATGCAGTTGGTCGCCGATCGAGATCCGTGCCCCGTTCGCCAAGCTAAGCGCCGTCTCGTACTTCAGCGCGTTTGGATGCTTGTAACCGCCAAATTCGCCCCACGAGGTGTGAAATTTTCCCGTCATCCCCAGGAAGTTCATTCCCAGCCCTTGAGCGTACCGCGCGGAAAGCGGAAAGTGGTCATACCCCCAACCGCCCGTCGGCAGGGACTCCAGCTCCAGATGGGTGTTCAGCTTTGCGAGGTCACGCCGACCGCGCTTGACATGTCCCCCGTTGTGGAAGATCGGCAGGCCAGGCTTCACGGCATGCACGGCATCATCCATCACTTTGGCGTAGCGGAGATAGGTCTCTTCCCAAAAGCGTCTCATCTCTTCCAGGTTGCGTGGATCCGAGCCGCGTTTACGGATTTCAGCGACGCAAGATTGGCAATAACATTCGCGGACCCCAATGATATCGAGGAAGATTCCGTCCGCATCATAATGGGTTACGACCTCACGGACTTGAGCAGCCAGGATGTCCAGGTAAGGAGTGTTCATGCAAAACTGATGATATCCCGGCGTCATAAAATCGGGCGACCAGCTAAGCTTCTCGTGCGGATCGCGGATCAGCCATTCCGGATGTTGGCGAGCGAGCTTCTCATCCAGACCAGCGGAGAGATAAACCGGCGTTTTGACGCCGATTTCGTGAGCCGCTTCGATTTGTGCGCCGAGCAAGTCGAACGATAGATGCGGGTGCATTTCGTTGGCGGTTGTCGGATGGTAAGCCCAGCCATGATGGCATTTGGAGAACACCGTAATCGAATCGACATGGCCCAGTTGGAGCATCTCCTGGAATTGCTGCTTGGAGAATCGGCTGCCGATGCCTTCGATCGCTTCGGAAGTATGGAAATCGAGATGAACCTGTCGGAATCTCATGGGTATTCCTCCCGTAATGGATTGTTTTCATCGTACGATACCTACCATTCTAAAGAGATTAATCGCTTGATACAGCTGCTAATTGCGACTAAATATAGTACAATTTCTACATAACATGGGGGGCGATAACATGCTCATGCTGGAGTTTGAGGCACCGCCTTTGCCGTTGCTGGCAACGGTAGGCTACGCGTTATGGAAACCGGGAGTGACGCATGCCGAACGGGTCTTCGAGGCGTACGATCTGATTATTTGCGCGAAAGGGTCTTTATATATGGAAGAGGAGGGGACCGCTTACGAGATAGGGCCCGGGAAGCTTCTGGTGCTGGAACCGGGATTAAGGCATCGCGGTTACCGTCCGACCGAGGAAGAAACCGAGGTGTACTGGATCCATTTCCGACACCCTGCCGCGTCCCCGCTCAAGCTGGCGGAGAAGCAAGGGTGGCAGCAGCAGCCGCTCGCACGAACCGATCAGGACACAGAGCCGCGACCGGCGATGATTGACGTCCCGAAATTTGCCGACGTGGATCTCCGAACGATACGGCCTTTGCTGGACGAGATGATCGCGCTGCATCGGTCGCTTACGCCCTATCGTTCCTTCGAGCTGCAGCTTCGGTTCAGTCAGTTGCTTTTGCAGCTGCAGCACGGGATGAGACAAGGAGGTCCGCAGTCGCGGTCGTACGAGCTCAGCGAGCGAGTTGCTTCTTACCTGGAAGATCGATTGGGCACCGCTTTTGATGCGGGGCAAATGGAACGTGATTTGCATTATCATTTCGATTATTTGGCGCGGTGCTTGAAGCAGCATACGGGAATGAGCCCGCTGCAATACCGCCATCATCAACAAATCGAGAGGGCCAAGCGGTTGCTCGCGCATACCGACGAGCCGTTGAAACAGATTGGGGAGCAATGCGGATTCCCGGATCCGAATTATTTCGCCCGGTTGTTCAAACGGGAGACCACATTCACACCGGGGGCTTACCGGAGAAGATACCGCGTCATCCGGATGGACTAAGGGAACATTTGGGCTCTGAAAATTTCTTCAAACCGGTTTACGTTCTGGCGCGAATCTGGTAATATTATCGCAACATGAAATGCGATGACGAGATGAGTAGGTAAATGGAACCTTTCCCAGAGAGCTCCGGTAAGCTGCAAAGGAGCAAAGCGTTTCTTTATCGAATAAAGCCTCTGAGCAGCGCATCGGAACGCAAAGTCGGCGGGATGGTGTGACAGGAGCTCCTGTTATAGAGCTAGGGTATACGCTTGGCTGGGTCAGGCTGTACTTGAAGAGGTTAATATGGCGACATATTAACGAATCTGGGGTGGTACCGCGGGCATACCAATCTCGCCCCCAAGACGGAAGACTCGTCTTGGAGGTGGGATTTTTTATTTTGGCGATGGTTAGAACACTTATATGGAAAGGACAGGATCAAACAAATGGGTGAGAGATTGAAAGTAGGCATCGTCGGTGGGACGGGAATGGTGGGCCAGCGCTTCGTACAGCTGCTGGATCAGCACCCTTGGTTCGAGGTCACAGGCATAGCGGCCAGCGCGAATTCCGCAGGCAAAACGTATGAGGAGTCCGTGCAGGGACGTTGGAAAATGGCCACGCCGATCCCGGAAGCCGTTAAATCTATCGTAGTTCAGGACGCGGCCAAGGTTGAAGAAGTGACGGCAGATGTGGACTTCGTCTTCTGTGCGGTTGATATGAAAAAGGCGGAAATTCAAGCGTTGGAGGAAGCGTACGCGAAAACCGGTACCCCGGTCATCTCCAACAACTCGGCTCACCGCTGGACGCCGGATGTTCCGATGGTGATCCCGGAAGTCAACCCGCAGCATATCGAAGTGATTGCCGCACAGCGCAAACGCCTCGGGACGAGCACAGGGTTCATTGCCGTGAAGCCGAACTGCTCGATTCAAAGTTACGTACCCGCATTAAATGCGCTGCTGGATTTTGAACCTACTACGGTGGTTGCTTCGACGTATCAGGCGATTTCCGGTGCCGGGAAGAACTTTACCGATTGGCCGGATATGCTGGATAACGTGATCCCGTATATCGGCGGCGAGGAAGAGAAGAGTGAGCAGGAACCGCTGCGGATTTGGGGCCATGTGGATGGCGGGCAGATCGTCAAAGCAAGCTCCCCTTTAATTACGACGCAGTGCATCCGCGTTCCCGTGACAGACGGTCACTTGGCAACCGTGTTCGTGTCGTTTAAGAACAAACCTTCGAAGGATGAAATCATTGGGCGCTGGCGCGGGTTCCAGGGCAGACCGCAAGAGCTGGGACTGCCAAGCGCACCAAAGCAGTTTATCACTTATTTTGAGGAAGAAAACCGTCCGCAGACAAAACTCGACCGTGATATTGAACATGGGATGGGGGTTTCGGTGGGTCGGTTGCGCGAGGATTCGCTGTACGACTATAAATTCGTTGGACTTTCGCATAATACATTGCGCGGAGCTGCAGGCGGAGCGGTACTCATTGCCGAACTGCTGAAGGCGGAAGGATATATCCAAGCGAAGTAAATGAGGTTATGAAGGGATAGGGAGGGAGCCGGTTGTTAACGATCAAATTGGATGATTTGAGCGGACCTGAGATTGCAGCTTTAATTGGTGAACATTTGGCGAATATGGCCGAGAACTCCCCGCCTGAGAGTATTCATGCGCTGAATCTGGACGGTTTGAAAAGGCCGGACGTTACGTTCTGGAGTGCCTGGATCGACGACGAGCTCGCGGGATGCGGTGCCCTTAAGGAGCTGGATGATCAGCATGGCGAGGTGAAATCGATGCGTACCGCCATTCCTTATCGGGGAAAGGGCGTCGCGAAGCAAGTGCTGGCGCATCTCCTCGAGGAGGCGGCACGGCGAGGGTACCGGCAGGTCAGCCTAGAGACAGGTTCTATGGAGGCTTTCGCTCCGGCTCGTCGGTTGTATGAAGGCTTCGGGTTTACGTATTGCGAGCCCTTTGCGGATTATGTAGAGGACCCCAACAGTGTGTTTATGACCAAGAGGATCTAATGGGGATGAATCATCCCGAAGAGCCCAAAAAAACCCGCGAATCCGCGGGTTTTTGGTTTTTCTTTAGGGTGAAACTAGTGATTACACGATGACGGCCGTTCCGCTGACCGAAACCATCAGCATCCCTTCGCGAATCACCTCATAATCGATGTCGACGCCGATGATGGCGTTCGCCCCGAGACGCGAAGCTTTCTCGTGCATTTCTGCGAACGCAGTGTCCCGGGCCTCTTGGAGCTTGTTCTCATAAGCGCCCGAACGTCCGCCAACGATATCGGTAATCGATGCCAGAAAATCGCGCACAACGTTGGCGCCCATGATGACTTCGCCCGTGACGATGCCGATGTATTGTCTTACCGGTGAGCCTTCAATGGTTGTGGTTGTTGTCATAATCATTCGAGAGTCCTCCTCATTTTTTGAAGCGTTACTGGATGTTACGCAGGTTTGCCTTGCGGGTTTCAACTTAAACGATTTGGTTTGAAAAGGGGGCGTCTCATTTGCAAAATTTTATCGTGATCGGCTCCGGAATTCTTGGCGCATCGACGGCTTATCATTTAGCCAAGCTTGGGGCGAACGTGACGGTCGTCGATCACGGCGTTCCGGGACAAGCTACCGATGCGGCGGCGGGAATCATCTGCCCGTGGATCTCGCAACGGCGTAACCAAGCCTGGTATCGGCTGGCTATAGCCGGGGCACGGTACTACGGCCCGTTGATCGAGGAACTGGAAAGGGAAGGAGAGCGCGATACCGGCTATGCCCGAGTAGGAGCGATTCGTCTTCACCGGGAACGCGAGAAGCTCGTCGCTTTGGAGAAGCTGGCCCTTGAGCGAAAACGAGAAGCTCCGGAAATGGGGGAACTCACTTTGCTCGAACCGGACGAAGTTAAGCGACGGTTTCCTCCGCTTGATGAGGGGTACTATGCGCTCTATGTGAGCGGTGCCGCCCGCGTTGACGGGCGCGCGCTCCGCGAGTCTCTCCTAAGGGCGGCGGTCCGGCACGGCGCGACCTTGGTGCGCGGCGAAGCTGTGCTCCTGCACGACGACTCGACTGTGACCGGGGTGAACGTTGGTGGGGAAAAAGTGAGCGCCGATGCCGTTGTCCTTTGCGCAGGTGCATGGGCCCGCCAGTTGCTCGCCCCGTTGGGAATGGAATTTAGGGTGACCTTCCAGAAAGCGCAGATTGTTCATTTGGCGCTGCCGGGCGTATCGACAGAACACTGGCCTGTCGTCATGCCGCCGGGGGATCAGTACATCCTGGCGTTTGATGATCGTCGCATCGTGATCGGCGCAACTCACGAGAACGATCCTTCCGGCTATGATGCCCGTGTGACGGCAGGCGGTCTACAAGAAGTGACCTACAAGGCACTGGCCGTTGCACCGGGTTTGGCAGACGCCAGTTTCCTGGAAGCGAGGGTCGGCTTTCGTCCTTTTACTCCGGGCTTTCTTCCGGTTATCGGGGCTGTACCCGGATGGAGTGGGATTTTTGCAGCTAATGGCTTAGGGGCTTCGGGACTGACGATGGGACCGTTTATCGGAGCGCAGTTGGCCAAACTGATATTAGGGCAGGAAACTGATGTACGGTTGGAGGATTATAAGCTTGAGAAGGCGCTTGTTCCAATGTAATGAGAATAGATGTGAACAGTAATGCACAAATGTTTCCACCAGGAGGACAGGTGTCCATGGAGCGTGATATACTATCGCTATGCTTCTAAGCGACATCATAAGAAAACGGGGGAGAAACATGAAGGCAATCCTACACAAATGGAATCGTATTAGCCTTGTAAAACGCATCTTAGCAGGATTGGTGGTTGGCATCCTCTTGGCGTTAATCGTGCCAAAAGCCAGTGGGATCGCGTTGCTCGGCACGTTGTTCGTATCGGCACTGAAGGCAGTTGCACCGCTCCTGGTGCTGCTGTTGGTGATGGCTGCGATCGCGAATCATCAAAAAGGGCGCCAAACCAATATGAAATCGATTCTGATTCTATATGGGATCAGTACGTTCCTGGCTGGGGCAACCGCCGTGGCATTCAGTTATCTGTTCCCCGTCCGCTTATCCTTGGCTGGGGCAACCGAAGGTTTGACTCCGCCTGGAGGGATCGTCGAAGTTCTCAAAGGGCTACTGCTTAATATCGTGGACAATCCGGTTAGTGCATTGATGAATGCCAATTATATCGGCATTTTGGCCTGGGCGCTCCTGCTTGGGTTTGCCTTGAAAGGGGCAGGTGATCACACGAAGAGCCTACTCACTCAAGCGTCCGACGCCGTATCGCAAATCGTCAAGTGGGTCATTCAACTAGCGCCGTTTGGGATCCTTGGGCTGGTGTATGAATCGATTACGGCCAGCGGCTTAGCCTCCTTGCTGAGTTACGGAAAGCTGCTGCTCGTATTGGTTGGGTGCATGTTGTTTATCGGTTTGGTTGTGAACCCCTTGATCGTTTACATGAACCTTCGACGTAATCCGTATCCGCTGGTGTTTACTTGCTTGCGAGAGAGCGGGATTACGGCGTTCTTCACGCGAAGCTCGGCGGCGAATATCCCCGTGAATATGCGTTTGTGCGAAAAATTAGAGTTGAACAAGGATACTTATTCGGTCTCCATTCCATTAGGTGCGACGATCAATATGGCGGGGGCGGCTGTGACGATTTCGGTCCTCACGCTGGCAGCCGTGAATACACTAGGGATTCAAGTGGACTTCGGTACGGCGCTGATGCTGAGCGTACTGTCGGCGATTTCCGCGGCGGGCGCTTCCGGGGTGGCCGGCGGCTCGCTCTTGCTCATCCCTTTGGCTTGCAGCTTGTTCGGAATTTCGAATGATATCGCCATGCAGGTCGTGGGAGTAGGGTTTATTATCGGGGTTGTGCAGGATTCATGCGAAACCGCGCTGAACTCCTCCTCCGATGTGCTGTTTACGGCCACGGCGGATTACGCCAAGCAACGCAGGGGAGAGGAGCTCCCTCTCTTGAACACAGCAAGTTTGGATTAAAAATGAAAGGCTGGCGATTATTCGCCAGCCTTTTTTAAGCGTAGCTTTCTGTTCAGTTCATCCCAATGAGGGGTATTGACCTTGGCTTGCGCCGACCATTCGTGGAACTTCTCGGCCAAAGCTTCGATTTCGGCAAAGTTGCCATCGATCATCCGGCTGACCGGAAGCAGGTGATAGAGTTTCAGGAATCCTTGAACAAGACGTCTGTGCTTGCGAATGACCGAAGCTTGAACGGCAGGGGTCAGAGGATAACCAAGCGTCTCCAGCACGTGGAAGCCTTCACCCATGGCAGCCACCGCATGATGTATTAGCTTGCCGTCACGGGCAACCTTATTCGTTTGGCCGTCGTGGATTTGCAGTAGGTAATTAAGCATCAGAATCGGTACGATATGATTTTTTAACCAGGCGTCCATATCCTCGTTGGTGGTAAGTTTGTATTTGGTTTTGGCGAAGGCTTGCCTAAGCTCCGCTTGAAAAGAAATGGGTCCGTCCAACCCGCCAAGCACCATCTGGCCTCGACTGCGGATAATCAAGGTTCTGCTCGGATCCCGGCGACCGCCGGATAATTGGAAACCGAAAGCGATGTTTTTCTCCGTCTCACTTTGCTCGATCAGCTCCGTTTGCATTTCCCTTGCTTCTGCATTATTGCCGACCAGCACGAGGTTACGGCTGAGGTTGCCGGCTAGGATCGGCAGCACCGTTCGGAAATCCGTATATTTCATTACGACAAAGATCAGGTCATAGAGTTCGTCCTTCTCCAGCGTCCGAATGACGCGAACCGGATCTACCGTTGTTTTTCGTTGAAAATAATGGCGCAGAACGATTCCATCCCGCTCAATTTCATCCGCTCGAGCACCTCGGGCCATTACAGAAACGTCATTGCCTCCTCGAATCAAAACATGAGCCAGGTAGCTGCCTAATACTCCCGCTCCATAAACTAATACCTTCACGTTGTGATTTCACCCTCTCTTATTAATCAACAATTGTTGAATAATCAACGATGATTTAATAGAATTACCTTAGCATTGTCGTTAGTTAGGCATCAATCGTTAATTTGCTTCGGTTTTGTTGATAAATCAACAGATGGGCGAGGTTTTGTTCATTTGAGGGAATTAGGAGGCAAGAGAATCACATGGATCGTAGAATTATGAAATCGCGGCAGGCGATTATGGAAGCATTCGTCGCATTGCTCGGCGAGAAGGGTTTTGACAAAGTGACGATTAACGATATCGCCGAACGTGCGAATGTGAATCGGGGTACGGTGTATCTGCATTTTACGGATAAATTCGACCTGCAGGAGCAATGTATTGAGACCTATTTACAGCAACTGATCGAGAGCTGTCAGCCGGCAGGGGAGATGACTCCGGGATCAGCCAGAGAACTGCTGCTTCAAACGTTCGAATTTTTGGAGGCCCATGCGCCGATTTATTCCATTTTAATCACCGGCAAAGGGAACCCTGTGTTCCGCGAACGGATGATGGTTTTCATGCGGCAAGGAATCACGGATTATCTGAGCACCAATGGCATCCCTTCTGGTATAAGCAGAGAGGTCGAGGTACAGTTTCTAGCCTCCGGCGCTGTAAGTCTGATGGAATGGTGGATCGAGGAGGGGATGCCGTATTCTCCGACTGAAATGGTAGATCAGCTCTTCGCGTTACTCCTTCGCCATTTTCAGATGCCGGAGGGGGAGAAGGAGAAAGGATCGAAGGGGAAGGTCAGTGAGGAATTCGCCCGAGGGTAAGATGGAACCCAAACGGAGGGTCCTTGGGCAAGCCAAGTTCGGTCCGTAATCGCTCCATTTCGCGAGAGCAGACCGGAAGCCAGTAATGCTCGGCATTATGGCCCATTTCGTTGGAGTAAGCAAAGGTGAGGGGCTGATGGGCGTATTTGCCCCAGAACCTTATTTTTCGTTCGGGATCCACGTCTTCACCGCGAATAATCGAAATGTGGCTGCCAAACTTGGGCTTGTTCAACTTCATATGATGGGTCCGATACACCCAATGCCCATAATAATTCATAATGTCCTTCGGGCATTCGGCGATGGCCCAAGTCTCAAAGTAGGTAATGGTTCCCGTCGTTTCAAACCATGTCATGGTGCTCGATCTCCCGTTTACCGCCATCCGGCGTAGTCGTCGTGGTTATAGCTTATGCAAATCGCGTGGATCGCAAACGGGAGGGGATTTCGGTGGAGAACGATCGACTTGGGCTATCCTATTAAGCGAATAAGTCTTGGATCGATACTTGTAAACCCGGGTATAGCTGGGAGGTTACATACACATCTGCATGGTTTGAAAATACGGTCATGTCCGTAATATTGCTGTCCTCCAGTGAGTAGACGAATACGTGTGCTTTCATCGGATCCACAATCCAATATTCCTTCACGCCACATACGCTGTACAAGTCGAGTTTCTTGACCAGGTCTTTGCTCCGCGTGGAGGGGGACAATACTTCAACGACTAATTGAGGAGTTCCCATGTATTTGCCTTTCGTGTCGATTCGATCCTTATCGCAAATGACTACGAGATCGGGTTGTACGACGCAAGTGTTGTTTTCCTCCTTCTCTAGTGTGATATCGAATGGGGAAGTTAGGGGTATACAGGGCTTTCCCTTAAACCAAGCGTAAAAAGTGCCCAGCAGTTCTTGAACGGCAAGTTGGTGGTTGAAGGAAGGAGAAGCCAAATTATACACGACACCATCGATCAACTCGTAACGTTGCTCCGACGTCTCCGTCAACTCGAGGAAATCTTGGTACGATACCCATTCGCCCCCGGCATGATAACTCGCTGCTCTCTCTCTTAGCACGGATTCACTGGCTGCAGCGAGTGCGTTGAGCTTAGCAACGTCCTTCCCATTTCGCGTAACGATGATTTCCTCCCCAGCTTCTGCAAACTTTAAATATTTCCCGAAGTTATTTTGCATATCCGTCGAAGATACTTGCATGATCCCTACCTCCAATTAGCTAATTATAGTTTTATTTTAGCTAAATATTTCGTTGGAATCAATATGGAATTAGCTAATTTGTATCGTCGTTGATGCGGGGATCGCTTCCGTAAATTGCCTCATGAATCAAGTGAGAGGATATCGATGATCATGGTCCAGGAAGTACCGGAAATGCCGTAATAAGAAAATCCTAAATGTTGATATAGCTTCACGGCGGAAGTATTCTCGGGATCGACGCTCAGGGAAAGGGATCGGTATCCGTCGCTCGCTGCCTGCTTGATGATTTCATTCATTAAGGTTCGCCCGATCCCCATCCCACGAAAATCTGGATAAATAGCTATGCCTAACTCCGGCGTTTCGCTATCGACGTAACCATAACCAGGATTCGTCTCGTCGAACAATCTGTACCATGCTGCCCCCGCGAGTTGATCCTCCTTCAGGGCCACTAACGCTCGATCTCCTTTTCGCCCCCAATCCTCGTGATACTTCCTAAGATGCGGAGCATTCAAAAGCTCATGCTTTGGTGGTTTCCCCTGCGGGATGTGGATAGACTCATAGTGCATATCCGTGAAAAAGTCGAACTCATGGGGTTCGAGCGGTCTAATTGTAATCATTTCAACACCTCATTATGTAGGGATATAGGGTTTATTTTACCATGGGGGGAGGTAGGATTTCTGAGAATAATCGATTTATATGCGGATATTGCATAAAATCCAATTTTTCTTCATTGCTTCGTTAAAATGGATATGAGGAAGAATAAAGGGATTAGTTGTTATCTTCCTAAATAAATGGTTATTGTAGGTGATTTCATGAAGAGGATTATAGACGAATTTTATTACGGGAGCCTGAAGCTTGAAGAACGAATGGTTCCCACAGATCCGGAATATCGTCCACTCAATAGAAGGATTTCTGAATTAATGGAGGAAGCGAAGTCGAAATTTTCGGAACATGACTTCGGACTTCTTGAGAGAATTTTGGATCTGAATGGTGAATCTAGTTCCATGGTTACAAGTGAAGCTTTTGTGCAAGGGTTTAGGTTAGGGGCGTTGGTTATGGTGGAGGTGTTTTGTGGAAAGGATTAGGGAAGAACTTCTAATGGATGGCTAGGGCAATTTGGTTCTTATTGTATAGTTTAATCGTCATCGTCAATATCCCATCAAGCTTCCGCTACTCCTATTGAGCGGGAGTTTCTTTATATTCGAGCAAAATATATTTCTTTCGTCATAATCTTCCATTTTGGAAGAGGGTATGATATAGGTAAATTATACTAGTTTAACAGTTTGAAGTGTGCGTGCTTTATATGTCTCCCAAAAAGTGTTAAGAAGATGATGCCCTTTGATAATTATCCAGAGTTGGCAATTTTATGTACTTCCTGGGCAGGTAAGTTGGATGGTTGTCTTGAAATCTTGAAGATATTTAGTTTCAGAAATTTAATAGAAAGGATCCAAGATAATGGGAAATCACTTAACGGTAGAAAGAAAGTCGAAGCATGGTAGTCGTTGGAATACAAACACTGTTTTGATTATGATCTTGGTAGCCATCTTATGGACGGTTTTTGTTTCACATAACGTGAACGCAGCTGCATCAAAGACAAATGAGGTTAATGGAAGCATCGTTCAACATCCCTACCTAACTGTTGAAGTCCTTAAACAAAAGAAGATGATTGCTATTCGTCCAGGAATGACAAAACAACAGGTTGATCAACTTCTGGGTAAGCCTGATGAAGTTGAAAGTTCAGCTGTTAAGGGTTATAGCTATAACATCAACTTCTCTACGTTATTTGTTGGATATCTTAAAGGAAAAGTTGCCTATATTTTTACTTCGGGTTACGATACTTCTTTAAATAGTCAATTTAAGTTTGGAAGTCCATGGAAGAAAGTTGTGGCGAAACTTGGCGAACCTTTGCAATTTAATGAGTATACATATTATTATGTGTTTCAACTCACGAACGGTAAACTAAAACAGATTTATGGTATGGATATTCAAGCAAGCGAGGGCCGTGCGGATGTATACACATTAAAGTTTACTATCAGTGAGTCAGGTAACATCCGATCAATATCAGTTGAACAGTCAGCTTTTATTCAAGCCATGGAAGATCGATTTACAAAATCTGATCCGAACAAACCAACCTTTACTGAGGAAGAGATTATAGGTATTCGTAACGGTGAAGATAAGCCGATTACTTTGGGAATGAGGAGAGAAACAGTAGAAGCAACCTACGGTAAGCCTACTGGACAGCTATCATATTCTATGGTAGTTATGGATACATACGGGGCAATATCTGTTTACTATCGCGATGAGATCGTAGCTGCGATTTTAGTGGATCCTTCACCTGATGCGCAAACCAACAAGGGGCTGCGAATGCCAGCAAACCGAAAAGAAGTGTTAAGTATTTATGGTGAGCCCACGTCAAGCAGTTTATCAGGCTTAAGTTACAGTTTTGAGGTTATAGATGATCGGTTACAAGCTATGGGACTTTTCAAATCAGTAGATCCAAGATATATGAAAAATGAGAAATACGAATTGACTTTTATAACAAGTGAAACAAACTCTGACCAAATCGATTACTTTATACTCAATGATTATGATTTCTATTACGATGAGAACAATTTACCAAAGCCGCTAAACTGAACTTTCTAGGAAGGTATAAAAAAACATAATGAGTGAGTACGTCGGAAATAGCTTTATGGCTAAGTATAAACAAGAAATATAAAAAAAGCTAAAAGTGAATACAAGAACGGTAGATGAAATTTACGCTAGTGCAGAGAATATCCTTAAACCGTACGGATGTTATTCATTCCACTGGATAAATAGGAAAGTATAATTGAATCTTGGGCGGGCATGGTTTCCCTTCGAAAGGAGGTGAAGCCATGGAAGCGAAAGATGCATTAACGATAGGTTCCTCTTTGGAATGTTCATTCTTGCTCTTTTAACATACATCAATAATAGCAACAAGAGAAAGTAAAAACCCACCCAAAGGTTGAGGCCAAAGGTGGGTTTTGTTCCTATACGACTTAGAAGGGAATAAACCATCCAAGCCAAATGTACTGACCAAGTGTTCGCTGAACTTGGCTTTTATTACCTATATAATAACACAAAAGAAAAAAATGTATCATAGTGAGATATTTCGCCTTAAGTAAGTGTCCTTCGGCGGGGATAAAATCGATTAACAGCAATATTAATAGTTTATGGAGGGGACATTTTGTATATTAAGTCTGTATTAGAAAATCCAGAAATCACACAGATAGCACTTGAATACATATATTCAAAATGGGGTAACGAAAATACGTACAATGTGTATAAGGATAGCATTTATCATTGTGCTACCCCATTTCCAAATTGGTACTTGCTAGTGGATGATGATAGAACCATTGGATGTGCAGGATTGATATCAAATGATTTTATTAGTAGGGGAGATTTATATCCTTGGCTTTGTGCATTATATATAGAAGAAGATTATAGGGGTAACGCCTTATCTAATCTTCTAATTGAGAGAATAAAACGAGATGCAATGAAATTGGGTTTTAATTCATTGTATTTGTGTACGGAAATAACTGGTTTTTATGAGAATTATGGTTTCAAGTATATTGGGGATGGATATCATCCATGGGGGAGTAGTTCTCGAATTTATGAAATAAGTTTGACATAACACATAGAAGGTTCAAAGAGCCACGTCCTGTGGCTCTCTGAACTGGAGGGCCCCTTCTACAGATAACAAAACATTCATGCTTCGGCGTTCGCCTTGGTCTTCAGAAGAGTTTTTAGGTTGTGTAAAGTAACAATTTAGCTATAATAATCTCGAGAAAGGAGGAGATTCAATGAAACCCCAAATTGCGTTGCAACTATGGAGCATTCAGGATGCATGCAAAGACAACTTCTATGAGGCGTTAAAAGAAGTGAAACGGAGCGGCTATGATGGCGTCGAATTTGCCGGCTATCACGGAAGAAGCGCTGCGGAAGTGAAGAGTTATCTGGAGGAGTTAGGACTTCGGGTTGCGGCTTCTCATCTTTCTTTTGAAGCCCTGCAGAATGATCTTGAGAAAACGCTGGCTTTCGAAAAGGAGATCGGAAATTCTCGGATTGTTATCCCTTATGCCACTTTTGAAACTTTGGAGGGCTGGCAAGGCTTCATTGCTGAAATGGAGGAGATTGCGAAGAAGGCGGAGGCGGAGGGTTTCGAGTTTTACTATCATAATCACGCCAATGAGTTTACGGAGATCCCCGGTTTTGACATCCTGCATGAGATGGTGCAACATACGAAACATATAAATCTGGAAGTGGATCTGTATTGGCTGGCTGACTCCGGCGTTGACGCATTTCCTTGGTTAGAGGCACATAAGGATCGGATTGGTCTTTTTCACATGAAAGATATGCAGGATTCTCCTCGAGAAAGCACGGAGATTGGCTCCGGCATTCTGCCGATGAAAGAGTATGTCCAGGTGGCTAAACGATTGGATATCCCATGGTTAATTGTGGAACAAGAGGAGTTTCAGAACTATCCGCCGCTGGAAGCAACAGCGATCGATTGCCAGCAGCTTCGAGCGATGGTTGACGAGGTTTATTCGAAGTCATGAATCAGGAGAAAGTAAAAACCCACCCCAAGGTTAGAGCCGAAGGTGGGTTTTTCCACATGAAAGACTTAGAAGGGAGCCCATCCAAGCCAATTGTCGAGGCCAAGTGTTAGCCGCACTTGGTCTTGTTACATAAATAATACTATACAAAGAACTGATCGACAAGAATATGGAAATCGTCATAAAATACCGAGTGAAAAATGATATGGTAGATGCTGGAACGATAGGCTACGATCAGGAGAAGCAAGATGAGCTATCGATGATTCAGTCCCAAAGCACTTGCTCAAGTAGAGGAGGGCTTATTCTGAAAATCAGTTCACAAGTCTATGTTAAAGGCAGCTTGGATGCGGTCGAACGGTATTGTCGAGCGTTTGGGTTAGAGAAAGTTCTTGAAATCAAGAATGAAGCGGGAAATGAGTACATGCACTGCGAATTGATGCGAGACGGTCAGCTGTTCATGGCCGTCAGCGAAGCACCGAAGGAATGCGACACCAGCCCCAAAACGTCCTGGCAGACCATGGCTTTCAATGTCTACGACATGGGGAGCGAGGAGGCGGTCCGGCAGGCGTTTGACATTCTACAAGAAGGTGGTACGGTCATCGACCCACCGGGGCCGTGCGATTGGAACGCCTATTGCTCGAATGTGATCGATCGGTTTGGCGTATTTTGGTGGATTGCAATATGAACATCAATTTAAGTTAAGGAGGGCGAACGATGCAATTTCGAATCATTTCGATCCCACCGTTTAAGGCGGTATCTTCCGGGGTGGATAAGAACGCTGATTTTTCGGAAAATGGAGTCCTCGGAAAGTTCAATGCTTACTTCTCCAAACTGAAACCCGCGCCGCGGGATGGTTTCATGCCAAGAGACTTCTTGTATTATGACGCGGAGAAGGAAGGCCTCGTGTGGATGTACGCTTTGACCGATGAGATGGACGCCGAAGGTTTTGAAGTGATGGACTTTGAAGGCGGTTCCTACCTCACCTATCATTACAAAGACGGTGACCACGAAGCAAATGACCGGTTGTATCATGAGGCTTTGGCCTGGATTGAGCAATCCGAAAATTTCGTTCTGGACCAAAGGACGAATCACTATGCGATGGGACATATCATTACGCCTCCGGAAGTGATTAAGGCGACGGGGACGGCTCAAATGGAAGCCTTCATTCCGGTCAGGCTCAAGACCAACTAAGAACAAGCCGATTCCTCTGAGATCAGAGCGAGTCGGCCTTTTTGCTTTAGCGATAGTGGATGGATCGTCACAATCTGTACATGACCTTGGCGCTAACGCGGGTGAGCGATGCTATTTTGGCAAAATTCGTTCTCCCGAATATCTAACGACGCTGAAACACGCTATTTGCGCAAAAACCGAGTGAAATGGCAGCAAAGTAGGGGGATAAGCCTTGTAGTAAGCGTTAGAATCGTAAAGCAGTAGTTTTAGGCGATATAAGAACTGTGGCAAGCGTTAGCCGCTTGGTGGAAGCAAATGACGACAGCCTCCGTGAAGAACCAGGCGTATCCGCAAATCCAGGTTTTCTTGCCTGTTGACGCCGCAGCACGTCAGATATTCAAGGAATGAGGTTGTCCCGTGGAGCGCTCTCCCTTATAATCAATCTGAATATGTAAAATACAACGCATGGGGAGTCAACGGGTGTATGAGCGACTATTTGGAAATCCCGGAATTCGAGGATTCCATTCCGTTTCGAACGTTTTTAAATGACGGGATGACGATTGTCTATCCGCATTGGCATAAAGAAATCGAAATCATTTATTCGCGCAAAGGCAAGGTGAACATCGGCGTTGATGAAGATATCGTTCAGTTGGAGGAAGGGGAGATCTTCTTCTTTCCCAGCGGAAAAGCCCACTATTTCTTGGCTTCGCCGGATAGTGAACGATATGTTTATCAGTTTAACCTGATGCTGTTCGATGAGAGGATCTTGCGGGTTTCCGAAGATTCTTTGTTGAGTCTCTTTGAATCGGGAGAGCCGCTGAGCCGTAACTGGCCGCAGTCGCTTGCTCAGAAAGCTACGGAGCTGCTGGTTCACTTATATGAGGTCGAAGAGAGTAAACCCGTAGGGATGAATTATTTGACACTCGGGTATCTGTATCAATTGATAGGGGAATTCTATTTGCATCTGCCAAGGCGATCGACCCCTGCAGTGCCTACGAAACGTTCCGCCATTCAACACAAAGAAACGTTGGATATGCTAAATCAGGTTTTTGAATATGTGGAGAATCGTTATCGGGAAATCATTACGCTGGAAGACGTTGCGAAATTCGTGGGCTTCAGCCCGTATTATTTCACGCGTTTCTTCAAGACCAATACGGGACAAACGTTCATGCAGTTCCTGACGGAGTATCGGGTAAATCAGGCAAAATTCATTTTGGCCAACGAAAATATTCCGATGATCGAGGTCGCCGAGAAAGCCGGGTTTGCCAGCGTGAAAACCTTTCATCATGTGTTTAAGGATGAGGTAGGGCAATCGCCGCTGCAGTATCGAAAAAATCTGAATAAGCCTTGATAACAAAGGGTTTGAACGAGTGGATCTCGTTTAAGCCCTTTGTTTTTTGGGCGAAGGCAGCGCAATATTCAGGAGTTTTTTGCGAGAAAAGCGGGAAGAAAGCGGCTTCAGATTTGGCTATAATGAATTCAACAATAGAAACGCTTTCAGGAGGTAAATGATGAAATTAAAAGTTGGAATTATCGGATGTGGCGGGATCGCAGGCGGCAAGCATATGCCAGCTCTTTCTAAGGTTGAAGAAGTGGAAATGGTGGCTTTTTGCGATATCATCGTTGAACGCGCCGAAGAAGCAAAAGCGAAATTCGGAACCCCGGATGCCAAGGTGTTTGAGGATTACAAGACCATGTTAGCCAATACGGATTTGGATGTCGTACACGTATGTACGCCAAACTCCTCGCATGCCGTCCTTTCGATTGCAGCGATGGAAGCAGGCTGTCACGTCATGTGCGAAAAGCCGATGGCGAAGACGTCTGAAGAAGCCAGAAGCATGATTGAAGCGTCCAAGCGTACCGGCAAGAAGCTAACGATCGGTTATCAAAACCGTTTCCGGACCGATTCGAGATATCTGCATCAATTTTGCGAAGAAGGCGGTTTGGGAGAGATTTATTTTGGAAAAGCCCATGCGATTCGCCGTCGTGCCGTTCCAACCTGGGGCGTGTTCCTGGATGAGGAAGCTCAAGGCGGGGGGCCATTGATCGATATCGGCACGCATGCGTTGGACCTGACACTCTGGATGATGAACAATTACAAGCCGAAATACGTGGTTGGGAAAACGTATCATGCTTTATCCCAAACGCCTAATGCTGCGAATGCTTGGGGACCTTGGGATCCTGAGAAATTCACCGTGGAAGACTCCGCATTTGGATTTGTGGTGATGGAGAACGGGGCAACGATCTTCCTGGAATCCAGTTGGGCCCTGAACAGCCTGGATGTGAAAGAAGCCAAAACGACGCTCTGCGGAACCAAAGCGGGCGCCGATATGAACAACGGCTTGACCATCAACGGCGAAGATCACAGCTTGTTGTATGAGAAGAAGATTGAACTGCAAACCGGGGGCGTTGCCTTCTACGATGGCGCAGGGGAGAGACCGGAAGTTCTTGAAGCCCATTCTTGGATTCAAGCCATCCTAAATGATACCGAACCTGTCGTGAAGCCGGAGGAAGCCTTAGTGGTTACGGAAATCCTAGAAGCGATTTATAAATCCTCGAAAACCGGCGAACCCGTGTACCTATAAGATCAAGGAGAGATATCCATGATTCAAGTAACCGTATGGAACGAATTTCGGCATGAGAAAACCGACCAGGCCGTTCAGGACATGTATCCGGAGGGCATTCATGGGCAATTGGCGAAGTTCTTGAGCGAAGACCAGTTCAAGGTGAAGACAGCGACTTTGGACGAACCGGAGCATGGCTTGACGGAAGAAGTATTGGAGGACACCGATGTCTTGATCTGGTGGGGACATATGGCGCATGATGAAGTGCGGGATGAAATCGTGGATCGCGTGCATAAACGGGTTCTTGAAGGCATGGGTCTTGTTGTGCTGCATTCGGGACATTTCTCGAAAATATTCAAGAAACTCATGGGCACTTCCTGTGATCTCAAATGGCGGGAAGACGGCAAACACTGCCGCATTTGGAACGTGAACCCGAGCCACCCAATCGCGGAAGGAATTGGCGATTTCATTGAATTGGATAAAGAAGAGATGTACGGCGAGCATTTCGATATTCCGGCACCGGATGAATTGGTCTTTATCAGTTGGTTCCCTGGGGGCGAAGTCTTCCGCAGCGGTTGTACTTACCGCCGTGGAAACGGGAAGATCTTCTACTTCCAACCTGGACATGAAACCTATCCAAGTTATTATCACGAGAAAGTGCAGAAGGTCATCAAGAACGGGATTCGTTGGTGCGCTCCAACCCAAAATGGGTATCCTGTCTATGGTCACTATGAAGCACGCGAAAAATAAGGAGTGATTGTCGATGAAACTGGGAGTATTTACGCCATTGTTTAACGCATTAAGCTTTGATGAGATGATCGAGGAGGTTGCCAAGAAGGGATTGCAGACGGTGGAAATTGGCACCGGCGGCTATCCGGGCAACGCGCATTTGGATATCGATAAGTTATTGGCAAGCAGTGAAGCAAGAACAGAATATCTCGCTAAATTAGCCGATAAGGGCTTGGAGATCTCCGCGCTCAGCTGCCATAACAACCCGATCTCTCCGGTTAAAGAAGTGGCTGCAGAAGCGGACGAATTACTGCGTAAGACAATCAAGCTGGCAAGCCTAATGAACGTTCCGGTTGTCAATGGATTCTCCGGCGTATCGGGTGGGAACGCGGCGGATACCCAAGTCAACTGGCCGGTATTGCCTTGGCCAACCGAATATGATGACAGCTACACGTACCAATGGGAACATAAATTGATTCCGTATTGGAAAGAGATCAACACGGAGGCCGAAGCGGCGGGCGTGAAGATCGGGATTGAGCTCCATGGCGGCTTCCTGGCGCATACGCCTTACACCATGTTGAAGCTGCGGGAAGCGACCGGCAAAGCCATCGGCTGCAATTTGGATCCAAGCCATTTGTGGTGGCAGGGGATTGATCCGGTCGCTGCCGTCAAGATTCTTGGGGAGGCCGGTGCGATCCACCATTTCCACGCGAAGGATACTTATTTGGATCAGGATAACATCAATATGTACGGCTTAACCGACATGCAGCCCTACGGGAATGTGAAGACTCGGGCCTGGACCTTCCGTTCGGTAGGTTGCGGCCATGACTTGAAGGTATGGTCGGATATCATCTCCGCCTTGCGCGTATATGGTTACGATTATGTGTTAAGCATTGAGCATGAGGATCCAATTATGTCGGTTGACGAAGGTTTAACCCGTGCCATTACCAACTTGAAATCGATCATGATTCATGAACAACCCTCAGCCATGTGGTGGGCGTAAAGGAGCTAACGCGATGTCAATCATCAATTTCGCCGTAATCGGCTATGGCGGTATGGGTTCTTACCATGCCCACAACTTGATCCCTGCGGAGAGCACTCGTTTCCATGTGGTGGGGACCTATGATATCTCCGGAGAAAGACAGCAAATCTCCAAAGGGAAAGGCCTTCATATTTATGAAAGCCTGGATGAAGTCTTAAAGGATAGCAACATCGAAGCGATTCTGATTGCGACACCTAATGATTCGCATAAAGAAATCGCGATCCGAGCTCTGCGGGCGGGTAAGCATGTGGTCTGCGAAAAGCCTGTAGCGATGAATACCGATGAGCTCGACGAGATTCTGGCGGTTGCCAAAGAGACCGGAAACGTCTTTATGGTTCACCAGAATCGTCGGTGGGACCCGGATTTCCTGATCATTCGTCAGTTGTATCAGAACAAGACGATCGGGGACATCTTCCAAATTGAAACCCGTGTTCAAGGAGCCAATGGCATCCCAGGCGATTGGCGTCATTTGGAGAAGCACGGCGGCGGCATGCTGCTCGATTGGGGAGTCCATTTGCTGGATCAACTGCTTTGGCTGGTCGATAGTCCCGTTCAAAGCGTGCACTCGGATTTGAGTTATATCTTGGGCGATGAAGTGGATGACGGATTCATGAGCTACATCACCTTCGAAAATGGCGTGAGAGCACTAGTCGAGGTAGGGACCACCAACTATACCAAGCTCCCTCGTTGGTATGTGAAGGGTCTTGAAGGAACCGCGAAGATTAACGATTGGGATTTGTCCGGCGAGATCATCGCGGCTACCGGTCGCAAGGATGTAGCGGCTCCAACACCAATTCAAGCGGGTGTGGGACTCACCAAAACGATGGCGCCTCCTTCGGAAGAAGCCACCGAGAAATTGGCCTTCCCGGAAGCCAAAGCGGATTTCGTCCCGTTCTATCAAAACTTCTATGAGGTCGTTCGCGAAGGGGCAGAGCCGATCGTGAAGAATGAGGAAGTTCGCAAGGTCTTGAAGCTGATTGATGATATTTTTGAATCTTGCCACAAGGGTTGAACATAGAAACCACTCCACAAGAAGGCTAACCAAACGGTTAGCCTTCTTTGTGTTGTATTGCTCTTCAAATTGAAAAACCACTTGACATAGACAACCTAGTTGACTATATTGGAAACAAACAAGACAACTTGGTTGTCTAAATGAGGAGGAAGAATGATGAACAGTACAACATCAAACACATCGATTCCTGGGATTACGCATCACACCGCGCACGTTAACGGTGCCACGATTCATTACGTGTCCGCTGGGACTACCGGATCCCCGATCCTTTTGATCCACGGGTTCCCGGAGACCTGGTGGACTTTTCACAAACTCATTCCTTTACTTGCCTTAAACCATCGGGTATTCGCGGTCGATTTACGCGGTTTCGGTGATTCAAGCCATGACGAGGGGGATTATGACAGCACGACTTCTGCTGAGGATTTGCATCAACTCATCGGGCAGCTCGGCATAGGTCCGGTGCACCTCACGGGGCAAGATATTAGCGGAGCAACGGTCTTCCGACTCGCTGCCATGCATCCGGAAGATGTTCGCAGTTTCACCGCCATCGAGATGGGGCTTGCCGGATTCGGCCTTGAAAGCTTGGGCGACATCACGCATGGCGGCTCATGGCATATTGGCGTTTTGGCAGCACCCGGTATCGCCGAAATGCTCCTTGTCAACCACGAAAGGGAGTTCCTGGGGGAGTGGGCCTTTCCTTCCATGATCGCAGTTCAGGGAGCGATCACGGATGCGGACATTGACGAGTTCGTCCGTACTTACTCTCGTCCGGGCGGCTGGCGTGGAGCGATCGGTCTCTACCAGTCCATGCTCACGGAAGGCGACAGCATTAAGGCAATCGCCCAAACACATCCATTGACCATGCCGGTTCTGGCTGTAGGTGCTGGCGGTGGAACGTTTACCGAGAGTACCGTAAGGCAGATCACGACCGGGATGGTCCAATCTGTGCAACTTGAAGGCGTTGGTCATTACGTTGCTATGGAGGCGCCGACGGCTCTATCGACGACGGTCCTCGACTTCCTTGAGAGTGTCGACAGGGCTTGAGCTTGGGTTGATAAACAAGCAAAAAATGCTGGAAAAGGAGGGTGCGATGGGGTAAAGTAAATAGAAACACGCTTACAAAGGAAGGATCCCTTATGTCTCGATCTGGAGCTGATCTTGCCCTCCTCCTCCTGGGAGGCTACCGTACGCTTGTTGATGCTGCTATGGTTGAACTGGCCGCTCGCGGGTATGACGATTTTCGTCCTGTTCATGACTTCGCGATGCGAGCGATTGGAGCAGGTGCCGATAGCGCCTCGGATTTGGGTCGTCGGATGTCGGTCTCGAAGCAGGCGGCATCGAAGACCATCGCCGTTCTTCTCGACCGAGGTTACATCTCGCGTGAATCGGACCCGCATGATGCACGTCGCAAACGGCTGCAAGTGACCCCTCTCGGCTTTGAAGTGATGCGGCAGGGGGAAGCGATCTTCGATGACCTGCGTAAGAATTGGGAAGAGCAAATCGGCGTCGCTGAACTCGCAACGCTAGAGGCAAGGTTAAAGACGCTCATTGGAGAAGGGGCCATCCGCGTAGATGAGCCCGGATGGGCCGCGCAAGACCTCGGGTGAACCCAAATGTTCGGAATAAGACCGGTTGCTGGAGTGCAAAAAGGGTTAAACATAGGAAGTTCCACACCAAAGAGGCTAACCAAGCGGTTGGCCTCTTTGAATTTGGATTATCCATGGGATTGGGCAGGACGTATTGTTCGGAACGACCTAAAGAATGCGCGGATATCCTCAGCCATCAGCTCCGGTTCTTCCATGGCGGTAAAGTGACCGCCTCGGGGCATGGAAGTCCAACGGGTTACATTCAAATGGCGCGTAGCCCATTCTCTGGGCGGGGGTAAGATATCCGCCTTGAACAAAGCAAGCGCGGTCGGAACTGTGATATAACCTAGGGGCGGCAGCGTATGAGCATTTTCATAATACATCTCGGCAGCCGATCCAACCGTGTTCGTGACCCAATAAATCATGATATGTGTGAGTAGTTCGTCCTCCGTGAATCGCTGCCGGAGATCTCCGTTGCAATCGCTCCAGGCACGGAGCTTCTCAAGGATCCAGCTGGCTAATCCGACGGGAGAATCGGACAGGGCAAAAGCTAACGTTTGGGGGCGTGTCGACTGAATGGACATATAGCCGCCCTCTTGCGCTACCCATGCCGTAGCCGCTTGTTGATATCGCCGTTCTTCTTCGGAAAGTCCTGACTCATCCGCTGCATTCATGAGTGCTCGTATAATCCCGATGTCCGTGAGATGGATGCCGTACAACAGCTCGGGATGGTTTGCGGCCAGATATCGGGTCACTCCGGAGCCAATATCCCCGCCGGCAGCTGCAAACTTCTCGTAACCTAACTCCTCGGTCATGAGCTTCGCCCATATGTCTGAGACACGGGAGTTGTTGATACCTGGACGAGCAGGGCGGCTGGAGAACCCGAATCCGGGCACGGAGGGGACGATGACATCAAAAGCGTCCTCCGCGCGGCCGCCGTAACTGACCGGATCGGTAAGCAGCGGGATGATTTTCTCATAACGAAGGTAACTGTCGGGCCACCCGTGGGTGAGAATCAGGGGCAGGGGGTTCGGTCCTTTCCCGCGCTCATACACGAAGTGGATGTCGATCTCATCGATGCGAGTGCGGAACTGGGAGAAACGGTTTAGCTTGGCTTCTTGGGCTCGCCAGTCATATTGATCCTTCCAGTAGGACACCAAGGATTGCAAATACGATCGTTCCGTGCCCCGGTCCCATCCGGTGTTATGGGGTTGATCGGGCCAACGAACGCGATGGAGCCGGTTCTTCAAATCGTCCAAGATTTCTTCGGAAACGTGAATGTGAAAGGGCTCTAGTGCCATAGGGTTTTCCTCCTTCTCTTGCTACATCGTTCATTATATCCCCCCAAAAGATGTGATACACTGGCATATATGAAGGATCTGACTATACGATTTGATAGGTGAGGCCATGCCGTTATTAGACCGATACAAGAACCGAACCGTTAACATTGAGTTTGTCCCGAAAGAGGATTTAAGGCGACTTCCTTGTCCAGAGCGGCGGGCTCTGGTCTTGATTACTTCCGGAAGCATGCACGGGACCTTAAACGAACATCCCATCTCTCTAGTTGCTCCAGCTGTCCTATGCTTGGCTGAACACGATGAGCTGAACGTGACAGACATGCACCAGGTGGCTGCTCAAGCCTTTCATTTTCATCCCGATTTCCTGAACAGCGTTAGGTTATCCGAAACGGAGATGTATTTTCCGTCGGCCCCCAGCATCCAAACCGGGCTTTCGCTGTTTCGAAGAGAGGATCCTTATCCAGGCATCCCCCGACTCACCGCAAGCGCCTATCCGCATATCTTTGAATGGTTTTTTGTGCTTGGCATGGAAGTAATGGCGCAAAGCGATGAGCGGTGGGCGTGTCGCATTAAGAAATATCTCATTCAGATACTAGGCTTGCTGGAGGAGTTGAATCAATATCGCGAACCCTCCCCAGTGGACCAAGTGTTAGAGTATATCCACACGAATTATTCCAGGAAGATAACGCTGGAGGACTTGACGGAGACCGCCCATTTGAACCGCGTAACGTTAAATAAGCTGTTTCAGGAGAGATGCGGTTCGACCGCGATGGTCTACTTGCTCTCTTATCGATTGAAGGTGGCATGTGAGCTCTTAACCCACACCGATATGAACCTCAACGATATTGCGCGCGCGACCGGGTTTGAATATGACACCTATTTCATCAAACAGTTCACGTCCAAGAAGGGGATATCCCCGACGACGTATCGGAACAACTCTCGCAAGTTTTCTAACGTTCAATAAGAGTTCAGGTCTTTTTCAGGGAGGATAGAATGAGGCGCTTAAGCAAAGTAAGCGGTTGTCTAACTGCGATGGGATAACCCAGCAGCAAGAAATCTTTAAGGTGACTTCCGAGTGAATCGTTAGTCGAATCCGCTAGTCCTCCAGCAACCGCCCATGATCATGCCATTGCCCATACATTTGATTAGATCTTGTATGGCTTATGAATTTATCCAGTCTGCTTTGAAATAATTCGGGCTGGTGGATGACGCTTTGGATCGTGTCGATGCGAATGCGCTGATAAAGCGCCGGGAAAGCCAGGAAGTTCTCGTATACTTGCGGATCTTCTTGCAACCGTTGTTCGATCACGCTGTCGATCTGAAAGGAATCGGGATCCATCTCAGGAAGAACCCTTCGTCCTTCAGCCGTCATGAGCCCCAGCTTCTCCAGGCGACGAACTCGCGCTTTATTTAATTCCGTCCATGAACTCTTCAACCTACGAGGAGACAGCCGTTGGGCTGTCTCTGTTGGGTTGATTTTCTTCTTGGTACTGTCGATCCAGCCGAAGCACAACGCTTCTTCGACCGCATCCAAATATAACAAGGTATCCGGAGCCCGCTTCATACTCACTACGACCCAACATGAATTCGCAGTCCGGCTATTCTCCTGCAGCCATACCCTCAGTTCTTCTCTTGATTTCAACGGAAGCAAATGATGGATGTCCATCGTTTTAACCCCGAGTTGCCGCTGGTTCCTGATACCAATACAGCGCATAGTCGTTCATGGTGGAAGCGTGGCCGAGCTGACGCAGCATGGTCGATAGGTTCCCCCTGTGATACGATCCGTGATTGACGAGATGCAGCACCATTTCCGACAGGCGGGTTTGGCGGGGACCGGCGAACGGATTATTTAACAGCACGCTTTGCTCCAAATCGGGTTGGCCTTGGAACCAGGTGCTGAACTGTTCGGCTAACTCGTTATAAGCATGGGCGTAATCATCCAGGGATTCCAGGACACGTTCGTTTAACGGACGAGTGGCTTGAAAGGCCTCCGGCATCTCCATCCCGGTTAGCACCAGATACCACATTTGATCCACGGCATAGATATGGCTCAGGGCATGGGCCAAAGTGGGGAACGAGGTGTTGACTTCTTGGCTTAATACGGAAGGAGGGAGCTCCCGGATTCTTCCCAGGATCGTTTGGTTCGCCCAAGTGTGATATTTGTACATCTCTTCTGGAATCGTTGTCATTTTCGAATCTCTCCTTTAGTTGTTGATGTCCTGATTATAAAAAAAGAAGTATGACAACAGACTGTCATACTTCTTCATAAAGTTGAAGCGCCTTTTGAAGTTGTTCTTTGACGATGTCGCGAAGCCCCAAGGGTTCAAGGACCTCGGCGCCGCTGCCGAAGCTAAGCAGAATGGACCAAAGCCAGCGCGCGTTAAGGGGCTGATGCACGGATATGCGTACCGTCATACTCCCATCGTCGTGAAATTGCTTCTCCGCCAACTGAAAATGATCCATCACATCCGCCAACGCCTCGGGACGGACCCGGATCACGACGTCTTCCATCTGATCCTTATCCTCCCCAGTCTTCTGACCGAGATCGTTCTGTTCCAAGGCTTCAAGATGCGGCCCAAACGTATCCTGCGTCAGCATCACATTCAACATTCGCGATAAGCGGAATTCCCGATAATCCTGACGTGAACGGCAATATCCGTAGACGTACCAATTGCCGAATTTGAAATGAAGGCGCAGCGGCTCCAGTTCGCGAGTCCGGCGTTCATTTTGAGCATTGATGTACTCGAAGCGAACGAGGTTTCGCTGGGTAATGGCCGAGCGCAGAAGAGGGAGCACGCCGAAAGCCGTCCGACGAGTCTCCAAATCCACGGACAGGCTTGGCATCCGATATTCCGGTTCAATGGTTTGCAAACGCTCGATGGTTCCTTGCGCGCGTTCGTCTTCAAATACGGAGGAGAGACTGTTCAACACGGTAATGAGGGAGGCCACATCATAGGTACCGAGCAAGCTTTTGTCCATCTTATAACCGTCCATAATGCCGTATCCGCCTTTGGTTCCCTGGTACGCAACAACCGGGAAGCCTGCCGCGCAGAGCACATCGATATCCCGATAGATCGTTCTTTGGGAAACCTGAAACTCTTCGGCTAGCAAGGCTGCAGACAAAACGTCATGATTTAGCAGTTTGTAGACAATGGAGATCAATCGCTCCAATTTCATAAATTGCTCCTTCCCCAATCGCATAACTGTTCCATCACGGGGATAAGGGTTTCTGCTTTCGGGGTTAGCCGGTACTCAACCTTAGGAGGGACTTGCGGATATTCCTTCCGATCCACCAGACCATCCGCTTCCAGTTCTTTAAGTTGGGAGCTGAGCATCTTATAAGTAATTGGGCCGATCCGTCTTTTTAGCTCATTGAAGCGAACCGGCTGGTTTTCCGCCAGGAGGTATATAATCAACATTTTCCACTTCCCGCCGATGACTGACAGGGTATACCCAAACGGTGTTTCGTGAATGTTACCTTCGCCTTGGTAATCCGCCGTTCCCATCTTTACACTATCCTTTCGGGTAGTACCTATCTAAATAGTGCGTACTACTTATTATTTTGTGCCCAGTTTATACTATCCTTACTTTGATGTAAAGGAGAGAAAACAATGGCACATATCCAAACGTACAATCATGATTTATGGGATCACGGTATTACCCAGGGCTACGCGGTGAACGGGACACTCTACATTTCAGGACAATTCTCCCACGATGCGCAAGGCGCATTTGTTGGTGCGGGGGATATCGAGGCCCAAACCCGACAGACGCTCGACAATCTGGATCGCGTGCTCGAGAGCTTTGGAGCCAAGAGAGCGAACCTTGCTTATCTGGAGATTTATTTGACCCACCCACAGGAGCATTTTGAAGCTGTCCTTGGGTTGTTTAAGGACTATGTAGGAGAACATCGGCCGGCCGGCAGCTTGCTTGGCGTGACTTACCTGGCGTCGCCGGAGCAACTGATCGAAATCAGCGCCGTTGCTCATCTAGATTAACCCCGATCTGGTCCCACATATGCTCACTGAACCTAAGCGTTCGGTGGGCATTTTTTACATATCATCAACCCCATTAGATCAATGATCAATTGACCCCGAACGAAATCAACATTCCATTGGAGGTTTTGCCCATAGGCTCGCCCTGATCACCACCCTTATGCTGGGGATGGGTTAATGACTATCACTCATTATGGAGGGGGAAGGTTCATGAACACAAGATCGATCACCCGATGGGTATCAACCGGTCTGGCCATCGGCTTGCTTGGAACCACGCTGCTGGCTTGCTCAAATGGAGGGCAGGCGAATCGTGGAACTCAGAACGAAGAAGGAGTCAATTCAGGAGGGAATACGTCGGTGACGGAGGCGACGACCTATCCCATTCAAACCGATAAGTCGCTAACGTATTGGGGGGATCTGACAGGAAACCTGATCGGAGTGGTGAACTCGCTTAACGACGTGCCTTTCTTTCAGAAGTGGCAGGAGAAAACCGGGGTTCAACTCGAATTTACGTCACCGCCAGCCGGTCAAGCTAAAGAGGCGCTAAATGTCATGCTGGCATCGGGTGATTTGCCGGATATGATCGAATACAATTTCATGAGTTTTCCCGGCGGACCTGAGAAAGCGATCAGTGATGGATACATTCTCCGCCTGAACGATCTCATCGACAAGCACGCGCCAAATCTGAAGAAGTATCTGGAGGAGAATCCGGATATCGATAAAATGGTAAAAACCGATAGCGGCAGCTACTACGTGTTCCCGTTTATCCGGGGGGATGAGTACCTGCGGGTATTCCAGGGACCCATCATCCGTAAGGACTGGCTGGATGACTTAGGACTACCGGTGCCGGAAACCATCGATGAGTGGACCGCAACGCTAAGAGCGTTCAAAGAGAAGAAGGGAGCCGCTGCTCCGCTTTCGATGGTCAGCAAGCCACGATTCTTTAATGAATCTTACAACGGGGCGTTCCTTGGCGCTTATGGAGTGACGCTTGGCTTCTACCAAGAAGACGGCGCGATTAAGTTCGGACCCGCGGAATCCGGCTTCAAAGAATATTTAAGATTGTTCCAGAGCTGGTACAAGGAAGGGTTGCTTGATAAAAATATCGCCACGGTCGACTCCAAAGCGATGGACAGTAACCTTGCTGCCGGCGCCACGGGTGCCACGATCGGCAACGCCGGCGGCGGGATCGGAAAGTGGCAGCCGCTAGTGGAAGCGAACGATCCGAAGGCGGTGCTGGTGGCTGCCCCTTATCCGGTGCTGAACAAAGGCGACAAGCCGAAATTCGGACAGCGGAATCAGGCGTACTCGTCCGAAGGAACGGTCGCGATAACGACGGCGTCCAAGGATCCGGAGCTCGCGGTACGACTGCTGGATTACGGTTACAGCGAGGAAGGGCATATGTTCTTCAACTTCGGGGAAGAAGGCGTAAGCTACGAGATGGTGGACGGGTATCCGAAATACACGGACTTGCTCCTGAAGAACCCCGACAAACTTGCGCCGGCGCAAGCGATCTCGTTACACGCCCGCGGCAGCTATAACGGACCGTTCGTGCAAGACAAACGTTACGCGGAGCAGTTCTTCGCCCTGCAAACGCAGCGGGATGCCATCGAAATCTGGAAGAATACCGATGCCGCGAAATACCAGCTGCCTCCGATCACGCCAACGCCTGAAGAAAGCTCGGAATATGCGGCGATTATGAACGATATCAACACGCTGGTGGATGAGATGACGATCAAGATCATTTTGGGTGAAGAGTCTGTCGACCAATTCGAAAGCTACGTGGAGAAGATGAAGTCTCTTCGCCTAGACCGGGCGATCGAGATCCAGACGGCGGCACTGGAGCGTTACAACAGCCGGTAATCGCAATGCGGGAGGGCGCGTACGCCCTCCCGAATAGAAATGGGGTGTATCCGAACACGCATGAGCAAACCAACCTCCTTCAAACGACGTTTCGTCCGCGACTTCCGGATGAACAAATACCTGTATCTGATGATGATTCCCGTCATCGCCTATTATGTTATTTTCCATTACGGCCCGATGTACGGCGCGATCATCGCATTTAAGGACTTCACCCCGATCAAGGGGATTCTCGGGAGCGACTGGGTTGGACTGAAGCATTTCGAGGACTTCTTCGGAAGCTACTATTTCCTGCGGGTGCTCAAAAACACGATACTCATCAGTTTATATACGTTGGTGTTTGAGTTTCCGGCACCGATTCTCTTGGCCTTGCTGATCAACGAGGTGCGCCGCCGCTACTTTAAACGGGTCGTACAAACGATTACGTACATGCCGTATTTTATCTCCCTGGTGGTGATCTGCGGCATCATTACTGATTTTACCAATGCAGACGGCTTGATAAACCGCTTGTTCATGCTGCTGGGGTACGATGGGCAAGCGATGCTGCAGAAGCCGGAGCTGTTCCGGCCGATTTATGTGTTGTCTGAGATCTGGCAGCGCATCGGATGGGAATCGATTATTTATATCGCGGCTTTGATGAGCATCGATCTGGAGCAATACGAGGCGGCGCGAATGGACGGAGCCAGTCGGCTTAAGCAGATGATCTATATCACGCTACCGGGGCTGCTGCCTGTCATCACCATCATGTTCATCCTGCGGATGGGGAATCTGCTTAATGTTGGTTTCGAAAAAATCATTCTGCTCTACAACCCGGTCACGTACGAGACGGCGGATGTCATTTCGTCGTTCGTGTACCGCAAGGGTCTGCTGGAATTCGGCTGGAGCTACAGCTCCGCCGTTGGGTTATTTAATTCGGTGATCAATCTCGCGCTGCTCGTCTCCGCGAACTACATCAGCCGCAAAGTGAATGAAAACAGCTTATGGTGAGGTGAAAGCGATGAAGACGGAAAGCAGTTGGTTGGATCGGTTATTTAATCTCGTGAATTATACGCTGTTACTGTTACTCGTCATAGCTACCTTATATCCGCTGTTGTATGTCTTGTTTGCCTCCTTCAGTGATCCGGCGCGTCTGTTGGCCTACAAAGGGCTGTTATGGAGGCCGGTTGGCTTCAGTCTGGAAGCTTATCGGAGCGTGCTGGCTAACCCGGGGATCGGGGTAGGGTTTCGCAATACGTTGTTTATCGTCGTGTTTGGGGTGACCGTCAACATTTTTATGACCGCCTTAGGGGCTTATGTGTTATCCCGCAAAAACGTGATGTGGAACAAGGTCTTTATGTTCCTCATCGTGTTCACAATGTTCTTCGGCGGCGGTCTGATCCCCATGTACTTGGTCGTCAAGGGCGTTGGCCTCCTGGACTCGCTATGGTCCACGATTATCCCGTTTGCGATTGGCACTTTTAATTTAATCATCATGCGAACCTCGTTTATGGGAATTCCGGACAGTTTGGAGGAATCGGCGAAGATCGATGGGGCGAATCATTTTACGATTCTGTTTCGGATCATTTTGCCGCTCTCGATGCCCGTGATCGCCGTGATGATTTTGTATTATGCGGTGGATAAATGGAATGGTTGGTTTTATGCCTCGGTGTTCATCAAAAGTCGGGAGCTGTTCCCGCTGCAGCTCGTGCTTCGCGAGATCCTGATCTCCAACTCGACGGATAGCATGTCCATCGGCGCCTCGGCCGGCGATCGGTTCCAGATCGGGGAGACGATCAAGTACGCGACGATTATTGTGGCTACCTTCCCGATCATGTGCGTGTATCCCTTTTTACAGCGTTATTTTGTGAAAGGCGTTATGGTGGGATCGTTGAAGGGGTAAGGTTAAATGGATGGGAAGACAAATCGACTAGAAATCGTGTAGGAGGAGAAGCATGACAACGACCATGGAAACGATCAGTGAAGAGGTTTGGTCGCGGCTGGAAGCGAAGGTACCCCGCATGCTGGCATCTCTGGGGAATAAGTGCCCCCATGTTGCGGGATCGGACGGAATCTATGACGATACAAGGCTGGATTGGTGGACCTCGGGGTTCTGGCCGGGCATCCTGTGGCTGATGCATGACATGACGGGGGAACAATCCCTAAAGGACGCCGCCTGGTCTTGGGATGAACGCTTGTTTAAGTTGTTCCAGGAGGAGAACGCTTTTGATCATGACGTAGGTTTCCACTACTTGCCAACGGCGGTCTTCAAATATAAGCTGACAGGCGACAAAGACGCTCTTCGCCGGGGGTTATTTGCGGCGAATTACCTGGCCGGGCGCTTCAACCCGCGGGGCGGTTATATTCGGGCATGGAACGGCGGCGATAAGGCCGGCTGGTCAATTATCGATACGATGATGAACGTATCGCTGTTATTCTGGGCTTCCGAGGAAAGCGGGGATCCGCGGTTTGCCCATATCGCCAGAGCTCATGCGGATAGGGTCATGAGAGAGTTCGTGCGAGCGGACGGTTCTACCCATCATATCGTTGCTTTCGACCCGGAAACGGGTGAACGCATAGAGGCGCTTGGCGGGCAAGGCGCGGGTCCCGACTCCGCCTGGAGCCGGGGAAACGCTTGGGCGCTTTACGGACTGGCGAATACGTACCGCTACACCGGCGACTCTGCGTACTTAAGCGCGGCCCAGCGCGTGGCGAACTTTTTTATCGCCGGGTTGCCGGAGGACAGCGTTCCGCCGTGGGATTTCCGCGCATCGCAAGTAGAGGAGGGAGAAGAAGTTCCACGCGACACCTCGGCTGGAGCGATCGCCGCATCCGGCTTGCTGGAGCTGGCGGGCTTGCTGGATGAGCCGATTGGCCGACCTTACCGGGCAGCGGCCGAGCGCATCCTCGGCTCGCTGGCAGCAAAGTACGCCACCTGGGATGATCCGCAGCATGAGGCGATCCTGCTGCAGGGAACCGGCCACAAGCCGGCCAACCAGAACGTGAACGTTTCGTTGATCTACGGAGATTATTTCTTTGTCGAGACATTCGCTAAGCTTAGAGGCTGGAGCCGGCGTATTTTCTAAAGTTCAGCCCAATAGAATCGGCCCGAAGGACCGCAAGGTTTCTTCGGGTTATTGGCGTTGGTAAGGGTGAAGTCCCGCTCGCGTGCCGTAATTGTCAATCGAATTGAACTTTTTATCTATAGGCTTTTGCCTAGGGACCACGTTATAATTAGGACTTGATCCGATGCACCGACAAACCGGAAAGATACGGGGGAGAAACGGATGCTGAACATTCAATCCTTGTGGCGGAAGCGGGAAAGCGTGATTGTGACCTGGCTCGTTTCGTATAGTGCAGTGTTGTTCGTGCCGATTCTGATCAGCCTCGTCATTTATGCTCAAGCCAATGCGGCTCTCAAGAGCGAAATTCACCGGGCGAACGATTCGCTGCTGAAGCAAATGCGCTATACGATCGATACGCAGATCGATCTAATGAAGCGGCTGAATATGGAGATGACCTGGAGTCCGAACCTGCAGACGCTCATGTACTCGACCCAGTCCGAGGCTGAAGCTCCTTATACCGCTTATCAGTTGGTCAAAGAATTTCGCTTGTTCAAGACGTCGTATGCAACGATTGATGAATTTTACGTGGTTTGGAAGAAGGGCGATGCGATCCTCCGGGCGGGCAATATCCGGGATTTGCCAACCGCTTTTCATACGATCCACCAGACGGGTGCGATGAGTATGGAGGCCTGGGAACGCCTCGTTTTGGAAGCGGATACAAACCGATTTGTGGTGCTTCCTCATCTGAATGCGGGGCCGGCGGAATCCTCCATCGCTTATGTTACGCAGTTGCCGCCGAATCTGAATGGTCAAGAGACGGGGGCCGTCGTGGTCATGACGGATACAAGCCGGTTCCAGCAAGCGATCGAGGGGATCTCGGGCTTCAGTGAGGGTCTGCTGCTGATTCTAAATCAGAATAACGAAGTCTTGATGACGAATCGAAATAATGCCGATGTACTGCTCCCGTTTATGGACGGGAACCGCGTCAGGCTGGATCAAGCACAAACAGGCGAATCCGAATTGTTCTACATGGATTCCGCGATATCAGATCTTAAATATGCCTTGATTATCCCAAGCGGATTGTATTGGGAAAAGGCCGTCAACGTCCGTAACTTCACTTATGTCAGTATCCTGGTTAGCTTGGTTGGCGCCGGCGTGCTGACGTGGTTCTTCATGCGGCGCAACTACTCGCCGATTCAACAGCTGGTGGAATCGCTGACGGATAAGACTACACAAACCTTACCGGGGGAGACCAACGAATTGCGCTTCATCCAGAACATGATCCTGCGTACGCGGACGGAGAAGAACGAGATTGCGCAGCAGCTCCAGAAGCATCAGCAGGTGTTACGGTCCAACCTGATTTACCGGCTGCTCAAAGGTAAAACCGATCCCCTGGTTCCTTATGAAGAGTCGTTTCGTTCGTTTCAGATGTCGCTGCATTCCCTGGATTTTGCTGTCATCTTGTTTGTCATCGAAAATGAGGATCATCTCTACGACAAGCTGCCGGGCGTGGGCCTGAACGAACGGAGCAAGCTGATTCAGCTTATCATCTCCAACGTAGTGGAGGAGCTGGTCGAAAGTCGCGGGCACGCCGGATACGTCGCGGAGGCGGATGAGATGATGGTATGCCTGGTGAATCTGCGGACGGATTCCTCCCTTTGGAGTCAGGAACTGAGCGAGATCGCGGTGGACGCGCAGCGGTTCTTGGAACGGTATGACATGGAGTTGACCATCTCGATCAGCGGACGTCATTCATCCTGGATCGGCATTCACGAAGCGTATCAAGAAGCGGTGGACGCGATGGAGTACAAGATGGTTTTGGGCAAGAAAGGCATCATCGCTTACGGGGATATCCGTCAGGAGTCAGCGGTAGGTCCATACGGGTACGATTATCCGCTGCAAGCCGAGCAGCAGCTCATCAACTTGATGAAGGCCGGCGATGCCGACCAGGCCGGCAGTTATATGAATGAGATTATGAAGCGGAATTTGGAACAGCCGGTGATGTCGCTCAACGTTGCGAAATGCCTCATGTTCAATCTGGTGAGCACCATGATCAAGGTCATTCATGAAATAGGCGGCCACGATGACGATGAGAGGCTGGCCGGCTATCCGCTCTGGATCGACGATGTTCTGGCCTGCGATACCGTTCAGGAAATGCAAAGCGCATTACATGGCTTGTTGGAAGAGGTTTGTACGTTTGCCGCTGCGAAACGCGTAAGTCATCTGTCGAGGGAGCGAGAGGACTCGCTTCGCAGCCTGTCGGAGCAAGTGACTGCTTATATAGCGGCTCGTTACAGCGACGTGAATTTGAATGTAAATGCGATCGGTGACCATTTTGGCATGAAGGGCAGTTATCTGTCCAAGCTTTACAAGAATCAGACGGGTGAAGGGTTGCTGGACAGCATCCATCGAAGCCGAATCGAGAAGGCGAAGGAGCTGATGCGGTTCCAAACCGATTCGATCAGCGAGCTCTCCAAGGTCGTGGGGTATAACGATGCGGCCACATTTATTCGGGTGTTCAAAAAATATGAAGGGATCACGCCTGGCAGATATAAAGAGATCAGCGGAATGAACGGGAAGGAGGCTACGGGATGAATCGAACGGGTAAGCGGAAGGGGCGGCTTCCGATGATAGACCGGGGATGGACAGTGACGCTGATGCTGGCGCTGCTGGTCGTTTTGCTGGGAGCATGCGATCCTTCTGAAGGGTTACCTCGCGTGAACTCGGCGGCCTTCGCGGGAAAGTCGCAGATGTTGGGGTCAGGTGAGGACAATGCCCTCGACACACCGCTAACGTTAACTTACTGGGCAGAACTGAACGGAAATGCGGCCAGCATTAAATCCAACTTTAATGAGGTCCCCTTCTTCCAGGAATGGCAGCGGAGAACCGGGGTCGATTTGAATTTCATCCAGCCCCCCGCCAATCAAGGGAAGGAGGCGCTCAGCATTCTGTTGGCTTCCGGCGAGCTGCCGGATTTAATCGAATATGAATGGATCCATTATCCGGGCGGTCCTGAGAAAGCGATCAACGATGGATATATCCTGAGACTAAATGAGATCATTGATCAATATGCTCCTCATCTGAAAGAGTACCTCAGCGAGCATCCCGACATCGATCTGCAGGTTCGCACGGCCAACGGGAGTTATTACGCTTTCCCCTTCATTCAGGGCGACAAGCGACTCCGCACGTACCAAGGGCCTATCATTCGCAAGGATTGGCTTGATGAACTTGGGCTCGAGGTGCCGGAGACGATCGCAGAATGGCATGATGTGCTAATAGCATTCAAGGAACACAAGGGGGCTAAAGCGCCGCTGACGTTTCTTGGCGTACCGAATCCGCTGTTCGGCATAGAAGGTGGCGGATTCGTTGGCGCTTTTGGTATCAAGAAAGACTTCTATCAGGAGCAGGGAAAGGTGAAGTTCGGCGCGATCGAACCGGAGTATAAAGCGTTTCTTGCCTTGTTCCGCGACTGGTTCAAGGAAGGGCTGATCGATCCCAATCTTGCGGCCGTGGATTCGGAAACCCAGGACACCAGCATGATTCTTGGACGCAGCGGCGCAAGCATTTGGAATGCCGGGGCGGGGATCGGGACCTGGCTGCCTCTAATGCAGGCGAAGGACCCCTCCGTAGAACTGGCGCCGGCACCATATCCGGTGTTGAACAAAGGCGATCGTCCGAAATTCGGCCAGTTCGCCCCAGCCGTTGGCGCCAGTGGCGGCGTTGCGATCTCGACAAACAATCCGCATGTGGAGGAAGCAGCCCGAATGCTGGATTACGGGTATAGCCCGGAAGGTCATTTGTTGTTCAACTTCGGGATGGAGGGAGTCAGCTACGAAATGAAGGACGGGGATCCCACCTATACGGACCTCATCTTGAAAAATCCGAACAAATGGGCTCCGTCGCAAGCCCTGGCGATGTACACCCGAGCCAGCTATTTCGGTCCGTTTGTGCAGGATGTGCGTTATATGGAACAGTATTACACGCTGCGGGAACAGCAAGAGGCAACCCGGCTCTGGTCCGATACGGATGCCGCGCTCCACACTTTGCCATCCCTGCCTAAAACCGAGGAGGAGAGCACGGAATTCTCCATGATTATGCAAGACGTCAACCGGATCGTGGATGAGATGTCGCTTAAAATCATCTACGGAATCGAACCGCTCGATGCGTTTGAAGGCTATGTGGAGCAAATTCATACCATGGGGATTGACCGTGCGCTCCAAATCCAGCAGCGGTCCTTGGACCGGTTCAATCAAGGGCTGTCGGCTAAGTGAATGGCAGAATAGCCCAATAATCAGGCCCCGACGCCCTGCACTTTGGGTCAAATTGATCATTCGTTGACCATCCTTTTTGTGTTAATCTCATTCTGAATCGAATAACCCTGTGATAGGGGAAGTGAACCCCCTTATCCAGAGCGAGGAGAAATACGAGAAGGATTGGAGCGTAGAGAAACGAGATGAACCGAGTGAAGAATAAGGCGATACTTCTGTTATTGGCGATTTGTTTGATTTTAGCATGCGGAGTTACCTCTCCGGCCCAAGCGAAGGAGCCGCAAACCAAGGCGATTTGGGCGTGGGATTTTTATGAAGCCGCTTCGAACTCGAACAAAATCACGGCGTTATTGAAGTTTTTGAAAGAACAGGACATCAACCTGTTGTTTATCGGAACGAGCAAGACTTTACCAGATCAACCCGCTACTTACGAAGAGTTGATCCTTAGAGCACATGAGGAGGGGATTCGTGTCTTTGCGCTGGTTGGAAGAGCGGAATGGGCCTTGGAGGGCCGCCATCGCGAGGCGTTAGCTGAACTGCAACAGGTGCTTTCGTTTAATGGATCTCACCCGGCCAGTGTCTTTGACGGGATTCAATATGATATCGAACCGCACACTTTAGCGGAATACAAAACCAAGCGGGGTTCCGTCAACTATCAGTACATCCAAGTATTGAAGAAAATCGCTGGAGAAATCAAAGCAAGCGGCGACTCACTAGAGTTCAACGCAGCGATTCCCTGTTGGTATGCCTCGGGGGAGAATCCTGTGATGGTCGATACGGGTGGACAACGTAAGCCCTTAAGTTACTTTGTATTGGATATTGTGGATACCGCATCCCTGATGGCGTATCGTGACACGGCCGAACGGCAAATTCGTGCGTCTCTGGTGGAAGCGAATTACGCGGCCAAACTGGGCAAAAAGGTGTACATTGGCGCAGAGACCAGTGCGCCGAATGGTTCTACGATTCCAAATGAAATCACGTACTACAACAAAGGTTCGGTCTACTTGGACAAACAGATTAAGGCGATCAACGCGTACTATGCGCAGCACGAAGGATTCGGCGGCGTTGCGATTCATCAGTATTCCGCTTACAAAAAAATGATGCAAGGGCGCTGATACCCGAAGGGATCGATGCGGAGGAGGACGAAGGCGTTCATGCCGATCGATTGAAGGCTTGTCTGATTCTGCCTACGGTTAACAGCAGTAGGGGGATCCCTAACATATTGACGGGCAGCGCAACGGGTATCCAATAATTCAGCAAGTAGTCGGTCACCGCTTCGTTGATGTTCCGTGGTACCAAAGAGAGGAGCATGATCACGGGAGCGATGAACCAGATCATCGCTCTCCATTTTGAAATATTCAGGAATTGCGCTGTTCCATAACTGGTGATGAACAAAATAATGGCCAGCTTGATGAACACGCTGGATACCCATATGACGATCGGCAGAGGATCAAGGTTTTCGATAAACCCGAACATCGTAATTTTGCGGGACATTTCAAAAAAGGGGTACCACATTTGGGAAGACAGTTGCACTCCCAATGTCGCACAAGCCATCGTCACGGAGATCAAGACCACGATCCAAGCCGTGGTGATCGCAGCAAAAGCATATCGTGTCCCTTGCCGTGGAGTTTGCAGAAACGATGCGAGCATAAGATACTCTACGGAATGCCCTAGATAGGAGGCAGGGGCCAGAGATCCTTTGATTATTGGCGCTATACCGCTGTCCGCATACACGGGAAGCAAATAGTGAAGATTGATATTATTGATGCTGGCAATCAGGATCAGCAAAATCATGATTACCGCGATAGGTCCAAGAATCTCGCTGCAACGCGCGATCGTCTCAATCCCTCCCGAATAGGTTGCATAAATCGTTAAGGCAAGCATGATGAGAATGACCGCCCATTTCGGTGTTGACGGCAAAATCAGCGTTTGGATCACATCGTTAAATTGCCGCATCACGATCGGAAGGATGGTCAACCATTGCACGAAATAGATGAGGATCACCGCTTTGCCGAGCCATTTACCCAAAATCGTCTGACTAAGTTGGATTAAATTTTGGGTTGGGTAAAGCTTTGAGGTTTGCGTGGCTAGAAAGGTGATGATCATCACGATACATCCGGAAAGGATCACCGAAATCCACATGTCTTGCTTGGCGGCAGACACCGCAGGGGTCATCGTCATGACCATGGTCATGCCCAAGCTCATAAGGGTAATCATCCAGAACAGTTGTAAACCGGTTATTTTCATGACTATCTACCTCGATTTAAACGTGATCACGACTTCTTTAGCTGCGCGGGACCTTTTGTTCTGCCGATCCGCTCGATACGCACATGGATATTTACCTTTACTGGAACCGCCGGGTATAAGGTATCCCATTTCGTTTTGAGTTCTTTCCAGACGTAAGGGTGCTCGATATGAATTTGATCCCCAAACCCTAAAATATCCGCTCGAATGTCCTCCTGCTGCGTGTGCGAAATTAGCCTCTCCATCGATGCCTGGATATCTTCCTCATATTTCCTTTCTAACCTAACTAGTACATCTGGTTTGCTAAGATCCATTTCCGTATCGTTGGAGTTGATTTTGCCGACGATCTTGCAAGTGATCGTTATGGCTGGATCACCCTCGGTCAGTCGAGTCCGGATGTCCGTGCTTACCTTCGTCACACGCATATTGACCGTGCCGTGAAATGCGTTTTTCGGAGGAGCAAACTGCACGATCCACGTCAGATCACGGGTGTTTTTCCTAAACAACTGAAACGCCTTTTGCTGCTGCCCGGATAGAAACCCCACCAGTTTGTTGTCGCGATACATCGCAACTTTGTCGAAGACGAAGGTGGGTTGATCGGATGAGTTTTTATCGAGACGAATGGCAGGAGTAACCGGCGATTGCCCGTAAGTCGAGAGATTATGGATAAACTCGTCCGTCTTTACAGAGATGTTAAAGCCGCTTTCCATGAGATTATTCATGCCGATGGCGGGTATTTTCTCCATTTGATAAGAAGTGCTCAAGATCTCTTTGGCCGACGCGCCGTATGACGTGGCAATATAACTGTTGAAACGGCTTTCGGGAGAACGAAGCAAGGCGTCTATGATTTGGTCTATCCCATCGCGTCCGAGGCTTTCACCAATGATCAATACTCTGCGATGTCCCAGGTTGATCTTTCGGGATAATTGTTTTTGTCCCTTGTTTAACGTATCAATGGCTTCATGTGCCGTTGCCGAGACGTTCATGAAGGATGGAGAGTCCGTTCCGCCTCCGGTCTGCCCGGAGCTTGATATTTTGCTAGGGAGAGCGATCTGCATGGTGGATTCAAGCTCTCCGTTCTCCATACGATCAAATCCGGTAGCCATAACAAAAGCAAGCTCATCCAACTCTTTGCGATCCCAGCACCCCGCAAGTAAGCAGAGATATATCCCCATTATCAGCATTCTCCCAACGATTCTTCCGCGCTTCATCATTTCTTTCACTCCAGTTCTTGCTTCATGCTCTTCTGGCGTTTCTTCATCTGCTGCCATGGGGCTCTCACGAAAACGTCGGACAACCCGGACAGTTGAAACGGGGAGACGGGGGACAGATAGGAGACTCCGAAGGAACGCAAGTTCGTCAAATGAATGAGGATGGCAATTAGTCCGACGCTAACCCCGTACAATCCGAAAGTGCCTGCGCAAATCAGAAGAGGAAACCGAAGCAAGCTGATCGCTTGGCTCATCTCCGTTTGGGGGATGAGGAAGGATGCGATTCCCGTCAAAGAAACCACGATGATCAGCGGAGCAGATATAATACCTGCTTGGACCGCTGCCTGTCCGATGACAAGTGCGCCCACAATGCTGATCGTTTGGCCAACGGGACGCGGCAGGCGCACGCCAGCCTCGCGGAGCGCCTCGAAAGTCACCTCCATCATGAAGGTCTCCAGGAGCGCCGGAAACGGGATGATTTCCCGAGCGGACGCAAGGCTTAACGTCAAAGCCGTCGGAATCATCTCCGAATGATAGGTCGTGACCGCTACGAAGAGGGACGGCAAAGCTAATGCCAGGAAAGCAAATAAAAACCTTAGCATTCGCAGCATCGAGGCAAACAGAAAGTTGATATAGTAATCCTCCACTGTTTGAAACGCGAACCAGAAAGTGACGGGGAGGATGAGAGCAAAAGGCGTGCCGTCTACGAGAATCGCTACCTTCCCTTGGATCAAGGCGGCTGATACGGCATCCGGTCTTTGACTTGCTTGAATGACGGGAAAAGGCGATTTCGGGTGGTCCCGGATCAACTCCTCAATGTAACCGGAACTAAGAATGCTATCCATCTCAATCTGATTCAGTCGCTGTTTAGCCTCTTGAATGACGGACTGCGGAGCGATCCCCTCGATATAGAGGATAGCCAATTCGGTATGGGTGGTTGCTCCGATGACAGCCTTCTCCATCTTCAAATACGGACTATGTATGTTGTGTCGTATCAGGCTCATATTCACGTTCAATTTCTCAATAAAACCGATTCGTGGACCGCGGACTACCGCTTCTGTGCTTGGCTCTTCCAACGGACGCTTTAGTTCATCGTTGATATTAAAGCTCATTGCCTGTTTCATGGACTCGATGAAGATCACCACTTCGCCTTTGACGATCCGCTGAACAGCATCATTCAGCTTATTTACAATTTCCGGCAAGACGATCGAAGGCAAACGGTATTTCATGCGATCGATTACCTGTTCGTTAGATTCGGATTCCTTGATGTCCAGGTCCATGAGGGGAGAAAGCAAGCCATGCTCCAATAGCTTCCTGTCAACAAGTACGTCGAGATATACGGCCAAACAGGGCTTGGAATCAAAAATAAAGAAATTCCTTATTACTAGATCGGCGCATGACGCAAAAATTTGGCTAAGGGTCATTGCATTTTGATCAAGGCTCGAGGATAGCGTGGTTTCTGGTATCGGCTCTAAATCGGACAGTTGTTTTTTTACTTGATGGGCAAAGCGAATCTCTTTGTTCATTGGACTTCTTCTCCCTTATTCTGGATACCTTGTCACAAGGCGCATCCCTTCCTGTCATCCTGTTCCCATAGATTATCCTGAACTTTCCATTTTATGCGAGGATGTATCCTTCCCTCATCGCCTTTACAGAAGATTAACATGCGGATGATACCGCCTTGATGTTTGCCCAGTACCATGAGAGATATATGGGACCGTTCCCAGTCGGGAACAAGTCCCTAAGCAGTAATTCAAGAAGAGGACGGTGAATCATTTTGCACTTGCCGGTTCTGGATAGGAAAGGACGCTTTACACCGGAAAATTCCAAAACGCATGTCCGCATTCCGTTTCAAATAGATCAAGACTGCAAACTGCTGCAACTACGCTTTGAGTATGCTCCGAAAGTGCTGGAAGATCGTGACCGATCGTTGATGCTGCTCATGCAAAGTTTCGATTCTTACCTACTGCCGGAACAAAGAGAACCGGCGTTAACCCAAGCGGACAGTTACCTTCCGTTGAAAAATCTGATCACACTCTCGTTAGATGATCCGATCGGTTATCGAGGAGCCTGTCATCGCCATGACCCGACGTTAGAACTAGAACTCGCCGTGGACCACGCTTCACCGGGGCTGATGCCAGGCCGGCTGCTTGCCGGTGATTGGCAAGTCACGTTGAGCATTCATTGTATCGTGACGGATTCGTGCGAATATCGATTACAAATTTGGGCGGAAAGGAGTTGAAGTGGAGGTGAGATGGATAGCTTGCGAGCTGCATACGCATACGCAGCACAGCGATGGCGTCCAAACGCTGGAAGAGCTGGCGGCGGGGGCTGTTGAACTGGGCTTCGACGCGATCGCCCTAACGGACCACAACACGATGTCAGGGCTCGCGGGGAAGGATTCCATCGCTAGCCAATACGGGCTACTAATCCTGCCCGGCATGGAGTGGACAACGTTTTATGGGCATATGGTCACGCTAGGGTTAAGCGAATACGCGGATTGGCGAAGTGCGGACCCAAGCCAGATCGCAGACGGCATTCAGGCAGTGCATCGCCTTGGCGGCATTGCGGGGTTGGCCCATCCGTTCCGGATCGGGAGTCCGGCATGTACGGGATGTTATTGGGAATATGAGCTGAAGGATTGGTCCGTCGTCGATTATATCGAAGTCTGGTCCGGCACGTTCGCTTCCATCCGCACCAATAACCGACGAGCTTTTGCCCTTTGGACCGACAAGCTGAATGAGGGATTTCGGATCTCCGCGACTTCGGGTCGAGATTGGCATGCGCAGATGAAAACAGAAGAACCTCTATCAGTCACGTATCTCGGTATCCCAGACGGCGAGCAGCCGACGGAGGAACTGCTGGTTGACTCCCTGCGGGAGGGGAGAGCTACCGTTACGGTCGGGCCTCTGCTGAGCCTTGCGATATTTGCCGATGGCCATAAGTTCGAGTTAGGCTCCGTGGTCTCCTTACCGTTGCAAGCGGAGGATCAGCGGGAGTTGCAAGCTAGTGTAACCATCGATTTTACGTTGAGATCGGGATTATGGTTCTTATCCGATCAAACCTTCAAGCTAATTCTCTGCTCCGACCAGGGGCAGGAACTGGATATAGAGGTCACGTGGAGCAAAAACAACGCGAATGAGCCGGTTTGTCTATCCGGTTTGCTGCTTTCACCCGGGCCCCGAAAATGGCTGCGGGCTGAGCTTTGGGGCATTGTGCAAGGGGCTCATGCAATCATCGCTTTTACCAACCCGGTTTATTTCGATTAAGGAGGTACTTCATGGCATGAAGCAATTTCCGTTAGTAACGGCCCATACCGGCTGCATGGGACAACCTGATCACTCCCTCGCCTCCTTGCGGGCAGCATTGGCAATCGGGGCAGACGTCTACGAGGATGACATACGAGTTACTCGCGACGGAGGACTTGTCTTGGCACATGATGACGAAGTGGCATTGGCGGAGGGGCGTACCGGAAGGTTATCGGACATGACGTTGGCGGAGTTGGATGAACAATCGGTCGAAGATCGGCTTCCGCTAGCCTCGGTTCTTCGGTGGATTAAGGAAACCGGCAAAACAATGAACCTTGACATCAAATCCGCTGCTTGTCTAGAACCTTTAGCAGCGATGCTGACCAGAATGGAGATGGCCGATCAAGCTTTCTTTAGCGGATGCGAGTACCCCGTCGCACTAGAGGCCGATCGCAGCGCTCGGCAATTCCGAAAGCTGCTGAACGTGAACATCGACAGTTTCCTGACAAGCCCTTATGCCGAAGCCGTTGATCGAGCTTGTGATGAGGGACGTGCGGCCAGATGTTTCGGTTTAAATGTCCCGTATCAATTGATTCGGCCTGAGTTCATGGATGCAGCGAAACGAGCAGGTCTAGCCGTATTTGTTTGGACCGTTTCGGATCCATCAGAAATGCGGCGAATGGCCGGCATGGGTGTGGATTCGATCACGACCCGTGACGTTGCTGCGCTTCTAGCGGTGAAAGCTGAAACGTTAAACAAAGAAGGGAGATCGTACGTTGACGAATAAGCCGAACCATGGCCTTCGGGAGTTAGCTCAGTTGGCCGGGGTGTCCAAATCCACGGCTTCCCGAGTCATTTCCGGCAATGGGTATGCCAGCCCTGAGGTGAAGGAACGCGTCCTGCAAGCAGCGGAAACACTCCGTTACAAGCCGAATGCCGTTGCGCGAGCCATGGTAACCAAACGAACGAACAACCTTGGCGTAATCGTGTTTCGAGAGCAGCCGCCCATTGTCTCCCATCCGCTTTACGGCAAGATAATTGATGAAATCCTTGTGGCATCCGAAGCTCGGGGGTATTCTGTCTTCTTGAAAACGGATCGGGAAATGAGCTTACGTTCTACGGATTTTTTGCTGGAACAGCGGGTAGACGGATTGATTCTGGTCAGCCGACTTCAGAAGAACGTAATTGATTATGTCAAAAAATTCAATCTTCCTTATCTAATGGTCAACGGCTCGACCGATGACCCCGAGGTCATCCATTTGGTCAGCAATGATGAAACCGGGGGAAGCCGAGCGGCCGATTATTTGCACGGGCAGGGCCATCGAAAATTTTTCGTTATTGCCGGTCCGATCGAGCATCGCAGCCATTCGCTGCGCTTGGCGGGGTTCACCCGCCGCCTGGAACAACTCGGTATCTCCACGCAATCGAGTGCCGTGAAGATTGTTCCATCTCCGGAGTCCAACTTTGCTTACGGAATCAAGCTAATGGAAGAGCACTATCAGGTTTTCATAGATCAAGGTTATACCGCCTTGTTTACGACTAACGACATGCTGGCGCTGGGGGCGATGAAGCTGTTGCTGGATCGAGGGGTCCGCATTCCGCAGGAGGTGGCGGTGATGGGTTATGACGACATTGAGCTCGGCAGTATGTATACGCCGTCCCTGTCCACGGTCAGCGTAGATGCAACAGGCATCGGAAGGGACGCGGTGGAGCTGCTCGACAAGCTGATCCGAGGTGTAACGGATTTGCCGAAACTGGTGGAATACAACAGCCATGTCGTCATCCGCCAATCAACAGAAGGAAAGGAGTGAGTTAAATGCTTTGGTACTGGAAAAAAGTCGGGGCAAAGAGAATCATCGAATTTGTGCTGCTAACGGTTTTTGCGATATTTTTTGCCGGGCCGCTTTTGAATTTGCTGGTGCTCGCGTTCAGTGAGAAATGGAACTACCCGGACGTGCTGCCGGAAGCCTGGGGCTTCAAGTGGTGGAACTTCGTCCTGGCTAAGGATGATATCGTCTCATCGATCTCGTTGTCGTTCTTCATCGCGGCCATCGTGACGGCCTTATCGATCGTCATCTGCATACCCGCAGCTTACGCATTTGCAAGAATTCAGTTTCCGCTAAAGCGAATGTTCCTGTTCTCGTTCCTGCTGACGCATGCGTTCCCGAAGATGGGACTGTATGTCTCGATTGCGGTATTGTTCTACCGGATCGGTTTAATGAACACCTTGCTGGGGGTTGTCTTGATTCACATGATCAACGTGCTGATGTTTATGACCTGGATTCCGACGGCATCCTTCCGCAATGTGCATCGGGCCCAGGAGGAATCGGCACGGGATGTCGGAGCCAGTCCGTTCCGGGTGTTCCGCAGCATCACGCTGCCGATGGCGATGCCCGGGATTATGGTCGCTTCGGTCTTTACGTTTCTGAATTCGTTGGATGAAGCACAAGGGACGTTTCTCGTCGGTATTCCCGATTTCAAGACGATGCCCATCGTCATGTATTCCATTATCTCGGACTTTCCGAGCAGCGCGGGTGCGGTATTCTCCATCATCCTGACCTTGCCAACGATCCTCTTGCTGCTTGCCGCGCAGCGGTTGGTCAGCGCCGATGTGCTGGCAAGCGGATTCCAAACGAAATAAGCCGACCATGGGAGAAAGGGGCAGTAACTAACATGATATTAGCGGTACGTAATTTGACGAAACGCTACAAGACAGGAGACGGGGTCAGCGATATCAATTTAACGGTGGAACAAGGCGAGTTGGTGACGTTGTTAGGTCCCTCGGGATGCGGCAAAACGACGGTGCTGCGCAGCATTGGCGGTTTTCTCGAGCCAGATTCGGGCGACATTCGGATTGAAGGTCAAAGTGTCATCGGGCTGCCGCCCGAAAAACGTCCGACCTCGATGGTTTTCCAAAGCTACAACTTGTGGTCGCATATGTCCGTTTACGATAACCTAGCTTTCGGCCTGAAGATACGCAAAGTACCCAAAGCGGAAGTTCGCGCAGCGGTCGCCGATGCGCTCAAGCTGGTCCGTCTCTCGGGGTACGAGAAGAAGTATCCGGCCGAATTATCGGGCGGCCAGCAACAACGCGTCGCCTTGGCCCGGTCCCTGCTGCTCAAGCCGGCCGTGCTGTTGCTGGACGAGCCTTTCTCGGCGCTGGACGCGAAGCTGCGTCATGAAATGCGCGAGGAGCTTCGCGAAATCCAGATGCAAACCGGACTCACGATGGTATTCGTTACGCATGATCAGGAAGAGGCTTTGTCGCTCTCTGACCGGATCGTTGTTATGAATCACGGGCGCATTGAACAGATTGCCGGTCCACAACAGATTTATGATGCGCCCGAGTCTTTATATGTAGCCGGTTTTATCGGCAAAATGAACTTTTTGGAGGGGGTGGCGGATGAAGGGAGCATCCGGATCGGCGCGCTTCGCTTTCCGAACGAGAAGCGGCTCAGCGGTAAAATCACCGCGGCAATCCGACCGGAGGACGTTGTCTTAAGTGAATCGACGGAGAAGGGCGAGTTGTTGGAAGGGAAGATTAAGCAGGTGATGGTCCTCGGGCATTACGCTGAGGTCACCGTTGAACTGGCTGGATGGGGGATTCTGCGGACGTTTCAGTCCAAGGAAGCCACGCAGCATCTGTTTATCGGGAAAGAAGTTGGCGTACAGATCGTTAAATTGATCGGGTTTCCGACAGGAGAACCCAACTAAGGGAGGATAAACGAAAATGCGATCCAAAAAACCATGGTTAACCCTATTATCTACTGCGTTATTATCAATGACGCTACTCTCCGCATGTGGCGGTGGCGGTGCAAATGGAGCGGCGTCGAATGCATCATCGCCAAGTGAATCAACTACGGCTCCAGCTGCGGCCAGCGCGCCCGTCAAGTTTAACTTCTATTTTACGGGTTCGCAGAACGTCAAAGATCTATGGGATACGCTCGTCCCGATGTTTGAGGAGCAAAACGATCAGGTAGATGTGAATCTGGTTTACATTCCGTCCGGAACTGGCGCAGAACCAACTTACGACCGCATTCTAGCTGCGAAGCAAGCCGGCAAAGGCTCGGGCGATATCGATTTATACGAGGATGGAATCGGCGTCGTGGCCCAGGGCACGAAAGATGGGGTATGGAAGCAATTAGAGACGAATGCGATCCCTAACCTGGCCAATGTCAATGCGGACACGATGAAGGACGTGGACAATTACGCAATTCCTTATCGCTCTTCCGCCGTTGTCTTAGCTTATGACAGTACGAAAGTTACGAATCCGCCGAAAACATTGGACGAATTGCTGGCCTGGATCAAATCCAACCCGGGGCAATTCGCTTATAATGACCCGTCCACCGGCGGTTCGGGGAGTTCGTTCGTGCAGACGGTGATCTACAAGGATCTTCCCGAAGAGGATATTCACAATTCCGATCCATCAGTAATGGATAAATGGGATCCTGGGTTCCAAACGCTGAAGGAACTTGGCCAATATGTTTACGGCGACGGCATTTACCCCAAGAAAAACCAGGGCACGCTGGATCTGCTGATGAACGGCGAGGTTTCACTGATTCCGGCATGGTCGGATATGGTACTGCAACAGCTAAATGAAGGGCTGCTTCCCGATACGGTCAAAATGCAACAAATCACACCTGGCTTTAACGGCGGTCCAACTTATCTGATGGTGAACGGGGAATCGGATAAGCAAGAGGCGATTTATCAGTTCCTGAACTTCGTCCTATCGCCGGAAGCCCAAGCGGTCATCGTTGAGAAAATGAACGGGTTCCCGGGCATCGAACTGGCCAATATGCCGCAAGAAACCCAAGAGAAATTCAAGGGCGTTGCCGAAGGCTTCCGCACCTTTAACATCGGGGATTTAGGTACAGAAATCAACAAACGCTGGCAGAGCGACGTTGCTGCGCAATGAGTAAGGAGTGGAAACAAGCGTTGGCGGGGTTGGCGATGGTCCTCCCCTCCTTCGCGATTTTATTGGTCGTCGTCATTATTCCGATCCTTCAATCCCTGATGTTAAGCCTCACCAACGAGACGGGTGGATATGACCTGAGCCGATACTACGTTTTGTTTACCGATAAGGGGATGCGGGCGAACATCCTATTTACGCTTCGGATAACCGTAATCACCTGCGCGTTGGTGCTGCTGATCAGCTATAGCTTGGCGGTATACATGCGCTTCAATCAAGGACCGATCGTCGAGTTGATCCGAAAAACCTATATGATCCCTTTATTCATCCCGGGGGTCATCGCCACCTACGGATTAATCAATCTTCTCGGCAACCATGGGTGGCTGGCACGCCTGTTAGAGCATATCGGAGTCACGCTGCCGCGTATCATTTTCGATGAGAAAGGGATCATTATCGCGAATCTCTGGTTCAACATTCCGTTTACAACGATGCTGCTCAGCTCCGCGTTGGCCGGGATTCCTTCGTCGGTCATCGAAAGCGCCAAAGATGTTGGGGCAGGGAGGTTCAGGCTGTTTGCGAAGTTTATTTTCCCTCTGTCGTATAAAACGTTCCTGGTTGCCCTCACCTTTGTATTCATGGGAGTGATCGGCTCGTTTACGGCTCCGTTCCTGCTGGGCGCCAACTCCCCGCAAATGCTGGGGGTCTCGATGCAGCAGGTGTTCAGCGTCTTCCAGGAACGCGAGCAAGCGGCGGCGATGGCTTTTTTCACTTTCCTGCTTTGTTCGGTACTTGGGGCATTTTACATTCGCTCCATGGCCAAGGAAGAAAACGTCAAAATGTAATGATCTTCTGCGTAACCCCGGCTAACGGGGTTATTTTTTTATAGTCAACATTTCCATTGTTTGGGGAATCGGGTTCGATTAAAGTATAATAATACCTAAATACATGAAGTTGGAAGGGGATGGCCGTGAATAACGCAGACAGGTCAAATCAATCCGTACCAAAGGAATCGTGGAGAAGGAATATTGTTCTCTTCTTGAGCAGTCAAACCATTTCGTTGTTTGGTTCTTCGCTCGTGCAATATGCAATCATGTGGTACATCACGTTAAATACCAAATCAGGGATCATGATGACCCTATACATTCTATGCGGTTTCATCCCGACGTTTCTATTATCTCCTGTGGCGGGCGTCTGGGCAGATCGCTACAACCGGAAGGTGTTGATCATGCTGGCGGATGGCATGATTGCAATGTCCACGCTGGTGATGGCAATCCTGTTCTTGATGGGCTACAAAGAGGCATGGTTGTTGTTCGCGATCGCTGCAATCCGGGCGCTTGGTTCGGGCGTGCAGACACCGGCAGTTGGGGCGATTTTGCCGCAGATCGTACCTACTGACCGGTTGACCAAGGTGAACGGGATCAACGGAAGCATCCAGGCGGTAATTATGTTTGTGTCCCCGATCGTTAGTGCCGCGCTCCTTACCGTAGCGACAATCGAAGCGATCTTCTTCATCGATGTGGTTACGGCGGCGATTGCGATACTGACGTTGCTGCTTTATTTTCGGATACCGTCTCATCCCAAAGCCTCCGATCAACCGCCGACCAGTTACTTCAACGATCTTAAAGAGGGACTGGTTTACATAGGTCGACAAGCTTATCTGAAATCCTTCTTTAAGTTTATGGCAATCTTTTTTATTCTGATGGCCCCGGCCGCTTTTTTAACCCCGCTTCAGGTTACTCGGAGCTTTGGCGATGAGGTTTGGCGGCTCACGGCGATCGAAATCGCCTTCTCCGTGGGGATGATGGCTGGAGGGGGGCTGATCGCGGCATGGGGAGGCTTTCGGAACAAAGTCCACACCATGACCTTAGCTACCGTTCTCATGGGCTTGTGCACCTTCTTGCTAGGCATTGTTCCTGTCTTCTGGGTCTACTTGGCGTTTATGGCTTTGTTCGGCGTGGCGATGCCGGCTTTTAATACCCCAACGATGACAATGATTCAGGAGAAAGTCGATGAAAACTATATGGGCAGAATCTTTGGCGTATTCAGCATGATCTCTACTTCCATGATGCCGATAGGGATGTTGATCTTCGGCCCAATCGCCGATGCGGTCGCGATCGAATGGCTGTTAATCGGTACAGGACTTCTAATCCTGTTCCTATCGATCTTTCTCGGACGTAACCAACCGCTGCTAGAGGCTGGCAAACCGGCAGCCCAGGAACCTACCGCTTCCTCATGATAAAAGCAGGCCCGTAAGGGGCCTGCTTTTTTGATTTAGAGTTTGCAATAAGCAAATAGGATCTTGGTGATGAAGTCGAAATATGGGGAATAAACCGGATTTTCGGCGGGCAACATGTAACCACAAAGGCGTTCAGGACCTAGGAAAGCAGGGGAATAAGTGAAGCTGAACCTTCTATTGAATCCATTATTCATCAAAGAGGTGCAGGGGAAGGTTGAACTGGACATCAGCGGAATCGAAATCGATTCGCGGCGGGTGATGCAAGGGTGTTTGTTCGTATGCTTGCCAGGTACCGTCTACGATGGACACCAATTTGCGGTTCAGGCGGTTAATGCCGGCGCAATCGCCCTGATCACTGAGAGGAAGCTGTCAGAGATCCCTTCCCACATTACGACCGTGCAGGTTCCGGATGCGCGGCGGGCATTGGCCATTCTGGCGGATGTATTCTATGGTCGGCCGACAAGCCGGTTGAAGTTAATCGGGATTACAGGCACAAACGGAAAAACGACGACAACCCATTTAGTCGAGCATATTTTTAATGAAAATGATAAACGAACCGGACTGATTGGTACGTTATATATGCGAATCCGGAACTACAGGGAACAGACCGTAAACACCACACCTGAGTCCCATGTGCTGCAGCGGAATTTCCGCATTATGTTGGAACATGGCGCGGAGTATGCGGTGGTTGAGGTATCTTCCCACGCACTTGATATGGGCAGGGTCAGGGGGTGCCAATTCCGCACAGCGGTTTTGACCAATGTCACACATGACCATTTGGATTATCACGAATCGATGGAACGGTACAGCGATACGAAATCACTGCTGTTCTCGCAGCTGGGCAGCGCCTACGGAGATGAGCCGAAGATCGCGATTTTGAATGCGGATGATCCGGTTTCTCCCCTATATGCCCGCAAAACAGCCGCTCAGGTCATTACGTATGGCGTCAAGAACAGAGCGGACATTCGTGCGAGCGAAATCCAGATGAAGCCGGAGGGAACGTCACTCCAGGTGGATACCTTCCAAGGGAGGACCCAACTGAATTTGAAGCTGCTAGGAATATTTAACGTGTATAACGCTCTGGCGGCCATCGCGGTAAGCTTGTCGGAGGGGATTTCGCTTCAGCAGGTAAAACGGAGCCTGGAAGCGTTTGAAGGGGTGATGGGACGATTCGAACCGATCTACGCCGGACAAGATTTTACCATCATCCTGGATTACGCCCATAATCCGGACGGATTGGAGAATGTACTGCAAACCGCCAAAACGCTGACGCATGGCAAATTATACTGTGTATGTGGGTGCGAAGGGGACAAGGACCGGATGAAACGCCCGATCATGGCCCGGGTAGCAGCATCTTACGCGGATTTCGCGATCTTTACGTCGGATAATACCCGATCGGAAGACCCCGACTCGATCCTTCGCGACATGTTGGAGGGGCTGGAGGGGGGACTCATCCCGAGTAGCGGTTATACGGCGGTTGTGGACCGGCGGGAAGCCATTTCGCAGGCCCTTGAACTTGCCCGTCCCGGAGACTGCGTTGTTGTTGCGGGTAGAGGTCATGAGACTCACTTGATCGCAAAGGGACAACGGATTCCGTTTGACGATCGCGAGGTGATTTTGGATTTGTTGGGATCCAAGACAACGCTAACGATGCCGCCGGAGTCGTGGATGGAAGGAAATGTCGTTGTCCACGTACCGGAAGCCTCCTTGTGAGATATCCGCATAGAGATTTGAGAAGGGCGTGAAAATGAAGGGCATTTATGATAAAATGAAGGGGATTTATGGAAAGGTTGGTGTAAACCATGATTTACCTCCAAAATGGAAAACTCGTTAGGGAACTTCGCTCCGTACACATGTTCAGGATGAAGCATTGTGCGGAGCTTAATCGGGAAGCTTAGCTTCCTGCATTCATCGGTCTAAAGCTAGGCACGGAACGCATAGGGGGAAGAACCTACGCTTATTCGGATGCGGCTTTAAACCGGTAAATGCATGATTTAAGGACCAAGGACAATGTTTTGTCCTTGGTCCTTTGTGTTTTTTTACGGGGTTCCCCCAGAGCAGAGGACTGGCGCCGTTAGGCGCTTGTTTCTCTGCTTTTTTTTATTTCAACAGAAGAGAGGTCATTCACATGAGTTTATTAGAAATGAGCGGCATTACCCATCGTTTCGCGGACAAGGAACTTTATCGCGCGGCTTCGTTGGAATTACATGCGGGAGAGCATATGGGACTCGTCGGGCAAAACGGCGCGGGAAAAAGCACGCTGATCCGCATGTTAACCGGCGAGGTGATTCCCGATCAAGGCATCATCAGATGGCAGCCGCGTCTACGGTTGGGTCATTTGGATCAATATGCTCGGATACCGGGAGATGTGACGATCCGCAACTATATGAAAACCGCTTTTGACGAGCTTTATAAGTTGGAACGCAAAATGACCGAGATCTATCAGGAGGTTGCGATCACGGGGGATGAGAGCAAGTTGAGACAGGCGGCGTTATGCCAGGAAAAGCTGGATACCGGTGATTTTTACGGGATCGACAGCCGAATTGAACAAACGGCCATGGGCCTGGGAATTCATGCGATGGGTATGGAGAGGCCGCTGTCGGAGTTAAGCGGCGGCCAAAGGGCTCGGGTTATCTTGGCTAAGTTGCTGCTCAGTGAGCCGGATGTATTGCTGCTCGATGAGCCGACCAATTTCCTGGACAGGGAGCATGTAGAATGGCTGTCCGGCGCGTTGGTTGCATTCCGTGGCGCTTATGTCATCGTTTCACATGATGCCGCGTTCCTCCAGAAGGTCACGAACTGCATCTGTGATATTGAGTTTGGGTCAATCCGGAAATACCCGGGAAGCTACAATGACTATGTACGACAGAAGGAACATCTGCGACTCGATTACGAACGACGTTATGAAGCACAGCAGAAGAAAATTGAAACAACGGAAAGCTATATCCGCAAGAACATTGCTGGCGTTAACAGTAAAATCGCCCAAGGACGGCGCAAGCAACTGGAGCGGATGGAACGTCTGGGACCGCCGGTTCAGACCCATCCACCTGCGTTTCGGTTTCAAGAGCTGGCGCCACCCGGCCTTATCGCGCTGGAGACACGCCGGCTCGTGGTCGGTTATGGTCAGCCGCTGTTGCCGCCGCTTTCTTTTAAAGTACCAGGCGGTCAAAAACTGGTGGTAACAGGCTTCAACGGCATCGGCAAGTCGACGTTGCTAAACACGTTGGTTCGGAGGCTATCTCCCGTATCCGGTGATGCTCGTTTTGCGGATCGGGTGCATATTGGCTATTTTGAGCAGGACCTTGCTTGGGAGAATCCGACTCTATCGCCGATCCAATATATCTCCGACTATCGTCCCGATTTAGACGGCAAGGAGATTCGTAAACAATTGGCTCGTTGCGGGATAAATCAGACGCTGGCCTCACGAGAGATCGGAACGCTGAGCGGCGGGGAACAGTCGAAAGTGAAATTATGCCGGTTGCTGCTCACCCCTTGCAACTTTTTGATCCTCGACGAACCCACCAATCACCTGGATCAGGATGCCAAGGAAGCGTTGCGTCAAGCATTAATTGAATTCCGCGGCAGCGTGCTGCTGGTCTCCCACGAACGCTCCTTCTACCAGGATTGGGCGGATCGCGTGATGCGCATCGGGAAGTAAGGCGTTAGGAGGAGACATGATCACAAAGGGTGTCCCATTCTTAGTTGGGGCGCCCCTTTAGTATAATATTGTTCGCTTTGCCGAAATCGAGCGCCACCTTACCCGTGAGGGCTGCAATCTGCTCGGACAGAACAACTGCACTAACCCCGCAGGAGATCAAAGCGACGTCAAAGCTATCCTTATGTGCAGTAATCCATTTCAGCGTACTCCGGTACTCTTGCCACTGATTAAAGGCCAAGGCGTGCACGATATTTTGCTTGTACGGCTTCTTTTCGAGACGTTCCTTGATCTTATGAGCTTCCCGCGTGAGAATCAAAACCCTTCGACCGGACAGAAGCGACCAGAACTCCTCCATACGGGCCAGTTCCCGATTCACACCGGCATGGCAGATCACGGCAGGTTCGATTCGGTAATAAGAGAGGATTTGATCGGTTAACGGTCTTTTTAAATAATCCGGTGCGTTGATCGTATTGTCATCAGCGGGCAGAATCCCTACAACAGTGGCCTTCCGGACGGAAGAAACGACGGCGTTACGCAATGGCAGATTCGGCAAATGGATGCCTTTTTCCCCGCGGTTGGCTTTAATCGCCCATCTTTCTTGAAGCACTTTTGATAAAGACCAGACGTTTTGCTGAGCCATCACCAAGTTCTCCCCATCGCCGATCCGCACCAAGGAAAACGGCTTCCGGTTCACGACCGCTTCTTCTATTCTCTTAAGCAAGTCTCGAGTTTCTAAATAAATTTGAGGCATCGGACATTTCATTCCTTTCAATGGCTTGATAATTCCAGTTTATGATTGCGAGATCTATTTGCATTGTGTGCTTGTACCTCTTAGCAAATTTAGGCAGTTCGCTTGACTATTTTCTCAGAGATTTATGGAATACGTCCTGTCCTTCTCTTGTTGTCTAGCATATAGTGTAAGATCGATAGCTTTGCTATACGACGATAACGAGGATCGCACTCTCGGAAGGTATCACGAAAGGGAGGTATAAGAAGTGTCCAAAAAAGTGGTGATTGATAGCAACTTCAATACGTATGGCTTTAATCCCCAGCGGCTCACGCGCCAATGGTTGGAGAAGCGGATCGAAATCTTCCGCAGCTTCACATTGAAATCGCTGCAAGCCCAAACCAATTCGGATTTTCTGGCCATCTTCAAAATCGTACCCGAAACGGAAAGGATCGTGACCGAAATTCTAGCCAAGTATCCGCCGCTTCCCCGTAACGTTTGGTTTGGGACAATTAGCGACAGTGCAGACCGAATTAAGGCCTTTGCTGAGAAAAGCGAATACTTGTACCTTGCTCGAATGGATTCCGACGATTTGTTTCACAGAACATACGTCCAGCAGCTTTACGATTTTCGACCCAAAGCGGGAACCGTAGCCTTAATCAATCAGAACGGATACGCTTTAGATGTCTTAAAGGGAGAAATGGTTCCGATGTTTCGCAAATCCCCGCCTTATTATGTATTTTTGTACAAGACTAAGGAGTATTTATCCGGATACCGCGTCAAGATTCCGGGCCGCGGCACGCATGGGAGTGTTATTGAATTGCCGCATGAGCTGCTGACCCCTCGCAACTTCGTTGAAGTCAATCACGGGCATAACACACAAATGAGACAAATCCCAGAGAAGGGGCGCCTGAATTCCGCGGAACAAAAGAAAGTGCTGAAAGAGTTTATGCAGTAGTGGCAGGTTTTCGGAAAACTACGTTAACAATGGAGGTGAAACAAGATGACGATTTACGATCGGGTAAACGAACGTTATTACGGTCTGATTAATTCGTCGGTATCCCACGAATCGACGCGAGCTCGTATTCATTGGATATGCCGCGCGGTTACCGGAAGAAAAATACTTGACGTAGGCTGCAGCCAGGGGATTACTTCGATTTTGCTGGCACGCGAAGGACTAAGCGTAACCGGCGTCGATCTGGAGGTTGAAAGCATTCGTTATGCCCGGAGAGAACTGGCCAAAGAGTCGGCTCCGGTACGAGAGAACGTACATTTCTTACTTACAGATGTGACCGAATGGAGAGCAACCAACCTTTTCGATACGGTGATTTTGGGAGAGATCCTGGAACATTTCGCCAACCCCGCTATTTTACTGCGTCAAGCCTTCCGGCTTCTGAAGGAGAAAGGCACCTTGGTCATAACGGTACCTTACGGTTATCATCCGTTCTACGATCATAAGCAGACGTTTTATGCAGGGAATCTCGGAGTTAGCCTGGATCCTTGGTTTGAAGTGAATCAGATGGAACTTCAGCATAAATATTTATGCTGTACCGCCACAAAACGACAGAAAGTTAAAGCAGATGGGTCACCAGACACAACGAAGCTGATGGCATGGGTTGAATTTGACTGCAAGCAGTTTAAGTCTCTGGAGGTAAAGCACCTAGAGGCGATGAGTCAACGTAAAGCTACTTACGAACAGGCCCTACAGCAGTTAAGAAAACAGAGCAAATAGTCTTTCAAGCCTGGGGTAAGGAGAAATTTGGCGAGTAAGAACCGTCCGACTGTTTTGACGGACGGTTTTTTGTGCTGAGATTCAATTATTTCTTGCGGTTCCGATAAATGTGCGTTTCGGATCCTTCTCTCGGATAGTTATACCAGTAAGCTACGATTCCCGTGTATTTGCAGGCGGGTTTTTTATCGATTAATAACTTGTGGAAATGCACATCGCCAGGAACCGGGCCTTGGGTACCAAATCGGCTGTCTCCGATAAAGCTTCTGCGGATAATTTTGAATTGCCCGGACTTGCGATAAGGATCGTCTGTGGATTTTTTCTCGAGAATTTTTCCGAGCCTCGTGACCATGTTGTAATAATAAATGTCATACCTGCCATCCACTTGTGCCAGAACTTCGCGAATAGCGGGCAAATAATAATCGTCGCTGTCAATAATGGCCACATAATCGCCAGTCGCTTCGTCCAGACAACGGTTATAGGCGTGCCCGGCCCCTGCATTTTTTCGGTTTTCCAGGATTCGAAGCTTAGGGCAGTGTTTTTGGTAGTTTTTGAGAAGAGCTAACGTCTTGTCCGTCGAACCGTCGTCACATATTACGATTTCATGCGCATCTTCTTTGGGGATACTGTCGAGCATCCGTACGATCCACGCTTCGCTATTAAAAGTCGGAGACAGAAAGCTGACTTTCTTCTTCACACGTACACCTCCCAATGGTTTAGATTTGTGCAAGCCTTAGCTTGTCGATGCCCCAGAACCAATGTATGCGAGCGGTTTGGACATGGAGTGTGTTTGTGTTCCAATCGTTTAAATTCAGTTTAACTAACTCAGGTAAGCTCCTAACTGTAGATCACATTGGGTGAAGGATAGGAGGAGGTAACCGATGAATACGAAAATGTCCACCAACATGGGGGGCTTATCTAAACCAGCAATCGAAGCCGATGGACTTGTCAAAATATTCGGAACAAGCCGTGCCGTGGACGGAGTAGACCTGCGGGTGGAAAGCGGCATGATTTACGGAGTGCTGGGACCTAACGGGGCCGGGAAAACGACAACGATCCGCATGTTAGCCACCTTGCTTCGTCCGGATGGGGGATCCGCCCGCATATTCGGACATGATGTCGTCAAGGAGCCGCATATCGTCCGCCAGTTGATCGGCGTGACCGGACAGTACGCCTCCGTGGATGAAACGCTGAGCGCTACGGAGAACCTCGTCATTTTCTCCAGACTCCTAGGGTTAGGGCGCAGTGAAGCTCGCCGAAAAGCGGAGGAGCTGTTGGAGGAATTCGGCTTGTCTGAAGCGGCCAAACGCCCGCTGAAGCATTTCTCCGGCGGGATGCGGCGACGGTTGGATTTGGCCGCGAGCTTGATCGCCCAGCCGCCGCTGATCTTCTTGGATGAACCGACGACGGGGTTGGATCCGCGTACGCGGACGCAGATGTGGGATACGATCCGCCGCTTGGTCGCTTCCGGTTCAACCGTGTTGTTAACGACGCAATACTTGGACGAAGCCGATCAATTGGCGGATCGAATCGCCGTGATCGATCGCGGGCAGGTCATTGCAGAAGGAACCGTCGACGAGTTGAAGTCCTCGGTTGGTGCCTCGTCGCTGCAGCTAAGAATCAGCAATCCGCTCGATCTGACGGAGTCCCGCCGGATTGTAGAACAGATGCTGGGAGTAACGACGAATATTTCGGCGGAGGCCGGAAAGATCACCGCCCCGCTGGCGGAAGGGGATAAAGTTACCGACCTATTAATCGCCTTACGCGAATCGGGTATTGCTTTGATGGAGCTAAGCGTCCAGAAGCCGACGTTGGATGAAGTGTTTTTGACCCTGACTGGGCATGGCGTTGAAGAAGATGCCGCCGCAGGCACGGACGGTTCCGTACTGAAGCAGAAGGAGGTAATCGCGTGAATAGCACGACAGTCAACTCCGAAGCCGCACGGCCTCTGAGGAACCACACGAGCTTCCGTCAGTCGCTCCGCCATTCGTTGACCATGGCGTATCGGGGCTTACTTAAAATCAAGCGAACACCGGAACAACTGTTTGACGTAACGATTCAGCCGATCATTTTTACGTTGATGTTCACTTATATTTTTGGCGGGGCGATCTCGGGGGATGTTTTAAGTTATTTGCCGGTCATTATCCCGGGGATTTTGGTGCAGACCGTGATCTCGACGTCGATCGTCACCGGGGTGCAACTACGTGAGGATATGGAGAAGGGCGTCTTCGACCGTTTCAAGTCGTTGCCGATCGCTCGGATTGCGCCGCTGGCCGGCGCCTTGTTGGCCGACACGGTCCGCTATACGATCGCCACGGTCTTAACGTTCGCAATGGGATACCTCATGGGATATCGGCCGGATGGAGGCCTTGCGTATGTCGCCCTTGCTGCGCTGCTCGTCATCGTTTGCTCCTGGTCGATCAGTTGGATATTCGCTTTTTTTGGGGTTATCGCACGGACGGCATCCAGCGTACAAGGCATTTCAATGATCGTGTTGTTTCCGTTGACGTTCTTATCCAATGCGTTCGTACCAGTCGAAACGATGCCGAAATGGCTAGGGTGGTTTGCGAACGTGAATCCGATCTCGCATCTAGTAACCGCGGTTCGGGAGTTAGTCAATACAGGGACCGTGGGCGGGGATCTGGTGACATCCTTGCTCGGGGCCGCCGTCATTGTGGCTGTATTTGCACCGATAACCGTTCGAGCATATATGCGTCGCACCTAAATCAACAAAGCCGGAAGACAAGAGTCTTCCGGCTTTGTTGCGTTCGGGTAGGGTTATTCACATCGCCTTTTAAGCGTTTCGAGCGGCAGCCGCTGTACAAAAACGCTCCAGCGCCTCCTGAAGCAAAGAACGCGGACAAGCAAGATTGATTCGCAGGAACCCTTCGCCGTTCTGACCGTAAACGGAGCCTTCGGTGAAGGCGATTTTGGCTTCCTTATACATCATTTGCTTAATTTGAGCTTTGTCCCAACCCAAAGCCCGGCAATCTACCCATAGCAAGTAGGTGCCTTCCGAGAGGATTGGGGCCGCGGCTGGCAGGTGCGCCGCAAGATAAGCGATCGCGAAGTCACGGTTTGCGCGGATATAGTCCAAGACGGCATCCAGCCAATCCTCGCTTTGCGTGTACGCGGCGATGGTGGCAGAAGGGCCGAAATAGTTCAGCGATCCAATAGCCAGCGTTTTGATGCGCTCCGCAAAAGATTTGCGGATGGCTACATTTGAAATTAGGGTATAAGCCGTAGACAGACCGGGAATGTTGAACGTTTTGGAAGGGGCCGCGCAGGTGATCGTGATGCCGGCGTGAGCTTCGGAGAGCGAAGCAAACGGCACATGGCGGTGATGCGCGAAGACCAAGTCGCCATGTATTTCGTCGGAGACGACCTTCACGTCATATTTCAAGCATAACTCGCCGAGCCGTTCCAATTCCTCCAGGGTCCAGACCCGGCCACCGGGATTATGGGGGCTGCATAGCAGCATCAGCTTGGCACCGCTCTGCATTAGCGACTCCAACTGAACGTAATCCATCCGATAATGCCCATTTTCAAGAATCAGCGGATTCTCGGCGATCTCGCGTCCGTTATTGCGAATCACATCATAGAACGGATTATACACCGGGGATTGCAGGATCACCTGATCCCCCGGTTCGGTTAACATTTGAACGGCTACGCCAAGCGCAGGTACGACGCCCGGAGTGTCGGTCAACCAGGACGCATCAACCTTCCATCCATGCCGGCGTTCCATCCAGCCTGTGATGGCATCGAGGTATTCTTTAGGCCGGCTCGTGTAGCCGTAGATACCATGCTTGGCCCGTTCAGTGACTGCTTCGACAATGGCTGGAGCGCATCGAAAGTCCATGTCGGCCACCCACAAAGGCAGTACATCGGGATCGCCGAACAGCTCCCGTCCAAGATCCCATTTCTCGGAGTAGGTTCCTCGCCGCGGCAATCGTTCATCGAAATGATACGTCATCTTGTTGCTTCATCCTTTCCCAATGCAGGCGCTACACGCTGTTCTTGTTATTTTACTTCGGATGCGGCTGGTATCCGTCAATCACGAGTTCCAGTTCGCCCGTCGTGGAATTAATCAACATCCCGTGAACAGGGATATCGGCAGGGAGCAAGGGATGTTTCTTGACGATATTTACCGTCTGGATGACACCTTCCTTCTCGTTATCGAAACCGCGCAACCATTTATTCAACTTGATGCCGGAGTTCTCCAACGTGTTCAGCGTGTCGTCGCTGATTCCCCGCTCCCGCATGGATCCGATCATCCGGTCCGAATTCAGCGCGGCCATCCCGCAGCCGGTGTGACCGACGATGAACACCTCTTGCGCATGAAGCTCGTAGATCGCGACGAGCAGACTGCGCATGACGCTGCCGAAAGGCTGGGAAATCACCGCGCCGGCGTTCTTGATCAGCTTCACGTCGCCGTTACGCAAATTCATCGCTTTAGGGAGAAGCTCTGTAAGCCGAGTATCCATACAGGTAACAATAGCCATCTTCTTCTCGGGAAATTTATCCGTCACATATTTCTCGTATTCCTTATCTTCCACGAACTTGCGGTTGAAATCCAAAATAGATTGCAGCTGATTCACTTGACCTGCCTCCTTAGGTTTGGGTTGTGGACACCGGCGAATTACCGGCGGTCAATCAAAGGGATGTTCGATTTGTAAAATTGCGAGGGTCCGTCTAATCGGAACGTACCGGTGTTTTCTTCCCCCTTCAGGGTAAGCTCTTCTTCGAAAAATATCGCCTGCATCTTATCGATCCAGAACGGGTAAACCTCATTCTCCATCGGAATGTCGTAAGCGCCGGGCTCGGACACGATGTGGAGCACCGGAACCCCGCTCATTCCGCAGCCGCAGTTTTCCGTATCATACACGAGGCGGAGTAGGCCGGACTTCGTGCCGAGCTTGTCGGCAATGAGTTTATCAGCCGTCGGGTTTAATGATATTTTCATAAGATGAAGACAGCTCCTTTACATGAAAATGAAATATTTCAAAATAAGGTGATTTCGCCCGCTTAAAATTTGATTATAAGGTTTGTTAAAAGTATCATCAAGAGTAGCAGTAAATTTCACCAGTAAAGGCGGGTGTTGTCATGAAGCAGGAAACGGTTGAGAAATGGGAGCTCTTTCGAGAGCTTCTGCAAAAGATTCACGGGTACGGGGAAGCCGTTGCGCTGATGAATTGGGATTTGCGCACCGGCGCACCGCGGAAAGGCGCAGAGACCCGGGCCGCGACCATCGGTCTATTGTCCACGGAAGCTTTTAAACTGCAAACCTCAGCAGAAATGGGCGAATATTTGGCTTATTTGAATCAACCTTCCGTTCTGGATGAATTGGACGATGTCAAACGTCGGATGGTGCTTGACGTGCAGGAGGAGTACGATCGAAGCGTTAAGATTCCTCCGCAGAAATTCCGGGAATATACCGAATTGACCGCCCATGCCGAAACGATGTGGGAGGATTTCAAGGAAAATAGTGATTTCGCCGGCTTTGAACCTTACTTAACGCAAATTGTGGAGAAAACGCAGGAATTTATCGACTACTGGGGTCCGAAGGCCACTCGTTATGATACATTGCTACATATGTATGAACCGGATCTAACGGTAGAGAAGCTCGACCAGGTATTCGGACAGCTGCGCGACCGCCTGGTACCGCTGGTTGAAGCGGTGGCAGCGGCGAAGAACAAGCCGGAGGCGCCTTTCCTGGATCAGCTGTTCGATGCGGGACAACAGGCGAAGTTCAGCCGTTTCCTCCTGGAACAAATCGGCTACGACTTCGAAGCCGGGCGGATCGACGAGACCGTGCACCCGTTCCAAACGACGTTGAATCATGGCGATGTGCGGATCACAACCAATTACAAGCAGGATGATGTCGCCAGCGCCATCTTTAGCTCCTTACACGAAGGAGGACACGCATTATATGAGCAAAACGTTTCTCCAGAGCTAGCCGATTCACCGCTTGGTCAAGGCACGTCGATGGGGATCCACGAGTCGCAGTCCCGCTTCTGGGAGAACTTTGTCGGGCGCAGCCTGCAGTTCTGGGAGCGATATTTCGGAGAACTACAGCAGCATTTCCCTGAACAGCTCAAAGACGTTACACCGGAGGCGTTCTTTCTCGGGATCAATCGCGTGGAGAACTCGTTCATCCGGATCGAAGCGGATGAACTGACTTATAATTTGCATATCATCATCCGTTATGAGATCGAGAAGATGCTGTTTAATGAAGCTTTGCCGGTCAGCGAGCTGCCTAAGGTATGGAACGAGAAGTATCGCGATTATCTCGGCTTGACGCCGCCGAATGACGGGCTCGGGGTGCTGCAGGACGTTCACTGGTCGGGCGGGCTATTTGGTTACTTCCCTTCCTATGCGTTAGGCAACATGTATGCGGCTCAGATCGCAAACACGCTTCGTAAGGAAATGCCGCAGTTCGAAGGATTCATTGCGGATGGCAACTTCCAGCCGATCAAGGAATGGCTGACCGACAAAATCTACAAATACGGGAAGAGCCGGAAACCATCGGAAATCATCTTGGCAATCACCGGGGAAGAGCTGAACCCGGATTATCTCGCGGAATATCTGGAGCATAAATTCAAAAGCATTTACGGCATCTAGCCGTCATCCTTTTCGAGGCTGTCCTTAAGGCGGAATCATCCGCCCGGGACAGCCTTTTTTGTGCTCTTAACCTTTTACTGGGCCATCGCATACTATTTAGTATGTTCTGGTCAACAGCTAGAAATCAGTTGGCTATGAAACTCCATGAAGAAGGAGAGGTGAACGGCATGAACAACGCTCGTAAGGTGTTATGGCTCGCGCTCATCGTTCTCCTGACAGCAGCCCTAAGCGGTTGCGGAGGAAGCGGCCAAACCCAAAAGGTGAAAATCGGGGAAGTCACCCGTTCCGTATTTTACGCCCCTCAATATGTCGCATTGGAAAAGGGCTTTTTCAAAGAGGAAGGACTTGACGTAGAGCTGCAGACGACAGCGGGTGGCGACAAAACGATGACGGCGTTGCTGTCGGGAGCGATCGACGTGGCGCTGGTTGGAGCGGAAACTTCGATCTACGTGTATCAGCAAGGCTCGGAGGATCCGGTGATTAATTTTGCTCAATTGACGCAAACCGACGGGACCTTCCTGGTTGCCCGAGACTCCGGAGCATTCGATTGGGAGAAGCTGAAGGGCAGCGTCTTCCTTGGTCAGCGGAAAGGCGGCATGCCGCAAATGGCAGGAGAGTTCACCCTGCGCAAACACGGGATTGATCCGCACCAGGATCTAGAGCTGATTCAGAATGTGGATTTCGCCAACATCACAGCGGCATTCGTCTCGGGAACGGGACAGTTCGTCCAGTTGTTCGAACCGCAAGCATCTATTGTTGAGAAGGAAGGGAAAGGCCACGTCGTCGCTTCCTTTGGTACGGAGAGCGGAAGGCTGCCTTACACTGTATTCATGACCAAACAGAGCTATATGAACGATCGCCCGGAAGTCGTTCAGAAGTTTACGAACGCAGTCCATAAAGCCCAGCTTTGGGTCCAGTCTCACACGCCGGAGGAAATCGCAGAAACCGTCGCTCCTTATTTTAAAGATACGGATATGGATATCTTGATTAGTTCGATCAAGCGTTATCAGGAGCAAGGAAGTTATGCCGAAACGCCGGCGTTGGCAGAGGATTCGTGGAATAACCTGCTTGACGTGATGGAAAGCGCTGGAGAGCTGAATGAACGGGTTGATGTAGGTGAGTTGGTCAATAACAGCTTCGCCGATAAAGCCGTGAACTCAGTTAAGTAAGTGACTATAACGGAAAAGGAGCGTGAGCGCTTTTGCCTTCTGTCGTGGAACTGAAACACCTGGATCTAGTCTATGTGACGGACCGGGAGGCCGTCCTCGCTTTGCAAGGGATGAATTTAACGGTGGAGCCGGGTGAATTCATCAGTCTGGTTGGTCCCAGCGGTTGCGGAAAGACCACGCTTCTCTCCGTCATGGCAGGTCTACTCTCTCCCACCCGGGGGGAGGTGCTGCTGCACGGCAAATCGGTGACGGGGCCTACCCCTCAGGTCGGTTATATGCTGCAGCAAGATTATTTGTTCCCGTGGCGGACCATTCTGAGTAATAGCGTGCTGGGGCTTGAGCTGACGGGACGGTTAACGCCGGAAAGCACCGAAAAAGCCCGGAACTTGCTGGCTGAAATGGGCCTTGGCGATACGGCGAACCTATATCCTCACCAGCTGTCGGGCGGAATGCGTCAACGGGTCGCCCTCGTGCGAACGCTAGCGACCGATCCCGAGCTCTTGCTGCTGGATGAACCATTTTCGGCGCTTGATTATCAGACGAAACTGCAACTGGAGGATTTAGTGTGGGGGACCCTGAAGCAACGCAAGAAAACGGGCGTCCTGGTGACTCACGATTTGTCCGAAGCGATCGCGGTCAGCGACCGGGTTATCGTTCTGGCTCCGAGACCCGGCCGGATCCGCAGCATGTACGAAATTCCGGAGCAGATCCGGAACGCGCAGCCGTTTTATGCCCGGGAAGCCGAAGGCTTCAACGAACTGTTCCATGAAATCTGGCGGGATCTCGAAACGTCGGAAAGGGAGGAGGGATAGCCCTTGGCACAGCCCGTAACCAAACCGGACGCCAATCAGCAGGCCAATCAGGAGGCCTGGCTACAGGAGAAATGGCATCTGTACCGCAAACGCAAACGACGAATAAGTAACTATGTGGTGAGTGTTCAGGCGCTGATCCTCGTGTTATTCATCGGATGTTGGGAGCTTGCAGGCCGGATGCGATGGATTGATGTGCTCATCTTTAGTTACCCGTCCAAGGTTGGCCGGCAAATTGTCAAAGATGCGGTCAGCGGCGAGTTGTGGCCACATTTAGCAATGACGGTGGGCGAAACGGCGGTAGGTTTCCTGCTGGGGACGCTGATCGGTACCTTGCTGGCGGTCCTTATCTGGTGGTCCCCGTTTCTATCCCGCGTACTGGACCCTTTCATGGTCGTGTTCAACAGTATGCCAAAGGTGGCGCTTGGCCCGATCTTTATCGTATTGTTTGGCGCCGGCTTCACGGCTATTGTCGTAACGACGTTGTCAATTACAGTCATCGTAACGACGCTGGTCGTGTTTAACAGCTTCAATGAAGTGGACGCCAACCTGATCAAGGTGATCCGCACGTTTGGTGGATCGCGGCGTGACGTGTTTCTAAAGGCTATCCTGCCCGCATCGTTCCCGACCATCGTATCCACGCTGAAGGTGAACGTGGGCATGGCCTGGGTTGGTGTCATCGTTGGGGAATTCCTTGTGGCCAAAATCGGGCTTGGATACTTGATCGTTTACGGGTTTCAGGTGTTTAACTTTACCTTGGTGCTGTCAAGCCTGGTCATCATTGCAGTCGTGGCGACGGGGATGTACCAGCTGGTTGTCTATATCGAACGAAAGTTAGTGCGGGAGCGGTAACGCTCCCTTTTTTTTACGTGGGCCTGGAGGTTGGTAGTTCAGCCGCTTTACGTCATGATCCCGCCTAATCAGATCATCGAGTTAAAGAAAGATCAAGCCAAGCCCTAGGTCAGATCGCAAAGTGCTGAATATCAAAATGGCATTGTATGGAAGCGTGAAATCAAGTAGGATATTTTCATAGAGCGGTTTCGACAAAAAGGATGGGTTTTCATGGGATTTCGAGTGATCAAAACAGCGATAGCCACACTTATGGCGATCTTCATCGCGGATTTCGCCGGCGTGGCAGGCGCCAATTCCGCGGGACTGTTAGCTATTCTAGGAGTGGACGTCACGCGCAAGCGCAGCCTGGCTTCGATATCGGCGCGGTTTTTTGCTTCCATTCTCGGTTTGTTGCTGGCTTTTGGGGTCTTCTACTTCTTCGGCTTTCATATTTGGGTACTCGCCATTTATATACTAATCGCTTTTCCGTTGATCGCCCGTGCGGGCTTCAAAGAAGGGATCGTTACTAGCTCCGTCGTCGTGTTCCGCGTGTTCGGCGGTGCGGAGATTTCCTGGCACGTGCTCTTAACCCAGGTGGAGCTGCTAATCATCGGACTTGGTTCGGCGATGGTCGTCAATTTTCTGTACATGCCGAAGACGGAAGACAAGCTCCTGGGTACGCGGCGTGAGGTTGACGCTTTGTTTTCGCGTATCTTTCAGGAAATCGGCGCAACGCTACGTGATCCTTATCGCTTATGGGATGGCAAAGAGTTGACGGAAGCCGCCCGACTTGTCGAGGAGGGGCATGCAATTGCCAAGCGGGCGGCGGAGAATCAGATGATCTCGCCTAATGAGGCCTGGATTGCGTATTTCTTCATGCGGAAAGAGCAATTAAGCCGGATCGAAGGTATGCTGGAGTTGATAGCACAGGTGTATCAGCGCATGCCGCAAGGGGAATTTGCCGCAGTGCTGTTCGATCGGCTTAGCGTGGACGTCAATCAGGAGGAATATACCGGGGTGACTGAGCAAATGCTGGCTGAGCTGGAGGAGGAGTTTAAAAAAATGGAGCTGCCCTCCACTCGCGAGGAATTCGAAATCCGTTCGGCCATCCTGCAGCTCTGCCGGGAACTTTCCTTATACCTGGCCGTTTCTAAAAAAAATAAAGCCCCCATTCCTCGAATGGCGGCGAACCAGGCACGGAAACGAAATCAGGCAACGATAAAATAGTTGTCACCCTAGACGAATGTCCTGCATACACTTTTATTGAATGATGTATGGAGGAGGTTCTAACATGTCATTGAAATATCAAAGTAGAGAGATCATCACGAAAGCGATCTGCGGAAAAGGTCGTAAGTTCTCTACCGTAACACATACCGTGACTCCCCCTCATAAACCGTCGAGCATCCTGGGGGCCTGGATCATCAACCACCAGTACGAAGCGGTCGCTGCGGGAGACGGAATTGAAGTTATTGGTACTTACGATATTAACATCTGGTATTCGTACGACAAGAACTCGCAGACCGAGGTCGCCAAAGAAACGGTATCTTACGTTGAGAATGTCCCGCTGAGCTACTTGGATTCCAGACACCGTTCGTCGACGGTAGAAGTATCCGCAGAAGCCACACAGGAACCTAGTACCGTCGAAGCCACCGTCTCGGGTGACGGGCGCGTATCCATTCGGGTGGAACGCGAATTCGCGGTAGAATTGGTTGCCGAAACGAAGTTGAATGTCCTTGTGGTGCCAAACAGCGGCATCGAAGATAAGGATTACGATTTTGGCTCCGAGCTCGGCGATTATGAAGATTTGGATCCGGATCTCCTCGACGACGAACTGTGATTCGTGTTGGAAGCAAGAAGGCAGATGGGTAAGCACCAAAGGTTTCAGGCTACACTGTAGCATATGCGGCAGGGGCGTCGTCGAAGAGGGCGGCTGCCCTCTTTTTGTTTTTATTTTTCGAATCACTTCCATATCAGACGGGGGATGAATCGGTGGTGAAGGATGAGCATCTTGTGCTAAAAATCCGGCTGGGTTCCGGTACGTTCAAAGGGCGCTTGTTACAGGCGTTAGGGCGCTTAGACGGCCCCTATCGGGTGTTGAAAGGACCGGCATCGAAACCCATCGTTAACGGTTCGGAGTGGATCTATTACGGACCAGAGGAAGCTTATTGGGGCGAACGGGTACAAGAGATCGTGCTGGGGCGGCCAAAAGTCACGCTAGGAGACTGGCGGCGGCGTCTCGAAACGGCCGGACTGAAGACGACGGAACCGGAACGTCTCGTTCCTGAAGTCAGAAGCAAGAGGGCATCCTACACACGACGTTTTGCCGTTACCGGTTTCCACTTGCGGGTATGGGAAATTCGACCGCTCGGAAAATCTGGGCAGGCGCTGCCGCTGCTGCGTGAACTGCCGGCTCAGGACTCACCGTTGCATAAACGCTTGGCAAGCACGGCTATCCGCGCGTTATATGCTGTTGGGCTCGATTTTGGCGAAGTGGTGATTTCGGCCGGGGAGGAAGGTCGGTTTACGGTGGATTCGATCATTCCCTCCGCTGAAGCTGGAAGTACCGCTGCCGCCGGAATCGCCCGTGCTATGCGAGATACTTTGGAAGAACAGGAAGGGCTCCGGGAAGCGGCGGCGGAGCGGCTGATCGGGATGGACCCGGAGTTTTTGTTGTTCGATCCGACTCACGGAAAAGTCGTCCCGGCTTCCCGTTATTTGCAATTTCACGGAGAAGCGGGATGCGATGTGCTGCGTTACCGCGGACAACGCTTGTTTCCACTTGCCGAGCTGCGGCCTCGTCCGGGCAAGGAGCCGCGCGAAGTCGTCGTTCATTTGCTGCACGCCTTTCGCGAAGCCCGCGAGGCCATCGAAGACCGGGGGCTGATTTGGCAGGCCGGAGCTATGCCGCAGCGCGGTTTTCCGCTGGGCGGACATTTGCATTTCAGCGGAGTGGGGTTGACGCCGGAACTATTGCGGGCGCTCGACAACTATCTGGCACTGCCGCTAGCCGTGCTGGAAGACGCCCGAAGTAAACCTCGTCGCCCGAAATACGGTTTTCTCGGCGATTTCCGCCTTAAGGAATACGGTGGTTTTGAATATCGTACGTTGCCTAGTTTCCTGGTTTCTCCGCTCGTGACCAAAGGCGTAGTGGCATTAGCTAGTCTGATCATAGACAACGCGGAACGCCTCACCGCTAGACCGCTGGAGAAGGAGGAGATCTGGACCGCGTTTTATGCCGGCAGAAAAAACCCGCTTCGGGCAGCGCTACCCCGCTTGTTGACGGATATCCAAAGCGTTCCTGATTATGCTCGCTACGAAGGTTATGTCGCCCCGCTGCTTAAAGTCATTCAGTCCGGCCGTGCTTGGGATGAAACTGCGGATATTCGCACCGCTTGGAAATTGCAAAATCCTACATAACCCCACTGCCCTTTTCTGGTATAATAAGATTCTATGAAAGACTGACAGCGCAGGGTAAATGGAGGGGAATCATGGCTACCTATACGCCGATGATTGAGCAGTATTTACGAATCAAGGCGGAAGCGCAGGACGCGTTTCTGTTTTTCCGGCTGGGCGATTTCTATGAAATGTTCTTCGAGGATGCAATCCTGGCCGCCAAAGAGCTTGAGATTACACTGACCGGGCGGGACGGGGGCGCTGAGGAGAAGATTCCGATGTGCGGCGTTCCCTACCACTCGGCAGACAACTATATTCACCGTCTGATCGAAAAAGGGTATAAAGTGGCGATCTGCGAGCAGATGGAAGACCCTTCCCAGACCAAAGGCATGGTCAAACGCGAAATCGTCCGAGTGATTACGCCCGGAACCATTATGGAAGGGAAGACGATCGGTGAACGGACGAACAACTACATCGTATCCGTCACCGAACGGCAGGGGTTGATGGCCCTGGCTGCCTGCGACTTGTCCACCGGGGAGCTGTACGCGACTTCGGCGCCGTCGAACAAGGAGTGGCTGCGCGACGAAATCGGCTTGTATGACCCGGCGGAGGTTATTGGGGATCCGGAGTTATTGGATTGGATTGCCGGACAAGCCGCTCCGCTTGGTAAGCCGGTGGTGTATACGCCATGGGCTAAAGCGAAGGAGGAGACGGCGCGCACACAGTTCGGCGAAGTGGAATGGATCCGTCTGGAGTCGGAACGGCGCGACAATATCTCGGTGCTTGTCGGCTATTTAAGCGAAACACAAAAACGTTCGCTCGGTCAGCTGACAAAAATATCAGCCTACGAGCCCGAGCATTTTATGATTTTGGACCCGTTTACGCGGCGTAACCTGGAATTGGTTGAAACGGTCCGCGAGCGTTCGAAGAAAGGTTCGCTCCTGTGGCTGCTTGACCGTACAGAGACCTCGATGGGGTCCAGATTGCTGCGTCGCTGGATTGACAAGCCCTTATTGCAAAAGACTCGGATCGAGGAACGCTTGGAAGCGGTAGAGCACCTGCATAGCGCCTTTATACTGCGTGAGGATCTACGCGGGGCGCTCCAGGATATTTACGATTTGGAGCGGCTGGTGGGCCGCGTCGCTTTTGGCAATGCCAATGGACGTGATCTGGTTGCGCTGAAGACCTCGCTGCGTCAGGTGCCGGCGATCAAAGATCTTTGCGGTGGATCGGCATCATCGACGTTGCGGCGGATCGCCTCTGCGATGGACGAGTGCGCGGATCTAGCCGGGATGATCGATACGGCGATTGCCGACGAACCTCCGGTTTCGGTGCGGGATGGAGGGATCATCAAGACCGGATTTCATGAACGACTGGACGAGCTGCGCGAGGCCGGGGTGAACGGCAAGCGATGGATTGCCGAGCTGGAAGCGGCCGAACGTCAGGCGACCGGGATTAAATCGCTGAAGATCGGCTACAACAAGGTGTTCGGATACTATATCGAGGTTACGCGATCGAATTTGGCCTCTTTGCCGGAAGGAAGGTATGAGCGGAAGCAAACGCTGGCGAATGCCGAACGTTTCGTCACGCCGGAGTTGAAGGAGAAGGAAACGCTCATTCTTGAAGCCGAAGAGAAGATGGTTGATCTGGAGTACGCGTTGTTTAATGAACTACGCGAACGGATCGCTGCGGACATCCCTCGCTTGCAGAAGCTAGCCGAACAAATCGCAGAAATCGACGTGCTGCGCTCGATGGCGGCCGTGGCGTCAGACAATGGCTTTGTGAAGCCGAAGTTGACCGACGGCTACGACCTCGTCGTGGAGCAAGGTCGGCATCCGGTGGTGGAGTCCGTGATGAAAGATACGGCATTTATCGCCAACGGCACAGCGCTTCGCAAGGATGAGGCCAGCATTTTGCTGATTACGGGGCCTAACATGGCAGGGAAGAGCACGTACATGCGGCAGGTCGCCCTCATTTCGATCCTGGCGCAAATCGGCTGCTTCGTGCCGGCGGCCAAGGCGGAAATCCCGTTGGTCGACCGCATATTTACGCGGATTGGCGCGGCGGACGATCTGATTGGCGGACAAAGCACCTTTATGGTGGAGATGGCTGACATTCAGATTATGACGGAGAAAGCCACTCCCCGCAGCTTGATCATTATCGATGAGCTGGGCCGAGGCACGTCCACCAGCGAAGGGATGGCGATCGCGCAAGCGGTGATCGAATATGTCCACGACCGAATCGGCTGCAAGGCGCTGGTCTCCACGCACTTCCATGAGCTCGCTCATTTGGAGCACAGTTTGACTGGGCTTAGTAATTACAGCATGGCGGTGCAGGAGAGCGGCGACAAGGTTCATTTCTTGCGCAAGCTGATCCCGGGCGCGGCGGACACCAGTTACGGCATTTATTGCGCGCGGCTGGCCGGCTTGCCTGAGGAGATTATCGGCCGGGCCTATGGGCTGCTGAAGGGACTCGAGGAGAAAGCCCCGCAGTTGGCTGGCACGGGTACGGCGGTGGCTATCGCACGACTGGCGGCTGAGCCGCAGGCGAAAGAAGACGCCGCTCGGGCTGTGCGAGAAACGGCTGTAGCTGCGGCGATGACGGAGGCTATGGCTTCTACGGAAGCTGCCGCGGTTGCGGAAGCTCTGACGGAACCGCTTGACCGCGAAGGCGGGCCGGTGGTGCAGCTTTCGATTTTTGGCGATGAGGAACCATCGCTTCAAGCAAAGCCGGCCGCTCCGGTGACCGAGGATCCGGGTATGAGGACGCTCGTCAACCTGATCAAAAACGCCGATTTGATGAACATGACGCCGCTGCAAGCGATGCAGTTGGTGAATGATCTGAAGATGAAGGCGAAGGATTTGTAGGGCAGACGGGGAGGCTGGCGGGATACCCGAGGCCAGGCCCAGGCAAGGACAAGGCAAGGACAAGGCAAGGACAAGGCAAGGACAAGGCAAGGACAAGGCTAAATGACAAGCCTTTCCTCAAACGCTAACGCTGAGGGCACGAACAAACCCTTCCTCAAACGCTAACGCTTGGGAGAAGCCTTAAGTGGGCCTAAATCGCGGTGTTGTCATTTTAACGCTTACCACGATGCTTATTAGCACGTTTTAGGGCCGAAAACCGGCATTTTGATGGAAATAGCGTTGCTCAGCGTCGTTAGCGATTGTAAATGTCGGATTTTACCTGAATAGCGTTGCTCATCAGCGTTAGAGCTGCGGTAGGCGGAGTAGGGGATTTAAAGTAATCAAGCGTAGGGTCTACAGCTACGGGAGGGATAGCAATGGCAAAAATCGCAATTTTGGACGAGCATATTGCCAACCAGATTGCTGCCGGGGAAGTGGTGGAACGCCCGGCGTCGGTGGTTAAGGAATTGGTGGAGAACGCAATTGACGCAGGAGCAACCAAAATCGAAGTCGCCGTCGAAGAGGGGGGCCTCCAGCTCATCCGCGTTACCGATAACGGCTCCGGTATTGAACCGGACGACTGCGAAACGGCCTTTTACCGCCATGCGACCAGTAAAATCACCTCCGGCCGCGACTTGTTCCAGATCCGCAGCCTTGGATTCCGCGGCGAAGCCTTGCCGAGTATCGCGGCCGTCGCGAAGGTCCGACTCGTATCCTCAAGCAACGATACGGGGCTCGGTCGGGTCATCGAAATCGAAGGCGGCTCGCTGAAGCTGAACGAAGATATCGCCGCTCCGCAAGGTACGGATATCGCGGTGAAGGAATTATTTTACAACACGCCGGCAAGGCTGAAGTATATGAAGACGATTCAAACCGAGTTGGGACATATCTCGGACGTGATGTATCGGCAGGCGCTCGCGCATCCCGAGATCGCCTTTGCCCTACGGCATAACGGAAACACGCTGCTGCAAAGCCCAGGAGGCGGTGAACTATTGCAAGTCATCGCGGCCATTTATGGCGTGAACGCCTCCAAAGGGATGGTGGCGATCGAAGCGGAGGATTTGGATTACCGGATTACGGGATTTATCGGCCGTCCCGATTTGGCCCGTTCCAACCGCGGCGGCATGTCTACGATCGTCAACGGGCGTTACATCCGCAATCAAGGGCTGCATCAGGCTATCTTGCGCGCGTATCATACGCTCCTTCCGATCAACCGTTATCCGCTGGTGGTGTTGATGCTGGATATGCACCCTTCGCTGGTCGACGTGAACGTCCACCCGGCTAAGCTGGAGGTGCGCTTCAGTAAGGAGCCGGAACTTAACGGCTTCGTAGAGAACAGTGTGCGCGCCGTCTTGAACGGCCAGGTGTTGATCCCGCAAGTCGTGCGCCAGACGATCGGGAAAGGCCCGAACCGCTCCGTGATCCAGGAGCAGTTCCATTTCCCCGCGCCGCCTCTAGGCGCGGAGGAGGGCGCTTCCGTCGCCGGCCAAACGGCTGCGGCGGCGGAAGGCACGCTCCGGCCGCCGGGGAACGGCGGGGCGGAGCGCGACCCGGGCGCGCGGTCCGCTGGGCCGGACCGCGGCTGGGCCGGGGCGCCTGCTGGCGGCGCCCCGATTGGCGGCGCGCCGCAGCGCAGCGCCGCCGCCTTTGGCGCTCCCGCAGCGGCCGAAGGCCTGACGCTGCGGGAGCGCGGCGCAGCCGGCGCCGGCACGTACGGCGCCGCGCCAAGCCCAGCCAAGCCGCAAGGCGGGCTTGGCTCATCCGGCGCCGCCGCCTACGCGGGCGGCGCGGCGGAACGGCAGCCGCTGCCGGCCGCGCGGCTGCAGGAGATGCCGGAAGCATTGTACGGCTCGCCTGCGGCGGAGCCGGAGCTTCCGGCGTTCCCCGAGCTGTCCTTGATCGGACAGCATCACGGCACCTATCTGATCGCGCAGAACGATCAGGGGTTGTATTTGATTGACCAGCACGCCGCGCACGAACGCGTGAATTACGAATATTATTATGAAAAATTCGGCCGCCCGGCTGATGCGTCGCAAGAGCTGTTGATTCCGATTACGCTGGAATTCACGCCATCGGAAAGCGCCAAGCTGCAGGAGCGGTTGCATTGGTTTGAACAGGTTGGGGTCGTGCTCGAACATTTCGGCGGCAATACCTTCCGGGTTGTGGCGCATCCGTATTGGTTCCCGCAAGGAGAGGAAGCGAGCATCATCGAGGAGATGGCTGAATGGGTGCTTAGCGAGCGGGCTATTGACCTGGCTAAACTGCGCGAGGCGTCGTCCACGATGGTTTCGTGCAAGGCGTCGATCAAGGCAAACCAAAAGCTGACGCCGGAAGAGGCGAACACGCTGATCCGCCGGCTGGCTGCCTGCAAACAACCCTACACCTGCCCGCATGGGCGGCCGATCGTCGTCTCGTTCTCCGCATATGATCTGGAGAAGCTGTTCAAGCGGGTCATGTAACGTCAGCAAACGGAGGAATTCATCATGTTAATTACTACGGGAGACCATGAAACCCCCGCTACAGTTCGTCGGGCGCAGGAACTAGCAAGTTTAGCCGGCATTCCCTACGTCTCACGCAGCCGGACGTCCCTTCCACGTTTAGCTGAGCGATATGGCGACAGCGACATTCTGGTTGTTCTGGAGCAAGGGGCCCGGCTGCATCGGGCCAGCGGTGAACCGATGACGTTTCACCCCAGTATGGCGTATGTTCGGGCGAAGCGGCTATTCAAAGGGGAAAACGACGCGATGCTAGATGCCGCCGGGGTGGTTCCCGGCGACGTCATTATCGACGGTACGGCGGGTCTCGGTTCTGACGCAATGGTCTTTTCCATTGCAGCAGGGGCTGAGGGGAGAGTACTGGCATTGGAGGATTCTTTGCCCCTCTGGGCCCTGTTGTATGAAGGGTTAAAGTTTTATATCTCCGGCCTGTCTGTCTTTGACGAAGCGTTGCGGCGCATTGAACCGGTACATAAGAATCATCTGGACGCGCTGCGGGCCATGCCCGACAAAAGCGCAGATATCGTCTACTTCGACCCGATGTTCCGCGACCCGATCGCGGAATCGTCTTCCATTTCACCGCTACGGGCGTTCGCCAATCCGAATTCCCTTGATCCGGATGCAGTGAAGGAGGCTTGTCGGGTCGCTCGAAAATCCGTTGTTCTGAAAGAGCAGCGCGGGAGCGGGGAATTCGATCGTTTGGGGTTTATCGCGAAGAGCCGCTCCCATACCAAGATTGCATATGGAGTGATCTCGCTTGACCCGAAACGATAAACCAAAACTGCTAGTGCTGCTTGGGCCGACCGCGGTTGGCAAAACGAAGCTCAGCATCGAACTGGCGCGAGCGTTGTCTTGCGAAATCATTTCCGGCGATTCCATGCAGGTGTACCGGGGAATGGATATCGGTACTGCCAAGATCACCGAGGAAGAGATGGGCGGCATTCCGCATCATCTTATTGATGTGCTGGATCCCGACGAGCCTTTTTCCGTCGCGTTATTTCAGGAGTGGTGCCGCAAGCTGATCCCTGAGATTTCCAGCCGCGGGCAACTTCCTTTTATTGTTGGCGGGACAGGGCTGTACATTGAATCGGTATGCTATGAATACCAGTTTACGGAAGCCGGTGCCGACGAAGACTTTCGGGCTCAGCAACAGTCCTTTGCGGATACTCATGGCGCAGAAGCATTGCACGCGAAATTAGCGGACATGGATCCCCAATCTGCGGCCCGTCTGCATCCCAACGATGTTCGTCGAGTGATACGCGCGCTGGAGGTCGTCCATCTGACCGGGGAGACATTATCGTCGCAGCTCGAGAAGCAGCAGAAGCAATCGCCCTATGAGCTTTGCCTGATCGGTTTGACAATGGACCGTCAAATGCTTTATAACCGTATTGAACGGCGAATTGATGCAATGCTGCGACTTGGTCTGGTTGAGGAAGTTCAAGGGCTTCTCCGCAGAGGATACAGTCGTGAAGCGGTTTCCATGCAAGGGCTGGGATATAAAGAAATCGTCGAACATCTGATTGACGCTGTTCCGCTCGAAGTTGCGGTGGAGAAGTTGAAGCGGGATACGCGCCGTTTTGCCAAGAGACAGCTTTCCTGGTTCCGTCACATGAAGGATATCGCGTGGATCGATGTAGGCGATGGTGAAAATTTTTCCGGGATTTTGACGGCGGCCCATGCTATAATAGCAGGAAAGTTTCCCGCTGATCTTGAATATAATTCTAAACACTAATTGATTCCTATTGGGGGTACGGCTATGAATAAGACCATTAACATCCAGGATACATTTTTGAACCAATTACGGAAAGAGAGCATCCCGGTCACCGTATTTTTGACGAACGGCTTCCAGATCAGAGGGACGATTAAGGCATTTGATAATTTCACGATCGTCATCGACAGCGACGGCCGCCAGCAAATGGTGTACAAGCACGCGATCTCGACGTTCCAGCCGCAGCGGAATGTATCGCTCATGCAGGAATCGCAAAACGAGGATTAAATCAGGCTGAAACTTTTTGAATTTCAATACGTTAAGAGTATAGGATGAGAACAGAGCAACCTGAACCAAGGTTGTTCTTTTCTTTCCGGGCACTTTTAAGCCAGGCGCTTATGCGGGATGATGGTAACAGGTTCAGTTATGTTCAAAAAATCACTCTCACGTCATCGAATCCGTCATCGAACCCGCGCTCGTGCGGTGATATGATAATTTTAAGTGCATGAATTCAAGATTCGATGCCGAATCATCTTCTAAGGCTTCACATCGTGATCCAAAGTTCATTTTTGAACAACCTTCTAAATCAAGTTCAAAAATTGGCTTTGAAGCACCGAGAAGGTTGGATGAAGAAGGGGCTGAGCAGCGGAGCGTACGTTTTGGTACGTGAGCAGCGGAAGACCTGCATGAATTCAAGATTCGATGCCGAATCGTCTTCTAAGGCTTCACATCGTGATCCAAAGTTCATTTTTGAACAACCTTCTAAATCAAGTTCAAAAATTGGCTTTGAAGCACCGAGAAGATTGGATGAAGAAGGGGCTGAGCAGCGGAGCGTACGTTTTGGTACGTGAGCAGCGGAAGACCTGCATGAATTCAAGATTCGATGCCGAATCGTCTTCTAAGGCTTCACATCGTGATCCAAAGTTCATTTTTGAACAACCTTGCAAAGCAGACTGGCAGGAAGGGAGTCAGAACAAATCATGTCTAGCAAAAGCCCATCAAGGCTGCAAAGAAGCGGCAAGCCGGACAAACAGGATAAGACGCCGAAAGCGCACAAAAAGAGAAAGCTTACGGCTAAACGCGTGTTGTGGACTTCATTTTTTACGATTGCTTTTGCGGTATTTTGCGCAATTGCAGGCTATATGTACATTACGGTCAGCGGTGAGAAAATCCTCCTGCAGAACGAGGACAAGCTGACGGTTTATGAAACGACGAAGGTGTATGACCGCACCGGGGTATTGATGGGCGAATTGTCCATCGACAAAAGCGAGCCCGTCGAAGCCGACCAGATTCCGGAGCTGCTCAAGCAAGCATTCGTTGCAACGGAGGACAAACGGTTCCTTGAGCATAATGGGGTTGATTTGTGGTCCATCGGCCGGGCGGCGGTCAAGGACATCGTAGCCCGTTCCTTAGTTGAAGGCGGGAGTACGATTACGCAGCAGCTGGCTAAGAACATCTTCCTAAGCGCGGACAAAACGTTCTTCCGTAAAGCAACCGAGATGTCGATTGCCATGGCTTTGGAACGCCACAAGACGAAGGATGAAATTCTGACGTTGTACTTGAACCGGATTCCTTTTGGCGGAACTGTTTATGGCATTAAAGCTGCGTCCATTCGTTATTTTGGGAAAAGTGATTTGAATAAACTCGACGTGTGGGAGATCGCTACGCTGGCGGCGATGCCGAAGGCACCATCCCGATACAATCCGCTGAAGAATCCCGAGTTGTCCAAAGAACGGCGCGCGGTGGTGCTTGATCTCATGTTTCAGGAAGGGTATATTACCGCAGAACAGCGAGACGAAGCAAAGGCGGTAGATTACGATTACGAGCCGCCGGTGAAAAACCAAAGCTACCTTGCTTTCAAGGACTATGTCGTGGAAGAAGCTGAGGAGAAATTTGGGCTGACCGAGGACGAATTGAACCGCGGTGGCTACAAAATCTACACAACGATGGATGCAAGAGCGCAGAAAGCGTTGGAGAAAGCCTTCGAAAACGATGATTTCTTCGAAAAAAGCAAGGACGACCAGCAGGTGCAGGCTTCCATGGTGATCATGAACCATGAGAATGGCAGCTTGATCGCTCTGCTCGGCGGCCGAGACTACGAACGCAAAGGCTTCAGCCGATTGAACAGCCGCCGGCAGCCGGGATCGTCTTTCAAGCCGATCGTATCGTATGCACCGGCACTGGAATCCGGCAAATTTACACCGGACTCGCAGATCAGCAATGAGAAGCAGTGCTTCGGCGATTACTGTCCATCGAACCTGCACGGTTACTCCAAGACGATTAACCTGACGGATGCTTTGACGAAATCGGAGAATATCCCAGCCGTTTGGCTGCTTAACGAGATTGGCGCAGGCACCGGTGTCAAATATGCTGAAGCGATGGGCATCAAAATGGACAAAAACGACCGCAACCTGGCCATTGCTCTCGGTGGCCTGACTTACGGCACGAACACGCTGGAGATGGCCGGAGCGTTCAGCGTATTCGCGAATGGCGGTTCGTATAACCCGCCGTATTCCATCAAATCGATCGTCGACCATGATGGTGTGGAAAAATACAAATACAACGCACCGAAACCAAAACGAGTCATCAGCGAACAAACGGCGTATTACATGACGTCGATGCTGCAAAACGTCGTTAACGACGGTACCGGGAAACGGGCAAAGTTGGACCGTCCTGTTGCCGGTAAAACAGGGACAACACAACACGGGATCCCGGGGCTGAGAAGCAGTAAAAACCGCGATGTCTGGTTTGTGGGTTATACGCCGGAATGGACCGGCGCTGTTTGGATGGGGTATGACAACCCCGATAAGAACCATCTATTAAACGGCAGTAGCGGCCAAACGGCGGCCTTGTTCGCCGCTGTGATGAAGGAAGCGTTGCAAGGCATGCCTGTGAAATCGTTCCCGGTTCCGGGCAACTTACAACAAGAAGAACCGGAGGATCAAACGGTAACGGCAGCACCGACGGGATTAACCGCTGCCTATAATCCGGACAGCGGAGCGGTATCGCTCCAATGGACCGGCGTTGAAACCGCCGACGCGGTATATCATATTTACCGTCGTGAAGCGTCCGAAACGAAGTTCACCCATATCATGGATTCCGTATCGACAGAGGCGGAGGATATCGGCGTTACACCGGGAACCGGATACGTTTATTATGTAACAGCCTATGATCCGGTTAATGCCGTGGAAAGCGAGCCGTCCAACAACGCCCAAGTGTTGATTGATAACGTCGAGCCGCCTGCAGGTAATGAAACCCCAGGTTCGGATACCGGAACACCGGTCGATCCTAACCTTCCGGGCAATGGTGACGGCAACCAAGGTGTTCCGCCGGGCAATGGCCAAGGAAACGGTAACGGTCAAAACAATGGCAATGGCAACGGAAACGGGAATGGAAACGGAAACGGCAACGGAAACGGGGGGGATGGCAGTGGGAATGGTACGGATCTCCCCCCAATGGATGATGACGGAGGCGTCATCGTTCCGCCAGACAACGGCGGTGCCGGAACCGGTGCCGATGTCCCGACGGGGACTACGGATGGAACCACGGGAGTCGGCGGATAGCCGGAATTTCGGAATACGCATGACATGAAAGCCAACCCTCAGCCCAGCTCTAAAGCTTGGCTGGGGGTTGTTTTTTTTTCGTGTGAAAATGGTTTTTGTGACTCTCTTTCAAATATGGTAAGCTGATAGTACATTGTGTTGAAAGGGAACTTATTTATGAAGCGAAAATTCGGAGACCGCGCGAATTGGCGCCGTGTAACCCATCGTCAATTCAAATCCAAGTTTGTGGAGAGCGACGAGTTTACGGGATATGTCACACTGTACAGCATTTTTGCCCTGCGTGATCCGCTATGGAAGACCTACGGGGGACACACCTTCCGGATCGCCGACAAGGGTTACACCTGGCTGCAGTATTATCCTAAGGGAGCTCATTTCGTCGTGACGGCAATGTTTGATGATCACGGTGAGATCGTGGAATGGTACATCGATATTTGCAAGACGCAAGGGGTCACCGACCAAGGGGTACCTTGGTTTGATGATTTGTATTTGGATATCGTCGTGCTGAAAAATCGCGAAGTGTTTTTATTGGATGAAGATGAACTTGACGAAGCGTTAACGAAAGGTCTCATATCTGTCAAAGACTATGATCTGGCAACGGAGACGGCCCAGCGACTACTTCACGACATTAAGGAACGGCGTTTCCCCTATTTCCGCCTGTCCCTGGATCATTACCAGAGCGGGTTTATGACTTCGGAGCCGAATCAGCCAGGGGGATAAACCATGCGTCATGCCAAACCAAGCGGAAACGTGTTGTTAGGTCAAACACTTGAGAAACGAAGAGCCCGGGTTGGGAAGCGGATTTTTCGTTGGGGACTCTTGTTCATTCTCCTCGGGATAGGTTGGATGTTGTTTGTGCTGGCTCAGATCGGCAGCGTAGAGCGGAATCCTGCGGCCAATTCCACATTAAGCGAGCCGGCGGATGTCGGGATTGTCCTTGGGGCGGCCCTGTGGGGAGACGAGCCTAGTCCAGGGCTTCGGGAGCGGCTGGAACAAAGCCTAAAGGATTTTGAAGCGGGGAGATTTCAATTGTTTCTCCTTACCGGAGGATTGGATACGTCGACCTCAAACTATACCGAAGCGGAGGGGATGGCGAATTATTTGGAGCAGCACGGAGTGCCTCGGGACAAGATGCTGCTTGAAAATAAAGCGACCAGTACCTATGAGAACCTCAAATTCAGCCAGGATATGATGAAGGAGCGGGGGCTTTCGTCAGCATTAATTGTGACGCATACCTATCATGGTAACCGCGCGCTTGAAATTGCCAGAGCCCTGGATTACGAGGAACCAAGACTTTCGTTAACCGAAACCAGGGTTTTGAAGCCCATCCCCAACACGATCCGGGAAATTTTGGCGTATACAAAATGGAAGCTCGATCAAATAGGACTTGCCATAGGCCTGATATGATGACAAAACTTCTAATAACGGACAGGGAGAGAGAATACATTTAGATGTGTGTTCAACAAGTTGGCTTTGTGAACTTCCTCTCAGCCCTACCTTTATAAAGAGGTGATTTCCTATGTCTGGGCGTGTCATGGCCAGAAACGGCTCTTCCGATGAGAGACCGTCGCGTCAAATCAACGTGATTCTCCGCAGCACTGAACCGCCTGTCGTCTCGCAGGCGATTGCGGATAGCGAGCCTCAAGCGTCGGCAAAAGGGTTGCCGCAGCAAGGGCTTTTTGCCGAAATTCAAAAGGAACTGGATCACCTGATCGGTTTAGATCATATTAAGGATCTAATGTACGAGATATATGCGCTTTTGCAAATCGCCTCGATGCGCTCGGAAGCAGGACTGTTGTCCGGCGCTCAGGTGTATCACATGGTGTTCAAGGGCAATCCGGGTACCGGTAAAACCACCGTGGCACGAATCGTCGCTAAAATGTTTCAACGCATGGGGGTGCTTAGCAAAGGACATTTGATCGAAGTGGAGCGTGCCGATCTGGTTGGTGAGTACATCGGTCACACGGCACAGAAAACGCGTGATTTGGTAAAGAAGTCACTCGGCGGCATTTTGTTTATTGATGAAGCTTACAGCTTGGCACGAGGGGGCGAGAAAGACTTCGGCAAAGAGGCGATCGATACCTTGGTCAAAGCGATGGAGGATCACAAGAATCAATTCATCCTTATCCTGGCGGGGTACTCGGATGAGATGGACTTTTTTCTATCGACTAACCCAGGGCTGCCCTCCCGTTTTCCGATTCAGATGGACTTTCCGGACTATTCGATTGATCAGCTGATTCAAATTGCCGAAGGGATGGCGAAGGAACGCGATTATATCTTGATGCCTCAGGCGATACTCAAGTTAAAGCAGCATTTGCTGCGGGAGAAATGCGAAAGCGAGCAAGTATTCAGCAATGCCCGCTATGTACGTAACGTGATCGAACGATCCGTCCGGCAGCAGGCCGTGCGTCTGCTTCATCAATATGGCGGCGGTTCGCCGGGCAAGCTAGAGCTGATGACCCTCCGTACCGAGGACCTGAAGCTTGACGCCAAGAAGACGTGAGAGATGAGCAAAAAAACGGGGGCTCAGCACCGAGAAGGTTGGTTGAAGCAAGGGAACGAGTAGCGGAGCGTAGGGAAACCTACGTGAGCAACGGAGGTCCCGGCTGAATTCAAGATTCGACGCCGAAACAGCAACTCTGAATAAGCATCGTGAAGTGCCGCCGTTTTTTTGATACCCGATTCAAATCATGAGCAAAAAAACGGGGGCTCAGCACCGAGAAGGTTGGATGAAGCAAGGGAACGAGTAGCGGAGCGTAGGGAAACCTACATGAGCAACGGAGGTCCCGGCTGAATTCAAGATTCGACGCCGAAAGAGCAACTCTGAATAAGCACCGTGAAGTGCCGCCGTTTTTTTGATACCCTTTTAAGGAGTAGTGATGATGCCGAGGTTGCAAATGCACGAGACCACCACCCATCGTCCGGACGTAGCCGTACTGGTGAGCTTGGTGACACCGGAAACGAAGCAAAGCGGCGTCGACCCCGAATATTCTCTGGCCGAATTGGTGCAGCTGGCCGAGACAGCTGGGGTCGAGGTTGCTGAATCCATCGTACAAAATCGCGATAAACCCGACCCGAGGTGGTTCATCGGAAAGGGAAAGGTGCTTGAGCTTCGCGAAGTCATCCAGCAACGAGGCGCTAATACAGCGATTTTCGATCAGGAATTGTCCGGAGCCCAGGTCCGCAACTTGGAGGAAATGCTGGACGTCAAAATCATCGACCGAACCCAGCTGATCCTTGATATTTTCGCGCAGCGAGCCAAAACGAGGGAAGGCATTATCCAGGTGGAGCTAGCTCAATTGACTTACCTGCTCCCGCGATTGTCCGGCCACGGCAAAAACCTGTCTCGCCTAGGCGGCGGGATTGGCACTCGGGGTCCAGGCGAAAGTCAGTTGGAAACGGATCGACGCCATATTCGCCGGCGAATCGGCGAGCTGAAACGTCAACTGGAGGAGGTCACTCGACACCGTCAGTTGCACCGGGCACGTCGTAAAGAAACCGGGGTGGTACAAATTGCTCTGGTCGGCTATACCAACGCCGGTAAGTCGACGCTGCTTAAGGCAATGACTTCTGCAGATGTATTCGTTGAGAATCAGCTTTTCGCTACGCTTGATCCAACGACCCGGCTTCTTCCGCTCTCAGGCGGTAAGGAAGTGGTGCTGACGGACACGGTAGGATTCATTCAAAATCTACCACACGATTTGGTCGCTGCCTTCCGGGCTACGTTAGAAGAAGTTAACGAGGCGGACCTCATATTGCATGTCGTCGATGCCTCCTCGCCGATGCGCGAAGAGCAAGTGAAAGTGGTGGATCGAATATTAAACGATTTGGGTGCAGGGGGAAAGCCTCAGATCGTGTTGTTTAACAAAAAGGATATCTGCCCGCCTGAACGGCTGCAAATGCTGCCGACAGGCGAAGGGTACTTGAAGATTTCCGCGTTTGACGAAGGGGATCTTGCGACGATACGCGAAGCCGTGCAGCGCAAGTTGTCTGGCGGAACCAAGACGTTTCGGATTCCTGCAGAACGAGGCGATCTCACCCCGGTGTTGTATCGGGTAGGAGAAGTGGTGGACAAGCAGATGGACGAGGATGTCATGATTTACGAAATCGATGTGAATCAGGCGGATTTCGATAAGTATGGATACCGGCTAGCTCCTTTTGCGATCCCTAAACCAGTTCTCACAGAGGGAAGCACGACAAACGACGGAATGGATTAAGGGAGAGATAACGTAACGATGGCAGGATTTTCTGAGGAAATTGTACAATGGCTGGAAGATGCCGAACAACAGGCGGGAAGCCGGTTTCGGGAGGTCGACCGGATCGTCGATCAAAACCAATGGAAGGTGATTGAAGCCTTTCAGCGCCACCAAGTCAGCGATTATCATTTTGCGGGTTCGACGGGTTATGCTTATAACGACCGGGGCCGTGAAGTGTTGGATCTTGTATATGCGGACGTATTCGGTGCAGAAGCCGCGCTGGTGCGGCCGCATTTCGCTTCCGGCACGCATACGATCGCTACGGCGTTGTTCGGGGTCTTACGGCCCGGGGACGAACTGCTCTACATCACAGGTCGTCCTTATGATACACTACATAAAGTGATAGGGACACCAGGAGACGGTAGCGGCTCGCTACAGGATTTTGGGATCACGTATAACGAAGCAGGATTGCTAAGCGATGGAACAGTCGATTGGCAGGCGGTAAGGGAAAAAATTACCGATAGGACGAAGGTAATCGGGATCCAGCGATCCCGAGGTTACGATTGGAGGGACTCGTTCACCATCGCACGGATCGAGGAGATGGTCCGGCGCGTGAAAGAGATCAAGCCGGATCTGATCGTCTTTGTGGACAATTGCTACGGCGAGTTTACCGAAGAACGCGAACCAACGGAGGTTGGGGCAGACCTGATCGCCGGATCGTTGATAAAAAATCCTGGCGGTGGCTTGGCCGAAACCGGGGGTTATATTTGCGGACGGCAGGAGTTGGTTAAACTAGCCTCATACCGTTTGACCGCACCGGGGATCGGCGGTGAAGTCGGGGCGATGTTGGGGACAACCCGTGGAATCTACCAAGGGCTGTTCTTGGCCCCGACGATCGTAGGACAAGCTGTCAAAGGCAGCATTCTGGCCGCTGCTTTGTTTGAGAAAGCGGGATTCCAAAGCCGGCCAGGATGGCAGGATCCGCGCACGGATCTTATCCAAGCGATTGCCTTTAGTGCACCGGAGCAACTCATTGCGTTCGTGCAGGGCATTCAACGGGCCGCTGCTGTAGACGGCCACGTCGTACCCGAGGCTTGGGATATGCCGGGTTATGAACACCCGGTTATTATGGCGGCCGGGACATTTATTCAAGGCGGAAGCCTGGAATTGTCTGCGGATGCTCCGATTCGCGCCCCCTATATCGCTTATATGCAGGGAGGCTTAACCTATTCTCATGTTAAATTTGGTCTCCTGACCGCACTTCAGACGATGAAGGATCGTAACTTGTTGTAAGTTATCCTAACATATCTATTGACATGTCAGGATAACTCACATATGATAAGGTCATGAGAATCGAAATGGAAGGTTGAGAGCGATGAGTGAGGAAATTCGCAGAAATATGGCCTTGTTTCCTATTGGTATCGTTATGAAACTTACGGATTTAACGGCAAGACAAATACGATATTACGAGCAGCATGAATTGATTGTACCTGCGCGAACCTCGGGGAATCAGCGAATGTTTTCCCTCAATGATGTCGAACGCTTGCTGGAGATCAAGGGCCTCATCGATAAAGGCGTGAACATCGCCGGGATCAAGCAAGTCATGAACCCAATGTCCCGTGAATCTCTAGATGCGACGGTCATCACGAAGGATACCGAGGAGAAGCGGAAGGAAATGACGGATTCCCAAATTTACCGTATGTTGAAGCAGCAGTTGGTGTCAGGTAGCAAACCGGGGCAAGTTTCTTTGATCCAAGGCGAACTGTCGCGGTTTTTCAAAAAATAATAATCTAAACGTTGGGAGAGGTTAGGGTGAGTTACTCGAATTACACCAAAGAAGACATTTTACGCATCGCCAAGGAAGAAAATGTACGTTTTATTCGTTTGCAGTTCACAGATTTGCTGGGAACGATTAAAAACGTGGAAATTCCGGTCAGCCAATTGGAGAAGGCGTTGGACAACAAGATGATGTTTGATGGTTCTTCCATCGAAGGATATGTTCGTATCGAGGAGTCCGACATGTATCTCTTCCCGGATCTGGACACTTGGGTCATTTTCCCTTGGGTGACGGAGGATCGCGTAGCACGTTTGATTTGTGATGTATATATGCCTGACGGTACACCGTTTGCCGGCGATCCGCGTGGGATTTTGAAACGCGCGCTGAAGGAAGCCGAAGAGATGGGCTACACCGCGATGAATGTTGGGCCGGAACCGGAGTTCTTCCTGTTCAAAACCGACGATAAAGGCAACCCTACTACCGAGTTGAATGACCAAGGCGGTTACTTCGATTTGGCCCCTACGGACCTCGGCGAGAATTGCCGCCGTGAAATCGTATTGACACTGGAAGAAATGGGCTTTGAAATCGAAGCTTCCCACCATGAAGTGGCTCCGGGTCAACATGAGATCGACTTTAAATACGCGAGTGCGATCAAAGCCGCTGACCAAATCCAAACCTTCAAACTGGTTGTTAAGACGATTGCACGTCAGCATGGGCTTCATGCCACGTTTATGCCGAAGCCGTTGTTCGGCGTGAATGGTTCGGGGATGCATTGCCACCAATCATTGTTCAAAGGTAACGTGAACGCGTTTTATGAGGAAAGTGATAGCTTGGGCCTGAGCAACGAAGCACGCCACTATATGGCCGGTATCCTGAAGCATGCTCGCGCATTTGCAGCCATCACAAACCCAACCGTAAACTCATACAAACGTCTAGTGCCTGGTTATGAAGCACCTTGCTATGTGGCCTGGTCTTCGAGCAACCGCAGCCCAATGATCCGAATTCCAGCTTCCCGCGGCCTTAGCACACGCGTTGAAGTGCGCAACCCGGACCCGGCTGCTAATCCTTACTTAGCTTTGGCTGTGATGTTGAAAGCGGGCCTGGATGGCATCAAGAAGGAGCTCCCGCTTGTTGATCCAGTCGATCGCAACATCTATGTGATGTCTGAGGAAGAACGCGTGGAAGAAGGAATCCCAAGTCTTCCGTCCGACTTGAAGGAAGCGCTTGGCGAACTGCTGCGAAGCGAAATTATCAGCGAAGCGTTGGGTGACCATGCGTTGACTCATTTCTACGAGTTGAAAGAAATCGAATGGGACATCTTCCGTACCCAAGTTCATCAATGGGAACGCGATCAATATATGACATTGTATTAAGAATAAGTTTACGCATATCCCTCAACGCCTGGCGTTGGGGGATTTTTTTTTGTAAAACGCATCCATGTATCTGGGTACGTTGAATCAAGTATTAGGACAAGATGTGCGACCAATGATAATGATTTGACATCAAATGGTTTGTTCCTATTTACATACGTTTGAAAGTATTGGGTCAAGCTAAGCGCAAAGGATGGGGGAGATGAATTGAATTAAGGAGGTAGTCACATGGTGACCGAATTGAAAAGATACCAACGCCGTCGCTACCGGTTAAAGCAGTGGTGGATAGCAGAACGTGCCGGATTTGGTTGGGGCACACGCGGCCGCCGCGAAAAGACAGGCTACAATCTAATGCACTTCCTGGACCTCGAATGGGATTAGTAAGGGGGAAGGGAATGCGTAAGGCGGATAAACCAAACAGGACGAAGTCGATATAAACCCATCGCTTCGTCCTGTTTGATGTTATCATTACCGCATATTTAGAAAATTAGTGCAAGTCGCGGAACAGACCGACGACTTTCCCCAGGATGGTCACATGCTTCAAACGAAGCGGTTCCATCGTTGAATTCTCCGGCTGCAAGCGAATATGGTCTTTCTCTTTATAAAACGTCTTGACCGTCGCCTCGTCATCTTCCGTCATGGCTACAACGATCTCTCCGTTGTTGGCCGTTTGCTGTTGGCGGACGATCACATAATCCCCACTATGTATTCCGGCTTCGATCATGCTGTCGCCAACCACGGAAAGCATGAATACTTCTCCGTCAGCAGCGTAATGCTCTGGCAGGGGAAAATAATCTTCAATATTCTCCGTTGCCGTGATCGGCATGCCTGCAGTTACTTTCCCGACAACGGGAACGCGGGCAATGCTATGTGCAAACAAATTGTAATTCTCCGACTCTTCTTGGCCCAACAACTCGATGGCACGCGGCTTCGTCGGGTCGCGCCGGATGAACCCTTTCTTCTCCAGGCGGTCCAGATGGCCGTGAACGGTGGAACTGGACGCCAATCCGACGGCTTCCCCTATCTCACGTACGGAAGGTGGATAACCTTTGGCGCGTACTTCGTTGCGAATGAATTCAAGAATGGCCTGTTGCCGGCTCGATACCTTTGACATGTACGGATCAACCCCATTTAGTAACGTTTGGAAAAATTATAACACAGAACTTCCGTTCGTACAAACATTAGTTCTAAAAAGAGAGATCAATATACGAAAGCTAAAAAAATAGGAACAACCGTTCGAAAAAACTATTGAATCAAACAAATGTTCGTGTTATATTGATTACATAAAACAGAACACTTGTTTGGAGTGATGGTTATATGTTGAAATACAGTTCCTATCAAAGCATCTACGAACAACCTTCTTTTCGTCGTCCTATGGAAAGAAGATTACATATGAGTACATTTCTGAAGAGTAGATTGTCCAAAATTGCCGTGCTTCTGATCATTCTCAGCATCACATGCACCGGTATGGTACAGGCCTTTGCAGCGTCCATCGACAACTCCGCGACGGAAGAGCGGGCAGAATATGTTGTAGTGATGCCTGGAGATACCTTGTGGGAAATTGCCGTGGCTCATAAGCCTCAAGGTCAAGATACGCGAGTCTACATTCAGAAGTTGATGCGGACCAATGGGCTCGGTACCAGCTCGATTCAAGCGGGAGATACGCTGATGTTGCCCAACAAACATTAGAGGTTAACCGAGTTATGATATATAGGAAGAACCAGAGCTTGTTTCAAGGATGCGGGATGGGGTTGCCGTCGCCTTGACAAGCTCTTTTTCTCATGTCAAAGTAAGAATTAATGCCCTGTGTAACACCATGGGAAGCATAGTATATATAGAAGTGGGAGGAACTTATGGATATTGATGCGTTGGTTAAGCGGATTAATGAGCTGGCTCGAAAAGCCAAAGAAGAAGGATTATCGCAAGACGAGCTATTGGAAAGAGCCCAGCTTCGGGAAACGTATCTGCAAAACGTTCGCAGGAATTTTCGGCACCAGCTCGAGTCGATCGAGATTGTAGATAAATAGGGAGGAACGGGTATGGGTTCGTTTGATCGCAAAGTAGAACGTAATCAAGTAAGAATGAATAAGAAAGGCAAGGGACCGCAAGTTGGGCAGACGACGCGAAATTCACGGTCGACGCTTGGGGCAAACGGGGAAGGTGATGTTTTTAAAGGGCGCAACATCATTTTGCCTTTTCTCTTGTTCCTGTTAGCCCTTCTGTATGGCGGCGTAGGGATCATCGGCAATTCTGCGGAAGTGAACTCGGTGCTGTATTGGGCGACGATCTTTTTGTATATTGTGCTGGCTTTGGCCATTTTTCTTCGCAAGCCTTATTTGCGCATCAACAAGAGCTGGCTGTACACCTCGAAATTCAATCGTGATCGCATGCTGGATGCCGGTAACATTAGCAAAATCAAGGTTAGCCGGAACAAAATTGTGATTGAACCGATAACACGGGAACCCAAATGGGTGTTCTACCGCACACGCAACCGCTTCGATACGGAAGCAATGGCCACGCGGTTGGAACTGTATGCCAATACCCATCATGTAAAACTGGAGAAAGAATAGAACCACATTTGCAAGTATAAAGCGATAGAACGGAGAGGGCTGGGACGAATGACGATCAAAGCGGTATGTTTTGACCTGGACGACACGCTGCTCTGGGATGAGCGGAGCGTAAGAGAAGCTTTTGCGGCGACATGTGAAAGCGCGGCGGCCAAGTTGGGGAGTTTATATCCCGAAGAACTGGAAGAGGCAGTACGCCGGGAAGCCCGGAGCTTGTATGAATCCTATGAAACCTATCCTTTCACAACGATGATTGGTATCAATCCGTTTGAGGGATTATGGGCAACGTTCTCTGCAGGGGAACAACCGGAATTTCGCCAATTGGAGCAGTTAGCCCCGATCTATCGCAAGGAGTCTTGGCGGCGTGGTCTGCTAGCACTTGGAGTCGATGACGAGGTGCTGGCCGGCGAGTTGGCGGAGCAATTCGGACGCGAACGCCGCTCTCGTCCCCACGTATACGAGGAAACGTTCCAGGTTCTTAAGGAATTGAAAGGCAAAGTGAAGCTATTGCTGTTGACGAATGGTTGTCCGGCGCTTCAGCAGGAGAAACTGGATGGGGTGCCGGAACTGGCACCGTATTTTGATGAGATTGTCATTTCCGGAAACTTTGGCAAAGGCAAACCGGATTCGTCTATTTTTCGGCATGCGCTGGAACGGTTGGCGATCGAACCCGGTGAGGGGATCATGGTCGGGGATAAGCTGACGACGGATATCAAAGGTGCGCTCAGTGTCGGCATGACGGCTGTCTGGGTCAATCGGGACGGCAAAACGCTAAGCGGCGAAATCATACCGGATTATGAGATCAAACACTTGTCCGAATTGCATGAGCTTCTGGACAAGCTCTCTTCGGTTAATCCAACCTAAGAACGATCGACATGACGAGGCGGGAGCCGTCGCGGAAGGAGGGAAATCAGTATGCGAATTCAGAAGGTAACGGGGCTGTTAACCACCCTCGCGCTTGTGTTGGTCGTTATCGCCGGATGCAGCAGTAAAGAATCAACATCCGCCCAGGTGGATACGACGCTGGAGCCTATTCAGGTTGAGCTTGAGGTCGCACCCTCGATTGTCAAGATTGGGGACACGGTGAAGTTTACCGCGAAAGTGACTCACCATGGTGAGAATGTGGATGATGCGAAGGAGGTCATGTTCGAATTTTGGAACACGGCCGACGACAACGCGAAGCATAGCCAGGTGAAAGTGAAGAGTGCCGGAAACGGGACATATGTGCTGGAGCATTCGTTTAAGGAGTCAGGGACCTATGAAGTGATTTCCCATGTCACCGCGCGGGATCAGCACTCCATGCCATCAAAGCAATTTACGGTGGAATAAGCTCGAGACAAACCTGAAGATTAGCTGTTGCCCTTAAAGGGTGGCAGCTTTTTTTCGTTAATGGGATTTCCGAATTTTTCAAAAGGATGAACTCTAGTTTGTTCGGGTTTTAATTCTGAGTTGAACGATAGGATAACAATCCGTTGAATTGGGTGAAGAGACGTAATGAAATCGCCAATCTCTCTTTTCTTCAACGCTTTATTCTGTTAAACTAAAACATAACGTTTTACGGGAGGGACATGATCATGAGTAAACCTAGCCTGCTCGAAAGAATGAAAGAACGAATATTAATCCTCGATGGCGCCATGGGCACCATGATTCAGCAGGAAGACCTAACTCCGGCCGATTTTGGCGGCGAAGAGTTGGACGGCTGCAACGAAATGCTTGTGCTCACCCGTCCGGATGTAATACGCGGCATCCACGAGAAATATCTCGAGGCAGGTGCCGATTTGATCGAAACGAATACGTTTGGTGCGACATCCGTCGTGCTGGCTGAATACGATATCCCGCAAAGGGCACGTGAAATCAATTTGGCTGCGGCCAAGCTAGCGATCGAGGCTGCGGAAAAATACAGTACCTCGGAGCAACCCCGCTATGTCGTCGGTATTCTGGGACCAACGACCAAAACCTTGTCCGTTACCGGTGGCGTGACGTTCGACGAACTGACAGCCAGCTATGCGGAGCAGGCTTCGGCGCTGATTGAGGCCGGGGTTGATGCCCTGATGCTGGAAACCTCGCAGGATACCTTAAATGTGAAGGCGGGGAGCATCGGGATTAAGCGAGCATTTGCCGATACGGGGATCACCCTGCCGATCATGATCTCGGGCACGATCGAGCCGATGGGCACGACGTTGGCAGGCCAAAATATTGAAGCTTTTTACATTTCGCTGGAGCATTTGAATCCAATCTCCATCGGCCTGAACTGTGCGACCGGACCGGAGTTCATGCGCGACCATATCCGCACCTTGTCGGGTCTTGCGCAGGCGGCGGTCAGCTGCCATCCCAACGCAGGTCTGCCGGACGAAAACGGCACTTACCACGAGTCTCCGGATTCGCTCGCCCAGAAAATGTCGGCGTTCGCCGAGCAAGGCTGGCTGAACATTGCCGGCGGCTGCTGCGGAACGACGCCTGCTCATATCGCCGCGTTAGCGAATACGCTGAAGGATTATCGGCCGCGGGAGCTGACAGGCAGCCATCTGCCGGCGCTTTCCGGGATCGAGCCGGTTTACATTGAATCGGAGAACCGTCCTTATTTGGTCGGGGAGAGAACAAACGTTCTGGGTTCGCGGAAATTTAAACGGCTGATCGTAGAAGGGAAATACGAAGAAGCTTCGGAAATTGCCCGTGCTCAGGTGAAGAACGGAGCACAGGTTGTCGACGTTTGCGTACAAGACCCTGACCGCGATGAAGCGGAGGATATCAAGAAGTTCCTTGAACTGGTCGTCAAGAAAGTCAAGGTACCGCTAATGATCGATACGACAGATCCGAAGGTGCTGGATTTGGCGCTCCAATATTGTCAGGGCAAGTCGATCATTAACTCCATTAACTTAGAAGATGGCGAAGAGAAGTTCGAACATGTAACGCCGCTGATTCATAAATTCGGGGCGGCTGTAGTTGTCGGTACCATTGACGAACGCGGGCAAGCGATCACGCGGGAAGACAAGCTTGAGGTCGCTAAACGTTCGCACGATCTCCTAGTTCACAAATATGGACTCAAATCGGAGGATTTGATCTTCGATCCGCTCGTGTTCCCGGTGGGTACCGGGGATGAGCAGTATATTGGCTCGGCCAAGGAAACGATCGAAGGGATTCGCCTGATTAAAGAGGCCCTGCCGAAAGTTCACACCGTGCTGGGAATCAGTAACGTGTCGTTTGGTTTGCCGGAAGCCGGCCGCGAAGTGTTGAACTCCGTATTCCTGTACGAATGCACCAAAGCGGGTCTCGATTACGCGATCGTCAATACGGAGAAACTGGAGCGTTACGCCAAAATTCCGGATGAAGAACGCCGTCTGGCTGAAGAACTGATTTATCAAACCAACGACGAGACGCTGGCCGCCTTTGTGGCTGCCTTCCGTAACAAGAAGGTGGAGAAGGTCGAGAAGTCCACACAGCTCACGCTTGAGGAACGGTTGGCTTCTTATGTTGTGGAAGGCACGAAGGAAGGCTTAATCCCCGATCTGGAAGAAGCGTTAAAGAAATACACCGCGCTTGAAGTCATTAATGGTCCTTTGATGGCGGGGATGGAAGAGGTCGGCCGTTTGTTTAACAACAACGAGCTGATCGTTGCCGAGGTCCTGCAAAGCGCCGAGGTGATGAAGGCATCGGTGGCCTACCTTGAACCGTTTATGGAGAAGAACGAAACCAGCGTCAAAGGGAAAATCATGCTGGCAACTGTCAAAGGCGATGTGCATGATATCGGCAAAAACCTGGTGGAGATCATTCTGTCCAATAATGGTTACCAGATCGTCAATTTGGGCATAAAAGTACCACCGGAGCGCATTATCGAAGCGTATCGGAAGGAAAACGCCGATGCGATTGGTCTATCCGGTCTTCTGGTGAAATCGGCGCAGCAAATGGTGACGACGGCGCAGGACTTGCGAAATGCCGGTATCGACGTTCCAATCCTTGTGGGTGGTGCCGCATTAACCCGCAAATTTACCAAAACGCGGATTCGGCCCGAGTACGACGGCATGGTCGTTTACGCCAAGGACGCAATGGACGGCCTCGATTTGGCTAACAAGTTGATGGATCCGGCCGCCCGGGAGCAAATGCGCCTTAAAATGGAAGAGGAAAAAGAGACCGATCAGGCTGTTGCAGTTGCTGAACCGCTGCCAGAACTGACCCGCGTGGAGCGGTCTAAAATTTCGACGGATGCGCCGATTTATCTTCCGCCCGATCTGGAGCGGCATGTGCTTCGCGATTATCCGATTGGTCATATCACGCCTTATATCAATATGCAAATGTTACTTGGTCATCATCTTGGGCTTCGCGGTTCGGTGGAACAACAATTAGCGTCAGGCGAAGCAAAGGCGGTACAGTTGAAGGAGACGGTCGACCAAATCCTGCTTGAAGCAGTAACGGACGGCATCATTCACACGCAAGCCATGTATCGGTTCTTCCCGGCGCAATCGTCCGGCAACGACGTTCTCATTTATGATCCGGCCGAGCCTGGCAAAGTGTTGAAGCGATTCAGCTTCCCGCGGCAAAAGGTTGAGCCATACCTCTGTTTGGCGGATTTCTTGAAGTCCGTGGACAGCGGGCAAATGGATTATGTTGGCTTCCTGGTCGTCACGGCCGGCCAAGGTGTTCGGGACTTGTCCGAGAAGTGGAAGGAACAAGGCGACTATCTGCGCTCCCATGTGCTGCAGGCGGTAGCATTAGAGCTGGCGGAAGCCCTGGCAGAGCGGGTGCACCATATTATGCGAGATACCTGGGGCTTCCCGGATCCGGCGAACATGACGATGAAACAGCGCCACGGCGCACGTTATCAAGGGATTCGCGTGTCGTTTGGTTATCCGGCCTGCCCGGATCTTGAAGACCAGCAATTGTTGTTTGATCTCATGCAGCCAGGGGACATCGGCATTACATTGACCGAAGGCTTCATGATGGAACCGGAAGCTTCCGTTTCGGCGATGGTCTTCGCTCACCCTGAAGCGCAATATTTTAACGTAGACAAAGCTGGGGTATAATCCCATAAAGAAGCTCCTTGGAAAACCCTCCGAACTTCGGAGGGTTTTGGTAATCTGTACGTCATGCGAACCATTCTAGCGTAAAGGACGATAAAGGCATGGAACTCTATTTCTTGGGGACGAACGCGGGGGTACCGTCTTTGGAACGGAATGTGACCTCAGTGGCTTTGCGTCTGCTGGAGGAACGCCGTTCTCTCTGGCTGTTCGATTGCGGTGAGGGCACCCAGCATCAGATCCTGCGATCACCGCTGAAATTAAGTAAATTGGAAGCTATTTTTATCACCCATCTTCATGGAGATCATCTGTTTGGTTTGCCCGGACTCATTTCGAGCCGTGCCTATCAGGGAGGGGATACCCCCCTGGTCATTTACGGTCCAAAGGGCTTGAAGAAATTCATAGAGACGACGCTTTCGCTTAGCGAATCGCGTATTAACTATAAACTGGAGATCGTGGAGCATCAAGGCGGCGTCTTGTTCGAGGATGAAACGTTTCGGGTCGAGGCGGCACTGTTGGAGCATCGAATCGACAGCTACGGTTATCGGGTGATTGAAAAAGATTTACCCGGTAAGCTAGACGCCGCCGTATTGGAACGGTACGGAATTCGTCCCGGCCCACTGTACGGCAAACTTAAACGCGGCGAAAGCGTTGTGGCCCCAAGCGGCGAAACGCTGCATGCGAAGGATGTGCTCGGAGAACCTAAAGCCGGGAGAATCGTGACCATTCTCGGCGATACGCGCCCGTGCAATTCCGCATTAACCTTGGCCCAAGAGGCTGATATGCTTGTACACGAGGCAACCTTTTTGGATGAACTGGCGAAAACCGCGCACGATTATCATCACAGTACAGCCAAGCAAGCGGCGGAGGCTGCCAAGGAAGCCGGTGTGCAGCAACTTTTGCTGACCCATTTCAGCTCGCGCTACAAATCGGATGATCAACTGTTACGCCTGCAGGAGGAAGCCCGGGCGGTATTCCCGAACGCGCAGCTGGCCCGTGAACATGTGCTATATCCAGTGGCGCGCCGCTGCGGGAGGAAATAATTATTTTCCGGGAAAGCGCAGGAACTGACAGGGCATTTCAAAGTTTGGCAAGGGGAAAAGGTCCTGTTTTTTCACCATTCGTGCTGGTTCGACGCCAGGTGGCGGATCGAAGCTCTTTTTTGACACGGCCTCGAAAACATAACGGAAAAATTTGCCTGATCGCGGGTTTCCTAGGTACAATAATAGGAGACATCGTTGAATGGAAAGGATGAGGATTTTGCCAAAGGATTGGAAGGCCTATCTCATTGATTTGGACGGCACTTTATATCATGGGCCTAAGATGATCCCGGGTGCGGATGATTTGATCTCCGCCTTGCGTGCAAAGCGGATTCCCTTCCTGTTTGTTACGAACAATTCCTCGCGGACGCCTGCGGAGGTCGCCGCGCATTTGGAGGCGATGGGCATATCGGCCCGGGCGGAGGAGGTTTGCACGTCAGCGGTTGCAGCATCCAGGTATATAGCCGAGGATCAGCCGGGCTGCAAGGTGGCGGCCATCGGCGAAGCCGGACTTACAAAGGCGCTAAATGAAGCTGGACTCCAGTTGATCTCGGAAGAACCGGATGTGGTGGTCCAAGGCATTGATCGCCACTTTACATACGAAACGTTAACCCGGGCTGCAAGGTGGATTCGAGGGGGAGCGCGTTATGTTTTAACCAATCCCGACTTGCTGCTGCCCACTCAGGAGGGTTTGATGCCTGGGGCCGGAACTCTTTCTGCGGCCATTCAGGCGGCCTCGGGCGTGAAGCCTGTGGTGATCGGTAAACCGGCGGCTCCCTTGATGGATTTTGCCATTGCTAGGCTTGGACTAGCGGCTTCGGAAGTGGCGGTCATCGGAGATAATCTGCATACGGATATTGCTGCAGGAGTGAATGCCGGCTGCGGGACCATTCTGACATTAACCGGTGTCACGACGGCCGACAACCTGCCGGACTTTGTGAAATCTTCGGGCGTGTCGGCGGATGTCGTATGTCGTGATCTGGCGGAAGTCAGAACATGGATCTGTGGATCGAACTTATAAGAATGAAGGGAAAGATGCACCATGCCGGAATTGCCGGAGATGGAAAATTATCGAATACAGCTTTCGCAGCATATTTTGGATCTCCCGATTACCGAGGTCGTCGTAGGCCGGGAGAAATCAGTGAACTTACCGGGGGAGGAGTTTATCCGGGAACTGATAGGAAGACAAGTGATTTTCGTCGAGCGCCGGGGCAAACATCTTCTGTTCCACCTGGATAACGGACGAAGATTGCTGCTCCACTTGATGCTTGGCGGGTTGCTGTACCTCGGTTCCAAGGAGGACCGCCCGGATCGCAGCACTCAGGTCGAAATTACCTTCGGGGAGTCCCATGTGTTGTATTTCATTGGGTTGCGTCTTGGTCATCTGCATCTACATAGCGCCAAGGAAGCGGAGGAACTGCTGTCTCATCTGGGGCCGGAGCTCCTTGACCGGCGGATGAACGCAGAGCGGTTTACCGCTCTGCTGCGCAAGCGGCGGGGAAGCCTGAAGACGACGCTCGTTAATCAGGATGTCATCGCCGGAATCGGGAATTGTTACGCGGATGAAATTGCATTCGCCGCCGAACTGCTGCCGACGGCTAAACTGCAAAATTTGAGCGACGAGGATTTTTCTCGCCTTTACCAAGCAGTCCGGGACGTGCTCATCGAGGCGACGGAGGCCGGCGGGTATATGGAGATGCCGCTGACCCGGGACGACAAGCTGACTGGAGGATCGAACGATACATGCCGGGTGTACGACCGGGAGGGAGAGACTTGTCCGCGTTGCGGCGACACCATCGTGAAAGCGGAAATGAACGGGCGCAAAGTGTTTTACAGCCCCGGTTGCCAGCATGACCGTTAAGGTGAAGGTTGGGGGACATTTAAGCATACGGGGCGGCTACTTTGGCGCTGCCAAGGCCGCCCTGCAACTGGGGGCCGGCGCTTTTCAGTATTTTCCGAAAAATCCGCGAAGCCTGACGGTGAAACCGTTTGATCTACGGGATGCGGAGCAGTGCCGAATGCTGTGCCAGAAGCATGACCTGGCCTCGATAGCGCATACGCCTTATCCCAGTAATCTCGCCATTGGCAAGGACGCTGACGAGGACGCCTACAACCGAGTGGTGGCTTCGCTACGCAACGACCTGGAAATCGCGGAAGCGTGCGGCTCCATTGGGATCGTTGTACATTTTGGCACATTTAAGTCAGGAAACCCCTTACAAGGATATCAAAATATTATACAATGTATTAATGATGTGCTCTCCGGTTGGCGGGGCTCGGCAAAGCTGCTCATCGAGAACCAGGCTGGTGATCACGGCGACATGGGGATGACGATCGAAGAGTTGGTCCAGATCCGCAACTTGTGCCGAGATTCGGAGCGCATCGGCTTTTGCCTGGATACCTGTCATGCTTTTGGAGCGGGGATGTGGCAAGGCGAAGGAGATGAGAGCTTCACGGTTAAAGCCAAGGAGCTTCAGTTTTGGGACGGTTTATGTGCCGTCCACCTGAACGATTCAAGATACCCGGTATTATCGCGCAAGGACCGTCACGCCCGAGTGGGCCAGGGCCATATCGGTGAAGCCGGCTTTCGCTGGCTGCTGCAGATCGACGCGATCCGGAAATCCCCGCTTATTTTTGAGAGCGAAACCGGGGAAGATGGGACCTACAGAGAGGATATGGAGCGAGTGAGACGGTGGGCGGAGGCCTAGAAAGACAACCTGACTCCGCTTGGAGTGAAATACCGCGGGAAAGGAAGAACACTATTGATTCATGTATATATGGACGATTTTCGCCGATGTCCGCAGGGATTTACGTTAGCGCGCACCGTCGAGGAGTGTCTGGAGCTGCTTCGTTTGACGGAAGTAGACATCTTATCGCTGGATTACGATATGGGACCGGAAGAACCTACCGGGACGGAAATGGCGGCTGCCATGGTTCGGGAAGGACTTTTTCCGAGAGAGATTTATCTTCACACCTCCAGCATTTCCGGAAAAAAAAGCATGTACGAAATCCTGTACCAAGGCTTGCCGGAGCAAGTTCAGTTGCATAACGGACCGATTCCGTTCGAACGGTTGGAGGATATCGCCCGAAACTGCAAAGTGCCTCCGCATTCCAAATGGATTTGCACGGCCAATCATGGCTTTGCGCCCTATGCGCAGGAGGAGTTGCGCCGCACGTTCGGCAGCGTAAAGAGTTCCATGCTCATCCCCGGCGAAGTATTTGCGGCCTCGCTGCAGGCGATGCCAGAAAATGTGCAGCATCAGCTGCGTCAAGCTCCGCCGATTTTTCTGCGGCATACATTCCTGGTCGATTGGGAGTGGTGCCCGGGGGAAGCGGAAGAGGTGAAGCCGGAGGATTGGCTTGAACCGCTGCGGAAGTATTTGATGGCCGATTTTCGACTTCCTGGGGCCAAAATAGCTGTACAGGCGCGCAAATCGGACGATGGACTTTGGTCGGGTACGGCACTTGAACTTAAGGACCGTCTGCAGGAAGCGCTAAACGATGTCTCCGTTGCGGATTTCGTGGTGCGGGATGCCGATTGGATCATCTCGGTGTTTGCGGGAGCAGACCGGATTTATGCCGGTGTGGCGCATCCGCAAGATAACCTTTCTGATTGGAACGGCGGCGCGATCCGCTTCCGTAAGGAGGAGGGGCAAATCTCCCGGGCGAAATTCAAGCTTCTGGAGGCCGAATCGGCCTTCGGCATTCCGTTCGAATCGTTCCGTGAAGCGCTGGATATCGGCGCGGCACCGGGCGGTTGGACCTCGTTCCTGCTGGAACGGGGCCTAAGCGTAACGGCGGTGGACACGGGGAAACTGCACCCGTCGTTGTTGCCTTCACCCAAGCTGACATTCTTGCAACGGAACGCGAGTCGCGTAAAATTCAAAGAGAATCAATTCGATCTTCTGGTTTGCGACATGAGCTGGAGCCCGAAATTGACGGCTAGGCTCGTGACAGAGCTGCTGTACGCGTTGGTTCCGGGAGGAACTGCGATTGTGACGGTAAAGCTGTTGACCAAGAAACCGATGGCGTTGATTCAAGAAGTCACCGACCTATTTCAAGAGGCTCGACTTCAAGTACAGCGGGCGAAGCAGCTGTTTCATAACCGGGATGAAATCACGCTCTATATGATTAAATATTAACGGCGTGAATTAATGGCTTTGAAAAAAAGTGCTTTACATTTGACGCAAGCCGTCCTATACTGATTCCAAAATTATACAATGATCGCAATAGGGAAAGCATCCCCTGTCAACTTGGCCGAAGGGCCGAGGAATGACGAGGGAGCTTTCCCTTTTTTGCGTGCAGGAAAGGAGGAGTTATGGCAAGATTCGTTCCCAAAATCGCGCCGGGCGTCTTATTGGCCGAACGTTACCGAATTGAACAAATGATCGGGCAAGGCGGCATGAGCCGGGTTTATTTGGCTGAAGATCTGAAACTGCCGGGGAAGTCATGGGCAGTAAAGGAATGCTTAGACGTACCGGGTGGACCGGCGACCGTTGCCAAGGAAGTCAAGCTGTTGATTCAGCTGAATCATCACCGATTGCCGCGGATCGTCGACTTCATTGATCCAGATCGGGACGGTTATTCCTATATTGTCATGGATTATATTCAAGGCGTACCTTTGGACCAATTCATCCGCGCCAGGGCGGGGCGGATACCGATGGAGCTGCTGGTTCGATTTGGCCTCCAAATCACTGATGGTCTACGGTATTTGCATCGACATGAGCCTCCGGTCATCCATCGGGACGTTAAGCCGGCAAATCTGCTGGTCGACGACAAAGGGGAACTTCGGTTCGTGGATTTCGGAATTGCCCGCACCTTTACGGACGGCAAAACGGAAGATACGTTGCAACTCGGGACCGTCGGCTTCGCTGCCCCGGAGCAATATGGCGATCGGCAAAGCGATGCGCGTACCGATCTTTATTCCCTGGGCGCGGTCCTACTCTATATGGGGACGGGGGGGCGATTTCCGGTCTGGACTCCTGAGGCAGCGGCGGCTTTACGAGACCAAGGGTGTGAACGTCTAGAGCCCATCGTGACCACACTGTTGAAGACTCGGCCCGAAGACCGCTTCAGTTCAGCCGAGGAGGTTAGTGAAGCTCTAGGTGCTCTCCTGCGTCCACGTCCTGAGGCATCCAGGTCGGCGATATTGGGTTCAACGCTCAAGACGTCAGGGGATGTCATTGATTTCAGCGGTCGACCCGCCATAGTCGGCATCGTTGGCGCATCGGCGGGAGCGGGCACAACCCATACGGCCATTGCCCTCGCTCATATGTTGGCACGCAGCATCAAGAAGGTAGCGATCGTGGAGATGGATTCCAAGTCTTCGGCGTTTCCTCGTTTGGCTCGACACTTGGATGAGGAGGCATCTGCGGAGAACAGGAAAACAGGGAGCCGGTTCCGAATCGGCCAAGTAGCTTACGCCAAATTGACAGCGCGTGCGGATTTCATCTCGTTGTTGTCCGAAGGTTTCGGATGCATCGTCTGCGATCTGGGAACCGGTCGTAGCAAAGAACTGCTTGAGGAATTCCGCCGCGCGGATCTTTCCATCATTGTCGGTTCCGGGGCGGAGTGGAGTGTCGAGGAACTGGAACATTTCGCAGGAACCTTAGGTTCTATCGGGCAGTTTCCGCCATCCTGGAGGTTTTGTGTACCGTTCGCTTCGACCTCCGGCTTGCGTCGGATCCGCAAATCATTACGCACGAAGAGCGTATACGCCCTTCCTGCGGATCCGAACCCTTATGATCCTGCGCCTTCGATGACTCACGCGCTTCAGGAAGTTTGTGGGAATCTACTGACGAAGTCCAAACGGGCGAGCCTTCGATTCCTGGTTAAACCCAAAACTTAGAAAGGTTGTGGATTGAACTATGCCAAGATTTAGGCAGAAAACCAAACAGTTGCTGCTATCTGGACTCATCGGTGTTGTTGTTGCCGGCGCATTGTTCACGGGGTATGCGGTTGTGCGGGAAAGACAAGTGCATGCCGCGCGGGCCGCCATGGTTCAGGATTATGAAGCCCGGCTGGCCGGTTTACGCGATCAGGTGCAGCAACGGACGATTCAGGGATGGGTACTGACGCGGGATATTCCCGCGGGAAACCGGATCGGGTCAGGCGACTTAAGGCGGGTGGAGCTGCCTGCGGACAGCGTTCCTGCAGATCTCTTGAAGTCGCAGGAAGCGATAGCGGGGAAATACGCGAAAATATCGCTTCGTTCGTTAACGCCTCTGACGGAAACTTTGCTTTATGAGGAGGAGCCGATTCCCGCTGATTTGCGCTGGCGAGAAATGGCATTCGTCCAGCTTCCGAAGGCTCTGAAAGAAAATGACGTCCTCGACATCCGAATTCAATTCCCGACCGGCCAGGACTATATTTTGTTATCCAAGAAGAAGGTGGAGACCTTGAGCTCCGAGACGTTGACGGTGACGCTTGGTGAAGCGGAGATTCTATCGCTGTCGAGCGCGATCGTAGACGCTTATTTACATAAAGCTTCAATCTATGCACTCGCTTATGTCGAGCCGAATCTGCAAAGCAAACCGGTGCCGACGTACCCGGTCAATGAAGGGGTCATGTCGTTGATCCGCAAAGATCCGAATATCGTGCAGAAGGCGGAACAGTCACTTCGTCTCAGCAACACGGCGCGGTCCGGCCTGGAAAGTGATTTATCCTCGATGTCCCCGCAGCGGGCTTCCGAATTTGCGAACAGTCAGACGCAGATCATGCGTTCGAATTCCCAGGTTCAGGGCGGAAACGTCGCGTCCGGGAGTCCCGTAGCGGACGGAACCTCGGCGGTATCCGACCGTTTTGAGCTGGGTTCGGAGAAATGAGAGGAGAGAATGGCGTGAAGCGATGGTTATTCGTAGGAAAAAGCGATAAACGCGACCTTTTATTGTATTTATGCAGCGTGTTGGCTACGGCCGGCTCGAAGGTCCTGCTAAGAGACGGTACGGAGAACGGAAAATACCGGTATTCGATTGGCGGAGATTCGTCTCTTCCGATTATGGAGTTTTACGGGTTTGATGTGGCGACGGGGGGAACGGGTTTCTCAAGCCCCATAACGAATATGAGCGACGAAGTGAAGACCTCTGCTTACGATTACGAATTGCATGATGTTGATACGCTAAACGGCCTGACACCAGAGCTGTTTACGTCTGCAGACGAAATCGTTTGGGTCACGACGTATGAGCGTTATGAAGTGGAGGCGAGTAGACAGTGGTTCCGCAGCTTGTTTCACCTTTGGCCCCAGCTTCGCGGGTTGGCCGTCCGACCGGTCTTTATCCGTACGATCGACAGCAGCGTCAACAGTCGGTTTATTCTGAGTTTGTTGGACGGTCTTCCGCTGGAGTGGCGCTCTGCAGAGCTTTGCATTCCTTGGAACGAATCGAATCTGGCTGCTCAGTTGGAGAATGAACATACCCAGCGGCTACGCCTTGGGAGTCTCTCCCGTTCTTATAAAAGAGCGCTTCGCGAACTGCTGAGCGAGCTGGCATGCTGGGATCACGCCATCGTCAAGCGCGCTGTCCGCCAGGCGGAACGGGGGCAGGCATGAGCCGTTTTGTGTTTTGGGACGGCGGTTTGGGCGGAGCCGCCGAAGCCGCCGTAGCCACTGCAATATCATTAGGTTTACGGCATCCGCAGCGGATGCTTCTGGTCAATCAAGGACCCGCCGACTTCGGCATTGAGGAGGGACTGCGACAAACCATCCGCTTCCACGGTGAGCTCTACGCAGATGAAGCGATCCCGGAGCATGGTTTCGATGCACTTCTCCGCCTGCAAGCAAGCGGGCGTCTTTCACGGAGCAATTTTGCCGATTATACAGTTCCATTACTGCGCGGTCGCCTGGATCTCTTATGCGGGACGCGATTAGGCGATTCCGCTTGGCAGGAAACCGAAAAGAAAGCTGTCACCGAAGTGCTGGCGATGGCGGAGCAAACGTACGATTGGCTGATTCTTCATGCGCATGGTCAGCCGTTAAGCGAGGTATTGCGGAATCACCGTAAAGGCGACGTATTCGTGGTGGTACAGCCGCATCGGCTGGGAATCCTGGACGAGCTGTTCGCGGATATGGGTTCCGGACATGGCGATCAGCAGACGAATTTGATCGTCGTCATTTCGCCCTTTGATCCCCATTCCCGTTGGGGGATGAACAATTTGAAACGCCGGTATCCCTTATCGCTGCCCATGGTTGGCCTCCCGCATCTTACGGAGTTCTCTGATGCCTGGAACGACCGCAACATCTTGACGTATTTTCGTCAAAATCCACTTTGGCCCAAACGAGGCGGAGAGCGGGAGCTTCTCATCAAAGGGTACCGCGAGTTAGGGAATAAGCTGTTGGAATTGACAGCGAGTACAGGCACTTCCATATCTCTGGCAGAGAAGGGGGCGTAGAGATTGAACGGACTGACCAACGGCTTATTGATTGCGCTCCTGGTACTGACGGTTTCTCTCTTTATTTGGCGCAAAGCCCGAACAGCGGGGACAAAAGGTCCGGATCGTTGGATTGGCGAGGATCGATACGAGCTTTCGGCCATTGCGTCTTATATTAAGGTAAGGCTACATGAACTTAGTCGTTCGACCGGAAATGATTGGGGGGTGAGCGAGGAAGCTTGGAATCGCAAAGCCAAAGCGCGGGCAGAACTTCGCCAAGCACTTCGTGGATGCACGTATGGAGACCCGCAGGATAAACAATATATAAAGGCGTTTATCCGTGACATCCTGGTGGGCGATTATGGGATCAATGAACACCACATCGACCGGATCCTGCCGTTTCAGCGCAGGGAATTGTTAACGGTCCAAGACCGCTTCGACATCGTGTTGTACTTATATAAGCAACGTTACGGTACCGAAGGGTTCGCTCAAATGATGGAAGACTATTCGCTGGATGAACCGAACCCCCCAAAGACCGCCGACGGTTCCCCGGTATATGAAATGACTGGGGAAGACGTTGACCGTATCTTTTTCTTGGAATACCGCGCCCTTACGTTTCAGGAGAAGCTAGACCTCGTGGTCCAGCGCGTTTACCAAATGTATAAAGGCTTCTCGGTGGTGGACGAGCTGCGAGAAATGCGAATCGACGGACTAAGCGGCGGTGTCAGTGGGATACCGAGCGGATATGCGGCAACTGAAGCGACCCCTGTTCCGGGTTATGAGAATGGAGTAACCGATAGGGTCATGACTGAGGTTGACGAGGACGGCGAAATAATTACTTACGCTTGGGACAGCGTCTGGATCTTCTACAAAGGAAAGAGCATCCGTCTGGCATTCCTGTCCTTTGGCAGTGAAGCGGAGCTCAAACGGGTTTGTCAAAACATCTACAAGTTTAATCTGCCCGGTCAGTTGTCAGAGGTTAATGGGTATAAGGTGAACGAAATGAAGGACGGTTCGCGGATTGTGGTTGTTCGACCTCCTTTTGCGGAATCCTGGGCTTTTTTCGTCCGGAAGTTCGATATCCCCAGCGCTTCGTTGGAACATTTGATTCAAGGCGAACATGCAGAGCTTCCGCTGGGACTGCTCAAATACTTCATGAAGGGAAGCCGGATCACCTCGATTACCGGTTCTCAAGGTTCGGGCAAAACTACGCTGCTGATGGCGATGATTAAACATATTTACGCCTCCTATACGCTTCGCGTACAAGAAATGTCCTTCGAGCTTCATTTGCGGCGCTTATACAGCGGACGGAATATTCTAAGTTTCCGGGAGACTGATTACGTAAGCGGGCAAGCCGCGTTGGACTTGCAAAAGAAGACCGACGGCACCGTCCACATTCTCGGCGAGGTAGCGACAGACGAGGTTGCCGCCTGGATGGTGCAAATGGCGCAAGTCGCCAGCTTGTTTACCTTGTTTACGCATCATGCCAAAACATTCCGTGACCTTATCGAGTCGCTTCGTAACTCGCTTTTGAAAGCTGGTGTGTTTCGCGACGAAAGAATCGCCGAGATGCAGGTGGCTTCGGTCATCGATTTTGACATTCACTTGCGCCGAGATAGGTCAGGGAGGCGTTATATCGAACGGATCACCGAATGCTGTCAACGGGAGACGATTGATCAGGCAGGCTATGAGGAGCGGGTGATTATGGAATATCGCAATGGGCGTTACGTGGCCGTTCGGCCAATTACGCCTAAATCCCGCGAGGCCATGGCCCGTGAGATGCTGCCGGAGGACGCGGCGGATTTTGAACGGTTTGTCTGCATGTATTGGGGGGAGACGGTTGGAGCTTAAGACGATCCTGCTGTTAGTTCTAGGAATATCCCTAAGTGGCTTTGCCGGATTGGTTGTCGTCAGTCAGATGCTCGGTAAAAGGGAAAATCCGCTATGGGCAGATGCTTGGGGCGCGGGCGGAACGTCTTCGCAACAACCTCTGCGCTGGATGAAGTTGCGGATCTCCTCGTTCTATCTTAAATCATATACCGTTTGGATGAAGGTGTTGCCGCTCCGGCACTACGTCGGGAAAGTTCGATTGCGTTTGGCGGTCATTCATCCTAATGACGAGATGGAACTCGGGCGTCAAACGATGAAAATGACCTATGGTATAACGGGGACGTTTGCCGCATCGATCGCGGCGTTGACCGCGTTGAATCCTGATTGGGTTTTCTTTTTGTCACTGCTCATTGCCGCTGCCGTTCTGCAGGGTTTGATACTTGATGGTTACATCAATCGCTTGGAAACCAAGCTGCTTGAGCAACTGTTAGGTTTTTATGCCGCGGTCCGGCACGCCTATCATCGGCATGGCATGGTGTCGGATGCGATTGAGGAAGCCGGCGAGACGACAGGCCGTGAGATCGGGGTTCATGCTCATTTGATCAACGAAGCACTGGAGGATTCCGATCCGGACGAAGCGCTGGAGAAGTATGTTGAAACGGCGCCAAGCCGCTATTTGAAAGCCTTTGCCGGCATTTCCCGATTAGTATCGGAATACGGCGATCGCAAATCTGCGGAAGGTTCCCTGTATCTCCGCGGCATCAGCCGCTTAACCGGTGAAGTTCAATTGGAGCTAATCCGAAAGAAAAGGCTCGACTACCTGCTCAAAGGGCTGCATGGGATCGCATTGTTGCCGGTCTTTTTTACAAAGCCCGTCGAAGTTTGGGCTAGAGGTCATTTCCCGCTTATGGACTCATTTTACTTGAGCAAAGCGGGGATATGGATCAAAATCGGCCTATTTCTGACCATCTTGTTCAGTTACGTTCTGTTGCAAAAGCTCAAAAGCGAAGAAGAAACAAGCTATCGAGCCAAACCGGTGAAACAGCCTTGGGAAGCGAGGATCTATGCGCATCGAATCCTTGGACGCATCTGTCGCCGGTTTGTTCCTACTGTCGAGTCCGTAACCTATCATCGAATCTCTCAACTGCTGAAGGAGACAAACCATCAGCTGCGGCTCGAATGGTTTCAGGTCAGGCGGATTTGCGCATTTTCCATGGGCTTGATCGTTACCTTGGGTGCATTCCTTGTGATCCACCATCTAGCCCAGCAGCGCATAATGACGGAACCTCCCGCCACTGCGTCCTTTTTCGGTGCTTTGCCGAAGGATGCGATAGAGGCCGGACGTCTGGACGCCGAAAGGGACGCTGCGGTGATGCGGGAAATGGAGATGTCGGCGACGGCCGGTTATGACGCGATCGCCCGCTCCATTGAAACGATGCAAGAAAGATTCGGGGGAGGGAGTTCCCATGAAGAGCTGTCTGAGGCTGCCCGTCGGGTCATGGACAAGCTGCAGCGGTGGAATCAGGAATACCTCAGGTGGTGGGAGGTTGGGCTCGCTGTTCTGGCCGGGTTGGCCGGTTACCAGTTGCCGCTTTGGACAGTGCAATTCCAGCGATGGATAAGGTTGATGGACATGCGCCATGAGGTGTATCAGATGCTAACGATGATTGCTATCCTGCGGGAGCTGGAGCGCATCTCCGTGGAAGAAATTTTGGAATGGCTGGCTTCTTATGCCGTGATCTTTCGAGTCCCCCTGCAAAAATGCCTGCTGGATTATGGACATAACCCGGAGGATGCACTCGTGGAGTTGAGGAAGGAGGTTATACTGGAGGATTTCCAACGTTTAGCGGACAAATTACTGCTGGCGTCGGAAAAACTTACAGTCGCTGACGCTTTTGACGATCTCGACAGCGATATGTCTTATCAATTTGAGCGGCGGCGGCTGGATTACGAGAAGTCACTGGAGGTTAAAGCCGGTTGGGGACGAATCATTGGAGTTACCCCAATGTATGCGCTCGTATTCGCCTATTTGGTCATTCCGCTGATCTGGATGAGTTTTGAACAGATGAGCTTGTATTTTGATCAACTCCAAAAATTGTGAGGAATAAAGGAGGCACTTATCGATGAACAACGCTTCATCCGCTTTAAAAGTCGCGGCCGGCATTTTTTTGACTATCGCATTAATTACGATTGTTGTCATTTTGTTCGTATCTGCCCAGGAAGCCACGAAAACGGCGCAGAACAGCTTTTCCGACATCCAGACGGAATTGTCCCAAGCTTCATTTACCGTCTATGATGACACGACGGTCAGCGGGTCGCAAGTGACGAACGCGCTGCGAAAATTTAAGGATCGAGATCAGTTCGGGATATTGGTGAAAACCGGGAAGAACAGCGGTGGGGAATGGTATGGAGATGTTCTCCTCATCAATGAGCCTGTTTCCTCGGAACGGTATGGATCTGTAAACGGACAAAGCTATGCCGCGATTAGCAACGCTTGGGACGAACGTCTTAATGAATATGTCAATCCTAGCGGCAAATTTAAAGCGTTGGTCGTCAAGGACAGCTCCAACGTAGTCCGCGGATTAATCTTTACGCAAACGACGCTGATTCCATAAGAATCGCGGGTTGGGGGCACAGATCAAGATGTATAATCAGGTGAAAAGTCTAGTTTGGCTGCTCTTTTCTGTCAGTTCTTTTCTAGCTGCAACCCTTTATACCCTTGAAATCGAGAAGGACCAGAACGCTGCCTACGATGCGATTGCCATGCAGCTGCACGGCGTTGGGCGAAGTGTTTATGCTCATGAGGGGAAGGATTCTGTATGGGAAACGGCGGCGAACCTAGGCGATGACGATCTGCTGGAATTGACGAGTGAAAGGGTGACAGGGAATCAAATATTACATCGTCTTCCGGATTGGATCGATCACGGCGTAGTTATCGAAGTGGACGGCGAAATCTTGAATGCCCCCCTGATTGGCCTGCTGGAAGATGAACTGGAGCAAAGCCGATCGCGCGCCGTAACCGTACTAGAGCTACGGGAGGAATATAGCGCGGAACGTATGAAAGATTCTTCTGGAAAAGAAATCCGCGTCATTTTTCGTAGAAAGTAGGTGGCTGGAGATGGTCAATGCCTTGTCCAAAATAACAGCCGCTCTGCTTGCCGTGCTGCTCCTGTTTCTGTTTCCAGCATTGCAAGCGGCGCAACGGCAGGAGGATATCCGGTATTTGGCTGCCTATCGGACATTAGTGCAGTTTACCGATGCGGTTCGGAACAAAGGGATCGTGACGCCAAAGATGTATGAGGATTTTATCCGCGAAATCGAAATCACTGGGGGAGGGTATGAGGTTGAATTGGAACACCGGCATAAAACCTATCATCCGGAATACGGTGATCCGGCCGACCCCTCGTCCTTCCTGAACGACTTTAGCGTCGTCTACGATGCGTTTTATACTTCGGATATTTTGCAGGCTATGTTTCCAACTGGAACGGGGAACAAAGGTGACAACTATGTGCTCCAGGAAGGTGATTTCTTTGCTGTCACGGTTGTTGATCTTTCTCGCAGCCCGTTAGATATTTTATCGGAGTTTTTATATAACGGTGCAGGTAAAGAAAAGCCGTCTCTGCTAACCTATGGAGGTATGGTTCTAAATGAAGATTACTGACTGGGCTGTCATTTTTGTGTTGATCGTCGCTCCGATCTTTTGGCTGAACGGCCAGCGGGTGGAGAATCTGAGGGAAGTGAACCGGCTTGAAACCCGATATACTGCTGCAATGCGCACGGCAGTCCAAGATGCGGCGGTTGCGCTGAATCGAAACGAGCTCCAGCAATTCGAGAGCGGGTACGGATCAGAGAAATGGATGCGTGCGGATAAGGAGCAAGCGCTCGCCGCACTACTTCGAAGTTTATACCTAAACTTTGGGGTCGCTGACGATCCGGTGGGACAACACGCGCTCCTCGGCTATATTCCAGCGGTTGTCGTCATGGATTATGATGGTTACTTTCTGTATTCGGCAGATGCTGAAAGGAACACGGATACATACGCATACCACTGGAGTGACAAAAAAAACTATACATACTCCGATGTTGACGGGAATAGCATCGCCTTGACTTTGGATAGGAAAGTAACAGCGTATGATGCTGCGGCAGACCGCTGGGTTAGCGGGCTGCAATCCGAGATCAAATCGGAAGTTTCCATTCCGCTGTTACAGAGCGATGAGGAATTTGAGGCCGTTCGGCGCGCTACGATCGTCCGCCTCATTGAAGAGGACTTAGCCCGGACGATCCGCCTTCACAATCTGCTCGCCGAGAAACGTGGCGTACACTATACTTTCACGTTGCCGGTCATCCCACAAGAGGACTGGAACAACACGCTGAATGATGTTGGAATTCTGGTATTTCTGCAAGGCATTCCAGTTAGGAATCTTCATTACAACAACTATGCAATAGGTGGGGGGAGGCTGGATCGAACGCCGACGATCCTGGGAGCGGTTGATCCCTCGACAGGGATGAAATACTTCTATCGAGAGTCCTGCTCAAAGGCTCGAGAGTTAGGATACCGTGAGGAAGAGATATTCTCCGGTGAACGTGAGGCAGCTGGAAACGGTTATTATCCGTTGGATTGTCGGACAAGCGGACCGTAAAGAGGAGATACACGTTGACGAAGGGGCCAGCTTTGGGCCGGCCCCTTTGCCAACGACAGAGATTATTTGAAGGAAGCATACCCTTCGTCTGCCATGACGACGCTACCGTTAATGGCACTAGCCTCGTCCAGCGTCAACAAGTAAACGGTATCTGCCACCTGTTCCGGTAATGTCAATTTGTTGCCCATCACTTTGGACTTCATCGAATCGACCATGCCCTTGTCTTTATAACCTTGGATGATCGGAGTATCGACGGCCCCAGGCGCCACAGCAATAACCCGGATACCCCAGTCTGCCATTTCCAGAGCGGCGGATTTGGTCATCATAATTACGGCACCCTTAGAGGCATGGTATGCGAAGGTACCGGGGGAAGCAAGGAAGCCAAACACCGAAGCGGTGTTAATGATGACCCCTTTGATCCCTAGCTCACGCATTTTTTTGCCAGCGGCGATGATGCCGTACGCAACGCCATGCTGGTTCACCTGAATGACGTTATGATAATCGTTTAGATTTTGGTCCAGCACCGGGGTGACCCGGCCAATCCCGGCATTATTGAACATGACATCGATTCTTCCGTAAGTATCCACCGCTTTTTCTACCAAGGCTTCAACATCTTCATACTTAGAAACATCGGTTTTGACGAAGATGGCTTTACCTCCGTTTGCCATAATTTGTTCTGCGACTGCTTGTCCGCCAGCCTCATTAAAATCAGCTACAACGACCCGATCCCCTTTGGAGGCAAATTTGAAAGCGGTTTCTTTACCGATTCCACTAGCTCCCCCGGTCACGATGGCTACTCTGTTTTGTTGCATGAGTACTTCTCCTGCCTCTCTTTGATATTTATGAAGTTCTGTACTATGATTGTAACAAAAGTCATTGTTAAACAAAATTTATATATAATTAGTATCAAATAAGAATTACTTAAGAAGTGGTTCGACCGCAGGGAGGGAATTCCATGAACCTGGAGCAGTTGGAGTATATTGTAGATGTGGCAAAAACAAAATCGCTGACCAAAACGGCCCAAAACGCTCATGTTACTTTATCCGCTGTTAGCCAGTCCATCTCTTTACTGGAATCGGAACTTGGAGTGGTGTTATTTAACCGGTCGCGAGGGGTTGGTGCTGTTCCAACGCCGGAAGGACAGTCGATTATTGGACGAGCTGCAGAGATATTGACCAAACTCGAAGCCCTTCGGTCCGAAGCCAACTCCTACAGTGACAAGCTAAGCGGCGAGTTGATCATCGCAACGATCCCCGGTCCGATGCATTTATTGATGGAGGCGATTGCAGGCTTTAGGAAGGATTACCCTGAGGTCAAGGTCCGTATTTTCGAGCAGGGACCCAAAGAAATTTTGGATGAACTGCAAAGCGGAGGAATCGATCTTGGCTTTATCGCGCTGACATCGGATCTTCTGGCTCAACATAAAACATTACATTTTGAAAAGCTTTTTACCGGTAAAATGGTCGTTGGTGTACCTAAAACTTCATTGCTGGCTCTAGAGCGGTCGATGAAACCGGAGCAGCTTGTCGGATATTCCCTTGTCCTGTATGACGATGAGCATATTCGTCATTACTTAACTACTAGACTCGCAGAATACGGAGAGCCGGATATTTTGTTCGCTACCAACAATGTTCAGGCAATTCAAGGCGCGGTGAGGGAAGGGCTTGCGCTTACGGTTGGAGTGGATTATTCTTTCGAAAGCGGAGGGCAGGCGGATATCGTGCCGGTCGAGCTGGATCTGCCGGATTTTGGGCCGGTGTATTACGGCTGGGTAATCCCTAAAGGCAAACAGGCCTCAGCGATCACCAAATGCTTTATACGCCGGATACAATAAGATTCAAGGATATGAGCAGCGGAGAGGAGATCATGGAAGGTTATGGATAAGGAACATCAAAGGAAACAACCGGATCGTTATTCGCGGCAAAGGTTGTTTACTCCTATAGGCAGTACAGGACAAGACAAGCTTGAGCAGGCGAAGGTACTGGTCGTCGGTGCAGGAGCGCTTGGCACCGGCATCGCTGAAACGCTAGTGCGCGCGGGAGTGGGCCATCTCGTGATCGCCGACCGGGATTACGTGGAATGGAGCAATTTGCAGCGACAACAGTTGTTTTCTGAAGCGGACGCAGCCGAGAGGGTACCTAAAGCGATTGCTGCCCGACAGCGGTTAGCCGCGATCAACAGTCAGGTGCGCATCGATGCCCATGTGATGGATGTCGATCCGGAAGAGTTGGAAGCTTTAATCTCTGGCGTCGATTTGATTATGGATGCGACGGATAATTTCGATACAAGATTGATGATCAATGATATATCGCAAAAATATCGCATTCCGTGGGTTTATGGCGGTTGCGTCGGAAGTTACGGCATTACTTACACGATCTTGCCAGGCGAGACCCCTTGCCTGAATTGCCTCCTGGGTACCGTACCGCTCGGCGGGGATACCTGCGACACGGTCGGTGTCATACCGCCTGCCGTACAGATGGTTGTGGCCCATCAAACAACAGAAGCTCTGAAGCTATTAACCTGGCACCCCGAGACACTTCGCGGTACATTGCTGACCTTTGATCTATGGCGGAACGAGCAAGCTTCAATCAGGGTTGGTTCCGCCAAGCGGGACGACTGCCTTTCCTGTGGAAGCGGAGCTACCTTCCCGTATCTGTCCGCTTCCAGCCATCGGAAAACGGAAGTACTCTGCGGTAGGGATACGGTTCAGATTCGACCGGCCGCTAAACGAAACATTCAACTGCAAGAGATGGCGGATAAGTTGAGCCGATTGCAGGAGGGGACGGTAGAAGTCAACCCGTTTTTGCTTTCCTTTACGATTGGCGAACGTCGGTTGGTCTTGTTTACGGATGGGCGGGCACTAATTCATGGCACGCAAGATCCGGTCGAGGCCAGAACGATCTATGACCGTTATTTAGGTTAAGCCTAACCGAGATTGTATAGCGACGACCGAATGGTTTGCCGCAGGAATGACCATCTTATTAATGAAGAAATAGCAGATGCAGCGTAAGGTGGTCGCGCGATGAAAAGGTACATCATACTTGTGTTGGAGGATCCTGCCGAGGGAGAGCGTATCAAATCCGGGCTGGAGGAAGCCGGTTATCGAATCGGGTGGAGGCAGAACGAAATAGGCGTTCTTCGATGGCTGGAAGAGGACCTTCCGGATTTGCTGCTACTGGGTACGGATTTGCCGAATGATGCCTCGTCTGTCCTTCAGGAGGAAATTGGCCGATTTGCTCCGTTTCCGATCCTACTTTTGCTTAAGGAGTGGAGCTCGGAGGCGGTTGTCGCCGGTTTTGCCCGGGGAGCTAACGACGTGGTTCAGGTTACAATCCCCATGGCTGAACTGTATGCCCGAATTGGCCATTTGATTTCATTGTTCAAACGATTGGGGGATGGCTCCTTAACCGAGTTGTCGTTTGAGGATTTGCGAATGGAACTGCGCAGCCGCAAGGCGTGGAGAGACGGAGAACCTATCAAGTTGACGCCAAAGGAATTCGATTTGCTGCTTTTTCTGTTGAAACGGGCGGGGAAAGTGTGTGGGCGAGAGATGCTCTTACAGCAAGTGTGGGGTTATGATTTTGCAACAGGAACGAATGTGGTAGACGTCTATATCCGTCATTTGCGCAAAAAAATAGATAGCGGTCATACAAAAAAACTGTTGCATACCGTTCGTGGCACCGGATATATGCTTGGTTAAACAGTAAATAACCCGGACATTGGCATGCCAGGTTATCTTCAGGTCAAAAAGCCGCTGCGATCGATTGATCTATGCAACGACTTCTTGATTAAGTAGTATGGGGGGCTTGTCCGACTACAGGACGCGACGGGCCTTCAGATAAGTTCTTTTCCAGTTGCCCGAATTCAGATTGGAGATCGTTACACCTGGTTTACCATAAGTGTGCAGAATCTTTCCGCTACCCATGTAGATCGCCACATGCGTTACGTTTCTCCCGTTAGCCCGGCTGCCGCTGGAGAAGAACACCAAATCGCCAGCTTTCAGATTCGACTTTGAAACGGCATAACCCGCTTTCGCTTGCGCTGAGGACGTACGAGGCAAAGTAACGCCGTACTTTTTGAATACATATTTCGTAAACGAAGAGCAGTCGAATACTCGGGTCGTGGAAATGGATGCACCGAATTTATATGGCGTGCCCAAAAAATTCTTACCGTAGTTTACAACTTGCGATCCTTTAGAAACGGCGGTGCTTGTTGCAGACTGGGCTTGTACAGGTTCAGCCCCGCTAGCAAGCAGCGTACTGAAACCGATGGCGGACGCAAGTCCGACCGTCAATACTTTTTGGAAAAGGGTGCGTTTATTCATGTAGTAGTACCTCCAAAGATATTGTTTTTTGACCGGTTCGTAAATGAAGTATAACAGATTTGTAATCTCCTAAAATATGGTATAATCTCCTAAAATCCATGCGTCCCAACGGTTTGACAGCGATTATTAAAATAACATTAAAGTTTACATTTTTTTAAGATGTAGAGATTTTCCTTTAAAATTGGAATGTAAAAAACCCTTGAAAATTCAAGGGTTTTTCTTTCTTTTCATATTTCATAAAAGGTGCAGAGATGGTTACAAAAATGAAATACATTAAAATGTTAGTCTCGACTTTGAATGATCAGCAGCCACCCCTCGCCGACATGTACCGTTCCGGTGGAAGCGACTAATTGATTGCTTACAGCCAGGGATTGTCCAATTCGGAGAGTGGCGTTATGTAGGGGATACATGAATCCATCGAGCGTAATACCGGTTACGACAGGGGTAAGCGGGAGCAGGGAGACATAGGAGTATCCGCGATCCTCGACTTGAGAGAAGGACCCGCACAATGTGATGTAATTATACTCATCCCAGATGGCACAGGTAATTCCTTGTTCTGCTGCACGAAGCAACATATGCAGATTGGCAAGCGTATGATCCAAGCGGGTTCCAATCACACCGGTTAACACGATTTCTGCAGGGTTTCTCCGTACGGCATGGTCAAAGGCCAGTTCCGTATCTGTTAAATCTTTGTCAACCGGATCGCAAGCTAGAAGTTCAATACTATATGTACGAATACGTTCCAATTCTTCCTCACTGACGGAATCGAAATCGCCTACCGCCAAATCCGGCTTCATTCCATGCTCAACCAAAAATAAGGCTCCACGGTCAGCTCCGATCAGAAAATCGTCCGGACGAACCTCCCGAAGCATTCCCGGATCTAAACGCCCACCGGCAAAAATAAGAACCCGGTTCACGGTCATTTCTATTCCTTCCTCTCACGCAAAAATATCTATTGCTTCAATAGTATAATTCAGATTTTAGGGTTGCACAATTTCACCGTGTGGGCCTACAATGGGGATTAATAAAAGAAGCTGACAGAGAAAGGCAGAGAAGGACGGAAGAGATGCATATCTTTGATATTTTTAGCATCATCGGGACAGTTGCTTTCGCGATGTCCGGCGCGTTCGTGGCCATGGAAGAGGAATATGACATTCTGGGCGTGCTGGTATTGGGTTTGGTCACCGCTTTTGGCGGCGGGATTATCCGCAACGTATTGATTGGCGTCCCGGTTACGACATTATGGGCGCAAGGGGATTTGATATTGCTGGCCGTGTTGTCGGTGTTTGTCGCTTTCGTGCTTCCGATGCCGTGGGTTCGCCACTGGAAGCGGACGGAGGTTTTGTTTGATGCGATCGGTTTGTCGGCTTTTGCCATCCAAGGGGCGTTATACGCGACGGAGATGAAACATCCGATGAGCGCGGTGTTGGTTGCGGCGGTACTAACAGGCATCGGGGGAGGGATTATCCGCGATCTGCTGGCCGGGCGTAAGCCGCTGGTGTTGCGAGACGAAATCTATGCCGTGTGGGCCATGCTGGCGGGGCTGGCGATTGGCATGGGATGGTTTGGGTCGACGGTGGAATTGATTCTGCTGTTTGTTGCCGTGGTCTTTTTCCGGATGCTGTCTGTTCATTATAAATGGAAGTTGCCTAGACGATCTTTGGCAACAGGAGACATTTATATCAGAGCGGAAGCAGATGCGGAGTCAACTCCCGAGCGGGCCATTGTACAAGATCAGACACCTTAAGTTACAGTCAGGCCGAATTGGACAAACACCAAGAGAGGCTGTCCTTAGTAGATGTAGGTTCTACGTTGGGCAGCCTCTGATTTTACAACAGCTTGTAAGCGCTATTTTAAGAAATGTACCATCGCGTCCGGGAGCTCTTGTTGCCAAAATCCCCATAGATGTTTGCCGTCCTTCTCGAAGTAGGCAACTTGGGCACCGCGTTCCTCCAGGAGCGCTTTGGCTCTGCGGTTCAGTTCAACAAAATTATAGGTACCCGTATCGGTAGTATAATGATCCTCCTGCAGTCCCACAATCATGAAGAGCGACAAATAGGAAAGATCGGTCTCTTGAGCAAGGATTTCCAGGGAAGGTTCATAGTAAGCGCCGGACAAACTAATGATTTTGGAAAACAGTTCCGGGTTTTTCATAGCGAGATGGAGAGAGACGGTTGCCCCTAATGAATCTCCGGCCAGCACCCTTTCCGAAGGTTCGCGGCGAACCGGATAATTGCGTTCGATAAAGGGAATAATTTCTTCCGTGAAACAGCGCGTATAGGCTTCAAATCGGTTTCCAAACGGGGCATATTCCTCCGTGCGCACGGCGACGTTCACCTCCACGCCTACAATAATGAAAGGCTCGAGGCCTTCATCCAGAATCAGGCGATTGGCGTGCGTCGCGATACGACCGAAGTTGAAGAATTCCTCGCCGTCCTGACAGTAAATGACGGGATAACTGAGGATTTCGTTGTACCCAGGTGGAAGGTAAACGCGCAGGTAACGCTTTTCCCCTAAGAACTGGCTTTGGATTTCCTCTTTAATGATGGTTCGTTTCAAATAATTCGAATCCGTCATGGTTCTACACACACTCCCGGTTGGATGGATTTTGCTTTTGCCTGTTGAATCAAGTAACATTTACCATGAAATAGAGATAACGATAGCTTACCACAATATGAGTTTGTGTTATACTATTTTTGAAAAACTGTTACATACACAAAGATAAATATATAACACAATAATCCTTAATTCCTTTGACTTCTAGAATGAAACAGGAGTATAATAATTCTATAACAGAGGAACAAGTTAATCAAATTTTCAGTCGAGGTGAAAAAAATGAGCAAGATTCCTTATGAAGTATACACGGAAGAAGTTCAAGCTTTGACCGTGCTCTCGCCAGACGGTGAAATCGTTAACAAAGATAAAGTGCCGGCATTGTCCGACGATCAATTGAAAGAACTGATGTATCGCATGGTATTTACGCGTACCTGGGACGAACGTGCGATCAACTTGGGTCGCCAAGGCCGCCTCGGATTTTATGCACCGGTGTCCGGACAAGAAGCGACCATGGTAGGCAGTGAGTTCGCGCTGGACAAGAACGACTTTGTTTGCCCGGGTTACCGCGATATGCCGCAGCTCGTATGGCATGGTCTCCCGCTGTATCAAGCTTTCCTGTACTCCCGCGGTCATCAACACGGCGGACAAATTCCGGAAGGCGTCAACGTACTTATGCCTCAAATCATTATCGGCGCTCAAGTGTTGCACGCGATGGGGATCGCGATGGGCTTCAAGCTCAAGAAGCAAAAACAAGTGGCCATTACTTATACCGGTGACGGCGGTTCTTCGGAAGGCGATTTCTACGAAGCGCTGAACTACGCTGGAGTATTCAAACTGCCGGTTATTTTCTTCGTGCAAAATAACGGTTATGCCATCACCACACCGTTCGCAAAACAAACCGCAGCCTTGTCGATCGCTCATAAAGCAGTCGCTGCAGGGATCCGCGGCGTGAAAATCGACGGGATGGACGTGTTTGCAGTCATCAGTGCGGTGCAGGAAGCTGCTGAACGCGCTCGTAACGGCGAAGGCGCTACATTGATCGAAGCGGTTACTTACCGGTTCCGTCCGCACTCCCTGTCTGACGATACTTCGAAGTACCGGACGAAGGAAGAAGAAGGACAATGGGGCGAGAAAGATCCAATCGCTCGCTTGGCTAAATATTTGGAGAAGAAAGGTCTTTGGACCGAAGAAGATACCGCTCGGGTGAAAGAAGAAGCGAAAGCAAAAGTCAACGAGCAAATCAAGAAAGCGGAACAAACAGAAAAAATGACAATTCCAGGCCTGATCGACAGCATGTTCGAAAAAACTCCGAAGCACTTGGAAGAGCAAAAGGTCGATTTTCAATAATACGTACGTGTAAACTAGTCTGATCGTTCTATAGAGGAGGATACAAGCAATGGCACAAATGAATATGAAAGAAGCGATTCGCGACGCCATGCGCGTCGAATTGCAACGCGATCCAAACGTTCTGATTTTCGGCGAAGACGTAGGTAATGTCGGTGGGGTGTTCCGCGTAACGGAAGGCCTGCAGAAAGAATTCGGGGAAGAACGCGTCATGGATACGCCGCTGGCGGAATCGGCCATCGGTGGTATGGCGGTAGGTCTGGGGATTCAAGGTTTCCGTCCGATCGCAGAAATCCAGTTTGTCGGTTTTATTTTTGAAGCTTTGGACCAAATTCTCGTACAAGCAGCCCGGATGCGTTACCGTTCCGGCGGACGTTACCACGCTCCCGTCGTATTCCGCACCCCGTTTGGCGGCGGCGTTAAAGCAGCCGAGCTGCATACGGATGCCTTGGAGGGCCTGATCGCCCAAACCCCAGGGATCAAGCTCGTGATTCCTTCGAACCCTTACGACGCGAAGGGACTGTTGATCTCCGCTATTCGCGATAACGATCCAGTCTTCTTTATGGAACACTTGAACCTGTACCATGCCTTCCGTGATGAGGTTCCTGAAGGAGAATACACGATTGAACTGGGTAAAGCCAACATCGTTCGCGAAGGTTCGGATGTAACGATTCTCGCTTATGGCCTCATGGTTCATACAGCTGTTAAAGCAGCGGAAGAATTGGAGAAAACCAAAGGCATCAAAGCCGAAGTCATTGACCTGCGTACGCTCGTGCCGCTGGACATCGATACGATTGTTGCCTCGGTGAAGAAGACAAATCGCGCCATCATTGTTCAAGAAGCGCAAAAATCGGCCGGCATCGCAGCGGAAGTCATCGCGCAAATCAACGAGAAAGCGATTCTGCACCTTGAAGCTCCTGTCCTTCGCATCGCTCCGCCGGATACCATATATCCGTTCGCGCAAATCGAAGACCAATGGCTACCGTCCCCGGCTCGCGTGATCGAGGGCGTTAACAAAGTGCTTGAATTCTAAATCGAAGAACAAAATAGGAGGTCTTTCCTGTGGCTAAGTTTGAATATCGGTTCCCTGAACTGGGCGAAGGCTTGCATGAAGGTGAAATCATCAAAATGCATGTCAAGCCAGGGGACAAAGTAACAGATGAAGATATCATCATGGAGGTACAAAACGACAAAGCCGTCGTTGAAGTGCCGTGTCCTGTTAATGGTGTAGTACAAGAAGTGTTCGGTAAAGACGGCGCCGTATTCCGCGTAGGCGATGTCGTAGCCGTGATCGAAGCCGAAGGCGATCTTCCCGAACAAGAAGGAGCTCCGGCTCCAGCTGCAGAGGCAAGCGCTCCGGTTGCTACGGCAGCAGCTCCTGCTCCTCAAGCGGCAGCTTCCTCATCCAAATTCGAATACCGGTTCCCTGAACTGGGCGAAGGTTTGCATGAAGGCGAAATTATCAAAATGCACATCAAACCAGGCGATAAGGTTACGGACGAAGATATCATCATGGAAGTGCAAAATGATAAAGCCGTCGTTGAAGTACCTTGTCCGGTGAACGGTACGGTTCTTGAAGTATTCGGAAAAGACGGCGCGATCTTCCGCGTTGGAGACGTTGTAGCTGTTATTGATGCAGAAGGCGATGTGCCAGAACAAGCCGCTGCTCCAGAACAAGCGCATGACGCACCTAAGGCCGCTGCTGGTGCGCCGGCTGCAGCCGCAGCTCCGGTCGCTCCAAACCGTGAGATTCTCGCTACCCCTAGCGTACGTAAATATGCTCGTGAACAAGGTGTGAATTTGTCCCAAGTTCCAGGTACAGGGAAAGCCGGGAAAATCACGAGAGAAGACGTCGACAACTTCAAGAAAGGCGGAGCTGCCGCCGCTGCTCCAGCCCAAGCTGCAGCACCTGCACAAGCCGCGGCTCCAGCCGCAGCAGCCAAAGCTCCAGCCGCTGCTGCACCAACAGCGATTTCTACGGACGGCGAAGAAGAACGCGTACCGTTTAAAGGCATTCGCAAAGCGATTTCCAATGCGATGGTTAAATCGGCTTACACCGCGCCTCATGTTACCATCATGGACGAAGTGGATGTCACCGAATTGGTCGCTTTCCGTACGCGGATGAAACCGATCGCCGAGAAGAAAGGCATTAAGGTTACTTATCTTCCATTCATCGTGAAAGCTTTGGTTGCCGCATCCCGTCAATTCCCGGCTCTGAATGCTTCGATTGATGAAGTTAACAATGAGATCGTGTATAAGAAATTCTATAACATCGGGATTGCAACGGACACCGATAATGGTCTGATCGTTCCCGTGATCAAAGACGCGGATCGGAAGAGCATTTGGATGATCGCCGAAGCCATTAAGGACCTGGCAGCCCGTGGCCGTGAAGGCAAACTGGCAGCGAACGAGATGAAAGGCAGCACGATTTCGATCACAAACATCGGTTCTGCCGGCGGTATGTTCTTTACGCCAATCATCAACTATCCTGAAGTTGCGATCCTTGGAACCGGCCGGATCAGTGAGAAACCGGTTGTCAAAAACGGCGAAATTGTTGTCGCTCCGGTGATGGCTTTGTCCCTCAGCTTTGACCACCGTCTGATCGACGGCGCGACGGCGCAAAACTTTATGAACTATATCAAACAGCTGCTCGCGAATCCTGAGCTGCTCGTTATGGAGGTGTAATCAATGGTAGTAGGAGATGCTTCTCTAGATATTGATACATTAGTTGTCGGTGCAGGTCCCGGCGGATATGTGGCGGCCATTCGTGCCGCCCAGCTCGGGCAAAAGGTGATCATCGTTGACAAATCGGAGCTTGGCGGCGTCTGCTTGAACCGCGGTTGTATCCCGTCCAAAGCGCTGATCTCGGCCGCTCACCAATACGAGTCCGCTCAACATGCCGATGCCTTCGGGATTACGGCAGAGAACGTGAAAGTGGACTTCAAGAAAACGCAAGAATTCAAGAACGGCGTTGTCAAGAAGATGACCCAAGGCGTTGGCGGCTTGCTTAAAGGTAACAAGGTCGAAGTTTTCAGCGGTGAAGTGATGTTCATCAACGAAAACGAAGCTCGTGCGTTCAACGAGCACGAATCGCCGCGTTACCGCTTCAAGCATTGCATTCTGGCTACCGGTTCCCGCCCGATCGAGCTGAAACCTTTCCCGTTTGGCGGACGCATCTTGTCCTCGACAGAAGCGCTTGAGCTGCAAGAAATTCCGAGCAGCCTTGTCGTCATCGGCGGCGGTTATATCGGCGCTGAGCTTGGCCAAATGTTCTCCAAGTTTGGCACCAAAGTAACGATCATCGAAGGTATGGATACCGTATTGCCAGGCTTCGACAAAGACATGACCCGTCTGGTTGCCAAGAACATGGCGAAGACCGGCATCGAAATCGTAACGAACGCTAAAGCCGAAAGCGCGGAACAAACCGATAAGAACGTAACGGTGAAATATTCCGTGAACGGCGAAAGTAAAGAAGTCACTGCCGACTACCTGCTGGTGACCGTTGGCCGTCGTCCAAACACTGATGGCGATCTGGGTCTGGATCTGGCTGGCGTGGAGTTGACTGACCGTGGTTTGGTCAAAGTTGACCATCAAGGACGCACCAGCAACCCGAACATCTTTGCGATCGGCGATATCGTGGCTGGCCCTGCGCTTGCACACAAAGCTTCCTACGAAGGAAAAGTGGCGGCCGAAGCGATCGCAGGACTTCCTTCCGTGGTGGATTACAAAGCAATCCCAGCGGTTGTCTTTACGGATCCAGAATGCTCTAGCGTAGGTCTGACGGAGTCGGAAGCGAAAGACAAAGGCTTTAAGGTCAAAGCCGGCAAGTTCCCATTCGCAGGCAATGGTCGCGCAACTTCCTTGAATCAGCCTGAAGGCTTCATCAAGATCGTGGCGAACGCAGATAACAACGTGGTGCTCGGCGCGCAAATCGTCGGGATCGAAGCTTCCAACTTGATCGCTGAGCTGGGCCTTGCGGTTGAAATGGGGGCAACACTCGAAGACATCTCGTTGACCATTCACGCTCACCCGACCTTGGGCGAAATCGTAATGGAAACGGCCGAGTTGGTTGAAGGTCATCCTATTCACGTAATTTCTCGCTAATTTTAGCGATTTTATCTCCCACTCCTCCTAAGAGTGGATCAACTCCTAAGTCTATTGGGCAAGGCCGTGTTCACGGTCTTGCCCTTTTTTTGTGCGGGGTTGGTCAAGTTATTTCGGTTGGATTAAGCGAAAAGCTGTTATTTTACCCCGAGCCGCATGCGATAACAGAATAGGATGTTGCGAGCTTCAGCCCCGAAAGCTTGATTCACTTGTTCGCGGAATTGCTCAGCAGCAGAAAGTATTTCGTTCGCCCCTAATTTTAAAGCGGTTTGCAAACCCCCTTGACTGAGGGCCAGATTCGCATATCGATCGGCGTCACAACTCTCCCAATGGTGAAATACGATCTCTCGTGAATAGTGGAAGAGGCCGCTCTTGCGGATTTGCTGCAGATGCTGGTCTTTAGGCCACTTGTACGCTTCTTTGTCGTTGTCGATCAGTTCGCTTGCGCGTTTTTCGGCGAAATCGACGAGTTGTATGTATGCCTGCTCGAGCTCAGGGCTGGCGGCCGGCGGCCAATCGCAATCGTAAGCAGCAAATATGCCTCCAGGGCGCAGCACTCTGGCGAACTCCTGGAGCGTTGGTTGAGGGTCCATCCAATGGAAGGATTGAGAGCAGGTGACGAGATCTACGGAGGAGGGCTCCAACGGCAATTCGGTGGACAAACCCTTGACGAATTGAAGCTGCGCTGGGCAGTTGCTTTCCCGCCAGCGATTCATTGCTACGGCGCGCATATCGTCGTTAGGCTCGATCCCAATGATTTGCTTCGCATGATTTAGCCAGGCAAAAGAGGAGAGGCCCGTACCGCAGCCAACATCCGCAACTATTTCCGGAGAACGGCCCAAAACCATCGATATAATACGGATGACTTCGACCGGCGCCTTGGGGCGGTTTTGATCGTAGAGTTCGCTGAACCCGTTGAATCGATCAATGTTATTTCGGCTAACCTGTTGACTCATATGTCGATCTCCTTTTCGCTCGAAAGATAGGTGTTCGTACCGATTATACAGCAAAATGAGCTTGGGCTAAAAAAAGGGGTTCCTGGTCAAATCGACCAAGAACCCCTTTTACAAATTAGATGAATAGATTAATTCCCGATTGGTCGGCCTTACCCAAGTAGTAACCGACTCCGCCGATTTTGACCCCGTCGATCAACTCTTCCTGGCGGATGCCCATCAGATCCATCGACATTTGGCAGGCGACGATTTCGACGCCTTGGTTGATGGCACTGGCCATGAGTTCTTCTAGGGAGGAAACGTTGTTATTTTTCATCACGCCACGAATCATCTTGGCTCCCATCCCAAGCATGTTCATGCGGGAGAGAGACAACTTATGGCTGCCGTGCGGCATCATCGCACCGAACATGCGACCGATGAAGGTTTTGGCGACGGGGACCTTCTCCGATTTACGGAGAATATTCAGCCCCCAGAAGGTGAAGAATAACGTCACTTTCTTGCCGCTGGCCGCGGCGCCATTGGCGATGATAAATGAGGCAATCGCCTTATCCAGGTCACCGCTAAATACAATCATCGTTGAGCCTTCCGGCGTTGTTGTCGGTTGAACCGAAGTGTCGCCAAGCCGGACCGGGTCTTCCTTGCAAATATAGGCTTCGATCATCCCGTTCGCATTCTTGGTAACCTGGAGCATACGGTGTTTGGACATGGTCGCCCATGCCTGCACATCCTCATAGAATCCAGGGTCAGAGGCGGTCACGTGCAGAACCTGTCCGGCTTCCAAACGATCCATGGATTGTTTGACCTGAATCAGTGGACCGGGGCAGCACAAACCGCAAGCATCAAGCTCCGCATCGGCATGCAGTTTGGAATCACCGGACACTTGGCTTGTTGCCGGAGCTACCGAAGCTGCGGCGATTTCTGCTTTTGCCACACGATCAACGGGGCAATCCGGGGAATCGGACCGACCCGGCTGGTAATTAGCCATTTGATAGAGCTTGTAACCTCCAGTCAAATTGCGAACCTTATAGCCTTTTTGCTGCAGAATTCGTGAAGCGGTATACCCGCGCAACCCGACTTGGCAGTAAACCCAAATCTCCTTGTCCCGATCTAGTTCATTCAGGCGATCACGCAATTCGTCAACCGGGATCAGCAGGGAGTCAGGGATATGTCCGTTGGCATGCTCCATCTCAGAACGAACATCGACCAACTGGGTCGTTTGCACGTCCCGGGTTGTCAAATCCTGCGGGACGAACAACCGAACGCGTCCGCTTAATACGTTCTCCGCAGTATAAGCGGCCATGTTCACCGGATCCTTTGCTGAAGAGTACGGAGGGGCGTAGGCCAATTCCAGTTCCGTCAAATCCGTTACCGTCCCCCGGAAACGAATCACCGTCGCGATATCATCGATCCGTTTATCTACCCCGTCATATCCGACAGCCTGCGCGCCTAGCACGGTACCGTCAGGATTAAATAACAGCTTGATCGATAGGGGGGTGGCGCCGGGATAGTAAGAAGCATGAGAATTGGGATGAACCACCGTGACATGATAAGGGATCCCTAACCGCTGGAGCGTTCTCTCATTGTTCCCCGTGGCCGCTCCGGTAAGACCAAAGACTTTGATAATGGACGTGCCTTGCGAGCCTTTATATGTGGTTCCAAGACCACAGACATTGTCCGCAGCGATACGCCCCTGCTTGTTGGCAGGACCAGCCAGCGGAATTGCTGTTTTGGAACCATTAACAAAATCAACGACTTCAACCGCATCCCCAACGGCATAAATATCCGGAATGCTAGTTTCCAGTTTGTCGTTTACAACAATATGGCCTCTTGGCCCCAGTTCCAAGCCGGTTTCTTTCAGAAAAGCTGTATCCGGTGTAACTCCAATCGCCAAAATTACGATATCAGCCGATAATTCACGCTCGTCCGAAGTATGCACCTTAATGTAGTTACCTTGTTCTGTAAACGAGGTGACGGTCTGCGACATTAAAAGGTTAACGCCATGGTCCTCCAGTTCCTTGGCAAGGACTCCTGACATCTCGGCGTCAAATGGCGCGAGAATTTGCGGACCGCCTTCGATCAACGTGACCTCAAGCCCGATTTCTCGCAAGTTCTCGGCCATTTCCACGCCAATAAATCCGCCGCCAATGACGATGGCGGAAGAAGCGCGTTCTTCGACAACGCGACGTTTGATACGGTCCGTATCCGGAATATTCCGCAGCGTATGGATTCGGCTGCTTTCAATGCCGGGGAGATTTGGTCGGATGGGTTTCGCGCCGGGCGACAAAATCACCGCATCATAGCTTTCTCGATATTCGCCGCGCTCTTTGCTGCGGACTAGTGCCGTTTTGCTGGTAGGATCGATTCCAATTACTTCGCTCTCGGTGCGGACATCGATGTTAAAGCGACGATGCATTGCTTCCGGTGTCTGGACCAGCAGTTTTGATCGATCCTTGATCGAATCACCGATATAGTAGGGGAGCCCACAGTTGGCAAAGGAAATATAAGGGTCCCGTTCGAACATGACGATATGGGCTTCTTCATCCAAGCGACGAAGTCTGGCGGCCGCAGAGGCACCGCCGGCAACACCGCCGACAATTAATACTTTTTTGCTCATCGTTTATTGTTCCTCCTCGAACAGATGGCGAACTAGCTTAATGACTTTTTCATTCGCCAACTGATAATTAACTTCCAAACCGCTGCGTTCGGATTCGACGATCCCTAAACTGCGCAGCTTCTGCAGGTGCTGGGATACGGTCGATTGCGGCAGTTCCAAACATTCCTGCATGTACGTCACGTTGCATTGCTTCTTGTCCAGCAAGCCGCGGACGATGCATAATCGTACCGGATGTGCCAGAGCTTTCAACATTTCCGCAGCTTCCTGATAGGCTTTGAAATTGTTATCCATGAAAGTTCACCTCGGTTTCCTGATAATCATTATATCCTAATATTACGATATAGCAATATGAAATGCAAAATAGGTTGCTGCCAATCTTTACAATTCAGTGAGATTTCTACAATAATCAGATGAATAGGCAAAAGATGGGGAGGTTTATCGTTGTGCGAAAAACAGGCATACTTCTGCTGATGATCCTGACACTATCCGGCTGTATCCAAAGGGAAGATCAAGAAGTTCTGATTGAAAGGGAGACCCCGGTTCAACTCGAACCCGGTCCACTTGACAATGGAGAGGTAAATGAAATGGAGACACCTGATCCTGCCATACCTTCTGAACCGGGAGGTGAGGTTGATGTGGACCGTCTGAGTCAGGTATTTGGTTTTGCCGATGAAAATGGACGACGCTTGTTGGTTAGCGGATCAGAGGATATATCTAAGGAAACGCTATCAGGGATGACTCAGGCCATTGGCGAGAAAGGGAGCTTGATTTCCGTCGTCTATGAAGGTTGGCAGGAGGGGGACGACGCCAACACCGGAAGGGACACGACTCCCAATTTCTCGCATTTGCCGGGGCATATCTTTGCCGTTACCGAAGGTGTGGCACAACCCAATGCCACCTATTATTTCTTTCAGAGTGAGCAGATTCCGCTGGATTCTTTGCTTCCGATCACGTTCGACGGCCAAGTGGAATTGGATTCCGACCTGGGGGAACAAATTGAGAAAGAAAAAGGCCGAGACATTCACCAATTATGGCGGTTAGCAACTCTAGGCGGAGAAGCTGAACTTGATTTGGCTTTATTTCGTCCAGACGGCCCGGATCACCTGTTTTGTATCATTCTAAAACAGGGCGATAACTTGGCCGTCCTGGACTTTCCTGCAACAACAGAAGACTCTTACAGTGTCTGGCGCGTAGATGACCAAGGGGAGATCGCACCCCATCACTTTACTTTTCTGTTTGCGGCCAGAACCTCTGAGCAGGGAATTCTCATCGGTATGGAGTGGCATGGGACGGAAGGAATGAATACGCTCCTTCTTCACGGTACAGAGAAACGTTTAGTTAAGCTCGAAACCCGTTACGGACGCTACACGTCTCCATGACCAGATCAACATCGCTTAAGGGAGTTTGGCGGCAGCAAGAGTAACGTTTTGGGCGATATGCCGCTCCCACTCGTACACTTTCGTTAAAGATGCGTGAATGGCTTTGGTTTGATCATAAACGGTCTTTAGCTCAAGGGCTGCAACGATAGCGTCGCCTCGCTTCACGCTGGCTTTGTATCGTTTATCCGCCGCCGAAAGGTGTTTTCGCGCGGCGGCGACGGATTTGTTTTCGGCGGTGATCCGCTTTTTTAACGTCTGCACCGGAACCAGGGCATCTTTAACGACTTTCGCTTTGGCGGTCTTGGACTTCTTCGCGGCTGAGAGCGCCTCCTTCTTAGCTTTAATCTCCGCCGAAGCGGATGTTGCCGCAGGCTTCAATTGATTACGTTTCAATTCCAGCATATCCGCGGATTTCTTATCCTTGCGTTTCTTAGCTGCCGTCACCTGTTTGCCCAATGAGGCGTATTGTTCTAACAAAGGAGCGTGCTTGCGCTGCAGCGCCTCGGTTTCCTGGGTCAGACGGGTAACCGTCGTTTGATCGATCGCTCTGATCTTCGCATTTAACGCAGACAAAGCGTCGTTGTTCTTCTTGCGCAGCGCCGAGATTTCAAGACTCTCCTGCTTCACCAGCGTTTGTACGGCCGTCAAACCGTCATACACCGCATCGATCCCGTCTAAAGCCGCATCCCAAGAGCTAGCTGCAACCAACTGTCGATTTCCACCCAACATCATGGAAAGCATGATTACCGCAAGTAAGGACATTTTCATCGGTTGTCTCCAATTCACGAACCATCATCTCCTAACGAAACTCATTTTCCACCCCTAATGACAACGCAAAAAAAGCACCTCCAAGACAGGCTTTGACGCCTACCTTGCGAGGTGCTTCACTCGCATTGTTCTATTAAGATATGGTTCTCTTACTATAACCTTCCATACTCAGGATGTCAAGAAGCGATACGAACAAGCATTCTTGTCACGAAGCTCCGGAAGTCTGATATAATAGGATGGATTATAGACCAAGGTGACGGGGTGTAGACGATGAGAAATTATTTGAATTTGCTGGAGGATGTTCTAAAGAACGGGACACCTAAAGAGGACCGGACCGGCGTCGGGACGCGCTCTGTATTTGGCCGTCAGCTTCGCTTCGATTTAAGCGAGGGCTTCCCCCTGGTAACGACCAAGCGGATCCATTTGAAATCGGTAATCCATGAGCTGCTATGGTTTTTGCGCGGCGATACGAATATAGCTTATCTCAAAGAGCATGGCGTACGCATCTGGGACGAGTGGGCGGATGAGAACGGCGACCTTGGACCCGTATATGGATCGCAATGGCGTTCCTGGGAAGCGCCAGACGGTCGGAAGATCGATCAAATTACTTCCGTCGTAGAAGCAATCAAGAAGAATCCCGATTCGCGCCGCCATCTGGTCAGCGCATGGAATGTGGCCGAGGTAGATCAAATGAAACTGCCGCCATGCCACTTTGTCTTTCAATTTTATGTGGCGGACGGGAAGTTGTCCTGCATGTTGACGATGCGTTCGGTGGATACGTTTCTTGGTCTGCCATTCAACATCGCAAGTTACGCATTGCTCACACATATGATCGCCCAGCAATGCGATCTTGAAGTTGGTGAATTTATTTGGTCCGGTGGGGATGTTCATATTTACAACAATCATGTCGAGCAGGTGCAAACCCAATTGGAGCGTGAGCCTTATCCGTTGCCGAAGCTGGTGATCAAACGCAAACCAGATTCGATTTTTGACTACGTGTATGAGGATTTCGAATTTGTTGATTATCAGTTCCATCCAACGATTAAAGCAACGGTTGCCGTTTAAATTCAACAAGTTAGGAGTCGGTATTGCATGGGGATGATTACGCTCATCTGGGCGATGTCCAGAAACGGAACTATCGGTCGGAATAATCAACTTCCTTGGAGGTTGCCGGCCGATCTGAAGTTCTTTAAGGCACAGACAACGGGGAAAACCATCGTCATGGGCCGTAAAACCTGGGAATCCATGGGCAGCAAGCCGTTGCCGAATCGGCATAGCGTCGTAATTACGGCGGATGCTTCTTATGTGGCGGAGGGAGCAGATGTCGTGCATTCGGTGGAAGAAGTGTTAACCTACGCGGATCGTGGCGAACTGATGATTATCGGGGGTGCAGGCGTGTTCCAACACTTCCTGCCGCTGGCGGATCGGCTCCTGGTAACCCGGATCGAGGAACATATTGAAGGGGACGTGTTCTTCCCTCACTTTTTATGGGAAGACTTTGAATTAGTCCATGAAGAACAAGGGGTGCGAGACGAGAAGAACCCCTATGATTATCGTTTTCTGACTTACGAACGTCGTAAATGATGTGATGATCAGTACAAATTATCATATCAATAATCCATTAATAACCGTTCCCCCGAATGCTAACATCAAGATACACTGATGACGGATGGGGGAACTTTTTGATGTCTACACCAACAGGATTTATGGAGTTCAAACGTGAGCTTCCCGGAGACCGTAGTCCGTCCGAACGGGTTAAGGACTGGGAGGAATTTCATAAGCATATGGCGGATGAGGAGCTGCGCACTCAGGGCGCACGCTGCATGGATTGCGGCACACCGTATTGCCATACGGGAATCGATATGGCTGGAGGAACGGCGGGCTGCCCGGTGCACAATCTGATTCCGGAATGGAATAACCTAGTTTACCGCAATTTGTGGAAAGAGGCGCTGGACCGTTTGCACAAAACGAACAACTTCCCGGAATTTACGGGCCGGGTATGTCCTGCGCCATGCGAAGGCTCTTGTACGGTCGGCCTAATCGGGCAGCCGGTGACCATCAAGACGATTGAGCAGGCGATTATCGATAAAGGGTTCGAGGAAGGCTGGGTTGTACCGGAACCTCCGGAGAAGCGGACAGGCCGTAAAGTGGCCGTTGTCGGCTCCGGACCGGCGGGTCTTGCCTGTGCGGCCCAACTAAATAAAGCGGGCCATGAGGTGACCGTCTACGAACGTTCAGATCGGATCGGCGGCCTCCTAATGTACGGCATTCCAACAATGAAGCTGGACAAATCGGTTGTACAACGTCGTGTTGACCTGTTAGCGGCGGAAGGCGTTAAATTTGTCACCAATACGGAGATCGGCAAGGATATCCAAGCCCAGCAGCTCGTCGATGAATTCGACGCCGTGGTCCTGTGCGGCGGGGCTACGAAACCTCGGGAATTTAACATTGAGGGCAGCCATTTGAACGGGGTGCATTATGCGATGCCGTTTTTGAACGGTACGATCAAGAGCTACCTGGACACCGGCCTAACTGACGGGCAATATTTGTCCGCCGAAGGGAAGGATGTCATCGTGATCGGCGGCGGCGACACCGGCTCTGACTGTGTGGCGACAGCACTGCGCCATGGTTGCAGTAGCATTACGCAGTTTGGCACCCACGCCAAAGCGCCGCTCGAACGCGATTCGTTTAACAATCCTTGGCCGCAATTCCCGAACGTGTACACGCTCGATTATGCCCAAGAAGAAGCCAAAGCATTGTTCGGTTCCGATCCGCGTGAATTCTCGATCATGACAACGCGATTTGTCGGCGACGAGAACGGCAACCTGAAGGAACTGCACACTGTGCAAATCCAGCGGATCGTCGACGAGACCGGGCGCAAAATCTATCAACCGATCCCGGGTACGGAACGCATCTTTCCGGCGCAAATGGCCTTGATCGCCATCGGTTTCGACGGACCGGAATCGACGTTGGCCGACCAACTGGGTCTGGAAAGAGACCGCCGCACGAACGTGAAGGCGAAATACGGTCAATTCAAAACGAATATCGATAAAGTGTTTGCCGCCGGGGACATGCGCCGGGGACAAAGCTTGGTTGTCTGGGCCATCAACGAAGGCCGGGAGGCAGCCCGGGAAGTAGATAAATACCTGATGGGTTCGACGGTACTGGCGTAACTCACTGCTCGGACTGCAGATTTTTGCAGGACGATCCTAGGTCAATATGTTATAATAGGTACTAGCTTACTAGAGCTGCGCGGAGCGCGGCTCTTTTTTAGATTGATAGACAGAGGAAGAGGGGCGCTTAAGCATGAAAACGCTCGTAATTGCCGAAAAACCGGACATGGGACGAACTATCGCTGCGGTGATTGAGCCGAAAGCGAAGAACAACCGGTCCTATCTGGAGGGAGAGCGCTACATCATTACTTGGGCGATAGGTCATTTGCTAGGCCTGGCCGAGCCGGATGCCTATGATGAAAAATTCAAACGCTGGAATTTCGGCGACCTGCCAATTCTGCCGGATCGATTCAAGATCGTACCGAACCCGCGGACGAAAGATCAGTTAAAAACGATCGGCGAGCTGGCCAAACGATGCGACGCGATTGTGAATGCCTGCGACGCCGCGCGTGAAGGGCAGTATATTTTTGCGCTAATCCAACAGCAGCTAAAGTTAACTCAGCCCGTCAAACGGCTGTGGATTTCCGACTTGACCAGCGAGAGCATTGCCAAAGGGTTTGCTGAGCTGCATGACGCGTCTGAGTTCGAGAACCTGACGATGGCCGCACGGGCGCGCAGTGAAGCGGATTGGCTGATCGGGATGAACGCGACGCGGGCGTTTACGACCAAACACCGGGAGTTGTTATCGGTTGGTCGCGTGCAAACCCCGGTGCTGGCGCTGATCTACGACCGTCAGAAGGAAATTGAGAACTTCGATTCGCTGACTTACTACGAAATCAAAGCTGAATTCGAGCAAGACGCGCGCAAGTACACGGGCAGCTGGCAAGGCGATCGGCTGACGGACGGAGAGAGGGCGGCGGCGATCGCCGAGAAGGTCCGCGGCAAGGAAGGGCGGATTACCGAATACGAAGTTAAAGAGACGAAGGAGTATCCGTACAAGCTCTACGATCTGACCTTACTGCAGCGGGAAGCGAATGCGAAGTTCGGCTACTCTGCCAAGAAGACGCTGGACATCGCGCAGGCGCTCTATGAACGCCATAAGGTGATCTCCTATCCGCGGACGAGTTCCAACTACGTGACCGAGCAAAATATCGACGGGATGCACAAGGTGCTTCACATGCTGAAGTCTTCAAGTTACAAGGAACTGGCTGAAGGTGGCCGGCCCAATCTGGTGCATGTCGGCAACAAAGCGGTGTGCAACCCGACGCGGGTCGAGGATCACCATGCGATCCTGCCGACGCTACGGCGACCAGGCACATTAAGTAAGGAAGAACAGAACGTCTACGATCTTGTCATTCGGAGGTTCCTATCGCATTTCTATCCGGCAGCCGAATATAAGCAGCATACGGTGTTGACTGAAGTGGAAAGCGAAACGTTTAAGACGAACGTAAAGGAGCTGCTGTCCCTGGGGTGGAAGGTGTGCTTGCCGGGGGATGACGGGACGAAATCCGGGAGCAGTCGCGGGAAGAAGAAAGACGAGGAAGAGGAGTCCGAGGATCTGGTCAGCGAACCGTTCCAGATCGACAAGGACCGTCCGGTGCAATGTACAGGCGCCGAAGCGAAGGAGAAGGCTACGCAGCCGCCGAAGCATTTTACGGAAGGTACGCTACTGAAAGCGATGGAGAGCGCCGGGAAGCAACTCGAGAACGAAGAGCTGCGCGATGCGATGAAGGATGCTGGCCTTGGCACTCCGGCTACGCGGGCGGCGACGATTGAGCGGCTGAAGAACGTGGGATATATTACGATGCAAGGCAAGAAGATCACCGTCACGCAAAAAGGCCGGACAGCGGTGGAGCTGATTCGGCACGCCGGCGTCGAGCTGTTGACCTCGCCGGAGATGACCGGCCAATGGGAGCGGCGATTGTATCAGATTTCCAAGGGTGAAGCAGCTCGGGAAAAGTTTATGGATAACGTGCGCCGGTTCACGATTTCGATCATTGAGAAGGTGCGTACCCAGCAAAAGGCGGACGCCTCCATGTTTGGAACGGAGGAGGCGAACAAAGGAGGCCGACGTGGCGGCGGAAGTCGGAGCGGCAACGGTAACAGCAAATCCGGCCGTGCTGCCACCGGTGTTGAGAAGGGCGAGCGCAACACGGGCACGCCTACTACTAAACCACAGGCAGGCAGTATGCAGCCACTTGCTCCGTGTCCGCGCGAGGGCTGCGGAGGCCAGTTGATCGAAGGCCGTAAAGGTTACGGCTGCACGCACTACAAACAAGGCTGCGGTTTTGTGATTTGGAAAGAGTTTGAAGGCAAGAAGATTTCGCCGGCCATGTTGAACGCTCTGCTGACGAAAGGACAAACGCAGCTGCTATCGTTCAAGCAGGCAGGCGGAGAGGTTAAGGCTCGCATTTCACTTGCTGATCGTAATAGCGGGAAGCTTACTTTGGAGCAGACCGATCGTTCAGTGGCTTCATCCACTTCATAAATTATTGATTTATATCTATTTCGTTAACTATATTAATTAATAAGCAGCCGATATCCACATGTCGGCTGCTTTCTTGTTATGAAGTTGATGTTTTCAGTAAAAACGTTTAGTGTAGGCTTGGGAATACGCAACTTGTAATAGAGAGGTAGAACCATGTCCAAAACGATTTTGATTGTCGAGGATAAGCTGCTTTTGCGGGAGATCCTCAAAGATTATATGCTGAACGAAGGATACGACGTGTTGGAGGCCGGCGATGGGAAGCAGGCTATGGCTCTGTTCGAACAACATCCGGTCGATTTGATCCTTCTTGACATCATGTTGCCGGAGCTGGACGGATGGTCGGTGTGCCAACGGGTCCGCAAGGTGTCGGATGTCCCGATCATCATGCTGACGGCCCGTTCGGATGAAGATGACACTTTGCTCGGATTCGAGCTGGGTGCGGACGATTATGTCGTCAAGCCGTGCAGTCCGCCGATATTGATGGCGCGGGCTAAACGCTTATTGGAACCTCGGAGTATACCCGGTCAGGAGAAGGACTTGTTGTCCGGAGCCGGGATCGTGATCTACCTTGCTTCCCGTTCCGTGACGATCGACGGGGAAAACTGCAGCCTTACATACACAGAATTCGAAATCTTGGCCTATCTCATGAAGAACAAAGGATTGATCGTAACCCGGGAACAATTGATGACGAAGGTCTGGGGATACGATTTTCCCGGTGACGAACGAACGATCAATAGCCATATGCGAAATTTGCGGGCAAAGTTGGGCGACAAAGCCAAATGCATCGTGACCGTCATGCGGGCGGGTTACAAATTTGAGGACCGACCATGATTAGGGGGATTGTACTCAAACTGTTTTTGTTGACGACGGCGCTCTGCTTGATGATCGTGGCGCTGATTTTCGCCGGTCAAACCGTGTTCTTTAAACAGTTTTACGTGCAGCAAAAGGTGGACGATGCAAAAACTTCCGTTCAGGCCTTCGAACAAGCGTACATGGAGGCGGATGGGGTATCGAAAGCCTTGGCCGAACTGGAGCAGGAATATGATCGGGAGCAGGGCATTTGGATCGCCGTGTTGGACGAAATGGGGAATTTGCAGTACTTTGACGATTTTGCTATGGAGGTCCGTTTGGAGCAATCGGACGGCGCTCCCGGCCTCTCCGGACAAACGATGACGTTCCCCCTTTACGCCATGGCCGACGTGGACGATTTTAGTGCGGACAATCCGTTGAACGTTTATGGCGGTACTTGGGTTAAGGAAGGCGGGCCGATTGCGATCGAAGGCCTCCTGATGAACGATCGGTTCTTGCCGCAGCGGGCGAACAGCAATATTGCCGGTTTACGCGAAGAAGATCGCTTGGAAAATACCCCCTTGATTCAAAAGGAATATAAGGTTGTCCCGCGCTTCCAAGAGCCGGAGCTGTATCGTGAGGAATACCCCTCTGTGCTGGTCCAGGGGACGATCACAAGCCTTCAACTGCCGGAAGGTGACGACGTTACACGTTATGCAAACCGCTTATTTCTGGATCGGATCAAAACCTTTCAAGCCGACCTTCTTTTCGGAGATGTTACCGGGGGTGCAAACGGCGAAGAAATGGATTTTGCGGAGAATGGTGTAAATTACAAGGTACTTGTGGAACGCATGGAAAACGCGAAAGGGAAACCCGCTTTTATCTTCGCCATGACGTCGCTTCAACCTGTAAGTGAGGCTGCGAAGGTGATGCGTAGCTATTTAGGCTATGTGATCCTCGCCGCCTTGCTGCTATCCGTTGCAGCTTCGCTTTATTTCTCCCGCCGGATTGCCCGGCCATTGCTGCGACTCAACCGGACCACCAAACAGATCGCCCGGCTGGACTTCTCCGAGAAATTACCGGTCCGCAGCCGGGATGAGTTGGGACAGCTATCAGGCAGCATCAACGAGTTGTCTGATCGGCTGCATTCCCATATCATGCAATTGGAGCGGGACATCGAAAAGGAAAAGCAGTTGGAGCATACTCGAAAAGAATTTATCGCCGGCGTTTCGCATGAACTGAAGACGCCGCTGAGCGTCATTCAAAGTGGGTTGGCCGTGCTCAAAGACGGAGTTGCCAGCCACAAGCGGGATTATTATTTTGCGGCGATGGAAGAAGAAGTGAACAGCATGATCTTGTTGATTGAGGATATGCTGGATTTGGCGAAATACGAGTCGGGCACGTATGTCATGAACACGGAACCGTTCGAGATTCTCCCCGTCGTCGAGCGGGTATGCGAGAAACTAGCGCCGGAGTTGGCAGCCAGGCAGCTCAAGCTGTTCACCCGGCTGGCAACGGCAGAAGTTGTGGCGAATCGCCGACGCATCGAGCAGGTATTGATCAATTTTCTCACCAACGCGATTCGCTATACACCGGAAGGGGCGACCATCCTCGTAACCACGACCGATGAAGGGGATACCCTTAGGGTTGGCGTCGAAAATCGCGGAGTTCATCTTCCGGAGGAGCAGTTGGAGAAAGTGTGGGATCGCTTTTACCGCGGGGAGCCTTCGCGAAATGCGGCGACGGGCGGAACCGGTTTGGGGCTGGCGATCGCCAAAAATATTTTGGAATTACACGGCTCGTCCTACGGCGTAACGAACACGGCGGAAGGAGTATTGTTTTACTTCGATTTGCGTAAACAAGCGTAGAACTTCGGTTCTGCGCTTGTCTTGTTTTCGCCTCGGCTAAAATTCAGCTCAAATTGATCGGGTCTGCACCTGATCTGCATTTCTTTTCTCTATCCTATCTGGGAGAGATTGAACCCACAAGAGAGGAAAGGAAAGAGAATGAAAAAAATGCTCGAAATCATGTTGACCGGAATATTCGCTTTATCACTCGCCGCCTGTGGAGAACTGAATACGGATAGGGTAGTGTCGACCGACCAACCGTCGACCGCCGGTTCAACGAAGGAGACAACCTCCGCAGGAACGCCGAAAACCAAGCTAGCTTCTCTGTTTCGTAACAGCGTTTTTCTGGGGGATTCCATTACGGAAGGCTTGTCGTATCACGAGGTGTTGGCTGAAGAAAACGTGTTGGCCGGTGCGGGAAAAACGGCGGAATTTGCTATGGGGGACATGGAGGACCTGATCCAGAGAAATCCCAAGCAGATTTTCATCCAGTTGGGTTCGGACGATATCCTTTGGCCAACAGAGCATCCGCTGGACTATGCGATCAACCATTACATCTCCTTGATCGAAGCGATCAAACAGAAGGTTCCGCAGGCCGAAATCACGGTACTGTCGGTCACGCCCGTCTCGGAGGAAACGCTTGTAGATGAGCCGCGTTATCGAAATATCCCCGACTTTAACGAAAGGCTGAAGGAGATGGCTGCCAAGGAGCAGGTCGCGTTTGTCGATTTGTCCGTAATCATCGCGAACCATCCGGATCTGTACGATACGGACGGCATTCATTTCAAGCCGGAGTTTTATCCGCTGATGCTGGAAGCATTGAAGGATCAGGTAGAGTGAGGGCGTCAATGGTTCTTTCGTATAGCGATGAGCCAAGGAGGGGATGAGCTTTGGTATTTAGCAGCCTGATCTTCCTGTTTCAATTTTTGCCGATAACGCTGCTCGTCTATTATTTATCCCCCCCGAGGCTTCGAAACGCCGTTCTGCTCGCGGCTAGCTTGGTGTTTTATGCTTGGGGAGAGCCGCTCTATGTGTTCATCATGATGTTCTCTACCCTGATTAATTATGCAGGCGGTTTGATGATCGAGAAATATCGAGAACGACGGGGGATCGCTTATGGTGTATTGCTCGTTTCCCTCATCGTCAATCTAGGCTTATTGTTCTTCTTCAAGTACGCCGAATTTGTTGTGGACAATCTGAATGGGCTATTACATCTTCATTTGCAGACAGCGGATCTTCCGCTGCCGCTCGGTATCTCCTTTTATACGTTTCAAACGATGTCCTACATGATCGACGTTTATCGGCGTAAAGTAACCGCGCAGCGCAATCTAATTTCGTTCGGCGCTTACGTGGCGATGTTCCCCCAGCTTGTGGCCGGGCCCATCGTCAAATACGGCGACATCGCTCGGCAGTTGGTTGTCCGGCACATGACGCTGGAACGATTCGGAAGAGGAACGGAGCTGTTTATCCGCGGCCTCGCCAAGAAAGCGCTGCTGGCCAACCAAATCGGCTTGCTGTGGACGAATGTCAAAGCGACGCCGCCAGGAGAGCTTAGCGTGCTTTCCGCCTGGCTCGGAATCTTGGCGTTCACATTTCAAATCTACTTTGATTTCAGCGGATATTCAGACATGGCCCGCGGTCTCGGGAAGATGTTCGGGTTTGAGTTCGCGAAGAACTTCAACTACCCGTATGTATCCCGCAGCGTCACGGAATTTTGGCGTAGATGGCATATTTCCCTGGGCTCCTGGTTTCGGGAGTACGCCTATATCCCGCTTGGCGGCAACCGAAAAGGATTACTGAAGCAGTTACGTAATGTACTGATCGTCTGGTTTTTAACCGGGTTGTGGCACGGGGCTAGTTGGAATTTTATCGTGTGGGGACTTTATTTTGGGTTCCTGGTTACGGTCGAGAAATTGTTTTGGCTAAAAGGGTTGCGCCGCCTTCCGCGCTTTGTCGCACATGGTTACACGCTTACGGCCGTTATCGTTGGGTGGGTGTTTTTCGAATACGATAACCTGGAAACTGCCTGTCAGTTCCTCGGTACGCTGTTCGGGTACGACTCGTACGGGCATAGTTAATCAGCAAGCGTTATACGACATAACGACTTATGCAGGTTGGCTGGTTTTGCTGGCGGTATGCGCGACGCCGCTTCCGCGCCGGCTTCTGTTGCGTGTTCGGAAGAGACGGACGATCGCGGGTTCCGCGTTGACGATAGGTGTATACCTGCTGCTGCTGTTGCTGTCAACCGCGAATCTCGTCCATCAAACCTATAATCCGTTTTTATATTTTCGATTTTGACGCGGGGAAAGGAGGCTGCGAAATTGAGAAAGGTTCAGAGGGCCATGGCAATCATTTTTTTGGGATTTATTTGCGCGTTGCCGGTTGCGGGTTGGTTGACGCCGGACCGCAAGTTTTCCCCAGAGGAAAACAGAATGCTGGAACCTAAGCCGAAGCTTTCACTGTATGGTGTGACTTCAGGGAAATTTACCGTCGGTTATGAGAATTATATTTCCGATCAATTTCCTATCCGCGACTTCTGGATCGGCGTCAACTCCGACACGGGACGGGCACTGGGGAAAAAGGAAAGCAACGGGGTTTACCTCGGCAAAGACGGCTATCTGATTCAGCAGTTTCAACCGCCTGCGAAGTTACGGTTAGAGGAGGACGCGAAGGCGATCCGGGCGTTGGCCGCCGCTATACCAAACCTGCACACATACGTCATGCTGGCGCCTACTTCATTATCGATAAACAAAGAGAAGCTACCGGATTTTGCCCCTGTGGGCGATGAACTTGCTTCTTTGAAGCAAATGCGGGATGCACTCGGCAAGGCAATTAAGTTTGTTGATGTATACCCGGCTCTGTTCGCCAACCGACAGGAGTACCTCTACTATAGAACGGACCATCATTGGACGACCTTAGGCGCTTATTACGCGTACCGCGAATTATGCAAGCAAATGGGAATTAATCCGCAGGCAAAAACCGAATTTGAACTTCGGCAGGTCACGGATCAATTTTACGGATCGCTGTATTCAAGAAGTGGATTCAAACACATACGGCCGGATGAAATCGAGCTATGGCTACCGAAAGATAAAGAACCTATTTCTGTTGAGTATACCGATGAACAGCATTCTTCGGATTCCTTATATGTAATGGAGAACTTGAAGGAGAAGGACAAGTATGCCATCTTCCTAAACGGCAACCATGCTCAGGCGAGGACTACTTCGGATCAAGCGAAGGGAAGGAAGCTGCTCGTCGTGAAAGATTCGTACGCCAACAGCCTAATTCCGTTTCTTACAAAACATTTCAGCGAGATCGTTATCGTGGACCTTCGTTATTACGACGACGATTTGGCCGCGCTGATTCGAGCTCAGAACATCCAAGATTTGCTGCTGCTCTATAATATCAATACGTTTTTTATGGATCGATCCATTCAGAAAGTAGCGGAGATGATGTAATAATGCGATTAAATGTATGGAGAGGAAAGCGGATCCTTGCGATTTTGACGTTGGCCTTTGCCATCGGCTTCTTAACTGGGTGTACAGGGAAAGAAGGAGGAAACGGCAACTTTTCGGCGGTCGAAGTCGGTGAGAGGATCCAGAAATCGGCAGACCTAGGAAACATGAAGCAAGGTGACGCGAAGAGGTTCAAGAAGCTGTATCATCTTTCGAGTGAGGATGTCTCGAGTTTCGTACTGTATACGGCATCTTCCAACGTGAAGGCGGACGAGTTGCTGGTGATCCGGCTTAAGGATGAAAGCGAGAAGGACCACATCATGGAGAAAATCGAAGAAAGAATTGCGGCACAAACCGCAAAATTCATGGATTATCGTCCGGCAGAGTATGATCTGGTTAAGAAGCACGTTCTGAAAACACAAGGTCTTTACATCCTATTCGCAGTCTCGGCTGAGGCGGATGTTATCGAGCGGATTTTTAACGACACGTTTTCATGATTGGCTAATCAAAAACGGACCTCTACAAGGTCCGTTTTTGCCGTTCAACTTGATGAATTTGATTAAAGATCACCCGCGGGACTTCTTCGAGCGAAGTGACCGTGTGCATTTCCGCATCCCCGTCATGCTGGAGCTCCACTATGTTGTACAGCCACTCATTGGGGATTTTGATATAGATCGCGTTGATTCCGGCGGAAAGGGCAGGCATGACATCGGTACGCAGGCTGTTGCCGATCATCCAGGTACGGGAACGGTCAAACTGTCTCGCGTGCAAAATATCTTCCAGTGCCTCGACATTTTTATGCTGGCGAATATAAATCCGGTCCTGAAAATAATCGGCCAACCGCATCTGCTCGATCTTCCGCTGCTGAATCACGGTTTCGCCGCCGGTGTAGAGATGGAGTTCATGGCCTTGGCTGCGCAAGAGGTTTAGCGTTTCGACCATACCGGGATAGGGTTCGATCGGTTGCTCATATACGCTCAGCCCTAGCTTCATGAGCCGGTCTTCCTCTTTGGCGAGCACCTTGCGTCCCGTCAACTGACCGTAATGTCGGTACGTGTCAATCAGTGACTCGGGAAAATGCGAGCTGGCAAACCCAATCTGATGGACGCCGGCGACGTCGATTTCCGTTTGTTTCTCGCGAATTTCTGCTGTGGTTATGCCGTACATTTTGAACCAATCGGTAAGCAGGTCAGCAAATTGATCCAGAATCAAATCGAAATATTTATTGCAATGAACCAGCGTATCATCCAAATCAAAAATGACTTGTTGCAGCAGGGTCTTATTCATTGAATGGGTCACTCCTTTATCCAGGAAACGCTTGTCTCTACGTATAACTCTATCCTAACACAAGCACAAGCGTCCCGCCAAAGGCTCATAGGCTGACTAAGCTATAAACGGATGTAAGATTCCAGGAACATCTGCAGCTCCGCCGCGCCGTCCGGTCGGATGCTGAACTTCTCCGTGTCCTGAGCCAGCAGATGGATGCGCAGTAAGCCGGCAACTCGAAGCCGCATCAAGTCGTGCATCAACTGTTCCTTAGGCTCGCCTAGATCCGTCAGCATCTCCTGCATGGACTTCGGCTCGTCGGCGACGTAGCGGAGGAGGCGCAACCGCTGCGGTTCGGCAAGCGCTCGGGTCAGACGTTTGAGCACCATCGGCGGTTCATCCTCGTCAAGCTCCGGGATATCCAGAGGATACTGGATAAACAGCACATTTTCGTAGAAGACGTATGTATTAATCGGCCGAAAATGAATCGAAGGGGTCAACACAACCTGCGTGATCGGCTTAAGTGGTTCCAGTACCAAACCACCGGAGGCGTATTCGATCAATGCATCGGTATCCATCTTCTGCAGCAACGTGTGCTTCTCGGCAGCATCTTCCTCCAGCAGCGGGAGAAATTGGTTTTCATTCAGGCCAAAATAAAGACGTTGCCAGCAATTCAATAATGGGATGTAGCTGGCGCGAATCCGTTCTATATCATCATTATTCACAGAGGGAATGTAGGATTTAGTGCGATGATAAAGGGTGTCGACGGGGGTTTCTGCCACTTCGTTCAGAAACTTGGATACCTCTCCATCCACGCTCCGTTCCAATGCCCAAACGTATAACACATCGTAGTCGGCGAACGGGAACTTAGAGGCTTCAGCGAATTTCAGTCGCTCTTCCGGCGTGAGACGGGCGTCGATTTCAGCGATCCATTCCGGACCTACATCCAGATTGTTCACCCATTTTTGCGTTGTATATATCATAAAGCTGCTGATCAGTTCGTAGACCAAGGAATGGTCCACTTTCACATCATAGGCCATGACAGAACAAACCTCCCAAAGATCATTGCATACAGATTCATTATGGCTTGTTAGGGAGGGGATTGTCCACTATAATGTTTAAGGATTATCGGGAAAAGATCACTTTGAGAAAAGTCGTCCGTATTTTGACGATTTTTCTTTGTTTTTATATAAAGGAGTGCTTCATTTGAATTTACAGTCATCAAGAACTCATCGGTTATTGCCGCCAACATTCATCCTGATCGCTGTCATCGTGATCGCAGGGCTCAGCCAAGGATTGCTGCTGCCGGTGTTGTCCATATTTATGGAAGAAAGGGGGATTTCCTCCTCTGTAAACGGGCTGCATGCGGCTGCCTTATATGTAGGATCCTTCGCCATGTCCCTGGTTGCCGAAAAGCTGCTGCGCCGCACCGGATTCAAGCCCCTGCTGTTGGGCGGCGTCGTTCTCGTCATGCTCGCCTTGCCCGTATTTCCGTTGGTCTCGGATTTGCGGCTGTGGTTCATCTTGCGTTTGCTGGTGGGGATCGGAGACAGCGCCATTCATTTTACGTCGCAATTATGGATCATTTTAGTGTCGCCACCGGAAAAAAGAGGGCGGAACATCTCGTTATACGGGATGTCCTACGGACTTGGCTTCAGCATCGGCCCGCTGGGCATTCGGCTCCTGGAATTCGGGCATGCCGTACCTTTCGTGATCTTGGCCGTGCTGTTTCTGGCCATCGTGCTCCTTGCGGCGGTTTATTTGCCAAACCGTGCGCCGGAACCGGTTCGCCAGGAGGAGCCTGGTGCTCCACGCAAAATTCCGCATATTTATCGGCTGGCTTGGTTTGCCTTGTTGCCTTCGCTACTTTACGGATATATGGAAGCTTCGATGAACAGCAACTTCCCGATTTACGGCTTACGGTCAGGACTTAGCGCCGCGGATATCGCTGCGCTGCTGCCGTTCTTTGGGATCGGCGGGCTGATTCTCCAGCTCCCGCTCGGCATGCTGAGCGACCGATACGGTCGCAAGAAAGTGCTGATGGCCGCAGGGTTGACCGGCGGGATGCTGTTCTTGGCCGTACCGCTGGCTGGCAACCATTTCATGGCGTTATTGCTCTTGTTTATGGGGGCGGGCGGCTTAGTCGGCTCGTTCTTCTCGCTAGGTCTGGCGTACGCCGCCGATTTGCTTCCGCGTCATTTGCTTCCAGTGGCCAATGTCATCGCATCCTTCCACTTCAACTTTGGGAGCATTATTGGCCCGAATCTTGGCGGAGCCGCGATGCAACTGGGCGCTGCGCCACTCTTGTTCATCCTGTTGGGTTCGGCATATTTGTTGTTTTCCGCGTCCGGGGTAGCGTTTAAGCCGGAGCTTGGTAAAAAAAGCGCAAATATGAACAGGCTGTAATGGATTTTCGCCGGTTTTTCCAATACACTAAAAGGTAAAGGAAATTGCATGACTGACAAAGTGCGTCTTACGTAGAAGGAGAAATCGGATATGATCAGAGTCAACCACTTGCTGAAATCAGTGGATGGGAATAAAAAGAAGGTACTCCGCGACATCACCGTCCAGTTTGGTGCAGGGGAAATGATCGGGGTAGTCGGAGCGAGCGGCAGTGGAAAAAGCACGCTTCTTCGCTGCTTAGCGTTGCGCGAACGGTGGAACCGGGGAGATTATACGTGGAATGGGGATAAGGTGATCGAAGGCGGCGGAAGCGGATCGCAGAAATACCGTTCCCAATGTGCGTATCTCGAACAGAACCCGTCGATGTATCCCGAAAAAACCGCGCTGAAGAACGTCCTGATCGGACAAGCGGGGCAAACCCCGCTGCTGCGCCGATTAACCGGAATGGTTCGGTCTGATGATTACATGGGAGCGATGGACGAGCTGGAGAAATACGGTCTGCTGGACAAAGCCCATGTCAAAGCCGGTAAGCTGAGCGGTGGTGAACGACAACGCGTGGCGATCTGCCGAGCGCTGGTTCACGGAGCGAGCTTTCTTGCTGCGGACGAGCCCGTGATCGGTCTTGATCCCAAGTCGGCGGAACGGGTGTTGGAGACGCTGAAAGACCTCTGCACGCAGCAGAACAAGATCGTGATTGCGGCGCTGCCGTTGGAATTGGCGGAGCGTTACTGTACGCGAATCTGGGGACTCCATCAGGGGGAACTTAAGCTTGACGTATCCGGTCGTCGCTTGACACCGGAAGATAAACGCCTAATTGATCTGGCATGAAACGAGTGATGAGGATGTTCACCAAAAGGAGGTTAACCGCTTGGGTGGGAGCTTGTTTGCTCTTGATCCTGAGCGGCTGCAGTTTTATAAGCGATCCCAAATCGTTAATGCAAACCCCGCAGCTCTCCACGGATCGCGCATCGCTGATCAGCGTCATCAAGGCGGAGTTGAAAGGCGGAGAAATCGTCTCGCCGCGAGATGTCCGCAACATCAGCTCCATCCGGACGCCCGATCTGAACAACGACGGGATTAAAGAAGCAGTGGTGTTCTATGAAACGCCGGATGAAGCGGTGCGGATTCACGGGATGATCTTGGAGCATCAGGGGAACTCCTGGGTGCTGAAGGTACGATTCGACGGCGAGGGCCAGGTGCTCGAAACGTTTGATCTGCTTGACTTGAACGGCGACGGCAAACTGGAGATCATCGCGGGCTTCTCCAGTGGTTCCGAGGAACTTCAAAAAGGGTTAACCGTATATACTTACGATGGTACTGAAGTCGAGAAGGCGATCGCGTTGCCTTATCATTATTTTATGGTAGACGATTTGAATAAGGACGAGATCCCGGACATTACGGTCGTGAATTTGAAGCGGGAGCAATATGCGACGGTAACGACTTACCAATATGACGGTTCTTTTAAAGAATTGAGCCATCTGGAACTCGACGATCCCATCAGCGAGTACTATAATGCGGTCAGCGGGAATATCACTCGAAACCTCAAAGGGATAATTCTTGATGCTACCGTCGGAACCCACTCCGCTTTCTCAACGGTGATCGTCATGAAGGAAGGGCAGCTTATCAATTTGCTTCCTTCGCAAGATATGACGTTAAAGGGATACCCAATCCTCAGCGGGGATGTGAATAACGACGGCCTGCTGGAGATCGGCATGCTGGAGAAGCCGAAGGGCTGGGAATATATTTCATTCGATGAAATTCCATGGCTGTTTTCGTATTATCAATGGGAGGAGAAAGAGGGTCTCAAATTCGTGATGCAGCAGTACATGGATATGGCCGGACGTTTTTACTTCAACTTCCCGAAAGAATGGCAAGGGAATGTGACAATCGATACGAAATCGGACAAAAACGAGCACTTGATTTTTGTCAAAACCGACACGAACGAACCGGTCGCAGAGATCCGCTTCTTCACACTGTCGGAATGGGAACGGAACAAAACGGATTGGGATCTGCTCGCGCGGGACGCCGATAAGGTCATCGGGTTCCTCAGCCATACGGATTTGAAGGTTAATAAAGGCGAGACGGAGATCAAGCGTTAAGCCGTTTTTTTGAAGAGGGGGCAAGCAAATTGAGTAAAGTGCTGATTTTGGAGGACGAAGAGTCTATCCGCAGTTTTATCGTCATTAACTTGAAACGCAACGGCTTTGATGTCCTTGAGGCGGCGGACGGCAATGAAGCGTTAAGCAAGCTGCAGAGTGTCCCAGACATCGACATCGCGCTCCTCGATGTGATGGTACCGGGGATTGACGGGTTTGAGGTGTGCCGCCGCATCCGCGAAACGAACGAACGGATCGGGATTATTTTTCTAACGGCCAAAGTCCAGGAGCAGGATAAGGTGTACGCCTTGTCCGTCGGCGCGGATGATCACGTCAGCAAGCCGTTTAGCCCAACCGAGTTGATCGCACGGATCCAGTCCTTACTGCGCCGAGTGAACGTTTACCGTGAGAGCAGTGCGAAGGTCACGTTTACCTCCGGACCATTTACGCTGGATTTAATCTCTAAACAGTTCAAGAAGAACGGTCAGCTGATCGAGCTGACTCCAACCGAGTTTTCGTTGATCCAATTCTTCCTGGAGAAGGAGAATACGCCGCTCAGCCGCGATTTGCTCCTGGATCATGTGTGGGGCAAGGAGTATATGGGCGATCCGAAGATCGTGGACGTGAACATTCGCCGTTTGCGGCAAAAAATCGAAACCAATCCGTCCGAACCGGCTTTCCTGCAAACCGTGTGGGGGCACGGTTATAAGTGGAAAGGCGAGGGACAATGATCAAGAAAGGGATTGGGCGGCAAATCGTCTTACACTATTTCATCGTCGTATTCGTAACCTTGTTTATGGTGGAGGTCATTTTTACGCTGGCCATTCGCATGTACTATTACGATACGATCTATAACCATATGTCCAATCATTCGATGTGGGCTTCCGATTACTTTCAGAAGTTCGTCCGGCTGAATGCGGAAGGGGATCCGGACTATTTTACGGAGATGCTGCGTACCTTTGAGCTCGATAACACGGAACTGATGATTCTGGACCGCAGCGGCGAGGTCAAGGCGAGCACCAACGCATTCCAAGCGGACAAAGCGATACAAACCAGCGATGTTCCGCAAGCGTTAGCCGGCAGCGTCGGGAAGTGGATTGGGCGTCAGACAGCGACCGGGGAATTGGTTATGGCTGTTTCGAGACCGTTGCAAATTCAAGGGCAAACGCAATATATCGTCCGCTACGTCACTTCGATGGAGTCGGTGAATTCCAAGCTGTTGAATTTAACGTTTATGTCCATTGCCGTTTCGGCAGCCGTACTGGCTTTGGTTACGCTGTTTAGTATCGGCTTGGCCAATTCGATCGTCAGACCCATTAATAATATCCGTGCGGTATCGGCACAGATGGCCAGAGGCAAATTCGATGCGCGAATCAAGGGGAATTATCGATATGAATTGGGCGAGTTGGCTTCGACCCTAAATTATATGGCCGAAGAGATTGTTCGCAGCAATCAGATCAAGGACGATTTCATCTCCTCGATTTCGCATGAGCTGCGCACGCCGCTGACGGGGATTAAAGGTTGGAGCGAAACATTAACCTCCGGCGGCTTCGATCCTGAGGAAACGAAAATTGGGATGGGGATCATCGCCAAGGAAACGGATCGCTTAATCGGTCTCGTCGAAGAGATCCTTGATTTCTCGAAATTGCAATCCAATGAAATGAAGCTGGTGATCGGCGAGGTGAACCTCAAGGAACTGCTTCAGGAAACGATGTTGAATGTCTGGGCCAAGGCGGAGCAGAAGCAAATTCAATTGAAACTCGAGGACAAAACCGAGGGCAGCGCTATCGTCAGCGGGGACGGCAACCGCTTGAAGCAGGTGTTCCTGAATGTGGTGGACAATGCCATTAAATTCTCCCATGAGCAAAGCTGGATCCATCTCGTCATTAGCCGCGTGGAGAACGAACGTGTGCGGATCGAAGTCATCGATACCGGGATAGGCATCAGCGAGGAGTATCTAAACAAGGTGAAAGATCGATTCTTCCAGGTTAATCACCAGGGAGGCGGTACCGGACTGGGACTGGCGATCAGCCAGCAACTGGTTGAACTGCATCATGGGGCAATGGAAATTCAAAGCGAGTTAGGTGTCGGGACAACCGTTTCGGTCACGCTGCCGCTGCTCAGTGACATGAAAACCGAAGCGGCTCCAGGTGGGCCACAGACCTAGCGATAAAGCCAATTGATCGTTATGAATAGGAGGGACTTACCTTGAATAAATTGATCGATACACTGGAAACAGCTCAGGGGACATTTACCGTTACTTTAGCTGGAGAAGATGATTTGGAAGAGGTTCGGAGGATGTTGGTTGAGGCCGCCAACTGGATGCAAGAGAACGGGATTAAGCAATGGAATCCGCAGCAATTCTCGCCGGAGGTAATTCGCTCATTCTACGAGGAGCGGGAGATTTACCTGCTGCATAGCTCGGGCGAAGTGGCGGCGATGTTTACCCTGCAGGACTCCGATCCGGAATATTGGGGGGAACGAAACATCCCCGGATACAGCTATCTGCACCGACTGACGATCCGTTTGCCCTTCCGCGGGCTTGGGCTAGGCGCCGATATTTTGCGTTATGCGGCCAAACGATCCAAAGCGCTGCAGCGCACCGGCCTGCGTCTTGACTGCTGGAATCAGAACCTGAAGTTGAACCGATTGTATCAAAGCTTAGGATTCCAACCCCAAGGAACAGGCAGCTTAAACGAACGCGAATTTAATTTGTATCAGTTGGATTCCCAAGTCTATTTACAAAGCTAATGACAAAGCTAATGACAATGCCAAAAGAGGCCACCCTCGAAAGATCATCCATGGATTCTTTCGAAGAGGCCTCTTTTGTCATGTCAGGAGAGCAAACCCTCGGCCCGTAGCCGAGGAGCGTTGTCGTAGACCTCCTGAAGCAAACGGGACGGTTGAGGCCGATTCATCGGCTTCGCATACACAGTTTCGTATGGCGCGATAACGTTGATTTCTGCGGGTTCTGCTTTGATTATTGCCCCATCCTTGACGACGGCTCCTTCGCCGATGATGGCTCGCTCGATCTGGACGTTACGGCCAATTTTGGCACCAGGCATGATGATGCTGTCTTTAATGCGAGAATACCGACCGATTTCCGTGCCTCCGAAGATCACCGAACGTTCTGCGAATCCTTCGAGGGAACAATGATCGTGGACGAGAGAGTGGGGCGCTAGGGTGTTGCGTTTTTTGCCAAACCCCTGAAGGCCCGGCCGCTCTCGCGTAAACATTGGCCAATCCTCCCGATGAAGCTTCCATTCGGATGATTCGGCAAGCAAATCCATATGCGCTTCCCACAGACTTTGAACGGTTCCCACATCTCGCCAATATCCCTGAAACTCATAAGCGTGCAGCGGTTCACTTCCCGCCAGCATTTTCGGGATCAAATCCTTGCCGAAGTCATGGCTGGAGTGGGGATTGGCCGCATCTTCCTCCAACTGTCGCTTCAGGAAATCCCACTCGAATAAATAGATCCCCATGGAAGCAAGATTGCTGGTTGGTTGCGGAGGTTTCTCCGCGAATTCGGTGATGCGGTTCCGTTCATCCCTGGACATAACCCCAAAGCGATGGGCTTCTTCCCAGGGTACTGGCATCACAGAAATCGTTGCTTTGGCTTGGTGATTCAGGTGAAACTCCAGCATGCGACGGTAGTCCATATGATAAATATGGTCTCCCGAAAGGATAAGGACGTATTTGGGCGAATGGCCATCAACGAATGCCATATTCTTGTAAATGGCGTCCGCCGTTCCCGCATATTCCTCCACACCTTCCCGGAACGCGGGCAGTAAAGTGATCCCGCCGTCCTCCGAGTGCGTTAGCTTCCAGGGTTCGCCTTCGCCGATATGCTCGTGAAGCGAAGCTGCTTCGTATTGTGTGAGCACGCCAATCGTGTCGATCCCTGAATTCACGCAGTTGCTGAGAGGAAAATCGATGATCCGGTATTGTCCGCCAAAGTGCACGGCCGGTTTCGCCTGCTTGGTGGTCAGCGGAGACAAGCGCCGTCCTTCCCCGCCTGCAAGAAGCATGGCAATACAGTCCTTTTTCCTCATTTCATTTCCCTCCCGTATGTTTTTGACTGTGTAGCACATACATTAAAGGATATAATGTAGTTGGAATAAATTATGGAAAACGAACGAAAATATTACATCATTTTATTGTAAATACTGAAATTTTTTTTGAATTTCTAATGTTTCTTGAATTCTTTTCATATCATGTAAAGGCGGTGACATATTTGTTCGATTCCGGGTCCGAATCTTCATGGGCTTCTGCTGTATCCCCGATGGATATTTATTTGTTCTGCGAAGGGACGCTTTATCAAAGCTACCGCACGTTTGGCGCTCATCCCGCAGTCGAAGGGGAGAGACGCGGTGTCCGCTTTACCGTTTGGGCCCCGAATGCATGCCAAGTCGCCGTTGTCGCCGACTGGAACGGTTGGAAGGGGACGCGTGATGTACTATATAAGATACCCGATTCGGGAATTTGGACTCGTTTTTTTCCGAATGTTCAGGTTGGAAGTTTTTACAAGTTCGCAATTACCGGACCGAATGGGGAGACCTGTTACAAAGCGGACCCCTATGCCTTCTACGCCGAAGTGAGGCCGAATACGGCCTCAATAGTCACCTCGCTCGATCATTACGAATGGGGTGACGGTAATTGGATTCAAAACCGGAGCGAACCTTACGGACAACCCCTAAACATTTATGAGTTGCATTTTGGCACTTGGAAACAACGGTCCGACGGAACGTATTACTCCTATCGAGAAATGGCCGATTTGTTAATTCCTTATGTGAAAAATATGGGATACACTCATATCGAAATCATGCCGCTTTGCGAGCACCCGTATGATCTATCCTGGGGATATCAGGCTACCGGGTATTTTGCACCGACCAGTCGATACGGCGAGCCGCAGGATTTGATGCATTTCGTGGATCGTTGTCATCAGTCCGGGATCGGCGTGCTGCTCGATTGGGTGCCGGGTCATTTTACGAAGGACGATCATGGCTTGCGTCTTTTTGATGGAACGCCGCTGTATGAATATACGGACCCGGCAAAGGCGGAGAAACCTGGATGGGGAACGCTCAGTTTTGACTTTAGTAAACCGGAAGTTCGTTCTTTTTTAATCTCGAGTGCGATATATTGGCTTGAAATGTTTCATTTTGACGGGCTCAGAGTGGATGCCGTCACCAGTATGATCCGGCTCGATTTCGAGAAACCTTCCTGGGCGGCAGCGCGTAATGAACACGGCGGCAGCGAGAATCTGGAGGCGATCGATTTCCTGCGGCAATTAAATACCGCGGTATTTCGCTATTTCCCGCATGCCTTGATGATGGCCGAAGAGTCCAGCGCTTGGCCGATGGTTACGGCACCCGCGCACCACGGCGGTCTCGGATTTAATTACAAATGGAATATGGGCTGGATGAACGACACGCTGGATTATTTCGAAACCCCATTTGAAGAGAGGCCTAATCGCCATCATCTGCTTACGTTTCCAATCTGGTATACCTATTCGGAGAACTTCACGCTGCCGTTATCCCATGACGAGGTCGTGCATGGCAAAAAATCGCTGCTGGATAAAATGCCAGGCACTTATGAACAAAAATTTGCCGGACTTCGCCTGTTGCTTGGGTATCAGCTGACCACTCCGGGGAAAAAACTGATATTTATGGGCGGTGAATTTGGTCAATTTATCGAATGGCGGGATCAGGGTGAACTGGATTGGTTTCTGCTTGAATATGAGGCTCACCGGAACGTTCAAAGCTATTGCCAGGCGTTAAACCGTTTCTATCGGCAGGAACTGGCGCTTTGGGAGCTGGATCATGAGCCCGAGGGGTATCAGTGGATCATCCCGGACGACGACAAGCAAAGCGTAATAGCTTATGTGCGAAAAGGAATAGAACCGCAAGATTGGCTGCTTGTGATGCTGAATTATCAGCCCGTGGAAAGAACCGGTTACCGTGTTGGCGTTCCGCTGCCAGGACGATACGAACTTGCTTTCAATAGCGATGATGCTATTTTCGGCGGATCAGGCGACCTGCAGCCAGAGCCAGCGCTCAGTGAAGGAACGCCTTGGAACGGGCAATCCCAAAGCATAATCGTTACGCTTCCTCCGCTGAGCCTGACGGTATGGAAGCGCCAAGTGCCAAGAAGGAGGGCGAAAGGATGAAGATCTTATTTGCCGCGGCAGAAGTCGCACCATTCATCAAAACCGGAGGTTTGGCCGACGTGATCGGCGCTTTGCCGAAGGCGTTGATTGAGGCTGGTCATGACGTGAGGATTGTTATGCCAAGATACCGCGAGCTGCCGCAAGTATATCGTGAACGTTTGGAGCATCTAGGTACCGGTGAAGTTCCGGTCGGTTGGCGGAACAAGTATGGCGGCGTTTCTCGACTGATCTGGGAAGGGATCCCCGTGTACATGATCGATAATGAGGATTATTATGGCAGGGAAGGGGTTTATGGGCATTGGGATGATGGCGAACGGTTTGCGTTCTTGGATCGGGCCGTGCTCGAGCTGCTTCCGCTGATCGGGTTCGTTCCAGATGTGATCCATTGCCATGACTGGCATACGGCGATGATTCCGCTGCTTCTGAGGGAGCATTACCACAATCGGCCGGAATACCGGAACATTCGAACTGTCTATACGGTACATAATTTGCTGTACCAGGGGATTTTTCCGGAAGGGGTGCTGGGGGATTTGCTAGGGCTCCCTTGGGATTATTTCACGCCAGACGGGGTGGAGTACTACGGCAACGTCAGCTTCATGAAAGCCGGTCTCGTCTATGCCGACCATGTGACAACGGTGAGTCCGACATATGCGGAGGAGATCAAGACCGAGCATTACGGCTACGGGTTGGACGGCTTGCTTCGCTCGCTGGGCGGACGGTTATCGGGAATCGTGAACGGGATCGATGCTCGGGCCTACGACCCGGAGACGGATCTGGAGCTATTTGCTCGCTACGGCCGCAGTCTGGAGCAGAAGAGAGCCAATAAACCGATACTCCAGCGGGAACTCGGGTTGCCGGAAGCACCGGAAACGCCGCTTGTTTCGATGGTCACGCGTCTGGTCGAACCCAAAGGACTGGATTTAGTCACTCGGGTGCTGGATGAATGGCTAAGCGAAAATGAGGTTCAATTCGTGCTGCTGGGCACAGGGGATCGCGCTTATGAAGACTGGTTCCGGGAAGCGGCAACCCGTCACCCGGGAAAGCTGGCGGTCCAAATTAAATTTAGCGACGCGTTGTCCCGACGCATCTACGCCGGCAGCGATTTGTTCCTTATGCCTTCGCGGTTCGAGCCTTGCGGGATCAGTCAATTGCTGGCGCTCCGATACGGAACGATCCCCGTCGTGCGGGAAACCGGGGGTTTGAACGATACGGTGCAGTCCTATAACGAGTTTAGTGGAGAAGGCAACGGCTTCTCATTCCGCAATTACAACGCACATGACATGCTGCATACGCTGCGCAGGGCGTTGTCCTTTTATCATAAGCCCGAGCATTGGAGCCAGATTATAGCGAATGCCTTTGCCGGCGATTACGGATGGGATGCCTCGGCTCAGCAATATATCCAAATTTACGAAAGCCTAAAGAAATAGCGGACGTTTGCGTCCGCTTTTCCTTTTGTTAATTTTGAATGTGTCGGTACAGGATTCGAAAACCGTAGGCTTCGAGTGAGATGTTCATGATCCCATTCACCGGCGCCACCGCTTCTTCGGTCAGGGCATCCCGCCAATCGCTCGTCTGCATGGGATGCGTTAAGGTAACCGCCTTCGGTGTATTGTTCATCCAAACCGTAAAATGCATGTGCTCGTCCATACGTTCGTAAATGATACTGGGATCCCCCGGATCGGCATGCAAAAACCGAAAACGGCCGTGACGGAGAGCGGTATGCCGCTTGCGCAGCTCGATCATCAGCTTGTAGAAATCATAGAGCTCACGATCCTGCTTGCTGCGGTCCCATTCCATACATTTACGGCAGTCCGGATCTCCATCGCCGGTGAGTCCAATTTCATCGCCGTAAAACACACAAGGCGTCCCAATATAGGTAAAGAGAAACACGACGCATAGCTTGAGCTTTCGCTTGTCGCCACCGACACGGGTTAGCAGGCGCGGAGTGTCGTGGCTCCCCAGCATATTAAAGACGACTTCATTCGTTTGATGCGGATATCGCATGATCAGCGAACCCATCTCATCGGAGAAGGCGGCTCCGTCGACCCCTCCAGTAAAAAATTCTAGCACTTTATCGGCAAACGGGTAATTCATCACGGAATCGAATTGATCTCCCAGCAGCCAATTCAACGAATCGCTCCACACTTCTCCGATCAGATAAGCCTCCGGATTCGCTTGTTTCACGATTTGCCGAAATTCGCGCCAAAACGGATGATCGATTTCATTCGCTACATCCAGCCGCCAACCATCTAATTTGATTTCCTTAATCCAATATTCGGCGACGCCTAGCAAATAATTTTTCAAATCAGGGTTGGCCGTATTAAATTTTGGCATATTGGGAAAAAAACCAAACGTATCATAAGTAGGTACCCCGTTTTCTACTTTTACCGGGAAGCGGTTTACGTGAAACCAGCCGGAATAGGGCGAAGCTTCGCCGTTTTTGAGCACATCTTGAAACGGAGGGAAATGCTCGCCGCAATGATTAAATACCGCGTCCAGCACAACCCGAATTCCTCTTTCGTGACAACGCTCCACCAGGGTTTTCAGCAAAGCATTGTCGCCGAAGTGAGGATCAATCTGCTTGTAATCCACAATATCGTATTTATGATTGGAGGGCGCCGTAAACAGAGGGGTCAGGTAAAGCGCCGTGACGCCTAAATCCGTTAAATCGTCCAAATGGTCGATGATCCCTTGCAAGTCTCCGCCAAAGTAATTATCACGGGTTGGCTTGCCTCCCCAAGCCTCAACCGGTTTCGGATCATTGGACGGATCTCCATTGGCGAACCGCTCCGGCATGATCTGATAAAAAACGGCCTGCTTCGCCCATTCCGGTACCCTGACCACTTCAATTTCGTGGATATACGGGAACTCGAAGCATTCGCCGGGCGGATGGGGGGCCTCCGATTGAATTCCTGCGTCCAGCAGGTATACCGTTTCCGTCCCGGCGGTGAGCTTAAAGGCATAGGAAAGGCGTTTATATTTGGGACGCACAGCAACCTCCCAATAGTCGAACATGCGGTCATGAGCCGCTTTTTCCATCGGCAGTTCCTGGTAAGTTCCCGCCCAGTCGTATTTGTCCCCGGTCATCGCGTAAACCTGTTCAACATCATCCCGTTTGGTCCGGATGCGGAGGTGGATCGTCATGGGGTCGTAAGCATAAGCCCATTTATCTCGGGGAACGTGGTAGAGCGCTTCAAGCAGCACGGTTTGGCGCCTCCTCTCGTGAATACTCGTGATCGATCGTTATAGAGTTCATTATTCCCAAACGGGATGCGGAGCATGAACCCGAAGCGAAACATAAATATTCAAGAAATTGACCAAAGTATGATAAATGGGAATCTCTAGGGACGACTTAAGTCGGAACTGTGAAAATATGATGAATGCTATGAAAATTGTTTTGCATATATATGCATTCTGATTTATAATTAGCCCAGTAATCATCTTAGAACGAAAATATCGAAGCAGAACAGGAGAGAGATCCATGAAAAAATGGGGCATGTTATTCATAGCAGTCATGATGGTAACTTTGGTGCTGGCCGCTTGCGGTCAGGAAAAAAATAACAGCGGGAACACGGCGAACAACGCCGGTCAAGCCGCGAACCAAAACGAAACCCAAGCGGGCGGAGAACAAACCGAACCGGCTAAGAAGCTGGTCGTCGGCATGAGCGCTGACTTCCCGCCGTACGAGTTCCACATTAAGAATGACAAAGGCGAAGACGAAATCGTTGGTTTTGACGTCGAGATCGCCAAAGAAATCGCTAAGGATATGGGCGCTGAGCTTGAGATCAAAGACTTGAAATTCGACACCCTGCTGAATGAGCTGTCGAGTGGACGCGTTGATCTCGTCATCTCGGGGTTGAGCCCGACTCCAGAACGTGCCGAACAAATCGATATGTCGAAAATTTACTACAAAGCCGAGCAGGCTGTTGTGACCCGTGAAGCGGACAAAGATAAATTCAACACGATGGAATCGCTGGAAGGCGCTAAAATCGGCGTTCAGCAAGGTTCCATTCAAGAAGATATGGCTAAAGAAATCCCGAACGCTCAATTGACTTCGCTGGGTAAAATCAACGATATCATTATGCAGCTAAACACAAACCGTGTTGATGCAGCCATTCTGGAAGGACCGGTTGCTGAATCGTTCGTGAAGAACGTGAAAGGCCTGGTGATCACGGATGCCAAACCGGTGACTGAAGATGATGGTTACGTGATCGGCATCAAGAAAGGCAACCAGGAGCTGTTGGATCAAGTGAATACAACGCTCGATCGCTTGATTAGCGCTGGCAGCATCGATCAATTCGTTGCCGAAGCGAGCGCGCTGGCCGAGAAATAATCACGGTATCCATCTGCAGAAAATAGCGAAGCCATTTCGCTATTTTCTGTTTTTTTGCGTAAGGGTTTGAGGTAAAGGAGGAGGAAGAAAGGCGTTATGGACTTAATATCGATGTTTATGGAATACCGCAGTTACTTCTTGGCAGGTGTCCAGTATACGCTGCTCTTGGCAGCAATAAGCGTATTTTGCGGCTTTATTCTTGGTTTACTCATCGCGTTGATACGGATGTCGCCTTGGGGAATCGTGCGGTTTCTCGGTCATGCCTGGGTCGAATTTCTGCGCGGCACGCCGATGATGGTTCAGCTCTTGATTATTCACTACGGATTTGCGTTTGTGTTTGACGTGAACTTCACGCCGATACAATCCGGGGCGATTACGTTGTCGATTAACAGTTCCGCCTATCTGGCGGAGATTTTCCGAGCCGGCATCCAAGGCGTCGACCGCGGACAAGGGGAAGCGGCACGTTCCCTGGGGATGACGAAAGGGATGGCCATGCGCCATATCATTATTCCGCAAGCGATCAAATCGGTGCTTCCCGCGATCGGCAATGAATTTATCACCATCATTAAAGAATCGTCGATCGTTTCGATTATCGGTACGGCCGAGCTCATTTATCAAGCGCAATCGGTCGTCACGATCACGTACGACGGGATGACGCCTTATCTGATCATCGCCATCATGTACTTTATTCTGACATTCACGCTGTCCCGTATTTTGAGCGTGTTCGAAAGGAAGTTGAAGACCAGTGATCACCGTTAAAGGCTTGCATAAAAAATTCGGTCAACTGCATATTTTGCGCGGAATCGACCTAGAAATCTCCAAAGGGGAAGTCGTCGTCGTGATCGGTCCCAGCGGATCGGGAAAAAGTACCTTCCTCCGTTGTCTGAATCTGCTCGAGGTTCCGACCGAAGGCGAGATTACGTTTGAAGGCGCGTCGATCACCGGCAAGAGACACGACATTAATAAAACCCGCGAGAAAATGGGGATGGTGTTCCAGCATTTTAACCTGTTTCCGCACAAAACCGTGATCAACAACATTACGCTAGCTCCGATTCGCGTGAGAAAACTCGACAAGAGCAAGGCGGAAGCGATCGCGATGGATCTGCTTCACACCGTGGGCTTGGAAGATAAGCGGGACGTATATCCGGCCCAGTTGTCCGGGGGCCAGAAGCAACGGATTGCGATTGCTCGCGCGCTGGCCATGGAACCGCATGTCATGCTATTTGACGAGCCGACATCGGCGTTGGACCCGGAAATGGTCGGGGAGGTGCTCGATGTCATGAAGAACCTGGCGGAACGGGGCATGACGATGGTTATCGTTACACACGAGATGGGGTTTGCCCGTGAGGTTGGCGACCGTATCCTGTTTATGGATCAAGGCGTGATCCTCGAGCAGGGAACGCCGCAAGAGGTGTTTGGATCGCCGCAGAATCAGCGGACCAAAGATTTCCTGAGCAAGGTTCTCTAAGAGGTTGTTCAAAATAAGACGCAATAGACCGTCCGAAAAGATAGATTCGGGCGGTCCTTTTTTTGCCTTTTTGCTGCCGAACATATGATCTTTTTTAACATTACGTTTACGATTGGACACAAAAATGTAACCCGTCCTATCAAGGTTTTGAGCCATTTGGTGAGAATTACCTGAGCTTCTGGTTACAAAATTGTGATATATTCAATAAGCCGAAACCTTACTTCAAGGTGCGGGGGACGAAAGCTGATAACGAACCAGGGTGAACCGAATTCGTTTCTTGGGGTGAAGCGCGTCAATGGATGCGCCGGGAACGTTCCTTTTTTCCGAATCCGACAACTAACTCCGCAGGCGCAGTAAAAAGGAGGGCAATTCATTGAAAAGTCGCATTTGGTCTAAAATAGCAGCATCGGCGTTGATCGCCGCAAGTTTGACGATTACCCTGCAGACGGCTTCCGTCCATGCAGACGCGGTACATAAAGCCGTGGAGGGAGACACCTTTTATCTTCTTGCCAAACAATACGGCGTGGAATTGAACAAGCTGATCGCCGCAAATCCAACCATTAATCCGCAGAATATATACGGTGGCTTGAACATCACCATTCCGGGGGGAGAAACCCGCGCATTGGCTTTGGCTTCCGCCGCACCGGCTAAACAGGAGGTTGTGCCGGCCGCAACTTCGACGACAGCTGTCGCATCCAAGCTGAAGGTGATGTCTAACGACAACGTCGTTGAGGCTTGGGGAAAAACGTTTACTTACTCGCAAACTATTAATGTGAAAGCCTCGGCATATACCGCGTCGGCAAGCGAAAATGGAAAATGGGGCGCGGTAGACTACTTTGGCAACCCGCTGAAGCTCGGCACTATCGCCGTTGACCCGAAGGTCATCCCGATGGGCACGAAAGTCCTGGTAACCGGACACAGCCATGATGGCTTGCCGGATCAAGCGTTTGTGGCTACAGCCAGCGATCAGGGCGGTGCGATTAAAGGGAACCGCATTGATATCTTTATTCCGGGGAGCACAACTGCCGCGAAAGCATTCGGCTATCAAGACGTTACCCTGTACGTACTGAAATAGGACACGATCACAAGCAAGAGAGCTCCCTCAGACGAGGGAGCTCTTTTGCGTTAGCGATATTTGGTTGTTTGCAGAAGCTCGGCCAGATCGACGAAATGATAACCTTGCGCCTGCAACGTGTCGATAATCTCCGGCAGAGCTTGAATCGTACCGTTCAGATTGGATCCGACACCGCCGCCCGAATGCTGAAGGATAATTGAGCCAGGACCCGCGGTATCAATCACGTTTGATTTAACCTTGTTTTTGTCGATGCCTTTCCAATCTTGCGAATCTACATTCCAATTGACGAGGGTATAGCCGTTTTTCTTTGCCCACTGCACCTGTTCCTCCCTAATCTCCCCATAAGGCGGGCGGATGAGCTTGGGGCGGTAGCCTACGGAATTTTGGATAATTTTCTCCGTACGCAGGATTTCCGTTTGAAATTGTTTGACGGAGCGCTTGCGGAAATTCGGATGACTGAAGGAGTGATTGCCGATGAGATGCCCCTCTTGATGGATCCGTTGCATCAACTTGGGAAATTTCTTAGCCCGTACTCCGACCACGAAGAAGGTTGCCTTGATCCCTTTACGATGAAGCACATCGAGAATTTGTGGCGTAAATCGTGGATCAGGACCGTCATCGAAGGTCAGGGCGATCTGTTTCACTTCCGGACCTCGGAATTTGAAGGTCTCCGAATATTTGCGTCGCAGCTCGCTTAGATCTACTGGTTTGGCGTCCACAGGTGCCGCCTTGTTCTCTTTCAGATCTCCTTTATCCGACTGACTCCTTGTTTCATGAACAACTGAGGAGGCATGAACAGTCTGAAGCCCGGAGCCGCTGTAAATAAATAGAGAAGCGGCCATGCACAAGAATAGTGCTCTCTTAAGCTGGATAAGCAAGGTTAGTCCTCCTTCATTCCCATACTGTACCTAAGATGTAGTATTCCCTAACTGTTGCAGAAAATGAATGAAAACGATAAAAAAACAGCAGTTATGGAAACCAATATGCGGTTGTGAGATAAATCACAGACGTTCTTGGCGAAAAATTGCATCCTTTGATGAAGCATAAATGAGAGGGATGTGATAGATTCGTGGCAACTGTAGTGGCCAACCAAGAAGTCGCGCATGGGGTGTTCAAGCTCACAGTGCAAGGGAAGTTCACGGGGAAAATGGGGCAATTTTATATGCTGCGCGCCGGGGATCAATATCCTTTGCTCTCCCGTCCGATTAGCATCTTTGATCTCAAAGAGGACCAAATCGAGTTCCTGGTTCTGGTTGCGGGGGAAGGAACCGCACGTTTATCCGGACTGAAGCCTGGGGATTCATTAACACTGGACGGTCCGTTTGGCAACGGATTTCCGCCCTTGGAGGGAAAGACGGCTTTCGTAGGCGGCGGAATCGGCATCGCCCCATTTTATTACGCACTGCGTGAAGCGCCGGAGGCCGACGTATACCTCGGCTACAGCCGCGAGTCCTATATGGTCGAAGAGTTTCAAGCTGCATCCCGTGGCAGAGTCACGGTTGACGTGGGCGGCTCGATATTAGATCGGGTAGATTTTCGGAACTATAATACGGTGATCGCCTGCGGGCCTCATCCGATGCTGCATGCGGTCCAGCGCAAACAAGCACAAAGCGGCGGCCAAACCAAGGTCTACGTTTCCTTGGAGAATCGTATGGCCTGTGGCATCGGCGCTTGCCTTGTATGCAGCGTGCAATGCAAAGACGGACGGAAGAAGGCCTGTGCAGACGGGCCGGTATTTTTAGCGGAGGAGGTCGTGTTCGCATGACTCGATTAACGTGCAGCCTCGCGGGGGTTTCTTTTAAGAATCCGGTCGTCATGGCCTCCGGGACGTTTGGTTTTGGCAAAGAGTATGGGGCAATTTACGATATTAACAAGCTGGGCGGATTGTCTGGCAAAGGGCTAACGTTACATCCGAAGGCCGGGAATGACGGGATTCGCGTTGCGGAAACGGCGTCCGGGATGCTGAATAGCGTTGGCCTGGAGAATCCGGGAGTCGCCGCCTTCCTGCGCGAAGAATGCCCGCGGTGGGAGCAGCTTGATTTGGCACGAATCGTAAATTTGGGCGGGAATTCGATTGAAGAGTATGTGGAAGGCGCCAAGCTGATAAATGAGGATGCGGCTAGGCGGAAGCAGGAAGGCAGAACCGCCGTTGACATGATTGAGCTGAACATTTCCTGCCCGAACGTTAAAGCCGGAGGGATGGCCTACGGGATCAAAACAGACATTGCCCGTCAGGTGGTCCGCGAGGTCCGGGCGGCAACGGCGCTGCCGCTGGTCGTCAAGTTGTCCCCGAACGCTGAGGATATCGTCGGTATGGCCGTGATGTGCCAGGAAGAACATGCGGACGGCGTATCGCTGATCAATACGTTCTCGGCGATGAAAATCGACATCTTCAAGCGGCGGAGCATCTTTGACAATTTATATGCCGGTCTGTCCGGTCCGGCTATCAAGCCGATCGCTTTGCGAATGGTACATCAAGTCAGTCATGCCGTGACAATCCCGGTGATGGGAATGGGCGGGATCAGCAGTGCAGAGGATATTGTCGAGTTTATCATGGCCGGCGCGACCGTCATTCAGGTGGGGACCCATAATTTCGTAAACCTGCGAGCGGGGGAGCGGTTGGTCAGCGATCTTGAGGCATGGATGAACCGGGAAGGCATCCAGGCCTTGGACGAAATCCGCGGAATCCTATAAAATAAAGGCATACTGTTTTGGAAGGGAGCTGCGGCAATTGTCATTCGAGGATATCAAGCTGGAAGCGATCCCGGTCGGACGTGATTTGCTGCTGCTAATCACGGGAGGCGTCTCGCACATTGGCGCGGCGTCAACCGCTTATCCGTCGGGTGAAGGCACTGAAGCGTTGACTTCCGCTGTGCCAGGGCACAAGGAGCATACCTTAAGCGAAGAGTATGCCCGCCGCGCCTCTGCGTCGCTAGGCCGAACCGTCACCGTCGTTATGGGCATTCATTACGACAATTTGAGCAAAGAAGAAATTAAAGAGATTTCAAAACGAACGACAGAGATGCTGGATCATTATTTGCTGGAACAGCAGGGGAATGGAGCGAATCCGCGATGAGAGAAGCCGATCAGGATAAATTTCGCCGCAAAGCGCTTCCGGTAGCCGAAGCACAGGCGAAAATCATGCCTTATGCGAAGGCAACGGAAGCCGAGATGATTTCGCTACCTGAGGCTTACGGTCGAATTCTTGCGAAGCAGGTCGTCGCACCGCACCCGTATCCGCATTTTCGCCGCTCGGGCATGGACGGGTTCGCGATTTTGAGCAGTGATACGTCAAATTGCCATGCAGGACATCCTGTCCTTCTGGAAGTGGTGGATGAGATACCTGCTGGATCGGTTCCCAAGGCGAAGTTAAAGCCGGGACAAGCGGCCCGTATTATGACCGGGGCCAAGGTTCCCGATGAAGCCGACGCCGTTGTCATGTTCGAAATGACCGAATCTGTGCTCCAGGAAGGTCAGACCTTTATCCGATTGATTCGCGAAATCGAATCGGGTAAGAATATTACGCCGATCGGGCTTGAGTTGTCCGAGGGAGATGTGATTCTGGAGGCTGGCCGCAAGCTGTCGGCTGGCGAGATTTCCGTGTTGGCCACATTCGGCATCCACCGCGTCCCGGTAATGAGACGCCCGAGAATCGCGGTTTTTTCCACGGGGTCGGAACTGTTGCGCATCGATGAACCTTTGCAAGACGGGCGAATCCGTAACAGTAATACGTATTTGCTGTACAGCCAAATTACCGAAGCAGGCGGCGAACCGTTCTTGTTCGAGGCGATCGAGGATGATTTAACCAAGGCGAAGGCGCAGGTTGAGGCGGCGTTCGCCAACTACGATGTTGTCGTCACTACCGGCGGCGTATCTGTCGGAGACTATGATATCATGGCTGATCTGGTGTCGGGCGGCAGCGTGGATATGCTGTTCAACAAAGTGACGATGCGACCGGGGAGCGTAACGACAGCCGCAGTGAAGGACGGAAAGCTGCTGTTTGCATTATCCGGTAACCCGGGGGCTTGCTTCGTTGGTTTCGAGCTGTTCGTCCGTCCGGCGATCGGAAAGATGATGGGAATCGTTCAGCCGTTTCTGCCTGAGTTGACGGCAGAGCTAGCCCGACCTTATCCCAAAATCAATAACTTTACCCGCTTCGTGCGCGGCCGGCTGGAGCTCCGCGAAGGCAAGCTTTACGCCATTCCGGCAGAGCTGGACGAATCAGGCGTAATGATCACGATCAAGGACAGCGATGCGTTGATCGTGATCCCTCCTTCCAGTACGGGGATGGAAGCGGGCGAGCGAGTAACTGTACTGAAGCTGCCGGGAGGTAATCTCTGAATTTGATTCAATTATGGGTTTCGTAGGATGGAGGAGGGGCTGGCGTGGTATCGGTTTTACAAATCGTCGGTTATAAAAATAGCGGGAAAACGACGTTAATCACTCGATTGGCAAAGTTATTTAATGGCATGAATCTTCGCGTAGCCGTGATCAAGCATGACTTGCACGGGTTTGATGCCGATCGGGAAGGCACGGATTCATTTCGCCATCGGGAGGCCGGTGCTGCAGCAGCAGCGATTACTTCGCCTTGGCGAACAGCGATTTTCGAAGAGCGAGAAACGCCGCTATCCGAGCTCATCAATCATTTCGCCGGCTATGATCTGATCTTGGTGGAAGGCTTCAAGCAGGAACCGTATCCGAAAATGGTGCTGCTGCGCTCCACGGAAGACGAGCCGTTAATCCATGAATTGAAACAGGTTTGCGCCATTGTTCAGAAAGAAGCGGACTTTCCCGTCAACGAGGCGGATCCACGCCGGTTCCAACGCGACGAGATCGCGCAAATCGCCGAATATATCCGGCAAAACTGGTTGTAGATGTTTGGACGCAAAGAGGACTTTCCCGCATAAACTGCAGGGAAGTCCTCTTTTCATAAAAGCGAAGTGTGTCCATGGACAATTAACTGCTGGCGCGACGCTCAATCGCCTCGGACATCGTTTTGTCAGTGAGGTGAGCATATACCTCTGTCGTCTCCGTTGAAGCGTGGCCGAGCTGCTCTTTGGTCTTGTAAATATCGTTCTGTAAATAATAGTCGGTGGCGAAGGAATGCCGCAGCTTATGGACCGTCAAATACGGCTTGCCGAACCGTTTAGCGTACTTGATGATCATCGCTTGAATGGCGCGCTTGGTCATTCGTTTCCCTTCTTTGTTACCGTTCGGAATGGCCACGAATAACGCCTTTTCCCGTTTAGGGGTTTGATACCGTGTCTGGCGAAGCATCATATAGCCGGCCAAATCATCCTTGGATTGTTCCCGAAAATAAACGGGCGTTTTGAATGACTCGTCGTTATTGCCTTTTCGATAGACGTAAATGAGCTTATTCGTAAGATCCAAGTCATCCACGTTCAGGTTTACGACCTCGGAGACGCGTAATCCGGAGTTGAGAATCAGGCTCGCGATACAGGCGTCCCGTTCTTTATTCAGCCCATAGGCATACAACGCCTGCTTGTTATCCGCAACATCGTGGCCGTATCCCTCGGCAATGTAGGCGATGAATTCGGTCAGTTCGTCTTCTTCCAGAATTTTGCCCTTGAGCTTGGCTGCCGTATCCTTCGGTTTATGAATGCGTTTAATTTCCACCTTGGCCATGATATTTCGTTTCAACAGCGGATAAAAGTTTTCATCCTCGGCGATTTGGCCTAGATAATGAAAAAGCGAGCGCAAGGACGACATTTTTCGCGACACGGTAATTTTGGAGTTCGTGCTCTCCGTTCGCGTAGTCAAGTGCAACCGGTAACCGACGATGCTCTCCATGTGCAGCGTCTCTAGATCCAGGAGCGTGATTTGGCCGTTCGTCGCCGCCGCCGATAATCCTTCTGCACGCAGCCATCCGAAAAACTGCTCATAGTCGCGCACATATTCGAGCAAGGTGGAGGGGGAGAGGTCCGGCAGCTTATAGTCGATAAACTGCTGCACGAACCAGGGCATCTGAACGACCTTCTCGTCCAACCTTCGGCGATCGATGATTTTCTGAATATTCATGTTGGTCCCTCCTGAGATTTCTGGCTTCCGTTATCGTACGTAAAAAATGTAATCCGGCTCGCCGTGGGTTTGCGGGACTTCGCGGATCTCCACGTTCCCGAATACTTCCCTCAACCGCAGGACGAAATCAGGCGAGGGGGTCGCACTCCAAAACGACAAGCACCCGTCAGGCCGCAGCCGGTTTCGTAGGGCCGCAAGACCGGCCGCATCGTACAGGGAGGCGTTGCCGTCAAACACTTTCCAATCCGGTCCGTTGTCGATGTCAAGGCAGATCAAATCGAACGATTCCGCCGTTTCGCGAATCCAGGCAACCAAATCCGCATGGATCAACCGTGTTCTCGTTTGCTCGAGAGCATGACCATTGACATGAGCCAAGACAGAGCGGTTCCAATCGATCACCTTGGCTTCGATCTCCACAACGGTCGCTTCCTTCACGCGGGGGTCGAGAAGCGCTTCCTGCAGCGAAAAACCGACGCCTAAGCCGCCGATCAGCACCTTATCGGGCGAAGGGACCAACTCCAGCGCACGGCGGACTAGCAGGCGCTCCGACTCGCCGTTATACGTAGCCATCAGAAAGGTGCCGTTGCTGATGATTTCGAACGCCTCGCCGCGCCGTTGCAACTGGATTTCGCCTCTAGGCGTTACGGCATTTTCAATGATTTCAAGCGGCATATCGATATCATTCATCAGGATTACCTCCATTTGATTACCATAATATATATTATGTAAACTAATTGGACCATATCAGGATTTTGAAATCAGCAGAGCATGATTGAATTTTTGCAGCAAAGCGGCAAAGATTTCCGTTTCTTCCTCCGCCCAATCCGAGAGAAGCTCGCGAATACGCGTTAACCGACCTTCTTTATAAACGGCATACTCTTCAGCGCCCAGCTCTGTAATCTCCAAGAAAAAAGCGCGTCGATCCGCCGGATCCGGAATTCGCCGCACATAACCTTTTTGCTCGAGCGCAGCCGTTTGACGGCTGACGGTTGAAATGTCCAGCTGATACTCGTCGGCCAATGATTTGACACCCACCGCGCCGTGAGCGCCAATGCGATGCAGCAGCAGGTAGGCGGAACGGTCTAAATTACCGTATTTTCCGGAAGCCGTTGCTGTAGTTATCCGTCGGTATAATACAGCCATCTCTAATTCGATGGTTTCAAGCGATTTTTCATCGATCATTTCAAATACCTCACAGGCAAATAGGATAAGTTTATCGTATCATAGAATGGACATGAAATTAAATGAATGCAGGCCTCGAGTAGAGGGAAGCGCTTTTACGAAGGTCGAGCAATTGACAACAATTTGTGTAGTTGTATAATACAATTATATGAGGGGGATATTCCATGCAAGCGCATGAGATCATGATTAAGCAAGTTTACAAAGTCAAGGAGACCGATACGGTTCGCTCCGTCATCGAAAGATTCATGGAATATCGCATCAGCGGGCTTCCGGTGGTCAACGAACGGAATGAGATCGTCTCCTACATCAGTGACGGCGATATTATGCGGTACATCGGCAAACACCGCGACGTCGTGGTGGATTCGATTTATTATGTCGCTGTATTTAAAGGCGACCAGGAGGATTTTGAACAGCGCGCACAGCGGTTGCTTGACCTCAACGTCAAAGAAATCGGCAAGAAGAAAGTATATACCGTTTCATGGGATGAAGAAATTGAGAACATTGCGGCGATTCTAGGGAAGAAGCAGATTAAGAAGCTCCCAGTCGAACGCAACGGGGTGCTTGTCGGAATTATCAGCCGGGGAGATGTGATCAGGCATTCCTTTAAATCTTTCTTATAACCCGGGGAAGGAGTCTTTATGTCATCATCGTCAAAAACAGCAGTGTTATCTGAAACTACCGAACGTTTAGAACTCGAAAATAAGAGTCTATTAAAACAACCCAAAGCCGTTTGGGCTGTTTTTTTTGCCTCGATTATCGCCTTTATGGGCTTGGGGTTGGTAGACCCGATCCTGCCGGCCATCGCGGCCAGTCTGAACGCTTCGCAAAGCGAAGTGACCTTGCTGTTCACCAGCTATAATGCGGTGATGGCGGTCGCCATGTTGATTACCGGGGCGATCTCCTCCCGGATCGGCATCAAGTGGACGTTGCTTGCCGGCATCGTTGTGATCGCGGTGTTCTCCGCGCTGGGCGGAATGGCCGACGACGTGTGGACGATTATCGGTCTGCGCGGAGGTTGGGGCCTCGGCAACGCTTTGTTCGTCGCTACGGCCTTGTCGGCCATCGTTACGTTATCCGGCAGCGGGACCGCCAAAGCGGTTATTCTCTACGAAGCCGCGGTTGGCCTCGGCATCTCGGTCGGCCCGCTCGTCGGCGGCTGGCTGGGAGCTATCTCCTGGCGCGGGCCGTTTCTTGGTGTAGCCTCGCTTATGGTTATCGCATTCGTTGGTCTCAGCATCCTCATGCCTAAATCATCCGAGAAGGGCGGCTCAAAAGCTACGCGCACTTCCGTAATGGCCCCATTCCGGGCCATGAGCTACCGTTCCCTGGTTGTGTTGGGATTAACCGCCTGCTTCTATAACATCGGTTTCTTCACACTTATGGCTTATGCTCCGTTTGTGATGGGGCTGGATGAACATGGTCTGGGTTACGTGTTCCTAGCGTGGGGCATTCTGTTGGCAATTACCTCTGTAGTGACAGCGCCTAAGCTGCAAGAAAAATTCGGTACGGTGAAATCGATGGGGGCCATGCTGTTTCTGTTTGCTCTCATGCTGCTGGCTATGGGAATTTGGACAGATACCCAATGGGTGATTATCGTCGCCGTCATTGCCGCAGGGGCACTGCTTGGAAACAACAATACACTGATTACTACGGCGGTGATGAACGCCGCGCCAGTCGAGCGCTCCACGGCTTCGGCCGCCTACAGCTTCCTGCGGTTTTTGGGCGGGGCGGTGGCTCCGTTTTTGGCCGGTAAACTAGCCGAGTGGTTTAACCCACATGTCCCGTTTCTCGTAGGCGCCGGTTTCGTACTGCTTGCCGTGCTGTTCATTGCCATCAATCATAAGCATGTCAAACATGTTGATGAGGTTCGCTCGGGGCATTAATTGAGGACGATAGCGGGTGTAATTAATAGCATAAATTAACGTTAGTTCATCACGTGAATTGATTGGGCAAAAAAACGTCCGGTGCCGCCATACCCGCAGCAGACCGGACGCTTTTTTATTTTACGCTTTCGATGAAAATAAGGGATGTTGTTATTACAAATCCAGGTTAGCGATCTCCGATTTGAGTTTATTCGCAGAGGCGTGGAATTGGGTCAACTCTTCATTGCTCAGCTTCAAGTCCAGCACTTCGCGAACGCCGGAGCGGTCCACAATACTCGGCACTCCGAGGTAAACGTCGGATACCCCGTTGTAATCGGTCAGCAGCGTCGAAACGTTCAGCACGGACGCTTCGTTCTGCAGGATGGAGACGATGATCCGGTCCAGCGCAAGCGCAATCGCGTACGACGTGGCGCCTTTGGCGTTAATGATCTCGTATGCGGCATTTTTCGTGCTGTTGAAAATCTCCTTACGATCTTCTTCGGAGAATTCCAAACCAATCCCCGCAACGTTGGCCAAGCTCCAAAGCGGAAGCTCCGAGTCCCCGTGTTCGCCGATAATATGCGCATGGATGCTGCGCGGGTTAATCTTCTTATTTTGACCGATCAAATAACGGAAACGTGCGCTGTCAAGCAGGGTCCCGGAACCGATCACGCGATTGGACGGGAATCCGCTCTTCTTCAAGGTGACATAAGATAAAATGTCAACCGGGTTCGTGGCCACAAGAATTATCCCGTGGTCATTATATTTAACGATATTCTGAATAATGTTATCGAAAATGCCGGCATTCCGCTTCAGCAAATCGATTCGGGTCTCCCCAGGACGTTGGGAAGCACCTGCAGCGATCACGATAACGTCGGCATCGGCGCAATCGCTGTAATCACCGGCCCAAAGCTTTACCCCGCCGGTAAAGGGAAGACCGTGATTCATGTCGAGTGCTTCGCCAAGTGCCTTTTCTTTATTGGCATCGATCAGCACCAACTCGGAAATCCGTTCTCTTAAGAGCAGCGTATAAGCGGTTGTTGCGCCAACCGCCCCCGTGCCGATGATAACAACCCGGCTGGAACGCAATTTGTTTTTCATTTTTTTCATCTCCTCGTCGTATTCTCCAAACCTTAGCTTGCGCCAAGGCTTGCATTCTTAACCTGTTGTTTTGCATGTGTTCAGGTCGCTTCGTCGCTTTCAAGGAGAAAGCGCGATATGTAGTTCGCCCAAATTCCATTGTACCTGAAATAAGCTCAAAATTTAAAGTAAAATGTGGAATATTCAGTTTCAATAGAAAAACAACATAATAAATATTATGTTAACTAAATATCATTATCCAAAACATGTTATCACTTTGTAACCAACGATTAACGATTCTGTAAGGACGAAACTCTCGCTTTATATTATTCTAGTAATTAGAAAAAGAGAGAGGAAACCGGTGAACGATATGTCGCCTTACGGAAGACGAAGTGAAAAACATGGAGAGCGCACCGCACGTTCTGGTTCAACACGACCGGTGAAGCTCGTGATGACAGCAGCGATCGTCCTGGCAGCGTCATCTTTGGCACTGACTGCGATGGCGGTCGCCCCGCTGTTACATGAATCGCTCCCGTTTCAGAAGCCTACCCGCGTGGTTATACCGGCGAAATTGGCGGCTGCAGAAGAGGGGGAGCAAGAGCAGAGCATAGCGCCGTCTGGATCGGAGCCTTCTCAGCCTGCTGTAGAACCCGTTGTAACACCGGTAGAAGACAAGCCAACGCCTCCCGTTCAGCCAACGGTCGAGACGAAACCTCCGGCGGTACCCGACAAAAAACCTAAAACCACAGAGAAGCAGAAAGTCATCTATCTGACCTTTGATGACGGACCTAGCAAATACACGGAGCCGCTGCTTGATATTTTGGAGCGTTATCAGATCCACGGTACGTTCTTCATGATCGGAAATCAACTCAGCAGCCATAAAGAGGCCGTTAATCAGACGCTGGAGGCTGGTCATTATATTGGTCTACATAGCATGACGCACAACAAGAAGAAATTGTACGACGGGAATGGATCTGCTCATTTCGTGGAGGAATTTACGAAAGAACAGCAGTTGTTTGAGAAGCTAACCGGAACTACGCCGAATCTGATTCGCGCTCCCTATGGCAGCAAGCCGGAAATCGGTGAGAAATTCCGCGGCGACATCGCCAAAGCCGGGTTTAAAATGTGGGATTGGACGGTTGATTCTAAGGATTGGAAATATCCGGATAGCCCCAGTTCGATCCTCAAAGAAGTGAAGCGTCAAACGCACCGCAACACAGAAGTGATTCTCCTGCATGAGAAAGCGCAAACCGTAAAGGTTTTACCGCAAATTATCGAATACTTGCAAAGCAAGGGCTATGCCTTTGCCGTTTACAAACCTGATCAGCATGTCACGGTCAACTTCGGGAACGATCCGCGTCTATAACGGCGGAAAGCGCCTATGGTATAATGAGAGACGAACTAGATTATGCAGAAAGCGAGGTGGTTCGGGTTGAGCTTGTGGCACAAGTTGACCGGAACCGCCCTGGTGTTGGTCCTGCTTCTGACGGCTTGCACGTCTGAGATGCCTCCGGCTGCCGCTCCTGTTCAAGACGATCCTTCCGAGGAAGGGCAGACAATTACGGTGATCAATCCGGAATCTTCCGAAAACCAGGGAAATCCCGCCGCCACTTCGGCGGAGAACAAAAACAACCGCTACCAAATTCAGACCCGTTTAACCGACTTTCAGTTGCTCAGCGCTACGACGGGGTTAGCCTGGGGGAACACGCGAAACGAGCTTCGGCTCTACATTACGGAAGACAACGGCAAAACGTGGACCAATATTTCTCCCGCCGCATCCGTGCCGTTTTCAACCACGCCCGAGTATGGTAAAGATATCTTTTTTCTTGATCCGGATCATGGTTTTATCGTTCGTAATCCTGCGGGTTCCGGAGATACGATTGTCCTGCGTACGACGGACGGCGGAGTGACCTGGAAGGTCACTTCGTTCCCCGGAACCGGGGAGGTGAAGGCGATGGTATTCGCTGACTCGGCCAATGGATGGATCTTATCCGAAGGGTCCCCTAGGGAGGGAGGCCAAAAGTCACTCTATGCCACTGATGATGGAGCCCAATCCTTTGAAGCTTTGCTCGGGGGAACCGACCCCGTGAGCCTTCTGTCCTCAGATCACCCTGCAGGAACCTTAGGCACGGATCCATCCATGGCTTTTACGAGTCCACTCCGGGGGTTTGTTAGCGAGAAGATGGATGGGCTTCCGACGCTGTACATGACACAAAACGGCGGATTGACTTGGACGCAAAACAAACAGTTCTTCAGCTTGGACAAGTATAAAACCTGCGAGAGCTTTACGATCGGAAATGTATCCTTCTTCTCGGGCAGTACCAAAGAGGGGTGGATTCCCGTTGGCTGCAGCCGTGGAAATTCTACGAAATTCAATGGTTATTTCACCGAAGATGCCGGTGACACATGGAAGTTAGCGCAGTTCAAATTGTCTTGGCAGACTGGATTAAACGAGAAGCTGACCCCAACCTTCTTGACCCGAAACGAAGGCTGGACGATACTCGATTCAACGGTCTATTATACGTCGGATCAAGGGACGAGCTGGGAGCCGCTGCCGGATAATGAGAAACTGATCGAGACGCTAAAAGGTTACCCCGTAATCGTGAAGCTTCAGTTCTTTACCTCCCGCGTGGGATGGCTGCTGGTTGCCAAAGAGGATCAACAACGCTCACTGCTTATGCAAACGAAAGACGGGGGACGGAGCTGGCAGGTGTTGTAGGTTTAACGATAATATCAAGCACGGCACGAGGTGTCGTGCTTTTTTACGCGCAGAAACAAAGAAATATAGTGACGTTCATCATATTGTGAAATTTATCACGTGCGCTCCTTAGACTTTGTGATATATTTAACTTGTAAGAAAGATCAACAACAAAAGGGAAACAAAACGGAGCCAAAGCTCCCCAATACGATAGGAGTGGAACCCTAATGAAAACGATAGCTCAAGAGGAAACAGTAACTCGCAACTACCTTCAGTTTTGCTACAACTGCGACGACGCTCACCTGTGCACGACCGAAGAACAGTGTAAAGCTTGCTGGGCAGAGAAAGGGCTTGACGAGGCGTTCGAAATGGAAGCTGATGGCGCCGAAGAAACCCGTCAACTGTTGTTCGAGTACTATGCATAATTCTGATCCATCCGATTTGGTACCCAATTAACCTCCGGTTCGCAAGTGCGAATCGGGGGTTTTTGGTTTTTCTAGGGATATCTTGGACAAGAGTGGCATATTTTCTGGACACGTTGAATAACAAGTTTTATTTCGCATCGGCATATACTTAGGGGGAAAGGGGAGAACAGCGGGTACGGAGCAACCTCTTGAAGGAGGGAAAACGTGATGCAGTCTTGGACGGAAATGTTTGGCGTAGTGGAAACGGCGTTGCCGATCCTGTTTGTGGTGATCATCGGGATTCTGGCAGCTATGGCAGCTAGAGGGCTTCTTCGCACCATTGGAAACAACCGGCAACCGGTGCTTAGCGTCCAGTCCGTCATCGTCAGCAAGCGGACCGAGGTTAGCCATCGCCATGACACCGACACCTCGGTGAATCGGTCCGACACGAAGTATTATGTGACCTTCGAGGTCGAAAGCGGCGACCGCTTGGAGTTTGCCGTATCCGGGACGGAATACGGGCAATGTGCGGAAGGAGACGAAGGAAAGCTGACGTTTCAGGGCCGCCGTTACCACGGCTTCGAGCGGGTTGGTCGAACCTACCGGACCGAGATGCAAGAATACCGGAAGTCGCATAGCTCCGGGTAAGTCAAGGATCGAAGATCCGTCAAAATGACAAGAAAGGCAGGCAGGGTAAGGTTGAAACCGATCGAACAACAAAAAACAGAAGCGTAACGGATAGTCAGACCTCTTCGTCGACTCTTGCGAATACGCTTCTGTTTTTGTTTGTATAACCTCTTTAATAGGATAAGGCCTTGGTTTGCGCTTGCTCCAGAATCGACTGAGCGACAGCGCGGCCACTGGAGAAGGCACGCTCGGCTAACTCGCCTTTGCCTTCGCAGCCGTCTCCACAGAAGAAGAAAGGTACGCCAGCTAAACGATTCGGCAGCAGCTTGTTGGTGTGAATATTCTTGACGCTGGCGACCATCGCTTTCTTGGACACCCGCTTCACTTCCACAAACTCTCGCCAGTTTGGATAGTACGTATCAAACAACGCTTCCATTTGCTGGGTCTTCTGCTCCAGGTATTGCTTCTTCTGCTCCTCGTCCGTGAAGTCATCGTTCAAGTAAGCAATCCCCTGCAGTAACTGTCCATGCACGGGGGCCACGGTATAGTCGGTGGCAGAGACATCGCTGATGAATATTTTATGATCCATATCGCTGATATAGTGGAATGGACGGGCTACAACTTTGGTAAATCCAACATCGTAAACGAGCACTTCGGTCGAAGTGTTATTCTTGTAGGGATCCAGAGTACTTGCCCAAGGTGTGTCTTCCAGCAGTTTGGTCACTTGTTGGACCGGCATTGCGAAGATCACTTGATCGTATACGAGTTGTTGCCGGGTCTTCGTATTTAACACGAATTTACCGTCTTCCATCGTAATCGATTCGACCGGTTCCTTGACGGCGATGTCCCAAGCGTCGTTGGCGCCAATTTTATCGATCAGTTGATCGGTAATCGTCGCCCAACTGCCAAGAATGTAGCTAACCGGTCGGCCGGAGAGGAATAGGTTGTGATAGTATTCGGCGATAACCTCGCCGGACACTTTGCGCGCTTCCTCCGGGGTAATGAAGAAGTTGGAACATACGAGATGTTCCCACAATTCTTTGACGTCCGCCGAAGCGTGCGAGTGGTCCAAGTAATCGCCGAGAGTCCGATGCTGTTTCAAATGATGGATGTTACCGATCACAGCGGCGATTTCGGCGACGAAGCGGACTTTCTCCCTTGGCGTTAGTACATCCGTTTTCATAATGTTGACGAAATCGAGCGGGGCAGGGGTTAAATGCCCGTGTTTGGCGTACACCACTTTACGCTTATCCACCTGTTTGCTCTGGAATTTCAAATGCAGCTCTTCTTCCATGGAATGGAGCGTATGTCTGTCGATGCCGTATACTGCGTGTGCTCCGTAGTTCAGAGTAAATCCCGATTTTTCATAAGTGAAGGCCCGTCCGCCGAGCTGCGGGCTCCGTTCAAACACTGTTCCGGACGTGTCACTGTCCGACAGGTATGCAGCAGCCGTAAGCCCGGCCAGACCGCCGCCAATAATCGCGATTCTCATGAGGTAACCTCCTAAAAGGTAAAATGAAGCAACCGTTTTATAACGAAACCAGCAAAAACGTATAAATAAACGTTATTCATCTACAGTATATGCTATTCGTGTAAGCGCGTCCATAGAAATAGTCACGAAATGTTCAATATTGTAACCGTATTCACATGCAGGTGGTTAGTCGGGTACTTGACACCGAATTTTTTCTAGTGCTAAGCACCAAGATAGGCGGATGCACATAGGATATATCGTTCAGCAGAGAGGGAGGGGGAGCCAAATTGGCCGTCATTAAAGCAAACTCCGAAGATGTTAGACTGCTGGCGCGCCTGATGCGCGCGGAAGCGGAAGGGGAAGGCGAGCAGGGCATGCTGATGGTCGGCAATGTCGGCGTGAACCGGATCTTGGGCAACTGCCTTGATTTTCAGGATATCCGTGACATGAACCGAATGGTGTTTCAAAATCCTGGCGGCTTCGAAGCTACGGTGAAGGGCTATTTCTACCAAAGGGCTCGCGACCGCGATATTCGATTGGCACAGCGCGTCATCAATGGTGAACGGATTTGGCCAGCATCCAACGCCTTGTGGTTTTTTCGGCCTGCGGGAGATTGCCCGGCTACCTGGTATAATCAGCAGAACACCGGCCGGTTTAAAGCGCACTGTTTCTTTTCTCCATCCGTGGAAGACTGCCCTTCCGTTTATTAACTTCAACCTTTCGTTTGACCAATCATGAGGAGGAATGAATTGCATGTTTACTCAGCAATTTCGGCCGGCAGCTTATCCCGCAGGCCATGGTACTTATCCGACAATGCCTGGATTAGGCGGATATCCGCAGCAAACGGGAGGGGCAATGCCGCCGCAAGTGCCTAGCGGAAGCCCGATGACGCCCGGGGGCACTGTTATGCCCATGCCGATTCAGAACTATGAGCAATCGTACATCGAGAACATTTTCCGTCTGAATTTAGGCAAAATCGGCACATTCTACATGACATACGAGAACAACAGCGAGTGGAACGCGAAGGTTTTCAAAGGCGTGCTGGAAGCCGCCGGTCGCGATCATATCATCATCAGTGATCCGGTTACCGGCGTGCGGACGGTCATGCTGATGGTTAATTTTGACTATGCGACGTTCGACGAGCCGCTCGTCTATCAATATCCCGGCGTAATCGGTTCGCCGCCGCCGACCAGACGATAAAATTCTTAAGCCCCTTCCAAGAGGGGCCTTTTTTTATTTTTCAAGCCTGCCACGCCTGTTCGTCAGGAATACCGCAGCGTTTGACTGTGTAGTGTATAATAATATAATTAAGAAGAATTCATCATACAGGATGCAATTGCATGGCAAAAGGAGATGGATCCCTTGGGAAATTAACGCTGCAGTTCTCATATGAAAAGCAATGGAAGTTCGATGATTTTAATCCACGAAGGAGGTGCACCTATTCGTCGCCAAACCGGCGGGAATAGGAAACGTATTGGGTGACCCTTTACCGAGTCTTTATTCTGTAGGATTCATGGTGTTATTGGTGTTGCTAAACGGTTTTTTCGTATCGGCCGAATTTGCCATCGTGAAAGTGAAGAGCTCCCGGATCGAGGCTTTAGCCGATGAGGGGCGAAGGAATGCAAGGATCGCTAAAGAACAGTTAGGCCGATTAGAGGGGTACTTATCGGCTTGCCAGGTAGGGATTACCCTCAGTTCGCTTGGGCTCGGCTGGCTAGGAGAACCGGTGGTATCCCGCATGCTTGGGCCGCTGTTTGAAATGATGGGTTTGGGTGATAGGCCAGGGTTTATCGTTTCGTTAGCGGTTTCGTTTATTCTTATCGCTATTCTTCATATCGTGTTGGGGGAGCTAGCCCCGAAAACGATCGCCGTCCGCAAGGCTGAGGCCATTACGTTATGGTTCGCCTGGCCGATGCGAATATTTTACCGTCTGATGTACCCGTTCATCTGGCTGTTAAACGGATTGTCCGCCGGTCTCTTGCGATTGTTCGGCATCGCGCCGGTGTCGGAGCAGGACTCGTTGCATACAGAGGAAGAAATTCGAGTGATGATGAAAGAGAGCAGCGAAAGCGGATTGATCGACAGCACGGAAATGTCGTTAGTGGATAACATTTTTGAGTTTGCGGATACCACCGCCCGGGAAATCATGATTCCCCGGACCGAAATGATTTGTTTGTATACTCAGCATTCACTGGAAGAAAACCTGGAAATCGCCCTGGAAGGCACAAGAACCCGTTATCCCGTATGCAATCAGGACAAAGACCATATCATCGGATTTATTCATATTAAGGATTTGATACGCTCTCAAACCCGCAATCTTCGCGATTTGATTCGTCCGATCATGGCTGTGCCGGAATCCATCCCGATCAGCGATTTGATGAAACGGATGCAGCGGGGAAGAACGCAAATCGCCATCTTAATCGACGAATACGGCGGAACCTCCGGTATGGTCACGTTGGAGGACATCGTCGAGGAAATCGTCGGCGAAATTCAGGATGAGTTCGACGAGGAACGTCCTGGCATCGAACAGTCGGATACCCATGAGTATTCGATCGATGGGTTGATGTTGATTGAGTCGATTAATGACCGATTCGGTCTGGAGCTGGATTCCGACGATTATGATACCATAGGCGGCTGGCTGTATTCACGGATCGATATCCTGCCACCGCAGGTGGGGCAAACGGTGGAATACGGCGAATATACGTACGTGGTGGAGGAAACCGACAACAAGCGAATCTCTCGCGTGAAGCTCATACGCCAACAGCTGTTGCCGTTGGAAGAAGCCGGCGCATAAAAGCAAATAGAACCGGATGTCTCTATTAGATCGAGGCATCCGGTTTTTGTTCTTCCCATTCCGTATTCAGCATTTTTCTAATCCCTTCCCGGGTACGAAATAACCGTTGACGGACGAGATTCTCGCATAACCCCATTCGATCGGCAATTTCTTTATAACTAAGGCCTTGCTTCCAGCGATATTCGAGCAGCATGCGGTATTCTGGTTTAATATGATGTAAATACGAACTGATGGCTTCTTCCAGCAGCTTGGTTTCCACGCACCCCTCGACAGAGTCCTCCGGCCATGCCGTGGCAGCGATCTCCTGTAGTGCACAATCTGTGTCAACGGAATTGTCGTGTTTCCGATTTTTACGCAAGTAGGTGATGGCCATATTCCGTGAGACCGTCCTTAACCATGCGCGTAAGCTGATTTCATTATCGAAAGTCGGTTTCTTGAGGACAACCATCAGGAACGCTTCCTGGATAATATCCTCGGTTGCTTGATGATCCTTGACCCTATAATAAACAGTACCGTATACCAAATCGAAATAGGCGTAGTAGACTTCTTCCTGGACATGTTCGGGGAGCTCCAAATAATTAGCGGTAAGTAAGCACTGTAACTGACTGGACATAAAGTTACCTCTCTATCTCGTATCCTTAATCCCATTCTAGCAATCCACTATCCCAATTTTACTCTACATTCACAATAAAAGGAATGTTTTACCATGAATATTACAAAATGCCGATCTATTTCGCCAGGTTTCTACAGATGACGTAACTGTAGTGATCTATTACAATAAAGGAAGTGTGTGTTCTGCAGCTGTGTAAGGCGAGAGGAGAGAATTCGTGAAGCGTTTGTTTTGGATGGGATGTTGGTCTTATCTACTGATCGGATTGGCGCATGTTGTGGTCGGTTCGTTGATGCCTAGTTTGCTGGAGCATTACGGTAGAACCTACGGTGACGGGGGGATGTTGATCTTCGCCCAGTTTTCCGGCTTCCTTGTGGGAGTATTGGTATCCCCCTTGTTGATAGCAAGACTCGGGAAGTTGAATGGTTTGCTTATCGCTACCGGAATGTTGTGTGCGGGGGAGTTCGTTTATACGCTGCTTCCGCCTTGGGAATGGATGTATGCTGTTGGAGCCGTAGCCGGCTTTGGATTTGGGATGATAGAAGCGGTGATCGGAACCATCATTATTGCTTCCTTCACGGAGAGAACTGCCGTGGCGATGAGCAGGTTAGAAGTCTTCTTCGGACTCGGGGCACTCCTGATGCCGCTGGCTGCAGGTGCCTTTATTCGATTGGAGTCTTGGCGGTATACCTTCCTGTTAGTCTCGGTTCTGGCATTCGTCCTCTTGTTCGCCTGGGGAAAAGGCCGCTTCGGTGATTTTAAAGAGACCCTTCAAGCTAGAGGTGTGAAGACGGCAGAGAAGGGGGATTGGCTGAAACCGTACCAGGGAACCCGAGGGCTGCTGCTCGTTGTCTTTATTGTTTTTTTCTTTGTGTACGTCGGCACGGAAATGAGCTTCGTTAATTTCTTGCCGTCTCTATTGATCGAGAAGCTCGGAATCACTAAGCCAACCGCTGCGTTCAGTGTGACTCTTTTCTGGGTGGCCATGACGATCGGTCGTTTATTTGCCGGTGTCATCGCGGAGCGGATTTCCTATAGCCGTTACGTGACCTTGGGCTGCCTGATCAGTTTCATCGTCATTGCTCTGTTTGCTTGGAGCGGAGGGATGGCTTTGCTGTTCACCTTCATCGTTCTGTTTGGTTTATTTATGTCGGGACTTTTCTCCATCGCGCTCGTCTTTGCCAACAAGCTGTTGCCAGGCTCTGAGGAAACGACCCCCAGCTTATTGATCGCTTCAGGCGGCGTGGGGGGCGCATTGTTGCCCCTGTTGGTGGGAGAGACGATGGACATTGGCGGCGCGGACACGACGGCATGGGTATTGGCCGGGTTCCTAGCGTTGCTGGTTCTCTTAAGTGTGGCCGCTGTGATGATCCAGCGCAGCCGGGCCCATGCGTCATCCATGATATCAGCGAATGTCGAATCCTAAATTAGGATTACATCCTAAAAAGCGCCCCTTGGCAGAACGGATCTGCCAGGGGCGCTTTTTGAATTTCTCAGGTTAGAATGCCCAGTTTCCTTTCGCGAAGATCTGTTCCTCTGTACCGTCCGCGGTAACGCCATAAATATCCATCTCGGCGGATCCGACCATAAAGTCTTCGTGCGCCAGGCTGGAATTTAATCCACGCTGCGACAGTTCGTCCTGGGACATCGATTTCCCGCCGTCTAGGTTAAAGGCGTAGGCATTGCCGATCGCCAGGTGGTTGGATGCATTCTCGTCAAATAACGTATTGTAGAACAGAATGCCTGATTGCGAGATCGGGGAGTTGTGCGGTACAAGCGCCACTTCGCCCAGGTAATGCGAGCCTTCGTCCAACTCGACAAGCTGCTTCAGAACGTCGGCGCCAACTTCAGCTTGATAGTCGACGATACGCCCGTTTTCGAAAGTCAACGAGAAGCGGTCAATAATGGTGCCCCGGTAGCTAAGTGGCTTCGTAGCAGCTACTGTACCGTTAACCCCCGTTTTGTGCGGAGCGGTAAAGACTTCCTCTGTCGGCAGATTTGCCAGGAACGTATTTCCCTGCGCGTTGAGGCTTTCGGCTGCAACCCACAGGTGGCCTTCCGGCAACTCGATCGTGAGGTCAGTTCCTGGAGCTTTATAATGCAGCTTCTTATAGCGCTTTGCGTTCAAGTAGTCGGATTTCTGCGTTAAATTGTCGATGTGCTGCTGCCAAGCGGCGATCGGATCCGGCTGGTCCAGGCGAACCGTGCGGAAAATGGCTTCCCACAAGGCCTGAACACGTTGTTCTTCCGGAAGGTTAGGGAACACTTTATCCGCCCATACCTTGGATGGAACCGCAACGATCGACCAGCTGAATTTATCGGACATTTGCATCTCACGGTATTTGCTCATTGCTTTACCGTAAGTTTTCTGATGGTTGGTGAGACGTTCGGTGGAAACGCCTTTCAACAAGTCGGGATCGGATGAAATCACGTGCAGCACAGCCGCACCGTTCTCCACGAATTCCAGCATTTCGCCGGCATACCATTTGGGTTCATCCAGGAAGGAATCCTCCGCAGCCATATCATAGCGAAGACGAGTAACCACATCGTCGCTCCAGTTGACTTTGACGAATCTAGCACCGGCTTCATAAGCTTGCTTGACGATGAGACGGACGAGTTCCGCGCAATCAATGGTCGCGTTGATGATCAGGTTTTGGCCGGGCTGTACGTTCACGCCTATTTTGACGGCCAGTTCTGCATATTTTTCCAGTTTCGTTTGAAAATCGGACATTTACGGTCTCCTCCATACTTTGGAAATAGGTTATTGTCTTATCATACACCATCTCAAAACGAATTTGTAATGCGGGTCGAAGGGGTCAGCCAATAATAATTTTGCCTTCCGGGTACTTCAGCAATTCCTTCTTGGACCTCGAGGTAAATGCATAAGCCAACGTCAACGGTCCGATCCGTCCGAGGAACATGACCGCGCAGAGCAGCACCTTACTGATCTCAGTCAGCTTTGGCGTCACATCGAGGCTCAAACCGGCGGTGGCAAACGCGGAGGTCGTCTCAAAGAGCAGGTTCAGAAACGTAACGTCCTCGAGCGCGGATAATGCCATGGCGACGGAAATGACCAAGAACATCGCCAGCCATGTTTGCGTAATTGCCTTTATGATCGAAGCCTTGGGTAGACGTTGGCGGAAGAAGACAATATCCTGCTTACCGCGCATCATCGCATAGATCGCCCCGAGCAAAATGGCGAACACCGTGACTTTGATCCCGCCGCCGGTCGATCCGGGGGCCGCACCGATGAACATGAGCAGAATCAATAAAAACTGGCTCGATTGCTCCATATCCGCTACCGATACGGTGCTGACTCCGCCGGACCGGGAGCTGACGGAATGAAACAAACTGGCGAAGATGCGGTCCATCCAATTCATTGGACCCAGGGTATGCGGATTATTCGCTTCGATCAACAATAAGATCACTGCGCCGACGACCGTCAGAATGCCGGACATCGTCAGGACAACCTTGGTATGTAGGGACAATCGCCGGTTTTGCTTATAACCAAGCAGGTCGGCAATAACGATGAAGCCGATCCCGCCAAGGAAAATCAAAAGCATGACGACAAGGTTGACGAACGGGTCGCCAGCGTACTCGGCCAACCCGCTAAAAGGCCCGTGAATTCGGCCGAATAAATCGAAGCCGCCGTTATTGAAAATCGAAATGCTGTGAAAGATGCCAAAATACAACGCTTGTCCCAGCGGCATGTCGCGGGCGAACCTGGCGAACAACAGCAGTGCGCCGGCCGCTTCGATCGTTAAGGAATACGCCATGACACGCAGGATCAACGGCATCAAGCCGCCGATCTGATGATGGTTCAGCGATTCCTGCAGTACCAGCCGTTCACGCAGCGAAATCCGGCGGTTGAACGCCAGCGAGATCAAGGTGCCTACCGTCGTAAAACCGAGCCCCCCGATCTGTACTAGCAGCAGGACGACGATCTGTCCGAACACGGTGAAATGCGTGCCGGTATCCACGACAGCCAGTCCGGTTACGCAAGCGGCCGAAGTAGCGGTAAAAAACGCATCAATGAGATCAAGCCGATGGCCCTCCGCCGTTGCGGGAGCAAGCGATAGCAAAAATGCACCCAGCGTGATTACCATCGCAAAGCCGAAGGTTAATATTTTTGCGGGCGAAAGCGCCGTTTTTTTTCGTTTCGGCAAGGGAAGTCACCTCCGTACATGTTCTGCATATTGCTATTGACTTAAAACATGGTACGATATTGCAAGAAGACTGTCCAATATGAATATAAGTAATTGCCGGATAAAGGAGTTGCGATGCATGACCGAGTTGAGTATTGTTCACGCAGAAATGAAGCGAGAGGAGGACGGGTCTTACATAGGCAAAACCGTCTTTGATGTCAGTTCGCACAAAGCAAGCTACGAAATTACGTTTTTTAGCCAAAAGGGGAAGGATTGGGATTACAGCCTTCACTATGCGAACGAGCCCGGAGTGGAAGAACAATTCCTTGCGGTTGATGCGCGGCTCGAGGAGGACGACGATTGGTTTGATATCTTATTGGACGCCGCGCTGGATACACTTCCAGAGGTTTAATCCGTAACTCTTCCGGCGTACCGGGAGAGAGGGAGAGGAGGAACAAACCGTGTGGCAACACCCGTTTTACCGAACATCGCTGGGGATCATTTTGGTACTGACGATCATCTATTTGTTGTCCAAGGTCAGCTTTATCTTTAACCCGCTGGTAACGCTCGTGTCTATTTTGATTGTCCCGCTGACGATTTCCGGATTTCTCTATTACCTGCTTCGACCGATCGTTCAGTTTCTAGAGCGCAAGAAGCTGAACCGGATGCTTTCGATTCTGCTGATTTATCTGATGTTCGCGGGAGTGATCACGATTTTCCTGATCGTTGTTTGGCCGCCGCTGCAGAAGCAGATCATCGAATTCATGAACAACGTACCAAAGTTGATCGACGGTGTGCAATCGCAGATGAACGACTTCCGCGATAACCGTTATCTCTCAATGGTGACGGACGAAACGAGTCCGGAGCTGATGAACAAAGTGACGGATTATCTGAACTCAGCCATGGAAGCCATCTCCGGTTATTTATCGCACGTGGTGACTTTTCTAAATGATTTCGTCATTGTGGTTGGTACGGTGCCCATCCTGCTTTATTACATGTTGAAAGAAGACGAGCGGGTCACGCCGTCACTGGTACGGATGCTTCCGGTTCGATATCGCCGGGACGGGGCAGGCGTCATTCATGAGATTGACAATATGCTGAAGGGGTTTATCGCCGGACGGATGATTAGCGCCGTGCTGCTCGCCTTTATGAGCTTCATTGGGTTTTGGCTGATCGGCTTACCGTACCCGTTACTTCTGGCAGTCGTTGGTGCGCTATTTAACTTCATCCCGTATTTTGGGGCATTGCTCGGAGCGATTCCTTGTGTCATTGTGGCGTTCACCGTCTCCCCATCCATGGTGGTATGGGTCATCCTCATCGTGGTGGTGGCGCAGCAGATCGAAGGCAATTTAATCTCCCCGTACATCTACGGCAAAACGATCAATATCCACCCTTTAACAACGATCGTCTTGTTGCTCGTGGCCAGTGACTTTGGCGGCATCCTGGGCATGATCTTGGCCATTCCTATCTATATGATGCTGAAGATCATCGTACTCAAGGCGCATAAGCTGTATTTTGCCGAGAAAATCGAAGAACTGACCGAATAGGTTTTGCCAATCTTATTTCAACAAGACATCCAAGGTGATCAAAATCATATCTCACGCCCCCGTGATTGGGCGATGATTATTCTAATAGGTAGACATTCATAAGTCAGATTGATGACTTATTGAATTACCTCTAGATAGATAATCATTACGCTCGGGGGATGATAGACATGGCAGTGAATGCCAAAGGCGGGAAGTACTTTTACGCGTGGAGCAAAATTCTTCCCGACGGATCATTTTACCTTCCGGATCAAGCCCTGCATGAGTACCAGATTCGCCCGGATTCCAACATTATACTGATGACAGGTCGGAATACGGCCAAAGGCTTTAGCGTCGTTTGCAAAGAACTGATTGCAAACTCACCGCTTGCCACGATTTTCGCCAGCATTCCTCAGATTCAGCAATTCGCCATCCCGGAAGGGCAGGCCATTACCTTCAAAGAACGCTCGTTCTGCTGGGTTTATTTAAACAGCAAAGGGTATTTTACGCTGCCGCTAACGACGTGGCGAGAATTTGGACTCAAGCCCGGTGATCAACTGCTGAGTTTACGGGCTACCCATCTGGCATTTAACAACTTGTCGGAGGGGCCGTATATCGAGCAAGCCAAACAACTCCGCGATATTCATGTCTACGAATGAAACGAAGCGAACAGAGAACCAGCCAGTCGCCGATCCACAAATCGGCAGCTGGCTGGTTTATTTTTGTTAAGGCCTTAGTAACGATCTCCGCTTACGGAAGTAGGTGGCATCACCTCATCGATCTGGCGTAAATCTTCGGAAGAGAGTTCCACATCCAGCGAACCTATATTTTCCTCCAAATAAGATATCCGTTTCGTTCCAGGAATCGGCAAAGTTAACTTTAACGAATCGGAGGGGAGTATCCAGATGATGAACATTAAAGAAGTGACGCTCATGACAGGAATTACCGTTTCCACACTACGGTACTATGAAACTGAGGGATTGCTTCCCTTTGTTAAACGAGACGATAACGGAAAGCGTCTGTATGATCAGGAAGATTTAGAGTGGGTTCATTTTGTCACCGCGCTTCGATTAACCGGTATGCCCATTGTTCAAATCCAGAAGTATGTACGATTGTTTCACGAAGGTGATGAGACCATTGCGGAGCGTAAGAAAATGATGCTTGAACATAAAGGGGAGATCGAGAAGAAAATAAGCGAACTTTATCGAAACCTTGACAAGATCAATTATAAGTTAGCCCTATACGATGTTCTTGAAGCTCAAATCAACAACACCGATATAAAAATATAAATAAAACCTCCAAGTTTGCTCCCATTCCACTGAATAGGGCAGCATTTCCTGGAGGTTGTTCCCCGTTATCCTTTACTTTAAGCCGTTTGGGACGGTAATAGATACTTCGCGATCAAACTCGTATAGGCTTCCTTCGGGCGCAGACCAATCAGCTTCTCTACAGGCTGGCCCTGATGGAAGAAAATCACGGTCGGCATGGACATCACGCTAAATTGTGCGGCCAAAGCCGGCAGCTCATCGCAATTGACCTTCAGTAGGTTAATGGCGCCGTCATAGCTTTCGTGCAGCTCATCCAATATAGGGGATAACACCTTACATGGTGGGCACCAGGGTGCGTCAAAGTCGACGAGGGTCAGACCCGGCGCTTGTAACGCCTGTACAAACTCATTTTCATGTTCAATCCGTTTCGTTGCCATTCTCATTCATCTCCATTTCGGGATTTTCGCTTAAAATATGGCGGATCCGCTCCTCCAGATTCACCTTGATTGCCTGCAGCAGCTCAATCTGTTCACTGACTTCCTTCAGCTTACTGCGGTAAACGGGCATAATCTGGCGGCAGAACGCCTCTTTGCTGGTCATGACGCAATGCAGGAAGCCAGCGATTTGCTCCGTCGTAAGCCCCAGGCTTAAATAGAACTGAATTGTCTTCACCTGTTCGGCGGAAAAGCTATGGTAATCACGGTATCCGTTAGCTAGCCGTTGCGAGGAGATCAAACCTTGCTCTTCGTAATAACGAAGCGAGCGGATGCTGACGCCGGTTGCCTTGGACAATTCACCGATTCTCATCGCCTACGAATCACCTGCCTTCTTGGATTCATTATAAACCCTAACATTAATGTGAGGGTCAACTGCTTTTGTAGAATGCAACTAAAAAACTTCAGCATTGAGTACGACGGCGGGTTCGCGGATCGTGTATAATGTAAGAAATTAGGCGCCTATAAGCGGGCGATAAAGGAGGATCACGCATGAAACCGGCTTTATTGATCATCGATATGCAGCAAGCCTTTTTGAACCATCCGCGAATCCAAAGCGAAGTTGCGGGAGCATGCGAGTACATTAATGCGGTCGCCGACATGTTCAGGGCGGCGGGGCGGCCGGTCGTTGTCGTCCAGGATAAGGATGGGGGCGAAGGGACTCCAGGGTACGAGGTGATTCCTGAGGTGAAGCTGGCTGAATCCGACCTGCGGATTTCTAAAGCATGGAACAACTCGTTTTGGAAAACCGATCTCGAGCAACTCCTCCGCGAACAGGGCACCGATTTCGTGGTGGTATGCGGTTTTGCCGCCGAACACTGCGTCACCTTTACGTTTAATGGGGCGGTGGAACGCGGATTTGGCGCAGCCATTTTGCAAAAAGGCATCCTCGGTGAGCATCCCGATTCGGTTGCGGCGGTCTATCGGGATCGCAGCTTGATCAGCTACTCCGTGATTCGAGCTATTTTGAAGCACTCCTAATTCATGACATTACATAATTAAAATTCATTCATTTGGAGGCGTTTATTTCATGAATGCACATGAAATCGATTATCGGATTATCGGCAATGAAATGCAGTGCGTGGAGGTTCACTTGGATCAAGGAGAAAGCGTGATCGCTGAAGCCGGGAGCTTTATGATGATGGATCCGGATATCCGAATGGAGACGATCTTTGGCGATGGCAGCAATCAAGGCGGCGGCGGACTCATGGGCAAACTGATGGGGGCGGGCAAACGGATGCTCACGGGTGAGGGTTTGTTTATGACCGTATTCACCAATGCCGGCTACAATCGTCAGGCCGTCACCTTCGCTTCCCCGTATCCCGGCAAAATCGTGCCGCTCGACCTGCAAATGCTTGGCGGCAAAATCATCTGCCAAAAAGACGCTTTCCTGTGTGCCGCTAAAGGGGTGTCGGTCGGGATCGAGTTCCAACGCAAACTCGGTACCGGCTTCTTCGGCGGAGAAGGCTTCATCATGCAGAAAATCGAAGGGGACGGTCTGGCTTTCGTGCATTCCGGTGGCTTGGTGATTGAAAGAGACTTGGCTCCCGGCGAAGTGCTGCGTCTGGACACCGGCTGTTTAGTGGCTATGACGTCTTCGGTCAACTATGACATCGAATTCGTGAAAGGCGTAAAGACGGCTCTGTTCGGCGGGGAAGGGCTCTTCTTCGCGACGCTGCGCGGCCCTGGCAAAGTATGGGTCCAATCGCTGCCGTTTAGCCGTTTGGCGGACCGCGTGTTGTCCGCATCCCGTTATTCGGGCCGCAAAGATGAAGGCAGCCTGTTAGGCGGTTTAGGCAACTTGCTGGACGGAAGATAGAAGGCGAGGTAGGATTCCCTCTTCCGCGGTGAGAAAGGCGGTTGACATTCCACTCCTCAAGTAACTAATATGGTTACAAGAAGATGGGAATGGGGGATAGGCTTATCATGACAATCAGTTCCAGATTTTCCGTGGCCATTCATATATTATCCCTACTTGAAATTAACAAGGACGGGATTAGCACTTCGGAGTATATCTCCGGCAGCGTAAATACGAACCCCGTTGTGATCCGCCGAATTATGGGCATGCTAAATAAAGCGGGCTTGGTTGAAGTGCGCACGGGGGTTGCCGGGTCGAAGCTGTCGCGGCCGCTAGATCAGATCACACTGCTTGACGTTTACCGCGCGGTGCATGTCGTGGAGGAAGATGGATTGTTTGCCGTACATGATCATCCCAACCCGGATTGTCCGGTCGGCAAGAATATTCAATCGACCATCGAGCCGATTTTCTCCCTGGCCCAAAAAGCGATGGAGAACACCTTGGCGGCCGTGACGTTGCAGGATGTGGTAAACGATATCTCAGCGAAAGCCCCTTCGGTTTAATCGCGGAGGCTGCAAACAAGCAGAAAGTGTAGAGCCCCCTAGAGCAGGGGGCTTTTTTGATGCAAAATTGACAAGATCACATCCTGTAACTATACTGATTACAACGACTCTTTTGTAACAATCGCAGTTACATTTAAGTGGATTATTGAAACGTTACGATCCGAAGGAGGAAATTGTTCATGGCTTATCCCTTGCCTATTCATCCCGCCGCACAAATCGGCGTTGTTCAACTAAAAGTCCGCGATCTCGATCGGTCTGTCGCATTTTACCAGGAGGTCATCGGCTTTCAGGTGCTGCGCCAGAACGGCACGATCGTCGAATTAACCTCAGATGGCAAAACCCCTTTGCTGATTCTGGAAGCAGATCAAAGCTATCGAGTGCTGCCCGAGCGGTCCGTATCCGGTTTATATCATTTTGCCATTTTAGTTCCGGACCAAGTGACGCTAGGACTTGCCTTGCGAAATCTCATCCGTCATCAAATCCCGGTTGGACAGGGCGATCATCTGGTCAGCGAGGCGTTATATTTAAACGATCCGGATCAAAACGGCATTGAGATTTACGCTGACCGTCCTCGTGATACCTGGCAAAAAAGCGCTAGTGGCGAAGTGAAGATGACCACGGATCCTGTGGACGTGGAAAACTTGTTGAATCTGTCCGAGCAAGCCGAATGGAATGGATTGCCGGAAGGCACCCGTATGGGACATGTGCATTTCCACGTCGGCGATTTAACTCAAGCCGAACAGTTCTACTGTGGCATCCTCGGATTCGAGGTCACCGCCCATTATGGCGCGGCGGCGTTATTTGTCTCCGCTGGCGGCTACCATCACCATATCGGCCTGAACTTATGGGCCGGCAAAGGTGCGCCTCCAGCACCCGAGGATGCGGTCGGCATCCGCTACTTCACAACGGAGCTGCCGGATATTCCGGCACTGGAAGCCGTTGAGAGCCGGTTGGCTGAAGCGAAGGTGGCCTATAAGCGGGAGGGGAATGAACTCCGTTTAAGCGATCCGTTTGGCATCGGAATTAGACTTACCGTTGTTGCCTGAGTCGTAGAGGATCAACTCACGCGTTTTTGACTCTTCCTTTCGGCGTAGTCCTTCACCTATAATAGATTTACGTAAACTCTAGGAAAGGACCGGTCGTTATGAAATTGTTCCCTCAACTGGAAACGGAGCGTTTTGTACTGCGAAGGCTAACTTCGAAAGATGCCGCCGATTTGTTCCATTATCTCTCCAACGACGAAGTGACCAAATATTACGATCTGGATCGTTTCGTGGAGCTCCGGGAAGCCGAAGAGTTGATCCAAATGTGGAACAGCCGTTATTTGGAGAAGCAGGGCTTCCGTTGGGCAATCACGGTCAAAGCTGAAAGCGACCGGGTGATCGGCACCTGCGGATTTCATAACTGGTCGAAGAATCATTATAAAGCCGAGGTCGGCTATGAGCTCAACCCGGATTATTGGCGCCAAGGCGTTATGACCGAAGTACTGCAGGAAATTCTGCGTTTCGGGTTCGAGGATTTGGGGCTCAACCGGATTGAAGCCTTTATCGACCCGGACAATATTCGGTCCAGGTACTTGCTGGAGAAGACCGGCTTCCACGAGGAAGGTTATCTGAAGGAAACGTTTTTTGAGAAGAACCAGTTCGTTGACGCCATTTTATTTGCGCTACTGAAGAAGCAATACGAGGCCAAACTGAACCGGATATTTCGGTAAGAAAAAGAGATTTGTTCCTGCTGATCGAACGGCGGAGCAAATCTCTTTTGTTTCTTTGCGTTATCGACCGAGAAACTCGGTTTCATAGATTGTGCGTACCTGGTTCAGCACATGTTGGGCATGCTCCCGGAACTTCAGCTCTACAGGCTGATCCTTCATCAGAAAGACGCCGGTATGGCCTTGGTGCTTACCACGTGCGCCGGCATACAGCAAGCCAGCCCCATGGGTCGGCGGGGAGAAGAAGAATTTCATGATCGGCTTTAACCAGATGGGGAGTCCCGAGCGTTTTCCCTTCCGCAGGGTATTGTTACCTCCCGGATCGACGCTGCGAATTTCGATGCCCTCAGCCGCAAGCTTGGGGGCGATGGATTTCGTCCATAAGGAGAGAGCCAGCTTGGATGTGGCGTAAGGACCTAATAGCTTGCGGAATGTTGTCGGTCGCGCTAGTTGGTCCGGATCAAAGGACTTGACCCTGCTTACCACAGCGGAAGAGGTATTGATTACGGTTTTTAACCGCCCGCTTTTTAGCAAATCCATCAATTCCATCGTGACGATATAGGGGACGACCGTCATTAACTCGTAGTGAAGCTCTCGTCCTTGCTTCGAATACTCCAATTCCGGAAAACTGCGGCCGGCATTGTTAAACAACACGTCAATTCGCGCTTCGTTGACTTTAATCAGCTCCAGCGCTTGCCGTAGGCTGTTAAAGTCGGACAAATCCGACGTCTTGTAGGTTCTTAGCTGCCCTTGGCGAGCGGCGGACTGGAGTCCCTGATCTTCCGCTGGCCAATCGGAACGGTTTAATCCGACGACTTGCCATCCTTCGTTCAGCAGCTTGCGGGTTAACTCTAGTCCGATCCCGGAGCTAGCCCCCGTTATGAAAGCGACATTTTCGTTATTAGTATGCACCATGATCATTCCTCCTGAAATCGTTTTGCAGACCCTATTGATGTCTTCTGGCCGATTCTAGATCTTGGAGTCGACTCCAAGTCAAGCTGTTTTTATGAACGAAAATGAAATTTGACTTGGAGCTGACTCCAAGTTGTATAATTCAGATTAGACACTTTGTTAGGAACAGGAGGATGAACCATGGCGATCGAATCGCTAGATAAACTCACCTTTACCATTAAGCAAGTCGCGGAGCTAACCGGGATAACCGAGGATACGATTCGATATTATGAGAAAATATCGCTCCTGCCTCGAGCCGAGCGAAAAGAGAATGGACACCGCGTTTATCACAAGGAGGACCTGGATACGATCCGATTGGTGAATTGCCTCAAGAAAACCGGGATGCCGCTGGACGAAATGCGGCCCTTCCTGAAGGTGTCCATCGATGCTGATCCCGGAGAATATCCGGAGCTGGTCGAGCAGATGGTTCAACACCGGGCCAACATCGTTGAGCAAATCGCTTCACTGCAGCAGGTTGTCGATTTTATCGATTTGAAACTTGCGCAGGGCAAGTACCGTTCTTCGGACTGCGAGGTCGAGAGGGGCAATGGCAATCGCGCGGATGGCAAGAAAGGCGCAACGCAATCGAAACCGTTGTCGACAGCCGAACTGCGTTATTTTTCCGCAGCACCGAGTGAAAGTGGTCATTGATGATTTGGTTTTCTTTTGCCATAATAAGCGGAGCAGATGACTCGTCCGAAGTCTTGGGGGAGTCTTTAAATTAAAGGGGGAACTTCGTTTGAAGGGGATTATCACCGTACTGGGCAAGGACAAAGTGGGCATTATCGCCAAGGTGTGCACCTATCTGGCCGATAATAACGTTAACATTCTCGATATTTCGCAAACGATCATTCAAGGCTATTTCAACATGATGATGATTGTCGATATTTCCGCGCCGGCCAAAGAATTCGAGAAGCTGGTCGAAGAGCTGCAGGAGCTGGGCCGTACCATTGGCGTGGAAATCAAGCTACAGCACGAGGATATTTTTAATACGATGCATCGGATCTAAGAAGAAGGGAGGGAATCGCATGATTTCACGCGTAGAAGTACAAGAAACCAACTCGATGATCCGTGAAATGAACCTCGACGTACGTACGATTACGATGGGGATCAGCCTGATGGACTGCGCTCATGAGGACATGAACGTATTTAACCGGAACATCTATGATAAAATCACTCGGTCGGCAGAGCATCTGGTCAAGACGGGGGAGGATTTAGAGAAGCAATTTGGCGTACCGATCGTCAACAAACGGATTTCGGTAACTCCCATTTCGATAGCTGCCGGGGGGCTGAAAACCGATACGTTTGTGCCAGTGGCCGAGGCACTTGACCGAGCCGCCAAGGAAGTGGGCGTCAATTTTATCGGGGGGTTCTCAGCCCTTGTGCAGAAAGGCTTTACGAACGGCGATCGCGTACTGATCAACAGCATCCCTGAAGCACTGGCCGTCACGGACCGGGTCTGCTCCTCGGTGAACGTCGGCTCCTCGCGCAGCGGGATCAATATGGATGCCGTCAAACAGATGGGCGATATCATTATCCGTACGGCCGAGCGGACGGCGGATCGGGGTTCGATCGGCTGCGCCAAGCTGGTTGTATTCTGCAACGCGGTGGAGGACAACCCGTTTATGGCCGGGGCGTTCCACGGGGTTGGGGAGCAGGAATGCGTCATCAACGTGGGCGTCAGCGGACCTGGCGTAGTGAAGCGTGCGCTGGAGGAAGTGAAGGGCAAGGATTTCGAGACATTATGCGAAACCATCAAGCGGACGGCGTTTAAAGTGACCCGGGTAGGTCAGTTGGTGGCGCAAGAAGCCTCGAAACGGCTGGGTGTGCCGTTTGGCATTATCGACTTGTCGCTTGCCCCAACGCCGGAGATCGGCGATTCGATCGCGGAGATCTTCCAGGTGATGGGCTTAGAGGAAGCGGGTGCACCGGGGACCACGGCCGCTCTGGCAATCTTGAACGACAACGTGAAAAAAGGCGGCGTCATGGCTTCCTCCTACGTCGGCGGCCTGAGCGGCGCCTTCATCCCGGTCAGCGAAGACCACGGGATGATCGAAGCGGTGCAGCGCGGCGCGCTGACGCTCGAGAAGCTGGAAGCGATGACGTGCGTCTGCTCCGTCGGGCTCGACATGATCGCGATTCCCGGCAGCACCCGTGCCGCGACAATATCCGGCATCATCGCCGACGAAGCGGCGATCGGCATGGTCAACAACAAGACGACCGCCGTCCGGATTATCCCGGTCATCGGTAAGGACGTCGGCGAAATCGTGGAATTTGGCGGCTTGTTGGGCTACGCGCCGATTATGCCGGTCAACGCCTTTAACTGCGCGCCGTTCATCGAGCGGGGCGGACGGATTCCGGCGCCGATTCATAGCTTTAAGAACTAGGCGGCGGGGGAGCAGCCATGTATAAAACGATAGGATTGCTGGCGCATGTCGACGCCGGCAAAACGACTTTTGCCGAGGCTTTGCTGTACCATACGCAAACGATCCGCTATCGAGGCAGGGTCGACCACCGCGACGCTTTTCTCGACAGTCACGAAATTGAGAAAGCGCGTGGGATCACCGTTTTCGCTGATCAGACCGAAATGAAATACGGCGAATCGACGTATTTTCTGTTGGACACGCCCGGTCACGTCGATTTCTCCGCAGAGATGGAAAGAGCGCTGCAGGTGCTCGATTACGCGATCATCATCGTCAGCGCGGTGGAAGGTGTCGAAGGACATACGGAGACGGTATGGGAGTTGCTTCGAACCTACGGGATTCCGACGTTTTTCTTTATCAACAAAATCGATCGCACCGGCGCTGATCCGGATCAGGTCTTGCAGGACATAAGCCGCGAGTTGAGTGGTGATGTGCTGGACGTATCCAGTTGGGCAGAAAGCGGGCGTATGGACGATACACAAAAGGCTTGGCTAGCTGAGCGGGAAGAAGCACTGCTGGAGGCGTTTTTGGAAGGCTCCGGTACCGCGGAGACGTGGAACGTGCACCTGGCTCGGCTCTTTCAGAGCGGGCAAGTCTATCCTTGCTTGCGAGGTTCGGCGCTGCTTGATATCGGTATCGACGCTTTTCTCGGCGCGTTGGAACGGTTAACCCGAACCGCGTATGATCCGCAGCTTCCGTTTGCTGGTCGAGTCTACAAAATACGGCATGATGAGCAAGGAACTCGAATTACGTTTCTCAAAGCTCTGCAAGGAACATTGAAGGTCCGTGATGAACTTGCTCTTGGTCTAGAAGGAGACCGGCGAACGGAAAAAATCACCGGCATCCGCAAATACAACGGGCAGCGCTTCGTTCAGGCGGATTCCGTAACTGCCGGTGAATTGTTCGCGGTAACAGGTTTAACCGAAGCTCATTCCGGTGAAGCCGTAGGGGTTTTGCATGATCCGATCCGACGTGAACTTGTGCCTACGCTACAATCCAAGGTGCTTTTTGAACCGCCTTTGCACTTAAAGGAAGTTCTTCGCGTTTTCCATCTGTTGGATGCAGAGGATCCTACCTTGGGGACCCGATGGGATGAAGCCTTGCAGGAGTTACATATCCATGTCATGGGTAAGATTCAGCTAGAAATTTTGGAGCAGGTGCTGCTGGAGCGTTTTCGGATGAAAATCGCGTTTGGGCCGCCGGAGATTTTGTATAAGGAAACGATAACCGCTCCGGTTGTGGGCTGCGGACATTTCGAGCCTTTAGGGCATTATGCGGAGGTTCATTTGCGGCTGGAACCGGGAGAACGGGGAAGTGGCGTAACCTTCAATAACGCCTGTCATGCGGATGATTTAACCGTTGGTTATCAGAACCTGATCGGCCAGCATGTGCTGGAGCAGGAGCATCGCGGCTTGTTAACCGGTTCTCCTCTGACGGATGTGCGCGTGACGTTACGAACCGGACGGTCGCATAACAAACACACCAGCGGCGGGGATTTCCGCGAGGCCACCTACCGTGCACTGCGACAAGCGCTGGAGCAGGCGGAGAATGCGCTTCTGGAACCGGTATATCAGTTTAAAATCAAGGTAGGATTGGATCAACTCGGCAAGGTATTGACCGATATCCAGCAGGCTCACGGCCGATTCGATCCGCCAGAGACGGGTGCCGAGACGGCGATCATTACTGGCGTTGTTCCGGTAGCCACTTTTATGGATTATGGGGTAGAGCTTGCATCCATGTCGCACGGGAAAGGATCCATCATGCTGAAATCTGGCGGATATGAGCCATGTCATCAGACGGATAAAGTGATCGCCCGAAAGAATTACAACAAGGACGCTGATCCGGCGTACACCTCGTCTTCGATTTTTTGCGCGAAAGGACAAGCTTATTCCGTTTCCTGGGAAGAGGCTCCGAATAAAATGCATGCCTCAGTGGAACGTTAAAATGCATCAGCCTCCGAAGCAAAATGTTGACAATCCACCGCCACGTGCATATAATAACCAATAATTCCATATGCCAAATGTGTTGATTAGAAATAGTAAAGATGACTTGACCTTTCAGAGAGCCGTTGGTTGGTGCGAAGCGGCAGTGTCCGTCATGTTGAACTCGTCTATGAACAGCTGCCTGAAATGTAGGGCCAGCCGGGATTCCGCCGTTACAAGGATAGATGGTGTTAGCCATCGAAGGAGATCATTTCATCACATGAAATGAATTAGAGTGGTACCGCGAGTTAAACCTCGTCTCTATAGCAGAGACGGGGTTTTTGTGTTGATTAAATTCCGGGTTTAATCAACCTCGCTTGACATAGATGCAAAGAAAGGTGACTTTAAACCCCAATCACAAATCAAGGAGGAGCGCACAGATGGACCGTTACCGCAACATTATCGTATTGGATACAACGTTACGCGATGGGGAGCAAGTTCCCGGCGCCAAATTGAATGTACGGCAAAAGCTGGAGTTTGCCCAGCAACTGAAGCGCCTCCGTGTAGATATTATCGAAGCGGGCTTTCCTGCCTCCTCGCAAGGAGACTTTGAGTCGGTGCAGCAAATCGCCCGAAGCGTAGGGGATAGCGTGGGAATTACGGCTTTGGCTCGAGCCGTGAAAGCCGACATCGACGCGGTATACGAGAGCATCCGTGAGGCGCAGCACCCGCTGATCCATATCGTTCTCGGCGCTTCCAACGTACATGTGGAGAAGAAATTCAACCGCTCGCAGGATGCCGTTCTGCAGATGGGCGTCGATGCCGTGAAATATGCCAAGACGCTGCTGCCCGATGTTCAATACTCCACGGAAGACGCATCTCGTGCGGACTTCGAATACTTATGGAAGACGATTGAGGCTGTCGTCAAGGCCGGAGCGACGATGATTAACGTCCCCGACACCGTTGGCTACGCAGAGCCGGAGGAATTCGGCCACCTTATCCGACGCATCCATGAGCGGTTGAAGAACTTAGACGAGCGGGTCATTCTTAGCGTGCATTGCCACAACGATCTGGGATTGGCTACTGCGAATACGTTAAGCGCCATCAAGAATGGAGCAGAGAAAATCGAGTGTACCATCAATGGACTTGGCGAACGGGCCGGCAATGCTTCGCTTGAGGAGGCGGTGATGGCGTTAAAGGTACGCGAGGCGCTGTACGGCTGCCGCACGAATATCGATGCGAAGGAGCTGACTCGCACGTCGCGGCTGCTCACCCATTTGACGGGACTTGACGTGCAAGTAAACAAAGCGATTACCGGTGACAACGCATTTGCCCATTCCTCCGGCATCCATCAAGACGGTTTGCTGAAGGATAAACAGGTATACGAAATCATGTCCCCCGAGGATGTGGGGGCTGAAAGCATGGAGTTAATACTGACGGCCCGCTCCGGTCGCCATGCCGTCAAGCATGCGGTGGAGAAGCTGGGCTTCGATTCCTCCGATGCCGTGGGGTTCGAACGGCTGTTCCAGCAATTCTTGACATTGGCTGATGCGAAAAAAGAAGTCTACGACCACGATCTCTACTATCTGCTGAGCGAACAGCAAGTGCAGAACGAATCCAGCCATTCGCTGTTCGAACTGGTTTCATTCCAGGTCATTACCAATGAGATATGCCCGACCGCCACCGCCGTCTTGAAGATCAACGGGCAAGAACGAAAGGGCAGCGCCATCGGAGACGGTCCGATCGATGCGTTATACAGCGTGATCAAGTCGTTAACCGGCATCGACGCCAAGTTGACTTCCTATAAGATTAACAGCATCTCTCACGGCAAAGAAGCCATCGGCCGCGTGAATATTCAGCTTGAAGCGGGAGGAAGAACCTACACGGGACGTGCCATGGATACCGATATCATCAAAGCGAGCGGTCAGGCGTTCCTGGCAGGGATCAACGCGATGATCTTGGCTGGCACCCATGATATTGACATAACATATATTATGTAAACTAGAGAGGTTCGGAAATTAAAAAGGCAGGCGGGATGATCGAAATCATCTCTCCTGCCTGTCCTTTATTGCTCATTAAGCTGAGATAAAGCAACTTCTTTCTCATTCTCCGGTTGTCCGAGCGGAAAGATCCGCGCGGTTTCGTTCTTCTCGTCGACATGTTGAATGTAAATCGGTACACCGTCACAAGTCACGTCTACCATGGAAGGAGAAGCGACGATCTCTTTGGCCCGTTGGCTGTTCATAGTTAACCTCCTGAATTCATTCGATGTCATCCTGCTGATCATAAAGTACCCGGGCTCCACGGTTCTTATTCTTTAGACGGCTCAAACGCAAGGAAATGTAAATTTTAATCGCTTTTTGTGTTGGAGCGATTTACATTCAAATCTCTACTACTTATATTTAATAGAGTAGTATATCAAAATGTGGTAGAGGAGGAATGGATTGATGATTTGGGGAAATAAAGCTTTCGGTAAACTGCTGGTCATGAGTACCCTTGTTGCCGGACTTGCTTCCGGAGCCGTTCAATTCCCTGTGAACGCTGCTGATGCTGTGGGTTCGGGGGCGAAGGATTATCCGTTGCGCGTCTTACATACGAATGACACGCATGCGCACCTGGATAATATCGCCCGCAGGGTGACGGCTGTAAACGCAGCCAGGAACGATCACACCTTGCTACTTGATGCGGGGGATGTTTTTTCCGGTACGTTGTATTTCAATCAGTTCAGCGGTTTAGCCGATTTATTCTTCATGAACGAGATGAAGTATGATGCCATGACGTTTGGCAACCATGAATTCGATAAAGGTCCTGGTACCTTGGCCGAGTTCATCAAGCAAGCTAAATTTCCGTTCGTCAGCGCCAACCTGGACTTTAGCGCGGATGCTAACCTCAACGTATTGAGTCATACCGGGGTAGGAAAACCCGGAGAGCAAGGACAGATCTACCCGGCCGTGATTAAAGAAATCGCTGGCGAGAAAGTGGGGATCATCGGCTTAACCACACCTGAGACCTCCGTGTTGTCTTCTCCGGGTCCTGGCATTAAGTTCGCCGACGAAGTCCAAAGCACACAGAAGCAAGTCGATGCCTTGGAAGCGGAAGGCGTCAACAAGATCATTGTGTTGTCTCATCTCGGTTACACCGTTGACCAGGATCTGGCCGAGGCCGTCGACGGTATCGATATCATTGTAGGCGGACACTCTCATACCAAACTGACGGCGCCAGAGGTGCACCATGCGGACCAAGAGCCGACGCTGATCGTGCAAACGGGCGAATATAATCAAAATTTAGGCCAGTTGGATGCCACCTTTGATGCAACCGGGAAGCTGACCGCTTGGAAAGGCGAGTTGATCGCGCTGGACGCGAAAGACGATGCAGGTAATTTCTTGATCAAAGGCGATGTCGCCGCGGAAGCTAAGCTAAAAGAATACGCCGCTCCCCTGGAAGAACTGAAGAAGACTGTCATTGGAGAATCAGACGTGAACCTGGACGGCGAGCGCGGCAGCGTTCGCAAACAGGAAACCAATTTGGGGAACCTGATCGCCGATGGCATGCGTTCGAAGGTCATGAGCATCGTAAAGGAAACCGGAGTTAAAGGTTACGTTACGATTCAAAATGGCGGCGGTATCCGCGCCTCGTTGAAGTCCGGAGATATCACTTTGGGCGATTTGCTGACAACGATGCCGTTTGGCAACAATTTGACGGCACTGAAGATGACCGGGGCAGAAATTCGCGCTGCGCTGGAAAACGGCGTCAGCGGCGTCGAAAATGGCGAAGGACGTTTCCCGCAAGTTTCGGGCCTGCGCTTCTATTACGATTCGACAAAACCAGGCGAAGTGATCGACGACGTTACCGGCAAGAAAACGCAAACCGGTCAACGCATCGTTCAAGTTCAAATCCAGAATGAAGATGGCACTTATACCGATATCGATCCTAAAGCGTATTACATTGTGGCAACGAATTCGTTTATGGCGGGGGGCGGAGATTTCTACGCTTCCATGAAGCAAGCGAAAGACGACGGTCGATTCTACGAACTGAATCTGGTGGACTATGAAGTGTTCCGTGAACACCTCGATAAAGTAGGTACCGTGAAGGCCACCCTTCAAGGTCGGATTACGGACCTGAAAGGGGCCGCGCTTCCGGCGGAAGCCGGTGGAGCAACACCGGTGGACCAAGGATCGACTCCGGAGAAGGGGGCGTCCGGATTCAAGGATATTTCCTCTGACCTTCATGCTGCATTGATCGAAGAAGCGGCTGCAGCTGGAATTGTCCAGGGGTATGGCGACGGAACGTTCCGTCCCGCTGCCGAAGTGACTCGCGCTGAATTTGTGGTCATGGTTAGCCGGGCCTTCAAGGTGCCTGCAGCTTCTACAGCAACCGGTTTTACCGATGAAGCCGATGTTCCAACTTGGGCTTTACCGGCAGTAAAAGCACTGAAGGGAGCAGGGGCTCTAGAGGGGCTCGGCGGTAAAACGTTCCTTCCGAAAAGTTCGCTAACGGTTAGAGAGGCTGCCACGGTCATCGCTAAAGCGTCGGGCAAAGAAGTCAACCTGGCGGACTTATCCGACGAATCCAAAGTTACGCGCAGCGATCTGGTATTGCTGATAACGACCGCTCAAAAATAAGTTGAATAACACACCGCTTCGTCTATTTCTTAGAGGGGCGGTGTGTTTTCGATTGTCGGGAAACGACATGAACCCGATGGAGAATAGCCAGTGCCTTCTTGTATGGGTCAAGAGGGTCAGTTACTTAGACTTGGATCCGTTAGATCCCTGATCGTATTCATTTGACAATTCTTCTAGGGACTTGATGGGACCATGCGGATGTTGAGCTTGTTTTCGGCTCTTCATTGCATTTTCTTTGCTTTTTGAGGATCGGGTCATTGTGGGATAACTCACTCCTTTCGTCAAAGATGGGAAGCATTTGCCCTCCATTTCGATAGGTTGTTTCGTGCGAGGGGCAAATATACAAAGTTGGATGATCAATGGCATGCTAGTTCGAATAAGGTAATGGGGAAGTGAAGTTGCGCATATGGACTAAGAATAGGAAGGAGTGATCACCTGTGCTGCAAAAGTATACTATACTGATGAAATTCGCGTTGTTCGTCATTATTCTGTCGCTCACGGCATGTTCGGGAGGGGCAACTGAACCTTCTGATGACTCTGATCATTCACCTCCAGTGAAAGAAGAGGTCCCGGCTCCTACACCGGGGAACGAAACGGATAACCATCCTGAGGAACCTCATTTGACACGCCCCGAGGTCGAAAGTTTCGAATTGTTGACAGGGGAGGGAAATCAGACGCTGGAGGCGAAATTGCACCAAGGCCAAGGTTTTAGCTTATATGTATTTGATAATTTCGCCTTTGACGCTGACGAAGGACGTCTGTACCTAAATAGCAATCCCAAATACGAGGTGAAAATCGAACCCCTATCCGCCAATTATGATCTAGAGCAGCTTCGAGCTGAGGGGAGAAAGGAATTGGAGGCACTCGGGAAGGTATCCGATTTTAGCGGCGAACTGGTCGAACATCCTTTGGGTTCAGCCGAAATTTATCTTCAAGCCTCAGGCGCAGACGGCATTAGCGATTATATCGTGTGGAAATCAGAAACCGGTGACGGTTTTCTGTTCCGCCTTCACAATCCAAAAGGCGAAGAGGCGTCAGATTTTGCCGGGCCGGTTCTAGTGTCGTTATCTACGGTTCTAAGCGATTCGTAAATCATTCGTGCTCCACTGCAGGATTGGCGAATAGTACAAACAGAAACGGGAGAAACCATTGGATGGCTTCTCCCGTTTCTGTTACTCTGTTCTCCATTTTATTGACAACCGTGAGATCCGAGGAATATACTACATATGAACAAGTGCTCATATATGGTTTTGGATGAAGGGATGGGACTAGAATATGGAGACCGGTAGTCCTGCGGTTAAGCGAAAATTGGTGCTAGAAGGCCTGGATTGTGCGAATTGTGCTTTAAAAATCGAGAACGGCGTCCAGAAGATTGACGGGGTTTCGGCTTGTTCGGTGAATTTTGCAAACCAAACGTTGACCCTGGAGATGTCGTCGGACCGTTCGGATGACATTCTCGAGCAGACGAAGAAGAAGATTCGTACACTCGAACCTGGAATAAAAGTGTTGGATTACGGAGCAGCCTCCAAACCTAATCACGCTCATCATCAGGATCACAGCCATGATCACAGTACCGAAGCGGCAGAAGACGGACATGGACATACCCATGACCATGCCGCGGAGAGTATCAAAGTCATGGTTGCCCGACTGATTACGGGTCTTGCCATTGGCGCGGCGGCGTTCGCCTTACCTCTGAGCGAGGAGCTTGAATGGATCCTGTTTCTGGTCGCCTATCTGATCGTGGGCGGGGATATCGTTTTCAAGGCGCTGAAGAATATCGTAAGAGGTCAAGTGTTCGACGAATACTTCCTTATGTCGATCGCGACGGTTGGCGCTTTTATGATCGGAGAGTACCCCGAGGGCGTAGCTGTCATGCTTTTTTACCAGGTTGGCGAACTGTTCCAAAGCATTGCCGTTAACCGGTCGCGGAAATCGATCGGTGCGTTGATGGACATTAGACCGGATTTTGCCAACTTGAAGTCAGATGACGAGATTCGACGGGTGAGTCCGGAGGAAGTGCGGATCGGCGACTTCATCGTCGTGCGGCCCGGTGAAAAGGTGCCTCTAGACGGTAAAGTCATTGAGGGGCTTTCGGCCATGGATACTTCAGCGTTAACCGGTGAGTCCTTACCGCGCGAGGTAGCAGCCGGCGATGACGTGCTGAGCGGATTTATGAATAAGAACGGAGTTCTGACGATTGAAGTCACGAAGGAATTTGGGGAGTCGACAGTTGCCAAAATCCTCGATCTTGTAGAGAACGCAAGCAGCAAAAAAGCCCCGACGGAAAACTTCATTACAAAGTTTGCACGTTATTATACCCCGTTTGTCGTCATTGTTGCCGTATTGCTGGCCATTCTGCCGCCGCTGCTCTTCAGCGGCGAAACTTTCGCAGATTGGGTGTACCGGGCACTGGTGTTCCTGGTCATTTCCTGTCCTTGCGCCTTGGTGGTTTCCATCCCGCTGGGCTTCTTCGGGGGCATCGGCGCTTCCTCCAAAAACGGCGTGCTGGTCAAAGGTAGCAATTACCTGGAAGCGTTAAATGACGTCAAATACGTCGTGTTTGATAAAACGGGAACACTGACCAAAGGCGCATTTAAAGTGAACGGGATCTATCCGCAGAACGGTTGGACCGAGCAAGAGCTCTTGCGCCATGCTGCTTTTGCCGAAATGCACTCCACCCACCCGATTGCCCAGTCCATCAGGGAAGCTTACGGTCAGGAATTGAATGAAGAATGGGTAGCGAGTTATAACGAAATATCAGGACACGGCATTCAGGTTAGGTTCGAAGGCAGGGAGGTACTGGCCGGGAACGCGAAGCTTATGAATCAGGAAAATATTAAGTTCACCGCACCTTCCGAGCTGGGAACCATCGTGCATGTGGCGATCGACAAACAATATGCCGGTTACCTGGTGATTGCCGACGAGGTGAAAGCGGACTCGGCGCAAGCGATTCGTTTACTGAAAAATCTCGGCATAAAGAAGATCGTCATGCTGACGGGCGATATCAAGGCAGTGGGCGAGGCAGTCGGTAAAAAGTTGGGCGTGGATGAGGTCCGGTCCGAACTGCTGCCGCAGCATAAGGTCGAAGAACTGGAGAAGATCGACCGTCAAAAGTCGAGCAAAGAGAAAATCGCATTCGTCGGCGACGGGATCAACGACACCCCGGTGTTAGCCAGAGCCGATGTTGGCGTGGCCATGGGCGGTCTCGGGTCCGATGCAGCCATTGAAGCCGCGGATATCGTCATCATGACCGACGAACCTTCCAAGCTGGCTTCCGCGATCAAGATTGCAAAGAGGACCCGGCGGATTGTATGGCAAAACATCATTTTTGCCATGCTGGTTAAAGCGGTTTTCCTGCTTCTGGGCGCGTTCGGAGTTGCCACGATGTGGGAAGCGGTATTCTCGGATGTGGGCGTGACGCTGCTCGCTGTATTGAACGCGATGCGCGTATTGAAGATCAAACCGAATTGAATGGAAATGAACACAAGGACTGTCCCACACGGGGCAGTCCTTGTTATTTGCGGCACACTTTATCCATGGTTCGTGTGCTGGAGGGTTTGTAGAAAAATCTGCTCGATATGCCCGTCGTCGAGTGAATAATAGACGGTTTTCCCAACCTTACGCCGTTTAACGATTCGGAGATTACGCAAATATCGCAGTTGGTGAGAAACGGCGGATTGACCCATTTTGAGGAGTACGGTCAGGTCATGTACGCAGAGCTCATGTTTTAACAGGGCGCTGATGATTTTGACACGCGTCGGATCACTGAAGGCCTTAAACCAGTCCGCAAATTGAACGGCTGCTTGGTCATCGATCAGCTCTTCCTTGATTACGTCCAAATCCGCAGTTGTGCCCACGCAGTTCGTTTCGCATTCTTCCACCGTATTTATAGGCTGTGTCATTCATGATCACCCTTCTATTAGGCGTTTGCATCATTATATCAAAAAGGATGGGCTAAACGAAATTATTACAATTAAGCGGCTATTGTCATCACAATAACATATAAGGATATAACGAACAAGACAGCAAATCAGGATGCCACATGTGTGACATTCCGGAACTGATCTAAATGGAAATCAATTCAATTGATCTGATATTGACAAGGGACTCCCAAGTCTTTATTATACCTATAGGGGTATAGGTAGGTGATGAAGTTCATTGCAGGTGATCTTTCCGAAGAAGATGCATTCCAGGCTAATGGCAGTCATGACCCTAGTAGAGAGGCCGTGGAACTGCTTGTTAAAAGTAGATAGTAGATAAATTGAAACAGAAGAAGATATCAGGAGGCTGGAATATAAAATGGCATTTAAAGCAACAACTCCAAACGAAGTGGCAGAGCGTCTTAACAAAGGGGAAACCTTGTCTTTACTCGATGTCCGTGAACAGGACGAATGGATGGAAGGTCATGTAGCCGGAGCTAAACACATTCCTCTGGGTGAACTGGATTTAAGACTCAACGAACTCGACCCGAACCATGAAATGATCGTCATTTGCCGCAGCGGTAATCGCAGCAGAATGGCGTGTGAGTTTCTAAGTGAAAGAGGATTTCATGTTGTTAACATGACGGGTGGGTTAAGCGCGTGGACCAGCAATCTGGTTCGAGATTAATGGCAGGCAGGTGAAGAACAAGTGAATTATCTATTTTATGCAATCCTATTCCTATTCGTTCTCTGGATGCTCTATAGACAGTTTGCCCCCGTAAAGGGATTGCGAACTTTATCTGCCGAGCAGTTCCAAAGCGAATCCAAAGGCAAGAAAGTGATAGACGTTCGGGAGATTCATGAATATAAGCGCGGGCATATTAAAGGAGCAATCAATATTCCTTTAAGTCAGCTCCAGCAGCGAATGGGTGAGATTACTAAAGATCAAGCGGTTTATGTTTATTGTCAGAGCGGAATGCGGAGCAAACAAGCCGCCAAGTTGCTCGGACGTCATGGAATCAAGGAAGTCGCGGATCTTCGCGGCGGAATCATGTCATGGAGCGGACCCACCCAAAAATAATGATTCAACAGAGAAGTTAGTCAACCAGAAATAAGGTAGATAAGAGAGAACGAAAGGGAGTCCTTTCGTTCTGTTTTTTTATCATTTCTTAACCTAGGAACGAGAAGATGACCATGAAAGCGAGGAGTGGACACTTTGTATACGATTCAGGTCGGTTCATTCGTATTGAATGGGCAAATATTGTTGCTTTTCGCGTTCGGTGCGGCAGGATGGACTGCTCTCTGGAGTTATGAGCGAAGAATGAAATGGGATCATGAGCTGGCGGACGTTTCAATTCAAGCGTTCCTGATCTGGTTGTTGGTTTGGAAAGGAAGTCTTTTGTTATGGGAGCCCACGTCGGTGATTCGGCAGCCCTTATCGATCGTTTATTTTGATGGTGGAGTCAAAGGACGGTGGGCTGCGACATTCGCCGTTATAGGATATCTTCTTTATCACCTGATCAAGAGGAAAATGTCTTTTCTTAAGGTCGCTGAAGCAGCAACGATTTATCTAATGGCCGGGTTAACGGTTTACGATCTTGGATTGGCATGGTTTATACCAGAGCAAAAACTGACATTTCTGGCCACTTCCGCCTTGTCCCTCTTGATTGTGCTCTCCTTCCAATTCACTAAAGGACAGATCCTTTGGACGGGATTAGTAGAGAGAGGGTTATGGCTATGTATCGGTTTCATAGCGATTGGATTTCTGAATTCTAACAGAGTAACCGTTTTTCTATCCTTCAACTTCTTCCAAATCGTTGGGATTGCGGCTGCAGGAGGGCTATATTTTATTTTATCGGTAATGAAAAGGAGGGCCCCCTAGGTGGATCTATTGACGATGCTGATCGCTCTCGCAGCAGGCGCTCTTTCCTTTCTCTCGCCCTGCGTGTTTCCACTCATTCCAGCTTATATCTCCCATATCACCGGGTCATCGATTCAGAATAACAAAATGGAGGTGAACCGAAAACTTTTGTTGGAACGCTCCATCAGCTTCATCCTTGGCTTCAGTGTTGTCTTTATCGCGATGGGAGCGTCGGCGAGCATGGTTGGTCGAATTTTTGCAGAACAGAGGGAACTGGTACAAAAGGGGAGCGGGCTTCTCATCATCATGTTCGGGATGCAAATGATCGGGTGGTTGCAGCTTCGTTGGTTCATGTCGAATAAGTCCTGGGATACAGGGAAGATTCGAACGACGGGCGGCATCGTGCGATCCTTTCTAACGGGACTAGCCTTTGGTTCCGGCTGGACCCCCTGTGTTGGACTCGCTTTGTCTTCGATTCTTCTGATGGCCGGTTCGTCGGAAACCCTCGGGATCGGGATAGCGATGCTGGCTGTTTATTCTTTAGGACTTGGCATCCCGTTCCTCATCCTCTCATGGGTGCTGACTTTTTCAACCGGCATGATGAAGAAAATGAATAAGTACGTTCCGATACTTTCCAAAATCAACGGTTTTATTTTCCTGGCGCTTGGCTTGCTGCTATTTACGGGCCAACTTCAGAAGATCAGCGCATGGCTCGCCAAATACACACTATTCGATATTACACTATAAAGAGGGGATAAGCGGATGAAGAAAAACGGGTTGGCCATCCTTGTTCTAATTGGACTGATTGGTTATGGAGCATATGACTACGTAACTGGAGCGACGAAGGAAACAATAAGGCATCAATCGTCGGCAACGAACGAAAAACTGCCGATAGGAATTGAGAAGGGACAAAGGGCACCGAATTTCACGTTAAACGACTTAAACGGGAACCCGATTCAGTTGGCAGATTACCGCGGGAAGAAGGTCCTGATTAACTTCTGGGCTTCATGGTGTCCGCCGTGTCGTGCTGAGATGCCGCATATGCAACAGTTTTACGAAGACTACCAGAAGGACACCGTCATTTTAGGGGTCAATTTGACATCAACCGAGGATAGCCCCAAAGACGTTAGGCCGTTCATCGAGGAATTCGGTTTAACGTTCCCCATTGTTATGGATGAAGAAGGGGCCCTCATGGCGGACTATACGGTGATTGCCTATCCCACCACCTTTGTCCTCGATGAACAAGGAGTAATCCGTGAAATATTCCGCGGAGCCATCAACTACGAAATCATGCAAAAGACGGTCGATGCCTTTTAGAGGAATGGGGCAATCAGGATAGGACCATCCGTTCGTAAATGACTTATATAAGTTGGCAATTGACAAAGAGCTCCGATGATCTTAATATATACCTATAGGGGTATGGGTTTAAAAAAAGCTGTTCCATAATGGAAAAGAAGTTGAAACCTTCGTTGGGGTACAACCGCTGGAACGCTTTACGGCAGCTATTACGAAATATGCTGCGAACTAAACAAGATCAACTAAAGGCCAATCAGTTCTAAACTGATTGGCCTTTTCTTTATACAATCCACTGCATTTCCCGTCATAACCGTTCTTTTTTACCTATAAATTTGCTCATTGGGCGGGATTTAAACGTCTTACCAAGCGCAATCGAGTTAGCTTATCAGTACTTAAAATACTTCCGGGATTTAGGAAATACCATCGTTTAATCTAAGCTTCGCAAGGTTAGGATAAGACAGAATACTTAACTTCGTGAAAGAAGGGACCTTCGAAATGTTCCATTATACAGTCGAAACGATAAAAACGCCTGAACAAGCGATAGCGGAACTTACAAATCAACTGAAAGAAGAACAATTTGGCATCCTTTGGCAATTCAACATGAAGGACAAGCTTTATGAAAAGGGCGTCGAGTTGGACATCAACTATCATATCCTAGAAGTTTGTAATCCCTTAGAGGCGAAACGAGTGCTGACTGAAAATACATTAGTGGGTTATTTCCTTCCTTGTAAACTCGTTGTCTATCAGGAAAATGAAACAACCAAGATCGGGATGCCAAGACCATCGGCACTCATCGGACTTATTGAAAACAGTGAAATGATGAAGATCGCTTCAGACATTGAGAATAGACTTATTGCATGTGTGGAAAAGAGTAAGTAAACGGATCTCCACACAAAAACTACATACTTTCTACACGATTTCTATTTAAAATAGGTATCACTTAAAAACGATACTTAGAAAATAATGAGAATTCGCAGGAGGGCTTATGAAAAAATCAATTCAATTTGGAGTCGCCTTTTTAGCTTTGGCAATCGTGTTTACGGCTTGTACGAACTCTGGAAACAACAAGGCTGCCAATGATGAGAACTCCGTCCAAACTAGTGGCATTACAACAGTTTCTGAGGGACTACCCCAAATTCCATGGATTGCTTCTAAAAATACGACTCGGATCAATACGGATGATCCCATTCAGGCTGCAGTATTGATTTCACAGACACTTTGGATGGCAACAAGCGAAGATAATCGGCCAGGAAGTGTCATTCTGACTTCCTTAGATAACTGGCAAAATGCGGTCCTTAGCGCTGATTTGATCCATCACCCTAGTAATGGGCCCATCTAGTTCGTTAATCAGGACGGTATTCCGGAAGTTACCGCAAATGAGATGAAAAGGCTAAAGCCAAAAGGCGTGGAAAGTAACAGGGGAGTTCAAGCGATCTTGGTGGGCGATCTCGATGATAAAGTTGCGAAACAGGTAAATGAGCTCGGGTTTAAAACGGATTTGGTTACTGCTGATAACCCTGCGGCTTTGGGTAAAGCCATTGATGCTTATTACGCAAAGATCGCAGGTGAAACTCCAGCCTCCGTCATTATAGGGTCCATGGATCGGCAAGAGTATACGATACCTGCCATAAATTGGATTGCGCATATGCCAGAGCCATTGCTGTATGTCAAGAAAGATGAAGTGCCCCTGGAGACGAAAGAAGCGCTGCAGCTCCGGGAAGGGAAGGCCAATATTTATATTTTGGGACCTGAATCCGTGATTTCATCCCAAGTTGAAAATGAATTAAAACAATTCGGCGCTACCCAACGCATTTCGGGCGAAGATCCATATACAAATGCGGTTGCTTTTGCCAAGTATAAAGATCCAAAATCCGGCTTTGGATGGGGAATCACAACACCGGGACATAACTTTTCATTTGTAAACAGTGATTCACCGAATTTGGCCATAGCTGCAGCTCCATTTTCCCATTTAGGCAAACATGCTCCATTACTATGGACCTACAAAAATTCAATGCCTGAAATTGTAATGTCCTATGTCATGTCTGTGCAACCGAAGTTCGAGAAGTCCCCGACGGAAGGTCCCTATAACCACGCATGGCTTACTGGGACGGTGTCCACGATTAGTGAAGCTGCCCAGGGGGAAATCGACTCGATGCTGGAAATCGTGGCCAAGACTTCAGGGGGAGGACATGGCGGTCACTAACCGATTTATATCTTTTTACATGGAAAAACGCGGTTCTATGAGCCGTGTTTTTCTTTATTTTAAAAGTCCATATATTTCGCATGCTTTCTACACGCTTTCCACACAATCGCTCTATACAATTGGATGTATCAAATGAATTATTTATAAGGGAGGAATACAAATGGATTTGTCCTGGCTGCTGTTGTTGGCTTGTCCGTTAATGATGGTATTTATGATGTTTGGAATGAAGGGTCATGGTCATGGTTCTCATTCGGATCATTCACCAAATAGCCAAGCGATGCAAGCTCAGCTTGACGAACTAAAAGTGCAAATTGAGCAAATGAAGCATGAAATTCAAAAATGAACCCGGTAAACCAATCCGGGCTTCAAATTTGATTAAGGAGGAACTAACATGAGTTGCTGCGGTAATCATAACCATGACGGAAATCATCATGCAGACGGGAAATATCATCCCATTCTTGCTATTGCTGCTCATATGCCCATTGTCGCATTTCCTGCTGATGCCGATGATGAGTAAGAAACGACACTATTTTTAAGTTATACTATGATGTATGCGCTGGTCCGGTTTTCACTCGAATTTCTGCGCGGAGACTCATCACGCTATGCCTTGGAATGGATGGCTGGACAGTGGACCAGTGCAGGTATCTTCCTGATCTCTGCAACTTTAATGATCTATTTCTTCTTTACACGAAATCATGAGGCTAAAGCAATGCCTATGTAAATTGAATCAACCGGTAAAGGCGGTGGCAGCATGCCCAAACTACAGGTTCTTGTTGTAGACGATGAATGGAATATGCGCAATCTATTGCGGATCTATTTAACGCGAGAAGGGTTTGAGGTCAAAGAAGCTACTAACGGGAATGAAGCCTTGGAGATAGCGGCTAACCATCATTTCGACATTATTCTGCTGGATTTGATGCTGCCGGATATGGACGGGTGGCAAGTCTGCAAAAAAATCCGGGAGGGAGATCATGTAGCCATTCTGATGCTCACCGCGCGTTCGGAGACAAAAGACAAAGTTTATGGGTTAGGCATTGGTGCGGATGATTATTTGACGAAGCCGTTTGAACCGGAGGAGTTACTTGCCCGTATCTATTCTTTAATCCGCCGTTCGACGATTACGCAATCCATTAAGCAGCCAGAGCCTGTTATCGAGTTCCGCCATTTGAGAATATTACCAGAGGGTAGAGAAGTATTCATTCATGATCATCCTGTTGAATTCACACAGAAAGAGTTTGATTTATTCATCTCGCTCGCGAGAAGCGTACAACGTGCGTTCAGCCGCGAAGAGTTGGTAAATCTGATCTGGGGGACCGAATACGAGGGGGAAATTCGCGTCGTAGATACGCACATCAAGAATATCCGGGAGAAGACACAAAAGGCGGGACTCGGTTACAATCCGATTCAGACCGTGTGGGGCGTAGGATATAAGTTCAACGGAGCGAGTATGTCAAATGAAAAGGAATAAAATCGGCTTCAGGCTTGGTTTCATGATTCTCGCCGCTTTTGTTGTCGTGATTCTCTCTTTAGGATTCACGATTGATCGAATGTTCACAAATTTCTATAACTCTGAAATGAGAACAGAGGTAGATGAACTCACGACTCACTTCACAGCGATGAGCCAATCGCCTGAGATGTTGTCTGAAGAGACTCTGCTCAAGTTTGCCGATTTTTCAAACGTTAGTATTTTGTTTGTTTCTGAACAAGGAGAGGTATTGGCAAATTCCGGGCCCTATGAAAAATCGGACCGAACTTTCATTAAATCCAAGGACCTGAAACTATTATTTACCGGAAAATCCGTAAAACGTGAACATACCGATGTTAATGGAGAACGTTACTTCGTGGCTGCCAGACCCGTATTGGATACCACAGGCGTTAATATTAAGGCTGCGGTGTATGTCCTTTCTTCGACCCGGCATATGGATGAATCCATTTCGGCCGTTCGCGGCGTATTGATCCTCTCTGGCCTGGGTGCCTTTCTGTTGGCACTTGGAATCACATGGATCATCGCCAAAATCCTATCCCGCCCGCTGCTACAAATGCAAGTGGCCACTCGGAACATTGCCGCAGGTCATCTAGAAACGCGATTAACGATTCGACGTGATGATGAGATTGGTATATTGGCGGATTCGATCAATCATTTGGCCACCGAACTTCAGCGGTATAGAGATACGCGGCAGGAATTTTTCGCGAACATATCCCATGACCTTCGAACTCCGATCACCTACCTGGAAGGATATGCGCGAGTTCTCAAGAAGGGTCTCTATGAATCTGAGGAAGAGAAGGACCAATATCTAGGTATAATTCATGAAGAGGCGGTTCGTTTGCAGCACCTTGTTGATGATCTATTTGATTTGGCTAAGATGGAAGAAGGTAAAGTCAGCTTATCCCTGGAATGGATTGACTTAACGGAAATCGCGGACAACGTTGTTCAAAAGATTATGCTTAGAGCCTGTGAAAAGAGTTTAACTCTTCGTACTAAAATTAACACTCATGTTGCTCTCATTTACGGAGATGGTCTGAGGATGGAGCAAGTTCTTCTGAACCTGTTGGAAAATGCCGTGCGTTACACGGAGAAAGGCAGTATCACTCTAGAGCTGGATCAAAACAACACCTATGTTTATTTAGCAGTAGAAGATACGGGGATTGGAATTCCCGAAGACGAGATTCCTTACATTTTTGAGCGCTTTTATCGAGTCGAGAAATCCAGATCGCGACAGCACGGGGGGACAGGACTCGGTTTGCCCATCGCTAAAAAGTTAGTGGAATTGCAAGGAGGAGAACTCCTAGTTTCGAGCAAATTGGGCCAAGGAACTAGATTTGAACTCCGATTCGTACCAGGTTACCCGGGGGACTAATATGAAGAAGACGGATTGGTTTATCGTAATTCTGTTCGTGGCTATGGGACTGTCATGCTTAGTCATTTCGGCTTCCTCTTTCCGCGGTATATCCTTTTTTCAAATGGGGTTTTCCATTGGTAAGGCTTGCTTAGCCATGATGGGAGTAGCTGCGATTATGGGTATCATCTATTGGTTGACGCAAAAGAAGAAGCCTTGATGCTGACCCTGAATAATTAAGGAATTGCAGGTGCATATGCGGCTACTACCGATAACGGTACCGACGATAGCGGTAAAGCAAGGAACCCAAGCACCTTTGAACAAATGTTGCCGTATGCGAAACAAATGCACCCGGATCTCTCTGAGGAACAAATCCGAGGGATGTATAATAGCTGCCATGGTAGTAATGGCGGCAACACCTCGACGGGTATGATGAACAACACACGATGGGGCAACAGTATGATGAACTTCTAATGCTAAAATCCTGACAGGCCTCGCGAGTTGCGTGAGGTCTTGTCTTTTTTTTGAAAGGATTCGTATGGGACAAACCAAAACATGAATTGTCGATGATGAACTAAACCTTCTTCACGTAATTAAGGCCCATCTGGAGAAACAGGATTACCTGGTTTATGAAACAGAAGCAGGGCAGGGGGCTCATCTTTTTTCTGACTTATGTTACATAAGCATCGACCTCATTGTTGAGATTTCTGTTATCGGATCCATTGACTTGAATAAACATTCTTAATGGTAAACAGATGAGATCTGTAAAGTCTGTGTGGAGGTTTGTGAAGCGTGCGGAAACGAATGTAAAAAGCATGAACCTGAGCATTGCCAACAATGTGCGGAAGCATGTTTTAGATGTGCCGAAGCCTGCCGTAAGATGGCTGCATAATTAAGAACCCTAAAGCCCAACAGAAACGGGTTTTAGGGTTTTCGTCTGGTTTTAATGCGAAACCATCCTAACGTGGGTGGATAGAAGTACTGTCGGGTGACAAGAACATATATGCTTAAAAGTCGCGTAACTGCGGCTTTTTTTGTTTTATCGATCAATGTTCTTGTCAAAATCCTACGACAAGAACATACATCGTTAACCGAATTTGACAAGAACATATATCATTAACCGTGATTGATAGGAATTATCATTTATGAGTTCGTAGATGCTAAAAATGTTCCCGGGTCTTGTACACACCGCCCGTCACCATTTTATCAAGCCATATGAACGGTCTACTCATACGATTATCACTAGAAATAAGCATTCAAAAATCTTGGAAAAAGTAGGTTTGAACAGGGTGCGTCAAATTTTGACGTACCCTCTAAATAAATTACTTCCTATCGTATCTGTTAAGTTGAGCGACCTTCAAGCGCAATGATGTGGCATATTGTTCCAATAAATGGTATTATGAATTTTACTAAATATTTGTATGCGGTTTCTTGATATCAGAATAAATGATAATGAAGGGAGATTCGGCAAATATGAATGAACAAAGTGCTAAAAATAAAATAGCTTGGGAACATCGAGCATATGAATTTTGGAACAGACGAGATGGTTCTCCTAAGGATAAGGCAAAACAAATATTGGATAATCCCAAAGCACAGCTGAAAAAACATAAGCAGTATTTTGAGCAGATTTCAGGAAAAAAGATTGCTAATCTTTGTGGTTCAAATGGAAGAAAAGCAGTCCCATTAGCACTGTTAGGCGCAGATGTAACCGTATTTGATATATCGGAAGAAAATAAAAAGTATGCCCTAAATCTTAACTGTTAGTGGGTTGCTATCTTCTAATAGACATATAAAAAACGTAGCTAGCGGACGTCCTTCAATCCCAATATATTCTTCACAGCCTAACTCAAACAAATCCCTTGAGGATTTGGCATCCCCACAGCCTTAATCTAAAATCATCTTGCCATTAACTTCTCCAATGAGTTCACACATGACAGGCTCGAAAAGGCCTACGAATGATCGGAGATCTAGCTCGAGCGCGTCAGAAGACGCTACATGAAGCTGACAAAGTCAGAGGCGTAGAGAACCGTACCATAAGCAAAAGGAGATATTTGGTTGCCGGTGAGAAGAATAGGTATTAGCCTTGGGAATCTAGTTGATAATGCTGCGTCCAGTTGACGCTGTTTGAAGACGAGGTAAAAGCGATAGCACTAGATGAGGCGGTCGATTCAATTAAAGACCGTTTTGGATCCACGGCGATATCGTTTTGCGCAAGCCAAGGAGCGGTCACAAAAGATCGGGGGTCATTATAAATAGCAGCCTATGGATGCTGCCTTCACATATAAAATCTTTAGCTAATTTCCATAAATCAACAAGCATCTTTTCCAATCTCGAACACACAATATGACTGTAATACGATCAAACAGACAGGAGGACAATCATCATGAATAATATTACAGTCGAAGCTCCAGGTTTAAGTAGTATCATATTGAATTTGTTAAGAACTGGTGATATGGTTGGTCCATTACAGATGCCCAACGGAGCTACTTCTGCTTCACTAACTGCAGCAACTAGCCTGCCAGGACAAACAAATCGTAAAGTAGATGATTGGCCATTTCAAGTACCTAATGGTTATGTGCGGTTCAGCGGGGAATTTAGGACCGATCGGCATTCAGGTGACGTAGCAGAGTGTGGTTGGGCAAATAATAATCCAGTTGATGGAACAGTTCATGCATATGTAAAAGCATCACAAACGAATGGTTATGCACATGCTGAAGCAAGCAATGTTTATGCAATAAAACCCGAAGCAGCAGCAAAACTGTTCAAGGATAGTCTTAACAAGTAGATCAATTAGTTCATAAAGTAATTATCAAATGAAAAACAAAAAGCCAAAGCCGTAGCTACGGCTTTTTTTATTTTAATGATATCGCGACACAAGAACATAATCACCCGGACTGAAAGGGTTTTTTGGACGTGTCTAAAATGTAGATGTTGGGGAACAATTAGATTAAATAAAAGAAGACGATACATAACGCGATGGGTTGCTATCTTCTTATTAACATATGTACAAAATCCTAATTTTGCGAACATGTGTTCCTGTCGGGTGACAAGAACATATATGCTTAAAAGTCGCGTAACTGCGGCTTTTTTTGTTTTATTGATGTATGTTCTTGTCAAAAGCCTGCGACAAGAACATACATCGTTAGCCGAATTTGACAAGAACATATATCATTAACCGTGATTGATAGGATTATCAATTAAGTAATTGGTGTTGTGAATGTTTACTGGATTGATATTTCCATCGCAACATATCTGCACAGTAATTACTTTTGCAGATATTGGAAGGATTAGACAGTTAGTTTGTCGAATTAAGCAGACTATCATTGGAATTTAGGCGTGTCATGGTTGTAGGTTAATCTTAATGGAGAACAACGAAATCAAAGGGTGTGAGCTAAAATGAGTTTTGAACTTAGGGAGGAAATTCTCAAATTAATTAGTTCAATGCGAGAGGACGATTACTGGGACTTTAAAGAAAAATTCCATTCAAGTGCTTGTGACCTGCTACATGATATCATTTGTATGGCTAATAACCGTGTTGATAGGGATGCATATATTATTTTTGGCATAACTGATAAAACCTTCGAAGTAGTTGGTGTTGAGAACGATGAGAACCGAAAGAATCAGCAACAGATGATAGACTTTCTAAAGAACAAAAAGTTTGTCTCTGGTGTTCGTCCTCGAGTAGAAATGCGAACGGTTAGGATCGAAAATCATGAAGTTGATGTTTTGGTTATTAAAAATAGTACGGATACGCCTTACTTTCTAACCGAAGACTTCCCTAATGTAGGAAGAAGAGTTCGAGCCTATCATATTTATACGCGCGTCGGAGACACGAATACTGATATTGATAAAAGTGCAGATATCAACAATATCGAATACCTCTGGAAGAAGCGATTTTTAATGACGAGATCTCCCTTCCAACAGATCATGAAACGTATTGAAAACAGGTGCGAATGGGAATTGGATGACAATGTATACTACAATGTGTATAATCCTGAGTTTACCATCACACTTGAATACGATGATGAGGGACCTGAACTACTTCCCGAATTTTACGCTTATGCTATGACTAACTCGTCAACTATGTACAAAATGTTGAGCATCAAACATTTTGGAACACAGTTATTTAAAAAACAAATAGTCATTCTCGATGGTGGAAGATATTTCACACCTGCACCTGAATGGGAATTCCTCAATTTCGGAGATTTAAGGACTCATACTGATTATGCACTAAAGTATTTTATCAAGGACAGTCCTGCTTACAAATTGAATGAATTTTTATTTGATGAAGAGGATCACGAACAGAGGTATGCTAGAAAGCGATTATTCGACTTTGTTCTTTTATTTGAGGATGCCTTTGAGAAGGATATTTTTCTTGATTACGTACACCATCGTAAAGACGATTTTTTGAATAGAATAGCTGAACTAGATGGAAAGTATTCATGGATCGATTCTAATACTAAACGTCGACAGGAACAAATTATGTTACGCTTAAAAATAGGGAAAGTTCTAAACAAGATGCTTACTGAGTTTCGACAACAGACTAATATTATATAGTTTCTTCCCGGAGATAGTAATTAATAATGAAATAGACTGTAATTAATGGATACAGTCTATTTCTCATTGGCTACACCTACAACAAGACAAAAACTATTTAGAAAGCCAAAGATGTTACCAGCACCTTGGTTATGTGTTGTTATCTTGTTAATTTAGTAATATCCAATTGTACTCGAGTTCATAACAATTATTATTTCGAAAAGACTCAACGAATTTTGCAATGGAAGGGGAAGAACATTTATGAACAAAAATGTTGTGGATCCTATTGCGGTGTATGCAACTTATAGCGATATATTCGGACAGAAGTATGACAAAGGAAGATTGATCGAAATTATTAAAGCTCTACCTCTTGGTGGTATTTTCACAATTCTCTCTCAATTAAATTCTATCGAAATTGAAAATGCTAGAATAAGAAAAAACTATTTCTCCTATATAACTTTAAATATACCGAACTCCACTTTTATTCTAGAAAAATATAAGGATCGTATTCTGTATACTCCCCAGGGGTTATTAACTATTTGGAAATGGCTTTTCGTTTATGGAGACTTTGACAAAATTAATGACGAAATCAATATTGATCATGGAATAAACTTGATTCTATATTTACACCTGATTATTTCCGATTATTTGTATGATGTTAATGACAATAAGGATCTAGTTTATGATTTCTTCAGTAACATGAACTTTAACTCTCAACAAGATGTCGGCTCTTCCATGGCCAGAGCTTGTGTAATTTATGATGAAATATCGAAGGAAGATCATTTATTTAATAGTAAAGAATATATAGACATAAGTAGAGCCTTTATGGAGAAATACGGGTATAGTATTAAGGAATTCGTGGCAATAATTTTTGCAATTTTAACATCCTTTATTAACAAAAGGGAAATAATATCTCCTTCAGCTGGCATAAATTTAGAAAAGTTCTCTTTATTTTCCCCGATTGAGAAAATAGAATCTATATTAATGAGTTTGTCAGTCGATATAGATACAATAAAAAACTGGTCCCTTGAAAATATAGACAATAGTTGGAACTTTCAGCTATTTCGAGAAAAGCCCTTATTGAGATTAGACAATGGGATATTTCTTTCCATCAGTTTAAGCTTTTTGTATGAACAAATCTATAACCAACTCTTTTTTAAAATAAGAGAGTGCTTCTCAAAAGATAATACTCAAATAATAAGTTTCATTGGCAGATGTTTTGAAAAATATGTCGAGAGAATTACTGAAGAAGCTACACGCGAATCTCAAATTAGTTATGAGCTAATTAAAGAATTTAGTTTTGGTAATGATAAATCACCTGACTGCATGATAAGGCTAGGAGATAAATTACTTGTGATAGAAGCAAAAAGTAAACGACCGAAATTAGATTCATTAATAAATAGTAATCCTGATACCATTGAGTCTGACTTAATTAATATGATTAAGCATCCTTTAGAGCAATTACATAACTGTATGAAAAAGCTATATGAGAAAAGTCATCCTGTTGTCCATGGAGTAAATGAGGTTTATTTAATGGTAGTTACTCAAGCTACTATTACTGCACTTCCACCTCAGATTAGTGAAATTTATAATGAAGTTATGACTTTATCTGGCGTGCCGGTTAAAGGTTTGTATCATCTTGATATTGAAGAATACGAATGGTTGCTAGCGATCTTGTCGAATAAAGGAGCTAAACCAATTTTTAGGATCCTCAATAATAAGAATAAACTTGCACCATATTCGTCATTTAAGAACTTTGCATTAAAAGGCTCTTATTCGAGAAGAAGGCTTAGTTACATAAACCAAAAATTTTTACACCATACAATCGATTTTGGAAAGATCCTTGTGGGGGAAGAATGGTACGGGGCTGAGTGACCGAACGCAGTACTTAGTTTGGGATGAACCCGATAGCTGTATTATATTCACTAACGAAATACGGTCCTTGCCGTGATATATGCGAGAGTAACATCAAGGTGAAAGCATGAAGAATAAACATGATACGAGATTAGGTGAACATTTTAAGTTTAGATGGGAGAGGCATCAATGAAAGATAGTCGTAACAACCGGAGTGTAGAACACTGAGGGTTAGAGCTTTCACAATAAAATCTGAACTTAGAGATAACTCAAATAAAAGAGCCGATGATTTCTTAATAGGCTCTTTTATAATAATTGTAAAATGATTTAAACGTGTGAATAGCATTCCCACCGATACCCTGACGTGAACCCGGCTGGTCAATAATTGATTTCTCGCTATATCTATGCCGACGTAAGGTGGTGGGGGGAGGTAGTGAATGCTGGCAGGAGAAAATAAAGTATTTAGTTTGTTGTATTTACACGGTATTGACATAGGGAAATTGCCCGTTTTTGAAAACCAAGGGTTAGACTAACTCTAAAATATGAAAAGTCGACAGCCAAAAACTAGGATATGAGGTTCTAGACTGTCATCATTTCATTTTGAACAATAAATGCTTTCATCTGCATAAACCAGGATAAAATGAATGAGAATTTCAAATTTATTCTTCATATATGTCTACTGTCATTTCAACACGAATACCTTCATGCAAGTACCCTTTATGGACTTGTGCTATCTCCTTCATGCAACCTAAATCTATTGGAGCAACGTGTAGACGCTCAATAACTTCCTTTTTATTAGTTTTAATGATCACTCGTGCTTCACTTTGCTCTGCAAAGCGGATGTGTTTTAGCAGTAATTCTTTAGGGTATTCATTGACACCAAAATCCATCCAACCATAAGGACCGTGTTTCTCAAAATCAACATATGATACATTCCCAATAATTATTTCAGTATCTTCTAAACCAAGTTGCCTCAATGCTTTATACAATCTATTCTTAAACTCCCCAAAGTTGTTAATAACTATCAATGCAGGTTGGTCTTCTAATGGTTTCTTTTCAATATCTTCCGGTAAAGAGTTATCTGAGAAATCTCTAAAATATGAAGCTGGTATATTAGCGGTTACCCTGTGTTGACCCTCACCATCAGGACAAGGGAACAAGCTGTATTTCATGATGTACACACAAAAGCAAGGCAACTCTAAACTTCGTTTATCTTTCATAAATAGTCGGCTTCCGCTTACTTCCTTGAGTAATGGTCTGGTATTAAGATTTAAGATGCAGCTAGACTCATATTTTTGAGTTAATTCAGAAATACGTTCAACATCTAAGCTATCACAAAATGCCAGGGTTCCCTCATAGCTATCCCCTCGTCCATCTCCATATTTTTTTGAGTAATCAATCCACGATTGAGGGGTGTTGAATTTGATTGTTCCTTTATCTAAAAAGGCATCAGCATATTTCGAACTAGTTAATCTAAAGGCAGCAGAAAAATCATTAGGTTTTGCCCATTCTCCCATAAAGCACCTCTCTTGTTCTTGTTTAAGTGAAACATCGGTATTAAACTCACTAAAGCTTTCAGTCAGTCTAACACTTTATTTTCTCAGTCTACAACTATATTCCCAGTCTAAAAACTTTAGGCATTATTTTGGTTTCAAAAGAAAAAGGTTAGAGGGAAATGGATTAAAATTTTTTGTAATGGTTTTGAAACTAACTCGCCGCTGTAGTAGGAGAACGTGCAGTATGTTATGTGTATAATCAAAGAATCTTTATGCTTAAGCTATTGATTAATAATATTGTACTGAAGACCAATTTCCTGTCTATTAATATAAACTATCGACATATCTTCAGCTTTATTGAAACTTAAGAATGCGTAATTATGATAGTCTTCTCCTCTAACACCACTATATTGGATTCCGTTATAACCTATTTCCTTACAACAATCTGCGATATAATTTGTCAATGCATAGTTATCATTATAAACACCATCAACATCAGAAATCTCTCTGATCAAACTATTAAATCTGAACAGTAGTCTATCGACATTTAACATTGTCAAGGTTTCTTTTATGTGGATATGTGCTATACAAATGTCTTGTTTACTAGTCGGGTTAACTTCAAAAGGAATGTATTCTTCTTTACTACAACAATACAATACTGAACTTCCTACTGGATTATACCTTCCATGACTAGCCCATGTCTGAGGAGGATTCCACATCTCATTTGGCTCGTAATTGATTGCACTTTTGGATATTGTACGACCACGAAACACAATAACACCTGGCTCTAATACTTCATAATGTCTCTCAATAAAATGGGTTTGAAGCAGTTTGTAGATCTGTTGCCCAACAGGATGCTTAAAGCCCAATAAAGGATGTTTTTGTAGATAATACCGAAATTCAATTAAATCTTCTTCCTTAAAAGTAATGCCGTAATCTGATGCAAAATCTCTTAACTTAAAATAGTTTAGACGTTCGTGTAAATAATTGATCTCTTTCTTAGTAAAGGCCCGGTCATCATCATAAAAAGTGAACTCACTATGATTAACTAGTAAATCTGAGTCATACTTATTAAATCCAAATCCACAGTTCTGACATGAAAGCATAGCTATAAGTTCATTAGTTGTTTTGTGTGATAATATGCCAGGAATTAACAAGGGGATTGGTGTACCCAAATTCTCTAGATCCTTTATATCTTGCTCAGACAGATCATATTCACTCCTACCACGGTCATTCTCATACAAAATATGATCAATAATTGCTCCTTCACAGATATTACAGTATTCAATTTTTTTCGAAACAGACTCTGAAAGTGTTAAAAATGATATTTCCATTATTTTTTCGCTTTGAATATAAAAACTATCCTGTTTGATTTCCTTCCCGCATTGACATATTAAATCATCATAATCTGTTGCTTTATCAAAGTAAGCTTCAAGGTAAATTTTATCAGTGCCTAGTAACGCTTTCCTTATAGATCTTTCTTCATTATTCGTAAAGCAGGTGGGACAATTTAAATTTATGTACATACTTTACACCTTTCAAATTTTTTTGATGTTGTAGCTTGAAGTGTGCAGTTATTCAGCTCATTTTTACATGTTACAGAGTGAGTCATACTATTTCTTACGAAAATAAATAATGAGTAAAGAAACAGAAGATTAGACTGTAATTGCAGAAGATATCATCTCCTATCATTCGATATCTTTCTTTTAGAATAATCTTTTTTGCGGATAAAAAAAAGTTAGGAGAACGGAGGAAAAAGCAAGGTCGGCTTGAATAGACAGAATTGAAGGGGATTTACTCCTGATTTTTTTGGAGGGGTAGATAATGATACGAGAACTACTTCACACATCATCATTTGAGCCGATTGTCTGAATGAAAATAAGATAACTAACAAGTCGGTTAGAGTGTGCCCAATATATATATATATATATATATATAACTAGGCGGACGATCCATTCAGAAGCAAATCTTACCCAAAAGGTATTCCAGGTATGCAAGGAGTTCTTTTTTGAAAATGACAGAAGGCGTGCAGTGCGGAACATCCATGTATCACTGATAATTTTAAAAGATGATGATGTCACACAATTTGATTTACTTGATGACGGCACGGAAGAACGCCAATTAGATCATACTATGGACGCGATCCAGAAGAAATTTGGTTAAACATCCCTAAACTAGACTCGCAGCTTTATGTAAGGCGGTACCTTATTGGATATAAAATCAAAATTAGTAGGCATAGACAATGATTAATGACCGCGAAAGAAATAAATGAACGCCCTTTTTAATACCGGAACACAAAGTGAAGATTGAAAAGTTTTACGAAGAGCAGATACGATAAAATAATGGTACTAAGATCAAAAGAGTACCAATAGTGGTACTCCTTCATCCTAATTTTTCTTTCCTATTTCCTTTAACAAGTGAAGCCTGACTTTGTTTTTTGGAATTACTCTTATTAATACTTACGCTTTGCTGAAGTGCCTCCAACAGATCTATAACCATCTCATCTTCTTGTACCTGTTTATATGAAAAATGCTGTCCCACGATTTTTGATTGAATTGCAGCCTGTAACCTTTCTTGCTCAGGGTTGGAGAGAGTACTTAAATCTGTTTTTCCTGCCATCCCCTTAATAATTTGTAGGGCTAATTTCAGCTGAGTATCATCAACAGAAGTGTTATCACTGAGATTAGGAACACTGTTTACTTTACGTATCTCATTAGCATAATGCATCGTCGCTAATTGTATACATTTCCCATCCAAAGCTCTCATTACACATAATTTTGTGTTCGAACGGAGAGTCAATCTACCCACAGCTAACCGTTTAGAGGTTTCGAGCGCTTTTAGAAACAAGTTATAGGCATTATTTCCATGTGTATCTGGCCCTAGGAAATATGCTTTCTGAGAAAACATCAGATCAATTTGATCTTCTTTAATAAAGTCAATAATATTGATTCTTTTGCTTGATACACCTTGAATCTTTTCTAATTCATCTTTCTCAAAAGTTACATATTGATTCGTATCGATTGGATAACCTTTTACTATATCTTCGTGTTCAACCGAGACGTTGCAAATGGGACAATACCTTTGATTTTTTATAGAAACATGACAATTACGATGAAGCATATGAAGGGATATTTCTTTATCCTCAGTAGCCGCGTAAAGTTTTACAGGAACATGAACTAATCCAAAACTAACAGAACCTTTCCAAATAGTATGCATAGAAAAACCTCCTAACGTTTATTAGGAAGTCATTCCCATAAAATCAATCAAATAAACCGCAATCCTAGTTTGGGACTGCGGTTTGACAAAACTTAAACATTAGAAAGTTATTTTTCAAAAAACTCATCCAAAAAAAGTTGAATCTTTCTTAAGTCACTCTTTTTCAAACCTATCAAAACATCCATTAATTGATTTAACATTATATCTTTTTCATTTAATACAGACTTTTGATACTTGGTGTAAGAAAAGAGATCTATTACAGGAACCCCTAATGCATTAGCAATTTTGATTAAATTGATTAAGGTAATATTTTTCTCAGCTCTCTCAACGCCGCCTATATATGAAAAGTGAAAACCGGCTTTTTCACCGAGTTGTTCTTGGGACAACCCTTTAGACTTTCGAATGTCGCGAACACGCTGCCCGATCTTTATCATTATGGAAGTTTCCATTGTTACACCTCTTGATGTAAGTGTATACAATGGGGAAGATGCGATACATCTATGCAAAAGCATCATTTATTATATTTGATATTTATACGTATCATTTATCGTTGGTTTGTCTATAGTAAATAGTGAGGTGATTAAAGTGAATATTATTGATAATTTAAACTCAAGTATCGCATATGTAACTTCAAAAGGATTGAAGTTTAACAAGATATTTTATACAAACCCATTAATGATGCAACAAGGATGGTTCGAAAAAGCAGAAAATAACGGAGAATGGAGAGTTCCCGTACTATACGATACTGATGATACTTCTTACATTTATTTAATACATCAATACCAAATATCAAAAGCCAATGAAATTAGTCTAAGCGAACGAAATATGAATCCTGAATTTCAAGCTATCTATTATGAGGCACTACAGGCTCTAAAGAACAGGCTAAATCAAAAAAAGTACGAGTAACGCTCACTTTTTAGGGGAGTAAATCATGTATAGAAATGTTTAATGCATCAGCAATGCGGTATAAGTAATGAATTCTTACAGGTTGGCGTCCGACTTCAATGTTAGCTATGGTTGATCTGGAGAGAGAAATTATCAGTGATAAGGCTTCTTGGGTATATCCAAGTTTCTCTCTGTTGATGCGAATTAAATCACCGATCTCCTTATAGCAAGTATTATTGTCCATCATTTGAACTCCTCTCGTTAATCTATTAAGTCTAGTATTACCAGATTAATAGAGAAATAGACTCTGAAAGATTAAAGATTATTGATTGTTTTAAATTGAAACATTTTGGCAATACAAGAGTTTAAATAGGATTTATATAATCATCTTCGATATTTACTTAGCAAGTGAAAATTTGCCGAAAAGAAGCTTTTTATTGTTCTGGAATGGAGGACAAGAATGTCATTCGGAACTAAAGATAGGCAGTATCAACCTATCGTACTTCCACGCAATAAACGGTATGGCAATAACTATTGGAACGCCCGAGGACCAAAGGTAGGATATAGAGATGTTATTTTGTATAGTGATTTGGAGTTTGATCATTGGCTTCAAACAGAGACAGATTGGCGTGTAAGTACGTATTGTGAACAACCACTGGAGATCACGTATGTATGTAATGAAAAAAGATTCACATCAATATTTGACATGTGGACTCTTTCAAAACACGGCAAGATTACGTTCATTGAAGTAAAGTATGAGGCTGAACTAAATCCAAAGCATAGTAAATATGAACGAACGATGAGGCAAATTGAGGCTCAACGCGAGTGGTGTAAGCAAGAAGGAGTGCATCACGAAGTGCGTACCGAGAAACAAATCCGACCAAATCGATTTAGAAATCAAAACCAATTAAAGATTTTGTCGACGATCTCAAATGAAAAAAAACCTGATCACCTAGAGCAAATTTTGGACAAGATCACAGTAAGAACGTCGATATCAAAACTCGCCGATGAACTAAGTTCTAAATTTACAAGCTTGGAGATTCAATTGGCGTGTCATTGGCTTTATTACGAGGGAAAAATCGATGCTAATCTCGATATGCAAATCTGGAGCAACGAAATGGAGGTGTGGAGAAATGAGCAGACTTAGAGTATATGAAAAAGAAGGGTTGCTAACGGAACAAACCAACCCAGAGTTATGGCCAACAGTAGACGAACTTTCTTTAAATGAGAAACATCGTCTACTGTTTATAAAAAGAAAGCAAGCAGTAATGATGTACTTTAAGAGTAAATCCAGTATGGCTGAGATACATCAAGAAACTGGAGTGGACCCTCAAACCTTGCGTCGTGTAATAAAACGTTGCATGAGTCTTGATGAATATGGCGTTGTTTTGGGATTTCGTGCCCTGATTCCTTATAAGAAAGTTAAGCCTTATGAATTAAATCCGATGAATACGAAACGAAATAAATCTCGGAAATCTGGCGAATTCTCAATGTTACTCATGAGATTCCCTGATATTAAGGATTTAATTGATGAACTGTTCTTAGGTAGGCACCGTCGAACTTTAGAACCAGCCATGAGGACAAAGAGTATCCATAAGAAAATGATCGATGCTTGTCGTAAAAAAGATATTCCTCTATCTGAGTACCCATTTAACACTAAACATATGGGATACAGGGCTCTTGAACGATATTTGAATCGTCTTGCTAGCAAATATTTTGGGAAGTCAGTATCTCGTTACGGACATGATGCCGTACAAAAGGCGAAGAACACTGGTGAAGGAGAACAGAACCATCCATCAACTTTAACTCCGTATCAAAAGGTACAATTTGATGCCCATAGGATCGATGGTTTTTTCGTCATTAATTTAAAGACACCTGAGGAAGATGATGTAACGGTAGTTCTTGATCGGTTCTGGATCTTAACAATAATTGACGTGGCTACCCGTATTATTTTGGGATATGCCATTAGTCTTAACAAAGAGTATAGCGCAGCCGATGTCATGCATTGCGTGAGAAATTGCATAATGCCTCATGAGAAGATCAATCTGACGATCGATGGATTAACTTACCATGATATTGGTGGGTACCCTTCTGAAGTATATCCGGAAACAAAATGGGCTGTATGGGACGTAATTTGTTTTGATAACGCTAAATCGCATTTAGCGAACCTGGTAAAGGATAGACTCAAGAACCTGGTGGGTTGCACGATAAATCTCGGTCCTGTTGATCTCCCAATGAGAAGGGGGATAATTGAAAGATTTTTCAAGATTCTTGAGGAAACGGGGTTCCACAGATTACCTAATACCACAGGAAGTAATCCAGATGATCCTCGCAGAACGAACCCGGAAGAAAATGCGATTAAATGGAACATAACATATGATCACTTAAAGGAAATGATCGATGTTATGATTTCTAATTACAACGGAACACCGCACGGCGGAATATACCATCAGTCACCACTCGAATTATTGGGCAAACGACTTCAAAAAGGGTTGTATCCCCATCAGCTAAACGAAAATAATCGTTCGGAAGTGTTATTCATGCACACAAAAATCAAACGTATAATTCGTGGATCTAATCAATCTGGAAAAAAACCGTATGTACAATACGAAGGAGTGGAATATCGTAGTGAAAAACTGTCGAACTCAGCACATTTAATAGGTCAAGAATTATTATTACACGTAAATGTTGATGATCTTCGCACAATCAAAGCATACGAAGAGGATGGAAGTGAATTCGGTTATTTGACCGCGGTGGGAAAGTGGTCATTCACACCACATTCTTTACAAACGAGAAAAGCAATAAATTCTCTTGTACACAGAAAGTTAATTCATTATACGACTTGGGATGATCCTGTGTTTATTTATACAGAGTATCTAATGAACAAAGCCAGAAAGGGAAGAAAAGGAGCCAGTAACAAAATAACAAACGTACAGGAAGTAGCAAAGAATAATCGAAAGACGGGAAGAGATGATGGGGAAGCAGAGGCTTTAGCGGCAGCCGAAAAGGAAAATGCAGCGCTTGAGAAGGCTCGGGAGTTGTCAGACAGAGTTCAGCAAGTGAACGAAATGGACCGTTATCAGAAGATGTTGTCTAAGTTAAAAACACATTCCTTTTAGGAGGGAAAAGCAGTGTTAGAACGTCCTAAAATTATGATTGGAACGCATCCCATTGAAGTAGGTCACTACCTCTTACCAACAAAAGAAGTTGTCCGTCTAATGGAGAGCATGATTAGAATCGTTGAAAACCGTATCCCCGGGATGATTGTTTACGGTAGACCAAGGATAGGTAAAACATCTGCTGTAAAATTTGCTATTGAAAATTTACCTTCCCAGGTTGGTGCGCCATTACCTATATTAATGGCAAACACCAATTCATATCGTATACCAAGTGAAGAAAAATTCTTTCAGGATCTACTTGCGGATTTCAAATTTCCGTTTCCTTCCAGAAGGAAACCGTCTGAGATGAGAAGACAGATCGTCAATTTGATGCTAGAGAAAGCAGAGAGATCAAGAATGAGGCGAATTATTCTGGTCATGGATGAAGCCCATCGATTAACAGAGTATCACTTTAACTGGTTAATGGACATTTATAACGAGCTCGACCGTGAAAAAGTGAGCATGTCAGTGATATCTGTAGGGCAAGAAGAGCTTCTATCACGCAGAACATTCTTTTTAGAGCAGAAAAAATCACAGATCATCGGTCGGTTTATGACCCACGAGCATCATTTTTATGGAATCAAAAAAACCGAAGAAATGCAATTGATATTAAAGTGCTTTGATTCACCTGAAATATCCGAGTATCCAGAGAAAAGTGGCTGGAGTTACACTCGTTTCTTCTTTCCGGAAGGTTATTCCAATGGCGAAAGACTTGAACACACCGCCTCAACAATTTACAGATTGTTCGTTGATCTGAGAAAGGAGTACGGTTTAGCGAATGAGTTTGAAATCCCAATGGAATATTTCGCCTATACAATTGAGAATGCCTTGAAGATTAATGGTACACATGGGAATCAGTGTGTATGGTTAAACGAGGAACACTGGCGTCATGCCATTAAAATGTCGGGGTACATTGAATCGGAAATTTACATGGCACTGGCGTGATGACTGCAAAGTTTCTCATTAATTCATTCATGGGTAGTGAGAGGGGGAACACATCAGAAAGGAGCAAGTCAAAAATGAACGTAGTATGGAGAACTGAATGGATAAAGCCTTATGAAACTCCTTGGACCATTCTTGAAAAATTTATTTTTGCAAATAGTATTGAACGAAACGACTTACTAAGATCAATTGGGATCAAGGAAGTCCAAGAGCTTAAAGGCTCTGTTATCGGAAATAAGTGGAAAGATCTATTCAATTTAAGTGGTTTTGACAATGTTAAGCTGAGTAACATACTAGGTTCAAATCTAGTCCACATGAATAATGTAAATATAACCTCTCTAACCCTACCACTTAACAACTTCAGGATACCAAACAAGAATTGGTTCAATGGACATTTAAGTTGGTGCGAAAGTTGTATCGGTGACGGTTACCATTCTTGGTTTCACCAATTTACCCTACTAAATACATGCCTAATACACAATACCCCTTTGCTTGATAAGTGCCCAAGTTGTCAAACTCAGATTCCTTTTCTTTTTAGTGATAGCCGACTTAGTAGTCCATTTACATGCAAATGCGGATATATGTTAGCCGATTTTGCTCATAGAAGATGGAGAGAATGGGACAAGAATTACGATACACTCATTCATAACGCTCTTGAGAAATTGAAGGTATTCAAAAACACGGACCTAGCAGAAAAGTGGTTGTTTCTTCCTAAGTACGCTAATATGGATATGTTTAAAGTTAAACCGAGCACCCACTTTTACCGTGATCGGTTATCACAAATGACTAAAGAAAAAATAATATCTAGTGAACAAGACATATATACCAGAATTTACCTTGAAAACAAAAATATTTTTAGGTCGATAGAAAAATATTTGTTAAACCATTATTTAATAGGGCATCGACATTGCATCAAACAGTTGTCGGAGCTAAAAAAAGAGGAAGGCAAGGAATTCCCAGCAATCTGTCCATATGCTTATGCTTATATATTTTGGAGAAAGAGTATTTTATCTCTGAATTATTTTTATCGTACCAATCGCGGGTGTGATATTGGTGATCCTCCGCGCAAGGGATTTGAAGTCCCAACAAAACTAATACAAGAAGAATTACATACTTTATTAAATGAATTCGTGAGACAGTATTCTAATGCTACAGAGATTGAACTGAACTATATCATGAATAAATTAACGGCTCATTTTTGCTTGAATTTCTTTCACGAGTGGCTAAATTTGGCAATAGAATTTAGTGAAAATATGACGGTACCAGGTTGGAGACAAATAGTCCGCATGAAGGATAATTCTTTCCCGAGAATTGCATTTAAAATTAATATTATGGATAAACATATAAATACTATTATCTGTCATGAGTTACCACAACAGATAGGGGGGACAGGGTTATCAAAAATAAATAATAGCTGCTGCCCAAATCAAACAAAAAAAATACGTAAAAAAATCAGAGAGATGGATTCTTACTTACCTTTGCAAAATGCAATAAAGTTATTCGAGAACCCGAGTGTTGAGAACAAAAATCTTCTTTATTATGTAGACAATTACATCAGTCGGTTCAATTTCTTAAATTTCTAACAGGAAAGCTGATAAAGACGAAATTGAAAAAATGCGTTAGATACTAACTAAACACTTACCAAGGCGGTTTATCGGTTAACGATGTATGTTCTTGTCTTTTAACGATGTATGTTCTTGTCGTCCGACAAGTACAAATTATTATAGTGATTGGATGCAATTCATACTCGATTTCATTATTACGTAAAATAATAATTTGACGAAATTATATATATGGATTATTCTAGAATCAGGAGGTGCGTGTTCGAATGGATAAAATTACGAAATCGCATTATATGAGCCGCATCGATGAGAAATTAACGGATTTACCCTGGTATGTTGCTGAATACATAGACACACGCAAACGCAAGCTCTCGCACACTACGCTATTAAATTACTGCCACGATTATATTATCTTTTTTGATTGGCTCGTGGCTGAACGTTTTGCTGCTCCTAACCGCAAAGAAGTTGAATTGTCGGTTCTTGAGAAACTGACTGTTCGTGAAATCGAAAGTTTTCTGACGTTCCTGGAATATCAACTAAGCAACTCGAAGTTGACGATCAACCGGAAGCTGTCTGCGCTTAAGTCGTTATTCGATTATTTGCAAAACAAAGCCGAAACCGTTGAGCTCAAGCCTTATCTCGAACGTAATGTGATGGCCAAGATAGAATTTAATGCCATGAAAGAAACCCAGGAAACGATCGCTAATCGGATTGAAGGCAAAATCCTGCGGGCGGACGATTTTGAACTATTCCGGCAGTTTGTGGCTTACGATTTCGGGGCGCAAAACCGCGACAACAAGCGGCTATATAAGTTTCACGAATTTAATCGCGAGCGTGATACGGCGATAGTTTCATTGATTCTTGGATCCGGATTACGTTTATCGGAAGTCGCCGGCATCAACCTGGAAGATCTCGACATGAACAAAGGTTTGGTACGGGTCATCCGCAAAGGCAACAAAGAACAATACGTGTATTTTAGCGAACAAGCAAAAGCGGATTTGGATAATTATATCAAAGTTCGCGAAGCTCGGTATAAACCGGAGAAGTCAGAAACGTACTTGTTTTTGGCAGCGCCAATCGGACGCAAAGGCAAAAACCGGCGGTTAACGCCTAGATCAATCGAGAAACTAATCGAGAAATACGCAACGGCTTACGGTAAACCGGCCTTAACGGTTCACTCGCTACGGCATTCCTTCGCAACGCGTTATCATCAGGAGAACAATGACGTGCCGCGTCTGAGGAATCAATTGGGCCATTCGTCCATTCAGACGACGATGATCTACACGCACTTAACCGATGAGGAAATGCGCAAAGCAGTTAATAATATGGACAAGTAGAACAGAAGCAACAGACCGTCGGAAGCAACCAAAGTGGTTCCAGCGGTCTTTCAGCATCGACTTTTTCACAAAACCCGTATTTTGTACATATGTAATCAAACCGATTTTCAGCCCTAGTTGTTCTTGAATTACTTGTCTAACGACACAAATGTCCAGACATAAATGACACAATTGTCGGGACATTCTCCCCATAACCCTCTGCTTGCTCCGCTGCTAATTAAAGAACAAATAAGCGTTTCATATCGAGGAACTTGCCGACCATGTTGAGAAGCAGTAACTCTACCCACGTTGGGCATGGATTTATCCCATTCCATTACTCCATTGATTCGCGGCCTGTTAAGAGATAATATTCTTGCCATCCGACAAGTTTAGTGTCAAACACCATATAGCTCAATTTTTGCTTAGTTTTTTATAAGTTCCCTTTCTGTTCCCTTTCTTGCAGTAAAAAAGCAATTAATCTGCGTTTCGCACTGCCCACACAACCCTCAGTATCCTTCTATTACGCATAATATCTTTAAATCCTCTCCAAATATGTTTATGGTCACGGTCAAGTATTAGTAAATTTGCTCATACTTGACCCATAACCGGCCTCAATGTCCTTACTGAATTAAGCTTCTGTAAAATCGAACGTTTTTACTACTTCGTACATGCCTGGGTCAAATGTTGCGATTGTCAAAGCTTCTTTAAAAAATGGCAACGGTCTTGGATCGTTACGCATCGCTTCGTAATGCTCCAAGCTTTTCCATTGCGCGTACATCGTGACTTTCGTGCCGTCAATGCTTTTGTGTAATGCACAAGAAATAAATCCAGGCGCAGAGTTAACGGAACCTTCTGTTGCCGCAGTCAACAGCTCGATAACACGCTGTTGGTTTTCTGGCTCTACTTTGAATACATTAATGAAAGTCAGAATTGATTCATTTGCATTAATTTGTGTCATGTTTATTTCCCTCCTACATTACAAAGATAATATAGGTTGATCCTTTAAGGATTGAAATATGCATGAACAACATTCGTCCAAGAGTCTGTGGCCAACTAACAAAAGAGACCACTGTACATATTTGTGTACAGTGGTCTCTTTTAAATGAGGATTGCTTTCCATGATGCCTCGATTATTTGTTGAATTTGCAGTTCGTTTAATGGGTATTTATTTACAAAGTATCCTTTCAAAATCGAAGAAATGATACCGTGGATCAGCTGATGGCAAAGATGTGAATCCATTTCTTTGATTATGCCCTGTCTTTGACCATCGACGATCAAATCCTGAATGATTTTACTGGAATGATAATCATCATCCTGATTGCGCAGTTCAGGTGATATATAAGGAGAAAAGGAATAACTGTCGATAAATAAAAAATTCTTTGGAAAATGCATACCAAATTTCAATCGATTCATTTGAAGACACTTAAATCGTTCGTAAAGGCTTGCATTAGGATCATAACCTTGAATAAGAAATTCACCCATTTTTAAACGTGAATCTCTGTATACCTCATTTACTAAGTCTTCTTTGTTTGTGAAATAGTTATAGATCGTGCCCGATCCGACGTTCGCACGTTTGAATAATTTAGAAAAAGTTACAGACTGCAGCCCCTCTTCGTGAATCAAGTCGAGTGTGGCCGTCATAATATCTTGCTTTTTGCTCATATCCCCACCTCTTAAACTTTATTGTAAACTCATTTCCTCGATTTCGTACAGTGTCGATTCGCGATTTCGGATCATTTTTCGTAAATAAGAAGCAAATTCGCGGTTAATATCCCCATTTTCAAATAACATCTGTACTGCATCACATTCGGCTTGCACGGCAATCCAGTGAAGCTCCCTTCTGTGTTGAACATAATTTTTGTCTTTTCGTTGTGCACCTATGACAAATTTGCGTAACTCTTCTAAAAGAGTCCTATAATAATCCAATACGGTTTCTGTCGCGTCATCGCTTTTTCGCTTACACTGCACTGAAAGCTCACTGACAACTGCTTGGGAACATTGAATTTTCAGACCCCATATCTCGGGATTTTCGCTGATATTAATGAAGTCCGAAGGCTGCTTGGCTCGTAAACCCATCGCGAAAAGTGACAGTACCTGCTTCCAAATCATTGATAGCCTCTTAACAATGGACGTTTGATTGGTCAACATGCGTTCCGTTTTGCCGAGCATTCTATAATAGATTTCAGCTTGTTCTCGCGTAATCGTGCCGTTTTCCATTCGGATGCGTATATGATTGCGTTCAATGTTTAGTGCTTGAATTCGAATTTGCATTTCGTCTCCTTGTGATCGTTTCGACAATTTGGAATCATTTTTTGTGACCGCCAATGTATCAGTAGGCGACAAAATAGCGGCCAATCCGAATCCCGCTGCGAGTGGAATAGATGGAATAAGCCAATGAACGATATAACCCACGATAAAGACAGTAACGAATACGAGGCCGAGTGCAAACACTAAAATCGGTCTTCGAAGGCGCCATAACTCAAAACGCGGCGCATGGACGCCATCGTAATAAAGTAAAGGCGATATAAACAGCAGGAAAAATAACTCGGGTTCTAAAACGCGCCGAGTGCGATTTGAATTAGTGGCACGGGTACAAACGGAACGAACCGATGTACGACATTTGAAACGCCAATTAAGACTAACAACACCAATATTAAGATGACGATATCCAAAGCCGAGTCCCAACTTTCGATTTTTTAGATGTCGCCTGTTTCCATTTTATTATGAGTCAGGTTCTTCCCCTTTATGACAAAGAATGAAATATATCTGCTTTATACTTTCGGGCTACCATCTCATGTCTTTCTCTCCCTTTCATTGTAAGACCATAAAAATATCCCCTCCAAGATTCACTCTACCCCCCAAGTAACAGGACAGTTTGTTGAGTGTTTATTTGAAGGGGATCATGTATGGCTTTTTTATAGCTAGCAAATGGACATTACGCCAGCAAATCGAATCCAGTTATTGTTTTTGTCTCCAAGCAATCTTTCATACCGTGTATGCCATATTCACGACCGATCCCGGAATGCTTGAAGCCGCCAAATGGAGCTTTCATTTCGAATCCGGCGCCGTTAATAAGCACAACGCCTGCTTGAATGAGGGAGGCCAATTCGTTAGCTCTCTCCAGATTGCCCGAACTAATATAAGCGCCAAGGCCGTAGTCTGTGTTATTTGCCATTTCGATCGCTTCTTCTTCGGTTTTGAACGTCAATATCGAAAGAACTGGTCCGAAAATTTCTTCTTTAGCGATCGTCATATCTGGAGTTACGTTAGCAAAGATCGTGGGTTTAACAAAGTTTCCTTGCTCTAATCCTACAGGGTGGCCTTCTCCGCCCGTTACCAGCTCAGCACCCTCTTGAATGCCGGCTTTAATAAAGTACTGGACTTGATTATATTGTTTCTCTGTCACGATTGGTCCAAGCACGGTGTCGGATTCGGATGGCAAACCGACTTTCATCGATTCCGCGGTTGCGCGGGCAAGCTGCTTCACTTCTTCCAAACGATGCTCCGGAACGAACAATCTTGTACCTGCAACGCAAGCTTGACCGTTATTCGAAAAACACGATTTAACAGCAGCTGGAATGGCTTTGGAGAAATCCGCGTCATCAAGAATAATGTTAGGCGATTTCCCGCCCAACTCCAACGTTACACGTTTCATTGAATCTACTGTCGCTCTGCGGATTTCTTTACCGACGCGAGTCGAGCCGGTAAAGTTGACCATTGCGACGTCTTTATTGCGAGTCAATTCTCCTCCTACTGTCGAACCAAGTCCATTAACGACGTTAATTACGCCAGCCGGAATGCCAGCAGCATCGATACATTCCGTCAGGAATTGCGTTTGCAATCCACTAAGTTCACTTGGCTTGATTACAACCGTACATCCGGCAGCGATCGCCGCACCAAGCTTGGCCGTAATCTGTGAATAGCTTGCGTTCCATGGTGTGATGATACCCATAACGCCTACAGGTTCGGACACGATTTTGGCTTTACCGATATAGTGAACAAATTCGTATTGCTCAAGTGCTTCTTTGCTAATTATTAAATTCATTGCTGCCAATTGAACACGTCCGGTAGCCGCCATCCGAGGTGCGCCATATTCAAGAATGTTAGCTTCTGCAAGCTCGTCGATTTTCGACAATATTGCATCGTTCAGACGTTGCAGCATATCTGCTCTTTCTTGTACCGTTGTTTTTGAAAACGCCGGGAATGCGGCTTTCGCTGCCGTAATTGCAAGCTTAGCGTCTTCTTCGTTGCCAAGGACTACACTTCCGATAACTTCGCGTGTTGTAGGGTCTACCAGTTTTTGACGCTCAGTGCCTTGAGGAGTGACAAACTTTCCGTTAATATAAATTTGGGTTATATTTCTCATATTTTTAGACCACCTATTGTCAGTTTAGTTTACGAAACGTCTGTCACTGTTTGATGCATACTGTTTCGAGAAAAAAGTAGGAATCCGACAGCGACAGCAACCAAGGCAACAGCCACTGCCATGAACACGTCTCGCGTAGAATTTGAGTATAAGAGCAGTTCGATCCCTCTGACGAACAACGGGCTCAGGAACTGACATGTGTAGACGCAAGCCAGCAATAAGGATATCCCTGTTGTCAAAATTAATTTTGGAACAACTTCCGAGGTCTTAATGAATGACAGCGGGAATAGCACTCCTTCGGATAGGCCAATCATGAATACCCCCAAGGCGACTGTCCACACCGCATGTGCGGAAGAAATAAGCAGGAATCCCCCAGCCATTAATACCAGCTCCAGTGGAACGAGTCTTTTCTTCAATGCACCTGTTAACCTCGTAACAGAAAGTCCACCTATAAAAACACCGATTAATGAGAATGCTATCAAATAGCCAGCTGAAGAAATGCTGCCGATACCGTTATTCGCAAGAAATAACGAAAGGTTCGTCGGAATCAGAGCAAACATCATCGTATGCAATCCTCCCGCAAGCGCTACTGCGTAGAAAAACTTCGGTATCTTTATGGATGACTTCGCCGATTGACTCACCTGAAGCGGCGGGAATTTAGGAAGAAATGCAACGACCATTACTAATAAAATGACCGCGTAGAAATACGTCATAAAGACGTCTCTCCACCCAAGCGTCGCGATAAATCCACCGATAGAGAGGAAGATAGCCCCGCCTATCCCGTTGATAGACGTTTGAATGCCGTTCATGCGCGAACGTGCTTCTCCTTGAAAGTTCTCCGCAATTAATGAGTTGAATGTCGGCGAAATTAAGCCAATACTTAGGCCTAAGAGCGCCCTACAAGCCAAGATGAACGGAAATGAGTTCATAAAGGCTGGTCCGACGCCTCCAAATAAATATAAGACTAGACCCGTGATCAAGATGGATCTCCGATTAAACTTTCTGTTAAGAATTCCTGACAAGAACAATGTCGGCAAAATGAATAAGGAAGATAACGTTACGACCCACTGTACTAACAGAGCGTCCGTATTCGGAAATGCCACGGCAAGCGGTTTAAGAGCCGGCGCTGCCATCATTATTCCGAAGGTAGTCGTTACAGCCATCGACAATAATGCGATTCTAGCACTTACTTTCAATGTGACACCCTCTTTCTGCTATATTACGACTGTTCGGAGAACGGCATAGATTACCGCTTCCGACAGTCGATACAATAGGACAAATATGCAATGGCTTAGAAATCTGTCGAACGACTAAGTTTTTCCCAACGCTTCGTTTCTTCTAATTTTCCGTTATCCATCGCATTTGCGAGCTCGACGGCATCGCTCCCAAGCAGTAAGCGAAGCGGCGGGTTTTCTTCCTTAACGATAGTGAGGATTGCTTGTGCAGCTTTCGCCGGATCTCCACTCTCTTTTCCAGTGTTTTCACGGAAATAGGTCATCATATAGCCGACAGTGTTTTTGTATTCGTCACGCGGCTGGATTTGTTGCATCGAAGAGCCTGCCCAATCAGTACGGAAACCGCCTGGTTCGATTAATGTAACCTTAATTCCCAACGGCTGTACTTCTTTCACAAGCACTTCAGAGAAGCCCTCTACCGCCCATTTCGCAGCTTGATAAGGTGCAAGGCCTGGAGCGCCGATACGACCGCCAATGGAAGAGAACTGAATGATATGGCCGTGACCCTGCTCTCTGAGCAAAGGCAGCGCGGCTTTTGTTACGTTGACTACACCCCAAAAGTTTGTTTCAACTTGTGCGCGGAAGTCTTCCATCGCTGTTTCCTCAATGGAGGAAACATTTCCGTAACCTGCGTTATTAACAAGAACATCCAGTTTTCCGAATGTTTCGAATGCGGCCTTAATGGCTGCTTCAGCTTGGTCGTAATTATTCACATCCAATTGCACGAGGCGAACTTGGTCTCCGTAACGGTCCGCTAAATCTGCAAGCTGTTCTGTATTGCGAGCTGTTGCGACAAGTCGATCTCCATTAGCGAGTACCGCTTCCGCAAGACTACGACCAAACCCTCGGGAACTACCAGTAATCAGCCAAACTTTATTCATAAGAATATTCTCCTTATCAATGTGTATTGGAATATTCATTCCACAGTTGATATAGCTCTAAGATCCAACTTGGTCAAGAATAAATGGAATGTATATTCAGGTAAATTTCAATAAAATAGACCATATATCTTGAATTATTGAAGTTATCACGACTAAATCGGAATAATAATTCCAATTAATATTATTATCGTTGTGTCACAAAGCTTGAGACCGCCTTTATTTATGCCCTTAATCACCTTAAATTTGGTAATTAAGGGCACTAAAAGGTCAAGTTGTCAGATACTATTAGATATTGATTGCTTTATGCTCAACATAGGCACCAAGACCGACAACGCCAAACTCACGTCCGATCCCGCTGGCTTTGTATCCGCCGAATGGGCCCTCGTAAGAAGCCATTGCTCCATTAACAATAAAGTAGCCTGTGCGGATTTGACGAGCGATTTCGAGTCCATGCTCAAGTGTGCCAGACCAAACGCCACCACCGAGGCCAAATGGCGAATCGTTGGCGATGCGTACGGCATCTGCTTCGTCATCGTAAGGGATAACGACAAGAACTGGTCCAAAAATTTCTTCTTGGGCTATACGCATGCTGTTGTTCACATCCGCGAATACCGTTGGTTTGACGTAGAATCCACCTTCCAATCCTGCAGGAACATCCGCTCCGCCAGTAACCAGGCGCGCGCCTTCTTGAATACCCAGTTCAATATAAGATTGAACACGTTTTTGTTGGTCTGCTCTCACCATAGGTCCGATGAAAGTCCCCGGGTCGGCAGGGTTACCAACGACGAGGCTTTCCGTCATTGTCTTAATTAGCTCGACTGCTTCTTCATAACGTTTTTTCGAAACAAGAATGCGGGTATGCGCTACACAGCTCTCCCCGTTGTTAACGAAAGATGAATACTTCAAGCCTTGAACTGCCGCTTCTAAATCCGCGTCATCCAAAATGATTGCTGCGGATTTGCCTCCGAGCTCCAAGCTTACGCGTTTTAGTTGTTCACCTGCGATCGATGCTATACGGCGCCCAGCTCCGGTCGAACCCGTAAATGCGATTTTATCGACTCCTGGATGGGATACGAGGTATTCACTTGTTTCGCGACCAGCCGGCACAATACTAATAACGCCTTCAGGGAATCCTGTTTCAGCGAAGATCTCGCCTAACAATAAGGCGTTAAGGGAAGTTTCTGGCGATGCCTTTAAGATAACTGTATTACCTGCCAGTAATGCAGGGATCATTTTAGCAAGAGCCGATTGATGTGGTGCGTTCCAAGGTATGATCGCTGCGACAACGCCAACCGCCTCACGACGAATCATCGGACCTTTTCCATCGTTCAAAGTTTCTTCCCACCCATACGATTTGGCTGCGCGAATGTAAGCATTCGCTTGCTCGGCGAGCGAGTGTTGCAAACCGTTCGTAAACCAATTAGGTGTGCCGTTCTCAGATGTAATTAAAGCAGCAATCTCATCCGCACGCGCAGCATGCAATTCATTGAAGCGAGTGACAATGTCCTGTCGTTCGCTAGGCGTCATTTTCGGCCACGGACCGTTATCGAATGCTTTTCTAGCTGCAGTGACGGCTAGATCAATATCGTCTGGGGAAGCCTGTGCCGCTTTACCAACTAGAGATTGATCATGTGGAGAACGAATCTCGATCACTTCTTGATTTACTGGGGCTTTCCATTGACCACCGATAAACAGCTTGTCATATACTTTCATTTTTGTTACTCCTTTGTGATTGTCTTTTATTTGATATGCTTTTGTTCGACTGTTATCCAATTCATTGAATTTGCTTGTGCATTTCGCCTCCCTCATTACGTTGGAACAATCGTTCCACGGGATTTATAATACCCTCGGATCTAGTGTTAGTCAAGGCACTTATGGAACATTCATTCCATGTAATATATGTAAATAAACACCTAATCAGCTGAGAAAACGATTAATAAGGGCCGAATTAATTAAATTTAATTGAAATAGCTGAATAATTGTTCCAACTTTCAGTGCAAGTATTTAAGACGTAATATGCTGCAGCATGCACTTATACAAGAGCAATTCTCAATGTAAAATCCTCTCCTGTCCTGTCCATCTCCTGAACGTGGCAAGCAAAGCTGGGTAGTTTTCCATGCCCTCGATTGAATTATTCTGCCCGTTAGGATTCCTGTAGAGAGTTATATTTGCGCTTTGCACAAAAACGAGCGCCTCCATTACGATGGGGTAACACGGGTCATAGCCCGTTATTCTCGGTGAAACTGGCGACCTCAGCAGCTATGCACATGGTAACGCGTTGCTACAGCATGCCGGCCTCAACCTGGCTGAAGCAAGTTCAGGCAAATGGAAAGGCCAAATGTCCAAGTCCATCAGTAAACGTGTCGACCAAGGCTTCGGCATGCCCAGTTCATGGCAACCAGGGCCCATATTATGAATGACGTAACGTTTAAACGACAGCACGAAGTGAATGTAAAAACGGCATGAAACCGATGCGCTTCCGTCATGAAGCTTTGCGGCAAAAATGGCACGCTGTTGGTTGCCATGGTACAGAGTGGCGAAGCTTACGAACTGGATCGAGATCTCCCTATGAAACATGTTGCTTAACCGATTCTCAACTAGCATGAATATTGGCTTATAAGCGGGATTTCAAGAGTGCACGGAGTAGCGGATTGCGTTGAACAAAAGGGCACTGACCTCGTACCGTTAGGATAACCAGCCTCCACCAACCGGATAGGCGTAACGAAGGAATGAAGGGGCATTGAACCGTCGAGAAATGGGAGTGAAAGCCTCCGGAGGTACGTGATGCAGCGTGCAGCAGAGCAGTACAAAAAGGAGCGAAAACTCGCCCCTTCTGTTCACGCATGCGCTTCGGTTGACGAATTTGACGGTACATCCCTCTTCTACTATCCAGATAGCAATGTTATCCATTAGATAGATCCTGCGAATAGGCAAGCATTCGGGAGAAAATCACATTTTACCGAGAGGTTTCATTGAATTTCGGCTGGAAATTATCTGCTGCGGCCTACATTAATGCGCTTTCCAAGCTCTTACCACATCCTCAATGACGTATCCATCCCTTTTTCCAAAGCTAACTCAAAGCCTTTTCTGCTAAAATTTGCGCTGTCATTTCTTTTTTGTTTTCACGTAAATTACGTTTCATCATCGTTTTGTTAAGTTAGGAATGATCTGCAACATCTAATTCAGATACAACTTTTTTATATTCTCGTCCATCATCCTTGCTTTGAATAGGGCTCCACACTTGGGCGAAAAACGGTTCACGTTTAGCGCGTTCTTTGTAATTCCAGCTTTCACGTTCACATTGAGGGCAGAAATGTCCTCCCTCAAGAACCAGTTTGGGACTGGCGCTAAACGTATGTCCGAATGCACATTTGAATTCAAGTTTTTCTGCCCAATCCCCCGTCGCCATCTCTGTAGATAAGCATTCACCGCCGCGGAATGTTGCAGCCCCTTCATATCTTCAATATTTAATTGTGAGGCCGGCTTATTCTCATCATAGCCATGATCGAGCTTTATGACTTTGTTCCAATAAGTGAATTTCTTCATCTCGGATAGTTTTCCCGGAATCGACTCCCAATTTTTCTTACTGCCCCAAAAAGCTTAGTTATTTCCCAAACGCCTTCTTAATGAAATACTCAAGAATATCGATAGTCAGCTTCAACTCAACGTACCCGACAGGTTGAAACGTTATACCTATTCTTACTTGGTCAATGGAAGCTTAGCGATCATACAAGAATGGATACAAGAAGGATTTATAGTCTCCAGTTTAGAACTGGCAGAGCTCATCTTTTCTTTAGCTGACCATTCATTATTGGCGTTTGACCCCTTAGAAGAGAAATGAGTATTCCCGTAACTCCCTTAAATTCACCACTGCTCTTCTATGTATTTAGATTATAGGAAAATCTTAAAGGGCGAATCGTACCAAGGGGAAGGAGATGTCCTTTTGGGAAGAAATTGAACAGCATAACTCTTGGAATGTATAATGGGCATGCAATAGAAAAAACATTATCCCGACATCTCCCAAAAGGGAAACCAAGATAATGTCAAATTTCTACTTGGAACAAGTAATACATATAAGGATAAACCTCCATCGACAGCAATTCCTCCTCCGACAGTAACGACATCTCCGGAAACCATAGCTTCTCCAGACAGTACATCATGCGAATTCGTAACCTTTGTCAACTGGCTTCCGGGAATTTTTAGCTCCATGGGAGCTGCGCCTGTGGCCACAATACTTTTACTTCTGAAACGTTATGGGACTATGTTCTTGTCCTCTGACAAATTTCAATCAACTATCATCGTTCTCTGTTAGCGAGCAGCTTGTTCAATCCCTTTAAAAGAACAGTAGCAGACCATTTGGGAAAAACCTCTTTGAAGAATTCATTTCCTAAATAGGTTAAATCAGAGTTCCGCAGTTCCAAGTCGTCCTTGAGCGAACCATCCTCATGGAATGGTTCTATAACAATTAATTGGTGTTCCACTAGAAATTTCATTAGCACCTCTTCCTTGATCTTACCTCCTTCAGATGAAAATGCAGTTTATGTTTTCAGGCGTTTAGTCAAATCAACGTGACTTAGGCATCTCTCTTACGGTAAAATACAACAGCTGCAGCAATAAAAATCAGTGCCCACAACATCAATATTCCTGTCCCCTGCACAGGTGTAAGAGCATTTATTTCATCTGTGGAAGACAGCCTATACATAGATTGCCCCGCCGCATCCGGTAAGTAAGTAATAAAGCTTCGCAATAAGCCTTTCATCAATGGACTGACAATGAAATAATAACCAAGCAGGATCACTAAAGTTGGAGTGGTTCGTCTGATTATAGCACCTACAGCTGCACTGAGTAGTGTGGTTAAGGTTAAGTAGCCTGTCGCTCCTATTATTACCTCAATCAGGGTGTCTATATCAACCCCTACTGCTGTGTCTCTCATTCTTATCCAAGGATATAGCATACCTAAAACAACGATAATAAACCCCGCGGGAATAGTCACCATGGCCAATGCTAAATGCTTGGTGGTTAATTGTAGGCTACGCCAAGGTATCGCAGTTAATGTAGTTCGAATCTGTCCACCGGTGTACTCTGAACAGGTTGTTAGGATCCCAAGGATAATGAATCCAGCTTGAAGATAACCCATAGATGAAAGCCCAATGATCAATATCCCCTGCGTCCCTGCTTCCCCTTTTAGACCAACCGAAGTAAAAGCTGCAACAACTCCTAGATTAAGAATGAATGTACATATAAGAGTAATCCATACCGATGGTAGCGTTATTAATTTATCCATTTCAGCACGAAGGGTTCGTGTGAACCTTTTACTAGAAGAGACACTCATGCAGCAACGTCCCTCCTATTAAACACAATGGTTGCAGTAATGAAAAGGACGACCACCCAGGCAAACATAGCTAACCCGCCCATGAACGGGGGAAGAAATTGATCGTTCGTAAACATAAACATTTCAATTCCAACTCGGTCTGGTAAGTATAATGCCAGCTTTGTGACCTTGGACAGCAGGAAACTAAAGGACACAAACGATGTATTAATGATAAGTACCGCAAGCGGAATCGTGCCATTCTTGGTAAGAACCGTTATCCCAAACGCTAAAAGAGCAGTAAATACCCAGTAACAAACTGCACCGAACAGCTTGGACCATTCAAATGCAGGAGTATATTCACCAAGAACAAGATACGTGGCTGATATCGTTGTCATTATAGCCAGAATACATAGCAGTATGCTGACCACGATCACTGCCCCTGCTTTTGCCAGTAATAAATGAAGCCTTGATGAGACAACCGTTAAGCTTGTTGTAATCTGTTGTCCTCCACCCGATTCACTGCTCTCTATCGAATACTCGCTGCTGACAGCAAGCACACCGAGAATAATGACACCTTGCACCCCAAGAGCGAATCCAATATAGCCAACTTCCGAAAGTCGTGTGCTAATTCCAGCAATGATTTCCGCTCTCTGTGCCATGCTGTCTAAGGCCGCTATGAGCGCTGGAGCGAATGCCCCAATAAGTAAGGACAGCCAAATCCCCGGTAGGGAGAACAATTTAGATAGTTCTGCGTTGAAGGCTCTCATCCCATTCCACCTGCTTTGTCAGATGTTAGGGCAAAATAGGCTTCCTCCAGCGAGGAATGATACCCTGTTACTTCCTCCAGTGTTCCAGAGGCAACAATTTTTCCATGCTTCATGATGACCACATCGTCAACCGTCTCTGCAAGCTCTCCTATGAGGTGACTGGATAATAATACGGTGTTTCCAGACTCAGCACGTTCACGCAGAAACGTCCGAATCCAGCGTATCCCTTCCGGATCAAGCCCGTTCACGGGTTCATCCAAAATCAATATCTCTGGATCACCCAATAATGCGGCTGCCATTCCGAGTCTTTTCCCCATTCCCAGAGAATACTTCCCTACTCTTTGACCCGCTGCTTTTGTAAGACCTACGATTTCCAAAACTTCCTCGACACGTGAGGAAGGCAATCCTGCGGCACAAGCCATCCAACGCAAGTGTGCTCGTCCTGTTCGGCTACGATGCGCTCCAGACCCATCCAGAGCGGCGCCCACTGTTGCTAATGGATGATGCAATTGTGCGAATGGCTTTCCATTAATGAGTGCGGTCCCTGAAGTCGCACGATCTAACCCAAGCAATATGCGAAGGGTCGAACTCTTCCCTGCCCCATTTGGACCTAAAAAACCAGTGACTCTACCTGGTCTCGCCTTAAAGCTGATCCCAGATAAGATATCTTGAGCTCCGCGACGCTTAACCAAGTTCCTAATTTCAAGCAACCATAACACTCCCTTTCTGTTATGGTCCAATTATATAGAAGCAAAGTTACATCCCAGCGATCCTGTGGTTTACTTCTGGGTTACCTTTAGGTTAAGCTCGACCAATTGCTACTCTTGTACCCTTGTCTTTGGATGTAATATTCGCTTTCAGCATCATCTTATTTAACATATAATCACAAGTCGATAACCCCATCCCTACCCCACGTTCATAGGAAGAGTTGTCCATACCGGGACCACGGTCTGCCACAAGGATCTGTTCTTTTGCTGCATCAACCACAATGTTTGCATATTTCCCTTCAGCCGCATGGCGAATAATATTCTGAAATAAATTATCCAGCACCCGTGTCATCCATTTCGGATCTACTTCCCAATAAAAAGTTTCGTCTGCCGGCAAATCAACATCCAGTTGAATTTCTTTCTCCTCAAAAACAGGATACCACGCAGCAACAGAAGCTCTGACTAAACGTCCAATATCCGTTGACGCGGGCTCAAATGGATATTTCCCTGATGTAAGCAATGTGTAAGACAGTAAATCATCCATTAGCACTCCGACTCTAGTAATCGTATGGTCCATCTCTGTTAAAGAGAGTTGCCCTTCTAGACTAACGGACTCATGATTTAATCGGGTGACATGTCCTCTCAAAATCGTAAGTGGTGTTCGTAAGTCGTGTGATAAATTCGCAATAAGTCGATGTCGTAATAATTCCTCTTCATAGGCTCGATTGCGACTGTCCTCAAGCTGCTGCATCATCCAATTAAAAGAACTTCCTAACTGGTCGATCTCATCCATACGATCCGATTGAACAGATACGGGTTTAGGAAATGCGCTGTTTCTAGCTGTCATTGACATGACTTCTTGCAAGTGAGAGAGACGTCTCTGAAGTTTCAAGAAAAACAACCACGATAAGATCACAAACGCGACAATAATCAAACCAAACAAAAATACGGTAATATAAAACAGATTTAAGGGATTTATTTCTTTTTTAGGGATACCAGAACCCCCAAAAAAGGCACTGAAGAAAATGAGAATCATCGGAGGTAAAAAGATGAACAGAAAATGGACTTTTAGAAAACGACGAAATAAGGATCCTGTCTGCTTCATAGTTTCACCCGATAGCCAATTCCCTTTAGCGTCTCTATAATCTCCGGAGAATCCGGGTCACGTTCCAGTTTTTGACGTAGTCGATGGATATGCACCTGAATTGTTTTGTCACCCGTAATATAGGATTCTTGCCAAATGGCTTCATAGATTTGCTCTTTGGGTATAACTTGATTAGGATGCCGCAAGAAGTACATTAAGATTTGATGTTGTTTCCCTGTCAAAATAATTTCTTCTCCCGTGCGTTTGTCATAGACCATTTGGCCTTCTGGATCCACTTCAATCTGATTCCCCAGTGAAATACGTTCGGTAGGTGTTCCACCCGTTCGACGGATTAGCACTTCTAATCTAGCAACCAATTCTTCTGTATGGAACGGTTTCGTTAAATAGTCATCGGCAAATTGTAATCCATCCACCTTGTCCTCGATCGAGGTTCGAGCAGATAACAGCAAAATAGGAATAGCAGGAGCTGCCTTTTTCAATCGTTTTCCCACCGTAAATCCATCTAACCCCGGTAACATAATGTCCAAAATAACGACGTCCTGCTGATTAACTTCTTTATCGGCACCCTCACCAGAAAGCAACCACTGAACTGAGAATCCTCGCTGCTCCAATTCTTCTTTAACCCAACTGCCTATTTTCTCATTATCTTCAATATATAGAACATTTCTTCTCAAGCAACATCCCCCGCTTTAATGGTGTTCTCTATTTAATAGATTAACACACACTTGTAATCCCTCCGAATCAAAAAAAGCCGCTCGTTATGAGCGACTCTTCCGTCATTCTATTCATTATTCAGTCATGCCAATTGAACGGCGAGGAATTCATTACTCCGAAAAATCGCTTCTGAAGGCAAGACCTACTCTTTTGCCTTTAAACAGACCTCCAAGTTTCAGATGGTCCAGCATACATTTCGCTACATCGTCATAAGCAACAGACAATTCTTGTAGCCGGCTGAACAAGTGACCGGCTATTTCTGCTTCGGAAAATTCCTTGATTGTCTCCGGAATCGGGATTGGCAAAGTTTCGGTTGTTACATGCAGATGAACCAGATTGAGATGATCTATCGAATCCATCATTGTGCCCGGACACATAATGGACCAATCGAGCTTTGTTTGCTGTAGCCGATCGAAATTCCGGTTATGATTTTTATACTCAGGCGGGAAGCCAGGCAAATTGTTGCCGATCAGATCGGTGTAAGGAATATCCAGCAGTCCGGCACCTCCCATGATCCATACCCGCCCAGAGAATGTGGGTTGGAATTCACATTGGCTTATAATATTATCAATCATACGAACGAACTCTTCTCCCTGACCCGCATGACCAGCTGCAACTATAGCGGCGTCTTGATGCTTGAGCGCTTCTCTAACTATGGCAGGGTCAAGAATATCGTCCGCGATCACCTTAACTTGCTGTGATGAAATCTCACCTAATTGTTCGTAGAGCTTTTCAGCATTTCGCACAAATGCGGTCATTTCATACCCCATTCGTATCCCTTGAGCCAAAACCCTTTTTCCTGTATTCCCAGTCGCTCCAAAAACTAAAATTTTCATAGTCCCTTCCTCCATTTCATGATCCTAAATTCGAGTTAACTTTAGCATAGCATCGCTTCAAATTTAGGGTAAGAACCCACTATTTAGTGGGGTACTTACTTAAAAGTAAGCATGGCAAAAAGGAAGGCCGGGAGAACAGGAACCTGAATTTATGACCAATGGATCCGCTTTAAGACACTGATTCAGTGTACTTCCGTTGATTATGTTGTTCTCCCCAAGCGCACATCACTTCAGCGACAGGAATCAATGTTTTCCCGTATTCACTTAGGGAATATTCTACTTTCGGAGGGACAGTAGGATAGACCGTTCTATCAACTATGCCTTCGCCTTCCAAATCTCGGAGATGTTGTGATAACATTTTTTGAGACACATCAGGTATAAGCTTCTCTAAATCGTTAAACCGCTTTGTGGAATCAATCAAATTCCACAAAATCATGGGCTTCCATTTGCCAGCTAAAACATGAATAAGTGTCTCAATTGGACATTCACGCTGATGGATCATGTTATATCATCCCCTCACCTTGACTAAAGTGCATGCACTGCACGAATATTACACTTATCAGAAGTCTACTAAAGAGACAAAAACCTCGTCAACTGATATTGACGAGGCCACAAATTATTTTGTGAAAAATCCGTAAATAGCCATTACTTCGTTGTAACTGGCAACACGCCACCGGCTTCCGATTGGCCAAGCAACACCTTAATCCCTGCGTTGGTATTCGGCTCCTGCTTCCCATAAACGGCAAGGCCCGAGCGCACGTTCTGCACATAGATCGTTTCGTACGGATTGCCGAGCGATAATAGCGCGTACCGCTTATTTCGCTTATTCAGCGAATCGATGATCGTTTGGATCTCGGCCCAACCGAATTGACTGGCCACGTTACGGAACTGGTAGGAGGCCAAAATGACATAATCCGCTTGCTCCATCGCCTGAAGCGCATCCGATGTTTTGCCTTGACCGATCACGGTAATTTCCGGCTTTAACGATGGGTTGCTTGCAACGCTCGTTAGTTGTCGCTGAAGTTGTTCTGCCTGCTCCTGACCAGCAGCAGCAATGACGACCCGGTCGTCTGGTTGTATGAAATCCGGATGGGCTCCGTCACGACTGGCCAACAAGGTGACTGACCGTTCAGCAATTTCCCGCTCCACGGCTCGATGCTTTTCGGAACCGATGACATTAGTTAATGCAGTTAACTTCTGAGCAAGGTTGTTTTCCTGGTCAAACAAACCATATTTCGATTTCAATTCCAGGATGCGCTTAACCGATTTATGGATGGTTTCAGACGGAATCGTCCCCCTCTTTACCGCTTGAACCAACGTTTGATGGGTAGCCTCCGGATCCTGCGGCATCAAGATGATATCGACACCGGCGTTGACGGCTCGTTCCACCGCTTGGTTCTCTCCAAAATGCTCCGCAATTGCATTCATCGTGAAGGCATCCGAAATGATGACCCCCTGATATCCTAGTTCCTCCCGGAGAAGTCCGGTTAGCACCTTCTTCGATAAAGTCGCGGGAATCGGCACACGGCTCCCGTCCTTGAGTGAAGTCACGTGTTCATTATCGACTGCTGGGAAAGCGATGTGAGCGGTCATGACCATCTCCACCCCACCCTCGATCGCCGCCCGAAATGGCTTCAATTCCACCTCATCGAGCCGATTACGACTATGAGTCAGCACCGGCATTCCCAGATGGGAGTCTACCGTCGTATCCCCATGCCCCGGAAAATGCTTCACAGCCGCGATAACCCCGGATTGTCGCAGCCCCTTTATTGTGGCAAGTCCAAGCCGAGATACCAGGTCCGCATCTGAGCCAAAGGAACGGATCCCGATGATCGGATTATCCGGATTGCTGTTAACGTCAAGCACCGGGGCAAAATTGACCTGCAGCCCAAGCGCCTTCAACTCTTCGCCTGTGAGCTTCCCGGCCGCTTCGGCCAGCGCCGCGTCTCCGGTTGCGCCAAGCGCCATTTGACCCGGCAGATTCGTTCCTCCAGGAATTCGCTTAATTACGCCTCCTTCTTGGTCAATACCGAGAAAGAGAGGAATGTCCCCCGCTTCGTTTTGCAGATCATGAGTCAGTTTTACGACCTGACGGGCGTCGACAATATTTTTGACAAAAAGAATAAGCCCACCCAAGTCCTGATCATGAATGCTGCGTTTCAATCCTTCATTAACGGTGGTGGTAACTTGGCCATTCCATTGTCTAATGTCAGGCATCAGCATTTGGCCAATCTGCTCACTGAGGGTCATATATGAAATTAGCTTGTCCCAATCCTCCGCCTCTATGGCAGCTTCGCGTTCAAATCGAATCACCCTTGCCAGAAATACGGAAAACTCGGCCCGTGTAACAGATCGATCTGGTCTGTAAGTGCCATCCGTATATCCGCCGATGAGCCCGTTGGAGCTCATCACGAGAATAGGCGCCGCCGCCCAATGTTGATTTACATCTCTCAAGCTAACGGATTGCTTGCCAGCGGCAAGAGAATACGCGCGTGTAAGAAACGCAGCCGTCTCTGCACGGCTCATCGCCATATCGGGATGGAAGGTACCGTCGGGAAACCCGCCCGTCAGCCCCTTTTTCTCAGCAATGGAAATTTCACGATAAAAGGGATGGGTTGTCGCCACATCGGTATAGCTCGCGCTTGCCGCACCGGATTGTAACTGTTCAGGGTAGAGCTCCCGTACCAGGAAAGTCACGGCTTGCGCTCTTGTGACTTGCTTCTCAGGAGCAAACTTCCCCTTGCCATATCCAGCAACGGTTCCTCTTTCCGCCATATAATTAATGCTGTCTGACGCCCACTTCACAGACTGGAGATCGGTAAACCGTTCTGCCGCAGCCGCGCTTCCTGCCGAAATGAGCATGGAACCGAGAACAACACCCAAAATCGTCATTACTTTCATCTTCATCTGACTACCTCTCTAGTTGTTTTTCTAGTTAATTAGACGCTTTTGGGTATGGTTTGTTGCGCGACGGCTTATTTCGGATATGACTTGGCGATCATGAATCCCCTTTCCGCTGCAAATCACGAATGGTTTTCCAAGAGATTAATTTAAGGTTCTGCCGCTTCATTTGATCCTTTACATCTGGATCATTGTAAAGCTGAACCTCCATCTCACGATTCTCATCATACGGAGTCAGTTCTTTCAATTCATCCGAGATAAATGCCGGATGTGTAGTGAATTGTGTAATCCCAGGTTTCAGATCATTCATTTGATGAATTAAATCTCGCTTAGCCCCTTCATAGCCCCCGTCACTCGAATAATGATAGTCAAGTCCAGCAAGATCGTCGATACAGAGGATACCAAGTTGATTAGCTAAACGGATCCTTTGACTAAATAGATGTTTTTGTTCCGAACTAAAATTGGGGTGCTCCAGAATCCGGATCGGCAAACAAAATGGAAGTGCGTACTTTACACACAATTCCAAAATCACTTCTAAAAAATCACGATTGTGATAAAGGCCTAATACACTCCCCGCATGGCTATCTAAATGGGTGGGGTCGATTCCTAAAGATATGGCCCTTTGAATTTGCGCCTCAACTTCAATTTTCACCTCGGCGGGGTCTGCAAATTTCTCAAAATCAGATGCCTCATCATAAAAGTACCCCTGTTCATCGGTTAAACTTAACACTTTTTCTTGAGTCGTGATGGGTTTATAGCGGCGACTTTTGTGACTGGTTAAAGTAATATGGATTCCGACGCTCAGTGTATGAATCCTCGAACATTGCTGTGCAGCTTCGTAAGCAGCATCTGCCGGAACCATGAGGGAAGTGGATGTTATGGCATGACTTTGAAACATCTGTAGAATGGCTTGATTCGTAGACCGCGTCACCCCTAAATCATCGGCGTTGATGATAATCACCCGATCGTTTGGACTAAACCCTAGTTCTTGGAGCACTCTGAACAACCTCCCTAATTGGAATTGTGAAAAAAATAAAGGAGCACAACTTGGCGTTGTGCTCCTTCTTGTTTTCGATGAAAGTTATAGTTTATCGGTATTATACACCTGTTTTTCGGAAAGTAAATAGCTAGAGGTGCTTCAAGTCAAACCGATCCGCATTCATGACCTTGACCCATGCGGCGACAAAATCACGCACGAATTTCTCCTGGTTATCGTCCTGAGCATATACTTCGGCAAGCGCACGCAGAACGGAGTTGGAGCCAAGCACGAGATCCACTCGGGTGGCCGTAAACACAACTTCCCCGGAACGGCGGTCACGCAAGTGATATAGGCCGTCTTCCACGGGCTCCCACGCCTTGTTCATGTCCAGCAAATTCACGAAGAAATCAGGGGTAAGGACGCCGATGCGATCGGTGAATACACCGTGTTTCGTACCGCCGAAATTGGTGCCCAGAACACGCATCCCTCCTATCAGAACCGTTAATTCCGGGGCAGAAAGATTCAACAATTGGGCTTTGTCCAGCAAGAGTTCTTCCGGGCTGACGCTAAATTGTTGTTTCTGGTAATTACGGAAACCGTCGGCAACCGGCTCGAGTACGGCGAAGCTTTCTACATCCGTCTGCTCCTGCGTGGCATCGCCGCGTCCGGGAGTAAATGGAACCGTGGCATCATAGCCGGCATCCCGTGCGGCCTGTTCAACGGCAGCGCTGCCTCCCAATACGATTAAATCGGCCAGGCTCACATTCTTCCCGAAATCAAACTGAATCCCTTCCAGAATGGATAACACTTTGGTCAATTGTTCGGGCTGGTTCACTTCCCAATCCTTCTGTGGAGCCAGACGAATACGGGCGCCATTCGCGCCGCCCCGATGATCGGAGCCGCGGTAAGTGCTGGCGGAAGCCCACGCCGTCGTGACCAGTTCGCCGATCGTAAGTCCCGAATCGAGGATTTTCGTTTTGAGATCGGCGATTTCTGCTTCGGTTAGATCATAATCCACAGAGGGCACGGGATCTTGCCAGATAAGCTCTTCAGCAGGAACCTCAGGCCCTAAGTATCTTGCGCGAGGACCCATGTCGCGATGCGTGAGCTTGAACCAAGCACGCGCAAACACCTCAGCAAATTCATCCGGATTCTCATAAAAACGGCGCGAAATTTTCTCGTATTCCGGATCGATACGCAAGGCCATGTCCGCGGTGGTCATCATCGTCGGAACGCGGATTGACGAATTCTCTGCATCCGGTGCCAGATGCTCCGCAGCAGGATTTACGGGAGCCCATTGGTGAGCGCCGGCTGGACTCTTCGTCAACTCCCATTCGTAACCGAACAAGAGCTCAAAGAAGCCGTTATCCCACTGTGTTGGATTTGCGGTCCAGGCGCCTTCAATCCCACTGCCGATTGTGTCGCGGCCTTTGCCGGTGCCATGTGTACTGCTCCAGCCCAAACCTTGAGCCTCAATCGGAGCTGCTTCCGGATCCGGGCCAACGAGCGCAGCGTCACCTGCACCGTGAGCCTTGCCAAACGTATGGCCGCCGGCGACCAATGCGACGGTCTCTTCATCATTCATTCCCATGCGTTTGAAGGTCTCACGAATGTCGCGAGCGCTGGCAAGCGGATCCGGATTGCCATTTGGACCTTCCGGATTGACATAAATGAGACCCATCTGTACAGCGGCAAGCGGATTTTCTAATTCACGCTCGCCCGTGTAACGGTTATCGCCAAGCCATTCTTTTTCCGCACCCCAGTAAATATCTTCTTCCGGTTGCCAAACATCCACTCGGCCGCCGCCGAAACCAAACGTCTTGCCACCCATCGATTCGATCGCAACATTCCCTGTCAGAATGAGCAAATCCGCCCAGGAGATCTGATTTCCGTACTTTTGTTTAATCGGCCACAACAAACGGCGGGCTTTATCCAGATTCACGTTGTCCGGCCAGCTGTTCAGGGGAGCGAAACGTTGCGTTCCGGTGCCAGCCCCCCCTCGGCCGTCGCCCGTACGGTAAGTCCCTGCAGAGTGCCATGCCATACGTATAAACAATGGCCCATAATGTCCATAATCGGCGGGCCACCAATCCTGTGCGTTTGTCATTAGTTCAAGGAGATCCTGCTTAAGAGCAAAGTAGTCCAGCTTTTGAAATTCCTCGGCATAATCGAAGTCCTCACCCATCGGATTCGATTTGCGGTCATGTTGATGAAGAATATTCAAGTTCAACTGATTGGGCCACCAGTCTTTATTCGTCGTACCGCTAGTTCTGGGACTGGTAGCACTTCCATGAAATACGGGACATTTCCCGGCATTCGTCATGGCCTTTGCGTCCATAAGCACCTCTCCTTTAATTAAAATGGTTGGGGCTGCGTGTGACAGAATAAATCCCTCTATTTCCTTGATAAAGGAATTTACTAGAGAAATCAACCATTTATGACTTATTCATTAAATCTTCATTCAGATCAGAGCGATCTCTATTTGCCGTAGTTGATTTTTTCAGCCTGCGCGAATAACATAGACCCTATATTAATCCATTCAATAGGGAGATAGAACAGACATGCTGGATTCCAATACGATTAGCCAGTTAAAAGCAACTCTCAAAGCAAGCCTCGACCACCATGAAATTGCCGGAGCCAACTTCATGATCATCAAGGACGGAAAAGAAGTGTTTTATCATGAAGACGGTTACGCGGATCTCGAAGCGAAGCGGCCTATTTCAAGAGATTCGATATTTCGGTTATATTCGATGACAAAACCGATTACCGCGACCGCGATCATGATCCTTCTCGAAGGAGGAAAGATCGATCTATTTGATCCTGTGAGCGCTTATCTTCCCGGTTTTAAGAATCAACGAGTTGAGAAAAATGGTGAATTAATCCCTGCCACCCGGGAAGTCAACCTTCATGATCTACTGAACATGACCTCAGGACTGATCTATGATGGCCCCAACCAAACCGGTCAGCACACGCAGGCTTTGTTTCAAGAGCTCGGAATCCGGTTGTTTGGACAAGATCCCATGAGTACGACGGAATTCGCGAATCGCCTGGGCCAGGGGCCCCTTGCCTTCGAGCCCGGATCATCTTGGGCTTACGGGACGTCGGCGGATGTGCTTGGTGCAATCGTGGAAGCAGTGAGCGGCATGCGTTACGGAGATTTTTTGAAGAAGGAAATCTTTGAACCCCTCGAGATGAATGACACGGGCTTCTGGCTGCCTGAAGAGAGCAGAAACCGCCTGGTTCATACCTATCAGGATAACGGTGAAGGCGGGTTAAAGCTCTATAAGGATAACCATCTTGGCATCATCCATGAAATGGATCGCAAGCCCGCCTTCGAATCGGGTGGCGCGGGACTTGCCTCCACCATCGAAGATGCTGCAAAATTTACCACAATGCTTCTGAACGAAGGTAGCCTGTATGGCATACAACTTCTGCGGCCAAGAACCGTTCAATATCTGACATCGGCTTCTTTGTCCGATGCCCAGCAAAAGAGCTTCGATTCGTGGCATACCCTATGCGGACATAGTTACGGCAAACAGATGCGTATCCTCACCGATGCCGGACAAGCCGGGGTCATTGGCAGTCAAGGCGAATATGGATGGGACGGTTGGCTTGGGGCGTACTTCTGTAACAGTCCTCAAGATCGCTTGACGTTCTTATTTATGGTTCAGAAGAAAGACGCCGGCACCTTACCGATCACCCGCAAGCTGCGCAATATGGTGTTTAGCTCCCTTTAATTAACTTCATCTAAGCAACGTCTGAAACAACTAAAAACAAAAAGAGCACTACCGGATCAACGGCAGTGCTCTTTTCTGTTGCTTGGCGGTGTCCTCCGATAGTTACAAAGTTACTTCACTAATTATTCATTGGTAACGATGCCGATCGTATTGGTTTTGGAATCGAAGGTGATTGAGATGCCCAGCGCTTCTGCAATATCGCGAAGCTTAAAGTAGTTGTTTCCTCCAATGGTGTAAGCGGTAAGCTTAACTTCTTCATCGTCAAGGTACACTTTTGAAGTAGATAAGGTCGCCTTCTTCGCTTGTGGATGGGCAGATACCGCAAGCTCCCCGCCTTGAGCAGTATACGCTTCGCCAGAAATCATGTTTATGGCATTATGCTCGCTGTTCCAGCCAACTTCAAAGGTCTTGTCGGTTCCGTCCACAGCCTTCGCAATATCACGAAGTTTAAAATACGTGTTGTTGTTAATATTGTAGGCTTCAAACGGCACCTGCTTTCCGTCAACTAAAACCTTAGAAACGGAAGCCGTTGCGGTTACTACCGCCGTTTGCACAGGTTTAGCGGCGGGTTTCTCTGATGGCTGATTCGATCCGGAAGTTGTATCGGAAGAAGAAGTCGAGCTCGGTTGTTCCGTTTTCGTCGTTTCGGGTGCCGAACCATCGGAAACCCAGTAAATGATTTTCGTGCTTTGATCACCCTTCCCGATTTCAAGCACAAAATAAAGACCACCCGTAAAGCCGCCATAATTTTTATGTAGTGTGGTACTTGCGGTTTGGTTGGCGCCAATTTCATTCACGGCTTCCTCTGAACCGTCAATCGTCCAGAACAGAGCGCCGCCATAAGCACCATCCACCGTATAATAACTTACTACAGCGGGCATTTTCTCCTTGGGGGTGAATTTGATTTCAGCTCCTTCCTTGACGAGAACGATTTTGTAGTTTTTCTCTGCAAGAATATTTCTGAAATTTTGGTTATCATCAAACTCTTCAAGTTCAATTCGGGTTGACTGCGTCCCTATTTCTCCGGACAAAGAATAAGCGTACTTGTCCGCAGGAACGTCTGAAGCGAATGCAGGTAATGAGGCGAATACCAACATGAGGACTGGGAGCAATAGAGCGAAAGAGACCTTCATTTTTCTTTTCATTAAACTACCTCCCGCAATTTTTTAAAAACTGCTTCCATATTATCCCTATCTCTTTTGTGTAGTCAATGAACCTTGATTCAAACCGGAAAATAAATGACGAATTATGTAGAAAATATGGAGACAAAAATAACATTATCATGTAATAAAATAGGATAATGTTATTTTTGTCCTTACTTACTGACTTATGGTATTGTTTAGCGCCCCTCTTGGATGTGCACGCCAGGATGGGCTTTTCCTTCAGCAATCGGGCGATCAGATCAACTCTATATACCCCTCCGTGCCATTCACGCGAATGCGTTGCCCGTCTTTAATCCGCCGTGTCGCATTTTCCACGCCGACGACGGCAGGAAGGCCATATTCTCTCGCAATCACGGAGCCATGGGTCATCAGGCCGCCTACCTCGGTGACTAATCCTCGAAGCGATACAAACAGGGGCGTCCAGCTAGGATCGGTAAATGGGGTGACTAGGATATCCCCCTCTTCCAGCACGGCATCTTCCATTTTCGTGATGATACGTGCGCGTCCCTCGACCACGCCCGAAGAAACCGCAAGGCCAACAATCGCGTCGGCGGGGAGATTCTCTCTTTGATACTTTCCCCGAATGATTTCGCCATCTGACGTCATTACGCGAGGAGGAATGAGTTTATCATAGAGTTTGTAATCTTCTTTTCGTTTGGAGACCATCTGTTCATCCAATCGGTTCGTCCGTACGGTCTCTCGAAGTTCTTCGAACGAGAGGTAGTAGATGTCTTCCGGGTCTGAAATGACCCCCGCTTGCGCAAGTCGTTCGCCTTCTTTCAACAAGGCTTGCTTATATATAAAGTAGCGATAGATCATGCCGTATTTCGGATACTCCCGATAACCCGAGAAATTTCGGATGAGGTCGATCATTCGTTTGGTTTCGATGGCTTTCTGTTCTCCATCCGGCAAATGCCTCAGACGTTCCAAAAGCTCTTGTTCTTTGTTCATAGCGACTTGACGTCCCTGCTCAAATTTCCGCCGGTTGGCATGAGGTTCGAAATGTCTGATGTTGCCCAGAATCACTGGCACCAGCATGTTCGGGCTTTCGATCCAACGCGTTCTCGTCATATCGATCTCTCCAGGGCATCGCATCCCATATTTGCTAAGAAAATCGTGGAAAGCCTCACGTACATCCGCTCCTCCCTCGAACCTTAAGAGTTCATCCAAGAAACGAGCGTCGTCTTCTGCTTTCTCCAAATAAGCGATGATCTCCGGATAGGGACGAATTGCGTCAGCGACATCCATAAGCGCAAGGCCCATTTCCGAAGTAATATTGCCTGGCACGGATTGCGAGATATAATCTGCAGCGTTTTTTTCGCCTAGCCACTCATTCATTTTGTCGTTCATCCATTTGGATGCATTCATACTGGCCATAATCACCGCCGAGCTTTGCGGATCAAACAAAATTTTCTTTAATTCCGCGAGGTCTTCCTGAATGAAATTCATCATTTCCATTCCCGACTTCTCACGGATGTTTTGTTTTAACGCTTCAATCGACGCTTGGCTCCGTTTGATCAAATTCGATACGAGGCTTGGATCGGTCTCGTCGATCCCGAACCGATCATCCGTCCCTGGCAGGGGCGTTCTCTTTCCGGAGTTCGATCCATCCTGATCAGGAGGGATCGATGGAATGAAGTCGCCTCGTTCAACTACGGTCATTAACGCATCCTTCATCAGCGGTTCTGAATCTCCAATGGTGTCGAGTAGCATTTGCCTGCTGTCCGGCGAAGCAAGCATAGGCGCCACATCGACAAACAGCCTACCGCCTGCTGTACGCATCGGTGCCGGAGTCGTTAGTAAATAGAATGACAGACCCAACGGCTTCATGGGGTCGGTCATCATCTGCTGATGTCCGACAGAAATATAGACGTGATTCCCCTGATCCGATTGTTCGGGGATCGGGAATAGCGTCGTGATCGGACGGCTCTGGACGATATAAAACGTATCCTCCGACAAACACCATTCGATGTCTTGAGGCTGGCCAAAGAAGGCTTCGATCCGTCTACCAATCCGATCTAGGCGTAAGATTTGCTCCTCCGTGAGGACCTGAGCCTCTTGCTGATCGGGATCAATGGATTTCGTCTCTGTACCGCCATCCTTTCGGCCATAAACCGCCAAGGTCTTTGCTGCGATCCGCTTCTCGATGATCTTTCCTTCCTTTACTTTATAACCATCTGCGGACACCAGGCCGGAAACCAAGGCCTCTCCCAATCCGAAGCCGGCATCGATGGTGAGTACCTTTCGGTTGGAATTAACCGGATCCGCCGTAAATAAAATCCCGGAGGCTTGCGGGAACACCATCTTTTGAATGATCACGGATATGGAAATGTGACCGTGATGAAATCCATTCCGCAGCCGGTACATCACTGCGCGATCCGTGTAGAGGGAAGCCCAACATTTGCGTAAATGCTCCAGGACGGATTCATAACCTATAACATTCAAATAACTGTCTTGTTGACCGGCGAAAGAAGCCTGCGGCAAATCTTCAGCCGTTGCACTGGAACGTACGGCATAAGCCTGAGCTTCATCAAACCGGGAGAGATGGCGATACACTGCTTCTGCTAGTTCTGGAGGAATCGCGACTTCCATCAGGATCTGACGAATCTGACGACTGATTTCGCCGAGTTGTTTAAGATCCTCAGTTTGAAGCTGCATCAGCTGATCTAATAAACCACGGCAGGTTTCGTTAGATTCGACGGCTTGTTGAAAAGCTGCGGTTGTTACAATAAAGCCTTCAGGGACGTGAATTCCATCAATCGTAGACAATTTGGACAGATTCATTCCTTTTCCGCCGACATGCGATAGCTGCGCTTGGTCCAACTCCCGTAGCCCAATAACCAATGATTTCACGAGCATCTCTCCTTCGATTCATTTAAAAAAAGTTTGACAAGATTTCGACTGCATGATAAGATTAAATTGTAAGATGGGTGACTACGCCTTGTTTATAGTGGTGACAGTCGTCCTTCGATTATAACATCGTTTTTTCTGCTATGCAATAAACAAAGGAACCCAGATTATTCATGGGTTCCTTTTTCGCATTGTATTTACTCCGCCCCCACTACAGGATGCGGAACATACGGCTCTTCCAGATAAGTAATTTCCTCTGCACTTAGATTAACTGATAATGACCCGACAGCATCTTCTAGGTGCGAAATTTTCGTAGCTCCAACGATAGGTGCAGCGACTTGATCTTTCTGCAGCAACCAAGCCAGCGCGATATGTGCACGGGGTACGCCATGCTTCGTCGCCAGATTCGCTACTCGCTCAATGATGAAGCGGTCTGCTTCTGCGGTCGGATCGTACTTGGATTTTTGAATCGCATCGGTTTCGGATCGAGGGGTTGTTACCGAACTATCGCGAATCAATCGACCGGAGGCTAGCGGGCTGTAAGGAGTTACCGCGATGTTTTGGTCTTTGCATAGCGGCATCATCTCCCTCTCCTCTTCCCGGTAAATCAAATTGAGATGATTTTGCATGGAGATGAACCGTGTCCAGCCGTTTTTCTCCGCGATGTGCTGCGCCTTCTGGAATTGCCAAGCGTACATAGCGGAAGCGCCGATATACCTGGCTTTTCCCGACTTCACTACCTCATGTAAAGCTTCCATCGTTTCCTCGATGGGCGTATCGTAATCCCAGCGATGAATGATATACAGGTCCACGTAATCGGTCTCCAGCCGTTTTAGGCTTTTGTCGATTTCGCTTAATATTGCTTTCCGGGATAACCCCGCTCCATTCGGACCTGGATGCATACGTCCCCACACTTTCGTGGCGAGCACGATTTCATCTCGATTCGCAAACTCCTTGAGAATCCGTCCCGTGATCTGTTCACTCGTCCCCCCTGCATAGACATTGGCCGTGTCAAAGAAGTTGATGCCGAGATCAAGCGCTCTTCTGATGATCGAACGACTCTTCTCCTCATCAAGCACCCAGGAATGCCAGCCGGGTACCACTTCACCGAAGCTCATGCACCCCAGACAAATTCGGGAGACGTCCAATCCGGTATTTCCGAATTTCACATATTCCATATAGAAATCCTCCGACTTTCAAGGTATTTATAGTATACCCCCTGCTTCTCTCACCAATGATTCACAGCATGCTCGATAAAAGCAACCATATTGTTGATCTCGAGGACCTTCCCGTCATCCAACACAGCTTTCCCATGAAACGTACCAAACAACTGGTGGCATTTGTTGTCGATAAATAACAGTTTGGTGGCGGTTTGCTGATCATAGATCGGCATGAACTCCATCTCAAATCTACCGTCCTCGCTCGTAATTTGTTTTCGGGACATGTACCCTCCCGCTGACAAATTATAGTGAACCTGACCCAATTTGTGAGGGGTGCCATCATAGAAAAGGATATTTTCCGTTGCGTTTGAGGTGTTGCCAAATCCATGCCCAATATTGAATCCGAACCGTTTCCCTTCGATATAGCAACTCCCGTTTCCCCAAAACCATTCATGCGAGAAGGGCCATACGCCGCGACCCCAGTCCAGCAAACCAAAGGCGGATTCCGGCTCAAACCGATATTCCCGTCCATCAACACGCGCGAAGCCGCTAGCAGGCATACTGTTTATTTTATGATTGTAATAAAAGTGGGACGGATCTTCATCAAATGGAGTAGCCATCACGATCGACGTCTTGTCGGGTTGGGATAGTTCGATTTCGAGCTCCATCTTAGGTAGCTGTTTCCCCATTGCACGGCAAATGAGCTTCCTGCCGCCTTCGAACACCTGAAATTGCATGAACATATTCTTTCGGTCAACCGTTAAATCACCTTCGTCTGCCGATAACGGCATGCGTAACGAGTTGAACGGCAGGACCAGCATTTGAGTCACTTCATAATGTCTGCCGGTCGCAAATTCAAATAGTTTGACGGAAACACTCCCTGCATAGGAGACATGCCCGATCGTCAGTTGCAGGCAGTAATCGTTGTTTGAGACTTGATAGAAATCCCACTCTTTGATTCGCCAAGGCCGTGCCTTAATGCTGTCCCGGTTATAAGTCAGAACGGCCTCTGTCGAGTATCCCTTCTGTATCAACACCCCTTTGGAATCTAGCAGATCCCCTGGCGTACGGATCCAATTTTGCTGCATGGCTACCCCTCCCATTTAAAGAATGGTTCTGCGTTAGAATGAGGACTACGGAGGACACTGACACTAGAATCAGAAACTTAGTAGGACCATGCCCTCCAACCCGTCTCAAAGATGTTAGTTTAATCTTAGCGGGAATCGGTAAATAACACCATCGATTTATAGCGGTGCATATTTGAGCACGTTCTGACGTATCGTAAAGTCTGAAACCGACACTCCACACACGAATTAGGGAGGTACTACATCAGCGATGGCATCTAGCAGAAATCATCAAGGGGCCCATGGCATTGGCCAGATTGAAAAGCAATTAAACCAACAGATGGAAGCCGCGGCCGAAATTCAAGGCGAAGCCGGAATCGATCAGCGGGTCAAACAGAAGGCCAAACGTCCAGCCAAAGCATCCAAGTCAGAGACCAAATAGGTCTCTGCTTCTCCTATTTTACCGCGCGCTCACCTCTTCCTTCACTTGTAGTAAAGTGCTAGAATTAACTTTTAGCTGACAACAAGCAACCGGAGGATGAACCAAGTGGGTTATTTACGAGCTTTAAACCAGGAGATGCAGGGATGGTCCAGAAATATCAAATTATTTTTCTTGGCGAACATCCTCTATCAAATCGGCACTGGTATGTTTGGAGTGCTCTATAATTTATATATACAAGGACTGGGTTACGATGACGCTATGAACGGACGCGTTGTCAGCATTCAGTCCTTTGCTACGGCTCTGATGTTCGTACCGATCGGCATCTGGGGTGACCGAACAAGCCGCAAAAAAATCCTCGTATTAGGCGCTTTGCTTAGCGGCGTCGCTTTCATTCTTCGCTCTTTCTCCTCCGGAGACACCGCGTTGCTTGGGTTTGCCGTGTTTACCGGCCTATTTGCTTCTTTCTTTCAAGTCATCTCGATCCCGTTTTTGGCCGAAAATGTCACCCCCGCGAACCGGCTCAAAATGTTCAGTTATTTCTCCTCCCTAGGCCTTGCTTCACAAGTGATTGGCAGCTTAGGCGGCGGCGTGTTCGCTGATTTCCTTAAGTCTCTCGGCTTCGAAAACTTGCTTAGCTTAAGAACCGTATTGGTCATCGGTGGAGCCGCAACCTTGGCAGCCTTTATACCGATGTTGTTCGTGCGCGAACGCAAGGCGTCGAGCTTGAAGCCGAAGACCGGTGACCAAGCGCCTTTGAAGCCGGAGGCTTCCCATCCAGCTCATATCACGAGAGCCGATGCCGCCGAATTCCGGATCATTGCCCGTTTCGTTGCTGCACAGCTGCTCATCGGTTTAGGCTCGGGCCTCGTGGTACCCTATCTTAATCTCTACTTCACGAATCGATTCTCCATTTCCTTGTCATTGATGAGTCTGTTAATCTCGCTGGGTCAGGTCATGACGATCTTCTCCATGCTGATTGGCCCATCCTTGGCGAGTCGGGTGGGACAAGTTAAAGCCGTTGTTCTCTTTCAACTATTATCCCTGCCGTTCCTGCTGCTCACCGGATTTACGAATGGATTCGCCATAGCCGCCGTAAGCTTCCTGTTCCGGCAGGCGTTGATGAATGCCGCCAATCCGATCCAATCCGCCATCATGATCGATCGCGTAGCCGACAAGCGGAGAGGTATCGCTAATTCGCTAACCCAAACGGCGTTCATGTTAGGCTGGGCCACAATGGGCCCCGTTCAATCGCATTTGGTCACCGCCTACGGAACGTATTGGGGTTACGCCATTACCTTTAGCATGACCGGTTGCTTATATACAGCTGCCTCACTCCTGTACTATTTCATGTTCCGGGGGAATACCAAGAAGCCAGGCGAGAAGAAATCCATAGAAAAAAGACGTTTGCAAATGTAATCTCATGCAAACGTCTTAATCCTGTCCCTCTTTTAGAGCACGGTATCATCAACCCGATTCAACCATGCTTCGATGGTTCCAATAACCGAAGTGACGCAGCCATCTTCAAACGGTGAAATTAAGCCGGCAATCCCCACCAAATCCGTGAAGGAGTGACTCCCCCCCTGTCTGCATAAGAGCAGGTAATCGGCCCATGCCGCTTCGCGGTCCTCGTGCATCTTTTTCCAGAACTGAAACGCACAAATTTGCGCCAGCGTATAATCGATATAATAGAACGGTGAGTTGAAAATATGACCTTGCCTGTGCCAGAATCCGCCTCGTTCCAAATAATCGTTATCCGCATAGTTCCGGTAAGGCACATATTTGCGCTCGATCTCCCGCCAAGTTTGCTTGCGTTCCGCAGGCGTAGCCTCCGGATGTTCGTAGACATAATGCTGGAATTCATCGACCGCCACGCCGTAAGGAATAAAAATGAGTGCGCTGGCTAAATGATCAAATCGGTATTTATCGGCTTGTTCTTCAAAGAACAAATCCATCCACGGCCAGGTGAAGAACTCCATGCTCATGGAGTGGATCTCACAGGCTTCAAGCGTTGGAAATTGATACTCCGGAACCTCAAACCCCCGGCTTTCATACATCTGAAAAGCATGCCCGGCTTCATGCGTCAACACATCGATATCGCCGGACGTGCCGTTAAAATTCGAGAAAATAAACGGCGCTTTGTATTCGCTAATGAAAGTGCAGTACCCACCGCTCCGTTTGCCTGGTTTGGCGACAAGATCCATCAGTTCATTTTCCGTCATAAAACTAAAAAATTCATCCGTCTCGGAAGACAGTTCCGTATACATCTTCGCCCCGTTCTTCACGATCCACTCGGGGTCGCCCTTTGGGGTCGCGTTTCCCGACTTGAAGGAAAAACTCTCGTCGTAATACAGCAGTTGCTCCACATCGATCCGGTTCTTTTGCCGCTCCTTCAGCTTTGTGGCAACAGGCACAATATGCTTCTGCACTTGGTTCCGGAAGTTTGCTACCTTCTCAGCATCATAATCCGTGCGTGACAACCGGGCATAACCAAGTTCAACGAAGTTGCGATATCCAAGCTTCTTGGCGATCTTCGTTCGCACTTGGACCAACTCATCGTAAATGCGATCAAGTTCGTCCTCATGCTCGGCTAAGAAACCATACGCCGCTTCAGCCGCACGCTTGCGAATCTCCCGATCCGTCGATTGCTGAAAGGGGACCAACTGGGATAAATTACGCTCCTCGCCTTCAAACGGGATTCTCGCAGAGGCAATCAGCTTGGCGTATTCGGTCGTCAGTCTGTTCTCCCGCTGTAAATCCTCAATCACTTCGGGGCTGAACGTCTTCAACGGAAGCTCGGCGATCTGGAACAGTTGACGTCCCCATTGCTGCTCCAACTCCTCGCGGAATTTTGAGCCAATCAACGCCCGGTAGTAGTCCGAAATGAATTCTTGGACAATCGGGTTGTTCTCATCGTAGAAGTCCTGCTCCGCCTGATAAAATTCGTCGTTGGTGTCGATGGTATGCCGGGTGCTGGCGATCTCCTGCATCGAGTCAAAGCCACTCCGCAGTTGATTGATTTCTCTCATGATCCGGCCCTGCTCTTCATAAGTATCTGCCGCTGCAAACGATTCAAGTAGCTCCTTGAATCTCTGCCTAAAAACTTGGACATCTGGGCGTTCATAGCGGTATTCGCTAAACTTCATGGCATGCACCTGCCCTTTCAAGAGAATCGTATTCGTCGCCCCATGTTGCTAGATTACGAACATTATACTAATCCTCTTTTGGGAGTGCAAACCCGTACCGGCGTTTAGAGCATCTGACCGCCTGATACCTCGAGTCGCGTCCCGTTGACCCAGCCGAACTCTTCCGTGCAAAGGGAAGCGATAACGCCTCCAATATCGTCGGCCTCGCCTACTCTGCCGAGGGCAATATTATTTGCGATAAACCCTCGCATCTGCTCATTATCCCGGACGGAGCCCCCACCGAAATCCGTAGCGATAGCCCCCGGAGCGATCACGTTGACACGAATCCCCCGCTTGCCCCATTCTTTTGCCATATATCTCGTTAATACCTCGATAGCGCCTTTCATTGCCGAATAGGCCCCGAACCCTTCGATGACAAAGCGGGTCAGACCGGTGGAAAGATTAACGACACGGCCATGGTCGGCGATCAAAGGGTACAGCTTCTGCGAGAGGAAGAAGACCCCTTTAAACTGAACATTCATCAGGCTGTCGAACTGTTCCTCCGTCGTTTCCGCAATCGGAACATGGATCCCGAATCCCGCATTATTCACCAGGATATCGAAGGTATCGCGGTTCCATCCTTCGTTCAGAATGTCCGTCAACTGCGAAACGAAAACATCAAACGAGGAGACTTTACCGGTATCCAGCTGCAGCATGGCCCCCTTTCGCCCAAAGGCTTCGATTTCTTGAACGACCTTCTCCGCTTCCTCCTTCCGGGTATGGTACGTCACAATCACGTCTATTCCTTTACGTGCGAACGCCAGTGCGCTATTTCTGCCAAGACCACGGCTGCCGCCGGTTACCAGCGCGATTTTCTTCATGGGTTTCATCTTTCGATCACTTCTCCTCTTCGTCGTAATTCGCCACTTGATCTGTGAGATGCTGTGGACTATAGTGAGTATATTGCTTCGAGTTAACTCTAAGTCAAGGGGGAGAATATGAAATATTCCATTCAAGAAGTTGCGGCAAAGTTCGGCTTAACTGCGCATACCCTGCGTTACTATGATAAGGAAGGACTACTGCCTTTTATCGGTCGGGAACCCTCCGGCAACCGGATATTTATGGAGAAGGATCTCGACTGGTTGGCCATGATCTGTTGTTTGAAGGATACGGGAATGCCCATCAAAGAAATCAAACAATACGCGGATTGGTGTGCCAAAGGAATGGAAACGCTGGAGGAACGGAAAGCCATGTTGGCGGATCATCGTTTGCAGGTCCTCAAGCAGATGGATGCGTTGCAACAAAATTTGGATCTGATCGATTCGAAAATCGCCGTTTACAATGATCCTGTGCTGGCCGAACAAAGGTATGGGAATTTCAGCGAGACAAAATAAAAAACGCGCCTAAACCCGCGCGTTCTAGATTTTCTAGGGTTATCCCGTCTTTTGAGTCTTCAGGTAACCGTCCACCTTCGCTTTCATCGATAAGATGGTGGTCTTACGGTATTGCAGCGCTAGCCGCAGAACTTTGAGCTGCTGCGTACGGGACAATTGCTTGAAACGAGGTTCTTGCCGCATAAACTTGCGAATGATCGACCAGCTGTTCGCCGAAGTCCGCTCCCGCTGGAGACGTGGTGCTTCATAAGGTAGATTCGGCTTTCGCAAACGAAGGATGAACGAGTTTAAATGTGATGAAGCTTTACCTTCATCGACTAAACAGGGAGCAACCACATTTTTGGTATGTTTTCTTAAAAAATCATAATGGTGATTGCCGCTGACGATCACATAGCCTCCGTCCTTCCGACTTTTGCGTACAACCATCAGATGCATGCAATCCTGCGCGGCTTTCCGAAGATTCTTGATTCGCTGCGTAAGTTGAATGGATATTCCGGGCTTAAGCTTATTCAGAGGGATATATTGCACCGTAATTCTCATGGAGCCACCCCTTTCTGGGTTACTTATGTATATGTATATGCCCCAATCTCCCTGATTGCGTCCTTCGGAAATGGATTGATTTTTTTAATAAATAAATGTTAATCTAATAATATCAGTGTGCAGCAAAAACGCAGGGCCATCTGAATGGCTGTGCGTTTTTTTGTGCTAATCGGCTCGTCTGCCATCTGAATTCATGAATTTGGGAGATGAAACCATGTATAACGAAATGAGACTGCCACGCAATACCAAAGAAGGCCTATTGTTTATGTTGATCGTATCGATAATCTCGGTCAACACCATTGCCCCGCTGATTATGGGGTATGAGTTTGGCTTCAACAAGGAAAATTACTTTAAGACGCTGCGAGTCATCCCGATCATGTGGATAATCGTACTGTGTTTGGTCAACTTGGTCGCAAGGCCCCTTGTAGGTAAACTCATGGCGAAGTTTACCAAACCAACGGATAGCTTTAATGCCAAGACCTTGTTTAATATTTTCTTCAGCGTCACGATTTTGTCGATCTGCCTTACCGTGATTGGCTCCTGGGTTGGCCAGCGACAAATCAGCCTGGACCCGATTCGAGAATTCTTCTACCATTGGCCGAAGAACTTCTTCATCGCTTTCTGGATTGAAACTTTGTTGGCCCAACCTATCGCTCGGTTCGTCATGAAGAGACTGCACGCGAGACAGGCCGCCAAAGCCGCGGTGGAGAATGTAGAGATGTAAGGAGCACCGAATAAACCAAACAAGGCAACCGCGAAAGCGGATTGCCTTGTTTTTTTGTTCTTTATTGCTCCGCGGCATACAACTGACCGCAGGCCGCATCGATATCACTGCCGAATTGGGTTCGGATCGTGGCATGAATCCCTTTGGATTTCAAGATTTGGACAAATCGGATCACGCGGGATCTATCGGACGATTCATAACGTTGGGGCGTCGCATCCGTCGAATTGTAAGGAATCAAATTGACGTGATAGAGATGCTCCCACGCTCCTCGCCCTCGGAATAAGGAGGCTACCGCTTCTGCATGCTCTGGAGAATCGTTAATCCCCCGTAGCAGAATGTAAGCAATATACACCTTCCGTCCTGTTTTCTGAATATGGCGATCCAATGCAACCAGCACGTCCTGCAACGGAAAGCGATCATTAATCGGCATCAGCTGGCTGCGCTGCTCGTCGAACGGCGAGTGCAGCGAGAACGTCAGATTTACTTGCGGAAACTCGTCCCCCAGTCTTTGGATTCCCGGCAGAATGCCGATCGTCGAAACCGTAATTCTGCGGTGGCCTAACCCGAATAACTGCGGGTCGGTCAGCAAATGGAGCGCGTTAAACAGCTGCGGATTAGCCAGCGCTTCCCCCATCCCCATGAAAGATACGCTATCCAAGGGATATCCACGCAAATGGAATGACAATAGCTGATCAGTGATTTCATCCGCCGTCAGGTTTCTCCTTAACCCCATCGTTCCCGTGGCGCAAAATCGGCATCCAAAGCCGCACCCGCACTGAGAAGAGATGCAATACGACTCCCAACCGCGTTGATAACTTAATCGGACCGCCTCTATACGTTCTCCCGCGTCGATAGAGAATAGAACCTTATGGACTTGGCTAGAGCTCTTCTCCAAGATCGGCGTGATGCTGGGGATGTGCTCTCCCAGCTCCCTCCCCAATTCTTCGCGCAGCGACTTTGGCAGCATGGTCATTTGCTCAAAACGGGTGATTCTATGTTTAAAGATCGCATCCGTGATTTGCCGGTACCGATAATCGGGTTGCTTCAGACTTGCTAAGAGCTGTCCGATTCTCACGTATTTGGATATTGGTTTCATCGTCATTTTCTCCTTTAAACCGGAGAAAAAACGCCAATAAAACACCCTAACGACTCACCGGTGCTCCTTTGGCGTTACCTCGACCTAAGCGATATCACTTTGGACACGGTACGAAACGTTACTTTGAACGCTTTATGACCGCTAAGTATCCCTGTAAATCGCTGGACAAAGCTCCGGTCTCCGTATAGGTTTGATTTGAACCGTGTCAAGAGTCAGGTTTGTTGACAGGTTCGCTAAATCATCTACGACTTCCAGTTGGTCTTTCATTGGTTGATCCTCCTTTAAGTTTTAATAAATATGTCTTTCGTTCTAGAGTCGTATTTGTTTCGTCGCGATCCGTTCGCAGAACTCGCGGTCATGCTCAACAAACAAAATCGTAGGCGCATAGGCCAGCAGCAAATCTTCAATTTGCATGCGGGAGATCACGTCGATGAAATTCAGCGGTTCGTCCCAAACCAGCAAATGCGCTTTTTCGCAGAGACTTTTAGCGATCAGCACCTTCTTCTTCTGGCCGCCGCTGTAATCTGCCATATCCTTCTCAAACTGCAGTCTGGAAAAATCCAACTTCCGTAAAATCGCTTTAAACAGACTCTCGTCAATGTCATGCGCTCTGGCAAAATCGGTCAAGTTTCCTTGCAGCCACGACGTTTCCTGCGAAACATAAGAAATTTTCAACTGGCTTCCTAGACGTAACGCGCCTGAATAGCGGATGTCCTCGCCGCAGAGCAGTTTCAGGATGCTCGATTTGCCGGAGCCATTGCGTCCCATCAGCACGATCCGATCCCCACGGTCGATCGTAAAGCTGATATCGTGACAAGCTTGCTTCTCTCCGTAATAAATCGAAACATGATCCAATTCGGCGAGCTGCGTTTTGTGGTAAGGCAGCTGTGCGATTTTTAGACTTTCCGAGGTTTCGATATTTTTGAGAAGGCGCGACTTCTCTTCGATCGCGGTCTGCTGCCGTTGCTCAATCGATTTGGAGCGTTGCATCATCTTAGCCGCTTTATGGCCGATATAGCCCTTGTCTACCTTCGAACCGGAATTTCGCGTACCGTTCTTCGTCTTCTCCACTTCATGCGACCAGTTACTCGTCCGTTTCGCCGCTTCCGACAAACGTTTGACGTCCTTCCGCAGCCTATCGTTTTCGGCCAACTCATAGTTGTCCTGACGCTGTTTATTTTCCCACCAATCGGAAAAATTGCCCCTTTGAATCTCAATGTTCGTCTTGTTGATGGACAGGATATGATCTACTGAGCGATCCAGAAAAGCACGGTCATGAGACACAAGAATAAACCCGCTCTTGCGGTTTAAATAATCACCCACAAGCTCCCGCGCTTCCATGTCCAAGTGGTTGGTTGGTTCATCGATCAGAAGAAAGTTGTTTTCTTTCAGGAACAACGCTGCCAGCATGACCTTCGTCTGTTCTCCGTTCGAGAGAGACTCAAAAGGCCGATATAACACATCGTCGGACACCTGAAGCAAGGAAAGCTCCCGTATGAACTCCCATAATACATAGTCCGGATAGATTTCCTCTACGACATCCAAGGTGTTATCTTCCTTATGTTTCACATCAAAGGGGAAGTAATCGAAGCTTACATCCGCGGAGATTTGACCGCTGTATTCGTGTTTATCTTGCAGCAAATTTAAAAAGGTCGTCTTCCCCCGTCCGTTTCTTCCGGTAAAGCCAAGCTTCCAATCGGTGTCGATTTGAAAGCTCACATTCTCAAAGATATGATCGTAACTGCCTTCATAGGCAAACGTCAGATGGTTCACATTAATTAAGGACATGAACAACATCCCTCCTACATAAAAAGAATGGGCCGCAAGAAAGTTACCTTTCTTACAGCCCAAAAATATAAATCAAATCCAACCCACGTCGGGTATGGATTTGTATATACGGTTGGAGTGAAAGGATGAAGTAACTTTCTTGCATAAGAAATAAACCGTGCGAATTACGTTCGCATTTCGGTTCCAAATCCTTAGCAAGAAATATCCATCCGTTTCAACTCCCTCAATTTAGATAATAAAATACTAACATAGTCCCTTATGAGGATCAAGAAACATTATCGTAGGTTAAGAAGATAAGTCCATGTCAATTTTCTCTGTGGATGATGTAATTGAGCAAATGTTTCAAAAAAACGGGAGGTCGCGGGAGGTCCATCAACGCTTCCATCGCCAGGCAATAATGTTCCCACATCGCTTTGCTCGCGGCTACCGGCCCCAGTACCGTCACATAAGTTGAACTGTCATTCTCGGCGTCCTTCCCGGCCGGTTTGCCCAGTAAACGCGGATCCCCTTCCTCATCCAGCAGATCGTCTTTGATTTGGAAGGCGATGCCCATGTGATAGGCGATTTTCTTCAAAATCTCGATTTCCGTCTCCGAAACCCGAGCTAAAATGGCCGGCGCCACCAAACAAGCTTCAAATGCAATTCCTGTTTTGTAAAAGCATACCCGGTCAAGCTCCTCAACAGTCAGCACTTTGCCCTTGGCGCTCAAATCCATCGCCTGCCCCATGCAAATATCCGCGGCCTTCCGGGACAAGTATTGCAGCAACGTAAGCACAGATTGACGATCAAACTCCTTCAAAGAAGCCTGCTCCTCGACCGCTTTTTGAATGAGAAAAATGCCGGTTAGCTCTGCGATGGCACTGCCATGCAACTCATGCAATGTCGGCCGGCCCCGGCGGGTTGCCGAGTTGTCCTGGGAAGGAAGGTCGTCGAAAATCAAGGATGCCGTATGCATGTACTCCAACGCGCGGAACAGCGGAGCCAAAGCAGCGGCATCCAAACCGTATTCCTGCACGCCCATCACCCAGGAGAGGATCGGCCGAAGCCGCTTTCCGTTGCCCTCAAGGCTGTAGTTCGCCGTTTCAAACAGCAGTCCGGTCTCCTTCATTCCTTCTTCAGTCGGCGGTTGAACCGGCAGCAAGTTGTTAATTTCGGCACGTGCCTTTTTGACGATGCTAATGAATTCCTCCTGCTCCCGCCGGTTGCTTCGCATTGCGCCTAGCAATTGATCCCGCAGCATTTTATCATAAAACGCTACGTTCTCCGCTTGACGCACCAACCGCTGGATTAACCGTTCCAGCTCCGGCTGCCCAAACGCAAAAATCCCCATGATGCGGTCAAACTCCTCTTGACCCACGCGCTGTCGATACCGCTTGAGTCCGTTGATCGCACGGTCAAGGATAATTTCCCGCGTCTTCGGTTCCGAACGGTACACCTCGTGAATCAAGTGGGAGATCACCGCCCAATAAAGCTCGAAAGGGTTAATCAAATTGGAACGTTTATCCCGGTACTTGAAGTAATAAGTGAACGGGGTCACTGCCCCGGTGTTCATATCCGCGAACATGTCGGCAAGGTCGTCGGCAAGCTGGTTGTACAGACCATAATAAAAGACGCGCTGCTCAAAACCCTCGTCCCTCGAAGCCCCGATCACGGAGCGTACGATCAATCGCGAGGATGCCGATTTTAATATGATCGGCAAATATATGTCCTTGTTCGTATAATGCGCATGCGCCAGATCTTTGGTCCGGTCCTCATCCTGAGACTCAAAAAAGACAAGAGACTGTTCAAAGAAAATTTCTTGGGTTTCCCGGTTCTGCACCTGACGGATATATTCATAAGCCTCTCGCAGCTCGGCATGGATAAAGCGGATCATTTCGAAATGGTTCCCGGTCCACTCCCCCAGCTCCGGTACGATCCCGGTTCGAATCGTCATGCGGATCATTCGGGAGTACTGCTCTTTCTCCCCTTCATTCAGCACCTCAGAGTCGAGAAGATCGTCGATGAATGGATACGTCAACCCATAATAATAACCCAGCTTCAGCGCATCCCCTAATCTGCGGGAACGTTCGCTGGAAGGGATTCCCTCGTCCATCTCGTCAATCACGTGCATAACGACACCGAATATAATTTTGATCAACTTGCGTTCGGCTTCCTCCGCATTCATTGCTTCGGGCAAATGGGAGGATACCCGCTTCAGCTTATCGATGACCCAAATCATTTCCGGTTCAATCGTTTCACGCTGGGCCCACCGATACAACGCAACCATGCTGAGAAATTCGGAAGCGGGTTCCGAGGGATCATCGTCTTGGCGTTCCAAACGGCGTTTCAGTTCGGCCGTAAAGCGCTCGATTCTTGCCAAGGTCCGCGGAGATGACAGATCATGGCCCAAGTCGCGCAAGAACATGTAAGAAACGCTTCGCTCCAAATAGTCGTCCAGCTTCCCGGTACGGGTTAACCAGGCAAGATAACGGGCAGAATCGGCAGGATCGGGCGAGGCGAAACGCCGAAACCATCGGGTTAGCTGAAAGGGGCGCGGAAGATGCCCCTTCTTCCATTCGCCGAAATCGTCAAGTAATGAAGCCGTGTAACCCTTATTGCGAATGTTTGTTTCCAGCGACGCCAAATATCCCTCCGCCTTATCCAGGGCCTGTCGATACCCGCGGTCCGCTGCCGCCTCCGTACTTGTAGGGATTATCGTCATATCATTATACCTCGGCTCAAGAATTCATTATAATCATAGTATAAAATAACAAGTAACGAAAACGGCAAGGGTCGGTGATTCTCCTAGACCTAAGTCTGGGATCACGAGGGGAGTCGTCAAAAGGAAATGCGAATGATTTCATTCTTCAGTTCCTTTGCGGCAGCATGGCGGGATTATCGGCTAGACTCCGGCACGCAGCTAGCAAATCGATATACGGTTCGGGAATTGATCGGCGAGGGCAGCTACGGGTTGACCTACAAATGCACGGACGAAACCACTGGCAGTATCGTGGCTGTCAAGCAAGCCCGGCCCAGCAAAGGGGAGTACGCCAAGCAACTGCTGGTGCATGAAGCCAATGTCTTAAAAACGCTACACCATCCGCACATCCCCGGCTATTTAGATCAATTTGAGGAAGGTCGCAACAGCTACCTGGTCATGACTTTTTTAAGGGGGGCCACGTTGGAGGATTTGATTTTTGGACAGGGCCGGAGATACGACGAAGCGGAATCCGTCAGGGTCACTCTTCAGTTGCTGGAACTGGTTGACGATATTCATCGTCAAGGATTCGTTCATCTTGATTTGCGTATCCCCAACGTCGTATTTCAGGAAGAAGAGTTATATCTCATCGATTTTGGCTTGTCCCGCGGAATTGGCGAGTCGCCGATTGCTCTGCCGTCTCAGGGGCGCTGGCATCAACGAGAACATGCGGCCTCCCGCGCCTTCATCCCCGCGGAACCGCAATCCGACCTGGAAGACGTTGGTCACTTCTTGGTATTTCTGCTCTACTCCACCTTTGATACGAAGCGTCAGTCCTCGCACCCGACTCATGGGAACCGCCAAATTTCAGAGTCAAGCTGGCAAGACGAATTACACCTGTCTGGTGAACTGACAACCCGGGTCGAACGACTCCTTCAACTCCGGGATCCATATGCTCATGTATCGGAAGCGATCGCGGATCTGCAAGCCTTGCGGAGCCTGCAGCGTTGAACGCCGGGTTTCTTTTATGTCCAATACCGAATACAATGGAAATAAAAGCAATTCAAATCAGAAAGGTGGGTTTATGACATGTTACGGAGATTCATCAATAAGTTCCTCCACTCAGCATCGCATAGTCACCGAAGGCATTACAGTAGCTCTGCCAGACGATATGGACAGGGACCTTACAACGGCAAACGATACAGCAGCAGCCAAGGTTATGCGAGGCCGATAGGCTCCTCCTCTGATCACAAGCGTCGTCATGGCCATATGGGCCAAGGGTATTATAAATCCAGAAGATATAGTTCCAGCTAGCCGTGACCCCAATCGATAAAATAAACGTGGAGTGTCTTATTGAAAGATACTCCACGTTTGTTTAGCTTATCCGGCCTCATGTTTACGCCTCTTCAAGAATTCGTTGATTCAACCTTTTTTGCCACGCCACATCCTGCCAGAACGGGTGATGCGGCGCGCAGTTGGAGCACAGCACCATACCCCAGAAGCCCTGCTCCAGCCCTTTCTGAACCGCATATTCGGCAATGAATTTGCCGACAGGGCCCTCCTCGAAACCAGTTAGCAGCGGCGTGTAGCCGACGTAACCTTCCCCAATCACGACCGGAATCCCCTGTCGTCTGGCCCAGCGTCCGACTTCTGCATAACGTTGGTCCGTTTTTTGCAGCATCGACAACTTATGGGCATGATATCGGTCATAAAGGAACAGGTCCCACTTGTCCGGGTCCGCCCAATCATGCAAGTAGAACAATCGCAAACCTATGGGGTTCCCTTGTAACCGCCACACCTCTTCCTTCGCTAGGCGGTAACTCTCAAACGGTGGCGCCTCCTCACGAAGCATCGCCTTCACCATCTCGTTCGGAAAGTCCCCAGCTTGGGAGCGCAGGTTCGTTGCATCCATCAACTCTTGCAGTACACCGTTTAAATACAGGTGGAAATGCGCGATCTGGACGTTTTGCGCCACCTGCTCCTTTCCATAGTCGCTGTTCAAGGTGTAGCACGCGGTGATCAGTATATCCGGATGGCGATCCTTCAAGTAGCCGACGGCTTCCTCTAGATACGGCTTCATTGCCTCGATGATTGCCGGGCTATCCTCGAACGGAATTCCTTGATCCAAACCGATTTGCGCCAACCCGCCGAACTCGACTTCGTTATGAAGTTCTGCATAAGCGATTTGGTCTCGGTACCCCCGTTCCTTCAACATATCGATCAACCGGCTCATCGATCGAGCCAACGTCATAAATCGCTCGTGCGGCGGAATTTGCTGTAATTGGTCCGCCAGTTCCCGGCTCTCAAGAAAGGCCGGACTCTGCTGATATTCCCATGAGGACAAGATCACGTAGCAGCCATGGGCTTGAGCTTGTCGGAACAGCTCCAGCAAATGCGCATGCCCGTCCAGCTCGGCTCCCCCCTGACAGTTATACCATCGCGTTCGCCGGCCGATCTCCCCCAGACTGCTGAATCGAAGCGGACCGGGACGCCGCCCTTGCTCGTCGAACAGGAAGAACGGCATAGCGCAAGTCCGAATCGTGTTATACCCTCGCTCGACCAGCTCATCGAACCGCGACGCCAAATCGCAGTACGGCTCCCCCGGCCTCGTCATTGTATACCAGGAGAAATCCCATAGCGAAATCGTTAACTTGCGAGGCAAATGGTCGGGAATCCTCATTCTAGCTCAGCTCCTTCCTCCTATTAATTCATCACATTAACCCTTGATCGCGCCGGCCGTAATCCCTTTAATGAAGGAGCGGCTGCCCATAAGGAAGATCAGCAGCACCGGTATCGTCGCCATACAGAGCGCCGCCATCCGCGCCCCGTAATCCGTCCGATGGACGATCCCCAGCGTAGAGACGAACAACGGCAATGTAAACCACTTCGAGTTGTTGATCGTCACCAACGGGAGCAAATAATTGTTCCAGGACCACAGGAACACAAGCGTTGCCAAGGTAGATAGGCCAGGTTTGACGAGCGGAAGCACGATTTTACCGAAGATCATCGGCTCCGGCGCCCCATCGATCCGCGCGCATTCGAGCAGCTCGTTTGGCACTGTGTCGCGCATGAACTGGATCATAAAGAAAGCTCCGAACGGCCAAGCGCTCCACGTTAGAATAATCGGCATCAGCGTGTTGCCGAACCCGAGGTTTTTCATTTCGATGATATAGCCGATTAGGCCCACTTGGGTTGGCACCATCATCGTGATGATGATGAAGTAATTCAAAAATCGCTTCAGCCTGAACCGAAACTTAGCTACAGCATAACCCACCAGCATGCTGGTCGTTACGCCCAACAACACCGACGTAATGGAAACGATTAAGCTATTGGCATACACCCGGAAAAAATCAGTTTGCAGCACTGTTCGCAAGTTGTTCAGCCCGTAATCGGAAGGCACCAGCGGCAAACCCTTGAAGATGTCCTCCGAATAATAAGTGGACATCATGATCATGACGTAGAACGGAAATAACGATATGAGTGAGATCGCCGCAATAAATCCCCATTTTACGATTTTCACTCCTTCTCCTCCTTCCCTGCGCTAAGCCGGTAGCTGAAGATCGAAAATAGGACGATGACGAGAAACAACGTGTAAGCAATCGCCGAGCCGTAGCCAAACCTCGTGCCCGTAATAAAGGAATCGTTGACGAATTTCCAGATGACCGTCAGCGCCGCATTGTCCGGTCCTCCTGAGGTGCTGGCCGTCCAACCGCCGTAAAGCAGCTTCGGTTCATCGAATAACTGCAGGCCGCCAATGTTCGAAGTGACGACAAGAAATACCGTGATATTCCGTAGTAGCGGCAATGTGATTCGGCGGAACGTATGCAGCCCGGTCGAGCCATCCACACGCGCCGCTTCGTAGATATCCTGCGGGATCGCCGTCATCCCCGCTAAATAAATCGCCATGAAGTATCCCAAATTGCGCCAGATGATCATAACCGCGATGATGACGCGGGACATCCACGGGTCCATCAACCAATAGAAGCCTTCCGTCAACCATCCCAGCTTGACGAGCAGCATGTTGACGATGCCGGTTTGCCAGTCGAACATAAACGAGAAGATAAATCCGATGGCCACCGGCGTCGTGATATACGGCAAGAAGTTAATCGTTTGCGCGAGGGTACGTCCTTTCGTCAGATTAAAGATCAGGTAAGCCAGCACCATGCCGAGCAAGATCATGAACGGCACGGACAAGGCCATAATGACGACCGTATTGAATAAAGACTTGTAGAACAGCGGGTCCTTCGTCAGCAGCATGACATAGTTCTTCAATCCGATAAACGTCTTGCTGCCGATCCCATTCCATTCGTGTAAGCTGAGATAGAACGAATAAAGCAGCGGGTAACACTGAAAGGCAAGATAACAACCGATGAATGGCAAAGCGAACCAGTACGGCCAAAGATTGAGGCGTTTTTTGCTAGGGGAAGGCAGTCCGGCGACCGGAGCCGAATCCGCTGCGGTATTGAGCTTCATGCGTTTCCACTCCCTTCAACTTCATGAACGAGAGGAACGGCTGCCGACGCCCTTGGCGAAGTGCAGTCGTTCCTTTTGAGCTCTTCAAGCCGGACGGTTAATTTACCGTTGCATCCGGCGCCATGTTTTGGACTTCGCTCTTTAGCTTGTCGAGCGCGGCGTTCAAGTCGATGCTCGTATCCTTCATCCAGAGTGGATACAACGAGTTGTAGGCGTTTTGCACGATGGAATGATATTTCGTTTGCGGCTCTGCTTTGACGGTCGGGACGATTTTTTCGTAGAACGTTTTATTGAGGTTTTGCCCGGCAAAAAATTTGTCATATTCCGTACCGGCTTCGATCCAATCCTTGTGGTTCTCGAAGAAAGCCTTTGTACCGGCCATATTGCCGAACTCTTTGTAATTGACCTCCATGCCTTCGTCGGACATGTAGGCAAATTGAATGTAGGCCCAAGCCGCTTCCTTGTTTTTGCTGCCTTTATACACGCTGATCGAAGTCCCGCCGTACGTGTAGCTGCCTTCCGGTGCCGCGATGAGGCCCCACCGGCCTTCTCCGTCCGGATCGTTGGCGGCGATATTCCATTTGGCCCCCCAAGGCGCCATCGGATAGAAGAGAGTGTCGCCCTTCGCGAACGAAGCATTCCAACCTGGCGTATAAGCTTCGTATTTGCCTAGGATGCCGGCGTCCCTCATTTGGAACACAGTGCCTAGCGGTTTCGTCAATCGTTCGGTCAAATTGATCGTGTTCCCGTCTACGTACGCCTTGGACGTTTGCTCGCGCAAAATGCGGTAAGCATCGTCGAAGCTGGCAAACATCGTGACTTTGCCGCCGCTCTTCGAGACGACCTCCTTGCCTTTCTCGATAAATGCATTCCAATCCGGGAATAACGCAGCGACCTGGTCCGGATCATCCGTGCCCAAATATTCCTTCGCCAAATCCCTGCGGTAAGCCAAGCCGGCCGGCGTAATCGATTGATCTACCCCAACCAATTCTCCTTTGGGATTGGAAAGAATCGGCGCCAAATAATCAAGCAATTGGTCTTTCGAGAAATTGTAGGGAGCTTGCTCCAGATTGTCGAGAATATCCAGGTCAAACAATTGCCCGCGATAGTTCATCTCGCCAAGAATCACGTCCGGTACATCCGAGCCGGAAGCGATGCCGCTTTGAATTTTCTGCATATAGTCGTTGTTGTTGACGACGGTGTATTCCACCTTGACGTTGGGATACACTTTGTTGAATTCCGGAACCATCTTCGTGAGGAAAGCCTCGTCCCAGTCCCACACCTTGATCGTTCCTTGCAAATCAGCAGGCGAGACGGATTCGCTCCCGGTAGCGGCATTATCAGCCCCCCCGTTCGTTGCTTGATTGGCGGGGGTGTTCCCTGCCCCGTTCGAATTGTCAGACTTCGTGTTTCCTCCTGACGAGCAACCCGTTATGACCAGAATGAATGCCATGAGAAGTGCCATCAGCATGACCGGCAGTTGCCTTGTCTGTACTCGTTCCATCAGAACCCCTCCCTAAGATTGAAATCGCTTACAGATCTAAAATAACGCTTGCTCCACCTCAACAAAAGTTCACGATTCGGCGATTTCGCTCATGATCCGGGGATTTATCAAAAAAGGGGGTCAATGGCGGAGACCTCCTCCCTTAGGTAAGGCAGCCTCAGAGAAACGACGGTACCGCGTCCCGGCTCGCTGTCCACCTCGATCCCATAGGCTTCTCCGTAATGATAGGTGATCCGCTCCATCACATTGGCTAAGCCGATGCCCTTCTTGACCGGCATCTCCTTCCTTGGCAAGCTGAGCTCCCGCAAACGTTCCGGTTCCATCCCGATCCCGTTGTCTTTAACACAAATATGCAGCCCCCCCTCCCGAACCGCTGCACTAATCCGGATTATGCCGTTATCTTCGATTCCGTGAAATAACGCGTTTTCCACTAAGGGTTGGAGCATCATGCGCAGCACCTGGCAGGAATGAAGTTCGCTCGGGATATCCCATTCGAGCCGGAATCTGCCCGGATAGCGGTATTGCTGAATGACGACGTATTTCCGGATCATATCGATTTCCTCCTGCAAAGTGCAGAAATAAGCGCCCTCCCCGGTTTTGATCGTATCCTGCAAGATGTCAATGAACGCCTTGGTCATCGTGATCGTATCCTGGTTTCTTCCAGCGTGGGACAAATAAATGACTGTATTCAGCGTATTGTATATAAAATGCGGGTTTATTTCGGACAATAGCAGATTGATTTGCATTTTGCGTTTCATCTCTTGCTCGCGCAGGGAAGATTTCATCCACAAATCCAGGTCATTCACCATTTGATTGAAGCCGGCTGCGAGCTCTTCCATCTCGTCTCCGGTACGGAAGGAAACGCGGGTATTCAACTCGCCGGCCGACACCCGGCGCATGGCACGCGCCAGTTGGGAGATCGGACGGGTAAACTTGGCGCTTACGGGCGGAATGACCGCCATGGCAAACAGCAGGCTGCCGAATACGATAAGCAGATAGAAATACAGGATCGGGCGTACACTTTCCATTAGTTTGCTTTCGGATAAGAAGGCTTCCAGAACCCATTTCCCGTCATCGGCCTGATATTTCAATGGAATCACACGCTGTTGCTGTTGTGTTGCTGCATTCGGCTTCTCCCGATTTACGCCGGCGCTGTCGTAAACGACGATCCCGTCTTCCATCGACAAGGCGAGCCGTGCAAAGTCTTTCTCACTATCCTCGAAAATCTTCTCCACCTCAGTCAGCTTCAAGTCGAGCACCAGGATATAAGGGGCTGCGTCGGCGCTTAGATCCTCCCAGTTTTTGTAGGCCGTTACGTAACTGATCACCTTCTGATTGCCGTTGATATAACGAAACTCATGGGGAGCGGAGAAATGACCCGGACTGATCTGGCCCGACAGGAAAGGCGTTAGCCAAGCACCCTGCAAATAATCAGCATAGTAGCTTTCGTATCCGCTATAGTTGGAGAACACCTCCTGGTCCGGCCGAATGATCATCATGTTCAACAAATTAGAATCCAGGGCGACAAAACGCTGCAGCTGTTTTTGGACCGCTACTTTCTTGAAATAACGTTCCTGCAGGCTGTCGCTTTCCCGCAAGAGGATCGGTTTGTTGATTTCTTCGGCAGCGATGATCGTTTCTGCCGTATTCTCCAGCCTTTCCTGCATCCGCTTGATCGAAGAAGACATTTGCGCTAACTTCGTCATATTGTCACGGACCGCCTGATCACGGACGATTTGGGTCACATAGTTAAAAGTAATGTAGCTGCACGCGATCAAAGAGACCGAGACGATCAGCACTGTGCCCGTAATGACTTTATTGCGGAAGCTCAGCTTCAGCTTCATTCGTCCCCCTCCCTTTCCTTTCGCTTGGCGTATTCCAGAGGCAGGAGGCCTGTCGTTTTGTGGAAAATTTTGCTGAAATAGTGACTGCTGCGATACCCGACCCGATCCGCGACCTCGTATAGCTTGTACCGGCCAGTTCTCAACAAGCGTTTCGCCTTCTCCATCCGATAAACGGTAATGTACTCAAGCAACGTCTGCCCGGTCTCCTCCTTGAACAGGTGGCGTAAATGATCTCCGCTGATTCCCAACCGATTGGCGATGGAATCGGTGCTGATTTCCGTGTTGTACGCTTGCGAGATAAACTCGATTGCCTCGCGTACTTTCCCGGTATACCGGGAAGCTGAATTCTCGAGAAAGGTGTTCCGGTATAGGCGCAGAAAACCTTCCTTAACCCCGTCCGCCCCCCTCCACTCCAGCATATCGAATTCGTCATTTTCGGCCCGACTAGTAAGCGCTTCCATCTTCTTGGCTCGACGTTCGTTTTTCAGCAACCCGGCGAGCTCGTCACATAGCTGCTCCAACATAAAAGCGTCTTTCGTCTGGTTGGCGATGTCGAATGTCTCAGTGATCAATTGCAACAATTGTTCGGGGTCTTCATTTTTCCGGGCTCGCTCCAACCGCTCCCGCCATTCATAGTTGGTTCGTGCCGCCTCATTGCCGCTGCCCCCCCTCGATTCGGGGGAAATGACCGGCTGGCTTCCACTAAACCAACGTTGCTTCAATCGTTCCATCGTTGCGGCATGAACCTCAGCCAGGGACCGCCATTCCGAAAAAGGTGAGGAGTACGCGGCATAGATTGGTTCCGCGGGATTAGCCTCTTGGTATAGCCGCCGCAGTTCCGAAACCGCCTCGAATTGCGCCTCGGCTAACTTCAAACGGCTATTGGAGGGTTGAAAGGCCAACACCATCCCTACTTGTCCCTCTTTGCTGTAGAGATTGAACACCTCTATCACTTTCTCAGACAACAGGTGGGCATCAATCGGCGGTAGGCCCGGTAAGAAGACCGATGCTTGTCCCAGTTCTTTGAGAGGTACCACATTGCCTGCAGCGATCATCACGTACGTCAAGCTACTGCCTACTAGTCGCAGCGACTCCAACAAAGGACCAAGCGACATCTCGCCGAGCGAATTACCATCGATCAGTCCGATCAACAATTGCCGCAGCTGTGTTTTCAGCCGTTCCCGTTCTTCCTCGATTTGCGGTTTGATCGCTTCCAGCTCACGAAGCAGGATCTCTGGCTCCAGCTCGTGTTTGACAAGATACCCGGATGCCCCGAACTTTAAAGCTTCCTTCACATAATCAAACTCCTTATAAGAAGTCAGTAGCAGAATTCGGCAATGCAGCCCGGCGGCAACGACCTGCTTGCAAAGCTCAATTCCGTCTAACATCGGCATTTTGATGTCCGATATGATCAAGTCCGGCTTCACCTCCTGAATGAGCGCAAGCGCGCGCGTAGGCCTTGTCGTCTCGCCGGCTATGACAAAACCGACCGATGGCCAGTCGATCAAATGGCGTAGATGCTCGATCGCCAGCACCTCGTCGTCAATCACGACGACCTTATGCAAATCCATACGAACTCCCCCTTTTTTTGAAAATAACGGGTTTTATCTAGATTATCCTCAAAAATGGGCGTTCCGGAAAGCAAAATCGTGAAGTTCGCCGATACACACCCCATTCGTCTATGCACTATATATAAAAGAGTAAAGTAAGGGGGATTAGGGGATCCATGCCAATAAAAAACGGAATGCAATATATCGAACGGATCAATCGACAGCGCCTTCAGCTATGGTATAACGGCGAACGCGTGAATGGGCCGTTATCCGAGCACCCCGCCTTTCGCGGGCTCATCCGGACGCAGGCCGCGATGTATGAGATGCAGTGTGAAGCAAGCCGGAGTGAAGACATGTCATATGCGTCTCCGGCAACCGGCGAACGCGTCGGGCTTTCATTTCTCCCCCCGGCTAATGCTGAGGACCTGATCCGCAGAAGGAAGATGTCCGAAATCTGGGCTAACTACCATCACGGCTTTCTCGGCCGCTCTCCCGACTATATGAACACCGCTTTGATGTCCTTTTATACCGCCGCCACTGTATTGGAGAAAGCATCGACAGAGTACGCCCAAAATCTGCGTAACTATTACGAATATTGCCGGGACCACGATATTACGTTGTCTCACGCTTTTGTGCAGCCTATGGCCAGCAAATGGTCGGGACCCGCGGATGCGGAAGAGTCTCTTGCCGCCAAAGTGATCGAGACCCGTCCGGAAGGACGGGTCGTGAGCGGCGCTTTCCTCATGGCGACCCAGGGACCCACTTGCGAAGAAATCCTTGTCCTCCCTACGCCATCTTTTATGATGGGAGACGGACAAGTGAACCCTAGTGCATTCGCTTTTGCCGTACCTAATGATCTGGAGGGAATCACCTTTATTTGCCGAGAGAGCCATGCGCATGATTCGAGTTATGATCATCCGCTCTCGAGTCGATATGAGGAGATGGACACGATGGTCATCTTCGATCGGGTCCTTGTCCCCCATGACCGGGTATTCTTTGTTGGAGAAGAACGCCTATACGATCAGCTCTTTCAAGAAGGGCACTTCCACGCTTACGCGGGCCATCACATTATCACTCGGTACATCGCCAAGACCGAATTTCTGTTGGGACTCCTGCAAGCGTTGGCCGAGGAGCAAAATACGGATACCGAGAACTCGTTCGTGAGTCAAATCGTCAAAGTTATGGCGATGCTGGAAAACCTGAAAGCGTTGCGACTCGCCGCCGAAACCGGCGGGACGATGACGGAATCCGGTTGCTATGTACCTGCGCTTGCTCCGCTGACTGCGGCGGGAATTCAGTTTCCCGACTTGCATGAGGAAATGCTGCGCATGGTCCGCTCGATTAGCGCGAGCCAGCTGATCATGAATCCCTTCGAAGCGGATTTCAACTCGGAGAACCAAACCTCTCTCGAGGTCTATTTACAGGGATTATCCAGCCCCGCCAAGGATCGCATCATCCTCTTTAGACTAGCTTGGGAACTGGGCGGCGGTGCATTCGGAGGAAGGCAAAACCAGTTCGAGCGTTTCTTCTTCGGCAATGGGAAGACAATCGCAAATCGGATGTACGGTTGCTGCGAAGGTCTGGATGAGTACAAATCGAGAGTTTACCATCTGATTGGCCGCGACGAGCAGTCGTAATACACCGTCCTTTAAAAGAGATCAAAAATCATCTGGCGCCTATCAGCTAGATTTGGTATAATCGATTCTGTTAATTTAAATTTGATATGTTTTGCCCGGAGGAGCCTGTCACCAAGGGTGGACTATGCCGTTTATCGGTATATTCCGCCCGTGGTTGCAGGCTCTTTTTGTATTTATTTTTTGCAAATTCCGCAAATTAACAGCAAACGGAGGATGATAAGATGTTGATTTTAGAACTGGCCATTATTTTGATTGCTTCCAAACTAGCGGGAGAATTAAGTGTACGGCTGAAACAACCGGCGGTTTTAGGTAAATTGTTGATCGGGATTGTCCTGGGGCCTGCCCTTCTGGGCTGGATTAACGAAACCGAAGTACTGGAAGAGATCAGCCAAATCGGCGTGATTTTATTAATGTTCCTCGCAGGTCTTGAAACGGATGTCGACGAGTTTAAACGGACTGGGAAAGCCTCGACTTACGTAGGACTCGCAGGGATCGCTCTCCCCTTCGGATTTGGTTATTTGGCGGCCATACTGTTGGGCATGCCCCTTTTTGAAGCAATTTTTCTCGGGCTGCTGCTCTCGGCAACAAGCGTTAGCATTTCTGTACAAGCATTAAAGGAAATGGGGCGGCTGAAATCCAGAGAAGGCACCACGATTCTCGGGGCGGCCGTCATTGATGACGTCCTCGTCATCATCCTGTTGGCCTTCGTCATGAGTTTTGCGGGCGGGGACGTCAACCTGGGGTTGGTCATCTTGAAGAAGTTCATATTTTTTGCGGTCGTCATCGTTTTGAGTTGGAAAGTCGTTCCGTGGGTCATGCGTAAGTTTGCTCCGCTGCAGGTATCCGAATCGGTGATCTCCGCGGGATTAATCATCTGCTTCCTGTATGCTTACATGGCTGAATATGCCGGCGTAGCAGCTATTATCGGTGCTTATATCGCGGGTGTCGCTCTCAGTCTGACGGATTACAAGCATGAAGTGACCGAGAAGATCGAAACGATTGGTTATGCGGTCTTCGTCCCCGTATTCTTTACCACAATCGGCGTGAAGGTCGATTTCACCGGGCTGGCCTCCCAGATTCCTTTAATCATTGGTTTAAGCTTGCTGGCCATCGCCACCAAGCTCGTAGGTTCAGCTTATGGAGCTCGATTGGCCGGATTCGGCTGGCGCAGCGCATTAGGGATCGGATCGGCTATGGTTTCGCGTGGAGAGGTTGCTTTAATCATCGCCGCCATCGGTCAGGATGCCGGTCTACTCCAAGACGACCTGTTTGCCGTGATCGTGCTAGTCGTGTTGGTAACAACGATCGTTACTCCGCCAATGATGAAGTACTTTTTCGCTCAACCGGAAAAATCCAGCTTCTAAGAGGAACTTGCCTCTGCTAAATTGCGTCCAATAATGAGAATCCGAAATCTTGAGGTGTATATAGACATCCGCCCAACCGCTCTCTCCGCGAATGCATATGATGATAATGCCTATTCATCGAAAAAAGGAGCGATCACATATGGGATTTTTTCCATCACCAGGACCCGGCGGAGGATTTCCGGGATTTCCAGGCGGGCCCGGCGTACCGGGAGGGCCCGGATTTCCGGGAGGGGGGCCTGGAGGGTTTCCAGGCGGAGGGCCGGGAGGATTCCCGGGAGGTTCACCAGGAGGCGTTCAAGCGCCAACGTCGCCACCCCCGCAATTCGTACCGCAAATGCAGGTCGGCACCTTTGCTATCGATCCCGGCGGGATCAGACGTTGCCTGTTTCGCAACACCTACGTTTGGCTGAACAACGGCGAGCAATTCTGGTTCTTCCCGGTTTTCGTCGGGCGGAATTCCATTGCAGGGTTCCGATGGTTTGGGTTCTTCTGGGGGTACTTCGGCATCGATTTGAATCAGATTCGCTCGTTCACGTGCTTCTAAAACCAGACAACGAAAGAGAACAACCTGAGGGCTGTTCTCTTTGTTTTTTTGCGATTGACCTTCTTAACGATGATGAAGCTCATGCTTTCTCGGCGGTTGATGAGACGTTTGTTTTTGTTTATACGAGGAGGATCCCTTCGCTTCTGAGAAACCGCTCGATTTGGCCTTTATGATGTTCATCATGCCCTACAAATTCGGGGATTAGAAAGGCTAACGAATAGTTCGTTTTCAGTTGGTAAATCTCTTCCGGCAGCGCCAGGAGTTCGGCAACGCCCCGCTCCCTCTCCCGAATGGTTTCCTTGATCAATTCAGATTGTGAAATACCTGATCTCGCGTAATCCGCCGCAAGTTGGTTATAGCTGTCCTCGTCGGGGAAGCGAATCATTTGACCCTGCCTTACAGCGGGAATAACCGAGTCTTGAATAAACCGATCCCAGTTCATGAGATGGGATACGATCTCGGCAGAAGACCACTTTCCTCTTGCCACGGGCTTCAGCCAGAATTTTGAATCGACGTTGTTCAACAGGTTGAGCCATTCGCAAAACCGCTTAAATGCGAAAATCTCCTGATTCATGTTCATCCTTTATCTCTCCGATCCTCACCTGAATGTCTTGTTAACAATTCCATCATAAGCCCTATATATTGACAACAGCATGTCATATTAATAAATAAAAAAGGACCCCATCCCCGCTTCAGCGGAAATGGAGGTCCACTTCATAACCCTTTTCAGGGTCTGCACGACATCAAAACAGCATTTGAACGATCAAGAACAGATTCAGGCCGACCACCAAGGCGGAGATGATCCAACCTAACGTCGTGGTAATCCGGTGATTCGCCAGGCTTCCCATGATTTTGCGATTCGAAGTGAACAAGATCAAAGGAATCAAGGCAAAGGCAATGCCAAACGATAGAATCACTTGGCTCATGACCAACGCACTTGTCGGATTGACGCCCGAAATAATGATGGCGAGCGGCGGAATGGTCGTAATGGCCCGCCGAACGTACAGGTTGATTCGTTTGTTGATGAAACCTTGCATCACGACATCCCCTGCCATCGTACCTACCGAAGAACTCGACAGGCCGGCAATCAGCAAGCCAAGCCCGAAGGAGACGGCGGTGACGGGTCCGGCTATCGTTCCAAATTGGTGGAAAGCAACGTCTAGATCCTCCACTACCAGCCCATTCTTAAAGAGCAGTCCTGCGGATACGATCACCATCGCCATATTCACCGCCCCGGCAATCAACATGGCCAACACGATATCGACAAATTCCAATTTGAATATTCTCTTCTTCTCAGCTTCATTTCGGCCGACAATGCGGTTTTGCGTCAACGAAGAATGCAAGTAGATCGCATGTGGCATTACTGTGGCCCCTAAAATACCGGCAGCCAGCAATATGCTATCCACCCCGTCAAATCGCGGAGTTATCATGCCTGTTCCAACCGCACCGAAATCCGGATTCGCCGCAATCACCTGAAAAGCAAAGGCCAATACCACGATTAGCACCATCGCAGCGATTCCCGCTTCCAGCGCACGATATCCCCTCCGCTGCAGTTCCAGAATCGCGAAGGAACCAATCGCGGTAATAACCGCAGCCGGCAGCATCGGTATGCCAAACAACAGATATAATCCTAATGCGGCTCCGATAAATTCGGCCAAATCCGTAGCGATAATGACCAGTTCGCTCTGGATCCACAGGAAGATCGATACCCCCTTCGGAAACCGCTCACGAGCAACCTCGGGCAGGTTCTTGCCAGTGGCGATCCCCAGTTTGGCCGATAACGATTGAATGAGCACCGCCATTAAATTGGAAGCAAAAATCACCCATAACAGAAGATACCCGTATTTGGATCCCGCGGTAATATTCGTCGCGAAATTACCCGGATCAATATAAGCAACCGCCGCGATGAACGCAGGTCCAAGAAACGGCAGCAGTCGTTTCAATCCTTTCGTTCTGCCATCCAGTGCGGCATGCGCAGACGATTTGTGATCCAATCCTCTTGATGTGACTGGAGTGGTTTGATGCGCAACACTTTGTTCCATCTTGACTATCCCTCCCTTAAACCATCCAATGTTGTCTATATCCATTAATGTTTCCTTAGTGCAACTTTATAGCATTAGTATATGCTTCATTTTGAAAAATGTAAATCCATTTTCTTGCGAAATTGAAATTTCTATTTAACGAATTCGACACTTGTTCTCCTGCGGTTTCCCCTATCATATGGAATGTAGATCATCGTCGTCATAACCCATTCCATTTCATAGGGTAGAGAAGGAGCTTGAATATGAACCTTAAAATGATCAGTAGTAAAGCTGTTATTGCACTCCTCGCAGCCGGAATCCTTGGCATTAGCACATGGGCTACATCCAGCAGTGTCGTTAAGGCGCAGTCACCGAAGCCCACAGCTGCCCAGATCCAGAAGGAAGCCGCCGCGCATGCCTTAGATACCTTAAACAGCTTCTATAAACCGGCATTAAAAGGGCAGTTCCCTGGAGCCGTCGCCGGTTTGACGGTTGGCAAAAGCAGCAAGAAAGACGTGATCAAGCTGATCGGCGAGCCTTCTATCACCGGCAAAGGAAGCTTGGCATTTGACTTGTACAGCGCAAACATGGGCAATCCGGGTTACGCTTTTTCCTATGCAAAAGATAAGATTCAGGAAATGCGCTACTTCGGCACCAACGTGGAACGCCAAACCAATATCGGCGGCATTACCATGAAAATGCTGAAGCAAAACTGGTTTGCATCGGACGCAAGCAGCACGATCAAGAACGGCAACGCCAAGCAGACCAAACTGACCTATATCCGCGGCGATTACAAACTCGAATTCATATTTAATAGCAGCACGGACCTGGATCACATCAATCTCCTAAAGAAATAAGCCATCTGATCTTCATCTTAGAAAAAAAAGGCTGAGCCGGACGTGCGACTCTTAGAGACCACGCCGATTCAGCCTTCGATTTCTTTCCCCCGTTTGATCGCTTCCACGCGATTTTTCACCTGCAGCTTGCCGTAAATCCGGTTAATGTGAGCTTTAAGCGTCCCCATACCGATGCCTAATGCTTCTACAATCGAAGGATTATCCATCCCTTCCTCCATGCAGCGAAAGATCGTAAGTTCTCGCGGCGTGAGTAACGTCTCTAAGCCTTTCGAGGATGCAGCAGCCCCCTTCGCCGGTCGATCAAAGCTTGACCATACTCTGCGTACATACTCAAGCGGCGGGGCGTTGTCATCGCGCAGGTTCCCCTTTTGTCGCTGCTCAATGTATTCGGCAAGCAAATCGGATAAACGTTGGCCCTTGTCTGTGAACACCCGGATGTAATCGTCCGGCTTCGCCAGCTTAAGCGCCGTTTCCAATTTGAGCAGTGCTTCCTGCGGTTTTCCCGCCAATTGTAAAATGATCGCCTGCAGCGTTTCGAGATCCAGCGCATCCATCGGCCGGTGGCCTCTCACGGCGATCGACAGCAACCTTTCGGATAAACGCCACGCTTCGTCTAACCGCCCCGTTTCGCTCAACAGCCGAACCAGGAACGTATAAGGGAACAACTGATGGACAGACACCGGATCATCTGCCGAAAGGCCGTAGCGCTCCTGCCATTCCAGCGCCTGGCTTAAGTCTCCCTGACGCAGGCGCATCGCTGCCCGCTCCGTATCCAGTAAAACGAGAGCTTCGTTGGCCCCCCCCTCAACGGCTCGCCGGATCGCATCATTGATCCAGCCCTCGGCCTGTTCCGTATCTCGTCTCGCTTGATGGATTCGAGACAGGAATAACGAAGCGGGGACGTATACTTTTTCTGGTTGATAATGCGCTTGGCTTTGTCCCTGCAAACCCCTTTTCAAATAAATTTCCGCCTGTTCCAACTCATTGCGTTCATACAACAGTTCCCCATAGCAGACGACCACCGAATCCTGCAAACCCATTCTTCCCATGAAGTCGATCATGCTCAAGAAGAAACCGTCGGCTAACCCGCGAGGCAAATGAAGCCCTCGCTTCCCGTTATATGAACGGAATACGGAAGGCAACAGCGGCATCAAGGGGGAGGCAAAAATCAGATCCGTTCCCTCCGGACTATACTGCAAGGAAAGCTGAATATATTTCAGCCCCTTCACCATATCCATTTCGTATTGGGTAGCCTTAAAATTCCTGACGTAATACAGATAACCCAAATAGCGATTTCTCTCCGCTGGTTCCCAGTTGCCCCCGATCTCTTCGTCATGCTGCTCCGCTCGGCGCAGATACGTTTCCGCAAGGTCGACGTCCTGCGACCATAACAGGGAATGCGTGTAGGAGAAATAAAGATACGGATGGAGCAACAACAGATCTTCGGGAATGGCTGACAACCAGGACTTCATCGTTGAAAACTCTCGGCGAATGAGGACGCTCCTCATTTGCTCGAGAAGTCGAATGGCTTCTTTGTAGCAAGCTCCGGCTAAGTAATAATCCACCGCTTCTTCCAGCAGTTCTCGTGATTCGCACCATTCCGCCGCCATGCGCAGAAGAATAGCGGCATTCCCGGGTCGCCGACGCTCCTCCTCCTTGCGCAAGAAATCACCAAACAAACGATGGAATTGATACCACTGCCGAGCGTCGTCCAGCGGAAGCAAAAACAGGTTCAGCCGGACAACCTCATCGAGCCTTTCCGCCCCGTCTTCTCCAGCAACCGCTTGGCATAGAGAGCCGTGCAATCGCTGCAGCACGGAAACATCGAGCAGAAATTGTTGGATGGGCTCGTCCAGTGCGTCGAACACTTCTTGGAATAAATAATCCTCCACCCCGCTGCGTTCAAAAGACGGCAATTTCAGTGCCCGGAGCCCTTCGTCATGACGCCAGGACAAGGCAATTAACTTGATCCCCGTTACCCAGCCTTCGGTTTGCAGAAGAACATGTTCGATCTGATCGTGATTCAACTCCCTGTGCGCAGCCAGTCGAAAAAACGCGACCGTTTCCGGCCTATCAAACCGCATGTGCACGTCATGAATCTGCGATACCCAACCTCGGCTGATCCACCGGGCCTTGATAAAGTCGTTATCATGCCGGGCAGCGAAAGTGAGATGTATCGTTTGAGGCAGATATTCCAGCATGAATGCGACGGAAGTCAGAATGTCCGGGTCTTGAATCACGTGCCAATCGTCCAGGATCAAGGCATGCGGCTGAGCCAAGTCGTTAAGCTCATTAAGTAACGCGATGACCATCGGTTCATATTGGCCGGGACTCAGCATAGCAAACGACGCATGAAACGCGTCGGATAACCGGCCCACCGCCCCCTCGATCGCAGCCGTAACATAGTGCCAAAAGCGGATCAAATCATTATCTTTATCATCCAGCGACAGCCAAGCTACCGGACGATGCAATTGATTGGCCCATTCGCCGAGCAAAGTCGTTTTCCCATATCCGGCCGGAGCCGAGATCAAGGTCGCCCTACCGCCCAGTCCTTCGTTTAGCCGGTCGATTAGCCGGGGACGCGGCACTGGCGCCTGGATTTTTCCAGGCTTATTGATTTTGGATAAGAGCAATATATGATTCTCGTTCATTTCGTGCATGGCAGTCCCTCCGATAAAGATCATACCATGCCGGAAGATCGGACGGGGAGCAAAAACTGAGTAGTCAGGGCCTTCGATAAAGTCCGTCTCCCCAAAATAACGGACTCGCGAATTCGCGAGTCCGCACTCTTTTTTCTAACAAGACCTTATTCGCCTAGTTGAGCTTTATAGGCATCCAGCTGTTTTTGCAGTTCAGCTAACACCTTGTCGTAACCGGCCTGTTTTAACTTGCTTCGGAACTCCTCTACCGCTTGCGCCGGATCTCCGGCTTTCCCCATCACGATGGCCGGACCTAGCTCCCCGGTGACCTGCGAAACGGCTGTCAATTCAGCTTCCACCGGCGTTTTATCGAAGACAAATTGTCCATACACGTAAGGCTTCTTGATTTTGTCGTATTCGGCATACAACGTTTCTTCGATCTGATCCCATGTCGTTTCACTAGGAATTTCAAATTTGTCGACCCGACCGCCCCAGAAATCCGCATAGAAATTGTCTCTCGCGTCGTCGTAACCTTCCGGACGTGCACGTTTTCCGTCCTTGATCACATATTGCACGCCTTCAAGCCCATAGTTAATCAAATGATAGATTTCTTCATTGTTACGGATCAGATCATAAGCCATTAGCGCACGTTCCGGGTTTTTGCTGTGAGCCCCGAGGGACGTGCCGCCATGCGTGATCGACAGCTCCATTAGGTTCGTGCCTCGCGTCCGGGAGAACGGAAACATCTGCAGCTCCGACCCGGGTTGCGCTTTATCCATCTCTACGCGAAGTCCCGAGAACGTCTGCGTATGGTGCTGGTCGAGTCCCGACAAGCCCGCTTTCAACGCATCGCGGTTGTTGTTCTTGTTGTTCAGGGCGTCTTCGCGCCAGAAGCCTTGATCCGCCCAGCTTTTCATCATGGTGGCATATTTCAGGAAAACGTCCTCGAACACCGGGCTGGTCGCGGTAAATTTCTCTTCGAACGATTTCGCCGTAAATACGGGCATGAAGCCGGTAGAGATCGGAAGCTCCAGCTCATCCGTATACGATTGCACGAATCCGCCCCAGGTTTGGGCTCCGGACGCCGCGTCCCACGGAATCACGTCCGGTTTATTGTCCTTAATGTACCGCAGGTATTTCTCAATTCCCTCCCAATCCTTAATCGGTTCGGTCATCCCGGCTTCCTTCGCCCAATCGCCGCGGTAGAAGAAGCCATGGTTGACCCACTGCGTATAATCGTTCTCCGGGATCAAGACGATTTTGCCGTTATATTTGCTCTCGTCCCAGTCCTCCTTCGGAATAGAGTTCCACGTTTCCGGTGCGTATTTCGGGAGAAGCTCATCCAGATTCATGAAAGCGCCGCGCTGCGCATTCCCCCAGGTGTCCAGCCAATCTGTTCCGATCGTAATCAGATCAATCGGTTCGCCGGAGGCTAACGCCAGATTGTATTTGGTCTGCCAATCCGCCCATTCGATCCATTTCCACTCCAGCTCGGCGTTGATTTTTTCTTTCATGATTTTGTTGACTTCCGTAAGGACTTTCTCGAATTGGCCATTCTTCGGTTTGTCACCCAACACGAGATAGCTAATCTTCACGAATTTGGACGTATCCACCCCACTGTCCGTCTCCTGACTGGCATTCGACTTGTTTCCTCCATTATTCGCCGTATCTCCGCTAGCCCCGTTGTTGCCGTTTGAACCGCCGCCGCAGGACGCGAGCAGCAGCACCAACAAGCTTACCATCACCCAAATTGAAGTTTGCTTCCATCGAATCATTTGTACCAACCTCCCTCTTCTATATCAAATTGTGAAGCCTCAGCCTTTTACAGCGCCGACGGTGATCCCCTTGATGAAGTAGCGCTGTACAAACGGATAGAATAAAATCACCGGGCCCGTCGCAACGATGGCCGTCGCCATCTTCATGGATTCGAGCGGAACATCCCGCAACTCCACGTTCGAAGCCGCCGCTGAATTACGGATAAAGTCCGCGCTGGTGATGACGTTATACAAGAACAGCTGCAGCGGACGGTACTTCATGTCCGGCGATAAGAACAACATCGAGTTATACCATTCGTTCCAATACCCTAGTGCGATAAATAAACCTATCGTAGCGAGTGCGGGAGTTGTCATAGGCAGGATGAGACGGATGAAAATCGTGAAATCCCCGGCCCCGTCGATTTTGGCGGATTCGGTGATGGCGTGAGGAATGGAGCGGACGAAGCTTTTCATCATAATAATGAGGAAAGGACTTAGCAAGCCGGGCAGTAAGACGGCCAAGTAATTGTCCTTCAGGCTCAAATACTGCGTCACGAGTAGATAGAACGGAACCAGACCGCCGGTGAACAACGTCGTAAAGTAGATAAAGAAGGAAATGCGGTTTCGATAGGCAAAATCGGGCCGCTGCAGCGCGTAACCAGTCATCGCCACCAGGAACAGCCCCAGCGCGGTACCGCAAACCGTGATGCCGATCGTCACGAGATAGGAGCCGACGATGAGGTCCGGATTTTCGAAGACGATTTTATAGGAGAAGGCGCTGAACTCTCGGGGCCAGAAATTGAATCCAAATCGTTTGATCGCGGACTCCGACGTAAAGGATGTGCCAAGGACAAGCAGAAAGGGCAATAAGCAGCATAGGGAGAAGAAGCCGATAAACAAGTAGCCTACGATTTTGACGATGATGCCGCCTAGATCTGTGCGGATGCTCCGGGCTTCATAAGCGTCATCCATACCTTGCACCTCCTAGAATAGTGAGTTGTCAGGCGAAACCTTCTTGACTAGCCAGTTGGCGGTCATGACCACGATAAATCCGAAGACGGATTGATACAGGCTGACGGCGCTGCCGATCGAGAAATTGAAATTCGTCATGAGGGCGCGGAACACGTAGGTTTCAATGATATCCGTCGTCGCGTACAGGGCCGTATTGTTTGCTCCAACCAGGTTGAAGAACAACCCGAAATTCCCGCGCAGAATACCGCCAAGCGAGAACAGAAGAAGGATGATAAAGGTTGGCTTCAGCCAGGGGAGCACGATATAACGGATTCGTTGGAACGCGCCTGCCCCATCGATTTCTGCGGCTTCGATAATCTCGTTATCGAGACCCATGATCGCCGCGAAATACACGATGGATCCATAACCGGTCGATTGCCATAAATAAGTCAGCACGATGATAAACGGCCAGATCCCGGCGTTCGAATACGTCTTCACCGGATCGAATCCCAGCGAGGTCAGGATGCTGTTGAGCAGGCCATAGTCATAGCTCAGCACATTGTAAGCGATCAAGCCAATCAGGACCGCTGAGATGAAATGCGGCAAGAACATCAAGGTTTGGGTCAGCTTTTTGAACCATTTGAGGCGAATTTCGTTCAGAAATACGGCGACGATGATTTGCAATACGTTCCCAAGCAGGATAAAAGCCAGGTTATAAACCACCGTGTTAAAAGTCAGGCGCCACAAATCGCCCGTCATGACCAGGAATCGGAAGTTATCAAAGCCCACGAACGGACTCTTGAAAATCCCATCCGTGTAGTTGTACTTGATGAAGGCTAAATATAAGCCGGGCATCGGTAAATAGGCGAAAATGATAAAGAAGATGATGGCAGGCAGACACATGAGCAGCAGGGTCTTATTGTTCCAAAACCGTCTGAATCGGCCGTTCTGGGCCCTGTGCAATTGCGGCGGCCGTTTGCGCACCTTTGTAGGCGTCGTGATCTCCATATGCATCCTCCCTTCTATACGGAAATAACCTCAAGGCTCTCCAATTTGCCTGGAGCCTGTTCATCTGCCGCCTCGAGATAGATGGACAGCTGCGCCTGGTTGTCATGAAACCAAGGTCCCGGCAAGTAAAACGAATTCATGCTTCCGCCGGTCATCGTTGGCCTTCCCGTCCCTCCAGGCAACCAAAGCCGGCCGACGATCCGCTCATCCATAAACACGGTAAGCTTTAAACCAGAGCCTGCCGCACGTACCCTCCACCCTTTGCCTTGAGCGGAATTGTTGATTGCGGCGAACAACCAACCTGTCTTTCCAGAGTCAAGACTCAGCGGCAAATGCCCTGGAGCGGCAGAAGCAATCCTATGGTCCGCTTCTGCCTTCAGCTCGGCTTCCTCCGCCGCAGCAACCGTGAACGTCGAAGCCTCGACACCTTCATAAATCACCACTTCACCGCCAGGCTGCCCCATCGTTCGCAGCAGATGGACTTCCAGCTGTAGCTCTTGGCCTGGGGTGACATAGGGCTTTAGATCGATAAAAGCATCCATCGGATGGATGGAACCCACCTCGACGCCATTTACCCAAAGCTGCGCGTAGCCTTGCAAATTCCGAAAGTGCAGGATCCACGCCGATGGTTTAGCTGTGGGTACAAACTTCTTGCGAAACACTTGTTGTGACGGGTGATCCGCGGATAACCAGCTTCCAAAGCCGACCACCGGCCAAAGCGCTTCATCTATCTTAGTCGCGGCACTTGGCGACAAGCGTTCGCCACTTGGATTCACGCTCCAGTTCGCAGTTATGTCGTGAATGGCCGTGATCGCTGTAACGCCTCCTATCCCCTTCAAGGAAGGTAGGCAGAGGGCGGGAAGCCGGAGATCATTAAAGTTACTGTGCCCCCAAATTTCTACGCGTGCTTGAATCTTCTTGGCATCTCGTCCGTCAACAGGAACAAACACGCTGGCTCCTCCAGGAGTCAAGGTTCCGAGGTAAGTCCCGTCGGCATACAACGAGACAACATCGCTGGCTTGTCGGATAAGAAGTCCCCGAAGCTGGTCATCCGCGTTAATCAGGTTAACGTTGGCCTCATACCAAGCGTATCCGCGATAGATGCCCAGCCGTTCCAGAAAATCAAGCTTCGCCTCATCCGTTAACGCCGATACCGCCTGCAATGGCGGTTTCCATCCTTCCCCTGAAACAAACTGCCACTCTAGAGCTGGCGACGGGTCGGAGTTGTTCAACTTCGGTTGAAACATAGAAGCCGTCATCGTGCCGTCCAGGTTGATCGTCTCGGTATGAAGCGCTTTCAATCGATTTGTGACAATCACCGTGAACCGTCGTCCATCCTTCAGTTCGAACCGGCAATACGCTGTTTCTTCGCCAGTAAGAAGCAATTCTATATGTCCCTCGCGCCTGATAACTTGCATTCCCTGCGCTAACGGCGCATGTACCGCTTCGATGGCTAAAGCGATCCTTCCGTGATTTCCTTCCGTGTGAAACGCCAGTACGGTGCCATCATTCTGTTGTCCCGCCATATAAAGTTCCGCCGTGGAGAAGATGAGCTGTCCCGGCACTCCCCAAAGGGACAACGGAACATTTACCGGAAGTGCCAGGGATCTTGATGCAGACAAAGTCAAAGCGCCAGTTGATGAGGCGTGGGCTCCCATGTCCCCTAGCAAATTGATTTGCTTGGCACGGTCTTCACCGTTAGTAACAAAAATCAGCTCCCCACCGCCTTGTAGACGCAGCACAAATGGACCAAACACCCCCTCCGTTTCTCCTTGAACAGACCATGTACCACCGGAATCCGGTTCGGCTTCCGCAATCGCTCTGCCATAGGCACGAATTAATCTGGCAAGAAGCTTCGCCTCCTGGGCTTCTGCGCGAAGATGGCCTTCCGGCGAAATCATACCCCCGAAGTCATAATCCGACGTCAGGAAAGCCAGCGGCTTGCCCCAGTTATTAATGGCATTCGTGAAGCCAAAGTTCGTGCCTGAAACCTGAAGGTATGGTCCCAGCAGCTTGGTTCCGGTTGACAGCAGCCTGCGGAGCAGGTAATGACTTCGGTTCGTTTCGGTGACAAGCAGTGGATAATTCATCCCGTGAAGTACATGTCGATAATGCAGCACTTTCTTTTCAAAATGGGGATCCTGGTCATCGGGGTAAAAATTACAAGTCGGTACAACGCCATCTGTTAATCCAGACGCCTGCAACAGGCCGCCTTGACCCGCACAAGCGATGAGCGGAACGGATAATCCATGAGCGACTGCCATGTCGCGGAGGGCCGCCATATATCCTGCGGGATCGGAGCAACCGTAGAAGTCCAGCTCATTCTCCAGTTGAACGAGGATGACACTCCCTCCGCTCGTGACTTCATGACGCCTAAGAATCGGCAGGATCTGTGCGTACCATCTGGCCACATGCTGCAAAAAGGCGGGATCGTTGTTCCTGATACGCATATAGGGCTCTTTGGCGTAAAGATACGAAGGTAAAGCACCTCCGTCCCACTCCGAACAAATGTAAGGGCCTGGACGGGCGACGACCCATAACCCCGCTTCGCTTGCCAGTTGTAGGAATTTCTCCGCATCCCGCATCCCGTTGAAGTCCCACTTCCCCTCTTGGGGTTCGTGGAAATTCCACGGGAAGTAGACATCGATACAGTTATAGCCAGCTTCCTTGACCTGATCCAACCGCTCTTTCCACAATTCCGAAGGAACCCGGAAATAAAAAAGCGAGGCGCAAAGCAGAATCACGCTTTCACCATGAATGCTGACCGCTTGGCCGGATAAACTCACTACAGATTCGGACTCGACACGCGTATTCATAGCGGACCACTCCCAGCGTCTGTAATATTTGATTTTTTAATGAATCCCATTTCATGAAACCCGTTACATTTTGGTTAACACAAAATGAATGAAACGGGTTTCATTTTTGGGTTAAATCACTCTTCACGTCGTTCTGTCAGATGCTTGAGATGAAGTACTGGTCATCAGAAATCGTTGGTGAATGTAGTAAAGTGAATTGTCACATAGGGGGGTGTGCAGAAGAAGTGCAGGTACTTGGAGTAAATGTAAGGGCTTTCGCAGTTATTCTAGCTTAGCAAGATTTGCGTTGTCAATCCTTTTTTTGCCACAATCGGGCCGAAGCTCCTAACTTTTGTTAAGAGGCATGGTAGATTCCCGAATGATCAGCTCCGGCTTAAGCCAGGTTGTTTTGTTTACCTTGGACTTCGTGATCATTTGGTGCAGCACTTCCCCCGCCGTCCGCCCCAGATCATGGGTTCGAAGCGAAACGGTCGTGAGCTCCGGAATGCTGTTGGATGCAAATGGGATATCATCATAACCGATAATCGACAGATCCTCGGGGACTCTAAGTCCCGCTTTGACGGCTGCTTTCAATACGCCGATCGCCACCAGGTCGTTCAGGCAAAAGATCGCGGTCGGCCGATTAGCCAACTCCAACAACTGGTTCATAAACGCGGTACCGCTGGCAACGGAGAACCCTCCATGGAGTACCCACTCTTTGCGCACTGTAAGGCCCGACTGCGCCATCCTCTTCATAAACGCTGACGTTCGTTGCACCGTGTTGGACATATTCCGGTAGCCGCCAACGATCGCAATGTCGCGGTGCCCGAGCTCGATCAGGTGCTGCGCCGCCAACTCTGCGCCATGCTTCTCATCCACTGCCACTCGGTTTAATCCCGAGTTGGACAGCCTACCATTTAAGAGAAGTACAGGTAGCCTTTTGCCGATCTCGACAACCTCTTCGACCAACTGCCCATCGGGTTTGGCTAAATCGACCCTTCCCCCCATCATCACAATTCCGTCCACCTGCTTCTCCGCAAGCGCGTTCAAATATTGAGATTCCCGGATATACTGTTCCGCGCTGTCTACACTGGCTGATACGGTATCGCAAAGGAAATAGGTGTACCCTTGCTTACGCGCTTCCAGATCGAATCCGGACAAAACTTCCGGAAAGAAGGGGTTTGTAATATCCGGGAGAATAATGCCGATCATTCCTGTTTCTTTTTTTGACAAACTTCGCGCCAGCGCATTGGGTTGAAACTGGTATTTGCTGATCAGTTCATTAATGCGTTCCCGGGTCTCCTTTTTGACGGGAGCCGTATTGTTAAGTACGCGAGAGACCGTGGCAACAGAGACGTTGGCTTCCTTGGCGATGTCGTATACTGTAATCGGTTTCATAAAATCACCTACCCGAAATTAGTAGCACAGAACATCCCAAGTATATCAAATTTTCCAACATTTGAGAACGGAAACGTCTCTATTCCAGATGCAATGTACGAATGAGTCAGCATGGCAAAAAACAGGCCCTCTTCTTCTAGAGAGGGCTCTGTTCCCTGTCAGGATTACGTTTGATCTTGCTCCGCTTCCTTGTTGTCGGGATCATATGCGGTTACATCCGGTTGCTCCGGCATAAATCCAGAACGTGTATGCGGGGTTGTATCTTCATAAATCGTGCGTGGGTCTCCATCCGTTTCGATTCGTTCTTGATCTTGATTTTGATTTGGCATACCTATAGTCCCCCTTTACGCTGAATAGCGTCTCCGGCATCGAACATTTTCATTCACAGGCTCAACATATGATATATTTGCTATATTTAAAAAGGACAACATCTATCTTTTTGAATGAGTTCTTTTCGATGGTGTCTGAAGTCGAAAACTGGTCTAACTCTGAAAGCTTTAATCGATCTCTGCAAAGTTTTGTCGAAGGTATTGAAATATACAATAACATATATTAAATATATCATGTAAACCTTTCCAATCCAGCCAATTGCTATGCCAGGAGGTGGATCATCGATCTTAACGAAATCAACGACGCTACCTATTCCCATTAAGAGAGGTGACGATTTATGTTTCGCAAATGGATCATGTTAAGTTTAGCTCTAGTTTTTACGTTAACCATGCCGTTAGGAGCATCCGCTGAGACTTCCAGCCAAGCGGATCTAAACCGTAAAAACGGTATCGTCTGGCCGAAGGATCAGGAGCTCCCCACCTTCGCCAAAGTCAAACGTTTGGATGTGGCGCAAGTGTACGACGCTTCGGGCGACATCAAGATTCTGCTGACAACGCTCCAAGGCATCGTCAACCGCACGGAACCGAGAATTTACGTGCAGCAGAATGAGCAAGATCCCTGGATCAACGATCTTCATGTCCCTTATCGCGTTCATGATAACGCGATGGATATCGTTAAGGCTTACGCCCGGGAGGTCAAGGGCGTGATCGTCTACGATCCGGCCGTTCCTGACTCCATCAATGTTGCAACGACGCTTGCTGGATTGAAGGACGCTGTCGTGGCCAGCCCTGAACTGGCCAAAGAACTGACCGCGGAGCCTTATCGCCTGAAAGTGATCGAGGATCTGCAAGGGAAGTTCCAAGATCGAATGGACGCTTACACTTGGCAGTATGAGCATTTATGGAGTCAAACGACGAAACGAATGCTGGTCGGACTCAGCCCGAATACGTCCATCCCGCTTCCTCCGGACAATTTCGAGTCCTTCAAGACGGTTCTTACTGAACCGGAACAAATTCGCGATGCAAGCAACCGGAGAACGTATGATCTAGACTTGTCCGAGTTTCTGGGAGAAGATGCCGTCTATCTGCGCTTCCAGGATGCTTTCACGCAAGACGGCTGGGGGCCTGCGGTTCATGAATTCAGCGTTACGGCAGACGGCGAGGAGATCCTTCGCTTCGAAACCGGAAAGCCGGAAGAAGAAGCGTATCTGTATGACCGGCAAGGCTCTAAATTTCTGCCGGGCGCGGACCACCGTTTTGCCGACAACGGCAACTACTTCGTGTACAAGTTCAACCCGCCGGCGGGCACTCAGCAATTGACGGTTACCGTCGAAATGTGGAACCAATTCAAGGTCTCCGCCAGCAACGTAAAGCCGCTCTCCTCGGAGCAAAAGGAGCCGTACGGTTACCTCCGCGATTATGCGGTGGCCAACAAAGCGATGGTGTTCTGGCTCTCCAGCGGAGTGCCTGAGCAAAGGGAGTTGTTCGAACGGATCTTAGCGGATGTAGAACCGGGAACACCGTATTTGGGTTGGTTCGATAATGATGTTGAAGGCGAAGTCGCAGGGATCGACCTGACTTCACGTCACGGCGTTTACGTCTTGCCTTCCGACTGGTTCCATAATATGACGGTAATGGCGGGGACAAAAGCGAAGCCGGCAAAGCCTAACAAGCCGGTAACCCCGAAGCTGAACAACAAGATCTACGTGACCTTCACGTTTGGCGAGGGCGATAATCTACAATACGATCAAAATCATATGCGCAATCTTTGGAATGATCCTGCTCGCGGCCAAGTGCCCATGAACTGGACGGCTAGCCCGCTCCTCGTTGATGCGGCCCCTACGATCCTAGACTATTACCAGTCCACCGCGACGAAGAACGATCTGCTGGTGGCCGGACCATCAGGAGCCGGGTATTTCAGTCCGCAGGTATGGCCGGAGGAGAGCTTTGCCGCATTCATGAAAGATTCCTACCCGTACTTGAAGAAATCCGGCATGTCATATCCTTTTGTCATCAACCGTGAAGACAATCATGACGTTCCTCTCACCGGTTTCAAAGCGGAATCCTATGTGAAAGATTTGAAAGTGCCTGGCCTGTTCCTTGGAGGCGGTAGCCAAAATTACGTAGAAATCGTCAACGGCAATTTACCCGTTTCTTATTTCAAAGGCACGACCACTGCTAGAGATGGAATCAACCTTTTGAACGATGCGAAAGCTTCTTGGGACGGGAACTCGCCGATGTTTGTTTCCGTTGGGGTCAACGCGTGGAGCATGAGACCATCGGACGTCGTAGAGATCACGCAAGCACTGGGACCTGAATTTGAAGTCGTGTTAGCGGATAGCTATTTTACGCTGATTCGAGAAGCCTACGGACTTCCGAAGAAACCTTAACCCTAGAATAACCCTCAAAAAAACAAGGCGGGAGCGTCCTAAAAAGACGATTCCGCCTTGTTCCTGTCTGGAGGGTCCTGGTTTTTATAACGATTCCTTGATAATACGCTTATAGAACAGGACCGACAACAAACCAAAGATCGAATAAAGTGCCGTATAGATCAACATCACCAGGATCATCGGTGTCCAGAGCTCCGTCCCGAACAAAAACCAACCGGAACGGACGGCAAAATAACTATGCGACAAGCCAACGGCCAACGGGATACCGAAGTTGAACACCTGCTTGAATTGAATCCCCCGCAGCAGATTGCCCGGCGTAAATCCAAGCTTTCGCAAGATGGTGTAGCTCGGCTTCTCTTCTTCCCCTTCGCCCATCTGCTTGAAATACAGAATGCAACCTGAAGTGATGAGGAAGGTTAATCCCAGAAAACCTACGATAAACATGATCAACCCCATATTGCTCTTCTGGTCCATGATGATCTGATATTGGGAGTATGCACCCGACGTTTCTTCATAACTCTTGTCTTGATAGATTTGATTCGCTTGCTCCAGCAAATCGGGATTCACCACATCGATCCCGTAGTAGACCGGGTCAGGTCGCTGAAGTTCCGGTTTTGCATCCTGCATCAGTCGTTCGAATACGGCATGATCGAGGATCACAGACGGCATTCCGGAGGAATAACGAAGCGATACGATCGCATCTTTTTTCGTATCGATCACGGTGACCGGGATGGATTCCGAGCTTCCTTTTAACGTGATTTTCCCTTCCGAGTGCAAGCCCATAAATTGCTCCACGGCATTGCTCGAGCCGGCGAACAGTACTTCCTTCGAATCCAGTTCGACGCCTTCGACTTCTTGTTCGTCAACGACGGCAAGCGTGACGTCATTGGAGCCCTCTTGCTTCTCCAAGACGGTATCAAAGATTTGAGAAACATCAGCCTCAACGATGAGCACACGGCGCTGGGTTTCTCGCGTATCGATCCCGGCTGTCTTCAAAGCTTGCTTGAAAGCCTCTACGTCCGCAGGCTCTGACAATGCAAAATGATTCGGTACGGTTTGCTCCGCCGATTTTTCCGTCGAATAGAAAGAGATGTAGCTTAGCGACAACAAGCCGATCGCCAGCGCCGACACGGTCGTGATGATCGTCAGCAGCAGCGCGTTCGATTTCATTCGGAACATGATTGAGGATAAGGACAGCACCTCATTCAGCGACAGATACCCCCCCTTCGCTTTACGCACCAAGTTGAAGATAAAACTGACCGACCCTTTATAAAACAGGTATGTTCCGATAATCACCGACCCTAATATCAGGATCATCGCGAGAAACAGCTCCTGCATTCCGGTATAGTCGCCGCTGAACAAATCCGCCGATATCCGGTAACCGTAAAGGATCAGCCCGATTCCCAGAATACCGAAGACGATTTCGGACAACGGCATCCTGCGGTAAGCGTTCTCCGTGGTAGACGTCACCCGGAACAGCGACAGGATGCTTTGACGCTTGATGAACAAATAGTTCATCAGCATGATCAACAGGTAGATCGCCGCAAAAACAACGACGGTCTGTATCAGTGCCTGCGGGGAGAATCGCAATGTCGCCTCGGCATCCACGCCAATGATCTGAAACAGAATCATAAGCAACAACCGGGAGCAGGAAAACCCGACGAACATGCCGATCAGCATGGAGCCGAAATAAAGAATCAGGTTTTCGCTGCTGAGGATGCCAAAGATCTTTCCTTTCGTTAATCCGATTAATTGAAACAAGCCAATTTCCTTACTTCTCCGTTTGATGAAGATGGTATTCGCATAGAGCAAGAAAATAGCGACGATCGCAACGAGCAGCACTGACGCAGCGGCTAATCCGGCCGCTCCTTTCACGGAGCCCTTCATTTCGTCCAGCGCCGGGTCGTACTGTAAGGTGACAAATGCGAAGTATAACGCAACGCTGAAAATCAAGGCGAACACGTACAAGTAATAGTTTTTCAGGTTTTTTTTCAGATTGCGGTAAATCAGATGGGTCAAGCTCATTCCTGCACCCCGCCCAAAACGCCCTGAGCCTTGATGATGTCGTTGAAGAACGCCTGCCTTGGCTCGTCGCCTTTATTTAGCTGCGAATAGATTTGTCCATCCTTAATGAAAACAACGCGGCTGGTATAGCTCGCCGCCACCGGATCGTGGGTCACCATAATGATCGTTGCCATGATCTTGCGGTTCAGCTCGCTGAGCTTGTTCAACAAATCCGAAGCGGACTTCGAATCCAGCGCGCCTGTCGGCTCATCGGCGAATATAATGCTCGGATCGTGGATGAACGCCCGTGCAGCCGAGGTCCGCTGTTTTTGCCCGCCCGAAATTTCGTTCGGGTATTTGTCCTTGATGTCGTAGATGCCAAGTTCCGTGGCTATCTCCTGAAACTTATGGTCTGCCTCTTTACGAGAGACGTTTTTGATCGAGAGCGGCAGCAGGACGTTTTCTTTGACCGTTAACGTATCCAGCAAATTGTACTCCTGAAAAATAAAGCCGAGATGGGTTTTGCGGAATTCAGCCAACTCTTTCTCCTTTAGTCCCGTAAACTCTTTGCCTTCGATTTTGATGCTGCCAAGGCTGACCTTATCGATGGAAGAAAGCACGTTTAGTAAAGTCGTCTTGCCGGAGCCGGACGCCCCCATGATACTGACGAATTCCCCCTTCTCCACACCCAGGTCAATCCCTTTCAGCACTTCCTGACGATTGAATTTGTTGCCATAGCTTTTATGAATTTTGCTGGCTTCGAGTATCGCCATGATTGATCACTCCTTTGTCCTACCCTAATCTTAACTTGCCCGGAATGGAGTTTCCTGCGTTTCACCGAACAAAGCAAACGAGCATGTGACATTGTTGTCACATGCCCAGGGTATGGACGTAAGTATTGCTCCTCGGAAAATACAACGTAAAGGTGGTTCCTACACCGGGCGTTGATTCAACGCTCATCCGAATCGACAGGGAGTCCGCGACCTTCTTTGCCAAATACAACCCCATTCCGGTGGCAGCGTGATCATCATGGTTCTTCGTAGAGGTAAATCCTTTCTCGAATATACGCGGCAGGTCCTTCACTTCAATCCCCCGACCGCTGTCGCGGACGCAAAGCCAGGCCTGTCCATCCGGCGATATTCCAGAACCCACGACGATATCAGAGGCCGAACTGTATTTCACCGCATTGGTCAACAGTTGCCGTACGATGAACGCCAACCATTTCGCATCCGTGAGCACTTCCTGGACAGGCAGGTTGACATCAAAACCGATGCCTTTTTGCAAACACCATGCTCGCAGCTCGCGAATCTCATTAATTAGCAAGGGCTCCAGCTTCACTTGCTCGATATATAGATCGTTTTCGATGAACGGAATGCGTTTCTGGTGCAACTGGCGATCCAGCAACAGGTGAATGCGCAACCACTCCAGCCGCAGTTGCTCCTTCAGCGGCTCGTCGCCCATCCGATCGATCATGAGTCGCATGGCGGTTAATGGGGTTTTCACCTCGTGAATCCAGGACATCAGCTCATCCTTCTCCTCTTCCAACTGGGCGACAAGCTGCGACGTTTCCTTGCGAAACTTGTCCGTTTGCTCGTTTAATCGATCCATCACGATAGATTGAAACGGACTTTCCGGCGCAGCGATCACGTTCAAATCGTACGTATCCTCCCAGGCGGCTAGGTTTTGATAGAACCGGGTTTCCTTCGAATAACGGATCAGCAAAAATGCCGCAAATAACAATAGCGATAAGAAAACAATATATAACATCGGAAGGAACGGAATCGTCCGATCGATCGCGGCGACGGAGAGGAGCAGGAGCTGCAGGGCGATCACGAGCAGGATCCAGCTTAGGCGCTCACGCAAATATTTTCCGATCATAACGTCTGAACCTCTTCGGTTGCCATATAACCTTGCCCGACCTTCGTCTCGATATAAGCGTCAAGCTCGAGGTCCTCCAGCTTTTTGCGCAACCGATTTACGTTTACCGTCAAGGTATTGTCGCTGACGAAATGCTCGTTGTCCCATAAGCTTCGGATCAGCTCCTCGCGGCTGACGATGCGATTTTTTTGCTCTACAAGCAGCTTGAGGATGAGCATTTCATTTTTCGTTAACTCAATGGTCCCTCGCTCTGCCGTGATGGCGTTGCGTCCATATTCGATCGTTGCTCCGCGCCACGTCCTCAGCTCAACGCGTTCGGTATTATAGTTGTATACCCGGCGAAGCGTCGCCTGGATTTTGGCAATGAGCACCTCGAAATGGAACGGCTTCTGTACAAAATCATCCGCGCCTAGCTGCATGGACATCACCATGTCGGTCGGATGGTCGCGCGAAGACAGGAAAATGATCGGCACATTGGAATGGGCGCGGATTTGTCGGCACCAATGAAACCCATCGAACTTGGGCAACTGGATATCGATCAGAACCAGATCCGGGCGAATGGCCGTAAATTCCTCCAAGACGTTGCCAAAATCCCGAACGCCATGTACCCCATAGGACCATTGCTGCAGCCGTTCGCGAATTTCCTGAAACAAGGACGGATCATCTTCGATTAACATGATTTGAAACAAGCGAATCACCACATTTTTAGGATTCTATACCTAATTCAGTTTAATGGATTACGAGGCGTTTCGCTATCCTTCCGTTAAATCGCCGTTTGTTCAATTTCAAAGCCCAGATCCTCGATCATCCGGTGATCTAAGGATACATCTTGCCCTTCTGTCGTCATGTAGTCGCCTACGAAGATCGAGTTCGCCGCATATAACGATAGCGGCTGTAGCGTCCGGAGGCTGACCTCCCGGCCGCCCGCCACACGGATTTCCTTCGTTGGACAGATGAAGCGGAACAAGGCCAACACTTTAAGCGCTTTTTGCGCCGGTACCCGTCCCGCCCGTTCCAGCGGTGTGCCCGGGATGGCGTTCAAGAAATTGATCGGAACCGAATCGGCATCCAGATCGCGGAGCGCTAAAGCCATCTCCACGATTTCTTCATCCGATTCGCCCATTCCGATGATCACGCCGGAGCAGGGAGACATCCCGTGCGCTCTTGCGGTCTCGACCGTCGCCACGCGTTGATCGTAAGTATGGGTCGTCGTAATCGACGGATAGTTGGTCCGGCTCGTGTTCAAATTGTGGTTATAGCGGTGAACCCCGGCTTCACTCAGTTTCTGCGCTTGCTCCTCCCTAAGAATGCCCAGGCAGGCGCAAATCTTCAGCGGCATCGTTGCGCGAATTTCGGCGACTGCCTCTACGACCTGCTCCAACTCCTTGTCGGTTGGCCCCTTGCCGGAGGCTACGATGCAATACGTTCCCGCCTTGCGCTGCAACGCCTCGCGAGCTCCAGCCACCAGCGTTTCCTTGTCGAGCAACGGGTATTTCGGGATCGAAGCTGTCGAGACCAAGGATTGCGAGCAGTACCCGCAATCTTCGGGACATAGTCCGCTTTTAGCATTGATGATCATGTTCAGCTTCACTTTGTTGCCATAGTAATACCGTCTGACCCGATACGCCGCCTCCATCAGCGGCAGCAATTGATCATTCTCGGCTTGTAATACGGAAAGCCCCTCCTCCCAAGTTAAAACCACTCCGTTTAGGGCTTTATCGGCTAGCGAATCCCAGCTCTGTCCTTCCGTCTTGCGTTGGTTCATCCATCATCCCAGCTTTCTATGCCTGATTAGCTCTACAGCAAATGAGCTCCTATTGTTAACCTTAATATAAATTTATGGTTAACAATTAACATTCTAGATTCTACCTGAAAGTTTGGATGTTGTGAAGGGTTCATTCCATTTGGCATGGAGCGCGCTTGCCCCTACATAGGTTGTTATAAGGCAAAAATGTGCAGGAGGGATTTGTTATGCGTATACAAGTACGTTCGGGGGATACGTTATGGTATTACAGCCAGATCTTTCAACTTCCGCTGCAATTGATCGTGGATTCCAACCCGGGTATTCAAGCGGAAAGTCTTAGCGCGGGCCAAACCATCCACATTCCCGGTTTTCTGTCCAGCGAATATCAGGTGAAAGCCGGGGATTCCGTTTGGAAGCTGTCCAGGGATCGCGGGGTTCCGATGGATGTGATCCTTTTGCTGAACCAATCGGTGAATCCCAATCAGCTTGCGGTTGGTCAGCGGCTGCAGCTTCCGCTGCGAGTCACCTGGTTCGTGGTCGACATCCGTAAACCGTACGATTCCGCCGCATTGCGGGAAGATTTGAACCGGTTGATGGACATCTACCCGTTTGTAGCCTACCAAAATATTGGAAATACGGTCATGAACAAACCCATCCCTGAACTACGCATCGGAAAAGGAAAGAAAAAGGTGCATGTCAACGGAGCTTTTCATGCGAATGAATGGATTACGACGCCGGTGTTAATCAAATTTCTGAATCAGTATCTGCTTGCGCTTACGAATAGCAGCTCGATTCGCGGTCTGCCGATGTGGCCATATTACGAAGAGGTTACTTTCTCGATGGTGCCCATGGTGAATCTGGACGGTGTAGACCTCGTTATCCATGGATTGCCGAATCAGGAGCCTTACCGCAGCAACGTGCTGTCTTACAACGGTGGCAACACCGACTTCCAAGGGTGGAAAGCCAACATCAATGGGGTTGACTTAAACGACCAATTCCCGGCTTTATGGGAACGTGAGGTTGCTAGGAATCCGGTGGAGCGCGGGCCTCGGGATTATCCGGGCACCGCCCCGCTGACCGAACCTGAAGCGATCGCCATGGCCATCTTGACCCGGCAGAGCGACTTTGATCATGTTCTCGCGTTCCATACCCAAGGCCAAGTCATCTATTGGGGCTTCGAGAACCGCGAGCCGGCTTATGCCGAAACGATCGCGAATGAATTCGCCCGGGTCAGCGGTTACGAGGCCATCCGTAACGTGGAGAGCTATGCCGGATATAAAGATTGGTTCATCTATGATTTCCGGCGTCCTGGATTTACGATCGAGCTGGGAACCGGCGTCAACCCGCTGCCGCTCTCTCAATTTGACGAGATTTATGAGGAAAGCTTAGGGATTTTACTGGCCAGCATGTACATGTAAGTGTAAACGCAAAAACAAGGCCCCCTGCTATTGCAGAGGGCCCTTTCTGTGTAAAGAGGCTTAAAAATTCATCATACCTCCGCGGAGGTTGGGGTTCATCATTCTGGACGTTCCCGTTCCGCTTTGACCGTGACAGTTGTTGATCCGATCCTGAATTTGCTCATCCGTCAGATTGGGATGCATCTGTTTCGCATAGGGTAGCATCCAATCCCAAACTCCATTCGGATCGTTCTCTGCACCGTTGCTCGCACCAGCCGCATAAACTCCAGCCGCACCAATCCCCATCACCAATACGAAGGCAGCGATTCCAAGGCCAAGCTTCTTCATGTTGTTCTCCTCCTTAGGCAAGCGATTGGCTTTCATTCTAGCAGGGGCGAATTGAACATGCTATGATGTCTTTTATAGTTCAAAGAAACTCATCCTTCTATCGAAAGGAGTTCTGCAGATGAAAATGAACCGTTTGGGCTCCTCCGACCTATTGGTTAGCGAAATCGGACTAGGCTGCATGTCGCTGGGAACGGATGAGTCGCATGCGATCGCCCTGATCCACGAGGCGCTGGACCGAGGGGTTAACTTTCTTGATACCGCCGATCTTTACGATGCCGGAACCAATGAGGAAATCGTCGGCAAAGCGATCAAGGGACGCCGGGATCAAGTCATTCTAGCGACCAAAGTCGGCAACCGACGGATTTCCGGTCAAGATGGCTGGAGCTGGGATCCGTCCAAAGCGCATATCCTGTCGGCGGTCAAAGACAGCCTGCGTCGGCTGGGCACGGATTATATTGATTTGTATCAACTTCATGGCGGAACGATCGAGGATCCGATCGATGACACGATCGAAGCGTTTGAACAATTGAAGAAAGAAGGCGTCATCCGGGAGTACGGAATTTCTTCCATTCGTCCGAACGTGATTCGCGAATACGTCTCTCATTCCTCAATCGTCAGCGTCATGAATCAATACAGTATCGTGGATCGGCGTGGTGAAGAGGCTGCCTTTCCGCTGCTTCAGGAGCACCGGATCAGCGTGATCGCCCGTGGGCCGCTAGCAAGCGGAGCGCTGGCAGCGAACCGAGTACCTTCCAAAGGCGTGTTGGATTACGAGCTGGGCGAGCTTCGTGAACTGCGCCGAAAGCTGCAGGAGCTGGAAACCCCGGAACGCAGCCTAACGCAGCTGGCCATCCGTTACTCGCTATCCCATCCGGCAGTGGCCGTGGCCATTCCCGGAGCCAGCTCTCGTGAACAGCTGTTGCAGAATCTGACCGCGGCCGACATCTCCGAGCTAAGCGCCCAGGAAGTTGAGTTGATTCGCAGCTTGAGTATAGCAAATCAATATACGGTGCACCGTTAATCTAAAATGAAGAGCAGGCCATTCCAAGTGAACGGCCTGCTTTTTTGTTGCGATTCAGGTTATTTGACGGGGATCCATTCAATCCCCCAGTCGGAAATCAGACGGTTTAAAGCATGGACATTGAGATATAACCGATCCCCCATGATCTTCGAGTTCGAACGGTCGACTTGAATGGACTGGGTTCCCGTGGAAACCGTATAACGGTAGGTTTTCATATCGCTACCTGCACTCCGCTCAACTTTCCACTTCAGACTTTCGGACACGGGTCGAAGAGGAACATATAGCTCTCGGTTAAGGCCAAAAAAAACGAACGGCAAAGCGATTTTCATATCGTTTACTGTCAAATTAGCCTCCCCCTCTTGAACGTATTCCAGCGTTTTGACCGGCAGCTGATTGGCTTCCAATTCGTCCGGGACTTCAGGTGCTTTTGTCGCGGCCGAGCCTTGTACTCGATCATAGAAAGCTTGAACCTCTTGATCGGTTACGCTCCGAACCTTCCGAGTATGCACATCGTATAGATGCGTTTTCCGGGTAGATTCGTTATAAGCCAGCAAGAGTTCTCCTCGCTGTTCGTCATACCCCAGCAAAGAAGCCAGCAATAAACGATGCGTTTCCTGTGTATCGGGATTCATGCGAACGATTTCGTTCTGCTTGGCCGTCTCGCTATGCCGCTCCATAAGCAAGGAGCCGTCCGGAAGCCAATAGGTCACAGGCCATTCTCCACTGTCGGAGACCTGACGGATGACTCCGTTCTGGTTGTTTTTCACGAAAAGGGCAACCTGCTTAGAACCCCCCTCGAAATGCATCACCTTACGAGTCCCGAATTTCCCGTTGGGTGAGTTCTGATATCCTGTTTTCCCCACCAACCGGTCTCCGGCCGTATCCAGATAGACTTCGCCGAAAGGTTGGGGAGTTAGGCCTTGCGTCATGACACGCACATAGGGACTCATTTCCTCTCCCCACAGCTCGCTGACGGTATCGGGCAACACATACCAATTTCCGTCCTCGGTCCGGGAGAGGACCTTCCGTTCAGATTTGCCGTCATCCGTTGTTAAATAGCCATTATAGTATGCTTCTTTGGTTTCCGGGTTCGTATAGGCATGGTAAAACGCCGCATCCGCGGCAGCTGCCGTACTTGCGATCATCGTCCAGGCCAAAGTTGTCGCTAGAACACCGTAAACCGCTGGTCGCAGCCGAATGTTGCCTAATTTCATTCTCGTTTCTCCTTTCACCTCAATCTATTTAGTATAGACGACGAATGGAGGAGAAAGTTACGACGTTTACAAACCGAATCATACAACCCATGAACGGGAGACATACTACGGACGAGCAAATCAATATCACGAAGCAAAGGAGATTCTTTCATGGGTGTGTTAGACGGTAATCCGAAGCATGAGCCGATGCATTACGGCGAAATATTCACCCTATGGGAAAGCTCGATGGCGGCCAAGATGATCTTGTCCTGCTACCAGCTGTTCACGTATCATGCCGGTGACAAAGATTTAAAAGAGATTTTAAAGGATCTGATGGATCAAGCCAAGCTGGAAATCAAAGAATTGGACAAGTTGTTAATGGACAATGGGATTACCCCCTCCCCGATGCTGCCGGAACGGCCGGAAGCAAAGCTGGAGGATATCCCGCCAGGCGCTAGATTTGCCGATGCGGAAATCGGGGCGAAGATTGCCATGGATACCGCCGCTTCATTAGCGGGCTGCAGCGGGGCGATGGGGTTGTCGATCCGTGAGGATATCGGCGCACTGTTCGCCAAATACCATGCAACCAAAACCGCGCTGGGACTAAGAATCTTGCGTATGAGCAAGGAAAAAGGCTGGCTGATTCCTCCCCCGCTGCAAGTCAAGAAACCCGAGTAATCACAAATGAAGGGAGAATCCTTTGCGACTCTCCCTTAATTTACATCCTCCCGTTCAATGATCGGGATTCCGTCGCGAATCGCTACTTTCATGACGAATTCCGCAGATCGCTCCTGTAAGCACAATTCCAAATCCTCGGGTAGAAACGCCGGCTGCTCCGGATCGAAAAACTTGGCCGCTGCCGACGAACCGCGTATGCGCTCCAAGGTTTGCGCCGCCGTTGGTCTACTGTCTCCGCTTAAGATCCCTGCGATGTATTCCGCGCAGGCTAGATCATCATCCCCCGTCGGATGCGAAGCGATCAAATGCAGCGACAGTTCGGGGCCCGAGCTCATGAGCCGGCTTTTGATCCATTCCGCCGTCGTGGCCGCATTAGAGAACCCCGTTACAAAAATGTGCTTGGCGTTCAAAGAGTTCAAAGTGGCCTCTACGCCATTCGTTGTTTTTTGAATCAACGTTTTTCCGGCTAGGTCAGCTAGCGCGATCCGAGCAGGCGAATTATCCAAATCAAAACCCGGAATAGGCAAGCCATTAATTTCTCCCGCCAGCAAGAAATCGGGATGGTCCCGTTTGAAATGAAACGCCTCTTCCAGCGAACCGGCCAATATAATCCTTTGAGCTCCCCGGATAAAAGCGTAATGGGCCACCGTAAAAGCCCGGATCACATCGATCACCACATGGACCTCCGCATCCGCCAGCCGGTGGTTATTTCCCTGTATGATTTGGATCATGGTTCCCCTACCCTTTCTGTTTTGAACATTACCAGCTTATGCCTGATGGGTGGGAAGCCGTGCTAATGGATGCATACCCGATTTCCGAATGACAAATAATGAACGTATTCATTGTGTTTCGAATTCAATCATGAGGAGCTAAACCCATGAATAACACCAAAACGCGGAAAAGGCTGCAAATCACATTCCAAAGCGACATTTCGTTTCCCGAGGAGGAGTCGACAGAGGGAGCCAAGGAGAAAGCGGAAGCCTCGGAGCAGAGCGGGTCCAAAGGGCGGATATGGGAGTTCATGGCCATCGCTACCATCCCGATCGTGCTTGTGTTCGGTAACTCGATGCTGGTGCCCGTCCTTCCGGAAATGCAACGGCAGTTGCAAATCAGTAAATTTCAAAGCAGCTTGATCATTTCGATTTTCTCTTTGGCGGCGGGCTTGTTCATCCCGGTAATTGGTTATCTATCCGACCGGTTTGGACGTAAGAAGATCATCATTCCCGCATTGATCGTTTACGGAGGTGCCGGGGTTTTGGCGGGATTCGGGGCGATATGGAACTCATATACCGTCATTATCACGGCGCGGGCCATTCAGGGCATGGCGGCTGCAGGTACAGCACCCATTGCCATGGCGTTAGTAGGCGATTTGTATAAAGGCGGAACGGAAAGTAAAGCTTTGGGATTGATTGAAGCATCTAACGGCGTTGGCAAAGTGCTTAGCCCAATTATCGGTTCGTTGCTGGTGCTGATCGTTTGGTATGCTTCTTTTTTCGCGTTCCCCGTATTCTGTGCCCTCTCGCTGTTCGCCGTGATGTTTCTGATCAAGGAACCTCAGTTGGGCGAGAAACAGCCATTAAAGTCCTACATCCATAAAATCGGTCAAATTTTCCGTAAAAAAGGGAGCTGGTTGATCACTTCCTTTTTCGCAGGTTCTTTAGGGCTGTTCATTTTGTTTGGCGTTTTGTTTTACTTATCCAATACCTTGGAAGAGGCTCCTTACCATATCGACGGAGTCCTAAAAGGCGCGGTTTTAGCCATCCCCCTGCTCGGCATGGTCATCACTTCCTATACGACGGGCAGCCTGATCAAGAAGAAAGGCCTGTTAATCCGCTGGCTGATGAACATCGGGCTGATTATGATGACGCTTGCGCTGGCGGCGACGATATTCTTCTTCAAGAACATTTATGTATTTATCGGCTTACTAACAGTCAGCAGTATCGGAACCGGCCTTCTCCTGCCGTGCTTAAATACGATGATTACCGGCGCGGTGCAAAAGAGCGAACGCGGCATGATCACGTCGCTGTACAATAGCCTGCGGTTTTTAGGCGTTGCCTTTGGTCCGCCCCTGTTCGGATGGATGATGGACATTTCCGACCGTGTCGTGTTTATCACCGTGTCTTGCTTATCCCTGGTCACCTTGGGGCTGGTGTTTTTCCTGATCAAACCTCCTCGTCAAATCAGCTGATCTTTCACCAATATTTGTTAATTCCATGGGCACCTGCTGCGATGAATTCGCATATGATGCCTATGTCATCGGTGAAACGATAAGTTAACAAGGAAACGAGGAGATTCCAGTATGAAGAGTACCTTACGTGCCGTCTGGCCTGCCGAGTTATTTGATCCGAGCGGACTACGTCAGACCATCGAGCCGGAAGGAAGTTTGCCCGAATTGCAGGTTACCGGTCCCGGCCTGACGATGGTGATCGATAAAGGGCTCGGGCGAACCGCCTTCACAGATTTCATTGAACTGGCTGCGGGTTACGTAAATTGCATCAAATTCGGCTTTGGTACAGCCCCGCTCTACAGCACGGAGTTATTGATGTACAAAATTAACCTTGCCAAGCAGCATGGGATTATGGTGATGCCTGGCGGGACGCTGTTAGAGACGGCGGTTCAGCAGGAAGTTGTCTCGGGCTTCTTCAATACCATTTGCCAGCTTGGCTTTAATGGCATCGAAGTGTCTGACGGCACGATTGAGCTCCCTCGTAAACGCCGTACCGAACTGATTCAGGAAGGTAAAAACCGGGGGCTTCGAGTCGTCACCGAATTTGGCAAGAAACTAACCGGTTCCCTTATCGATGCCACTCATCTGGCAGAGACCCAGGAAGCCGATCTCAAAGCCGGAGCCGAGCTGATGACTGTGGAAGCACGCGAATCGGGAATGGGCGTCGGCATTTTTGATGATCATGGCGAATGTCGCCAGGATATTTTGGACAATATCCTCAAATTCGTACCCGATTCAACCAGACTGATGTGGGAAGCCCCGCTAAAACATCAGCAAGTGCTGCTGCTTCGCAAATTCGGCGCGGGCGTGCATCTAGGCAACATCCAGCCGCCGGATATCCTGTCGCTCGAAACGATGCGGCGGGGACTCCGCCAAGACACTTTCGAATTTGGCCTCCGTCAAAAGCCGGCCGAAGAGTGTATCTATGTGATTTAGCAAAAAATAATCGGCCAGGTAGAGCCCACCTGGCCGATTATTTTCTTTGTTGGCTTTGCTTAGTTGCCCCATCCCTTTCCATTTCTCAAGGGGTTAGAACAACAACCGTTCCTCTTCCTGACTATGAATTTCATTAATCTCAAGCAAGGCGTACAGCTTAGGGAGAAGGACCTTACTGAATCCATTTGATTCACGCAGCTGATGGATGTTTTTTACCACAATTCTCATCAACTCATGATCCCGTTTCAATTGCAGTACCGTTTCTTGGAGCGTTGGATTCTTCTCGACGACTTCTTGGTAGAAACCGTCCTCTTCCGCATCCGCATGGCTTAGAATCCGTGACTCCCAGTAATCCAGCAATTCTACCATCGCCTGATCTGCCATCTCCAGGTTCCCATTTGTGTACAGACTTTCGACTTCCTCCGTTTTCGACCGAGCTCCAGCCAAACCTCCGGCGTGAATGGCTTGATGAGCGTGCCGTTGCCGTAATGATGGACCAACCGGCATAATTTCCCCTCCCCCTAATGTTAAATCTAAACCATTTCTTATTTCTCCGCTTTTCCTTCCGGAAGCTCAGAGAACGTCCCGACATAACGGATATCTTCCCCCGACTTGTCCTTCACGGCGCTGATATTTAACCATTGTAGATAAGTTTCGCCGTTTTTACGCTTGTTCCAGATTTCGCCCTGCCACATACCGGTTTCTTTGATGCTCTTCCACATCTGCGCATAGTAATCAGGGGATTGACGGTCTGCCCGCAGAATACTTGGCTTCTGCCCCACCGCCTCCTCTTCTTCAAACCCTGTCACCGAGGTGAACGCCGGGTTGACCGCCACAATGGTGCCTTTGGGATCCGTCACCAGAATGCCCTGTGCCGTATTATTGAATACTTCCGAGGACAAGCTCAGCTTGTCGGAATAGATCATCCAGAGCACGAGAATCAAGCTGGCTAAAGCTACCTGGGACAGTAGCATGAACCCGATGGAATACTGACCCGTTACCGAGTGGATATAGGACAACAACAGCGGCGGGAAAAACCCACCTAGTCCGCCCATCATCGAGACAATCCCGTTCACGATCCCGGCCTGCTTGTTGAAATACTGTGGAACCAGCTTGAAGATGACCCCATTCCCCGCCCCGGCAACCATCGCGATCACCAAACAGCCAACCGTGTACAACGTAAATGTCGGAGAAAAGGCCAGCACGATGGCCGCCAGCGTAAAGCCTGCAAATACGATGATCAATAACATCAAGGCATTAAACCGATCCGCCAACCAGCCACCGATCGGACGCATAAAGGTTGCAAGAGCAATAAATCCGGCCGTACGCATGCCCGCATCCACTTTGGTCAGTTCAAAATTCGTCACCAAAAAGTTCGGCAGATAAACGGTGAACGCCACAAACGACCCAAACGTGATAAAGTACAGCAGCGAGAACAACCAGAGCTTTTCATTCTTGTACACGCCCTTGATTTGTTCCATCATAGCGGTCTTCACCTTCGGCTCTTTACGGTCACCAAAGAAGAGATTCAACGCCGCAAAGACCAGCAGAAGGATCAAATACAGCTTGACGGTGGCCGACCAGCCGATTTGCGTTGCTATGACCGGGGCGGAGAACGAAGTGACCGCGGTCCCCAGGTTTCCGAGACCATACACGCCATTGACCAAACCGTGTCGCTCTTTCGGGTAATACTTTGGCAGTGAAGTAACGCCTACGGAGAACACAGCCCCGCCAATCCCGAGAAACAACCCGCCGATGATCAAATCAACGTACGTTTTGGCTTCACTAATGTAATACACGGGAAACAGCAGCAAGATGAAGCTGATCAAGAAGACGATCCGCGCCCCAAAGATGTTAGCATAATACCCTATCGGGATACGCAAAACAGAACCCAATACGACGGGAATTGCCGTAATGATCGCAACCTTGTCGGCGGGAACCTGGATATCGTCACCCATGAAAGAAAGGAGCGACGAAATGATCACCCATACCATAAAACCGACAATCAGATTTAACGTTTGCAGTGGCAATTGAACTTTTCTAATCAAATTAGATCACCTTTTTCAAATGACTTCGGAATGACCATCGATTTCCCCACCCGTATTTTAGCCGATTCCCTAATTGGGCCTGAATAGGGTTTTCCCCCATTTATTTCGGGAAACTCCCTACCGGTCCAATTTGGACACAAAAAAGCCCATAAGCACCGGTTGATGTTTATGGGCTGCTCATTGAATGGGAATCTATTCAACAATCAGGGTGTAAAGCTCCTTATTCAACTGCTCTCGTTCTGCCGGCTTCATGACCTGTCTGGTCATCGGGAACAACACCGTCTCTTCTTTGACGAAATGCACGGTCAAAATTTCAAATGCTTCCCCCGCGTCCCGAGACAGAGCCTTCATTTCCTCCAACGAAAACTCACCGTTAGCATAATGAAGGAAATGGCCGATATATGCGAAAATCTCCTCATGTTCCTGTTCGATCGAAACAATCGGACCTTGATCATATCCTATATGTTTCCCCAATCGCGGAAAAAAATAAGTCTCTTCTTTTTGAAAATGCTTGCGCAAAGGTGATTTGAATTCGCGGATCAATTCACACAAACGCGTGAACTGTAGTTTGGCCTGGTCCGAGGAATAGCGATCGTTCTGAAAATCCAGTACGATCGTATGCCATTCGTTCATTAAACTAGCCAAATACCGGTGTTCATTCTCTAAAATACGCATGGCGGGCAATTCGCTTTGCAGTGTTCTTTGTTCCATGTTACCAGCCTCCGTTAAAAATCCAGCAGCTTTTTCTTAATGGCATATTCCACCAGCTCGGGTCTTGATTTCAAATTTAGCTTTTCCATGATTTTGGCTTTATGGGCCTCAACGGTTTTCACGGAGATGTGCAGCATTTCGGCGATCTCCTTGTTTCCATACCCTTTGGCAACCAGGGGTAAGATCTCGATTTCACGGGTGGACAACAGTTGATACGGGTTACTCTCATCTGCCTGCTGATCGTGGTTTACAAATTCACGGACAAGGGAAGACGCGAGCTTCGGATGGATATAAACGCCACCTTGATGCACCATACGAATGGCCGAGACAAGCTGTTCGTCCGGGGAATTCTTCAGGACATATCCGCGTGCGCCTTTCTTAAGCACATGAAATAAATACTCCTCGTCATCGTGCATCGTCAAGATAATGATATGGGTCTCGGGAAAATCCTCGTGGATTTTGGCCGTTGCAATCAAGCCGCTTTCTCCCGGAGGCATGCTGAGATCCATCAGCAAAATGTCTGGGCGGTGTTTAGCCACCATTTTGTAGGCCTCAATCCCGTCGGCGGCCGTCGCCACCACTTCCATATCCTCTTGAAAATTGATGATCATCGTAAAACCGCTCCGGACGACAGCGTGATCATCCGCGATTACCACCTTCACAGAACCTTCCCCCTTGCCCTCGAAAGTTAACCCTACCTACTGGGCGCTATGGCCGCCTATAGAGAGAACGCTCCGAACGGAACTCGCAAATGGACCGTTGTGCCTTCCCCCCGTATAGAGGTAATGGAGATTTCGCCGCCAACGAGCTCGGCTCTCTCTTTCATCCCATAGATACCAAGTCCGGTTCCCTTTGGATCGTTCGTATTCACGTCGAATCCGTTCCCCTGATCGGAAACCATGAGCTCCAGCAAATGCGCCGAGGCAAACAGACGCACGTTAATCTCGTCAATATCGGCATATTTCAAGGCATTAAGTACCGATTCCTGGCATACCCGGTAAACGACCGTTTCCACTTCACTGTTAAATCGCTGACCGCCGAGCTCCGCAACAAATCGTACCAGCACGCCATAATTTTTCTCAATCCATTTAAAATGAGAACGGAAGGCCGCGTCTAGTCCGAGATCATCCAGCGAAGCCGGCCGAAGCTCCACCGATAGGTTGCGGATTTGCTCCAGCAACCGGGTGAGCGAGGCTTCGGTTTGCTGGATTTTTTGCAGAGCTTCTTCTTGTACGTTCAAATATTTGAGCACCCGCAGATCCACCAGCGAGCTAATCAACTCTTGCGCTACGCTGTCGTGCAGTTCGCGGGAAATCCGCTTACGTTCGTCTTCCTGGGCCTTAATGACGCTCTTCATCATCGTGTTCTGATTGAGCAACTGCTGCGTCATAAGTTGATTCGTCAAATCGCGCAAGGTAAGCACCCGGATGCCCGCCGCCGTATCTACGGTTTGAAAGCTGGCGGAGAACGGCACCACACCTTTGGTTTTCGTCTCCAAATAGAGCTGGAAGGAGCTGAAGTCCTTCTCCGTGTTGGACAGATAGCAATTTAAGCAAGACATCGGTTCTTCTTCACTGGTGTAGCCCCGGCAGGAGAAGCAAAACGAATTGCTGTCCGGTCCGGCTGGTTCCTCCAGCACTCGGCGATCCAGAAGACGTTCGGCCCGAGAATTCATCGCCATGACCCGATGTCCGGCATCAAAGAAAATAATAGCATCGGAGCTGTGTTCAAATTGTTTCTGAAGCAGCTCGATCGGTATATTCAAGGATGAAGGATTCATGGGTTCAGCTCCTTGATTTCAAAATCGCCAAACCTGCCTTGAAGCCATTCATACAACCGGCGTAACTCTTCGTGCGACATTCGATTCTCTTCCCGATAACCAGTTAAGAGCACACCCTCGACCCGATCCGTCAAATACAAGGGGATCGCCGCCAAGCTGGTTAACCGTTCCGAAATTAATATCGGATAATTGTACATCTCTTGGGGTTCGAGCCCGTCGGCGACATTTGCAACCAGCATGGGACTGCCGGTTTTGAATACGATGCCGGCAATCCCTTTACCCGACTGGAGAACGATGCGTTTATATCGATTGTTCAAGTTGCCCGAGGCATACTTCCAGGTAAGGACGAAATCGTTAACGGCCGACTCGGCAAACGCCAGTGACACGAAGTCATACCCCATCTGTTCTCTTAATTGATCGATAAGTACCTGGTAGCAACTGGAGGTTGGATTCATGTATTCGTCTCCCTAAACTTCAAAATCCTTAACGTCCCGCAGTATGCGAGCGATTCTTCCTATAAAGGATATAGCTTCTACGGGCATAATTCAAGGGCACGCTCCAGACATGGACGAGACGAGTAAACGGCCACAAGGCAAAGATCAGAAACCCCGCCAAAATGTGGATTTGAAACGAAATCGGCACCTCTGCCATATAAGAGGCCTCCGGCCGGAAGATAAGCAGGTTGCGGAACCAAATAGAGATCGTCTCCCGATAATCAAAATCCGGCTGCACATTATTCGTGACAAGCGTGGAGAACATCCCCATAAATACGATGAACAACAACAGTCCGTTCACGATCATATCCGAGGCAGAACTGAGGTGGCGTACGTTCTTTATGGTCAAACGGCGCATGGTCAGGATCAGCATCCCGGCAAACGTGATTACGCCGAACAGCCCTCCTCCATACATGGCGCCAAGGTGATACATATGCTCGTTGACGCCTAGAGCGGCCATCCACTCCTTAGGAATGCCTAATCCGGCGACATGTCCCATGATGACCGGAATGATCCCGATGTGAAACAACATACTGCCTACCATGAGTCGTTTCTTCTCCATAAATTCACTGGATTTCGCCGTCCAATTAAACTGGTCGTAACGGTAGCGGAATAGATGTCCTACCACGAACGTTGCCACGCATAAATACGGGAAGATGACCCATAGAAATTGCTCAAACAGACTCATGAACCTTCACCTCCTGTAACAAGCACAACTTAAACGTTTCCCGGAGGGCCTTGACGAGCTCATAATAAGGGTTTCCCTTTTGCTCCAGCGATTTCATCAACTGGTACGTGCCATCCTCCAGAATCGTTAACACCGTAAACATCCCTGTCTCGCTATGCGGATGTCCCAGCCAATTCGCTGCAGACAAGAATTCCAGCATCAGCGGCAGGAAATCCGGCAATTCCCGGTCGATCATTTCCATGCCGAACATTTCGTAAACCGCTTTAAGTGACGTAAGCAATTGACCGCGATCTTTGGAATCCTCGTATTTAAAAAAAGTCATATACAGCGTAGACGACTTTTCAAAATCAAACGTGTCCACGTAAAGCTCCTCGATCTCTTCCATGCTGAGCGCAAGCATCTGTTCCCGATATTTCGTTACCGGCTCCATCACCGTCGATGGCAGAACCTCCTCCCCGCTTTCGCGGATCGATGCGAACATCTCTTTATCAGGGTAGACGAGCTGCCCGGCAAAGAAGCCGAACAACTCGCGGTTTTCATCCAGTTTCTCCAGATCAATCACGCCAGATCCCCCCGTAGAAGTTTTGATCGTACAGATCCCGGCCACTTTTGCCGTGATTAGCCGGAATTGGAGTTGCTGGGCCGCATCCGTCGCAATCCATACCGAAACCTTCGGTGCCTTGGGCCCGGTACGGATCCATGTATCCTTCCTTATGCGAAGTTGGGATCACAAAGCGATCCTCGTATTTCGCAATGGCCAGCAAACGATACATTTCTTCGATCTGCTGAGCGTTCAGTCCGACGCGGGCCAAACGGCTTTCGTCGAACGGCTTTTTGGAGAATTGCGCACGTTGGTATTGGCGCATCATCGCCATCCGTTGCAGGGCAATTTTGACGGTGGAAGTATCCCCTGCGGTCAGGAGATTGGCCAGATATTGAACCGGCGTTCTCATTTCTTCAATCGCAGGGAAGATCAGGTCCGGATTTTGAATCGAATCCTTGCCTTCAAAATGGCTCATAATCGGGCTAAGCGGCGGTACATACCACACCATCGGCAGCGTGCGGTATTCCGGATGGAGCGGGAACGCCAGCTTATATTCGATCGCCAGCTTATAAACCGGCGAATTTTGGGCCGCTTCGATCCATTCCTCGGACAAGCCGTCTTTGCGGGCTTGCTCGATCACTTTCGGATCATGCGGATCGAGGAACAAGCCGAGCTGCGCTTCGTACAAATCCTTCTCGTCCGGCGTGGAAGCCGCCTCTTGCACCCGATCAGCGTCATACAACAATACGCCAAGGTAGCGAATGCGACCCGTACACGTCTCGGAGCACACCGTTGGAAGTCCCGCTTCAATTCTCGGGAAGCAGAACGTACATTTTTCCGCTTTATTCGTTTTCCAGTTGAAGTAGACCTTCTTGTAAGGGCAACCCGTCATACAGTAACGCCAGCCGCGGCAAGCTTCTTGGTCGACAAGGACAATCCCGTCCTCATCACGCTTGTAGATCGCGCCCGATGGGCAAGACGCCACGCAGCTTGGATTCAGGCAGTGCTCACACAATCGGGGCAAGTACATCATAAACGATTGCTCGAAGTTGAATTTAATTTCCTCTTCGATCTTCTCGATGTTCGGATCCTTAGGTCCGGTGATATGGCCGCCGGCTAGATCGTCTTCCCAGTTCGGCCCCCACTCCAGGTCCATCTTATCGCCGGTCACGGCGGATTTCGGCCGGGCGACGGGTTGGTGCTTCTTCTCTCCCGAATTCGTCAGCTTCTCGTAGTCATAAGTCCAAGGTTCGTAGTAATCTTTCATTTCCGGCATATCCGGGTTATAGAAAATTTTACCGAGGGCGATCTTCGACAGCTTGCTGCCGGATTTCAGCTCCAGCTTGCCGTTACGCATCGTCCAGCCGCCTTTGTAATGCTCTTGATCCTCCCACCGTTTCGGATAACCGATCCCCGGCTTCGTTTCGACATTGTTAAACCACATATATTCGGCGCCTTCCCGGTTCGTCCAAGTGCTCTTGCAGGTCACGCTGCAAGTGTGGCAGCCGATGCATTTGTCCAGGTTCAGCACCATGGCGATTTGCGCTTTAATCTTCAAGCCAGTCGACCTCCTTCAGTTTGCGCACGGCAACGTAGACATCACGCTGGTTGCCGATCGGTCCGTAGTAGTTGAAGCCGTAGCTGAGCTGGGCATAACCCCCGACGAGCTGCGTCGGCTTCAAGTGAATTCGCGTCGGAGCATTATGGCTGCCGCCTCGCTCTCCCGTGATTTCCGAACCCGGTACGTTGATGTGTTTATCTTGAGCGTGATACATAAACATCGTGCCCTTCGGCATCCGGTGGCTGACCACCGCTCTGGCCGTTACGACGCCGTTGCGGTTATAGACCTCCAGCCAATCGTTATCGTTAATCTGGTGCGCTTCCGCATCCTCGTTGCTGATCCACACGGTTGGACCGCCCCGGAACAAGGTCAACATGTGCAGATTATCCTGATACGTGCTGTGGATGTTCCATTTGCCGTGCGGCGTCAGGTAACGCAATACCAATGCATCTTTGCCACCCTCAACCTGCTTGTCTCGCGGACCAAACACCATCGGCGGCAACGTCGGCTTGTAGACCGGCAACGCCTCCCCGAACTGCAGGAAGATTTGGTGATCCAGATAAAAATGCTGGCGTCCGGTTAACGTCCGGAATGGCACTAACCGTTCGATATTAGTCGTAAACGGCGAATACCGGCGTCCTGATTTGTTCGAGCCGCTAAATACCGGCGTTGGAATGACCTCCCGCGGTTGAGCGGTGATATTCGCGAACGTGATCCGTTCGGCTGCGCGGTCGGCGGAAATATCCTTTAATTCTACGCCCGTATCCTGTTCCGCGGATTCCCAGGCGCGTTGAGATACCTTCCCGTTCGTAGCCGAAGACAAATGCAGTACTGCATTGGCCGCTTGTCTCGCCGTACGCAGCTTCGGTCGACCGTTTTTGATCGTATCATCGATATAAGAGCCGTTGATCTTCTTCAAATCCTCATACTCTTCCTTGACGGAGAACGAGACTCCATGTGCGCCAACTTTGCCGGTTTCCAGGTTCGGACCCAGCGTGATGTACTTGTCATAAATCTTCGTATAATCGCGCTCGACCACGGTAAAGCCAGGCATCGTTTTGCCGAGGATCGGCTGGATCTCCCCACGTTTCCAATCCTTCACTTCCCCATAAGGTTGGGCGATTTCAGCCATCGAATCATGTCCAAGCGGCGAAGAAACCAGGTCTTTGTATACGCCTGGCATATGCTCCTTGGCCATTTCGGACAAGACGCTGGCGAGCGTCCGGTAAATATCCCAGTCGGTGCGCGACTCCCAGAGCGGATCGATCGCCGGGTTAAACGGATGCACGAACGGGTGCATGTCGGTCGAGGAGAGATCCACCTTCTCATACCAGGTTGCCGCCGGGAGAACGATGTCGGCATACATCGGTGTCGCCGTCATCCGGAAGTCAAGCGCTACAAGCAGATCCAACTTGCCTTCCACCTCATCGCGCCAAACGATTTCTTCCGGCTTCTCCTCATCGTTCGGGTTGGATAACAATCCGTTATGCGTCCCAAGCAAATGCTTCATAAAGAACTCTTGACCTTTCGCAGAGCTGGAGATCAGGTTCGAGCGCCAAACGAACAGCGAACGCGGGAAGTTCTCCGGCGCATCCGGGTCCTCCACAGCGAACTTCGTTTCACCGGATACCACTTGCTCGTATGCGTGTTGGATGATCTCAGCGTTGTCCGTCTTGCCCTGAGCCGCCGCTTCTTCGGCGAAGGCCAAGCTGCTCTTGTTAAACTGCGGATACGAGGGCAACCAGCCCAGCCGAGCTGCCAACACATTGTAATCCGCCGGATGACGGTACGGGATATCACCGCCGGTTGGCGATTTCAACGATTCCGCGCTCATCTCCTCGTACTTCCATTGGTCGGTGGCAAAATAGAAGAACGAAGTCGCGTTTTGCAGCCGTGCCGGCGCTTGCCAGTCGCGAGCAAATGCGATCGTCGACCAGCCTTCAATCGGCCGGCATTTCTCCTGCCCTACATAGTGAGCCCAGCCGCCGCCGTTAACCCCCTGCGAAGCCGTCAGCATCACCAAGTTCAGAATCGAGCGGTAGATCGTATCGCTGTTGAACCAGTGGTTGATCCCGGCGCCCATAATGATCATTGAACGCCCGCCCGTGTCCAGTGCGTTCTGCGCAAACTCGCGAGCGATTTGTACCACGAGCGACGCTTTGACGCCAGTGATCCGCTCTTGCCAAGCAGGAGTGTAATGCGACTCTGCGTCATCATATCCTTTGGCTGTATGGGTACTGCCCGGACGGGTTACTCCGTATTGACTAAGCATCAAATCATGAACCGTTGCGGCCAGACGGGTTGATCCATCAGCCAGAGTAACTGTTTTGGCCGGAATCGACCGGGTAAACGTACCGTTGCCGTCAGCGTCAAAGTAAGGGAATACGATCTCTGTCCATTCTCCGCCGTGCGACTCGACCGACAAAGCCGGCTCAATCCGGCTTCCGTCTTCCTGGTCGAGGATCAGGTTCCACTTGACGTCCTTCTCCCAGCGTTGGCCCATCGTTCCGTTCGGTACGACCAGTTCTCCCGCCGCTTCGTCATAAATAACCGGCTTCCATTCGGCATGCTCCGATGCCTGCCCCAAATCGCTTGCCCGCAAGAACCGGCCGGCTTTGTAGCTGCCTTCGTGCGGATCCAGCAAAATCAAGAACGGCATGTCCGTGTATTGTTTGGCGTAGTTCAAGAACATCGGTTCTTGGCGCTGTACATAAAATTCGTCCAGGATGACATGCGTCATCGCTTGAGCCACCGCTGCGTCCGTTCCCGGATGCGGAGCCAGCCAATTGTCGGCAAATTTCACGTTCTCCGCATGGTCCGGCGCTACGGACACCACCTTCGTCCCTTTGTAGCGAACCTCGGTCATGAAATGAGCATCCGGCGTCCGTGTCAGCGGAACGTTGGAGCCCCACATGATCAGGTATCCGGCGTTGTACCAATCGGACGACTCCGGCACATCGGTTTGTTCGCCCCAAATTTGCGGCGAAGCCGGCGGCAGGTCGGCATACCAGTCGTAGAAGCTGAGCATCTCGCCGCCCAGCAAGGAGATGAACCGTGCGCCCGAAGCGTAACTGATCATCGACATGGCCGGAATCGGTGTAAACCCGGCAATCCGGTCTGGTCCATATTTCTTAATGGTGTAAAGTAACTGCGCCGAGATCAGTTGGGTGGCTTCTTCCCAGGTCACGCGCACATGGCCGCCTTTACCGCGCGCCTGTTTATAGGATTGGGAAGCTTCGGGATTCTCGACGATGCTGGCCCAGGCCTCCAGGGGGTTCCCGTGATGCCTGGTCATCGCCTCTCGCCATAGACGCAGAAGACGACCGCGCATATAAGGGTATTTCACGCGCAGCGGGCTGTATTCATACCACGAGAACGATGCCCCCCGCGGGCAGCCGCGTGGTTCGAACTCGGGCATGTCCGGTCCGCAGGACGGATAATCAATCTGCTGGTTCTCCCAGGTGATAATGCCGTTCTTCACAAATACTTTCCAACTGCAAGAACCGGTGCAGTTCACGCCATGCGTCGTCCGCACCACTTTATCGTGCGACCAGCGGCCGCGGTACATATTTTCCCATTCCCGGCTTTTCTCTTCGATTTTCGTCCAATTTCCTGAAATCGTCTCCGGTTTCTTAAAAAAGCTAAGTCCTGATCTTCGTTTCACGGAAGTGTTCACTCCTTCATCGCTCAAATGAATGCCTTTGACGGGGAATCAATGGTATTCGAGCTTCTGATTCCATTATGAAACTCTTCGCTCCCGCTTCCCATCAGGGAATTCCCTTAGCCTGCCGGAGAATGCCCTATAACGACAAAAAAACGCCGGATGGCGTTTTTGGGTTCAAATCGATCATTTATTGTCGTAAATCCCTGATATACCAGGCATCGCAGGCGAAATGCTCCGACCCCTCCAGCGGCGCTTTCAACGGCTGAAAGCCGTGTTTGAGGTAAAAGCGGTTCGCCGCCTGCATCGACTGCAGCGTTTCCAGATAACATCTCTCGTAGTGACGTTTCGCGAAATCCAAGCATGTCTCCAGAAGACGAGCCGCGATGCCTGTACCGCGGATATCGCCTCGCAGGTACATTTTTTGCAATTCGCACACCTCGGAGGAATCGGCAAACGGGGCAATTCCCGCCCCGCCAACGACCCGCCCGTCCTGCTCCACAACCCAGTAGGCTCTTCCCTCAACCTCATAATACCGCGACAGAGCACTAAGGCTGTCATCCTGCCAGGCTAAGCCTTCCCGGTTGCCGCCGAACTCGATCAGGCAATCGCGAATCACGGCTTCAATCGCAGCGTTATCATCCGCTTGCAAAGATCTAATCATCATCGGGTGTCCTTCCTTCCGTCACAGCAAATTCATCTCATGCAACCGGTCGAAAATCATGCGGCTAATCAGCGACGTACGCTCGCGTTCCGCGTAGCTGAGCCACGCCATTTCCTCGATCTCGGAAGCCGGCTGGAGTTCTCCCTCAGCCTCTGCATAATAACAGGTCATTCGAACAAGCACACCCTCCGGTTTGCCGTCGGCTTGGGCTTCGAACGTCGCAAAAAACGCAATCGTCTCCGGCTTGACGGCAACGGACAACTCTTCCTGAATTTCCCGCTGCAGCGTTTCACGGTCAGTCTCGCCGGGATCTCGCTTGCCGCCCGGAACATAAAACAGCTCCTTCCCCTTGGAGCGTACGTTTAACATCCGTCCCTCCCGTAAGGAGATCCAGGCGATTTTATCGATATTTTTCCCGTCCATACCTAACGCCTCCCCTCTCTTTATCCCTCATTCAAAGCTTCGCTATTTCGAACGGGACTGTTCTCGCTCTCGCGGCCCCCTCCTAATTTAAACACGAAGATTCCGCCGACAATAATCAGCACGCCGATCAGTTGATGAAGCGTAAACGGCATCTTTTGCAAACCTAGCCAGCCTAGAGAATCAAATAACAAAGCGAATCCCAGCTCCGAAGTCATCACAATGGCTACAGCGTAGGTTGGTCCTAGAATTTTCACCCCTTGTACCATGCTGGTGACGACGCCAACGCCAATCAAGCCGCTGAACCAAAACCAGGTTTGCATGCCGGGTAACGACGTAAACATTCCCTTGCCTTCGACAATCAAGCCGATCCCAAAGGAAGCCGCGAACCCCAAACCTAGCACCAGGGTCGTCGTCGTCCAATTACCCGTCTGTTCATTGACTTTGGTATTAAACACGTTTTGCATCCCAACCAGTGCGCCTGCGGTTAACGCAAACAATATTCCCAACAGCACCTAGATTGCCCCCTATTCGTAAATATTCCGGCTGACCAGATTACGAAGGCCTTCTCGGTCCGTCACCGTAATCCCCTGCCGGCTTCGCTCAATCAAGCCTAGCTCCGCAAATTTCTGGAGCACCCGGTTTAAATGCCGATAGCTGGTGCCAATCAAGTTGGCCGCATCGGCCAGATCGGACGTCCCAAGCTTCCCCAGGAACAGAGCATCCGCTTCGTCATAAGAAACAGACAAGAGATAGCTCGCCAGGCGAATCTCAACCGGATACAGCAAATTAAAGCTCATCGAACTGGATTTCATATAGAATTTCTTCGTGATGATATCCAGCAAAAAATGCAGCAGCGGCGAATGATCCGCACTGTATTTATGCAACCAGCGATATTCCACCCCGATCATATGGACCGGGGACACCGCTTCAACCGTATTAATGATGTCTCCATTCCGGATGAATTCGACATCCCCTACGACTTCTAGCGGATTTTTGAAGGAGATGACCAATGTGCGGCCTTCCGGAGACGTATTAAAAATTTTGATTTTCCCTCGGACCAGTACGTACAACGAATGTGAGGGTTCCCCCTGCGTGCAGATCAGTTCACTTTGATCATATCCATAAAGCGTCAAGTAAGGCAGCAGCGCTTCGGGAAACACACTACGGAGTTTGTACATGTCCATATAATCGGCCAATAAAGCCGGATCCGCAATTTCTTTCATGACCGTTCTCTCCCCGAGGCCCGAATCTACTAAAACTTAAGAATGACGACGCCTGCAATCATCATGCCGATACCAATAAATTGCGGCAGACGCATTTTTTGCTTTGGCACGCCAAACCATCCCATGCTATCGATGAAGAAGGTCATGCACAGCTGAGCGATCAATACCGCGGAAATGGTCAAGGTCACCCCAACTTGCTGAATCGCCGTAACGTTAGTAAAAATAATGATCGCCGCCAAGGCACCGCCGCTGACATACAGCGGACGAACTCGCCGCAAATCTGTAAACCCTCCATCGCGGACGAACAGCCAAATCAGCAGCGCCGCCACAAAGCCGGTAAACTGGGTCAGCGCCGCCGCCGGCCAAGTGCCGATGTCCGCACTGATTCGGGTATTGGCCACCCCCTGTAGGGTGATGAACGCCCCGGCCAAAAACGCAAATAACAATCCCCTCATTCTCTCTCTCCTCTTAATGGATCTTCCGATCCTTTATGTCAATACCTTATTAAAGGATATCTTCTGCCGTTTGAAAAGGACATATGTCCTGAAAGATGAAAAAGCGGTTAAAATAGAAATAAATCGACGGAATCACATATGGAGGACACGGCATGCCATGGACATTCAACACCTTAACAGAATGGGATGAGGTTTGGTGGGACAAGCTTAGACCGATTTATCGAGAGGCATTTCCGCACGGGGCCAAGCCGGAGAAAGTGCTGCGGAGCATGCTGGATCGGGGGATCGCGAGCTTGCATGCGGGACTTCAAGAAGGCGAAGCGGTTGCGATGGCTGTCACCGGCTTCTGCGGCGGGAAAGGCCGCAAACGCATGATCCTTGATTACATGGCGGTCCGTCAAGATCAAAGGGGGCAAGGACTCGGTCGCCTCTTTTTCTCACAGATCCGCGACTATGCAGAGCGGGAACACCAAGCCGAGGCCATCGTGATCGAGACCGAAGCGGAGGACACGGAGATGAACCGGGAGCGACTGCGATTTTGGATTCGTTGCGGATTTATCGCCACATCCTATGTCCATCAATATATCTGGGTTCCCGAACCTTACCGGGCTTTATATCTCCCTTTAAGTGACCATTTCACTTTGAGAGACGACGGTAAATCGCTCTTTCGGGATATCACTTCATTTCATCATCAATCGTTTCGTGGACAATAGATTCTCTTAAAGGGCCTATTGTCCCTAATGTCCTTTTTGCTTGCTTGCGTAAATTTTCGTAAGCAATGCCTCAAGCTGATGTTTCTCCGCTTCGCTTAACTCAGCCGTCAACCGACGGTTAAAATCCGCCAAGATTTGCCGAAGCGTGGGCTCGAAATCCCGGCCCTTTTCCGTAGGATATAACAGGATCGACCTGCGATCATGCTCGTCTACCCGGCGTTCAATGAACCCGGCCTCCTCCAATTGCTTGACGCAGCGGGTCGTGGTCGCCTTGTCAAATTTCATCTGACTCGTTAGTTGGTCTTGGTTTAAACCGGGAGTCGTTAATATGGCCAACAAGTAGCTGTGATTCCCACCGCCGCCGATTTCGTACGGCTTCAATAACGTGGCCAGCTCTTTTTGATTGATCCGCTGAAGATACGCGATCAATTTGCCAACGGAAGGGTTGTTCATTCCCCTGCACCTCTTTGCGATGATCTGGTTTACGCAAATTTTACCCGATATCAGTTGCGCTCGCAACTAAATTGGAGTAAACTGATGATGCTCAAATTAGTTGCGGTCGCAACAAAGTGATTCGGATCTAGATAAAGTGAGGTGTAGTGCCATGTCTTCCAAGAGTTCTGACCTTCGGATGACTTCATATCAGGAAGACCCGGACATCCAGCGGAAACGTTGGCTGATCCTGATCGTGCTGAATTTATTTACCTTTATGTCGACTCTCGACGGCAGTATCGTTAACATTGCCTTGCCCGTGATCTCCAAGGAGATGAAGCTGAGCGTGGCCCAGGCGGAATGGGTCGTTACGGCGTATTTAATGATGATTTGCGCTGCCATTCTCTTCTTTGGGAAGCTGGGAGATATCGTTGGGAAAATCAAGGTGTTCAAATGGGGAATGGTGATCTTTACCGTAGGTTCACTGCTATGCGGCTTTAGCTTCAGCTTGCCGCTTCTCGTCGGATCACGTCTTCTGCAGGCGCTTGGAGCATCGATGACGATGGCCAACAGCCAAGGGATTGTGACCGATATCTTCCCGGCCAATGAGCGGGGGAAAGCGCTTGGGCTTATCGGCACCTTCGTCTCCCTTGGCAGTATCGCCGGTCCGAGCCTGGGAGGCGTCATTGTATCGAGTTTAGGCTGGGAATATATCTTTTGGGTGAACCTTCCTGTCGGTCTCATTGCTATTGGCATCGGCTGGAGAATGCTCCCTGCGGATCGTACCAAATTGAAGGTGAATATCGATAAAGCCGGCAGCCTGCTGTTTCCGGTCTTTATCCTCGCTCTGTTCTCCGGACTGCTGCTGGGTCAGCAGATCGGATACCAGGATATTCGGATCATCGGCGCGCTCGCTCTGGCCGCCATCGTGTTCATCGTGTTTCTCTGGGTCGAGAAACGCAGTGAAGCCCCGATGCTCCAGCTTACCTTATTCCGCAATCCGTTGTTCAGCTTAAGTATCCTGACCGGATTCTTAGTATTTGTAGCCAATTTCTGCTTTAACATCATTGCGCCGTTTTATACGCAAAGCATTTTAAACCTCTCGCCTTCCCATGCCGGATTCTTGATGATGTTATTCCCGATCGTTATGGTCATCGTGGCACCGCTCAGCGGCGCGTTATCCGACAAGATCGGCTCCGAGTTGCTGACGTTCGCTGGGCTGATCGTGATGGTCATCGCGCAGATCGGGTTAGCCCGGCTCCATGACAGCAGTCCCATCGCGCTAGTCGGCGTATGGATCGCCATGCTGGGTCTCGGCAGTGGCTTGTTTCAATCGCCGAACAACTCGCTCGTGATGTCGAAGATTCCGAAAACCCAGCTGGGCATCGCCGGCAGCATCAACTCGCTCGTCCGCAACATCGGGATGGTCGTTGGCATTACGGTCGCAACCACTACGCTGTTCAGCGTCATGAGCAGCCGGGCAGGCCGCCGGGTGACCGGATTGGTGCCGGATCGCCCCGATTTATTTCTAACCGGAATGCATGTCGTATTTATGACTTCCGCTTCCATCTGTCTTGTAGCCGCGCTCCTGACGGGCTGGCGGTTTTGGTCCGCACGACGGGCGGTGCGACGCGAGCAGGTCCGATCCACGTAATCCATAAAAAATCCGTACAGGTGTAAGATGACACCCGTACGGATTATTTTTTATTCCGTCCACTCAAGCCCTTCCAGGATTCGATATTTCAATAACGCAAGCAGGAAATCCTCGTAATAATCTTTGCGTACGATGATCTTATATTGACGCTCCTGATCCTGGTTCAAGTATAACAAGACATCGGTATAGACATCGTTATCTTCGAACCTTTTCTGCACTTCCCGCATGTTAGATAATAGCGGTTCCTCTTGAAGAAATGTCAATTCGAACTCCACGTCCACATCGTTTGCCGTCTCACGGATCTGGACTCGTTCCGAATCGATACGGTATTTTAGCGGCATGTCCCGTCCCCCTCACGCTTGGATGGCCTAAGGATACCGTGTCTCTTCCTCAAAGTCAACTTTGGAAAATACGGTTAACCGGTACCGCTCGTACTCTTCGGGGGTATCGATATCGCGAGGCGCTTTACCTGGAATTCTCACACTGTAAAGGTGATCTTGATATAGGTGCAGCAGCTCCTTGGCACCGGCGTCACCGTCCAAAGCCATCAATTTGGGGAACAACTGGGCGGCAAACAATACGGGATGGGCCGGACGATCGTCATAACGCGATTGAACGATCCCGGCGCCGGTATGGATGAACGCTTCAGCCACCTGTCGTATGGCCTCCGGCGAAATTTCCGGCTGATCTCCCAGCAGGATCAAGACTGCCGACGGCGAATGGCACTCTTCCAGCTGCCGGATTCCCGCCGCTAGTGAGGCACCTAGCCCCCGGTCGGCACGCGTCGTTGTCAACCATTCAACGGGCAAACCATCGACGTGCTCGCGTCGAAGCGGTCCGTCCTTGGGGGCTATGACGGCCACCCGAACATTCGCGGCCGCCAGCGCCTGATGCACCGTTTGCTTAAGCAGATTTCCGTGCGGTGCTGGCAGCAACAGCTTAGGTTGTCCCATCCGCCAAGAAGCGCCGCCGGCCAGAATCAGCGCCCAAATGTCCCTTTTATCTGCTGCGCGTTCACACACGACAAGACTCCGGGAAGATCGGCTCGTCAAGGAACGAAGACTGTGAAGGGGTGGCGGTTGGGGTGCGAGCTCCGCTTCCTGCTGCTTTACGATCGCGTAGAAATCCCCCGCTGCGGCCGTTTTTGACGGCGGTCATTTCCGCCAGGATGCTCATCGCGATCTCCTCGGGCGTTTCCGCGCCGATGTCCAGGCCCACTGGGGAATACAACTTCGCCAGCAACTGGGGGTCTATGCTGCCGTCCGACCCGCCTCCGTTCGAATTCGGCTCCAGGATCTTCTCCAACCGGTAACGAGAACCGACTAGTCCGAGATAGGCGACCTCCGGCGTTAACATCCGGTGGACCGCCTCCCGGTCCAGATCAAGATTATGGGACATGACGACGACGTATTTCCCTTTCACGTCGACTTGTTCGAACGCATAACGTGGGATCACCCGCAGATCGTCCGCTGCGGGGAACCGCTCCCGCGTCGCCTTGTCCGTCGCATGATACGCGACGGTCACGCGCCACTGCAGCCGGCGAGCCAGGCTGCAGAGCAAGCGCGCATCGTCGCCGACGCCGACGATGACCAGCTCCGGGCGCGGTGCGACCCGCTCCAGCAGCAGCTCCAGCTGCGTGCTGCCCTCGGGGAGTCGCACCAGCCCGGCCCGCCGGCCCGCGCCCAGCAGGCCGGCTTCCTCCGCCGCGGCGACGAGCGTGCGGCGCGCGCCCGGCGGCACGGCGGCGGGATCGGAGGAACCGATCACCGTCGCCGCCACGTACGGCTCGCGCGTCTCTACGCGCCGCCGCAAATCGCCGAGGATCCGGTCCGCCGCGTCCGGCGAACGGACCGGATCAAACGGCTCGAGCCACACCGTGATCGCCCCGTTGCACCCGAGGCCGATTCCCCATACCTCGTCTTCCCCGATGCGGAAGTCGTAGAACAGCTTGCGCGGCTCGAGCGTCCGAAGTACCTCTTGCGCATGCTCGCGCAGGTCTTCTTCGATGCACCCGCCGCTTAAGATGCCCGTTACCTCACCATCGACATGGATGAGGCAGCGCGCTCCTTCTCGGCGATAAGCCGAACCGTCCACATCGACGATAGTGGCGACGACGCAAGCCCGGCTCTCCGATAGGCACGCTTCCAGCTCACGGCTTAGCTCCTCCATGTTCTCGTCATCTCCTGTCTTCGTTCTTGTCCGTTGTTCCCCTTCAGAACCGGCCTTCTTCATAGAGGCTATAAAGTTGCATAAAGGTCAACATTTTCGATGGGTGAAGTAACCCCCGGGCGCAAATGCTGACTAAAGTGCAACAAATTCCGTGATTTTCGAGAAACAAGCTCAAATTTGTTGCAGTTTCTGCAGCATTATTCCCTCTGCACGGGTTTCTCGCCTAAAAATGTTGTACTTATTACAACATTTCCTCCAGCAAACTCTAACCTTGCGATTGCAGCGACATCCACACCCGCTCCGCCGACAGCGGCAGCACCTGGCCGCGCCGCCCCGTCGCATGGGCGATCGCGTTGGCGATCGCGCCCGGAACCGGGTCCAGTGCCACCTCACCTAACGACTTGGCGCCGAACGGGCCATGGGGATCCGCTTCCTGTACGAAATGTACCTGCACATCGGGCATATCCTTAGCTCCCGGCATCCGATAATCCATCATCGATGGATTCATCACTTTACCTTCCTGTACGATCAGGTCCTCCATCGTGACCCAACCGATACCTTGAGCTACAGCGCCGAGCACCTGGCTTTTGGCCATCGTCTCGTGTAGGATGGTCCCTGAGTCATGCACGGCCCAGTAACCGACCACTTTCGTTCGACCGGTGTCTGGATCCACCTCAACCTCGGCCACATGAGCGGCAAACGGATAGTTGGGCGAGGGGTGCCCAAAATAAGTGGCATCCGGCAGCTCCGTATCCGGTACGTAAGTCTCCTTGACGGTCAGCTCCTCGCCGGCATGGCGGGCACGGAACCAATCGACGACATCGCCAAGCGCAAATGTCTTCCCATCGTGCTTCACGACACCTTCCTCAAACACCGCTCCTTCGCCAAGCGCCTGAACCGCCAACTGCTGAATTTCACGCAGCAAGGATTCCGCCGCTTTTTGCACCGCATTCCCGCCCATCACCGTACTTCGAGACGCTAGCGTCCCGATGCCAAACGGATACCGTCCCGTATCGCCGGATTTCACCAGGATCTCGTCTTCGGGGATCCCCAGCACACGGCTGGCGATTCGAGCGTAGGTCAATGTCATCCCTTGGCCAAGCTCAATTTCGCCGGTTTCCACCTCCACAAATCCGCCCGGTTTGACGCGAATCACCGCCGTCGAGCCGTCAAAGCGCGGATCGATCGCGCGAAAGCCCGAGACGTGATTGGCCACCGCAAGGCCGAGCCCCCGGTAAGGTGGCAACTCCTTCCGCCGATTCCAGCCGGACAACTCCTTGACCTTTTCGATGCACTCCTCCAAATTGCAGGTGTCCAGACGATAACCGTGCAGCGTCGTATCCCCGGAGTGGACGATGTTCTTAAGACGCAGCTCGGCTGGGTCCATCCCCAGCTCCAGCGCGATTTCATCAATGACGCTCTCCACTGCGAATAACATCTCCGCATTACCGAATCCGCGCATGCACGTAGTTGGACTATTGTTCGTGTATACCAGATAACCCGTCGACTTCACGTTGTGGAAATGATAGATGTTGTCAGCCCGAGTGCAGGCCGTTGCGATTACGTTTGGACTCCAATAAACCCGAGCCCCCGCATCCGCGTACACCGTCAAGTCTTTGTATACGAAGTTCCCTTCCGCATCCGCGCCGATTTCAATATCGAAGGTCAGCGGTACGCGGGGATGGGCGGTAATCATATCTTCATAGCGGTCCAAAATGATCTTCACATGCCGTCCCGTCACCATCGCCAGCGCCGCGGCAATCACATGAACCTTCAGGACGTATTTCGCGCCAAAAGACCCCCCAATCGGCGGTACGATAATCCGCACCTTATCCTCCGGCAAACCAAACCCGGCGGCATAGGCTTCCCGTGCCCGGTACGGAATATGAGAAGGCGCCCAAATGGTGATGCCCTCCTCCTCCGACCAAAACGCGATCGCTCCGACCGGCTCCAAATGCCCTTGATAGATCCGGTTGGACACGTAACGTCCGCCTTTGACGATCGCCGCTTTCTTCTTGCCTTCCTCCAGGTCGCCGCGCGCAACATCCACTTTCATCGGCCGGTTGAGCTCCACCTCCTCGTGGATCTGCGGAGCTCCTGAAACCATCGCAGCCTCCGGATCAAAGACCCCCTCCAGCGGCTCTAACTCGACCTCAATCAGCGCCAGCGCCTGCTCGGCGGCTTCTTTCGTTTCCGCAGCAACCGCGGCAATTTCATCGCCGATGAACAGCACGCGATCCTTGGCAAGGATGTTCCAGTCCTTGAATTTGGTTGGTCCATACTTGTGGTTCGGCACATCGTCCGCGGTAATGACGGCATGTACGCCTTCCACATGGCGCGCTTTCTCCACGTTTATCCGTTTGATCCGCGCATGCGCGTAAGGGCTGCGATAAATCGCCCCGATCAACTGGCCGGGAAAATTCAAGTCGTGAAGGTAACGGGTTTGCCCTTCCAGCTTCGACTTCAGATCCAGCGGCTTTGGCTTCAGCGCCGGATTGACCTGCTTGCTCGACAGATTCGGGTCGGCTGGATTCATGACCTTGGCGTCCGTCGATTTGCTTGGCTGCTGCATGCGGTTCATCGTCATCGCACGGCTCCTTTCGAGGCCAGAACGTGCTCCGCCGCTTCAATGATGCCGCGGTAACCGGTACACCGGCACAGATTGTTCTTCAGCGCCGCTCCAATGTCGCCGCCGAATAAAGCGGGATTTTGCAGCCAGGCCCAGGTCGTCATCATGACCCCCGGGGTACAGAAGCCGCATTGCACGCCGCCGTACTCCTGCATCGCCTGTTCCAACTCCCGAAATTCGGCATGCCGAGCCAAGCCCTCGATCGTTTCGATCGTTTGCCCTTGCGCCGAAGCGGCCGGAACCAAGCAGGAGACGACCGGTTGACCGTCAAGCAGCACCGTACAGGCTCCGCATTCGCCGGTCCGACAGCCGATTTTCGTCCCCGTCAGGCCTTGCCCTTCACGGATGACGTCCGCCAGGCTAGCTGTCGCATCGCCTCTCCAGGTCACGTCCTCGCCATTGATTGTTAACGTCATGCTAGGGTTATGGTTAAGTCCGCCGTTCATCTGGCAGCACCTTCTTTCCTTGCTTATGCTTATGTGTTTTGTACGGAGGAATGGAAGACCTCTTGCGGCTTCGGCGTGAAGCTGCGATCAAGCAGGCCGTCTTCCTGCAGATAAGTAATAAACGTTTCGATTTGCGCCCAGTTGGCGCTAACGCCGTAAGGCCACATATCCCCGTTCATCAGCTTGGCTGATTGCTCGGCGGATTCCCAAACGAACGGATTGGAGGTTGCATTGCGAATCGTCTCCAACAACCCGGCGATGCCTTCGTCCTTGATTTCCCGCATAAGCTCGTACAGCTGCTTTGGCAGCTCGGGGAATTGCTCGACCGTTTCCGCCTTCAGAGAAACCAAGTGCATAATCGGAAAAATCCCCGTGCGCCCGTAATACTCCCGCTCCACGTTCCAGACATCGGGGAACAACCGGCGTAATACGCCGCCTTCGCCCGAAGCAGGGAACAGCTTGGCCGGAGGCCGACGAGCCGTCATGATCGCATCCACCTTGCCTTCGGCCAATGCCTCAAAAATATCGCCTTCCGTCAAGGTCGCCGGAATGTCCACAGGTACGCGCTCCGGGCGGAACGTGAACCATTCCATCTCCCCATTGGCAATGCCCCATTCGTGCCGGAACATACCCCGTACCCATACGGCTGCCGTCATTTGAAACTCCGGAAAGCCAAACCGTTTTCCCTTCAGTTCGGAGGGATGCGTGTATGGACTGTCCGAGCGCACATAAATCGCGTTGTGCCGGAACGACCGTGACAGAAATGCCGGAATCGCCGTTAACCGCGTATCTCCGCCGCCTTTGGCGATCAGGTAGGAGGCGAGTGAAAGCTCGGATACATCATAGGAGGCCTGTGAAATTTGCTTTACAAAAATCTCTTCGATCGACTCCTGCTGAACGTCCAGTTCAAAACCAGTCAGTGGTTTAACACCGTTTAGTAGTCTTAAGGTGCGGTCGCTTTCCGACATCGCCACCGTCAATTTAGTTCCCGTCATCATTGATACCCTCCCCCTCGTTACAGGCCGTTTGCGAGCAGAGCGTTCGCGGCCCGTTTAATATAGGTTCCAACTAATGCGCGGCGGTAATCCGCACTGGCGCGCACGTCGGTGATCGGTGAGCTGCGCCGGGTGTACAAATCGCTGAGCTCATCCAACTTGGCGGAGGTGAGTTCGCCGCTCCACCGCTGCTCGTCCTCCGCGCCCAGCACGAAGGGCTTGGGCGCCGCTGCGCCCACCGCGGCGGTCCCCCACTCGATCTCGCTCCCTTTGCCTTGCAGCAGCAAGGCGACGGAGACGATCGAGATGTCGGTTGCCGCGCGCTGATCATGCCGCAGAAACACCTGCGGCACCTCCAGCATCCGGGCCGGGATGAACAGCGACGCGATAAGCTCGCGTTCGCGAAGCTGGGTCGTCTTCGGCCCGGAAATGAAGTCCGCGATCGGCACGCTGCGGATGCCGTCCGCCCCGGCCAGCCGGACTTCCGCTCGGTAAGCCACGAGCGGAACGACCATATCGGCTGCCGGGGAGGCGTTCGCCACGTTGCCGCCCAGCGATGCGCGGTTTTGGATCTGCCAGCCGCCGACGATGCGGGCGGCCTGTTGCAGTGCGGGCACGACGCTGAACACGTCGCTGCCCCAAATTTCGGCCGCCGTCACCGCGGCGCCGATCTCAAGACCCGCCTCGGTCCGGCGGGTCAAATGCAGCTCCGGCACGCGCCGGATGTCGAGCCAGTCGGTATGCTCCGACTCGTACGATTTGCGCTGCGCGTTCACGAACAAATCGGTTCCCCCGCACACGATGCGGGGACTGCGCTCCCGAAGCTGCTCAAGCGCTTCGTCTAAACTGCGGGGCTGTAGCCAGGCCATAATTGCCCCTCCTTCATGTGAATATAGTTGTCTCTACTCCAGCGCCGTCGCCAAATCCTTGATCCACGGACGGCCGGTCAGCGGCTCGATCTTGACTTCGCTGTCCGGGACGGCGCGAATGCTGCACAAGTATCCGGGTTTACCGTCAACAAACGCCGAGCATTCTTTGCAGGCGTTCGCGGACCGGCAGGAATAACGCACCGAGAAGGACGGGTCCTTATGTTCCCGAATCCAAAAAATCGCATCCAGCAAGCTCATGCCATCTCGGAACGGAACCTCAAATTTCTCCAGGGAAGCGCCGCTTTCGGCATCGCCGCGAACTACGTTTAATGTAACAACTGCCATGTGAACTGTCTCCCTTCTTTCGTTACCGACTTACCAGACTTACTCAACTTACCCAACTCGCTTAAGGCTCGTCCGCTCCACTTACACGCCAACCGGCAGCTGAATTTCAGAAACGACCCATTCCCCCGCCTCATTCAAGACATAACTGTAGCTGAACGGCTGAGTAAGCGTATCGTCATAGTCCAGCCGCACATGTGCGCCGCGGGTTTCCTTCCGCTCCAGCGCGCCGAGCACAATCGCCTCGCTGACCTTCAGCATGTTGGCGGCCTCCAGCTTCTCGAACAGAGACAAAACAAATTTGTCCTGTTTCGCTAATGAAATGCTGTTAAGCTCCTCACGCAGCGCACGAAGATCCTCCAGCGCTTCCTGCAGGCCACTCTCGGTACGCAGCGGGCCGGCGCCTTTCCACATGATCTGTTGCAGCTTACGCTTAAACGTTTGAAGCGAAGCGGTATCCCGATCCACCGGTACGGGGTGCCAAAATTGGGTCAATCGCTCCATCTCCCGGTCAAACGCCCGCCGTACTGCCGCCTCATCCAGCTCGTTGCGTTTTTCCCGTGCAGCCGTTTCGCCCGCGATGCGTCCCGTTACCAGCGCTTCCGTGATCGCATTCCCGGATAAGCGATTAGCGCCATGCATCCCGTAGATCAGCTCGCCCGACGCCAGCAATCCCGGTACCCGCGTGTGCATCGCTTCATCCACACGTACACCGCCCAGCATGAAGTGGGCCATTGGGGCGACTTCCACCATATCTTTGGTCAAATCGACGCCCTGGTTCCGCAAAATATCGATGACCGGGCCAAACGCTTCCTTCAGTTTTTCCTCGGGCACCATCGTGAAGTCGAGGTAAGCCCCGCCATGCGGCGTCCCGCGCCCGGCTTCCACCTCGCGGAAGATCGCCAGCGTCGTTTGATCGCGCGCCGCCGTATACTTGCCTGCGACTTCCCCGTTGTACTTGTCCATGAATTCTTCCATCTGCCCGTTCAGCAGACGCCCGCCCAACTTGTAGCGGAACGGATCCCACATAATCGGATCGATGCCGACAAGCGGCGGAAACAGATGGGCGATCGGGAAGAACTGAACCATCTCCATGTCACGCACCTCGGCTCCCGCCTCAGCCGCCAGCACAAATCCGTCACCGGTCATGTTCGCGGACGCGCTATTCCGTTCATAGACCTCCGTCAATCCGCCCGTAGCCAAAATAACCGACGAAGCAGCAATACTGATCGGACGATACGCCTCCATCTCGAAGCCGATCGCGCCAACCGCCCGGCCTTCCTCGACTACGACTTTCGTGATCATCACGTTTTTGAGGCGCTGGATCTTCTCGTCCTTCCAGATCGCCTTCTTTAAGCCAGCTGCCGTTGCGCCACCCGTATTCAAAATATCAACATACACGCAGCGGGCCTTAGAATGCCCCGGAGCAAAAGCCTGTGAACGTTTGCCATCCGGCGTCCGGGCCCACTTCACGCCATAACCTTCCGCTTCAAGGATCACTTCCGGCCCCCGTTCCACAACGGCGCGGACGATGTTCGGATCCGCCAATCCCCGGCTCCCTTTCATCGTGTCCTCGAAGTGGACCTCCGGGTTATCCTCTTCTGCTTCGCCTAATGCAACAGCCACGGTCATCTGGGCTAAAATCGTGGCCCCGCCCCGGCTAATCAAGCTCTTATCGGTCAAAATCACACGTGCGCCTTCATCAGCCGCCGCTCTTGCTGCCATCAATCCGGCGGCGCCGGAACCGACAACGAGCACATCGGTTTGCAAATGCAATGGTCCCATCCTGCTGTCTCCTCCTTTTGCGCTTATGCTTGTTGCCCCAGCGTGATCCCTGCCGATTGCACCGTAATCCCTGCAGCAGATAAGGAGCTGCGGATCTTACCGGCAAACTCCAACGCATGGATGCCGTCGCCGTGAATGCAAATCGTATCGGCTTGAATGGCCACATCGACGTTTTGCTGCGACAATACTTTACCTTCAGCGACCATACGGATCACCTGCTTCACCGATTGTTCTTCATCTGTGATTAAGGCATCCGGTGAACGACGCGAGGTAAGCGAACCGTCAGATTGGTAGGTACGGTCGGAGAACACTTCGCTGGCTGTACGTAAACTTGCTTTCTTCCCGGCTTGGATCAACTCACTGCCCGCAAGGCCAAACAAAATCAACTCCGGATCTACTTTGTAGACCGCTTCAGCAATAGCCTCAGCCAAACCGGCGTTCCGAGCCGCCATATTATAAAGGGAACCATGCGCTTTCACGTGCTGCAGCTTCGCCCCTTGCGCGCGTACGAATCCCCATAGCGCACCGATCTGATAAACCACGATGTCGTAAGCCTCCTGTGGGGACAGGTCCATATCGCGACGCCCGAAGCCAACTAAATCCTGCAAGCCGGGATGCGCTCCCAGAGCGACCCCGTGATCCAAGGCCAACTTGACGGTTTGGCGCATCGTCGCTGGGTCACCCGCATGAAACCCGCAAGCGATGTTTGCCGAAGTCACGAATTTCAGAACCTCGATGTCTCTGCCCAGCTTATAAGCGCCAAAGCTTTCCCCCATATCACAGTTCAAATCCACTACGTTATTCATGTTGATGCTCCTCTCACAAATAGTTCATGGCATAAATCATCATGGAAATGAAGAAACAAGCCAGCCTCAAGCGGCCCGTGGAAATTTTAAGATCCTTAGATCCGTCCCCGGCCGGTTGAGGCTAACATGCATTAAATTTGCCAATTGTTTTTCTCGTCCGAATTCAGCTCGCGGAGCGAAGCCAGATCGGCCAGTTCTACCTTATCCTTAGGAACGACGGCACGCTTTGGAAAGACGACCGGCGGCGCCGGTTTCGTGGCATCGACAATCACGGCGCTGGACATGCGCGGCGTATTTTTGCCTTCCGCATTGTACTCCCAGTTGGTCGGCAGCAATCCGCCCGGACCGTTCCAGCGCGGGATGACCAGCAAATCGCGTTCCGCATCGAACCGCGTACCAATCGCCCACGCCACCTCTTCTCCGTTAAAGACGTCGATGTCCTCATCCACGACCACGATATGACGCAAATTCTCCGGTTCGGTATTGAGTGCCGCAAAAGCCGCTTTTTTCACATCCGCATCCTTTTCCTTCTGAATCGAGAGATAACAGTTCATTCGGCTGTAAAAAGGAACGTTAACCGTTTTGAGACCCGGCACGATTTTCTTCACCGTTTGATAAATACTGCCCGACCGCGGAACCCCGCCCACAACTAAATGCTCCCGTCCGGAGGCGACAATATCCTGAAAGATGGCGTGATTCCGATAGGTAATGCGTTTGATGCGAATGGTCGGCACCGATCCTCCGCCGAGATAATGGCCTGGCCATTCCCCGAACGGCCCCTCGCTATGGTCGTTATCCGGCAAAATTTCGCCTTCGAGGATGATCTCGGCATGTGCCGGCACGAGCAAATCGGAGGTATCCGCCTGCACGAGCTCCAGCGGTTCACCCATCAACGCGCCAGCCGCTTCATATTCGCCCCCGATGCCTTGAACCCGGGATACGGCGCCCATAATAAAGCCGGGATGATGTCCAAGAGCAATCGCAATGGGAGCCGGTTTACCTTGCTTTTTGTACTTCTTATAGATCAGTCCGCCATGGTGTGCGCCAAGGAACCAAACGCCCATATCACGCTCATTGAAGATTTGGTGACGATAAATTCCGGCATTAATCGACCCGGATTCGGGGTCGCGGATGATCATCACACCGGCCGATAAATACGGCCCGCCGTCCATCTCGTTGTGCACCGGGATCGGCAGTTTGGCCAGATCGACGTCCGCTTCTTCGATGACGTTCTCTTTGACTCTGGCAGCGGCGCGGTCCACGACCACCGGTTCAATTGGCTGCTGCAATTTCTCGCCGTATACCCGCGGAATGTCCTGTACCTCACATCCCAGATATAGAGCGATACGTTCGTAGGAGGTCAACAGATTGGAAACGCACGCCATCTGAGCTCCCTTCACCTTATTGAACAGCAAAGCGGGGTAATCGCCTTTCTCCGCCAGTGCCGCTGCATATGCGGTGATACCAAACCGCGGATCCACCTCCGTGTCGACGAGCTTGATACTATTTGAATCGAATTGGTTCAATTGCCCGAGATAGGTTCTTAAATCTTTAGCCATGTGCGGATCGCCTTCTTTCCGTAGTATCGTCGGTCGTGAAATAAATCGGGCGAACCGAAAATCCACGCGATTCACCCGATCTATAGATCTAGCTTAAGGAAGTAATGAGAGGTCTACCGTATCGGCAAACGGAATTTCTTTTTCAAGGACGCCCGCTTCGATTTGGGTATTCGTTACGTTTTTCGCGCCCTCTTCGGATACCTTGAGTCCTGCCGGTACTTTAGCCAGTTGGTTTTTCACCGCGGTCTCCATGACATCGGCCGGAATTTGGTCAAACTCTTTCAGCATGGCTTCTACTGCGGAGGCCGGATCCTTCTGCACACGCTCGTTCACTTCATTGCTGACCTGAAGGAACCGCTTCATGGCATCCTGATTTTTGTCGACCCAATCCGTTTTTGCCATGACGGTAATCCCGGCAAAATCATACGGCGGATCGTACAGCACCCGATAATTTCCGGTCGCCACCATCTGGGAAATCGTCGGTTCGGAAACCATGCCGCCGGCAGCTTTGCCGCTTTCGATCGCTGCCAACATGGTAGCGCCGCTGCCGCCGTTGATGATTTGCACTTCTTTGTCCGCATCGATATTGGCGGTTTTCAAGCCTTCGCGCAGCCCGGTGTCGGACAAGCTGCCCACCTTGGTAACGGCCAACGTCGTTCCCTTCAAATCTTCAAGCGATTGGAACGGGGCATCCTTCTTCACAACCAGCGAATAGCCGACTCCATTGTAAATTTCGCCGTAGGCTTTAACGCCAAGACCGTTCTTTTGCTGTCTTAACACATGCTCGTAAGAACCCAATACGATGTCCAAGCTGCCGCCGACCAAGGCTTGCACCATATCGGCACCCGACGTAAAGCTTTGTTTTTCGATTGTTATTCCGGCTTTCTCATAGGAACCATCGTTAATGCCGATTTGTGCAATAATCGGAGTCATGCCGCCGCCGACCAGACCTACGCGGATCTTGACGTTTTCCGGCTGATTGGCGTTGCCGGCAGCACCACCATTATTTTCCGTTGGTGCGGCCGCATTGTTGTTTCCGCAAGCGCTGAGCAAAGCGATCGTCAGGACCAATAGCGAAGCCAGTATTGTTTTTGTTCTTTTCATAAGATTCCCCTCCTTGAATGGTTAGCTATCTTTCTAGCTTTATGGCTTCTCCGAATTTACTTCATCTCATTAAATAAATTGGAGTTCATCCCTTAACGGTATTTCAGCAATCGCCGTTCGACTTGCACGATGATCTGTTCCAACACGACAGCGATGATCATGATGAGGACCAAGCCTGTAAAAATCCCCGTCGTATCCAGCATGTTGGACGAATACGTGATGTAATAGCCAAGCCCCCGGTTGGAACCAACCAACTCGGCGATAACGGACCCGATTAGAGCCATGCCGATGTTCAGACGCAAGCTCGTCAGAATCCATACGGTAATCGATGGCAGCACCACCCAGCGGAGCTTATGCGTCCATTTGGCTTTAAAGGTGCTCATCATATCCATCAAGTCTTTGTCGATGTTGCGCACGCCTTCATAAGCATTGTAGAAAGCGACAAAGATGACCATCGCCACGACCATCAGAATTTTCGAGGTCATTCCGATCCCAAACCAGACGATAAACAAAGGAGCCAGCGATACCCGAGGCAAGCTGTACAAGGCCATAATGTAAGGGTAGACCCACTTTTGAAAAATCCCGCTAAACGCGAGCAGAATCCCCAGCAACGTCCCTCCGAGCATCCCGATAATGAGACCGACGATGGATTCCTGAAGCGTGATGCTCATATGGAACCATAGATCCCCACTTGCGGTCATCTCAATGATTCGCTTCATGATCAAGGACGGCTTGCTCAGCCAAAAAGAATTAAACGCCGTGCCCGAGAGCAACTCCCATAATCCGATAAGAACGATAAATACGACCAATCTGCCGATCCACACGGCCGCGCTGCGATTCCCCCGCCCTGCCTTAGAGGAAGGAGAGCTGGCCGATGATGTCGTTGTTTTTGGTGCCATGATGATATCCTCCTCTCTCTATTCCCCGTCTGACATTTGGGCCCAAATCTCTTTCTGCAGCTCCTTAAACTGAGGATCGAAGCGGATGTCGTAAAAAGGACGCGGCCGCTCCAGATTCACTTTAAACTCTGCTTTGATCCGTCCCGGCCGGGAGGTCATCACGATGACCCGGTCGGAAAGCGCAATCGCCTCTTCGATATCGTGAGTGATGAACAGCACGCTTTTCCCGACATTTTCCCACAATTGCAAAAACTCTTCCCCGATCTTCACCCGGGTCTGGGCATCCAGCGGTCCAAATGGCTCGTCCATTAAATAAATCTCAGGGTCGTAAGCGAAGGTTCGCGCCAATGCGACCCGCTTGCGCATCCCGCCGGACAATTCTTTCGGATGGTAAGCGCCGAAACCTTCGAGTCCGACCATTTTCAGCAGCCGATTGGCTTCGGATAATTGCTCGTCTTTGGAAAGTGCCTTGATCTCCAGCGGGAGGCGGACATTGTCGATAACGCTTTTCCATGGGAGCAGCGCATCGTTTTGAAATACCATTCCGACTTGGCTCGGCACGCCTTGGATTGCCTGACCATCCAGATAAGCACTCCCGGCGGCCGGCTTGAGCAGCCCGGAAACAACCTTCAGCAAGGTCGATTTGCCGCAACCGCTTGGGCCAACAACGGACACGAATTCGCCGTCCTCCACCTTGAGCTGGACATCCTCCAAAGCGACGGTGCGCTGACCCTTGGACTCATATTCCACACGCAAATCCCGAATCTCGAGTTTTGGATGGCTTTTGTTCTCCATAGTTAACTTCCTCCATACTGAATTTTCCAATCCTGCTGTCTGTTTATGCATGCCAGTCCAAGTCGCCCGATCCGAATTTGCGTACGGAAGTCTCCAACTGATCCAGACCTTTCCGCAGCGTTTGAATCGCGTTTTCCCGGTTAATCAATTGCCGTTGCGCTTCTTGCAGGGTGACCTCCCGAAATCGAACCCGTGCACCTAAGTTGGTTTGGGCTAACAGCGGTAAATCCACGCTTGCGACTTGCGCAATTTTAGGATATCCTCCGGTTGTTTGGCGATCAGCCATCAAAATGATCGGGTTCCCATCAGGGGGTACCTGCACAGTTCCCATCGTCACTGCCGAGGAAATCATCTCTTTCGAATGATTCAACTGCAATGCTCGGCCTTTGAAACGGTAACCCATCCGGTCGGACTGCGGTAAAACCGCAAATTCCTCATGCCATAAATCGTGGTGGCTTTGTTCTTGAAACAACTCGTATTCCTCCCCAGGAATCAGCTGTACGATGGGATTCGCCGCATATTTGGGAAGCATCTCCGGAAATACGGCCCAACGGCTAACGGCGCCGGTTTCGTTGCTCGCCTCCCTGGCGAGTGAGCCAAACAAATGGGAGCCGCGCAAAGTCATTTCCCCCAACGTCAACCGATCGCCTGCAGTAAGTGCGCGACCCTCATAACCTCCGATGCCCGCCCTTAGATAAGTAGAACGGCTGTTCATACGAGCCGGAACATCGATCCCACCTCCTACTGCCAGGTAAGCGCGGCAGCCAAGTTTCATCGGACCAAATGTCAGCGAGCTGCCCTTAGGCACCAGCACCGTTCTCCACAACGGAATAGGCACCCCATTCAACTTGGGCGACAGATCGCCGCCGCAGAGCGAGATCAGTGCCGTTTGCTCGAAACGGATCACCGGACCCAGCAACGTGATTTCAAGTCCGGCCTCCCCTTCCTCATTGCCGACCAACAAATTCGCAATACGTAATGCGAAGGCATCCATTGCTCCACTCACAATCACGCCGAATTTCTGGACGCCAAACCTTCCTAGATCCTGAACCGTGGTTAACAAGCCGGGTTTTTCGATCAAGAGGCTCATCGCACTTTCTCCTCCCATGCCTCAAATTGTTCACGGCTGATCGGATAGAAGCGGACAATATCTCCAGCTTGCAGTAAGGTTGGCGGCATTTGCTGCGGCTTGAATAACTCGATCGGAGTTTTGCCGATTAACTGCCAGCCTCCCGGGGTATCAATCGGATAAACGCCGGTCTGATCTCCGGCAATTCCGACGGTTCCGGCCGGAATAGACAAGCGGGGCGTTTCCCGCCGCGGGGTTGCGATCCGCTCGGACATCCCTCCTAAGTAAGCAAAACCGGGAGCAAACCCAAGCATATAAACCAGATAGTCCGCTGAACGATGAATCTCGACCACCTCTTGAGGCGTGAGTCCGTTGCTGGAGGCAACCGTTTCTAAATCCGGCCCGAAGTCCCCGCCATAACAGACGGGAATTTCAACGATTCTGGCTGGTGATGCATTAACGTCACGCAGTGTGAGAAGCAACTCAGACACGCTCGCCGCGGCCAGCTGGAACGGATTCACGATACGAACGTGATCCTCTTGTTCCACGGTTTCTGCAAGCAACTTCATCACGTCATAGTAAATCGTCACCGACGTAAATGTCGGAACCACCTCGACCATCCAAGAAAAAGGATGCTGATCCAGATGTTCTGCCAACTGTCTGACCTTGAGATGAGTGTCTTTAAGAATCGAATCACCGAACTTCACGATCAACGCCGAATCTCCGAGTGGAGTGATGGGAATTTCTGCGGGTGACTGCGAGTAAGTCATGTTCATCCTCCCATCCGAATTTCGGACTTTAAATCCCGAATTGCGAAACTTTTACTTAAAATCATTGTTAGGTAGAATTCCATAAAAATCAAGATTTTTTCATTTAAAAATTGAATCGATTTTCGTTGAGGTTCCGTATTTCGGAACGCAGTTACCGAATTTCGAATGCCCATATATACGATCATTATAGTAGGAATTAGACAAAAATCAAGCATAAATTTCCGTAACCGTTTGCTGGTTTTCAACTTTCTTCCATTCGTTGTATACTAATACAGAATGAACTAGAGGCCATGCAGGAGGCATAACGTGCAAACCACCAATAAACACAAGAACAAAACCGTGGTCAGGTCAATGGATCTACTCCAATTATTCCTGACCTATCCTAAGCTGAATATCAGCGAGATGGCCAAGTTATCGGGAATTCCTAAAACCTCGGTTCTACGTATGATCGGCTCCTTGGAAGAGATGGGGTTCTTAAAAAAAGATACGGAAGGCTCTTACTCCCTAGGATTACTCTTTCTTCAATACGGCAATCTGGTCGCGGAACGTTTGGACATCCGACATGTCGCATTGCCGGTCATGCAGCAGTTACGGGACGAGATCCAGGAGGCCATCCATTTGGTGCTGCGCGACGGCGACGAATGTATTTATATTGAAAAACTGGATACGGATCACCCCGTGCGACTGTTTACCAAAATCGGCCGAAAAGCCCCACTATACGCCGGAGCGTCATCACGTATTATTTTAGCTTTTATGCCTGAGGCAGAGCGCGAGGAGTACCTGGATGCCACCGAGTTGCAACTCATCGCCACCGGCACGATCACTGACAAAACCAAGCTGCGCAAGATCCTGGAACGTTCTCGGCAGGATGGTTACTGCTTCAGTCGGTCCGAATTGGAGAACTACACTGCCGAGTTAAGTGCACCGATCTTCGATCATACCGGGCAAATCATTGCAGCACTCAGCGCTGCCGGGTTAGAGGTTCAGTTCGAGGAAGGGCGCATCGCCGAGCTCGTGAAGGACGTGCAGCAAGCAGCCAACGAAATCTCCCGGAGATTAGGTTATACTAATCAAATCCCGGTAGCGGTAACCTTATAAATCCCAATAAGCTTAAACAAGCCCGTCCCGGCAACTGCCGGAGACGGGCTTTGAAGTTTTAACGCCGGTACGAAGAAGACTTCCCTTCGATGACGACAACTTCCGGCTCAGGAACAAAACCATAATGTCGATCAAAGGCATCCTGTACGTGATGAATTAACTCGATCACGTCCGCTGCTTTCGCCCCTCCTATATTTTGAATCACATTGCCGTGAACGGGCGAAATTCGGGCATTGCCCCGTTGAACACCTCTCAAATGAAGTCGGTCTGCCAGTTTGCCGATCGGCTCGCCAACGGTATAATCGTTTTTGAACACCGACCCGCAGGAAGGATAAGTAAAATGCATTTTCCCTACACGATCCTGTACGACCTTTCGCAACGGGGCTAATGCCGAGTCTTCTCCCTTTTCCCCTTCTTTATCTTCCAACCAACCGATGAAGTGCGAAGCAAATTCAGGTAACCGAGTGGGTGGCAGCTTCCCTTCCCGAAGAGCAATCCATTCCGGTAACGCCAACAACGACACGGCTTCTCGGCTAGTCGAGCTCAACTTAAACTCCGCTCCGACGATCAACCAGTTGCTGGAGTTGTCTTGAAATACGGATTGTTTATACCCAAATCCGCAGGCTTCCCGCCCTAGGGTTTGGATCCCGCTCGGCCTCTGTAAGTCAACATAATGAACGTTGACCAACGTATCGCTGATATGGCGGTCAAAGTACTTGGCATTCATGTAAACTCCGCCGCCAACCGTTCCCGGCAGCAAAAAGGCAAAATCAAAATCGGAAATCCCCAGTCCATATCCAATCACGGCCAACATCGACATCGGCATTCCCGACGAAACAACCAATCGGTCCCCCTCGAGCTTGAAATCTACCATCTCCCGAGTCGTTAGAAATAAAGCATCGGGGTCAGGCCGATCGGGAAACAGCATATTTGAACCCCCGCCAAAAAAAGTCGGCTCTATACCGCGGCGATACGCCTGCTCCAGCAGCTCCCGTAATTGTTCTTGCGATCGAGGCGTTCCAACAAAGCGGGCCTCTCCCCCGATTTCATAGGTCGAGTAACGGGACAAGGCTTGCTCCGTCCGCAGTCCGGTTAAATTCCAGCTTGTCATAATAAGCCCCTTCCTAACTACTTCCTATCCTTCAATGTATATTATGTTGTTGAGCGCAAAAAAGGGCTGATAGAAGAGTTCTTCTTATCAGCCCGTTTCCAAATCGCCTCAACAGAGGGATTACTCAGCAAATTCCACGTTATGATACACTTGCTGCACGTCTTCTAAGTCCTCCAGCGCATCAATCAGTTTCTCAAATTGCGCTTCGGCATCCGCCGGTAAAGTAACGTAGTTTTGCGCCAGCATGGTCAATTCCGCAACCGTAAACTCCGTGATTCCGGCGTTTTTGAGCGCTTCCTGAACGGAATGGAATTGATCCGGCTCGGCATAGACGATGACCGCCTCGTCCTCCTCGACGATATCACGCACCTCGAGATCGGCTTCCATCAGGATTTCAAACACTTCATCGATGGTCTTGCCTTCCATCCCGATGACCGCTGTCGCGTCAAACATATAAGAAACCGATCCGCTTACGCCCATGTTCCCGCCATTCTTGTTGAAAGCGGAACGTACTTCCGGTGCGGTACGGTTCACGTTATTCGTCAATGTATCTACAATCACCATGGAGCCGTTAGGCCCAAAGCCTTCGTAACGCAACTCCTGGTATACTTCGTCCGAACTGCCCTTGGCCTTATCGAGGGCGCGGTCAATGATCGCCTTAGGTACATTGTACGTTTTTGCCCGTTCCAGAACGACCTTCAAAGCGCGGTTCGATTCCGGATCCGGTTCGCCTTTCTTGGCGGCAACATAAATTTCGACGCCGAATTTCGCGTAGATCCGGCTGGTATTGGCGTCTTTCGAAGCTTTCTTCTCTTTAATATTGTTCCATTTGCGGCCCATACTGTTCCCACTTTCTTAATAATCTACCTAACTATTATAACCAACAACTGATTTCGCGGCAATGAATGACAGAGTCCCTTTCCCAGTTACCCTTTGAGCGCCTTTTCACTCTTATCCCGTTCACTCAGCATGTAGTGAAAATCAAATCTAGTATTCATCTTCTTGATTTGGGAATAGATATACCTTTGTTCAAATGTGGAAGTATTGCTCTGTCTGCTCCTGATTAAACGGGATAATCATGCAAAGAGGCCATAAAGCTAAATTAGATCGGCCGCCCACAACAAAAATGCCCTATGAATTAACACAGGACATTTTTATTACTAGTTTGCATCCATATTCAAAATCTCCTACAGCATTTTCGTAGTCCACGATTCGCAGTTCCACGTCTCTGTGACGACATCGCGATAGAATTCCGGTTCGTGAGAAATCAACAGAATACTGCCCTTGTAGGCTTGCAGGGCACGTTTCAGCTCATCCTTTGCATCAACGTCCAAATGGTTCGTAGGTTCGTCGAGCACCAGCAGATTGGTTTCCCGGTTAATCAGTTTGCATAACCGAACTTTTGCTTTCTCGCCGCCACTCAGCACGGCAACCTTGCTCTCGATATGTTTGGTTGTCAGACCGCATTTGGCTAGGGCGGCACGTACCTCAAACTGCGTATATGAAGGGAACTCGTTCCAGATCTCCTCAATACACGTATTGTAGTTAGCTTCCTTCATTTCCTGCTCGAAGTAGCCGATCTCCAGTAAATCGCCGAGGCGTGCCGAGCCGGAGATCGCCGGGATTTGACCCAGGATGCTGCGCAGGAGCGTCGTTTTACCGATCCCGTTTGCACCGACAAGGGCGATTTTTTGCCCGCGTTCCATCCGCAGATTGAGCGGTCTCGATAACGGTGAATCGTACCCGATCACCAGATCCGTTGTCTCAAAGATCAGCTTGCCGGATGTCCGGGCATCTTTGAAGTTAAATTGTGGTTTCGGCTTCTCCTTTGCCAGCTCGATGATATCCATCTTGTCGAGCTTCTTCTGCCGCGACATCGCCATGTTGCGTGTCGCCACGCTGGCTTTGTTGCGCGCCACAAAGTCCTTAAGGTCAGCGATCTCTTGCTGCTGGCGTTTGTAGGCGGACTCCAACTGTAGCTTTTTCGCCTCGTACACCTGCAGAAAATTATCATAGTCGCCAACGTAGCGGTTCAGCTCTTGATTTTCCATATGGTAAATCAAGTTAATGACGCTATTCAGGAACGGGATGTCGTGCGAAATCAGGATAAATGCGTTCTCATATTCCTGTAAATATCGCTTTAACCATTCGATATGTTGTTCATCCAAATAGTTGGTTGGCTCGTCAAGCAACAGAATGTCAGGCTTCTCAAGCAGAAGCTTGGCCAGCAGCACTTTGGTCCGCTGCCCCCCGCTGAGGTCATTGACATCCTTATCGAGCCCGATATCGGTTAATCCCAAGCCACGGGCCGTTTCATCGATCTTCGCATCGATCAGGTAAAAGTCCTGATTCGTGAGCGTATCCTGTATCGTGCCCACGTCTTCGAGCAACTGCTCCAGTTCTTCCGGCGACACCTCGCCCATTTTGCCATACATATCGTTCATTTCCTGTTCCAAGTCAAACAGGTATTGGAAGGCTCCGCGCAGCACGTCGCGGATTGTCATCCCTTTCTCCAACACCGCATGTTGGTCCAGATAACCGACACGCGTGCGTCTAGCCCATTCGACTTTGCCTTCGTCTGGCTGCAGCTTCCCCGTAATAATGTTCATGAACGTCGATTTGCCCTCGCCATTGGCTCCGACTAGTCCGATATGCTCACCTTTCAACAGGCGGAAGGACACGTCATTAAAGATGGCCCGATCCCCAAAACCGTGACTTAACCGTTCTACGTTTAAAATACTCATTGAATTTTAACACCTTTTCTATAGGAAATATGGTTGGTAACTCTCGATTTAAGCAAAAAGGGTACACTCGACATATTATACTGGTTAATCGGGGCAAAGCTCAATACGGCGGGGAAATTTAGTAGAAAAAAAGCGCCGTCCCGAATCTTCTTCGGGCGACGCTTGTGTGCTGAAATTTCTTAAAACCCTAAAATCTCGTCAATTCGACGAAGCTCCTCCGACGTAAACGTCGGATTGGTCAAAGCGCCAACCGCATCTTCGATTTGGCTCACCTTGCTGGCGCCAATCAGTGCGGAGGTCACTCTACCTCCACGCAACACCCAACTCAAGGCCATCTGCGATAGCTTCTGTCCTCTTGTGGCTGCCAATTCATTCAACTGCTTGATTTTCGTGATCCGTTCCTCATTCAAGTCCTCCGGACGAAGGAATACACTAGGTCCGGCAGCACGGGAGTCCGGTGCAATTCCGTTCAAATAACGGTCGGTCAAAATACCTTTCTCGAGTGGGGAGAACACGATCGAGCCGATGCCTTCTTCCTCCAGTACATCCTGCAGCCCCTCCTCAATCCAGCGGTTCATCATCGAATAGTTTGGCTGATGGATGACGGCTGGTGTACCCAATTGTTTCAGGATCCGTGACGCCTCCCGCGTCTCTTCCGGACGATAGTTGGACAGTCCCACATATAGCGCTTTCCCTTGGCGTACGATGAGGTCGAGTGCGGCCATCGTTTCTTCCAGCGGCGTGTTTGGATCCGGACGATGATGGTAGAAAATATCAACATATTCCAGTCCCATCCGCTTCAAGCTTTGATCCAGGCTTGAGACCAGATATTTTTTCGAACCCCATTCTCCATAGGGTCCTGGCCACATGTAATAACCCGCTTTGGTAGAAATGATCATCTCGTCGCGATAGGGACGAAGATCCTCGCGAAGCACCCGTCCAAACGTTTCCTCGGCAGAGCCTGCCGGCGGTCCATAATTGTTGGCGAGATCGAAATGCGTGATCCCTAAATCGAATGCTCGGTGCAGCATGGCACGCCCATTCTCGAGCACATCGATCCCGCCGAAATTATGCCATAGGCCGAGTGAGACGGCTGGTAACTTCAATCCGCTCCGTCCCGAACGGTTATATGTCATCGTTTCGTATCTGTTGTCAGCTGCTTGATACATGAATGTTTGTCCTCCTTTAGTGTTTTATATGTTCAATATAATACACCGGGAGCGGCACACCTATATCAACACGGATGATTCCTATGGCATAATGTCTGATTATTGGGATTTCCCACGATAATCGGTAGGTGAGACACCCCTCTTTTTCTTGAACATTTTGGAGAATAGCAAAGCATCTTGATATCCGACCGAGCGCGCAACTTCGGCGATTGAATAGTGGGCCTTCTCCAGCAAAAAGCAGGCCTTCTCCATCCGGTAATTCAACAGATATTGCTGCGGCGGCATTCCTGTAACCTGCTTAAACAGTGACGATAAATATTTCCGGTCTAGCCCTACGATCGCGGCTAACTGGCCAACGGTAATCTCTTCGCTATAATGACTATGCAGGAAATCAAGGCAGTGATGGATATACGCATCTTTTGCTTGTGTGCTTGCAGCGTTAGAACTTCCGGATGCAGGGACAAGCTCCACTAACAACGTTAAAAATTCGTGCAGCAACGCTTGAAGGCGTAAATCGCGGGTGGCGGCTGTATCCTCCGCATCCCCCAGCAAATCGTATAATTGAGGCATCAATCGTGTGTCCATTGGAAACACGGGGAATGCCGGACTTAACCGGGTTCGGTCTAAAACTTCCGTCACTTGATCTCCACGGAAGCCGATCCAGGAATACGTCCAGGGGTCACTTTCATCGGCTTGATAGAATATAACCCGCTCGGGATACGCGATAAACGCCTGTCCTCCGGTCAACTCGTAGGTTTCACCCTCAACCTTTACAATCCCCCGTCCCGAATGGATAAAGTGGATTTTATAGATGTCACGGACACCTGGACCAAAGGAATGAAGTGGAGCGCACTTTTCTTTTCCCCAATAACACAAATATAAATCCGGCGATTCGCGAAACGGCCGGTCTGGATTATAATGAAATATCCTATTCATTCGCTTCTTCAGCTGCAAAACGCTGAATCCGCTCGCCAATTTGATCACGGACGCGCTGGAATACCGCCCACTTCTCTTCATCTGTTCCCGTGGCTTTTGCCGGATCGTCAAATCCCCAGTGCTCGCGGCGAACCTGAGGCGGTGTCATCGGACAGCGGTCCGCAGCGTCTCCACACAGCGTGACGACCATATCCGCATGGTTCAAGCGTTCCATATCTATTAGATCCGAAGTTTGCTCCGAGATATCAATTCCAACCTCGGTCATAGCCTTAACCGCATTCGGATTCAAACCATGCGCCTCGATCCCGGCGCTATAAACCTCCCAACCTTCCGGTAAATAATTCTTCGCCCAACCTTCGGCCATTTGACTTCGACAGGAATTACCGGTACACAAGAAATAAATCGTTTTTTTCTCCATTGGATCAGAACATCTCCTTTAGCATCTTAATTAGGTTTAGCCGAGAACGAATCGAAATACTTCCGTTTGAAACGCAAAGCAACATTCACTAGCGCTATCAATACAGGCACTTCCACAAGCGGCCCGATGACCGCTGCAAATGCAACACCGGAATCAATACCGAAAACGCCGATGGCCACGGCAATGGCTAGTTCGAAATTGTTGCTCGCCGCCGTGAAAGACAACGAAGTGGCAACGGGGTAAGTCGTACCCGCTTTTTTGGACAGAAAGAACGACAAAAGGAACATGACCACGAAATAAATGATCATTGGGATGGCAATGCGAACCACGTCTAAAGGCAGTTTCATCATCAGATCGGCCTTCAATGAGAACATCAGCACAATCGTGAATAATAAGGCAATGAGGGCTAACGGGCTGATTCTGGGCACAAACTCCTGTTCATATTTCTCCTTTCCTTTCCAGCGAATCCCTATAACCCGAGACAACAGCCCGGCCGCAAACGGAATTCCTAGATAAATCAATACGCTGCGAGCAATCTCTCCCATTGACACATCCACTCGGGCGCCTTGAATACCAAACCATTCGGGGAGAACCGTGATAAATACGTAAGAGAATACCGAGTAAAACAAAATTTGAAAAATCGAGTTAAACGCGACCAATCCAGCGGTATATTCCGGGTCACCTTTAGCTAAATCGCTCCATACTAGTACCATCGCGATACATCTAGCCAGGCCAATCATGATTAAGCCCACCATATACTCTGGCATGTCACTAAGCAGCAGAATCGCCAAGAGGAACATCAGGATTGGTCCGATAACCCAGTTTTGCAGTAAGGAAAGGAGTAATACCTTCCCATCCTTAAAGACGCGGCCCAATTTCTCGTATTTCACCTTAGCCAATGGAGGATACATCATGACGATCAGCCCGATGGCGATCGGGATCGAGGTTGTTCCCACTTGCAAGCGAGAAAGATACTCAGAAAAACTCGGTACAAACCTTCCAAGTAGAAGCCCCATGGCCATTGAAGCAAAAATCCATATCGTCAAGTATCGATCAAGAAAAGATAATCTTCGTGTTTGTTTGCCTGACAAACTTCTCACCATCCTTGTATCATTGGTAAACTAATCATCGCAAGAGGATGCCGATTCACAATCCAATAACTGCTTCACCTTCGATGCCTGGGATGGCAGGTGCTTAAGCAGTTCTTCGACGTACGGCTTCTCCGTTAATCTTAGGGAGTAGTAGGTCCACTTTCCGCGGCGAACTTCCGTGACCAATCCTCCTGCCTTCATTTTTCGCAAATGTTGGCTGACGCTGGGCTGCGACATTTGAATTAAATCAACTATATTACAGACGCAAAGCTCACGTTCTTTCAGAAATGCCATTATCGTTAGTCTAGTTTTATCGCCAAGCAACTTAAATGTCTCAGCCATATCATCGATCGTTTGATCCGCATCCACTAGAATGCACCTCCTCTTATTCATGTTAATGATCCTTATTCAATCTTAATCGAATATAATTATATAATCAATTGCTTATTTGTTAAGTATCACAAAATTTTATTTGCATTTTGCAAGTTAACGGAGTATAACTATAACAAGGCAGGAATTGGATAAACAAAGCGACAATGTCTTAACAAAGGTGTGAATGTCGTTATTGTTTGATCAACCTCCCCATCCATACGGATAGTCATGTAAACTTTTACTTGCAAATATCAAATTAGAAGTGAGGGATGACCGTGTTGAGTGAAGTGTATACCGCTGAAGTGTTAATGAAATTACAAGCGTCAGAGCTCCAAAAAATTAATCGTGAAGCCTGGATGTGGATTGTACCAAAACCACCGAAAAAACGCTGGCTCACTCGAATTTCCGAGTCGTTTCGTATTCGTCAGGTAAGAAGCGATTCTTGCTGTACCGTTTGCTGCTAGTTAACCTAAGGAGGAATAACAATGACCAAATTAACCCATGACGAAATCCGTCAAAACGTCCGCCAGCGTTATCGGCAAGTTGCGGTTCAGCAAGTATCCGAGCCCAGCACCACTGAATCGAGCTGCTGTTCTCCGAATACCGCCGGTTGTTGTAGTACCCCTACCGATTTCAAAGATATCTCGGCCAGTTTGGGTTATTCCGGCGAGGAATTAAACGCCGTACCCGATGGCGCCAATTTAGGTCTTGGTTGCGGAAATCCGCAAGCGATCGCTCAACTAACTCCGGGAGAGGTCGTCCTTGATTTGGGGAGCGGCGGTGGTTTCGATTGTTTTCTCGCCTCGCGGCAAGTCGGAGAGTCGGGAAAGGTCATCGGTGTGGATATGACACCGGAAATGGTAAGCCGTGCCCGCCAAAACGCGCTTAAAGGCGGGTTTGCGAATGTGGACTTCCGGTTAGGCGAAATTGAAAACTTACCGGTTGCCGATCAAACCGTCAATGTGATCATCTCCAACTGCGTCATTAACCTCTCCCCCGACAAAGAACAGGTCTTCCGGGAAGCCTATCGGGTGCTGCTCCCTGGCGGGCGTCTCGCCATCTCGGATGTCGTTACGACAGCGGAACTACCTCCCGAGATCAAGAATGATCTTGAAGATCTGTATGCCGGGTGTATATCCGGCGCTTCCTCAATCCCGGAACTGGAGAAGATGCTAGTCCAATGCGGCTTCACCAACATCAGCATCCAACCAAAGGACGATTCAAAAACCTTCATCAAAAAATGGGTGCCTGGGGTGAAACTTGAGGATTATCTCATCTCCGCGGTCATTCAAGCGGTGAAAGCCTAAGGATGAAGGGGTCAAAGTTGACATAATATTTCTTACGTAAATATCCCTCGTTTTAATTGCTTCAGTGCGTTTATTTACAAATCCAAAAAGAGCACTACCGAATGAACGGTAGTGCTCTTTTTGGATTGCTTGGCGGCGTCCTACTCTCCCAGGACCCTTCGGTCCAAGTACCATCGGCGCTGGAGGGCTTAACGGTCGTGTTCGGGATGGGTACGCGTGGAACCCCTCCGCCATCGCCACCAAACGGGTAAAAATATGTAACAGGAAACAGCATCGCCAAATGCCGTGAGCCTACTTCACTGAAGTAACTACTTGAGTCACTTCAGATCCATGCTTGCTCCCTGAAAACTGGATACGAAACGTATTTGCGTGTTAGCCCTTACTTGGTTTATCGGGGTCCCCGAAAAGTAATCGGAATTACCTTCGAAGCCTCGCTTCACTTTTTGGGGTATTTTTTGGATAAGCCCTCGACCGATTAGTACCTGTCAGCTCCATACATTGCTGCACTTCCACCTCAGGCCTATCAACCTCGTCGTCTTCAAGGGGTCTTACTAATTGGGAAATCTCATCTTGAGGGGGGCTTCACGCTTAGATGCTTTCAGCGCTTATCCCGTCCGCACTTAGCTACCCAGCTATGCTCCTGGCGGAACAACTGGTGCACCAGCGGTGCGTCCATCCCGGTCCTCTCGTACTAAGGACAGCTCCTCTCAAATTTCCTGCGCCCACGACAGATAGGGACCGAACTGTCTCACGACGTTCTGAACCCAGCTCGCGTACCGCTTTAATGGGCGAACAGCCCAACCCTTGGGACCTACTTCAGCCCCAGGATGCGATGAGCCGACATCGAGGTGCCAAACCTCCCCGTCGATGTGGACTCTTGGGGGAGATAAGCCTGTTATCCCCAGGGTAGCTTTTATCCGTTGAGCGATGGCCCTTCCATGCGGTACCACCGGATCACTAAGCCCGACTTTCGTCCCTGCTCGACTTGTCAGTCTCGCAGTCAAGCTCCCTTTTGCCTTTGCACTCTTCGAATGATTTCCAACCATTCTGAGGGAACCTTGGGGCGCCTCCGTTACTCTTTAGGAGGCGACCGCCCCAGTCAAACTGCCCACCTGACACTGTCCCCGTACCGGATCACGGTACCAGGTTAGAACTCCGATACGATCAGGGTGGTATCCCAACGGCGCCTCCACCGAAGCTGGCGCTCCGGCTTCCTAGGCTCCCACCTATCCTGTACAAATCGTATCAAAGTCCAATATCAAGCTGCAGTAAAGCTCCATGGGGTCTTTCCGTCTTGTCGCGGGTAACCTGCATCTTCACAGGTATTAAAATTTCACCGGATCTCTCGTTGAGACAGCGCCCAAGTCGTTACGCCATTCGTGCGGGTCAGAATTTACCTGACAAGGAATTTCGCTACCTTAGGACCGTTATAGTTACGGCCGCCGTTTACTGGGGCTTCGGTTCATAGCTTCGGGTTTAACCCCTAACCACTCCCCTTAACCTTCCAGCACCGGGCAGGCGTCAGCCCGTATACTTCGCCTTGCGGCTTCGCACAGACCTGTGTTTTTGCTAAACAGTCGCTTGGGCCTTTTCACTGCGGCCCCCTCGAGCTATTCACTCTACCGGGGCACCCCTTCTCCCGAAGTTACGGGGTCATTTTGCCGAGTTCCTTAACGAGAGTTCTTCCGCGCGCCTTAGAATTCTCTTCTCGCCTACCTGTGTCGGTTTGCGGTACGGGCACCTTCTCCTGACTAGAGGCTTTTCTTGGCAGTGTGAGATCATGACCTTCGGTACTATAATTTTCCCTCCCCATCACAGCCCAGCCTTACGGTGTGCGGATTTGCCTACACACCAGCCTCACTGCTTGGACGAGCATCCATCAGCTCGCGTCACTACCCTACTGCGTCACCCCATCGCTCATAACGGATTACGGTGGTACAGGAATTTCAACCTGTTGTCCTTCGACTACGCCTTTCGGCCTCGCCTTAGGTCCCGACTTACCCTGAGCGGACGAACCTTCCTCAGGAACCCTTAGGCTTTCGGCGGATCAGATTCTCACTGATCTTTTCGTTACTCATACCGGCATTCTCACTTGTATGCTGTCCAGCGCTCCTTACGGTACACCTTCAACCTACATACAACGCTCCCCTACCCCTGAATCGACTTCACTCCTGCTTCGAAGTCCTGTGTTTAACCCCTGGTGCATTTGGCCGAAACCTTTGAACAATTTCAAAAGTCGCTTTCGGCATAAATGTACCGGTGAAACACCGCCTCAAAGAAGCAGTGAAGTCGATTCAAGCCATAGCTTCGGTGGTGTGTTTAGCCCCGTTACATTTTCGGCGCAGAGTCACTCGACCAGTGAGCTATTACGCACTCTTTAAATGGTGGCTGCTTCTAAGCCAACATCCTGGTTGTCTGTGCAACTCCACATCCTTTCCCACTTAACACACACTTGGGGACCTTAGCTGATGGTCTGGGCTGTTTCCCTTTTGACAATGGATCTTAGCACTCACTGTCTGACTCCCGGTTAATCAGTCTGTGGCATTCGGAGTTTGACTGAGCTTGGTAACCCTTGGCGGGCCCCGCACCCAATCAGTGCTCTACCTCCACGACTATCCCACCGAGGCTAGCCCTAAAGCTATTTCGGGGAGAACCAGCTATCTCCGAGTTCGATT